>NZ_AP025943.1:0-2400000 GCF_026072915.1 Akkermansia biwaensis
GGCTTTACAACCAAACAACTTCATCATTTTCATAACAATGACCCCTTCATCCGAATTGCCAGCAGCATGGACCAAAATCACAGGAGCCCTTCAAACGATCATGTCCCCGGAGGTTTACGGGCTGTGGTTCCCCAAATTTTCCCTGCTGGAAGACTCCGGAAAAACCCTGACGCTGGTATGCGATGATCCGATGGCCGCCCTGTGGGTGGAAAACAGCTACACGCCGGAACTGAAACAGGCGGCCATGCTGGCTCTGGGAGGGGAACGCAATGTAAAATTTGTCTGCGCGGACGAGGTGGCTTCCGAACAGGAAACGGACGCGCCGGCACAGAAATCCTCCGCACGCAAAAAAACCGCCCAGCCGGACGAATCCCAGGCCCGTACCGCCAAAAAGGCACGCCCCCAGGGAGCCAGGGCCGCATTGAATGATTTGTACACGTTTGACTCCTTCGTGATGTATGAAGACAGCAGGTTTGCGTACCAGGCGGCCATTTCCGCCGCCCAGTCGGAGCGCCCCCTCTTCAACCCCCTCTTTTTATACGGAAAATCCGGCGTAGGAAAAACCCATCTTCTGCAAGCCATCGGCCATGAAGTTCTCCGTCAGGAATCCTCCGCAAACGTGGTGTACGTGACGGGTGAACAATTCGCGAATGAATTCATTGACGCTTCCCGCACCCAAAACGGCCAGAGCTTTGCCAAACTGCGCCGCAAATACCGCAAGGCGGACGTTCTGCTGGTGGACGACGTGCAGTTCATTTCCGGCAAGGAAAAAACGGTGGAAGAATTCCTGCATACGTTTGACGCCCTGTTCCATGCCCACAAGACCATCGTGCTTTGCGCCGATGCCGCCGCCTGCGACATTTCCAACCTGGACGTCCGCCTGGCCGCCCGGCTGGAATCCGGCCTGACGGTGGAACTGACCCTGCCCGGAGACGAAGACCGGCTGGAAATCCTGCGGAGCAAGCGCGACCGTGCCGGAATGAACGTATCCGACGAGATTCTGGAATTCCTCGCCAGCCGCATCCAGAAAAGCGTGCGCCGACTGGAAGGAGCCCTGCTCCGCGTAGCCACATTTACTTCCCTGTCCGGAGACATGCCGGACATCTCCAAGATCGAACAGCTCCTGCGCGATATCCTCCGGGAGGAAACCAGCCGCGTCCTCTCTGTGGAAACCATCCAGAAACGTGTGGCGGACTTTTATGAACTGAAAGTGAGCGACCTGACCGGAAAACGCCGGCCGAACAGCATTGCCTTCCCCCGCCAGATAGCCATGTACCTGAGCCGCCGCCTGACGGAATGTTCCCTGAAGGACATCGGCAACGCGTTCGGCGGCCGTGACCACGGCACCGTCATTCATGCCAACAAGCTCGTAGCCTCCCGCATGGAAAACGACGTCCGCGTCCGCGATATCGTACTCCGGCTGGAGGAAGACCTCCAGGGTTGATTTCCGCCCCTCCTTCTCCGACGCCTCAGGGAAATTCCAATCCCTTGCGCCGTTCCCCTCCCCTTCCCGCCGGCACCGCATCCGGCTCCATGATCAAATGGGAGAATTAGCTTGAGGCTGCGGCGGTTTGGATTAGAATCACCCTGTTCCCACTGATTCTATGATTCACGCCGACCAGCTTTCCAAAGAGTTCGGCCGCTTTCAAGCGGTTAAAAATGCCTCCTTCACTATTGAAAAGGGAGAGATTGTAGGTTTTCTCGGACCGAACGGCGCAGGCAAGACAACAACTCTGCGCATGCTCACCGGCTATCTTCCCCCTACCTCCGGAACAGCCTCCATCGCGGGATTCGACATTGTAAAAGACCCTCTGAACGCCCGCAAGCACCTGGGCTACCTGCCGGAGCACGTCCCGCTTTACGACGACCAGCGCGTGACGGAATACCTGAAATTCCGTGCACGCCTTAAAGGCATCTCCTCCAAGCAGATATGGCCGTCCGTCTCCAAGGTGGTGGAACAGTGCGGGCTGGACCCCGTGCGCCGCAAGATGATCCGCACCCTCTCCAAGGGCTACCGCCAGCGCGTAGGCCTCGCGGACGCCCTGCTGGGCGAGCCGGACCTGCTGATTCTGGACGAACCCACCAACGGACTGGACCCCAACCAGATCCGCCAGATACGGGAACTGATCAAGGGACTGGCGGAAAACCACACCATCATTCTCTCCACCCACATCCTCAGTGAAGTGGAAATGATCTGCAACAAAGTCATCATCATTGACCAGGGCACGATCAAGGCGGCGGACACCCCCTCCAACCTGACGGCCAACCTCCGCGCCGCCGGAAAAATCACTCTGGAATTCCGCGGGGACCTCTCCCTGGTCACAGAAAAGCTGGAAGCCATGGAACACGTCAAGAAAGTGATCCATGAAGGCACGGACGCCGACGGATGGCACACGCTTACCGTGCGCGCGGAAGCCGGAACGGACACCCGTGAAAAAGCCGCCCGGCTCCTGGCGGAACAGGGCTGCCCCCTGCGCCACATCTACCGCCATACTCCCACTCTGGAAGAAGTATTCGTGGAAATGACCCGTAAAGACTAGTCCGACCGTTTTCCCCCTCTTCCCCTCAACCAGCACCCCTTTTCCTCTCATGTCACCGGTACTTACCATCTTCAGAAAAGAACTCAGAAGCTATCTGATGACCCCCTACGGCTGGGTCATCCTGGCCTTCATCGTGGCCCTGCAAAGCGTCTCCCTGTCCGGCACGCTCAAAGCGTTCCAACTGGCCCCGCAGAAGGAAGGCATTCTGTTCTTCATCCTGCATTCTCCCATGTTCTGGTTCTACTTCCTGTTCATCTTCCCGCTGATCACCATGCGTTCCCTGGCGGAAGAAGAGAAGACGGGCACGCTGGAATCCCTGCTCACCGCTCCCGTCAAAACCTGGCAGGTCGTTCTGGGCAAATACTTTTCCGCCTATGTCTTTTACATCATCCTGTGGCTGCCCATGCTGCTGTACCCGCTGCTCGCAGACTGGTCCAACCTGATCGTGCAGTGGGCTTACGGATATGACGCCGGCATGGCCCTGCCCTACCGTCTGGCGGACTGGGCCGGAGCATACGCCATCCTGCTGCTGATAGGGGCATGGTTCACCTCCATCGGTATCTTTGCCTCCTCCCTCACGGGCAGCCAGATCATCTCCGGCATCATCACCATCGGCCTGCTGGTGCTGATCTTCTTCATGGGCCTGATTCCGGTGGTCTGGGGGGAATTCCCCGCGGCGGGCATCTTCCACTACATCTCCTGTTCGGAACACCTGGACCGTTTCTCAGCCGGGCTCGTTGACACGCGCCCCCTTGTCTTTTACCTGACCATGACCGTCCTGACGCTGGCCGTCTCCATACGCATCATCGACCACCGCCGCTGGAAACATTGACCGCCCTCCCTGCCTTTTCACCCCCTTTCCATCTCCATCTATGAGTGAAACACCAGCAACACCCGCCCCGGCGCCCCAGGAGGAAAACCGGCCTGCCGCCCGCAAGGTCAGGCGCCCTTGGATGACGTGGATCAAGCTCTTCCTGCTGTGCATCATCGTCATCTGCCTGAACTACGTGGGCTGCCACGAATACTACCGCCGGGACCTTACGGAAGACCAGCGCTATGACATTTCCCAGCAGAGCATCAACATGCTCCAGTCCCCGGAAATCCAGAACCGTAAAACTCCCATTAAAATCACCTTCGCCTTCCTGCGCACCACGCAGAACTATACCCGCATGCGCTCCCTGCTTGAGGAATACGAACGCTATTCCAACGGCAAAGTGGTGGTGGACTACGTGGACCCCCTGCGCCAGCCGAACAAGGCCCGTGAGATTTCCATGATTTACGGCGTTGAATTCCGGAAAAACCAGGTAGTCATTGACGCCCGGGAAGACACGGAAGTGGCCCTCAAGGACTCCGCAGGCAACTACCAGCCGGACGCCGCCCATGTGCGCATCCTCTCCGGAGACTCCTTCATCGTGTACGCTCCCGGACCGGACGGCAAGAGCATGAAAGCCGTGGCCCTTCAGATTGAGGACATGATGACGGCGGGCATCTTCGGAGCCGCCAACGGGGAACCCCGCAAAATGTATATCGCGGCGGACAAGAGCAACTTCAACGAAGCCATGAGCAACAGCAATGAGGAAAGCATCTTCACCACCCTTTCCCGTCTCTGCCGCTCCGTCAACCTTCAGCTTGTCCCCATTCGCCTGGGCGGCCTGCAGGAAATTCCGGAGGATGCCGCCGGATTCATGATCGTCGGCTCCAAATACGATCTGACTCCCCAGGAAGCGGAAGTCCTGCAAAGATACTGGGACAGGCCGAACGCCGCCTTGTTCATCATGCTGGAACCCCAGCAGGACACCCCCAAGCAACTGTACAGATTCCTCCGGGAACAGGGGCTGCGCCCCCAGAACGACCGGGTAATGCTCCGCAACAGGAACAAGCGCTCCGTATTTGAAATCAACGCCATCTTTGCACCGGGACTGAACTGCACGAAGGAATTCTGGAACTCCAGCACCGGGCTGGAAGGGGAAAGCATTTCCCTAATTCTGGACTCGGACAATGCCTCCATGGAGCACAAGCGCATCACGCCGTATCCCCTGCTGGTGACCACGGAGGAATACTACGGGGAAACCAAGTACAACCAGTTCCCTGTCCAATTTGACGCCCACGAGGACAACCCCGGCCCCCTGATGATCGGCGCGGCGCTTATCCGCGGCAATTCCGGAGACGTCAACCAGACCAAAACCACCGGACGCCTGGTTCTGCTGGGCAATACGGACCTGCTCCAGCCCCGGCAGATCAAGCCGGAACAGCGGGACTTCGTGCGCACGCTCATCGCATGGATGACGGACCGCGAAGAACTGCGCGGTCTGGGCTC
This sequence comes from Akkermansia biwaensis, assembly GCF_026072915.1. Taxonomy (NCBI): domain Bacteria; kingdom Pseudomonadati; phylum Verrucomicrobiota; class Verrucomicrobiia; order Verrucomicrobiales; family Akkermansiaceae; genus Akkermansia; species Akkermansia biwaensis. Next base: position 4,858 of record NZ_AP025943.1, read on the forward strand.
CCGGCATGACCTGACCGTCAAGCTCAACCTGGACCGTAACGCCCTCGGCGTCCTGGAACTCCTGACAAACATCGGGCTTCCCCTGCTGGCGCTTCTCATAGCCCTGATCATCTGGAACACGCGCCGCCATTAACCCGTCACGCCCCATTACCGGAAGCACATGCGCATACTCCGCTTCATCCTTCTCGTCCTCGTCACCCTTGCCGCCATCGGGGCGGCGGTGCTGCTGACCATTGACGGCAACCTGTCCCGCATCATCGGACGCACCGCCTTTAGTTCGGGAGAACGCCTCTTTCCCTACACCAAGGAGGAAATGAACGAAATCTCCTGGATGCGCATCAACTGCGGCGGAGACATGGCGGAATTCCGCCGCAGGCCCAACGGCGTATGGTGGGGTGAAAAACCGTGGGACGACCGCATGGACCCGCGCGCCGCGGCGGCCATCCTCCAGTACACGTACTCCACCAGCATCGTGGATGCGCTCCCCCTGCACAAGATTGACTCCGCCTCCCTGAAGGAATTCGGCGTCAAGACCACGCCCATCACCATCACTCTGAAAGAAATGAGCGCCGACGGCAGGCGTTCCTCCACCATGGCGCGCTACACCCTGGGGTCCACGGCCCCCTGGCTGGTGGACGATACGGAGAACCAGACGACGGACGATACCACCTACATGCAGACGGACTTTTACGGCCGCGACTCACGCATTCTGGTGGGCACCGGCAACATCCTGCCCCTCTTCAAGTCCGGCATCCGCCAGCTTCGGGACCATCGTCCCCTGCTCATACATCCGGCGATGCCCGCCTCCATTGAAATCAACAACAAGGGGCAGCGCATCGCCTTGGAACGCCCCTCTCCCGATCCCAGAACTCCCTGGAAAATCACCTATCCCCTCCCGCTGGACACGGACCCGCAGATGATGGACGTCCTGCTGGGAACCCTCCAGAAATTGACGGCCGTGCGCGTGTATGATCCGGAGGAAACCAGCGTTCCGGACATGACGGACGACCAGGTCACCTCCGTTTCCATCAGGAACTTCACGGGGCGCCTTGCCGGAGACGGAAAATCCCTGGCCGTGGAGGAAAAGCCCGTCACTCTCCGCATTTATCCTCCTTCCGACAACAGCAACCTTGCCGAACTGGTGAAAGCCACCGTCTCCGACCGCAAAGCCGTCTTTGAACTGGCCCAGACGACGGGAAGCAACAAGGAAGTTCCCGGCGTCCGGAACATTCCCCTGGACCTCAACCTGCTCCGCTCCAAGCAGCTCACGGACATCGGAGACTACAAAATCACGGGGCTTTCCATCCGCCGCAGTCTCCAGGATTACCCGACCATCGTCCGTTTTGTACAGGGAGACGAAAAGACCGGCCAGCAGCCCACATGGATGTACACGGCGGAAGGCTCCCGCTACCAGGAAGTCAACCCGGACCACCTCGTTTCCCTGCTGAAAACCGTGAAAACGGGCAACGTGGCCGGATTCGCCTCCGACAAGGCCACGGACCTTGCCGTGTACGGCCTGGACAACCCGCTCCTGACGCTCACGATGTCCCTGCTGCCCAAGCCCAATGAAGAGCCGCGCCCCCCGGTCACCGTCTTCTTCTCCAAGGGAACGGACGGCTCCTGGTACGCCCGCCAGTCCGGCAAGCCCACGGTCGTCATGCTGGACAACGAATACATGAAAAACTTTACGGCGAACGCGCTCGCCTGGAAAAAGAAGAGCCTCCTGTCCTTCAACAGGTACAATCTCAAGGAAATGCACCTGGAACGCATCGGCTCCGGGGGGGCGCTGGTCCTGAAATTCGACCGCTTGGACGACTCCTGGACGGCCAGCAAGGACGGCAGGGACGAAACACTGAACATCAACCCGAACCGGGCCAACCGCTACCTGGACGAACTGGAAAAAATGGAGGTAGTCTCATGGCTTCCCTACACAAATCCTGAGGCGCGCGAAGCCCTGAAAAAACCGGTCTTCCGCCTGAAACTCGTCATTCAGGTGTACAAGGATGCCTCCCGGCAGGAGCACCGGGAAATCACGGGAAAAGACGGAATCACCTTTTCCGCCGAGCCGGAAATGGAGGAAAAAACCATCTCCATGGAAATAGCCCCTGCGGGAGAAGCCGGCTTCAGCCGGTTCTATTACGGAAAAATCAACACGACGCCCTATTACTTTATCCTGAACATGGACTCCGTCCGTCTGCTGGGCGCCTCCCTGGCGGAAGACAATTAACATCCTCGTTCTCCACATGAGCATCAATCTGAGCGCAATCACCGCCTTTCTGGACAAAACCCTGTCCGTGGACTCCATCCCGGACGCCTCCCGCGCCCTGAACGGCCTTCAACTGGAAAACGAAGGCGCCGTTTCAAAAATAGCCGTTGCCGTGGACGGTTCGGAAAAAACCATTCATGCGGCCCTGGATCTGGGCGCGGACCTGCTCATTCTGCATCACGGCATCTTCTGGCAGGACATGCAACCCGTCACGGGCATCTCCTACCGCAAGCTGAAGGCGGCCATGGACGGCAACCTCGCCATTTACTCCGCCCACATCCCGCTGGACGTTCATCCGGTTTACGGGAATAACGCCCTTTTGGCAAAGACATGCGGCATCCGTCCCGCCGGGGAGGGACTGGACTACCACGGCGTTTCCATGGGCGTCTGCGGGGAATTCGCCGGCACCTGCCGGGAGCTGGCGGAACGGCTGGAATCCGCCCTCGGCGCACCCGTTCAAACCTTCTGGGCGCAATCGGAGGAAGCCCCGGCCGGGAACGTCTTCATTTGCTCCGGCGGCGCGGGAAACGAACTCGTCCAGGCCGCCAGGCTTGGCTGCCGCACCTACGTGACCGGGGAAGGCTCCCACTGGAACATCCCCATGGCTGACGAACTGGGCATCAACCTGGTCTTCGGCGGCCACTACTTCACGGAAACTTTCGGCGTCAAGGCCTTGGGACAACTGCTCAAAGACGTGTACGGACTGGATTATGCCTTCATCGACATGCCTCCCTCCGCCTACAGCCATTGATCAAACGCCACGGATGATGAACCTGACCACGGACGACGCCGACGGAAAAATTCGCCTGGACCAGTACCTGGCCGCCCACCTGCCGGAACTCTCCCGCTCCAGAATCCAGGCCCTGATTAAAAGCGGGGACGTACAGATCAACGGTTCCGCCGCCAAACCCAAAACGCCCGTCAGCCGCGGAGACTCCATCTCCGTCAACATCCCAGAGCCGGAACCGGCGGAGGCCAGGCCCCAGGACATTCCGCTGGACATCCTGTATGAGGATGAAGACGTGGTCGTCATCAACAAGGAAAGCGGCATGGTGGTGCATCCCGCCGCCGGCAACCCGGACGGCACCATCGTGAATGCCCTGCTCCACCACTGCGGGGACCTCTCCGGCATCGGCGGAGTGGAGCGCCCCGGCATCGTTCACCGTCTGGACAAGGACACTTCGGGATGCCTCGTCATTGCCAAAAACGACGGTGCGCACCAATCCCTGACCGGGCAATTCGCGGCGCGCAGCACGGAAAAGCGCTATCTGGCCGTCGTCCAGGGAATTCCCCGCCAGAGTTCCGGAACCGTCTTCACGCACATCGGCCGCCATCCCGTCAACCGCCTGAAAATGGCTGTGGTCAATCCCGGTTCAGGCAAGGCCGCCATCACGGACTACGACCTGCTTTGTGCAGACCCCGCCACGGACTCGGCCCTGGTCCTGTGCACCCTGCACACGGGCAGAACACACCAGATCCGGGTGCATATGCTTCATCTGGGCCATCCCCTGATCGGAGACCCCATTTACGCCAAGCCCTCCAGGCAGAAGGCACAGCCCGGCAGGCTCATGCTCCACGCCTGGCGGCTGGGCTTCGACCACCCGAGCACGGGAAAACGCATGGAATTCGAGGCTCCCGTGCCTCCAGAATACACGCCCTGGCTCCAGCTTTTCCCCAATGGTCTTTACGGAGCCATCCCGGAAACCAGGCCGGTACCGGAAGACCTGGAAGGGGAATAAAACTCTCCTTCAGGCAGCAGAGAAAGGGAAACAAAAGCCGGAAGTTTACTTCTTTTCTCCCTCTTTCTTGCAGTGCTTGCGCCAGTCGTCCAGAATTTTGGCGGGATGTCCGGTAATCACGGGCTTGCCCGTATTGTCCACAATGCCCAGGCGCGGAATCGTCCCGCCGGGGGCATAACCGGGAATGCCGTTGCCCTTTTTGGGCTTGATGATGGGGAATTTCATCCGTTCCTCCTTGGCCCATGCCTTGGCGGCCTCTTCCGTCTTGTCGCAGGAAAACAGCACCAGTTCCACATCGTCCGACTGCCGTATCTTACGGTAGGTCCGCACGACATGGGGCATCTCCCTGCGGCAGGGGCCGCACCAGCTTGCCGAGTAAAGAAAAAGGTAATACCTGGCCTTCGTATTCGGCCTGTCCTTGGTCAGATAATCGGCTTTTTCCAGAGCTTTTCCCACCGGAGAAGAAGCGGCGTCCTCCACCTTGGCGGCCGGAGCATCGGCATACACGGAAAAAGTTCCTGCAACGCCGCAGCCGGCCAAAACCAGAGCAAGTGAACATATCTTGATAGATTTTTTCATCATATTGTTCATTATCAATTATCCACTAAAACGTCAACAAGGAATGCAGGAACACGCCCCCCTGGAAAAACCTGCATGCTGCGTAGATCGTGCATATGCGTCCTCCTTCCCTTCCGCAGGCGGACCACTCTGTCCTCCACTTTTTCAGAGCCATTCAATCGCACAAGCAACACTGCGGCTCCCACGGCAGAGTGCCAAAGGCCTTTTACCGCGGCTGTTTATTTCAAGACACTGCGACTCTTCCTTCAATTCCTCAAAGAAACGGCAGAAAAACATCATGGCCGCGGCAGTTATTAACAATGGTATTTTCATCCTGTTGAATAGTCCTCAACTTACTAGAAACGTCTCGTCCAGGCAGGATCAATCCGCAGCCGGAGCTCCGGGCCTTTGAACTTGATTTGCAGACGGGGAACCGCTACCCTGAACCGACTTTCAACGCATACCCCGCACAGAGACATGGAGAACACGCACCACGGAGAATCCCCCTCTCCGGACACCCCCGCCCCGCAGCAGAAAAACGGAAAAACGGACGAACAGACCATCGCCCTGACCAAGGCGAGGCTGGCCATTGACGAGGTGGACGCCCAAATCGTGGAACTGCTTAAAACCCGTGCCCAATGGGTTCATGAAGTCGGCCGGATCAAGAAAGCGGACAACTCCCCCATCTTCGTTCCGGAACGGGAAACGGCTCTGCTGGGCAAGCTGAACCGCCTGAATGCGGGCGTTCTCCCGGAATCCTCCCTGCAAGCCATTTACCGGGAAATCATCTCCTGCTCCTTCTTCCTGGAAGGAGGGCTGACCATCGCCTACCTGGGCCCCAAGGGAACCTGGAGCCACCAGGCGGCGCTCAAGCAATTCGGAAAAAGCTGCGAGCTTATTCCCTGCCAGAGCTTCAAGGACGTGTTTGACATGGTGGACCGCGGGAAAGCCCAATACGGCGTGGTGCCCATAGAAAACTCCTCGGAAGGCTCCGTGACCGCCGTCATGGACCTCTTTGTCACCTCCAGTCTGAAAATCTGCGCCCAGATCAATCTGAACATCCGCAACAGCCTGATGGCCGCCATTCCGCGCGAACACATCCGCATCCTTTATTCCCATCCCCAAGTTCTCGGACAGACGCGGGACTGGATTCTCCGGCGTTACCCGAATGCGGAGCTCGTGGAAACCTCCTCCACCACCAAGGCCAGCATCCTGGCCAAGGAAAACGCCGCCATGGGCGCGGCCTCCCTGGGCTGTCCCCTCGCGGCGGAACTGTTCGGCCTGAACATTCTGGAGGAAGACGTGCAGGACCAGGCATGCAACACCACGCGCTTTGCCGTCATCGGCCGCCAGGACACCCGGCCCAGCGGCCGGGACCGCACCTCCCTGCTGATCCGCATCCAGCACAAGCCGGGAACCCTGGCGGAAGTAATCGACTGCTTCCAGCGGCACGGCATCAACCTGATACGCATTGAATCCCGCCCTTCCAAAGCCATCAACTGGGAATACGTCTTCCATATAGACGCCGTGGGACACGCCCTGGAATCCCCGCTCCGGGAAACCCTGGAGGAACTGGAACAGCACTGTTCCATGCTGAAAATCCTGGGCAGTTACGCGGACACGGACGTTGTCTGATCTGCGCCGCCTTCCTCTTCCCTTTACAGAACCAGCACCTATTTTCCGCAAAACCATGAACATTTCCACAATCGCCGCACTGGCTCTTTCCCTGGGATTTCCGGCCTGGTCCCAGCAGCCCGTCACCAAAATCGTCCGGGAAAACGGCCAGCCGACGCTGGCCCTGGACGAAGGATTTTTGCGGGAACTAAAACAGGAAAGTTCCATCCACAAAGCAGACGGGGGCACACCCCCTGCCCCCGCCGGGTCCCATGCGGAACCATGGAACCATGTATTCTCCCCTTCAGTTCCGGGACTGCCCATGGCCGCCGACTCCAACCATGCCGCCGTCAGGGAAACCGCAGCGGAACGCAACCGGCGCATGAAGTGGTGGAGGGACGCCAAATTCGGCATGTTCATTCACTACGGCCTGTACTCCGGACTGGCCGGAGAATGGAAGGGCAAGCCCGGCGGTTCCGAATGGATTCAGAAAAACGTGGAAGTGGATACGGACACGTACGCCTCCGAAGCGCTCCCCCTCTTCAAGCCGCGGGAAGGAGTCACGGAAGAATGGGCCCAGCTGGCCCGGGATGCGGGCTGCCGGTACGTAGTGCTCACCAGCAAGCACCATGAAGGTTTCGGCCTCTTCGATAGCGCACAGACGGACTATGACGCCAAAAGCCAGATCGACCGGGACATCGTCCGGGAATATGCGGAATCCTGCCGCAAGCGCGGCCTGAAGGTAGGCCTGTACCACTCCGTGATCGACTGGCACCACCCGTCCTACGACAACACGATCTGCCCGGACCTCTGCTACCCCGCCGGACAGGCGGAAATGCTCAAAAAAAAGAACATTCCGCGCGACCACGCCGCCTACCAGAAATACCTGCACGCCCAGGTGAGGGAACTGATGACCAGCTACGCCCCCATAGACATCATGTGGTGGGACTACTCCCAAGGGGCCATGGAAGGGGAAAAGGGCTGGAAGGCCCCGGAACTCATGGAAATGGCACGCTCTCTCAATCCCGGCGTCATCATGAACAACCGCCTGTACGCCTACTCCGGACTGAACCAGAACCAGGCGGGCACCCTGGACCTGCGCTGCGGGGACTACATCACGCCGGAACGCTTCATTCCGCGGCACGGCTATCCGGGCGTGGACTGGGAAACCTGCATGACGGTGAGCGACAAATGGGGCTATAACCGCTATGACACCAATGTCAAATCCCCGGAGGTCATCATCGAAAAACTCGTGGAATGCGTCACGAAAGGCGGCAACCTGCTGCTGAACGTCAACCCGAAGGCGGACGGCACCGTTCCGGAAAAAGTGGCCGCCGCCATGCGCGGCGTGGGACAGTGGCTCAAACTCAATGCGGAAGCCGTGTACGGCACACGCGCCTGGACGGAACTGGACCAGCCCGCTTCCATCAATGAACAGGGGGACATCTTCGTTTTCCTGATCCCCCCGCCGGACAAGGGCCCCGCGGAACCGCCCAGCGAAGGAACCATGAAGGAACTGACGGAAGGCACGGAATACGCCCGCATGCAGCCCCTGGACGCCACCGGATATGAGGACGATGAAGGAGTCTCCGTCACCCTGCCGGCAGGCTATACCAAAGCGGTCCTGCTGGGCGACAATGCCGCCCTGCCCATTGCGGATGGAAAAATCCTGTTCAAAGCCCACGAACACTCCAAATCTCCCTGTTCCGTCATCAAACTGAGCAAATAGCAACCTTTTTCACTCATTCCCTTCATGGAGGAAGACCTTTTTTCCCTGGCAGGCCGCAGGCAGGACGGAACGGAAGAGGAAGCCGTGCGCCGGCGCGCGGAATTTCTGCGCTCGGAGCTGCGCCGCCATAACAGGCTGTATTATGAACAGGCGGAACCGGAAATCTCCGACGCGGAGTACGACGCCCTTTTCCTGGAACTGGAAAAACTGGAACGGGACCATCCCGAACTGGCGGACCCGGATTCCCCCACGCGGCGCGTAGGGGGCGCCCCCCTCCAGGGGTTCAATCAGATCAGGCACGCCGTTCCGATGCTCTCCATTGACGACATCTTCGAACAGCGGGACGCCCTGATTCCGGACGAGGAATTGGTGGAATTCTACAATAAGCTGGTCCGGACGCTGGGAACGGACGCCGTTCCCGTCTCCGTGGAACCCAAGATCGACGGCGTGGCCCTGTCCATCATGTACCGCAACGGGCGCATGAGTTATGCGGCCACGCGCGGGGACGGCGAGGTGGGGGACGACGTAACGGCCAACGTGCGCACCATCCGCACCATTCCCCTGACCCTTCCGGCAAACGCTCCCGCCGTGCTGGAAGTGCGCGGAGAAGTCTTCATGCCCAACGAAGCTTTCGCCAAGCTCAATGAAGAGCGGGACGCGGAAGGTCTGGCCGCCTTCGCCAATCCGCGCAACGCCACCGCAGGAACGCTCAAGCAGCTGGACCCCCGGCAGGTGGCGGCGCGTCCCCTGGCCTTCCTGGCCCACGGGCTGGGCGCTTACGAAGGACCGGAACTCAAGGATGTAAAAGACTTCTGGGACATGCTCCGCCATTGCGGCATTCCCTGCAATGAACCGGTACACTATACGGACACGCTGGAAACCACCCGCCAGGCCGTCCGCGACATCGACAGGGGGCGCCACTCCCTGCCCTACGGCACGGACGGCGCCGTCATCAAAATCCGTTCCATGGCCACGCGGGAAGCGCTGGGGGCCACGGCGCGCGCCCCCCGCTGGGCCGCCGCCTACAAATTCCCCCCGGAACAGAAGGAAACCACCCTGCTGAACATCGTCGTCCAGGTGGGGCGCACGGGCGTGCTCACCCCGGTGGCGGAACTCCGGCCCGTGCTGCTCTCCGGCTCCACGGTGGCGCGGGCCACCCTCCACAACCAGGATGAAATCGACCGCAAGGACGTCCGCATCGGTGACACCGTGCTGGTGGAAAAAGCGGGGGAAATCATCCCCGCCGTACTCAAGGTAAACCTCTCCAGGAGGCCGGAAAACTCAAAGCCGTACAGCATTCTGGAAGCTACGGGCGGCCTCTGTCCCGCCTGCGGCAACCCCATCATGAAAGAGGAAGGGAAAGTAGCATGGCGCTGCACCAACTTCACCTGCCCGGCCCAGGCCGTCACGGGCATCACCCACTTCTGCTCCCGCGCCGCGCTGGATGTGGAAAGCATCGGTTCATCCGTAGCGGAGGCCCTGCGGGGCTCCGGCCTGGCCGCCTCCGCGCTGGACCTTTTCTCCCTGACGCTGGAACAGCTTGCCAACCTCAATCTGGGAACGGCGGAAGAACCGCGCCGCTACGGGGAAAAAAATGCGCAGAAAGCCCTGGACGCCCTGAAAAACGCGCGGGAACTCCCTCTGGAACGCTGGCTCATCGCCTTCGGCATTCCCCAGATCGGGGAAGTGGTCGCCAAGGCGCTGGCGGATACCCACCCGGACCTGGACCATGTGGCGGAATCACCGTACATCCGGGACATCATCCGCCTGGATGAACTGGTGGAATCGGCGCTCAAGGCCAACCCCAACACCCGTGAAAACCGGAAAGCGGTCCGGGAAGGCACGCTCTCCGCAGAAGAAGCGCAACAGCGCTACAAGGAACTGACGGATGAAATAGATGCCCTGACCGGCCCCTATCTGGAAACGGGCTATCTCCGGAAAAACACGGGAAAACTCAGTTACGGCTCGGAAATAGGGGTGGCTGCCGCCAAATCCCTCAACAGCTTCTTCACCTCCGCCGCCGGCCATCATACGCTGGACGTTCTCCACAGGCTGGGAATCAATCCACAGTCCCAGTCATACAGGGCCAACCTTCTGGAAATCCCGGCAGGCATCCTGTCCGGCAAAACCTTTGTCATCACCGGCACGCTCAGCCAGCCGCGGGACCACTTTGAGCGGTTGATCGCCGAACACGGCGGAAAAGCCACAGGGGCCATTTCCAAATCCACCTCCTACCTGCTGGCCGGCAGCGGAGGCGGCTCCAAACGGGAGAAGGCGCTCAAACTCGGCGTTCCGGTCATTTCCGAGGAAGAATTCGGCAAGCTCATCGGCAACTGACAGGAGACCGTACAGTACTCCTTGCCGGATAAACGGTTCTTCCCAAAACGGGGAAACCGGAACCTGCATTTCCTGTATCCCGGTTTCCATCCGATCCGGAAAGCCGCCCCTTCTCCGGAGCTATTGGAACAAACAAAGGGCACGGAACCGGGCATTTCAGAAAGCCCGGATTACCGGCCTTCCAGCCGCTTCTCCGCGAGGAGGCGCCATCCTGCCATCCCTTTTCTTCCGTTCCACACGAAGAAAAAGCGGCCCTCCCGCCGGAAATCTCCGGAATACGGAAAAACGCGGCTTTCCATGAGCTTCTTCCCCTTTTCACTCCTGCCTTTTTCTTCCCCATCCTTCAGACAAAATTAATTCCCGGAGTATGCAAAAAACGCTTGCTACGAAACTCCATCTGCGCCCTAATATCCGCATATGCTGAATCTGCCGAATACCATTACCCTGACGAGAATCGCGTTGGTGGTCGTCTTCACGGCAGTCATCAGCCTGGCGGCCCAACATCCCTGGGGATATCCGGCCGCGCTGATCGTCTTTGTGCTGGCCGCGTGCACGGACTGGCTGGACGGCTATCTGGCACGCCGCCTGAACCAGGTCACCACCTTCGGCAAGCTCATTGACCCCCTGGCGGATAAAATAGCCGTCTCCGCGGCTTTCATCTACCTGACGGCCGCCGGACTGTGCCCATTCTGGGTCACCATCATTATCATCAGCCGGGAATTCCTGGTCACCGGCCTGCGCCAGATCGCCCAGGACCACGGAGTCATCATTCCCGCAGGAACCTCCGGAAAATGGAAAACGGCCTTCCAACTGGCCTTCTGCATCGGCTGCCTGCTGGCGCTGACCTGGGTGCACACGCCGGAATACATTCCGTCCATCCTGTCCCCGGTGGCCTCCCTCTGCCACTGGCAGGGCGACGGAATCGCCAACTTCCTGTATCAATTCACGCTCTGGGGCGCCGTCATCCTGACCGTGTACTCGGGAGCCGTGTATTGCGTGGGCGCCCGCCGTTTTCTGAAAAGCTAGAAACGGCGGAATACAGTGAGGCATGGAGGAAATTCCCGCCTTCCCGTCCATGACTTATCTGCAAATGCGGGAACATGTTGTTTTGCGGAAAAGAAATAAAAGACATGGAACACTTGTTGCGCCGCAGGAAGGAAAAAACTGTCAATAATTACAGAAAATCAATGTTGTATAAAACAAATATAATAAACAGAACATCCCGGTAAACAGGCACGTTAACGTACCGGAAGTTTTTATTTCCCTTGACGCCGGAGCGCAGCCGTGATTTTATCACTTCGTTCCCGCTGAATGGAAGCTTGGTTGTTCATTTGATGGTCATTGCGGTTGGCGGGATACGGGCGTCTCCGTATTGATTCTTTCAGTATCGCTTCCGGCGGATTTTTTCCCTGCCATTTTGTGATTCCGTCAGTTCACTGCAGCCGGGACGCATTCACAGATAAAGAAATCAATATGGTATCCACCACATTCAGGGAGCTTGGCTTGTCGGCTCCCATTCTCCGCCAATTGGAGAAACTGGAGTACAAGACCCCCACCCCCATTCAGGCCGCCTGCATCCCCATGCTGCTGCAGAAAAAGGATCTGATGGGACTGGCGCAGACCGGTACGGGAAAGACCGCCGCCTTCGCCCTGCCCCTCATTCAACACTTTTCCGAACATCCCGCCAAACCCCGGCCGCGGAAGGTCAGGGCGCTCATCCTGAGCCCCACCCGGGAGCTGGCTTCCCAGATTCACGACAACATCACGGCGTATGCCAAGGGACAAAACCTGTCCACGGCCGTCATCTTCGGCGGCGTGGGGTATGCCCCCCAGTTCCGCAAACTGGCGGCGGGCCTGGACATCCTGGTCGCTACGCCGGGCAGGCTGATCGACCATCTGGAACGCCAGACCGTCAATCTGGACCAGGTGGAAACCCTGATTCTGGACGAAGCCGACCACATGCTGGACATGGGATTCGCCCCGGCCCTGAAAAAAATCGTGGCCAAAATTCCCCGACAGCGCCACACCCAGATGTTCTCCGCCACCATGCCGGACAACATCCGGCAACTGGCCCAGGCCTTCCTCCAGGAACCGGAAACGGTCATGGTCACGCCTCCCTCCGCCACGGCGGACCGGGTGGAACAATCCCTCTGCATGGTCCGCTCCCAGGCGGACAAAAGGCCCTGCACGCTGGACCTGCTGGAACAGCGCCAACATCCGGGACGCACCCTCATCTTCACCCGCACCAAGCACGGAGCCAACCGGCTGGCCTCCTTCCTCACCGGCAGGGACTATCCGGCCTCCGCCATCCACGGGGATAAAAGCCAGGGTACGCGGGAGCGCATGCTCCGCGAATTCCGCTCCGGGGAAACGCCCATTCTCGTCGCTACGGACATCGCGGCCCGCGGCATCGACGTCAAGGACGTCCAGCTCGTCATCAACTATGACCTGCCGGCGGAATCGGAAGTTTACGTACACCGCATAGGCCGTACTGCCCGCGCCGGAGCCGACGGACAGGCGATTGCCCTGTGCGCTCCGGATGAAGTCGGCAAGGCCCGGGATATCCACAAAATGCTCGGACGCGTCCTTCCCGTGCATGCCTCCAGCACGGAACTTCCGGCAGAACTGCTGACCGTTCCCGGTGCTGACAGGAGGCAGAAAAATTCCGCCCGGGAAAACGGTGCCCCCTCCCGCAGGCAATCACGTAACGGATAAAGCCGCAGCCGTTCACGCAGATAGTGCAAGGACGCCGAAAGAACCCGGATTTTAACCATTCAAAAAATGTTTGAACGCAATCCGGGGGAAAACGGTCTCACTTGCTACAGACGGTCCGCCGGGCCGTTGCAGCCGGGAAACCCAAACCAAGGTTTCACTCATGAAAATCCTGTCGTTAATCACTAAAACGCTGTGCGCGGGCACAATCAGTTCCCTCGCCTGCCAGGCCGCCGTTCTGGCTTACGCGGATGAAGTGCCCTCCACCTTCGTGGAAGGCAAGCATTCCCCGGAAGTAGCCAGTTACGTGCAGAGCATCGCAGGCGTGGCGCTGGCATCAGGAATTCATGATTATGACGAGAACGCAACCAACAGCTATCAAGTGCTTGTCCAGGTGCTCAACAGCGGCAATGTCACCAACCTGCCGGACGACCTGAAGCGGGCCATTGAGATGCTGACCAGCTACGTTCCCGACCCGAATGCAACCATCCAGCCTATCCTGACCAAACAGCAGATAGAGCGCATGGAACACATGGCGGACCGGATCGAAAACCTTATTGAGGAAAAATACGGGGTGGACCTGGAAGACTGCATGAAAATCATGCAGCATGCGCTGGCTCCTTCCATCCCCGCCATCCTCCGCTCCTGTGACATGGAAGGCGCCAAACTGCCGACCACCACGGTTTTCCGCCCCAAGCTGGGCAAGGCGCTGAGTGAAGCCTACGCCAAACTCGCCGCGCCAGCACTTCCCGCCGCCAAGGCGGATTGACCGAACCATCAAAGACGACCGGGAAGATGACCCCGATTCTACGGCATGCGGAACCCGCAACAGGTTCCCTTACTGAATAAGCCGAAAGAAACGGGATGATCTCTCCGGCCGCCTGGAACGGCCCCGCCGCCGCACCGGCGACCACGCAACACTTTCCGGATGTCTCCGATCCAGAGCCGATCCTTCGGAACGCGGTGCCTGCTACGCACCCATTTCATTCCCAAGCAACGGCCTGCAACATCGGCACAACCGGGTGATGCACTCCCACAGGCCCTGTCCCCGCACCGCGGAGGGACGGGGCCTCTTTCATTTCCGGAAACGCCTCCTTTCACCCGTATTCGTCCCCGGGTTGCGCCTCTTCCCGGTCCCGTGAAAAACGACGCGGGACCTCCGCAGTCTCTCCCACTCTTATTGAAAAAGCCGTGGACTTTTTGCACCATTCATGAAAGAAAGATTTTCAAGGCCCGGTATCTATGGCAAACTGAGGACTCTATTCCTCCCTCACATACTATTCCTCCCTCACATACTATTCATTCATGGATACTTCATCATCACGTCGTCGTTTCCTCCAGACCCTGGGTCTGGCTACAGGAGCTCTGGCCGCCGGTTCCCTTGCCAACGCGCAGGAAGTGGAAGCCCTGGCTCCCAAAAAAATCATCATCCCCGATCCAAACAACATCGGCCCCATGACCACGTGGCCCGCGCGCAAGCCGGGCGCCCAGTATATGGGCGGATTCCGGGCCCCCAAGCTGGACAAGGTCCGCGTGGCCTTTGTCGGCGTAGGCGAACGCGGCTCCATGCACGTCGCGCAAATGGCCGTCATTGAAGGAGCGGAAGTCGTCGGCATCTGCGACCTTTACGAAGACTGGGCCAAGCGCAACGCGGACCTCGTGGAAAAAAAGACGGGCAAGCGTCCCCCCATTTTCACGAAGGGACCGGAAGACTACAAGCGCATGATGAAGGAAGTCAAGCCGGACGCCGTCATCGTCTGCCCCAGCTGGGAATGGCACTGCCGCGTCACCTGCGACGTAATGAAAATGGGCGCCCACGCCTTCGTGGAAGTGCCGATGGCCGTCTCCATCAAGGAACTCTGGGAAATCGTGGATACTTCCGAACAGACCCGGAAGCATTGCATGATGATGGAAAACGTCAACTACGGCCGTGAAGAACTCATGTACCTGAACATGGTGCGCCAGGGCGTCATCGGAGACCTTTTGTACGGAGAAGCCGCCTATATTCACGAACTGCGCGGCCAGATGAAGCAGGTGGAGCGCGGAACCGGTTCCTGGAGAACCTACCACTACGCCAAGCGCAACGGCAACGTATACCCCACGCACGGCCTCGGCCCTGTGGCCCAGTACATGAACCTGGCCCGCAAGGACGACTGCTTCGGCAGGCTCGTTTCCTTCTCCAGCCCGGCCCTCGGCCGCGCCGCGTATGCCAGGAAAAACTTCCCGGCGGACCACAAGTGGAACAAGCTGGACTTCGCCTGCGGAGACATGAACACCTCCCTCATTAAAACCACCATGGGCCGCACCGTTCTGGTGGAATGGGATGAAACCAGCCCCCGCCCCTACTCCCGCCTCAACCTCATCCAGGGCACCTTGGGTACGCTGGCGGGCTTCCCGACCCGTGTGGCCGGTGAAAAACTGGGCAACGGCAACTATCACGAATGGATTGAAGGCAATGAAAAGCTGGCGCCCATCTTTGAAAAATACGAGCACCCGCTCTGGAAGCGCGTCGGCCCGCTGGCCTTGAAAATGGGCGGCCACGGCGGCATGGACTTCGTGATGCTCTTCCGCATCATCGAATGCCTCCGCAACGGCGAACCCATGGACCAGAACGTCTATGAAGGAGCCTTCTGGTCCTCCGTTTCCGAGCTCTCCGAATACTCCGTGGCCCAGGGCGGCATGCCCCAGGTATTCCCGGACTTCACCCGCGGCGACTGGAAAACGACCGCCCCGCTCGGCATCGTGCAATAATTAAGCATTACCTGTCTTTTTACAACAAGGCTGTTCCGTTTACGGCGGAACAGCCTTTTTTGCAGGTCCCGGCCGCAAATCGGTTTAATGCCTTCCCTTCTCAAACAGGTTCGTCCGTTGTTCTTCCTCCCTTCTGCCTGTCTTCTCCCGGACAACCGTTCCAGTTTTGACAGCCACACCCTCGCGACCACCTTTTTTCATCCAGACGGCCCCCTGTTCTCCGGCAGCGTAACTCCGTCCGGAACCCGGCACCGTTCACGGTATCTTCTCCAGCCCCGGTTCAGAGCACCCCGCAATATTTGAACCCGGCACTTGAAAAAACCGCTCCCTCCCGTCTGAAAGCCGAAAGCCGTCGAACCACCGCCCCTACTTCTCTTTAACGGCAACTCCCGGCGTCAACGCATAAGTCTTTTCCTCCCCATTGAAGAACACCTTGACGGACTGGGCGGCGGGAGAGGACAGGCTGAACTGCGTCACCCTGCCGTCTTTCCAGGCCATGTCCACGGAAATATTGCCGCGGGCTTTCAGCCCCCGGACGCTGCCGTCCTTCCACGCTCCGGGAAGTGCCGGCAGCAAATGCAGCCGCCCCGTATGGGACTGGAGCAGCATCTCGGCAAAACCCGCCACAATGCCCATGGTGCCATCCACCTGCATGGGCGGATGCGTGGTGAACAGGCTGTCCATCATGCTGTAGCGGATCATGCCCTGAATCATCTCGTACGCCTTCCGTCCATTCAGAAAGCGCGCCCACAGATTGGTGCGCCATGCCCAGGTCCAGGAGCGGCGAGAATCACCCGTCGTTCCGCGCGCCAGCAGGGACTTGCGCGCGGCTTCCGCCCATTCCGGCGTCTTTGCCGGACTGATCTGGCTGCCGGGATAGACGGCAAACAGGTGGGAGGTGTGCCGGTGGTGCGGGTCCCAGGAACCGCTGCCCGGCTTTCGGTCGATCATCCATTCAAGCAGCATACCTTCCTCCCCCACCCTGGGCCCTACCAGCAGGTCCCTCTTGGCGGCCAGTTCCTTTCTCCACGCCCGGTCCACATCCAGCACCTCGGCGGCCTGCACGGTGTCATGGAACAACTCCCACACGATCTGCTGGTCATGGGCGCAGCCGTCTTCCTTTGGTCCGTGTTCCGGAGACCACCCCATGGGAGCCGCCAGCATGCCTGCCCTGATATCCTTCAAATCACGGGAAACCACCTCTGGAGTCACTTTTTTGTCCTCCGTCCTGAAATTGCTTCCTCCCTCATTCATCACCTTCAACTGGCTTTCCCAGAACTGGCAGATCTCCTTCATCATCGGATAGGCCGTCGTCTTCAGGTAATCCCGGTCCAGCGTAAAAAGGTAATGTTCCCACAGATGCAGGGCATACCAGGCGGAAGCGGGCTTGTTCCACTTGAACCCCTGGCCGCCGAAAATATTCTGGGCGGTTCTGCTCGTCCACCCCGGAGCGGGAGTTCCGGACGCCGCCTTGAATTCCGCCGTCTCCCGGGTAATCCTGCGCGCCGCAGGCGCCATCTCCCTGATGTAACGCACCAGGGGCTCATAGCATTCCGGCAGGTTGGCGGGCTCCACTCCCCAATAACACATCTGGATATTGATATTGTTGTGGTAATCGGAATCCCACGGCGGAATCAGGCTGTAATTCCAGAGCCCCTGCAGGTTGGCGGGCAAATTGCCCGGCTGGGAGGAGGAAATGATGACGTAGCGGCCAAAGTTGAAAATCAATTCCTCCAAATCAGGGTCCGGACATTCCGTCCCCTCGTTCACAGCCTTTTTATACTTCTTCAGGCGTTCGTCGATGGAAAGTCCGGCCGTGGCGTCCTCCGTTTCTCCCAAATCCAGGGAAACCCGGTTGTAAAACTTTCCATAGGCCAGCAGGTGATCCCGCTTCATTTTCCCGGAAGGCACCTTGAGCGCCCGCGCCAGAACGGCGTCGTTCCTTTTCCGCGGAGATTCGCCCTTCCAGTTCCGGGCGGCATCCAGGACATAATCCGTGGCCAGGGAGACCAGCACACGGCAGGAATCCGCCTTTTCCACAACGACAGAACCGTCGGAAGCCTTGACGGTTCCCCCCTTGGGAAGAATGGCGATGCGGCCTTCATACGCCAGCCCGTTCTTCAACTTGCCCTGGATCAGAATCATGCCCCGTCCTCCTCCGGCGGTGGACGTAATCCGGTCCTGCGGATGGAGAGTTGTCAGTCGGAAGACAGCATCCACGGAACGGGGTTTGTCCCCTTCCACCGTCATGGAAATCACCTGATGGGGAATGCTGGCAAAATATTCCCTCCTGTAACGGACATCCCCCGTGGAATAGGACACGGACGCCAGTGCCCTGCCCACGTCAAGCTCCCTCCTGTAATCCTTCATTCCATCCGCAGCCGGATAAGTGATTTCCAGCGTTCCAAACGGCTGATAGGACCCGAATTTCAGGGAATCCGGTCCCTTGTCCTTGGCTTCCGAACTGCAAAAGCCGCCCGACCACATGCTGATCTCCGTCAGTTCCAGATGGTCTTTCCCCACGCCGCCATAAATAAGCGCGCCTATTCTTCCATTGCCGATGGGGGTGGCGTCCTTCGCCCACGACGTATCGCCTGTCCCCTTCTGGGGCCGCGTATCCTTCCATTCCGCCGGACGGCTGAACCAGAAGCGGGAGGATTTCCATCCCTCCCCGTCCTTGCCGCCTTCCGCGGCACGTGCAACGGCTCCATACAGAAAAACTCCGGAAGCCAGAAAAAAAAACAGACGCATATGGAACATGGAAGCCGACCTTTACCATATGGATCCGTGCTTCTGCAAGCCTATTTGCTCCACTGTGCAAAATGCCTTTCCCATGACGGCCAAAGACGCAAATCCATGAAATTTTACCCGGCCTGCCGTTCGTATGTACGTCTGAGGAACGCACCCCAGGCACAGCCACCTTCCGCCATCTCGCTCCCGGAGCGGAAGCACGTTCCTCGACAACACCCGCCCGTTCCCGCCATGCTTTCCTACTGCACCAACATCCACCCCGCCGAATCCTGGGCGGAAACCATGGAGGCGCTCCGCCTCCATGTGCCGCGCATTGCCCGGGAACTCTCCGCTCCCCTCCGGAACCAGCCTTTGGGAATCGGACTGCGCCTGTCGGCACGGGCGACGCGGGAACTGCTGGAATCCCCTGAGGACCTGGACTCCCTGAAAATCTGGCTGAATGACAACCATGCGCGGGTGGAAACCCTCAACGGCTTTCCCTACGGCAGTTTTCACGGAGAACGGGTGAAGGAGCGCGTCTTCCAGCCGGACTGGACTACTCCGGAACGCTTTGAATATACCTGCAACCTCTTCCGCATCCTGGCCCTCATCGGCGATGAACGGGCCGACACGCTGACCGTCAGCACGCTTCCCGCATCCCACAGCTGGTTCCACGCGGATGAAGAGCGGATTTTCGCGCGGCTGGAAGCCATGAGCGGATTCCTGGACGCGCTGAGCAGACAGACGGGACGCCTCATGCAGCTCGGCCTGGAGCCGGAACCCTTCGGCCATTTTCACGACACATTCGGGGCCATTCGCTTCTTTGACAACCTGCGCAACCGTTCCCGCCGCCCGGAACTCATCGAACGCCACATAGGGCTGACCTACGATACCTGCCACTTCGCCATTCTTCGGGAAGAACCGGATTTCACCCTCTCCGCCTGGGAGGAAAACAACATCGCCCTGTGCAAGGTCCAGCTCTCCAACGCCCTGGAATTCCACATGAACGGACTGGAAAGCCTGGACCTTCTCCAGGAATTTGACGACGGAGTCTATTTCCACCAGACCAGCATCCGGCACGGAAACCACACCATGCTTTTCCCGGACATGCCGAATGCCCTGGCCTACGCGCGGGATTATGCGGAGGAAACACGGAACTCCGTCTGGCGCATTCATTACCACATTCCCCTGTACGCGTCTCCGGAACCGCCTCTGAAAGACACGAGGTCTTTCATCGCCAAAACACTGGACTACCTGCATTCCCATCCCTCCCTCCGCCCCCATCTGGAAGTGGAAACCTACACATGGAGCGTACTTCCGGATCACATGAAAATTCCCCTGGCCTCCCAAATCGCACGGGAAATGAACTACATTGCCGCGCTTCAGCATTCATGACATCCCCATACACATACGCCGTAAAACTTTCCGGAGGCCTGCTGCTGGCCGCCGTCCTGTCGTCCTGCACCCTGTTTCCGTCCTCCCCCGGCGGCCCGGACACCCCCCGTTCCCTGGCGGAACGCATGGAACGCCATACGCAAGTCCTGCAAAAAACCATAGGCCCCAGAAACTCCCGCCAGCCCAAATCCATGGAGGCGGCCGCCAAATACATTGAAAACAACTTCTCGGACATGGGGTATGCCGTGACGCTCCAGCCCGTCACGAGCGGCAATTCCAAAAAGGAAGCCGCCATCTACAACATCGTGGTGTACAAGCCCGGCCTCTTCTCCGACAACCAGAGCATTGTGGTAGGGGCCAACTACGACTCCGACGAGCGCTTCAACAACGGCAGCGGAGCGGCCGTGCTGATGGAAACGGCCAGGGACCTCAGGGACATTGCGACCAACCACAACATCTACTTTGTAGCCTACGCCAACGGGGCGCAGTCCGCGGGGCAGTCCGGTCCCTCCGGAGCCGGCGTGCATGCCAAAATGCTGAGCGGCCTCATCGGAGCCTCCAACATCCTGGGAATGATCAACCTGGAACCCCAGAAAACCGCCGTTCCCGGAGAAGGGGAGCAAACGAAAGAAGCCGAACCCCAGACACCGGTCCTGTTCCTGACCACTCCACGCGGACAGGAATTTGCCGCGCAATGCGCAGCCCCCTTTGCAAAAAGCTGGGAACAGCCGCCCTCCACCCTTCACCGGAAAACAGCGGCCATCAACAGCAATGACCGCCATTATGCGGTCCTGGACATCCCTACCCTCTCCTGCAAATGCGAATACAGCGTCACGGACTCCCGGACAAAGAACTATGTGCAGGCGCTGACGGACATGATCCACCAGGTGGCGGACAACGACGTATCCAAAACGGACAAGCAGCCGGACGCCGCCCAAAAGCCGAAACAGCCCTGACCGGGAAGGAACGCTTTTGAAAACCGCCCTCTTTCATGAATTATCCCCCTGCGGGAAAACATGTTTCCGCCCTGCTCCGGCGGGATACTACTCCTACCGGGACGCCCTGCCCGCCCGGTGTCCCCCTACGATCAGCACGGGCATGTACAGCAGGGCCACCAGGGCAATGACCAGCGGCATCCAGTTGTCCGAATAACGCTGCATCAGGAACGACGTCAGGGAAGGACCGGCCAGCGTCCCCACGGAATAGCTCAGCAGCAGGAGCTGGTTCATCGTCACCAGCTCGTCGCGGGAGGCTTCTTCGCATCCCCAGGCCATGGCGATGGGATACAGGGAAAAACCCGCCAGGCCGAGGGCGACCAGGGAGGGGGCCATCAATCCGCCCCTGGCCATCAGGCCGGCGCAGGCGGCTATCACCAGCAGGGACTGGCACTTCATCACGAAGGCGCGCCCGTACCTGTCAGACAGCCGCCCCATGGGCCATTGCCCCAGAATGGCCGCGGCAATCAGCAGGGCCATCCAATACCCCACGGAGGAATGGCTCATGCCCTGGTGTTTCAGGAACAGGGGCATCAGACAGTAAATCGTTCCCAGAACCACGCCGGAAATCATGCAGCCCGCCACGCCCAGCACCACGCTGCGGCGTCTCAGCAGGGGCCGGATTTCCACGCGGGGGGAAAGCTCCCCGCTGCCGGCATCCGACTTCAAGCGGGCGAACAACAGCGGAATCATGCCGGCGACGGACAATCCGCACACTTCGGAGACCACCACAACCATGTCGCTGGGGAACCAGCCGATCAGCAACTGGCCCAGCACGGTGCCCAGATAATAAACCACCATGTAGGAAGCCAGAAGAACGCCGCGGGTCTTCAGCGTTCCCGCCCTCAGCAGGGCGCTCTCCACCACCACCCAAACCAGGGCGCAGCTTGCTCCCGTCAAAAACCTGAGACCGCTCCAGGCAGCAACTCCGGAAACGGCCATCAGCAGGAGCGTGGACACGGCGCACAGCACGCACGCGCAGCGGTAGCTGCCGTTGAACCCCGTCCTGCGTATCAGCCACCCGGCCATGAGGGTGCCGGCCAGGTTCCCCAGAAAAAAGAAAGACCCCACCATGCCGGTCTCCCACACGGCCGCATCCGCCTGCTCCATCCACAGCGGAACCACCGTATTCAGTACGGCGAACGCCACGGTCTGAAACAGCAAACCGAGCAGCAACAATGCAATGGGCCATGTAAATGTACGCATAACGATAAAGCGATAAAGGAGGCGACTATATCACTAAAGCCGCGTCAGTCAACCGTTGCCTTTGCCAGAAACGGCAGTATCCGGCATGTCCTTTTCAATCCTGACAAAAACAACCTGCAATCAACATGTTGAAGCATCTGAAAACGCTCTTTAAAAATGTCATATCCCCTTGCGCAGGGAGGCGGGCAGAATCTTCATCTGTTCGCGGTACTTCGCTACCGTTCTGCGGGCGATATTCACCCCCTTCTCCTGGAGGGCGGCAGCCAGCCTGGCATCGCTGAGGGGCCTGGCCGGATTCTCCGCCGCGATCAACGCCCGCATCAACTCCTGGACAGCTCCGGAAGCAACCGAATTCTCCCCGGCGCCGGATGCGGCCTCACCGCCCGCGGAGACTCCGGAGCTGAAAAAGGCCCTCAACTCCCTCATCCCCCACTTGCACAACAGGTATTTGTCACGGCAGGCGCGGGAAACGGTGGAAACATGCACGCCCAGCTCGTCCGCAATCTCCTCCATGCCCATAGCCTTCAGATGAGACGGCCCGGCCCTGAAAAAGGCTTCCTGTTTCCGGACAATGGCCCGGGCCAGCTTGAGAATGGTCTCCTGCCTCATGTCCAGCGCGCGCATCAGTTCCTGGCCCTCCCGGAACGCCTTGCGGAGGTACTGGCGCAAATCCCGGTTTCCGGACCCTTCCGCCATCATCTCCATGTACTGTTCATTCATGGACAATTTCGGAAGGTATTCCGAAGTCAGCGTCACTTCCAGTTCACCGGAGGCCGACTCCTCCACGACCACATCCGGCAGAATATGCGGATTGCCGCCCGGCGCATAGGCGCAGCCGGGATCGGGAGTCAGGCTCCTGACAATCTCCAGAGCCGCCGCCACTTCCTCCGGTTCCGCACCCAACAGGAGAGCGGCCTCTCCATACTTGTGCGCCGCCAGCTCCCGCCAGCACCGTTTGACCAGACGGAACGCCAGCGACCGCTTTAGCCCGCGCTGTTCCAGTTGAATCAGAAGGGAATCTCTCAAATCCCGGGCCCCCACTCCGGGCGGGTCCATCCCTCTCAACACCGCGAGAGCCTCTCCCATATCCTTCATGCTGAAACATTCCCTCTCTTCCAGTTCTTCCGGAGACTCCGTCAGAAATCCCCGGTCATCCAGGGAATCAATCAGCAGCAGCAGGGCTTCCCTGGTCCGCCCGGTCAGCGCGGAATGAACCGCCTGGTCCATCAGATGGGACTTGAGAGACTCCGGAGCCACCACGGACTCATACATGAAATCCCGCCGTGCCGCGGCCTCCGCGGAAGGGCGTCCTTCCGCCGTAAACTCGTTCCAGCCGTCATCCCTCACGTCGTCAAGGTCTCCGGACGGCTCATCCGCAAGCGCCTCCGGGGAAGCGTCCGGCACATCCTCCAGCAGGGGGTTCGTCTCCAGGGCCTGACGGATCAACTGCTTCAGCTCCAGAGAGGAAGCCTGGAGAATCTGCATCCCCGTCTGCATGGACTGTCCCGCCACCATCTGGCGCGTCATTCCGTGCTGCAGGGACACCTCGCTCATACCGGGACAAACTACACCAGCCGCCGAATTCTGGCAAGGGGGAAGGGACCCGCACACAATGTGCCTCATCCATGGAAATCAAAAAAAACCACCTGTTTGGCGCAACATTTTTCCCGGATTTCCGTACCATTGGCATATGAAGAATTTACATGCACTTGTCCTGGCCTGCCTGGCGCCTTGTCTCGCCCTGTCCGTCCTGGCGGACGCCCCATCCCCCCTGTCCCCCATTTCCCGGGAAGGGACGAAAAACTGGAAAGACCGCTACGATCAACAGGTGGAGCAGCTCAGGAACAATCCCTGCGGCGTCCTGTTCCTGGGGGATTCCATCACGGACTACTGGGACCGGGGCGGAAAACAGGCATGGGATAAGATGTTCAAACCCTACCATCCCTGCAACTTCGGCATTTCCGGGGACCAGACTACCAACCTGATTTACCGCATCACTCATTCCGGCATGCCGGCACAGACGGATCCCAAACTGTGCATCGTCATGATCGGCACCAACAACACCGGACATTTCAAGGGAGGGGAAGACCCGGAAAAAACGGCCATCGGCATCCTGGGGGTGGCGCAGCACCTGCTGGTGCGCTTCCCGGACACGCACGTACTGCTTCTGGGAATTTTCCCCCGCGGCAGCGGCCCGCAAGACAAGCTGCGCCAGCACAATGATAAAATCAACGCCATTGTAGCGCAATGCAAACTGCCCCGCACCACTTATGTCAACATCAACAAGCGTTTTCTGGACTCCTCCGGCAGGCTTCTGCCCGGCATCAGCAGGGACAACCTGCACTTCACGGAAAAAGGCTACGCCATCTGGGCAGACGCCGTACTCCCCTACATCAAGAAATACTGCAGGCAGTAAGGGAAGCTTCCAGGGCAGTGCCACCTGCTGCTGCCAGCGCGGCCTTGCCTCCTTCCTTTTCCCATCCTGCCTAAAGCATCAGCGGCAGATGGAATCACCCCTTTTGCGGATGACAGGAAAACCATGAAGGCCGGGTGCCCGAATGCCGGGAGCAGCCGGGTCCGGAGGGATGGAAACCTCCACGGAAACGGCCCTGGAGAATCCTTTGAAAAAACTCTCCATCCATGGGGGAAAACTTGGCGGGGCCGCCCGCAAGGCAGGCCGCATCTCCAGGCCGGAAAATCGGAAAAACATTGATTTTTTCTCCATCTGCCCCTAAATTCCCTCTCCCTTCATGAATCCGGCTGATTTACTCTTTCTGGCATTTGCGCTATCCGTGGACGCCTTTGTAGTAGCCTTCTCCTTCGGCCTGATCATCAAGAAAAACCGGTTCCGCAACGGCATGGAAATATCCCTGGCCACCGGGGGCGGCCAATTCCTGATGCCCGTGCTGGGCTTCTTCCTCACGGGAACCGTACACGGCTACATAGCGGAATGGGACCACTGGCTGGGATTTGCCGTCTTCACCATACTGGGGATCAACGTCATCCGGGAGGGCTGGAACCACAGGACGAACAAGGAACTGCCCGACGTCTCTTCCCTGACGGCCTTCACCCTGCTGGGCGTCGGCATAGCCACCAGCATAGACGCCCTTGTAGCGGGCATCAGCATTTACCTTTCCTCCGTCCAATGCGGGGCCTCCCCGCCGTTCCACGCGGTATTCCTACCCGCGGCAGTCATTGGAGCCACCACCTTCCTCTGCACGGCTGCCGGCTTTTTCCTGGCCCGCAAACTGCACCGGTTCCCCTCTTTTCATCTGGAAGCTGGTGCGGGAATCATCCTCATCGGCCTGGGAGTGAAAATGCTCTGCGACCATATGTGCTGACCCCCGGAATGGCGGAGGTTTTTCATTCCATCACTGATAAAAACGCTCCTATCCAACCGTAATAAGCCGGAAAAGGAACTGGTACCGCGCACCCTTTTCCGCTACACTTATAAAAGCTTTTCCACATGAATATTTCACACCTTATTCTCTGTACCTCCCTGCTTGCCGCGCCCAT
This sequence comes from Akkermansia biwaensis, assembly GCF_026072915.1. Classification (NCBI taxonomy): domain Bacteria; kingdom Pseudomonadati; phylum Verrucomicrobiota; class Verrucomicrobiia; order Verrucomicrobiales; family Akkermansiaceae; genus Akkermansia; species Akkermansia biwaensis. The sequence goes on from NZ_AP025943.1 coordinate 30,406, forward strand.
CTGCGCGGGTCAGGACTTTACGGAACCGGAAGCGGCAGCTCCGGTCGTTGCCAGTCCCCTGCCTTCCTCCATGGCACAAAAAATTTCCTCCGGCGATTTTGCCGGCCTGCAAACGGAAATCAGGGAAGCCCTGCAAGCCGCCGGCGAACAAACCAAGGCCACCCAGAAACTGCTGCAAGACAACAAATACCGGCACCTGCTGGACATTCACGAGCTGCTGCGCGTTACGGGACCGGACAACATGAAAGCCATCTTCTCCAAAAGCCCCCAGGATGCGGCCTTCGTCAAGGCATTCCTGCAAAACCCGGTGTGGATGGAACTCTACCTGGGCGCGGGCCTCATTCCGGAAAACTCCCCGGCCGGCATCCAAATTCTTTCCGATATCTGGAAAGCCGACGGCAAAAGCCCGGACTTCCGCACCTACCAGTCTCTGGCTACGGGAATCGCCTCCGTCTTCTCCACGGGTCCCTTCGCTGGAAAACTGAAGGCCAACTCCGCCAACTGCAACCCCGTGCGCCGCTACCAAATCTTTAAAAAACTGCATCAGGAAAACAAGCTGCACCCCGGCTTCATCAAGCTGCGCCCGTGGGAAATCCGCTTCGTCACCGGCATCCATTGGGACGACAAATCCTATGAATGGCTCAACGAGCACATCAACCTGCCCTGGCGGCGCTACACGGACGCCTGCTGGGCCGCTCCCTATACGGGCAGCAACTTCTTTGGAGACACCATCCAGGGCCCCCTCTTCTACGTCCCGTGGCGTGACTCCAGCGGCGAGGCGGAAAACACCCGGACCATCGGCGGCGTCTGCGGCGGCCTCTCCCACTTCGGGACCATGGCGGCGCAGGCGCACGGCATTCCGGCCTATCCCGTGGGCCAGCCCGGCCACTGCGCCTATGCGGTGCGCGTGAAGCGCGGACAATGGAAAGGCGGTTTCGGCGGTCCGGACGGCGGCATGCACAACCACATCTTCGGCAGCGAGGCGCCTACCTCCTACCTGCTGATGGAAGCCGTTTTTGCGGACAATGAAAAAATAGACCTGGCGTACCAGTGGGCATCCCAGGCCCGGCTTGACGAAATCCTAGGCAACAAGGACAAGGCCATCCAATCCTGGCAGGAAGCGCTCAAACAAACGCCCCTCCATCCTTTCTTCCGCACGGAGCTTCAGCGGCTTCTTCTGGAAAAACAGGGCATGCAGCCCATCGACTGGTACGTGTACGCCAAGGACGCCCTCTCCCACTACAAGGGCAACGGATTCGCCGCCTTCAACATCCTCAAGGACGTACAGAACAAATTCCTGATGGACATTCCCGCCGCCGACCGCATTGCCTGGTTCCGGGACCTGCATGAAACGATTGCCGCCACGCCCACCTCATGGGCGGTGAAATTCCAGCCTGTGCTGGATTCCCAGTCCGCCTTCCTGACCACCCCGCAGGAAAAGGCGGCCTATCTGGAAACGGTTCTCTCCACCCATCTGAAAACGGGAGACGGCACCAACTTCGGACAGGCGCTGGAATGGGCCGTCAAAACCTTTGTGGAAAACGGACAGGCCGACACCTTCTCCAGCGCGTTCGCCAAGGTGGCCCAGCAGGCAGGCGGCAATGACGCCTCCGGCGCTGCTCCTGACCCCAAAAAGCTGAAAGAAGCGTACGGAAAGGCCATTTACGCCACGGAAGTGGCGCGCTCCATTCCGGCCTTCCAGACCCTGAGCAAGGCCGCGGCCTCCTTCTCGGACGCCAACACCTCCTCCAGCACCGTCAACACACCTGTTCCCCAGGGCTGGAAACTCGTCCCCGCCGACGGCATGGTCAGATGCTCCACCACCTGCCAGTGGGACAGCCCGTGGGACCACATCAACCTGCTGCGTCCCTGCGGCGGCTCCCACCACACGGACAAGGAAACCAATCCGAACGTCATTGTGGAACTGAAAAACGGCGTGAATCTGGCGGGACTCATCATCACCAAGCGCAACGGTAATGAAGACCGCATGAAAAAGATGGAAGTCTCCACCTCCACGGACGGCGCCACCTGGTTCCCCCTGGCCTCCACGGACAACATGCCCAAGGAATGGATCGTCACCGCTCCGGAAGGCACCAGGGCAAAGTGGATCAAGGTGGAAGCCAAAAACGCCCAGCCCGAATTCATGCACCTGCGCCACATCCTCGTTTACGAAAAGTAACATCAACCACTCTCCGCCACTCACTCCATGTTTTACAGCATCACCACACTCCCCCGCCTTCTGGCGGCGGCCGTCATCCTTGCGGCGCCTCTTCAGGCCGCCCTGCCCGCCTACCATGCCGTCAAGGATGAGGCAAAAACCGTCAATAAATACATGATCGTCGTCTGGGCCGGCACGGACTGGTCTCCCAAGTCACGGGAAGTCACGCGCGCCGCGGAACACCTTTCCAAAAGCTCCGCGGAACCCGTTCTCTGGTGCGTCCAGGACGAGCGGGAGGAAATGACGGAAGAAGAAAAGAAACTGCCCAAGCCGCCCGGTGCCGTCTGGAACATTCCCGCCATCCAGGTAGTCTCCCCGGACGGCCACACGGTATTCCTTTCGGAAGGCGTTTCCAGGGACACACTGCCCGCCGTCGTGAAACAGGCCGTGGAAGCCGTCAAGCAGCAGAACAAGGCCGATGCGCTGTGGGAAAAAGCCGCTGCCGCCTCCGGAGCAAACGCTGCCGCCCTGTATGGGGAAGGCCTCCAGCAGCTTCCGCCCTATGCGGCACGGGAAAGAAAGGACATTCTGGAAAAAATCAGGAAGGCGGACCCGGAAGACACCCGGGGCATGCACTTCAAATACACCTTCAACCACCTGCCCTACATTGAAAAAGTCCAGAGGATGGTGAACGACTCCGCCAAGGACGGCGGCCGGAAGGACTACAAGGCCGCCCACGCCTATGTGGACAAGCAGCTTAAAATACCGGGCATGACTCCCCTGCAGAAACAGCAGGTCATGGCCGCCAGATTCTGGCTCTACCGCAATGAGGGGAAAAAGGACCTGGCCCTGAAAACCCTGAAGGACATAGCCCGCATCTCCCCCAAAACGCTGATGGGCGTGGGAGCGCAAAGCTATTACCGCTACCTGACGGAACCTGTCACTCTCAAGGAGCCGCGCATCACGGGCTACTACCTCCGCCCGGAAATGACGCCTACCCGCGTCAACATTGCCGACATGCTCAACGGCCCGGGCAATTACAAAATAACCTTCAAGATGAACAGCGGCGGCTGCAGCATCCGCAATCCCCGTTTCATGAGGGGAACGCGCGTCGTCAGCGAACTGCCCAGGGACCAGCAGGACAAAAATGGCAGGGAATTCACCCTGCGCCTCTCCGGCTCGGAAAAACCGGACCTGGTCTTCGACTGCCAGGGCCACGGCTGGTTTGACGTGGACTGCGACATCATCGTCACCAAGGAATAAAAATCACGGAAACCACTGCCTGGCAACACAGCCCGGCAGCACCATCGAAAAGGCGGCATTCTGCACCGGGAATGCCGCCTTCTTTTTTCCCGGCTCTGGAAAAAATGCCGCGAAAATAAACCTGCCGAAGAAGGTATATTTCCTGTCGGCTTCGGAACGAATTTTAATCACCCCTTCCGACGATCCGGAAAAAGCAGGGCTGCCGCCTGCTCCGGAAAGAACAAGGGCACCATGAAAGAAGATTCATGGCAGGCCCGTAAAAGGCAAATAGGTATGAAATCTTCCTTGTTCATCTGCTTTCTGATGTGCGTGGCCGTGTGGAGCAAAGCCGACCCGGCCCCGGCACGCCAGGATGCCGCCGCGGTTGCCGCTCCCGCCAGAGAATCCTCCTGGCAGGATATGAAGCGTCTGGACTTCACCGTGGCTGGACGCCCCGCCCTGGTAATCGTGCCGGACAAGCCGCTTCCCGGCAATCCCTGGATTTGGAGAACGGAATTTTTCAATGCCTTTCCTGCGGCCGACATCGCTCTGGCGAAAAAGGGATTCCATATAGGCTACATCAACATGGAAAATATGTACGGCTCCCCCGATGCCATGAAACTGATGGATGCCTACTACGACTACATGACCCGGGAATACAGGCTTGATCCCAAACCGGTGCTGGAAGGCCTGAGCCGCGGCGCCCTCTTTGCCTTTAACTGGGCTTCCCGGAATCCGGAAAAGGTAGCGGGTCTGTATGTGGACGCTCCCGTGTGCGACTTCAAAAGCTGGCCCGGAGGCAAAGGCACGGGAAAGGGTTCCCCCGAAGACTGGAAAAGATTGTGCCAGGCCTACCGACTGACTCCCGAACAGGCCCTGGCTTACAAAAAGAATCCCGTCGATACACTGCTCCCCCTGGCGAAGGCGAAAATCCCCATTCTGGCTGTGGTCGGAGATGACGATGACACCGTGCCCGTTTCCGAAAATACTGCCGTGGTTGAGAAGAAATACAGGAAACTGGGAGGTCCCATCCGTGTGATCCACAAGCCAGGCATCAGCCACCATCCCCACGGCCTCCTGAATCCGGCGGCCATCGTCAACTTCGCATTCCGGGCGGCAGGCGCGGTTCCTCCGGTACGGGTTGTGTGTATCGGAGACAGCATCACCTTCGGAGCGGGCTCAAACCGGGAGGAACGATGGTCCGCCCGCCTCCAAAACGCCCTTGGTGAAAAATACGAGGTTTTCAATCTCGGCATCAGCGGAACAACACTGCAAAGTAAAGGGGACAGCCCGTACACCGCCAAGGACAACTACACGATTGCCCGGCAGATTGAAGGGGATATTATTCTGATCGCGCTCGGCACCAATGATTCGAAACCTGCCAACTGGAAAAATGCCGCTGCATTTTCCAGGGACTATGAAACAATGATCAAGGAGCTGAGAACCGGCAATCCGAAGGCTGAAATCTATTGCCTGCTTCCCGTCCCCGCCTATCCCGGAAACTACGGCATCCGCGACTCCATCATCAGAGGGGAAGTCATCCCGGCCATCAGGAAAGTGGCCGGAAAGGCCAAATGCCGGGTGATCGACCTCTATACCCCGATGAAAGGAGAAGGAAGCAAGGTTCCGGACAAGGTGCATCCCAACGGCGCAGGACATGCCATCATGGCGCAGCATATCTACAAGGCAATCACCGGCAGGAAAATGCCGGAATGAAAACTCCCTCTCTCCTGGGAAAAAGCCGGGGCGCTTCCCCTGAAAAGAAAAAGCATGGGGAAGGTGCGGCAAATGCTTCACTCCTTGCAGACACTCCGGAGCCAGAAGAACAAACGGAAGGGAAACTCCCATTCTCACAACAAGCGGAAGCCTCGGGTCAAAACCTACTCCTTTGTCGGCTTATCCGGCCCCTTTACGGCTTCTTCCGCCATTTTGCGGCGGTATTCCATCCGTTCGCTGATGCGTAATTCCAGGCCGTTCCGGGTGGGCGTGTAGTACACGCGCCCTTCCGGCAGGTAGGCCTGCGGAACGTAATGCTCCGGATAATCGTGGGAATACAGGTATTCCAGACGGGCGGCGTCCGCCCCTCCGGCCGCGGCCATTTTTTTGCGCGTGGGCGTCCGGAGATGCTCCGGCACGGCAAGTGTCTTGCCATTCCGCACGTCGTTCATGGCGGCGTTAATCCCCATATAGGCGGAATTGCTCTTGGGAGCGGTCGCCAGATATACCGTAGCGTGAGCCAGGGGAATGCGGGCTTCCGGCATCCCGACCATTTCCGCCGCCCGGGCCGCATCCAGGGCCACGCGCAAGGCATTGGAATCCGCCAGACCGACGTCCTCCGAAGCGGCGATCACCAGCCGCCGCCCAATAAAACGGATATCCTCCCCCGCCTCCAGCATCATCCCCAGCCAGTACAGGGCGGCGTCCGGGTCGGAACCCCGCATGGACTTGATAAAGGCGGAAATCGTATCGTAATGGGAATCGCCCAGGCGGTCATACTTGATCGCCTTGCGCTGGATGGACTCCTCCGCCACAGATAGATCCACGTGGACGATTCCGTCATCCCCCACAGGCGTGGAAAGCACGGCCACTTCCAGGGCCGTGAGAGCCTTTCTGGCGTCTCCGTCCGCCTTGGCGGCCAGATGGTTCAGAGCTTCCTCCTCCATGTCCACGCGGGACGCACCCAGGCCGCGTTCCGCATCCGCCAGGGCGCGCTTCAGCAGGGAAACCAGTTCCTCTTCCGGAACTGGCTCCAGCGGAAACACCTGGGAACGGGAAAGCAGAGGGGAATTAATGGCAAAATAGGGATTCTCCGTCGTGGCTCCGATGAACCTGACGGTGCCCTTCTCCAAATGGGGCAGCAGCACGTCCTGCTGGGCCTTGTTAAAGCGGTGCAGTTCATCCACGAACAGCACGGTCTTGCGGCCATGCATGCTCATGCGCATCTGCGCCTGGGCGATGCGCTCCCGGATCTCGGCCACGTTGGACTCCACCCCGTTGAGCATCATGAAATGGGCGTTTGTCGTGCGTGCGATGACGGAAGCCAGCGTGGTCTTGCCGCAGCCGGGAGGGCCGTAAAAAATCAGGGAAGTGAACCTGTCCGTTTCAATAGCGCGCCTCAGCAGCTTGCCGGGAGCCAGCAAATGCCTTTGTCCGGCCACTTCGTCCAGGGAACGGGGCCGCATGCGCGCGGCCAGCGGCATGACGGACGTATCCGCGCCGGGCTCAAAGCCCTCCCGGGATTCGGCCTCCTGTAAACTGAACAAATCCATCACCGACATGCTAGCAACAAACTCTCCGCCGTGGAACGGGAAAGTCTGACTTGTCCGGCAGAAGGCACGAAAAGCCGCGCAGGCAATCGCAAAAAACACGGTGACCCCATTCCCGCACCCATGGCATGACGCCCCCGGCCATCTTCAAACGGAAATCCCCGCGTTCCCTATCCTCCCTATCCTCCCTATCCTCCCCGCTTTCCCCTTTCTTCAGAGAACGGACCAAGCCGCCAGCATGCAAACCATGCACGCCGGAGCAAGCAAACTGAACAGGAAAGCAGCTACGGCAACGGCCCGTTGCCTCACTTCCCAATACCGCAGGGAAGCTATCAGCATCCAGATGGGAAGAATGATCAAATGCACGAGAGCCAGAAAGCCCCATCCCAGCAAAATAAACATGCAGGTCCACGCACCTTCCGGGTCGCCCTCAGGAAGGCAGAGGCCGAACAGCCAGTCAATGAACAAAAAGGCGATGAATGCCGCAAAAGGAATCCAGCCCCAACTGGCTTCTTCCTTCCGACGGGCAAAGACCAGCTCAAGATAAGGGCTCTCTGCAACCAGGGCAGAATCGAATGTGGAATGACCTGAACCAAACATATTGTCAGGTTCTCTATTCGTTTGCCCCTTTCCTGTCAACGCTATTCAACGGCAAAAACGGGCCGTTTATTTCAACTATCCTTTTATCTAACAAATATTAAATATCAGGCATACTTACACTTCCCTCCGCAGTAAAAACACATCGTCATATTTGCTGACCGCTCATTTTAAATACGTGAATATTCCTTTTTGGAAAACCTCCCTAATCATGCTCAATACATTAACAAATACGGCTGGATGGCATAAATTGCGGCACACGGAAAATTTGTCATACAGGCCCTAGCCTGAACGCAAAAACAACGGGGACCACCCCGCCGGATGCGGCGGAATGGTCCCCGGAAAATCAGGAAATCAAAACTCCGAAAGCTTACTTGCCCAGAATGCCCCTGAAGTAGTCAAGGGTGGTGGCAAGCCCCTCCGGCAGCGTATATCCGGGCTGCCAGCCGGCATTGCGGAGCTTGTCGGCACAGGCGCGGGAATGCTTTACATCCCCGGCGCGTTCAGGAGCGTGGAGCACCTTGGAGGAGGAACCGGCTGCCTTGATGATATTGTCCGCCAGCTCTTCAATGGTGATTTGGCCGCCGTACCCGGCATTAAACACGCCGGTCACTCCCGGATGCTCCGCCACGAAGGTGAGGGCCCCCACAATGTCCTTCACGTAAATGAAGTCGCGCGTCTGGGTTCCGTCTCCGTAAACGGTGATATCCTCCCCTTTCACGGCCTTCTCAATAAAGATGGGCACCGCGGCGGCATAGGCCCCCTTGGGGTCCTGCCTGGGGCCGAACACGTTGAAGAAGCGGACGGCGGCGGTGTTGATCTTCCCTTCCGAACGGAACATGTTGAGGTAATATTCCCCATCCAGCTTGGTGATGGCATAGGGGCTCTTGGGTTCCGGGTACATGGTCTCCAGCTTGGGGACCGTGGGATTGTCACCGTAGATGGCGGCGGAAGACGCCAGCACGATCTTCTTGACTCCGGCGGCGGACGCCTCTTCCAGCACGTTCAGCAGGCCGTTGACGTTGATGTCAATGCATTCGCTGATCTTGCTCATGGACTCGGGCACGGAGACGAGCGCGGCCATGTGGAAAATGTAATCCACGCCCTGCACGGCCTGCCGCACCAGTTCGCGGTCGCAGATGGAACCTTCGATAAAAGTATGCTTGAGGCCGTCCAGGTTCTTGAGGTACCCGGTGCGGAGATTGTCCAGCACGCGGATTTCCTCCGCCTTGTCCTGATAATGTTCCACGATGTGGGAACCGATGAATCCGGCGCCGCCGGTTACGAGAATCTTCATGATTTGTCCGATATGGTTGAATGGTTGGGCTTAATAACGGTCCACGACCGCCTTCATCTCGTCCATCTGCGCTTCAATGGACTCCACCAGGGCCATCTGCGTGCGGCAGCGGTCCAGGTTGTGTTCCGGACGGTGAATCTTGAAGTACACGTCCCCGGACAGATAGTCCGTCAGGAAGCGGATGCCGCACTCCATCGTAAGCAGCTTGCCGGAGAACGGCAGGAGGCTCTTCTCCAGAGGAGTCAGGAAGCTCTTGGCGGAGCTTACATAACCCTGGACGAGGGCTTCAAACATGAACATGCGCATGGTTACCTTGGAAATATCCTTCTCATCTTCCGCGGCGGGAGACGTAGCCGTGCGGATCATGTCCCCGAAGTCGTAAATGGCGGAACCGGGCATCGTGGTATCCAGGTCGATCACGCAAATGCCTTCCCCGGTCACGTCGTCCAGCATCACATTGTTCAGCTTGGTATCATTGTGCGTGCAGCGCAGGGGCAGTTCTCCGGATTTCAGGTAATCCACCACCAGGTGGCAGTCCGCCTCACGGGAAAGGTACCAGTCGATTTCCTTCTGCACTTCCTTCACACGGCCCAGCGGGTCCGCCTGGATGGCGTCCTTCAGGGCGGCCAGCCGGGAAGTCGTATTATGGAAATTCGGAATGGTCTCAAACAGGGGTTCGCCGGGAAGGTCGGCCGTCAGCTTCTGGAAGTCGCCGAAGGCTCGGGCCGCTTCCACGCACTGCTTGGTGGTTTCAATCTGGTCGTAGGTCCGGGCGCGTTCGATGAACGGATACACGCGCCAGCAATTGCCGTCCGCATCCAGGGCGTAGGGCTTGCCGTCCACGGCGGGCACCAGCGTGAGGGTCCGGCGGTAGGCTTCCGGACAGTTTTCCTCCTTCAAACGCTTCAGGGCGTGGTCTGTCACGCGCTTTACGTTCTCCATCAGCGGAATGGGTTGTCTGAACACATTATGGTTGACGCGCTGGAGAATGTAGCGGATGCGCAGGCCGGCCTGGTCCACCCAGACGCAGTAGGTATCGTTGATGTGGCCGCTGCCGTAGGAATAGCCCTGGACGAAATCGCCCCGGAGGTCAAACAGGGAAGAAACAGCCTTGAGATCGTGCATTGCGGGAACTTAGTTGAGCTTTTCAGGGTACACGCCCTGCTTGATCAATTTGTTGATGCCTTCCACAACCATGGGTTTGTCATCCGGATAGGTGACGCCGAACCAGGTGGAGGTAGTGGGCAGAACCTTGCAGTCCGCCCGGTCCGCATGAATCAGGGCGTCCACCACGGTGGGAATGAAGCATTCGCTCTTGGGCTCCTGTCCGTGTTCTTTCAGGAAGTCAATGAAACGGTCTTCCGTCAATTCGACAAAGGAGGGGGAGAAGAGCCAGAAATTCATGGACACCAGTTCTTCCGGATTCACAGGCAGGCGTTCGCCCTTCAGGTTATTGCCGCGCACCACTCCGTCTTCATCGGCCTGAATCTTCACGAACTCTTCCACTCCGTCCAGAAGACCCTCCTTGATGGAGCAGATGCCGCGGTTCACGTCACCGTTGTCGGACAGGGTGTTCTTCAGCGGATAGCCGATCATGCCGTAATGAGCCTTGTTCGGTTCATCCGTGGTGGAAGTCAGGAACCTGGCGGCCTGGACAAAAGCGTCCGCACCGTAAAAATCGTCAGCGTTCACGACGGCGAAAGGCTCCTTCACCACATTGCGGGCGGCGCGCAGGGCGTGTGCGGTACCCCAGGGCTTTTCACGGCCTTCCGGCACGGAAAAGCCTTCCGGCAGGTCGTCCAGGGACTGGAACGCATAATCCACTTCAATCTTGTCGGCAAACCGGCTGCCGACCTTTTCCTTGAACACATCTTCAAAATCGCGGCGGATGATGAACACCACCTTGCCGAATCCGGCGCGGATGGCGTCATAAACCGAATAATCAAGGACGACTTCACCGTTGGGGCCCATCGGGTCAAGTTGCTTGAGGCCGCCGTAACGGCTGCCCATGCCAGCTGCTAAAACAAGAAGTGTAGGCTTCATAATACGCGGGCCATTATGACCAAGCCTCCCTGTTTGGCAACTGGAAAATGCCGGGAGGAGGGAGAAAATGCCCGGTCAAAAAGCGTAAGAGCACCAAAGGCCCAGCACCACTTTTTTAAAATCGTCGCGCCCGTAGCCGCAATACAATCCAATGAAAGGCTCCACGCGCAGCCCGGTGGAGGCGCCCCACAGGAATCCCGTGCGCACCATCACCTCCTTCAAGCCGGTTCTGCCCAGATAATCCTGGGAAAAGCCCAGCGACACTGTATTCACCATGGCCACGGACTCGGACAGCAGGGGCTGCCAGGTGGCCGCCCACTCCGAATAAAGCCCATCCTGCCCGGAATCATAAAGCAGGGAACCCCGGAACGACCAGTCCCGGCTGGGATTCCACCTCAGCGCCAGCCCCGGTTCCGAACCGCTCTTCAGGGGGCAGGAATCATACCACTGCCCGTTCAAAAACAGGCCGGCCGTGCACTCATCCGCCAGGTAATACTGAAGCTCCCCGTGCAGGGAAGTCTGTTTGAAATTCCGCCCCTGCCAGTTGCGTACGGAAAAAAGCTCCCCGCTCACAGCCCAGGAATTGGACAGGGAAAAACCGCCGGAAAGCTGCCCTTCCACGGAATTGTTCCCCAGCTTCTCCCCCCGGTAAACGTAATGGGAACGGTAGCCGCCCAACAATTCGCCGCCCATGCGTATGGGGGAACGCCCGTCCATCTCCGTCAGCGGCGGGGGCCCCTCGTAACCTTGCGCCGCAAGCGCGGCACAGCACAGGATCATGGCAAAAAGCCTCATCACGTTCATTTAACACATCCGGCCGCGCCTTTCCAACGCCAAAACGGTGCATGCACATTCTCCGGACTTGGCAAAAGGGGATTATGCCCTTACCCTCTCGCGCATGATTCACTTCACGCTGTTTGGGATACCCATCTATATCCGCCCTACATTCTGGATAGTGCTGGCCATCTTCGGCGGCATACTCGGCGTAAGCAGTGTGGAATCCCTCATTTATCCGGCCCTCTTCGTCATTGCCGGGTTCATTGCCATTCTTTCCCACGAACTGGGGCATGCCCTGGTGGGCCGCAAACTGGGGGGAGGCCAGCAAACCATTATCCTGGAACTCTTCGGCGGCGTGACCAGCAGCCACGGCATGCAGCTCACCCGCGCCGGACGCGTCCTGATGATTCTGGCGGGTCCCATGATGACGCTGGTTCTGGGCGTCATCAGCATCCTGGTTGCGTGGAACATCGTCGGCCCCGTTCTGACCGCCAACGGAAAGGACTTTTGGGATCTGGTGCTCTATCCCTATCTGGCAACGGCCGTCTCTCCCAAGCTGTACATCCTCTCCTGCCTCATCATGATCGGCGAATGGTGGACTGTCCTCAACCTGCTTCCCATCTATCCCCTGGACGGCGGCCAGCTGGTCGCCCAATTCGTCCGCTCCCCCAAAAAAGTATTCATGACCGGGTTCATCACCTCCATCGCCATCGGCCTGGTCAGCTTCCAGCTCTTCCACGGCTACTTTATCCCCATATTCATGGCCCTCTTTGCCTTCAGCAACTACCGGGAATATAAAAACGCCCCCTTTTAATGCATTCGCGGGCTCTCCCCTCCCTTTTAACACACCATCCATATGTCTCAACAAACCGCAATCACCCCCACCCGCGCCCAGGACTTCCCCGAGTGGTACCAGCAAGTCATCAAGGGAGCCGACATGGCGGAAAACTCCGAAGTGCGCGGCTGCATGGTCATCAAGCCGTGGGGCTACGCCATCTGGGAACTCATCCAGAAGGACCTGGACCAGCGCTTCAAGGACACCGGCCACACCAATGCCTACTTCCCCCTGCTCATCCCCATCTCCTACCTGGAAAAGGAAGCCGAGCATGCTGAAGGCTTTGCAACGGAATGCGCCGTAGTTACCCACCACAGGCTGGAAGCCCAAAAGGATGAAGCCACCGGAAAAACACACATGATCCCTACCGGGGAGCTCACGGAACCCTTCGTCATCCGCCCCACGTCGGAAACCGTTATCGGCGCAGCCTTCGCGCGCTGGACGTCCAGCTACCGCGACCTCCCCCTCAAAATCAACCAGTGGTGCAACGTCATGCGCTGGGAAATGAGGCCCCGCATCTTCCTGCGTACTGCGGAATTTCTGTGGCAGGAAGGCCACACCGCCCATGAAACGCGGGAGGAAGCCATTGAAGAAACCCTCACCATGCACAAGGTGTATGAGGAATTCCAGCGCGACGTGCTCGCCATCCCCACCATCCCTGGAGAAAAAACGGAAGCGGAACGCTTTCCCGGAGCGGAACAGACCTACACTGTAGAAGCCATGGTGCAGGACCGGAAGGCCATCCAGGCGGGCACCTCCCACTTCCTGGGCCAGAACTTCTCCAAATCGCAGAACATCTGTTTTGCCGGACGGGACAACACCCAGCAATTCGCGTGGACCAGCTCCTGGGGCGTCTCCACCCGCATGATCGGCGCCCTGATCATGATGCACTCCGACGACGACGGCCTGGTATGCCCGCCCTGCGTAGCCCCTCAGCAGGTAGTCATCATTCCCGTTACGCCCAAGGAAGACACGCGCCAGGCAGTTCTGGACCACTGCGAGGAACTGGCCCGCACCCTCCGCGCCAAAACCTTCCACGGCCAGCCCCTCCGCGTGCTGGTGGACAGGCGCGACCTGGGCGGCGGCGCCAAAAAATGGGAATGGATCAAGAAAGGCGTGCCCGTTCGCTTGGAAATAGGCCCCCGCGACCTGGAAAAAGGCTCCGTCTGCTTCCAGCGGCGCGACCAGGCCCCCAACGAAAAAACCTTCCTCCCTGAAACGGAATTGGCGGACACCATCACGGATATTCTCCAGAACATTCAGGACACCCTGCTCAACAAGGCTGTTGCCTTCCGGGACGCTCACATCCGCCCCGCCTCCACACTCCGGGAACTGGAAGAAAACTTCTCCGGAGAAGGAGACGCCGACTGGCTGCAAGTGCCGTGGGACGGCTCTCCGGAAGAGGAGGAAGAACTCGCCAAACGCCTGCGCATCTCCATCCGCTGCATTCCTCTGGGAGAACTGGGACACGGAGACCCCGCCCCGTGCATCCTCACGGGCCGCCTGACGGAACGCCGCGTCCTTTGGGCCAGAAGCTACTGACCCTCTCATAAAACCATCCGCTTTCACGGGACTGTTCCGCGGCAAGGTAAACGAGCCTTTCCGGAACAGTCCCGTTTTTCATGCTGCGGAGATTCTTCCAGCCCCTCCGACACTTTGTTCAGAAAAACAATTCATATCGGATATCGGGCACCAGACCTCTCTATCTTTTAATCCCTCATAAAGGATAAAATCATAGACCTCTGGTTTACCTTCCTGAATGCCAATCTCCACCATCCTTGGAATGAGTGTATTGCGTGATAACAGCCAGGCGGAATCACCTATTCGTTCATGTCCACCTGAAAACCGGGGACAATCTGGACGCGACAAACACTTTGCTGACAGGGTTCTCCGTGAAATAGGAATAGTCTGGACAAGCAAACTTCCCTCCCTCTTCCTTCAAGATGCCTCTGATAAATATGGAGACTTCCATCCGCCACACGGCAAACGGTAATTTTCAGACAGCTTCCTGGGAAAAAGACGGACTTTTCTCTAAAAAAATCTTGCCAAATTCGAATCCCCATATATATTTTTTGCCACACGGACGCCGCAAGGCAACCGGTCATCCAAAGCGGATGTAGCTCAGGGGTAGAGCGCAACCTTGCCAAGGTTGATGTCGTGGGTTCGAATCCCATCATCCGCTCCATTTTTTCTTTTTCAACTTGCTCCTTCCGGGCAGTTTTTTGTGTGGTCATCTACTGATTTTGACGATGAGCCAAAATAGGCAGAGCTGAACCTCTGAGTTCTGCTTTGATTGGTGACACATTCCGTAAGCCAATAGATCACGCTATGCCCATCATTCACTGAATAAGCAATAATCACTTATAAACGTATTGACTACTATTCCATCACTGATATGGTGAAGATGATTCTGGTTATTAGCGTTACTTCACCATGAATATATTATTGCCAATAAGCGCATGTGCTTTTCTGCTCTCCGCTCATCCTTCCATGTCGGCGGAAGAAAAAAGCATTTCTCCTTCTAGCGACCAGGCCATCACGATTCCCGATTCTCTTGACGGGTATACGCTGACCATGACGAGTAAAGAGTTAAAATACGTCCATATCAGCTTTTATACTCAAGCTCTTGATAATGGTGCAATCGTCAGAAATGGAGGAATTGGAGACTACTACGAAAAATATAAAGAACGTGTATCACATACTTCCGATTCCTCCTACAATGCCACGATCGTATTTTCCAAAGGCCAATGGACAAGGGGGCAAGATTCAGAAAGTTATATTTGTGAAAAAATAGGAAAGGACAGATTGGTTATCAAATCCGTAATGATAGAAAATGGTGTTCCTAAAGCGATTGAACCCTATTTATTCCTTTATTTTAAGACATCTGATGCAGGCAATGCTTATGTTTTTGAGGAAGAAAGTATAGGTGGAAACATCTCATTCATGTTGAAAAAATCTTCAGAAAAACAATAAACGGAAAAGAACTGCCCGAGGCTGGAACAGCCCTTCCGATTGCTAAATCGGGGGGAAGCCCCCGCAGAACGATTTCCCATGCTTCAAGAAGGGAAATATGGGAAATCGTGTTATTGGGTTACGTTGTTTTACCCCCAAGAAATCTCCTGCACCCTTTCCTTGACCAGGAGGAAGAACGACGCAATGCCGGAAAATAGTGGCAACACTATTTTATCAGATAATTACCTGATAAATGCTCTCACGTCCGATTCGTTTAATGAATCGCCCTCCATCCAGATACGTCTTACACACCTTGCCATCGTATAATCCCCATCCGGCGCTTCCCCACACGTGAAAAACCACCGTATTATATAACCTGTTCGGGCTACATTTCCATCCCTGGAGGCCCCCAGCAGCAACAATCCTGCCATCGTACGGGCCATTCTCTTGGTTTCTACTTCTTCTTGGCTGCAACCAGACATCCTTGCGCCGACTTGGGTACAGACGCATTCGCGGACAGAGCTTTCGCCCCATAAAACAGCGTTACCGCCAGCCTTTTACAACAATTACCATCCATATTCATCATAAATCCTTCCATTTCTGATCAATTCCCCCTTCACAACAATGGAGACAAATGAGCCGGCTAAAAAAGGACGTGTTGCTTCTCTCCCACAAGATAAATTCCACAGCAAGTTGGGCCTTCCAGATCAGCAAGATTTCTCGGTTAAAGCAGGATTGAAATTACTGGATGTGAAAATAGGCCGTGTTAATATACAATGTACCATGTGATTATCCTCCGGGAGTACCAGCATGCAAGGGAGAAAATTTGAGCCAGCTACATCAGCCCCACCCAAATAAATTACTCCTTCTAAACATCTTGTTTTATTTTATAACATTCATTATATGTATCTCTCAAAATTATTGGTATTGACATGCATCCTATGGATGAGTGGAGCCCAAGGTTCCTTCACCCGGGAGGCTGCGGAATCTGGGCAGAAAAAATCACCCGCTCCTCGGCAAAACGACCTTGGAACGGACCTTTCTTCATTCAAATACGGCGTCTTGCTGGTCCATAATATCTTGCAAGATTGTAAACAATTAAAAGACATTCTCGATTCCATTACAACGCCGGAAACCGGACAAAACAAGGAAGAGACAATTTCCTTTCTTTGGGAACGTGCTGTACTGAACAATGTTATTCTAGCGGACAGCATTCGGAGCAACCCCGCAAAGTACGAGGCAACGGAAGATGAAGCAAAAGAGTTGCATGCCGCCCTGGTAACAGTTAACCAGCAGCTCAAGGATACATTAAACCTGTTGCGTGACCTGCAAAAAAGAAATCTGTTGGAAATTGAATTTGAACTTATGCTGGAAACAAAGCGCTCCATCCTTGAGGGCTATCTGGACAAGCATCAATCCTATCTTTCCGATCAGGACTGCATCAATGCTTTTGAGAAGAATAAGGGATATCCCTATTTGCTCCAGGCTTTTTTTGCGATGTACCGTAAAAAAGACATGAATGCGGCGAGGCTATTCTTCCGGGAAGGTGCACAGAAAGGGAGCAAGGAGGCGCAACTCATGGAAGCGCTCTGTGCGCATCCCAGCCCCCGCAAAATCATGGATGGCATTCTGGAAATTCTTCCCCGTTTAAGTGCAGCCGCCGCCAGGATCACGGATCGGAACACGGCGGAAGTGAATGAGGAGAGCCTTGTCTCATTATTTAATTCCCTTCGTTTTCAAATTTCCCTGCTCAACAGGAGTCCCCAGTCTGAAAAAGACTCCGAATATATGCTTCAGACCTGGAAGCCCGCTTATCAAAAAGCAATGCAGCAATTTCATCAGGAATGGGCCAGAATAAAATCCTCTCAATATTTTGGAAATAAAAATCTGGAAAAAGCCATCTCAGGCAAATCAATATCCCTGAATGTGTCCATCAATTTAAAAACCCTTCTTAAATTGCAAACGCAATCATAGAAACATAAAAAGGGATGCAGTCTCGTTTCCATGTCTTAAACAGTTCCTCATTGATATTTATTCCAGCCTCTGACTGGCCTGCGCCCCAGTAGCTCTCGACAAGCTGCTCTTTGCCAAAACATTCATGCAGGCTTGCCATACCCTCAACGGCAGCACTCTGTGCGTGACCATCACAAGGCGGCAGGCGTTCAGCATGATGTCCGGGAAAAATCGTAAATCGTAAATAACGACTATGACCTCCAGGTCCTTCAGGTCAGCTTCATTGGCCTGCAGCCCGGCGTCTGCTTCCTGATCACTGATTCCCTGTCTTTAATCAACATCGGCACTCCAACACCAAGAAGTATGCATGCGTCTATCCGATGCGGCGTTCCAAAGACCAAGCGTACAGCATGTGGGAAAACGCCAAATTCCACAAGCTCCGGCCGCATGATTAAATCGACATCCTGTTGGAGGGAGCGGCTTTCGGCATGGACGTCGTAAACATCGTGAAGGAAACTGTGATTTCCATTCTCTGAGAAGAAAATTCTCTGTGGTTCAATTCCGCCATATTGATACGTTTCACATTCAAAGGAGCGGCTCCGGGTGGTCGCCTTTTTTGCGATACGGCTGTTGGAGAAGAGTGACAGATCAATGTAACTATCGGATAATAATTTATCACAAATCCATCATCCACTCTGTCATCTCCCTTTTCGAATCCCGGCAAAGCTTTTGCGTGGGAAGGATTCCTTCTTTTCCGCCTTTCC
The DNA here is from genome assembly GCF_026072915.1 of Akkermansia biwaensis. Taxonomy (NCBI): domain Bacteria; kingdom Pseudomonadati; phylum Verrucomicrobiota; class Verrucomicrobiia; order Verrucomicrobiales; family Akkermansiaceae; genus Akkermansia; species Akkermansia biwaensis. Next base: position 48,290 of record NZ_AP025943.1, read on the forward strand.
ATAATTTCCGGGTAGAGAAAATCCCCTCATACTGAAACTTATAACATAATAAAAGAGACGTGAAATTCTAATTCAAATCTCTTTCTCTTGTTATAAAAATAAATACTATATAGATCGTTCCCTAATTTAATCTGAAATAGTAGGATTCATCTATTTTTTTTGCTGGTGTTTTATTATCAATATATTCGTAATGAAATGTAGTCGTTTGTATTGTTATTGCTCCCTGAACATTAATACTGATGCTTCTTAATTTTTTCGCAATATGAATTTTGGTCCAATCATCAATAATATTCAAATCTTCCACGCAGAGACCATGAATAATATTTTCAAGGATATCAAAATTATTTTCCCTTATTTCTATTGTTTCTCTAAAAATGAGTACATTGGAAAAACAATTCATAAAATAATTAAATTGATCCGAATTGCTGTACCTCCCCTGACAAAATGCTAGTTCAGCATTATCCTCTTGATTGCTTGGTAATTGCATATCATATACGTCAAAAACGCTTTTCTCAAGATTACTATCTGATTTTCTTTCGAAGAGAACAATATTCTCTTGGGGAATAATGATGAGGAAGGTGTTTTTTCTATATTCAAACGGCCTCAAAAAAGCCATCTCCATATTTTCCTGATCCTTCCAATTTAAATATGATGATAAATTATCATAGTTTTTTGGGAAATTATATTCTTTTTTAGAAGAAGGTGAGCAAGATATTTGTACAATGATTACAATAAATGCGATGATGATCTTCCTCATGGTTCTATATAATATTGTTAAGGATAATTAATTTCTTAAATTATTAGAATTTAACCTTGCAGGGGTCTTGCTACATTTCCTGTGGGACTGGAACACGAAAAAGCGCAGAGAGGTTCCACCTTCCGGTGATCCGGGAAAATGAACTTTGTGCTGAAAGGGAATGGAAGAAGCGCAGGAGATGCGTCTCCGGATGAGCATTTAGTTCCTTTTCCAGGGCGTCGCGCAAAGTAGTAGCTTCCACTAGCGGCACGGCGTCACTTGCTCCAAATCTTCCTTCTGCCAGCGGGGATCGGCAAGCATCCGTACTAGAGAGGCACGGCGGGAGCGGACCTCCGGCAGGTCGCCATGGCGCCAGCCGGGAGCATAGGCATGCAGCGGAAGTTCTTCCGGTTCCGCATCATCCAGGCAGGAGGCGTCCTGCATGGAAGGAAAGGCTTCCACGGCATACCCCAGCCGGAGGAAGTCTTTTTCACCTTCCAGGAGTTCTCCCGGCGTCTGGAGCAACAGGCAATGAAGAGGCGTATTCATAAATGGCTAGGAAACAATTCCCAACCTACTGCTCCTTTCCCGAAAAATCCATCAGGAAAAGAACAATCATGTATTCTTTACACCTTCACTTCTTATTTTCTACAATTTTTTAACCGAATGAAAAAGAAGACTCTCCATAGGAACAATTTCCCAAGAGAGTCTACCATCGATGTCTCATACCTCAAAAAAAATCTCAACTTTATCTGTTGCCTCAAACTGATGTCGATGGTTTTAGGAACAGAAAACAATCCATCGCAGTTCCTTTTATTAAAACTTCTTGTTTGATAACATCCAAGATATTTTAAAAGGACTGCGATGAAAAGTTAATTGATAAATAAAATTTTCAGAGCATTTTTTCCTTCAATTTAGATGAAGAAATATTCCAATTAGATATAAAACATCCAATCATTAGAGTAGAAACTTTATATTTTATCTTCTGCAAATCCGAATTTACAATAAACGAATTTTCATTTGGATTTATACAGCTATTATACATTGCATATACAACACTCTGAACTAATCCGGGAAGTTCGTTTTTATTATAAAGTTCCAACATAAAATACTCGGATATATTTTCTCTATTTTGAATTACTAAACTACTTCCATTATTAAACGTGGTTCTTGATGGCATTCCAGACATTTCTCTAACATGATTTATATCTGTTTTATATAAAATCATGGATTCATTAAATTTATATGAAGCTTTTTTTGCCGACAAATTTACCAAATAAAACGTAGACAAAATATTGTTATACATATTTTCTGACACAGAAAATTTAACCAAAGAATCCTCTAATTTATTTACCAATAAATTAAAATCATCTATTCCATAGGAAGCAATTTGAAACAAGAATTTTCTCTGTAATACTTTAGGAGAAGAAGACAGTTTCCTGAAATCAACAGCGTTTATTTTTCCTTCGCGTAATAAGAGAATGATTGGAAATGACATTTCATCTTGTTTCAAATAAAGAAGTAAATCTATATCTGGGTATTTTGAGAAAAGCAAGATTCTCCATGCCAAATCACCAATATCTTCACTCATTCCATTGTTACGTTTTAATGGGAACTCTTCCAAATGGTAATGAGCATATTTTTCTATAGACTGACGCCAGAATAAACGTTCATTTTCAGGGATGGGAGAAGGCCATACAATATCTGTACCCGGCACAGAATAACTATAAGGGCCTCCATTAATCGTTCGTTCTCTTGTTAAGAGACAATTCATGAATGAAGCATTATTATTGTCATTTTTTTTGTAAACAACATTATTTGATGTACCATCTACCGATTGACTAATAGATTTAATGATCTTTATATCATCGGCTGAATATCCGCATGATACCATAACAAATAAATAAATAAGACAGGTTATTCGCATGACATACTTTCTTTCAAGTTTTCGAGAATGGCAAGCTGTGTTGTTAATGAAATAAATTCCATTTGTAACGCTTGAATAATAGGAGCTGTATCTTCATTACTATATTCTTTATCAAACCTTTTGTTTTCCAATTGATATTTATTTACCATTAATTTGAATTCATTTTCAATAATACTTTCTTGATAAATATAGCATTTTTCACATACGCTTTTTTCACGTTCATTGACGTACTTTATCCCGTTATTCCATCCTTCAATGTATAAAGCAGCATGATGACGTTCGTGCCATTCTGTTGTTTGCTTATGTCCTTTGATAGTAAATGAATGTTTTCCCGCGTTGGGATCAGTACCCAAATTCGCATTGATACGTATTGTCAGCTCTTGTTTCCGAATGAATATAACAGGTTTTTTCTTTTCTTCGTCGTCTTCATCTTTCTCCTTTTTGATGCCAACTTCAACATCCAGCTTTGTTTCTCCTCCTATATAGTCAGGGAAATTTCTCACAAATTCTAATGGAATTTGGTCTGAAGATAGATCGAGTTTTTCTAACTTTTTACCCAAAATATCGATGAAAGTATAACAATTGTTTTTTATAAATCTATATAAATTCCATCCATCTTGTTCATTACTGGGATCACGTGTAATCCATCTTCCATCGTTTGGATTGTAATGTCGGTAATTATAATAAACAAGCCCTAATTCCAAATCATAGAATTCGCTGCTCCATTGAATTGGTTGTTCAGTACTCCCTGTAGCATCCACTGTCCCAAAGGGTGTGTAGTCGTAGGCAGCGGCAAGTACCCCGTCTGAGGTATATAACTCCGTGACATTTTTGGTCAAATCGTGGGCATAAGTGTACCAAGTGTTATCTTTACATATGGAAAGTGGGCGGGAGTTCTGCTGTTCCACCGGGTCCCAGTGAATAAACCGCAGAGGCGTACGGTTAGGCAAGGTCATGTCCAGTGCAGCAATTTGCAGGTAACCCCGGTAAATGTAACGATGATGAAGTATAACTGAACCATTGAGAACGACTTTTTTTTCAAAACGTCTACCTAGGAAATCGTAACCACAGGTAATGATGGTTTGACCGTTTTCACTGATAAAGCTGATAGGACGGTTATTAGCGTCATACGCCACCGACCAAATGCCGGTTGACGTTTTTATCAATGTTTGATTGCCTGTTTCGTCATACTTCGCTTCAAACGCGTCCGGTAAGGTATCAATAGTATTGAAAATAGAGTTGGTACCGATATGGGGAATAGTGCTGGTATATTGGTTAAGTGGGTTAGTTGTATAGTCGAGTTGATTGCCATACTCCTGAGATGAGATGCGATTACCTATATTGTCGTACTCATATTGATAGTCATAGGGAGAAGTCCCCAACGTGGCACTGATCAACTCACCGCGTGAATTGTACCCAAAGTTGTCGTTGCGGGATTCTCCCTGTCTATTTTGGGTACGAGTAATGAGCTGTCCCAGTGCGTTGTAGGTGTAACCTCTAAGTACAATGTCTGTGTTGTCTTTTACTGTGTTGATAGCGGTGATTAAATCCCGGTTCTCATCATAGGTATAAGTGACGGTAATACCATTGGGATGGGCAATGGAATGTAGCAGCCTTGTTCCTGGAACATAACCATAGGTGAAGGCTTGGACACTTCCATCGCTGTGGCGGAAAGAGCTTGTGGAGAGACGTCCTGTGGAATCATAATCGGTGGCTATCGTTTGAAGGACAGTGCCGCTTTTGTCATGGATATAGCCGCTACTACGTCCGAAAGAATCTCTTTTCTCTGTAATAGTATGTTTGTCACCGTTCACTTCAATGGCATCGGTTTCCTGTTCATTATAGATATTGTAAGTGATATTACGAGTGCCTGATGCATCCGTGATCCGGTACAGGTTGGCAACATTGTTATAAACGAAGTCCTGCGTAAGAGTGTCGTCGCTATATTTGATGCGGTAACATACGCCTTTGTTGGTATTCCATGTGTAAGTGGTCACAATTCCACGGGCGTTCGTCTTTTTGACAAGCATATTCAGGGCATTGTATTCTCGATCCTCATGCGTTCCATCCGCATAGGTCTTTTTGAGTTCCAACCCGCTAGCATCATGATATTCCCAAGTGGTTGTGTCTCCATCCGTCCTGCCGGTCGGATCAGTGGCGATGACTCCATCTTTCACTCGAAAGGTGGTCACACTGGTCATTCTATTAGCGTCGTCATAGGTAAAAAGGGCCGGTTGTATACCAGTACCCCACTCGGCGGTTTTGCGACCTCGGACATCGTAGGTATAACAGGCAGTATTTCCCTGTGAATCGGTAACAATAGAGCGATTACCTGTAAGCGAATCGTATGCTGTTGTTGTGATATTTCCTGCTGCGTCAGTAACAGAAATAACCCGGCCTGCGAGATCCATATGAGAGATCGTTTGATTACCGCGAGAATCGGAACTTACATGGATGGTACCTGTAACTGTGTAAGTTCTTTGTTGAGAAGTCGTAATACCCTCATAGTCAGTTTGAGAGACGGTAAAACCGTCCACCGTTTTTGTTATTGCCATGACGGTTGAGGTGGAGACACTGCTTTTCTGTAGACGTTCCGTTCCTGTTCCGTATTCCGTCCATGCCGTCATGACATTACCTCGCCCATCGGTACTAAGGATCTTACTTTCCTGTACTGAAGAAAAACGGGAAATTAATTTCTCTATCTTTTCCTGATATGTGGTTCCCTTTCCGTTATTTTTTGTAGTGAGGGTAATACGGTAAACACCATCTTCTTTTCGTTCTACCGCATAGGAATAAGTCGTGATGCGGGAGTTGGAGAGGTTAGGGGTGGCTTCCAACTTCCACGTTTCCTTGATCTCGTTACCAAAGGCATCGTATTCGTACAAGGTCGGGGCCATGTTATCCACTCCCCGTCTGGTGAGTTGCCCCTTGGTATTATAAAGGAAACGTTCATAGTAGCAACTATTGGAGCAGTTGGCTGTGCCGATTCTAATCACACTACCAAAGCCGTCTGTGATTTTCTTGGAAACGACAACCGATGGTTGTTCTCCTCCACTGCCTGGGAGCAGTTCCGTAGTACGGATGCCATCAGAAACAAGGTCTGAAACATAAACAAGGTTTCTTTGTCCCGTACCGCTTTGTTCCCGAATACTACCGTCCGTATTATATGTGGTAACGATAGTGGCTCCCGCTGTCGTGGTAACAGTCACTTCCAATCCGTCGTCGCTATAGGCGTAGGCCGTAATCCTTCCCAGTTCATCCGTCTCGGAGCTGACGCGCCCCAGCACGTCATAGGCCGTCCGGCGCACAGTACTCATGGCTCCAATGTCCTTTCTCTCCTCAACCGCACGCCCCAGGGCATCCCTCGTATAGGAGATGATGGTTTCAGGGGTCGTCTCCGTCGCGGAGCGGATCATTTCCACCAGCCGTCTTGCGCTGTCATAGCCGTAGCTGGTCAGGATGCCGTCTTCGTCTTTTTCCCATAGGGGACGCCCGTCGCACATCAATTCCCGTTCCGTTATTCGTCCATTGCCGCGCGTCTTCCTGGTCCAGCGGTTGAAGGTCGAACTCGTAGTCGGCACTGTCCAGCAGCGACCAGGTTCCATCCGTCAGCAGGATGTATTCCTCCGTCCTGACCGTGTTGCCCTCCGCCGAGATGAAGGACACCATCCGATGGCTCTGCCCCGGTACGGGCGCTCCGTCGATTTGCGTTTCCTCCGTCACGGTATAGGCCGCTCCATGCCGGATTGCATGTTCATAGGAATAAACCCTCTGTACGCCGTCAATACCCTGGCGCATCTTGAGGCGTCCCCTGGCATACGGATTGGGCGCGGAGGCCAGCCATGTTTCCGTCACTTCCAGCCGCGTTCCTTCAGCCCCAAGCGCGGTCGTCCTTTCTTCCACGCGCCTGACGTCGTTTTCTTCCGTATAGGTATAAAGCGTCTGGATCAACTGCACGTCCGCCTTGTTCTTTTGCCGGAGTATGGTGGTCATTTCTACGGGATCGTGATCGTTGAACTTCGCTTCGCAGTAGGTCGTCTTCACTCTCTTTTCCGCAAAGCCTTTATACGGTGTGGAAACGAGAGTCTGGCGGCCCAGACGATCCTGTTCGTACTTGACTTCGGAACCGTCCGGACGCGTTTCTTTCGTCAGAACCCCGTTGGCGGAATATTCATAAGAAGTCGTGCGGGCCATGCCGGAACCGTAACCTTCCGTTCTGCTCATCAGCAGATTGCCTTGCGGGGTGGATTTGTAGCTCTCCATCAGGCTGGAAACCGCCATTCCTTCTTCCCCCATCCGCACTTCCGTCAGCAGGTTCCATTCCTTTTCGGAGGCCTCTGTGCGGGTCCTGACCGTATAAATAGCGGAGTCTCCCGTGCCCTTGCCCAGGCACCATACCTCTCCATTCTTCCACCAGGTTGTGACAAAATCATTCCTTCCGGGCGTTCTTTCCGTCACGCTCGCCTTGTCCCCTTCTTCATTGCGGGCAAAAACAAAGCGCTTGAACGGCTCTCCCGTCACGGCATAAAGCCCCGTCGTCTCATCCTTGGCTCCTACCTGGGAAGGAAGGTACAGGGCCAGCGTATAGCCCGCTTCCGTCACGTCCTGCACGCTGGCAAGGCCGTCTGAAATATTACTTACCTGCCGCAGGGAACCATCTTCCGCATACACCACATCCATAAAAGCATGAAAATCCGCTTCCGTGAGCTGCTGGCCGCTGGATGCCGTAAAACGCACGGGATCTCCCGTTTCCACGGAATAGACTACCTTGCTTCCATTAGCTTCCGCCACTTCAATGTAAACCGGATTGGAAACGACCGGTGTAAAATCTTCTCCCAGCATCCGGGCGCGGTTGGTCAGGCGCGTGTTGTAGCCGATGTTGCCCACACTACCGTTGTCCTCTTCCCCCTGGGTGATGAAGTAATAGGCCAGCAGGGAACCTTTCTGAACAGCTACCATGCAGTTGTTGCTCAAGCCTTCCGTGGGTTTGAGCAATTTGCTGTGCAGCACATGACGGAACAACAGGGCGGAGGGGGACCAGAGGCGTTCTGTAAAGTCCTCCTCCACGATTTCAATCTGGCCTCCGGGTACGCCGGGCAATCCCCGGAACAGGCCAAAGTTGCACTGCCAGTACATGCTTTCCTGGGAGGCATCCGCCGCCACGTTCGTTCCTGCGGAGGAGCCGGACACCGTGGAGCGGGCCAGCCGGGAGGACATACGGGCGGAGGATGGAGAGGAACTGGGGCTGGTTCCCCCGCTGGGGGCGTCCGGGTCCTCACAAACTTCCTTGCCGTCACATCCCTTCTTGCACACCACCGGCTTGTTTTCTGCAGGCACGATGTCGTAGAGTTCCACTTGGACTCCGTTCAGATAGGAGTCGAAGCGCGAGACGTTGCCGGATTCCGGCTTGTAGTCGATGTTGGTGTGGGAAAGGAAGGCCTGGTGCCATCCCGCTTCCAGTTCCACGGTGACAGGATCGGATTCCCGGTATTGTCCCGGGTTGGCAAGGCTGGCTGTCTGGCCTCCCAGCGTAAAATAACCATAATCGTCCGCGCCGATTTTGATTTCATAAGAGCCTGTGGTTTCAATTTTGATGTAGCCGTCCCAAAGGGTGGTTTTTTCGGGAGCGGGAGCTTCCACATTCAAATGGGGCTGGTCGCCTTTCAGTTGGCCTTCCCATTCGTCCAGGGGAAATTCCGCTTCAAGTAAAGTAATAGAGTTGTTCATGGTTGGATGATTGAGTTTTTAGTTTTAATGATTGGTGCAGCCGTCCTGGAAAATGCCCGGAAGACTGGCGGCTGCCATGGGACGTTCTGGTAGTAATGGTTGATATTTTGCGGAAACGTTATAAAAATATTTATAAACAAGAAACTCCCGCTTCTTTTCAAAGATCGCTATTCCTCTTCCCATCCGCACCCATCCGAATACGTTATGTTGTCGGTCGAAGAGAAGCTACCATCCGTAAAAAGCTTATTCATCACTCTACACTTCGCTGCAGGTCGGCTTTTGAGCATCACTTTCCCATGATCAAACCTTCGCTGGAGCTTCCTCTCAGAAAACCAAGTAGGTCAATCCACTTCTTCCTCCAAATGGAAGATTACATTACCCCCATTCTACTCAATATATTTAAAAACTATTATTGACCATAAATATCTTTGTTCAGAAAACAATAAAATTCCAAAAAATCATCCACATTAAAAACGTTATTTTCCTTCCTAAATACCAACTCTCAGGACAGTTGCACAATGAACGGAGGCATCTCTTTCTCACTAGAATCCAGACGCTTAATCCATTCTTTAAAAACGACTTGTTTTCTCTTGCAAGCACTTTGCCGGGGTTTTATAGGTAATCATCATTTTCCTGAATCATGTGTCTTTTGGACTTCCCGAACAGTTTGTCCATTTTTAACGGATACCATTTTCATGCCGGAAATTAGGGAAGAAGTATCAACTCTTCCGGAAAAGAAAATGAAAGGAAAAGCCGGAAATCCGTCTCAATACAATTCCGGCATTTTTCTGAAGACCAACTGATGAAAAACCATATGAACCTCTACTTCGTCGCCAACAACTGCCATCATGTCTTTCATGCCGCCGTGGCCCTCTGGAGCATCGTCTCCTGTGACGATTCCTCCACCCGCTACAACGTATTTCTGAAAACGGAGCTGGAAGAAAAAACATGGCGCGACTTTTTCCTGACAATCCCCCGCGTTTCCGTGTATGGAGTTCCCTTCAATATTCCCTATGAACAATCGGTCCTTCTGAAAAAAATGAAGGACCTGGACGGGAACGATTCCAGAAAATACTTTTATCATAAATTCGATCTCTCGTGGACAGAGTCGATCAGCCATCTCTTGACGGATGACAGGCTGCTCCTGCTGGATACGGACCTGTATGCCCGAAAACCCCTGCAGGCGCTGTACGAAACTCCGCTTGCCGATCACGAATGCATGGCCATGGTCATTGACACGGGAATCTGGAAATACCCAGAATGGGTGCTGGACCACAACCGTTCCCTTGGAATCGATCACCCGTGCTTCTACAACACCGGCGTAGCCCTCATCCATATAAGTTCATTCGTAAAACACCAAATCTGGGAAAAAAGCCTGGAAACCTACCCCTTCCCCACCATGCCGCCCCAGCACGACCAGGATATCCTCAACAGGCTGATTTTCAACAACGCGACCAGGGATATCAAAAGACCCTGCTGTAAAACCATGCCAAGCGTGTACAACATGAGTACAAAATGGTTCCCCTTCATGAATCTGGAAAAGGGCGACATCGCTCTCGTCCACGCCTACGGGGACACCAAGCTCCCGCACTCCTCCTGCGATTGGGCCAACAAGGAATACGAACGCCTGACGGAAACCTACCGGAATATGGAAATTCCCCCTCCCAAATGATTCCGCGCCATCGGGAGCCTCATGGCGTTTCCCTGCAAATCATGCAGGAACAATAAAAACAAGCAAATGCGGAATCTGCCGCCGGGACTTCATCCATGCAAGCCCCCGTACCCATGATCACGGCCCAAAGGCTCAAAGGAAACGATGCCGGTCCACGGAAGCGCATGTTTTCCATGGAACTCTCCTATCCCTTCCTGCGGCCAAAACCGATAAGACGCGCGCCAACGCCCGTCAATACCGTTCGTCCGGGTACGGATTGCCGGGAAGAGCCCCGTTCCAAGGCTCTTCCGCATGATTCTTACATGTGGATAGCGATTCCCTCCGAGGCCAGCATGGATTCATGAATGGCTTCGGACAGGGTCGGATGGGCGAAAATCGTGGCGTGAATATCTTCATCCGTCAATTCCGCCTGAAGGCTCACGCCGAGCGTGGCAATCAGTTCCGTAGCTTCCGGCCCCACAATGTGCGCCCCCAGCAATTCGCCGTTCTTGGCGCCGTACAAAGTCTTCACAAAGCCGTCCGGCTCTCCGGCGGCCACGGCCTTGCCAATGGCCTGGAAGGGGAACTTCCCCACCTTGTACTCCACGCCCGCTTCCTTGAGGGCGCGTTCCGTGCTGCCGACGGAAGCCACCTGCGGATAACAATACGTGCAGCTCGGGAAGAAGCCGACCTGTTTGGGCTGATAATCCGGATTGAACATGCCTTCCACCGCCTGCACGGCTTCATACGTGGCCGTATGGGCCAACAGAACACCGCCAATCACGTCGCCCGCCGCATAAACGCCGGGAATGGACGTGGCATAGCGGTCGTTGACCTTGATGAATCCCTTTTCCGTCAATTCCAGGCCGGAAGCGGCGGGAACGACCGGCTTCACGCCGATAGCCACCAGGCAAATGTCCGCCGTAATTTCCTCTTCCTGCCCCTTGCTGTTTTTCACGAGGGCCTTCACCTTCCCGTCGCAAGTTTCCGTGACAGACTCCACGGAAACGCCCGTCATGGTCTTGATGCCCTGTTTCTTGAAGGCGCGCTCCAGCGTCTGGCAGGAATCGTCGTCCTCATTGGGCAGGATGCGCGGCAGCGCTTCAATGAGCGTCACCTTCGTGCCGAACGAGTTGTAAATATAGGCAAACTCCGTGCCAATGGCCCCGGAACCGATGATGATCATGCTTTCGGGCCGTTTCTCCAGAACCATGGCTTCCCGGGAGCCGATGATGGTAGTGCCGTTCAGCGGAAGGCTGGGAACGGAGCGGGTCACGCATCCGGTACTGATGAGGATGTTCTTTCCTTCCAGTACTTGTGTCGTGCCGTCGGCGGCCTTCACTTCCACCTTGCCGGGGGCCGTGATAGAGGCTTCCCCGGTAACGGATTCCACCTTGTTTTTCTTGAAAAGGAACCCCACGCCGCCGGCCAGGCGGTCGCTGACCTTGCGGGAACGGCCGATGACCTCGCTCCAGTCCACGCTCACGCCTTCCACCGTCATGCCGAATTCCTTGGCCCGGCTCGTCACGGTCAGGTACGCTTCCGCATTCTTCAAGAGCGCCTTGGTGGGAATGCAGCCCCAGTTCAGGCAGGTTCCCCCCACCCGGTCGCGCTCCACGCACGCCACGGTTTTTCCCATTTGGGCGGCGCGAATGGCGCCCACATATCCGGCGGGGCCGCCACCAATGACGATCAAATCATATTGCATGAACGTACTATAAAGGCATCTCCCCTTGCGGGTAAAGAAGGAATATGAACATGGGGCGCCTGAACGGCGACTCAATGACAAAAGATGAAAGACTAAAGATTAAATAGAGGGGAAATGCCTGTTAAAAACTATTTTCTCTTTTGTATTTAGTCTTCCGTCTTTATTCCTTCCCCTTCACCCACTCCACCAAGTCCTGCATTTCCGCGGCGGTATCCGCATACAGGCCGTCCGTGTAGCTGCCATCGTCATACAGGACACGGCCGTCCACCATCGTGAACACGCAATCCTTGCCGGAGGCGGCATAAACAGCGTGGGAAACTTCATTGAAGATCGGGAACAAATTGGGTTCGTCCAAATCCAGGGCAATCATGTCGGCGGGGGCTCCGGGGGCCAGCGTTCCCAGGCCCGGCGTGCGGAAAATGCGTGCGCCTTCCACGGTTGCCATGCCTAGGGCTTTCATGGCAGGAACGGCTGTGGCGTCCCCGGTGCATCCCTTGGCAAGGATGGCCGCCAGCTTCATGGTTTCAAACATGTCCAGGCTGTTGTTGCTGCATGCGCCGTCCGTCCCCAGGGAAACGGGAATGCCTGCCTTCAGCATGCCCTGTACCCTGGCTAATCCGGACGCCAGCTTCAGGTTGCTCACGGGATTGTGCACGATGGCCGCGCCGGAGGCCGCCACCGTTTCCAGTTCCTCATCCGTCACATCCACCATGTGGGCCAGCACGGCGCGTTCGTTCAGCAGCCCCATGTCACGGGCATAGGCCACAGGCCTCCTGTCCTGGTGCAGGGAGCGGCACTGTCCCACTTCCCCCGCAGACTCGGAAAGATGAATGTGGAGCATCAGGTCCAGTTCCTCCGCCAGTTGCATGGAACGCCTGAGAACGTCGTCGCTCGTGGTGTACACGCTGTGGGGCATCACCGCCAACTGCACCCTGCCGCATCCTCCAAAGCGGGCGGCCTGCTCGCGGTACAGGGCTTCCGCACCGTTCCAGCCGTCATAGGCCGGGGACGGGAACGCAAAAAGGACCTCGCCTCCCGCACAGCGCATACCCATGCGTTCAGCTTCCTGCAAAACATTGATTTCCAGCAGATAGGAATCCACAAAGGCAGTCGTGCCCGTACGCATCATTTCATACATGCCCAGCCGCGCTCCCAAGGAGACTATCCTGTCCGTCAGATGCGCCTCCACCGGAAAAATGTGCTTGGTCAGCCATTCCATGAGAGGCAGGTCGTCCGCAAAACCGCGCAGGAAAGTCATCGGAACATGCGTATGCGCGTTGACCAGCCCGGGCATCAACAGGGCATTTCCCAAATCGCGCCGGACGGCAGGCATCCAGGCCGCCTCCAGCTTTTCCGCAGGTCCCGTTTCCAGAATCTTCCCGTCCCGGACGGCCACTCCGGCCTTGCCGTCCACGCCGGGCTGTTCCGTCCCCGTAATCAGACGGGAGGCGGTCACCAGCAGATCGCACGTTTGTTTCTCCATGCCGCAGAATGTAGCGTAAAAGGCCGGTTTTAGCAATTTCATCCCCCCGTCCGGCATGATTTCATGCAATTATGACATTTCTGTTTGACTTCAAACGTAAAAATTGACAAGAATGCGGGACAGTTAAATTCACCATTTATCCCACATGAACAAAACTATACTGTTAGGTTTGGCCCTTGCGGCCTCCGTATCCGCCGCAAACGCGTATCATGTTGAAAAATATGACGGCCAGTTCGGCATGTCCCTGGAAGGGGCCTACGGCATTGCCACCAAGGACGCCATGCCCAATGTGGCCGGCGGCAATCTGAGCATTTTCAACTACATTGAAACAGGCAGCATTGTTCACCAGATTTCCCTGAACGGCGGCATTCTGGCCGGCTCCCACCATCCCAGCGTTCACGACCTGGGCATCAGCGGCCCCTACACCGCCAGCCTCCGTTCCACGTACATTCCGATGATGGCCGGCTATACCCTGAACCTGCCCATCGGCGACTACACCATGTTCTACCTGGGCGGCAAGGCGGGCGCCACTTACGGTGATGTGAAAGCCACTATCCACGGTCTGGAAGACGGCAGCCGGTCCCGCACCATTTCCACCACCAAATTTTCCTGGGCGGCCCAGGCCGGCTTCAAGTTCAGCGTGTCCCAGAGCACGGACTTCGTGATCGGCTACGAATACTACCAGATCCAGGGCTACAACGATCCCGGCTACCATATCATCAAGCTGGGCTTCTCGTGGGATTTCTAAGTACATTGCGTTCATCGCTATCTCCGGCGGCTCCGCATCATGCGGAGCCGTCTTTTTTTGTGATTGAAACGGGGCAACTCCCTTCGGATAGCCGGAAAACAAGGCGAGCGCCGCAAAGCCGGCTTTCTCAAAAGGCGGCACCTTCTGGAAGCGTATGACTATTCAACTGCCGGGAAGCCCGAGACGTTCCATGCTTCTTTGAAGGAGGAAAAGTTAACTCCGAGATAAAAAATACCTCCCCTACCAGAGGAGGAATTCCGTCCACGAAAAACGAAGTAAAATGGACGGCATCCGCCAGACAAACGACCCCAGCGGAATGAGAAAACCAACTTTCCGTATTCGGAGGCCGGAGATACAGCCCAAAAAAGGCCCCGGTCGGGGCCTTTCAGGGATAAAATCGCCCGGGAACCAGGGCTCCCCGCCCCGGTTCCCGGACAAGAAAACAGTCCTCACTTGGCAGGCTTGAACGGCTTGGGAGAAGCGTACACCTCGTAATCCTTGATACGTCCGTTTTCCCGGTCCTGGCGCGGCAGGTAGCGGAAGCCGGAGAGCCTCTGCACCTTCCCCAGGTCCAGCACGATCATATGCGGATGCGGAGGATTGTCCCCCTGCCATTTGGTATGCCAGTAAGTCGTGGGCTGGTTGTCCATGACCAAGCCCGCCTGGGCGGCTTCTCCCGCCGTTTCATGGGAGTCCGCATAAACGACGGACCACTGTTCCCGCGGCAGAAGGTTGCCGGAGGCATCTAAAAAGTTCAGCTCCGCAATGGCCGCATGAGGGCCGTTGTCATAGGCGTTCCTGCTGACGATGGCAATGTACCGGGCCTGCACGGGGGCCTTGAATTTGATCTCCTGCTGTTCCGCCCCTTTGGCAAAGGTGCCTTTGTGCACCATCTGGCCGGGTTCGGGAGCCACAGGCTTGCCTACGCGGAACACATCCGCCATGGCCGGATCCTTGTTCACTTCGTAAATGGCTTCCTTCACGCCCTTCACGGTGCCGGAACCGCCTTCCAGATCCAGCACCACGATTTCATTCTTGCCCGGTTTCAGATACTCTCCCGGACAATACAGGGCCTGCTGGGAACCGATGAACCAGAAACGGCCCAAATTGGCCCCGTTGACCCACACCACGCCCTTCTTCCAGCCGTCCCGCATGTCCAGATAAGTATCCTTGGGCTCGGAAACATTGAAGTACCCCCTATGGAATACGGGCTGGTCCCCTCCCGGATTTTTGCCGGAAAAGGACAGCGTTCCCACGCCCTTGCACGGGAAACTGTAAATGGCAAAATATTCCAGCTTGTTCCCGTTCAGCGTAATGGGACCACGGATGCCCTTGCGTTCATCCAGTATCTGGCGGCCAAAGTTGATGCGGCCCATGTTTTCCACCAGAATATCCACCGTATGCGTTCCGGCAGGAATGTTTACGTCACAGGAATCCTGCTTGTAGCGGCGGTCCGCCGTACCCTGCCTTTTACCGTCCACGTAAACGATGGCGCGATCCTGCATGTTCTCCATCTTCAAGACGCCTTTCACGGGCCCCTTCACCTTTGTCCGGTACAGGATGAAACCCAGACTTTGCCCCAGCGCCTCCATGTGGACAGGCTCCTTGCGGATTTCCGGGCGCGGCATCCGGCCGAACATGCCCGCCTTTTCCGTGAAGGTAATCGGGGGCAGCTCCATCATGTCCGGCTGGGGAGGAGGTTCCGGCAGCTTGACGGTATCCCCGTAATAATCCTGAATGGTCTTCCGGAAAGTATGGAAGCGCTGAGTCAGCGTACCGTTTTCAGAAATAGGGGCGCCGTAATCGTAATTGGTCACATCCGGCGTGTAGGCCCCTTCCCAGTTGGCACCATTCATGAATCCGAAGGAAGTTCCTCCGTGCGCCATGAACAGGTTGGGGGAGACGTTATTCTCCAGCATCCACTTCAGGTCGCGGTTGAAACCTTCCGTGCTGCCGCCATTCTTGGGCTTGCCCCAGTGGTCAAACCAGCCCACCCAGAATTCTCCGTTGATGCGGGGCGTCTTGCCCTTGTGCTTTTCCAGATTGGCAAAGGCGCCCTTGGCTCCGCCGCCGAAGTTCATGGCGGGAATAATTCCCGGCAGCGTGCCGTTGTTGATCATCCAGTCATTCGGACCATCCGAGGTAAAGGGCACCACGCCCGGGAGCTCCTTCTGGATCACCTCCAGGTGCTTTTTCACGTAATCCTTGTCCGAACCGTAGGAACCGTATTCGTTTTCTACCTGGGCCATGATAATGGGGCCGCCCTTGGTGATCTGCAGGGGTTCCAGCATGGAGCAGACTTTTTTGAGATAAGCCATGGCCGGTTCCAGAAAGCGGGGGTCCTGGGAACGTACCTTCAGGTCTTCATCCTTGAGCAGCCATCCGGGGAAGCCGCCAAATTCCCATTCCGCACACACATAGGGACCGGGACGCACGATAACCCACAGTCCCGCTTTCTGGGCCTCCTTGACAAACTCTACAAAATCCCGGTTCCCGGAAAAATCCCATTTGCCCGGTTCCGGTTCATGCACGTTCCAGAACAGATAGGTACAAACAGTATTCATGCCCATGGACTTCATGCGCTGGAACCTGTCCTGCCAGTGGGAACGCGGCACGCGCGGATAGTGCATCTCTCCGGAAATGATCTTCACGGGCTTGCCGTCCATCAGGAAATTTTCCTGATTGGTGGTGAAGACGTGCTTGGCGCCGTCATTGGACTCCGGCATGGGCATGGGAGCGGCCACACACAAATGGGCGGCCAGCAGCAAAACGGAAAAAAGGGATAATTTCATGATAAAATAAAGCGAATGGTGATCGGAATTACTTTCGCAAAAATGCGTCTGCATTCAATATTAAAAAGGATAGACCAGAAAGAGACCACTTCCGTCCCGAACGGATTTAGTCATGAATTTTTAATACTGAATACTACAATATTTAATCAACGATTGTTTGCGCTGCAATCCCTCTTTTCCTACCCTGCAGGGCCGGAAATGGCAGACGGAAATTTCTCTGTGGGTGCCCTCGCCATTTGAGGCAGGCAGTGCTTTCAACCCAAGAAAGGAACCCGCTGCTCCGACGCGCCGAAGCCTCGATACTGCTTCGCCGTCTTTCCCTTCCTGCATCCCGGTTTCTTCCCGACTGGCCTTTTATATTCAGGCCACCTGGGCAGAGGCTACTCTCCGGAAGAAGGTCGCAACGGGTCATCCCGATCCTTCAGGCGTATCACCTCATGCCTTTCCTCAAACGGAATGCCACGGCGGCGGGCATCCTGCGTCTCCTTCTTCATTTTGTCGTCCACCCAGTACAGATGGGATTCCAGCGGATTGTAGAGCCGGGGGGAACAAAAAC
This sequence comes from Akkermansia biwaensis, assembly GCF_026072915.1. Classification (NCBI taxonomy): domain Bacteria; kingdom Pseudomonadati; phylum Verrucomicrobiota; class Verrucomicrobiia; order Verrucomicrobiales; family Akkermansiaceae; genus Akkermansia; species Akkermansia biwaensis. The sequence continues at coordinate 65,618 of NZ_AP025943.1, forward strand.
GGGTGGGGGACTCCGGCCAGCGTATCCAGCGCCAGCAGGCAATGTGGGTATAAGGCTCCCTCCAGCCCGGAATCCATATGCAGAGGTCATGAATCCGCTTTTGGGCACGGTGGAGTGCTTCCTTCAAAGCCGGGTAATCGGGAGCTTCCCGTTCCACATCCAGCGCGGCATCCAGTTCGGCATCCGCCACGGCGAAAATATTGTTCGTGTTTCCTACGGAATTTCCCCGCCCGTCATACGCCAGTTCCGAGGCGAACGTCTCATACAGGCGGGGGAACGGCGTGTCCAGAGGCCACGCCCACAAAGCGGCCTGGTACCTCTTTTCAAAAACCTTGCGGGAGCACACGCTGTACGTGAGGGGGTCCAGCTTGAGGTCCACACCGCACTTCAGGGCCTCCTGCCTGATGATGGAGCAGACGTTGGTCATCACGTGGGAGGAATCCGCAAAAGTCAGCTCCAGACACAGGCGTTCCCCACGTTCGTTTTTCAGAATTCCGTCTTCCCCCATCTCCCGGAAGCCCGCGCGGGCAAAATATTCCATGGCTTTTTTCTTGCTGTATTCCGGGGCTTTCAGCGGCAATGTCAGGTCGCCGTATCCCTCCATGTAGGAGCCGAGACGCCTCATGTTCCCGCGGAACAGGGAGTCAATCACCATCCCCATGTTCACGGCGTGGGCCAGCCCTTTGCGGATGTCGGTATTCCTCAGCATCCCGTCGGAACAATTCAGGTACAAGCCATACGGAGGGCAGGCATAGCCCGCTTCCAGGCTGTATTTGTCTATATAGCCCCGGTGCACTTCCGGCAGTTCCAGCTTGCCCTCCCATATTTCCGGCTTGCGGATGTTCATCATGTCCAGGTCCCCGCGCCGGAACATCTCAATCGCCTTGTTCTCCAGGTTTACAAAAACATGCTCCACCTGGTCCGCATTGCAGGAATAGCGGTAATACTTCCTGTCCTTCGCCCACCAACTCTTTACGCGGGCAAGAGTGATGCGCTCCCCCTGCCGGATTTTTCCGGGCACCACCATGTACCCGCCCGTGTTCGGCGCGGCCTTCCACTGGTAGCGTTCCAGAAACAGCGCATTGAAATCATGGTAAAAACCGGGATGCGCCGGATGAAAATCCACACAGGCCATGTAAGGCAGCAGAGGCCGCGGAGACGGTACGGTGAGCGCAATGACGGAATCTCCGTACACGGTGATCCGGTCGAACGTGGAGCGGAACAGGGCTGTCCAGAAAGGGTCCCTGGCGGCGTCCGACGTGCGCAGGCAGATATTCAGCAGAAAATCCTCCGCACGCACGGGCCGTCCGTCCGAATAGGCCGCTTCGGGGTCCAGATGGTAAAAGACCGTGCGGCCATCCGCGGAGACGGCCCAGCGGTCCGCCAGCCCGGGGATGGGCCGAAAAGTTTCCGGATGCAGTCCCACCAGGGGAATCCACACATTGTCAATGGCGGAATAGTTGAAAAAATTCTCGCTGCCGGGGCCGAAAGCCCGCAAGGTGCCGGGGAACGGCGTATTGATCCACAGCCGGACCTGGCCGCCCTTCACGGCGCGGGGGTCCCCGATCTCCGGTTCCTCCATGCCCGTATGCCATTCCAGGCCGGAGGGCATCTTTTCCAGCGGAAGCACGCGAATATGGTCCCCCTCCTCCAGCCTCCTCCTGAGGCGTTCCACGGAACGTTCACGTTCCGCCAGACGGCACCCGTCGCCTTCCCCGCGGGAAACGGTCAGCAGCTCTCTCTGCTGCTCCCCTGCCGCCAGTTCCCGGCGCAGTTCTCTTTCCACGGACCTGTTCCAGCGTTCCACAAATCCGTCAAACACGGCGGGCATCCCCCGTTCGTCGACATTCCCGGCCGCCTCGTTCCAGACCGCGGACTCCCGGAGGGAGAAGTAAAACACTCCCCCTGTAAAAACAGCCAGGAGCAATGCCCCCAGAATGGACAGCCAGCGAAACACGATCAACGATTACCCGTCCTCTTTTAACCTATATCCGGTCCGGATGAAAAAGAAAATCCCCATCCTCCGCCCGGGACAGTTTCCTTCGCCTGAAACAGTCCGCAAAACGGAAGATGGGGATGCAATCAACAATTAACGCTGGGAGAGAGTTTAAAATTCGACCGTCACACCGCCGAAGACACCCAGTCCGCGGGCCTGCCGGGGACCGAAGTTATAGTCATTTGTGATGATGAAATTCTGATCGAACAGGTTTTCCACGCGCACATGCAGGGCCACGTTGTCCGTAACCTGGTACCTGGCAAACACGCGCGCCGTAAAGAAATTGTCCAGACGGGCGTAATCATAGTCCGTGCGGCCCATTGCGGACGTCACGCCGAAGCCTACCGTCAGTTTCTCAAGCGGGGAAGTATGGATCTCCGCATTGATGGTATGGCGGGCGGTATTGGCCATCTGGATGGTTTCATACTTGCCGATGGAGTCGCGCTTGGGCATCGTAAACGTGTAATTGGCGTAATAGCCGCTGTTCCAAGCGTCCTTGAACTGCCCTTTGAAGGCTACTTCCACACCGTAGGAGGTGCAGTGGGAATAATTCTTGAAGGTATAAGGATAAACGCTGGAATCGGAGCCAATTTCATCATTGACGCGCGTCCAGAACCCCGTCACGGAGGCGTAATGGTTGTCCGCCAGGCGCTGTTCCACGCCCAGGTCGCCGCCCAGGGACTTGGAAATGTCCAGATCGGGATTGCCGACGTAGCCGTAGTTGGCCGCATACCGTTCAAAGTACGTGGGAGCGCGGAAGCCGGACCCCACGGAACCGAAAATGCGGGTGGGGGAATCCTTGCCCGTCACTTTCCAGGAGTTGGAATAACGCCAGGTGAAATGGTTGTTCCAGACGTTGTCATGCTCCAGGCGCAGGGCCAGGCTGGCGTCAAAATTGTCCGTGGGAGCCCACATCTGTTCCGCAAAGAACGCCAGGGTGCTCTGCCATTCGTCCTTGGACACGTAGTTGTTTTCGCTCATGTAGTCGGAACGGTCCCAGGCCATCCCGGCGATCGTCGTCCACTGCTTGTTCCAGGTAAGTGCATTGCGCCATTCTGCCTGGAAACGGCGGTTGCGCATCACGTTGGGCTGGAAGTCGTATTCCGGCGTATGGGTGGAATAATTCATGTTGTAATGACCGACCATGAAACTGGTGGACCACAACTTGCTGAGTTCCGCATCCACGCGGCCCGTGACCAGGTTGCTGCGGTTCTTGTCTTCCGTATTGTACAGGTGGGAATCCGTTACAGGATTCATCCAGTCACTGTAATCCACATAAGGAGTGGGATACTCAAAGTAGGAATCCAGGCGGCGGTAGGTAAAGCTGAGCTTCACCTTGTCATTAACGTCATAACCCAGACGCAGAGCTTCCTGCCACTGGCGGAAGTCGTTCATGCCCGTCCTGTTGTCATAAATGGAATCATAAATCGTGGGATCGTTCTCCGTGGTTTCAAAACCCACGCCCACAAAGTAGGACAACTTCTTGATCTTGCCGGAAGACGTCACATAGCTGTTGAACGTTCCGAAGGAACCGGCCTCCGCAAAAATTCTCGTCACCGGGTCGCCTTCCCCTTCCGGCGTATCCATGGCAACTACGCCGCCAATGGCTCCGGAACCGAACACGGCGCCCTGGGCTCCCTTCACCACTTCCACATTGCCCACCGTAAAGAGATTGGTGATGCCCAGCAGCTTGTTGCCGGACATGTTGACATCGCTGATGCGCATACCGTCAACCATCGTCAGGGTGTAGGTTTCCTTGTTCATCCCGCGGATGACGGTGTTGCTCACGGAACCGCGCTGCCAGGTGCCGCCGCCGTCCAGCGTGAACACGCCGGGCGTCTGGGAAAGGGCTCCCGTCAGGGTTTCAATTCCCTCTTTCTGGAACTCTTCCGGATTGATCACGGAAACGGAAACCCCGGACTGGTTGTACGGCACGCCCACAAAATGGGACGCCATGGTCAGTTCCGGCATGACCTGCATGGTTTCCGTCCTGGCGGAGGTCTTGGAGTCTTCCTTTTTAGCGGACTCGGCAAGAGAGGACTGGCCTGCGAATGCGGCAAGGCCAACGGCAATAGCGCCCATCTGAAGGGCTTTCTTCGTATAAAGCATGGTTGTAACGCCTTACGTCCGGTAACTCGCCGGACAGTTTGGACAACCCCCTGAGGCTGGTTTTCTGGCTTGCAGGATATCCTGCTTACAGTGGCGGTACCGCTCCGGATTTGCACCGGTATTCCCCATCTATTTCCTGCCCGGCTACGGGCGTCCCTGAGGTCTGTAGCCCTTCCCATAAGGGCTCATGGGATGGATGAAATACCAAAGCCCCCACCATGACAAGACAAAAAAAATTTTCTTTGAACATTTCGTCACTGGATGGATTTTCCCGGAATCTTGCCTCTTCTGGCCGGTCTGCCTCCTCCGTAAGACGTTTCTTCCAGGGAAGCCTGGAAGAAAAAAAATTAATAATTGATTATAAATAACTTATTTTCCAAATCAAATATAAAGAAAAGGAATTCCAGCGGCTAAAAAACTTCGGAATTATATACTTTAATCTTGTCCCACCTTCCTACTTCGTAGGAGTAGGAACGAAAAAGCTCCTTTCAAAGAAAATTCTTCGCCCTCTTCTTTAGTAAAGAGAAAAAATTGGGAACCACTAAAGAATCAGAGTTGTCATTCCCATTCCTGCGATTATCATACAAGATATGTCAGATACAGTTTTAGCATCTCTATTCAGTATCGCAGGAGTTGCTTTGGGGTCTTTTATTACAATATTTGGCCTTTGGTGGCAGGATAAATTGAGATTTAAACGAGAAGAGAAAAAATATTTCAAAAGGAAAAAGGAAGAAATATACTCAACAATGATACGTTGGATGATTAACTACGCTGGTTATAAAAGAAATTTATCTGAAATGAGCGCAGAAGAATCTAACCGAAAATTTTTCATTTTAATCAATGAACTAAATGAGTTACAAAGTCAAAGATGTATATTTTGTAGTCCAGCTTTTGACAAAAAATTTACAGAATTGGGTGAAAAATGCAAAAAGGAAGACATAAGTCCAGAAGAAATACAACCCCTTACTAAGATATGCCAAGATGAACTTGGAATTTAAAACTCTATAGATTGAGCCGGAATAGAATTAAGAATCCAAGGCTCTTGATGGGTAAAATGGATATCCGATTTTTGCAAAAAATCGCGTTCTTTTATATTTTTCAACATTTTAAATATCAATAGCTTACCTACATCTTTTTCAATATTTAAAGTTTTATCTATCTCACGAATTCTATTGCTTATATTTATTAGTTCGTGAAATATTTTGCATTTTGAGCTAACTAAATAATTATTTGTATGTGCTCCAGAAAATTTATAAGAATCAGCGACAGTGTATTTTCCATCACCATCCACATCAAAAGGTTCTTTTAACCAATAAAATATATAGTACAGGAATAAATTAGCAATCCAAGTCATTTCAACTAAATCTTTTCCCTGGTGAACTTCTTCTGTCATAGAGCTACTAATACTACTGAATAGACTAGTCGCACCGATAATAACTATTTCTGGGCTTATAACTTCACCTAACTCATCCTTCTCTTGCCATACTGGCATATAATTAAAAATTCCTGCATAACACTGACCTAAATAAACTACAGAACGCTTCAATCCTTTTGTGTGTTTCAGCCATTCTAACAAAATAAATGGACTGATTGATGGATTTGCAGGAATTCCTTCTATACCTCCATGACCAGTTACAAAAAGCACTAAATTATCATAGCTATTGTTTTCTGCTAGAGAATTCATATCTCTAATAGAATTAATAGAATATCTAGACTTCAGGTAAACATACCAGTTAGAATCTTTAATTTCTGCGTTACTATCAATAATTATAGTAACATTTTGTTTTTTGATATTTTTAGTTTGTAAACACGAAACTCCGAATACTATATCTTGGATATGTCGTTCTTCTGGCTCATTATTAGCACAAGATAATAAAAATATCCAATGAGTTTTTTCGTTAAATAATCCCATTTTTTATTAAATTAGAAGCTGATTGAGGTCTATCCAAATCTGAAAAATAAACAATAGCATCTAAAACAATATTTTCATTTTCTCTTAATTTAAGAAAATCGCCATTGTTTTTCAATATTAATGAATTGATATTTGATTTTATTAAATATTTAGAATCAGGTATATCTGATTTCTTTATTGTATATAAAATCAAGATTCCCATATTGACAGCTTCCTTTATTTCACTATCTAGAAAGGGTAATTCACTTGATTTTATTATATGGTTTTTTATATTTTTCATTTCATCAAAATATTCGTATTGTATAAAAATACCTCAATAGGATAATTAGCATGTATCATGTTGAAAAAGTCAATTACAAAATCAGCATACTGACGTAATATTTACACAATTAGCTTTTGAACATCTAATCTATAGAAAAGATATTTTATTGCATTTTTGTTAGATTTGTGCAGAAGGTTATTTATGCTCAACTTCATTTACTTAATCATTAATACCTACGTTCCAGCTTCCTCTCCACCGCCTTCAAAATCCATTCCTCCATGGACAATCCTTCCTTAACGGCCCGCTTGGCTATCTCATTCAAAGTAGAATTTTTCATTCGAACGGCAATTTGAGATTCGAGTTCCGAAGGATAGTCCTTACTCATCAAATGACGCAATGAGCCTTGCACGTTCTTAGGGATTCTCTGACGGGCAAACCAGTTATGAACCACGGTGGTTTGGACTCCAAGAGCCTTGGCTATTTCAGCACGGCTAATGGAATGTTCGTTGAGCCATTGACCTAATTTTTTAGTGTCCACATAGTCCGGTTCAGGCTTGGAATTGCTCGTAAACATGCGGTTTGATTATCTGATAGAACCCAGTTCATAGAAAGAAAGAGCTTGTGTTGTTCGCATTTGTTATGATAATAACTCGCATATGATGATTATTGCGATTCACAATTGAGACTCTAAAGGAGGAATCTTTGTTGGCTATCGTGACTTCATTATGACTTCAACTCATAAACGACCATGAAGAGAAACTTATTTATAACGTGTGCATTAGGCCTGTTGTCCGGTGCTTTTTCGGCACAAGCATCCAACAATCCTTGGGAGTATTACAGAATGGGAGGGAACTATAGTTCCGCATATTCAACACGGTATGATTCCAATTTTGGAATGAGTATCAAAGGTATGTATGGATTCCACTCAGGAAATGATTATGGAATAGATATGCCAGACCTGTATGGTGCCCAATTAGGACTTCACGCAAATATTCCATCGGGTTCTGTTTTCCATGAATTATCTTTCAATCTCGGCGCGCTTACAGGTTCTAAAACGTACGGAGGGGAGTTAAAATGGAAACAACAAGTATTCCCCTTCACCGCTGGATATTCTTTCAATGTCCCCTTATCTGATTCTGCCACTTTCTATTTAGGCGGCAAAATTGGTTTTCACTATTATAAACAGGAACTCTCTGGTGGAGGAGAAAAAGCTTCTGAGTCTGATTCTAGTGGAACTTACTCGGCATTAATCGGTTTCAAATTTGCTGTTGCAGAAAAAACAGACCTCGTTATTGGATATGAAATAACAAAATACTGGTCAGATGTTGACCCATACCACTTTATCACAGTTGGCTTTAGCTGGTCATTCTAATTTTCGGCGGTGAATTAACGGGCCTCCTTCCTTTCGGGGAAGGGGGCGATTCTTTGATTTGCATTGACTGGCCGTCACCTTGTTTGCAGGGTGGCGGCTTTTCATTTCCAGCACAAGCCCATCAAAACTTCAAAAGCTTCATTCTCGTTCCTATAACATTGCCTGAAACAGAATTCATCCACATATTTCTGTAGGTGTTTAAGAGAGACATGGTGAAATATCCCATGAATCCCTCTTTTCAGTAAGGCCCAAAAGCTTTCAATTCCATTAGTGTGAACCCCATTGCTTGCACTAAACATGACATTATGGTCAATCATGATGCGGGTAAGATTCTTATTGTTAGGATAATTTAGAATATTGTAGCCCTTAAACTGGTCAGTCATGACTTTGGTATTAGGTTTGCAAACCTTGCTAAGGACATTGAATAATTGTTTGCCCGTCAATTGTTTTCCTTCTTCATTCCTATTGGCGACCACGGCATGAACTTTCCCAGTTCCCCTTTCTCTGACTCCAATAACAGGAACTTTGGCCGTTCCTCTTCCTCTAGGATTTTTCGGCAAATCGTCATCATCCCCATGCTCATTCTTCTTCCGGGGTTTTCCTCCAACATAGGTTTCATCAATTTCTACAATCGCCTCAAAAGTCTCTCCTACCTCTCTTTTTGCCATTGCCCCTCTAATCTTGTGCATCATCCTCCAAGCGGTTTTATAAGAAACACCTAACTCCCTTTTCAATTGCATGGCTGAAATTCCTTTTTTAGACAAACAAACCATATTAATAGCATACAACCAATGCCTCAAAGGCATTCTTGTTTCCTCAAAAATGGTTCCCTTGAAAATAGAGAATTCCCTCTTACAGTTGTTGCAATAGGCATTGCGGCAGTTATAGTGAGCATGATAAACCTTCTCTGTTTTCCCGCAAAACGGACAGATTATTTTCCCCTTAAACCGTTTTTCAATGAGATATTTTGCCACACTTTCATCATCAGGGAATTTTTCAATAAACTCGAGGTACGTCATGTTCTACTCCTTTCTTTTTCTAGGAGTAGTGTAACAAATTAGAGAGGGATTACAAGACTAAAGTATATAGTTCCGAAAAACTTTTACGTTCCACTGATGAAAAAACAGGAGCATCTTTTGGGCGGCCACATCTTCCATCATTTTTTCCGCCCCATCTCTGCCCGGAATGGAAATCTCCAGTTCCGCTGCTCAATCCCTTCCGGAGCACGGAGGAACATTTCTCTCTGTTCCGCGCATAGACAAACGGGCAATTTCCCATTCCCTTTTTACCCGGCAAACCCAGAACGCCTCCGGAACCGCACCGCCATTTTTGTCTTGTCATTGCATTCCCCGCCGGAACATGATGCGCCCATGATCCGCCCTCCGTCCCCTTTTCAACATTCCGGGCGCATCTTTATCTTCAACGGGGCTTCCAGTTCCGGCAAAACCAGCCTGTGCAAGGCACTGCTGTCCCTGCTTCCTGCCGGCTCCGTCCTCCTTTCCGTGGATGATTTCCTGGATGCCAACGGAATGGGCGGCATGCATCTGATCCACGCCGTCCGCAAGATAGGACCGGAACTCGTCCGGTCTTTTCATGAAACCGTATTCCGGGCCTCCCTGCACGCGCCCTTCGTTTTGGTGGACCATGTGATCGGAGAATCTCCGGACTGGCCGGACGAACTCCGCCGTCAATGCGGGGAAGCAAAACTTCTCCTTGTGAAAGTCGCCTGCGACGTGGAAGAACTGGTCCGCCGGGAACATGCCCGCACGGACCGGAAAGCGGATGTCTTCCACGCCCTGCGGCAGCACACGTCCATTCATGAAGGGCTCTTTTACGACCTGGAGATAGACACCACCCGTCTTTCCCCGCAGCAGGCGGCGGCCCTGCTGGTTCCACACGCAGGCCATACAGCTTTAACAACAACGGCATGAACGACTTTTCACACGGAGGAAACCTGAAATCCCTGGCGGCGGATGCCCGGCGCCCCGAACGCGACATTCTGGACTTCAGCGTCAACCTGAGACCGGAAGGCCCCCCGGAATTCATCACGTGCGCCCTGTGGCGCGCCATGAACGGCGTCACGCCCTACCCTTCTCCGGACATGCAGGAACTGAGGGAAAAAGCCGCCTTGCACTACGGTCTGTCTCCGGAATGCTTCGTCTTCGGAAACGGGGCCAACGAGCTGATTCATGCCCTCCCCTGCGCCCTGAACCTGAAACGTGCCGTCATTCCGGAACCTGCCTTTTCCGAATACCGACTGGCCTGCCTGCGTCACGGAGTGGAAATTGACTCCGTTCCTGCCGGAGAGAAAACGTCTTTTACTCCCTCTCTGTCCGCTCTGGCGGAACGCGTCGGAACAAATCATAAAGGGGAAAAACAGGAAACTGCCGTCTTCCTGGCCAATCCCTGCAATCCGTCCGGCGGCCTGCTGGATAAAAAGGAGCTGTTTCAGACAATAAAAGAGAACCCGGGAACCGTCTGGATTCTGGACGAATCATTCATTAACTACGCGGGAGGGGAAAAATCCCTTCTTCCTGACGCAGCCACCCTTCCCAACCTTGTTATTCTGCACTCCCTGACCAAATTCTACGGCATGGCGGGTATCCGCTGCGGTTTTGCCGTGTGCTGCGCCCCTCTGGCGGAACGGCTGCGAAAAAATCTTCCCGCATGGAATGTGAACGTCTTCGCGGCGGCGGCGGTACGGGCCATCCTGAAACAGCCCTCTTCCTGGGCGGAACAGGAACGCACCCTGAACAGGGAACGCCGGAAAGACCTGTTCCACAGATTGTCCGCGCTGCCGGGAGCTGCCGTCCTGCCTTCCTGCGCCAACTTCCTTCTCTTCCGCCTTTCCGGCGCTCCTTCCGGCCTGGCTTCCCTGCTGCTGAAAAAACACGGCATTGCCGTCAGGGACTGCTCCAATTATCCGGGCCTGGAAACGGGCGGCTGGTTCCGCGCCGGAGTCCGGACTCCGGAAGAACATGAACTTCTGGAACGGGCGCTTCGCGTGGAACTGGACAAACATGCTCCCGCCATCCTGCGCAGGCCCCCCAAGTCGGCGCTGATGATCCAGGGCACCTGTTCCGATGCGGGCAAAAGCGTGCTGACGGCTGCCCTCTGCCGCATCTTCCATCAGGACGGCTTCAGCGTGGCCCCCTTCAAGGCGCAGAACATGGCCCTCAACTCCGGCGTGACCGCGCTGGGGGAGGAAATGGGCCGTGCCCAGATGGTCCAGGCCCAGGCCTGCCGGATCGATCCGGACGCCCGGATGAATCCCATCCTGCTCAAACCCCACTCCAACACGGGTTCCCAGGTCATCGTGATGGGAAAGGCGGTAGGGCACATGGAAGCCGGGGAATACTTCACGGCCAAGCGCCGGTTCTGGCCGGACGTCCGCGCCGCCTACGACTCCCTCTCGGACGAATACGACCTGGTCTGCCTGGAAGGGGCCGGAAGTCCGGGGGAAATCAACCTGAAATCCGCGGACGTGGTCAACATGAACATGGCCCGCTACGCCCGCGCTAAAGTCCTGCTCACCGGGGACATTGACCGGGGCGGCGTGTACGCCTCCTTCCTGGGCACGTGGATGACCTTCTCCCCGTGGGAAAGGGAATTGCTGGCGGGATTCGTGGTCAACAAATTCCGAGGGGATTCCTCCCTGCTTGCCCCGGCGCACCGTTACATGCAGGAACACACGGGAAAACCCGTGCTGGGAGTCATCCCCATGATACGGAACATCAACATTCCGGAAGAGGACCGGGCAGTCCTCCCCTTTGAATACGATGAAAGCTCCAAACACGCGGACTCGCTGGACGTAGCCGTCGTGATGCCCGCGCACATCTCCAACTTCACGGACTTCGCCCCGCTGGCGGCGGAACCGGACGTGCGGCTGCGGCAGGTAAGGACCGGGGACGAGTGGGGCCAGCCGGACCTGGTCATCCTGCCCGGAACCAAAAGCGTGGCGGCGGACCTGGAAAGAATGCGCCGGGCCGGACTGGACAGCCTGGTACGGAAACACGCCGGAAAAGGAAAATGGATCCTGGGCGTCTGCGGCGGCCTGCAAATGCTGGGAAAGGAAATTCTGGACCCGCATCATCAGGAATCGGCGGAGGAACGCACTCCCGGCTTGGGACTGCTGGAACTGACCACTACTTTCTCCCCCGTCAAGACCCTGCTCAATGTACGCCGCGCCCGAACGCCTCTGGCCCCGGACGCCTCCGGCTATGAAATCCACCACGGCATCACCAGCCATGAATCCCCTTGCGAACCCCTCATGTTCCGGGAAGACAGTTCTCCATGCGGTTACGGAAAGGGCCGCGTCTGGGCCACGTACCTGCACGGCTTTCTGGACGGCGACGAATTCCGGCGGGCATTCATCAACAGGGTCCGGGTGGATTCCGGCCTGCCGCCCAAACCTTCCCTGCACGTATCCCATGATGTTGACGGCGCTCTTGACCGTCTGGCGGACATCGTCCGGAAACATCTGGATGTGAACGCTATCTACCGCCTCCTGCAACTGAAACGCTGAACCATGATTCCGTGCCTCCTGCTGCTGCCCGCGGCCCTGCTGCTGGACATTCTCTTCGGGGATCCGCCCAACCGGCGGCATCCCGTCTGCCTCATCGGCTGGTGCGCGCGCCGTCTCGAACCTGCGGCGCGGCGTTTGTGGGGAGGAAGTTTCAAGGCCGGCATGCTGGCGGCCCTGGGTGTCTGCGCCGCTGCGGAATGCGGGCTATTTCTGCTCTTTCTTCCCTTTTTCACGCTTTCCTCCCTGACGGCATCTCCCTGGCTACCGTGGATTCCCGCCGTTCTGGCCGTTTACATCTGCATGGCTCCGCGCGGACTGGCGGAACATGCGGCGCGGGTGGCCTCCGCCCTGCGCAGAGAAAACGGAGAAGAAGCGCGGCAAGCCGTCTCCATGATCGTGGGGCGCGACACGGAACGGCTGGACTCCCGCGGCGTGGCGCGGGCCGCCATCGAAAGCGTGGCGGAAAATTTGATGGACGGCGTCTTTTCCACCTTGTTCTGGGCCGCCGCAGGGTGTTTGATAGGGGGCGCTCTCGGCGCGGCCGCCGCCGCGCTCGTCCACCGCGTCTTCAACATCCTGGATGCCATGTGGGGAAAGAAAAACGAACAATACAGACACTTCGGCACCTTCGCCGCCCGCACGGACGACACCCTCAACTTCATTCCCGCTCGTCTCATCCTGTCCTGCATTTCCCTGGCGGCCCTGTTCCTTCCGGGCGCCTCCTCCCGCCACGCGCTCACCGTGGGCTGGACCTTCCGCCGCGCCCACGCCAGCCCCAACTCCGCCTGGAGCGAGGCGGCCTTCGCCGGGGCGCTCGGACTCCGCATCGGCGGCCCCGTCTCCTACAAGGGTATGCCCGCAGACTATCCCTGGATAGGCTCCGGACGGAAAGAAGCCACGGCCGGCGACCTGGACCGCGCCATACGGCTCATGTGGCTCACTACGGCCATAGGCACGCTCCTCTTCTCCCTCATCCTTGCCCTTCCTCACTTGCAACCATCATGAACAAACTGCACATACCCCCGCTGGACGAACAGGCCGCCAAGGCCGCCCTGGAGCATCAGAAAATTCTGGCCAAGCCGCCGCTTGCGCTGGGAAAGCTGGAACCGGTAGCCATCCAGATAGCCGCCATGACCGGCAACCCCGCTCCGCGCCTGAAAAACAAGACGGTGGTTCTCTTCGCCTCCGACCACCACATTGCCGACCACGGCCTCAGCCTGACCTCCACGGACGTAACGTACATCCAGACGCGCAACTTCCTTCAGGGAGGGGGGACCATCAATGCCTTTACGCGCAATGCCGGAGCACGCCTGACCGTGGTGGACGTGGGCGTGAACTACGACTTCGGCGACCTGCCGGGCCTCGTCAAAAGAAAAGTCATGCACGGCGCCAATGATTTCAGCAAAGGTCCGGCCATGACCCGGGAGCAGGCTCTGGAATGCCTGCAAGTGGGCATTGACATCGCGCGGGAGGAAAAAGCCAGGGGGCTGGACATCGTGGCCGCCGGGGAAATGGGCATCGGCAACACGACGCCGTCCTCCGCCATTGTGGCCGTTCTCACGGGAACCCCGGTGGAAACGGTGACCGGGCGCGGCTCCGGCGTCAAAGGAGAAGTCATCCGCAAAAAAATAGAACTCATTGAACGGGGAATCGCCCTGAACAAGCCGGACCCCGCCGATGCCATCGATGTGCTCGCCAAGGTGGGCGGCCCGGAAATAGGGGCCATGGCGGGGCTGATGCTGGGGGCGGCATCCCTGCGCGTTCCCATCGTCATCGACGGTTTCATCGCCGGGGCCGCGGCGGCCATTGCCCAGGGAATCCGCCCGGAGGCGGCCCGGTACTTCCTCGGTTCCCACAACTCCGCGGAACCTGGGCACAAACTCATCATGGACCACATCGGCGTCACCATGTACATGGACCTGGGCCTCTGCCTGGGAGAAGGCACGGGCGCGGCCCTCTTCTTCCCCGTGCTGGACGCCGCCACGCGGGTTCTTTCAGAAATGAAGACCCTGCCGGAACTGGACATCACCGTGCCCCGCTAATACTGTACCTCCCCAGATGACCGTCATCACCGCCATCCGCTCCGCCTTCGGCTTCCTGACCCGCCTACCCGTGGGGCCGTGGCCCCTGCAAAACGACCTGAACGGAATTTCCGCATGGCTTCCGCTGGTCGGCATTGTGGTGGGCGGACTGGTCGGAGGACTCACCTTCCTTTCTTCCCTTCTCTTTTCCCCCCTCCTCTGCGGGGTCATCGGCTGCGCCTGCTGGGTGGCCGTCACAGGGGGATTGCATCTGGACGGCGTGGCGGACTGCGGGGACGGCCTCCCGGTGGAAGTCACGCAGGAACGCAGGCTGGAAATCATGAAAGACTCCCGGCTGGGAACCTTCGGAGGCACGGCCCTCTTCTTCAATCTGGCCTTCAAGGCGGCCGCCCTGGCCGTGCTGGCGGCCTCCGGTTCATGGCCTCTCCTGCTCACGGCCTGCATCCTGGCCGGACTCCTGGCCCGCAGCCAGATCTTCATCGCCATGCGCTTTCCCGGCGCGCGGCCCGGCGGCATGGGGGAAGCCTTCAGGCAGGGCACGCGCCCCGTCCACGCCCTGATTGCCGCCGCCGTCACCCTGGGTGCCTGCGTCCTGGCAGGCTGGTCCGGCCTGTATGCCCTGGGGGCCGCTCTGGCCGCATCCCTGGCCCTGCTCCTGTATGCCCGGCGCAGGCTGGGCGGCGTCACCGGGGACGTATTCGGCTGCACCGTGGAATGCACGGAATGGATTGTACTGCTTACCTTCTGCACCGCCCTATGACCCCGCATAAATGCCGCATTCCCGGCCTTAACATCGGCTGCACCTCCTTCATCATCCCGGACTACTACGTTCCCGCCGTCAGGGAATGTGTCCGTTATGCGGACGACATCGCCCTGCTCCTGCTGGAGGCGGGCAGCAAGGGGGAAAGCCTCATCACCCTCGCGGAAATCAGGGAACTGGGCCGCATCGCCAGGGACGCTGGAATAACGTGGAACATCCACCTGCCGACGGACGGGGGATTCGCCACGCCCGAATCTGGCCGCCAGTACACGGAAAACATCATCCGCACCATCGAACTCACGCGGGAACTGGAGCCGCACACCTGGGTCATGCACGTGGTCACGGACCACATCCCCGGACCGGACATGCGGCCGCATCTGACGGAGGAGGAGACGGAAAGAATCCTCCGCTCCCTGGAGCAAATCACGCCCTATCTGCCCGCACCGGAATACCTGGCTCTGGAAAACTTGGAACGCCACCCTACGGACTATCTGGACGGGCTGGTCGCCGCCACGGAACATTCCCGCTGCTTCGACATCGGCCATGTCTGGAAGGAAGGGCTGAAACCGGAGGAACTCCTTCCCCTCTGGCTGCCGGACATCCGCATGTGCCATCTGCACGGACTGGAAAAAAGGGACCACAAATCCCTGCACCACATGCCCGCCTCCGTGCTGGACGCCCTGCTCCACCCCATGTGGGACATCAGCTTCACCCCCCTCATCACGCTGGAAGTATTCAGTCTGGATGACTTCCTGAACTCCCACCAGGCCATGCTGGAATCCTATCAACGCCATGTCTCCAAACACTGACACCTCCCGCCCCCGCATGACGCTCGTCGTAGGGGGCACCAGAAGCGGCAAAAGCCAGTACTCTGAAAAAATCGCCTCCGGCTTCGGGAAAAAAATCCTGTATGTTGCCACGGCGGAAGTCTGGGACGGCTCCGGCTCCCTGGAATACCGCATCCGCAAGCACCGCGAACGCCGCCCGCAGGAATGGCCCACGCTGGAATGCCCGCGCAACGTGGCCGCCACCGTACAGGCGTCCGGTCTTCTGGAGCAAGTGGACGGCGTCATTCTGGAATGCATCACCCTGCTTGCCTCCAACATCCTGTATGACCAGAAAGACCCTGCGGAATACCTTCCGTTTCAGGATGCCCTGATCCGGGAAATAGAAGCGTTGAAGGAACTCATTTCCCGGTCTCCCGTACCATGGGTGCTCGTCTCTTCGGAAACCGGCATGGGCATCGTCCAGCCGGACCCGGAAACGCGCCACTACTGCGACGGTCTGGGCATCGCCAACCAGCTCCTGGCAAAAAGCGCGGATGAAGTTTACTTGATGGTGGCGGGGCTGCCTGTCACCGTAAAAAAGTGACGGAAGCTCAACTCTTCAGCGCAATATACCTCAACACACCCGGACAGATCCTGCCCAGCAGGAAATACACGCCGCTGAGAACAAGAAAAACCGCAGGCACAGCAAGTCCCCACATCCAATAACTTCCCTCCGGCAATCCAAGCCGGATCAGGAAGCGATACACCAGAGTATGGGCGGCATATACAAGAAAGATGGAAGGCCCAAGGCGTGCGCAAAAAGACGAAAATTTCCGGAAATACCGCGTCGCCAGCAAGGAACACGACGCTATCCACAACACTCCCATGCAGAGGAACAATGCGGACTCATGCCCCCTGTGGTACACTTCCCATGCAAAAACCGCCGGAAAAACAATCAGGACATACACCCAAGCCTTTTCAACCATATCCTTTAACTCTTTAAGGGAATAAGGGCTTAAAAGCATCCCCAGGGCAAATGCGCCCAATCCTCTGGGATGAATGATGTTGCAGGCCATGTCCCCGTACTGGAACGTCAGCCTGATAGAACTTTCCGTACTGAACGGGATCAGGGCGGCTAGGCAGAGAACGGCCAGGCAGGGTCTCGGAATCCGGAACAATATGCCCGAAATCAGTACAAAAACCATTAAGTCCCTTAGGAACCATAAAATTACTCCCAGCGGAACGTGTCCGATCCCCATATTTGCCATCCATCCCAGCAGGGTGGAAGGAAATCCGAAAAGAGCCATGGAAACGAAAATCCAAAACACATAGGCGCATAAAATCAAAGCTGCCTTTTTCCAGTTCAGCCAGGATACCGGGGAAGAAGCGGCGGCATAATTCCGGGCCAGGAAATAACCCGCCGCCATAAAAAAGAAAAACACGCCCGCACGAGTCATACCAGTCACAGGACTATGATGAGTAGGAGTATGCTGAATCATTATGAAAAGCATGGCTAGAACCCGCATAATATCCACCCAGGCATCCCTGGGCTTTATTCCATTATCTGCACCGGATAAACAAAGAGGGGGGGGGGGGGGGGGTAAATAACTCATTAATTTTATTCCATTTATAAAACAACAAAGTACCCAAATGGGAGGGATGATTTTACCACAACGATGTTCCATGACAAGAGAAACCGACCCTCCGGACGTTGTACAACTTCCCATTGACAGCCGCGGCACGGTATGTTAGGCATGCCCTGCCTCCGTAAATACGGGAGGCACTTCTGGGAAGCTCGCGGCACGAGCAGGAAATAAATGGGGAATCCGGTGTGAATCCGGAGCGGTACCGCCACTGTATGTTGTCCGGAATACAACCGGGCAATGAGCCAGATCGCCAGCCTCGAAGTATTTATGAACCGTCGGCGAGTATTCCGGCATTCAGACCATACACATGCATTCATTAAAAACGCTCCGCTTGAACGGAGCAGACCATGATGGCCCGGCCCCCTTGGCGGCCGGGATTTCCCCCGCTTTTGCGGACTTTCCCTCCTGCGGCACGTACGCCGCACCGGACTCCTGCCACACCAGGCATAAAATGCAGGCCGTGGCCATGACTCTGGCCTGCCTTGGCATGCTGGCCCCGGTCCACGCACAGGACGCCGGCAGGGAAAACCTGAACGGAACCCGTGACGCCACAGTGGAAAGAACCGCATCAGACCCGGCTCTGGGAACGGTCTCCGCCACCATCAATGTGACCGGTTCCAGCAACGTACGCGGAATTTGGGGCAAATCCGATCCCCTCAGCATAGACACGATTGCGGAAGAAGCCGTTTTCAACGTTTCCTCTACCAGAAACAATGCCTTTGGCATTGATACGTCATCGGGAGCCAGCCTGGACATCGGAACCATCGCCGGCAAGTTCAACGTCTCCGCAGCCAATACCAATGCCACGGGCATCAGAAGCTACGGCAAGATGATCAACATCGGAACCATGGCGGAATCCTCCGTCATGACCATTACGGCCAACTTCTCGTCCAACGGCATCTATGCCTACCAGGGAGGACTGGACATCGGCACCTTTGCGGGGCAAATTTCCGTCACCCTGGGTACCGGGAACTTTGCGAGGGGACTGTATTCCTACGGAAACACCATGGACTACCAGGGACCGCGCTACAAGGATGTCGAAATCGGCACCATCTCGGCTACCGGCAACATCTCCGCAGTGACAACTTCCGGATATGGAGCCAGAGGTATCCAGTCCAATTACGGACGGGTGAATATTTCCCAAATCGACGGGCAAATCACCGCTAATTCCGGATCCACTGATGCCGGCGGGAAATTCTCCGCTCTCGGCATTGAGGCCAGAGAAGAGATCACGCTGGGCAACATCAGCGCTGCGGCCGCCATTACCGCCGCCTCCGGCGGCATGGATGCCTATGGAATCTACGCAGGAGAGGAATCAGGCAACCAAACCCATTCCAACATCACCATAGGCAACGTAGCCGGAACCATCCGGGCCGAGGCCATGGCCGGTACGGCCGCCGGGGCTTCCGCCACAGGCTCCCTGGCCGTGGGTGACATCAGCGGCGCCATTTCCGCCGCCTCCACGGGAAACGCGGCAGCGCACGGCCTACTGGCGGAATTCTCCCTCACCACAGGTACCATCAACGGAACCGTCAGCGCGACAACCGCCGGCGGCACGGCCGCAGCCCTGATGGGGGGTGCCGGCATCACAACAACCATCGGATCCACCGGTATGGTTGAAGCCGCGGCAACGGGAGACGGCGGAACGGCCTATGCCCTGTACAGCGGCTCCTATACGAACTCCGACTTTTCTACGGAAAACACCGCGGACAACATCACCGTCCACGCAGGCGCCTCCATCACCGGCATCTGGGAACTGGGCGGTTCCGGCAAGGAAAGCTCCGTGGATACCATCACGCTGCTCTCAGGCACGGGAAGCGATCCCGGACTGTTCGACTACACGGTGCGGACGACCGT
Organism: Akkermansia biwaensis; assembly: GCF_026072915.1. Taxonomy (NCBI): domain Bacteria; kingdom Pseudomonadati; phylum Verrucomicrobiota; class Verrucomicrobiia; order Verrucomicrobiales; family Akkermansiaceae; genus Akkermansia; species Akkermansia biwaensis. Next base: position 84,866 of record NZ_AP025943.1, read on the forward strand.
CAACACCAACAAGTCGGATACCGCCACCCACCACTCCTCCGTTACGCTCAATGCAGGCAGTGCGGACAACAAGGCAAATTGGACCATCTCCACGGAAAAAGCCGCCGGGCTGGTCAACCGGTTCAACGTGGCCTACGGCTCTAATGTTACCCTGACCGGAGACTCCCAAATTCTCCGTGACGGAGCCCTTGTCAACAATCTGGGCACCCTGTCCGGAACAGGCACGCTTACCATTGCGAAAGACATGACGCTGATCAGCGGAACCCTGGTGCAGAATGCAGCGGGAACCGCCCTGGAAGTGGGAACCAACGGTCTGGACATCAATCTGGACCTGGCCGAAAACGCTACGGTGGGAACCACGGTACTCAACACCACGGATACCGCCTGGGTCGTCACGCTGGACCAGATCAGGCAGGGTATCAAGGACATGTACACCCCCAAGGTTGGCGGCTTTGACCTGGACAACTACCACATGACCTACCGCCTCCAGGGCCAGGTATTCCTGGGTGAAGGCACTCCCGTCATCGTGAAGCCCGGAGAAAGCATCCATATAGGGGAAGGATCCAAAGTCATCATCGGACAGGACCTGCCCGAACATGGCATCGTTCTGGAAGGCGGTGAAGCGGATCTGAGCCAGTCGGACGCCGTCATTTCTTCCGGCTCCGTCAGCGGCACTTCCGGCCAGCTCACGCTGTCGGAGGAACAAACCCTGAACTGGGAAAACTCCGGCACGGCCGGTTACCATGCCTCCGCCGCAAACGAAGGAGCCTTCGGAAATCTCAACGTCACCGCCAGGGATGGCACGATTGTCGCCGGCGGCTCCTACAAGGCGGAAAACGTCGCCATCACGAACAACGCCACCCTCATTCTGGACGGCAGGGATGCCAGCCTGGGCGTGGAAGGCGGAACCGTCACCCTGGGGGAATCATTCGCCCGTCCGGACGTTCCCGGACACCTGGTGCTGAACGGCTCCACCGTCCTGTCCGCCGTGGAAACCAACAGCGGTTCCTCCATATCCGGCTCCGGCACCTTCAAGGGACTCGTCAAATACTACGGCAGTGAACTGGTTCTGGGCAGAGAATCCTCCGCCGGCTGCCACAACTATGAAGGAGGCCTCAACGCCTGGGGAGGAGTGCAGGAATTCACGTTCTTCGTCAACGGAACGACTCCGGCAGACGCCGCCCATACCGGTGCGGACACCTATTCCCAACTGAACGTCTCTTCCACTTATTATGTGGACGGAGCCCACGTCAACGTGGTCATCGGGGACAATCTGCTCTTCAACTCGGAACAGAGCTTCTCCCTGTCCCTGGTCAACCTGGATCCCGGCACCGTTATTGATCCGGACGGAGACCTGTGGGACCTGACCGGCATCGCCCCCACGCTGAAAGGACGCACCGACCTGGTTACGGACACCGGCTTCACCGTATCCGCTGACGGACTGCACCTGATCTTCAACGGGAAAATCAATCTGGACGCCGTGAAAGCCCTGCGCGGGCAGGAAGCCTCCCGCATCGCCAACACGCTGTGGTCCTCCGTCCGGGTAGTGGACAGCTTCGCCCATACGGCGGCCTCCCAGCTTGACTTCCGCGGTCCGGGCAGGCGCAACGTCTGGTTCTCCGGCCTGGGGGATTTTATGAACGTATCCTCATCCGCAGGAATCTCCGGCCTTGACTACAAGGGCGGCGGCTATGCCCTGGGCATGGACTACTCCTGCGTAAAAGGCTGGATTACCGGGGCGGCCTTCGGCCAGACCTTCGGCTCCTTCCACTCTGCGGACAAGCAGTTCAAGGCGGACCAGGACGGGCTGATGTTCGCGCTCTACCAGCGCTACCACCGCGACCTGCACGGGGGAAACAGCTTGGACATCGACGGCTACTTCACCTATGGCCGCATGGACAACGACGCGGACGGCACACTGGGAGACAGCCCCACTACAGCCTCCTGGAACGATGATATTTACGGCTTCGGCCTGAAAGGGACCTGGAACATCCGGCTCAGTAACACGGACATCCTAAAGCCCTTCGCAGGAATCGAATTCCTGAACGGTTCCCAAGGCTCCTTCGGGGAACGTTCCGGTTCCGGCGCCGCCTGGTACCGGGACGGTTCCGTACAGAACTGGAGCATTCCCGTCGGCTTCACCTGGCAAAAACAAATCGCAGTTGGCAAAGGACAAATTCTTATGCCTCAAGCGACTGTCGCGTACGCGGGAGACGTCTCCCGACGGAACGCATCCGTGAAAACGGATGCGTTCGGCAGCGCGTTCCGGGTGGATGGCATCTATCCCGGACGCCACGCCCTCATCGTCAACGCCGGGCTGAACTGGGCCATCTCCGGCGCCTGGAGCGCCGGAGCCTTCTATCACCTGGAATGCCGGGAAAACATGACCAACCAGAGCGTCACCGCCACCGTGCGCTACTCGTTCTGATTATTTGAAAAGACACACGGAGGGAATCCACGGCGGATTCCCTCCGTTTTTCCGGAACGGCCCCACATTCATTCCACAGTAAATTCTTGACTCTCCCCGGCGGTTGATGCTTAATCCCCGCACTGCACATGCCGACGTGGCGGAATGGTAGACGCGCTCGACTCAAAATCGAGTTCCAAAAGAGTGTGGGTTCGAGTCCCACCGTCGGTACCAAAATCATCTAAAATACCTGTCTCCTGCGAAGCGGGTTTTTATTTTTTAAACTTCTCATAAATCATTTGTGCAAATCCGAGCAAGAGAACGAACTCATAAAACTCATGATGCACCTGGCAAAATGAGCATACTATTGATACCATTCTCTCCTTTGCCATCCATCCACAAAAACCAAATAGTCCTTGGACGGGAATACCACCCGGAGGATGAAAACTGGCATGCGCGTATCCCTCCGCGTCACCGTAGAGGGAAGGCAAGTTAAAACTTGCCCCCTCTCCGCAGAAAGAGAATCATATCTGAATCCCTACCTTATTCATAAGATATAAACTCTTCCGTTGAAGTTGATTGGATCAATCTGGTCTCCAATGACTTGAAAGCGTAATAAGCCCCATTGGGCTGACTATTGCCCAGGGCCAAAATATGCCGGAGTGCGCCAAGATAAATCATCCCTGCGCCACAATCCCAATAGATGTTATTCCTACCCATATAGCCAAATGTATCTCTCACTGCGTGCAAATCGGCAATCCTCAATAATCTTTGCCCATCATAGCCATTGCTTCCTATCCATAATCCGGCAGGATTGGCCGCAGACAAATTTGCCTGCTGATAGGATATGAACATATTGCAGGACGGATTGGTATTGAAGGAAGGAATGACAGATACAGTAGTATGGAGCATATATCGGGCGCTTTCCTTGTCGTAAATCAACTCACGCACCCTCACCGGATACCCTTCGGGAGAAAGTGTTGAATCTTTAATCATGTAAAACGTTACGTCAAAAATACGGGCAAAAGGAAAACCCGTACCATTTCTGGGACTGACGGTGAAAGTGTCGATATCCGCTGCTGTAGATACCACACATTCAAATAGAGATAAGGAACCGACATAAAATGTTAACTTACGTGGCGTTCGTTCGCCGTTGGTACCAAGCATGACAGGAAGCAAAAATCCCCGCCAGCCCGAATAATTGTTAACTCCAACAAACGGAGATAAATAATTAACCTCAACCGTCCCTGGAACTGGAGCGAGAGGCGAAGCCGAATTAAACAACTGCCAGCACATGCCCGGAACGGGCTGTTGCACAGATACATTGTCCCCATAAGTTTTGAAAGACGACAAGTAGGATTGAGGACTGAACGCCTCGGAAACGACAGACAGACCGGAAGCCAGCAACCTGTTGATGCCGCTGGTGGAGGTAATGGGGGAAACGTCGAGGGGAATATCGATGCCCCCACGGGCCGTGAGATTACCCGCAAAATCCATATTGCCGGAAGCGTTCACAAGAGTATCCTGCTTGGCATTCCACATTTTACGTTCTTCGTCTGTGATATAAATGGATGTATGCCCGACATACGTATTAGAGGCTGCCATAGCTGATTTGGAATCAACTGCGTAAATATTTGCCTGGGCGGCCCGCGCGATATCTTTTTTTTCTGTAACATGGGGGCTGCCATTCTCCATAGGCCCATTCAGTTCATTCTGAGAGTTCATTCTGAGATGCCGCGAGCTTCCGTCGGTAGGAGTAATTTTATTCATGATTATTCTTTGATTATTGTCTATGAATGAGTCGAATACTTCATTGCCTTACCGTTCGCAACCTGGGGCAGTTTTCTTTCATCGGAGAAAATGGCAATGAAGGACACCTTCATTTATTTATTCCAATCAGACACGTAAGGTTTTCCCAGATGCGGCAATCATCCAATCGCTTCAGAATTCCGGCTATATCTTTATGCAGAATCTCCCCGGAAATTATCCATCAGGAGGAACAGCGATTACACCCCCCTGTTTATGAATAATTCCTGGGATATTATGTTGATTATTAATGCTCTATCATCTCAAGTTCCATCGAAAACCGTCCCATTGCTGTTCCCCATGTGCGAATATTGATGAGCTGTTTGGACCAATGATAAATGATGGTGCTTCCCTGTGGAAATACTGAAAGAACCGAATAGAACAAACATAAGCTCAATCAAGACAAATGGCAGATGCCAGTTGTGACCGGACAACCCCATACTTGCATAAAACATCGTATCGGAACAACTCGGCCCTTCATCTCAAGTCGTCCCATCGGAGCCTTGCCAGGTACGGACGTGCAGTGCTCCTTTAATGCTCATCCAGGAATATTCCACTTGAAAGGCGGACCGTGCAAACCCTTTAGAAAGCCATGTTCGGAAATCGTTCAAAACGGGACTGTCTCCGCATATAAAAACGCAAATCACGGACAAATAGTTATAATATGCTTGTAATAAGAATATAAAAAACATGTCCCTTCATTTCCGACTGTTTCAGGAGATATTATAAATCTTTCAACAAAAACACTATATGGAAGTGCCCGGACATCCTCCTCCGAATAAAAAAGACCAGACTTCACAATAATCTGAATATTTAACAGAGATAGAATGTCTTATCAATATGCGGACGACGCAGCCGAACCTTTCCGGTCGGAAAGACTCAACAAATGGCTCGAATTCCCGTGTTTCAAGACGTACTAGAAGAATATATGAATCCAGCACCAGCCCTTTCACTGGCAGAAAATGTGGCCAATAAAATCAAGCAAATGATTCTCAGCGGAAGCCTGGTCAACGTATTGCCCGGCGAGCGGGAACTGGGCAACAGATTATCCGTGGGCCGGGAGACGGTCAGAAAGGCATTGACCATTCTGGAGAAGGAAAACTGGATTGCCCCGGCACGAATCAAGGTGCCAAGACGTATTCTGAAAGCCGCCGCAGACAACATGGGGCCGGACGCCTCCTCCTTCCCCATCCAGGAAAAAAAGGCCACCATTGGCTTTCTGACGTCTCAGCCAATCAAAAGACTGGCGCAAAGCGTCCTGGTGGAAGTATATACCATCCTGAAAATTCTGGAGGAGGACGGAATCAGCGTGCGCATCTTTGAAGCCCCCTGGCTTCTGGGCAACAATCCGGACAAACGGCTTGCCAAGCTGGTGGGCAAATCGGAATGCGTCTGCTGGATTCTTCACCGTTCCTCGGAGCAATCCCAGCTCTGGTTCAAGACACACGGCATTCCCTGCATTGTCCGCGGGACTTCCTATCAAAGCAGCAACCTGCCCTATCTGGACCGCCACTGGGCCGCAACCACCCATCATGCGGCACGGCATTTGTGGAACAAGGGGCACAGAACCGTAGGGTTGTGCCTCCCTCCGGATCCTTTGAAAGGCCACCACCTGATGCAGAAAGGCTTCTTCGGTTTTTCGGAACAGGGCTGGAATCCCGTTCTGATTCCCACTCCCTTTGAAACCCCTGCTTTCTTCGAACACCTGACCAGGGCTTTCACGGAACACCCGGACATGTCCGCCCTGGTGGCTACGCGCGGCAACCAGATCATTCCCATCCTTTCCTACGTGGAGGCCCGCCAGTTGAGCATCCCCGGCCAGCTCAGCCTGGTAAGCCTGACGTATGAGCCTTTCATGGAACGGCTGTTTCCCGCCATTACCTATTACGAGGAAAATTCTACCAAAACGGTCCACAAGCTCATCCGGATGCTCCGTTCCCTGATCTCCGGCAAGCACCTCAAAAGCATCTCCGTCATTCCGGAACTCCATCCGGGGCAATCCGTCATCCAGCGTCCCGTCCCGGCATCCTCGTGACCGTCTTGCGTTGCTTTCGTTCCCGCAAAAAGCCGGGCAATTCAACGGACGTCCCCGTCGGCTATTGAAAAGAGAGAAAAGGCATCCGCCTTCCTTCCGCATACGGCGGCACATTCCCCGTATCCATCATGCTCCGCTTTCCGGGATCGGGGCATGAGGCAGCGCACGGAACGCTCTTATCCGTTTGTCTGCGACATCCTCCCTTGCCGAATGCTTTATCCCGCTCTGAAAAAGAAACGGAAAAATCCCGGCGGCCGCCATATCCCGCATTTTCCGGCATTCGGGGGAAAAACCCGGAGGCTGATAATGTTTGACATCCCTCCGGCGTGCGGATAGGGTCAAACTTGATTTTGTTCCCGGCGCGGAAACACGGCGGCGGAGGCGAAAACAGGCACCTCTCTCATCCAACATTCCTCCATGAACGCATTAAAAGGAGCATGCATCATCGGGCAGTCCGGCGGTCCTACCGCCGTTATCAACGCCAGCGCTTTGGGAGCCATTCAGACAGCCCTGCAATGCGAGCATGTTACGCGCGTGCTGGGGGCCGCCAACGGCATTGAAGGAGTGCTGAACGAACGCCTGTACGACATGGCCCTGGAGGACCCGGAAGAACTGGAATTGCTTAAATACACCCCCGCATCCGCCCTGGGCTCCTGCCGCTACAAAATGGCTGATCCCTCCGTGGACGATGCGGACTACCGCCGCCTTCTGGAAGTATTCCGCAAGTACGACGTGCGTTATTTTTTCTACAACGGCGGCAACGACTCCATGGACACCTGCAACAAGATTTCCAAATTCATGCAGCAGTCCGGGTATGAATGCCGCGTGATCGGCATCCCCAAGACCATTGACAACGACCTCTACGGCACGGACCACTGTCCGGGCTTCGGCTCCGCCGCCAAATTCATAGCCACTTCCTGCATGGAAGTGCACCAGGACTTGCGCGTGTACGACAAGGGTCGCGTCACCATCGTGGAAATCATGGGCCGCCATGCCGGCTGGCTGGCCGGGTCCGCGGCCCTGGCCACTTATGCCGGAGCCGGCCCCGACCTGGTTTACCTGCCGGAAGTTCCGTTCAACATGGAAGAATTCTGGCAGAACGTAAACGGCATTTACCGGAGCAAGGGAAGCTGCATGGTGGCCGTCTCTGAAGGGGTGCGGCACGCGGATGGCCGTTTCATCGCGGAATCAGGAGACAAGGACGTCTTTGGCCACACCCAGCTGGGCGGCCTGGGCGCCATGCTGGCGGAATCCGTCAAACGACAGACCGGGGCCAAGGTCCGGAGCATTGAACTCTCCCTGCTCCAGCGCTGCGCCTCCCACGTCGCTTCCAAAACGGACATTGACGAAGCCTACATGGCCGGAAAGGCCGCTGTGGAAGCGGCCGTGGCCGGGCAGACGGACAAAATGGTGGCTTTCGAGAGAAGCACGGAAAACGGGCAGTACGTCTGCAAGGCCAAGCTCATCGGCCTCACGGACGTAGCCAACGTGGAAAAACTGGTGCCGCGCGAATGGATCAATCCCCGCGGCAACGGAATGGAGCAGCCGTTCATCGACTATGTTCTTCCGCTCATCCAGGGGGAAACGTCCATGCGGAAGGAACACTCCCTTCCCCGTTTCGCGAAGCTCAAAAAAATCCAGGCGGAACCGGTCCGGAACTGACAATCTTCCCTTTCCTCCGGGTTTTTCCGTATAACGGAGGAATCCGGAACACATCCAGCCGTTCCGCACCCCGGAGCGGTCCCTTCCCCGTACCCCTTTTCCCGGAACCGGGCGCGGAGCCAGTTACAAAAGACACAATGCGCAAGCATCATCAGCCTCCATGCCTGACTACCTGTTTCAGCATTTTTATTCCACTCTGGCCATCATCGCGTTCCTGCTCGCCGCGCTGATTCTCCACCACTACAGCAAACGCGGCAGGGAATGGATTCCGGTCCGCGCCGCCCCTTCCGGCTGCCTGGCGTTCATCATCCTGCTTACGGTGCTGACCTTTCTCGTCTCATGCCTTTTTTCCGCCATCCGCACGGGGAAAACCTGGGAAGAAGCGGTTTTCATACTGGCACGGCTACTGGCCCTGGCGGGAGCCTTGGCCGTTATCTCCCGGCTGACTAACTACTACATGCACCGTGACGGCATCAAAGACACGCTGAATCCGGGAGAAAGCACGGCCAGACTGGCCTGCCGGCTCCGGAACAGGGGAATCTGCCTGTTTCTGATCATCGGCGTCATCATTTTCATCATTGACCTTTTCACGATCACCCTCCCGGTGCCGGAACTGCCTCCGGGCTCCGCGTTCCTGATATCCACGCCCATTCCCCTGCCGGAGGAAAACGCGCCGGAAATCCTCATTTCCTCACGCGTCACCAACAGGTTCTTTGGGGAAAGCGACTTCGACCTGGTCGTCCGGAACGCGAATGGACACAAGTACGTCTTCCCTTCCATCCTGATCAACCCGGGAGGAGGAAGCGCCATTACCATCTACAGGCTGCGGCCTGCCGGGGGCCGGAATGAAGGCAGTCTTCTCTTCACCAATGAAATCCAGATATGCCTGCTCAATCTGGCCACCATGCAGGTCAAAATGCTGAGAGGCCCTTCCTCCAACTATCCCTCTGCGGACCCGGAGGACCTGTACGGTCCGGACATTGAAAATCGACTGGAAATCATAGGCCTCTACCGCGGGCGCTCCTGCATGCCCGGAGTGGAACACACCCGGGAGACACGGGCCAGACTGCTGAAAAATCTCCACGAGGTGGAATAATGACCGGAACGTCCCAAAAGGATGATTGACACCTCCTCCCGGCCCCCCTTACTCTGCCGGAAGCCAAATTATCGACAGCCATGATCAAAATCACCGCCAAAAGCACCGTCAAAGCCGGAGCCAGGGACCAATTCATCGCTACCGCCAGGGAACTGGTGGAAAAAAGCCGCGCGGAAGCCGGCAATATATCCTACCACCTGTACGAGGACATGGACGATCCCTATATCCTGACTTTCATTGAAGAATGGAAGGACCAGGCGGCCGTGGACGTCCACGCGGATTCCGAACACTTCCAGCGCATCATCCCCCTGCTCAGCGACATGACGGAAGAAGCCATTGAGATTTCCCTGTACCGGGAAGTCCTGTAGGGGCCGGAAACGGGCAAGGCCCCGCATTTCCCCTCTTTTCCGGAAAAAGGAAACGCTCCGTCCCTTTGCAGGAGACGGAGCGCCGGAGCTTCGCATAAGTTTACCGTCAGAACGCGAAGCATCCACACCCGGAGCCCCAGAAATCGGAGTATTTGGGACGGGAGGCATTGGCCATCCCCTCCATCAGCATGAAAGCGGAATGCATGCAGCCATGTTCATGGCAATGGCAGGAATGCTGATGTTCCTGCTGGAAGGGTACGCCCGCGCGGGCCGCCTTTTTCGGGTGCAGAGGCGCGCCGTAACCGCCGAATACCGCAATCGGCGACCACTCCGGCAGCACCGGAATGGGTTCCGGGTCCAGATCCTTGAACGGACCCGTGGCGTAAACGATCTTGCCGTCCATGATGGTCAGCACGGACTCGATCTTCTTGATATCTTCCTCCGGAACGGTGAAATAATCCTCGCTTAGAACGACCATGTCCGCAAGCTGCCCGGGGGCAATGGCTCCCTTCTTGCCCGTTTCCGAGGAAAACCAGGTACTGCCCTGAGTGTACAGGCGCAGAGCCTCCTCGCGGGAAAGGCAATCTTCCTCCCGGTACATGCGCGCGCCGCCCACGGTCTTCCCGGTGGTCAGCCAGTACAGGGACACCCAGGGATTGTAGCTGGCCACACGGGTGGCATCGGTTCCGGCTCCCACGGGAATGCCCATTTCCAGCATCCTCCGGACGGGGGGAGTATGTTCCGCCGCTTCCTTCCCGTAGCGGTCCATGAAATATTCGCCCTGGTAGGCCATGCGGCATTGCACGGCAATGCCCCCGCCCAGCGCCTTCACACGTTCCAGGTTCTTTTCGTCGATGGTCTCGCAGTGGTCGAAGAACCAGTGCAGCCCTTCAAAGGGAATCTCCCGGTTCACCTCCTCATACACATCCAGAAAGCGGGAAATGCTCTCATTATAGGTGGCGTGGAGGCGGAACGGCCATTTATTGGCGGCCAGCAGGCTGACTACGCCCTTCAATTCGGACTCCATATCTGCGGGAAGGTCCGGCCTGGGTTCCAGAAAGTCTTCAAAATCCGCGGCGGAAAAAACGAGCATTTCGCCCGCGCCGTTGCAGCGGTAATAATCGTCCCCTTCCCCGGGTTCCGTCATCTTGATCCACTTGGCAAAATCTTCCTTCTCTTCCTTGGGCCTCTGGGTGAACAAATTGTAGGCAATGCGCACGGTCATTTCCCCGCGCTTGTGCAATTCTTCAATCACCTCGTAATCCTCCGGATAATTCTGGTAGCCGCCTCCCGCGTCAATGATGCTGGTCAATCCCAGACGGTTGAGTTCCCTCATGAAATGGCGGGTGGAATTGATCTGGTGCTCCACGGGCAGCTTGGGTCCCTTGGCCAGCGTGGCGTAAAGAATGGTGGCATTCGGCCGGGCAATCAGCAGGCCCGTCGGGTTGCCGTCGCTGTCGTGCTGGATTTCTCCGGCGGGAGGGTTGGGCGTATCCTTCGTGTACCCGCAGGCCCGCAGGGCGGCCTTGTTGAGCATGGCGCGGCAGTACAGGTGCAGGACAAACACGGGCGTATCCGGAGCCACTTCATTGATCTCCTCCAGCGTGGGCATGCGGCGTTCGGCAAACTGGAACTCGCTCCAGCCGCCTACCACGCGCACCCATTGGCCGGGAGGGGTTCTTCTGGCCTGCTCCTTGAGCATGCGGAGGGCGTCCGCCAGGGAGGGCACGCCGTCCCAGCGCAGTTCCATGTTGTAATTAAGGCCGCCGCGGATGACGTGGAGGTGGGAATCGTTCAGGCCGGGAATAACTGTTCTTTTCCCGGCGTCTATGGCCTGGGTATCCGGCCCCTTGTATTTGGCGATGTCTTCGTCGGAACCGACAGCCAGAATTTTTCCATCCTTCACGGCAACGGCTTCGGCCATGGTGCCGCGTTCATCCAGCGTTGCTATCTTGCCGTTTGAGATCATCAAATCGGCGTAAACTTTTTCATTATTTTTCACTATTTTCATTATGGTTAGGGATTGTCTCCGCAGCCGGGCTGAAAAGCCAGGAAGACAGCATGCGGCTGATCAGCGGCATGAACACCCAGGTCAGCAGAGCCACCACGCAGGCATTGAAGAAGAGAAAGGAAAGCCATGCGGGCAGGCTGTGAATCAGGTCTCCCACAGTAATATTCAAAAGAAAAATGACGACGCACACCCCCAGATAGGTGGCCACTGCCGTCTTGTAACGCGGAGGCGTCTTCATGGGGCTGCCCGGCTGGTTCAGCCAGGCGTCCAGCCCATTCATCTCCTGCATGTCCGGTTCGCCTTCCGTATGGGCCCCCAGCAACTTCATCCAGCGTTCATACTCAGGGGAGGAAACCAGGGCCTTTCTGGCGGCGGCATTGGCAAAACGGTCCACCACCACATATTCCCCGTTCCCGTCGTTCGGCCTCAAGACGCTGATGCCCACATGCCCGGGACAACCCAGTACAAAATTGACAAAATCCCTCATGGCATGCTCAAACTGGGCTTCATGGCCCGGCAGAATGTGCCGGCGCACGACTACAGTCACTTCATCGGAAGGGTCCATGGCCTTCATGCAGTGTTCAGTGTTTCCGGAGCTTCCTCCGGCGGAAAGCCCGCAAACACGGACTTTCCGGCAGGGGAATGCTCCTGGATCAATTAATGATCATGCTTCACCACCTGCGGGGACACCGCAGACTGGGGAGCGTGGTGAATCATCGTGTAGGCGTATTCCACGCCCACGCCGTAGGCTCCGCCCTGCTGCTTGAGCAGATTCATCAGGGCATCGTAATGTTCCTTGTTCTTCCAGTCGCGCTGGAATTCCAGAATGGCGGCAATAGTCGTCAGCCGGGTTCCGCCCGCCTGGGTAATGCGGGAAAGGGCGGCCTTCTGGGCATCACGGGAGGTGGCGCCGCAGCAGTCTTCCACCACGTAAATGTTGTATCCGTCGCCCATCATTTCAATGGCCGGCCAGGTGACGCACACTTCCGTCCAAAGACCGGTAAGCAGGATATTCTTGCGTCCCGTCGCCTTGATGGCCTTGCGGAACTCGTCGGAATCCCAGGAATTCATGGAGGTGCGTTCAATCACGTGCTGGCCGGGGAACACGTCCAGCAGCTGCGGCCAGACATACCCGGAAAAGCTTTCCGTTTCCACGGCGGTGATGATGGTGGGCACCTGGAACAATTTGGAAGCCTTGGCCAGCAGGGTAACGTTGTTGATCAGGTCCGCCCGGTTGATGCTGGCTACGCCAAAGGTCATCTGGGGCTGATGGTCAATGAATACCACGGCAGTATCTTCCGGGGTGTAAAGCTGATGATAGTGTGACGACATGAATGACATCCTATGATTCTCCTATATCTATATTGATGGTTGTATCCGGGATTCAAACGGTCTTTTTAAACTGCATCCCTTGCCAGTTGGAGAAAGGATTTGGCACATTTGTTGATTTCATGCCGGAGGGTGACGCAGGAACAAATCCGGGAAAAACAGCAACTCATGATCCGCAAGCGCCTTCCGTCCGTGTCATGCCACGGCGGAAAAAACGCTCAAAAACACCTCCCCGGAATCCCCGTCAAAAAGAGAATTCCCGGATCATCGCACTGCGGGAACAGCGGAGAAACCATGCCTCTGCCGCCCCCTCCGGCGGCCCTAGCGGGTTTCCCCGTAATTGATGCCCCGTGCATCCAGAATCTCCACATACCTCTTCAGGCGCCTCAGGAAATCCGGGTAATTCTTGTCTTCCTTCCGGCTCCATCCCGTCTCCGCATAAGCGGCTATGCGCGGGAACACACGCCGTTCCAGCTTGTCCGCATCCGGAATCCATTCCGTCCACACCTGGCATCCCAGCCCCAGGACCTGGTCATGATACCTGGGCTTTAATCCGGGGAAAACGGGCTCAAAGGAATAGGACTTGGACAGAGGCAGCTTCTGCTCGTCCTTGTTGATGTAGGTCATGTGGGAGGTGGAATTGACCACCTGGTGGCCGTCCTCGATCGCCTTGGTGGCGATCTTGTCGGACCCGTACCAGAAATGGATGATCGCCTTTCCATCCAGACGTCCCAGGGCAGCTCCCTGGCCCCCGTCATGGTGAACGTCGGTACCCAGGATTTCATTCCAGCCGATCGTCCTCACCCCTTTTTTGGCGAGCATCCCGGAAATGCGGTTCGTAAACATAATCTGGAGGTCCGGGAACGTCTTGATGCCCTTCTTCTTCATGAACGCCTCAATATGGGGAACACCCTCCCAGTACTTTTTGTAGCGCACTTCGTCGCCGCCAATGTGGATGATTCCCCCCGGAAAGAGGGAGGCCAGCTCCGTCATCACGTCCCCGATGAACTGGTAGGTGCGCTCGCTGGTGGGGTCAAAGGCCGCTCCGTCGTTGAAGCTGACGGGAATCTCCGGCAGGGGGCGAGCGGAAAGCTTCAGTTCCGGGTAGGAGACGATGGCCGCGGCGGAATGGCCGGGCACGTCTATCTCCGGCACAATGGTGATATTGCGCTCCGCCGCATAGCGCACAATGCGCCTGATCTGCTCCTGCGTATAAAATCCTTCATGGGGCTTGCCGGCATACTTGCCGCTCCCCCAGGTCTCCACTTCCGTATCCTTCCTTTTGCTGCCCACGGACGTCAATTTGGGGTACTTTTTAATCTGGATGCGCCATCCCGCATCATCGGACAAATGCCAGTGCAGAACGTTCATCTTCAGCAGCCCCATCTGGTCGATCAGCTTCCTGACCTCTTCCTCTCCGAAAAAATGCCGCGCCTCATCCAGCATGAAGGCCCGCCATGAAAACCGGGGGTAATCCAGCATGGAAAACGGCTTCTCCGCCACTTTCCAGGCCACGGCGGACTTGTCCGCGCTGCTCTGGAAAAAGGCTGGCGGGAGCATCTGCGCCAGGCTCTGCCCGGCATAATAGACGCCTCTGGGGGAAGCGGCGCGGATGGAAATCAGTCCGGGCTTTACTTCCAGCCTGTAGGCCTCCGGCCCGTACTGCTTCAGGGAGGCATCCTTCTCAATGCGGATGGCATTAGTTCCACCCGGCCCATCCAAAGCAAGCCCGGTTCCCTGTGCTAAAAACTGCTGGAGAAAACGGGCCTGCTTCTGGAATCCGGGGTCCTTCTCCCGGCAGACGACGCGGCTTCCGGCATCCAGAACGATGCCTCCCTCCGGCCCCGTTTCTCCATACTTCACGGAAACGGGCCGGGGAATGATCTGCTCCTGCCCCTGCGCGGCCATGCAGGCCGCGCCGGAAAGCATCAGCACGAAAAAGGGGCGGAAAAAGCGCATCATGGCAGCCATGATACACACTTTCCCCTCCATGTCTTTCTCTTTTCCTGCGTCCAGGCACAAAAACCCTTTCCGGACAGTTCCCATGACACGCCGGCACCGACAAACAGCAACCGTGCCGCCATCCCTCCCTTGCCTTTCCCCTCCGGGCGGCGTACGATGGGCACCATGAAAAAAGATGAAGCCCCCAGCCTGTTCGCCGCCTTTGCGGACCGTCCCCTGGCGGACCGCCTGAGACCGTCCGCACTGGCTGAAATCGTGGGGCAGGACCATCTTCTGGGGGAAGACGGCCCCATACGGCGCATGGCGGACTCCGGCAAACTGACCAGCTTCGTCCTGTGGGGGCCGCCCGGCTGCGGAAAAACCACGCTGGCGCGCATTCTGGCCACGCGCACGTCCATGCACTTCGTGGCGCTCTCCGCCGTCTTCTCCGGCATGGCGGACCTCCGGAAAGCCTTTGACGAGGCGGCCAAACGCCGGGAATACGGGGAAGGCACCCTCCTGTTCGTGGATGAAATACACCGCTTCAACCGCGCCCAGCAGGACGGCTTCCTCCCCTATGTGGAAAACGGCACCGTCACGCTGGTGGGCGCTACCACGGAAAACCCCTCCTTTGAACTCAACAGCGCCCTGCTCTCGCGCTGCAAGGTCTTCGTCATGCACGCTCTGGACGCCGCAGCGCTGGACAGCATCATTGAACGGGCGGAATCCCTCCTCCAGCGGAAGCTGCCGCTCACTCCGGAAGCCCGCGCCACCCTGGTGGACCTGGCGGACGGCGACGGCCGCTACCTTATCAACCTGATGGAAAGCGTCTTTGACCTGTGCAGGCCGGACGACGTCCTGGACACGGAGGCCCTGCTGAAAATCGTCCAGCAGCGCGCCCCGGTGTACGACAAGGACAGGGAAGGCCACTACAACCTGATCAGCGCCCTGCACAAATCCCTGCGCGGTTCGGACACGGACGCGGCCCTGTACTGGGCCGCCCGCATGCTCCAGGGCGGGGAGGACCCTCTCTACCTGCTGCGCCGCCTGACCCGCTTTGCGATGGAAGACATCAGCCTGGCGGACCCCGCTGCGCTCCAGATGGCGATCGCCGCGTGGGACACGTACGAACGGCTGGGCTCTCCGGAAGGGGAGCTGGCCATTGCGGAACTGGTCATCTACCTGGGGTGCGCCCCCAAGTCCAACAGTGCCTACACTGCATGGGGAGCCGCTCAAAAAGCCGCCAGGGAACACGGCTCACTGATGCCGCCCGCGCACATCCTGAACGCCCCCACCAGGCTGATGAAGGAACTGGGATACGGAAAGGACTACGCCTACGACCACGATGCGCCGGACGCCTTTTCCGGACAGAACTACTTTCCGGACAAGATGCCCCGCCGCCAGTTCTACAAGCCGCCGGAACGGGGCTTTGAGCGGGAAATCAACAAGCGGCTGGCGTACTGGGACAAGCTGCGCCGCCAGCGGGCGGAAGAGGATTCCGGCGGCTCCGGAACGCGGAGAAGCCGGAAAAAGCCTCCCGCTCCGGAGGAACGGGAGCCCTCATGAGGCATCCGCCGGCCATACGGCCACTTCCGCAATCCCCTGCCCCGGCGACAGCCGGATGCGGACATACCTAGCTCCGGCGTCCTCCGGACACGCTGCGGTCAGCCCCGTCCCATCCTTGTTCAGAACGGTTTTGACGTCCTTCCAGGTGTTGCCGTCCCTGCTGACCTGCACCACGGGGGGCTGCCCCTTCCAGTTTCCGGCGGCCTTCGCCTCCACCCGGTCCAGGCGGAATTCAAACTCCATGTCCAGCTGCCACCACGGCTCCTTGTCATCCGCGGACGGCTTCCATGCGGAAGCGGCGTCCCCGTCGGACGCCTTCATCGCGTCCTGGACATTGGATGAAGCGGAACAGGGCCTCAATGCCGCCAGATTGGCTTTTTCCCCGGTTCCGGACTGGCCGTACCGCGCCAGCTGGGCGTCCCTTTCCTGTGCGGTGAAACGCTTGTAGGGCCTGTCGCCCGTTTCCGCGCTCCTGCCCGCCGCGTACGCCGGGGCCTTCCGGGAAACGATTTGGAGGTTGTCCCCCTTCAATCCGGGGGAAGATGCCTTGATGACCGTTTTTCCGGCATAATAGGACCGGAACTCAATGGCCGCGCAGCCGTCAATGAGGTCAATGTCCGTTCCGGGCGTGAACGTGATGCTCTTGCCAGTGGGGAACTCCCCGGGGCCGGACTCCACCGTGAGCGTCACCGGAACGGCATTGGCTATCTGCCTCCCGGAAGCGTCCGCCACCTTCACGGTCACGTGCACGTCGTCCGTGCCGTCCGCCGGGCTGATCACCTTCTTGTCCGCGGACAGCTTCACCAGCGCGGGCGTTCCCTTCACAGGCCATTCCGGCGGGGGAATGCGTTTGAACTCATTCCTGTACCAGTACCAGGCGCGCTTGGGGATGCGGAAATAATCCACAATGCCCATGCGGCCGCCGGAAGGCCAGATGCTGCCGTGGTCAAACCCGCACCAAACCGCCTCGCCGATGCGCCAGGGATAGCGGACGCCGGCGTCCTTGTCCTTCTTCATGTCCCCCCAGCCCGGCGCGTACGCTCCCGGCCTCTTGCAGCTCACGGAACCGTATTCCGTCACCATGCTGGGCCTTCCGGGCGTCTTCACGCGTGAGCCGTCCCCGTTGAAAGCGGCCAGGTCCCCCAGTTTGTCAAAATTCCCGCGCTGGCCTCCCCCCGCGCACACGGGGCGCGTCGGGTCCAGCTCCTTCACCAGCGCGATGAGTCTGGAGCACAGTTCCCTGGACTCCTGCGCATGTTGGGTGAAAAACGGCTCGTTGCTGATGCTCCAGATGACGATGGAAGGATGGTTCCGGAATTGCAGCACCATTTCCCTCACCTGGCGCATGCAGCTTTCCTCAAAAGCGGCCCGGTCCTTTTCATCGGAGGGATAGGCGTCGCAATTCCAGTAGCGGTTGTCCTTCTTAAACCCGCCCATGCCCCAGAAAATGCCTTCATTCAGCATGCACATGCCTTCCCGGTCGCAGGCGTCCAGAAAAGCCTGGGAATGGGGATAATGGGAGCCGCGGATGAAATTGAACCCGGCGTTCTTCATCAGCAGCACGTCACGGCGCGCCCCGGCATCCGTCACGGCATCCCCCCACCCGGCATGGTCCTGGTGCACATTGGCCCCTTGCAGATAAACGGGCTTCCCGTTAATCAGCATCCCCTTGTCCGCCGTCAGCTCCAGAGAGCGGAAACCCAGGGGACTTTCAGTCCGGTCCAGCGTCTTCCCCTTCTCGTCCACCAGCTCCGTCGTCACGCGGTACATGTTGGGCGCTGCCGGACTCCATAATTTGGGAGCGGCCAGCGGAGGCAGGTCCGTCTGAATGCGGTCCGCCCCTCCCGCAGCCAGCTTCACGGGCTTCTCTCCGCGCAAAACCACACGACCGCCCTTCTCCTCGCGCACGGTGTGGCGCACGGAAAACTTCTTCATTTCCACGGACTCATTCTTCACCTCCGTCAGGATGCACACCTTCCCGCGGGAGGGCGTCACTTCCGGCGTCTGCACCCACACGCCGTGGGCCGGAATATGCACGGGGGAACACACGTGCAGATGCACGTTCCGGTACAGGCCGCCGGAAAAAGTATGTTCCCCGGCCCGCGGGGCGATGCGGGGATTCCAGCGGTTGTCCACGCGCACTTCCACCCAATTCTCTCCAGGCTTCAGGAAAGGCGTCAAATCCGTCCGGAACGCCGTATACCCCCCTTCATGCCTTTCTGCCGCCTTCCCGTTCACCGTCACCTCCGCCACCTGGAAGGCTGCGCCGCAATCCAGAAAAACCTTCTGCCCCAGCCATTCCTCCGGCACAACGAGTTTCTTGCGGTAGGAACCGCGCCCCGTGTAAAAGGAGTCGGACATGAAATAGGGCAGGCTGAACGTATGGGGCAGATGCGCCGTCTGCCAGCCGCTCTTTCCGGGGTCGTCTTCCAGCCGGAACTCCCAGCCGCGGTTCCAGACCATCCTCTTGCAGGGGGAGGAAGCTTCCCCAGCGGTAGAAACGCCTGTTTCCGCACCAGCCGCGGAGAGGCTCAGAACGGCGGCGCCCAGCATGCAGGCAACAATCTTGAACATGTGTATGCTACCACTCCCCTGTGCTCTTTCTTTCAATCAAAAAACATTTCCGCGCCTTGAAGCGTCCACAACAACCAGCCGTGCACCCCTTCCGGGCTGCACGGCTGGAAAAAGCCTTCATTCGGGAAAAAGGCGCTCCCGCGGATCCATTACTGGGTGATGATATTCAGTTCCGCCACGGTGGCGCTCTGCTCACCGCCCTTCACCGGGGACCGGGCATCCAGCTTGAAATAGCGGGCCTCCACAGGCTTGCCGAAGTCGATGCGCTGAACCGCGGGGTCCTTCCTGATATAATGGTACGTGAACTGGCCTTTCTTCACTTCCTTCCAGTTCTGGCCGTCATCGGAAACGGAGAACGTGTACTGGCTGATGAGGCCCTTGTCCTTGTCCATTCTGGGCGTGTAGATGAACCCCGTGAATTTCATCCTGGTTCCCATGTCCACGGCAATGGAATGGGGGAAGCCCGGGAGGCCGTTCGTGTACGACGTGTGCCAGTAGGTATCCGGATTCCCGTCAATGGCGAAGTGGGCAAACCCGGTATCCGGTTCTTCCGAGGAAGCACTCAGAATCTTCCATTCGCCCTGCCCCTTGACGAGGGGAAATTTCCGCTCGCCGGGAGACGTGGGAGGCACCTTGCCGGACTTCCCGGCGGCGGCCCAGGCCCTGACTTCCCCTTCGGGAAGCTTGAAGGGCTTCCGGTACGTTTTCTCCGGCCCCTTGTTGACGGAATACTTCATCTCCGCTCCGGGCGTGGAGGAAACCAGGCTGACCATGCCGTCCCCGTCCCGTTCAATCACGGGGGAATGGGGCACGCCCAGGCCCGCGCGCGCCAGGTTCAGCAGGGCGGATGTGGGGGCCAGCACAAAACCCAGGGGGGTGGCCTCGCTCAGCGTCTGGTACTTTGCCAGGGGGCGCGGCCCGCAGGAGGAACCGCCCAGCCCCATCTGGAAGGCGTCCAGATTCACGATCACCTTGTCCTTCTCCGGCAGCCTGTCCAGGCTTTTGGCGTTGTTGAGCTCCTTAGGCGTATAGCGCAGGACGGACACCTCCAGCGGAGCCCTGGGAGAGGCGGAACCCACCCATAGCGCGGGAGCCGCCTTGGGTTTGGACAGGGCCACCCAGTCCGTCTCCATGCGGTTGCCCATGTCCTGGGGCCGGGAATAGGCAAAAAACATGTCGTCCACGGAAGTGCGGAAGACGTCCTTCCAGCAGCTCGTGCGGCGGTCCCGGTAATTGTCCCACGGCCCCAGTCCCAGGTACTCCACCTGGTCATAGGCGGCAGGAATCCCGAAAGTGACGCCCAGCCGCAGAAGCTCTTCCCCTTTGGCGGAGGGATACATTCTGACGGAGGCATTGATGATGCCGTTGCCGAACACCGTCCAGGCAACCTCCCCGGAGAAGGAAAGGTCGGAGCCTTTCGTCCGGAATTGCGCCGTGATGCGGGCCACGCCGGGGGAAATGACGGCGGCCTTCACGTCGGAATACTCCGCCTTCATGTTCTGCATCTTCATCTTCCCTTCCACCTTGCCCCTGATCCAGGCGTCGTTATCCACCGGGGAACGGTACGCCTGGAGCGCCACCGGACAGCCGGGCAGAATCAGGTCCTGGCTGCCGTACCGGAGGGCGGAAAGCATCCCGTCCTTGAAGGAGGCGGAAAAGCCCTTCCCCTGCACCACCACGGGATCGCCCTGGCGCACGGAGACGGCGGGAAGAACCGCCGGAGCCTTCACGGAGGCCTCCTTCTCCACGGTCGCCGGGAACCACTCGTAAGCTTCGCACTCGTCCGCCACATGTTCCAGTTGTTTGGCTGAAAGCTCCTTCACGTCTTCCGGCAGCTTGAACCGGGCGTCCGCCAGAACCATCAGGGAACCCGTCTGCATGGCGGCGGAAGGCAGTTTCACCGTCACGGACTTGCCGGGAGCTATTTCCGGCAACGCCATGCGCTCCACGGCATGATTGCCGCCGGGCGCGAGGGACACCAGGTAAAGCGCATACCCCTTCAACGGCTTGTGGAAATACTTGTTCAGCACGGTCAGCGAGCCGTCCTTGCGGACAAAGGCCATGTACTGGTACACCTTCTTCACCTCCTTCGTCTTGGCCGTGGTGTTCCGGTTGCCCAGGATAATGCCGTTGTCGCAGAAATTGGCCTGGTTGGGCCTGTCCCCGAACATGCCGCCGTAAGCCTGCGTCACGCCCTTGAAGGGCGCGGGCTTGTAAATCCCGTTTCCGGCAGGGTTGGCGCGGAGGGACTGGTCCACAAAATCCCAGATGGCCCCGCCCACCATGCGCGGGGAGGACTCAAAGGCTTCCATGTACTCCTTGAAATTGCCCAGGGCATTCCCCATGGAATGGGCGTATTCGCACACGAAGAAGGGGCGGGAGGTCTTCTGCTTCCCCCAGTTTTCCACCCGGTCCACGGGCGGATACATGGCGGAATCCATATCCACGGCCTTGTGGCCGTGCGGGAATTCGCAGTAATGGAGGGGGCGCGTATCGTCATAGGCCCTGATGGCTTCCGAGGCCGCCACGAAGTTGGGGCCGTTGCCGGACTCGTTGCCCAGGGACCAGAAGACGATGGAGGGATGGTTCTTGGAGCGGTGAACCATGCTCATGTTGCGCTCCACGTGCGCCTTCTTCCAGGAGGGTTTTCTGGAAATGTCCATGCCGCTGTTGCGGATTCCGTGGGCCTCGCAGTTGGCTTCATCCATCACGTACAGGCCGTAGCGGTCGCACAGGTCGTAGAAATAGGGGTGGTTGGGATAGTGGGAACAGCGCACGGTGTTGATGTTGTGCGCCTTGATGATCTGTACGTCCTTCTCCATCACCTCCCGCGGAATGGCGCGGCCATAGTCCGGATGGGATTCATGGCGGTTGACCCCCTTGAACTTGACGGCCTTGCCGTTGACCAGCACGGCTCCGTCGTCAGCGATTTCCACGGTGCGGAATCCGATGTTGACGGAACGGGAATCCTTGCCGTTCAGGGAATAGGTCACCCTGTACAGGTTGGGCGTTTCCGCCGTCCACGGCTTCACGCCGGGATATTCCTTTTTCAGGGAAACCTGCACTTCCCCTCCGGCGGGAATGGCAGGCACCGTGAGCGTACCGGAATCCAGCCTGCCCTTGTTGTCCGTCTTCACGCTGCCGGAACCGCTTTTGCCTTCCCAGTTCAGATTGGTGGAAACCCCGTCGATGGAATATTCCAGCTTCATCCCGGCGGGAATGTCCTTTTTCCCGGAATTGCGGATGGTGAAGGTTCCGTCCAAGGCGCCCGTGGTGTAATTCTTCTTGTCCAGCCCGGCTTTCAAGAACAGGTCGCGCACGTGCACCTGCGGCTGGGCGAACAGGGTCACGTCCCGGAAGATGCCGGAAAGGCGCAGAAAATCCTGGTCCTCCAGATAGGAGCCGTCGCTCCAGCGGTACACCTCCACGGCAATCGTGTTCCTGCCCGGCTTCACGTAGGGAGTAAGGTTGAACTCGGCACCGGTATAGGAATCCTCGGAATAGCCGACTTTGCGGCCATTCACCCACACGTAAAAGGCAGACTCCACTCCGTCAAACCGAATCATCACCTGCTCTCCCTTCCAGGAGGCGGGAAGGTTGAAATCCCGGCGGTAGGAGCCTACGGAATTGCGCTCCTTGTATGCCGGCCAGTTCTTGGGCGGTTCCCCCATCACTTTGGGCGGATTCGCCTTGAAAGGATACGGAACGTTCGTGTAAATGGCCGTTCCATAGCCCGCAAGCTGCCAATTGGAAGGCACCTTGATCGTATCCCATCCGGAAACGGAATAGGAAGGCTTGAAGAAATCGGCGGGCCTTTTGTCCGGCGTCATGGAAAACTTGAACTTCCAGTCGCCGTTCAGGCTCAGCGTTTTGTCTGCCGCCGGGAGAACGGAGGCACGGGGAGCCTCCTTGTTGATTCCCGTCACCTCTTCATTTTCCCACTCCGGGGCCTCCCCCAGCAGGGGAAGGGCCGGGGCCAGGCACATCATGGAAAACAGGAATGCTCGTGCCGTCTTCATTTCGGGTTGGGTGCTGAATGGTTACTTATACTTGTTGATGGACGGGTCCTGATAGCGCTCGCCCCCCTTCTTCCCATCCTCTCCGGAAAGCTTCAAGGTCCATTTGCAGGAATCCGTATACGTTTTCCCGCCCACGGAGGCCGTGGCCGTGATGGTGTTGACGCCGGGCTTGAGAGTTACTTCAGGCCAGACGGCGCGCTTCAATTCATCCGGCTTGACGCTTCCCACGGCCTTCCCGTTGACGGCCAGCTTCACCATGGGGGCATTGCTGTAAACCTTCACGGGCACCGTCTTTCCCGTGCGCTCCGCAAACCTGCGGGACGTAATGTACACGGTCGGCTGCGGGCTCCAATTGGCCCTGTAGAAGAAATAGGCGTCCTTGGGCGTCTTGCGGTCATAGGTCACCAGTCCCTTGTCGTTGATGCCGGGGCTTTCTCCCTCAAAGCGGGAGGCGGAACCGAAGTCAAACATGTTCCAGACGAAGGAGCCCCACACCTCGGGCCTCTCCCTGATGCACTTGTAATTGATCTCATGCGCCTGGGACTGCCATTCCTCCGGATGCCAGAATCCCGTGGGGGACGGCCTCTTTGCCGGATTCTCATGCATGCCCGTGCTGGCGCCATGGCCGTACTCGCTGACGGCGATGCCCATCTTGCCGCCGTAGTCGCGGATGTAGCCGTTCAGGTTGCCCTTCATGGTTTCAGGGCCGCCCCCGTACCACCCGGGATAGGTATTGAACGCGATGTGGTCCGGAATATTGTTCAGCTTCCTGCGGCCCGCCTGGTTGCTGGCCCCTACCGTCATGCGGGAGGGGTCCGTCTCTTTCACGAACTTGTTCAGCTCCGTCAATTCGGCCTCCATGTCCACCCCTTTGGAGGAAGCCTCCGGCTGGTGGCCTATCTCATTGAAAATGCCCCACATGCAGATGGATGGATGGTTCCAGTTCTGGTAAATCATCTCCCGGGCCTGGAGGCGGTTATTCTCCCGGAACTCCGGCGTATCACGCACCAGGTTGACGTTGGGCACCTCGGACCAGACGACCAGCCCCGTCTTGTCGCACAGGTCGTAAACGTTGCTGGAGGCGGGATAGTGGCCCGTTCTCAAACCGTCCGCCCCCATATCCGCAATCAGCCTGATATCCCGCTCCTCATCCTCCGGGGAGAGCGCCCAGCCCTTCCCCTTCATATCCTGGTGGCGGCTGACTCCCTTGATCTGCATGGGTTTTCCGTTCAGGACAAACCCCTCCTTGGGATTGACGGAAACGGTCCTCAGCCCCAGCGGCTGCACCATTTCATCCGTCTGGCCGTCCGCCGTCCTGACGGAGGTCTTCACCTGGTAGAGGTAGGGATTCCTGACACCGTTCCAGAGCACGGGATTGGGAATCGCCAGTGTTACGGGAACTTCCAGATTCTTCTTTTCCCCGGCGGCGGCCTTCACCGTCTTTCCGGCTACCTTCCTGCCCTTCATGTCCAGAATTTCCACGGCCACATCCACGTCCCCCGCCTTCCCGTCCGAATTGAGAAGGGTCTTCACCTCCACTTCCGCTTTGGATTTGTCCAGAGACTTCGTGGTAATGAAAACGCCGGGAGAGGCGTAAAAGAGGGGGTCAATGCAGACGCCGTCCGTCTCAATCAGTTCAATGGGCCGGTACAGTCCGCCGAACATGGAAAAATCCCCGCGCTGGGGCGCGATGTGGTCCCGCTGCGTATTGTCCACCAGCACGGAAACCGTATTGGCGCCTTTTTTCAGGAGAGGGGTGATTTCATAGCAAAATGCGGTGAATGCTCCCTCATGCCTGCCGGCAGGCTTCCCGTTGACGGAAACCTCGGAAACGATGCTGGCGCCCCCGCCGCGGATGAAATACCTCTTGCCCGGCTTGGGAGCCACCGGAAGAGTACGGGTATAAACGGCGGGGCCGCGCCGGTAAACGTCGCTGTTGACGGACTTGGCGTCTCCGCGCTTCCCTTTCACCCCGTCCGCGGCATCCGACGCATTCCAGGTATGCGGCACGGTTACTTTTTCAGAAGGGCCTCCGTCAAAACGGTAATCCCAGGAACCGGTCAGGGGATACACTTCACGCGCATCCGCCATTGCCAGGAGAGAACCCAGAGCGCAGCACAGCCCTGCGCATGGCACAGTGAGAGAATGAATTCGGATAACCATGGTATGGATAATGAGTTTACTGCATACGTTCTCTGCCGTCAATATCTTTCATGATACCGGGCCGGCATTCCGCCAGGGGACGCTTTTTACCGGAATAAGCGTTCCGGCGGCTTTACGCACGGAATTAAGGAAGGCCGCCGGCTTCCAACATTTTTCCCACTGCTTTTCTGGAACCTTGATTTTTCCGATCGGATCAAAGAAATCGGAAGTAACAACATAACCTTGTTGGTTACGCGTTTTCCGATAGAAAACATAATTTTTCTTTACTATAAGGAATGCCTTTTTCGTTAAACCCGTGTTTGTGACAACACGTGAACCAATATGAGAAAAACACCGAAAACGAATAAATTGCGATATGTTGGAGCCGCGCTCCTGGAGGATGAATCCGTTACTCTGATTCAGGCAGCCAGGCTGGTACTGGAAATCAAGGAGGCCCTGGGTGACGAAATTTGCACTATCAACAGATGCCGGGAAGTCGTTTCCCTGGGGCTGAACGCCATCAAGAACAAGCACCATACGGTTAGCTTCGGGACGGCAGCGGTGGAATGCCTGCGTTCCAAAAGCCACCGCAGGCCCCGCACGCTGACGGACATCAGGAGCATCATCCAGAAGCTCAAGAAAAGCAATCCGGAACTGGAACAGACGCCCCTGCGGAACATCAGCGTGGAGGACTGCCAGAGCATCCTGATGAATACCTTCACCACCTCCCGCCAGAGGCACAAGGCAAGACTGATCCTGAGCGGCATCTTTTCCTTCTCCGTCAAACGCGGCTGGTGCGACGAAAACCCGATCTTGAGGGTGGACACGCCGTTCCTGAAGGAGCAGGAAATTCCCGCCCTGACGCTGAAGGAAGTGACACTCCTGCTCAAGACATGCATGGACGAATTCAACGGAACCTGCGTTGCCGGCGCGGCCCTGATGATTTTTGCGGGCATCCGGCCGCAGGAAGTGGAGCGCCTGCTCTGGGAAAACATCGCCATCCGGGACGGCTGCGTGATCCTGAATTCCAAACATACCAAGACGGGCGGCGCGCGCCACGTCACCATTCTGCCCGTGCTGGCCAAATGGCTCAAATTCTGCCGCGACAGGACAAAGCCGGGCCCGCTCACGCCCATCTGCCCGAAGGGATGGACGATCAAATGGCGCAAAATCCGGAGAAGAGCGGGATGGGGCAGCAGAAAAAGATCATGGGTGCCGGACTGCCTGCGGCATACCTACGCCAGCTATCACGCCAAGCATTTCAAGGACTACAACCTGCTGCAAATGGAAATGGGGCACCGCTCCTCCTCCCTGCTCCGCACCCGGTACCTGAACATGAAGGGAATTTCCGTCCAGACGGCCAACCGCTTCTGGGCCCTGACTCCGGCAAAGGTGATCGAGGAAATGGAGGCCCCTGCGGAAATGCCCCAGTAACCGTTGTTCCGGCAGGGTTCGGAAGGTTCCGCCGCGCCGGAGCGGGGCTTTTCCCTACAGTTCGTAATAGGTATAGCCATTCAGCCCGGAACGGAATACTTCCAGGGCGCGGCGGCGTTCGGACGGCGTGATTTTTCCGGAAGCTACGGCCTGTTCCGCAAAAATGCGGAACTTGTTGACGAGTTCCTTGGGATCGTATTCCACGTAGGAAAGCACGTCCGCCACCGTATCTCCCTCCACCTCATGCGTGTACACGGGGCGGCCGCCTTCCAAGTGCACGCCGACGACGTTCGTGTCCCCCAGCAGGTTGTGCAAGTCCCCCAGGGTCTCCTGATAGGCTCCCACCAGGAACACGCCGATGTAGTAGTCTTCCTCGCCGGGCTTGATGGCGTGCAGGGGAAGGGCCGTGGCCACGTCTTCGCGGTCAATGAAATGGTCGATCTTCCCGTCGCAGTCGCACGTGATGTCCGCCAGCACGGCCTTGTTCGTGGGCCGCTCGTTCAGGCGGTGAAGAGGCATGACCGGGAAAAGCTGGCGGATGGCCCAGGAATCCGGCAGGGACTGGAACAGGGAAAAATTGCCGTAATAGAAATCCACCATGGAGCAGGAAAGCTCCCGGAGGTCTTCCGGAATGGTTTCCATCTCCGCCAGCATCCGGGAAATGCGGCTGAGGATGTGCCAGTAATACGCCTCTCCCAGCCCGCGTTCCCGCAGGGTGGCGTTTCCGTAAAAGAACTGGGCCCGGAGCTGGTCCCGGTAATAACAGGCGTCATTGTAGCATTCCTGCATGTTTTTCCGGGCCAGGGTCCTGTCCGTGTCCGCAAAGGCCTTGAGCAGTTCGGGCGCGTTTTCCGGCAGTTCCGGGGGCGGTTCCTCCCCCGGGGCGCTGGTTACGTCCAGCACGTTGAACACCAACACGGAATAATAGGCCACCACCGCGCGGCCGGATTCCGTCACCAGCGTGGGGTGCGGAACCTCGTATTTGGTGCACATGTCCCCCACCACTTCCACCACGTCGCGGGCAAACTCCGCAATGGAATAGTTGCAGGAGGAATGGAAGTTGGTCTTGGAGCCGTCGTAATCCACGGCCAGGCCGCCGCCCATGTCCAGCGTGCCCAGCGGAGCCCCTTCCCTGACCAGGTCCACGTAAATGCGGGCGGCTTCCGTCAATCCCTCGCGCACCACGGAAATATTCGGAATCTGGGAACCCTGGTGGTAATGGAGCAGCTTCAGGCAATCCAGGGCCTCCATCTGCTTGAGCTTGTCCACCACGTCCAGCACCTGGGCCGCGTTCAGGCCGAAGACGGATTTGTCCCCGGCGGATTCATGCCACAGGCCGGACCCCTTGGCCGCCAGCTTCACGCGGAGGCCCAGATTGGGGCGGATGTCCATCTTTTTGGCGCGGGCGAAGATGGCATCCAGTTCTGAAGGCATCTCCAGCACGATGAAAATGTTCAGCCCCATCTTCTGGGCCGTCAGGGCCAGGTCGATGAACTCGTCGTCCTTGTACCCGTTGCAGATCAGGTAGGCGTTCGGGTTGTGCATGTGCGCCATGGCCGCAATCAGTTCCGGCTTGGAGCCGGCCTCCAGCCCATAGTCGTACTTGGTGCCGTATTCCGCGATCTCCTCCACTACCTGGCGCTGCTGGTTCACCTTGATGGGGTAAACGCCCTGGTAATGGCCCTGGTAATCCGCCTCCTTGATCGCCTTGCGGAAACTTTCGTTCAGTTCCGCAATGCGGCTGCGCAACAGGTCGCGGAAGCGGAACAGGACGGGAACGGTCGTGCCGCGCTCGTTCAGCCCTTCCAGCAGGTCGCACAGGCTGATGTCCTTCTTGCCGCCGTCTTCATCATTCAGGCGGACGGTCACCTCCCCCTTCTTGCTGATCCGGAAATAGCCGTTGCCCCAGTCGTCAATGCCGTACAAATCTGCGGAATCATGATGGCTCCACCCCCGGACTTTCTGTTTAATGCCTTCTTTAGCTGCTGCCATGTCAATAGGTCTGGTCAAATGTTTCAGCCCAGGCGGGCTTCAAAATCCTCGTAGGAAAAACGGCGCACCGTCTCCACGGAGCCGTCGTGCTTCTGCACGGCTATGTCCGGATGGCGCACGCCGTTGAAAAAGGTGGTCTTCACCATCGTGTAATGGGCCATGTCGTCAAACACAAGCTCGTCTCCCGGAGAAAGGGACTCCGCAAAGGAATAATCCCCCAGGCGGTCCCCGGCCAGGCACGTCGGCGCCCCCAGGCGGTAGGCGAAGGGCCCTTCACCCGGCTCCCCGGCCACGGCATAGCTTTCCCCCTCCATCACGACGGCGGGCTGCTGTCCGGACCGCAGGGAGGGGTCTTTCAAAATCTGAAACACATCCGGCCTGTAGGGCATTTCCAGCGTGTCCGGCATGTGGGCGGACGCGGAAACGTCCAGAATGGCGTGTTCCACCCCCTCGGAGGAAAAAACGTCCAGCACCCGGCAGCGCAGCACGCCGGAATGGATGGCGACCGCCTCCCCCGGCTCCAGCCATACGTCCACGCCGTAGCGGGAGCGGATGCCGCGCACCAGGTTCGCCAGCAGTTCCCGGTTGTAGCCGGGCTTGGTGATCCAGTGGCCGCCGCCCATGTTCAGCCAGGTGATCTCCGGCCGGGACAGGATGGAGCCGAAGTACTGTTCCACGGCTTCCAACGTATCCGCCAGGTCCTCCGCGCTCTGCTCGCACAGGGTATGGAAGTGAAGCCCGGAAATTCCGGACAGGTCCGCGCCCCGCATCAGCTCCGGCGTCACACCCAGACGGGAGCCGGGCGCGCAGGGATCGTAAAGGGGCGTATGGCCCGTGGAAAATTTGGGATTGATGCGCAGGCCGCACTTCAGTTCCCCGGACAGGAAGCGGGGATGCGCCGTCACCTCCTTCCGGAAGCGGTTCCACTGGGTCAGGCTGTTGAAATCAAGGTGGTCGGAAATCTCCGCCAGTTCCGCAATCTCCTCCGGGGCGTACGCGGGAGAATAGGTCAGCACATGCTTGCCGAACCTGCGCCGGGCCAGAAGGGCCTCCCACAGTCCGGACGCGCAGCAGCCGTCCAGCAGGGGGCGCAGGTCCTCAAAACAGGGCCAGGTGGAAAACCCCTTCAGAGCCAGCACGACCCGGCACCCCGCGGCATCCGCTACCTCCCTGAGGATGCGGGCGTTGCGTTCCAATGCTGGCTGGCTGACGATAAAGGCGGACATGAAGCAACGACAACCTAAGCGATCTGCAACTATTTGCGAGAAAAATTTTAGTAATTTCCCATCATACCTCCAATTTAAGATATACCAAAGACTTCCGGCCCAGGCGGCACGTTTCTCCAGCAAGCGGAACCGTAAAAAAACGCCATAAAACGGCACAACCCGCATTCTTTTCCTTGAAATGGGGTGGATTTTCCTCTTTTATAACACAACCATTGCGATTGCCATGACTAACATTCATCCCTTCACCACAGCAGCAGCCTGCATCCTGACCGCAGGGACAGCGCTCTTCACCAGCTCTTGCCAACCTACCTCTCCCGAGAGCTACGCCCGC
Source organism: Akkermansia biwaensis (assembly GCF_026072915.1). Lineage (NCBI taxonomy): Bacteria > Pseudomonadati > Verrucomicrobiota > Verrucomicrobiia > Verrucomicrobiales > Akkermansiaceae > Akkermansia > Akkermansia biwaensis. The sequence goes on from NZ_AP025943.1 coordinate 114,805, forward strand.
CAGTTCGCCACCGCGCAGAACGTATCCGTGCACGGGTACAACGGCCGCGAAACGCTGACCAGCAGAGTATATGCGGACTGGGGCGGCATGCCGGCCAACGCGCGCCGGGCCATGACGGAATACATCAAGGGAGCCGAATGGAAAAAGGCCGATTACATCCGGCCGCAGTACTTCGTCCAGGTGGACCGCTCCTTCTGGGCCATCTGCACGGACAACGACGGCAACCTCGCAGGCATCATTCCCTTCCGTAACGGCAAGGACGCGCGCAAGATTTCCGTCAACAACCACTTCAACATGCTGGTCAACACCACGGACAAGGCTCCGGCCCTGGGCTACGCCATCCTGAAGAACCTGGCCTATGCCGACGGACTGCGCGTCAGCACCCGCAAGGCTGACGGCCTGACCACCCCCATCCCGGCGCCTCCCGCCGTCAAAGTAGTCGTTCCGCCCAAGGAAGCCGCTCCGGCAGCCCCTGCCGGCAAACCTGCCGCCGCTCCGCCGGCCGCTAATGCCGATGTCAATACGGATGTGGAAGATGCCGACAACGCGGCGGAAACGCCTTCCGACGACGCCACGGCAACCGACACGGAAGATACTACCGCCACGGATACTCCGGCTGCGGACAATGCCGCCGAAGGAGACGCCCCCGCTGCGGACGCTCCCGCCGACGACTTTTAAGACAGCCGTCCCGCCGGGAAATCATCCCTGAACAGGCACTTTGCATCAACAGCCCCGCCCGGTTTTCCGGAGCGGGGCTGTTTCCTATCCCCCCGAACGGGGATAAAACACGGCACGGAGACGAGCCTCCGGATGAAATCCGGAAGCGGAAGTACAATATCCGGGGAAAAACCGCCATTCCATCCGCATGAAAAACGGCATGTCCTCCCAACCCGCTGCCGGAGATCGGAAAACATGCCGCGTATAGTATAAAGCGGATATGGCTCTCTCTATGCAACAACGCCGGAGAAGCACCAAGACCAGGATTACTTCACCTGGTCAGGCCACGGCACTGACGTGCCCTCGGCAACTCCCAGGGAATTTCCTTTCTTGTAAGTGGGCATCAGAGCCTTCCTCTCCCGGAGCAGCCTGCCCATCATGGAAGCCATCTCCTTCACTTTCTTCGGTTCCGCGGAAGCCAGGTTATTCTTTTCGCTAATATCCTTCCGCAGATTGTACAATTCAAAACTCTGGTCCACGTGACGGTAAATCAACTTCCAGTCACCACGCCGCAGTGCGGTGGAAGCGCCGTACTGCGTTGCCTGGCGGCTGCCTTCCCCCCAGTTGTTGGGCTGGTGGAACAAAAGGGGACGGTCGGCGGGGAATTGCGCCCCTTTCAGCAGGGGCACCAGGCTGAGGCCGTCCAGCTTCTGCGGTGTTTTCAAATTCCTGCATCCCGCCATATCGAGCAGCGTTGGCAGAAAATCGTCAATAATGACCGGCACGGAGCACCGGGCACCTCCCTTGGTGACTCCCGGCCAGGAAATAATCATCGGCTCACGGATGCCGCCCTCCATGCACCCTCCTTTGCCGAAGGAAAGCGGATAATTGGAATCCACGTTGCCAAGCCTTCCGGAGATGGCCAGCCCCCCGTTGTCAGACATGAACACTAACACCGTATTTTTATCCAGATTGTTGTCCTTCAAGTATTTCATGATGTCCCCCAGGCTCTTGTCCATCCCTTCGATCAGGCCGGAGTAATGTTTTTCCCTCGGCGACCACGCGTGACCGTCCTGCGGGTCTTTATAGGCATCCGCAAACCTCTTGTCATACGCGCGTTCATCCAGCGGGGAATGAAGGGCATACTGGGCCAGGTACAGATAGAAGGGCTTTCCCGCTTCCTTGGGATTGTTCCTGATGGCCTCCAGCCTCTTGATGGCCTCCTGGGTCAGCGCCTCCGTCAGGAACACGTCGTCCTGGTAATAATTATTTTCATCCAGTCCGCGCACATGGTTGAAACCCTTTCCGTAATGCTTGGAGCCGCGATAATCCGCCGGATGTCCGATTTCCGTACCGGCAATATTGTAGTCAAACCCCATGTTCAGCGGGTTGGAGCCTGGCGTTCCCTGCGTGCCGAAATGGGCCTTCCCGCAGTGCACGGTCACATAGCCGCACTTTTTCAGCAGCTGGGGCAGCGTGATTGCCGTGGCGAAGGGACGGGTCATGTTGTAGTGCATGTCCTCTCCGGAAATGGGGCGCTTCGTCACTCCCTTGGCGGGCGTTCCGACTGGCTGAAGACCGTTGAGGGCCCAGTCCGGCGGCTGGAGATTCTTGCTATTCTGGTCTGTCGTCTGGTTTTGCTGCCTGACCCAGTTGGTAACCCGGTGGCGGCTCGGATTCATGCCGGACATCAGGCTTACGCGCGACGGCGTGCAGAGGGGGTGCGCATACGCATCCGTAAACGTCATGCCCTGGGCGGCCAGTTTCTCCATGTTCGGCGTCCGGTAGCGCTTGTTCAGGAAAGTCTTGACCGGCTGGCCCTTTTCATCCGTCCAGAACGGCACGGACGTATCCTGCCATCCCATGTCATCCACCAGGAAAACAATGATATTGGGCTTTTTTCCGGAAACGGCATGGGAGGAATTCTGGGCCGACGCCCCTGCAAGCAGGGAGAGTACGCCGCAGGCGGCGGAGAGGAAACAGACTGTGAACTTCATGATTTTTTAGTTAATAACGTCAGGACAAACCTTTCAATTTTAAAATACGCATCCTGCGTCTCTGGTCTTTCTTTTTTTCCGGAAAAAGGGATTGATCCTCTGAAAGGTCCGGAAACGCCTGATGTCGCCGGGGTTTAGACTTGATCGCCCCCCGGTCGGAGTATACATTCCTCCGCATCATGTCCGAGCGCAAGAAACCATATCCTTTTGACGTCTTTGAACCCAAATGGCAGCAGATCTGGGACGAACGGAAGACCTTCAAAACAGGCAACCCCGGGGACGAGGGATTTGACGCTTCCCGGCCCAAGTGCTACGTGCTGGACATGTTCCCCTACCCCAGCGGCGCGGGCCTCCATGTGGGACATCCGGAAGGATACACCGCCACGGACATTGTGGCGCGCTTCAAGCGCATGAACGGCTTCAACGTGCTTCACCCCATGGGCTGGGACTCCTTCGGCCTTCCCGCGGAGCAATACGCCATCAAGACCGGGCAGCATCCGGCCATCACCACCTTCCGGAACATTGACAACTTCCGCCGCCAGCTCAAGATGCTGGGCTTCTCCTATGACTGGGACCGGGAAATCGCCACGACGGACCATGAATACGTGCGCTGGACCCAGTGGATCTTTCTCCGTCTTTACAACTCCTACTACAACAGGGAACTGAAAAAGGCGCGCCCCGTCTCCGAACTGGAGGCCCAGGGCCTCACCCGCGAGGAAATCGACCAGCGACGCCTGGCCTACGTGGCGGAAGTGGCCGTGAACTGGTCCCCGGACCTGGGCACTGTGCTCGCCAATGAGGAAGTGGAGGAATGGAAAGCCAAGGGCCACCACGTGGAACGCCGCCCGCTGCGCCAGTGGATGCTGCGCATCACGGACTATGCCGAACGCCTGATTGACGAACTGGAGCCCCTGGACTGGCCGGAATCCATCAAGCTACTCCAGCGCAACTGGATAGGCAAGTCGGAAGGGGCGGAAGTGGACTTTGAGCTGGGCGGGGAAACCATCACCGTTTACACCACGAGGCCGGACACCCTCTTCGGCGCCACCTACATGGTCCTTTCCCCGGAACACCCGCTGGTGGACGCCGTCACCACACCGGAACGGAAAGAAGCCGTGGAGCAGTACCGCGCCCAGTGCGCCTCCAAGAGCGATCTGGAACGCACGGACCTTTCCAAGGAAAAAACGGGCGTCTTCACCGGCGCGCATGCCGTGAACCCGGTCAACGGAGAGCAGATTCCCGTCTGGATTGCGGACTATGTGCTGATGGGCTACGGAACCGGAGCCATCATGGCCGTTCCCGCCCACGACGAACGCGACTTCGAATTTGCCGGGGTATTCGGCCTTCCGGTCCTCCAGGTGGTGCAACCGCCCACCGAAGATACCGACTGGCGCGGCTACTGCGGATATGAGGGCACCAGCGTGAACTCCGGCTTCCTGACCGGGCTGCCCACGCCGGAGGCCAAGGAAAAAATGATCCTGTGGCTGGAAGAGCGCGGAAAGGGACGCCGCAAGGTGAACTACAAGCTGCGCGACTGGCTCTTCTCCCGCCAGCGCTACTGGGGGGAGCCCTTCCCCATCGTCTGGGAAGACGGCTGCCACCGCGCCATTCCGGAAAACGAACTTCCCCTGCTCCAGCCCGCTCTGGACGACTTCGCGCCCACGGGAGACCCCCGCGGGCCGCTGGTCAAGGCCACGGAATGGATCGCCTACACGCCCACGGCGCACCGGGAAACCAACACCATGCCCCAGTGGGCCGGCTCCTGCTGGTACTACCTGCGTTATCTGGACCCGAAAAACAACGAACGCTTCGTCAGCCGCGAGGCGGAACAATACTGGATGGGCTCCGCAGGCACGCCCGGCGGCGTGGACCTGTACGTGGGCGGCACGGAACACGCCGTGCTCCACCTGCTCTACGCCCGCTTCTGGCACAAGGTCCTCTTTGACCTGGGCTACCTCAGCACCAACGAGCCGTTCCAGAAACTCGTCAACCAGGGCCTGATCCTGGGCGAAGACGGGCAGAAAATGTCCAAGTCCCGCGGCAACGTCGTCAACCCGGACGATATCGTGCGCGAATACGGTGCGGACGCCCTGCGCCTGTATGAAATGTTCATGGGTCCGCTGAAAGACGTAAAACCCTGGGCCACCAAGGGTGTGGAAGGTATCTCCCGCTTCCTGGCCCGCGTCTGGCGCGTGGCCTTCCAGGAAAACCAGGAAGGGGAATGGGAAATCAATCCCAAGCTCGTCTCCGGAGCGCCGGAAGCCGCCGTGCTGCCCGTCCGCAAGGAACTGCACAAGACGATCAAAAAAGTGACGGACGACATTGAAAGCATGTCCTTCAACACCGCCATCGCCAAAATGATGGAATGCACCAACGCCATGACCTCCGCGGACGTAGTGGACGTGCAGGACTACGTGGCGTTCCTGACGTTGCTCAACCCGTTTGCCCCGCATATTACGGAAGAAATCCATGCACGTCTCCAGGCGGCATTCCCCGACGTGCCGGAAACGCAGCTCTGCCAGAAAAACTGGCCCGCCTGCGATGAAGCCCTGCTGGTGGAAAACACGGTGCCGATGGTCATCCAGGTCAACGGCAAGCTGCGGGACAAGCTGGAAGTGCCCAGGGACATCTCCCGGGAAGAACTGGAAAAGCTTGCCCTGGCATCTTCCAAGGTAAAAGTCTTCCTGGACGGCGTAACGGTACGAAAAGTCATCGTCGTGCCCGGCCGCCTCGTCAATATCGTAGCCAATTAATCTTACAGGAAAGGATGCCCCGATCATGACCATGATCGCCCCGTCACTGCTGGCCGCCGACTTCTCCAGAATAGGGGAAGAGGCGCGCCGCGCCTTTGAAGCAGGAGCCGACTGGCTGCACCTGGACATCATGGACGGCCACTTTGTGGACAACATCTCCTTTGGTCCTGAAATCTGCGCCGCCGTCAGAAAGGCGGTGGGACCGGACCGTTTTCTGGATGCCCACCTGATGATCGAACGGCCGGACCACTACTTTGGCCGTTTTGTCAAAGCGGGCGTCAACCTCATCTGCTTCCATGTGGAACTGGGGGATGAATACTACATCCGCAACACTCTCAAGCGCATCCGCAGGGCGGGCGTGAAAAACGGGCTGGCCGTCAATCCGGCTACTCCCTTTGAAACCCTGCTTCCGTTCCTGGGAGAAATAGACCTGCTGCTGGTCATGTCCGTGGTGCCCGGTTTCGGCGGACAATCCTTCATGCCCTCCGTCCTGGACAAGGTAGTGAAAGCCGCGGAATGGAGAGCAGACCACCAGGCATCCTTCCTGATTCAGATGGACGGCGGCATTGGCAAAAACAATGCCGACCAGTGCGCATTGGCGGGAGCGGACGTTCTGGTGGCGGGTTCCTCCACCTTCAAGGCCGCGGACATGGCCCAGGCTATTGCGGAAATGAAATAACTGCCGGAGAACCCGACATTTTCTCTCTTTTTTCCCCTCATTTCCCGTTTCTTTCCTTTCCTGCCGGGTACACAACAAAAAACCGGCATCCCTCCACGAGGAATGCCGGACTTGGTAAGACAATTGCGGAATGGCTGTCAGGCCCTGCGTCTGCGCATCAGCAGAGCTGCCAGCCCCAGAATTCCCAGGGAAGCGGTTGCGGGTTCCGGAATGGGCGCCACGGTCACTTCCGCCTTAAAGGACGGTGCCCAGTCTCCCGACTGGATGCTGGTAAACCCTGCGTTCGTATAAACATCTCCAATGGCCACTCCGTCGGCTTCCTTTCCAATCCTCAGCCGGGCAGTGACAAAATTCACGCCATCCCAGGCGGTGTCGTCCGTAATCTGTACTGTGGTGAAAGCCACGTAATAAGTCACTCCGCTATTGAGCTCCAGATTATTAAAAGAGGCACTCTGCCATGAGGCGGAGCCATCCGCCGCGCCCTCCCCTGCCATGTCGATCGTCGTAGTGGACTGGCCTACAAACGTAGTGCCGTTCTTCGTGGTGGCGGAGGAAAAAATCGTAACGTACAAGCCGTTATTGGCATCCGCCCTGTTGGTGGCCTTGGCGATATCCAGGGACTGGAGGTACACCGTTGAATTCTGGGCAATGCCGGACCCGGAGGAAACAAGCATATGGTCCAGATCAAAGGAAAAACCGTAATAGGCGCCATATCCCCCGGAAGTCAGGGTGGAAGGATCATCCTTGGTCGTCGTGCTCAGAATGGTGGCGGCCTGTGCCGTTGCCAGGGACGCCAGTATGCCGAGAATGCATAAACATTTCATAACCTTTATCTATAGGGGGTTAAATACGGAAAAATACCGCAACAAAAAGAAAATAACGGATTCCTAATCCGTTAACAACGTGAATTGTTAACGATGAATGCCTTGTTTTTTATAAAACATTGAAAATGATCACTCTAATTTGGGTCTGGTCTTTTTTAACCATCTCTCTTTGTCTATGATCTTCTTGAAGTTACACGGGCTGCAAACGGTAAAGTAAATATGCGGATTAGGAATCCGGGAATGCCGTTTCACTCCCTTTCTCATGATATCTGCCATTAAACAGACTTACCCATCATATCGCCCTGACGAGCAAACATCTCCATACCTTCTCCCGTTTTTTCCAGCAGATCGGAAGCCAGCCTGATTCTCCCCGGTTCAAAAAAGCACATCACCGTGGAGCCGCCGAACGCAAAATATCCCTTTTCCGCCCCCCTGGCGGCAAACTCTTCCGGAACATAAGTCTCTTCAATAAGTCCCACCCCGGTGGCGCCCACTTCCAGCATGGCCACCTGGCCCCAGGATTCCGACTGGACGAGCGTCAGATTCCGCTTATTCGTCCACAACCATGACAGGCTCCGGCTCAGGCAATACGGAGACACGCTGGCCAGAGGGCCGCCCATTCTCCTCCACCTGCCGGGAATTCCGGAAACGGGAAAATGGAAGCGGTGATAATCCGTAGGGCACAGGCGGGAAAGAACAACGGCGCCTTCCGCATACCGCTCCGCCAGGGAGGCATCCCCAAGCAGCGCGGGAAGATCGAAACGCTGGCCTTTCACAAAAACGCCGCTGATGCGGTCTGCCCGCTCCCAGCCCATGTGGCGGGCGTCCGCCGGGAAAACAGCCGTCTCCTCCCCTCCGGACAACGGACGCGCCCCGGCTTTCAGGCGACGGTAGAAAAAATCGTTGAAATGTTTAAACTCTCCCAGCCCTTTGAGGGACTCCTCCATGTTGATGCCGTACTCCTCCACAAAGGCGGGAATGCCTTTGGCGCTGGAAGGCCGGTTCTTCCACCACCCCATCAAGGCGGAAAACATGCCGCGCTTGACCAGAGCATGCAGGGCAAGCCTCCCGGAAGCGGTGCCGTAAATCCACTGGAGGTACTTCTCCCCCAGCACCTGTTCCTGCTCCACTCGGCCCGTATAACGGTTATAATAGCTTATGCCCTCCATGAAAGGCATAGAGTGTCGTTCCCTGCCCTTTTTGTCCAGTCGAAAGACAGCCTCCTGACGGACTAGGAACCCTTCAGCCGTTCCAAGGCATCCTCGGCGCCGAATGACAGACTGCCTGCCGCACGTTCATACCATTCCCGTGCAAGGTTCAAGTCCTGCGGTACTCCGTTACCGTGTTCATAACAGGCGCCCAGCAGGTACTGGGCATCTGCCTCGTCCCCTTCCTCCGCCGCTTTTCTCAGCCAATGCATGAATAAAGCGTCATTCTTCTCCACCAGCCCCCATTCCCGGTATTCCAGAGCCAGCGCAAACATGGCCTCCGGCTCCTCCTGTTCCGCGGCGCGCTGAAGCCAGAGCAGAGCCTTGGCGTCATCTTTCTGCACAGCCAACCCTTCTCTGAAACACTCGTACAGGCAAAAGGCGGCGTCCCTGTCTCCGGCATTGGCCTCCCGATTCAATCCGGGAAGCGCCTTGTGAAACCACTCATCCGCCAATACGGCATCCCTGGAAACGCCATTTCCCTTCTGGTACATGCGTCCCGCCTGAAACTGGGAATACGCATCGCCCGACTCAGCCTTCCGGATAATGCTCCCCCATAACTCCTTCAACGATCTGTCCACCTTCCTGAGCTGCCACTTGGAATACAGCCACAGCGCTCCCCCTGCCAGAAGTACCAGAAAGAGGGGACTCCACTCCAAAAGATCTTTCAACCAATCCTTTTGCATACCGTACTCATATCACTCTTTTCCCTCCTTCCTGTCCATCACAAACTGCAAGTATGCAACATATAACAGCGTCCCCGCGTTGCAATCCACACACTCGTGAGGGTGCGACGAATCCCTCATTGACGCACGTACCGAATACGTGACGGTTTCAATCCACGCACCCGTGAGGGTGCGACTCATTTTTGACTCTTAGTTCCCCCTATCTAGAAGTTTCAATCCACGCACCCGTGAGGGTGCGACCGTGGCAGACCCCAGGAAGCGCCAGGCATCCCTCGTTTCAATCCACGCACCCGTGAGGGTGCGACGTCGTAGGGCAACAATGCGCGGGTGGTCTTAACGTTTCAATCCACGCACCCGTGAGGGTGCGACCGGCAGAGAGTGATTGTGGACCGCTCATGCCTGGTTTCAATCCACGCACCCGTGAGGGTGCGACACAATTTTTGGGTGTCTCTAATTGACGCCCGGAGTTTCAATCCACGCACCCGTGAGGGTGCGACCACCTGGCCCCGGAGATATGGATGACCTGGACCGGGTTTCAATCCACGCACCCGTGAGGGTGCGACAGATCGTGGAGGACAAAATCAACGACCTGAAGAAGTTTCAATCCACGCACCCGTGAGGGTGCGACGGCCTGAAGCGCAGGGATTGAAAGTCAGAGGTCCCAATGGCGTTTTGCGCCAACCTGTTCAATCATCCTGCGCCTTGCAGGTCGTAATGATGAGTGGTTCGTTTGTCAATCTTCGAGCCTCAATGACTTACAGAGTGCGCCAGTTTCCCGGCGATTTTCTGTGAGCTTGGGGTTGGCGCAAGGGGGCCGCAGCAGAAAGGACATGCACGAATTGTTTCATGTTCCTGCCATGACCGCTTTGTGCACAGTCAGGTGGTATGCCGACATGCTAGCCATTCCCTGGGGGAACGTCCAGAAGCTTCTTCGAACACCACCGTCATTCCCGGCTTGTCTTTCATCCGTATTCCCGGTTCATTTTTCCAGGACAGTCCCGGCATTTGTCCACAGAGTTTTCAAGGGTGAGTTCCGCTTTTTTTCCGGCCTCCATTTTTCATTCCCGCCCATTTGTTAGTTTCTTTTCCGCCAACATGAAACGGGGCCGCCCTCAAGGGCGGCCCCGTCTTGAATGATGGTGAACGGGAAATGTTTTTCGCCCTACAGGGCGGTCGGGATTTCCTTGCCGAGTTCGGACGCTTTTTTGGCAGTACCGTCGCCGGCGATGCGTTCCAGGATCACGTCCTTGTAACTCATGCCGCCCAGAATCATCGGCAGAACATGCACGTCATGGGGAACCATCACGTCCAGAACGTATGCCTCCGGGGATTCAATCATGCGGGTGATTGCTGCGGGAAGTTCCTCAATGCGGAGCACACGCTCGCATTTGACGCCGAACCCGGCGCAGATGAGCGGATAATTCGGGTAGATGATATCTTCCGTCTTGTGGGTGGGGTCGTAGTCGTCGTGCGGGTCCGCCAGGAAGGTCTGCGCGCGGTTGGAGTCGTACTTCAGGTCTTCCCACTGTACTACCATGCCCAGATGCTGGTTGTTCAGGATGATGCATTTGACGGGCATACGCTCCACGTGGATGGTCGCCAGCTCCTGAATGTTCATGAGCATGGAGCCATCTCCGTCTATGTTGACGACCAGCTTGTCCGGATAGGCTAGGCAGGCGCCCATGGCGGCGGGGAGGCCGTAACCCATGGTGCCCAGGCCGCCGGACGTGGCCAGGCGGCGGGGCTTGTCAAATTTGAAGAACTGGGCGGCGAACATCTGGTGCTGGCCCACGCCGGTGCAGATGATGGGGTCCTTGTCCGCCGTCTGGCGGTAGAGTTCCTCAATCACGGACTGCGGAGCGATGTAGCCCTTGCGGTCTTCATAGGAGAAGGGGTACTGTTCCTTCCAGCCTTCGATCGTCTTGAACCATTCCGGCGTACGGGTGAAGCCGGAGGATTTGCGTTCCCACCCCTTCCCTGCCAGGGCCGCGTTGAGAACGCCGAGGGCGTCCTTCACATTGGCGCGGATGGGATGGGCGACTTTTTTGTTTTTGTTGATCTCGCACGCGTCAATGTCAATGTGGACGATAGTGGAGTCCGGACAGAACATGCTGACGGCTCCCGTCACACGGTCGTCAAAGCGTGCGGCCAGGGCGATGACCAGGTCCGCTTCATTCACGGCATTGTTGGCAAACACGGCTCCGTGCATGCCCAGCCAGCGGAGGGAGAGCGGGTGAGTTTCCGGCATGGCCCCGATGCCCATCAGGGTAGTTGCCACGGGAATCTGGGTGCGTTCCGCGAATTCCAGCAGGTCCGCGGAGGCTTCCGCGGTGATGATGCCGCCGCCGGCATAGATGACGGGACGGCTGGCGTTTTCAATGAGGGGGATGAGGGCTTCCAGCTCTTCCGCGGGAACGGGCAGCACCGGGTTGTAGCCGGGGAGGTCCATTTCCATGTCGAAGTCCGGAGTGAAGACGGCTTCCTGCACGTCCTTGGGCATGTCAATCACCACAGGGCCGGGACGGCCCGTGGAAGCGATGTAAAAGGCTTCCTTCATGATGCGGGGCAGTTCTTCCGGTTCCGTGACCAGGTAACTGTGCTTCACGATGGGGGCGGTCATGCCGAACACGTCCGTTTCCTGGAAGGCTCCGCGGCCGATCAGGGAGCGCATGACCTGCGCGGTGATGGCCACCAGGGGCGTGGAGTCCAGATAGGCGTCCGCAATGGAGGTGATCATGTTGGTGGCGCCGGGGCCGGAAGTGGAGATACAGACGCCCACCTTGCCCGTAACACGGCCGTAGCCTTCCGCTCCAAACGCGCCGCCCTGTTCGTGGCGGGGGAGGATGGTCCGGATTTTGGGCTGATGGCTCAGGGCCTGGTGAATCGGCATGCTGGCGCCGCCGGGATAGGCAAAGACGACGTCTACACCTTCACGCACGAGGCATTCCACGAGCACTTCGGCTCCTGTCATGCGGGTTTTCGTTGGGGCGGATGATGTTTTGTCGTTTGTACTCATGTGCAAATAATATTTTTATTTGTTGCGTAGGAAAAGAGGTTCTAGCGCATTCCGCGCGCAATGTGAAGCCTTTTCATCGAAAAGTCAGAGGCGTGCCGCCTGCGGGAATACGCCGGGAAAAGATGCCGCAGCACAGGCGCGGAGGACAATATCAGGAGAGGGACGTCCTGCGCACCCGCACGCAGTCCATGCCTGCGGCGGCAGCCGCGGCAATGCCCGGAACGGCGTCTTCAAATACCACGCAGCGGGAGGGGGCGGCCCCCAACCGTTCCGCGGCCAGCAGGAACATGTCCGGAGCCGGTTTGCCGTGTTCCACGTCCTCAGGGGTTAAAATCACGTCGAACAGTCCCGTCAATCCGGCGGCGGCCAGGGTGCGGCGCGCGCCGGGAATGGCGCTGCCCGTGGCAATAGCCTTGGGGGCATCCCCCAGGGAGTGCACGAATTCCAGCACTTCCCCGATGGGCTGCATGCCTTCCTGCTCCAGCATTTCCAGATAAATGCGGCGCTTGTCCGCCGCGGTGGATTCCGCATCCAGCACCAGTCCGTAGCGTTCATTCAGGAAGTACACCACGTCATTGGCGGATTTTCCGCCGCAGGAGTAGAATTCATCCTCCCGGAAGACGGATTCGGGAGCTCCTGCGCGGGCCAGGGCCTTGCGCCATGCCTTGTAGTGGAGGGGCATGCTGTCCACAAGAGTGCCGTCCAGGTCAAAAATATATCCTTCATATTTTTTCTCAGGCAAATCCACGCGCTTGTTCATGACGGCGCTTATGATGCCACACCTCCGTTTTCCGGTAAAGCCCGCAGTCTGACCGCATGCGGCCGGAATGGCTTAAAAAATACATCCGAAGCTTGACATTTTATCCTGTTATTCTAATGTTTCTGCCACCTCGAAACGAAAACCGAACCTTTTTTCGAACATGGCCAATACCAAATCCGCACTCAAGCGCATCCGTCAGACCGCAACCCGCACCGCCCGCAACCGCGCCACGACTTCCAAGCTGAAAACTCTCCGCAAGAAGATTTCCACCGCTGTTGAAACGGCTGACAAGGAAGCCGCCGCCGCCGCTTACAACACGTTTTCCTCCGCAGTTGACAAGGCCGCCAAGGTAGGCACCATCCCCGCCAACCGCGCCGCCAACTACAAGAGCAAGGCCGCCAAGGCCATCGCAAAAATCGCCTAAGTTTTCACTTCGGTTTTCTGTCGATCTTATGGCAAGCCGCTCTGTTTATCTGAGCGGCTTGTTTTTATTATGACTCCCATGCAGCAATCCCGCCTGGATAAAGCCAAACTGATCATCGACCGCCCCGCGGATTTCAAGGTCTGCGAAGCCTGCGGCTCCATCGTATCCGAAACCACTGCGGCATGCCCCAACTGCAACGCCTACCGCTTTGACGCCAATCCGGATTACGTCGTGGAACAGGCCGTGCTGCTTGCCTCCCGCGAGCAGCGTTCCGTCACGCCGGAAGATCTGGAAAAGTAGGACTTTCGCCGCCCGGCCTTCCTTCCGGGCCGCCATTCCGCCTCAACAGTTTTTTCAGGAGCTTCCCCTTCCGGGGCAGGCTCCTTTTTCATCTCTCCGTGCAGGAACGGCAGGCCGTTTCTATTTGCGGAGGTCTGCAATGCGCAGGATAGTTGCCTCAATCAGGTTGGCCGGGCACGAGGCTCCCGCCGTAATGCCCACTTTCAGGGATTTGCCCAGATTCTGCACTACGGGTTCCGTGGTCATTCTCCGGACTTCCCGCGTTTCCGTATCAAAGGCGTCCACATACTGGATGGATTTGATGCTTTCAGCGGATTCAATGAAGTAGGTGGGAACGTGTTTCCTGGCGATGTCCACCAGATGCGTGGTATTGGAGCTATTGTAGCCGCCCACCACAAACATCACGTCCAAGGGGTTTTTCAAGAGATCGTACAGCGCGTCCTGACGGTCCTGGGTAGCGCCGCAAATGGTGTCGAACACATAGAAGTTGTCGTCGTCGCCGTCGCGCTGGACGATGGCGTCCCTGATCATTTTCTGGAGCGTCTGGGTTTCCGTCTTGAGCATGGTCGTCTGGTTGGCGATGCCCACTTCCTCCAGATCGCGGTCCGGGTCAAATCCGGGGGAACAGCAGCCTTCAAACCGTTTCATGAAGGCTTCCCGGCTGCCTTTGCCGAGGATGTAGTCGCATACGGCGGCGGCATCCTCCAGGTCATAAACCACCAGGTATTTTCCCCTGCCCTTTTCACCCAGGGCGCGGGAAGCCGTCGCGCTGGTTTCCTCATGGGTGGCTTTGCCGTGAATGATGGAGGTGATGCCCATGGAGGCGTAGTTTTTCACCCTTTTCCACACTTTCATGACGTCTCCGCAGGTCGTATCCACGATCTGGACTCCCTTTTCCTCCAGCGCGTCCATGAAGGAGGTGGGAACGCCGAAGGCGGGAACGATCACCACGTCGTCCGCGACAATTTGATCATAAGAGGCGTCCAGATGCTTCCAGGGAAGTTTTTTAATGCCCTTCCCCTCCAGCTGGCGGTTTACCTCCGGATTGTGGATGATGTCGCCGATCAGGTAAATCTGCCGGTCCGGGAAGACCTTGCGCGCCGCATAGGCGATGTCGATGGCGCGGCGGACGCCGTTGCAGAATCCGAATTCCCTGGCCAGGAAGAATTCCGTATGGCCCAGGTTGTACACATTGCCCGCGGCGCGGATGTGGGAAATCAGTTCGCTCTGGTAATGCTGCTGGATTTCCTTCTCCACCAGTTCCATCACCTCGGCGCGTCTCACGTTCACTCTGGCTTTGCGGGTTGAGTCCTGATTCATGCTCACAGCTTCCACACTTTCCTTCTTTCGTCAAGACAATCACAGCTTGCCAAGCCGGGCTTTTCACGGTATGCACAAGCCCATGCTGCTGGCCCTAGCCCCGATGAAAGACGTCACGGACCTGGCTTTTATCAAGACGTTGAACGACTTGAATTCCCTGCCGGATTATTTCATTACGGAGTATTTCAGAACGGTGGCCCATCACAAAAAGATGGACCCGTACATCATGCGCTCCATAGACGAAAACCCGACCGGGCGCCCCATTTACGGCCAGCTGGTGGGCCAGGAGCCGGAGCACCTGGTCCGGGATGCCCTGAATCTGATGAACCACGCCTGCGCCGGGGTGGACCTGAACATGGGCTGCCCCGCCCCCATCGTGTGCAGGCGGGGCGCCGGAGGCGGCATGCTGCGCTCCCTTCGGGCCATGGATTCCGCCCTGGGAGCGCTCCGGGACTCCCTTCCCGCCGGAGGCTTTTCCGTCAAATGCCGCCTGGGCTACGAGACCCCGGACGAGTTTGAACGCATTCTCCCCGTGATCGCCCGGCACGCACCGGACCGGGTATGCATTCATGCCCGCACCGTGCGGGAGGGCTACCGTTCCCCCGTGCATCCGGAGTGGGTCAAATGGGCGGTGGAAACGCTGAAATGCCCGGTCATCGCCAACGGGAATATCGTGGACACGCAGACGGCGGAGGCGTGGGTGAGGCTGGCGGCTCCGGCCGGCCTGATGGCAGGCAGGACCGCCCTGCGCAATCCGTGGATTTTTTCCCAGCTGCGCGCCCACTTCCGGGGGGAAGCCGCAACCGCCCCCACGTTCCGGGACCTCCTCCGCTACATCCGCAGCCTGTACAAACACACGCTGGAAATGCAGGACCATTACGTGGAGGAAAAACACATCCACCGGATGAAAAAGTATCTGGTCTATACCGCCCGGGGCCTTCCGGAAGAGTTTGACCACCACATGAAACGGGCCAAAACCTCGCGCGATTTCATGCACATCTGCGAGGAGATTCTGGACAATGATACCCCCTTCCCGTCCACCCCTCCGGAAGATACCCACCTGTTCGCCCATTTCAACGCTCTTCTCACTCAAGAGAAGGCTTGTCTCCCCGCCGGAATTCAGCTATGAATGACGACGTTCATGAATCCGCTGCCGCATGTCTTTCTGCTGGGCGTGACTGCCGCCCTTTGCTCCGCTCATGATTCCGTCACCCAGGGCATGGAGTTTTTACGCGCCTACATGCCGGAACAGGACAAGCCGGTGATTACGGAAGAGCGACTGAAGAGAGAGGTCAGGCTGGCCCTGGACGTCCGCAGCCGCTTCCCTTGGGCGGGCAAGGTTCCCTGGGAAGTTTACGAGAACGACGTGCTGCCTTACGCCGTGGTCAACGAACCGCGCGACGAATGGAGGGAGCAGTTCCGCAACCTTTTCGCTCCGCTCGTCTCCTCCTGCAAAACGGGGCGGGAAGCCGCCCTCACCGTAGCCGCCTGCATCCAGAAGACGCTGCACGTGAAATATTCCACGGAGAGGAGAGTCCCCCACCAAGGTGTGAAGGAGTCTCTGGAGTCCGGCAAGGTTTCCTGCACCGGGCAGAGCATTTTGCTCATTTGCGCCCTGCGCTCCATCGGCATTCCGGCCCGCATGGCGGGCGTGGTCACCTGGAACCACGTCCGGGGCAACCACAACTGGGTGGAAGCCTGGTGCGACGGAGAATGGCGGATGCTGGAGTACAATGAAAAGGATTTCAACACGCCCTGGGTCATGTCCGCCATCAGCATGCTGGACCCCCGGAAGCCGGAGAACGCCATTTACGCCACATCCTGGAAGAAGAAGACGGAAGGAATGTTTTTCCCCCTGGTCTGGGAGGCCCGCTACGACAGGAAAAGGAACGCGCTGGAGTTTCCCCCTGAAAGCCGGATTGTCCCCGCCGTCAACATCACCAAACGCTACATGAAGCTGGCTTCCTCCTGGGCGGCTTCCCAGCCGGAATATGTTCCCGGCAGCAAGCTGATGCTGGACATCACGGAGGATGAGGGAGGCAAACGCCGGAGACTGCCCCTCCATGTTTCCCTCAAGACGGAAGAAGGGATAGTTCTGGCGGAAGGCGTCACACCCGGTCCGTCCGACGACATGCGGAAGTTTCTGGAAATTACGCTGCCGGAGAAAGTGAGCCGGGGCATGCTGGAATTCCTCCTTCCTGACGGAACCGTGCGCAGGGAGGCCATCACGCATACGGAGGCTCCGGTGCAGATTCTGAATCTTTCCGCAAGTCTCCGATGAAGATTCCCCTGTTCTTCAACAACACGGCGCGGAGCGCCAGGGCGGGACGCTTCCGCCGGTGGCTGAAGAGATATGGCTCCGTTTTCGACGTCATGGAGCCGGAAAGCAGCGAGGATATGCTGAACCGCCTGGCTGCTCAGGCGCGTTCCGGGGCGCCCGCCGTAGCCGTGGCGGGCGGCGACGGCACGCTGAGGCTGGCGGCCCGCGCCCTCTGCAATACGGATACGGCCCTGGCCCTCTTCCCTGCGGGAACGGCCAACGTTTTTTCCCGTGAAATGGGATTCCGACAGAATTTCCACCACGCCCTGCACGTGCTGAAAACGGGCCGGACCAGGGAGGTCGATTTGTTTGCCTTCAACGGGCAACCTTTTCTTCAAATGGCGGGCATCGGAGCGGACGGACGCTCCGTGGAGCTGACGACATGGGAGATGAAGAAGAAGTGGAAGGCCTTCGCTTACGTAATCGCAGGAGCCAGGGCTTTCACGGAACGGCAGCCGCTCCTGACCCTGACGACGGATGACGGCAGGGTGCTGGAGGGGCGCTCCATCATCTTCGGCAACGGCCGGAGGTACGGCGGCCCCATGAAACTGTTTGCGGAGGCAAATAATGAAGACGGCCTTTTGGATGCCGTGGTTTTCAAGCATGCGGCTCCTTCCATCATCAGAGAAAGCCTGCTGGCACTCGTTCACGGAGGGTTTCATTCCCTGCGCTACGGCGGTTTTGAATATGTGCGGATGACGGAAGGACAAGTTGCCGCCATCGGCCACGCGGCCTGTGAACTGGATGGAGATTATGCGGGAGACGCCCCCGTGCAAATCACGCGCGCCGGCAAACTCAAAGTTTTCGCTCCGTAAAGACCCCCACCGGGAGGAAAAATCCGCTCCGGCCCATTCACCCGTACCGGGAAAACGCGTTTCACGCCGCCCTACCAGGGCAGGAAGCGCGAGAACGTATCCAGAATATGGGAATAGTGAAGAACATGGTTTTCCGGCACGCCGAAGAATATCAGAATGATGACGGCATCCAGAACGGCCGCAACGGCAATCCATTTAATGAAGACAGGCAGCAGAGAGAAAGAATCATGCAGCATGATCCATTCCTGCATCACGAATGAATAGTCCGCGCCGGAATCAAAAAGGCGGAATTCCTCAGACAGTTCCTCAAAGGTCATTTCGCGGGGGCAAATGTAATTCTTGGTTTCGATTCCCACACCGCAACAATGCAGGCCGCTTCCGGCCAGAGAAGCTTCCATATAGGCGCCCTCCCCGTTGAGCAGGGAAATACGGGAGTCATGAGTAGCCATACGGTATTGGTTCAGCATTTCCTCCAGGCTGCCGCATGCCTCTCCGTTATATGAATAACGATAGGGGACTGTCACTCGTGGACTCTAATCAACCGGAAAGCGGCGTGCAAGATTTTTTTGTCCTGAATACAGGAACCCCGGCCCTTTCATCCCGTTTGGCCTGAAAAAGGCCGTGCCGACAAGCGGCACGGCCCCAAGGGAAAATAAAATCACGGAGCGTTACATGCCCATGATCTGGTAGCCTCCGTCCACGTAAATCACCTGGCCGGTGATGGCGGCGGCGCCGTCGCTGGCCAGGAATACGCCGGTAGCGCCCAGTTCCTCGCCCGTGCAGGAACGGCCCAGGGGGGCGTGTTCCTCATAAACCTTGAACATGGTGGAAAAACCGGAAACGCCGCGGGCCGCAAGCGTCTGCATGGGACCGGCGCTGATGCAGTTGACGCGGATGCCGCGGGAGCGGCCCAGGTCGTACGCCAGGTACCGGGTGCAGGCTTCCAGGGCGGCCTTGGAAACCCCCATCAGGTTGTAGTTGGGCACCACCTTTTCAGACCCCAGGTAGGACATGGCCAGAATGCTGCCGTTGTCGGACATCATCGGCTCCACAGCGCGGGAAAGCGCCACCAGGGAATACGCGGAGATATCAAGGGAAATCTTGAAGGCGTCCCGTCCCGTTTCCAGGAAACTGCCGCCGCCAAGGGCTTCCTTGGGAGCAAAGGCTACGGAATGCAGCATGCAATCCACCTTGTCCGTGTGCTTGCGGACGTTTTCAAAGAAAGCATTAATGGATTCGTCACTGCTCACGTCCAGATCATAAACGGGAGCGTCTTCACCGAAGTTTTCATGAATCAATTTGATCACGCCGTCCTTGAGGCGTTCGCCCTGGTAGTTGAAGATGAGCTTTGCGCCCGCTTCATGCCATGCCTTGGCAATCGCGAAAGCGATACTGCGCTTGTTCGCCACGCCGACTACGACACCAACTTTGCCTTCGAGTATTTTACTTGACATAATGGTAGGTGAATACTGCCCTACTTTCCCGCTTTTGACAAGAAAAACGGGCGTCACCGGAAACGGGCTACGCCCCCG
The DNA here is from genome assembly GCF_026072915.1 of Akkermansia biwaensis. Taxonomy (NCBI): domain Bacteria; kingdom Pseudomonadati; phylum Verrucomicrobiota; class Verrucomicrobiia; order Verrucomicrobiales; family Akkermansiaceae; genus Akkermansia; species Akkermansia biwaensis. The sequence continues at coordinate 134,096 of NZ_AP025943.1, forward strand.
TCTGCTGGCGGCAGGCCTTGACCGTGTTGGCCATCAGCATGGCGATGGTCATTGGTCCCACGCCTCCGGGAACGGGCGTGATGGCGCGGCATCTGGGCGCCACCTCGTCATAGGCCACGTCACCCACAATACGGTAGCCGCGCTTGGCGGACGCGTCTTCCACGCGGTTGATACCCACGTCGATCACGACGGCGCCGTCTTTCACGAATTCCGCCGTTACAAAGGAGGGGCGGCCTATAGCCGCAACGATGATATCCGCGGAACGGCAGAGTTCCGGCAGGTTTTTCGTGCGGGAATGGGCTACGGTCACCGTAGCGTTGGACTGCTTGGACATGAGCAGATGGGCCATCGGCTTGCCCACGATCATGCTGCGGCCGATCACCACGGCATTGGCACCCGCGGTTTCAATGCCTGCCGCTTTCAGCAGTCTGATGCAGCCCAGCGGCGTACAGGGCACAAAGCCGGATTCGTCTTCCATCACCAGCTTGGCGACGTTTTCCGGATGGAAACCGTCCACGTCCTTGGCGGGGTCTATTTCCAGCACGACGGCAGCCTCGTCAATATGGGGAGGGGGCGGGCTCTGCACCAGAATGCCGTGGATGGAGGCATCCGCATTCAGTTCCCTGATGACCTCAAGCAGTTCCTCCTGGGAGGCATCCGCAGGGAGAACGATTTTCCGGGAATGCATGCCCAGTTCTCCGCATTTCTTCACCTTGGAATTGACATATACCTGGGAAGCGGGGTCATCCCCCACCAGGACCACGGCCAGGCCCGGCGTAATCCCGGCCGCCTTGAGCCGGTCAATGTCTCCCTTAACCTCCTCCAGAACCTGGGAGGCCACTAGCTTTCCGTCGATGATTTGCATAATTTTGATTGGGTAAGTGGAGGAAAGTCCGGGACACCTTCCTGCATCATGCCGGCCAGCAGCCGACCATATTCCGCCACTTGTTCATCCGTGATGCCCGGAGGGATGAACAGCCTTTTTTTCCAGAGAATGTTCACGTTGGAACCCGGCTTCGGGATGGCGTAATGATCCCATGCCTTGTTCAGACGCCAGCAACTTTCATATTCTATGCAGACGGGAATAATGGGCAAGCCCGTTTGGGAGGCCAGCCTGATGATACCCGGCTGCACCTGGTACATGGGCCCCCGCGGACCGTCCGGAGTGAAGCAGAAGCAGATGTTTCCCTCCCGGATTTTCCGAAGCATTTCCATGTAGGCGAGAGCACCCCTGCGCCCGGAGGAACCTCTGACGGCTTCCAGGCCGAAGTATTTGCAGACGGCCTCCACCAGGGCCCCATCCTTGCTGGCGCTCGTGAGCACGCACATGTTGAGCGGCTTCTGGGCCAGGGACCAGGCGTATCCCGGCACGACGGTGCGGTTGTGCCAGAGAGCCACCAGGAAGGGCGTCGTGTATATATCGTCATGCTCCTCCTTGATGGAGCGGATATTGAGACTCATGCACAAGGGCTGCAGGAGCGACCACAGGCCCAGCCCGGCCATCTGCGTCCACCAGCGGGTCCGCTTTTCAGTCGTTTTCCGTAAATTGGGAAGGGGGGGAAGCATGAAACGGCACCAGTATTACATGAATCCGTCCACGGTAATGCGGCCGGGAGACGGAACGGGAGAAGCCGGAGAAGAACCGTCTGTCCCGCCGGACGGATAGGCGGGAGGCAGAATGCCGGATTCCGCGGCGGATTTCAATTCCTGAAGCATGCCGCCGGAATTATCCGTGGGTGAAGCCAACGTCCCGGAAACCTTCACGGGGATAACGAAGTCATGTCCGTCCTGCGTGACTCCTTTCGGAATGCGGCGGCCATTCGCCATGTAGGAGGGCAGCTTGAATACAAGCTCCCCGGATATATTGGAACCGCTGCAATGCAAGTTGCCCGTAACGCCCAGAAAGCTCTGCTCAAACAGGGATATATCCTTCAGGGAAACGGACTGGTCCGTACCGTCACTTTCCAAAACAAAGGAACCGGACGAGAATACGGGGGAGGAATACGGCAGGCCGGTTTCCATTCTGCGTTCCGTCATGGCCTTCAAAAGCTGGAACACGGGAAGGCGCATCATGGAAGCCTTGATGACGGAACCGCTGGTGCCCTGCAGGGACGGCCTTTTCTGTTCCGGTCCTACGGGGAGGGAGAAGGTCACGCTCAATTCACGCTTTTCCTCCACGGGCTGCTCGCCCATGCGCACCTTGATGAGGGAAGAGAAGCATTCCCCGACGAGCTGGGACAGGTCAAAGTTTCTGCCGGTCAGCGTCCAGTGACGGTGGCGGAAATCGTTGTCCAGGCGCATGCTGCCCGTAATCATGAAGGGGCTCAGGTCCGTAGGCTTGTTGAACATGACCCCCTTGTCCACAAAACCGGAGAAGGTGAGCTGCTTGATGCCGAAACCGTCCAGAATGACGGAGCCCGCATCCATGGCCAGCAGGGGCCACCCCTTGATTTTCAATTTTTGCTGGGAAAGGTCCAGTACGTATTCCGTGGATGCTCCGCCAGCCCTGGAAGTACGGATGTAGGCTTCCGCCGTCAGGTAAAAGGGCCCTTCGTTTTTCTCCAGGGTGAAGGGCTCCCGTTCATGGGCATAACCCACTTCCAGACGCGGAGCCGTATAGCGCTGAAAAGCGAACGGCAGTTCCTTACCGGTCCGGGGCAGCGAGAATTTGGTGTATCCCGGACGCAGGCCGATGGTGGCTTGTGACACGTTCAGGCTTTCCCCTTTCACCCTGCCCAGGAAAAGGGAAGTCGCGGAGACTTCCCCGGAGACCCCGTTCAGCGTGATGAAGGAAAGGCAGGAGTCTTCCGGGAAGGTGATCCTGATGCGGGAGGCTTTCAGGGAACGGCCGTCCATAGCCATTCCGGAAACTTCCACATCCCCCCCCCACGCAGCGGACAGTTCCTCCTGCATGCGGTTGGAAAATTCCACCGTATTGAATGAAGTGAGCCGGTACATGTACGTTCCCACCAACCCTCCGACGACAAGCAGAATCAGAATGCAGAGGCCGATCAGGAAACGCTTGTTTTTCAAGGCGGCCTTTTTGTCGTTCTGGTGTTCATCACCATAAGAGCGGCGGCGTTTTTCCACACGGATGACCTTGGAGCCGTCCGGGCGCACCACCACTTCCCTTCTCCGCTCCACGCCTTGGGAATCGGAATCATGCAGCTGGCGCATGATGTTCCCCGCACCTTGGGGGAATTCAGCATCAGAATCGCTGTTTTTCACAGGCTTGATTTTTTAAAGGTTACTCAACGGCACTGAGAGCGGGAAGACCCGCACCGCCTTCCGGAGTTTCCGGAGCGGGAGTATTCGGCGTGTACAGTTCCTTGCCTCCCGGATCCACCACTTCCGCCTTCACCATGATGATGATGGCCTTGCGCTGTTCCTTGGACCCTTGGGAACGGAACAGGCGCCCTACCCAGGGGATATCCCCCAAAATGGGAATTTTGTCCTCATATTGGACGGAGGTAGCTTTTTTCAAGGCTCCGATCACCAGGGTATTGCCCGTGATGACGCGGACGGAAGAGGTCATGCTGCGCTTGGAAAATACGGGCTGGAGAATGAAGTTGTCCGACGCTTTGGTCATGGTTACTTCATCCTTCCCTTTTTCCTGGGATACCAGAGGCAGGAAAATGGGAGTACCATAGTTGATGAACCCGTCAAAATCCACGAGTTCCGGAGCAACCGTAAGATCCACCATGGACTTGTCCTCACTGATGCCAGTCACCTCCACATTGAATATGGTACCCAGCTGCCTGGTTTCAAATGCCGTAGGATGAGCGGGCGTCATCGGCATGATGGGAATGCGTTCGCCTACGTCGTCATCGTCGCCCCAATAGTCGTCATTGTTGTAGTCCCTGCCGGTGCTGTTGGGAATTTCGGGCGGATCATATTCCGTGGGGTAAATCAGTTCCCTGCCGCTGAAGAAGGTTGCCTTTTCTCCGGGGCGTACTACCACGGAAGGATGCTGCATGATGTCCGTGCCTTTTTTCTGGCTCAGGCCCCGCATGATCATGGTGACGTCCGCCTGGCTCCACATGCCGCGCATGGTCAGGATGCTCGGCGCTCCGCCGGGGGTGTAAACGGCATCCGAACTTCTGGCGGAAGTGCCGCGTTCGATCATCCCGTCAATGCTGTCTTCCGTAAATACCTGGTTGCCTGACCTCAGGCCGCCCACTACTCCTGCGGGAGATGCGGCCCCGGCCACTCTGGCAGCACTGTCCAGTACGGTATTGTTATAATCGTTCTTATTCGTCCCTGCCCCGCCCATGAACCATTTGTTGGGGTCAAGGTTGAGGTTCACGATCCAGTTGAATCCCAGTTCTTCCAAATCCGCCTGGTTGACTTCCAGAAACGTGGCGCTTACAATTACTTGCAGGGGCTGAGCCGCCGACTTGGCAGCCACCAGTTCTTCCAGGAAGTTCAGGTCCCTGGGAGTTCCATGGAAAAAGAGTGTGGAGTTGCCCGCGTTGTATTTCACGGAGCTGCCGGCCGGCAATTTCAACCCCATGGCGGCCAGCATCTTCTGCGGGTCCACCCGCTTCAGCGTCATTCCGGAGGAACCGGAATCACCGGAAGCGAACGGGTCCAGATCGTCCGAACCTGATGAGGAATCCGTCCCGGAGAAGAAACCGGGAGGAACGGGAATGGTCTTGGAGACCATGTAGGATGTTCCGGCGGATGGAGTGACGAGTTCCGCGCCATAGGCGTTCGTGCGGAAAATCAGCCCGGAGGCGCGGGCTACGTACTGCAGGGCTTCGCGCAACGGAATGTTTTGAAGATTCAGGGTGATTTTCTTGGCGGCGATATCCTTGGCGGTAACGCTGTCCGGAGGACCGGGGTCCAGGGAAATGTTAATCCCCCTCTCGGCCTCGGTCTGGGCCGTTTCATCATGCACCCGGGACTGGTTGCGGAGGTAGTCCACGGCTTCCTCCACCGTAGCCTGCTCCAGCTGCACCCTGGGCAAACGGATCATGCCCAGCTTCCGGTCCACGCTCACCACGGGATTTTCCAGGGGCTGGGAAAAGGATTCCGGCTCCTCGGGAACTTCCGTAACGGAAGGACGGCGTTCCCAGAGGCCGCTTACCTCCGCCAGGGCGTTCCCGCGGGTTTCGTCCCGCGCAGAGGAAAAATAGCTGGTGCGCGCACGGTTCACCTGCTCCATGCCGCGCCGCGCCGCCGTATTGTAGGGGTCAATGAGAAGGACGGAGTTAAATTCCTTCAGAGCTTCGTCGTACTGTCCCAGCTCATAATACCCGAATGCCAGGCGAAGGAGGCCATTGACCTTTTCCACGTCCACGGCATGCTGCGGAGTCAGGGCGGGGTTCGTCCGGATCGGGTCCTTGAGCAGTTCCAGAGTACGCTTGGCCAAGGCATGGTTCGGAGTCGTTTTCAGCGCGGATTCCAGCAGTTCCGAGGCTTCGTCATAACGTCCCACCTTGATGTATTCCTGGCTCACGGCCACGCTGGCATCCGCAATACTGGTTTCCAGAAAGCGCCGCCGGGTCTCCATATTGGGAGCCTTGGGCAAGGTATTCAGGCTTTTACGGTAAAGTTCCAGAGCCTCCTGGTACTTGCCCTCGGAATATTGCTGACGCGCCTGATTCAGAAGCAGCATGGAAGCCTGCGCCTGTTCTTCCATCCGGGCAGCAGCACGGCGGGCGGCGCCTGCGCCGTCCTGCGCCAGGGCAGGACAGGCTCCGGCAACGGCAAGCGCCAGAGCAATCTGCTGAATGGTAGACATGGAGTAAGGAAAACGTCTAGTCATAGGAATTTTCGGGACTATAACGAATTAAATTCCGTCCGTCATTATAAAAACGCCCAGAGGAGCAAAAAATATCGAATGTGAAGAAGAGGGCTCCGCGCCCCGGCTTCTTCTATGCTCCGGACAGTTCCAAAACGCCTACTTCTCCCGGTTTCAGAGGATAGGGAAGTCCCCTCTCCATCAGTTCGCTCCTGTCAAAAAACCTGTCTTTCCCATCTTTCTTCATCAGGTTTCTGGCGCGCACTTTCGCCGTCTGGATGCCGCACCAGTTGAACGCATGCTGGGGAATGGAGATGCGGAGGTTATAGAAATTGATGGTCGGAGAAAGATTTCCCACCACCAGCACCGTGGAATGGGCATGGGCATGGTACCTGAGCATGGCATACACCCAGTGTCCGGAAGTGTCTTCCGCCGGTTCCCTGCCGAAGGTGGTGTTTTTCATATTGGCCCAGTTCAGGCCATAAAAATCCCCGCGGTCCAGTGCGGGATGCTGGAGGAGGGGCAGCAGGCGCGCGTGAAAGTCCCTCAATTCCGCGGAATCCTCGTCCAGCAGGGAGGCGTCAAACCTGCCGCCGGCCACCCAGGGCTGCAACTGCGGCAGGCAGGTATAGTCAAAGATGCTGGTCCGGCCGTTATGGCCGCCAAAGCCGCCCGGAGCTTCCGCGCGTTCCCCCACCTCCTGCCCGTTGTACACCAGCACGGGGCCCTTGCTGGAGGCATACACGAGCGTCATGATGGCCGGCAGAATAGTGCGCCCCGTCCCGCCCCATGCTATCGGCGAGCAGACACGCTTTTCATCGTGGTTTTCCACATAACGGACGCCGTGGGTCAAATACTGGGGCTCACTCCGGAAGAGGCGGTCAAAATCGTTGGCCCAGTTCCCCCGCGTATAGACATGTTCCGCCAGATGGTAGCAATCGGCGTCATAGACGGCATTGAATCCGGATTCCAGCAGGGCGGTACAGGGATCGCCCGGAGTGGTTTTCAGATGGTCATTGTAGGCTTCCGCCATGAAAAACACGTCGGGCAGACGCACCCGGGAGCGGGCAATGGCCCATTTCCAGAACGCCATGGGAATCATCTGGGCCATGTCGCACCGGAACCCGCCAATGCCCAGTCCCTGCCAGAATGAAAGAATATCGTCCATGATTCTCCATGTCTTGGGGACCTTCTGCTTGGGACTTGTCCAGTCCGGCAACAGGCGCAGGGCCGGGAGCCCCGCCAGAAAGTTATAGCCGTAATTGAGCTTGACCGTTTCATACCAGTCGCACCGGTCCGGCTCCCACGTCACCGCATTATTTCCCGTCACCCTGCCGAAAGTCATCTCCCCTTCGAACAGCCCGTCCGGGAGGCGCAGGGGGGGGCCGTCGCCGGGGCTGTTGGAAGTGAGGTAGAAATATCCCTGCTCCGGTGAAAAAAAGGTATGGTGGTCGTCCCCTTCTCCAAAGTCGTCATGGCCGTCCCAGTCCGCCAGGTAGGCGCGGGAGACATGGTTGGGGACAAAGTCCATGAGAGGCACCAGTCCCACGGTCCGGCACCGCCTGACCAGGGCCTTGAATTCCTCCATCCTCAATTCCGTAACGGACCCCAGGTCAGGGTCCACATCAAAGTAATCCAGAACCGCATAAGGACTGCCGGCCAGCCCTTTCACGATGGATTCCGGCTGCGCGGGCAGCCCGGGGTGGGCCGTCTGCGTGGCATGCCTCAGCACGCCCGTCAGCCAGATGTGGGTAAAGCCCATCCTGGCAATTTCCCGCAGAGCCTTGTCCGTTACCCCGTTAAATGTGCCGCAGCCGTTTTCCTCCCGACTTCCCCAGTCCACTCCGTGCATTTCCATGTTGGAAAAGTGGCGGACAAACAGTTGATAGATGACCGGACGCATGAATTGAAATGACTTGATGCAGCCCTTCCCCGAAAAAGAAGGGGACAGGCGATGCCCTCTTCCTTCCGCAGGAAGGGAGTCCGTTTATAATGCTAGTTTTTCCAGGTACTCTGCAAGTGTATTCTGATCCACCGGGGCAATTTGGCCCAGCCGCAGCAAGGCCTCCCTCCTGTTCCGCAGCGTGCCTTCCAGTTGAAGTTCCTGGATATGGGAAAGCCATTTTTTGAAATCCGGTCCCGGAGAAAATCCCAGAGCCATCAGGTCGCGCCCGGTCACCAGGGGAGGCGGCACCAGGGGTTCCTGCCGGTAGGATTCCCTGGCGTCCCGGACGAATTGCCAATTATCCATCAATCCATTGGAGGAAAGGCAATCCAGCCGGTGCAGCTCCAGTTCGTCCCGGAAGAAGGGGGAATTCATGAACATTCTCAGGGTGGATTTCTTCATCTGCCGGACATGCATGAAGCGCATGTGGCGCTCCACCATGTCCGCCACGGCATCCACCACGGCATTGGAGTATTTCAGCCTCCGCAAAATGACACGGGCCAGCGCAGCACCTTCCTTGTCATGACCGGAAAAACGGATTCTTCCCGTTTCATCCACCTCCCGGCAGGCGGGTTTGCCGATGTCATGCAGCAGCACGGCCAGGGCCAGTTCCAGGGAAACGGGACCTCCGTCCGTCCCCAGCGCTTCCAGCATCATCAGGGTATGTGTGTACACATCCCCTTCCGGGTGCCACTGGGGGGGCTGCCCACAATCCACCATTGCATACACTTCCGGGATGATGTGTTTCATGAGTCCCGTTTCCACCAGCATTTCCACCCCTGCCCTCCTGCGCGGAGCCAGCAGTATCCTGTCCAGCTCCTCCCGGATGCGCTCCGGGGCTATCCGGGCCAGCAGGCCGGAGTTCCTGCAAACGGAAGCGTACGTTTCCGCTTCCATGGCCACTTCCCGGGTGACGGCAAAGCGGACCGCCCGCATCAGGCGCAGGGAATCTTCCTCAAAGCGGCAGTCCGGATTCCCGATCGCCCGCAGAATTCCCGCCTCAATGTCCGCCACGCCATCCACATAATCCACGATGCCGCCGGGAGGGTCGGAAAAAGGTTCTTCAAACAGGCCGTTCATCGTGAAGTCACGGCGCCGGGCGTCTTCACGCGCATCCGTAAAATAGACGGCGTCCGGTCGGCGGCCGTCGCTGTAATTTCCGTCCTTTCTGAACGTGGCCACCTCAAAGCAGAAACCCTTGTGAAGAACCAGCACTACGCCGAAGGCGGCACCCACCTCCCATGAACCGGGAAAAAGGCGCAAGACTTCGTCAGGCCGGGCGGAAGTGGCAATGTCTATATCCTTCACGGGATACCCCATCAGCCGGTCCCGAACGCATCCCCCGGCAAAATACACCAGGTGCCCAGCCCGGGCCAATGACCGCGCCACGGCTTCTGCCGCCGCTCTCATCGGGGTTCTTTCCATGGAACGGCTATTCCGGAATGGGACGCAGAGGGGGAGCGGATACGGGAGGCGCCGCCGGAGCCGCCGGACGGACGAGCTGCCGTGAAGCCGGGACCGGACGGGACGCGGGAACACGCGTATCCGGTGAATTGATTCTTTCCGGGATCACGGAGGCAGGTGCGGCCGGAGGAGCCTGGGGAGCTTTTTCATCCGCCTTTTCTCCGAATGTGTTCATGGCGGCATAAAGATTGGCGTCAAACAGCATATCCGGGGTGCCCCGCATCAAAATCTTCCCCTTGGGGTCCAACAGATATACCCGGGGAGTATGGGCCACGCGGTAATCCTTGAATGCAACCGCCTGGGCGTCCACCAGGGAGGGTATGTCCAGATTCAAATTCAGCAGGGCCTTTTTCACCCCTTCTTCGGAAACCGGAGCTATGGGCATCACCGTCATCCCCGGAAATTCCTTGCGCAGGGAGGCCGCCTTTTCCAAAAACTTGACGGACATGGCATCCCGGGGGTCCCAGAAAACCAGCAGAACGGGCTTGTCTCCGGAGGGAATTTCCACCCAGGTTCCGGTAGCGGAGGAAGGCAATTTGATTTTAGGCCCCGTCTGGCCGATGTTGAGATTGAGGATTTCATACAGTTCCTCCTTGACCAGGTCCTGGACGGGAACGGGGCCGAATTTGGCATCGTAGCACTTGATGATGGCGTCCTTCAAAAGCCTGCCTCTGGCGGCGACAAGGCGGGAGTCATCCTGCTGCATCCCGGAACTTTCCTTCATGACCATCGCCAGCCCCAGGGAAGCCAGCCCCTGATCTTCCGGGAACTGGTTCATATCCTTGATCTTTTCCAGGATAGTGCGGCAGCGCAAATCGCGCGAATTGCTCAGCGCGTGAGCCGCCTGTCCCGCTCCCTTTTCCATCACCATGTTGTTTTCCAGGGCATTCAGGCAGTTCAAGACGATTTTCCTGGCAGCATCTCCGTTGGGAAATGCTTTCTCAAGGGCCTGCGGATGGTCCAGGAACCAGACAATGGCCGGAAGGGCATAAGGCTTGGAGAGATCGCGACCCACCTGCCTCCACAAGTCCCTGGCTGCGGACACGGCGTCCGGCTGGCTTTTCAGCAGTTCCGCCCTTTTCGCGTCCGTCTCAGCTATCTTGAACGCAGATTCCCAGTCCGCCTGCCTGCTGTTCCAGACGGACAGGACATTCTTCATGCCTATCTCGTCCGCAGAAGCCCATCCGAGCAAACCGCATGTACCGGCGATCACGCAAAGCACTCTCTTCATACCGCGCCACTATGCCCTGACAGATACTCCGCGTCAATCAAACGTAACGACAATTCATGATGAAACCGTTCAGGCAAAAACACACCTGCCATTTCCTCCAATCCGTAAAATCTCCGGCACATCCCCATGCCCTGTTCCGTTTCCAGGGACAGTATCCACCGCATTCCTTCCCGGATATATTCCTGCCGTCCCCCCCCCTTTTTCCTTACAGGAGCCATCAACGGGCGGCAATTCATGCATTCCTGTGAAATGCTCCGCCGGAAATATGTTTTTCCACATGAATAGCGGAAAAGAAGCATCTTTTTCCCTCACAGGAAAAGATTTTTGTCACACCACAGCAGTCTTTGACAACCTCCGGACGATCACAAATACCGATTTATTCCGAAAGGAACAGCTGCGGCCTATTTATCATAGACGGCAAATGTCCCCGTACAGATTTTTTCCACAACGTCATGGCAGGCTGAGTACCTGACGGCTATTTTCACCCAACTTCATGAGAATCCTGCCTTAAAAACGAACAAACCCCGGCGAATCACTTCGCCGGGGCTGCTGTTCAACTAACTACCTATGAAGACGGAGAGATCCTTGGTGGATGAAGTGCTCTCTCTTTCACTGCATCCGGATCGTAACCGTTATGGGTGAGACAGCCGGGAAGTGAATATGTTCAAACATTTCTCTTTTTTGTATGACACAAGCTTGAAACAATATCTCTGAATGGAAAAACGGCGGCAGATTTTTTCCGCAGCCGTTTCCCTTAATTCATTGTGAAATCAATGCTGTTCAAAAAAGAAAAGGGGATCCGTTCTCTCCGTTGCCGAATGATTCTTTTCTGTCAAAATAACCGGGAAAAAAATGATTCAACACTATCCCGCCTTTCCTGAAGAAAACAAGGGAGGGCCGTTCCCCTCCCTCAAATATCCCGCTTACGCCGCCACAAAATTTCTTTCATCATTCGTCAGGGCGCGCACCTGGACAGCCATGAATCTCATTTCATTGAGCATGTTCAGATAAAGCAGGGAGGAACGCGTGCGCGTCTGGTTGCGCTGGGTTCTCTTGATCTGACGCTTGGTGGCCTTGGCCACAAGCTGGAGCAGTTGCTCCTGCGCCACCATCGTGTAGTCGAACTGGGTGTAGGTTCCCGTCTGGAGCATTTTGCAGTATTCGTCCAGCAGTTTCATCAGGGCCGTGTGGACTTCCCTCAAGTCGCCCACCTGGTCAATGGTAAAAGGCGTATGGTTGTTGTCCACATAGGTAAAGATGGATTCGGAGAACTGGGCCAGGCTCTGCGTGGCTTCATTCAAATGTTCCAGCGCCTGGACAAAGTGATAGCCCATGTCCAGGGAACGGGACTGCATCTTGTAAAGGATGGGAAGGATGTCGTACTTGTGGTGCTCGCTGCTGGTGAGGGCCAGGCGTTCCGCGGCTTCCGACATTTCCTTGAGCGCCTTGCGGTCTCCCTGGAAGAAGTTTTCCACGGTGTCGTTGTATATTTCCCGGAGCTTGAGCGTGCTGTCCACGATCTGGTGGCTGCACACGTCCAGAATGTTTTCCTCCGTGATCTGGTCGAACCGTTCGGTGGAAAGCTTGTTTTCCCGCTTGCGGTGCATGACGGTAGATTTCACCAGAATGACGGCCACCAGCGCCAGCAGGCCGAAGATGGCATATACCTGGCCGTAATGCAGCACCGTAGCCATGATGGCGGCCAGCGTGAAGGCGGCCAGGCCCGTCATGAACCAGCCGGAAATGACCGTAAGCACGCCGGTAACCCGGTAAACGGCGCTTTCCCTTCCCCATGCCTTGTCCGCCAGAGAGGAACCCATGGCTACCATGAACGTCACATACGTGGTGGAGAGCGGAAGCTGCTTGCCGGTGGCCCAGGCGATCAGCAGGGAAGCCACGGTCAGGTTCACGGTGGCGCGGATCAGGTCAAACGCGACGCGGTCCTTGGGATTCAGGGGCTGGGGAGCGGGGTCCCACTGGTGGTTCATGCGCACCAGCATGCGGGCGGGAATAAGTTTTTTCACACCGCGCCCCAGGGCAATGGCGCTGCGCACGATGGCGCGGGCCGGAGGCACGGAACCGAAGCGCTCAATGCCGCCCTCCCCCTGCCGGGAGAGTTCCACGCCGGTGGCGATGACCGTCTTGGCCTTTTTGGAGAACCACAGCGCAAAGATCATCATGCAGCCCGCCGCAAAGAGAATGTAATGGTTCACGGGACCGCCCTTGCCGGGCATCAGGCATTCCATGGCAGTGATGGAGGCCGTACTTCCGCCGTCCGCCACCACGCCCCGGGCGTACTGGAAGGAGTCCAGGCCGCCCATGAAAACGCCGATGAAGTTGACCAGGTCATTGCCCGCAAACGCCAGGGCCAGGGAAAAGGTTCCCGCCAGGACGGTCAGGCGCAGGATATTGGTCATGAACAGGTGCTGAAGCAGGAACATGAGCAGGGAGAAGCCTGCGAAGGCGACCAGGACCGCCAGCCCCAGATTCTGGTCAATGTAGGCAATCATGCCGCGGTCCAGCAGGGTGGATTCCTTCAATCCCTTGAATACCGCAAAGTAGGCGATGGCCGTCATGGCAATGCCGCACCAGAAGCAGCCGAACCATTTGAAGCGGGACTGGTATTTGAATGTGAACGCCAGGCGGGAAATCCACATGACGATGGTACCCACCGTGAAGGCGATGGCTACGGAGAGAAGAATGCCGGTGACGATTTCAAACGCCTTGTCCGTGTTGATGAAGTCCCACACCGTTTCCGTCATATGGAGCTTGGAAATTTTGAAAAGGGCCGTGGCCACGGCAGCGCCGAGAATGCCGAATACCAGGGAAACCGTGGTGGAGGTGGGCAGGCCGAATGTATTGAAGGTGTCCAGAAGAATCACCTCGCTGATCATCACCCCCAGGAACAGCAGCATCACTTCATGGTAGCTGAACATGTTGGGATGGAAGATGCCGTTACGGGCCACTTCCATCATGCCCCCGGAAAAACACGCGCCCACCAGGACGCCGATGGAGGCCACGGCAAGAATCGCCCGGACGGGGGCGGCCTTGGAACCGATGGCGGAGTTGAGGAAGTTGACGGCGTCATTCGCGACGCCATTGATCAAGTCAAACGCCGCCAGAAGCAGCAGGGCTACGATAATAATCCAGTAAATTGAGTCCATAACTGTCTCTTGTGTATGGTGGGCGGAGGGCGTCCGCGAGCTGCACCACCGCCTCTTTACACGGAAAAGGGAGATTTTGCCACTGTTTTGTTACAGAAAATTCACCCTTCCCGGACCGTCAGCGGGAGGAACGCGGAAAGTCCAATTCGGAGGGGTCCGGCCACCGGTGCCGGGGGTAGCGCCCGGCCAAGTCTTTTTTCATCTGGCCGTACCCGTTGCGCCAGAAACTTTCCAGGGAGCCGGTCACCTGCCACGGCCTCTGGCTGGGGGCCAGTACTTCCACTTTCACGGTCACGGCGCCACGCGCAATGCGGGGGGATTCCGCCACGCCGAACAATCTCTGCACCGTCAGGCCGATCACCGGCGTGGAATCCTCCTCATACCGGACTTTGGCATGCTGCCCGTTGGGGAGCGTGAGGATTACCGGGGCGTAGTCGTCCAGCGCCTTCGCCTGCCAGCCAGAAAGCCAGTCCCGGAGCACGGGCATGATCTCCCGCTCCTTGATGTCCTTGTATCCCACGGCGCCTTCACAGACCATGGCGATGGCCACCAGCTTGTCTTCTTCCCCGAACAGGGGCAGTTCCAGCTCCGGCATCCAGCGGCTCAGGCCGTTCAGACGGCGTATCCACTGCTCCACGGCGTGGTCCCACTTTACCAGCTTCAAGGTGCCGTCCACCACTTTTTCCGCCAGAATGGGAGCGGCCAGTTCCGCCGGGGCATCCCCGCGGTCGCGGTCTTCCAGCACCAGGTCTTCATACATCAGGCGCTGGTGCAAGCGCACGCGGCGCAGGCCGGAGTCAAAAACGGCCGCCTCCCCGCCCGAAAAACGTTCCGGCCATACGGCGCGCAATTCTTCCGGGGTGATGAGCGTGCAGCGGCCTATGCGGGTTTCCACCGCCTTTCCGGACAGTTCCGCCATTTCCGCGGCCACAAAGTGCAGGCCGCGCAAGGCCACGCTGCCTTCGGACAGCCTGCCGCCCACGCCGCCCGCCATGCGGCACGTGTTGGCCGCCACTCCGTTCCGGACGCCCACATGGTCCGCAAATCCTTCCATTAATGCCCGGGCGACGGAAGAACGCGCCGCCAGGAAATCCGGCTCCGGCACTTCCCGTGAATGCCCGCGGCTGCCGATGGACAGCAACTGCCGGTAAGCCATCCACACTTCCCGCGCACTGCGGGCGGAAATGCCCAGGCGGCCGCACACTCCCGCATCAAAATGGGAATCCAGGGCCTTCCCCACGGCACGCCATTCCGCCTGAAAGTCCGTATAGTCGCCGGAATCCCGCAGATCATCGTTCAGGCCGCCCTTCGCTTCCACGCCTTCCCCCTGCATCAGCGCCGCAATGGCGGCCAGTTCCACCACACACCGTTCATCCTGCCCGGCCACAATCAGGCGGGCCAGCCGAGGCGGCAACGGAAATGCCGTCATCCTCCTGCCCGTCTCTGTCAGGCGTCCCTCCCCGTCCACGGCTCCCAAGGAGGCAAGGAGATGGCGCGCCCGCTGAAGAACCAGAGGGTCCGGCCTGTCCAGCCAGCGGAATTCCTCCGGGTCCGCCACACCCCAGGAACACAGGTTCAAAACGGCTCCGGACAAGTCCACCCGGAAACACTCCGGAGGGTCGAATTCCACCTTCTTCGCCTGTTCGGCCTCACTCCACAGCCGGAAGCAGCGGCCTTCCGCCACGCGGCCCGCACGGCCCGCGCGCTGGGCGGCGGACGCCTTTGAAATCCTGACCAGGTGCAGGGTGTCCATGCCCCGGTATGGGTCCCATCCGGACTGGCGCACCCATCCGGTGTCAATGACGGTTCTCACTCCCTCGATCGTCAGGGAGGTTTCCGCCACATTCGTAGAGACGATGACGCGCGGCCGCTCTCCCTTTTCCACCGCGCGGTTCTGCTGTTCCGGACTCAATGCCCCGTACAGGGGGAAAATGTCCCAGCCCCCCAGCCACGGTTTTCCCTCCAGCAGTTCCACCGTGCGCCGGATTTCGTAAACGCCCGGCATGAACAGGAGAATGTCTCCGCAAGCGGCATCCTTCACCGCCTCACGGACAGCTTCCGCGGCCTGGTCCCAGACGGACGGCGGCGCCACCCTTCCCCGGCCGTCGCTGACCGGCCGGGAAGGACGGTACGTGATTTCCACCGGGTACTGCCGCCCGCAGGCTTCCAGCTCCCGGCAGGATTCCCCCATGTATTCCCTCAGGCCGGACATTTCCAGCGTGGCGGACATCACCACCACGGCCAAGTCCGGCCGCGGGCCTTCCTGAAGGTCCAGCACACGCCCCAGAGACAAGTCCCCGGAAAGACTCCGTTCATGGAATTCGTCGAAGACCACTGCGCTCACCCCTTCCAGGCAGGGGCGGTCCGTCAGCCAGCGTTCCAGCACGCCGTCCGTCACGTACGCAATACGGGTACGGGAGGATATGTGCCGCTCAAAACGAACCATGTACCCTACTTCCCGCCCCAGTTCCGAGCCGCGCAGCCTGGCTACGTGCCGGGCCAGCAGGCGGGCCGCCATCCGGCGCGGCTGAACGACGACGATGAGGCCGTTTTCCCCCAGCCCCGCGTCATCCATCATCGGAGGAATTCCGGTGGATTTCCCGGAACCCGTGGGCGCTTTCAGCAGAATGCGGGGGGACGCCCCCTTCAGGGCCTCCAGAAATTCCCCGCGGATTTCCTCAATGGGAAGGGACGTACCAGACATGCGGCTTTACAATTTTTTTCTTGTCCGGCTCTTCCGCTCAATACACTACCGTCATCATCAGAAGACACAGGAACGGGACGGTGAAGGACGGACTGTCAATGAGATCGAAGAGGCCGCCTATGCCCGGCAGCAGGGAGCCCGAATCTTTCACGGACAGGCTGCGCTTGACCAGGGAGCCCGCCAAATCCCCATAAACGGCCAGAATAAAAATGAGGGTGATACCCAGCACCAGCATCAGGACGGATGCCGGAGAAAGCGACGCCGTGCCGAACATCGGAAATACCAGGCCTATCCCCGCAGCATTCGTCAACAGCCAGGAGCCGATGATGCCCTCCCACGTTTTTTTGGGACTGATATGGGGAATTAATTTTTTAGTGAAGAATTTTCCCCCCAGCAGCAGTCCGCTGACGTAGGCGAAAATATCGGTCATCTTCGTCACCAGGATCACCCACAACACCATCATCACAATGCGCGGAGACTCGGCCCCCGCCTCCAGGTAGCCCAGATGGATGGCGGGAATGGCGAAGGCGAACAGCCAGCCGGGATAAATGAAAGACAACAGCGTGGTAGCGACGGAGCGGAGCGCGCGACTCCCGACGACGGGACGATTCATCTCCCGGATGAAGGCCACCACGACCAGGATCACCGGAGCCGCCACAACCAGCAGCAGGGGGTCCGGCATCATCCTGAATTCATCCCGCATCGTGAGGCGGAATTTGTTAAAAAAACACGCCACGGACAACAGCACCGGATAAGCCGCCCCGAACAGGAAACTCAAACGGGCCTGCCCCGCCTTGCCGGACCGGATGAGCATGTGGCGCCATTCCCACGCGGTCAGGATGCAGAAGATGCAGACCAGCCCGTAATAACCGGCTTCACGGTTCCAGACCAGGGCGCCGGCCAGCAGGCCCAGCAGGACAAGAGTGCTGAACAAACGCTGGAACAGCACGCGCATCTTGCTTCCGGCAGGGGCATTTTCCCGGGGTGGTGTGGTCATACTCGCGCAAAGTGTACAGAAAACGTCCCTGACCTCAATACTGAATTGGCTCAGCGCAACGGCTTCCTCCGGAAAGCCGTCATACGGAAGGGGTGCCGGAACAGGAAGACACGGCTTTTTTCCCCGTTATTTTTTTCATACATGCGAAAGAGTCCCATTTTCCCCATTTTAAAAGGCTTCCGGGAATGCCGGCAAAAATAGCGTCATGTGGACGTTTTATGAGATAGACATTCACACGCAAATCAGTAACACTTACAACCCAGCAATACATCCCTCCGGGAATGGAGGGATTACGCACCATTTTTCCCCCATGAACACGCACTCATTCCGTTGGATCAGACTTACAGCGTTTTCGGCCCTTGCCGCGGCAGCCATCACTTCCTGCGCCTCAGCGGCCACCGATTTCAACCAGGTAGGCAAGCAAATGTCCCTGCTGCTTCAGAACTTCCACTTTTCCCGCAAGGAATTCAGCGACGACCTTTCCAACAAGTTTCTGGAAACCTATCTGCGCAAGGTGGACCCCAGCAAGATTTTCTTCACTCAGCAGGATGTGGACGCCCTGAAGAAGAAGTACGGCAGGGAATTGGACGACTACCTGATGTCCGGCCAGATGATGGACGCGGCCAAGGCCATGCACGCCCTGTACCGCCAGCGCGCCATGCAGCGCATTGCCTATGCGCGCGACCTGCTGAAACAGGGCGGCTTTACGTTCACGCAGGACAAGACCATTGAACGCTCCCGCCGCAAGATCGACTCCTGGCCCAAGGATGAAGCGGAAATGCAGCAGGTCTGGAAAGACATGGTGGAGGAACAGCTCCTGTCCGAGACCCTGCGCCGCGAGACCGTGGCGCGCCTGGCCAAGGAACAGAACAAGCCCGATCCGCTGGCCAATGAAAAGCCCGTGGAAGAAAAGCTCCTCATGCGCTATGAGCGCATTCAGCGCAATATCCAGGAAACGGACCTGGAAGACGTGGCGGAAACCCTGCTGAGCGCGGTGGCCCTGACCTACGATCCCCACACGGACTACATGGGCGCCCGCCAGGTGGACCGCTTCAAAATTTCCATGAGCCCGGAACTCACCGGCATCGGCGCCCTGCTGGGCGGCGAGGACGACGGCTCCACAAAGATCAACGGAATCGTCGTGGGAGGCCCGGCGGACAAATCCGGAGAACTCAAGCTCAACGACCGCATCGTGGCCATTGACTCCAACAACAGCGGGGAGATGGTGGACATCCTGTTCATGAAGCTGGACAAGGTGGTGGATATGATCCGCGGCTCGGAAAACTCCCAGATCCGCCTGAAGGTGGAACCGGCGGACGCTCCCGGACAGGCCAAAATCATCACGCTGACCCGCTCCAAGGTGCCGTTGAAAGACGAACTGGCCAAAGCGGAAATCATTGAACTGAACGGTGCTCCGGACGGCCAGAACCGCATCGGCGTGCTGAGCCTTCCTTCCTTCTATGCGGACATGGACGGCGGCGACCGCCGCTGCGCCGCAGACGTCAAAAAGCTCTTGGAACGGATGAACAGGGAAAAAGTGGACGGCCTCGTGATCGACCTCCGCAACAACGGCGGCGGCTCTCTGGAAGAGGTGCGCCTGATGACCGGATTTTTCACCGGGCGCGGCCCCGTGGTGCAGATCAAGGACACCCGCGGCAACGTGGACGTGAAAACCGCCAACAACCGTGAAAAACTCTTCAAGGGCCCCATTGTGGTGCTGATCAACAAGCTCAGCGCCTCCGCCTCGGAAATTCTCGCCGCCGCCCTTCAGGACTACGGCCGCGCCGTCATCGTGGGTGACACTTCCACCTTCGGCAAGGGAACCGTGCAGCAGCCTGTGGACATCGGGCAGTACCTGCCCTACTTCTCCGCCAGGGACCGGGCCGGCCTGCTGAAAGTCACCACACAGAAGTTCTACCGGGTGCCGGGCGGCTCCACGCAGTTGAAGGGCGTGGAAAGCGACATCCAGCTTCCCACCGCCACGGCGGCCTTTGAACTGGGAGAGGAAATTCTGGACTACGCCATGCCCTACGACCAGATTCCCCCCTGCCACAATTACAAGAAGGACTCCGCCATCGCCGGCATGCTCCCCGCCCTGAAAGCGGCCAGCGCCGAACGCGTGGAAAAGGACCGCGACCTCCAGATTGCCAAGGAAGACATCGCCATGATGAAGCAGCGCATCAAGGACAACAAGCTCTCCCTGAACAAAAAGGTGCGCGAGCAGGAAAACGCCTCTCTGGAAGAGCGCCGCAAATCCATCAACCAGGAGCGG
This sequence comes from Akkermansia biwaensis, assembly GCF_026072915.1. Classification (NCBI taxonomy): domain Bacteria; kingdom Pseudomonadati; phylum Verrucomicrobiota; class Verrucomicrobiia; order Verrucomicrobiales; family Akkermansiaceae; genus Akkermansia; species Akkermansia biwaensis. Next base: position 153,619 of record NZ_AP025943.1, read on the forward strand.
AAAACCCGCTTTGCGCAGATGGCCAAGGACGACGCCGCGAAGTACAAAATCTACCGCCTGACGCTGGACGACATCAACGCGCCCGAACTGCCCCTGGCCAATCCTGAAAAGGACAATGAACAGTTCATGCACGTGGCGGAAGACCCCACGGCGGAACTGGACGATTCCCCGGAATACCCCTCCGGCCTGGATCCCGAACTCCGGGAAGGCATCAACATTGTCCAGGACATGCTGAAACAGCAAACTTCCACAAAATAAGGGAGAGATCCCTGCTCTTTGAAAAGCGCCCCGGTTTCCGCCAGAAGCCGGGGTGCTTTTCATTATTCAAACGGCGCTTTCGGAAGCTTTAAAATGGAATGATTCAATTCTTCATCCCGGACTTGCCAGCCGGAAAGAAATGAGGCAGAATATTTTCCCGCCAGCAATATGCACCATCATGAATACGACATTTAAAATTGCCATCGGCTCCGATCACGCCGGAGTCGACCTCAAGGAAACCATAGTAGAGCTCCTCAAGGCATGGGGTCATGAAGTGACCGACATGGGTACGGAAACCAAGAATTCCTGCGATTATTCCGACTACGCCAATGCGGTCGCAAGCAGCATTGCTGACGGCACCAATGAACGCGGCATCCTGATCTGCCGCTCCGGCATCGGCATGAGCATTGCCGCCAACCGCTGGGTAGGCGTGCGCGCCGCCCTTTGCCGCACGGCTCCAGCCGCGGCCCTTTCCCGCCAGCACAACAATTCCAACCTGCTCTGCCTGGCTTCCGCCTACGTGGACAATGAAAGCGTGGAAGACGTGCTGGATGCGTGGCTGCACGCCGACTTCGAAGGCGGCCGCCATGAACGCCGCGTCATCAAATCCTCCGGCAGCCCCCTGCAATGGAGTGATCCGGAACTGGCTGCCTTCATTGAAGAAGAAGGGCGCCGCCAGAGCAACAACATCGAACTGATCGCCTCGGAAAACTTCGCCTCCCCCTCCGTGCGGGAAGCCCAGGGTTCCCTGCTGACCAACAAATACGCGGAAGGCTATCCCGGCAAGCGCTGGTACGGCGGCTGCGAAGTGGTGGACAAGGTGGAGCAGCTTGCCATTGACCGCGTGCTGAAACTCTTCGGCGGAGAGCACGCCAACGTGCAGCCCCATTCCGGCTCCCAGGCCAACATGGCCGTTTACTTTTCCGTCCTGAAGCCCGGGGACACCATCCTGACCATGGATCTTTCCCACGGCGGCCATCTCACCCACGGCCACCGCGCCAACTTCTCCGGCAAGCTGTACAATGTCGTGCATTACGGAGTCTCCCAGGAATCGGAGGCCATTGACTATGACGCCTTGGAAAAACTGGCCATGGAAGTGAAGCCCAACATGATCACGGCCGGCGCCAGCGCCTATTCCCGCACGATCGACTTTGAACGCATGGCGAAAATCGCCAGGGCCTGCGGGGCCTACCTCTTTGTTGACATGGCCCACATAGCCGGTCTCGTGGCCGGGGGACAACACCCCAACCCGGTTCCCCATGCTGACTTTGTGGCATCCACCACGCACAAGTCCCTGCGCGGCCCCCGCGGCGGCTTCATCATCTGCAAGGAGGAATACGCCAAAAAGATTGACGCAGCCGTCTTCCCCGGCATGCAGGGCGGTCCGCTCATGCACGTCATCGCCGCCAAGGCCGCCTGCTTTGGCGAAGCCCTGAAACCGGAATTCAAGGACTACGCCGTCCAAGTCGTGAAAAACGCCCGGGCCATGTCCAAAAAAATGACGGAACTGGGCTTCCGCGTCGTTTCCAACGGTACGGACAACCACGTATTCATGGTGGACCTCCGCAACAAGGGAATCAACGGCGCAGACGCTCAGGAAGCCCTGGACCGCGTGGGCATCACCGTGAACAAGAACGCCATCCCGTTTGACACGGGCTCCCCCATGAAGCCCTCCGGCATCCGCATCGGCACTCCCGCCGTAACCACCCGCGGCATGAAGGAAAAAGACGTGGAACAGGTGGCGGAATTCATCGCGCGGGCGCTGGCCCTGCACGTGGGCGAACAAGTTTGCCCCAACCCGGAAGGCTTTAACCAGCTCAAGAAGGAAGTTTCCGCCTTCAACCGCAACTTCCGCCTGCCCCACTAACCCCCTGTGTCCAACATGCTTTCAGCCGTTCCGCCTCTCCGGCGGAACGGCTTTTTTAGGGTCTGAATCATGAAAATTCCATACGAACAGCTAAACAGCTCCCAGCGACCGGAACATTCGATCCATCACGGAACGACCAGAGTCTCTTCCGACGCCGAAAGGCCTTGAATTCGCAGCTGTTGAAATTGGATTCTCTATTGATTATCAGCAGGCAGAAATTCCTGCTAAAGGGGATGAGGCTTCTTCCGACGAATTTCCGTGAAGCGGGAAATAACCTTGCTTCCCAATCATTTATCGTATCTAATACGGGATAATGGTTTACTCAGAAAAACCATTTTAATGACAATTTTATATAAGATACGATGAAAAGCCTGGTAATATACTTGCTTGCGGGAACAGCCATGCTGTGCCCCATGAACGGAAACAGCGAAGAAAGCGTCCCCTCCACGCCTCCGCCTGTAAAAGACCCTAAAGATGATTTCCTACCGGACATGGATTTTTGTTCCATGGTATTTCAAGATATTTCATCAAAACCCATTGTCTGGAATGATGACCGCTCCCTGGCCGTTATTTACGACGAGACGGCATCGGGCGTGCTTTGCTATACGTTCTGGTGCGTAAAAAGAAACGCACAGAGAAGGATGGTTCCCATTGCCAAGTATGCAGTCTGGACGGATTTTCCCAAAAAAGGAATCCTGCTGGACGAAAAAGGGCTAACCGTCGTGCTGGAAAGTACCAAGTGGCAAAAGGAGGGAACGACGACGATCAGCCATTATTTTCCGTTTACGATTCCCCAGGCACAAATATCTTTCACACAAAAAGGAAACGAGCACCTGAACGGCGCGAAGAATGATGATCTGGAAAAGGAATGGAAAGAATTTACGAAAAAATGGGATTAACGGATATTTCCGATTCATTGGGAGGATGTCTTATCAATGGATTCTCAAGAAAACCGTTAATAAAAACAGGCCGGACTTAAACAGTCCGGCCCGTCGAATTTACCCCAAGGATAATTTATTGCTTATTCAAGGGACTTTCGGATGAATGGGCATGTCATTCCATCCTTCGGGCTTGGCGAAGAAACTGTATTGCTTGTTCTTGAAGAAATCATACACGCTTATCGCCCGGAAAAATTTCCCCACGGGGGTTCTTATCCTTATTGTGCCTTTCTCCTTCTTCCGGGGCGGCCTCATGCACCACCGGCCTTCCGGACCGGAGCGGACCACTCCTTGCCGCTCACATCCGTCAGCACGACGGAGACCGGACCTACCGAAACCACGGGCAACGTGACGGGAAGCGTTACGCCAGCCTTCGCCCCCAGCGGTAGAACCAAACCGAAAGCTCCCGGCTTGATCCGCGCGATAAAACTGTTTTCAATAGCGGAAGGTGGGAGGGCGGAAAGCTCGTCCGCCTCCATCTTCCACAGGGTATTTCCCTGTCCGTCCGTCAGCCGGACGCGGACCAGGAAGGAACCGTAGGTGTCCACGCCCTCCGTGCGGTATACGTTGAAGCGCAGGCCATCCCCGGAGAGGGAGGCCCCGCTGACTTCCAGCAGCGGTTTCACGGATTTGTTATGGAGCGGCCCCCAGACCCCGCCATGGAAAAACTGGTTGGTTCCCAGCGTGACGAACATCATGAACACGGCGGACCAGATAGAAACCTTCGCCAGCTTCCGGTACCCCAGCGGCAGCGGACCGGACGCCACCCACGCAAACAGGGAAGCCCGGCGCGCACAGCACGGAAGCTGCGCCAGCCTGCCGTCCAGCGAACAGGAACCGCCCCCCGTCAGGAAGAGGAGAAGCCCGGCGCACATCCCCAGAATGCCTATCTGCCATTCATCCAGGCAGGTGGTTCCCAGCCACCCGGAACCCAGCAGAATCCCCAGCGCCAGGGAGAAAACTCCTACGGCCGCCAGACGCGTCAGCAGCCCCAGCATGAGCATCAGCCCTACCAAGCATTCAATGATAGTAAATGCCGCTATAAACCACCAGAGTTCGGACGGATGCGTCACCAGATATTCAATGACCGGCTTGATGCCCAGCGCATTGGGAAGAAAATGGTTGAATTTGACGCCGATATACCCTGGATCATCCGGAATCAACTTGTTTTCCAGAACCAGGCGGCGCCAGAAAGCGGAGAAATACGTCCAGCCCACCACCAGGCGAAGAGGAAGGGCTATCACCGCGGCCCAGCGGTAGGACTCAGGCCGGAGGGAGGAATCATGAAAACGTTCTTCTTTCATCTGGTCAAATTTTACAGTATTCCGTTATCCTATTTCCACCGGGAAAAAATCAAAGGATAAAATGCGCGTCCGTGACAGCGGAAGTATCCGTGCCTACCGCGCGGCCATGCCGTCCCATACCGGGAAGTAATAATGCAAGGAGGGCGCAGGTTCATTCAGCAGACGGTAGTGCCACCATTCCGGGGAATAGTTGGCAAAGCCCTGTTTCTCAAATGCCTTTTTCAGAATCATCCGGTTCCGGTGCTGGAACGGGGTCACCAGGGGGCTTTCCGTGGCGGAGCTAGGGTCCAGCAGGTCATGATGGCCGCCCATGTCCACGGGCTTTCCTGTTTTAGCATACAGCAGAGTGGCATCCACAGCCACGCCGCGGGAATGTTCCGAGAAGTCGCGCACGTAGTGGTCACCGAAGACTCTGGACTTGTCAATGTTCGGGTAATAGCGCGCCTTCATCTTCTGGTCTCCGGCATCCCTGCCCCACCTGCAAATATCCAGCACGGCGGTATGGGGACGGTAGGCATCATAGATTTCCAGAAGATACCCCTGTTTGTACAAGTCTTCCGATACCTTTTTCAACGCCTGGGCCGCCTGGGTGCGCAAAATAGCCCGCTTGCCGTGGTAGCCGTCCAGCGGACGCCCCACAAAGTTGTCATATCCGGCGTATTTAAGATTGGTCCGAACGAGGGGGGCCACCCGGTCCACATAAACAAAGCCCGGCTGCATCACGGGCTGCAAAGGCTGGTTGAATTCAGGCTTGAATTCCTTGCTCCCTGAGCAGGAAGCCAATAAAATAAAAATGCCGCATGCCGCGGCTAGGCGGGTCTTCATGACCCGTGAGCCTAGCACGGCATGTGGCGCAAATCCGGTCAGGATTCCGTCATTTCCAGGAAGCCCTTGATCTTGCTGATGCGCGTGGGGTGGCGCAGCTTCCGCAAGGCCTTGGCTTCAATCTGGCGGATGCGTTCGCGGGTGACGCTGAACTGGCGCCCTACTTCCTCCAGGGTGCGGGGACTGCCGTCCCGGAGGCCGAAGCGTTGTTCAATGACTTCGCGTTCGCGGTCCGTGAGGGTGTCCAGCACGTCCTTGATTTTTTCTTTCAGGAAGGAGAAGGAGGCTTCCTCCATGGGATTTTCCGCCGCCTTGTCTTCAATGAAGTCGCCGAAGGAGGTATCGTCGGAGTCGCCCACCGGAGCCTGGAGGGAAATGGGCTGCTGGGCCATTTTCAGCACGGAGCGCACGCGCTCCACGGGGAGGTGGATTTCTTCCGCGATTTCCTCCGGCGTAGGTTCGCGCCCGTATTCCTGCACCAGCTGCTTTTGAACGCGCATCAATTTGTTGATGGTTTCAATCATGTGTACGGGAATGCGGATGGTGCGGGCCTGATCCGCAATGGAACGGGTGATGGCCTGGCGAATCCACCAGGTGGCGTACGTGGAGAATTTATAGCCGCGGCGGTATTCGAATTTTTCCACCGCCTTCATGAGGCCCATGTTACCCTCCTGAATCAAGTCCAGGAAGGAAAGGCCGCGGTTGGTGTATTTTTTGGCAATGGAGATGACCAGGCGCAAGTTGGCTTCCACCATTTCATCCTTGGCCTTGCGGGCCTCGCGGAGCCATTTCCTGAGTTCCTGGTAGGCTTCGCCCATTTCATCCGCCGTCATCCACATGCGCAGTTCCAGTTCCGCAAGGTGCTCCTTGAGTTCCTTGTTGCCGGGGTCTTTTTCAATCTTTTTCTGCAGGCGCAGCACGCGGTCGCGGGCTTCGTCAATCACGGAGCAGAAATCTTCAATCACCTTGTGCTTGAAGTACAGGCGGCCGAACAGCTTCACCAGAACGCCGGTGATTTTGTCGAATTCAGCCTGGCGGGCCTTGACGGCCTTGGCCGCTTCCTTGCTGCGGTACAGCTTGCGGAAGGCGCTTGAGGCGTCCTGGTGCGTCTGCTGGATCTGGGCGCAAAGCTGGGCCAGGCCCTTCATGTAGCGTTCCCGCGAGTCGATCTTCTTGTCCAGAATCACGCGGTCAAAGCGTTCCTCATTGTCAAGCAGCCGGTAGGCCACGTCCAGATAGGCGTTGGCGATGAAGCCGAAGCGGTGGACGGAGCGCTGGACGTTCTGTTCCGCGTCCTCAATCCTCTTGGAGATGGCCACTTCCTCTTCACGGGTGAGCAGGGAGACCTGCCCCATCTGCTTGAGGTACATGCGGACGGGGTCGTCCAGAATATCCATCTTGGCTTCCAGCTTTTCCTCTTCATCCTCTTCCTCCGTATTGATGCGGGTGCGGTCCGTGTAGCTGTCCACGTCGGAAGCGTCGATGATGTCGAACGCCATGCTGCGCAGGCGGTCCATGATGGCCTCGTAATCCTGCTGGTCTACGATGTCGTTCGGAAGGGAATCGTTAATGTCGTCAAAGGTCAGGTAGCCCTGTTCCTTGGCAAGCTTAATCAGTTCGCGGATTTTTTCCTGGATTTCCGGAGCGTCAATCGGGTTCGTGATCTTGCGGCTGGCGGCCTTCTTGCGTTCCTCTTCCAGAATTTCGCTCAATTTTTTGGGAGTTTCATTCTTGGAAGGCTTGGACGCGGGTTTGGCAGGTTTCGCCGGCTTCTTTTCTGCCGCCTTTGCGGGGGCCTTCTTGGCGGGAACGGGAGCGGCCTTTTTGACCGGGGCCTTCTTTTCCGCGGGTTTGGCGGCGGAAGCAGCAGGCACCGCCTTGGGAGCCTTGGCCGTGGATTTAGCCGCTGGCGCCGCCTTTTTAGCAGCCGCAGGAGCGGATGGCTTGGCAGCAGTTTTTTTGGCGGGAGCCGCCTTCGGGGCGGGTTTGGAAGCTTTGGCGGCAGGTTTGGCCGCTACTTTTTCCCTGGTTTCGGAAGCTTTTTTGCTGGCAGAGGTCTTCTTGGGAGAAGAGGAGGATGGGTCACCGGATTTGGACATATCTTGAAAGGAAGAGGGCACAATTCACCATTATATCAACACCCGCAGGTATCGAGGCGTTACATTGTACCCAAAAGACGTTTCAAGTCAACACTAAGTTTCGATAATTCCACCCTTCTTGCAGCATCCGTGGAGGGGTCCGCAATTTCCGCCATCAGGGAGGCAATGTGCTTTTCCAGTGCCGCCTTTGCGATGCCGGAACAGGCCTCCTGCACGCACCGGCTTACGTCCGCAATGGGGATGGGGTCCAGACTGAGCATGGCCAGGGCGTCCTTCTCCGGCTGAGGCAGGGATTCCAGAAACGCGTGGATGGAGGCCGGATTGTCCGGTTTCGGCATGCGGGCCAGGATTTTTTTCAGGATGCCCCCGCCCGGCAGCAGGCGCATCGGCTCCAGCAATTCTTCAATGCGGTCCACGATCAGCTCCTGCGCCTGCGCATTCTGCAGGGCCAGTTCGCATAAAACGGCCACGGCGCGGTTCATCTTTACGGGCGGCAGTTCTTCCGGCGCATTTCCGGCAGCTTCCCCGGCCCGGTCCGCGGCACGCACTTGTTCGCGCTCCTTGCGGCGTCCGGCCGTCTTCACGGCGCTGCGCAAATTGCCGATGGTCATGCGCATCCGCGTGGCGAGGTCCGTCGTGGCCAGGTCACGGGCCACCGGATCGCTCATGCAGGCCAGCAGGGCCGTCATGTCCCGTGCAAAGGAGGCGCTGGCTCCTGCGTCTTCCAGCAGGCCCTGGCTTTTGGCACGCTCCACGCGCACCTCGAAGAAGGGCCTGGCCTGTTCCACCATCGCCGTGAAAGATTCCCGCCCTTCCCTCTTCATGAAGGAATCCGGGTCGTCTCCCGGCGGCAGGTTCACCAGATAAACATCCTTGCCCAGAGGGGCCAGTTCCCGGAAAGCGCGGTCCGCCGCAGCCATTCCCGCCTTGTCCGCGTCAAAACACAGCACAATTTGGGACGCATAACGGGAAAGCGTCCGGGCATGCTCCGGCGTAAATGCCGTTCCCAGCGGAGCGACGGCAAAAGACAGCCCGGCTTCATGGCAGGCGATGACGTCGATCTGCCCTTCGCACAGGAGGGCCTTTCCGCTTTTGCCCATCGGACCGCGGGCCTTGTCCAGAGCGAACACGACGTCCCCTTTCTTAAAGATGGCCGTTTCAGGGGAGTTGACGTATTTGCCTGCATTCTCCTGGGGCCGCAGGATGCGGCCGGAAAAGGCCACGCACTCTCCGTACACGTTGTTGATGGGGAACATGAGCCTGTCCCGGAAACGGGCGTAGATATCCCCGCGTTCCCCCCGGTTGGCAAGGCCGGAGTCAATCAGCACCTGGTCCGTAATTCCTTCCTTCCTCGCCCATGCCAGGAACTCGCGGGAGGAATCCGGGGCCCAGCCCACCTGCCAGCGTTTGGCCATCTCCGCGCCGTAGCCGCGGGAATTCAGGTAGGCCCTGGCTTCCGCCGCTTTTGGGGAGCGCAGGAGCAGCTTGTGAAAAAAATCCGCCGCCTTTTTGTGGGCTACCAGCAAAGCCGTGCGCGCCTTGCGGCGTTTTTCCTCAGCGGCGTCGTACACTTCCTCCACCAGGGTGATGCCAGCCTTTTCCGCCAGACGCCGGACAGTGTCTGCAAAGCCCAGGTTTTCCATCTTCATCACGAAGGTGATCGCGGACCCCCCTTCCCCGCAGCCGAAGCATTTGAAGTTCTGCCTGGTCTGGTCCACGATGAAGGACGGCGTTTTTTCATTATGGAACGGACAGCACGCCTTCCAGCGGGACCCGGCGCGCTTCAGGGACAGATAGGAGCCTACCACATCCACAATGTCAGTGGCTTCCAGAACGCGCCTGATGCTGTCTTCATCAATCCTTCCCATACGGCCCGCCCAGACTATCACAAGAACCGGCTTGATACAAGGAGACAGAAGAGAAGCTCCTTCCATCAGGCGCTTGAATCATCCCAAGCTTCAGACTGCGTCCCTTTAAAACCGGACCCTCACCCGGTTTCCGGAAGCCGCCATTTCCAACGCAGCCATCATGGCAGGGAGGATGCATTTCCCCATTGAGAAAAAAGACCCGCCGTGATAGCATTTTACCATGAAGCACATCCACCTCCTGTTGCTGGCTTTTCTGGCTTTGTTTGCGGGCGCTCCGTTCCGGGCGGCCGCGGAAGAATCTTTCCGCGACAAGGTTGTCCTCATTCCCGTGGGGGAGGACGCCCTGACCAGCAAGCAAAGCTTCGGCTTCATGAACCGCATTCTGGAACGGGCGCAGAAGGAACAGGCCCGCGCCGTGGTGTTTGAGATGAACACGCCGGGCGGCCTGGCCTGGGAAACCAGCGAGATGATGATGAAGAGCATCCAGCCGCTGACCATCCCCACTTATGCCTACGTGAACCCCAAGGCAATGTCCGCGGGGGCCCTCATTTCCGCGGCGTGCGACAAGATTTACATGGCTCCCGTTTCCTCCATCGGGGCGGCGGGCATCATCACTTCCTCCGGGGAGGAGATGGACCCCGTGATGCGCAAGAAGGCGGAGAGCGCCTTCTGGGCCTTCACGCGTTCCGTAGTGACGGAGAAGGGATACCGCCCGGAAGTGATCAAGGCCATGATGATTCCGTCCGAAGAGGTGCAGGAGTTCGGCCCCGTCAAGCTGGAAAAGGGAGCCCTGCTGACCCTGACGGGCAAGGAGGCCACCACCCGGCTGGATGACGGAAAGCCCCTGCTGGCCCAGGGAACGGCCACCTCCGTGGCGGACCTGCTGGCGCAGGAGAAAGTGGATGCCCCCGTGGTCACGGCAGTGCCTACCGCCTTTGAAAAGATCGGCCTGTGGATTGCGTGGGCCTCCCCCCTCCTGATTCTGCTGGGCATCGGCGGCATTTACATGGAGTTCAAGACGCCGGGATTCGGTATCGGGGGCATCGTGGCCATTGCCGCGTTCGCCCTGTTCTTTTTCGGCAACAACATCGCCGGGAACCTGGCCGGATATGAAACGGCCGCCCTGCTCGTGCTGGGGGTCATTCTGCTGTGTGTGGAGTTTTTCGTCATTCCCGGCACGTTCATCGCCGCCATTGCGGGCGGCATCTGCATCTTCCTGGCCCTGTTCGGCGGCATGATCAGTTCCTGGGAATGGGACAACGTCATCCGCGGAGGCCAGTGGGAAGACTTCAACACCGTCGCCCTGGTCCTGGGCGTTCCCCTGCTGAAGCTGGTGCTGGGCTTGACGGGCGGCGCCATTGTCATCACCATCCTGATGAAGTACCTGCCTGATTCCGTGCTGATGCGCCGCGTGACCAACGCCACCGTAAGCGGCGGCCCCGCCGGGGAGGCCGTGAGCATCACGCGCGTCCAGGTCGGAGACCGGGGAAACGCCGTCACGGAACTGAAGCCCAACGGCAAGGCCATGATCAATGGCGAAATATGCGAGGTTTTCTCTCGACAAGGCATACTGATTAAGGGTACCCCTGTGCGCGTCGTGGACATACGTCCGTTCGACCTCGTCGTCGTCAGGGACGAATCCCCCGCCGGGGAATAATCCGCATCACTCTTTTCCACTACTGCCATGTCTCTCACCGTTGGACTCATTTCCCTGGGTTGTCCCAAGAATTTGATCGATTCCGAAATCATGATCGGTCACCTGCAGAAGGCGGGCATGACGATGACGCCGGACGCGGAACTGGCGGACGTGATGGTGGTCAATACCTGCGCGTTCATCGACCAAGCCAAGCAGGAAGCCATAGACGCCATTCTGGATGTGGTGCGCGCCAGGGAAAGCGGAACCTATCCGGAAAACCAGAAGCTGATTGTGGCGGGATGCCTGTCCCAGCGTTTCCACAAGGAACTTCCCGCCCTGCTGCCGGAGGTGGACGCCTTCATCGGCCCGGACCAGATCACCCGCCTGCCGGAGATCATCATGGAAGTGATGAACCGGACCGTGCGGAACAAGAATTTCGTGGAAGGCAAATGCAAGTACGTTCCGGACTGGGAAACGCCGCGCTACCGCCTGACACCTCCCCACACCGCCTACATCAAGATAGCGGAGGGCTGCAACCACGGATGCGCCTACTGCATCATTCCGATGATCCGCGGACGCCACCGCAGCCGCTCCCAGGAGGACGTGGTGCGCGAGGCGGAAGCCCTGGTCAGGGCCGGCGTGAAGGAAATCAACCTTATTGCCCAGGATATCACCTATTACGGCATGGACAAGTGGACGGACGCGCGCCCGAACCGCCGCAGCGCGGTGGATTCCTCCCGCGGGGAATCCCTGGCCTCCCTGATCCGCGCCCTGAATGCGATTGAAGGGGAATTCTGGATCCGCCTGCTTTACACCCACCCCGCCCACTGGAGCGACGAACTGACAGCCGCCATCGCGGAAAGCCCGAAGGTGGCGCGGTACGTGGACATTCCCCTTCAGCATATTTCCGACAACATGCTCAACGCCATGCAGCGCGTGACGGACGGGGACTACATCCGCAACCTTCTCAGGGGCATCCGGAAGGCCGTGCCCGGCATCGCCATCCGCACGACGTTCATCACCGGCTTCCCCGGAGAGACGGAAGACGACCATCAGGAACTGATGGAGTTCATCGAGGAATTCCGCTTTGAACGCGCCGGCATTTTCACCTTTTCACGGGAAGAGGGAACCAGGGCCTACAACATGCCAGACCAAGTCCACTACCGCACGAAGGCGCGCCGCTACAATGAGGCGACCATGCTTCTCACGCGCATTGCTTCGGAGATCGGCCAAAAGCAGATCGGCCAGCAAATCCGGGTTTTGGTAGATGCTCCCGGCACGGCCAGAACGGAGTGGGACGCCCCGGACATTGACGGGACCGTTTCCGTTCCTCTCACGCTGCCCGTGGGCGAATTTGCAACGGTCACGGTGACGGATGCCGCGGCCTATGAGCTGACGGCGAAATAACCGTACAAGACGGCTAGATTCAAATACTGAAGATTAAATACTAAAGGCCGAAAGCCGCTTTTTCCAAATACCACGGCTTTCCACAATCTTCAGCAGTCAGCCCCTGAATGCTCCATCTCTGCCCCAAAGGCGCGTCACTGCTTCACGCTGGATTCGGGCAGCGGCATGTTTTCCACAGGTGCGGGCGACGGGCGGGGAATGACGGAGGGAGCCGGAGAACCGGAATTTCCCGGCTGGACGGGGACCAGGGAAGTATTCAAATCCAGTTCCCGGGAAGCGGCTGCGGCTTCCGGGCTGACGGCGCCCATATTGGCGGGCAGCGGCAGCAGACCGCCGTCCTGGCCGAACATATCGGTACCGGAAACGGGGAAGAATCCCATGGCTTCCTGCGGATTGACGATTTCCGAAAGACTTACATACCCCTGCCGCCCGTCCTCAAATTCCACCTTGGCGAACAGTTCACCGCAGACAAGCACTTTCGCGGAACCGGACCCGCTCATGACTTTCCCGCTGGTGGAGAAGCTGTTCTCGGGATTCTGCTCAAATACCACCAGTTTTTCCTTCTTGAAGGTGACGGAATCCCCCGGCTTGTAAACAGCCTGTTCCGCATTGGCCTTCGCCGCCATTTTCTTGGATGTGATGCCTACCGGGTCAAGGGCGGAACTCTGGCGTTCCCACGGATTCACGTGCTTGTTCGTACTGCAGGATGCCAGCACCAGCAACAGAGCGGAAGGAAGCAATGCAAGTTTCATTGTCCCGCATCATAATCACAGTCCCCTTCCTAGGAAAGCAGAAATTTCATGTTCCACCCTCCTTCATAAGCGGCTCATGGCACTGCCACACATCAGGGCGTATGCATGCGCATTAGACTTGCCGCTTTCCCCTTTGGAATGCTACTTTCTTTTCCAGCCTGTCTCCGAACCATGTTCCACGGCGGATGAGGGCTCGCACCAGAAAATCTGCTATGGATGAAAAGAGACTAGCCGGCGTCGTTCTGCCTTTGTTTTCCCTGCGCCGCAATAATGACCACGGCATCGGGGATCTGACGGCCCTGCGCCAGTGGATAGACTGGGCGGCAGACGCTCATGTGGGATTTCTTCAGTTGCTGCCCGTCAATGCCTTGGGCCGGGACGAATGCCCCTCCCCCTATTCCGCCATCAGTTCCATTGCGCTGGAACCCCTGTACCTTTCCCTGGAACCCTGGACCGTACCCGGCCTGGAGGAACGCGTCTTTAACGAGACGGAAGACACGCCGCCCTGGGAACAGCCTTCCGGCCCGGACCTGGTGGACTACCCCAAGGTCCGCTCCTGGAAGATGTGGAATCTGCGCGGCGCGTGGCACAATTTCCGGACCAAGCCGGAATATGCGGGCATCATGCCCAAGTTCCGGGAATGGGTGAAGGAACAGGGAAGCTGGCTGGAAGACTTCGTATGCTTCCAGGTGCTCTGCGACCTGTTCGGCACGGCGATCTGGTGGCACTGGCCGGAACAGGACCCGGCGCGCGCCAAGGCCATTGCCTCCGACTACGAGGAAGAGAAGGATTTCTCCCGCTGGCTTCAATGGCTCTGCGAGAAGCAGTGGGAATTCATCCGAATTTATGCGGACGAACGCAACGTGAAGCTGATGGGGGATATTCCCATCGGCGTTTCCCTGTCCAGTTCCGACGTTTTCTTTGAGCGCCATCTGTTCAACACGGACTGGTGCGGCGGCGCTCCGGCGGAAGGCAATTATGCCGCGGACCCGTTTACGGCCAAATGGGGCCAGAACTGGGGCATTCCCCTGTACAAGTGGGACGTGATGGCCCAGGACAATTTCGCCTGGTGGCGCCGCAGGGTGAAGTACTGCACCAAGATTTTCAGCATGTACAGGATCGACCACATCCTGGGCTTTTACCGCATTTACGCCTTCCCATGGAAACCCACGGAGAACGACGTTTTCCTGCCCCTGACACAGGAGCAGGCCGCCGAAAGAACCGGAGGCCGCCTGCCCGCCTTCAAGCCGCGCGGCGACGACCAGGCGTGGGAGCGCAACATGAATCTGGCGGATGGAGACTTGTACCTGCGCCTTGTGTTGTCCGCCGCCCCCGGCGTCAGCGTGGTGGGAGAAGACCTGGGCTGCGTGCCGGACTATGTGCGCCCGAACATGCGCCAGCTTGACATTCCCGGCTTCAAGATTCCCCATTGGGAAATCAAGCCGGACGGCTCCATTATCCTGGGCAAGGAATATCACGAATGCTCTTTCGCCGCATTCGGCACGCATGATTTTGAAACGCTCATGCAGACGTGGAACGACAGCTATGCCAAGATCGAACGCGCCCGCAAGCTGAATCTGTGGATGGGGGGCGTTCCCAAAACTCCCGCCAATCCGGAACAGGAACACATCATCAAGGAAGCGGAAGACGGCGCGCGCCTGCTGAAATGGTTTGCCGACTACTGCGGCATGCAGCCGGAAACCTGGATGTCCTACTGGAATCTGGAGATCAAGACGGCCATGTACCGTGCCCTGTTCCGCTCCAAATCCCGTTATTCCGCCATTCTCTGGCCCGCCCTGTTCGATATCAACAAGCGCCTGAACATTCCCGGCACCACCGGAGGCACCAACTGGAGGGAACGCATGCCCTTCAAGGCCGTGGAAGCCTGTTCCATGCCGCAGACCGCATGGCTGCGCTCCATCATTGACGATTCCGACCGCACGCCGCTCCAGGGGGAAGACGCCATCAACGCACTCAAGGCATCCAGCAAGCGCATTTTCCCGAAGGTGACCGTGAACAACGAACGCTTCCTGAAACGGATGCTGATGTGGCCCAACGGCAAATCGCTTTAACGGGACGCCGGGAAAAACCCCGGAAAATATGCTCCGCCCGGCACGCAAAAAGGATGCGGGCTCGTCCTCTTCTGAGCCGGAACGCCAGGAAAGCCTGCCCCGGCAGGCTAGGAGAGGCTGTGCCAGATTCCGGAAAGCAGGAAGGACAGGACGTCGCCCGTCCCTGTATTAATCAGGTTTCCGGCTCACCCAAACACAGGATTTCCCGCCATTCCAGGCAAGAGAGGCTGAGGACGCGGAACCGAACATCAATCTGCGGGCGCTTATCAATAATATTTTTATCATTATTTTGGATCTCGTTAGAATAAACAAAAGTACATCAATACCGTACGGGCGATCTTTAACGGATTTGGAATCCGAAACGCATTTCTCAAGGGGAGAAACAGGCAGGTGTACCGGTGAATCAGAGTTTCAGGCTTCCATGGTCCGGCATACACCTTCCGTCCCTGCAGAAGTGCCATAAATGCATGAGACCAAATAAATCAGCTCCTTGCAAAGTCCCGGACAGCAAAAAACGAAGGAGCATTTTCCCTTCCCTGTGCTTCGGAAATGTTTCCACTGCCAAAGCCGGAATGCCGCCATTTCCGGGCATTCGGCATGGAGGAAAACAAGGAAGAATTTGTCCAAATGATTTTTCTTCAGAATCGTAGCTTGACTCCGGATTCCAAATCCGCCAATGAAGCTCCATAATAGAAATCATGTTTTGAACTGCAGTTTCTTCTGTAGGAAATCCAGGAAAAATACCGGACTCTTCATCATACTTTCCTGTCCGAATGCGGAGAGCCTTCATCAAAATAATTCCAAGCAGCTTCCCTTTCCGCATCCATTCTTGCCTCCAAAGAAAAAAGTCTTCATACTCACACCATGAGCTGGAGCTGGAACAAATTGTCCGCCGCCAAATGGGAAGACGCCTGGAGCGAACGCATTGCCGGAAATCCGAATGCCGTCATTACGCAAATCAAGGGGGGCAAAACTATCAGAATTGTCGTTTACTGCGATACGGAACAAGATGCCCTTATATTGAAAGAACATTTCGGAGGGTCCGTCCGGGAAGTCAAGACACAGGACTGGGTAGCGGCGCAAAACAGGGAGCCGCGCCCTCCCCTGAAAATCAGGGATTCCCTGCTCATCACGGAACAAACGGATGCCGAAAAGCTGAAAGCCCTGCAACAGCAGTTTCCCAAACGCCGCATCCTGAGCGTCCCGGCGGAAATGGCCTTCGGCACCGGAGACCATGCCACCACATCCGCCTGCCTGCGCTTCATCTGCGACTTTGCCAAGTCCCGCAAGGGAACGGACTGGAGCATGACGGACATCGGCTGCGGCACCGCCGTGCTGGCCATGGCCGCGCTGGAACTGGGGGCGGCCCGCGCCGCCGCCTTCGACTTCGACCCGATGGCCATTGAAGTGGCCCGGTACAACATGGAACGCAACGGCATTACCGATACCCGGCTGGATTTGTTTGTGGGGGACGTGTTTGAATGGACTCCCACGGCCGGGCAAAAGGGCGACCTGGTTGTCGCCAACCTGTTTTCCACCATTCTGCAGAAGGCTTTTCCGCGCATCATCACAGCCATGAAGCAAAATGCCGTGCTGGTCATTTCCGGTATTCTAGCCTCCCAGTGGGAGGAAACGAAGGCGTCCGCGGAACGCCGCGGACTCACGTTTGACAAAGTAATCAAACGGGGGAAATGGGTGACGGCCAAAGGAGGACTGAGGGCATCAACGGCCCGCGTATAATCCCGCGGACACGGCCATAAAAGAAAACGACGGGAGAAAAAACAGCGACGACTGGAAAAACCTGCTCACGGGAGCCTGGGTATTAAGCCTTCTGGGCTATCCGCTGGCGGCCCTGATCATGGGACTGTATCTGGCCGGCTTCATGAGCCGAATCGCGGAATATTCCTACATGACCATCAATTTCCTGCTGTATTTCCATGCCCTGTACCATTTCCGGAGTTACTGGAACGGGAAGATGAATAAGACCATAGGCGTCTTTTACCTGCTGCTGCTCATCGTCAATACGCTGATCGCCGCCAGTATTATTCTGCCCATGATCACCTACTGGCTTGTATAAACAGGGAACAGTTCACCATTTGGGGACATCAAATGCCTGCGCTTTCACGGGCCGTGAACAGCTTTTCCACGTATTTGGCCAGCATGTCCACTTCCAGGTTTACGGGCTGTCCTACAGCGGCGTCCTGAAGATTGGTACGGCCGAAGGTATGAGGGGTAATCCAGAATTCCAGCAAGGTTCCGTTGAGATTGGCAATCGTCAGGGAAATGCCGTCAATGGTGATGGAGCCCTTGTCGATACAGTAGCGGGCCAGTTCATCGGGGATGCGCACTTCCAGCCTGTGATCCTGCCCCACGGGTTCCAGCGCCGCGATCGTTCCGGTGTTGTCCACGTGCCCCATCACAAAGTGGCCGCCGAAACGGTCCATGGCGGACATGGCGCGTTCCAGATTCACCAGGCTGCCGGGTTTCAGATTCCCTAAGCTGGTCACCCGGATGGTCTGGGAAAGCAGGTCGAAGGAAACGCGGTTCCCATCCAGGGCATCCACCGTCAGGCAGCATCCGTTCACGGCCACGGAATCTCCCAGGGAGAGTTCGCTGCCGAAAGGAATGTCCAGCGTCAGCCTGGCTCCGCCGTCAATGGGGGTGAACCCCACCACGGTTCCAGTTGTTTCAACAAGTCCGGTAAACATAAGAGTCAATCAGGATTCGGCGTTCAATGGCCGAAACAGGTGAAGAAGATGAACACGATCGCCGTGGGGAGGGCCGCCCACGTGAACAGCCACAGGGGATTGATTCCCTTGAAGTATTTGCCCAGAATGGCCTGCCCCGCCGGGTTGGGGGCGTTGGCGATCACCGTCAGGCCGCCGCCCGTCACAGCGCCGGCCACCACGGAATATTTGACGGCCTCCGGCAGGTTGGGAACGGTGGAAGCCAGGAAGGTGACGGCGGCATTGTCGTTGAACGCCGTCAGCAGGGTGGCGCCGATCATGGCGTAGTCCCCCAGGCGCGTCAGCACCGGTTCCAGCCACCAGGCCTGCACGCCGCCCAGAATCACCAGCCCGGCCAGGAAGAAGCCCACCATCATCGGAACGCGCAGGGACATCTGGTTCTGGTACTGCGGCGTGGCAACCGTAAAGCCGATGAAGAAGAGGAAACTGCCGATGAACATCACCGGTTCATGGGAGAAAAGCACCGTCCAGGTCAGGAAGCACACGTGCGCCAGCGTCACCCACACGGGAATCCGATCGTTGCGGTCTTCCCAGGACTGGGGGATGGCATCGTCAAACTCGCTGAATTCGCGCTGCTGGGTGGCCAGACGGGCAAATTCCTTGCGGAACATCAGGAAATAGATCAGGTTGGATATGATGATGGCGCACACGGCTTTCCAGCCGAAATGCTGGATCATGTGCGCCAGGCCCCAGTCCCATTTTTCCGCAACCATCACGACGGGAGGGGCGGCAAAGTGAGTCAGGGTTCCGCCGATGGAGATGTTCACGAACAGCAGGCCCAGCGTGGCGTACATCAGGGAGCGCTTGGGCTTGAGGTCATAGAATTTCTTGCTCAGGATCAGCGCGCCGATCGTCATGGCGGCCGGTTCCGTAATCAGGGAACCCAGTAGCGGGGCCAGACACATGACGGAAATCCACCAGGCGCCTGGAGTGGCCTTCCCCAGTCTGGCGCCGCAGTTGACTACGGATTCCGCCAGCTTGAAGATGGGGCGGGAGGAAGCGATGATCATGATGATCATCACAAACATGGGCTCCGTGAACGAGCAGTCGTAATTCAAGTAGGCTGAAAAGTCTTCAAAGGAATAGTATTTCCAGCACACGAACATGAAGGGGATGATCCAAATGCCGAACACGGCTTCCACTTCCCCCAGGAAATGAAAGATGGCGGAGGCAAAGGAGACCGGCAGCCGTTCTTCCGGATGCATCACGCGGAAGTTGGATTCCTTCAGCTTTTCCTTGTAGCGCAGAGCCAGCTTGTGGGAGTAGCGTTCAAAGCGCCCCGCCAGGAACGTATGTATGATGGCGCCCAGGAATACCAGCGTCACGGCCAGGTTGAAGCCGCCGGACTGTTCGTTGCGTTCGCTGAGCACCTGGGACAGGCTGGCGTCCGGGGGCAGCTGCTTGTACTGGCTGAGCGGAATCGGGAAATGGCTGTATTGGGATTCTCCTCCAATTTCCGTGGCGGGATAGGCGGGCTCCGCCGCACGCACGGCAGCCTCTCCCGCTCCGGCGGCCATGAAAAAGACGGCTGCCGCCACTGCGGCAAGCCGACCAAAACGGAGTGTCAGAGCTTTGGTAAAATGACAAATGCTGCTCATGTCTGCGCACAGACTAAACATGTCCACTTTTTTGAGCGAGCGGAAAATGAGTCTGCACGCTTTTTAAGGAGAGCATGCACGGAAAACGGAAAAATCCGCAGAGAGAGAACGGGCAGTGAAACGAAAAGGAACGGCTGTCATGCCTGCCGGAGTTTAAGATTGAACAGGACTCTCAAAAATAGTAGTTGCAGATATGCGCTCCGCCCTTGGTTTTCTTTCCGTTCTCATGATCTCAGCCGGTGTCGCCTGTGCGG
Source organism: Akkermansia biwaensis (assembly GCF_026072915.1). Lineage (NCBI taxonomy): Bacteria > Pseudomonadati > Verrucomicrobiota > Verrucomicrobiia > Verrucomicrobiales > Akkermansiaceae > Akkermansia > Akkermansia biwaensis. The sequence goes on from NZ_AP025943.1 coordinate 173,244, forward strand.
AGCTTCCGCCCGAACTGCCTCCCATGACACCCCTGCCGCTCGCACCCGGACCAGTGACGGGCGGCACCATCAAGGGGGACCCCGCAGCAGGCATCGTGCCCGTCCGGGAACTGATTGAAGCCAACCGCAGGGATGAAGATATTCCCATGGCCGAGCCCATCCCCGGAGAAACGGCGGCTCCGTCCGCGCCGGACGAATCCATCCCGAATGCGGAACCCATTCCCGGCGAGACGCACCTCCAGCTCCCATCCCAGGCCACCCCTTCCATTCCGCCCTCCGCCTTTTCTCCCGTTCCCGTCCCTCAGCATGAAACACGGGTGGCCATCCTGGGCTACCATGATTTCAGCCGCACGCTGCCCGCCACGGAGATGCGCATGAATACGGACACGTTCCGGGCCCAGATGCAGGCGCTGAAAACCGCAGGCGTGCCCATCATCACCATGAAAGATTTCCTGGACTGGAAACTGGGCGACAAGCAACTGCCCGCCAAGTGCGTCCTGATCACCATTGACGACGGCTGGAAGAGCGTTTACACGGACGCCTACCCCATTCTCCGGGAAATGAAAATTCCCTTCACCGTTTTCCCCTACACCAAGTTCATCACAGGCCGCGGGTCCGCCATGAGCCGGGAGCAGATTCAGGAAATGCTGAACAACGGAGCCACTCTGGGCAGCCATTCCGTCAGCCACCTGTACCCCAGGTCCTGGCGCGCAGCCCAGAGAAAGGGCACGCAGGCCGTCCTGGACCTGGCCGCCAAGGAAATAGGGGAATCCAGGAAAATTCTCCAGGAGAGATTCCCCGGTTCCGACGTGGAAGCCTATTGCTACCCGGGCGGTTTCGTCCTGCCGGAGATGATCACCAAGGCGGAGGAAGCCGGCTTCCGGGCGGCGTTTACCGTCATTCCCAGAAAAGTGACCAAGGATACGGACCGCTGGAGAATTCACCGTTACATGGTGTTCGGCAAGGATCCCAAGACGTTCACCAGAGCCGTGAATTTCAATACTCCCAGCGCGCCGGAGACGCCCTCCCCCGCTCCCGCAGGCCATGAACAGGGGCTGGGGTCCTATCCGGCTCCCGCCCAGCCCGTCTTCCCGGCAGCCAACACCGTGGTCCGCAACCAGAATCCGGACATTTCCATTTCCCTTGCACGGGAACCGCAGCTCAATCCCAAGGACATGGAGATGCGCGTCTCCGGTTTCGGCCTGGTAAATGCCAAGTATGACGCCAGGGAAAAAGTCCTGAAATGGGCACCCTCCCGTCCCCTGCGCATCAGCCCGGTCACCGTCCAGGTACGGTGGAAGGTTCCCGGCGGCAACATCTGGCAAACGGCCACCTGGCAATTCGGGATTGCGGAGCAGGAAATGCATTTCATTCCCGGAAACCTCGTCAAATGACAGACTCCGCTCACGGCGTGTCCGCCGGAAAGGCAACGCTACCCCGCCGGAGAAAAGGTTGAAGGCCGCCTCCTTTGCCGATTAACGTTCCGGATTCACGCCAACGGAGAGAGTCTGGAAAAGAAAAGCCGTTCCCGACTGCCGACAAGGCCTCCCTCCCGCACGGCTTTTGGTCCGCCCTACCGGAGAAATCCCGGCTTTCCGGAAACGGAAGACATCTCCTTTCCAGGTCCCAAAACTGGCAAGGACCTGCAAAGAGAAAATTTATCTTTCTCCCTTTGACGCTCAATTTCTTGCAAAGGAAGAAGTACCTCTTTCCTTCCGAAAAACGGCGACCTTGCAACGGATTTGTAAAAAACGGGATGGATTTGTCGATTCATCGGAGGCTTGCTCCCTTTCCCGCCGGAAAGGAACCGCTCCATGCCGCAAGGACATTCCTGATTTCCCATCCTCCCCTCCCTGTCGGGCCATTACTCTTCCGCTCCCCGGCGCCATCCCGTTGCTCCTTCCCTTGTGTTAGTTTAAACTAATTCTATATTAGGTAAAAAGGCATGACGAAAAGACCAAGAAATCTTACATTTGGCTTGCCCGAAGGGTGCGAAGTGGCATAATCATCCGGCACCATTATCAGGTTCAGCCAGGCAGGACATTCCATGAACACGAGCACCAAAACCTTCACCGTTGCAGATACAGCCGCCAACGCCGATTATCTCACCAATACATCCGAACCGCTCGGAGAAACGATGACCCTGAACGTGGGCCCCTCCCACCCCGCCACCCACGGCGTGCTCCGCCTGGTTCTGGAGCTTGACGGCGAAGAAATCATCAGCTGTGATCCCGTAGTGGGCCACCTGCACCGCGGCATGGAGAAGATCGGGGAGACGATCCAGTACAACCAGTTCGTCCCCTACACCGACCGTTTTGACTACCTGGCCCCCCTCTCCAACAACATCGCCTACGCCTGCGCCGTGGAAAAGCTGATGGGCTGGGAACTTCCGCCCCGCGGCCAGGCCCTGCGCGTGCTCGCCCTGGAGCTTTCCCGTTTTTCCTCCCACATTCTGGGAGTGGGCGTGTACGCCATGGACGTAGGCGCCATGACCGTGTTCCTGTACTGCTATGAGGAACGCGAAAAAATCCACAACTTTTACGAACAGCTTACGGGCGCGCGCTTCACGTCCTCCTACACCCGCATCGGCGGCCAGACGCGCGACGTGCCGCAGCAAATGCTGAAGGAAGTGCTCGCCTTCTGCGACCAGGCGGAAAAGACCGTTGACGAAACGGAAGCCCTGCTGCTCAAGAACAAGATTTTCATCGACCGCCTCCAGGGCGTGGGCATCATTCCCCGTGAAAAGGCCCTTTCCTGGGGCCTTACCGGAGCCAACCTGCGCGCCAGCGGCGTCAAGCGCGACCTGCGCAAGACCAATCCCTACCTGGGCTACGAACAGTACGAATTCGATGTCCCGATCGGCGAACACGGAGACTGCTACGACCGTTTCACCATCCGCATTGAGGAAATGCGCCAGTCCTTGCGCATCATCCGCCAGGTGGCCGCCACCATGCCGGAGGGGCCCATCAACGTGGTGGACAAGAAAGGCACGCTTCCGCCCAAGGAAAAAGTGCTGACGGACATGGAATCCCTGATCCGCCAGTTCATGACCACCACCATGGGCGTGAACGCCCCTGCGGGCCAGGTTTACTTTGCCGCGGAAAACCCGAAGGGAGAGCTGGGCTTCTTCCTGGATTCCAAGGGCGGCGGTCTTCCCAACCGCCTGCGCATGCGCTCCCCCTCCTTCTGCAACCTTTCCATCCTGCCGGAGCTTCTGCCGGGGCACCTGGTTTCCGACGTTCCGGCCATTCTCGGCTCCTTTGACTTCGTGATGGGCGAATGCGACCGCTAACACGAACCCGCACCTTTTCCGCCAACCTTAACACATATTTCCATCCCCATGTCCGATTACGCTGAAAACGCCATTGACGCGCTCATCGCCCATCATCCCAGCCCCGGCGAACAATTCTACCCGGCCTTTGAAGCCACGCCGGAACTTGATGCCGCCGCAAGCGAATACATCACGCATTATCCGGAGGGCAAGCAGCAGTCCGCCGTTCTCCCCATTCTGCATGAGATTCAAAAGAAATTCGGCTACATCAGCGCGGACGCCATCACCTGGACGGCGGAAAAGCTGGGACTCACCCCTGCCCACGTGCTGGGCGTGGTCACTTTCTATCCCGGCCTGCGCCAGACCTGCCCCGGCAAGAACCACATCCGCGTCTGCCGCACGCTTTCCTGCGCCATGGCGGGGGCGGACAGCCTCTTCAACACCATCTGCACGCGCCTGGGAATCGACAAGAGCAGCATCGACCACCACCACCCCATCGGCGTCAGCCCCTCGGGCCTGTGGAGTGTGGAGGGCGTGGAATGCCTCGCCAACTGCGGATTCGGCCCCAACATGATGGTCAACGACATCCTGTATGAAAAAGTCACGCCGGAACTGCTGGAGGAAGTGATCCTCAAATACCAGAACGCCTAATTTTCCCCACCACGCACCAGATCACCCGCCATGAGCATTACCTATCTTCCCGGTAAAGAGCCCCACCCCAGGGAAACGCGCCGCATCCTTAAAAACATCAACCGCGAAGGGTGGAACACGTCCATTGACTGCTACCTGGCCGACGGCGGCTATGAAGAGTTGAAAAAGGCGCTCGGCATGGAGCCGAAGGCCGTCATTGACGAGGTGAAGAAATCCGGCCTGCGCGGCCGCGGCGGCGCGGGATTCCCCACCGGCGTGAAGTGGACCTTCATCCCGCCGAACAACACGAAGCCCGTCTATCTGGTCTGCAACTGCGACGAATCCGAACCCGGCACCTTCAAGGACCGCTACATCGTCCACCAGGACCCCCACCAGCTCATTGAGGGGATGGTCATTTCCAGCTACGCGGTGGGCGCCCACCTGGCGTACATCTACATGCGCGAGGAATTCCCCATTGCCGCGGAAACCATGCTCAAGGCCCTGCAGGAGGCGCGCGAACGCGGCTTCCTGGGCAAGAACATCCTGGGGTCCGGCTACGATCTGGAAATCCACCTGCACCGCGGCGCGGGCGCCTACATCTGCGGTGAGGAAACGGCCCTGCTCAACTCCCTGGAAGGCGTGCGCCCCTACCCCCGCATCAAGCCCCCCTACTTTCCGGCCGCCATCGGCCTGTACGGTTGCCCCACCATCGTGAACAACGTGGAATCCCTGTGTCAGGTAAAGCACGTCATCGCCATGGGCGGCGAAGCCTACGGACAGGAAGGCGCCAAACGCTCCCCCGGCACGCGCATCATCGGCGTCTCCGGCGACGTGCGGCGCCCCGGCTATTATGAAATCGTTTCCGGTTCCATGACCTTCGGCGAACTGCTGTACGACGTCTGCGGCGGCCCCCGTGAAGGCCGCGAATTCAAGGCTGTCATTCCCGGCGGCTCCTCCTCCAAGGTCATGCGCACGGACGTGGAGTACAAGACCCGGAATCCGGACGGCACCACGGGCAAAATCTCCTTCTTCGACATCCCGCTGGACCTGGACAGCATCGCCCAGTACGGCTCCATGTCCGGTTCCGGCGCGGTCATCGTCATGGACGACTCCCGCTCCATGCCCTGGGCGCTGAACAACATCAACCGCTTTTACGCCCACGAATCCTGCGGCCAGTGCACCCCGTGCCGCGAAGGATGCCCGTGGATGATGAAGCTCAGCACGCGCATTCTGGAAGGCAAGGGCGCCCCCTCGGACGTGGACCTCCTCATCCAGGTAGCCAACCAGATTGAAGGCAAGACGGTCTGCGCCTTTGGGGAAGCCGCCTCCTGGCCCACCCAGGCCATGGTCTCCAAGTTCAAGGAGGAATTCGTGGCCCTGACGGATCCTTTCAACGCCTGCCTGCCCCATTCTGCGGAAGGCAGGGAGCAGCGCCGCTATTTCATCCGGTAACCTCACCACGTCCCCAGTTTCAATTCCATTCCCTCCCATCACGTCATCATGAGCGAAGAAGCTTACAAACTCCCCAAAGACGCCGCTGCCGCGGAAGGCAAGGTGAACGTCCAGATCAACGGCACGTGGTACCGTTTCCCGCGCGGCACCAGGATTGCAGACGCCTGCCGTTCCGTGGGCGTGCCGATTCCCTGCTTCTGCTACCATCCCAAGCTGGCCGTCGTCGGCTCCTGCCGCATGTGCCTGGTGGAACAGGGCATGCCTCCCAGGCTGGCTCCGGGGCAGACTCCCTCCTACGACGAACAGGGTTTCCAGCCCATCCAGTGGATGCCCCGCCCCATCATCTCCTGCGCGAACACGGTGGCGGAAAACATGGGCGTACGCACGGACAGCCCGCTGGCGGCCGAAGCGCGCCGCGGCGTGCTGGAATTCCTGCTCACCAGCCATCCGCTGGACTGCCCCATCTGCGACCAGGCCGGAGAATGCAAGCTTCAGGAATACTCCAACGACTACGGCCAGATTGAAGGCCGCTACGAGGAAAAGAAAACCAAGAAGGGCAAGAACCTCAGCATCGGCCCGCGCGTCAACCTGGACCAGGAACGCTGCGTGCTCTGCGGCCGCTGCGTGCGCTTCATGCGCGACATCATGCACGACGAAGTGCTCACGATGTCCCAGCGCGGCACGTACAACGCCATCACGGTCTATCCCGGCCGGGAACTGGACAGCAACTATTCTCTGAACACCGTGGACCTTTGCCCGGTGGGCGCCCTGACCTCCAAGGACTTCCGCTTCAAGATGCGCGTTTGGTTCCTGAAGGAGACCAAGACCATTGACGTGGACTGCGGCACCGGCACCAACATCACCCTGTGGACCAGGGAAGACCGGGTGTACCGCATCACCCCGCGCCCGAACGACGCCGTGAACTCCTGCTGGATGCCGGACTCCCACCGACTGAATTACAAATACATCAATTCTCCCCAGCGCATCCCGCAGCCCGTGATCCGCACGGACGCCGGAGCTCCCCACCGCCCGGCCACCTGGGAACCGGCCCTGGCTTCCGCCGCAGAAGCCTTCAAGCGCATTTCCCCGGACAAAATCGCGATCATCGCCTCCGGACGGATGACCAATGAAGAACTTTACATGGTGCGCCACCTGGCCGCCCAGATCGGCACGGACAAGATGGACATCGTACCCCGCACGGGGGAAAGCGACGGAATGCTGATTTCCGCGGACCGCAACCCGAACACGAACGGCGCGAAGCTGGTTCTGGGCATCGAACCCGGTTCCAGACTGGACGCCATCCGGGAAGGGGTGCGCAACGGCTCCGTCAAGGCCGTCCTCGCTCTGGGGGAAGACCTCACCGCTCCGGAAGCCGGATTCACGCCGGAAGACCTCAAGAAGCTGGATTACCTCTTCATGATCGCCCACAGCGCCAATGAAACGGGCCGCCATGCGGACCTGGTGCTCCCCGGCGTCACCTATGCCGAAAAATTCGGAACCATGATCAATGTGGCGGGCCGCATCCAGCGCCTGAACCGCGCCATCCGGCCCGTGGGCTATTCCCGCGACGACTGGCAGATACTGAGGGACATCACCGTGGCCCTGGGCGGCAATCCCGCCCTGAAGGACTTCTCCTCCGCCCTGGATATCCTGACGGTCATGAGCACCGAATACGAGGAGCTGAACGGCCTTACCTGGGGTTCCATCGGAGACGGCGGCCGGCCCATTCTGGAAACGGGCGTCACCATTCCCGTGGTGGAACGCGAAAGGAACCAGTCCCGCTAACAACACTTCACACGCATACAACCCGTTAATCCGCCATGATTGATTCGATTCTAACCTTCTGCGACGAGGTGCTCAGCAACCCCATCTGGTTCTACGTCATCACCCTGCTGATCAAGATCGTCATCTGCTTTGCCATCACCATCCTGTTCATTCCGATCTGCGTGTACATTGAACGCCGGGTGGCCGCCTGGATCCAGGACCGCGTGGGCCCCAACCGCGCCGGCATCCCGCTGAGCATCTTCCGCCGCTTCGGCATGAAGTCCGACCTGCCGTTCAAGAAGACGCTGGACTACTTCGGCCTGCCTCACGACGGCAAGATCGCCAACCTGTGCCGCTTCTTCCGCCTGGACCGGGACATTCCCATCTTCGGCCTCGTCCAGCCCATGGTGGACGGCGGCAAGCTGTTCCTGAAACAGGACTTCACGCCGCCCTTCGTGCGCCGCGTCTATTTCTGGATCGCCCCGATGCTGGTGCTTGCCCCGCCGCTGATGACGGCCGCCGTCATCCCCTTTGCCGGAGACCTGCACACCTCCTACGGCAATGTGAACATGGCCGTGGCCAACCTGAGCGTGGGGCCGCTGTGGGTGTTCGCCATCTCCTCACTTTCCGTGTACGGTCTGGTGCTGGCGGGCTGGTCCTCCAACTCCAAGTTCCCGTTCCTGGGCGGCGTGCGCTCCTCCGCGCAGATGATCTCCTATGAAATCAGCATGGGGCTGTCCATCATCCCCGTTCTGATGATTTACAGCACGCTGGACCTGTCCAACATCGTGGAATACCAGGCGGCCAACGGCTGGCTGCTGCTTCCCGTGTGGGGAGAGGGCCTGAGCTGGCAGCGCTGGATTCTCCTGGTGCCCGTGGCCATCAGCTTCCTCATCTTCCTGACTTCCATCTTCGCGGAAGCCAACCGCACCCCCTTCGACATGTCCGAATGCGAGACGGACCTCGTGGGCGGCTACCACACGGAATACTCTTCCATGAAGTTCGCGCAGTTCTTCATGGGCGAATACGCCGCCATGGTGGTGGGCTCCTCCCTGGTCATCACGCTCTTCCTAGGCGGCTGGTCCATCGGCTTCGGCCTGGACGGCTGGCTGAACGAACACGTCGCCAACTGGGTGGCGGTGCTCTGCCAGCTGGTCGCCTACGTGCTCAAGCTCCTCTTCTTCGCCTTCTTCTTCGTCTGGGTGCGCTGGACGCTGCCCCGCTTCCGCTATGACCAGGTGATGAAGCTCGGCTGGATGGTCTTCTTTGAACTGGCCGTCATCAACATCTTCATCACGGCCGCCATCCTGTACTTCGTCAAGTAAACCAACCCTTTATCCCGATACACAAATATTATGGCCTTCAAAACGATCAAGCGCCCGAAGATTTCCCTCGGAGAGCGGTTCTACTTGCAATCCATCCTGGGCGGTCTGTGGATCACCATCAAGCACCTGGCCCTGGCTCTGGCGGGCAAGTCCCGCAACAAGAAGGAACTGGCCGGCTCCGGAATCGGCGTCACCATGCAGTACCCGGAATTCCGCTGGGACAAGCACCTGCCTCCCTATTACCGCGGCTATCCCGTGCTGGTGAAGGGCGAGGACGGACGCGAACGCTGCGTCTCCTGCCAGCTCTGCGAATTCATCTGCCCCGCCCGCGCCATCACCATCACGCCCGGCACCGTCAAGGAAGGCGACTGGGACAAGGTGGAAAAAGCCCCCAAGGAATTCGAGATCGACATGCTCCGCTGCATCTACTGCGGCATGTGCGAGGAAGCCTGCCCGGAACAAGCCATCTTCATGAGCCAGGACTACCTGCTCACCCCTACGGACCGGACGCAGTCCATCCACAACAAGGCCAGGCTCTACGAACTGGGCGGCACCCGCAAGGGGCTGGTCAACAAGTGGAACCAATACAAATAACACACCCCGAACTCTTCACTCCACATTCTGCACGTTATGAACATTTTTGCCAGTGACATACTCTTCTACGTCTTCGGGGCCCTGGCCGTGATCCTGTCCCTGATGGTCGTCTTCATGCGCAACCCCGTTTCCTCCGCCATGATGATGGCCCTCTCCTTCGGGGCGACGGCCGCCGTCATGATCGGTCTGGGCGCCCACTTCCTGGGCATTCTGCAAATCCTCGTGTACGCCGGGGCTATCATGGTTCTCTTCGCGTTCATCATCATGCTGCTGAACGTAAAGCTGGAAACCTCCCCCTTCCGGCGGCCCGTTTCCGTCGCCGTGGGCGTCATCATCGCAGGGCTGTTCCTCGGCCAGCTCATCGGCATCATCTACTCCCTGCCCGGCGCCAAAGACTGCGGCCGCTGCCCGATGGCCAGCGCGGAACAGGCCTGGAACGATCTGAAGATCGGACAGGACGGCGCTACGGAAGGCAACGCCGGCGTGGCTTGCGGATTGCGCGCTTCAACTTCCGCTTTTACAGATGCTGAAATCGATCGCCAGATCAGCAACGGCCAGCAGCAAGGAAACGCGGAATCCGTCCAAGCTCCGGGAGCAACCGCATCCGGCAAGCACGGCGTCAACGGCCTTCCTCTCGACAAAATCGCCATCTGCGGACAGAAGCAAGGGAACTATGCCTTTTCCGGAAACTCCATTGACCGTTTATTGAGTTTATCTATCCAGCCCCCCCGGATCACCCTTCCTCCGCTTTCCCCCAAATGCTCCGCGCATCTTTATCCGGAAGGGACGACCATCCGGGCGGAGATCGACAACGGGGAATTCCCGGACACCGCCCTGCTGGGCCGCACCCTGTTTGACAAGTACAACCGCACGCTGATCATCGCGGGGCTGGCCCTGCTGGTGTCTTCCATCGGCGTCGTGGTCCTGAGCCGCCGACCCTCCGGCAAATAAACGAACATCTCAACACAGCCAATCATCATGATACCTCTTACGCATTATCTGATCCTCTCCGGCATTCTGTTTGCCATCGGCCTGGTGGGGGTGATCGTCCGGCGCGACATCATCGTCATTTTCATGTGCCTGGAAATGATGCTCAGCGCGGCCAACCTTTCCCTGGTGGCCTTCTCCCGGGCCCAGGGCTCCATGGGACTGCCCAACTATGACGGCCAGTCCCTGTCCATCTTCGTCCTGACCATCGCCGCGGCGGAAGTGGCCATCGGCCTGGCCCTGATCGTTTCCCTGTACCGCGCGCGGCGCACGGCCAGCACCCAGGACCTTCATACGCTGAAAGACTAAGAGCAACCCGAACCTCACACGAACATGTTAGACATCGACATCCAATATACCTGGCTCCTGCTCTTTCTGCCCCTGGTCGTGGCGGCTTTCAACTGGTTTTTCCTGACAAAGCGCGCGAACGTGGCGGCCCTCACCTCCACCTTCTCCTGCCTGGTCACCTTCGTTCTTTCCCTGGCCCTGCTGGACAAGACCGGAACGGATGCCTTCACCTGGCTTTCCATTTCCAGCGTCTTCTCCATTGACCTCGGCTTCGTGCTGGACCCCCTCTCCACGCGCATGATGCTGGTGGTCACGGGCATCGGCCTGCTGGTGCATATCTTCTCCCTGGGATACATGGCGGACGACAAGGCCAAGGCCCGCTACTTCGCCTGCCTGAGTTTGTTCATGTTCTCCATGACGGGCATCGTCCTGGCCAGCAACATCGCCATGACCTTCATCTTCTGGGAGCTGGTGGGCCTTTCCTCCTACCTGCTCATCGGCCACTGGTACACCAGGTCCGCCGCCGCGGACGCCGCCAAGAAGGCCTTCATCTGCAACCGCGTGGGGGACTTCGGCTTCCTGATCGGCATCCTGACCCTCTGGGCGCTGACCAATACGCTCAATTTCAGCCTGATGGAAATGCCCGCCGGCATCAGTGAAACCCTGCTGAACATCACGGTGCTGTGCCTGTTCTGCGGCGCGGTGGGCAAGTCCGCCCAGTTCCCGCTGCACGTGTGGCTGCCGGATGCCATGGAAGGCCCCACCCCCGTTTCCGCCCTGATCCATGCCGCCACAATGGTCGCCGCCGGGGTGTACATGATGGTGCGCGTCCAGCTCTCCATCGGCGTGGAAGCGTTCCCCTCTCTCTCCTGCGACGTGATCGCCATCATCGGCGCTATCACGGCCATCATCGCCGCCTTCATGGCAACCCAGCAAAACGACATCAAGCGCGTGCTGGCCTATTCCACCCTGTCCCAGCTCGGGTACATGGTCATGGCCCTGGGCCTGCTGGCCGGGGAAGCGGCCATGTTCCACCTGTTCACCCACGCCTGGTTCAAGGCGCTGCTCTTCCTTGGCGCGGGCGCCATCATCTTCGCCTGCCACCATGAGCAGGACATCTGGAAGATGGGCGGCATCATGAAGCGCATGAAGCTGACCTCCCTGACCTTCATCATCGGCACCATGGCCCTGATCGCCATTCCGTTCACGTCCGGCTTCTTCTCCAAGGAAGCCATCCTGGAAGCCGCCCTGCACAAAAACCCGGTGTTCTTCTGGATCGGCGGCGGCGTGGCCCTGCTGACCACCTTCTACATGATGAGAGTCATCTTCGTGGTCTTCTTCGGCAGGGAACGCAGCCACAGCGCGGAACACGCGCGGGAAGTGGGCGGCGTCATGCTCATTCCCCTGCTGATCCTGGCCGTGCTCGCCGTCATCTCCGGCTACGGCTTTATCGCGGACAGGCTGGTTCCCTTCAACGGCTTTGCAGTAGCGGACTTCCACATGGGAATGCCCTTCTACGTATCCATGGGCGCCCTCGTCCTGGGCATTCTGCTGGCGGCCGTGTTTTATGCGGGCTCTCCGGCCTCCGACAAGCTCTCCGGCAACGCCGTCTCCCGCGCCCTCGTCAACCGGCTCTACATCGACTGGTTCTACGACAAGGTGCTCGTTAAAGGCGTGCAGGGCATTCTGGCCTCCATTATCGACTTCATCGACCAGTTCATCATTTCCGGCCTCATCGTGGGCGGCCTGGCCCGGCTGACCGCCGCCGTCGGCTCCCTGCTCCGCCGCCTGCAGTCCGGCAACATGGCCGCCTACACGGTTCTGTTCGGCGTCGGCCTGCTTCTGGTCATTTACTTCACCGTCTTCTATTCCTGCTAACCTCCCAACCAATCACACACCATGCTTATCTGGCTTGTTCTCATTCCTCTGATTGCCTCAGCCCTCATCGGTCTGTGCAAGGCGCCCGCGCGCCCGACGGCCCTGCTCAGCGCAACGCTGACGCTGGCCCTGGGCATCTGGGCCCTGGTTAGCTTTGACGACTGCGCTTCCTGCTGGTCCCGCTTCCAGGGGCTGGATCTTCAATTGACCCTGGCCCCCGCCATGGCCAAGGTGATGCTGCTGCTGACCATCCTGGTCACTTTCGCCACGGTGCTGGGCACCAATCCTCCCAAGGGAGGGGAAGCCTCCTGGTACAATTCCGCCCTGCTGATCTCCGCGGGCGCCACCGGGGCCTTCCTGTCCAACAACATTATTTCCTTCTTCGCCTTCCATGAACTGGCGCTGATCCCCACCTTCGTGATGATCGGCCTATACGGCAGGGGGGACAAGCGCACCACCGCCTGGCGCGCCACCCTGTACCTGGGGCTGGCCTCCATGGTGCTGCTCGCGGCCCTGCTGATGATCGGAACGCAGGCCGGGTTCACCTTCTCCGGCCTCCAGGACTTCATCCAGAGCGGACAGCCCCTGGAAAATGCGGAACTGATCGGCGCCCTGCTGATCGCCGGATTCGGCACCCTGATCTCCCTGTTCCCGTTCCATTCCTGGGCCGCCCCCGCCTATGCCTCCGCCCCCGCTCCGGTGGCGATGATGCACGCGGGCGTTCTGAAAAAATTCGGCCTGTACGGCCTGTTCATGTTCCAGCCCCTGATGGAAGCGGGCTTCCTGCCCTGGACGAACATCCTGCTCGTCCTGCTGGTGTGCAACGTGATCTGGGTGGGCTACGTGACGGTGAACCAGAAGCGGCTGGACCTGCTGCTGGGCAACTCCTCCGTGATGCACATGGGCTACATCTTCCTGGCCTTCGCCGCCCTGATCGTATCCGGTTCCGCGGAAGCCAACCCCTGGGCCGTGAAAGGCGCGGCCCTGCTGATGCTGGCCCACGGCCTTTCCATCGCCCTGCTCTTCATGCTCTGCGGCCAGATTGAAAAGCAGACCGGCACGCTGGAAATCAATTCCCTGGGCGGCCTGGGAACCAGGCTGCCCCGCATGGCCTTCGTCTTCGGCCTGGCGGGCATGGCCTCCATCGGCCTCCCCGGCCTGGCGAACTTCCCGGGCGAGTTCATGGTCTTCTTCTCCGGTTTCGCCGGGTTCGAGAACGGCTTCGGCCCCGTGCAGATCGCCACGATCCTCTGCCTGTGGGGCCTGGTCATCGGCGCCGTGTACATGCTGAGGGCCTACCGCAACATCTTCCAGGGCGACCTGTCCAAGGCCGCCGCCTACGCGACGGAACTGCTGCCCGCCGAACGCGCGGCCAACTACTTCCTGGTCATCACCCTGGTCGTCTTCGGCTTCCTGCCGGACCTGGTTCTCCAATTCTTCTCCTGATCATCCCCTGAATACAATCCAAGCTTAACCTGATCTTCTTTTACCCATGCAAGCGTACATTCCGGAATTCATCCTGGCCGGCCTGGCGATGATCCTGCTCCTGGCTGAAACCTTCTTCAAGAAGGCTCCCAAATTCGTCTTCGGCCTGATCGGGGCGGCGGGCGCCCTGGCGATGCTTCCCTTCTACATGGAAAGCCTCTACGCCAATACCTACATCATCCTGGCCCTGGTCGCCACGGCGATCACCCTGCTCCTTTCCGTGGACTTCCGCGCCGTCATCAACCTGTCTTCCAACGACTCCAAGACGCAGGACGGCACCGGGGAATTCTACATCCTGCCGCTGCTCGCCTGCGTGGGGATCACCTCCCTGTGCAAGGCCGCCAACCTGGTGGAACTCTTCGTTTCCCTGGAAGTGCTCACACTGAGCTCCTTCATCATGGTGGGCTATTTCCGCCGGAACCTCGGCTCCACGGAAGCGGGCATCAAGTACCTGATCCTGGGAGCCGTCAGCACGGGCTTCCTCGTCTTCGGCCTGGCATGGTACTTCGGCATGACCGGCACCTTTGAATACAACCACGCCATCGTCATGGCCGCCCTTTCCGGACAGACGGCACCGGGCATGTTCTTCGCCCTGGCCCTGCTCCTGCTCGGCACCGCCTTCAAGATCGGCGCCGTTCCCATGCAGCTGTGGATTCCGGACGTGTACCAGGGCGCACCCACCCCGGTGACAGCCTTCCTCTCCGTAGCGTCCAAGGTGGCGGGCTTCGCCCTGCTGAGCATCATCCTGGCGCCCTTCGCCGGCATTCCCGCCGTCCAGTTCGTCATCGCCCTGATGGCCGCGGCCACGCTGCTGGTGGGTAACCTGGGAGCCATTCCTCAAACCAACCTGAAACGCCTGATGGGGTATTCCTCCATCGCGCAGGCCGGCTTCATCCTGCCCCTCTTCATCGGCACGGTGAAGGGGCAGCTGGCGCCCAACGCGCCCTTCTACCTGGCGGTGTATCTGGTCATGACCTTCGGGGCCTTCTTCGCCCTCGCCATGATCCGCACCCAGCGCGGCAGCGAGGAAATCTCCGCCTTCCGCGGCCTGGGCAAAACCAATCCCCGCCTGGCCCTCGCCATCACGATCATGTTCGCCTCCCTGGCAGGCGTTCCGCTGACGGCCGGCTTCTTCGCCAAAATGATCTCCTTCGTCCACGTCATCAACACGGGCCTGTACCTGAACTGGATGCTGCCCATCATGATCATCTGCGCCGCCGCAGGCTTCTATTATTACTTCAAGGTCATCCGTTCCATGTACTGGGACAAGCCGGAAGAAGGCATGGAAGCCGTACAGGTGCCCGTCATCTCCGGCGTGATGCTGGCGGCCTTCTCCGTCTTCATCGTGATCGGCGGCCTGATGCCCCTGTTCATCAACCCGATCCGTTAAAAAACCTCCTTCCGTTCATCATCCTGTAAAGGCCGCTTCCGCATCCTGCGGGGCGGCCTTTCCTTTCCTCCTCCGCCGGGAACGCCGCAGCCTTTTGAAGCGGCTGGAAGGAATGGAGCGGAAACGAATGAAATGTTTGACGGTCTTTCAGCCATAAAATTTTCATTGCCGGAAAAACCCGCGTCTTCTCCATCTTCAGACGGCGCACCATGCCGGAAAAACCCTGGAAAAAACGGAAAGACGTGAGAGATTGAATAAAACGAAAACGTAATTAGTCCGTACTAACCATGCACCGCGGAGCGCCCGAAGGGGCGTGCCCGGAGCAAACCGTCAACACCAATCATTCCCATGCGTCTTTTTTCCGCAACAGCCGTCGTCTGCGCCTCCCTGCTTGCCGCAGTATCATTCGTCCACGCCCAGTCTCCGGAAGTCCTGGCGAAGCGGCAGTGCCGCTCCGTGCATATCAGGCAGGACGGCCATCCGGCCCAGGCGGCCGCCCTGTACAACGAGGTGAAGGCCCGCACCTCCGTTCCCGGCACTTATTTCTGCGCCATGAACTTTGACGACGGCTACATCGGCTTCCAGGAACAGTCCAACGGCAGGAAAGTGATTATTTTTTCCATCTGGGACCCGGTTTCCCACGGAGACAACCCCAACAGCGTCCCGGAAGAAGAACGCACCAAGCTGCTGAAGCTGGGAGAAAACGCCAGGGCCGGACGCTTCGGCGGCGAGGGGACGGGCGGCCAGAGCTTTGTGGATTATCCCTGGGAAGTGGGGGAAAACATGCGCTTTCTCGTCTGCATCAAAAAAATGGGGCCGTTCAAGGAAATCAGCGGCTTTTACTTCAACAACAAGACCAACTCCTGGGACCTCATTTCCAAGTGGAAAACCCATTCCTCCAAGAAAGAACTTTCCTACTCCGTAGGGTTTGTGGAGGATTTCATGCGCAATTTTGAATCCGCCAAGAAAGCGCGCGGCGCGTTCTTCGGTCCCGGCTTTGCGTACAAGGACGGCAAATGGTTCCCCAGCACCGGCGTTACCTTTACGGGCGACCCCACCCCCTCCACCAACGTCATGGCGGAAATCCAGCCGAACGGTTCCGTCCTGCTCCAGACGGGCGGTGAAACGGTGATGACGGATTTCAAGCTGTTTGAAAGCCGACCCCTGCCTCAGGATGTAAAGCCTGTACCGCCCGGTGAAGACATTACCCGGCTCGTGCAGGAGCACACCAAATAATTATGTCCCTTACCGGCTGGCTTACGATGATTTTTTCCATCAGCGGCGTTCTGACCGCCGCTGTATGGGCCTATTATAAAGTGCTTTCCACTCCCCGGGAGACGGAACACCTGCTCAGCCCCACCCCGCCCCTGCCGGAAGACCCGGACCAGTAAACCAGTCCATACGGGAGAGCGAGGAACACGCAGTTTCCAAAAGCTCGGCGTCCATGCGCAGAGATTCGCAAAAGAGGGCTTCTCACATCCGTGAGGCGCCCTCTTCTTCCAACGGGAGAAGGACAAAGAGAGAAGGAGAAAAAAGAGGCCGTTTTACCCGTCCGAAGGAGGGAGGATGAAGCCCAGGCGGTCAATGCCGTATCTGGCGCATTCCTGCCACAGGGATTTTTCCAGGGCCTCCGCGGTATGGCGGCGCTCTTCCTCCGACATGTTCTCAAAGTATTCCGGCCCCAGGTGTTCGCTGATGGCCTTGTCCGCCATGCGCGTCACCAGGTCCGCCCAGAAGATGTTGTCCCGATATTCGTCCAGGCAGTCCTGGTAAAAGGCGTTTTCCTCATATTCCCGGGTGAAGGCGTAGGCTCCCAGATCCTCCGCATAGGCAATGTGCCCTTTCAGTCTGGGGGTTTCCGACAGGTCCTTCATCAGGCGGGAGATGAGCTTTCCCCACGCCACCAGGCCTCCCTCCGCTCCGTCCTGCTGGTTGGCGGCAGCTACGGCAGCGGCGGTTGAAAGCATTTCCGCCAGATGCCGCGCCTCTTCGTCGGATAATTTCAGAGTAACCGGCATGGGGTCAAATCAGTCCGAGTTTCATTTTCCCTTCCTCGCTCACCATTTCCTGGTTCCACGGAGGGTCCCAGACCATGTCCACATCCGCGGCCTCCACACCTTCCAGGGCTTCAATGCGGTCCTTGGCCTCCATCACCAGGTGGGGCCCCATGCCGCAGCCGGGGGCGGTGAGGGTCATCTTCACGGCCACGTGATGCAGGCCGTTTTCCAGTTCCGTCACGGTTACGTCGTAAATCAGGCCCAGGTCCACGATGTCCACGGGAATTTCTGGATCGTAAATGCATTTGAGCGTATCCCAGACGCGTTCCTCAAGCGTGGCGTTCTCGTCCAGTCCGACCGTTTCCGGGGAATTTTCCACGGGTTCGGCGCCCAGCGCGTCCGCGTCTTCCCTGGAAATGCGGGCCAGGCCGTAGTCCGTAGCCACGGTATAGGTGCCGCCCAGAATCTGGGTGATGTACACGCGCTCCCCTTCCGGCAGGGTAAGCACATCCCCGCTGGGGATCTGCACCGCCGTCACTTCTCTTTTGAGTTCTACTACCTGGTTCAGCATAAATCCTTGCGTTTAAAAGGCCGTCCGGCTGCGGACATGCGCAGCGCTCTGCGGAAGACGGCCGCAGCCGTCCGGTTCCGTCCGCGCACGGAAAACATACGGCGTATTTGCACTACCGTCTAGGTCAAATACTGTTCTGCCCCTGCCCGGAACATTCTTCATGACAGGAAAGCGCATGCCGCAATGTTTTGGAAAAGCCGCCGGAAGCGGAAAGCTTCGTACTTGCCTACCCGTATGAAAAGGTGTAAAAGGTCCGGGCTGTCCAGACTGCCGTCAGTCCGGGACCGGTGACACACGCATATTCAACATCATATTCCATGTTAGATTTTTTACGCAAACATACAATCGTCATCATGGCGGCCATGGCCCTGGTGTTCGTGGGCCTCATGTTCATCGGCGGGGACGTAAGCGGCGGTTCCCTGTCCGGCATGTTCAAGCAGACTTTCGTGACCGTGGACGGGAAGTCCTACGGAGAGAAGGATTACGTGAATATGGGTCAAACGGGCCGCAACCTGGCCTATTCCTTCTCTTCCAGCTTCGCTCCCCTGCTTCAGAACCACTTTGCCACGGAACAGGATTTGCGGAATATCTGCTACCTGATGAAGACCAATAATCCCAACGCCGCCTTCCTGGCCTACTGCGGCATCATCCGCCGGGAGGCGGAACGCCTGGGCCTCACCCCCAGCAATGCGGAGATTGACGAAGCCATCTGCAACATTCCGGAATTCCTGGATGACAAGGGCGTGTTCGATCCCAAGAAGTACGACGATTTCATTTCCATGCGCGGCAACCAGGGCAAGAAGCTCCAGGAAGAAATCCTGCGCGGCCTGATGGGAGACACCATGAGCTTGGTGCGCATTGAGGATGTCATCGCCGGCGGCGCTGCCGTGGAACCCAATTTTGCCCAGGCCGTGGCGGAATCTGAAAACCAGCAGATCACGGTCAACACCGCCTTCCTGGAAAAGAGCGCCTTCCGCCCCAAGACAGACCCCGGTGAAGAGGAAATCAAGACGTTCTGGGACAAGCACAAGGAGAACTACAGAAATGAGGAAGCCCGCTTCTTCACCGTATATACCTTCACTCCGGAAGGAGATGCCAAGGCTCCCAAGCCCGGCGATATTTCCAACGCCACCATGGAAACCATGAACTTGGTGGAAAACGACATCTGGGAACCCCTGAACGCCACCAACGGAAGAAACATGGACCAGACCATCGGCGAAGCCCTGGCCAAGACGCCCAACGTGTGCAAGATGGAGAAGAAAACCTATGCGGCCGTTACCCGCAAGAACGCGCCGGAAGAAATCAACCAGCCCATTAACCAGTCCGCTTCCGACGGACGCAGCGCCACCCTGCTGGACGTGGTCTTTTCCCTGACCGGCGCACCGGCCCTGAATGCCGATGCAGACGCCAAGGCCATTGAAGAGGCGCGCGCCAAGTCCGGAGCCGAACAGATCAGCACCATGCAGGTTCTGGAAGACGGCCAGGTGGTTCTGGTGAAGCTGGAAGGCATCACTCCCGTGAAGGCCCTGCCCTACGACATGGCGCGCAACAGCGCGCGGGCGGACCTGCTGGAAACCATGACCGAGGAATCCCTGAACAAGGCGGCCTCCGAACTCAGGACGGAACTGGACAAGGCCCCGGACGCCATTGAACAATTCAATGCCATTGCCTCCAAGGCAGGGGCGAAAACCGCCGCTTACGGCCCCTTCATCAATCCGAACATCCTTCTCAACAGCATTTACAGCCAGAACGCGAAGAGTCCGGAAGAATTCCAGGCCATCATGGACCAGGCCATGAGCTCCCGCCTGGCTCCCCCCAAGGAGCTTCCCGTTCCCCTGGAAGTTTTCGGAGCCTGCGCTCTCGTCAATCCCGGGAAAATGGCCCAGCCCATCGATACGGGGGACGGAATCCTGCTGGTCCAGCTGGTCAAGCGCGAACTGGAAGATACGCCCGAATTCCAGATCAAGGCCACGCAGCAGTATGCACCCGTTCTTTCCGCCCAGACCAGGGCCATGCTGATGATGGACTGGCTGAAAGCCTGCATCGCCAAGTACAAGGTGGAAATAGCCCCCATCGCCAACCAGCAGCGCTAACCCTCCCCGGTCATGACTGCCGCCGCCGTTTCGCATCCAGCCCTGGTCTGCACGCGGCGCATTGCATCCCGGCACCGTTTTCATGATGGCCCTCTTCCAGGGGCCATCATTTTTATTGCCCTTTCCGGAACTTTCTGACAACCGTCCTCCACCCCATGAACGCCCTTCCCTCCCAGTCCAGGTTCATCATCGGCACGGAAGCCTGCGAACGCTTCAGCTTCTACGGCATGAAATCCATCCTGATGCTGTACATGACCGGCCACCTGCTGATGAGCGAGAACTGGGCCACTTCCACGCTGCACATCTTCGTGGGCATGGTGTACCTGCTGCCGGTGGCGGGGGCGTGGCTGGCGGACAAGGTATGGGGACGGTACAAGACCATCCTGTACATTTCCCTGCTTTACTGCGTGGGGCACGGGGTGCTGGCCACCGCAGACCTGTTCCAAACCATTGAGGCGCGCCGCTACATCCTGATGGCGGGCCTCTTGATCATCGCCCTGGGGGCCGGCGGCATCAAGCCGTGCGTTTCCGCCTTCATGGGGGACCAGATTCCGGACAAGTCCCCGCGGCTGATGACCAAGGCGTTCAACGCCTTTTACTGGGCCATCAACCTCGGTTCCTTTTTCTCCTTCCTGGTGATCCCGGCCATGGAACAGCATTACGGCTACAGCTGGGCCTTTGCCGTGCCGGGCATCTTCATGGGGATCGCCACCTTCGTTTTCTGGCTGGGACGCCGCGAATACAACAAAATACCGCCCTCACGGAGTGCAAGCCGCGGCGGCTTCTGGCGGGTGCTCTTTACCGTCCTTTTCCGCGGGGGCTGGAACAAGGCAACTCTGCTCTGCGGGGAAAACGCCGTTACGGACACGCGGCACATCCTGAAAATCCTTTCCATTTTCGCGTTCGTCATCCCGTTCTGGTCCATTTTTGACCAGACGGCTTCCTCCTGGGTGGCCCAGGGCAACAACATGATTCCCATCTCCATTCCCCTGCCGGGTTCCGGAACATGGTCCATCGGCCCGGAGGAGATACAGGCAGCCAATCCCGTTTTCGTGATGATTTTCATCCCGCTCATCACCGTTTTCGTTTATCCGAACGTGGTGAGGCTCGCCAAACCGCTTGTCCGGCTCGGCACGGGCATCGCCCTGAGTTCCGTCACTTTCCTGATCGTGGCGTGGCTTCAGCACAGGCTGGAGTCGGGAGCCGTCATGTCCATTGCCTGGCAGCTCATTCCCTACTGCGTGCTGACGATTTCCGAGATTCTGGTCAGCACCACCGGCCTTGAATTTGCCTATACGCAGGCTCCCCTCCATTTAAAAAGCGTCATCACCAGCTTCTGGAACCTCACCATCTTTGCGGGGAACATGCTGGTGGCGGCCATCACCTTCTTCCTTTCCAACGGCCAGGCTTCCAACGCCATTTCCACGGACCGCTTCCTGCTGTACTCCGCCCTCGCCGGAATCGTCGCTGTAGCCTACTTTTTCCGGGCGCGCCGGTACGGGACAACAGACCCGGCATAAGCTATCCGGTTTCCCTAGAGACAGAAGACAGGATTTTGCGGACCCCCTCTCCGCCAAGCCGGGCCTTGCCCTCGCTGCGGCAGGGTTCCCATTGCCTGCGGCACCCGTCAACCGTGCGTTGCGGATTCCGGCAACGAACGGCCTGCTTTACTGTTCAGGTTGCATGCCATGTTCCCCTACTCCTGCCTTCATCAGGAAACCTCCGGGAACCATGGAACCAGTCCCGAGGCACAGGGAAACCGCCTTGTCTCATTCCTCCGCCCGATTTTTTTAAGGCAGGGAATGGGGCAAAAAGGTTACAGGCCGATAAAAACAGGTCAAAGAAATCCGTCCGTCCCCGGAGCGCCAGGAACGGGCAGGAAGAGGAAAAAACAAGGATCAGCGGAAGAAAGCCATTCCGTCAACGGCCGGCCGCCGCGGTTGCGGCGTCAGGATATTCTGCAATCGTTGAGCAGTTCGTCCATGTAGAAGGTCATTTCCGCCAGGGCTTCCCGGTATTCCGTCTGCGGCAGGAGCCACAGGATTTCACGGGCGGCCTCGTTTTTCTCCAGGGCCACCTGGATCGCCTTGTCCAGGGATTCCGCAAAGACGGGGTTGTCATGGAATTCGGAATAATCCACCGCTTCCCGGTTTTCAATGGCGTCGCGCAGGGTAGCTTCCACATTCCTGTCGCCGCATTCCAGCAGATTGAAAATGGGGAGGGTCAGCTTGCCCTTTCCGGCGTCCGTATGAAGGGTCTTGCCGGCATCGTCCTCATCACCCACCATGTCCAGGCAGTCGTCGTAGATCTGGTACGCCACGCCCAGCAGATCGCCCAGCTGGTACAGGGATTCCTCTACTTCCGGGGAAACGCCGGATATCCAGCCCGCGCCGCCCGTGGCGGCGGAGAACAGGGAGGCGGTCTTCTTGCGAATGATTTCAAAGTATTCCTCACGCGTCATGCTCAGGTCGTACAGCCGGCTGGACTGCGCCACTTCCCCCTGGCAGACGTTCCTGACGGTCTGCGCAAGCTTGCGGCAGAATTCCGTACTGCCGAATTCTGTGCCCAGCACCATGGCGTGGGAGAAGAGAACGTCCCCCAGCAGCACGGCCAAGCTGTTGCCCCACAGGGCGTTAGCCGTGGCTTCGTCCCGGCGCTTGTCGGCCTCGTCAATCACGTCGTCATGCACCAGAGAGGCCAGATGCACCATTTCCAGCAGCGCGCCCAGGCGGATGTGCTCCGGCTTGATTCCTCCCGTGGCCCCGCCCACCAGCAGCGTCAGCGCGGGCCGCAGCATCTTGCCCTTTGACTGGCAGACGGTTTCCATGTAGTCGGTGACTTCGGGATCAAAACATGCTGCCTGGGCTTCCACAAATTCAGAGACCTGCTTCAACTCCGGCTTGATCAACTGGAGATAATGCTTCTGGGATCGTAATTTTGAAAAGAACGGAATGGACATGATATGGGAACGAGGGACGCGCGGTCAGCGCTGGGGAATTGTTGCATATTTAGAGTTCTCTAGCAACGTATTTCACGGAATATCCGTGCATGAACAGACAGGATTTTTCCGAAACGCCGTCACGGAAACCCTGAAAACCGATGAACGATAAGGCTCATTTTGACCTTGAGCACGGGCATTTTCCTTTTACACTACCTTGTCATGAGAGTCTTGGTCTATGATTGCAGCGCAGGCATCAGCGGAGACATGAATCTGGCCGCCCTGATCGACCTGGGCGCGGACCGGGATATTCTGGAACGGGAATTGTCCAAATTGAACGTTCATGGGGAGTGGAAGCTGGAATGCCGCCGTGCCGCGCAGGCCGGCATCCACGGCATGCGGGTTGACGTGCTGGCCCATGAACACGGCCATTCCGGCCACAGCCACGAACACCACCACCGGACGATGGCGGACATCAGGCGCATCATCACGGAAAGCGGACTTCCGGATGCCGTACAGAAGACGGCTCTCTCCATTTTTTCCCTGCTGGCGGAAGCGGAGGCCCATGTGCACGGCACTACGCCGGACCAGGTGCATTTTCACGAAGTGGGCGCCGTCGATTCCATCATCGACATCGTGGGCGCGGCCATCTGCCTGGACCTGCTCCGTGCGGATGCCGTTTTTACGGGCCCCGTGGAGCTGGGCGGCGGCCGCGTCACCTGCCAGCACGGCGTGATGCCCGTTCCGGCGCCCGCCACCGCGCTGCTAGCGCGCCATTTCCAGTCCACCCTGAACGGCACGCCGCATGAGGCGACCACGCCCACCGGAGCTGCCTACATCGCCGCCGTGGCACAGCCCGCGCCTTCCCCGCTTTCCGGCCGCATCACCGCCTCCGGCTACGGCATCGGCCACAGGGAGGGCCTGCCCCTCCCGAACATCCTCCGGGTGATGCTGGTGGAGACGGAGGAACAGGATACGGCCACGGAACGCCTGACGGAACTGTGCGCCAACATAGACGACATGACACCGGAACAGACCGCCTACCTGGCGGAAAAGCTGATGGAGGCGGGCGCCCTGGACGCATGGCAGGAATCCATCTGCATGAAGAAGGGACGCCTGGCATTCAAGATCTGCGCGCTGTGCCTGCCGGAACATGCGGACCGGGTCAGAACCGCCTTTTTCCGGAACAGCAGCACGCCGGGCATCCGCCAGTATGACGCCTGCCGCCACATCCTGCGCCGGGAATGCTCCACCGTGCAGACCCGCCACGGCACGGTAGGCGTAAAGACCTCCTTCATGAACGGACGGCCCCACCACCGGAAGGCGGAGTTCGAGGATTGCAAGGCCCTGGCGGAAGCGACCGGGCTGCCGCTGGAAGAATGCCAGATGATGGGGCTTTTCCCCCACGACGACCATGACGAGTCCCGCCAAGATTCCCTTTGAACGGCTGCGCTCCGTCCTGCTCCCCATGGAGCGCGTCGCCGTCGCCCTGTCCGGAGGACTGGACAGCAGCGTGCTGCTGGTCGCCGCAGCCGATATTCTGGGCGCAGACCGCTGTCTGGCCCTGACGGCGGAAACACCCTACGTCATGCGGGAGGAACTCCGGGACAGCGCCGCCCTGTGCCGCCGCCTGGGCGTCAGGCAGGAAAAACTGGTCTTTCCCATTCTTCCGGAGATTGCGGAGAATCCCCCCCTGCGCTGCTACCTGTGCAAGCACGCCCTGTTTTCCGCCCTGGCCGGGCGGGCCGCAGAGCTCGGTTTTCCCCGGGTGGCGGACGGGTCCAACACGGACGACCTGGGCGACTACCGGCCGGGACGCAAGGCTCTTCACGAACTCGGCATTATCAGCCCCTTTCTGGAAGCGGGGATGGGCAAGGCGGACATACGCCTTCTGGCCCGCACCCTGAACCTGCCGGAAGACATCAGTGAAAAACCGGCCTATGCGTGCCTGCTGACGCGCCTGGAACACGGCCGCCCCGTCACGGAAAGCCTGCTGCGGCGCGTGGACGAGGCGGAAACTTTCCTGCGCTCTCTGGGGCTGAAGGGCTGCCGCGTCCGGGTACACGGAGAAGACCTGGCCCGCATTGAGCTTCCCGGCCCGGAACTCGGTCTGTTCCGCCAGGGCGGCCTGTCGGAAGCCGTCGTAAGCCGTCTCCGCGCCCTGGGCTTCCGTCACATCACCCTGGACCTGGAAGGGTATTCCCGGGGAAGCATGAACAAACCGTCATGAACAACATCACCGCCATCCTGCGCCAGCTTGAGGAAGGCCGCCTTTCCACGGAAGAGGCGGCGGAAAAGATCAGGGCTGCGGCGTCCCCCGCACTTTCCCACACGGACATCGACTACGACCGCCTGGAACGCACGGGATGCCCGGAGGTAATCTACGGAGCGGGCAAGACGCCCGTCCAGATTGAAGAAATAGCCCGCAACCTGCTGGACGCCGGGCAGAACGTGCTGGCTACCCGCTTGAATGAAGACGCCCTGCTCCATCTTTCCGGGGCCTTTCCGGAAGCGGACATGCATCCGGAGGCGCGCCTCATGCGCATTATCTCCTCCCCCCCTCCGCAGGCGGCGGGCTTCGTCGGCATCGTCAGTGCGGGCACGTCCGACCAGGCGGTGGCGGAAGAAGCCGCATTGACGGCGGAATTCCTGGGAAGCCGGGTGCGCCGCTACCGGGATTGCGGCGTGGCGGGGCTGCACCGCCTGGTGTCCCATCTGGATTCCATCCGGGAGGCCACCGTCCTCGTGGCCGTGGCGGGCATGGAGGGGGCGCTCCCCAGCGTGCTGGCGGGCCTGGTGAAGGCTCCCATGATCGCGGTGCCCACCAGCGTGGGGTACGGGGCCAACTTCCGCGGCGTGACCACGTTGCTGGCCATGATGAATTCCTGCGCCAACGGCGTTTCCGTGGTCAATATAGACAACGGCTTCGGCGCCGGATTCAACGCCCACCTCATCAACAGCCTCGCTTCCGGCTCGCGGTGACCGGAGAGGCCGCCGCGCGTTCCATGACGGAACCGCCGGTATCTGTCATGGACAGGCATGCCCGATGAGCGTTAAATGGACGCACAGCATCCCCGCCACCAGATCATGACCTTATCCCCCTTTTTTCACGGCCTGGCCTGTTCCCTGCTTGCGCTGACGGCCCAGGCCCTGGCCTGGCAGCCTTCCGGAGAAACCGTGCCTCCCGCCCCGCAGGAGTTCCGCGCCGCATGGATTTCCACCGTCCACAACATCGACTGGCCCTCCCGTTCCGGCCTTTCCGGCGCCGCCCAGCGCTCGGAACTGCTGAATATCCTGAACACCTGCGCCCAGTTGAAGCTGAACGCCGTGTTCCTCCAGGTGCGTCCGAACGCGGACGCCCTGTACCGTTCCTTCCTGGAGCCCTGGAGCCAGTGGCTTTCCGGCCCCGGCGTCAACCCGGGCTACGATCCCCTGGCCTTCGCCATTCAGGAGGCCCACCGCCGCGGCATTGAACTGCACGCGTGGTTCAACCCCTTCCGCGCCAAGGCAAACGTGAACCACGCCGTGGGCCGCAACCACATTTCCCTGACGCGGCCGGACCTGATGAAGCGCAGCGGCTCCGTGCTGCTGATGAACCCCAGCGCCTCCGCCTCCCGCGACCACGCCATGAAAGTCATCCTGGACGTCGTGCGCCGCTACGACATCGACGGAGTGCATCTCGACGACTACTTCTACCCCTACCCCGCGCCGGGCAGAAGCTGGACCCCCGGCAGCTTCGGCGACGGCAAGTCGCCCTCCCAGCGGCGGGCCTACATTGACGACTTCGTGCATGACATGTACAAGTCCGTCAAATCCTCCAAGCCGTGGGTGCGCGTGGGCATCAGCCCGTTCGGCATCTGGCGCCCGGGCGTGCCTGCCGGAATCGAGGCCGGAGTGGATGCCTACGAGCACCTGGCCTGCGACGCCCGCAAATGGCTTTCCAAAGGATGGGTGGATTATCTGGCTCCGCAGCTTTACTGGCGGTGCAGCCCGGCCAAGCAGAGTTTCCCGGCCCTGATGCAGTGGTGGGCCGCCCAGAACACGGGCCGCCCGGTCTGGCCCGGCATCGCCACGGCGCGCATCATGAGCAGCGAAGACCCGGGCCGCCCCGCCTCGGAAATCGCCGCGCAGGTCAACTACTCCCGCTCCCTGGCCCGCAACGCGCCGGGGCAGTGCTTCTGGAGCGTCAAGTCCATCATGAGGAACGCCGGGGGCATCCAGCGCTACCTGAACAAACTGTACCCCTCCATGGCCGTTCCCCCGGCCATGCCGTGGTGCGGCGCCGGAACGCCCGGACAGCCGCAGAATTTCACGGTGGCGGACAACGGCTCCACGGTGACCCTTTCCTGGCAGCCCTCCGGCAATCCCGTGCGGAAATGGGCCGTTCAGGCGCGCTACGGCAGCCAGTGGGCCACCCGCATCCTGCTGCCCGGCGGCCAGACCCGCGTGACGCTGCCCAAATCCTTTCTGGGAGATGCCGGTTCCATCGCGGTGCGGGGCGTAAGCGCGTACGGAGCGCAGGGGCCCGCGGCCGCCGCCAGGAGATAGCCGCCGCGGCTTTTCCGCCAGTCTTACGTAGAAAACGGGAAAAACAATTTCAAAGAAGTTTTTTGAACGCTTCCAAATCCACCTATGTCCAAACTTCCATGAATTCCCATGGTGCGGACATGAAAAGAAGGCGCTTTCTCGCGCTTTCCTCACTGGCGGCATTGGGAACGATCAGCCAGGCCCGGGCAACAGGGCCATTCATACAACAACAGCACAAGATGACTAAGAAGCAAAATCCCTCCACGGTCGGTTATGCCGACGGCAAGTACGTGTTACCCCCCCTTCCGTACGCCTACGATGCCCTTGAACCCCTGATGGATGAGAAAACGGTGCGCATTCATCACGACAAGCACCACGCGGCCTATGTCGCCGGCGCGAACGCCGCTGCAGAAAAACTCCGGGAAATTGCAGACGGCAAGCTGGACGCCTCCGCCACCACCAACTGGGTGCGCTCCCTTTCCTTCAACGTTTCCGGCCACGTCCTCCATACCATTTTCTGGACCAACATGACCCCCGATCCCAAGAAGGAGCCCCAGGGCCCGCTGATGGACGCCATCAAGGAAAAATTCGGCTCCCTGGACGGCATGATGAAGGAATTCAAGGCTGCGGCACTGGGCGTGGAAGGCTCCGGCTGGGGCATTCTGGGCGTGGACCCCATGAGCAAAACGCTGGTGATCTGCGGGGCGGAAAAGCACCAGAACGTGGAAATTCCCGGCCTGGTGCCCCTCCTGGTCTGCGACGTGTGGGAACACGCCTATTACCTGAAGCACCAGAACGCCAGGGCCAACTATATTGAAGACTTCTGCCGCCTCATCAACTGGGACGACGTGGAAGGACGCTACAAGGACGCCATGGCCTCCTGACCCGGCGCATACATCCCGATCTTTTTCTCAACGGTACGGACGTTTAACGGTCCGTGCCGTTTTTTTATATGCTGTTTCCCGGCTCTTGCATCTTGAAAAGGGATGAGGCATACTGCCGCGAGCTGATTATCTAACACCACCCACGTTGCATGAAAAAAGTTTTCGTCTCAGGCTGCTATGATATCGTCCATGCCGGACACATCCAGTTTTTTGAAGAGGCCCGCGCCCTGGGGGACTACCTGATCGTTTCCTTTGCCTCGGAACCCGTGCTCTGGCACCACAAGCAGCGCAAGCCCTCCATTCCGGACGAACACAAGAAGGTTCTTCTGGAAAGCCTGCGGATGGTGGACAAGGTCATCCTGGGCACGGGCATGAAGAAGGGGCTGGACTTCGAGGAGGAATTCCTGGCGGAAAAACCGGATATCCTGGCCGTGACGGAAGACGACCTGTACGGCCCCATCAAGAAGGAGCTGTGCTCGCGCGTAGGAGCTCAATACGTGGTCCTTCCCAAGACGCCGCCCAAATTCGCCCCCGTTTCCACCACCATGCTGGTCAACCGGATCAAGGCTCCGTCCTCCGTGCCGCTCCGCGTGGACTTTGCCGGAGGATGGCTGGACGTCCCCCGTTACGCCAGAAAAGACGCCTATGTGGTCAACTGCGCCATCACCCCGATGGTTTCCCTCTGCGAGTGGCCTTATGAAAAGCGTTCCGGGCTGGGCGGCAGCGGCGCGTGGGCCATGCTGGAAGGACGGGACCCCGTGGCTTCCGAGCTGGCGCTGGGCGTCGGCTGGCAGGACCCCGCCGTGATCGCGGAAACGGGCTTGTGCGTCTGGAGGTCCGGCGCCTCTCCCGTGCTGGACATGAAGGGCACCGGAGACTTTCTGGAGGGAAGGATGGCCATTCTTTACACGGGTTCCGAACACGATACGCCGAAAATGGCGGACGAATGCCGGGATTACGTGCGCATCGCCCAGTCTTCCCTGATCGCCCGCACGGGCGCTCTGGAACACAACATCCACACCCTGGCCGCAGGCGTGGCCCTGTATTACAGCGTCCAGCTTGACGAGGGCATGATTCCCCTTCCGGACATTCCCAACGCCCTGGCGAAGAAATACCTGGGCGGCGGCTACGGCGGCTATGCCCTGTACCTGTTCTCCTGCCGGGACGACCGGGACCAGGCCGTGAAGGACCATCCGGACATGAAGCGCGTGGAACCGTATTGCCGCCAACTGTTCAAGTAAGCTTTTGTCATGTCCCTGATGCGGAACAGCCTGGTCGCCTCCGGCGCCATCTTCGCATGCCGCCTGACCGGCATGGCCAGGGAAATCGTGTACACCTCCCTGTTCGGCGCCACGGGCGTGCTGGACGCCTTTTACACGGCCTTCCGCATTCCCAACCTGCTTAGGGACCTGTTCGCGGAAGGGGCCCTTTCCCAGTCCTACACCAGCGTGGCCTCCAAAACCCGGGAGGCGGAGGGGGACGCCGCCGCCTGGGAGCTGACCAACAAGGTGGCCACCCAGCTTTCCACGCTGATGGTCGCCATCGTCACGCTGGGCATCCTGTTTGCCGGCCCCATCATGGAAGCCCTTTACAGCGGGGACCATTCCGTGACGGACCAATTGTTCGCCACGGATCTGAGCCGCATCATGTGGCCCTTCATCGGCTTCGCTTCCCTGTCCGCCCTGGTGATGGGCGCGCTGAACATGGTGGGCGTCTTCGGACTGCCCATGCTGGCCTCCGCCGCCTTCAACGTCACGTCCATCGTGCTGGGCCTGCTGATCGGCTGGTTCATTGACCCCTCCTTCGGACCCAAAGCCCTGTACGGCTTTGCCTGCGGGGTGACGCTCGGGGGCATGGCCCAGATTGCCGTGCAGCTTCCCAAACTCCGCAGAACGGGTTTCCGCTGGAAGCCCAACTTCCAGTGGAACGACCCTAAAATCAAAAAAATCTGGGGGCTGATGCTGCCCTCCGTGCTGGCCTCCGGCGTCACGCAGTTCACCATTTTCATCAATACGGGCTTTGCGCTGAACCTGCAAAAAGGTTCCGTCACCGCGCTGACCACGGCATTCCGGCTCTGGCAGCTCCCCGTCGGCCTCTTCGGCGTGGCTACCGGAATGGTCGTGCTCCCGGCCGTCTCCCGCATGATGGTGGGGAATGGGAGGAAGGAAGTGGCGGCCCACATCGCCAAGGGACTGCGGCTGGTAGCGTTCTTCGCCGTTCCGGCCTTCCTGATCCTGTACATCCTGGGGACGGAATTCGTCTCCTCCGTGTACCAGTGGGGGCGCTTCAACCAGGATGCCGTGCGCTACACGGGAGAGGTGCTGGGTGCCTACTCCCTCGGCCTGCTGGGCTACGCCGGAACCAAGGTGGTGCAGCCCGTCTTCCTGGCCCTGGAAAAGCGCTGGGTTCCCCTCATCGCCGCCGCCGTGGCGCTGGCCATCAGCATCGGCCTCAACTACTACTTCGTGTACGTGCTGCATAAAAATGCGGCGTGGCTGGCATTCACCACCTCCGTGGTCACCACCTTCAACTTCCTTTTCTACTTCCTTTACCTGCGCCGCCAGCTCGGCGGCATGGACGGGAAGACGCTGGTTTCCGGCCTCCTGAAAATCCTGGCGGCGGCGGCCCTTCTGGGGGCGGTCTGCTGGGCCGGAAAAACGTGGTTCCTCCAGGGCTTCCTGGACTGGTCCTTCCCGTCAAGGGTGTTGGGCATTTCCCTGGTCTGCGGGTGCGCCGGCATCATTTACCTGCTGGCCGCCTTCCTGCTGAAAACGCCGGAACTTGATGCGGCACGGGCCAAACTCATGAAACGCTGACCCCGGCATTTCCCATCCGGAAAAGTCCGTATGCCCCGGCGGAGGAAAAAGAATGGCCCTTGCAAGCATTCTCCTTGCCAGAGCAGCGCTCAGTGAGTAAAGTTTTCCCGCTTAAGCGGAAAATAGCCTGTTTTCCGCGCCGGCATTCAAAAATCTACGATCTCACCACAATGGACATGATTTCCCCCAGCATTGCTGCATTAACCCCTTCCCTGACTCTCAAGGTGACTAACCGTGCCAAGGCCATGAAGGCCGCCGGTGAAGAAGTTTACGGTCTGGCGGGCGGTGAACCGGAAATGGACACCCCCGACAACATCAAGCAGGCAGCCATCACCGCCCTGAACAATGGCGCCACCAAGTACACCCCTTCCGCCGGCCTTCCCGCACTGCGCCAGGCCATCGCCGACAAGCTCAAGAGAGAAAACAACCTGGAATACGATCCTTCCCAGATCACGGTGGGAGCGGGCGCCAAGCACGCCTGCTTCAACGCCATCATGGCCACCGTCTCCGAAGGGGACGAAGTCATCATCCCGGCTCCCTACTGGGTCAGTTATCCGGAAATGGTCCGCATGTGCGGCGGTGTTCCCGTCATCGTGGAAACCACTCCGGAAAACGGCTGGAAGCTGACGGCCGAACAATTTGAGGAAGCCATGACCCCCCGCACCAAGATGGTCATTCTCACCACGCCGAACAATCCGACCGGAGCCGTTTATTTCGAAGAGGAACTGCGCGCTCTGGGCGAAGTGGCCGTGAGCGAGGACATCCTCATCCTGGCGGACGAAATTTACGAACACCTCGTGTACGGGGACGTCAAGCACGTCAGCATCGCCTCCCTCAGTCCGGAACTATACGACCTGACCATCACCATCAACGGCTTTTCCAAGGGCTACGCCATGACCGGCTGGCGCCTGGGCTACTCCGCCGCCCCGGCTCCCATCGCCAAGGCCATCCAGATGATCCAGGACCACACCACGTCCAACGTCTGCACCTTCGCCCAGTACGGCGGCATTGAGGCCCTTACCGGAGACCAGAGCTTCATCAGCGACATGCGCGACGAATACGACATGCGCCGCCAGTACGTCTATTCCCGCCTCAGCGCCATCCCGAACGTCAGCGTCGTGGAACCGCAGGGCGCCTTCTACTTCTTTGTGGACACCAGCAAACTGGGCCTCACCTCCCTGAACCTGTGCGACAAGCTTCTGGAACGCTACAAGGTGGCCGCCGTTCCCGGCATCGCCTTCGGCAATGACAAGGGCATCCGTATCAGCTACTGCACTACGCTGGACATTCTGAAGGAAGCGCTGGACCGCTTCGAGGAATTCTGCAAGGCGCACTAAGCGCTAACTCAGTTACAGTTATTTTCCCACTTTTCAAGGACCGCCTCATTCATGGGGCGGTTCTTTTTGTTGCAAACGGGAAATACTATGCCACTTCTTTGCAATTAAAACACCATATCTAACATATTTTTGGATTCATTGACATTTGAATGCATAACAGCCTATCATAAACACCCTTTTCGTTAAGTCCTTCATCTACATGAACTCTACCACCTTCAGCATCTCCTTTTCCGGCCTTCTTCTGTATGCCCTGATTTTGCTGACTCATGCAGAAGATATTCCAGCCACGGATGACCGCTCCCTGTACATCGAATCGGAAACTAAAGCAGTCTCCCCTCAATGTCTCATGGACAAAGGAGACCAGGATGAGGACAAGAAACGTACTGAAGTCGGAATCGGAGAAGTGGTTATATTAACCTTGAACGGCAAGCGATTAAAGGAAATAGATATGGACTCTATTGAATGGTCCCTGGAGCCGGAGAAGGTAGCCACCATCGAGGAATCGGACCAAGAAAAAAATCAGGCTACGCTGACGATCAATAAAGACCTCACTCAGAACACCACGCTGAAGATCCGGGTAAAAACCAATCTTGACGAAGAATTGCCGGAAAGACCTCCCTCCATTTTCACCATTCTTGTTCCTTCCGACATCACCGCAGAGCATTCCGGGGAACGGGACAAGGAACATCCCCAAGACAAGGAAAAAGACAGACCGGGGGCTTCCTCCAAGCTTGTTGTCACCTTTCTGCCCCTGAATGTCAGCTTCAGCAATATTTCCATCATGGAACGGGCGGAAGATCCGGAAGGATTCACTCCCGTGCATGTCCCGGGAAAACTGCTGATAAGGCCCAATGCCCTCAACATTCACCGTCATGATACCATTGGATGGAGATGGGACAAAGAGCAGGATATTCGTTTGCAGCACTTGCAGAACATGAAGCTTCCCGATTCCTTTTCATGGACATGCGGATGGTATGTACGCGCCGACGGCAAGGATTGCTGCAAGATCGGCAATGACACGTATTCCCAGGATTTCAGTTTCAAGTATGACGGGATAGAAACCGGAAAAGAATCCCCCACCAGGGGCTTGAAAAACATCAAGGTAAGCATCACCAAATTCAGATGCACCGTCACCCGCAGCACGTCGGGCGACGCGTTGCATGACAACTCCGCCACCCATTAATCAGCCCTCCTTGCAACCTCATGAACAAATGTTACCTTCTTTTCTTTTTCCTTTTCCTGCCGTTCTTTTCCGGATCCGCAACCCCACGGCAGGAACGGCTCCCCCTCCCCTCTGTCATCAGGAATCCGGACAAGCAGAATCCGGAACTCCTCCGGCTTCAGAAACTGCTGGACAACGGCCAGCTTATCCTGTTTTACCAGGGGGCCGACAAAATGCGGAAAGAAGCCAAACGCTACAGGAAGAAGGACGTTACGCCCCAGGAACTGACGGACGGACTCTTTCTGTGTTACATGATTGCCAAGGCACCGTTCCTTGACCTCAACGACTACAACAATGTCGAATGGGTTTCCGAGTATAGTGATCTGGATCACACCGTAAAAGAATTCATGTCCAACAGCATCCCGTTCATCGCCCTGACGGACAAAAATAGCAAGCTCCCGAACAAGGAAGAAGCCCTGCGGTTTTATTTAAGCGCCGCCGCGCTGGTGCTTAAACAATTCCACAGCCAGGTGGACTACGCTTTTAAAGCTACGGAGATTTGCGCCGACATGCTCATTGATTACGCCTCCGACATGTCCGGCGAGCAGGAAACCAGACTGTTCAACACTACAAGCGCTCGCGGAGCGAGAAGCAACAACGCCCAGTACATCATCAAAAGCAAGGAACGCGGATTCATCAGGGAATTGATGACCTGCTTCCCGACCAAGGCACGGGAAGTCAGAAAATACCTCAACCTGGCCGGATATGAAGACAAGGAAATCCCGGCCCTGCTGGATAGAACCGTCGGCAGGGTACCGGAAGCCGCCTACCTGTACAAGGGACTGCCCCGGCAAAGGAATGAACATGGCGGGAAGGATTACTTGCGTTGACATGAAAATGCGCGCCATGCCTTGCAACCGGATTGCGCCTTTCTGGGAGACATGGTTTAATTGCCAGATATGAATACCCCCGTTCTCAATGACAACCTGCGTTCCGCCACGGAAGCCCTTTGCAACCTTCTTGCCAAGGAAGACCAGGTTGTGTCCTCCAAGGCCAAAATCGGCCTGTTTTTCCAGAATCCGGAAGCCACCAAGCTTTTTGAAGAAGTGAACGCCTACGGCGAAGAACTGCGCAACAAGCACCTGGCCGGCATGCCGCCGACGGAAGAGGAAATCGCCAAGTTCGACACCCTGCGTGAAAACGTGGTCAAGAACGACGCCGCACGCGGCTTCCTGGAAGCTCGCCAGACCATTGACGAAATCCTGAACACCATCAATCACTATCTGGGCATGTCCATCGACCTCGGCCGCGCCCCCACTCCTGAAGAAATCGAGGAAGCCCGCCAGCGTGCCATGAGCGCCCAGTCCTCCTGCTCCTGCGGAGGCGACTGCAACAAGGAAAGCTGCGACTGCGACGGCAATTGCGACCACGATCACGACCACAAGGACGGCGGCTGCGGTTGCGGCAATCACTGATCATTTTTTCAGACAATCATTTTCACCAATTTTCACCATTGGGCAAGGCTTGCCCGGTGGTGATTTTTTATGCCCCCGGCAGAAGAGGGAGGAAAAAGACGAATCAAAGGCCTTTTTCCATGTGATGAGGTTATTTGTCCGCCCCTTTCCCCTTCATGTTGCTTTTGAGATATTGGCCCAGTTCCCGGCAGCCGCTGCCGAGGGCATAATCAGCGGCGGTTTCCCCCTGCTCGTTGACGGCGTCGGGATCGGCCTTCCATCCGAGCAGCAAATCAACCATGGCACGGTCATTCCGGCAGGCGGCCAGCATGAGAGGGGTGCTTCCCATCTGTCCGGCGCTGTTGACATCCGCTCCCTGTTTGAAAAGCCATTCCGCAATCGCGGCATTTTTACCGCAAACAGCTTCCCGGAACAGGGCATTCAATTTTTCCCCTTTTCCGGGAACGGCTCCCCGGCCCAGCAGGAAGTCAAAAATATCTTTCCTGCCCAGCGCCGCGGAGGCCATCAATGCCCTGCGTCCCTCCCGTCCGTGAATATCCGCCCCCTGGCTCAATGCTTTCAAAGCCTGTTGAAGGTTGGACAGTTTGTTGGAGGGCAAGGCGCCTTTCCCGGCTATTTGATCAATCCATTCCTCCACTATCTGACAAGCCTTTTCATAGGTGGCGGGTTTCACGGCGTCCGGCGCGGCCTGGACGGCGTTTCCGGAAGACGCCCCGGCTCCCCACGCAACAAGAGGAAACAGGGCAACACAACAAATATTCATCAGTTTCATTCTGTTATTGTATAATTCCCTGCATGTATCCGGCAAGTTACAAAACGGTTACTTTTTTGTGTTTCCGCCGGAACAGTCAAGACGCTTGAACAGGCTGTGCAGCCATGTTAGCGTCATTCTAAGGAACCATGACTTTTCCCGGACCCACATCCCCCTTCCCCCTGCCGTTCATCAAAACGGATTTCCCGCTGTTTCTGGCTCCCATGGCCGGGGTGACGGACCCCATTTTCCGCACCATCTGCAAGGAACTGGGAGCGGACGTGATGGTGACGGAGTTCGTTTCCGCGGAAGGCATTCTCCAGGCGTGGGAAAGGAACAGGAGGTACACTAAAATTGAAGAATCGCACCGCCCCATAGGCATCCAGCTTTTCGGTGCGGACGGCGCCCACATGGGGGAAGCCGCCAGAATCATTCTGGACCACGAAAAACCGGATTTCATTGACATCAACTTCGGATGCCCGGTTCCAAAAGTGGTCGGCAAGAATGGAGGGTCCTCCCTGCTGAAAGACCTGCCCCTGCTGGCTTCCGTGGCGGCCGGAGTCGTGAAGGCGGTGGGCGACCGCATCCCGGTCACGGCGAAGATACGCATCGGCTGGGATTTCCAGAACCTGTGCGCGATGGATGCCTGCCGCCTGCTGGAGGATGCGGGCATCTCCATGATCACCATTCACGGGCGCACCCGCTCCCAGCAGTATTCCGGCGCCGCCAACTGGGACATTATTGACGAATGCGCGCGTGCCATGTCCGTCCCGGTCATCGGCAACGGAGACATTGCCACGGCCCAGGCCGCAGCGTATGTGAAGGAGAACACCGCCGTCAGCGGCGTCATGATAGGCCGCGCGGCCATGGAGAACCCGTGGATCTTTGCGGATACTAGGTATTTCCTGCTGCACGGCGTCCTGCCGCCGGCCAGACAGCCCCGGGAGAAAACGGACCTGATTCTGCGCCATACGCGGATGGCCCTGGATTCCGGCCATTACGGCGATGAACTCCACACCATGCGCCACATGAGGTCCCGCATTCTGGCGTACACGAAGGGGTTTCCCGGAGCCAAGGAGATGCGTTCCCGGCTGGTGCGCGTTTCCAGCCTGCGGGAACTGGAGGAACTGCTCTCCGGTCTCCCCCGGTAAACGTGTCGGAAACGGGAAGTTGCCCTTCTTTCATACCCTTCCGCACGCAGCCGGAACGTCCCTGCGGGCAGAAGGCCGGACCCCGTCCCCGTCATCCCTGAAAAAAAATGATCTTTTGAGGGAAGCTAAGTTGACTTTACGCCCGGAACCTGTCAGAAATAGGGGAGTATCCTGCCGATTCGTTCCGGCAGATTTCCAACAATAGAATCCAGAGATCGACGTGTACGCCAACGAATCATATCTCATCGAACTTCTTACGCAGGCCGGGTATTTGAATGAAGAGATTCTTCAATATGCACGCAGCCAAAAATCTCCCACCCAGGACCTGATTGATTTTCTCATTCAATCCAATTACCTCACGGAAGACGTCATCGCGCAGGTGAGCGCCTCCAATTCCCTGCTTCCCGTAGTGGACCTGGGATCCATGCACATACCCCAGGAAGTCAGGGAAATCATCAGTCCGGAACTGGCCCGGCGCTTCCGCGCCATTCCGATTTCCGACGACGGCTTTTCCGTTAATGTGGCCATTGACGATCCGCTGAACCTGGAAACCATGGACAGCCTGCCCCAGCTGCTGGGCCGCGACGTAATTTTCAGCGTAGCCACGCGCAGTGCGGTGGAAAGCCGCCTGAAGGAATTCTACCGGGACATGACCCTTCCGGACGCCGGCAGCGACATCGACGGAGAGGACGGGGACGCCCCCATCATCCGCCTGGTACAGCAGATGCTGGTGGACGCGTTCAGGCTGCGCGCCTCCGACATCCACATTGAACCCATGGAAAACCGGCTCCGCATCCGCTACCGCGTGGACGGCAAGCTGGTGGAAGTAGCCACCCACCCCAAGAAGCTTCTCAGCCCCATCATCGCCCGCCTGAAGGTGATGAGCACCACGATGAGCATTGCGGAAAAACGCATGCCACAGGACGGCCGAATCCAGATGACCATCGGAGACCGCCAGATCGACCTCCGTGTCTCTTCCGTTCCCAGCAACCACGGGGAAAGCATCGTCATGCGTATTCTGGACAAGTCCGCCCTGGTGCTTGGCCTTCCGCAGCTGGGCTTCTTCTCCGACGACGAAGCCGTGTTCGACCGCCTGATCACCCTGCCCGACGGCATCATCCTGGTGACCGGCCCCACCGGTTCCGGTAAAACGACGACGCTGTACGCGTGCCTCAACCACATCAACCGTCCGGACAAAAAGATCATCACGGTGGAAGACCCCGTGGAATACGAACTTTCCGGCATCAACCAGGTGATGGTGAAGGCGGACATCGGCATGACCTTCGCTGCCGCTCTGCGCGCCATGCTGCGCCAGGCTCCCAACATCATCATGATCGGGGAAATTCGAGACATGGAAACGGCCAGTATCGCCATCAACGCCTCCCTGACGGGCCACCTGGTGTTCTCCACCCTGCACACCAATGACGCCCCCAGCGCCGTAGCCCGTCTGGCGGACATCGGCATCAAGCGTTTCCTGATCGCCTCCTCCGTCCGCGCCATCATGGCCCAGCGCCTCGTCCGCAAACTGTGCGACCGCTGCAAGGTGGACGGCAACCTGACGGAAAAGCAGGCCCACACGCTGAACATCGACATGTCCCGCGTCACGCCGGGCCAGATCAAGGCGCCTCACGGCTGCGATTTCTGCCGCGGCGGAGGCTTCAAGGGACGCATGGGCCTATTCGAGATTTTTGAAATCGACGACGAAGTGCGGCGCATGATCAATGAAAACCTCACCTCCCCCCAGTTGCGCAAGCGCGCGCGGGAACTGGGCATGAGAACCCTGAGAGAAGATGGCGTGCGCAAGGTGCTGGCCGGCCTCACCTCTCCGGAAGAAGTGCTGAACGTCACCATGGGAGACGCCAACTGATTTTTCCCCGCAATCCACTCAGAACATTATGGACACCAATCTCACACTGGAACTTTTCATCGGCCGGGGAATGATCGACAAGTCCCTTGCCAAGGACATCAAGGAGGAAATGGCGACCTCCGGCAAGGAACTGCCGGAAGTGCTCGCGGACTTCGGCATCATTGGCAACAAGGACGACATCTGGCAGATGATCGCCAGCGACCTGGGCACGGAATTCATCACGCTGGACAATTTCCAGCCGGACCCCAACGTGCAGAACATGATGCCCGCCACGCTCGTGCGCCTGCACGGCGCCCTGCCCGTACGCTACGGGCCTGAGGGCCTGTACGTCTGCCTGGTGGACCCCCTGAACCCCCAGACGGTGGAAGACCTGCGCTTCGCCCTCGGTCAGGATATCCACGTCCTTGTGGCGCCGGACTACCAGATTACCGACCGCATCAACGAATTGTACGGCGGGGAATCCGCCGCCATGAAGGACCTGATGCAGGAGCTCAACAACATGGAAGTCAGCAATGAGACGGAAGATTCCGCCGCTGCCCCCGTGATCCGCTTCGTGGACCTGGTCATCACCCAGGCCATCAAGGAAAAAGCCTCCGACATCCACTTTGAACCCTTTGAAAAGGA
Source organism: Akkermansia biwaensis (assembly GCF_026072915.1). NCBI lineage: Bacteria > Pseudomonadati > Verrucomicrobiota > Verrucomicrobiia > Verrucomicrobiales > Akkermansiaceae > Akkermansia > Akkermansia biwaensis. The sequence continues at coordinate 212,501 of NZ_AP025943.1, forward strand.
ATTCAAAATCCGCTACCGCGTGGACGGCGCCCTCTATGAAATGCAGCCGCCGCCCGTCCACCTGTCCGTCCCGGTCATCTCCCGCGTGAAGGTCATGTCCAACATGAACATCGCGGAACGCCGCGTGCCGCAGGACGGCCGAATTGTCAAGCAGATAGGCGACCGGTCCGTGGACATGCGTGTTTCCACCCTGCCTACCCAGTACGGGGAATCCGTGGTGCTCCGCGTTCTGGACCGCTCCTCCGTGAACCTGAACCTGGACAACTTGGGCCTGCCTCCCCACATCCACGAATACATTCTGGACACGGTCCACAAGCCCAACGGCATCTTCATCGTCACCGGCCCCACCGGCGCCGGGAAAACCACCACGCTGTACGCGGCGCTGAGGGAAATCAACACGATCGACTCCAAGGTGCTGACGGCGGAAGACCCGGTGGAATATGACATTGACGGCATCATCCAGATTCCGATCAATGAAGCCATCGGCCTGGATTTCCCGATGGTGCTCCGCGCCTTCCTGCGACAGGACCCGGACCGCATCCTGGTGGGGGAAATGCGAGACATGGCCACGGCCCAGATCGCCATCCAGGCATCCCTGACGGGCCACCTGGTGCTTTCCACCCTGCATACGAACGACTCCGCCGGGGCCATCACGCGTCTGGTGGACATGGGCTGCGAGCCCTTCCTGGTGGCCGCCTCCCTGGAAGGGGTGCTGGCCCAGCGCCTCGTGCGCACCATCTGCCCGGACTGCCGCACGCCGTACGAACCCTCCTCCAGCATCCTCTCCCAGCTTGGGGTTTCTCCCTACGAACTGGGAGACAAGCACTTCTACACGGGCCGAGGCTGTGACAAATGCTCCAACTCCGGCTACAAGGGCCGGAAGGGCATTTACGAACTCCTGGATATCAACGACACCCTGCGGGACATGATCACGGACCGCGCTCCTTCCGTGGTGCTGAAGCAGAAAGCCATTGAAATGGGCATGTCCACCCTGCGCGAAGACGGCTTGAGGAACATCTACGACGGAAACACCACCATTGAAGAAGTGCTGAAATACACTTAATGGAGCAGCGGAGAGCCACACCACCATTTCACCTATCAAGCAGCGAACACTTAAAAAACAATATATATGCCTAAATATCAATATACAGCACTTGACCATAAAGGCGACCAGAAAACGGGGACCCTGGAGGCCAATTCGGAAGCGGAGGCCATGGAGTCCATCCGGGCGCACGGCCTGTACCCTACCCAGATTGTAGAAGCCGGAAAAGGCAAGCTCCAGGAAACGGGCGCCTCCAAAAAGAAGGCCAAGGGAGCCAAGGGCAAGAAGGGTAAGCTGGGCGGCAGAATCAAGGCCAAGGCCCTGATGATTTTCACCCGCCAGCTCGCCACCCTCATTGATGCGGGGCTCCCCCTGCTCCAGAGCTTGAACGTGCTGGCCAAGCAGGAAGCGAACCCCACCCTGCGCGTGACCATTGAAGCCCTGGGCGATTCCGTGCAGGGCGGCTCCACGTTCTCCGAGGCTCTGGCGCAGCATCCCCGCATTTTCGACCGCCTGTTCGTCAACATGGTGAAAGCCGGGGAACTCGGCGGTGTGCTGGAAGTCGTGCTCAACCGTCTGGCGGAATACCAGGAAAAGGCCCAGAAGCTGAAAAGCAAGGTCATTTCCGCCATGGTGTACCCCTCCATCGTACTGTTCATTGCGGTAGGCATCGTGATCTTCCTGATGCTGGTCATCGTGCCGAAGTTCAAGACCATGTTCGCGGAACAGAACCAGGAACTGCCCGCCATTTCCGAATTTGTATTCGGCATCAGCGACTGGTTCATGGCCGCTCCCTTCTTCGTGCCGAATGCCGTCATTCTGGCGGCCATTGTCGCCATCCTGTACTCCATTTTCGTGGCCATGAGCAAAACGCCCAACGGCCGCCGCAAGATAGACTCCGCCCTGCTGACCATGCCGGTTATCGGCAACGTGCAGAGCAAGAGCGCCATCGCGCGGTTCGCCCGGACCTTCGGCACCCTGGTTACTTCCGGCGTGCCCATCCTTCAGGCGCTCACCATCACGAAGGACACGGCGGGCAACATGATCGTCGGCGACGCCATCGGCCTCATTCACGATTCCGTGAAGGAAGGGGAATCCGTGGTCACGCCCATGTCTTCCTCCAAACTCTTCCCGCCCATGGTGATTTCCATGGTGGACGTGGGTGAAGAAACCGGCCAGCTCCCGGACATGCTCCTCAAGGTTGCGGACGTGTACGACGACGAAGTGGACAACGCCGTGGGCGCCATGACCTCCATGCTGGAACCCATCATGATCGTGTTCCTGGCCGTGGTCGTCGGCGGCATCGTGTTCGCCATGTTCCTGCCCCTTCTCCAGGTCATTGAAAAGATGGGTTAACCCCCTTACGGAAAACGCAGATGAAGATTCGCACTTCATACAGCCGCCTGCGGGCGGCAAGGGGCTTCACCCTCATGGAAATCCTGGTGGTCATGGTCATCATCGTGGTGCTTGCCACATTGACCATCTCCATCTACACATGGCTTGAAACCAGGAAGAACGAGCAGGCCGCGGAATCCATCGTCCGCAAGATTGAAATGGGGCTGTCCAGCTACCATAACGACCACGACCGCTATCCCTACGGAACGGAAGCCCCCTTCCGCAACCACGGGGCAGCCGTGGCGGACGGCGAGGAATTCAGCTCCAACGTCGTTTACATGGCCCTGTTCGGCGACTACAAGAATGAAGGCGCTCCCGCCAGGGACGCCACCATCTACAACGATGAGATGAACCCCGGCACCCAGCCCAAGAGCAACCCGCTTGTCCGGCAGATCACCGTGACCAAGGCCGGGCAGCAGGTGCCCCTGTACATCCTGACGGACCCGTGGGGCTCCCCCTACCGATACCGCCTGGGCAGTGAGCAGGCCCTCCCCACCAAGTCCGCCAGCGCCAAAAACCTGAAGATGGGAACGGGACAAAACCCGGATTACGACTTCTGGAGCTTCGGCAAGGACGGGGACAGCGACCTGAGAGATCCGCGCGCACCTGAAAACCAGGACGACATCGGCAACCTGCCCAAATTCTAAAATCCGGTCTTTTTCCCGGTCGAACGGTTTCCGGCAGCCTTTCCCTTCCGGCGGGGGAAAGGCTGTTGTGCGTCCAGAACACTTATTTTCTGGAATCCGCAGGGGGCCAGGCGTATGCTGTGGGCATTGGTATGAAGCGCATTTCCCTGATTATTCCCTGCCTGAATGAAGAACAGGCCATTCCGGAATTCAAGAAAGAAGTGGACCGGGTGTTCAGCGAACACTTGAACGGCTATGAGAGGGAACTCATCTTCGTGGACGACGGGTCCACGGACCATACCCTGCAAACGATCAAGGAGCTGGCGGCGGAGTCACCGGAAATAAGATTCATCTCCTTTTCCCGCAACTTCGGAAAGGAGGCGGCCATCTACGCCGGACTGGAAGCCGCTACGGGCGATTATGCCGCCGTGATGGACGTAGACCTGCAGGACCCGCCCTCCCTGCTCCCGGACATGCTCGCGGCCATTGAGACGGAAGGGTACGACTGCGCCGGCACGCGCCGGACCACCCGGGAAGGGGAACCCGCGCTGCGCTCCTTCTTTGCCCGCGCCTTTTATAAAACCATCAACAGGATTTCAGACACGCATATCGTGGACGGAGCCCGGGACTACAAGCTGATGACGCGCCCCGTTCTGGAAGCCCTGCTCTCCCTCAAGGAATACAACCGTTTTTCCAAAGGGCTGTACGAATGGGTGGGATTCCGCACCAAATGGTTTGAATATGAAAATGTGGAGCGTGTAGCGGGAAAAACCAAATGGTCCTTCTTCAAGCTCTTCCTGTATTCCATTGAAGGAATTGTCGCGTTTTCCACGGTTCCTTTGGCGCTGGCGTCCATCATCGGGGTGATGCTCTCTTTCATCTCCTTCCTTTCCATCATCGTCCTGATGGTACGGGAACTCATCTGGCACCATTCCGCCTACGGCTGGACCTCCATGGTCTGCGTCTTCTGCCTGATGGGCGGCATCATCCTGCTGTGCCTGGGCATTCTGGGCCAATACCTGGCCAAGACTTATACGGAAGTGAAAAGACGCCCCATTTACATAGCCAGAGAACGTTCCTGAGCATCTGAACCACCATTTTCCCCCATGGACACGGAACCGGATTTCTCCATCGTCACCCCCAGTTTCAACTACGCCTCCTACGTCCGGGAATGCATTGAAAGCGTCCTCAGCCAGAAAGGGGCTACCTTTGAACACATCATCCAGGATGCGGGCTCCACGGACGGCACACTGGATATTCTGCGGGAATATCCCCACTTGAAACTGCATGTGGAAAAGGACTCCGGCATGTCGGAAGGCATCAACAAAGGCTTCCTCAAGGCCCGCGGCAAGTGGGTCATGTGGCTGAACACGGACGACAGGCTTCTTCCGGGAGCCCTGGCCGCCATCAAGTCTTTTGCCAATTCCCGCCCGGATGCGGACGTCGTGTACGGCGCCTGGAACTTCATCGGCCCGGACGGCGGCATTCAGCGTTCCATGAAAGCCCTGCCGTACAGCCTGAACATGCATATCTGGTACGGCACCTATCTGGCGTCCACAGCCCTGTTCCTGCGCCGTTCCACAACCATTGACGAAGGAATCCTGCTGGACGAGCGCTTCCATTACGACATGGACGGGGAATATTACGCGCGGCTGGGACGGGCCGGCAAGAAATTTGCCCATTACAACAAATTGCTGGCGGACTTCCGCTGGCACGGGGACAATCTGAGCGCGCCCAACGTGGAACGCCGGGACATGGATTCCGAACTGAAACGCCAAAGGCAGCACGGAGAAGATGCCGCCATCAAGCGCGTTTACGGCTATTCCTTCTCCAGGCAAAGTTACAACAACATCATGGACGGCTTTCTCCGCGAAGCCTACCGCCTGAAAAAGGCGTTCCTGTACCTGACCACCCCCTGGGAAAAATAGCCGCCCTGCCCTGTTCCCGGCGGTCGCCGCATGGCGCCAGGAAAACGGCTGGCATTTCTGCCAAGGCACTCCCTTTATAAAACAGGGCCGCACCGGCAAAAGCGGATGCGGCCCCGAATAACCGGATGATGAAATTTTTTAATTGAGGCTGTCGAACAGTTCCTCTTCCTTGAAAAACCTCTTCAATTCTATTTCCGCTGACTCGCAGCTGTCGGAAGCATGACACACGTTCATCATGCTGTCCGTTCCGTAATCGCCGCGGATAGTGCCCTTGTCGGCCTTCTGGGAATTGGTGGGCCCCAGCAGTTCCCGCACGCGGACGATGACGCCCGGCCCTTTCAGCGCAATGGCGATGACGGGAGAGCTAGTCATGAAATCAAGCAGCTTGGGGAACAGGGGCTCCCCATTGACGACAAGGTCCAGGATATGGGCGTAATGTTCCCGGAGAATGGGTTCATCAAGCTGAATCATCTTTATGCCGCGCAAGCGAAACCCTTCAGACAGCAAGCGTTTCAGGATGGTGCCGGAAAGATTTTTCCGTACGCAGTCGGGTTTCAATAAAATCAGCGTAGTTTCTTCTTTGGTGTTTGGCATAAATTCAGCGAAGTCTTAGAATGAGTGAGGGAATTACACCCTAAACCGCGACAGGTCAAGGATAATTACACGCCCGGAACGTTATCGGAACGGGGATATTCCGTCACAGACCCTTCTTGTAGGTGTCGCAGCGGTTCTTCCATCCGGCCAGCCAGCGAGCCTCGCCCCGCCCGGGAGGGCTGTTGTCCACCCGCCGTTGAAGCACCCTCTTGGCCGCTTCCGCAAATTCAACCGCGGCCGGCTGGCCGGGGGAAGCCGGGCGCATTTCCTCCAGAACCTGCCTGAGCCCCCAGCCTTGCCCGCGGTACTGTTCCGCGGGATTCGTGCCCTCCCCCTTGAAATTGACGTAGTCGATCAAGGCATACATGCCATTGGGCGCCGACGCCACGGCATTGTACCTGGCCGCCATTTCACTGGGGCGGCGGGACTGTTTCCTGATGCGGTCCAGGGCCGCCAGAGAACGGTTGATGATAAAATCCGTCTGCATTTGGAGGGCCGCCGGACTGGACAGCCACTGGCGCATGCGGTCCGGAAGACCTCCCCGGACATCCGCCCTGATAAATTCCTCACGGGTTTTCCACGGCGCGGAGCCGTAACACCATTCAGGCAGGCGGGCCCCCCTTTTCCTGCAAAACTCGACAAATGGAGGGAAACTCTCTTCAAACTTCTCCCGGACTCCGGCCGGGAACCAAATAAAATGCCCTATGCCCAGGGATGGAAAAGCCTCTCCGCGGTTCCAGGACACCAGCCCCCTGACGGTTCCGGAACACTCGTTCTGCCAGATCTTCCGCGCTATCTTCCCTTTCACTTCCGCCGCATCGGGAGCGGCCTGCACCCATCCGACGAGGCAACAGGCCAATATGCAGCCCAGGATTCTTCCTTGCATGGGCACACTTTCAGGCCGGAGGGAAGGCAAGTCAAGCCGCTTCCATTTCTCGTGCCAAAGCTTCCGGAACATGATAAACTGCGCACGCACCGCATGATTCTGGCTTTCAACAAACCCTACGGAGTGCTTTCCCAATTCACACGGGAGGCGCCCCACCACAGGACTCTGGCTGAATTCGGATTTCCGCCGGGCGTCTATCCCGTAGGCCGCCTGGACTCGGATTCGGAAGGGCTCCTGCTGCTCTCCGATGAAAAAAAGCTGGTGGACCGCCTGCTGAATCCGCGGAACAGGCATCCCAGAACGTACTGGAGCCAGGTGGAGGGCAGACCTTCCCCGCGGGACCTGCTCCCGCTGGAACGCGGCGGCATCCTCATCCGGGACTACCGCACCCTGCCGTGCCGCGCACGCATCATTCCCGGAGAACCGGACGTCCCGCCGCGGGAACCGCCCGTCCGCTACCGGGCCAATATTCCGACTGCATGGCTGGAGCTCACGCTGGTGGAGGGCAAAAACCGCCAGGTGCGGCGCATGACCGCCGCCATGGGTTTTCCTACGCTCAGACTCCTGCGTGTCAGGATAGGGAATTTGCCGCTGGACGGCCTGGAGCCGGGCACATGGAAGGAGCTGTCGCCGAGTGAACGGCAGGCCGTCATGCCGTAATATGGGGTTGATTTTTCCCGAAAAAAACATTTATATGTTTTCCCGCATCAGGATATCCTACATCTATTTTACATGAAAGCCGAACTTGTCGAACAAGCCTCCAAAATCATTCCCGAGCCCCAGCTGCTGATCAACGTGGTTTCCCGCCGCGTCGCCCAGCTCAACAGCGGCCGTGCTCCGCTGATTCCCACCACGCCCCATATGGGAAACGCGAACATCGCCCTGACGGAGATCATTGAAGGCAAGCTTGTCTATCACGTTCCCTCCGATACCCTGCAGGAGGCCGCCCAGTAACTCCCGCTGCCCCCTCCCGTTCCCATCCGGAACCCATCCCCTTCATCAAGCCCCCGGTTCTTCTGGCCCGGGGCTTTTTCATCCCCGCCGAACATGAGCGCAGACATATCCTCCAACAAAAAAGCCCGCCGGGACTACGAAATCCTGGATACCTGCGAATGCGGGCTGGAACTCAAAGGCACGGAAGTCAAATCCATCCGTGCCGGAAAGGTGAACATTTCCGATGCATTCGCCAGAGTGGAAAACGGCCAGATGCTCCTGTACGGTTGTGACATCCAGCCGTGGGAGACGGCCGGGGAATTTTTCCAGCACAAGGCGCGCCGCCCCCGACGGCTGCTGCTCCACAAGCGGGAAATCTTCAAGCTGGAACAACAGGTCTCCCAGAAGGGCTGTTCCCTCGTAGCCCTCAAGCTGTACTGGAAAAACGGCAAGGTCAAGCTGGCCCTGGGGCTGGGCAAGGGCAAGACCCACCGCGACCAGCGCTACGACCTCAAGGCCCGCGTGGAAATGCGGGAAGCCCAGCGGGAGGTGGCCCGCATCAACAGGCGGTAAGGATTGCCGCCCCTTTTCTTCAGCCTGCTTTTCAGGCGGGATGCATCACCGTTCTCAGCATTATCGCAGCACAACGTTCAGCGGTCCCCACAGCACGGAAAAATAAATAAGGGAAGTCATTCCATACACCAGAAGGCATACCAGAACCATTAGCCACAAACCTTTCCGGAGCAGAAGAATGCACGCCAGCAGCCCAAAAAGGCAGTGGAAAAGCAGCAGCACGGAGAAGAGAACAATCACCATGCCATTGAACGCAGCCGGTTCAAAGATATGGAAACCTACCCCCTCAAGAATACCCACGCCGGGAAGCCCCAGAGGGATCAGCCACATGTAACGGTCCAGCCATTTCCACATCCCGTTCATGCCATGCGGATGGAAAGGGGCTACAGCTTCCAGTCCACGGGCAGTTCCACGGTGCCCCCTTTCTTGTCGTCATAGCGAATGAAGCCGTGTTCCGCTCCGTACCAGTGGACGTCGCGGGTAACCTTCACGTCAAAACAGCAGTAGCGCGCTATGTCCATCAGCAGTTCCACATTCCCGGTCTTTACGTAATCCGCCCACCACTTGAGAGCCTGGGTGCCCACCGCCGTCTTGGAGGAGCCGATGGAGGCCGCGGCCACGGAATCCAGCTTGACGCGGACCCCGCCGCGCTGCTCAATATCCCGGCACAGGTCCAGATTGTTCGTGATGTCCGCCATGTTCCACATCGTATAACGCTGGAGTACGCCGTAGTCGAAGTGTTCGTGGTTGTAGCCCACCACCAGGTCCGCCTGGCGGAGCTGCGTGATGAGATCGTCCACCATTTCCTCGGAATAAATCGCGTATTTGCCGGAAGCGGTGGAATAAGTCACGCCCACGGACATGCGCATCTCGGCCGTGTTGTGCCAGCCTCCCACCTCCGCAGCGGAGTGGCGGGTTTCCAAGTCAAAATACACGATGTCTCTCATCGGAGGGAAAGGTACATTATTTGTTTCTCTGGAACAAGTCTCTCTTGAAAGGAAAGGCCGTTTATGATGAGATCAGCCGCATGCCGCCGCGCTTCAACATCGTCATGTTTCATCCGGAAATCCCCCACAATACCGGGGCCGCCGGGCGTCTGGCGCTGGCTACGGGCTCCAGGCTGCACCTGGTCAAGCCGCTGGGGTTCAGCCTGGATGAAAAACATGTGAGGCGCACGGGGCTGGACTACTGGGAAAAAGTGGACTTGCGCGTCTGGGAAAACCTGGAGGAATTACAGCAGAACGCCGGTCCGGAAGCGCGCTTCTGGTACCTGAGCACCAAGGCGAAGCGGACGCACTGGGAGGCGGAATTCCGCCGGGGGGACTATCTGGTCTTCGGCCAGGAATCCAGGGGATTGCCGGAAAGCATGCTGAAAGAGCATGCGGACGCCGCCCTGACCATACCCATGCCGGGGGAAGGCTCCCGAAGCCTGAATCTCTCTACGGCCGTAGCCGTCGTCCTGTATGAAGGGCTGCGGCAAACGGGCGGACAAAACGGCCTTTGACATCCTCCGGTCCTGCCGATCAGGCATCCCTGCCGCCGCACATGTCCATCAGGCCGGGCGCGCCGCCGTCTTTCTCCCTCCCCCGCCCTTTCCAGGGACGCACCAGATAAAAAAGCGCAAGAGACGCAATGGCGCCGCAGGTATCGCAGAACATGTCCTTCTGGGCATCCCAGACATCGCCCTGGGAACCGAGGAAATCGTTGGCGTCATTCCCTCCGACAATGACCGCATACTGCCATTCGATAATTTCATAGGCCGCCGCCACGGCCATCACGAAGAAAAGGCCGAAAATCCCTGCCAGAATCTTGCCCGCGTACTGCTTGCGCACCAGGTATTCCGCCACGGGGAAGGCATAAAAGCCCACCGTGAAGTGAGCTATGCGGTCAAAAGGGTTCCTGTGCGCGCCCACCAGTTCCCGGAACCATTCGAAAGGAACTTCCGCAAACGTGTAATGGGCGCCTACCGTGTGGCACGCCAGCCAGAAAAACATCAGCGTGTAGGACCAGTTGCTGAAACGGAAGGTCCGGGACCATATTGTCAGAACCGCTGCCGCCAGAACCACGGGAATCACCTCCGCCACCCAGACGGACCGGGAGGCCGGGGATATGCCCATCACAAGGAACAACAGGAGGAAAACCGCCAACAGAAAACAGGGATACTTCTTCATGAGAGAGTGGCAGTCATCATACGAAAAAGACGCCGGAATTCAATCTCCGGCGTCCTCTCCATGGAAAAATGCCCTACCGCATGTCGATCGTGGGAACGGGAATGCGGTCCTTGGGCCCCGTGTACAGGGTCAGGGGCCTGTAAAGCGTATTGTCCTCCATCTGTTCCAGAACCTGGGCCACCCACCCGGAACAGCGGGCGATGGAGAAAATGGCCGTAAACAGCCTGGTGGGAATGCCGATGCTGTAATAAACCGTGGCGGAATAAAAATCCACGTTCGCATTGAGTCCCTTGCGTTCACGGACAAGCTTGGCGATGCGTTCCGACATGCGGATCCACTTGGGTTCCCCTATTTTGGAGGAAAGGCGGATGGCCATGCGGCGCAGATGCGGCGCGCGGGGGTCCAGAACGCGGTAAACGCGGTGCCCCATGCCCATGATCTTCTCCTTGCGGGAAAGCTTGTCCTCAATATAGGAATCCACTCCGTCTTCCGTACCTATCTCCTTGAGCATCTCAATCACGCCCTCATTGGCGCCCCCGTGCAGCGGGCCTTTCAGGGTGCCGATGGCCGCGGTAATCGCGGAATACATGTCGGAAAGGGTGGCGATGCACACGCGCGCGGCAAAGGTGGAGGCGTTCATGCCGTGGTCCGCGTGTAGAATATAGGCCACGTCCAGAATATGGGCTTCATCCGGATTGGGCTCCTCACCCTTCAGCAACCACAGGAAATGTTCGGATTCGCTCAGGTCCTCCCGCACGGGCGGCAGGTCCAGCCCCTGGCACAGGCGGTAGTAATACGCCACCATCACGGGCACCTTGGCAATCAGGCTGAGGCCTATCTCCTTCAACTGGCCGGGGTCCTTGGTACGGTCGTCGTACATGCCCAGCATGGAAACCGCCGTCCGGAGGGCGGACATGGGACGGGCGGACTTGGTAGCGGTCTTGAAAAAGTCGAGAACGGGCTGGGGAAGATCGCGGTCCGAACGGAGGCGGTTCTTGATGCCTTCCAATTCATCCCGGTTGGGAAGACGCTTGTTGAGGAGCAAATAAACGACTTCCTCAAAACAGCACATTTCCACAAGATCATCAATATCGTATCCCAGATACAAAAGGCGCCCTTCCTCACCGCGCACATCACTCAAAGCGGATTCGTTGGCGATGATGCCTTTTAATCCTTTGGGGTATGTGCGTCGTTCAGAAAAAGTGTCATTGCTCATGGTTTAAAAAATACTACTAGTGATGAAGATTACCGATTAAAAGTCTAACAATCTTCCAGAAAGTCAAACCCTAATTACGCCTTCACGGCCCAGGCGGGGCGTTTGGAGGAAGTGATGTGGGGAGCCCGGACATACAGCGGTTCCGCCGGAGCCGCCAGAAGTTCCTCCCGACGCACCGTGTCCAGAGCCATCCAAGCGGAACCCAGCGCTTCCGCGTGCGGCAAAACGGGCACGACGCCCTCCATGCCCCTGGCGGCCAGGGTTCCGGCGGCCTCCGTGGAATACACGGGAACTCCGGTCTCCAGGCATTCCCTCACCCGGGCTGCGGCCTGCTCACCGGGCAGCACTTCCGGGGCGCCCTCCAGCACTCCGGCAGTCACGCGAGCCCATGCCCAGCCTCCGCGGCGGGCGTCCGACATCACGCAGGCCAGCGGAGCATGGATGCCGAGGCCGTTCCATGAACTGAACGCCGCCACGCGCGAACCATGCACCAGGGACAGGCCGTCCGCCACGGCCAGCGCCACGCGGATTCCACCGTAGGAACCGGGACCGGAACCCACCACGATTTCCGCCAGACGGCGGCCTTCCAGGGAATCCAGAACCTGGCGCACGGCCTGAAAAATGGCTGAGGAATGATTGCGTTCCGCCTCCCATTCCACACGGTACAACAGGGCTCCTCCGGCCCATGCCGCGGCGGAAGGCCGCGCACAGGAAGTTTCCAGGACCAGAAGCGCCTCTTGCATGTGGCGAATCATACAACAGGGAGGAGCGTTCATAAAACATTTTTTGCCCCTCTTTTCCGAAGAACCAAATTTGGTTCGCCTTCCGCCGGAAATCCGGCTATCCTGAACCCGCACCTTTCCACCGCATGCCCAAGGCACCAAAATACACACCGGAACGCCGCGACTGGCGCCGGTATGCAGAAACCGCCAGCCGGCCGCTCTCCGCGGCAAGCCTCCGCAGCATGATGAGGCAATGCAACCGGGACGCCTGGGACAAGACACACCGCGCCCAGGTTACGTCCGACTGCTGGGAGGATGAATACGAAGACTTCTCTTTCATGGACCTGCCCCGGAAAACCCGGTTCGTCAGGCACGCGGTGGCCACCTTCCTGCTCCTGCCGCTGGCCCTCATCACGGCCATGTCCCTGTGCGACCAGCTCGCCCACGCGTCGGGCAGCCTCAACATTCTTTTCTCCATTCCGGTCTGGTACGCCCTGATGGGCGCGGCCGTCTGGATCGTGCTGGGTTGCAGCAGGCTGTTCACCACTTCCCTGCTCTACCTGTACGTGCTGGGCCATGAACTGACGCACGTGCTGGCGGTCTATTGCAGCCGGGGTTCCGTCAGCAAATTCAACGCCTCCCTGGACGGCGGCTACATTCAAACGGACAAAAACAATCTGTTTATCTCCCTTTCCCCCTATTTCCTGCCCCTTTGGGGCATGTTGTGGGGCTTGGTCTGGGGAATCGTTCATATCTTCTGGCCCACCATCACCTGCGAGGCCCTACTCTACTCCGGCCTGGGGTTCTGGTGGTGCTTCCATCTGTTCTGGACGGCATGGATCATTCCCAAGGACCAGCCGGACCTGGCCGGCAACGGAACCTTCTTCTCCCTGATCCTCGTTTACTTTGCCAACCTGCTTCTATTCCTGGGCCTCCTGCGCCTGTTCAATGCGGTAAGCATCAACAGATTCCTGGCCGACTGCCTTCATAATGCGGAACGGCTGTGGGACACGGCCAGGGACCTGGCCCTGTTTACGGCGGGACTGTTCCTGTAAAAAACACCTCTTCCCGTGCGGGGAATGATGAACGGCGGAAGCCGGAAAGGAATCCAATAATTCAGAACAAAGGAGTTCCCATGCACACCACACACTTGATTGCCCTGTCCCTGGCCGCCGCCCTGGTGGCCTGCAACCCCAAGGAAACCGTGAAGGCCCTGACCTCCGACCAGAACGTCACCCAGGAAATGGCCGTAAGATTTGCGGAAAACATGGTCGGCCTTCCGCGGGCGCTCGTTGTCTCGGAAGCCAGAAAAGCCGCCCCCGGTGAAAAAGTCACCGTGAAAGGGGCTGTTCTGGGTGAAGAACCCGTCTTTGCGGAAAACATCGCCTCATTCACCATTGGAGACCCTGCCCAACTTCTGGCCAACATGCAGGAACACGGAACATGGACTGCCGACAGCGTCCCCGTGGAAATCAGGAGGGACAACACGATGACCGTCCAATTCGTGGACGAGCAGGGCAACCCGATCAAGCAATCCGCCAAGGGCGTCAACGGACTGAAGGAACGTGACGCGGTCATCATCACCGGAACCATTGACCCCCATTCCACCTCGGAACGCCCCGTGCTCAACATTGAAAGCATCGTGATTGAAAAATAAACTTTCCGTGCCAAACCCTGATTCATGTCAACGGTTCAGGCGTGTTGCGCCTGGACCGTTTTCCGCATCAGCATCCGGGCATGGGATTTGATCCGATATCTTTAGGAATGATAGCCATGGCAGCCACCTCCGTTGCGGCGGGAACCGCTTCCGCCGCCGCACAGAAAAAAAGCGCGGAAGCGACTAAAAAAGCGGCGGACGCGAATGCCGCCACGCTGAGGAACGAGGCGCAGCTCCAAAAACAGACGGGTCTGGAAAACGTCAGGCGCATGCAGAAAGACGCCGCACGGCAAATGGGGGAAGCCCGGCTGGACGCCGCACAATCCTCCCTGCTCAGGGAAGGGTCCGTGCCGGTACGGGAACAGGCCCTGGCTATGCGGCTCCAGACCCAGATTCAGGATGAGGCGGCGCAAGCCATGAGAAACGCGCAAGCCCTGTACAACCGGGCGGACATGGAACAATACATGGGCCGCTCCAATGCCAGGGCCCAGAAAACGGCGGCAGCGGGCACCCTGCTCTCCGGCTTCGCGCAAGGAGGCAACTCCCTGCTTAAATGGTAAGCTGCCGCCCCTTGAGGACAAAAAACCTCAGCGGGCAATCCTTCCCGCTTCCGCAACGTCCGCCGGAGCGGGAGGGAAATCCGGCATGACGCCGCCTATACCCACCCGCAAATCCGCCGGAATCGTCATCCAGCGAACCGTCCCCTGGTACAGGACTTCCACATTCACAAACTTGACGGAAGAATCAAACAGGTAGGACCTGCCTATACCTCCATGGTCCATGTGCTGGAACGTAGGCCTGGGCGTTATCCTTTTCCCATCCAAATCGTGAAACAAAAAACCCCTCGGGTGGAAAATGCTGTTGGAATACACCATGAACCTCCAGTTCGTGCCCGGAACCTTGTCCAGATGCGGAACTTTATCTTCCTTATTCCTGGTCACCTTCATGAGCACCTTGCCCAGCTTGGAAACATCCACGACATCCAGAATGCCCATACCCTCCCTTACGGAAACGGGATCAGTCATGGAAACAGTACTCCCGGACTCTTTCAATTCAACTATTCCGAAATCCAGAATCTCCAGTTTCTCGCTGATGGGAAAAATAAAATTCCCCTTCAGCTCAAACCAGCGGGGCGTATCGGAGGCGGGCAGAACGACCTCCAGCATCACCTCCACGCCCACCAGCGGCCTGTCCTTGACAGAAAACCCGGAAAGCTCCGTTCTCGTAATCTCCAGTTCCGTTCCGTCGGAACCGGTCACCGTTAAATCCTGATCCGCCCGTTCCATCCCAAGCATCCCGGACCCAGGAAATACGCAGCGCAGCAGCATCTGGCACACCCGGTAATCATCGCCGTGCCTGTTGTTGCGTTTCTGGAATCTCAGGGAAGCCAGCTCCACGTAAATCTTTTCGCCTTCATCTTCCCCGGCGGGGGCAATCTGCGGCAGGGCATCGGAAGCCGCCAGGAGCGCGGAACTCCAGCAGACGGCCAGTAATATTCCCGGTAATTTCATTTCAGCATCAACACGGGTCACGGAGCCATCATGCCTCCCGCTCCGATTCTTAAATCCAGGGGAACCTGCCGCAAGGCAACCTTGTTCCAATAGGACACCGTCACCTTCAGGGAACGGATCTTCTCCGGTACGAGGTACCCTGTCTCCCAAAATCTGCTTTTTCCACTTTCCTGCCCGGAACCGGGAAAAAAGCTGCTTCCCTGTCTCCACGCATACTCCGGAAGGACCATCCCCTCCTCGTCCCTGACAAGGAACGAACTAAAATGGAAATCCATATCCCCTTCCACCTTCAATCCCCAGGCCTCCGGATATTTCTTCAGGGAAAGAGTCACCTCTTTTCCAGAAGAATCCGGAAGCGGAACCCGTACCCTCGCCTCCTCTTTCTCCAGGAAAAACGTCACCGGGTCCAGCTCCGCGGTCTCTTCTCCAAAGGCGCAGAGCAGGCTTCCCCGCAGGCGCACCCACTCGGCAGAAGAATCCGGAGCCGGAGAACGCATGCAAATCCTGACGGGATCTCCATGAAAAGGCCGCTGGCTCTTTTCCGACTCCGAACAAACATGGGAAATCTTCAGCACGTTTCCGCTGGAATCCGTACAGGTGATGTCTTCCGTATTCTGTTCGTAATAAACGGGAGCCCCAAGCTGGTCTTCATAACGGCACAGCAGCCTCAGCATCATCACGGGTGGGCGCAGGGAAAAACGCAAGGCAGGGCGCACATCCATGCCGCACAACTCCAGGCGCGGATGGCCCAGCAGCGCCGCTGTGGGAGCAGGACAGCCGGCTTCCACCGCCATGCAGGAAAAAATACATGCACACAGCGCCTTCATGGGAGAGAACGAGGCGCAATCTAACAAACAGCCAAAAACAGGCAAGAAAAAAGATCAACCCTTTCCAACATGCAAAGGCGTCCCCGGCAGCCATGACATCCTATAAAACTTCCAGAATCTTTTCCTGTTCGTTCTGTAAATTGCATGCTTCATTAAAACTTCATCATCTTCGTAAATGAACTTTTCTTCCGTATCGCACTGGATGGCCATTCCTTCTCGTTTCTTATTTCAGTCATAAAGGTGTTCATATCCTGTAAACTGGACAAGGCGGAGTCAGTATTTGCACTATCTATGGCTGCATGCCATCACACCGGCTTATCCCAGCCAAGTCATTTGTCCGCATCTCAACTTCCACAGATATTGCCTGTGGTAACAATACCTTGGGCGTCAGACGGCGTTGGCTTTATGTTCAGAGTGCAGGAGGCGGCGACGTTAGGGCTCTCATCAGTCTTTTTTCATGACGGGAGATGCAGCCCTTTCCAAGAATTTCTCCAACTCCAAATATAATGCTGCTGATTCAAATATCCTAATTTCCGGCTGTTCCATATTATTGTCATTTCCATCTACTTCTTGTATCCAAAATAACTTTTTGTGATACTCCTGCCGCCCAACTTCTTTTTCTGCAAAAATATGATTTGTATTATTTATCATACACAACAAATAGGGCTTTTTATCTATCGTAACGTAGAATATAGCCAATGTACCTATAAAAGGAAAAGTGCTTTCCGTTTTTCCTTCCACAAACAAATTATATTTACTCAAAATATCCCTCAGCTCATTACTTTGCTTTAGAGATAACTCTGTAACTTGAAATTTTTTCCCATCTTTATAAAATGACGACTCTGTATACAGGTCAAATTCTCTATACTCCTTATTTGGCATTTTACCATTTGTAATGCTGCCAAAAAAAACAACTAAAAATAAAATAAAAAATGACTTCATAATGGAACAATAATATTAAAATTTCACGGCTTATTCAGAGCAAATCGTTCTGCCCGCCTGGTTTTGCACGTTCTGAACTGAGGCTCACCATAGTCTATAATAACTGTATAAGAGGTTGTTACAAGAATAAATTCCACTTTCTACATCCTTTGCCAACCTTATCTCCTGAATCAGGAACGACAATGATAATTTTAGAACTAGAATTCCTACGATCGCGGTTATCCATATAATTCTATTATTCACAGAGTCATACGAATTCCATTCACTCAGTTCGTAGATAGCCCCCTTGTTGATCCGTCTGCCGTCTACAGGACTAGAGTATCGATAATGTAATAAACGGGGGCCAGTTCTTCATTGCTCATCGCTCTGGCCCCCTGCACCGACTGAGCAAGCTCTCCCGTGCCGGTCACGGCCCCATAAGGTGAGTAGTCATAAGCTGCTATGATCGTTCCATGAGCGTCAAAGACTTCGTCCCGTTCTTGTTGAAATCCATGCCGTAGCAGTACAGGGCATTGTCCTACTTCAAGGCCGGGGGAGAGTGGCTACCGGTTCCAAGGAATCCCACAAAAGTATCCGAAGCACGTTTCAGCTATTGAGCATATCCAATGCCGTCATTTACGAATAGCCGCGGTACAGATAGTGTTCATGGCTGGTGACTGTCCCATTGATGGTAACTTTCTCATATGCCTTCGTCCCTGGTAGCCGTAGCCGCATTATTCCACCACCATGCTTCCGTCCCGGTTGTGAAGCTAATCAATCATCCAGTTGCTC
The DNA here is from genome assembly GCF_026072915.1 of Akkermansia biwaensis. Lineage (NCBI taxonomy): Bacteria > Pseudomonadati > Verrucomicrobiota > Verrucomicrobiia > Verrucomicrobiales > Akkermansiaceae > Akkermansia > Akkermansia biwaensis. The sequence goes on from NZ_AP025943.1 coordinate 230,295, forward strand.
TCGCTTTAGTTTGGAATCTTATCAAATACACTTTCTTGGATTCCACTCGAATAGAAATTATTTTTCTTTTAATAGTTAATTTAATGGCGGTAAAATAGATTTCCAATCGAAGGTTTCTAAATTTTTATCTTTTAAAAAATCCCTTAAAGTAATAATCTCTTGTATATTAACTGATAATCTATTATCTAAATTACATTTTATAAATATTGACAAAGATTTTACTATTTTATCATGTTGAGAATTTTCTACAGTATTCATATATTTTCCCATTTTATTGGAAACTCCCTTATCTTTAATAGAATCTATACACAATAAACTTAAAATTATTATCATTGTATTCATCTTGTCACTCCTCCTTTTTTTCTTTACAATAATATGTTCTCCATTGTCCTGACATTTTTCCATCTTGGAAGTATATTTTATCCATCCCTGGTTTAATAATATACTTGATCATATGGTTTTGGACGTTGGTTGGTTATACCTGTGACACGATTTCCATCTACTCCTAATTTAGATTCAAAAGGAGGTATTTTTTTGAAATTACTAATGGAATTGTACGTCCTACGCAATGAACTTCCATACCAATTTGCTCTGCTTCGTGATAAAAGTATGCTAAGCAAATGATTTCTCTTTCACATTCCTGGCATTGAGTTTCATTTTGTGTACTGTTTTTCTCCATTCGAGTACAATCTCCCATAAGAACTTCTCGAATGACATCAAGAAATGTGTTTAAATCTACATTTTTAGGTATCTTTTCTGGATCGGGAGACAATGGTTTTGTCGTTCCACATGCAATTCCAATACAATTACCTTCTGTTTCTGTGTCGGAATGACTGTGCCGCTACTATCATCGGATAATAACCCGAGGTTATCAACATTTAAATTGTTTCTCACGAACCCGTACAAATCCCATCCCCCTCTTCAGCATGGGCTCCCTGTTGATCCACCTGCCGTCTGTAGGATTATAATAGCGGTCGTCGTTCATCTCGCTGGGCCACTGCACCGGTTGGGTTGCCTTTGGGAGAATTAATGGGAGTATTCATAAGACATTAAAGAGTTAAAATTGATGAATGAAACGAAAAGTAGGTATCTTCCATGATCGTTTTCCCAATATCATTATATCAAATTCCGCACCAATAAAATTTATTTGAAAATTTCTGTTTATTTACAAAACATAGTGAATTTTTTCTATATTAAAATAAGAATATAATTTTTACACTAAGCATCTTACCACTATCGATATAAATATTATCTATTTTTTGGTGGAAATTTACAATAAATGCAAAATTCTTGTTTGTACTAGTCAGGTTCCCGTAAAAAGTCCATTCGATGGAAAAAGAATGTTTGATGACTCAGTAGTTTGTTTCACCCAATTTTCTTTAAACATTAAAATTGTGCGATTTATAGACCTAATTTCGGTTTTTGGAGCCTTAAGCCTATCCTCTCATCTGCAATTCCGACGACTTCTTCCGATGAATCGCGAGTATAAAAAACTTTGCCACTGCCGGGTGTGTTATACCTTTCACATACCCTCTGCATAGGTGTGTTGTACGACCTAATGATCTACGAAGTCTACAAGAATTACGAGAAGTCTTCATACTTTCCAGCTCTTCTGCCAGCTATTCGTAATTCTGGTAATGACCCTTTTCTCCTGCGGTTTCCGCCACTGCAACAAACATGGTGGTGTTAAAGTAGGGCCGTTTTCCTCCCGCTCTAGCATGCTTTCCCAGGCTTTTAACGCCTTTCAAACAAGGCTGCAAAACAAAAAAATCTATATAATACCTTAACTTATAAGCTTTATAAGTGGCGTCCCCGGTAGGAATCGAACCTACATCTAGTCTTTAGGAGAGACCCGTTCTATCCATTGAACTACGGGGACCGGACATTGTCCGTGCAGGACAATAAACGGGAAAATTCCGGGGCTCAAGCAAAAAGCGGCACGATTGCGCCATGAACCTTGATTTTGAACGGTTATTTTTCTAGTTTGGTTTTCATGAGGTTTCTCTCCGCTGCCTGTTTTCTGTCTCTTCTGTACTCTTTCACGGGATGCTGTGCCTGTGGCTATGCCACTTTCCCCGATGCGCGCGCCGCCATACGCGCCACCTACCATCCTCCCTTCACCCCTGACCAGACGGGAGCAAAACTGGAAAATTTCAAATACTATCCCTACCACCTCTATTGGGAAAGCAAACGCATCCCCCTTCCCTTTTTGCACACGCTTTTGCCGGAAGCCGCTTCAGATTATGAGCTGGCCGCCACCTATTCCGTCTTCCAGGAGCCGGAATCCTCCATTGCGCTCCGGGGAAACAAACTCTACTGGGCTGTGACGGCTCAAGGAACCAACATTCCATATTATGTCAACAGCGCTCCCTTGTGGAAAGGCAGGTGGATCACTATCCTCAGAGACCATCTTCCGGCCTGTTTCCCCAGTGAAACTTTCCCATCCTGGCTTCATCCATATCTCGATCTGGTGGAAGCCAGGATGTATGATGATATCGCACGTCGGCTCCAGCAGGAATACAGCAGGAATTACGTCCTCCGCGGCGTTGCCGTCCTGCCGCCCGCTCTGGCGCAGGAACTTAAAACGACCTGGAAGGAATGCCTGGAAACTGCCGTCCTTGACCTGCCTGTGGAAGCTTTTGAAAGCTGCGACCAGGGATGGTGCTATTATTCTGCAACTCCAGGACTGGTGGCCACGGAATTGCAGTTTTCCCGCCGCACGCTCCCTCTGAAACGCCAGATGTTCCACATTTTCCGCATCCTTTTTGATGCGGCAAGCATGAATGATTTCACGCCCGGTACGCAGCGCATGCTGATGAAGCTGTGTGCTGATGCCCGCAGCACTGCTGCTGAAATGAAAAAAGCACCGCCGCATGGAATATCCATTTCGGAGTTGATGACCAATTTTTTCCCTCCCTTTCCGGACGATGGATACGAGTTATGGGAAGGGAAAAATCCCCCTTTGCGCCATGGCAAGAGCCTGAAGGAAGATACCATTAAAGAATGCATGGCTCTTCCCCTCTCAAGGAATCCGGTGTGGAAAGACCTGTTTCCCAATACTCCGGAGGACGCCGCGGCCTGGATGCACGTTTATCCGGAAGGACCATGCTGCGGCGCATTTATCCACCAGGGCTTTTTGCATGTAGCCACCACAGAGCTCGGACTGCCCTTTTACCGTATGCACGATTTCAGCCGGATGGACAATCCCCCGTCCATGTCGCCTTATGAGTTGTGGTGGGACGGGACGGGAATGAGGGTCCAGCGTTTCTTTTTGAAGCTGGAACCTGCCGCGGAAAAGGAGTTGAAAACCTATCTCCGCCTGCTTGCCCGGTCCAGGAGCGGGAAAAAACTCCAGGAGACCTTCCCGGACATGCTTTTCCGTACGGATCTAGGGAAGGAGGGGCTGATTCAGGAAAACCCGGAGGAAGGTCCCGGACAAGGACCGGATGATGATCCTGATTCCCTTGCACCCGGAATATCAGGCATTCTGACGGATATTTACCGGTTCCGGAGATGGGTAAGAACGGACTATTTTCAGGAAGGTTCCGAAGAACTGGAACAACTCCGGAAGGACAGAAGGGAACTGGAACGGTATTTGGGAAAACATTTTCCGGCAAAGAAGGCGGACGCCCCGCCCGCAACGCAACGGGGCGCACAAAAGCCTTGAGCCGGGAATGGAAGAGACGTAGCGTTGGTTCATCATCCCCCCTGTTCCGCCATGCTCAATTTCATTTATGACAACAAGACGACGCTCATTTTCGGAAAAGGAACCCAGCATGAGGCAGGCAGGCTCCTGAAACCGTTCGGCAAAAAAATCCTGCTCCATTACGGAGGCGGCAGCATCAGGCGCTCCGGCCTGTATGACTCCATTACGGCATCCCTGAAAGCCGCAGGCGTGGAATATGAGGAACTTGGCGGCGTTCAGCCCAACCCCACGCTGCCCCTGGTGTACGAAGGCATCCGCCTGTGCCGGGAACACGGCCTGGGCATGGTGCTGGCCGTGGGAGGAGGCAGCGTGATTGATTCCTCCAAGGCAATCGCTCTGGGCGTTCCTTACGGCGGAGACGTCTGGGACCTGTACCTTTCCAAAAAACAGCCGGATTTTGAACCGCTGCCCGTCGCCACGGTGCTGACCATCCCCGCCGCCGGCAGCGAAAGCAGCCCCAACACGGTCATCACGAATGAAGAAACCAGGAGAAAGCTGGGCTACGGGGCTCCCGCCCTGCGGCCCGTGTTCAGCATCATCAATCCGGAGCTGTTCTTCACCCTTCCCCACCGCCAGATGGCCAACGGCGTAAGCGACATGATGAGCCACATTTTCGAGCGCTATTTCACCCGGACCCTCCATACGGACCTTTCCGACGGCCTGTGCGAGGCCACCCTGCGCACCATCATGAGAAACGCCCGCATCCTAAACGGCAACCTGCATGATTACGATGCCTGGGCGGAAATAGCCTTCTCCGGCAACATCGCCCATAACAACCTGCTGGGCGTGGGCCGGGAGCAGGACTGGGCCTGCCACGCCATGGAACACGAACTCAGCGCCCTGTACCATGTGGACCACGGAGCGGGCCTGGCCGTCGTCACGCCCGCATGGATGAAGTACGTTTCCCCCCGGCACCGGGACATGTTCCTTCAATTTTCCCTCAACGTGATGCGCGTGGAAGGCTCCTGCCGGGAGACGGAAACCATCATCCGGGAAGGCATCGCCAGACTGGAAGGATTTTACAGGGAACTGGGGCTGCCCACATCCATGGAGGAACTGGGAATCCGGCCTGAAGATTTTCCGCTGATGGCGGAACAGGCCATCAGCGTACGCGGCCCCGTCGGAGGACTGGAAAGGCTGGATGCGGAAGACGTCCGAAACATCTACCGGCTGGCCTGCCGCAATGGCGGGAACTGATTGCCGGCCGCCCGAAAAGAACGGTACAGGGAAGCGGCTCTGGCCCTGCTCCGCCGGAAAGCCTGCGGCCCCATCCGCCACAGCGCACCTCACGCCGGCAGTGCGGAAACCGAAGCATGACCGGAAAAAGGAAAGACAGGGAAGATACCGTCCGGAGCATGCAGTCACCCATCAATCATCTGGAATGAAACAGGGCTGCATGTTGACAGTCAGCCTTTCATGAATATGTGTCCTCCCTCCGTCCCGCGTCATCTTTCCCCATTTTGTAACCTACTTGTAACTTGCCAAACTCTTTTTGTCAGGTAATGTGGTGGAATGAACAAAATCTTTTCCGCTCTTCTTTTGGCGGCGGCTTTTCTGGTTTCCGGAGTGCCGTGTACGGCAGCCGTTCCTGCCTCCGCTCCGGAGCAACGGGAGCAGTCCATCAAGGACATGGACAAACTTCTGGATAAAAGGCTCTTCAAGCAGGCCGCGGAACAGGCCCTGAAACAGCTTAACGAATACGATGACCAATACAGCGGGAAGGATCTGGCCCTTTACTACCGAGCCCTCCAAAATTTGAACGCCCTGAACGATTCCACGAATCTGGACACCATTCTTCAGGAACAAATGAAACGCCATGGAGAAAACCCGTGGTTCCTGATGGCCGCCGCCGAATTGTATCAGACGGCCAGCCACACGTTCAAGCTGGCGGACGGCAAGTACATCCGAGTCAACCGGTCCTGGGAGGGCGAATATTCCGGACAAAAGAGGGACAAGGTGGAAGCCCTGCGCTGCCTTTTGAAGGCAATGAACATCGCGGAACGGAACAAGGACATGAAACTGCTCGGCCTCGCACGGTTCATGATGGCGAAGGCATTCCTGAAGAACTATGATGATTACCGTTCTTCCCCCTCATTCCAGACTTATGCGGCCCTGGCCAATCTGACCGGACTTGATAAACTCCCGGGCTACGTTTCCAACCAGGAAGCCTCCGAACTACGCAACATTTCCACGCTGCCCGTTGCCGTGGATCCGGCTACGGGAAAACCGGAAATCGTTTTCTACCACGCCTCCTCATCCTGGGATACGGCGGGGAACGACGGCGAACGCGTACGCTGGCTGCTGGACGCCGCCGTCCGGGCGAACCCGGAATTGGCAAACGAGGTCAATCTGTTTACGGCATCCTGGTGCCGTAACCTGCTTTCCTACGCGAATACGGAGCCGTACCAGGAATTCGTGTACGGTCCGGGCAATGCAGGCTCGGTGGAGGGCATCAACCCCGCGGATTTGAAAACGGACCAGACCGTCGTCAGAACGGACCGGACGGACAAGGGCAAATTCATGCTCATCACGCTGCCTCCGGATTACGACTTCATCCGGATTGCATCCCGGGTGACTCCTTCACCCTACCCTGCAGAACCCTACCTGGAGGCCACAAAACTCATCAGTGGAGAATTTCTGGCGCGCAACCAGCGCCCGGCAGCCGCCGATGTTCTGAAAAAGACCCTGCAAATCTACAAGGACATGCTTCAGGCGCATCACAAATGCGGCAACGCCAAACCGGCGGAGGAAAATGCGGAGACTACAGTGACATATACGGATGACGCTACCGATTTTCTTCAAGCGGAAATTGCCTCCATTACGGAACCCAACGGAGCATTTGAGGAGGACGCAAGAACGCTGCTTTCCGGAGAGTCCGTCTCCATGGCGTTCATTTACCGGAACGCCGCCAGCGCCTCCATCACGGCACGTCCCGTCAATGTCAGGCTGTGGCAGGAGGAGCGCATGAACACTCTTCTTGCCTCAAAAAAACTGGGGAAAAAATATGAAAAAAAATATTCCAATTTCAATACCCTTCTTTCCAATCTTCTGAGGGACAAATCAGCCGCCCGTTACCTGGGAAAGGAAATCAAGGGGAAAAGCATCAGTCTGGACCCCGGAAACCAGCACCTGAACCGAATCGCCCAGCTACCCATCCCCGCCACCCAGCCGGGCTGGTACCTCCTGACCGTCACGCTGAACAACGGCTATCAGTTCCACCGCCTCCTCTCCCTGTCCGATCTGGTGCTGATTCGCCGTTCCATTCCGGAAGGCAATCTCTGGTTCCTGGCGGAAGCCAAAACAGGAGCTCCCGTGGAAGGCGGCAAAATCAGCCTGCTGCGCTACAGGAAGGACAAAACACTTCAAACAAAACAAGTGAAGGGCACCACGGACAAAAACGGTGTTCTGATAGAAACACTGCCTCCGAACGACAGCAATTCTTCCACCTACTATAATTTTCTGGGCATCGCCACACATGGAGACAGCTACACAGTAACAGGAGAAAGGAATGTTTGGTACTCCGGTGAATCCCGAATGTCCCTGAACAACAAGGCCTCCAACTCCTATGGCTGTTTCTTCCTGGAAAGCCAGCCCGTTTACCGGCCGGGCCAGACGGCCCGGTTCAGAGGGGTCCTGTTCCGTCCGGACTTCGCCAATCCCGGTACAAAAGACTGTGCCGGAAAAAAATTGACGCTGACGATCCTCGGTCCCACCGGGGACAAGGGAATTTTCCCGAAACAAACAGTCACCACGGACGCCACGGGCGGCTTTGACCTGGAACTGCTCATTCCCAACGGAGCGCCTCTGGGCCAATACAGGGTAACACTGGATTTCAGAGAGTCGGACCGTACCCTGTACGCCCCCCTGTTCCGGATGGAAGAATACAAGAAGCCGGAATTCACCGTCAAAATGGACGCCCCGGACAAGCCCCTCAGGCTGGGACAGCCCATCCCCGTTTCCGTCCAGGCGGACTATTATGCGGGAGGCCCGGTGAACGAAGGAAAAGCCACCATCACCATCACCCGTACCCTGGGAGCGGATGTCTGGACCCCCTACTGGAAATGGAGCTGGCTGTATTCCAGGGAGTCCAGCCCCTATTACATCTATTTCACGCCCGATCCTCCCCTCACGGTTCTGGAAAAAACCATTCCCCTGGACAAGGAGGGCAAGGCCTCCGTGGAACTGTCCACAGAGCAGGATGCCAGGGACTTCGCCTCCCAGGACATAACCTACCGTGTTTCCGTCAGCGTCACGGACGCCTCCCTGAGGGAAGTTTCCGCTTCCGGCCAGGTGATCGCCACTTGCCGCCCGTTCAACATCTTTACCGCCCTGAACCGGGGATACGCCCCCGCGGGGGTTCCGGTCCGGGCCACCATCACGGCAGCCACGGCGGACGGTGTCAAGATAGGGAAAGCGAAGGGAAAGTCGGTATTGTACCGTATCCATGAGGATTCCAGCCGCCAGCCCCTGGCGGAATGGAACGTGGCGACCAATGAAGAAGGCACGGCTTCCCTTACTTTCCAGACAGAAGATTCCGGCTTATACCTCCTGCAAACAACGCTGGAGGACAGCCAGGGCAGCAAGGTGGAAGGCTCCCACCAATTTCTCTCCTACGGCAAGGGTGAACGGCATCCTTTTAAAATCAATCCCCTGTCCATCACTCCGGACAAAAACGAGTATGCCCCCGGAGAAACAGCCAGCCTCCTCATTGCGTCCGACTATCCGAACGCCCATGTCTGGACCTTCCTGCGCAACTCATGGAAAAACGAATCCCGCCGCCTGGTCGCGCTGGACAGGCAGACGGCCCTGGTGGAATGCCCCCTGACCAGGGAAGACATGCCCAACATGGGCGTCAACGCCTTCACCGTACGGAACGGGGAACTGCACCAGGCATCCGCGGAATTGCTCCTGCCGCCGGCCAGCCAGATGCTGGAGACTGCCGTCTCTCCGTCCAAGCCCCGGTACCAGCCGGGCGAAAAGGGCCGTGTGACCGTACAGGTCAAGGGGCCGGATGAAACCCCCGTGAAAAACGGCATTGTCACGCTGGCAGTCTATGACAAGGCGCTGGAATACATTGCCCGGCCCAACGTCTCCGACATCGCCAAAACCACGTGGGGAAGGTTGAATGAAACCAGTTTCGTCAATCTCAGCGCCATGCAAAACAGAAGGGCGGCAACGCAGAAAGGTCCGAACCAGCCCTACTTCCAATTTCTCCTCAGACCGGATCTGCCCACACCATTTAGAGGCCGTGTCACCGGCTTCGTTACCGGAGGAAACAGATCGGGAGATTTTGCCATAAGCAAACGATCGGTAATGCTGGCAGAGTCCGCATCATCTCCTCTTGCAGCGCCAGCCATGGCGGCAATGGGTGAAGCAGGAATGGCGGATGCCTTTGGAGGAGAGGAGGCGGCAGCCGGACAGCAGGATTCCTCCCCCGCGATTCAACTGCGCACCAACTTTGCGGACAGCATCAAGTGGTGCGGCACGCTCGCAACGGACGAAGAAGGAATGGTCGCCGTTCCGGTGGACATGCCGGACAACCTGACCACGTGGAAGGCGGCTGCCTGGGTGGTCACCTCCGCCCTGCAGGTAGGGCAGGCTTCCGCGGAATTCCTGACGACGAAGGACTTCATGGTCAGCATGCAGGCGCCCCGCTTCTTCGTGGAAAAGGACATCGTCATGCTCAGTGCCATCGTCCGCAACCGGACGGACAAGGACGTGCAGGCCCGCATTTCCATCACCCTGAAAAACGACTGCCTGAGCCTGATGCCCGGCAATTCCCCCGCCCTGAACGGATTGGCTGCCGGAACGGACAACGCCGCCATAAGGGAAGTAACCGTTCCCGCCCAGGGGCAGGTGACCGTGAACTGGTGGACCACGGCCCGCAGGGAGGGAACCGCAACCGTTGCCATGGAAGCGGCCGCAAGCTCCCTGGGGGACGCCATGCAGATGGATTTCCCCGTGCTGGTGCATGGCATGAAGCAACTGCACGCGGACAGTACTGTCCTGCTGCCCGAGGATCGGGAACGGCAGCTCACCATCAACCTTCCGCAGCAAAGGCGCAGGGAGGAAAGCAGGCTCGTCGTGAAGGTCTCCCCCAGCATCGCCCTGAGCATGGTGGAAGCGCTGCCCTATCTGGCGGAATACCCCTACGGCTGTGTGGAGCAGACACTCAACCGCTTCCTGCCCGCCGTCATCGTGGCGGACACGCTCAAGCAGCTGGGCCTGGACCCCGGCCAGGCGCTGGAAAGCCACCGCAACCTGGATCCGCAGACCATCAGGGACAAGGCGTTCTACGACAAAGTCATGAAACGTCTGGAACGCAATCCCGTATACAGCGAACGCAAACTGAAGGCCATGGCGGAAAAGGGCATCCGTGACCTCCGGGAAAAACAGCTTTCCAACGGTTCCTGGGGATGGTTCGGCGGAGCGGACCAGGGAGACCCGGTGATGACCGCCCACGTCGTCCACGGCCTCAAGATTGCCGGAAGCACGGCCAAGATACCGGGAAACATGCTGCTCCGCGCCGTGTCATGGCTGACCGGCCACCAGAACAGGCAGCTGGCTCTGCTCGTCAAGGGGGACGCCTACCGGAAACTGGAAAAACAGCCTGACGGCCCGGCAAAACAAAAGGCCATCCGCAAACTTGGAGACTACCGCCTGACGGCCTCCGCGTCAGACGTGCTGATTTATTCCGTGCTTGCGGAAAACGGCGTCCGGGACCTCCAAATGGAACGCTACCTGTTCCGCGACAGGCTGGAACTCCCGGTCATCAGCCAGATCCAGCTTGCGGAAATCCTGCTGGACGCCCACCGCATGGACGACTTCAAGGAAGTCATGCCCGTCATCTCCCAGTTCCTTCAGCAGGACGACTCCCTGCAAACCGCATGGCTCCGCCTCCCCAACCAGGGCTACTGGTGGCGCTGGTACGGCAGCAATGTAGCCACCCAGGCGGCTTACCTGAAACTGATGGCCAAGAGCGATCCCAAAAACCCAGTCACGTCCCGCCTTGCCAAATGGCTGCTCAACAACCGCGCCAACGGCTCCTACTGGGATTCCACGAAGGATACGGCAGACTGCCTGGAAGCCCTGTCGGCCTATCTCTTCCAGACCCGGGAAGGCATGGAAGACATGGAGGCGGAAATCCTCTATGACGGCGTTCCGGTGAAAACCATTTCCAGTACCAAGGAAACCCTCTTCACCTTCGACAACGAATGGAGCATGAGCGGCAAGGACCTGACGGACGGCCAGCACCGCATCACCATCCGCAGGAAAAAGGGGAACGGCAACATCTATGCCGGCTCCACGCTCAGCTATTTCTCCCTGGAAGACCCCATCCCCGCCGCAGGAAACGCCGTCACTGTGGAACGTTCCTACTACCGCATTGAAAAAGAAACGGTAAAGGAAGACTCCGTAAAGGATACGCAGACGGACGCCGGAGAACTCGTCTCCCGCGGGCGCGACCAGACCCGCCGCACGCTGCTGAAAGACGGAGACACCATTGCCAGCGGAGACATCATTGAAGTGGTGATGAGCGTAAAAACGAAAAACGACGTGGAATACCTGATGCTGAGTGACCCGAAGCCGGCTGGCTGCGAATCCCAGGATATCGTCAGCGGATACGCCTGGATGGGCACCGTCTCCGGCTACAAGGAAATAGGCGACGAGGAAATACGCGTCTTCCTCTCCTCCCTGCCGATGGGCGAATACCAGATCAGCCACCGCCTCCGCGCCGAACGCCCGGGCAGGTTCAGCGCCCTCCCCGCCGTTCTGGAAGCCATGTACGCTCCGGAACTCCGCGGCAACAGCCGGGAACACAAGATCAGCATTTCCATGCCGAAGCCGTAACTCCGGGAACAAGGGAACGCCGCATCCCGCTGCGGCGTTCTCCGCACTGCATGAAGGGCACAAGTGCACCACAGGGAATACGGTAAAAACTCTTGCATTCCTTCCCCGGAGGCGGACAATACCGCCCCCGCAAACGCGGGACGCCAAGATGGAACCCGGAACCTTGAAGGGACACGCCGCCATGGGAGCGGCGGCCGTCATCTGGGGGCTCATGTCCCCGGTCAGCAAGCTGGTCATGCAGGGAGGAGAAGTAAGCTCCGCCTCCCTGGCTACGTTCCGGCTGCTGGGCGCCGCCGTGCTGTTCTGGCTGGCTTCCTGCTTCGTGCCCCGGGAAAAAATCGACCCGCGCGACCGTCTGAACCTGTTTTACGCCTCCCTGTTCGGAATCATCTTCAACCAGATGGCCTTTACCGTAGGCGTGGGTTTCACCTCCCCGGCGGATGCCGCCATCATCACGACTATCACCCCCATCCTGACCATGATTCTGGCGGCCTTCGTACTCCGGGAAATGATCACGGGCCGGAAGGCGGCGGGCGTATGCGCCAGCGCCGTCGGGGCCGTCCTGCTGATTACCGGGGGCAGCCACACTCCGGCCGCACCAAGAGACAACAACCTGCTGGGGGACATCCTCTGCCTGGCATCCCAGTGCAGCGTGGCCGTTTACTTCGTGTTCTTCAAAAGACTGATCGGCAAATACTCCCCCGTCACGCTGATGAAATGGATGTTCACATACGCCGTATGCGCGTGCCTGCCCTTCACTTTCCGGGAAGTCTCCTCCGTTCCCTACTCCAGCCTGCCCCTCCAAACGTGGACGGGCATCGCCTATGTGGTCGTGCTGGCCACCTTCGTCAGCTATATCTGCCTCTCCTTCGCACAGCAGCGTCTCAAGCCCACCGCAGTGAGCATGTACAACTACTGCCAGCCGGTCATCGCTTCCTCCGTGGCCGTCCTGTGGGGCATGGACCAATTCGGCTGGCTGAAAACGCTCTCCGTCCTGCTGGTCTTCACGGGCGTCTTCCTGGTAACGCGCGGCAAGGCGCCGGCAGCCATGCAGGAACAATAGGAACAATCCGCCCCACCCGGAAAACCGACAGCAAACGCGCCGGAAACATGCTGATATGAGGAGACACGCCCCCTACGCACGCGTTATTTGAGGAACAAACTTCCAAACCTGGAATGGGGGTGCTCATTCCCAGAACTTCTTCAATTCGGGAATGCCGCCGATAATGTCGCTCCCTTTCTGGCTGCATGAAACGAGCATGGGTTCCGCGGAAAGAATGAACGCCCCATTCCGGACCAGGCGCTCCCAGATGCGGTCCGCCTCACCTCCCCAGTGCCGCAGGGCCTGAGACATGACCGGAGCGAACGAAGGGCGCAAGGCAAAGGCAGTCATGCTACGAACGTCTCCCGTGACGCGCATCCACCCATCCCTCTCCTCCATCCCTCTTTTCCCGTGATGGAGCATTATGCACGCGGCCCCATCAGGAATCCGGCGGAACAATTCCTTCAGTTTCAAATCCAGGGAATCCATCGGCTCCGCATCATCCTGCAGAATGAGTACCCAGTCCTCCGTGCAAGCGGAGGCCCGCTCAATGGCGCGGCGCATGGCCCGCTTGCACCCGGTCACCCGGCAGACGTACTCCGGAGCCTGTTTGAGACGGGCCACGCCGTAGGCTTCCAAATCATTCCGTTCCTCCGGAGGAATGTCTTCCATGGTGGCGATGCGCACGCCATCCACCCATTCCCAGGCAAGCTCCTGCGCAGAGAGACGCTGTGCCATGGTTTTGCGTTTTGGAGAACCTGGAAGACTGACTACGAGTATCTTGTACATTCCCCGGAAATATGGTCCGGAACATGGAAAGTCAACAAATCGTAAAGGGAATGAGGAAGATACCCCATGTTCTTTCCAGGCCTGAAATCCATGACTGTTTGATTACCAGCATGATTAGGAAAAACATACGGATAAACATTTAATCCCCATGCAAAGACATGCCCCGGTCGGTAGGAAACGCCACAGAACAAAACAACGCCGGCAGCGGTAAAAAAGAATGGAAAAGGACGCTTTTTCAGTTAACATTTCCGTACCGTTTCCCTGCCCTGCCCGCCCTCTCCGGAAACGGTATCCATTCTCCCTCCCATGCACCGTTTTTTTCTATCCTGGGACAAACCAGCCTGCTGTGCCGTGGCGGAACGCCTGCTTGCCGTGGAAATGGACTTCTACAAGCACGCGGTACTGGTCCCCACCCGCGAATCGGGCAGGCAGCTCAGGGAATTCCTGACGGCCTCCTGCCCGGAAAAAGCCGTGTTTCCCCCGCACGTGCTGCCGGCGGACCAATTCATCCAGCCGGAAGAGGAGGAAGACGAAGCCACCCGCCTGGAAGAACTGGCCGCCTGGATGCAATCCCTTGGAGACGCTCCCCACCGGCTCTACCCGCGCCTGTTCCCGAAGCGCATGCCGGATGACTTCTCCAGCCTTCTGGACATGGCGGCGGCCCTCCAGACCCTCAGCCATTCCATGCTGAACCACGGCGTCACCTGCGGACAGGCTGCGGACGCCTGCTCCGGCATGGACGAACGCTGGCCGGACCTGTCCCGCCTCTTTTCCCGGTGCGGCGGACATCTGGACGGATGGCAGCTCCGGAACCGGACGGAATCCCTGCTTCACGCAGCCGCCCCTTCCCACCTGGCGTCCACCCTGCTGGAAACGGGCGGTCAAATCATCGTTGCCTGCGTACCCGATATCCCCCGGCCATTGAAACATGCCCTCCGCCATGCGGAAGAACAGGGCATCCCCGTGCAAATCTGGGTGCACGCCCCGGAAGAGGAACGGGACACCTTTGACGACTGGGGCTGCCCCAGACCGGAAATCTGGGCTGAACGCGCCATCCCCGTGCGCGAGGAACAAATCCGCGTAACGCCCGGCCCCGGCAGACTGGCCGCGGAAACGTGCCGCATCATCGCGCAAACGGCGGAATCCGGAAAAACGGACGTCGCCCTGGGCGTGTGCGACCCGGATATGAATGTGGCTCTGGACGCACGGCTCAGGTCATACGGCTGGGGCCTGTACAACCCGGAAGGCAGGCCTTTTGCCGGAACGGGCATCATGGACCTGCTGCGCCACCTCCTGCTGGCCGTGGAGGAAAACGGAAAGGCGCGGCCCGTATTCAACCTCATGCGCTCCTCCCTGCTCTGCGCCTCCCTGGGCATCCGGGACCAGCAATACTGCTGCGCCTCCCTGGACAGGGTGCGGCAGAAATTCCTGCCGGAAACGGAGGAATACCTCCTCAAGCGGCTCCGTACCGACCATCCGGGGGCCATCCCGTCCGTGTGCAAAATTCTGGAATGGAGGGACCGCATGAAAGAGCCGCGGCAGTTGGGGGAACGCTTGCTCGCGTGGTATCCGGCGCTGGCTGCCGCCTATGGAGCGGACACGGAAGCGGCGGAAACCTTCCATTCCTGCATCTCCGGCCTGGCCCGCCTCCAGAAAAAAAGCGGCCTCTTTTCCGCTCCGGCTATGGCCCTTCAACTGCTGATGCGGTGCCTCCACGCCGCCCGCGTCAAGAACGGCAGAAAGGAACATGCGGTGCTGGATGCCCTGGGATGGATGGAACTCCATTTCCGCCCGGAAAAAAACCTCATCGTGACCGGACTGAACGAGGGTATCGTCCCGGAAGGGGGCATGGCGGACCAATTCATGCCGGAACCGCTCCGAGAATCCCTGGGCATGGACTCCTTTTCCCGGAAAAAGGCGCGGGACAGCTTCCTGCTCACGGCGCTGATCCACTCCCGGGAACGGGAGGGAAGCCTGTTCTTCGTCCTGTCCCGCACGAGCAGCAGAAACGATCCCCTGACCCCTTCCTCTCTGCTGATGCGCTGCGCGGATGAAGAACTGCCGCGCCGCGTGGAACTGCTCTTCCGGGAATGCTCCGCGCCGGAACCGCCCCTGCCCTACCGTCGCGGAGGCTGGCACATCCAACCCGCGGAAGGCTGGAAGACGGCCACGGACATCACCGCCATGGCGCCCGGCTACCGGAACCCGTGGAAAGAGCGGGAAAAAGCCTTTTCCCCCACCACGCTGAAAAACTTCCTGGCCTGCCCCATGCGCTTCTGGGTGAGGGAGGCCCTGCACCTGAATGAGGACGAATTCCAGCCGGACAAGGAAGACATGGCCGCCAACGAACTGGGAACCATGCTCCACGACGTGCTGGAACAATTCTGCCGCCTTCACCCCTCCCTGGAGGACGGAATGACTACGGCTTCCCTGCAAAGGGAAATCGGGGAAATACTGGATGAAACATTCACGCGCCAGTACGGCAGCCGCCCGCTCATGCCCCTGCTTCTGCAGAAGCGCTCCATGGAACAGCGGCTGAACGTGTACGCGGAACAGCATTTGGAGGACCTCCGGAACGGATGGACATGCATCGCCTTTGAACAATCGGTGGAAAACTGGCGGCTGGGAGACTTCAGCCTGAGGTTCCGCATTGACCGCATTGACCGCCATGCGGACGGCTCCCTGCGGGTCATCGACTACAAGACGGGCAAGACGGACTCCTGTGAAAAAAAGCATCTGGGGACCATGAAGCGCCCGGATGCCCTGCCCCTGCTCTCCCCGGCCCTGCACCCTTACACCAGACGGCAGAAAAACGGAAAAGCGGTCCACTTCCGCTGGAAGGACCTGCAACTGCCTCTCTATGTCCTCTGGGCCATGGAGGAATACTGCGGCCGGCCCACCGCCGCCTATTACGCACTCCCCGCCAATCCGCTGGACATCGGCATCTCCGCATGGGACACGCTACATGACCCCCAGCCCGGATGCGACATATGCGCCCTGGAAAGCGCCCGGTCCTGGATTCTGGAACTCATGCGCCTCATCCGTGAAGGGCGCGGCCTCATCACGGCGGAAGAACTGGGCTGGGACACTCCTTCCTATGACGTCTTCAAGGACCTCGTCTCCTCCAGCCATGAAACCCTTCAGGACCTGCTGGGACTGAACATCACACCCCACCTGCCGTTCTGACATGTCCGCCCTGACCAACATCCTCATCTCCGCCTCGGCCGGCACGGGAAAAACCTACCAGCTCTCCCTGCGCTTCCTGGCTCTGCTGGCACTGAACCGCGGAAGCCACCCGGAACGGCTCATCGCCGTTACCTTCACCCGGAAAGCCGCCGGGGAATTCAAGGACCGCATTCTGACGGACCTGGCGGCCGGCGCCACGGACTCCGCCGGGGCCGCCCGCCTCAGGGACCGGCTCTGGGCCGTCATCAAGGGAACGCCGGAAGAACCGGGGCTCTGGCCGCAAGCTGCGGAATCCTGGAAGAAAGAACACCTTTGCCAGGAACGTTTCCGGCACATGCTCCGGCTGCTCGTCCAGCAGCTCTCCCGCCTCAACCTCTGCACCATTGACAGCCTGTTCGCGCAAATTGCCGCGACCAGCACCTTTGAACTGGGAGTCAGCGGCTTCAGCATGATAGACACCACCGCGGAAAAGCTTGCCCGCCGGGAAGCCCTGCTCACCCTGTACCGGGAATGTTCCCTGAACCCGGAACAGGAGCAAAGCTTTGAAGACGCCTTCCTCTCCGGAGCGGACTCCGACGCTGAAGCCGCGGATGCGGAAGACTCCATGGCCCGCAGGCTCAACACCTACCACGAACTCTTCCTGGATGAGCCGGATGCCGGAAAATGGGGCAATCCAGCCACACTGGGCTTCACGCCGGAAGAACTGCTCCCTCCCGTTCCGCTGGAACGGTTCAATGCCGCGCTGCACGTCCTGATGGACCGGGCGCGGGACATGCCTGCGCCGGAAGGCAGGAACGGAGCAAAAAACAAAGAAATGTTCCTGCGCTTTCTGAACGGATTCTCGACATACGTCAAGCTGGGACGGTTGAAATTCCATGATACGGAAAAAAAACTCACCATGGAAGAGGCGCGGGAGAAATTCCGGGACTTCTGGTCTCCCCCCCTGGATGAACTCATTCAAAGCTGGCTGCGGATGGAAACCCTCCAGACACTGCACCGTACCCGCTCCACGCACGGCCTGATGCGCATCTTTGAGGACAAATACTCCGCCCTGATCCGCAACAAGGGCAGATTCCTGTTCCACGACGTCACGCGCATGCTGGGGAACGGAGCCGTCACTCCGGAACTGAAAAGAGACCTGCAGTACCGCATGTACTGCCGCTACGACCACTGGATGCTGGACGAATTCCAGGACACCTCCCAGTCCCAGTGGCGCGTGATCAAGCCGTTCCTGGACGACCTGACAGACACCCGGGAGGAGCAGGAAGGCAGCATCTTCGTGGTGGGGGACCTCAAGCAAAGCGTTTACCAATGGCGCGGGGGAGATCCGGCGCTTTTCCGCTCCGTCGCCGGACAGCTCCATCTGGAGGAGCGCGGCATGGCCACCTCCTACCGCTCCGTGCAGCCCGTGCTGGACATGGTCAACGACATCTGCGACTACGCCCAGACGGCAGCGGACTGCGGACAGGCGGCGCTGGAACAATGGGGAGACTACCCTCCCCACGTCTGCGCTCCCTCCCTGGCCTCCCGCACGGGATGCGCCCGGATCTGGCAGACGCCCAGGGCGGAGGAAACCTCCGCCAATGACCTGGTGTGCCAGGCCATGGCCGACATTCTGGAACAGTCAAACGCCCTGCGGCGCGACATGGGCGTCGCCGTTCTGGTCAGCACGAGAAACCAAGCCCT
This sequence comes from Akkermansia biwaensis, assembly GCF_026072915.1. Classification (NCBI taxonomy): domain Bacteria; kingdom Pseudomonadati; phylum Verrucomicrobiota; class Verrucomicrobiia; order Verrucomicrobiales; family Akkermansiaceae; genus Akkermansia; species Akkermansia biwaensis. Next base: position 248,552 of record NZ_AP025943.1, read on the forward strand.
GATCGTCCGGGAATGGCTGACTTCCCACGGCTGGCCGGCGGAAGTATGCGACGACGTGCCCGTGGGGCAGGACTCCCCGCTGGGGAAAACCCTGCTGTCCTTCTTCCGGTGGCTTCTTTCGCCGGGGGACGCCTTTATCTCCGGACTGCTCTCCCATTCCCCCCTCCATCCCCTCATCAGTCCGGACCGCAGGCCGGGCATGGACTGGAACGGCTGGCACATGGTGCTGGAGCGCGAGGGATACGCCGCCGTCATGACGGAACTGGAAAAAAGAATGGCCCTGGCTGGGGTGGAGCTGACTGACTTCCACCGGGACCGCCTCTCCGTCTGGATGAATGAAGCGGAACAGGTGGACGAACGCGGCGCATCCCTGGACGAATGGATACGCCGCATGGAAGACCTGACGCGCCGGGAGGATCCCTCCGGAGGAATTGTCCGCATCATGACCATTCATAAATCCAAAGGGCTCGGATTCGACATGGTCATCCTGCCCCAGATAGGCAAGGACGCCCCCTTTGCGGACAGCCGCCACCTGACCCACTTTGTGAAAAGGGACGGGAACGGCCTCGTTGAGGGTATCGTCATGGCCCCTTCCAAGCAGGTATATACCGCCGTCCCCCAATTCCACGCGCTGTACGAATCATGGAAGGCGACACAGCAATTCGACGGATTCTGCAAACTCTACGTAGCGCTCACCCGCGCCAGGCGCGCCTGCCATATCATTCTGCCCGGCAGGGAAGGCAAGGGAGAACTCAGGACGGAATCCATGTGGAAAATCATCCGTTCCGCCGCTTTGACCGCTTCATGCGGTACGGAAGACACGCTTCCGGAATCTGGAGCGGAATGCCTCTACTCGCGGGGGGAACCGGAATGGTATGCGGAACTTCCCGAAAAGGACACCCGGACCGAACCGGAAAACGCTCCCGAATGGCCCGTTCACAAGCCGCTTCTCAGGCAGCGCGTCTCCCCCTCCGGACTGAACGGGGAAAACGGCCTTTTCCGCAGCATGCACGATGCCGCCCTGCGGGAATCGGCCGCATTCGGGTCCGCCGTCCATGCCGTTTTTGAACGGATCACCCGCTGGAATGGGGAGGACAAACCGCACTGGGTCCTTCACCCCGCCACGGAGGCGGAACGCACCGTGGCGGCATGCATGGATGTACCCGCCATCAGGGAACTCTTCATGCCGGCGGAAACGGCAATCGTCATGAAGGAACAGCGCATTGAAGCCATTGATGGGAATGTCTGGATTTCCGGTGTGATTGACAGACTGGTCATTGACGGAAATTCCGCCTGCATCGTGGACTTCAAGACGGACCATGCGGACACGGCGGAACAACTCCGGGAACGCCACGAAGCCCAGCTCCAGGCCTATGCCCGCATCGTCTCCAAAATCACCCGCATCCCCTGTGACCGCATCAGGCTTATGATCATTTCAACGCACTTGAAAACAGTTATCCAGGTATAGGTACGTCAGACGGAAGAAGAGAACGCCGGCAGCAGGAAGCTTCAGCCTTTCCCTCCATCATCTTCACGGCCTCTCCGTTCCCTCCCAGAACAGATGCCCGTACTCTTCCTTCAAGTTGAAATCCTCGCTCCACACATCCCTCAGCATGTCCATGTGTCCGGCACTCATGTCTCCGACAGTCAGCTCACTGCGGGAATCCACATTGCAGAAAAACGGCTCCACCTTCATGACCTGCCGCATGTAATCGTTCAGCCTTTCAATGGGTATGACCACGTCAATGCGCGGAGCATGGTGGTAATACCAGGCCTGCCCTTCAAGATGCTGCTCAAAAACTCCGGGATGATTGCTCCGGTTCATGGAAATGAGCAGGAGCAGCGTATCAATCAGGGCGCTCTTCGTGCTGCACTCCCGGGTATAGGGATGAAAAAGGCCACGGTCGATGCACCAGGCGTAATTCGCCAGGTTGATGAAACGGTCCAGGGGATCCCGGTAAACCGCCACGTGCTTATAGTCCCCGTGCACCGTCTCATCATAATCCTGGTGGTACACCAGGTGGCGCCGGGCCACATCGTCCCACACCTTGGACGGGCTGCTCTGGTTGGGATGGAATCCCAGCTCGTGCAGGACGGTTCCCATCTGCGTGCTATTGGCATTCTTGGGAATCAGGTAGAACAGAGTCCGGCTAGCCTCATGCAGGGTGAAATGCGGCCCCGTAACGCTCTCGGAAAAGCACGTCGTCCTGAAGCAGCCTTCCCGGCTGACCACGAAACAGGAATCCGTTGCCGGATTGTAAACGAGGCGTTCCACGGAATGGTAACGGGGCCAGAACAGCAGGGAAGGCATGCCGCCTTCCCATTCAAGAATAATGGCGGAATCCTGTCCGCGAGACCGGAACAGGCGGTTCTTCTCAATGCGGCAGGTATCCTGCCAGGAGAAATGTATCAATTTGATCATGTTGCTAAGGACGATAGTTGATGAACTCATTCCTGTGCCGGATTCCGGCAGGAAGAAGCCCCCTGAGCGCACGGCAATTGTTTTGCGGACAAATGGAAATGCGGCAGGAAAGCCACCTCATCCAACAAATTTATGGCCGCCGCGTCAACACGCCTGCCACGTTTAACGCAAAACCACATGCGCCGGACGCGTCAGGCAGCCATTTCTCCGGGTCTCAATCCCGCTCCCCGGAACCTTTAAAACAACGCCACGACTGGGGAACCCGGTCGCCGCATACATCCACACGGATGCTCTCAATCCCCAGGTAACGCGCTACCGAGCTGTTGATGAACTCATCCGGATCTCCGCTGCACATCCGCCACATGACGGAAACGTAAGGCGCCAAAGACACCGATTCATACGGAGGAACCACAATGTTTCTTTTTCCCTGTGCCAACTCATGGCGGATGAAGGCTCTCCTCTCCTCGCACTGGCGGTGGATGCGCGGAAAGGCGTCCAGATACCCGGCACATACCCACAGGGCCAGCCCTCCGGCCGCCGCCAGGATGCAGGCGGGAACCCAGGGCCTGGGCACCCGGTCCATCCACACGCCGTACAATCCGAGCACGCCCGTCATCATCAGGACAGTGGCGGAAAACATGGCATGCCATGCCGGAACAACGCGCACGAAAAAGCTGACGGCCATGGCATGGGCCACTAGAATGAACAGCAGGCTGGCGGAAACACGGCGCCCCTCCGTCCCACTCCATACACGCCGCCCCTGCCGCCACGCGAGCAAGACCAGGGCCAGTGCGGCGACGGCAAGCAGAACCTTCGGCAACCGCATGAACTCATAAAAGGCATTCAACAATTCAGGAATGGAACCGAAGCGTTCTCCCCAGGACTGAAGAACGGCCGCCCCGCCGGCAGTCTCCGAATGCAGGCGGGCCGTATTGCCGGGCGCCAGCAGAAGGCAGGCTCCTCCTATGGCATGGGCGGCCCATCCCGCAAAAAACCACCGGGGCAGGCTGCGCCCATTCCAGCGAGCATACAGCCAGAACAAAAACAGCATGCCCAGGGAAGCCGGGACCTGGTTCTCATTGGTCATTCCGGCGGCAAACCCTGCCGCGCCAATCCAGAACCAGGAAAAAGGCCTGTCCTGAATCCGGGAACTCCCCGCCCACAAGCCGCGGTACAGGCACAGAAATCCCAACCATACGGTAGCCGCCCACGCGTAATTCGTCCCTCCGGACAGCCAGAACATCGTGATGCCCGGCCTGGAAGAAGAAGTCAGAAGCAGCAGCCCCCCCACAGTAAACAGCAGCACGTCCCGCCAGTCCCCAGGCCGTACCCGCCTTCCCCGCGCCAGATAAAACATCATCAGCGCCAGGGAAAGAACCACAAACGGATTAACCAGGCAAAACAGCCACTTTCCGGCCGTCGCGGTAAAAATAGCCAGAAACTCCCCCAGCCTGGGATTCCAGTTCAGGTAGGACCACCAGCAGCGTTCCAGCACCGGCCAGAAGGAAAGGCGGTGCTGCGCCCCAAAGACGGAATGCATGAAACTGTCCCCGGTAAACGGAGTCCACCAGGTCAGAAGCATGGCATAAACCAGGAACGCCAGCACCACGCACCGGAACAGGACACGCACAGCAAAGGAACCCTTCATACCAGAAAGCCGGGAACCGCAGCCCCCGGCCGGAGGGAAATTAATCCGTCACGGCCCTGAACACCGGATCAGGCAGTTTGGAAGGCTTCTTGCCGAAAAACTCTCCCACATCCTTAAACGTCACGAACAGGAAAAAGCCCATCAGCAGGAAGACGAACCCGAACTGGACGAACTCCAGCACCTTCACATTCAGGGGACGCCGGAAAATCAGCTCAATCGTATTCATCACCACGTGGCCTCCGTCCACCACGGGAAGGGGCAGGATATTCAGAATGGCCAGGTTCACGTTCAGCACCACGGAAAACCACAGCGCCAGCTTCCACCCTTCATCCAGGGAAAACATCCTGTAAAACTGGTTGGCGATTCCTACGGGACCGGAAAGATGCTCCACGCCCACGTTGCTGCCGGGCGCAACAACTTTCGCCAGGGTATCCCCCATCCATTTCAGGCTCTGCCTGATCTGGGCCCACGGCGTAGGATGCACGGTCACATCGCGGCCCACGGCGCTTAAATCCCAGACCACCCCCAGAATGGGCTGGGCGCCCTTCAGCAGGGAGCCGTCCTGGCTGTTATGCCAATTCTCAGGCAGCCTTCCCTGCACGGTCACCTGGCGCACGGCTCCATCTTTGCCCGTCACATCCAGCATCAGGGGCTCTCCCTTCTTCAACGGGACATCCAGCGCGGACGGATTCCAGACATGCACGCCGTTGACGGCGGTGATGGAATCCCCTACCTTCAAGCCGGCCTGGGCCGCAGGGGAATTGGGCAGAACTTCCCCCACCACGCAGGGAATGGCCTGCATCAGCCCCACCTGGCGCATGCCGGAACGCTGCCACCACTCCGTTTCCGGAATCCTGAACCCGCAGGCAATATCCAGCTCGCCCGGCGTTCCGGGCCTTTGAATCGTGAACGTCACCTTGTCCTTTTCTCCCAGCATGATCAGCTCGCGCACGCCTTCCATGTTGCCAGCCCACTTGGTCACGGGGCGGCCGTCCACCTTCACGATCTTGTCGCCGGGCAGAATGCCGGCCTGGGCGGCGGGACTGTCCGGAGCCACAAATCCGACGGTGGTTACGCCCATCTCAAAATCCGGCTTGCCCACCAGCCAGACAGCTACGGCAAAAAGCACGGCCAGCAGGAAGGAGGCGACGGGGCCGGCAGCGGCCACAATGATCTTGTCCAGCGGCTTGACGGGCTTCAAATCCTTGGGAAGTTCCACGGACCCTTCAATGGCCTCCATGGGAGCCATCTGCGGCAGGGACACGAAGCCCCCCGCCGGAATCCATCCCAGCCCCCACTGAACGCCGTTGATGGTCTTCTTCCAAATGGGACGGCCGAACCAGATCTGGAACCTGTCCACATAAAGGCCGCGCCAGCGCGCGGCAAAAAAATGCCCCAGTTCATGAACGAAAATCATGAAATTGAACAACATCACCACGCCAAAAATAATGGCGGCGGTCGTAAGAATAGAAAGAACGCTATCCATGATAGTAAGTACAAATAATAATATACCCGGCTGCCATTTTGCTCAAGCGGCAACCATGCCATACGGAAAAACGCGGAAGGCCGGCAGCCATGACGCCTCACGGCATTTTCCTGCCGGTCTTCTGCGGAACCGGACCTCCCAGTCCGATCATGTCATCCACCGGCACGTCCACCATCTTCACGCCTGTCCTGTACTTCATCCGTATCCGCAGGCTTTTCACATCCTCCGCGTTCCTGATCTCAAAGTTCTGGTACCAGCTCTGTTTCTTTTCCTGAGACCCCCATGTGATCAAATTCGCTCTCTTTTCAGGTCCGGCGTTTTCCCAAATCCTCCCTTTGCCATCCACCAGTTCAAACCTCTCCAGGTCAAACGGAGCCCCTTCCACTTCCAGGAAAACGGAGACCGCTATGACCCCTTTTTTCAACTCCTTCACATCTTGCAGCTTCAAACGGCAGAAAGGAGCCTCCCCCGCGTCTGCTACATCCCGCTCCCCTTCTCCGGTATTCTCCGCTCCCGGTACCGGAAACTGCAATTCCGCTCTTTCCATCAAGGGTAATTCATAAACAGGACTTTCCTGCATGGCGGCTACGGGCAAGCGCAGCGTTCCCCTCACACGCAGCCATTCCGCTCCGGGTGAAGCCAGGCTTAAACACTTGCCGTCCACTCCAATCACCCCGTTTCCCCCTCTGCCCCTCCAATGACTTAGGTGGTACAGGTCAAACACGGCCGGAGCCAGCGTACGCCCGGTGGAATCCGTCACTTCCAGACTCTGCTCTTTCAAATCACACCTTCTGCCGAAAACCGCAGGAGCCTTCGTCTTCGCTTCAATAAAAAATACCATTTGTCTCTGATCAGCGGCATCGGCAAATATTTCATCACTACCCAGCAGGAAACCTGCCAGTTCCGCCGTTGCAGGCCTTTCTCCCTTTGCCGCCCGAATACAGGCGGCATTCGTCACCGGAGGCTTTTCCGGTCTCTCTTCAACGGGATCCTTTCCATTCCCCTCCCTAACAAGGCCCGCCAGAGACATCCTGCTGTCCATCAGTGCTTTGCACCTCCGCAAATTCTGTGAATGCCTGACCAGCACCCGCAATTCCCCTTCCTCCACAGGATTGATATCCCAGCTTCCTCCCAACCTTCCACATTCCCAATCCTCTGATACTGCAAGCGGTATTCCGTCCGTTGTCTGCAGCTCCATGCCGCGAATGCTCAGCGGAACATCCGCTTCCACTTCCAGCCTCAACAACTTTTTACCTCTTCTCCATTCCGCTTCGGCAGGCAGGGCATCCCGGTACTCGCTCACCACAATCCTTGCCTCCACGTCCTCTGCGCTGCCGTCCTTCCCCAAACCACCTCCCTTCAATACAAGCGGAGAGGAAGCCCCCTCCACCAGTTTTACCGTTACCGGGTCGGCCTCGGCCTCCACCCGGGAGACGGCAAACGAAACTTCTCCGTTCATCTTCACCCATTGCGCTCCGGCAGACGGCATCCAGCCCAGGGCCTCCACAATCAAAACGCTTTTGTCGTCAGAAGTCAAAAAATGGCACTTCATATCCGGAACCTTCATATCCGGAGCCGTCTTCCCTTTGGAATCCTCCATCCTCACTCGTACTGACTTGTCCTCACACCAGTCTATTTTCCAGCCGGGAGCATGGGATACGGCCCAACACGGAATCATATTCCAATTTTTCTTCGTATCTTTATCCCAAATATTCTTTGCCACACTCAAAGTCTCCAATGTCAATTGCAAAGACGGCGGAGAAACATCTTCATCAGCCGGAGGGGAACACAAACCGGAAAAACCGGTCACGACAAACAGCAATAACAGTAGAGTGGAATTTTTCATCACAGGATAGGTTGAGTATAAAAATTAAAAAGTCGTAACACAAATAGCAACAATATACTTCATCAAGAAGAAAATCGTGTTTTTTTCAGAATCTCAGGCAGCCCGGGACATCGAAGCGAAGGACTCTGCAATCATTCAATCTTCCTCCATTACGGTTGCCTTACGGCAGAAGGCCTCCAAGTCCGATCTTGCAATCTACGGGCACATCCACCGTTTCCATGTTGGCCTTGTACTTCAGGCGCACCCGGAGTTTTTCCATGCCGTCAATACTCCCTATTTTAAAATTCTGATACCAGGAACTCTTTTGATCTTCGGGACTGAATGAGTGTCCGGTTCCGGCAGACTCAATGTTTTTCAGGGGAACATCGTTGCCGTCCACCAATTCAAAACACTCCAGGTCAAACGGCACGCCTTCCACTTCCACAGCAACCGTTACCCTCACCCCTCCATGTTCCTGCTCTTTCACATTTTCCAAACTCAACTGGCAGGAGGGGGCATCTTCCGCTACCAGCACGTCAACGCCGTCTCCGCCTGCTGAAGTCGCTCCCGGTATGGGAATTTGCCGTTTCGCTCCGTTCAGCAACGGCAATTCATAGACGGGGCTTTCCTGCATGGTCGCCACAGGCACGTGCAGCGTTCCTTGGATACGCAGCCATTCCGCTCCGGGTGAAGCAAATTCAGCCACCTTCCCCCGACACCGAAGAATCGTCAATCCCTCCTTCCAGTATTCTGACGTCAGAGACGTCAAATTAAACATGGCCGGAGACAACGTCCTTCCGGTGGAGTCTGTCACTGGCAGGCTCTGTTTCTTCATATCGGCACTGCTTCCAAAAACAGCAGTCCTATTTACCGACAATTCAACATCAAACAACATTTGTGGGGAATCAGTCTCCTCTTTCTCCCTGCTTTCGTTTTCAATGCTCAAGCCGATCAACTCCGCCCCGACGCACAGGCCGGTTTTCTCATCCGCTTTCATACGAACGGGTAAGGGCGCACCGTCTGCCTTACGGCCGCCATGAGCGCCCCAGCCGTTCTTTCCCATGGAAAAACCAGCCAGTGAGGCCTTACCGTCAATCACGGCCCTGCACTTCCTTAACCCCTGGGAATACCTGACGGACACCTGAAGTTTCCCCTCCTCCACCTTCTCCATTCCCCAGGACCTACTCAGTCTTCCCCAAGTCCACTCGCTGTGCTTCACCGGCATCCCGTCCGTCGTTTTTAATTCAATATTACGGAGACTCACGGGAAACTCCGTCCGCATTGCAAGTTCCAGCACCTTCTTATACTCTCCTCCAGCAGGCCCAACATCTTTATACTTTGTCACCACGAGAGTAGCATTCACGTCCACCGGGGAACCGTCCTTGCCCATGGCCGCTTCCTTCAATACAAGAGGAACGGAAGCGCCCTCGGCAAGCTTCACGACAACGGGAGGAGTCACGGCTTCCCGGCAGGAAACGACAAAGGGAACTTCCCCTTTTACCGCCACCCATTGAGACCTGGCGGAAGGCATCCACTCGGGGAGAAACACTCTTACACGGTTTTCCTGCTGGACAAACACCCAGGATACAAACTGTACTTTCGGAGCCTTCCGTCCCGTAGAATCCGACACCGTCATACAAGCCTCCTCCTCCTCACACCAGTCAATATTCCAGCCAGGAACGCGAATCCCCATCCCTTTCACACATATATTCCATTCTCCCCCTTCATCCGGATTGTCTTTTTGCAATTCCAGTCCCTTCACTTCCAAAAGAATTTCCGGCGGAGAAACATCTTCATCAGCCGGAGGGGAACACAAACCGGAAAAACCGGTCACGACAAACAGCAATAACAGCAGAGTGGAATTTTTCATCACAGGATAGGTTGAGTATAAAAATTAAAAAATCGTAACACAAATAGCAACAATATACTTCATCAAGAAGGATACCATGTTTTTTCAGAATCTCAGGCAGTCCGGGACATCGAAGCGAAGGACTCTGCAATCATTCAATCTTCCTCCATTACGGTTGCCTTACGGCAGAAGGCCTCCAAGTCCCATCTTGCAATCCACGGGCACATCCACCGTTTCCATGTTGGCCTTGTACTTCAGGCGCACCCGGAGTTTTTCCCTGCCGTCAATACTCCCGATTTTAAAATCCTGGTTCCAGGAACTCTTTTGATCTTTGGGACTGAATGAACGTCCGGTTCCGACAGACTCAATGTTTTTCAGGGGAACATCGTTGCCGTCCACCAATTCAAAACACTCCAGGTCAAACGGCACGCCTTCCACTTCCACAGCAACCGTTACCTGCACGCCTCCATGTTCCTTCTCCTCCACGTTTGCCAGGCTCAACAGGCAATTAGCGGTATCCCCCACAGCCGCCACATCATGGACATTCTCACCGTCATCAGCCCTCCCTGGCACGGGAATCTGCAATTCCGCCTCTTTCTGCAGCGGCAATTCATACACGGGACCATCCCGCACGACGGCTACAGGCACGCGCAAGGTTCCTTGGACACGCAGCCATTCCGCTCCTGGAGAAGCCAGTCCTGAACATTCGCCGGAAAGTCTGCTCCATGTCATCCCTTCCTCTCCGGCCCCGGAAGACAGCCATGTCAGGTCAAATACGGCCTGGCCCACTACATGCCCCAGGGAATCAGACACCTCCAAACTTTGTTTCTCCACATCGGCACGGTCTCCGAAAACAGCAGGCTGTTTTACTGCCAGATCAAGATCCATCCATATGGAATCGGCTCCGGACGCCGACACATCCCGGCTTCCAACACTTAAAAGGGACAGCCAGGCCGAAACCTTTTCTCCCTCCGTTTTAACAACGCCGGAAAAAGGCTTGGCGGCATCATCCGAAGCTGGCGGCCTTTTAGAGGAAGACTCGCATTTGCCGTCGAACTCCTTGATCTCCTTCCCCTCAAACAATCCGGACAGAGATGCCTTGTGGTCAATCAAAATCCTGTGTCTCCTCAAGCCCTGCGAATGCCTGACTGACACTTGTAATTCACCCTCCTCCACAGGATCAATATCCCATGCCCGGACCGTTGTTTTGGAACGCCAGCCCATCGGTTCCGGCTGTTCCGGAAATGTTTCGTCGCGGTCAACATCAAAGTCCAGCAAAAAATCAATAATTCCTCCAAGCCCCAGCACTTTTATCATATTTAGGTCACTCTCTCCCGTCATTACCGGCATTCCTTCTACTGTCTGCAACTCAATATCGCAAATGCCTACCGGCGCCTCCGATACTACTTTCAGAATCAACTTCTTTTTTTTCCTCTCCTTTCCGGAATGCTCCCCACCATAGTAATCCACCACCACCATGTCCGCCTTTACATCCTCTGCCCGGCCATCCTTCCCCATTCCCGCATCTTCCAGCACCAGAGGCACGGAAGCCCCCTTCGCCAGCTTTACCCTGACGGGCTCCGTCACGGCCTCCCGGCAGGAAATGACAACCGGAAGCTCCCCCTTCGCTTCCACCCACTGCGCCCCAGCGGACGGCAGCCATTCAGGAACATCCATACGTCCGAAAATCCTGTCCTCAAGATTTAAGAACATGCTCTTCACATCCGGAGCCTTCCGGCCCACGGAATCCTTCAGGGTCACACGGACCGGTTCATCATGGCAGCAATAAATCTCCCAACCTGGTGCCTGCGGCACCAGCCATCCCAGCAGTATGTTCCAACCTTTCTCACGATCCGCCGGGCGGCGTTTTCCCTTCAAAACCATCTGCTTCAACTCCAAGCGCAATGGAGGCGGTGAAATTTCCTCCCCGGGAGAAAGGGAACCCAAACCGGAAAAACCGGTCGCAACAGACAGCAGGAGAGCAGGTATCTTCATGATGGTAAAAGCGTACGATAGTTTATTGTAAAAAATTATAAGCCGATAAAAATAAGATATTTTCTATAATAACGGACCTCCCGGGCCGATGGTGCAATCCACGGGCACGGCCACCGTTTCCGCATCCGCCCTGTACTTCAGCCGCACATGCAGCCTTTCCGTGTCCGCGCCTCCCTTAAACTTGAACCTTTGGTGCCAGAACCGCTCCTGTCCCAAAGGCCCCATGGAGGCGCCGCCACTGGCAGATACGGCGTTTTTCAAAGGAAATCCCTTGTCATCCACCACTTCAAAACACTCCAGGTCAAACGGCACGCCTTCCACTTGCAGAGAAACCTGCGCATGCAAATCCCCGTTTCCCTGTTCTTTCACGCCTTCCAGTTTCAACCGACAGACGGGCACGTCTCCAGACGCTGCTACATCATGCCCTCCCCCTCCGGAGCCGGACATTCCCGGCACGGGAATCTGCAATTCAGCCTTTTTCCGCAACGGCAACTCATAGACGGGGCTATCCTGAACGACAGCTACAGGCACGCGCAAAGTACCCTTGATATGCAGCCATTCTGCTCCGGAAAAGGCCGATTCCGGACCCTCTCCTCTAATGAAAACCAAATCCGTTCCTTTCTCTGTGCGCCGGGAACTCATCCGTGCCAAATCAAACACGGCCGGTTCCAGAACATGCCCCGTGGAATCCGTCACTTCCAGGCTCTGTTGCCTCATATCCGCACTCTCCCCGAAAACAGCAGGCCTTTTTACTTCCAGCTTCGCCTTAAACCTGATCCGTGCAGGGCCGGGGCCGTCCCACGGCGTAGCGCCGCTTTCGATACTCATGCCGGCCAGTTCCGCCATGACGGACTCCCCTCCCTTTATTGCCGGGACAATGCCTCCGGGAGAAAGCCCCCCCGGAATAGCTCGGGCAGAATGCTCCGCTTCACGGGGCTTCACTCCGTCATGGGAATCATACCCGTCCCCGCCGCTGAAAAAACCGGCCAGTGACACCTTGTCGTCAATCACAGCACTATACCGCTGCAAATTCCGCGAATACCTGACTGAAACCTGAAGTTTTTCATCTTTTACAGGATTTATCACCCATATCCTGTCCATCATTCCCATATCATACTCATTCGTCACACCTATGGGCATGCCGTCCACGGTCTGCAGCTCAACACCGCGAATACCTGCAGGCGCGGTCGCCACCACCCTGAAACCCAGCATCTTTTTACTCTGTACCCCGCTTTTCCAGCTCGATCCGAGGTCCGTCACTTCCTCCACCGTCACAGTTGCCTTCACGTCCTCTGCCCCGCCGTCCTTCCCGATACCAGCGCTTTTCAATACCACAGGAACGGAAGCACCCTTCTCAAACTTCACCGTCACGGGGTTCGTCACAGCCTCCTGACAGGATATGACAAACGGAATCTCTCCTTTCACTCTTATCCACTGCGTGCCAGGCGCCGGAAGCCACCCCCCGGGACTCGCCAGCAAGACCTTCTTCCGCACGTTAGACCGGAAATGGGAACACGCGTCCCAAACCTTGCCTCCCGCAGAATCCTCCATGACCACCCGGGATGATCCATCTTCACACCAGTCAATCCTCCAGCCCGGTGTTTCAAACACCTCCCACCTCAGCATCATCTCCCACTTTCTCCCCAATCCTTCATCCTGGGAAAAAAACACCCACTTATTGCGGAAACCCTTCACTGCCAGCCCTATATGCGGACTCTCTTTCATTTCCAGCGTTCTTATCGCCAGCCGTAAAGGAGGCAAAGAAAGATCTTCTCCCATCACGGAAGAACACAAGCCGAATCCACCGGCCACGGCAGCCAATGACAGCAGAGAGAGAAACTTCATCATAGGATATGTTGGAGTGTTAACACAAATACTTTGATGCACAAGAAGAAATAACATTTTTCATAAAGAGGGGTACCGTGCATACAAGAAAAAAATGCACGCAAATCTTCCGCCCTCAGCACCCCAATAAATAAAAAAGCTCACGGAGGGCAACCATGAAATTAAACGTCCTCATGACATGGAACACCATCAAAACGGCTGCAAATGGAAAATATATGAAAAACAATCATAAAATATTATATATGAAACATTTATAACATTGAATAATGCTTTTGTTCAATCAACTTTGATCGAAAAACTATTGATGATGATTCCGGACAATAACAAAAGAGGCAATAACAGCCCGGAACGGCTTGTCCCATGCTCTCCGTTTCAGCCATTCCGATGGCCGGATTCAAATCTTGTACTCTCTTCCGGTCTGAATTCAGGAAAACTGGAAAATGAGCCTGCTGTAAGAAACGCAGGAAAAACAGAGGAAGGAAGAGGATTGCGAAAAGAGGAAGGAAAGCGGAACAGAAGCAGACGGCAAATGAAAAACATGACCGTTCATTCTCCATCATCCGCCAGCCGGGAAGGATACCCTGTGCCTCTGCCTCTAAAACAGGGAATGCACCGGAAAAAACACAGGCTGCAAGGATGCGGAAATGTCCACGGGCGCCATGAAGTACAGCACGGACCAAGCCGGAAATGGCCAATCTCCGTTAAACAGACTGCCCTTTTCCCTGGTCGTCAGACTGCACAAGGCATCCAACAGGGGCCCAGGCCCACAAGACATCCGAACTCCTGCCCTTTCCCGGTACAGGCAAACACCAACGGACACAATACTTCTCCCGGCAGGTGAAAAGCTGAAGAAAAAGACGAATGTACCGGACACCGCCGGGCAAATATCCGGAACCACGGCCCGGTTCCACCATGAACAGCCGCAGCCATCTCCGTTATATAAACAAAAACAGCCCCGGAGATAAACTCCGGGGCTGGTCTGCTAATGTTCGTTGAACTGCGGGCTCTGCTGCGTCTTAAGCGCGGAGAGCGGCGCCGTCCTTGGCTTCAATGGCCTTCTTGGCTTGCGCGAAGATGGCGTCGAAAGCCTTTTCGTCGGAGACGGCCAAATCGGCAAGAACCTTGCGGTCCAGGTCGATGTCGGCGGCTTTCAGGCCTTCCATAAAGCGGGAATAGGTCAGACCGCGGTCACGCACGGCAGCGGAAATACGGGCGATCCAGAGACGGCGGAACTGCCCCTTCCTTCTCTTGCGGTCACGGTATTCATACTGCCAAGCTTTATAAACAGCATCCTTGGCGTAGCGGAAGAGTTTGCTGCGGAAACCGCGGAAACCCTTGGCACGCAAAAGAATGCGCTTACGGCGCTTGCGGGAGGCCGGTCCATTAGTGGCACGTGGCATAGCTTATTTCTATTTCTATCTTGAACAGACTGTTCTTCCTCACCTCCCTGCAGTCTCGCCTGTTCTTTATCTTCCTCTTCGGAAGAAGGCTGCATGAAGGCCCCCCGTTCAGCGGGAGGAAAGCTCGGCGTTGGTCGAGCGTTTTCGCGGTTCAGGCGAAAGGCAGGTTCTGCTTGACTGCCCAGACTTGCGTTTCGTCCACCAGAGCCACCTTGCCAAGCTGACGCTTGCGCTTGCTGGACTTCTTCTGGAGGATGTGGCGCTTGCCCTGTTTGCGGCGCAGTACCTTGCCCGTGCCGGTAACCTTGAAACGCTTGGCGACTGCCTTGCGGGTTTTGTTGATACCACCTTTGCGGGTCATGGTGGAAGGAGTATAGGCGCCAATCCGTCCTTGGCAAGTGGAAAATGCCACTGACTCTTTTTTCCGGGCAAATGCCCTCCCTCCTCTACCAACTCCCGGTCATGCGGAAGGCAGGGAAATAACGCTTTCCCCTTCCGGTACAGAATAAGAAACATCATTGACATAAAGCGTATAAGGGACATTGCTCCGCACCGTAATGCTCTTCTTCCCGTCAAAAACAATATCCGTTGTCACAGGACCGAAAGTCAGGCGGCGAATGCCATGCCTTCCCTTCTCCGGGCGCAGCCTCCAGCGCACCTGCCGCTGTTCGGCACTGATTTCATGAAAGCCGAGCACGTTCTCAATAAACAGGGAAATGGGTCCCAGGGCGGACCAGCCGCAGAAATCCTGCCTGACGCGCCGTCCATGTTCCACGGAAGGCCGGTTGGCGGAAGGACTGTAGCACTCCCAGATCGTATGAGGAACGACCTCATGATAAGTCCTCAGTTGCTGCATAAGAACCTTCTCCGCCAATTCGTCCGCCAGATCGGCATATCCGTAGCCTTCCAGAGCCTTGGTCGCCATATAGGCCGTAGGCAGCCAGACGGCTCCGCGCCAGTAATTACCGGTTTTTTCGTCAAAATCCCTGTCGCTCCGGGCTAAAGAAGGCCAGGGAAGCTCTCCTCCGAACCCGTCGGCCCTCTTCACATGCTCCACCATGCGGGCGGCCTGTTCCGGAGAGGCGGCCCCCGCAAGCAGGGGCCAGAAGGAAGCAATCGTCTTCACGCGACACGGCTTCTTCGTAACGACGTCCACATCATAATAAAACCCGTCCTCCTCATCCCAGTACAACTCGTTAATCTTCCGGACCAGGGCCTTATACTCCCCTTCCCATTCCCGGGCTTCCTCTTTCTTCCCCAGCGAGGAATACAAACTGCTGATACAGCGGGCGGCCAGCGCTTGCTGGGAAATGGCGTCCACCCAGAGAATCCTGTCGTAGCCGCCGGAATCCCGCCCGCGCGGCGTATTATCCATTCCGCTGGCTCTTCCCGTCCAGGTAAACCCGTCCTTCCCAGCCGCTCCGAGGTAAACGGGATTGCTGCTGTAAGGCGCCCGTTCCCCCTTGGGCGCCGTATTGAACCAGCGGAAATGCCGCTGGAGAAACTGCTCCCGGAGAAGAACTCCTTCCACCCTGGCCTTGTCTCCTGAAAACCGGTAATTCTCCCATTCCAGCCATGCAAAAAGGGGAGGATTGTCCCTCATGTGAATGCGCAGAGGCGTAGAAACGCCCCGGTACATGGGAAAATAAAAATTATCCAGGCTCTCCTTGCCGGGGAAGGACTTGGGCGCATACTTGGAAAACAGGGCCATGAAACAGGTGTCCCAAATCCAGACATCCGTTTCGTAGCAATTCTCGTCCAGATAGGGGGAGGCAGGCAGCCCCTCCGGGCCCTTTCTGACCCTCTCTGCGGCTATCTCCCACGTTTTTTTATACAAATCAACCAATTCGGCATCCGGATAAACGGGAAGAGGAATCTCCTCCCTCCACGCCGTCGCGACCGTATCCGCATGGGGAGCTGCCGTGGAAAAGGGAGCCGTAGCTATCGTCCCCGCCGCCACAAACGCGAGCAGGCAGGAAAAATTGACGTAAACAAGGAAGACACGCATATAAGACTGTACGTCCTCTGGACAGGAATTCATTCATCCGTTTTCCCTTCATCCGCGCTCAACGGAAGAGAAAACCGTCCGGAATGCGTCCTGAAAATCACTTTCCTCAGCGGCCTTCCCTCAACTGCCGTATTTCATCCCGGATCAGGGCCGCGCGTTCGAACTCCAGATGGGAGGCGGCCTCTTTCATCTCCGCCTCCAACTTGGCAACACGGTCTTCCAGGCCATAAGGAGCCTCGTTTTCCGCCACGCGGAAAGACTCTTCATCCTCTTCCGAATACAGCTTCAACTGGCCCTGTTCCGACCGGCTCACGGTCTGGGGAACAATACCGTGTTCGCGATTGTACTCTTCCTGAATTCCCCGGCGGTAATCGGTCAGTTCAATCAGGCGCTTGATGGAATCCGTCATCACGTCCGCAAACAGCACGCATTCCCCATGCACATGGCGCGCCGCGCGGCCCGCCGTCTGCACCAGGGACGTTTCATTGCGCAGGAACCCTTCCTTGTCTGCATCCAGAATGCAGACGAGAGACACTTCCGGCAGGTCCAGGCCTTCCCGGAGCAGGTTGATGCCCACCAGTACGTCTATCTTCTGGGCACGCAGGGCGCGCAGGATTTCCACACGCTCAATGGCGTCCACATCCGCATGAATATAGGAAACCTTCAGGCCCACGCCCCTCAGGTAATCCGTCAAATCCTCCGCCGTCTTCTTGGTCAGCGTCGTCACCAGAACGCGCTCATGCTTGGAAACGCGTTCATTGCACAGGGCGATCGTCTCGTCAATCTGCCCCTTCAGCGGGCGTATGGTAATCTTCGGCTCCACCAGCCCCGTGGGACGGATAATCTGCTCCACAATAAGCGGCGTGGAGCGCTTGGTGGGATCAAACTGCTCCACGGGCTGGGAGGAAGGGCTGGGACTGACTCGTATCTCCTTGGGGGAGGAAAACAAAATCCCCTTGAAGCCTTCCGGAGCCTTCTCCCCGGAGCGGGCGGCGCGCTTGACGGGAATGTAAGTCTTGTTATCCGCACGGCAGTTGATCAACTCAAACGGTCCTGGCGTGGCGGAAGCATACACGATCTGGTTCTGCCTCTCCATGAACTCATGGAACTTCAACGGCCTGTTGTCCAGGGCGCTGGGCAGGCGGAAACCGTGATCCACCAGAATATTCTTGCGGCTGCGGTCTCCCTCGTACATGCCGCCTATCTGGGGCACGGCCGCGTGGCTCTCGTCAATCAGGGTCAAGGAATCCTTGGGAAAGAAATCAAGCAGCGTGGAAGGAGCGCTGCCCGGCAGGCGTCCGGACAAATGGCGGGAATAATTCTCAATCCCCTTGCAGAACCCCAGCTCCTCGATCAATTCCAAATCGTAATCCGTGCGCAGCTTCAGCCGCTGCGCCTCTAGCAGGCGCCCCTCCTTCTCAAACCAGGTAACGCGGTCGGCCAGCTCCTGGCGGATGGCCTTCAACGCCGCGGCCCGCTTCTCCGGAGCGGCCACATACTGCTTGGCCGGGAAAAACGTATAGCTCCCCAGCCGTTCACGCACGCGGCCGGACACGGAATCTATCAGGGAAACCCGTTCCACCTCGTCGCCGAAAAACTCCACGCGGATAGCCTCCCCCTCGGAATAGGCGGGAAAAACCTCCACCACCTCGCCGCGCACACGGAACGTGCCGCGGAGGAAATCAAAATCCTGCCGTTCGAACAGGCGTTCCACCAACTGGCGCAGGAACACGTCCCGGTCCATGATATCCCCCTCCCGGATGCGCAGGGTCAGGTTTCGGTAATCCTCCGGAGTGGACAAGCCGTAAATGCAGGAGACGGACGCCACCACGATCACGTCCCTGCGGGTCATCAGGGAATTCATCGCGTTCAGACTCAGGCGGTCCAGCTCGTCGTTAATGGCGGAATCCTTCTCAATATAAGTATCCGTGCTGGCGATATACGCCTCCGGCTGGTAATAATCGAAGTAGGAGACGTAATAATCCACCGCGTTATTCGGGAAAAAACTCTTCAATTCCGAATGAAGCTGGGCCGCGAGCGTCTTATTGTGGGAAATCACCAGCGTGGGCCTGTTCATCCGGGCGATCAGATTCGCCATCGTAAACGTCTTGCCGCTCCCCGTCACACCCAGCAGGGCCTGATGCTTGTTGCCGGCCTCCAGAGACTTGAGAAGCTTGCCGATAGCCTGCTCCTGGTCCCCGGACGGCTTGAAGGAGGAATTCAATTCAAAAGACGACATACGTGATGCCTCCAGTATAATGCACCCCCTGCTCCGGGCTAGGACAATGTTTGACAATTCCCCCCGGCTGACCCAGTATATGCGGCATGTACATCCCCACGCAGGAAGAACGGTACGCTAAAAAAGGACTCCTGTCCCTCATCCTGTGCGTCGTGGTCCCCTCCTGCCTGTATCTCTCCCTCCTCTCCGAACAACTGAACATGGTGCGCGGCCACGAATGGGAGGCCATCATGAAAATCTTCCTGGCGTTCTCCTATCCTCTGGCTGCCCTCTTCGCCATGATGGGCGTCTCCTTCTTCTGGTGGGCCGTAGGCATCTCCGCGGCCGTTCATGGCGGCATCATCGCCTGGCTGAAAATGACGCCGCGCCTGGCGCCCAAGCAGGCGATTTGCGCGGCGCTCTGCCTGGGCATGCTGGACTTCCTCCTGGTGAAGCTCTTCCCGTTCCCGGCGGGAATCATCAACTGACATCCGGTCCCCGGAAAAACGGACTCCGGACTTATCCCTGCTTTTTGGACAGAGCGGTAATCTGCCTTTTAATCTCGCGGCCCGTTTTCTTGGAATCGGCCTTGTACGCCTCATAAGTAAAGCACTGCGCCCGGCCTCCGTCCGCATCGGTCAGCACCAGCTTGGGATAATACTTCCCCTGCTTCAGGGCCGTCTTCACGGCATCGCTTACGCCGGACTTTTTTCCATCCTTCACCGGCAGGTAAACCAGCACGCAGCGGCGGCCCACGGCCTCAAGAAACCCCTCGGACGCGCCTGAAGCCAGAGGGCAGGTGGTAGCCGTATTCGTATAAAGATACGCCACAGGCTTCTTCTGCTCACGGGCAGTCTTCAGCGCTTCCTCCAGCCGGTCTGTGGTAAAGGAGCCTTTCGGTAATTTTACGTCCGCCCACGCCTGGGACAGGACAAACAGGGAGCAGACGGTCAACAGGGTAATTAACTTTTTCATGGGCTTTCACTATAAGAAGCTTCCAATCAATGTCAAAGAAAAAGCCGCCTGTTTAGCCTTGAACGCCGGAACGGGACATGGCAGAGTACGCCCACGCATTCGTCGCGCCTGTGGCGAAATTGGTAGACGCGCCAGACTTAGGATCTGGTGCCGCAAGGCGTACAGGTTCGAGTCCTGCCAGGCGCACCATTAATAACTCTCTTTAAGTAAACAACTTGAGTAGGGTTTCTTTTTTTTGCTGGAATAGGCGCAAATTCCATAAAAGCCCCGATCTGGGTACAAGGTATATACGCTTTAAGGCCATTTTTAGCCTTATTTTACAAGGTATTTCTGTTAACCGGCCCATTTGGCTGCTTTGTAAAACGGAAATTTCTGAATTTATATATAATTGATACTATATAAATACATTGCGCTAATTTACAATTCCTTATGCTCTCCGTCATCAGATGAGGAGGTTGGAAAAACGCTCTGTATTTGGAGGGAAGATTCCCTTAATGTGTTGCTGTAAGAATAAAAATCATGAAGTCTGCCGTCATATGATTTCTCTGTTTCTGTTTTTGCAGCTGTTCACAAAATAGAAAAATGCCAGTATTCTCAATTCATCATCATAAGAAATCAAACAAATTTTTAATCACAAGTGCTACTGCTGATGATAAACATGTATATGAATTGAATGAAATAAAATCGTTAATACCAAAGAAAAATTCATTGATATTTAGCGGAAAATTTACAAATGAGGAGCACCAAACAATTGAACGTTTATTTTGTGAATACAAAATTGAAATTATCGGAAACGGGCTCCCTGTAAAAAATGGAGGCTATAATGTTGAATTCCAGACATTGGATAATTTATTCAAGAAACTTCCTGAGAACTGAACGACGAAACTGTTTCAAGCCCCTGAATAGCTTGCTCATTACACGCAACAGTATCCCGATGAAACCATGCGGCGGCGTTACGGAAACGGAAAACAGGATATGGGAAAGGCAACGGTGCCTTTGAGTCTATGGATAAAGATGAAGGATTTGATCCAGCAATAAATCTTACCGGGCCTCTGCCAGAAGAATTTTCAAAAAGAGGGTGTAGGAAAGTTAAAGGAACTGCCGATTGTAAAAATAAATTCTAAAAGAAAAACATGTTCTATATGTTTCCAACACCTCCACGAAAGAGATGGAAGCGGGACATCCTGAAAAAACCTCATCGACGCTTTCCTTCTTATCACGTAGTGCAAATGACGGCAACAATCCAGGAACATATAAAACGCAATTGGGAAGAAGTAAAAACAGAGTAACGATATTCCAGTCCCTGTTGTCTTAATCGTTAAATATTTCAATACTATCTATAAAGGAGCGGAAGCGTCTTTGGAAGTAATTCACATGTGTTGTCCATGTAAGAAAAAAGAAACTAAATCATCAATTACGGCATTTCTATAATTCATGACAATAATTAGAATAATAAAATCCATATTAACGATAGAATTAGCCATGATAAATTCGTGTTCTCCTAATTTAAATTATGGAGAGGAAATAGACTTGTCGCCATATAAGGAATCAATCAAACATGTCGATTTAAACTCCCTTCCAATTGAGATAACGGAATCTAGAATTGTTCCTGCATTATATATTGGCAAGAGACCAAATCATATAAACAAGCATTCCAAAATAATTGATGTAACGCCACTGTCGGAAAGATTTCTTTTTGAATATCAAAAAAAGAAAATCGTTTGTTTTGATAACTTCTTGAAAAAAAATTATCCTGAAACTAAATTTGCCGTTTCGGTTAAGAAAGCATCAACTCAATCCGAATTGGAAGGTATAATTGATGAATTGAAAAAACATCACATTAATATCGAATATATTACGATTCCGGGAATTAAAAATTAGGTACCGGATAATCTCTTTACCAAGAGAAATAAATGCATGGAATCACTCATCCCTTGAATTATATGGAGAAATGAACTATGCAGGAACTCCCTTTGTGACTTGTCTCTCCTCACTCCGGCGGCCAAATTGCTTATGACAGGTTGATTACCCTCTTATCGGTTCAAACTTCACTGATAAAAAGTCATCAGACAAACGCAGACGAAAACATCAAATGTCCGGAGACATTTGGTTTCTCCCACAACATCTTCCATCCATCCCTTGCATGACATAAGCACTCCCCTGACACCGAAATCTCCCCCATATGCGGACATGACCTTGAAGTACGATCCGTCACGGTTCCAGTTTGCACAATTCCTCCTCGTAGACAAGAAGGGGAAGGCCGCGGAGGCCACCCCCGCCCGGTTCTCCTTTGATTTCAACAATCAGGGGCATCAGGAATATATCTTTAACCGGAAATACTACTCAAAACAGGATTGGAACCTTCTCCAGGTAAAACTTTTCTACATCGACCCGGAGGAGATGCGGCGCGTCGCGGTTCCGGTGGATATGGAAATAGACCTCGCGCGCAAAAGCCCCCCCTGTCCGCCATTCCCGCCAGGAATTCACCGTCCTGCCTGCCCCGTCCCCCGTTCCTTTCGTCCATGATCCGCGTCTGCCGGAGGAAAAAGTGCGGTTTAGGCTGCATTACTTCCATCAAAACCAAGACCCCGGCTCCAGCGGGCATTCCCTGGTTTACGACGGACCTTTCACCAGAATTGATTTCCGGCCTGAAACGCCGGAAAACGGGCCTGTGGCCATTAGCATTTCACCGGAAAATCCACTAACCGTGAGAGGCAATGAAATATCACCCCCGGTTTTTGCTGCCGCTTCCAGCCATACGAGCTTCTCCCCCTGGGAAAAAGAAATCCCTATCCCATCCTGAGCCTGAACATCCCGGATCTGCTGCCGGAAACCTCTTCCTGATGGACTCTCTCCGGAACTGCAAACATGATCATGGCCAGTCGCGCCTGCCGCATATCCTTCCCGCTTCCCTCCGTCATGGGAAGCACGGTCACGCTCCCCCTTCAGGATATTCCAGGAATCAAATTGCCGGATGACGCCAAGGCGGCGCTCACCGTCGCCGACATGAAATCCGAATCCTCACGGAGCTCCCTGCTCCTGCATCTCCGCAGCACCCTTCCTTCCGCCTGTTTCGACTCCCTCACGCTCATTGACGCCAACAACCGGGAATATTCGCCGGCGGAACTGGTTGCTCATGACACTCACCCGCAGAGAGTGACACGCATTTATGAACCTTATTAGGAACCTGGGGACCGGAACATTACGGCGGAGCTGATCATTTACATCAATCCCCGCACGGTACGGATCCCACTGAATCTGAAATTCAGAGCCGGAGGAATGGTACCGTCTCCGCCATCTGAATAATGGCTCAAAGGCAATGCCGCCCAACAATTTTTCGCCCCCCTGAAAAACGACGAGTGCAGGTCTCTCCCAACCAGATCATGAGGCCTCAGCGGTAGAAAAACATTTCACAGGCCATGGCCGCCCCTCCCCTTGCCGGGAAATCTCGCCCGGCAAACCTCCGGAAAAGCGGGGATGAACGAAATCTTCCGGCATGCCGTACCCCCGGAAAAGCGGGCATTCCCTCCGTCATCTGAACTTCTTCAGGAACGGGGCGATCAACGCCGTTCCCAGACCGACCAGGGCAATGAGGGAGAACGACCATCTGAGAGAAGACGCATGGGCAATATGCCCGATGACCGGAGGTCCCAGCAGAAAGCCCAGAAAGCCGATCGTGGAAACGGAGGCCAGAGCCACGCTGGGAATCATCTTTTTGGACTTTCCGGCCATGCTGTAGCAGAGAGGGACAATGGAAGAGGTGCCCAGCCCCACCAGAAGGAAGCCCAGCGTGGCGGACCACAGCACCGGGAACAGAACGGCAACCAGAAGCCCGGCGGCAATCAGAATGCCGCTCGCGCGCAGCACGCGCACGGCTCCGAAGCGCATCACCATGCGGTCCGCCGTAAAACGTCCCAGGGCCATCGTGCTCATGAACGCTACATATCCCGTTTGCACCAGGCCCGGGCCTGGCTGAACCACACTTTCAAAATATACGCCGCTCCAATCGAACATGGTCCCCTCGCTGACCATGCTCCCGAACGCAATCAATCCGATAAGCAGTACATAGGCGTCCATGCTCCGGAACATGCCACCGCTCTGGGAACTGGAATGCCGGGCGTCCCGCGGCAAAAGGAAACGGGAAAAAACGGCCAGAATGAACATGCATATCAGAAAAATGGCGATGAAATGCGTTTCCGTGGACACATTCCAGTCCACCATGAAGGCCCCCAGCAGCGCGCCGAAGAACCCCGCCAGGCTCCACAGGCCGTGAAAGCGGGCCATGATGCTGCACTGGTACAGCCGCTCCACGCCCACCCCCTGCGTATTGACGGAAATATTCGTCAGATTGGCGGCCACACCGAACAAAAACAGCCCTCCGGCCAGTTCCCAGAAGGAGGAAACCAGCCCCAGGCACACGAGTACGGCGGGGTAAAAAACGGAAGACGCCATGAGTATCCTCCGGCTGCCGAAGCGGCCTACCAGGTAGCCGGACAAGGCCATGGCGGACATCTGCCCGACGGGAACGGCAAAGAGGACGGACCCCAGATCGGCATCGTTCATCCCCAGGGCGCTCTTGACGTCGGGAATGCGGCAGGCCCAACTGGCGAACACCAGGCCCTGAAGAAAATAGAAGGTACTAACCGACAACCGGTAAACGCCCTGGGTCGTTTTGGGAAGAGAGAGATTCATTCTGGATTTTCCGGATCGCGCAAAAAGCTATCTTCATTTGCCGCCCCTGGCAAGAGAAATCATATCTTATACAATAAGATTTGACCATGCAGAACCGGCAAAGGAGCAAGGGCCTGCCGTTTCCGGCAGACCATTCATGGTTCGCACTGTTTACCGTAAAAACTCCTCTCTGCAAACAAAAAACGCCGCCCTCACAGACAGGACGGCGTTTCTTCAAACAAAACGGGAATTTCTCAGCGCGGATCGCGGTGCCAGTTCAGGGCGCCCTTGCCCAGGGCATAGAGGTAGGCTACCAGCAGAATGCCGATGAAAATGCACATGGCCGTAAACGATTCCGGATTCATCATCACATAGTCCCGGAAGTTGACGGCCCAGGGATAGAGGAAAACCACTTCCAGGTCAAAAATCACGAAAAGCATGGCCACCATGTAGAACTTAACGGAAAACATGGGAGCCCCTTCACCCACGGGAATCATGCCGCATTCGTAAGGAATGTCCGCAGGCTTGCGAACGGAAGAACGCTTGCCCATCAAGATACTGAGCAACAAAATAATGCCGGCCAGCCCCAGGGCTGCCACCACCTGCACAAGCACTGAAAAAAATTCCTGATTCATGACGTCTGGCACGGGTGTACCACACCCATCCCGGAAAAGCAAAACTAAAAAGGGGCCGCGGTTAGCATGCTGACATGGACGCCTATTTTCCCGAAAATACGGAAAGAACGCCATTTACGGGGCTTTTTCCCGCACGCACGTTTCCCTTCCGCTTTCCTCCTCCATCCGGTCGCGACTCCGGCGTACGGCGAAGTCACGCTCCCATCCAGCCAGCCGCCCAGTCCCATAGCCAGGAACACAAATACCATCCCCCCACCAGCACGAAAACAAGAAGTCCCAGCAATTTCAGCAGCACAAAGCCTCCGGCCAGCACTAACCCGGCTGCGCAGGCCATAACCATGCCGGCGATCATGGAAAGGAAATCAAGCACGGACGTCAACATGGCTCCTGCATTCAGTATATCGGCTGACCGCCTCCGGCAAGAATAAAACCACGGCCATTCCCACAAAAACGGTTCTACGCCCCTAATTCCGGCCTGCCAGCACCTTCCTGAGCACGTGAATCACTCCGTTGTCCTCGTTGGACGGAGCCGTAAACGCAGCCATTTTCCGGATTTCCGGAACGGCGTTGGCTACCGCATAGCTGAATCCGGCCTGCCTCATCATCTCGGCGTCATTCATCTGGTCGCCGAAAACCATGGTCTCCACTGCAGAAATCCCCAGCCGCCGCTGAATCAGCTCCAGGGCATTTCCCTTGTTGGCTCCCTTCCGGCTGATATCCATCCACCGTTCACCGGAAACGGCCACCTGGAAACGGTCTGCCAGATGCCTCAAATGCGGATAGCTGTTATTCACGGCCCCCTGGAAATCGTACACGGCTATCTTCAGCAGCCTGTCACCCTGGACGGAAAGCAGGTCATCCACCTGTTCGCAACGGGTGTAGTACCTGCGGGCCTCCCGGACAAACTCGGGTCGGGAATCCTCTATATAGGCGGAATCTCGGCCCGCCAGCACGATGCAGGCCCCCTCAATGTCCCGGATCTGCACAATCAGCGGCGCGGCGGTCTCCCTCTCCATGTCCGCCACCAGCCATTCATCCCGGCCATCGGCCACATAGGCTCCGTTTTCTGCGATGAACAGCATCCTGTCCGCCACAGGGGAAAAAGTTTTCCGCAGCCCGTCATATTGTCGCCCGCTGGCAGCCGCAAAACGGATGCCGTGTTTCTCCAATTGTTCGAAAATGGTGAAAAAATCCGGTTCCAGTTCTCCCCGTCTGTTGAGCAGAGTGCCGTCCATGTCGGATGCAATGAGTCTGACGGAATCCATAACTGCCCACAGCATCGGGTACCTCTTCCTTCAAGGCAAGCGCATGCTGTGCCAGTGCGGAAGCAGAAAACCGGAAATCTCAAGGTCCGCTCTAAAACCATTCGCAAACCGCATATTCTCGCTTCATGCCGTCTTTCCCATTGAAAAATCCATCGCAAAACCAGATGCGGGAACGGTGGATTTCCCCTCTTGCCCGGAACGTTCGAAACCACGCTTCTTTAACCTTTCAGCCACATGCTCAATGGATAAGATAACATGCCGGATTAGGAATCCGGAATAATCGAAAATATTTGAACTTAAAATAAATGCAAATAACGGCTCTGATGAATGCGACGGAATGGAAGCAGAAAACACCATGACACGATCTTTCCGTCCGTCTCCGGGAAAGCTTGTATTTTCTTGCATCCGTCCTTTTCCTGCAAGGTTTCCCATTCTTCCCGGATTCCTAATCCGCGGCCCATTCTTCGGGATTTTTTATATCTCTACCCAGAGGCAGATGAAAACCGTTCTATTTTTTCATTGCTCCCGGTTCCGTATTCCTGCATCATCATGTTTTGCAGTTCCCTGCTTATGATACACATGACATTTGGAAAAAAGGCTCTCTGGTTTCTTGGTGCTCTAAGTGTGTTTGCGGCCCTCGTCGCCGGATCATCCATTTTCTGGTTCCTGCGGAATGAACCATCCCCACGGGAATGGAAATTCAGCCCCCTGTGGTCGGAAACGGAAAAAGAGCAAATCCTGATGGTGGCGGACTATATGGAGCGCCACGGTCCGGAACGGTTCCTTCTCAGGTCCCTCTCACCTAATTCCCGTCATATTGACTGGCACCTGTTTTCCGAATTTTCCATGAGCCAGTACATGAAGGACGAAATCCGGGAACGGCTCCAGATGATACGGGAAACAGCGGAAAACGGAGATGGCCGCTGCCGTTCCTCCCATCATGAATCCCTGTTGCACCTGGCTGCCGGGCTGGGGCACGTCCAGCTTTTGAACCGCCTGCTCCAGATGAACGCGGACCCCAACCTCCAGATCATCATGTCTCCGCAGGCGGCACAGCTCCTGAACGGCTCGGAACTGGGAGACACTCCCATGACATACGCCTGCTGCCCGGGCTTGGGCGACGGCGCGCCTCTTCCCGTGGGCAACAGGCTGACGTGCCTTTCCCTGCTGATCCGGAACGGAGCCAGTGTGGACAAAATTGGCCCCGCAGGATGGCCGCCCCTTGTCATGTCCTGCGTAGCGGGCATCGGGGGAGCCCCTTATGAGGAAACGGCACTTCTCCTGCTCAAGCACGGAGCGGATATTTCCATTTGCCCGGAACTGAGGGGGAAAAAAACCAGCCTGCTTTCCTGGGCGGTCGCGGCCAGTTACCCGAATGTTGTCCGCAAGCTGTGTGAAGCGGGGTATGATCCCAATTTCCGCGGAGAAATGAGTCCCCCTCTTCTCTGCCTGAACCTGCACGCTCCGGACACCGCTCTCCGGATCACCCAAATACTGATTCAGTACGGAGCGGACGTCAACGCCGCCATGCCCGTGGACACGGCGCCGCCGGATTCCGCAGGAGACACGGCCCTCCTGAACCTGTGCCGCCAGCTGGGCGCCATTGATGAAGAACTGCTCCCCCAAATGCGGGAGCTGGTCAATCTGCTGATTAATGAGGGAGCGGATGTCAACCATCAAAACTCCGTCGGGGAAACACCCCTGATGCTCTGCTGCCGTGACATGCTGCTGGGCGACGGAACCCTGGACACCGTGAAACTGGGAATAGCAAGACTCCTGCTGGACCGGAACGCCAAGGCGTTCCTGCGGGACAGATATGGCCGCACCGCCCTCCAGCAAATAGGCAGCCAGGAAAACGAACACATCCACATGGTGCTGAAAAGCCTGCCGGAATTGAACGCTTCCCCCTCTACCCGCCAGGTTCTCCATTAAAAACCTTTCCATTCCACATGGAAAGGCGCTTCTCCCCCTGCCTTCGCCGTTCTTCCGTTCTACGACAACTTCCGGAATCCGCAGCCGGACATTTCCCAAGCGCCGCAGAAAAGCCATTCTTCCGCATCCTTGGCAGTCCCCCACCCTGCGGAAACGGGCCGCCCCGCCCCGGAGCCCTCCCCGCAGCGGTTTCCCGGCGCGTCGGCGGATCACTTCACGCGCGCGCTTACCGTATCCAGCAGCACCCCGGAATCAGGCTTGGACCCGGTGCTGATGAAATGAATGTAGCTGGCTCCGTTGGGAGACTGGTTGGCCATCTTCAGCGTTCCCGCCTTGACGCCGTCCAGAGAGACGGCGGCCTGGCTCCCCTGGAACAGAATGGAAACCTCATGCCATGCCCCGGGTGTGACAGGCACCTTTTTCATGCCCAGCAGCAGATGGGGGGCAGGCTTCAGCTTGATGGGGAACGTGAACAGGGCATAATCCTTCGTCGTGGTATCGCAGGCGTTGAACAAACGGTCCGTCAGGGACACCTGAAGGCCGGAATCCTCCGCCTGTTCCCCGTCCGCCACACGGAAGCGGAACTTGACCAGTCCCGTGGTTCCGTTCGGGAAATTCCACGTAGCGCCCCCGTTCTGATAATCCACATTGGACTTTTCATTCACCAGCTCCGGATCATTCAAACGCTTGATCTGAAGAACCTTTTTGGAACCGCCCGCGGGGTCCGGCACCAATTCGGCGGAGGGCTTGCGATTGTAGCTGCAATGCCCCTTCTTCTGCGGGATATAAGTATGGATGGTCCATTGGGAGTCCAGATCCTTGCCCGTCTGGGAGGAACGCGTCTTGGCGGCCACCCAACGGCGGTCCACGATCATCAGGCGGCGATGATTCTTGTGCTGGCCCAGGGAAACCAGAATGCGGTTCTTATCCAACTGCACCATTTCGCTCTGGTGCTTTCCGCGGTCTTCCGGCCCGTCAAGAGTAGCGTACCCCGGATGGTTGCGGTGCTCGTCCAAAATAATTTCCCGGAACCCGTACCAGCTCTTTCCCTCATCGCCGGACATGGCGATGTGGTGGGAATCACGGTTGGTGAACACGTCTTCCCAGGTGCCGTTGCCTGCCGTGGCATTCTCGGGGAGGGCCATCGTATTCGTCCACAGGGAAACGATGGTGCCGTCATCCAGGCGGCCCAGCGTGTTCATAGTCAGGGTGCCGAAAAAGCGGGACGGTTCCGGCTTGCTCCATGTCTCGCCACGGTCCTTTGAAAAAGCCTGCCACGCCTGGTCCTGGGAAGTGCGTGCGAGCGCCCACAGGGTGCCGTCCTTCATTTCCAGAACCGTAGCTTCCACGGCATTGTTGAACCATCTGACACCCTGGTGGGGCGGCTTGGCTTCATGACGGGGAGAAGTAATGCCGCTCCTGGACACGCGCCAGGTCAGGCCCCCGTCGTCGGAAATATGGAATTTGGTCCCGCCGCCCATGTTGTGGAACGGAATAAGCACCCTCTTCCCCTTGTCGACAAAAATGGGGGACCGCATGATGCCGCCCAGCTTCTTAAGATTTTTCCTCTTTTCAGGGTCTTTCCAGTCCTCCTCCAGCTTGCCGTCGTTGGTGACGGCAAGCCATTTTCCGTCCAATCCTCCCTTGGAAAGGAACACGAATCCGCCAATGGGCTGCACGCGGATGAATTCTCCCGTCAGCGGATTGCGCGTGATGGCGGGTGACTCCTTGGGAATACCGCCATAATTGGGCGGATAACTGGCCGGGGCCATCTTCATTTTCCACGTTTTTCCATTATCCATGCTCACTAGGTAATCCGGCTCCTTCCTGGTGCCGGAATAATGGCGGATTTCCCGCGCATTCACGCGAACAAGGCCCCGCCCCGCATCGGAAGGCGGGGTGGCGACGATCCGGGGTTCTGGGGCCGGTTCAGCCTTCTGCTGGGCGTAACAGCAACACAATGAAGCGGCAAAAAGAAAAAACAGAGAACTTTTCATAAATCAATCAACACCCAACGGCAGAGTATTCTTATAGGCAAGCATCCCGGCCATCAAGCCGAATCCCCGCATGATAAAAAAGACCACAGGCAGACCATCACCGGGAATCCTGCCCGCCGCGGTATGCGGAATCCATCCTTTTCAGCAATATACCCAATTCCCTGCCCAGCACCTCGTAGCCCTTCCCATTCGGGTGCACCGTGTCCCTCATGAAATCCTGCCGCGGGGAAGCACCGTCTTCCGACAACAGGGCCTTCCCCGGATTGGCAAAGAAAACCGCCTTTCCGTCGTGGAGCTTCGCCAGCAGCTTGTTTGTCTGAATAATGGGTTGTTCCAGATCCTTTTCCTTCCGCGGCAGGATGCCCAGCAACAAAACTCTGGAAGAAGGGCACTTCCGGCGCACCAGCCGTATAAAGGCCGCCATGTTATCCGCGCACGCCTGCGGCGTATCCCTGCGGTGCCCCAGATTGTTGGTCCCCAGCAGTACAATAACCACCCGCGGGGAAATGCCGTCCAGTTCCCCGTTCTGCACGCGGTAATAGGCATTATCCACGTAATCGAATCCGAAGCCCATGTTGGTCGCCCTGTGGGGGCCGAACAATTTCTTCCATGAATCCTCCCCTCTTTTCCCGCTGTCTCCGGAAGGCTCGCCGCCCCAGTGATGGGTAATGCTGTCACCGATCATCACATACTCCGGCTTCACCTCCCGGTTTCTTCTTTTAACGGCTTCATGCCGGGCATTCCAATCATACGGGTCCCGCTGATGGGGCTCCGGCTTCAGTGTGGCGGGCAGAGCAACTGCGGGAGCGGAAAGGGAGGAAAACGCCAGGCAGGAGGCGCCCAGCAGCAAGGTGAATATGGACAACATAAAATTCATGGCGGAACAGCGAAATTGAACAATAGTTTCAACAAATCCTCCCGCATATCAAGACCGCATGAGGTTCCACTCCTCTCCAGATGGAAAAGACCACTACCCAATGACGGTCCCCTGGCAGGCAAAAACCTTGTTTTTCTCAGAGGCTTTTTAACTGTCAGAGAGATAAAAGCAGCTTGCCGACGAGAATTGAAAGTCGGTACTAATCATTTTTCCACCCCGATTTATTAAAAAATCACTATATTTTGAAAAACATCAATGTACTGATAACGATAACGCAGCCGGAGTGTAACTTCTAGGCAATTTGAAAAATTTTATCATCAATGAAATCATTCGCCATGTTTAAAATCATATTCTGCATATTGTGCACCGTCCCTCTGATAAAAGCAGAAGATAAAATTCCATTTCCTATCATAGAAAATGGAAATAGAGCATCCATCTATTACAGTGGGAAAAATAAAGTTATCCAGACAGCCCTTGACATTCTCATAAAATATTCTCAACAAGTATGTAGAAAAAAAAGGAATTTCTTTGACGAACTCCGAAAAGGCAGCGGATATATTGGTAGGCGTTATCGGAGAAGATAAAACATTTGATACATTATGTTCACAACATTACCCGAAATACAAGGAACTGAAAGGGAAATGGGAAACCTTTCTCATACATCCCATACGTTCCCATGATAACAAGAAAAAACTTCTGATAGCCGGATCGGATACACGAGGCGCAGCATACGGAATATTGGAACTATCAAGGAGCATGGGAATATCCCCCTGGATTTGGGGGGCTGATGTCATTCCAGAAAAAAAAGACTCTGTTCTGTGGAATCGCTCCCCTCAACACGTGCAAGGCCCATCTGTCCCATACCGCAGCATATTCCTAAATGATGAAGACTGGGACTCATGCCATAGAGCACAAAAAATTATGATCCGACCAACCGGGCGAGAGAAATCGGAATAAGAACATATTCCAAAATCTTTGAGTTAATGATGAGACTCCGGGCCAATACGCTATGGCCAGCCATGCACGAATGCACCGTTCCTTTCCATTTTGTCAAGGATGCCAGGGAAACGACTGAAAAATATGGTATTATCATAGGCACATCGCATTGCGAACCCATGACGAGGAATAGTGCAGGAGAGTGGAGCGACCAATTGAACGGACCTTATAATTTTGTCACTAATTCAAACAATGTCATACGTTACTGAAAAGAACGCCTGTTGAAAGTAGGACAAAAGGAGAACATTTATACGATCGGAATGCGAGGGCGGCATGACGGCAGAATGCAAGGAGTTGCTTTGGGTCGATGGGAATCCATCCTCCTCAGAAAAACGCCAAGTCACTTTACCCACTTTAACAAAAGGGGGAGAGAGGCCGTCAACCGTTACAGTTTACCAGAGAGACAAGGACAACATTGTCTATGAAGCGGTCGATATTCCAAAAGGATTTCAAATTCAGGCAAATCCTCTTCCTGGCGGGGAAGTTCAAATAGCCGTATATGCGGATTCCACCACGCAAGACGGACGGAATACCATTAAAATAAAACTCAATGGAGAACATTATGAATTCATATGTCCCGCCGTTTCAGCAAAAACAAACATGCCTCAACAATTTATCGAAAATCAATTTTACATATCATCCCCGCAGCACAACAAATAAACAATCATTTAAAAACAAAAGTTATTGATTCTCTAAGATATAGAGGAAGCTCCATAGTCCTTCCTAAATCTTCCGAAGATCATAAAAACAAACATGATTTTTACGAATTCTATTCCGTCAGCAAAGGACAATTCAACTTATATGTCGGAAGCATTCCTATCCACCCGCAATACGAAAAAAGCCAAGGTATGCCGTTATCATTGACAATCAATCATCTGTCATTGTGTCAACATAGGCGGAATTCCATACAAAAAAGTGGAACTTGAATGTCCTGAGAAACCAGTCTTTAACCTCAAGCCAGCATATTATTGAAAAACCGGGGAAGCATGCCATACGGATTTACGCGCTTGACGAAGACTTATATTTGGACCAAATCATGATTGCTATTTAAGAAAAATAGAAATTTCTACGCTATTCCTTACATCTTTTACAACAATCCATTTTATTCTATTATAAACAAAAATCCTGTTATTAAAAATAAGGGCTTGCCAACAAAAAAATAATAGGCACACTTTCCTCCCTTCATCATCATTTTATATTGGTTTTTGTTTATGGTCGGCATCATAAAAGACTTGAAAGAAGCCCCCGCCCTGCCGCAGGAATGGCAGGGATTCAAGCCGGGAGCATGGACGGAGTCCATTGACGTACGGGATTTCATCCAGCATAATTACACGCCCTATTCCGGCAATGAAGAGTTTCTTTCCGGCCCCTCCCAACGCACGCTTCGTTTATGGGATAAGCTGAAAGTCCTGCTGAAACAGGAAATAGACAACGGCGGCGTGCTGGATGCGGATGAAGAAGTGGTATCCTCCATCACATCCCACAAGCCCGGCTACATTGACAAGGAACTGGAAGTGGTCGTGGGCCTCCAGACGGACGCTCCCCTGAAGCGCGCCCTAATGCCCTTCGGCGGCCTGCGCATGGCCCAGCAGGCCCTGGAATCCTACGGATTCAAGATGTGCGAGAAAACAGCGGATATTTTCAAAAAGATACGCAAGACGCACAATGAAGGCGTTTTCGACGCCTACACCTCCGATATCCGAGCGGCCCGTTCCGCCGGAATCATCACCGGGCTGCCGGATGCCTATGGCCGCGGCCGCATCATCGGGGACTACCGTCGCGTGGCCCTGTACGGCACGGACAGGCTGGCCGCCGAACGCCGCAAGGACCTGAAAAATTATGAAAACAGGCCCCTCACGGACGACGTGATCCGCCTGCGCGAAGAAATGAGTGAACAAATCCGCGCGCTGGAGGAACTCGCCCAGCTGGGCGCCTCCTACGGCTGCGACCTCACCCGCCCCGCCGCCGATTCCCGCGAAGCCGTGCAATGGGCCTACCTGGGCTACCTGGCCGCCGTGAAAGAACAAAATGGAGCCGCCATGTCCCTGGGCCGCGTCTCCACCTTCTTCGACATCTACTTCACCCGCGACCTGGAACAGGGACGGATCACGGAAAAGGAAGTGCAGGAAATCATGGACCAGTTCGTGATGAAGCTGCGCATCGTCCGCTTCATCCGCACGCCCGACTACAACAACCTGTTCTCCGGAGACCCCACCTGGGTGACGGAATCCATCGGCGGCATGGGGGAAGACGGGCGCACACTGGTCACCCGCAGCTCCTTCCGCATGCTCCAGACCCTTTACAATCTGGGACCGGCTCCGGAACCGAACCTGACGGTCCTGTGGTCCGGGGATATGCCGGAAGCCTTCAAAAGCTTCTGCGCCAGGGTCTCCATAGAAACGTCCTCCGTCCAGTACGAAAACGACGACCTGATGCGCCCGCACTGGGGGGACGACTACGGCATTGCCTGCTGCGTCTCCGCCATGCGCATCGGCAAGCAAATGCAATTCTTCGGCGCCCGTGCCAACCTGGCCAAGTGCCTGCTGTACGCCCTGAACGGCGGCGTGGACGAACTCAAGGGCAGGCAGGTGGCCCCGCCCTCCCCGCGCTACACGGAGGAAATCCTCAAGTACGATGAGGTCATGGCCCTGTACGACAACATGCAGGACTGGCTTGCCAAAACCTACATCGACGCCCTGAACATC
Organism: Akkermansia biwaensis; assembly: GCF_026072915.1. Taxonomy (NCBI): domain Bacteria; kingdom Pseudomonadati; phylum Verrucomicrobiota; class Verrucomicrobiia; order Verrucomicrobiales; family Akkermansiaceae; genus Akkermansia; species Akkermansia biwaensis. The sequence continues at coordinate 283,301 of NZ_AP025943.1, forward strand.
ATCCACTACATGCACGACAAATACTGCTATGAACGCATTGAAATGGCGCTGCATGATCCGGAAATCCTGCGCACGATGGCCACGGGCATCGCCGGGCTGTCCGTGGCGGCGGACTCTCTCTCCGCCATCAAATACTCCACCGTAAAAGCTATCCGCAATGAAGAAGGCCTGATCGTGGACTTCAAAACGGAAGGCGAATTCCCCTGCTACGGAAACAACGACCCGCGCGTGGACGACATCGCGTGCAGCCTGGTGAGCAACTTCATGCAGAAGCTGCGCAAACTGCACACCTACCGCAACTCCCTCCCCACCCAATCCATCCTGACCATCACCTCCAACGTGGTGTACGGCAAAAAAACGGGCAACACCCCGGACGGCCGCCGCGCCGGAGAGCCGTTCGCGCCCGGAGCCAACCCCATGCACGGACGGGACAGGAACGGAGCCGTGGCCTCCATGCTTTCCGTGGCCAAACTGTCCTATGACGACTCCCTGGACGGCATCTCCTACACCTTCTCCATCGTGCCCCAGGCCCTGGGCAAGGAAGAAGGGGAACGCCGCACCAAGCTCTCCGCCCTGCTGGACGCCTACTTTGCCGCCACCGGCCACCACATCAACGTGAACGTCCTGGAGCGGGAAACCCTGCTGGACGCCATGGACCACCCGGAAAAATATCCGCAGCTCACCATCCGCGTTTCCGGCTACGCCGTCAACTTCATCAAGCTGACCCGGGAACAGCAGCAGGAAGTCATCAACCGCACCTTCCACATCCGCTAACCCATCTCCGCGGATGCCGCAGGCGCCCTTCCATCAACCGGACTCCGGCGGAAACTCTGCCGCCTCCGTCACGGGCCTGGTCCATTCCGTGGAATCCTGCGGCACCGTGGACGGGCCCGGCATCCGCTTCGTCCTCTTCCTGTCCGGATGCAGCCTGCGCTGCCGGTACTGCCATAACCCGGACGCCTCCTATGTTCGCCGGGGACAAACCAGAAGCGCCGCGGACATTCTGGAGGAACTTGCACGCTACCGGGACTTCCTGCAAGCGGCCGGAGGCGGCCTTACCCTCTCCGGCGGGGACCCGCTCTTCCAGCCGGCCTTTGCTAAAGCCGTGTTGAAAGGAGGAAAAGCCATGGGCCTGCACACCTGCCTGGACACATCCGGCCACCTGGGAGCGAATGCGGACGGCGAACTGCTGGAACACACGGACCTGGTCCTGCTGGACATCAAGGCATGGAATCCGGAACGCTACCGGAACCTGACGGGCGGAGAACTGCGCCCCACCCTGGAATTCGCGGAACGCCTGGCTGCCCTCCGCAAGCCCGTATGGCTCCGCTACGTGCTGGTGCCCGGCCTTACGGACGACATGGAAGACATGGCGCAACTTGCCCGCTGCGCCCGCCGCCTGGGAAACGTGGAACGCGTGGACATACTTCCCTTCCACCAGATGGGCCGCTTCAAATGGGATGAACTGGACCTGGATTATACGCTCCGGGACGTTCGCGAACCCTCCGCGGAACTGACGGAACAGGCCCGCAGTATTTTCCGCCGGGAAGGAATTTCAAGGTATGAAGTACATTGAGGAATTGTAAAAATTTTCTTCAGTCACGGGAACTGTCCAAAGCATCCATTCCCCCCTTGATCATTCCCAGCAAGATATCCACCTTATTTTCAGCTTTTAAAGCACGCTCACGCCATATCCTGACATCCAGCCCCACTCCTTCCTCGCGCGCTTGCAAAAGAAGGGCAATCACGGATTCCCTCACGCGCGAGGGAACCTTTTCACCCTGCTCCAGGCGAACCAGACAGGTTATATCGTAGCCGGATAGTTCTGCAAGACGAGCCAGGGTTAAATGGGTCTTCTTCCTCAACTTTTTAACATTAATTTCCCTGGACATCATGAATTTATATTTATCGGCGGCATATCTCCATGGCAACGGGATGAATAAACCTTCATTTCTGAAAAGGAAACCCCCTTAACTGGAAAAGGCATTTATCTCCCGCAGGGCATCCAGCGCTTCCTGCACGGAAATGCTGCGGTTGCAGGGAGTGCCACGGTCGCATTCCCTCAGGAAGCATGGGGAACAGCACTGGTGGCTGTACAGGGAGCGATGAAACTGCCCCAGCGGACGGCACACGTCCGGAAGCCTGGTGGAAAAGAGAGTCACCGTCGGAAGGCCGCAGCAGGAGCAGAGAGAGGGAATAACACCGTCCACGGCAATGGCCGCTGCGGCGGCATCCATGACGGGGAACAGGTCTTCCGGCGCCCCGGCCTTCATCTCCACCTGTAGCCGCTCCGCCAGAGCGGAAGCCCGCGCGCGGTCTTCCTCCAGCGCCACCAGCACCGGCCTGCCCGGAAGGGAGCGTACCAGTTCCTCCCATTGCTCCTCCCCCCATTCGCTGGCTGGCCCCAGCGTGGAAAACGGAGCGATCAGAACGGGAGCCCCCTCCCCGGCGTGCGCCTTTTTCACGGGAAACACGAAAGAGTTCCAGATATCCAGACCATGCAGATCCCCCAGGTGCAAATAGGGTCGGACGCGGTGAACGGGAGGAGCCGCTTTCAGAACGGAAGCCTTTACCCGGAACTTGTACTTCCGGCATCCGGGATGAGTATCCAGGCCGGAAAACATCATGGGGCCATACGGTGCCAGAGCCTTGAGAGTTTCCATATCCTGGTCCAGCATGACGCCCAGGTCCAGAGGGCCTTCATTGTAAAACTCATCCGCGGCTAATGCTTCCCGGAGCTGCTTCAGGGAATCGTGCGGCAGGACATGGGCCACTTCCTCAAATGTTTTCCAAACGCCCGCCTGGTCGGACGGGCAGATGACGCTCACCTGCATGTCCGGCCTGGCGCCCTTCAGCGCCCTGATCAATGGAACGGTCAGCAAGGCTTCATCCAGGGCCCTGGGAACGGCCACCAAAATGCGGTACGGCTTCAGTTCCATCTTCTCCAGAAGCCTGAACGTCTTTTCATCCCTGGGAGCAAAACGGTCAATGGACTTCCAGCGGTGGTGCATCCAGAACACGTCCAGAACGGACTTGCCGATCAACTCTTCCAAATGCCTGTTCACCTCCATGGTATCTCCCGCCAGAGAACCGTCGGAACCGGAAAAATCCACCACATTGCCCATATCCGCAATCCAGTGGCCCGGCTTGTCCGTACGCACGGCAATCGCCACCATGTCCGCCCCGGCCCGCTTGCGCAGCAGGGCGGGCAGCGGCGTCGTTCCGGTCACCTTGCCGAAAAAGGGAACATACACCCCTTCCCAGACGAACTGGTCGCTCAGCACGCCCAGCGCGCCCCCTTCCTTGAGCATCTTCATGGGTGCCTTGATGCCGCCCTCCTTGGAAAACATCTGCGTGCCCCGCTCCGTACGGCGCCTGTACATGTATTCCTCCATCAGAGGATTGTCAAACTGGCGGTACATGGAGCCGTAACGCTCAATCTCCGGATAAAACACGCATATTCTCGCCAGCGCCTCCCAATTTCCGGAATGGGCAATGGCGCACACCTGTCCGCGCCCTTCCAGCACGGGCCGGGCAAACGCCTCGTGCCCCGTAATTTTCACGCACTTTTTCAACTGGTCATCCGTCAGAATGGCCGTCTTGGCGGAACACAGGAAATTGGCGATCGTCCGCCGGAAATTCTCCTTGCCCAGCTTCTTCAGCTCCCTGCCGCGCAAGGCCGGGTCCAGGACGATACGCAGATTCCTTTCCACAATCTTCCGGCGCTTCGGCAGCAAATGCCATGCCGCGCCGCCGGCCATGCGCCCCAGGCGAAACAGCGTCTTCATGCCCACAAGCTTCAACAGTCCCTCCATCAGCAGGAATCCCTTCATCCCCGCATAATGGACAAACGCCTTCCGGGAGGAAGGAGGAGAATCGGATGAAAGAGAGCTCGCCATAAGAAAACCGGAGTGAATGTTATACAAATCCGCGCCGGTCCACAAACCCTTTATGTGCCGCATTGCTGGTCTTCATTTCCGCGCCCGGCGTCAAAAACCTACCGGAAGACTGGATTTTCGCGCAGGGCAGCGTTGCCGTTACAGCCATGCGTGTCCGAAACGCCTGCCGGAAAAATTCCACAGGGATGACTTTCCCCTTCCTCAAATCATCGGAAACTGCACTATCCAGACCGCCACAGAAGAGAGGGGTTAACGATTCGGGAAACTACAGCACTTCGCCCTATTCTCCGGATGTCCCTGCGGCGTTCAATCCGGCGAAATCGGAAGCAGCCGGGGATGTAAAGAGGCCTCTTTCAGTGCTTCCATCCCTAGCACGGACCTGATGGACAGCCGTGGCCCCCCCTGAAAGGCAAGCTTCTTCCTGCAACGGGAATGAAACAGTATTCCTATCAGGAAAAAAATCCAGGAGACTCCTCATTTCCTTTAATTTTATGATCCTCACCGGGTTTTATAATCCGGAAGTCAACGGAAAAATCTGGAGAAAAGTTGATTAGGGATAATAAGATATATAAGGATGACAGGAATAACAGGACGCTTCAAAATTCCCCTGTCATTCCTATGATCCTTATGTTCCCTGCCAAAGGCATCTTTGCATTGCGGCGTTGTTTTATCACGGATTATAAATCCGCTAGTTTCTCCATCAGCATATTGACGACAGTATTCAAACCATTGACGGAGAAAAAAATAATGTTTGGATTTCTTTTCTTTTTCATATTTCTGGCATCTCTTTTAATTCTGTGGCGGTGGCGTGCAAACGGACGGATGCTTTCATGGAAGAAAGTAATCCTTGCCGCCAGTATTTGCAGCCTCATTCTTTTTCCTATGGAACTGGTTTTCCGTCCGGACGGTGTGGTCGCGGGACGGTGGGAAAGTACGGGGGCCGTCCTGGTTCAGTACGGAATTTTCCTGGCGGCACTGTGCCTGTCCGTGCAGGCTCTGAATTGCGTTGTATGGCATGAGGCCCGGCACGAAACCGTATGGAAAACGTGGCAGAAATGGGGTGTCATGACCGTGACGGTTCTCCTTGCGGTCGCACTGTGGCGGCACTGGGGCACCATGTGCTCCTTTGATTTCCTCCACCGCCAGTATCCCCAGGTGCTTTCCGGACAGTACGATTTGATGCACACACTGGCCCACACGCTGATGTGCAAGGGGATTTTAAGCGTCTGGCATCATTTTCACGCTATTGTCCTTGTCCAGCTTGCGTTGCTTCTGCTGGTTTATTTCATGATTTTCTCATGGGGTGCGAGAGAGAAAATGCGGGTTTTGATTGTCCTCGGCGCTGTGTTCCTGTGCATGGTTCAGTTTGACATGGCGACCACCATTATCAAGGACGTTCCCTACGCCATTTCCATGATGGCCCTGACCGTCGGCCTGTGCACCTACATGCTGGAAAAACGTACTTCTTCCTTGTGGCTGATCGGGTTAGGCCTGGCCGGAACAGGCTGCCTGCGTTATGACGGCTATGTTCCGTTTTTCCTGACTACAGGGGTTCTTCTGGCTTATATGTTCCGGCATCCGCAGGAAAGGCGGCGCCTGGCAATTCCCGTTGCGGGAGCCCTTCTTTTCTGGCTCTTTGCCTTTGCCGCCCTGCCCTGCCTGATGAAAGCGGGGAGGGGGGCTTCCGGCACAAGGTACGCCAAGATGGCCCATGTAGTTTGTGACATTGTGGCGGAAGGAGGAAAGGTGAGTCCGGAGGACATGGAGCTGATTGAGCAGGAAATCATGCCCAGGGAGGTGATAATGAGACAGTACGGTCTCTACAAGGATTCCATGCATCCTGCCGTATCAGCCGGACATGGGGAAAAGTATCTTCATACGGGCCTGTTTGAAACCTGGGAAACCGGCAGGAAATACGGGTTTGCCTGGACTTTGTCCGACAGGGGGGGGGACGCAGTCAGAAAACTGTTCTTTTCCGTAGCGGCGGACAATCCCGCGCAGGCGGCAAGGATTCTTCTCCTGAACAGCCAGATGGTATGGAATCTGCCCGCATCATCCAATACCCGGAAAATGCCGCAACTTTGGCTGTTTTACGGCTGCGTTCTCGGTTTCCTGGTGTATGGAATACAGAAGAGAAAATCTTGCCTGATTCCCTTTGTACCGTTTTGCTCAGTTCCTCTGGTGATCAGCGCTGCGGCTACGACCTATGAAATCAGGTACATGCTGCCTGTGGTGGTGCTGTTTCCCATTCTGATACTTTATTCCATCGGCTGTGCCAAGAGGGCCGCGGCTGCGGAGGAGCCTTCCACAAAAAAGCCTGGGCCCGTTTCCGGAGAAAAGCCGTGACAAGGAGCTGGAGGAAATATCCCGTAACTGGAGAATTGCCTGGCGATGACGGCCGCCTGTAAAACGGCCCCTGCTTCAGATTTGCCGTAAAAATGGCTGCCGCAGAGCCATGATTTCACTTTCGGTAAAGAAATGACTTTACAATTATTAACCAAACGGTATATTCCGTCTCCCGAACCGAACACCAAACCGGAGTTATACACCATGAAAGTTCTTTCTTCCTTAGCCTCTATGAAGCGCCGCCACGCAGACTGCCAAATCGTGAAGCGCAAGGGCACGCTGTATGTGATTTGCAAGAGCAATCCCAAATTCAAGGCCCGCCAGGGCGCCACGGCAGGTACGCGTCTTTCCAAGAAGGGCGTCAAGTAAACCCTGGCCCAACACAGATTTAAAAAAGACCGCCGCCCGCCGGGTGCCGGTCTTTTTTTGGTGACCGAACTCCTTCCTACATGCCCATGCAGCTTCCCTACGTCCAAACCAGATTCCTGGACCTTCCCGGCTCCTTCCCCCTGAGGAACGGCGCCGTGGTGGAGAAAGTGCGCATCGCCTATGAGCAGTACGGAACCCCGTCGCCGGAAAAGGACAACGTCATCCTGCTGTTCCATGCCCTTTCCGGCAGCCAGCACGCCTACGGCTATAACCCGGACGTGCCGGGCATCGGCGCCCTCTGGAAACCGGAAAACCATGAAGGCTGGTGGAACAGCATCATCGGCCCCGGAAAACCTCTGGACACGGACCGCTTCTGCATCATCTGCGCCAACTATCTGGGGGGCTGCTACGGCACGACCGGCCCCGCCAGCCCCAGCCCCGCGGACGGCCTGCCCTACGGCTCCCGCTTCCCGCATGTGGAAGTGGCGGACCAGGCCCGCTTGCAGGCGCTGCTGCTCGACAGCCTGGGGATTGAACGCGTGCATCTGGTCGGTCCGTCCGTGGGCGGCCTGATTGCCCTGAGCCTTGCCTGCCAGTTCCCGGAACGCGTCAAAAGCTTTATTTCCATCGGTTCCGGCTACAGGGCCTCCATCGAACACCGCCTCTCCCTGTTTGAACAAATCCTGGCCATTGAACTGGACCCGGATTTCCGGGACGGAGACTATTACCAGGGCCCTTTCCCCAAAAAAGGGCTGGCCTTCGCCCGCATCATCGGCCACAAATCCTTCGTTTACCAGGAAGGGCTGGAACAGCGCGCCAGAAAGGAAGTGGGCGGCCAGTCCGGCATGCTTGCGTGGCTGAGGCCCACCCGCAGCACGCAAAGCTACATGCTGCACCAGGGCACCAAATTCGCGGAACGCTTTGACGCCAACTCCTACCTACGCATTGCGGACATGTGGGCGGAATTCGACATCCGCGACCATGCGCCGGAAGGTACGTTTTCCGCCGCGCTGGAAGGATTCCGCCGGGAAACAATTCCCGCCCTCATCTTTTCCATTAATACGGACTGCTGTTTCCGTCCGGCGGAACAGCAGGACTTTGCGGACCAAATGGAAAAAGCCGGCATTCCCGCGGAATTCCATACCATCATTTCCACCAAGGGGCATGACTCCTTCCTGCTGGAACCGGAACTTTACGCGGAACCGATCCGCCGCATTCTGGGATAAGGCCCGGCACGTCGCAGTCCGGCAATGCCGATTCCGCTGCCTTACGGATTTTCAGCGATATTGCGCTCCGGCCTCCGCTCTGCAACAATTCCGGGCCTCGAAAAGCGGGAACCTTCCGCTACCAAGTCCCAGGCTCTGGAGACATAAACCGCGGTAAACCGGCGTTTTCCCTGTTCTTTTACAACCTCGCCCGCCGGGTGCGGCAGGGCTGCCGCCCTTCCCGTCCGCAATTCTTCCGGCACGGAGCTATGGCCGTCCGGAACATGAAGCATGACTCAGAGAGATACCGTAATCGCCGGAACAGGCCGCATTTTCTCCCCTTCCCTGTTTTCTTCCCTAATAATTCAGGGACAAAACTGACAAACTGCGGATGAGTCCGCACCCGGCATTTCCTGTCATACCATTATGACTGATGATAAATATACTTCCCGCACGGAAAACGTGGGGCAATTCCGCTGTGAAACCACCTACGCCCGCTCTGAGGAAAAAACGTTTACCGACCTGTCCGCCAGTTACGGAGGCAGGGAAAAGTACCCCACTCCCGGCATGCTGCTGGGGGCTACGCTCTCTTCCTGCATGATGAGTCTGCTTTCCGTAATTGCGGCCAGAAAAGAAGTCGACTTGAGGGGGATGCGCATCCTGGCCCATGCCGTGGAATCTGAAAAAGGCATTGAAAAAATTGAACTGAAAGCCGTCATGCCCCTGGACGGCAGCCATCCGCTGCGCTCCATGCTGGAAAAAGCCGCCATGACCTGTCCGGTCCGCCGGGCGCTGCATCCGGATCTGGAAACCCCCATCGAATGGGAATGGAGGAAATAGGGATTTCCCTTGCTCCAGGCAGGCCTGCACAGCCTGCCCTTTGATATACGCTGATATAGTCAGGGCCGCCCCGGTTGATCCGGGACGGCCCTTCCAGCCATGGGAGAATTCTGCCGATTCTTCTTTTCTGAATACCGTCCTAGAAGTTGTAGCGGTAGCCAATGCTTCCGTTGATAGAGCTGGAGCCGCTGCGGATGTCCGCATTCCCGTCCGCAAAGATGACGCTCTGCGTGCCCACCGGGATGCTCAGGCCCACGCCAACCTGGAAGGCCGTAGCCCCCGCCTTGGCACCGTATACCGGGCGCGTGTAGGAGGGGTCCGCCAGGAAGCCCACATTGGCCTGCCCGCGGCGGTCGCCCATGTCCTGGGAGACATTCGCCCGTACTTCTCCCAGCGCTTCCCGCCCGAAGAGGTTGGAGCCAAGGAGGCCGGAGAGCCTGGCGCCCACCGCAACAGCCGCCGTAGTCAGCTTCTGCTCTTCCACCCTCAGACCGGCGTTTCCGGCGGAACCGCTTTCACTGTAACCGTCCATGCGCGTCGTCACGATGGAGGCGTTGAACAGGGGCTGGAGAATCACGCTCTTGTCTTCATTGAGGGCGATGTCGTACGCCAGTTCATACATGGCGCCGAAGCCGGACCCGGTCGTGCTGCCGTGGGCCTGGTAGGAGCCCGTGCCGTAGTCCACCGTGCGCGTGAGTTTGGCGTCATTCCAGCCGCCCGTCAGAATCAGCAGGTGGGACCACTTGCGGGACTGGTAGCGGGCGAACAGGTTGACGTAGTAGCTGTCCAGGTCTCCGTCCGCCGTATCCGCCGCATTCGCGGTCAGGCTTCCGTAGTTGGCCGTGAACGCCGCGCCCGCGGTGAGGTGGTCGTTGATATCCACGTCCATGCCCACCGTTCCGCCCCAGGTAGAGAGCTTGTAGCCGCTTTCGTCCCCCTTGGCGTCCAGCTTGGCGTAAGACCCGGTGCCCTGCATCCACATGTGGAAGTACGGCATGTCTTCATTAATGTACGCGGGATTCACGCCCATCTGCGCCACGCGGTTGCGTATCCAGCCCATCTGGTCACGCAGGGAGTCCCGCTGGGCAATGCCCAGGCTGGTGACCGTACTGCCCGCGGCGGCGGCCAGCTTGCGTGCCGCTCCGGAGTAATCCCCGCTGTTCTGGGAGACCAGCACGGAGGTGTACAGGTCGCGCAGGGTGGTTCCCTCCTCCATGTGGTAGCGGGAGTTCCAGAGCAGGTCAGCCCCGGTGGACGCATTCCGCGTGAGGGAGGAATCACGGAAGATGTTTTCCGTGCGCGCCGTCCCGGTGAGGATGATGGCCGTCATGCTGTCATTGGTAGCCAGGTGCAGGTTCTCATACAGGGAGCTGAGGATCATGTCCTGAAGGGTGACGTTGTCTCCCAGAGAGACCAGCGCACCGTCCGTCGTCTTGAACAGTTCCATGTTCAGCGTTTCCGTATTCCCGGTGACCAGGGTGTCCAGGTTGCTCATGACCAGCGTGACTTCTCCCGTTCCGTCACCCAGCGTGATGTTCCCGCTGGACGTGACGAACGGGTTGCCCAGCCCTTCCACCGTTGTGGAGGAGGTGGTGATGGTCACCGTGCTGTTCCCCGTTACGCTCAGGCCGTCCGTGCCCAGCGTGAGCTGGGTCTTGGGATCAGACGCGCTGCCGATGTTGAGCGTGCCGCCGTTCACCGTGATGCCCTTGTAAGCCGCCTGCGCCGGATTGCCGCCTTCCGTCGGCGCTCCGGCCAGGGTCAGCGCGCCGCCGTCGGTCACGTTCAGGTTGTAGCCGGCGTTGCCCGCGCCCTTGATGGTTTGTACGCTGCCGTTTCCGGATTTGAAGTTGAGCGTTCCGGAAGCCCCGTCCAGCGTACCGGTAAAGGTATGGGAGGTGGAGGAGTCCACCGTCATTTCCGCACCGCTCAGCTTCAGGGCGCCTCCGCCCGTCAGGCCGGAAACCGTGTTCACGGAGCCGGCCGCGGTGGACAGCGCGGAACCTTCCCGGATGTCCAGCAGAACGCCGTCCAGGGAGGAGCCGTTGCCCAGCGTCAGGGAGGAGTCCGTTCCGTCCCCGCCCAGGGTCAGCGTGCCGTCCCCGGAGATGGTCACGTCCGTCACATGGCTGCCGGCCTGCTGTCCGGTGACCACGAGCTGGGCGCCTTTACCCAGATCCAGGGTGCCGCCGCCCGTGCCGGAGGCCAGGTTTTCCACCGTCGTCACGCGGGAAGCGCCGTCATTCCTGCCGCCCAGCGTAATGTCTCCGCCCGCGAGTTCCAGCGTGGTGAGGCTGTTGCCCGTGCCGTTCAGGACAATGTTCCCTTCCGTGGAGCTCAGCTTGGAGTCATTCCCCGTGAAGCTGCCTTCCACCGTAAGGGTTTCAGCACCTTTCTTGATGAAGTCCACATGGTCGCCGCTGATGGTGCCGCCGTAGCTGTTGCTGCCGGCGTCCACGTTCTGGATCAGGTCCACCACGGCATGGTTGGCCGCCGCATCCGCCGCCGTATTCGTCACCACCAGGGCGCCGTTGCTGCCGATCAGGTTGCTGACTTTCAGGCCGTCTCCGTTCCGGGAGGCGTCCGGGGCTCCGTCCAGGCTTATATTAAGCGTGGTTCCGTTGATGCCCACGGCCTTGTAGGGGTCTAGGGCGGCGTAGTCGGTGATGTTGGGGTTGTCGGAATTGGGGGTGGTATCCACCAGGTAGACTAGGTCCGTATTGCCGCTGACCATCAGCGTTCCGTCCGCACCCAGGACTTCCGTCACCGCATAACCCAGGGAGGCCAGCAGCGGGGAGAAGCTGATCTGCTTGTAATTGTCCACCGTCAGCGTTCCCGTGGTCAGCACCAGTCCCACGCCGTCCGCGGAATCCCGGTTGGCGGAAAGCAGGTCCAGAACGCCCTGGTTGCTGAGGTTGATGGTCGTGGTGGCGGCGGAGAGCGTCAGGCTGTCCGCGTCAATGACGCCCTGCCCGGTTGCTCCGCCCGCGGTCAGGCTGCCGCTGTCCAGCTTGAGCGTTACCGTTTTGCCCGTCATGTCCAGAGGACCGGAAACTCCGGTAAGCCGGGAGAAGTCCTCCATGACGATGGAACTGACGAGGCTGCCGGACAAGCCGCCCAGATTGATGGTGTTCAAGGCGCCCTGCGTTCCGGCGGAGGCCGCCACTTCCACGTTTCCGGCGGTTTTGGCGCCCGCGTTTGCCAGGCTGCCCTTCGTGATCAGGATGACGTTGGCTGCATTCTGGGAGGCCAGGTCCAGAACGCCGTTGTTGATGGTGACCCGCCCGGACCCCAGGGAGTCAGCCCCCGCCAGAGTGACGGTGCCCGTTCCGGAAAGGGTGGTGGACCCGGTAAATCCGGTATTGCCAGCCGCCAGCGTTATATTCCCGGTGGTGTCAATGACCAGGGCACCGGCTCCGGAGAGGGCTCCCGCCCAGGAGCTTCCGTCACCCAGCCGCGCCGTAGCGCCGCCTGCAATGGAGAGGGTGCCCAGGAAGGTGTTCGCTCCCATGAGTTCCAGCGTTCCGGCGTTCACGGATACCGTGCCGCCGGCCGTGCCGCTGATGACGCCGCCATAGGAGAAGTCACGGGCAAAGGCCAGCGTGGAGTTGTTCTGGATGTCTATGCTGTCCCCCAGCTTGGTCACATTGGCGGAGTTCACCGTGACCGTGCCGCGGTGCACCTTGAGCTGGCCGTCCAGGTTGACGCTGCCCGTCAGGGTGATGTTGCCCGCGCCCTGGGTGGAGAACGCCGTGCCGCTCAAATCGCCGCTGAGGGTGAAGTCCTTGGTGGCAAAAATCTGGTTGCCCGTAAAGACAATGTCATTGGCAAAGGTTCCCCCGGCCGTCCCGTTCCACTCCGTACGGACATTGGAGTCCGCCAGGTTCACGGTGCCGTCCGTTCCCATGGTCACGTTGTTCAACTGGAAGTACCCGGCTGTCACGGACAGGGTTCCCTGGAATTCCGTGCTCATGTTCAGGACATTGGCTCCGTAGTTGGTTCCCAGCCCCACGGAAATGGTACCGGTCCCGGAGGCGTTCAGGTTGAGCGCCGTGTTGTCATTGGCGCCGCTGACCGTCAGCACGGAGCCGGAGGCCAGCTCCACGGTTTTTCCGTTGGCCAGGGCCTTGGCGGCGGTAGCCGTCACGTTTTCACCCAGGATGAGGGAGCCGTCCGTCCACGTCATGTTATCCGCGGTGAATGCCGTGGCAAAGGCGCCGGAAGCCAGATTGAGGCTGCCGCCCTGCAGGTTGATCATGCCCATGCCCGGCTGGACGTCCGCCGTTGCCAGCGTGAGCGTGCCGCCCGTAACGGTGACGGCTCCGGAACCCAGGGAATTGGCGACCTGGGCCACCAGTTCGCCCTGCTGGATGGAGATGGCTCCCGCCCAGCCCGTGTTGTCCAGATTCAGGGTCAGCTTGCCTTCGCCGCGCTTGGTCAGCGTGCCCTGGGCAATTTTCCCGGTGCCGTCCGAGGCGAAGACATAGTCGCTGCCCGCGGCGTTGTTCACCGTGATGGAGGCCGGATTCACCGCCCCGGACAAGGTAACGGTACCGGCACCGGAGCTGTTGAAGACCAGGTTCTGCCCGGCGGCCGTATCCGCAGAGCCGTCAATGCCCCACTGGGCGCCCGTGTTCGTGTCGCTCCAGGTCATGCCTTCCGTTCCCTGCCAGATCCACACGTCCCCGGCGGAAGTCACCACCAGCTTGAGGGTGGTGCCCGTCTGGACCAGTTCGTAAATCAGCGTTTCGTCTCCGGTGTATCCGGCCCAGTTGAAGATGGCGCTTCCGGCATCAAGCCCGCTTGCCGCGGAGATGAGCGTGTATTCCCCGGCTTCCGTAATCCCTTCAAGGCCGTTCAGGGTGAGGGTGAAGGTTCCGGCGCCGAAGGCTCCGCCCACCCCCATGGAGGAACTGATGTCCATCGTCAGGGTGGAGCTGTTCGCCAGATTCAGCGCGCCGGCGGTAGTCATGCGGGTGTTGGCGGCCATCGTGATATTCCCCAGAGCGGTGGCTCCGGTGGAAGTCAGGGCCAGCGCTCCTCCGCGGATGTCCGTGAGCCCGGTATAACTGACCGTACCGCCCAGCGTCAGCGTTTCATCGCTGACCTTGGTCAGGGACAGGACTCCGGTTGTGTCATAGGAGATGGTGGTGGCTCCGTAGGCAATGGCAACGCCCTGGTCCGTGATCGTTCCGTTGTACGTGCCGGAACCCACCGTCAGCGTGCGTGCGCCGCCCACGGCGCCCACCTGGGAGTTGGCCGTGCCGTCCAGGGAGGCGATTTCAATATCCCCCAGCACGCGCATGAAGGCGAATCCCGTGGTGTCCGTGCCGGACGTAAGGGTCACCCCGCCCTGCGCCATGGAGGTGCGCATGTCAAGCCCCGTGCTGTACCCGTTGGAGGCGTTCATGGTGATCATGCCGGTAAATCCGGAGGCGTCGCCGCCGATGATGAGCTTGCCGTTGGAATTGTACTTGTTGTCGCCCGCTCCGCGGCTGTAAGTGAGACTGCCGGCGCCGGTGAGCGTTCCGGTGAAGCCCATTTCCTTGGCCCAGCTCGCTATGCCGGTAACTGTCACATTCCCGTTGACGGTAACGTTTCCGGTAAAATTGTATTGATAATTGGTGGCGTTTGCCTGGGAAGCGTCATTCCATCTCAGGGAGACGGAATCCGAAGCGGAAGTTCCCAACACCAGGTCGGAGCCGATCACATGGTGGGAATTGCTTCTGCCGCTGATGTTCAGCATTGTCCCGTCATGGAGCGTGACGGAGGAACCGGCTGATCCCCAGTTGATGGAAGCTGTATTATCCCCCACCTGAAGGTTGCCTTCCTGCACCAGAATGTGGCCGGAATTGGACCCCGTCAGTTTCAGGAGCCCCGTACCGGTTTTCCGGACGGTCCCGGCTCCGGTGATGGCATTGCCGAAAACGATGTCTGACGGAGTTGCCAGGGTAATGAAAGAATTGGCGTCCGGTGAGAGAGAGAACACCGGGTTGGTCACGGCGCCCAAATCCACCGTAACCGTCGCGCCGTTGGCCGCTCCCAGGAAGGAACCGGCCCCCCAGGTAATACCTGTGGCAGGCAGGGCCGTATCATAACTGAACGCCAGAACGCCCTGCGACACGGCGACGGTGGTTCCCGTGCCGAGTATGGAAGCGGAACCGAGGACCAGCGTCCCGGCGCCTTCCTTGGTAATGACCGTATTGGCGATTCCTCCGGTTCCCGTCAGTTCGTAACGGGTGGTGGAGTTACGGACCAGCATGGAGCCGGGGGAAACTTCGGAATCAAGTTGCACCACGGAGGCGGCCACTCCGGCCTGGTCTGCAAAGGAAACCGCCAGACCGTCCGCATACGTGGCGGGAGCGCCGCCGTTCGTCCAAATGTTTTCCGCGCTCCAGACTCCGTTTTCCCCGCCCGCCCATAACAGAAGGGTTTCCGCCGTATAAACCAGATCCCTGCCGTTGGCGGAAACGGCAATGGTTCCCGCCACGCCGTCTGCAAAGGTAGCCTTGATGGAGGAGATGTTGGTCAACCTGGTGGTGGAAAGAACGGACATGCCGTCTGTCAAGGCTCCGAATCCGGTGAGATCCAGGTTCAGTTCCCCTTCCGCGGAAAGGGAGAAGGCGCCGTTCACGTTGATCCCCGTTCCGGCTCCTCCAGCCAGTGCCAGCGTGCTGGCGCTGTCCACGTTCAAGCTTCCCGTAAAAAAGGAATTCTGGAACATGGTCACGATGTCGAAGCCGGTAATGACCGTATTGGAGAAGGAGATGGCCTGGTCAGCCGTGCTGCCGTAACCGCCCAGCAGCAAGGAGGAGGAGCCTCCCACCGTGCCGCCTTCCGTCACCCCCAGCGTGCTCCCCGTACGAAACTCGGCTTTTTTGACGGTCAGGGTGGCGTTCCCGCTTACGGTGGAATTTGCTCCGCCGCCGCCAGCATACAGGGCTCCCGTGTAGGCGCCGCCATCCAGCGTCAGGCTGGAATTGCCCCTGACGGAGGAAGTTCCGGCGGTGCCGTAGCCGCCTCCGTAAATAGCCCCGGTGAAGACGGCGGCGCTGGCGGCGGTAATGCTGACGCTGGAGTCTCCGTTAATTGTATAGGTTCCGGAACCGCCCGAATAGGAACCGCCCACGATGCTCTTGACAAAATTGCCGGAGGCCGTCCCCAGGTCAATCGTCACATTAGTGCTGCCGGTGATGGCGGCGCTGGAAGTATTATTGGTTTCATAAGCGCTGCCGCCTATGATGAAGCCCCTGACCACGGAATTAAGCGAGACGGTTTCATCCGTGACGCTCTGCATGCTGCGCACCACGACGTATGTGCTGCCGTCAATGTTATTGGTCGAGTTGTGGGCCGCCGTGCCCCCGCCTATCAAACTGCCCTTGATCACGGCGTTGCCGCCGACGGACACGTACACATCACCCGTGATTCCGGCCGCCTGGCCGTCCTTGTAATTGCCGCCTACCACCCAGTTGACGGAAGTATCTCCCTGGATCTGGGTATGGACGTCGCCCGTGATGTCCCATTTTCCGGAACCGCTCCAGTTGTTGGCATAACTGCCGCCAATAATCAGGCTATAGTTGCCCCCCAGCACATCCGTCCAGATGTCGGTGGTAATCGCCGTGGCCGTGGCGTTGGTCGCGGCATCGTAATAACCGCCTGCCAGAGTCACTCCCGTCAGGTCGCCCGTTCCGGTCACGGCGTTCACGGAGCCGAACCCTTCCTGCATGGAGGAGGCGCGGATGTTGTACAAGGCCAGCGTCTGCTGGTCCGCCAGCGTGCCGGCGGCGGAGGCGGGAGCGTTTTCCAGGCCCCAGACGGAGTCCCAGACGGTGTCGTACGCGCCGGAGCCCGTAAACGTGATGACCGTTTTTCCGTCCACGGTGCTGATGGTGTACAGGGAGGCGTCAATGTCCGCCAGCGTGAAGCCGGTCCCCAGGTCCACGCCCAGGTTGTAAGAGGTGTTCACCAGCGCTTCGGAACCGAACAGGTCCTGGAATTCCTGGAAACCGGAGAAATCAATCAGGCCGGAAGTCAGCGTCACGTTCTGAAGTACGGTACCCACGTTGTCCATGGAGGTGTAGTACAGGCGGCCTCCGTCCACGGTGACATCGCCCGTAATCGTCCCCGTGCCGTTGGCGAGAATGCCCATCGTTTCCCCCACCATGACGGCGTTCTGGAAATTCATGGTCCCTGCGGAGGCGGAGATAGTTCCGTTCCCCGTCAGCCCAGTCACGTTCATGGTTCCGGCGCCCGCATCCAGCCTGCCCCCCGCAAGGACGGCATTAATGTCGCCGGCCTTGGAAAGCACGGCGCCGGAGTTGACGGTGTAGGTTCCCGTAAGCGCCACGTTCTCGGAAAGGTGTACCCAGCCTGACTGGGCGACGAAGTTGCCAGCCCCGGTGATGGAGTTGTCAATGACGTCCGCCGCCTCTCCTGCGGTGCCATAATACGTAAGGTACTGGTTGCCGGAGGAGGTAGTCACGGCGGCGGTGCCCAGGGAACCGGAAGCATTGATGCCCAGGGAGGTGGAATTGCGCGTGATGGCGATCGTCCCGCCGATCTGGTTTTCCGTGCCGGCCAGGGTGTAATAAGTGTATTCGCTATCAGCCCCACTGATGGAAAAACCGGAGACTGCCGTAAGCACGCCCGTGAATTTGATATTCTTGCCGTACTGGGTGGTCAGATTTACTCCGGTGCCGAACGTCGTTGTCCCGGAGAAAGTAAAACCGTCCCCATTGATGGAAGCGGCATCATAATTATAGTATCCGGTGACGGCCGGGCCATCCTGAACGGTCAGCGTCGTGCCGTCCCCCATGACCAGCTTTTGGGACCAGTTGACATTGCCGGAAAACAGGGAAAGTGTGCCGCTGCTGATTTTAAGGGTGGCATCCGCGGAGGCGGCGGGAGTCAGGGCCACGGTCTTGTCGGAATTGCCCAGGGTGAACGTGCCCCCACCCGTGTAATCAACCGTCACGGTACCACCAAAGCTGCCGCCGTAGGAGGAAGAGTCCCCGGTAATGGTCAGCGTGGTCCCCTCCCCGGTAATCAGGGCGGCGGTATTGTTATGCTCCAGCTTGCTGATGGAGGTATTCACGCCCGCTTTCAGCACGGAGGCGCCGGTGGCATAACCATGACCGCCCAACCTGATCGTGGCATACTGGGCCGCAAGCGCATGGTTGAGATTCAGGAAGTTGTTCTGCGTTCCCGCCGTTGTGTTGGAGAAGAGGGAAATAACTCCATTAAAGGTACCTGGACCATTCAGGTTCAGGGTGGAAAGGTTAACGCCTCCGTTGGCGACACGGTTTACCGTTAACACGGCTTCCGGGGCGTCCCCATTCAGGTTCGTGATCGTGGCTGTGCCGGCGCCGGCAAAATTCAAGGTGGTGGAAGCCGTAACCGTGCCGACGTCATAGGTGGAAGTCCCCCCTGCCGCCACATTCACCTGCGTTCCATTGAAAGTAACATCCGCCGCATGGGAGAGCGACATAGTTGCCAAAATACCGGAAAATCCTACAAAAGTGGCGGTTCCAAGTGTTACTCCGGAAAAGGTGGTCATCAGGGCGGCTAACAAATTCAACGGCAGGTGTAATTTCATGTATCTTTTGACAGTTAATGTTTTATTTAAACAGGAAGAAACTTCCTCTTAACTTGGTAAGGCAAATATGATCATGGTGACCATACAGGATTAGCAATCCGTCGTCAAAGGAAAAGTATCAATCACAAGAGTTTTCTATAAAAAAGAAAAAACAGTCGAAGGTGTTTTTCTCCGGTTTTAATGGCAAGAAATCTTTAATACATCTCATAAACTATTAAATATGATTAGTTTCCTTCTGCGGCAAAAGATGAAAGAAATACGACGGATTGCTAATCCGTTCTGCAAACCCAAAAAGTAATAAGTACAATAAGTCATTATTAATCAATTCTTTCTGAACCTAAAGAAAGTTTCTTTATCTCCCAATCCATGTTTTTACAGGGAATAACGGCATTCCAGCTTCCGAAAAAGCAGGTAGAAAAGACAACTCTGGAAACAGCATGAGAATATTCCTATTTTTTATGAATTTCAGGAAAAACAGGTAAATAAAAAACGCTGCGTGCCGCAGTATTTGGAAGGATGATTAAAAATGAAAGGGAATGCCAATCCATCAACACTCATGCACTACTCGGAAGCTCCGTCAATATCCGGGAATGATTTTCTGGAACAAATCACTCCCCACCCCATACAACCGGCCATTCTGAAAAAGTCCGGATCAGCCGTTTTTTAAAAGATCGAACGCGGGTTCAGGTATCCCTTCCGTCTTTCGGAAGCAAAAAGGGGCCGCCCCACCCTTGCATGGTGGAACGGCCCCTTTATATACTGAAAATGGATCAGGAAGGCTTATCCCCATTCTCCGTCCATTTTTTCAGGAATTCTCCCGCATCTCCCCCTGCAGCAATGTGCTTGAGCAGGGCGCTTCCCAGCACGGCGGCATCCGGACGGGCGTCTTCCGGCAGGGCCTCCAGCTGGTCCGGCGTCTGGAGGCCGAAGCCCAGCGCCAGCGGAACGTCAAATACGGAACGGGCGCGGCGCATGGTCTCCGCCACGCTCTGCTCCAGATCCGCCTTCCCTCCCGTAGTGCCGAGGACGGACACCACGTAAACGAATCCTTCCGTACAGGGCTTGTACTCCTTCATGCGTTCCACGGAGGTGTTGGGAGCCACCAGCGTTACGAGCGTCAAGCCATAAGGGGCAAAAGCTTTCCTGAACATGCCGGATTCTTCCAGCGGCATGTCCGGCACGACGAAGCCGTGGACGCCCGCTTCCACCGCATCCCGGGAGAGCCGGTCCAGGCCGTATTGATAAAAGGGGTTCACGTAACCCATCAATACCAGCTTGGCGGAGAACTGCCCCTTGCGGGCTTTCAGGCCGTCCAATATCCATTTCAGGCTGACACCGCGGGCCAGCGCGTCCCGGGAGGCGTCTTCAATGACGGGACCGTCCGCCACCGGATCGGAGAATGGAACGCCTATCTCGATGATGTCCGCCCCGGCTCCGTCAATGCGCTCCAGATGGATCCAGAAGGAATCCATGTCCGGAAAACCGGCGGTGATGAATGGAATGACGGCGCGGCGCCCCTTGGCATGGGCCTGTTCCACGGCTTCCTGCAACGGTGATTTCTGCGTATTGTTCATGAAAAGGCGGCAATTAAATGTTCAGATATTTTTTAACGATTCCCAGGTCCTTGTCTCCGCGGCCAGAGAGGTTGACCAACACGTCGCCCCCTTTGGGCAATTCTTCCGCGTGGTCCAGCACCCACGCCACGGCATGGGAAGATTCCAGCGCCGGAATGATACCTTCCCCCCTCGTGAGCGCCTGGAAGGCATTCAGGGCGGAAGCGTCGCAAACGACTCCGTAATGCACGCGGCCGATTTCCGCCAGATGGGAATGTTCCGGGCCCACGCCGGGATAATCCAGCCCGGCGGAGATGGAGTGGGAGGGTTGTATCTGGCCGTCCTCGTCCTGTAAAAGCATGGTCACATGGCCATGCAGCACGCCGGGACTCCCCAGATTGATGGGGGCGGAATTGTAGCAGCCGGGCTCGCCCGTGCCGCCGGCCTCCACGCCTACGAGACGCACATCCTCATCCTCCACAAAGGGGTAGAGCATGCCGATGGCGTTGGAGCCGCCTCCCACGCACGCCACCACCACGTCCGGCAGCCTTCCGGCGCGCTCCAGCATTTGCGCGCGCGCCTCCCGGCCGATGACGGACTGGAGCTGCCTGACCAGCGTGGGGAACGGATGGGGCCCCGCCGCCGTACCAAAACAGTACAGAGTATCCGCCTGATGGGAAATCCAGTAGCGCAGGGCCGCGTTAATGGCGTCCTTCAGCGTGCGGGAACCGCTGTCCACGGGAACTACCTCCGCACCCAGCAGCTTCATGCGCATCACATTCATGGACTGGCGCTCCACATCCTCTGCCCCCATGAAGACGGTGCAGTCCATCTTCAGGCGCGCCGCCGCCGTGGCCGTGGCCACACCGTGCTGGCCCGCCCCGGTCTCCGCGATGAGGCGCGTCTTCCCCATCATCCGGGCAAGGAGGGCCTGGCCCAGGGCGTTGTTGATCTTGTGGGCGCCCGTATGCAGCAGGTCCTCACGCTTCAGCCACAGGCGGAAGCCCAGTTTCTCCGAGAGGTGGGGGCAGAACGTCAGGGGCGTTTCCCTGCCCGCGTAGTTGACCAGCAGATCCTGCAATGCATCCCGGTACGCCGGGGACTGCATGATGGTGTCCATGGCCTGTTCCAGTTCCATCAGGGGGGGGCGCAATGCCTCCGGAACGAAACGGCCGCCGAAATTGCCGAAGTATCCTTCTTTGTTATTCATGCGATGTGGTAAGGTGTGTAGGAAATGAGGGGCTTGAGCGCCGCCAGAAGCTTTTGCGGGCTTTTCTGGCCGGGAATGGCCTCCACGCCGGAATTCAGGTCAATGCCGTTCGGGGTGCACTGTTCCAGCGCCCTGTTCAGGGAAGCGGAGGAAAGGCCGCCGGCCAGGAACCAGGGGCGCGGGGCCTGCAGGGAAGCCAGCGCCTTCCAGTCCAGCGCGGTTCCGTGGCCGCCGCCCTGCCTGCCGGCATCCAGCAGGAACCAGGAACAGCTGTCCGCCCAGAGGTCCATCTCCCTTTGCATGGCGTCCAGGGAATCATAACTGTCCGGCCACAGAACCCGGATGACTTTTCCCGCGCCGATCCGGCGCGCGCAGTCCAGGGACTGGTTGCCGTGGAGCTGGGCGAATTCCAGCCGGGCCGTCTTCATGATGTCCATGATCTGCTCCGCATCCTGGTTCACGAACACGCCCACGCGGCGGATCAGCGCGGAATCCAGCGCGGCGGCGCGTTCCGGCGCGATATAGCGCGGGCTTTTGGGGTGGAACACGAACCCGCAGAAGTGGGCCCCCATTCCCATGGCGGTTGACAGGTCACTCTGGCGGGTAATCCCGCACACCTTGATTGCGAATGAATGTTTCTTCATCTTGTTTCTTCTAAAATTGCAGCCAGTTTTTCACCCGGCTTTCCGCCGTCCATCAGGGCTGTGCCCATCAATACGGCCTGGAAGCCCGCTTCCGCGGCTTCCCTGAGATGCTCCCCGGCGCTCATGGCGCTGGCGGCTATCCACACTTCCCCGTCCCGGCGGAGTTTCCCCAGGTCTAGGCAGGCCTGCCTGTCCGTTTCCAGCGTATCCAGGTCACGGGCGTTCACCTGGATGATGCGCGCGCCGGATTCCCGGGCAAGCGCCAGGTCCCCCTCGTCAAAAATCTCCACCACGGCCTGCATGCCGTAGGCTTCCGCCTGTTCCCGCAAAACACGGAGTTCCCGTGCATCCGGCGTCAGGCGCACGATGAGCAGCAGGGCGGAAGCCGGGGTGGAAGCCGTCTCCATCACCTGAAGCTGGTGGAAAATGAAATCCTTGCGGAGCATGGGAACCCCGGTGCGGTGCATGCGTTCCAGATACCCGATGCGGCCGCCGAAAAACCGTTCCTCCGTCAGCACGGAAATGCAGGAGGCCCCGGCGGCGGCATACTGTTCCGCCACATCTTCCGGCTTCAATCCCTGGGCAATGACGCCGCGCGACGGAGACGCCTGCTTGAATTCCGCAATCACGGCCACGGGCTGCCCGGCGGGTGTCTCCGCAATCGCCTTCAGAAAATCCGGCCTGCGCCCCTTCCAGGGGCGCGGCAGTTCCCGGCGGGACGCCAGGTCCGTGAGCAGGGCGATTTCCTCCGCCTTGGCCTCCCTGAACCGGTCAAGCAACATGGAGCGTTCTCCTTCCTACGCCGGCGCACACGGCCTCACGGGCCTTCGCCATGCAGACGGCCAGGTCCATGTGGTCCTCCAGCAGGAACATGGCCATGCCCACATTCAGAATCACCATGTCCATCATGGCGTGGGGGCCCCTGCCCGCCAGAATATCCTTCAGCACGGCCACCGCCTCCGCCTTGGAATGGACGGCCAGCTCCCCGGGATCACAGGGCTGGATGCCGTAATCGGCTGGGTCCAGCGTCATGGGCGTCAGCTTCCCGTTGTGGACGATCATCATCTTGGTGGGCCCCAGCGGCGTCACCTCGTCATACCCTCCGGCGCCGTACACCACGGCCGCCCTGCGGATATGGGACTGGCTGAGGGTTTCCGCCAGCAGTTCCACCAGTTCCGGACGGGCCACGCCCAGCAGAATGTGGGTGGGGCGCGCCGGGTTGATCAGAGGGCCCAGCAGGTTGAACAAGGTGCGGATGCCCAGTTCCCTGCGGATGGGCCCCACGTTGCGGAAGGCGGGATGAAAATTCGGCGCGAACAAGAAGGCGAAATTCCGTTCGTCCAGCAGGTGCTGCACGTCCTCCGGAGCCACGTCCAGCGGGAAACCCAGCCCTTCCAGAGCATCCGCGGACCCGCAGGAGGAGGACACCGCGCGGTTGCCGTGCTTCACCACCTTGTAGCCCATGCCCGCCAGCGTCAGGGACGTGGCGGTGGAGCAATTGAAGGAGCTGCGGCCGTCGCCGCCCGTGCCGACTACGTCGATGCAGTCGCCTTCCAGCCCTTCCACGCGGTTGGCGCGGCCCAGGGCAATGCCCACGGCGTGGGCCATTTCCAGCGGGGTTTCCCCCTTCATGCGCAGGCCCATCAGGAAGCAGCCCGCCTGGGCCGGCGTCATGCGTCCGTCCATGATATCCGCAAAACCGGCGGCGGCCATGTCCGCCGTCAGGTCCTGCCCGGCGGCCAGCGTATCCAGAATGCGGTTGATCCGCTTCTCCTTCTGGCCGGCGGGAACGACATTGTCCGGGAAATTGCCCAGAAGCTGGAGGCCGTCCGGCGTCAGGATGGATTCCGGATGGAACTGGATGCCCACCCACGGGCGGTCGTTGTAGCGCAGCGCCATAACCTCCCCTTCCGGACCGCGGGAAGTGACGGTGAACCGGGGATTTGGTTCGTCCTCCTTGGACTGGACCACCAGGGAATGGTAGCGGCCCACGGTCATGGGATTGGGAAGTCCTGTGAACAGCCCGGCGCCGTCGTGGATAATGTCCGAACTCTTGCCGTGCATCACGTACGGAGCGCGGGAAACCTCCGCCCCGGCAAAATAACCCAGAAGCTGGTGGCCCAGGCATACGCCCAGCACGGGAACGGCGGCGGGAAGGCGCTTCAGGAACTCCAGGCACAGCCCTGCGTTGCGCGGATGGCTGGGGCCCGGGGAAATGCACACGGCTTCCAGTTCCGGGCTGGCTGCCAGGTCCAGAATGCGCGGATCGTCGTTCGCGTACACCACGGGCTTGCGGCCCAGGGAATAAAACGCCTGCACCAGATTCCACGAAAAGGAATCGTAATTATCAATGAACAGAAACATGGTCTTCTCCTTTCAAAATCACGTCAATAATCCTGCCTTTATTCATGCACTCCTGCCATTCGGCGGCCGGATCGGAATCATAAACGATGCCGGCGCCCGCCTGCCAGTGGATGCGGCCATTCTTCACCCACATGCTGCGGATGGTGATGCCGGAATCCATATGCACGCCATTCTTGTCCAGCCCCAGCCAGCCGATGCACCCGGCATACGGGCCGCGCGGCAGGGGCTCCTCCTCCGCCAGGATTTCCATGGCGCGCACCTTGGGTGCGCCGCTCACCGTTCCGGCGGGGAAGGCCGCGCCGAGAATGTCGATGGCGTCCAGACCGTCGTTCACCTGGGCGGTCACACGGGAAGTCATGTGCATCACGTGGGAAAAACGTTCAATCTCCATCAGCCTTTCCAGCTTCACGGAGCCGGGTTTGGCGACGCGTCCCAGGTCGTTGCGGCCCAGGTCCACCAGCATCACGTGTTCGGAACACTCCTTGGGGTCCTTGAGCAGGTCGGCGGCCAGGGCGGCGTCTTCCTCGTCGTCCCTGCCGCGCTTGCGCGTTCCGGCAATGGGAGAAAGCTGGAGCTTGCCGTCCGTGCAGCGCACCATCAGCTCCGGGGAGGAACCGAACAGGGTGACGCCCGGCAGGCTCATGAAAAACATGTACGGAGAAGGGTTGATGCTGCGCATGCGGCGGTACAGCGTGAAGGCGTCTCCGTGGAACTCCGCGGAGGCCTGGGAGGAAAGCACCACCTGGATGGCCTCCCCGTTGTGCAGCAGCTCCTTGATATGCTCCACGCCCTTCATGTAGCCCGCCTGGTCCGGCGTGCGCGTGACCTCCCCGATGGAGGGTTCCTCCGTCTCGTGCAGGGGTGTGTGGGCAAGGTCGCGGTGTTCGCCCAGGCTGATCTGGGTAAGGCGGTTGTACAGGTGGTCAAACACGATCACGGTGCCGGCCAGCACCAGGCAGGACTCCGCGGAAGAGGGGGGAATGGTCTGCGCCAGCTTGGGCTGGAAAAGGGCGGCCGTCTCATACCCGAAGTAGCCGTACAAAGCCCGCGTGATGGGGGCCTGCCGCTTGTCGTCGCCCACCAGTTCCAGCCGCTGCATCAGGACGCGCAGCCCGTCTAGATAAGGCATGCCGTCCAGCTCCTTCAAGGAGGCCAGCCGCTCGTCGCTGACGGTCAGGGAAAGCCGGGCGTCCGCACAGGAAACGGTCATCAGGTAATCGCAGGCGATGACGCTGTAGCGGCCCCACTTGCCGTCCACCTCCGCGCTTTCCAGCAGAAGACCGGGGGTTTGGTCCCGGGTGAGGCTCAGGAACAGGCTGATGGGCGTCTCCAGGTCGGCGCTCAGGCGCCGGCTGTGTTGTTGGAGGGTGATGATGGATGGTGGTTGCATGGATGGATCATTGTGTAAGTGGAAAATAAAAAAACTGCTTTGACTCTCGGAGGAATCAAAGCAGTTCTAAAAAATTATCATAGCTGAACGCCACTACTGCACATCGGGATTCCCCCGTCCGGACATGGGTACACGCCACCAATACCCGTTGCCGTAATAACGGGTGTTGCTAAAAAAGGGCTGTACTGTGCTGAATGGCATCTGCGCGTTTATTACTCCTCTCCCCCGCCCTTGTCAAAAAAACTTTTCGTCAATGGCAGAAAAAAATCCAGGCAGCCCTTCCTGCCAGCCGGCGAAAAAGAGCCCTTTACACAGCATGCGAAAAAAGGAACGTCAAAAAACGGAAGAACCGGCCGCCGGAATCTTCACAGTCTCCGAACGCCTGTTTCCGCCCCGGATGCACCGGCTACTGTTTCTCTCCCCGCACACGGCTTTCCATTTCCAGAAGGCGGCATTTGGCGGCAAGCCCTGCCTCCTGGGAGCGGTATGCTTCCAGCCGGAGGGAAGGATCCGCCTCCAGTGACTTCTGAAACACACGGTATTCCTCTTCACGGAGAGCCACAATTTCCTTTTGGAAGGCTATTCCCTCCTTGAGGGAAGCGGCATGGTCGCGGCGGAACTCCAGAAGCTGCAATCTGGCGGAAACAGTCTCCGTCCAATGGCACAATCCGGACTTGTAGCGCTCCTTCATCAGATCATCTATCCTGACCAGGATTTGTTCCCGTTCCTGAAGGAGTGATTTCATCGTTTCCCCTCCCGGAGAGGCGGAAGCAACGCATGCCGTCAGCAATAAAAGCAGGGTAGTTCTCATGACTCCCCTTGTACACCGCAGGAAAACCGAATCAAGAAGAAAAAACAGCGTTCTTCCCTGAACGGCAGATACTACCCCCATATAAAAAACGGGAGCGCCGGCGGTTACCCGGCACTCCCGTTATCATGATGCAGCAAGCTCCCTGCTTAGAACAGAGTCACGGCGATGTTGACACCGGCGGTGACAATGGCCACCATGCTCATCAGCTTGATCAGGATATTCAGAGAGGGGCCGGACGTATCCTTGAAGGGGTCGCCCACCGTGTCGCCGATGACGGCGGCCTTGTGGCTTTCCGAGCCCTTGCCGCCCACATGGCCCTGCTCAATGTACTTCTTGGCGTTGTCCCACGCGCCGCCGGAATTCGCCATGAACACGGCCAGAACAAAGCCGGAGGCCAGCCCGCCGGCCAGCAGGCCGAACACGCCGGGAACGCCGAACACCAGCCCCATGCAAATGGGAGTAATCACCGCCAGCACGGACGGCCAAATCATCTCATGCTGGGCGCCCGCCGTGGAAATCTCCACGCAGCGCACGTAATCCGGTTCCGCCTCCCCGGTCAGAATGCCCTTGATTTCCTTGAACTGGCGGCGCACTTCCTTCACCATCTTTTCAGCGGCACGGCCCACGGCGTTCATGGTCAGGCCGCAGAACAGGAAGGACATCATGGCGCCCACGAACAGGCCCATGAGCACCTTCGGATTCATCAGGGTCACCTGGAAATAGCCCATGAACTCGGACAGGGTGCAGGTGGTGATCTTGGACACCTCCACGCTCACGGCATCATTGATCTTGTACATGGTATTTCCGGTGGCCTCGCTCCAGTGCAGGATGGAAATCTTCAGCTCTTCAATATAAGAAGCCAGCAGGGCCAGGGCGGTCAAGGCGGCGGAGCCGATGGCAAAGCCCTTGCCCGTGGCGGCCGTCGTGTTGCCCAGGGCGTCCAGGGCGTCCGTGCGGCGGCGTACTTCCGGGTCCAGCTTGCTCATTTCCGCATTGCCCCCGGCGTTGTCGGAAATGGGACCGTAGGCATCCGTCGCCAGCGTCAGGCCCAGCGTGGAAAGCATCCCCACGGCGGCGATGCCGATGCCGTACAGGCCCTTGCTCATCTCGGCCCCGGTAAAATGCCAGTCCCCGGAGGCCATGCCGTAGGCCAGGACGGTGCCCACCACGATCGTAATCACGGGAATGCAGGTGGAAATCATGCCGATGCCGATGCCGGAAATAATGACGGTGGCGGGACCGGTCTTCGCGCTGTGGGCGATCTTGCGGCAGGGGTAGGAATCATGAGAGGTGTAATGCTCCGTGCTCTTTCCGATGATGATGCCCACCGCCAGGCCGGTCACGATCGCGCCCCAGATGCCGGCCCAGTTGTCCAGCCCGATGAGCTGGAGCAGGAAGGCGGAGGCAATGGCGATCAGGAAGGAGCTGAGGTTGATGCCGCGGTTCAGGGCGGCCATCAGTTCCGTCTGGGAGGCGCCGCGCTTCACGCGCACCGCATACACGCCCAGGAGTGAAAGGATGGTGCCGAGGGCGGCAATCAGCATGGGGGTGAGAACGGCCTTGATCGCCATGTCCGGCACGGCTATGTAGGCCGCCGCGCCCAGGGCGGCGGAAGCCAGGATGGAACCGCAGTAGGACTCGTAAAGGTCCGCGCCCATGCCGGCCACGTCGCCCACATTGTCGC
Source organism: Akkermansia biwaensis (assembly GCF_026072915.1). NCBI lineage: Bacteria > Pseudomonadati > Verrucomicrobiota > Verrucomicrobiia > Verrucomicrobiales > Akkermansiaceae > Akkermansia > Akkermansia biwaensis. Next base: position 311,211 of record NZ_AP025943.1, read on the forward strand.
CCACGTTATCCGCGATGGTGGCTGGGTTGCGGGGGTCGTCTTCAGGAATGCCCGCTTCCACCTTGCCCACCAGGTCCGCGCCTACGTCCGCGGCCTTCGTGAAAATACCGCCGCCCACGCGGGCGAACAGGGCCTGGAGGGAGGCGCCCATGCCGAAGGTCAGCATCGTCGTGGTAATCACCACCAGGCGGGTGGAAAGCTCCATGTCCTCATAAAACCAGTCCAGAATCCAGTACCAGGCGCCGATGTCCAGCATGGCGAGGCCCACCACGGTCAGGCCGAGAACGGCGCCGGAACGGAAGGCAATCTGGAGGCCGGCGTCCAGGGAATGGCGGCAGGCGTTCGCCACGCGGCCGGAAGCGTACGTGGCCGTCTTCATGCCGATATACCCGGCAAGGCCGGAGAAAAAGCCGCCGGAAATAAACGCGAAAGGCACCCAGGGATTCTGAATGTGCAGGCAGTAGGCCAGAAAGGCGAAAACGACCGTGATCAGCACGAAAAAAATGGCAACAATCTTGTATTGCTGCCGTAGGTAGGCCATCGCACCGCTGCGAACATGCTTGGCGATCATTCTCATGACCTCGTTCCCCTCATCCTGGGCCTTCATGCGGTAAAAAAACACGCCCGCGAAAACGAGGGCCAGCACGGAAGCCGATGGGATGAGCCAAAATAAATCCTGGATGGTTATCATTGTCAGTACACTTTAAATTAAAGTGGTAGGAAAATAGCACTCCCCCGGCTTTACTCCAAGAAAAAACCGCTGTCCGGGACGGAAAATTCACCTTCCTGCGGAAAGACCAGGACGGATGCGAAACCGGAAGGGAACAAGGAAGAAGCAAGTTCTGCGAGGATTAATCCAAAGCATGGCCTGCCTCCGTAAAAACTGTTTTTCCAAGCTTCCGCCGCTTCTGCTCCCAGGACGCGCAACCGGGCATGTCACCACCCTCCGATGTCGTCCGCGATGCGGCAAAATCCCTCCCTGCCGGGCGCAGGGAGGGTATTCCTGCCAGCCGCTTTCCGGGAACATTCCGCTCCACTGAGGCATTCTGTTCATCCCTCCCCCGGCAGGCAAAGCCCAAAACCGCGGGAGGAGAAGCCCCGTCCGTCAATCAGCCGTGCTGTCAATGACGGCCAGTTCCTCCGGAGAAAACCGCGTATTCTTCAACGCACCCAGGCAATCCCTGATCTGGGCGGGGCGGCTGGCCCCGATAAGGGCGGTGGTCACGGCCGGCTCCCTCAATACCCAGGCCAGGGCCATCTGCGCCAGGCTCTGGCCGCGATCCTGCGCCAGGGCTGCCAGGCGGCGGACTCTGTCCCCATGATGCAGCACGCGTTCTTCCGTCAGGAAGACGGAAGCCCCCGCCGCGCGGGAATCTGCGGGAATTCCCTCCAGATAACGGTTCGTCAGCATCCCCTGAGCCAAGGGTGAAAACGCCACGCAGCCGAGCCCTTCCTCCCGGATGGCGGCGAAAACTCCCGCCTCCGGCTCCCGGTTGAACATATTGTACCGGAGCTGGTGCACCAGGCATGGCACGCGGGCTTCCCGGAGCATGGCGCAGATCTGCCTGGTCTGTTCCGCCGGAAATTTGGAAATGCCGGCATACAGGGCCTTTCCGGACTGGACCGCCGTCACGAGAGCCCCCGCCGTCTCTTCCAGCGGAGTTTCCGGATCATGCCGGTGCGCGTAAAAAATATCCACATAATCCAGCTTCATCCGGGAAAGGGACTGATTCAGGCTGGCAAGCATGTGCTTGCGGGAGCCCCAGTCCCCGTACGGTCCCTCCCACATCAAATGCCCCGCCTTGGTCGCAATCACCAATTCGTCGCGGTAACGGGACAAATCCTGCATGAAAATACGCCCGAAACACTCTTCCGCGGAACCGGGGGGCGGCCCGTAATTATTTGCCAGGTCAAAATAGGTAATGCCGGAATCAAAAGCGCCGTGAACAAGACGGCGCGCGTTCTCGTAATCGGACTCCGCGCCGAAATTGTGCCACAGCCCCAGCGACACGGGGGGCAGCAGCAATCCCGACCGCCCGCAGCGGCGGTAATCGGTACCGGCATAACGTTCCGGATCAGGCAAATAACTCATGGTCTTTCAATTCAATGGGATTAATCAGGAATGCGCGGAACGGCCGTGACGAACGCCGTTTCTCCACTCTTCAGTGGAATACTTGGATGAAAGCAGTTCCGCCACACGGGCGGCCATGCCGGGGAAAAGGGAGGAATCCGTACGCAGCATATGCGTATCCGCCAGACGGGAGGCAAGCATCACGTCCCAGCCGTCAGGCAGGCGGCAATTCTGGATGCTGCCCTGGTGGAGGACGCCGTCGCGCACGCGCCTCTGGCCCCCGCCCGCCAGTTTTTCCCCGGAAGGCAATACCAGGTCACTGGTCACGGGGCTGGAAAAACAGGCGCGGCCTCCATCGGGCGCGTCCCCGGCCAGCATCACGCACTCCACGCCGCAATCCTTCAGCACGCGGGCCAGCGCCCCGTGAATCCACCGGTACAAGGTGGCGCTTGAAGGGCGCCCCTGCCCGTCTCTGCGGTGCATGGCCAGGGTAAAGGGAATATCCTGCCGGTGATCCACAATGCCGCCGCCCGTCCAGCGGCGGACAAAATGCAACTCCTCTCCGGGGAAAATCCTCCGGGCCGTGCCCTCCTCGTCAAAATAGCCGAACGTCACGGCCGGCTCCCCCCACCGGTATATCCGCAGAACGGGGAATTCCCCCCACTCCAGCAGGGCCTCATCCACAGCCATGGCTTCCGCTGCGCTTCTAGCCACGGGATCGCGCCAAAGAATCAGCTCCGGCAGCGGAGGCAAATTGCCCACAACATCTGCAAATCCCGGCATAGATCGGAAACAGGGTTAACAACAAGGTAGGGAATGCCGCTCCGGAAAAGGCGGGGCACCGTGAAAACAGGCGGCCGCCGACTGTTCCGGACTTGGGCCTAATGGCTCAGCGGAAGGGAAACGCGCTGCGTAAAGGATCGGGTATAACGTTCGAAAAACTCCTCCGGGGAGGGAGCGGGACGCCCCTTGCGTATCTGGTCCACCAGGGCCATGCCTTCATCCGTCACCACCGTCATGGAAATGGTCACTCCGGTGACGCGGCCCGACTTCAAATCGTCAATATTCATCCCGCTGCCGATCACGTCCAGCCGGTTGCCGTACACGTCCATCTGGGAGCAGGACCCCAGGCGGTTGGCGCCTGTCGTCATGACGGGAATCAGGACGGACGCCCTCTGCGTCGCATCCTTGTCGGACTTGTTGCTGCCGGAACTGCCGATCTTCTTCTGGTAATCTACCTCAAAAATGAGGGTCATTTCCACCACATTCTCCACCAGGAAATTGGCGGGAATGGTTTCATCCTGCTGGAAGCGGGAATAGGCGGCCCAGAGGTCCTCCTTGCCCAGAAGCTCCCGCACGGTATCCTCCGCACTCACCAGATTGCGGTACAGGGCATATACGGGAAACCCGTCCGACTCGGACGTGGCGTCCCGGTCCAGAATCTGGTCACGGTAAAGCAGCTTGTAGCCCACGCAATTCACGTCGCCGATGATGCGGTCGTTCCTCATGTCCATGCTGGACTTGGCCGGATTGCGGTCCGTGGGCGTGGTAAAGAAAATCAACTGGGAGGCATTCGTAATCTTGGCTCCTTCCGGTCCCATGGTCATCATATTGACGCGGGACTCTGCGGCGGAAGGCCTGCGGCCCCTGCCCTGGGAGGAAGAGGCGGTCCGGGCGCCACGGCCGGCAAGATCGCTGTCCCTCTGCACGAGCATCCATTCAAAGGGGTTTCCGGGGCGGAACTGCATGCTCTCAAAATCCTTGGTCATGGTATCCATCGCCGTACGGGCGAGCGTCGTCGTCCGCACGTCCTGAAGCACCCATCTCCAGATATCCACACCGCGGGACGTCAGCGCCACGATCACAAGCACAAGAATCGTCGTGATCGTCATGGCCGCCAGCAGCTCAATCAGAGTAAACGCACCGGATTTGATTTTGGCAAATGTCTTCATGATTCTTTCAGTATCTTGATGATGCGGTTAACGGCGGAAAGCAAGATTGCGCGTGAACACCGGCGTCTTCAAATTCTCCCACGTTGTATTCTGCAAACGTTCCGGGTCCGTATTCAGCAATTGGAAAAATTCCGCCTGGTACAGCACTTCCGCACCCCAGGGCAGATTCAGGCCGCCGCCCCCCTTCTCCGCCGTGTACACGTACTGGGACGGGTCCGTAATGATCCGGCCGCGGTTGTAGGGGTTGGAAATCACGGCGTACTTGGGAGCCAGCTTGTAGCCGTAGGCGTTGGAATCCATGCGCTCCACCACCAGCTGGGTCATGCGCACCGCGAACACGGGCCCTACCAGGGCCTTGAAATCATTCCAGCGGTCCTTGTTGTTCGCCAGGCATACGCCCGTAACCACGGCGGAATTCTTGCCGGGAATGCTGCCGCCGTCCTCCAGCCAGGGCTGGGGCGTGCCGTCCTTGCGCACGGGCTTGGACAAATCCGCCCGGTAATTGTACACCAGAATGGTGGTGGCGGGCTTTGCCGTAAACTGCATCCAGTAAAAAGCCTTGTCAAAGGCGGAAACATACCTGCCGGGGGAAGACTTCTTTGCATTGCCCGCCGCCCGTTCCGAATTGCGGAGCTCTCCAAGCTCCGCCGTCAGGGCATGGACAATGCGGTCCGCCTCACGAATGGTCAGGGCGGCCTGGACCGTTCTCCTGGCCGGGATGAACATGGCCATAAACACCACGATCAGCACCCCGACCACGCCGATGGCAAGCACCACCTCTGTCAGGGTAAACCCTTTGGAACGAACCTGTTTCATACGATTGGTCAACATGGTAATAAAATCCTGTAAAATTATTGGGGAATCACCTGCTCATCCGTCCTCAGGCGGCTTATATTGCCCTTGGGATAAATCACGATGCCGCCGGCCAGCCCCGGCTTGCCGTCCGTCATGGGGGAGGGGCGTTCTTCCTTGCCGTCCCCGGCAGAACCGGAAACCACTACCAGGCGGGTGGGAGCATTCGGCTGGGACATGCGGCCCTCCTCGTCAAACTCGATGAAATAAATATCGGTCAGGCCGTTGCCGGGCAGATTGACGGTATCCTGTCCGTCCCGGCTGGAAAAGCTCTTGTACGTGCTTTTGGCCCTGGACTTGCCCGAACCTTCCAGCAGGGTGCTGTAGGTGGGGCTGATATAAAATCCGGCGGGAAGCGTCTGCAGGCGGTTGACAAGGTGCCACTTGCCGGTGCGCGTATTCTTGGACATCACGCCCAGGGTGCGCATGTTCCGGCTCGCGTCGTCGGGGGTGCTGACAATAATCAGGCGGCTCCAGGTTCCCTTGCCCATGGCATCCAGCCGGGCCTCCTGCACCATGCCGTCCACCATTTCAACAGCGGACTGGAGCCCCTGCGCCCGGCCGCCGCCTCTCAGCATGCTGGCGGCAAGAGCCATCATGGCAACCATGATGGTAATGACGACGATCAATTCCACCAGGGTAAACCCTTTTCCCCCTGCGGAAAAACGAAAATGTGCAGCTCTGGAATGTGCGGAAAAATTTCTCATACAGGTCATGCAGGATTGAACAACGATTTTTGGCATGCTACCCATTTCACACGGCCACGGCAATCATTTTTTGAGAAACGGGGAGGCCGAAAATGTCCGCACTCCAATAAAATTCCACAGGGTATTCATCACCCGGTAACTCCTGCCGGCATCATCCGTCCGGAAAAACAACATTTCCGGCTGGGTCAATCCCCACAATCCAAGGGGGATAGGAAGGAAAGTTCTCCGATATCCCCTAATGCGGCCTCTCCGGAAGTTCCCCTATCCTTTCATGCCACTGTCTTCCCGTAAAAAACCGGGATAAAGGAAATCAGGCCGGAAAAAATTACAAACTTACTCAGCGGTGCCGAGGGAACCCTCCCTGAAACTTCCTTTTTCCTTTCCTGCAATCGGATGGAAGCAACGTCTTCCCTTACGGCAACAACAGTTTAAAAAAGTTAATTTACCCAACTCTCTTCCGGACAAGAAGGCAGCCTTTCATCCATCGGAAAACGCAGAACAGGGAAAATAAACTCAGCAGGATGTGGACCAAGGGCCTCATGCCTCCTTTGCTCCATGAAAAATCGGCTTGCGGGAAAAAGTAAAAATCCGCCCGCCATTTTCTTTTTCGTCCTACTCATGAAAACCGCTCCTCCCCGACTTCTCAGGCCACCCTTTTCCCTTTATTTCCCGTTTTTTTACTGCGCCTGTCCCATGGCCCGAACCTCCCTGCCTGATTCAGGCACAAAAAGGGCCTTGCACCCGTACGGCACTCTCACTATTCCGTTCCGTCATGCCAAACACATCACACTCGCCGCTATTGGAAAAAACCATCGAACGATTCCTGTTCCATTCCCAATATGAAAAAAACCTCAGCGAAAAGACCCTGAAAGCCTACGCAACCGACTTGCGGCAATTCGCCGGCTTCATGATTGATCAAAGATCGGTTTACTCCCTGCCTTCCATCTCCGCGGAAGACTTGAAGCAATACGTCAAATCGCTGTCATGCTTCCAGCCCAAAACCATGAAAAGAAAAATGGCCACGCTCAAAGCCATGCTGAACTTCATTGAAATGGAAGACGACGACTTCATCAACCCCATGCGGAAGCTCAAAATCAACATCAAGGTCCCCTTCCTGCTCCCTCCCGTGATGGACTCCATGGAAGTAACGTCCATCCTGACGACACTTTACCGGGAAAAAAACGCCTGTTCCGGCAAAACGGGACATCACTATCAGGAAATCATCCGCAACATTGCGGTAGTAGAACTCTTATTCGGCACCGGCATCCGGGTATCGGAACTATGTGCCCTGCGCCTTTCCTCCGTAAACCTCGCTAACGGCTTCATCAAAGTCTATGGAAAAGGCGGCAAGGAGCGTGTCATTCAAATATGCCAGGAGGCTATTCTTGAAGCCCTCCGGGAATACCAGCGCCTGTGTCTGTCCTCATCGCGGCCAAACACATGCTTCTTCATCAACCGAAGGGGCCATAACCTCTCCTCCCAGTCGGTAAGAATCATGGTCAAAAAACTGGCCTTGAAATCCGGCATCCTCAAACCCGTAACGCCCCACACATTCCGCCATACCTTCGCCACCCTCCTCTTGGAAGAAGGTGTAGACATCAAATACATCCAAACCATTCTCGGCCACAGCTCACTCGCCACCACCCAAATCTACACCCACGTCAGCACCGCCAAACAAAAAGTCATTCTTCAAAATTTTCATCCAAGGAGAAGGTTAAGAATCTTCTCCTAAAGAGTGATAACTATTTATTATCCAGAGAAATTAACAAATGAATGGTAATTTAGAAGAGTTTCAGAAAATTTGTCAGGAACTACAGTATGAAGAAAAGCGCCTTCTACCTTTGTGTGCAGCGGAAAACGCCATATCGCCGTTCGGAAAAATTCCGTTAGATTCCTTTATTCAGGAGAAATACATTATGGGAGGTATTATCAGGCTGGAGACCGAACATAATTTCATGGAAGCGGAACATTTATTTAAGTTCTACAGTCTCCTCAATCGACAATGTTTTGACTTATTCCAAAGTAATTATTCAGATGCAAGGACATTATCAGGTGTCAATGCCGTTATGATCCTCCTGATGAGTCTCTTTCAACCGGGTAGTACTTTGCTTATATCATCGGAAGATAGTGGAGGTCATGGTTCCATGCCTCTTATATGCCATCGGCTTGGTATAAAATTTATATATGCGCCGTTTGATTATGAGATAATGGACTTTGACTATGAAAAAATTAAAGCATTACGTAAAAAGGAAAAAATTGACGGTATGCTTATATGTCCATCTGACATTTTGTTTCAACCATCTTTGCAAAATCTGGAAGTATCAGAAGATTTTATAATTATTTACGATGCAACTCAAACTTTAGGTTTAATATCTGGAAAATCCAATTCCAATCCCTTCCATTTTTTCAGCAATGAAGTTCCATTTGTTTTAATGGGAGCCACTCACAAAACGCTTCCCGGGCCGACTAGCGGATTAATCATGACGAATAATCAGAAACTGATGAATCTCATTGATACAAAAATTAATCCAGATTATCTACGAAATGTGCAATTTCATCAGATTCTTAGTCTCATTCTTGTTCTTATCGAGATGGAAATGTTTGGTGAACAATATAGTAAGCAAATTATAAACAATGCCAACAAACTAGGGCGTTATCTTGAGAAACTGGGAGTGCAAGTAATTCGAGCCCGCAATGATTTGTATACAGACACTCATCAAATATTTATATCCATGAAAGAAAATGAGATAACAAGATTTCTTCACAGAAGCCAATCACATAGGATAAGTTTAAACGGAAGGTATAAAAGGCTCTATCGCGATTCAGGAATACGGATAGGAGTTCAGCAAATTACGCGTCATGGTTGGGAGGAAGATGAATTTGAGCAACTTGCTGATGTTTTTTATCAGCTCACGCAGGATACATACAACTATGACGAAGTAGAAAGAAAACTTAATATCTTGCGTTCAAAGAAAGATGTCCATTATACTTTTTCCGAGCAAACGTATCATGATGTCTTCAACTGCTTACATGACGGTTAATTTAACTGGTCCTCCATGTTGAGCGGCGTGCGCCAAGTCGGCATATTGCATTTTTTCCCAATATCTAGTTTGATTTTGATCAATTTCCCCGCCTCGAAGCAGATTCTCGACATAACATGCACAAGCATAGTTTATTGATAGTACGTGGTTGTGAGCTTCATCGGATAAATCAGTCATTATTTTTTGTACTTCATTTAATTGTTCACTCTGGATGATGTCATGGAACTGGTGTAATGTTAAAATTTTACCTAGCTGGGACATTGTCCGCAGATTGAGATCACCGTTTTCATCAGCAAATGCAATAGCCTGATTATAAAGGGAAAGAATTTCATTTTTTACTTTTCGATTCTGGTTTTCTGCGGCATAAGATTTTATTCGTAAAAGTTCAGCTTTTTCAAAGTATAAATCATAAATAATTCTGTACTGAGTTTTTTCTAGACTGCGCAAAGCATTATTTACAATAGTAAGAGCAGATTCTATGTCTTGAAGTTTCTTCAGTGTGTAAATCGCCCGATGCCGTTGCGCATGCATTATGACGGGAGATTCTCCAATCTCTTTGGCAAGCGTGTCTATCCTGTTAAATGATGCCTCGTAATCGAATGACGTATCCCAGAATAGATAGATAGCGATACGCGAGTAGAGAATTTTCATTTGCAACTCAAGATTTTGTATATTAGTGTTCTTATCCAAGCCTCTAAGAATATTATCAGCCAAAAGCAAGTCGCTTCCCTGATGCTTTAATATGTGAGCCTTTAAATATAAAAGCTTGGCCTCTTGTATTTGGTTCTTGAAAACCTTGGGGAGATGTTGCAGAAAAGCGTCGATTTCGCTTATGGCAAAAGAAAACCGATTGCTTAGATGATGCAAATCGATAATGAGAAATAGCATATCAAAATCTTCTGCATTCATATTTTCTGTGGGTCTCAAAGTTGGCAGAGCAGAATCTATTTCCTCCAAACGAGCTAATTCCGAGTATGCCCTTCGGTATTGTCCCAGTTGCAACAAGGAGTTTAAATAACAGTAATTAAAATATTGATTATTCGAATGGCTTTCTTTAAGTGACGAATTGAGATAACCGATTTGCTCATATTGCCACAGACGTTCGAGAAATAAATACTGTTTGCCGTCCAAAAGATTTTTTAGAATTTCGCGACCAGTTTCTTCTGAAAAATGAGTGTCGCTTAACATCAATAAAGAAACATTCAACGTACCATCAAAAATATTTTCCAGATGTTCATGCGAATTTTTAATCATTTCCACAGCTTGATTTTTGTTGCAGCATTTACGACAGGATTCTGCTACCAAATCATTCATCCGTATATTTCCATCTCTTGTATCATTTTCTCGATATATCAATGAAGAATCGAGGACTGCACATACATGGTGAGGTGTGCTATCAGGGATAATATCGTATATTTTCCGTTCAGGAAGCGAGTCAACTCCCATAAGCTTTAAGTAAGCCATTAACATCACGATCTTTTTTGACTCATTACTGAAAAAAGAGTATTGCTGCCATATTATTTCATCAATAGTTTCAATATTAGAAAGATTTAGAGCCCTATTTTGATGTTCCAAATCTATTAATATGCGTACATAGGTTGGAATGCCGCTTGACAAACGAAGAATCTTTTCAGGATCAGTTATTGAAATGTTGTAAACTTTTTCCAACTCATGCAAATGGAGGCACCCAAATATATCTGGTTTCAAATTTCCATATAACGTGATAGTTTGGCTGTATACTAGTGATTCTATTGTAATTCCAATAATGATAGAGATGTTTTTGGATGAATTTGTCAGTATTTCAGCAAACTTGTCAGCATCTCTTTTCCTGTTTCTATCAATGCCATCCAGGATAAATACGATTTTGGGGTAACGAGATGCTTGATCAAGATATGCAGCCAGGGATGCAGCTGTTCCAATTTTTTCATCGGGGGGGATCCCTATCATTTCAAGACACTTATGTAATATAGAAGAATCTTTGCCTTCTATTTCCACGTAGTACACTGTTGTGCATATTTTTTTCTTTGCCAAGTCATTGGCAAGGCGAAGAAGTAATAGTGTTTTTCCTATTCCTTTCTTGCCGGTAACATAAAAAATCCTGCGTCGCTCGCTACTATCTTTGATGAATTGCATAAGCGTACGGCGTTCATTTTCACGGTCGACAAAAAAATTGTCGCAGTAACATTTTGTTGAAGACAAAACGACGGGATATTTAAATATAGTTAGAATTGATAACGATATAACCAACCCCGAGGCGAAGAGTTTCCAAGAATCGGTGTGTATAACTCCTAATATTACGAGTATGGTAACGACGGGGATCACTCCGCATATGTAAAACCAAGCCAATCTGTGCAGCCAGAGGGCGCGAGTCTTTTTTGTTTGGTTGCGCATATCTACAATCTATAATAAATAGTTATCAATTGTTCGAAGTAGTATAACCGTCTACCTCCAATTAATCTAATATATCAATAATTTACCCATATTCAACATTATTCACAATCTAACATATTGTGAAATATCCTGAATAACTCTATGCGAATGAGTATCCTGGAATATATCTATCTCAACTCCACCCATATGCCGCGGTGGTCGCTGGCCTGGCGGGAGGGGGGAGTGTCGATGACACCCATGGGGGGCTTGCGGCCGAGGCGTTTTTTCAGGGTGTTGTTGATAAAGATGTGGTCAAAGGAATGGTAGGTGTCGCCGTCTTCGTAATAGATGGTCCACGTTTCTCCGCGGGAATCCCGGGGTTTCAGACGGTTCAGGCGGGAATCCGTTTTCGCCGGACCCTGGATGACCTGCACGGAACTGTCGGCAGGACCGTCATTGAAGTCCCCGTATAACAACAGGGGCATGCCGTCCTGGGAGGCCATGACGCCGTTCAGGTAGTCGCGCAGGGCATAAGCTTCCCTTCTGCGGGTCTCCTCCGCGGAGCCGTCGCGGCTCAGCCGGGATTTCAAATGAACGCCTATCAGACGGAACTGGCGGGAATCCGGCATTTTTACGGTGGCGTCCAGAATACCTCGGAGCATCGTTTTACGCCGCTTGGGTTCTCCCGATACGGGCATATCCGTCACGGAGCGGTTGCTGACAATGGGGTACTTCGACAACAGGGCGAGTCCACGGTCTTCACCGTCCCGCATGACCAGCACCTTGTGCGGCAACTGCACGCCCTTTCTTTTCAACCGCATTTGCAGGTCGTTCACGGCGGCTTCCCCGCCCATCTCGGACAGGCCCACGATTTCCGCGCCGGATTGCCTGACGAGCTCCGCTATGGCCTCCCGCGCTTCCACGGGCTTGTACTTCACTTGAAAATTGCTTCTCCGCGGGTCTTCCGGCACAAAATAGTTGCCCGCATTCATAGTCAGCATCCTGACGGGCTCCCCCTTCTCCGGAAGGGTGATCTTTTCCGGCGCCATTCCCTGCTCCGCCGCCTGCCGGGACGCGGGTACGGCTTCCATCGTGTCCGGAAGCAGTTTCCATTCCGACAGGCCGTAGCCTATCAGCGCGCACAGCACAATCAGGGCCGCGATTACCGAAGATCCCCTGCTCCTGGACGTTTTCCTGACCATATCCGTTTCCCTGAAAGAATTTTTACCGCAAAAGCGTAGTGAATGAATAACACCGCCGTGAAAATTCCGCTCCCATTACTCGGCTTTCACTTCACTTTCATCCGTAATTCATGATAAAACATGAATGTGCCTCCATTGCAACCCAAGAACGAGTCCCAGCCTGACGAGAATACGCTTTCCCAGTATGCGGAGCATACCAGGAAAAGCCTGATTGCCCGTCTGGAAAATTGGGAAGACCAGCGCACCTGGGATGAATTTTACCGCACGTACTGGCGGCTCATTTACTCCGTGGCGCTGAAGGCCGGATTAAGGGAGGACGAAGCCTGGGACGTGGTGCAGGAGACCATTCTTTCCATCGCCAAGCAGAGCAAGAAGAACATCTACAACCCGGAACAGGGCTCTTTCAAGCTCTGGCTCTGGAACATGACCCGCTGGCGCATCAACGACCAATTCCGCAAACGGAAAAAGGACACGGCCATGCTGATGAATCCTGACGCCGGCGAATCCCAGGAACACCCTATCGACAAGATTCCGGACGAAGGCAAGAACAACTTCGACCAGGTATGGGAGCGGGAATGGCAGAACAACCTTCTGCAGGCCGCGCTGGAACGCGTCAAGGCCAAGGTGTCCCCCAAGCAGTTCCAGATTTTCGACTACTACGTGCTGAGGGAATGGGATGCGGCCAAGGTCCGCAGGCAGCTTGGCGTCACCATCGCCCAGGTGTACCTTGCCAAGCACCGCGTGGGCAGTGTTCTGAAAAAGGAGCTGCAATTCCTCCAATCCCAGGAGGAAGAACACCGGAAATAGCATTTTCCGCAACGTTCAACATTTTGCGGTCCCGGAAGATTTCAGGAAAGCCGTCCGGAAACCTCTCGGCATGTCTTTTCCGGGCCGTCCCTCCGGCCGGGATGAGATTCCTTTATTTTGTCTCTTGCCAAGGGTGCTGTTTTGTCGTTAGATTAGCGGCAACTGCATATGCCGCCCTCACGCAACAGACATTCCGCCCAGAAGGTGTTCACCTGGGACAAGATCAAGATGGCCCTGTCGGCGGCGGAAGAGGGATTCTACATCTGGAATATCAAGACGGGCGTCATCCACTACACGGACCGCTGCCTGACCATGATGGGGGCCAGCCGCAAGGAAAAGGCCCCCAATATTTTCACCCAGCCGGAACTCACCATCCATGAGGAGGACCAGGCCTTTTTCTCCCAGGAGGTGCGCCGGTACCTAGACGGGCATTCCCACATGCCCATGCGCATCGAAATCCGGATGAAAAAGCTCAACTCCAAAAGCTGGAGCTGGGTCCGGGTCAACGGCATCGCGCGCCGGGACAAGCAGCGCCGCCCCGTCATGCTCATAGGCGTCTGGGTCAACATCACCAGGCGCAAGACGGCGGAACTGCGCGCCGCGGAGGACCGGGACCTGTTCCATACCCTGATTGAACACATTCCGGACAGCATTTATTTCAAGAACCGGGAATCGCGCTTCGTTCTGGCCAACTCGGCCACGGCCAACAAGCTGGGCGTCCCCACTCCGGCGGACCTGACCGGACGGACGGACGCCTATTTCTTTGACAAAACCATGTCCGACATTTCCCGGAACGAGGAACTGGACATCATGAAGACCGGCCGCCCCATCCGCGCCCGGCTCCATCATGAAACATGGCTGCACAGGGACGATACCTGGAGCCAGATCAGCAAATTCCCGTGGTATGGCCGCAACGGGGACCTCAAGGGAATCGTGGGCATTTCCAGCGACGTCACCAAACTGGTCAAGACGGAGATCAAGGCGAGGGAAACGGCCCGCATCCTGGAAGAACGGAACAAGTCCCTGGAAAAGGAAATCGACCTGGCCCGTGAAATCCAGTTCGCCCTGCTCCCCTACGAGCTCCCCTCCCGTTCCCGCACGGAACGCGGAGTGACCCGGAAGGCGGACTTCCACCACATCTTCACCCCTTCCGAAGGGGTGGCGGGCGACTGGTTCGACGCCTTCCCCGTAGGCGACTCCGGCGTAGGGGCCATCGTCTGCGACGTGATGGGGCACGGCATCCGCGCCGCCCTGATCGCCTCCATGCTCCGGGGCCTGATGGAACAGCTTTCCCACCTGGCGGACAATCCCGCCGCATTCCTCACTTCCCTCAACCACCAGCTTTCCAAAATACTGCAAAGGGCCAACACCACCATGTTCGCCTCCGCCGTTTATATTTACCTGGACCTGGAAACGGGCGTCATGACCGCCTCCACGGCGGGCCACCCGCATCCCATCGTGCTGGGGCCGGACGGAATCGCACGCAAGATGCCCCTGCCCCGCGGCATCGCCATGGGCCTGCTGGATGACGCCGCCTACCAGAATGCCCAGTTTCCCCTCCTTCCGGGTTCACGCATCCTGATGTACACGGACGGCCTGACAGAAGCCGCCAACGCGGAAGGCGAAGAGATGGGAGTGGAACGCCTGATTGATTACTTCAACAATTCCACGGCCAAGACTACCAAGGATTTCGTGCATCAGGCCCTTACCTGCGTAGCCAAATTCACGGGCTGCACCAACCAGGCGGACGACATCTGCATGCTGGGCATCAGCTATTCCGAGCATGAGGAAGAAACCGGGCATTAATTGCCGGACTCTCCGTTTCCGGATATTTTCCAAACCCTCACATTCTCGCCGTCCAGCCAGGCGATCATGGAATCGTCCGCGGAAAAAGCCAGGATTTTTCCCGGAGCTTTCATGGGCGTCCCCGAGGCGAAAGAGACAACTCCTTCAGGCGCCTTGTTTCCACCATGGAAATGCAAATATTTTTCCCCCGGAGAAATCTCCATGTAGAAAATGAAGGGAAACCAGTACACGACATCCCCGGAGGCCCTCTTTTTCCCAATATCCCAGATCAACACTGCCGGTTCGTAATTATACATGGAGCATCCGGAAAACTGCGC
This sequence comes from Akkermansia biwaensis, assembly GCF_026072915.1. Lineage (NCBI taxonomy): Bacteria > Pseudomonadati > Verrucomicrobiota > Verrucomicrobiia > Verrucomicrobiales > Akkermansiaceae > Akkermansia > Akkermansia biwaensis. Next base: position 326,336 of record NZ_AP025943.1, read on the forward strand.
CATCACAGCATAACGCCCGTCCCGGGTCACATAAAAAATATCCGGCGGATTATTTAATTCAAAGTCCGCATTCCTCTTCGTACTAAGAGGATTTTCCAATTTTCCTGAAGCTTCCTTCAATTGGCTGCGCATGGTGGAAACGGGCAAATCCACCTTCCGCATTACCTTGTTTTCGGGATCAAAGCATATTCTGGAAAATGGTTTGACGATGCCGAACAGGGAGCCCCAGGAAGAAATCGTCTGCCGGTCTGCCACCCCGGTTTTCTCCAGAATCCGACGATACTCCAGATCATATATTTCCGCACATTCTCCCACCCTGTCTGCTACAAACACTGCCGAACCGTCTTTACTGAACCGGACGACATCCACGGAAGCGCCTTTTCTTCCTCCCGGTTTCTTCCAGAGTTCTTTTCCCAGCAACAAATCCCAGACGGCTACATACCCGTTATGATCAAAAAACGCTGCCTTGCCTCCGTCCGGGGAATACGTGAAAAACTTCCCCTTCTCCGATACGGGACGAAATGACGGACTGATGCCTTCCTCCGTCACTTCATGTACCGTCCAGCCCTTTACACTTCTCCTCCCTAAAAGCAGGGAACCATCCGGACTCAGCAAACCCTGGAAAACCGCTTGCCTTTTATAAGGCCCCTGCGTCTTTCCAAGAAGAGTTCCCGCCACGGCATCCCACACGGTATAAAAATAACCATTCTGCCCCCTGCCCGTTTCCGCCAGAATGCGTGATCCATCGCCGGAAAAAGAAAAACTGTTCCATAAGGAAGGCTCGTCCCATAAAGGGGGGCGCACCAAATCCGCGACTTTCTTTCCCGAAGGAATGGCCCACAGGGAAGGCACGCCCTTTCCTCAAACCAGCAGGCGGCTCCCATCAGGGGAAAAAATGGCACTCCCCGCTCCCTGTTTTCCCGCAGGAATGGAACACACTTGCTGTCCCTGCAGCGGCGCAGGTTCCGGAAGGGGCAACTCTGCACCGGACAGCCCGCAGCAGGCGATGCCGGCAGCAAGGAACTTCATGAAAAAAAAGCTTTCATTATCAACATCTAACAAAACGGAAAAATGTTGGCAATTCATTTTTCAATAACAATGGATAACCCATAATCCTTCATGGTCCTTCCGGGCAGTCATCCGGGGTAAACCTGAAATTGCGCCAGAAAGGCACGCTGAGCATCCAGATGGAGAACAGGGCTTCCAGCCCTCCGGCCATGATAATCGTCGCTTGGACTCCCAGGGAATCCACCACGGCCCCCCAGCCCATGGCGGCCAACGGCTGCACTCCGATCGTGACGATGCTGAAAAGCCCCAGAATGGCGGATTTCCTTTCCGGAGGCGCCAGAAGCTGAACGGCGGAAGAAGAGGTAACAAACAGCGTGGAGGTAGCCAGGCCCGCAAAAAAGAAGCACAGGGCCTGCACCTCCACCACGTTGACAATGCCGGCTACGCAAAGGGCGCTCCCCATCCACAGGGTGCCGGAAGAAAGCTTGGCCCCCACCCTGTCGCTTTTGCGCGCAAAGGGCATTACCAGCAGGATGCTGACCATGGCTCCGGCCCCCACCGCTCCCAGTATCAGTCCGGTATTGCGGGGATTCCCGTGCATCAGGGCCGGAACAATCTGGTAGAGGGACTGCCCGCAAATATTCTGGATCAGGGCGCTGAGCATGATGAACAGCAGGCTGCGGGTGGACAATACCGCCTTGAGACCGGAAACCTTTCTGCCGGAACCGCGCTGCTTTTTCGGCGCGGCGGTGTCGGAAATGCGGCCTTTCAGGGAAACCAGGCAGCCGATCAGCGGAAGACTGGCCAGGACATTGCCGCCGAAAGCGGTGGCCGCCCCCCATTCCGCAATGATATAGCCTGCCAAAGCCGGGCCCACCGCCCTGCACGTATTGAATACCAGGGAATACATCCCCACCGCCTCCTGGAGCTGCTTCCGGGGGATCAGGTCCCCCACAAACGCCTGCTGCGTGGGAAAACCCACCGTCTGGTTGATGCCCATGACCAGCCCCGCCGCATACAAATGCCACAATTGCAGGGCATCCAGAAACGTCAGAAGAAACAGGACCGCCGCCACCAGCCATTGCACGGATTGCACGGCAATCAGCAGCTTGCGGCGGTCAAAGCGGTCGCCCAGTCCGGCCAGCAGCATGCCTCCCAAAAAGAAGGGCAGCGCATTCAGGGCGGCCAGTAAACCCACCGCCGTGGCGGAACCGCCGGAAATGCTGTAAACCAGAATCCCCATGGCTGTAACCTGCAGCCACATTCCGATCAGGGCGCACGCCTGCCCGGACCAGAAAATTTGCAGGTTCTTCACCTGAAGGGGCTTGAAAAAGCCCAGCCAGTCATTCAGCCATTTCATTCAACCCCGGCATCCTAATCCGCGCCGCCGGAACCGTCCAGACGCGAGTATGGCACCGGGGAGAAGCCCGTTTCCAGGCCATTTCCCCTCTTCTATTCATCCCGCGTATAACAGGCGGGATAATCGCCGGAAGGCAGCCAGACAGGCAGGTTTTTCATTTTGGCCCTGGCGTGTTCGGAAACGGGCATGCGCCAGATTTCAAAGAAGGGTCCCATGTTCTTTCCCGTCACCTTGGAAAAGGCGGACATCACCCATTCCCATTTCTTTTCATCGCTTAACTTGCCATTGTCGTAAGGCTTGTCATGGTATTGCAGGGCCACCTGCCGGAAGGCGTCAAACCCCAGATGGTACATCAGCTCCACCCAGAAGAAGAGCTGCACCTTGTTGGGAGCGTCCCTGTAAGTCTGGCTTCCGGTAAAATATTTCTTCAGTTCGGAGCTCATGCCGTACGGCCCCATGCCCCCTCCCCAGCAGGACTCGTAACTCTTGCCCGTCCCCATCACTTCACAGAGCATGGAGAAAATGTTGACGGAAACTTCCGTCTGCCCCTCCATCGTGAACGGAGGCGCCTGATGGTTGTGCCCCAGTTCATGCCAAAGCCCCCAGCTTCCGGAATTGACGATGGCGCCGCTGGCGATTGAATTCGTCCAGTCGGTCGTCGCCATGGCGGGATAGCCGGAGTGCCCGGCCCCCGCGGAAATCTGCCTGTCCACGACAAAGCGCATGGGATGATGAAGGCGGTCCGGCTTGGTATCCCACCCCATGATCCAATCCTGGAGCGCCATGTTCTTTTGCAGGAATTCCGCCACCTTCTGAACGTCGGGGCAGCGTTTCAACTGCTCCACCGGCATGGTCATCACCAGGCGCGGCATGCGGATTTCCCCCCACGGGGCCTTGCAATTTTCCAACTGAGCCGCCCACTGTTCCGGAGTGGTCACCCCCAGAATAAAGAGAGGCGCCGGAGTGGCTCCGGAAATCTGCACCTTGAAGATCCGTCCCCTCTTGGAACGCTTGCCCACGTTCACATACACCAGGCCGCCCATCGGATTCACCAGCTTCACGCGCCCCCGGTCCGCCGGAACCTGTACCGTTATTTCCGGAACCCTTCTCCAGGCATCCAGCTTGTGCAGGCTGTCCGTATGGCACCCGATGCGGATTCCGAGAGAACTCTCCTTGGGCGCCCCGGACAGGGAACATGAAATTTCCGCTCCCGGCGGGGCATACAGACCCGTGCTGTGCCAGCCCGTGATGTTGGAATCTATCTCCACCGTGCGCCTCACAAGCGAAGCGCCGTCCTCCGGAGCTCCGGGAAAATCCTTTGCCGCCGAGCAGGCCTTCAGGGAGGAAGGCTTGTCGTCCTTCCAGGAACGGCACCTTTCCAGCAGGTCATCCATGCGCTTGTCATCCGTCCCTCTTTTCCACGGTGTACTTCCGGAAGGGAATTCCTCCATGCCTGCCAATTTTTCAGCCTTGTCCCATGACCATGTTTCCAGAGGCTTGTCGGCATCCATCGGTATTTCATCCTTGCAGACGGTGGCGTACACGGAAAGATCCGGCATGGGATTCTTGACGGGCTGCGGAAAGCGCCCCTCGGGTTCCGGCTCTTCCTCCTCGTCGGGTTCTTCCTGCCGGCGCTCCTGTTCCTCCCGCTCACGGCGTTCCAGCTCTTCCCTCCTCCTCTTTTCCGCTTCCTCCCGCTTGGCCTGCTCCTGAAGCTTTTGCGCCGCCTCCTGTTCCAGGGCCTCCTTCTTCTTTCTCGCTTCCTCCCTGGCCAGTTCGGCGGCTTCCCGCTCCTTCTCCCGGCGTTCCCTTATTTCCTTTTCCCGCTGCTTTCTCTGTTTTTCAGCGGCGGCCTTCATGGCTTTTTCCTTTGCCTGGCGTTCAGCGGTCAACTCCTGCGCCACCCTTTTCTTTTCCTGATTGTCCTGATACAGATAATACCCGGCTCCGGCGCCGCAAATCAACAGCAGCACCAGGAACCATCCTACGGCAGAGCCCCTGCCTGCCTTGCGGGCCAACGAAGAAACATGCATGAAATTAGAAATAAAGATTTACATTATTTCTGCATGGGAAAAGGACCTTGTCAACAGGATTCTTTCCGTCCCTTGCACAATATAATGCGCCGCTTCCCAATCCCCGGCAAAGAAGCTCATTCGGCAAGCGGTTCATCCGCACCTCGTTTCCGTTCCGCTGCCTTCAAGACATCCGTCCGCATGCCGAAATGCGGAAGGGCTCCGTTCACCAGGCCGTCCAGCACTCCCATGGTTCGCGCTTTTGGACTGATGTAGCCGTGGCCGGAAGCGACCATGGCCTTCACTTCATCCGCCGCATTGGACGGACAGCAACGGAACGCTTCCGGCAAATTCCTCATGGCGTCCAGGTCATTGTGCCCGTCGCCGAAAATGGCCGCATGAGCATGAGGGATGCCGAACCGGGACGCTACAAAAGCCAGAGCCGTTCCCTTGTTGTAATCCCGGTGGCTGAAACGCAGGTAAGGCCCCGCCCTCTGCGTGACGATTTCCTCGTAAGGGGCCACCGTTCCATGAATCACGCCGGACACGGCATCCAGCCCCCGCGCATCGTTCACCACCAGGGAAAAGGCGTCATGCTGCTGCCTCTGGAGCTCCAGCCCGGAAAACTGCTTTTCCAGATGCTCCATCAACTCCTCCAGCATGCGGCCATACCGGCTGAACAGGGAATCATGGGCAACCGCACATGCATCGTTCCAGCACACGCCGGGCATCAGGCGGCCTTCCGCATCCGCCAGATGGACGTTGCGTTCCATGGTCACGGTAAAATCCGGGGCAAACGCTTCCGGATCATCCTGAAACATGTCCATCAGGCCCTCCCTCAGATAAACCGGGTCACGTCCCGTATTGATGCCCCAAAGCACGCCATAGCGCGCCCGGAGCGCACGCATGAGGCGGAAAAAACTGCGGCGCTCCCCGGCAGGACCGCCCAGGGTGAACAGAGTATCGTCAAAATCGAACGAAAAAAGGTACCGGGACTCTCCGGGCAGCGGAAGTGCCCGGATCGGAAGAAAACGCATCAATTCCATCTCAGGCCAGTCCTCCCTTCATTCCCACAGCGCCGCTCGCTTCCACCACGGGTTCCGCCAGCGGAATGTCGTCTTCCACCGGTTCGGCATTGGGAATATCCTCCTCCACCGGTTCCGCGGACGGGATGGTTTCAGGCACGGGCTCTGCCACGGGAATCCGTTCCTTCTGCGGCTGGGGGCTTGCCGGAGGCTTCACGGCAGGAGCGGCAGGAGCAGCAGGACGGGCGGGCGGAGAGGAAACGGCGGGATTGCCTTCCGCCGCAGCGGGAAGCTTCGCTTTGGCCCCCACGCCCGCACGCACCTGGCGGGCGATGGGCGTGTTCATGTCCACGGCATGAGTGACGGGAAGACTGCCGGCAGGAATCTCCTCTCCCGGCTTGCGCATGTGGATTTCCACGCGCCGGTTGGCGGCCTGCGCATTCTGGTCCCCCTTGGTGGACACCACGGGGCGGGAAGCCCCGCAAGCCCTGATGTACAGCCTGCATTCCCCGTTGGGCCGCGTCAGTGAAATGCCGTTATCTAGCAGCCACTGGCGCACCGCGTTCGCCCGCATGAGGGAAAGCACGGCGTTATATTCCTCGGAGCCGAAACTGTCCGTGTGCCCCTCCACAATGAAAATCGTGTCCGGATTCTTCATCATCAGCCCCGCAAGCTGGAGCATGCTGAGACGGGCGGAATTCTTCATCACCGCCTTGTTGTACTCAAACAGGAGATCCGCCCCCAGCCTGCTGTACCCGCTGTCCTTCCCCAGATTGGACTGGGCCATCAGCTGGGCCAGGGACTTGCTGCCGTCCGGCAAATGGGAATCGTCCTGGCCGCCTGCGCCCTTCAGCTTGTTATTGTACCATTCATCCGGATTGACCATCTCCGGCTCCGCCGTCTTGACGGTCGCCGGACTGGCGGAAGGCTTCAGCGCTTCCGGAGGGGAAAGCTCCGGAAGCCCCTGGGCAATGGATTTCATGTCCACCAGGGGCATTTGGGGGGAGAGGGATTCCGGAGGGGACGGAGAGACGGGATCAGCGGAAAAACTGGTTTCTCCCGGTGCAATCACCACCTGTTCCGGAAGCATGTCCTCCAAATCGGGCAGTTCCGGAGGGGGCAGTTCCTTGATCTGCTCAACCACCGGCATTTCAGGAATTTCCGTCACGTCCGGAGCCGGACGGTCGTCCGCCTTCAGAACGATTTTCTCAGGAAGCGGCTTTGAAGCCGGCTCCTCCGCGACAGTCTTGTGGACATGAATCCCCAGGTCGAACCAGCTCAGAACAATAAATCCGAGATAATGCACCAGCAGCGCCGCCAGAACGCCACCCACGGCCACAGCCGCCAAATGGCGCGGCGCAGGCAGAATGAAACGGCTGCGCCTGCGGCGGTTTTCGCGGAGTTCTCCGCTGTTGTCCTGATATTCACTCACGGGATATTCACTATGCTGCACCATGAAACAAAACGGGGAGCACGGCTCATCTGCCGGACGGCGCCGCAGCCGTCACGGGAAAACGGTAGAATTCATTCATCAACACCCTGGGCATGGGCATGCGGGTATTGTCATGAATCCACTCCGCAATGCCAGCCTGCAGCTCGTCATCCCCATCATACACGTTCACTTTATAGTTTTTCTCAAATTTCTCACCCTTCTTTCCTTCAATGACATGGAGGAAGGTCCGCTCCTTCGTTCCGTAGGGCTCCCCTTCCCGGATGGATTCATAAAGCTGCTTCTTGTCGTCCTTCAGGGAATCGTAAATGCTCAAGGAATCTTCCAGGGTGGAAAAAAAATACTGGTTGGTGCAGACGACCATGGCCGGATAATCCAGCTTCAGGGCATAATCCACCGGAGCCACGTCAAACGTGCTGAAATCCGCGCGCCACGCCACCCCGGCATCCATGAGCCAGAAAGCGGGATAGCACAACGGTTTCCCCCACTCCTGCTCCATCTCCCGCATCGCCACCGTCTTCAAGGAGGGGAAGCAGTCCATGGACACCATGCAGCGGATGCGGGGGTCTTCGGAAGCGGCCTTCAACAGCACGGCCGCCCCGAAACCCTGCCCCACGGCGGCCACGGGCGGCAAACCTCCCGTTTTCTCTCCCACGGTGTCAAGCAGGGCGGTAACGTCGGCATACTCCTTCAATCCGTACGTGCAGTATGGCCGCGCATTGTCCCTGCCGCGGGGATTCCAGACCAGGCAGGAATATCCGGCTCCGGTCAGGCCTTCCGCCAGGGGGAGGGAACCCTGCACGCCGTTGTCCCAGGAAGTACAGATCACCACCAGTTCCGGCTTTTCATCCAGATGCGGCATGTTGCCCCGCAGCTTCAGGGCGTCCCTCACTCGGTTCTGGCGCGGCGTCAGCGCGCCGGACAGGCGGGGGCGCACCAGATAGCCGGAAATCGCCGTACCGTCGGCGGAAACGGCCTCCACAGGCTCCATAATCATGGACTCTCCGGAAGCGGGAACAGAACTTTCCGCCGCCCCCACCGGAACCAGCAGCGGCGTGGAGGCATACCAGGAAAACCACACCAGCCCGGCCACCGCAACAAGCACGAGCAGGAAGAATAGTTGAACAAGACGCTTGAACATGGAAAAGGAAGCACCCGGAAAATTGTTGACGGGAAAACTTTTATCCCATCCAGACTACGTTGACAACCACCAACTTCTATCGGGAGATTCCCGGGAACCCGCAAAATGCGGCATCTCCGGCATTTCCGGAGGCGTGCGTCCGCCCCGTGAACGCACCGGCAGCCACCGCTTCTCCTGCCGCCACAGGGGATTGAGCCGCTTTCCACAACTTCCGAAAGGGAAATAACGCTTTATTTCCCTTCCGTGATCTGGCATTCTTGGCACACACCTTTTTTTCATGGCAAACCCGGCACAACATCTCCGCCAATGGTTCACCTTCCTTGCCCTGCTTGTGCTGGGAGGCGTGGCGGCCTGGTTCCTGATGCCGCGGGAATGGTCCCAGATGCAATGGGAAATCCCAGGCACGCCGTCCGAATATCCTCTTGCACAGCTTCTGCGCCCCTGGCTGATCCTCCTCGGCTGCTTTCTCCCCGCCGCGGGCATGTTCCTCTACAACTGCTCCGGCATCATGGACAGGTATGTGGCGCGCACCTGGTTCACTGCATTCATGATGTGCACGGCCATCCTGACCCTGATTTACATCATCGGAGACTTCTCGGACAATGTGGGGAACCTGATGAATCTGGAATCCCCTCTGGAAGGGACTTTCCGCTTTTATCTGAGCCAGCTCCCCATGATCCTGAACCTCATCCTGCCCTACACGCTGCTGCTGGGCACGCTGTGGGCACTCACCAAGCTTTCCTCCTCCTCGGAAATCACCGGAATGCTGCAATCCGGCAGGTCCCTCCTCCGGATCAACTCCCCGGTCATCATCGGAGCCGTCTTCGCTGCCGTTTACTTCGGCATCTTCGGATTTCACTGGGCGCCGAATTCCACGCTGTACCGAAGACTCATGTTCTCCTCCCTGAGCCAGAACAACAATGACGACTCCCGGAGCATTATTTACAAGAATGACGCCGAATCCCGAATCTGGTACATCGGCGATCCGCCCGGCATAGACTCCCCGGGCGAACCCTTCAGGCAGGTGCGCGTAGAACAATTCGGCGCTCCGGGAAAAATGGAATACGAACTCTTCGCGGACGAAGCCTCCTGGGACCCTCATTCCAGAACGTGGACCTTCCTCCATGCCATCGAACGAGCTTATCCCCAGCAGCAGCCCCGGGAATCAAACGAAGTGCCCCTATTCTCCGGAGACGGGTATCAAACGCGGAAAAAACCTTATTCCGAAACTCCGTGGCAGCTCATCTCCCCCAATGTCCGGGTAGATACCCAGGGAACACCGGCCCTGCAGGAAATCATCAAGGCCGGATCCACCAATGCCAAGCAGCTCAGAAGTCTGGAAACGGAGTGGCACGTAAGAATTGCGCGCATGTTTTCCTGCATCATCCTGACGTTCATCGCCATTCCCTCCGCCATCACGTTCCAGAGGCGCTCCACGATGTCCGGCATAGGCATTGCTCTGTTCCTGGCGGCGGCCATGCTGTTCCTGTATGAATTCTTCCCCACCCTGGCATCCGCCGGGTACCTGCCTACCTGGCTGGGCGCCTGGATGCCCAACATCATTTACACCATCATTGCCATCCGACTGTTCCAGACCAGGCTGGCGCACAGAAGCTTCCTGGAAATGCTGAAAGGCCTGGAAAAAACGCCCGCCCATGACCACCCCTGACTCAATTCCTGAAGACCGTGCAAATGTGGAAAAAGCGCGGAACCTGCTGCGCCGGGCAAGCGCCGTAATCTTCGACTTCGACGGCCTGCTGGTGGACACGGAATACGCCATTTACGCTTCATGGCTGCGGGTATTTGACTCCTGCGGCCATCCCCTGCCCCTGGACCTCTTCAACCAGTGCCTGGGCAGCGGCTACACGCACTGGAACCCCGGCGACCATCTGGAAAAACTGACGGGGAGGACATTCGACTGGGACGAAATCAATGCGCTCCGCCAGAAGGAAATCGTACGCGATCTGGAACATGCCGGGCTGCTGCCCGGAGCCGGCGAACTCATCCGCAGCCTGGCGGAAAAAGGAATTCCCATGGCCGTGGCCTCCAGCTCCTCTCATCGCTGGGTGGACGGCTGGCTGAACAAGCTGGACATCATGCCCTACTTCAAAACCGTCGTCTGCCGGGACGACAATCTGCCCGTCAAGCCGGATCCCGCCCTGTTCCTCAGAGCGGCGGAAAATCTGGAGATACAACCCTCCCAGTGCCTGGTATTGGAAGACTCCCAGAACGGCACTACGGCGGCATTTCGTGCGGGCATGCCCGTCATTTCCATCCCGAACCGAGTGACGGTCCAGGCGGATTTTTCCCATGCAAGCGTCAAAATAGGTTCCCTGAAGGAACTCCTTTAACAGCGGGCCGGGGTACGGCACACCTTGACGTTTGGGAATGTGGTCGGGGCCGCTCGCCCCCCTACACCAAACGGGACATCACTCCACCTTTTCCGACGGAAGCACATGAAGATAATTGGGCAATAACAAACAGAATTCGCTTTTCGTCTTCCAGACTGCAATATCCCCGCCATTTTCCGAGCCGACTCCCTCCGCGCTTATATGCAGGATTCCATCAAAACAGGCGGCTTCGTAACACAACTCCTCCTGGGGGCAAATCAGGGAAAAAGAGGCAATCCTGCTCCACCGGCCATCCAACAGCCCCCACATGACACAGCAGACATTCATCTTTTTCCCCGGAACGAAAGGCTTCATATCCGGCAGACCCACCGCATCACACTTCAGGAAGAACATGCGCATGGGAATACCCGCACCCATTACCTGGCTGATTTCCGCCAAAACATGTTCCTGCGTACGCATCTTCACCCATTCGGGCGGAACAGCCTTCCGGTCCCCGCCATCAACCGCCTCAGAAAGGCTACAGACAAGCACTCCCAGAAGCAGGCCGCACAAACAGAAAAACAATTTCATAACAGGATAGTTTTCCGTATCATGCAGAAAATATCCGTTCGGTCAACAGGGACGTTCAAAAATGAAAACTCTTTCCCGCAGGATTTCTCTCGCTCTTGTTTCTTGACGGAATTCCTTTCATGCCTTATGTAGGGAGAATGCCCTCCCAACATTGCCCATTATATCACTATCGCGTCAAGGACAAGGTCGTCGGCCCCGTCAGCCTGGCCGACCTTCATGTTCTGCTCACTTCCAAAAAAATTCCTCCGGACACCATGATCCGGGAAGAACATTGCCAGACATGGATGCCCCTCACGGCGGAATTCCGCCGCCAGGAGCGCCTGGACCGCCCCCGGACGTCGGCCGCCCTGCTGGCCTGCCGTCCTCCGAAAAGCAGTTTCCTGTTCTACGCCATTGCCCTGTTCAGCATGGCCTGCGGTACTGTTCACTCCGTGATGGAGAACTACTTCCAGTACATGGAAGTGGTGTTCCTGCCTTCCATAGCGTTTTTCATGGGCAAAATGCTGGCATACATGCACCTGCTCACCGGGGGAATCAGAAAAATTCCCATAGACACCCCGGACCGCTGAAAACACCGCGGTATTTCCATACCCCACACGTTCTTTTCTGCTGAAACAGAATGCGTTGCATATCCTACCCCGTAGAGCATCACTGAACTGTTACCGGGCCATGGAGAAATAGCGCAACCCGTCCGCATGGATATGTTCCTGGACACGGAAGGACCTGCGGCATTCCGTTTTTCACAGCCATAACCGCAAGGAGGGCTCCCCACGGAGAATACCTCCATCGCCATCCAGCAAAGCCGGATAAAAATCAAGTCCTTTCAGGGGAAGAACGTCCCGTCCTCCATCCGTCTTCTAGTTGATGCGGGCGTCCGGATGTTCCATGCAAACAGTAATAACAGGCCCGGCCTCTCGTCAAAAACCCATTCTCCTGCAACGGCCCTCCCCGTTGCAGGAAATAGGAAGGGAACCTGAAACAGAAAAACCGCCGGAACCTCCAACGGCTCCGGCGGTTTAAAAACAACAATCCGGTCATTACTTGCCCAGTTCCGCAACGGCGGCTTCCAGACTGGGCACGTCTTCAATGGAAATAACAGTGGCATCCTTGCAGATGCGGCCCATCATGCCGGCCAGGGTCTTGCCCGGCCCCAGCTCAATGAAGAGGCGGTGGCCCTGGTCCACAAGCTTCTGCATGGAGGCCGTCCAACGCACGGAACCGCACACCTGGTGTTCCAGCATGCTGCGGATATCGTCGGGACCCTCCACCACGCGCGCTTCATAATTGCAGTACACGGGCATTGACGGAGTACCGAAGGAAACATTCTTGAGCTCTTCCGCCAGCTTCACCATGGCGCTGTGCATCAGGCGGGAGTGATAGGCGCCCGCCACGTTGAGCTTTTTGGCGATCTTGCATCCGGCGCCCTTGGCTCCGGCAATGGCCTTGTCCACGCCTTCTTCCGTACCGGAAACGACGGTCTGGCCGGGACAGTTGAAGTTGGCTACGTCCACATCGCATTCCTGCGCCAGCTTGATGACGTTCTCATCGGAACCGCCGATCATGGCGGCCATGGTGCCCTTGGTGGCGTTGCAGGCTTCCTCCATGAAGGCGCCGCGTTTCTGAACCAGGCGTAGCCCTTCTTCAAAAGAGTAGGTACCGGCGGCGGCATGGGCCGTGAATTCCCCCAGGGAAAGGCCGGCGGCGGCCACGGGATTCAGGGCAGGCAGCAATTCCTTCAGCACGGCGAGGCAGGCCAAACCATGCACGTACAGGGCGGGCTGGCAATTGCAGGTGCGGGTGAGTTCTTCGCCGGGGCCTTCAAACATGACGGAGGAGAGAGATTCCCCCAGAGCCTTGTCGGCCTGCTCAATCAGGGCTTTGGCGGTAGGATACTTGTCATACAAATCTTTGCCCATGCCCACTTTCTGGGCACCCTGTCCGGAAAACAATAATACTGCGTCCATAGTTGAGGTGGCAGTATACCGCCCGTCCCGAAAAGAAGCAAGAGCGATCAAAAAAGCCTTATCCGCTACAGGATCCCGGCCATGCGCCATTCACGCATCCGGAACAGTTTTCAGCTTCCAAACCATATGTCTTTCCGTCTCTTCCGCCAAAACAGCCTGTACATCAACGGCATATTTCTTACTTATGTATTGCAGCACATGCGGCATGGGAAATAGTTTGGACTCACGCTTTTCCGTAAGATAATAGACGGAAGGATCATGCAACAACGCAAACCAACACCCCTTCTCAAACCGTTCCAGCATGAACTGTTCATAAACCGGTAAATAAACCAACCATGAAATGGGAGAAAGACTGTTATTAAAACTAAACACCTCTTTCGTATGTAAAAAGGGATTCCTTGGATACAAGCACGGAATATCGTTGGAAATATAAAACCGATCCTTTTTAGACAGGAGTTGGTGATATTCTCCCGCACTTGTTTCCAAATTCAAATACCGGTTCCACCTTTGCGCAAGAAACCAACCTGCCACTGTTTCCAAAACCAGCAGGCCGGTCAAAATCCACAACCACTTTTTACGTGAGTGCAACGCAGGGATAAAAGAACACTTCTCCGGAGAAATAATCAAAAAAACAAATGCCGTCAGATATGTTCCATAAAGTACACGCCCGGCAACCCTTCCTATGTAAACATATAACAAAAGAAGCAATACCAGGGGAAGCAGAGAACTCCATACATTTGATTTCCGTGTGGTCAACAGCATCACGCCCAATGCCATAATGACGGGAACGGCCCATTTGCTGATCAGTAGCAGCTTGACAGCAGCCGATGCTTTTATTCCATGAATCGCATGATTGCCTTCCTGATGAAGCCGGGCCATTTTTTCCAGTCTCACCTCGGCAGGAACTGAGTGAAGAAACCACATATTGGCTTTCATTAACCGGATTTCTTCCCCGCTCAAATTTAGCTTTTTCCAATCTTTCTCCATATTGGAAAAATCAGGATAATCCATATAGACGCTTTGCAAATCAATATTCTCATAGGATCGTTTTAACATTCCATTTTCCTGGAGAATCTTATCCTGCAACATGTGCAGACTTCCAAAAGCCAAGGTAACAACAACAAAGACCGTCACCCATTTGCCAATACTCCTCCAAGGGCACTGCCGACGATAACATTTGTATAAAAAACGAATCAGTTGAAACGTTAAAAACGGATATAATATATAAATACTCTTCTCTCTCCACGCCAGCCCCAGCAGGACGAACAAAATACCACATATATAGGACAGCCAAGCTCTTTGAGAGAAAGGAAAAACCAAACACGTCACGCCTGCCAGAAGAAGCGTTAATGCCAGCTGAGTATACTGCATGTAAAGATAAGCATCACAGGCAAAAAACAGACTTCCTCCGCCTGCAATAGCATACAGCAATGTGGCGTTTGATGGAGAATTGTTTCCATAAGAGTTGATGGCCCGGAACATCCCTCCGCAGATCATGATCCAAGACACATACGTCATCCCGTAGGCAAAGAGGGAATACCATGCAATTCCGGGTAATTTCTCCCAAACCCATCCCAATGCGAAGGACAGACAGGGATGAAGCTGCCCCGTATACCACCAGCCTGAAAAATCATTGGCTATCAGCCATTCAATAATCACATCATCACAAACTCCATACCCTATGGGCAATAAAACCACGGCCAAAAGCAATAACAGTCCATGTAAGACGGAAGCTGCCAGCCAGGGTGATTTCTTATGACAAATGGAACGAATTGGCAATTTACCGCCATGCAGACAATTAACCGTATTACTAATCCGGAGTCAAGGGTTGACTCTTCAGGAGGCATTCATTCTAAAGGGAAAGAACCTGTAGGAAAACAAGCCTTTTCATTGGCAGGGATGTTCTACCGGGAAACATAAAATTCCTACATTCCGTCAGTAATGGTTTCTGGAAAGAGATGAAAGAGATATTCCATCTTCTCCACTATCTTGTTTCCATATAAAATTTCCCATCAAGGCATCACAAACGGATAATGAATTCGACCGCGCATGCCCCTTTTTCCAGCCGTAGCGCCCATGGGTTTTCCCGGTAGCATGGGAATGAGTACCCACATGGGAAGAGCTCCCGGGTACTCTTGAACAATGTTCGTAGAAACTAAACCGGAAAAATACCCCATCATTGGGAACCCAGTCCATTGCTCCGACATTCCTCCCTTCAAGACGGGAAAATGCACGGGGCGGTTTCCCTCTCTTCCCTCTCTTCCCTCTCTTCCCTCTCTTCCCTCTCTTCCCTCTCTTCCCTCTCTTCCCTCTCTTCCCTCTCTTCCCTCTCTTTTCCCTTCACGGCAACTCCCGCCATCCCGGAAACGGTGCCAACTTTATCAACCGGGCCAAAGTCCAGGAAAAGAGCAGAAACGGCGGGATAATAAGCCACACACAAAGTCAGAGCCAAAGCCCGCACCTGCATGGAATTCCCCTATTCCGGAATGGATCACG
Organism: Akkermansia biwaensis; assembly: GCF_026072915.1. Taxonomy (NCBI): domain Bacteria; kingdom Pseudomonadati; phylum Verrucomicrobiota; class Verrucomicrobiia; order Verrucomicrobiales; family Akkermansiaceae; genus Akkermansia; species Akkermansia biwaensis. The sequence continues at coordinate 341,713 of NZ_AP025943.1, forward strand.
GAAGCAAACACTCCTTCCCAAGAAAGCGCTTCCCCCCGCAAATGGAAGTTTGCGGGGGGAAGAATCACCAGGATATCAAATCCCGGATATGACGCTTTTTAAAACGAGGAACAAGAAAACTACCTTCAGGCAGTGGCTTCCGTCGTTGCGGGAGCTTCTTCCGTTTCAGCCGTTTCGCGGGGCAGATCGATGATTTCGATCATGGCCACGAGGGCGGAGTCGGTCATGCGCTGACCAAGCTTGATGATGCGGGTATAACCGCCCTTGCGTTCCGCGCAGAGGGGGGCGATTTCATCAAACAGGCGCTTGACGGCCGTCGTGTTGTGAATGGTGGCGATGGCCTGGCGACGGGAATGCACGTCACCGCGCTTGGCAAGCGTGATGAGCTTTTCCACATAGGGGCGCAGAGCCTTGGCCTTGGCCAGGGTGGTGGTGATCCGCCCATTGAGGATGAGGCTGCATGCCTGGTTGGCGAGCAAAGCCCTGCGATGGGAGGCATTGCGCTGAAGCTTGGAGGTTTTTACACCGTGTCTCATGATGATATTTTTCTATGTGTGTTGGTTTTGTGAGATTTAGTCGTCGTCGTCTTCGATGTTGGCGGCAATCAGGTCCGCCAGGCCCACGGGGCTTTCCTCTTCCAGGCCCAGGCGCGGCTTGGCCTGCGGCACGGGGCCGGTCAGCAGGGAGGGGTCCACCTGAACGCCCAGGGAAAGACCCAGTTCCAGCAGCTTGTCCTTGATCTCGTTGAGGGACTTCTTGCCGAAGTTGCGGTACTTGAGCATTTCGCTTTCGCTCTTCATGGCAAGCTGTCCAACCGTGGTGATGTTGGCGTTGTTGAGGCAGTTGGCGGCGCGTACGGAAAGCTCGATTTCGTTGACGCTCATGTTGAGCAGCTTGCGCAGGCGGGCCGTTTCCTCGTCCTGGACGGCGGAGGGAGCCTCCTCGAAGTTGACCTGGTTGTCGTCGTAGTTGACGAACACGTCCAGATGGTGGCGCAGAATGGCGGAGGCCTGGAGCATGGCGTCAGCCGGGCTGATGCGGCCGTCCGTCCAGACTTCAAGGGTCAGCTTGTCGTAGTCGGTCATCTGGCCTACGCGGGTATTCTGCACGGAATACTTCACACGGGTGACCGGGGAGAAAATGGAGTCAATCGGAATCACGCCGATGGGCATGTCCGGCACCTTGTTTTCGTCGCCGGTGGCAAAGCCGCGGCCGACGCGCACCTGGAATTCGCATTCAAACATGGTGTCCTGGTCCAGGGTGCAGATGATCTGGTCGGGGTTGACGACCTGGTAAGTGGTATCGTCGGCAATATCGGCGGCGGTCACGACGCCCTGCTTGTGCACGCGCAGGGAAAGCAGGCGCGGTTCCTTGCCATGGTGCTTGAACTTGACCTTTTTCAGGTTCAGCACGATTTCCGTGACATCTTCCACCACCCCGGGAAGGGAGGAGAATTCATGCTGGGCGCCGGCGATGCGGACGGAGGTGATGGCAGCCCCTTCAAGGGAGCCCAGAAGAACGCGGCGCAAGGAGTTGCCAAGCGTGTGTCCGTAACCGTTTTCAAACGGTTCCGCCACAAAGGTCAGATGGTTCGGATCGTTCGGATCCTCAATCTTTTCCAGGCGGCTAGGGACTTCAAAGCGGGCCAGCGTGGTAACGGCCGTTTCTTCTGCAGTAGTGGTTTCGTTTTCCGACATAATATAATGTAATGTACCGGGTTTCCCCTCAACACGAACACGGCGGGGCGACCCGCCTGAAGGACCAACGGCATGTTTTGGGAACGCTCGTGCGGGGAGCAATTTAACGATCTGCTTCCAACAATCAACTCTTTTCACGCATGCCGGCAATTTTTCTGTGACTTACCGCGTGTCATCTGGCATAGTGACGGGGCAAACGCACACACAAACCAATGAAGCATCCTGATTTTCTGGACAACAGGGATTTCACGGGGGAAGACAAGAAGCGCCCCTCCACCCTGCACATGGACACCAGCTACAAAGCCCTGGAAGGGGACGTAAAAAGACTTTCGGAAGCCGCCTCCACCCGGCATGACCCCCGCTATTTGCAGGAATATATCAAAACGGGCATCAACATGGCGCAGTCGGACGCTTCCGACCACGATTTCACCGTCCTGATCCGCGCCGGGCGGGAGATGTACCGCGCCAACTGCGTGTTCGCGCCGTACCGCCACATCCGCAAGGTATCCATCTTCGGTTCCGCGCGCATCCGGCACGATGAGCCGGCCTATGAAACGGCGCGGGAATTCGCCCGGGAAGCCAACGAACACGGCTACATGGTCATCACGGGCGGCGGTCCCGGCATCATGCAGGCGGCCAATGAAGGGGCCGGGGAGGAACGCTCCTTCGGCCTGAACATCACGCTGCCCTATGAACAGACCTCCAACCATGTGGTGGCCAACAGCAACAAGCTGATCAACTTTTACTACTTCTTCGTCAGAAAGCTGAACTTCGTGGCGGAAAGCGACGCCATGGTAGCGTTCCCCGGCGGCTTCGGCACCATGGACGAAGTGTTTGAGACCCTCACGCTGATCCAGACCGGGAAAGCCACCATTTACCCCATCGTCCTGCTGGACTCCCCCGGCAAGACCTTCTGGCTGAACTGGCTGGCCTTCATCCGCGTGGAGCTGGTGGACTCGGGACTGATTTCGGAAGACGACCTGCACCTGATCCACGTCACCAAGAATCCGGCGGAAGCCATCGACCACATCGACCGGTTCTACCGCATTTTCCATTCCTACCGCTTTATCGGGGACACGATCGCCATCCGCCTGAACACCCTCATTCCGGCCCAGTGGGTGGAACATCTGGAACGGGACTTTGCGGACCTGATCCTGCCCGGAGGCCGCATGGTCCAGACCGGCCCCCTGCCGGATGAAGCGGACGAACCCCATCTGGACAAACTGCCGCGCATTGCCTTCCCCGTCCGGCGCGGCAATTACGGCAGGCTGCGCCTGCTGATCGACCGCATCAACGAGGCCCCCAGCAGGACCTACACCCCCGCCCCCCATGCCTGAACTGTTTCCGGCATGGCTCATTCCCCTGGTCTTCGGGATGGTCGGGGCCTGCATAGGTTCCTTCCTGAACGTGGTCATTTACCGCGTTCCGCTGGGCATTTCCATCAATGATCCGGCGCGCTCCTTCTGCCCGGAATGTGATGAACCCATTCCCTGGTACCTGAACATTCCGGTCTTCAGCTGGCTGTTCCTGAGGGGGAAATCCGCATGCTGCCGGACACCCATCAGCTTCCGCTACTGGCTGGTGGAACTGCTGACGGCGCTGATCTTCGCGGCCATGGCCTGGAAATACGCGGACGCGTCCCTGGGCGCCGCCGTCCTGCTCTGCGTGTGGAGCGCCCTGGCCATCGTCATCATCTTCATTGACGCGGAACATCTCATCGTTTACCGCTCCCAGGCGCTGGCCGCCGCCGCCGCGGGCGTGGGAGCCTGCTGCTTCTTCCCCTTCCTGCTGCCGGACAAGGAGATCATGACCTGGACGGACGCCTTCCAGGGAGCCGTTCTGGGCGGGGCCGCAGGCTATGCCATCATCAGGCTGGTCATTGAACTGGGCAAGCTGCTCTTCGGTTCATGGAAGGAGCATTTCGACACCCCCGCCGCATGGAGCCTGAAAGAACCGGAATCCGACCGGGAGGAATTGCAGCTGGTGATCAACGGCCAGCTCCACGACTGGTCCATGCTTTTCCACCGGACCGCGGACAGGGCCGTGCTCTCCGGTGGCTCCGCCGTTATTGACGGAGAGGAGCAGCCCCCTGGCGACGTTACCCTGTACCGGGACAGGATAGAACTGGAAAACGGGGATGTTTTTCCGCTGGAAGACGTGGAAAGCGTGGAAGGAACCCTCACGGACATTCACGCAAGGCGGGAGGCCATGGGCTCCGGAGACGCCTGGATATTGATGATGGCCGGCTGCGTGGGAGGCTGGCAGGGGGCCGTATTCTGCCTTTTCATCGGCTCTCTGCTGGGGATTGCCCAGGCGGTCGTCTCCCGCATGGGCTTCGGTAAAAATCTCCCCTTCGGCCCAGCCCTGCTTAGCGCCGCCTTTATCTGGCTTCTGGGGGGCGACCGGTGGTGGTTCCTGTACATCAGGTTCATTTCCGGAGAATAAATTTTCCCCTCATGACACATTCAGGACCGCGCCCGCAGCCGGCGCGGTCTTTTTTTGCCGTTTTTCTTTTACAGCCAGTCATTTTTCATACCCATTCCCCGACTGGCGCACGGTGTCCGTCACACCGGGTTTCCGTCGTCGTCCGCGGAACATCCATATTTTTATTTTGAAACCAAATCCGGGCTCGGGTGTTCATCATAACAAAGGGAGGTATTTCCGAACCGCCGCAAGATGTGCGGAAAGGACGCCCTCTCCAAACGCATTAACCTCACCACTCAAAAATTATGACCAAACAAATGATATTAGCTGCGGCCTTCGCCGCATGTTCGGCATTCGCCCAGGATGCGCCCCCGCCCGCACCGGATATGCCCGGAGCTCCGGACGGCCAGCCGGCCCCGGAAATGAGGCAGGGCCCGCGCCACAGGGGCGACGGCCCCCGCCGCCAGGGTCCCCGCTCCGACCAGAGGGAACTTCAGCTCAGACAAATCAACCCCGGCATGATGATCATCGGGGAAGAACTTGTCATGGCCAAGTATGACACCGACAAGGACGGGAAGCTCTCCGATGAGGAAATAGCCGTTCTGCAGGCCGATCTGCAAAAGGCCCAGGAAGCCAAGAAAGCCGCCATCCTGAAGAAATTTGACAAGGATGGCGACGGCAAGCTCTCCGCAGAGGAAAGAAAAGCCATGCGGGAGGAATGGGCCAAGGATAATCCGGAAGCCGCCAAGCGCATGGAGGAAATGAAGGCCCGTCAGGAAGCCCGTAAAGCGGAAATGCTGAAGAAGTTCGACAAGGACGGCGACGGCAAGCTTTCCGACGAGGAAAAGAAAGCCATGCGGGAGGAATGGGCCAAGGAACACCCGGAAGCCGCCAAACGCATGGGAGACATGAAGGACCGCGGCCCCAGAGGCCCCAGAGGTCCTGAAGCCGGCGACCGCGGACGCGGTCCCCGCGGCCCGATGGCGGACGGCCCGCGCCGCCAGGGTGGCCCCCGCTCGGAAGCTCCCCGTCCCCCCAGGGGTCCGGAAGGACGCCAGGGAGGTGAAGGACGCCGCGGCGACGGTGACCGCGGACCCCGCGGCAACCGCCCGGACGGTCCCCGTCCCCAGCTTGATCCCAACCGCGCCCCCATCATGATGGCCGGCTGGATGCTGATCGAAGAAAAGTACGATGCCGACAAGGACGGCAAGCTGAATGAAGCTGAAATGACGCAGCTCAAGGCTGACGCCGACAAGGCTCTGGAAGCACGCCGCGCCGCACGCAGGGAAGCCAGAAAGGCAGCCCGCGGCAATAACGCGCCTCCGCCCGCACCGGCCCCGGCTGAAGAAGGCGAATAAATCTACCCGCACAGCAAAAGAGAGAAAACAGAGATACGGCCCCGTCTGCCTCACGGCAGGCGGGGTTTCTTTTAGCCGAAAAAACACGGGGAAACGCCCTGCCGCGTGACGTTGAAAAGGAGGGATGCCAGAGCCAGGGAAACTGTCGGAAGAATCCTCCGCCCATTTCCTTCCAGGCTGTCAATCTCTCCCCTGCTGTAGTATGGAAAGCCGGGTCTTCCCTTCCGGGACACTAAAAAGCCGGGGAAGGCACGGCCTTTCCCCGGCTTAAATTCAACCGATCAGAATACCGAATCAGGCTCCGGCCTTCATGGCCTGCTTGACTTCCGCATGCAGCCCATGCTTTTTGGAGAAGAGGAGCGCCGCCGGAGAAGCGATGAAGATGGAGGAATACGTACCGATCAGGATACCGGCGGAAATCGTCCAGGCAAAATCTTCCATGGAAGGGCCGCCAAAGAAGTACAGACAAACCAGTACGGCGAGCGTGGAAAGAGAGGTCAGCAAGGTACGGGAGAGCGTCTGGTTGATGGCCTCGTTCATGATTTGCTCCGCACTGTCGTTCGGGTCCGCATAGCGTATGTATTCGCGGATGCGGTCGAACACGATGATCTTGTCGTTGATGGAATAGCCCGCCACCGTCAGCAGGGCGCCGATGTGGATCACGTTCAATTCCGTGCCGCTGATGATCACCAGGCCCAGCACCAGCAGGACGTCGTGCGTCAGGGCGATCACGGCCCCGATGGCGAAGGTCCATTCAAACCGCACCGTCAGGTAGATCATGATGCCCAGAATACCGAAGAACAGAGCCCACGCGGATGTGATCAACGTGTCGTACCCCATGGACTGGCCGATGGTTTCCTCACTGAACGGCGCGTTGTCCAGCACCGGGAAGGATTTCTTCAGGGCGGAGGTGATTTCCGTCTTGTCCTGGGCGTTGTCGGAAAAGTTGACCAGGATGTTCACTTTGCTGCTGTCCGTGGATTCCGCCACTTCCTGCACGGTAGCCTTCTGGGTCAGGGCCAGCTTGTTGACCACATCTTCCGCCTCCTTGACGGAAACGTCCCCCTTGTTGACCAGGTAGGAGATGGAAGAACCGCCGGTGAAGTCCATGCCCAGGCAGTCCTTGCCCTTCATGGCGCCCACCACGATGCAGATGACCAGCAGAATGGCGGAAATGGAGCAGGACCAGCCGCGCTGGCCCATGAAGTTGATGTTGCTCTTGCGCTTGAAGAGGTTCAGGAACTTGACATCTTTCATGATGCCGATCGTATCCGCCCAGTAGAACAGGACGCGAGTGACGAGAATGGCCCCGATCATGGAAGTGATGACGCCCACCGTCAGGGTAACGGCAAACCCCTTGATGGTGCCCGTGGCCATCCAGTACAGGATGACGGCTGTAATCAGGGAGGTAATGTTGGAGTCGAAAATGGCGGAAAAGGCCTTGTCAAAGGAGTTGCGGATAGCCACGCGGAAGGGGCGGCCCGCTTCCTTTTCTTCCCGGAGGCGTTCGTAAATAAGCACGTTGGCGTCCACCGCTACGCCCAGGGTGAGCACGATACCCGCAATGCCCGGGAGCGTCAGTTCAAAGCCGAAGATGGACATGGCGCCCAACAGAAGCAGGGCGTTGATCGTCAGACCCACAATGGCCACCAGACCGGCAAAGCGGTAGTAGATGATCATCATGATGAAGCACAGGATCAGGCCCGTGATGCCGGCGTATTCCCCCTGAAGCAGGGCTGTATGGCCCAGGGACGCGGAGATTTCACTGGCGGATTCAAAGTTGAGCTTGTTGGTCAGCGGGTTGGAAAGGACCTTCGTCAGGGCTTCCGCCTCGCCGGGGCCGTCCAGACCGTTAATCACGAAGCTTTTGGAAAGAACAGAAACCACGGTGGGGGCGCTCTTGACCACGTCATCCAGAACGACGGCCATGCGGTCACGGTTGAGCTCCATGCGGGAAGTCAGGTTGTACATCTTGTCCGCGCCGTCGTTGCTCAGGGTGACCGCCACTTCCGTGGGTCGGGAGAGGTCCACGCCCGCATGGACAATGTCCCTGCCCGTCAGGGATTCACGTTTCTCCAGGAAAAGCTTTTCCGTAACATCCTCTCCCTTCCCGTTCTTGAACGTGTATTCATACAGCCTGTAGCCGGGAACGCGCACGCGGCCTTCCGCCACCAGTTCATGGTTGCGGGGGTGGACGGGCAGAATCTGGAGCTTGGCCACCTTGGTCAGGATGGACTTGGTTTCCTCGCGCTTGGCGGGATCCGCGGCGGGAATTTGAACTTCAATCAGGTTCAGGTCATCCTTCTTCTTGGGGCGGATGATGACGTCGTTGGCTCCGGTGCTGTTCAGGCGGTCCGTCAGAATGACGCACGCCTGTTCCATAGCCTCGTTGGTCAGTGGAATCGGCTTGCCGTCGTCCCCGATGTTCGGTTCCACGCTCAGCGTGAAGGAGACGCCCCCGGCAATGTCAATACCGTATTTCAGTCCCTGCTGGAAAAGGGAAAAGAGAGAAAAGGACGCGATGCCGATGATGAAGAAGGTCCCGGCATTGCGCTTGACCTTGTCCTGGTCGGAACCCAGGTACCAGAAAAACACGCCCAGCAGAACCAGACCGCCTACGAAAATGAACAGAGGGTTGTTGAAGAGATCGTAAATAAACGCGAGAGGCGGGGACATGCCGCCGGCCGCGGGGAGAGTATCGGCAGATGCCAGGAGATTCATAGACATTTCAATCCGGATTGGGTGTGAGTAATACGGCAAGGGATTTTGGAGAATTTCGCCGGCAGGTCAAGTCTTCTGTGCGTGTACCGCCGGATGATCCGGTTCCGCCCGCCAAATGCCGGAAAGCGCGGCGCCGCCGCAATAAAAAACCCGGTCTCCCTCAGGGGACCGGGTTGAAAAGGGAAGCGGCAGGCAAGCCTTACATGCCGGCCATCGTCTCCACCGGAACGGAAGCCGGAGCGGCAGGAACGGGATTGGGAACGGTCTCCATCCCCGGTGCGACAGGAGAAACGGGAGCGGCAGGAGACAGAGGCTGCACCGGGGAAGCCTGGCGGGAAGCGGCGCGGCCGCGGCGCAGCAGTTCGGAAACGGTCACAAGCTCATACCCGCGGTTTTTCAGCCCCTTCACGATGGCGTCCACAGCCGCTACGGTGGAAGCGTGAATGTCATGCACGAGGATAATGGAGCCGGGTTTGGCCCCGTTCACGGCACGGGCGGCCACCACGGCGGAGCCGGGCTTGCGCCAGTCGTTCGTATCCACGTCCCACATGATGGTGGTAAACCCGAAGCGCTGCCGCGCCCAGGAGGCCACCCCCGCATTCGTATAACCGCCGGGGGGGCGCATGACCACGGGGATCACGCCACAGGCGTTGCGGATGGCTTCATTGGTCCGCTGAAGCTGGTCTTCCGCCTTCTCACGGGATACCTTGCTCAGATAAGCATGGTTCCAGGTGTGGTTCCCCACTTCATGGCCTTCATTGACCATGCGGCGCACCACCTGGGGATGGGCCGTCACATTGCAGCCCTGCATGAAGAAAGTACCTTTTACGTTATTGTTGCGCAGAATATCCAGCACCTTGGGGGTCAGCGTTCCGTGGGGACCGTCGTCAAAAGTGAGGGCAACCACCTTGTCCGGTACGGCCACGCGGTTCACTGTGGCGCCCGGAATGCGCGGAGCCAGGGGAACATCGTTGTAGGACGGGCTCACGGACGGCACGGGAACGGACTTTTCCGGCAGTTTCACCACAGGGCGGTCCGGCTTTTTTCCCGGAGCGGTGACGGGGGCCAGCGCCGTTCCGGCGGAAGCGGAATTTCCGGTCATCAGGCCATCCTGGTCCTGACGGGAGGAACAGGCGGAAAGACCGATAATCACGGCGCATGTAAGGAATAAACGTTTCTTCATAACAGGTTTTTGCACGGTGTACGCTGATCGGGTCTTCTTGTCACGTCCTAAATCATCCATGAATGCGGCATGAACTCCAATAAAGAACGAATGGGAAAAGAGGGCGCAGACGGCCTGTCACGGATTCTCCATGTCAATGTAGCTGACGGAAACCGTCTTCCTGGGATTGGACGGATCGCGCACTTCCACCTTCATCCGTTTGAAGAACCAGGAACCGTCCTTGAGCTTCATCACGGAATCAATCATGAACCTTTTAGCCAGCTCTCCGCGGCCGTCGATGCCGTCCATCTGCCACATGGCCCCGTTTTCCTTGTCAATCCAGACGCGCACCCAGGCGTACTGCCCCACCTTGGGATTGGGATTCGGGATCTGGACAATCCAGCAATCCCTGCCCTTCACCGTACTGGCAGCGTCGTCCCTCACGACCTTGGCGGCAGGCCAGTACAGGTAGCGCATGGAAAGGTCTTCATACGTCACGTCCGTTCCCGCGATGGGCACGGAATACTGGGCCACCGGCAGAACTGCCGCCCGGCCGTTCTTCCAGGAAAGGATTTCCTGGCCGCGGTCCCTGAATTTCAGGTCGAACCTGTTCGCGACTCCGCCCTGCTGGTACTGAAAGGCAATCAAATTGCCGCGCAGGCTCATGGAAAAAGGCACCTTCACGCTGCGCTTGCGGATCTGGCCCTTGACGTCCTTGTTTTCCTGGAGGGTGGCCGCCTGGCGGACCCTTTTCAAAAGTTGCCCGGCGTCCGGAGCCGCCCCCTGCCCCCACGCGGGCGCCAGGGAAAGCACCATGACGGCCATGCCCGTAAAAAAAGCTGAAAGTGAAGAGTATTTTCTCAACATGAATTGCTCATACCATCCTGGAAACGCGGAAAAAAACCTTTTCTCAGTCACCGGAGGCCCTCCGTGACATTTTGCTCCGATTTTGCTCGACTAGGTTATACAAAAAGACAAGATGTGCCCAACGACATTTACCAACCACTATGATGGAAACGCCCGCATTCCTCAAACCCATCCAGTCCTACCCCGGAGAAATCGTCCAGTTTATTGAAAGAATACCGGGGGTGGATGTCACCGGAGACCGCCAGACCGTCCTGGAACGGCTGGAACCGTACCACAAAGCGGAGGTGGAAGCTCTCGGATGGAGGTGGAAGGACCTGCGCCGCGCCGAGCAGGTGCACGGCACCAGGGTAGCGCTGGTGGGAGACATCGGCTCCAACTATCCCGTGGAAGGCGTGGACGGCCTCCTGTGCTCCGGCGTTTCCGACTGCGTGCTCGCCATCTACGTGGCGGACTGCGCCGCCGTCTGGCTGTACGACAAGGAAAACTGCCACCGCGCCCTGATCCACTCCGGCAAGGCGGGAACCGCCGGCAACATCATCTCCAACACGATCAAGTCCATGAAAAAATTCCTGGGCGTCGATCCCGCGAACCTGATCGCCGTCATTTCCCCCTGCATACGGCCTCCGCATTACGAGGAGGACATTCCCACGGCCATCAAGGCCCAGCTTCTCAATGAAGGAGTGCTGGAAGAACAGATCCATGACTCCGGGCTGGATACTGCCGCGGACACCAGGCGCTTCTACTCCTACCGCATGGAGAAGGGGCAGACGGGCCGCATGCTGGCGCTGTTCGGACCGGACCACGCCACGCGCCCCCACCAGATCATCATGTAAACGCAGGGAGCGGAAAACTCCCGCTTCCTTTTTCAGCGCATCACGGTTCCGCCGTGGTGCGCCGTTTTTTTGCATGGGCCATATCCGTTTTCGCAGGATGGGACCGGCCGCGCAATCCCCGCACGGGGACAAGGCCGCGCCCCTCCGCGGCAGGACCGCTCCGCTCATACCGGACACGCCAATCCATGATGCCGCTCCCGCACTCAAACATCATTTCATTTACGAATATGGCAGTAACAATCACAGACAATTATCAGGTCAAGTACACCAAAAAATGGGGCACCCTGCTTCAGCAGCACGCCTCCCGGCTGGACAAATACGTCAGCGTCATGCGCGACTTGAGCGGCAAGGTGGTCTTTCTGGACCAGTTCGGCGTTCTGGACTTCACGGAAAAGACGACCCGCGTAGGCCAGACCGTCCTGAACGAGGCTCCCACCACGCGCCGCTCCATGCGTCCGCGCACCTTTACCAAGGCCATCGGCTACGATGAATTCGACGCCACGCGCCTGGGCGACATGGACCTCCCGGTCAGCAAGACCATTGAGGGCCTCCAGGCCGCCGCGGGACGCCGCATGGACGACGTGATGATCTCCGGCTTCCTGGACACGAACTATGTGGGCGAGGACGGCATGACCGCCGTTCCCTTCAAGGAAAGCCAGCAGATTCCCGTGGACCATGTGGACAGCGGCTCCAAGGCCAGCAGCAACCTCACCGTAGCCAAGCTGCGCGCCGCGCTCCAGCTCTTTGAGGAAAACGAGGCATGGAACCAGGACGCCCCGCAATTCGGCGACCAGCTGGTCATCGCGGTGACCAGCTCCCAAATCATGAGCCTGTTGCGGGAAACGGAGGTCAGCAGTTATGACTTCAACAACGTCAAGGCGCTGGTGGAAGGCAAGATAGACTCCTTCATGGGATTCAAGTTCATCCGCACGCAGCGCCTGCCGAAGGCGGAGAACGGCACCCGCTCCTGTCTGGCCTGGGTCAAGAGCAAGGCCCAGTTCGGCATCTGGAACGACTTCAAGGTAAAGCTTTCCGTGCGCGACGACATGGAAGAGGCGCTCCAGATCCGCGCCAAATTCGCCTGCGGCGCCACGCGTCTCCAGGAAGAAGGCTTCGTCAAAATTCTTTGCGACGAAGGGGTAAACTGATCCACCCCCGCAAGCCGCCTCCGCGGCATTTGCGGACCACGCCCCGGACCTTCCCGAAAGGTCCGGGGCATTTTTTTCCCTGCAGGAAAGCGAATTTGACTTTTGCCGCACGCGGGATAGATTGCCCGGATGAAATGGAAACTTCTTCCCCTGATCATCCTCATGACGGCCCTGACGGCTTTTGCCGCGGCAGGAGGGGAGCAGACGCGCGTGCTGATCGTGGACGGCTTCTCCAACCACGACTGGAAACGCACGACGGCCTGCCTGACCGAACTGCTGGCAAGGCACGGGGGCTATTCCGTGGACGTCAGCACTTTCCCCGCAGGCGCTCCTCAGGAAGAACGCGAAGCATGGAATCCGGAATTCAGGAATTACGACGTAGTAATCCAAAACACGAACGGAGGAACACAGGGCCCCGAATGGGGGGCAACAGCCAAAAAATCTCTGGAGCAGTATCTGAAGGAAGGCGGAGGAATGCTGGCCTTCCACTCCGCCAACAACGCCTTTCCCCAATGGCCGGAATACAACCGCATGATCGGGCTGGGATGGCGGCCCCGGGATTACGGAACCTCCCTGATCGTCACCGATGACGGCGCCGTACTCCGTCTGCCGCCGGGTGAAGGAGGCCCTACCTCCCACGGAGCGCGGATTGACGCGCTGGTAACGCGCCTGGGCAACCACCCCATGCACGCGGGCCTGCCGCGCCAATGGAGGGCGGCGGACATAGAAGTGTACCGATACACGCGCGGCCCCGCCGAACAGGTGCAGGTGCTCTCCTACGCGCGGGAACCCGCCACGGGGCTCAATTTCCCGATCGAATGGACGGTACGGTACGGCAAGGGAAGGGTGTACACCTCCACGCTGGGGCACGTCTGGCCCGGAGACCCCGCTCTTAAAGGCGTGCAGTGCGCCGGATTTCAGACCCTGCTTTTCCGCGCCCTGGACTGGCTGGCCGGAAAGCCGGTGGATGGGACTGTTCCGGCGGACTTCCCGTCCCCGGACAAGACATCCCTGAGAACATCTCCCGCCGTATCACCCGCCCCCGCTTCATGAATCCGGACGCCAGCCGGAACGCCTCCGGACGGGCTCGTTCATTCCGGCCATAAGAACAACAATCCGCCGCACCGTCCGGAAGGGGTTTCCCCTCATTCCCGGCAACGCTTCCGGCAGGCCCTTCAAATGGATGAATGTCACTAATAGAAGATTGACCTTCCTTTCTTTGTTGGGATAGTAGGAAGCATGCAGCAGATTTTACGTGAACATCAAACCTACCCGCCCAACGTAGTGGCGTCCATCACCTCCTGGGAGGTCTGGAAAACGCTTAAAGGTAAGGATTTGAAAGACCAGTGCGACTGGGTGGAACTGCGCGTGGATGCGCTGCCCGCGGAGCTCGCGCCGGAACAGGTCATGGAATTCAGGCCGGACATGCCTCTGCTGGTCACCGTCCGCTGCCATGAGGAAGGCGGTCTGCGCCGCATGCCGGAAGAGGAGCGCTTCTCCCTGCTCCGCGCGTACATGCCTTACGCCACGGCCATCGACATTGAAATCAAGTCCATGCGCCACGGCAGAGAACTGGTCATGGAAGCCGCCGACCGCGGCATCCTCGTCATCGGCTCCACCCATGACTTTCAAATCACGCCGGGCGTGGACTACCTGCGGGAACAGGAAAAGAAGGCCCGCGCCTACAGGGCGGACATCGTCAAATTCGCCTTCACCCCCTGCGTCGCGGGCGACATTCAGACCGGAGTCCAGCTCTTCAAGAAGCCGAAAGGCCCCATTGCCGTGATGGGCATGGGCCCGATGGGCCCCGTCTCCCGTCTGCTTTACTCCCAGCTGGGCTCCTGCCTGGTGTACGGCTACCTGGGGGACCGGGAGGCGGCCCCCGGCCAGTGGCATGTCTCCCTCATCAAGGAAACCCTCCGCAACCTCGGTCCCATTCTCAGATAATTCCGGAGACTCCTTTCCCGCTCTTTCATGAACATCATTACTTCCGCTTTTCTGGCGGCACGCCCAAAAACGCTCACCGCCTCCCTGATTCCGGTATGGGCGGGCTGCATGGTCGTGCAGAAGCTGACAGGCCACTGGGACGTGCGGCTGGCGCTGCTGACCTTCGCTTCCTGCCTGTGCATCCAGATAGCCTGCAATTTTTTCAACGACGCCATCGACCACGCGAAACACGCGGACACGGAACGCCGCGCCGGCCCCGTCCGCATGACGGCCAGCGGGGCGCTGTCCCACCGGGCGGTCATGCTCTTCGGCGGCTTGTTCCTGGCGGCGGCATGCCTTCTGGCCCTTCCCCTCATTGAACTGCGCGGGTGGCCCATCATCGCCATCGGCATTCCCTCCCTCTATTTCTCCTACGGCTATACGGGCGGCCCGTGGCCGCTGGCGTACAAGGGGCTGGGGGAAGCGTTCGTCATCCTCTTCTTCGGGCTGGTGGCCGTCCTGGGCACCATTCTGGTGCAGATAGGCACGGCCCCTGTAGTCCCCGGCACGCTGGTGGACTCCCTGGCGGTGTACAACGCCGGAATCGTCCTGGGAATCCAGTGCGGCCTGCTCTGCGCCGTCATGATCTCCGTCAACAACATCCGGGACAGGAAGGAGGACCAGACCACCGGAAAGCGCACCCTGGCCGTCCGCCTGGGGGAAAGAAAGGCGCGCGCCATGGCCCAGGCGTTCATCGTGGCTGCCTACATCACGCTGCCCACTTCCTGCCGGGCCCTGCATCTGGACCTGTCCCGCCTGTGGTGGATGTGGATTCCCGCCATCCTGCTGGGAGGCTACCTGATGCTGCTCATCCGCAAAACGCCGGCGGACAAGAGCATGAACAGGCTCCTGGCCCTCTCCTCCGTCCATCTGATCCTGTACCTGGCCACTTACACAATTTTACCCGGACTCTGAAAAACGCCGCTCCGCCCCAACGTAGTAAAAGACGTATCATGAATCCTCTCAAACTCGCTCCCGTTCTCCTCATTCTTCCCGTACTCTTCTCCTGCACGCAAAAAAGCACCCTGGAAATCGCCACCGGAAAGGTGACGACGATCAAGCTGGGCAACGTCGTCCGCATCAAGGAAATCAACGTGCTTACCTCCACGGATGACGGCACCTTCGCCAACATGGCGGGAACCGCGGCGGAAGCCGTCACGCCCGGCATCATCGGCATGGGCACCTCCAAGCTGGCCTCCGCCACCGGTTCCATCGTGGACGGCCGGGTGGAAGCCACCAAAATGATCCGCGTGCGCGTAAAGCTGAAGGACACGAATGAACTGGTGGAAGTCCAGCAGGAAGTCACGCCCAATTTCACGCTGAAAATCGGCCAGGAAGTGGTCATCACCCAGGGCAGCACTCCCGGCAACGTCTGGCCGGACTGACGGACATGCACCCCGCTCCTTCATCCTCCGCCGCCCTCCCCGCTCTTTTTACGAAAAGTGCGGGCATGCTCATCTCCGTGTCGCCCCTCGCGGCATGGATGAAATGGCAGACTCTTCCCTCCGCCGCCCTGCTCGCGCCCCTGGCCGTCATCGGACTGCTGGCATGCGCCGCACCGTTCTGCAAACGCTCCGCACGCGGCATGCTGGAGCCCCTCCTTCCGCCCATCCGCTTCACGCTGGGGGCGGCCCTGGCCTTCACGGCCATTTGCCTGGCCTCCCAGAATCTTTTCATCTTCCTTCCCGAGGCGCTGGCGGCCATGGGAAAACTTCCGCACACTTTCCTCGTCCCCCTGATCCAGGGAAATCTGCTGGTCCATCTGGCCTCCCTGGCCCTGCTGACTCTGGCGGCGGCTTATTCCTGCATGCTCTGCTTGGGAAAACGCGGGAAAAACGCCTGAAACGTTCCTACCTCTCCCGCATCATGCGGAAAATATCTTCCGGGCGCATGCCTGCGGCGCGCATCTCCCGCAGGCTCATGCTCCGGTCCCTCTTGGCCAGCCTCCTGCCGGAAGCGTCCCTCACCAGCCGGTGGTGGTACCACTGCGGCACGGGAAGACCCAGCAGCGCCTGGAGCGTGCGGTGAATTCCGGTTACGGGCAGCAAATCCTCCCCGCGGCTCACATGGGTCACGCCCTGGGCCGCGTCATCCACCACCACGGCAACATGGTAGCTTGCTGGGCAATCCTTGCGTCCCAGAATCACGTCGCCGAGCTCCTCCGGGCGGCACACCTGCTCTCCGAACCGCATGTCCCGCCAGACAAGCGGACCGGTGATCCGGGCCGCGGCGCGGCAGTCCAGCCGCCATGAAAACGGCTTGCCGGACTTCATCAGTTCCTTTCTCCGCACCTTGTCCAGTTTGAGGCAAGTGCCGGGATAAACATCCACGGTCCCGCCCTCCTGCGGAGCGGCGCCCATGGCGGCCACCTCTTCGGCAATCTCCCTGCGCGTGCAAAAGCACGGGTACAGCACCCCGCGGTCCTTCAGCACTTGCAATGCGTGTTCATAGGAGCCGAAACGCGAGGACTGGACCATCATCGGCCCGTCAAAACGGATTCCCAGCCAATCCAGGTCCTCCAGAATAGCCTGGACAAACTCCGGACGGCTGCGGGTCTGGTCGATGTCCTCCATCCTCAACACGCACCTGCCGGAAAAGCGGTCCGCCAGGGAACGGGCCTCCCATGCGGCCAGCGCATGCCCCAAATGCAGGAATCCGGTAGGGCTGGGAGCAAACCTTGTGACTATGGGAGAATCCATGCGGCGCACTCACCATAAGGAAGGACAGGGCCCATTTCAAACCCTTTCCGGAAAATTATTGCGGCTTGACAGAACGGCCCCGTGAAAGTAGGAGAGTTGCGCTCCCTATCCGTCAAACCACCCGTCACGACATGCCGTTTTCCAACATCGACCTCGCCTCCATCACAGGCTGGCTGGACTCCGCCGCCACCCAGCAATGGATTGTAGGCATCCTTCTCATCCTCCTGTTCATCAGCTTCATCAGGGAATGGCTCCCGGTGGAAATCACGGCCCTGGCCGGAACCGCCGTCCTGATGCTCACGGGAATCCTGACGACGGGAGACGTGCTGTCCAGCTTTGCCAACAGCGGCCCCCTGACGGTCGT
This sequence comes from Akkermansia biwaensis, assembly GCF_026072915.1. NCBI lineage: Bacteria > Pseudomonadati > Verrucomicrobiota > Verrucomicrobiia > Verrucomicrobiales > Akkermansiaceae > Akkermansia > Akkermansia biwaensis. The sequence continues at coordinate 358,972 of NZ_AP025943.1, forward strand.
ATGCATGTTCATCCTGAGCGCCTCCCTGGAACGCACGGGCCTTATCGGCGACCTCTCCAAGCTATTCAACAAAGTGGCCAAAGGCAGGGAATTCGCCGCCCTGCTGGTCATCACGCTGGGCGCGTTCGCGGTATCCCCCTTCGTCAACAACACGCCGGTGGTCGTCATCCTGATGCCCATCGTCCTGGCCTTCTGCCGCGACCACAACATCGCCGCTTCCAAGCTGCTCATCCCCCTCTCCTACGCCACCATCCTGGGGGGCACCTGCTCCGTCGTGGGCACGTCCACGAACGTGGTCGTGCTGGGGCAGGTTCAAAAGCTGGGTTTTGAAGGCATCCAGATGTTCACCGTGGCTCCCATGGGCCTCATCTATGCGGCGGCTGGGCTGCTTTACCTGTGGACGATAGGCCGCAAGTGGCTGCCTTCCCGCCCCACCCTCTCCACCATGCTTCCCGGCGGCATCCAGCGCGACTTCCTGCTCCAGGTCCGGATTCCCGCCGGCTCCTCCCACATCGGAACCACCGCCGTGGACCTGATGCAGTCCGAACTGCTGGGGACGAAAATCGTGGAAGTGCGCCGCAGGGGCTTCTCCATGCAGGAGGAACTGCAGCACATCACGTTGGAAGAAGGCGACCGCGTCCTGTTCCTGTGCAACGCCAGAAAAGTCAACCAGGTCCGGGAGGCCAAAGGCGTGGACCTGGGCTGGGACGACAGCCGCGGGCTGGAAGCCATGGAACAGCGCGACGTGCAAATCGTGGAAGGCATGATCGCCAACAACTCCGAATTCGCCGGGCAGTCCCTGGCGGAACTCAAACTGCGCCAGCGGTTCAACATCTTCGTGCTCGCCATCCACAGGCAGGGCAGGAACATCACGGACATGGGGTCGGACACCAAGCTGATTGCCGGGGACACCCTGCTGCTGGAAGGCCCGCAGGAAGGCATGAACCGCATCCTCACCAAGCAGCGCATCATTCCCCTCAGCCAGCGTTCGGCGGACGCCCACAACCGCAGCAAGCAGGGCTGGGCCATTCTGGCCATGGGCATCTTCATCTTCATCGGCCTGCTCGGCTCCTTTGAGCAGTACGGGGAATTCTTCAAATTCTTCGCACGCTTCAATCCCTTCTACCTGGCCTTCATCGGCGCCCTGATCGTCGTCATCTCCGGCTGCATCAAGCCGAAGGAAGCCTACCAGTCCGTGGACTGGGGCATCATCTTCCTGATCCTGGGGATGCTCTGCGTGGGGGAAGCCATGAGCAAGACGGGACTTGCCAAGGCCATCGCCTTCGGCGTGGTGGACACCATGGGTCCGATGGGCTGCCTGTTCGCCATCTCCGGCCTGTACCTGCTGTGCTCCATCCTGACGGAAATGATCTCCAACAACGCCGTGGCCGCCGTCATGGGACCGCTGTCCTATGAAATGGCCCTGCAATTCGACGCCAACCCCCTCCCCTTCATTCTGGCCGTCATGTTCGGCGCCAGCGCCAGTTTCTCCACCCCCATCGGCTACCAGACCAACACGTACGTGTACAACGCGGGCGGCTATAAATTCAAAGACTTCGTGAAAGTCGGCCTCCCTCTCAACCTCCTGCTCTGGATCATCTTCACCTGCTCTATCGGCTGGCTGTACCCGCTTAAATAGAAAAAAGGCCATTCCGGTAAAAAAAGCATCCAAGCCTTCAATCCGTTGAAGGCTTTTATTTTTTCAGACGCCTTCCTCAGGGTCCATGCCGAGGAAAGGTCAAAGTCACGGAAAAACACGCTCCATGCACCCGCGCCCCCTTCCAGAAAAGGATATGATATGCGTTTGCATCATGCCGGCTTTTGGATCTAAAAAGCCGCCCGTTTCCGCCAGCTTTCCTTAACGGAGGGTTTACTCCCGCATCAGTCCCACGCGCATGGACTGGCACTTGATCAGGGCGGAAAAGGCGGCGTAATCCGCCTCCCGGTCGGAGGAAACCAGGCAGTACTGGTACTGCGGCAGGCAGGCGTCTTCCTGCGCGGCATTCCGCAGACGCAGGGAGATGGTTTCATCACCATCCGTCTGCCTCCCGCAGAGGCGGTTTTTCAGCTCCTCTTGCGGCACGTAAATATAAACATCCGCATAGCAGAGGGGAAGAATGCCCTCCCGGCACGCGCGGACCTGGGCCGCCCCCTGCACGTCGATATCCATCACCACGGTCTTCCCCTGTTCCAGAAGGTCCAGAATGTCCGCCTTCAGCGTGCCGTAGCGATTGCCGTGCACCTCCGCATATTCCAGGAAATCCCCCTTCTCCACCCTGGCGGCGAATTCGGAGGGTGTCAGGAAGTGGTAGTCCACGCCGTTCACCTCTCCCGGCCTGGGCTGGCGGGTCGTGCAGGAAATGCTGTACACGCACAGTCCGTTTTCCGTCGCCCGGCGGCATAAAGTCGTCTTCCCGGAACCGGAGGGACCGGAAACCACCAGCAAAGTTCCCAAATGCTGTTTCATGGCTGTTATTCGATGTTCTGAACCTGTTCCCTGATTTTTTCCAGTTCCGTCTTGGCGGCCACTACCAGATGGGACAGCGTGGAGTCGTTCGCCTTGGAACCGATGGTGTTGAATTCCCGGAAAATCTCCTGGCAAAGGAAGTCCAACGGCCTTCCGGCGGGGGCGGAAGAATCGCACAGGGTGCGGAATTGGTCAAAGTGGGAGGAAAGGCGCGTGATCTCCTCGGAAATGTCGCACTTGTCCGCAAACAGGGCCACTTCCCGGATGATGCGCTCGTCATCCGCGGAGACGGAAAGGTCCGCTTCCGCCAGGCGCTTGAGCATGGCTTCCCGCAGCCTGACGGGAACGGAAGGAGCGTGTTCCGCGATCCTGTTCCGGTACTTTTCCAGGGTTTCCAGCTTGCCGAGCACATCCGCCTTCAGGTTGGCGCCCTCCGCCGCGCGCATGGCGAGGAAATCTTTCAGGGCCGCCCTGAGGGCCTCTTCCACCGCAGGCCATGCTTCCTCCGGGGAAAGCGCGGCTTCCGCCTCGGAGGCGATGATGTCCAGCCTCAGCAGGTCGGACGCCTGCAACGTCATGGGCCGGGCCGCCAGATCGGAGGCGCGGTTCAGCAGCCCCACCAGGGAGGCCAGCTTCCTTTCGTCCAATTGGAGGGAGCCGCCCGCTTCCTCCGTCCGTTCCAGGGAGACGGAAACGCCCACGCGGCCGCGGGAAACGCTCCCCTGCACGATGGAGCGCACGGGGGCGTCCCATTCCGCGCAGTTGCGCGGCACGTTGACGGCTATTTCCGTCTGCTTGCGGTTGACTCCGGATATTTCAACCGGAATGTTGTAACGGTCTGTCTGGGCAACGGCTCTGCCGAAGCCGGTCATGCTGTTCATGGATTGCGATTTCGGATTGGGTTAAGAAGAATGGGTATAGGCGCGCTTCACTTCGTCAGCCACGATGGAAAGTCCCTTGCGCAGCAGTTCCTCCGTCTGGGTGAAGCTGATGCGTATGCACTCATGCCTGTGGGGCCACGGTTCCCCGCCCTCCGGCAGGGCAAAGAAGAAATGATGGCCCGGATTCACGAAGCAGCCGCGGGCCTTGCAACGTTCATACAGTTCCTGGCAGGTGATGGGGAGCCCCTCGAACCACAGCCACAGGAACATGGCCCCTTCGCTCTTGTGCACGCGCCAGGGAATCTCTTCCCCGAAAAGTTCCGGCAGCAGGGACAGGGCCCATTCCGCCCTGCTCCGGTAAAACGGCGTCAGGGTCTCACGGCAAACGCGCTCCAGCGTGCCATCCTCCAGGTAGGGAGTCACCAGCGCCTGCCCCAGATTGTTGGGGCACAGGGAGGAAGTCGTAACCATGCTGACCACGGCGCGGATGATGTCCGGCCGGGCGATCACGATCCCGGTGCGCGTGCCGGGCAGTCCAATCTTGGAAAGGCTCATGGTCAAAATCATGTTCTCGTCCCAAACGGGCTTGACCGGAACAAAACAGATGTTGGGCAGCGGCGCGCCGTACGCGTTGTCGATCATCAGCGGCACTCCGGCGCGGGAAGTCAACGCCCGCAGGCGGTCCAGCTCCTCGTCCGTCACCACGTTGCCCGTCGGATTCGTGGGGCGGGACATGCAGACGGCGGCCGTTTCCGGGCGGATGTCCAGGCGGTCGAAGTCAATCACGTACTTGAACAAATGTTCGTCCAGCATGCGGATTCCGGGGCGAAGGCCGCGGAACATCACGCCGCCGCATAAAGACTGGGACTGGTAGCCCACATAATCGGGGCAAAGAGGAAAGAGAATTTCACGGATGCCGCCTTCCGCACAGGGACCGGCGAGCATGTTGAAAAGCGTGAAACAGGCCATCTGGCCGCCCTGGGTGATGGCGATGTTCTCCGGCTTCAGGTTCCAGCCGCAGCGGTCATTGAGGAAGCCGGCCAGGGCGCGGATAAAGGCGGGGTCGCCGCCCGGATGGGCGTAATGGCCCACAAGCACGTCAAACCGCCCGTCCCGGACCAGTTCCGTCATGCTGCGCCGCCACAATTCCGTCACTTCCGGAATCACGGCGGGGCTCCCCCCGTTCAACTGGCACAGGCCGGGATCTCCGGAATGGAGGGCCTTGAACAAATCCTCCATCAAATCGTCAATCCCGGTCCTGGCCGTCAGATGGCCTCCTATCTCCGATAATTGCATCATGCCGGGGGCATTGTAGCCGCACGCGCGTTTTATGCGAGCAAAATCATTGTTTTGCAGGCGCATGAACAGTTTGACTTTTCCCCCCGATCAAGGGCATAATCCCCGGCATGTTCAATATCGTGCGATTCACCAGGCCAGCCTTTCCGGCACTGGCGCTTGTACTGGCCCTCTCCGCGTGCGACAACAGCACGAACACGGCCCTGACCTCCCTGATTACGGGAGGATCCACAACGGAACACCAGCAGCTCCACGCACAACTCCAGCAGATGAAGGAAGCCCTGGCCCAGACGGACCAGGAAATCAGGCAGGCGGAATCCCACGACGCACGCGTGAATTACGATCTTCAGAAGCGGCTTTCCAATCCCGGAAAAATCCGGACTCCCTTCACGGTGAAGGATATGGACATTCTGCCTTCCAAGCGCCGCGACTTCGAGCACCTGTGCTTCGACATTGAAGACCTGCGCAATACCCTGGCGCAGCGTAAGCAGGAATTCCACGCCCTGCAATACCAGTATAACGCCTACGCCGCCAAACTCGCCGACTTCAAGCAATCCCACCCGGTGGATTAACCCCAGCCCCTACGCTCCCCATGACCGATTCCTCCTCTCACGCCCCTTCCTCCCCCGATCCTTCCGCCACGCAGGAAGACGAAGCCCGCTTCGCCCCCAAGCCGGAACGGGATGAAACAACCAGGGAAAAGGATGCGCCCCGCACTCCGAAAAAACGTTTGAAGACCCCGCTGGACGTCGTTTCCGAACACGCCGCGGAGGAAGACACGGCCCAGCAGGAAGAGGAGATCAAAAAGGCCAAGAGCGACGCCCTGTTCTGGAACCTGTGCCTGGGTCTCTTTGCCCTGATCGTCATCGGCGCGGGTTACATTGTTTATGAAAAATTTTCCCATCTTCCGGATCCGGTGAAGGATACGCGGGAAGAGCTGGAGGCCAGCCACGCCCTGCTCCTGAAAAAACAGGAACAGCTCAAGGATATACGGAACAAGACCGCTCCCAAGGAACAGCTTCTCAGCCTGCTGGATATTTCCGAAAAGACCGCGACCGATCTGGAAGAAACCCTGAAGTCCATCGAGAAGGAAAAAATGCGCGTTGCCGGCATCCGCGGAGAAATCCGCTCCTATTACGACCGCTACCGCCAGGCGGCCAGGGCCAAGGCACGCGGACGCAAATTCGACATCCTGAAAACCACTCACTCCGGAAAAACCTATCTGAACGTGGAAATTACGCGGGTGGAAAACGAATTCGTACGCATCCTGCATGAACAGGGCACCACGTCCATCGCCGCCGGGGACCTTCCCGACGACATCCGAGAACTGCTGGCCTATGGAGACCCGCTGAACATCACGGCCATGAACCAGTCGGACGCCGCCCTCCAGAATCCCATCATCCGCAGGGATGCCTCTCCCTCTCCCGCTCCCCCCGTCCCCGCGTCCGCTCCGGAGAAAAAGAAAGTGGTGGTGAAGGACCTGGACCCTCCCGCGGGCCCTCCCCGGATTGAAACGCCCACCAACACGGGAACATCCGACACACCCTCCTCCGGCGCCATCTGGGTGCCTCCGGCCCATTCTCCGCTGCCCCCCATGTAACGCTCTTTCAACATCATGAATACATTCGCCTTGCCCATTGCAGCCGCACTCATTGCCGGTGCGGCCGTAGCTTCCGGAACGTGGAGCACCAACCCTGCGGAAGCCATGCAGCAGGCCGCCGCCCAAAAGAAGGGAGTCATGCTGGAATTCACCGGATCGGACTGGTGCGGCGCCTGCATTTCCCAGAAGACACAGGCTTTTTCCCTTCCGAAAGTGCAGGAGGCCATCGGCCGTTCCTTTATTCCCGTGGAACTGGACTTTCCGCGTAAAAAACAGCAGGATGAACAGACCAGGGCAACCTTTAACTCCTACAAAAAATCCTACGATATCACCGGCTTTCCGTCCCTGATCTTCACGGACGCGCAGGGCAGGCCCGTCCACACCGTCGTGGGGTACGGCAACCCGGAACAGGTCATGAACGACACGGCCCAGGCGGAAAAGGCCCTTAAAGCCCAGCAGGAGCTGACAGACAAACTGGAAAGGAAGCTCTCCGACCAGGAACGCAGGGACACGCTTGCCCGGCTTTTAAATACGGTGCCGCAGTCCAGCATCCGGACTTTCTACAAACCGGCCTTCGAAGAACTGGCCGCGCTGGACCCGCAGGATACCACCGGCATCCGCGCCGCCCTGGAACGGAAAGAGCTGCTCAAAACCCAGTCCGCGGAAATGGTGCAAAACCTCAGGGAAAACAACTTTTACGCATTGGCTGCCAAAGAGCCCGACAAAGCCATCGCCATTCTGGACAATTCCCTGAAAAAGGAGGGCCTTCTTCCGGAAATCAGGCAGTCCCTTCTGCTGACCAAGGTACGCCTTCTCATCCAGCGGAACGAGGTGAATGAAGTGGAAGAAATCCTGAAAAGCGCCATCGCCCTTCTTCCGGACAGCGACGAAGGCCGCGCTTGCAGCAGGCTTCTGGCCGACCTCCCCAACATCAGGAAGGAGCGCGAGAACCTGAAGCCGGGAGAACAGCCGCCCCTGCCGCCCGGAGCCATTCCGGCCGCCAAATGCATCGTTCCGCCTGCCGCCAAGAAGTAATATTCCCGCTGCGGGAGCGCCGGACCGTTCCTCCGTTCCCGCAGTTCCTTCCATGGACCTTTCCGCCAACCACATTCTCACCGTCTTTCTGCTGACGACGCTAGCAGGGCTTGCCACCGGCATAGGAGGTTTTATCGCCTTCTTCATGAAAAAGACGGACACGAAGGCGCTCACCTTCTCCCTGGGCTTCTCCGGCGGCGTGATGGTGTACATTTCCCTGGTGGAACTGCTGGGAGAGGCCCAACACCGCCTGATCGAGTTCAAAGGCCACACCGCAGGTTCCTGGATCGCGATCGCCGCCTTTTTCGGAGGAATCGCCGTGGCGGCGCTGATCGACTACCTGGTGCCGGAAGACGAAAACCCGCACGAAGCGCGCGGACCGGAAGACATCCACGGCAACGGCAATGGAGAATTCTCCTCCGCCAAGATCAAAAGGTCCGGCGTCCTGTTCGCCCTGGCCATCGGCATCCACAACTTTCCGGAAGGCATCGCCACCTTTGCCGCGGGTCTGGACTCTCTGACGCTGGGCACCTCCATCGCCCTGGCCGTGGCCGTGCACAACATCCCGGAAGGAATCGCCGTGGCCGTTCCTCTTTACTACGGCACGGGAAGCCGGAAAAAAGCCGTATTCTACTCCTTTCTGTCAGGCCTGGCGGAACCCGTCGGCGCGGCGATCGCGATGATCTTCCTGTTCCACTTCCTGACGCCCACGGTGCTCTCCGTCCTGTTTGCCTCCGTGGCCGGAATCATGGTCTTTATTTCCTTTGACGAACTGCTGCCCATGGCGGAACGCTGGGGCCACCACCACATGTCCATCATAGGCATCATCGCCGGCATGCTGCTGATGGCCGTCGTCCTGGTCTGATCCGGCGCGCTTTCCTCCCTTTCCGTGTCTTGGCAAGTCCGGCATTGAGCGTTCAGGAGCTTCCGGCGGTCAAAAACGGCAGTACCCCCTGTCATTCATGCCGGACGTCCCCATCTCCACCACCGCCACACCCGCACCCCTCCCTGCGCAGGCTTCGGCCTCCCCCCTTGAATACTGGAAAAAGGGATTCCTTCATTACGCAGAATTCCGGGGCTGCGCCTCCCGTCCGGAATTCTGGTGGTTCATGGCACTCCCCCTTCTGGCCCTGGTTCCGGCCCTGGCTGGCTACATCATTACGGACTGGCTGCATATCCCGGACAGGAGGGTAAGCGTTTACGGAGACGCCCTGACCATCCTCCTGTGGGCGGCGCTGGTGCTTCCCTGCCTGGCCGTCACGTTCAGACGCCTGCACGATACGGGCAGAAGCGGATTCTGGGCCCTCGTCCTCCTGCTTCCCTTCGGCCTCGGCCGCCTGTTCTTTTTCTATCTGACTTTGAGCGAAAGCAAAACGGAAAACAACAAATACCGCGGGAACACTCCCGTACAGGCATCCGCGCCGCCGGAACAGGAACAGGCCGCCCAGCCGTTCACGCCCTTTTACCTTTACTGGCTCATCAGCCTGCGGAAGCTGACGACGACGGAGGGGCGGGCCTCCAGAGCGGAATTCTGGTCCTTCTTTCTTCTCTCCCTCTTCCTGTTCCTGCCGCTGGGGTACAACATGGTGGACTACGACAGCACAGTCCTGCATCCGTATTTTTCCCCTTCCCGTGAAATCCTGCTTTACATCACCCAGCCGCAGGACGCCCTGATCCTGCTGGCCCATGCCTGCTTCAACCCCACTTTTTACTTCTTTTACCAGTCCGGTGACCTCAGCACACTTTCCCTGGAACTGCTGATCGGCGTGGCGGGATTCAACATACTGTTCAACGCCGCGGCGGCCACGCGCCGCCTGCACGACGGCAACCTGAGCGGCCAATTCATCCTCATCCCCTTCTGCATTTTCATCATTTCCGTTCTGCTCATTATCCTGCTGCGCGTGATTCCGGGGGACATGGCCCCGTACCTGCCCTACGTGACGCTGTGCACCGACCTGATGGACCAGCTTTCCATCCTGTTCCTGGCCATGATGCTGATCAAGGGAACACCCGGACCGAACAGGTACGGCATCCTTCCGCAAAAAATAACCGTATCCTGAAATCCAGGATACGGCTGAAGAATGAAAAAACGGCCATGGAGATGCGGCGTCAATCGCCGAAGCAGACGCCCAGGTCGCGGGCCGTACGCACCATCTGGCAGTCCGGGTCCACCAGCTTGAGGGTCTTCACGGCCTCTTCAATGGGAACGGCAACCATCTGGGTTCCCCTGAGGGCAACCATGTAGCTGAACTTTTTGCGTTCCACCAGCTCCACGGCGTAACTGCCGAAGCGCACGCCCAGAATGCGGTCGTAAGCGCACGGAGAGCCGCCGCGCTGGATGTGGCCCAGAACACAGGAGCGGGTTTCAATGCCCGTGGCTTCCTCCAGTTTCTTGGAGATCACCTTGCCAATGCCTCCCAGACGAACTTCCCCCTGGGTTTTCTCGTTCAGGAGCACCAGTTCGTCCGCCAGGCGAGCGCCTTCGGAAACTACCACAAGAATTTCGCGCTGCCCCGCGGCCTTGCGGGCCTTGATGCATTCCACCACATTTTCCAGGGAGAACGGGATTTCCGGCAAAAGAATGACATCCGCGCTGCCCGCGATGCCCCCTTCCAGGGCAATCCATCCGGCATGGCGACCCATCACTTCCACCACCATCATGCGCTGGTGCGCGTTGGCGGTGGTTTCCAGACGGTCCAGGGATTCGGATACGATAGCCACGGCACTGTTGAAGCCGAAGGTCACGTCCGTGGCGCCCAGATCGTTGTCAATGGTTTTCGGCACGCCTACGACGGGCAGGCCGATTTCAGCGAGAAGAAGGGCTGTGGACTGGGAGCCGTCACCGCCTACCACGATCAGGGCGTCCAGCCCCAGGCGCTTGACGGTGGCCTTCGTCTTTTCCAGAACGGCCGGTTCGATTTCCCCCTTCTGGCCCACGCCCACCTTGATGGCGAAGTTCCCCTTGTTCACGGTCCCCAGAATGGTACCGCCCTTGGCGCGCAGACCGCGGCACCCGGCAGGGGTCAGCCATTCAAAACGGTCATCTCCTTCTTCGGAGAGAAGTCCTTCAAACCCATCGTAAAAACCCACGACGTTCCATCCACGGCGGGATGCCGCGCCGACAACGCCTTCAATGACTGCGTTCAGGCCGGGACAGTCCCCGCCGCTATTCAAAACACCAATATTCATATGCGGTGCCCCTTATAGCAGAAAATTCCGGAGGCGTCCACTTCCTATCGCTTTTCTGTCCCAGATTTCACAGGAAGCTGGACGAACTCCTTGGGATCCTTCATGTCCATCCCGGAGGCCTGCCAGTTTTCCCACACGCGCCAGCCGGTATTCAGCATCTGGCGTGCCAGGGAATAGCGTTCTCCGGTACCGAGCACCGCGATGATCATGCGCTGGGGATAAATCACTTCCGTCCCGGTCTGGGGACTGCGACGGGCGATGGCGTTCCGCGTGGCGCTGAGCAGCAGGCATTGTCCGGCGGCGCGGGAGGAGCCCGCCTTGATGCCGTCCACGCCGGGAGTGCTCATCATCTTGTTGTTGTTGGAAATATCATACATCGTCGTCCCCTTGGTCTGGGACTGGACGCCGATGCGGCGGCTGGCCTGGGAGACGATGTAGCAAAAAGCGGGATTCTGCATGCTGTACATGCCCAGCAGGGCCATGTCCAGGGCGCAGGATGTGGAAACGGCATTGCCGGCGTCCAGGCCGTGGGGAGCGGTGAAGCGCGTCTTGGTCATTCTGAGGGAACGGGCCAAATTGTTCATTTCCGACACAAAGGCGGCAATGGGAGTGCCGCTGCCCCGGCGGGACACCAGGTCACGGCCCACAAAGGAGGCGATCGTCAGGGCGGAGACATTGTCCGACCCCAGCAGGGTGGAATACAGGGCATCCCGCAGCGTCAGGCGGTCGCCGGGCTGAAGGTCCATGGGGTTCCCGGCGCGGAGGCCGAACGCCTCCTGGGGAACGGTAATGAACGTATCCAGGGGAAGGCGCGTGCGGGTCACCCAGTCCAGGGTCACCATGGCGGTAGCCACCTGGGAGAGGCTGGCCACGGGCCTTCTGGCTTCCGCGTTGGAACTGAAAAGAAGCTTGCCGGAATTGGCTTCAATGGCGATGTAGCTGGGCTTTTCCTGCGCCTGGGCGGAAAACTGGAACGCGCAGGCCAGCGTCAGAAGAAATGCAGATAACTTTTTCATGGCAGGACCGGCGGGATAGTGCCCGTTCTCCCCCCGTTTGAAAAGTCTAAAATATTTTCCGTCCATCACTTATATGTCATGACACGGAAAAACGCATTGACCTTTCAACGGCTATCCTATTTGTTGGAGGAAGCCGCTTCCCTCAAAAAAAGGCTTTCCTCCACCACCGCCCCAGAAACCATGACCAGCATTCAATTATTCCACAGCCGGGACTGTCCGGGAAACACCCTGCACGCCAATATCCTCCGGGCTTTGGAAAATCTGGACCGGAACATCCCGGTGGAACAGGTGGAAGCCGGGCCGGAACATGACGGCGGGCCGCTGCCCGCTCTTGCCGTCAACGGCCGCATCGTCGTCTCCGGCGTGGAACCCACCGTCCGTGAACTGGAACTGCTCCTTGCCGATCATCTGGACGAAGACGGAAATTCTCCCTGCGGCTCTTGCGATTCCTGCGGCATGGAATGCGGCGGATGCCACGGAGCGGAAGGATGTCCCGGGTGCGAAAACGGAAAAACGCCCGGCAGCCTGGCCGGAAAAATCATCGGTTTCGTCATTCTGCTCATCATCCTGTTCACGGCGGTGAAAATCCTTTCCTAACACCGCGCTCCTATAAACGCGGCATGGGCCGCCTTCCCGGCGGCCCATGCTCCGGGTCTCAGGCTTCCATGCGCTGCGGCGGCAAGCCCCCCTGGAATCATGGCCTGCGACGGCACCGGGCGCAGCGGCCTGCGGCTTTTTCCAGCCCGTATGCGCGGTCTCGATAATTTCTTGAATTTCCCCTGCACACATCACACAGTAATGCCATGCGTTCCTTCTTCGGTTCCATTCTTCTGATTCTGGTCCTGGCCGCCCTGGGCGCCACGATCTACTATCACTGGTCCACCAACTCCCATCTGGAATTCGAACTCCGCCATCCGGACGAACCGGAAAAGACCACCCAGGTGATCAACATGGGAAAACGCGCCGCAGTCCTCCAGCCGGCTGCCGCTCCGGCCCCGTCCGTTCCTCCGGCGGAGGATGAGTTCATTCCGGACGCGGTTCCCGTGCCCGAATAATTTTTTCCTCCCCCCATTCTCCCATGAAACCGGTCATCGGATATACCCTGGGCGACCAGGCGGGCATAGGCCCGGAAGTGGTCGCCGCCGCCTTGTCCTCCGGAGAACTTCCGGCGGAAGCGGAATACCGGCTCATCGGACGCCGGGAGAACGTCCGCATGGGCAGGCCGAATCCGGAATCCGCCCGCCATGCCTTTGAACATCTGGAACAGGCGGCTCAGGCGCTCCGGGAAGGAGTCATCGACGCCGTCGTGACCGCTCCCGTATGCAAGGAAACGCTGCACGGCGCGGGATTCCGCTGGCCGGGGCAGACGGAATTTTTCGCAGAACGCCTGGAAACGAAGAATTACGCCATGTGCCTGACCGGGAAAAAGTTGACGGTGGGCCTGGCGACCATCCACATCTCCCTGCAAAGCGTCCCCTCCCTGCTGAATACGGAGGAGCTGGTCCGCATCGGAATGCTGCTGAAAGATTTCTGCCGCCGCAAAGGCATTTCCAGGCCGCGCATCGCCCTGGCGGCACTGAACCCCCATGCGGGGGAGCACGGCGCCTTCGGCAACGAGGATGAATCCATCATCTTACCGGCCGTGGAGCGGCTGAAGGAATTATGCCCGGAAGCCCTGTTTGAAGGCCCTTCCGTTCCCGACTGCGTGTACCGGGAGGCGGCGGAAGGGCTTTATGACGCCGTGCTGGCCCCCTACCACGACCAAGGACTGATTCCCCTGAAGCTGGTGGACTTCCACACCGCCGTCAACGTCACGCTGGGCCTTCCGCGCCCCCGCCTGAGCCCGGACCACGGCACCGCCTTCAACCTGGCTGGCACCGGAAAGGCCAGCCCGTCCAGCACCATCCACGCCTTCCAGCTGGCTGTCCGGATGGCCTCGGCGCGCTAACGACCGCTTTCCCGGAGCGCCTTTTCCCTCCACAGCCGCGCGATTTTCTCCGGAGTCTCTATCCAGTAATACCGGCTCGTTTCATCGATAATGGGAGTTCCGTCCTCTTCCTCCCTTCTTTCGTCCATCATGAAGAGGGCTGCGACAATCATATCCGCCATGGTATGTTCCAGAAACTCGTGCCCGTGCTCCTGCTTCACGATCCAGGCCCATTGCTCCGGTGTCAGGGAAGGCAACCTGGATAATCGTTCCGCTTCCTCCACTCTCTTGTCCGCATGTTCCCGGATTAATTGAACACGTCTCTCCCGGCAGGCACGGGTCAATGTTCCGTACAGCAATTCCATGACCCGGCCGTTCAGGCAATATTCCAGCGCCTTTTCCACACAGCCGTTGCAGATGGGATCATGATCCATATTGTAGAAGAGGGAATTCCCGGGATCCAATTTCCAGGCCACCAGCTTTTCATAGGAATCTCCGTCCGGAGAAGAAGGCAGGGGCAGCGAAGCCCCGGCGATGAAGTCATCCAGGGAATCCACAGCCGCTTTGGATGCCAGCAACAGCCTGCGTAGCGCAGCCATTGCCTTTTCCGCTTCGTGATGGGAAATAACCCCTTCTTCTTCCAGTCTGAACAGAGAAACAAGCTTATCCTGTCCATTCTTTCCCTTGTCCGTCAACTCCTTTTTAAAACTCTTCATTTCAAATTCAGCCATTTGGTACCATTCGTGCGGTGTCGGCGCGCCGGACATGATAGCCTCCCTCCACAGCTTTTCCTGTTTGTCAGCCTCCTTGTTCAACTCTTCCGTGACTTCCCTGCAAGATGCGGCATCCTTGACCCGGGTGCCGACCATCTCCAGGGCTTTGGAAAATGCGTCGCTTGTCACCACGTCCACCGTCCGGACACCTGCCGCCGCATGAATTCCACATACTGCCCAGCACAGAAAAATAATCCGTAAAAAATTCATGGCGGCACAGAATAATGGAACCGCCGGCGGCATCAATTCTTTTTTCCTGCCGCAGCTTCCTTCCATACCCGGGTGATTCTATCCGGAACAGACAGCCAGTACCGGAAAGCGGCTTCCCTGCCCTCGGAAAAAGGGTAGTCCCCGTCTTCTCCCCCCACCTTTTCCCTGGGGCACAGGCACATGATCAGGGAAACGTCCATGTCAAAAGATGCCAGAATCTCATGACTTTGCTCCTGTTTCCAGAACCAGCACCATTGTTCCGGCGTCAGGGACGGAAGCCTGGAGAGCCTCCGCGCCTCCTCCACCTTGCGGTCCGCATGAAGTCGGATCAATTGATTGATTCTTTCCTCTTCGGTCCGGTACAAGACCTCCTCCAGCATTTCCATGGCTCCGTCTCCCCAGCAGCTTTTCAGCATATCCTCTAGGCTCCTGTTAACCACGAGATCGGTGTTCATCGCATGAAACAGGGAATTTTCCGGAGATACCTTCCAGGCCAGCAATTTTTCATGGGAATCCCCGTCCGGAGACGGCGGCAGCGGCAGAGCCGCCCGGTCCATGAAGCTTTCCAGCGAATTTAAAGCCGTTTGGGGAGCCAAAAACAGTTTATCTAGGGCGGAGCGTGCCAGGGCCGAGTCTTCGTGGGAAATGCTGCCGTTCTCCTCCAAAGCATCCAGCCACAGGGGCAATTTCCAGAGTTCCGCCTTTTTGGCCAGCATCATTTTTTTGAATTTCCGCGCTTCCGCTTCCGATATTTGAACCCATTCCTGCGGAGTCGGACTTCCGGACATCAGAGCTTCCCTCCACAATTTTTCCTGTCGCCCGGCCTCCGCATTCAACTGTTCCGCGGCTTTTCTGCATGAGGCGGAATCCTCGATCTCCGCGGCCGCCATTTCCATAAGACGCTCAGGCCGGTCATCCGTCAGAACGTCCGCCATCCGGACGCCTGCGTTCGCACTCCCCCAGCAAAAGGCGCCGCCCAGGAAAAGAATGTGAAACCATTTCATCATGAAACAATCATGTCTGGCCATGCGGGAAAAGTCAATTTCCTCTTTCCGCGCGCCTCCGCGGCATTTCATCCCGCAGGGGCAAAATGCAGAAAACGGCCTGTTCCAGAAGACAAGGTAAAAAATAGGCTTGCTTTCTGAAGGCAATCATTGCACCTTATTTGCCCGCAAGGTGCGTACCGTTCGCACGACACATTTCTAATTATCACAAGACCATGAGAAATTACGAAGCTCTTATCGTATTCAACATGAAGGGTACGGAAACTACAGTTGAAGAACTAATCAATTCCGTAGCCGCCACGATGAAGGAAGAAGGCGCCGACATCACCGCCACCGAAAACGTAGGCCGCCGTGAATTCGCCTATGAATCCCACCATCTCGCCGCCGGCCAGTACGTGACCTACACCTTCACGGCGGAACCTTCCGCCATCAAGACCATCCGCGAACGTCTTCGCCTGAATCCCCAGATTCACCTTCAGTACTACAAGCTGATCGGCTAAATCCGGTCCATGCGGACGAAGCATCCGCTCCTTGCTTTTTTTCCAAAAAGAACCGCCTCCACGAAAGGAGGCGGTTCTTTTCTTATGGCTGTCTTCACGAAAGGAAGACGGATTCTCAATAAACATTGGCCGCCTGGGAGGCAATGTCCCGGAGCAGCTTGCGAATGGCGGCAATGGCGGGCATGTCTTCCACGCCGTATGCCCTGGCTATTTTCTCCATATGGGGGAAGCTGATCCATGTGCTTCCCCTGCCGTCCTCCCATACGGCGATGCGCAGAGGCAGTTCCGTGGCAATGCCGGGATTTCTCAGCATCAGGTTGGTCCCTACCTTGGGGGAGCCGAAGACGACCACCCGGGAGGGCGGCATTTCCAGCCCCGCTTCCCGTGCATTTTTTCCGTGGTCAATCCTGGCAAAAACGGGAATGGACCGGGCGGACAGTATCTTTTCAATGCGGTCCATCGTCTCATCCACTCCGAATGTGCTTTCGTAAAGATACAGGGAGTCGTCATCCAGATGGCCGGAACCGAGCTCGGGGTCCAGGGCGCCGGCAATGCGGCGCGCCAGATTGGTCATGTCCACTCCTTCCCTGTTGGCGGTCAGTGTCACGCACACCAGCTCCGCCGGGTCCGTGAATCGGCAGATGTAGGAGGAAAATCCCGGAATTCCGCCCTTGATGTCCATCAGCCCCTTGTGGTGCGGGAACTGCCAGCCGGCCATGGCCTGGACTATTTTTCCATTGTCCAGGCGCACGGGCTTGTAAATCATGTCCCGGTGCTTCTCATCCTTCACCAGGATGGAGCCTGCCAGGCAGACATCCCAGAAGCTGATTTCCTCCGGCGTGGACCAGATGTCCGCAAAACCGCGCAGGGAGGAACGGGCAGCCGCGGGAACCGGCGTGATCTTCCCGTCCTTCACGGCATATCCGGAGGCCGTTTCCGCGGGGTTTACGTAGGCTTCGCGCGATTTGAACAGGGTATGCCTGTTGGCGTGTTCGCGCACGTTGTCCTGCTCCACGGCTCCCAGGTCCTTGCCGAACATGGTATGGTTCAACCCCAGGGGCTGGAACTGGCGCTGCCTGACGAACTCCTCATAGGGCATTCCGGCCACAGCGTCCACAACCATGGAAAGAAGAAGAAAATTGGTGGCGCTCTGCCGCACGTCCGTTCCGGAGGGGAATTCCAGGTCCCCCAGCCTGACCAGGGACAGAAGCTCCGCCGGATCATAATCCCGCGCCGCATCATACTGGGGGGACTTCCTGTAATCCGGAATTCCGGAGGTATGCTGCAAAAGCTGGAGAACCGTGACGTTTTTCCATGCTTCCGGAAGGTCCTTGACAAAACGGGATACCTTGTCCGTGATTTCCATACTGCCCTGCTCCACCAGCTGGAAGGCGGCAATGGCGGCGTACGCCTGGGATATCTCCGCAGCGGGCCACAGGGTGTTTGTGGAGGCCAGCAGTCCGGTTTCCGCGTCGGACAGGCCGTAACCCACCACGCGGGGAATGTAGGGAGCCTGGACAATGGCGAGCGTCATGCCGGGGATTTTCTCCTCCTCCATGAAATCGTAGATCAACTGGTCAATGGAGCGGTTCAGGTAGGCCACACGGGAATTTCCGCGTCCCCGGGAGGGGAGCTGCACGGCAACGGAATCATCTTGGGACATATTCGCAGGATTGTTATTCGCAAGGGCCGGGTATCCCATTGCCATGCACGCGCAGGCAAGGAGCCCCCATCCAAAACAGGAAGTATTATTCATGGCGCCTCCATATAAGACCAAATTCCTTCCATTACGTTCATCCGGGAACGGCGGCCCCGCGGGAATATCCCCCACAACGGACGGATTTTCACCCGCCAAGGCGGGAAAAACGGCCTACAGGGAAACAAAGTTTTTCAGCAGCTGCACTCCCAGTTTCTGGCTTTTTTCCGGGTGGAATTGCGTGGCTACCAGGTTTCCGCGCCTGATGGCGGCGGCAAAACGCACTCCGTAGGTACAGGAAGCGGCAACCAGGGAACTGTCCTCCGGAACGGGATAGTAGGAATGCACAAAGTAGAAATAGGGGTCTTCCCCCATGCCCTGCCAGACGGGGTCCGCCGGATGGGACAGGGAAAGGCGGTTCCACCCCATGTGGGGCACCTTGAGCTCGGATTCCGGGAAACGCACTACGCGGCCCTTGAAGAGGCCCAGTCCGGGCACGCCTTCATCTTCCTCCCCGCTCTCAAAGAGAACCTGGTAACCCACGCAAATGCCCAGGAAAGGCCTGTCCGCCTCAATCCATTCCCGGATCAAGGGGGCCAGCCCCTGGCCGCGGAGCTTTTCAGCGCAGTCTCCGAACGCACCCACGCCCGGCAGCACCAGATGGGTAACGCCCTCCGCATCCTCCGGCGTGCGGACCAGATGGCCGTGCACTCCGGCGGCTTCAAACGTATTCAGCACACTGCGGAGATTGCCCGCCCCGTAATCAATCACACCGAGTTTCATGGCTTACAGCATGCCCTTGGTTGACGGAAGGGTTCCGGCGGCCCTGGGATTAATGGCGGCGGCCTGCCGCAGAGCATGGGCGATTCCCTTGAAGACCGATTCCGCAATGTGGTGGCCGTCCCTGCCGTAAAGCACTTCCACGTGCAGGTTGCAGCGCAGGTTGTTCGCCAAGGCGCGGCAGAATTCCTCGCACAGGGTCAGCGGAAAGTTGGGCGCGTCCGGAAGGCCGCCTTCCGGAAGGCGGAATACCACGTACGGACGGTTGCTCAGGTCCATGACCACGCGCGTGAGGGTCTCGTCCATGGGAAGATGGGAACAGCCATAGCGCACGATGCCCTTCTTGTCCCCCAGGGCATTCTTGATGCATTCTCCCAAAACGATGCCTACGTCCTCCACCGTGTGATGGGCGTCCACCTCCAGGTCTCCCCTCGCCTGCAGGGTCAGGTCCATCAGGGAATGGCGTGCCAGCAAATCCAGCATGTGGTCAAAAAACGCGTGGCCCGTGGCAACGGCGGCGCACCCCGTGCCATCCAGATTCAGTTCCATGCTGATGTCCGTTTCACCCGTGACTCGTTTGCAAGAAGCATTCCTCATGTGCCTCTTCTATACTGAAGAAGCGGCGGAAGAAAGCAGGAAATACCGCATGCGTAAAGATTTGTGCCCTGCCCCTCCGGCAAAAAGCCGCACGGTCCCGGCGAGGAGACCATGCGGCGTCACATTCACAGGCCCGCGGGCATTTCCCGCAAGCGGCGTATTATTTTTTCTTTTTGGCCTTGGCGGCTTCCCGCTCCTGCTGGCGCTTCTTGTCCCGGTCTTCACGGATCTTTCTCGCGGCTTCCGCGCGTTCCGCGCGTTCACGGGCCCGCTGTTCCTGGAGCCCCACGCGCACCGTTTCCCGCAGTTCCTCATAATATTCCCTGGGAACCTGGGCGGAACGGATGTCCGCCAAAATTTCTTCGGCCTCGCCAAATTTTTTCTCGTCGCACAATTCCCAGGCTTTTTTCAGGGCGGCGGAGCCTGCTCCGGTTTCCTTTTCCTGATTTTTCAGGCGTTCCGCATCCGTAGAGGCCACCAGCTTGATGTCGCGCATGGCTTCCAGGGAACCGGCGGTGGGTTCAAACCATCTGTCCCCCCGTTCCCTGACCTTTTTGCGATGGGCGCGGTGCACTTCCGTCAACTGGTTTTCGCGTTCCCTGAGGGCAACCTGCTTTTTCTGGAAGGCATCCAGCAGGGCGGTGCGCTGCTCCTGCGTGAGCTTGGCATTCCCACGGCGCTTTTCCTCCTCCTGGCTCAGCACCTGGCGTTCCCTTTCCAGGGATTTTTCCTTGGCGGCAATCAGCACATCCAGCGTCCGGTTGACCTGCGCGGAAATTCTCACGGCGTCCGGGTAGGCCTCCGCCAGAGCGGCGGAACCCGGATAGTTTTGCCGCAGGCGGTCATAAACGGCCATGGCCTGGTAGGGCTTGCGTGCGGTATTCAGCGCCTTGAACCGTTTCAGGAGCTTGCCGGCCTCATGATCGTATTTGGTGCGGACCGTGACTTCCGCCGCTTCCTTGGCTTCCTGGGCCGCCTTGGCTCCTTCCACCAGTTTTTTCTCCTCCAGCAGGACCACGATCGTGGCCCGGGCCTTCACGGCGGCGTCGTGGACCTCTCCCTGGGGATTTTTCTTGATCACGGCGTCCAGTTCTTCCAAGGCTGCCTCCAACTCCTTGGTGTTCATGGTTTCCGGCTTGGCATAGTTCTTGTCGATCTTGGCTGCGGCCAGTTCAGCCGGGGACGCCTTTGTGATGGTTTCAATCAGCTCCCTCTTGATGGTCTTGGATTCCTTGATGCCACCGGACACCACTACCATGACGCTGATGGATTCCGGAGTTTCCACCTCTACTGTACAATCCTTGTAAACGGTTCCATCTTTGAGCTTTACTTCATCCGCCACGGACAACGGAACCAGTGCCGACAATACCAGTAAAAGAGACTTGTTCATAAATCTGAGGATTTTTTCAAATTGATTTAACGGATACTTATCTTGCACTTTACCAGAAGACGCCGTGTTTGCGACAAAAAAAAGCCCGGAGCCGTAAAAACGGTTCCGGGCTCGGAAATGGGATTGATGACCGCTTATTCAGCAGCGGCTTCCGCGGCGGCGGGAGCGGCTTCTTCAGAAGAAACGCGCGGAGCTTCCACGATGGCCACGATCACGTCGCCGGCCAGTTCCGTGTTCACGCCGGCAGGCAGCTTGAGGTCCGCGATGCTCAGGCTTTCCCCGATCTTCAGGCCGGAAACGTCAGCCTTGATGGATTCCGGCAGGTCCTTGACCTGGCAGGTGACAGACAGTTCATGAATGGTCTGGTCAAGCACGCCGCCCAGGGCTACGCCGGCAGGGTCGCCTTCCAGAATCACGGGAACGATGGAGTGGATGACGGTGGAGTCCTTCACAGCCTGGAAGTCAACATGCAGGCAGGCATTCGTGATGGGGTTGTGCTGGATTTCCTTGAGGAGAACCTTCACGACCTTGCCGTCGATGTCCAGAGCGACCAGAATATGTTCGGAAACGGCGGAAGCCAGCATGCGGGAAAATTCGCGGGCGTCAACCTGGATATTGACATTGTCAAAACCGGGACCGTACACCACGCCGGGAACGAGTCCCTGGCTGCGAAGTTGCTTCAGATTACCGGAGCCGCAGGCTCTCGCTTCGGCCTTGAGGGAATGGGATGTAGCCATGTCTTATAGAGGCAATATTGAGTGTTGATTGATGATGTTTCCTAATCGGGTTCAGGCAGAGGCCCCGCCGGGATTTCTGAACCCGTGTAAACCGATACTCAGGTCAGGGCGCAGGACTCTGCACTAAAATTTGCTAAATGTCAAACAATGATGATACGGATTCTCCGTCATGAATGCGTTGCACGGCGTGGCCCAGCAGATCGCCCACGCTCACGCAGTCCACCTTGGGGCCGTGGGCCATGGGAACGGTGTCGGAGGTGAGCACGCGTTCGATGGAGGAGCCGGAAATGCGGTCGCGGGCCATATCCCCCAGAACGCCATGGGATACGCAGGCAAACACGCGCTGGGCTCCGCGCTCCTTCAGGATGTTGGCAGCGGCGCACAGGGTGCCTGCCGTTTCCGTCATGTCGTCAATCAGGACGACGTCCCGCCCTTCCACCTCGCCGATCACGTTCATGGCTTCCACATGCGTGGCGTTGAAGCGGTGCTTGGCGACGATGGCCAGTTCCGCGCCCAGGGCGTCGGAATACGCGCGGGCCATTTTCACGCCGCCAACGTCCGGGGAAACGACGACGAGATTGTTGAGGTCCTTTACATAGTGTTCGCGCAAGTGGCGGATCAGCACGGGGGCGGCATACAGATGGTCCACGGGAATGTCGAAGAAGCCCTGGATCTGGGCCGCATGCAGGTCCATGGTCAGCACGCGGTCCACTCCGGCGGCGGTCAGCAGGTTGGCCACCAGCTTGGCGGTGATGGGAACGCGGGGCTGGTCCTTGCGGTCCTGGCGGGCATACCCGAAGAAGGGGATCACGGCCGTGATGCGTCCGGCGCTGGCGCGGCGGGCGGCATCCACCATCACGCACAATTCCATGATATTATGGTTGGTAGGTGGGCAGGTGGGCTGAATGAGGAAAACATCCCTGCCGCGAATGTTTTCATTTATCTTTACAAAACTTTCTCCATCGGGGAAAGTGTTCACCGTGACGTCCGTCAACTGAATGCCTACGCTTTGCGCAATGCGCTCCGCAAGTTCTCTGTGTGCTGTACCGCTGATAATCTTCATACCGGAAACTGAAAAGCGGACGCATTCTGAACACAGGACCGGATAATCGCAATACTTAATTCTCACAATTTGATTTTTCTGCATGATGGATTCCTCCAACCCCGCCGCGCATGAGAAATTTCTGACCGCCCCCATGCTCGCCGCCCTTGTTTCGGGCGGCCTGCTCCTCGCGTGGCCCTACCTGGCCATTGCCGAATTCGGCCCCGGCGGCAGCCAGAACGGCTTCCAGTGGCTTTTTTCCGCATGGAACCCGGAGACGGATTATGAACACGGCTGGCTGGTGATCCCCATCATCGCCTTCATGCTGTACCATGCCAGG
Organism: Akkermansia biwaensis; assembly: GCF_026072915.1. NCBI lineage: Bacteria > Pseudomonadati > Verrucomicrobiota > Verrucomicrobiia > Verrucomicrobiales > Akkermansiaceae > Akkermansia > Akkermansia biwaensis. The sequence goes on from NZ_AP025943.1 coordinate 381,452, forward strand.
CACTGCATCATCCGCGCGCCCAAACGCATCGACTGGCGCGGGCTGCTGCTGTTTGTCCCGGCCTGCATCCTGCTGATGCTTTCCTTCCGCGTAGGCCAGCCCCGCGTGGCCATGGGCGCCCTGCCCCTGATCCTGCTGGGAGGCGCCTGGTACCTAGCCGGACCCCAGACGGCCAGGATATGCGCCTTCCCGTTGCTCTTTTTCTGGCTGTGCATTCCGCTGCCTTCCTTCCAGCAAGCCACGGTAGAGCTGCAAATCATCGCTACGCAGTTCGGCCACCTGGGCGGCAGCCTTTTCGGGGTGGACACCTACCTCCAGGGCACCAACATCCGTTCCACGGAAGGGCACTGGGACGCGTTCAACATAGCCGGCGGATGCAGCGGCATGCGCTCCCTGATGGCCCTGATCATGCTTTCCGCCGCATGGGCCTATCTTTCAGACTTGAAGTTCTGGAAAAAGTGCGTGCTTTTTCTCAGCGCTATTCCTCTGGCGGTGATCGGCAACGGCGTGCGCATCGCCAGCATCGTGGTGATGGCGGAATACGGAGACGCCCGGTTTGCGGCCAAAACCTGGCACGACTGGTCGGGCCTGCTTTTCTTTTTCCCCATCTGCCTGCTGGGGCTGGCCTGCGTCCATTCCCTGCTGGCCGGGGAAATGATCTGGAACCCATTCCGCCGTAAAAAGGTAGTCGTCAAAATGAACAAGGCCCAATAAGCGTTTTCCCCGCGTCATGAAATACCAAACGCTCAACATCCTGCTTCTTCCCTTTCTGCTGGCCGCCATGCTCGCCGGCATTTACCTGATGCCCCGGAAGGGGGAGGTTTTCGACTCCTCCATCAGCATGGAACTGCCCACGGGACTGAATCCGGACGGCTGGCACGGCACGCGCCGCCAGGAGTCGGAAGAGGAGCGCAGTATCCTTGCCGCGGATACGGAGTTTTCCAAGGCGGACTACCTCCAGCAGCTGCCCATCAGCGTCGCGGCTCCGGAAAAGGCTCCGGCCCTGTGCCGGGTTTCCATCGTCAAGTCCGGGCATGACCTGAACAATTCCATCCACCGCCCGGAACGCTGCCTTCCGGCGCAGGGACATTTCAACCTGACGGGAAGCACGGTGCAAGTTCCCGTGGAAGGCCGCGGCATGATCGCCATGACCAAGCTCAAGTCCCAGCAGAACATGACGCCGGGCCAGGCGAAGCCCACCATCCTGGACAGCATGCATTATTACGTTTTCATCGGCCACGGGCACATGACGGAAGACCACCTGAAACGCACCATGACAGACATGAAAGACAGGGTGCTTTATGGCATGGACCAGCGCTGGTCCTATTTCCAGGTGTCCACCGCTTACGGCGACCTGGTCAACCTGCCGGAAGAGGATGCCCGGAAACAGACGGAACGCCTGATCAGCCAGCTTCTTTCCAAACTGGTGCAGTGGGACGAACTGGGCCGGTAGAAACCCGCGTTCCGGAAGGTCAGCGGCCCAGCGCGCCTCTCAGCCAGAAGGCGGCTTCTTCATACAGGCTGCGCTCCTCTTCGGACGGGGATTCGTACAGCATGGGGCCCGGCCTGCGGTGGCAGTAGGGATGGCCTGCACGATCCTCGCGAAAGCCTGAAAAGGAAAGATTCACGTCCGCCCCGCTGCAATGGCCCCACCGTCCTCCCATTCTGGGAACGGCATCCATGAAGCCTCCGCCTTCACCCAGATAGGAGTTGCCCCACCAGTCCACGGATTCCGGACGGCTGTTTTTCTGCCGCCGCGCTACGGCGTCAATGGTCAGCAGGCAGAGAGGGGCGGGACACGGCGCCTGCCGCCTGGCGACTTCCACGGCGCAGGAGCCGCCGTAACTGTGGCCTATCAGCACCATGGGCACGTCCGGCAGTTCCCGGCGCATCCGTTCCAGGTCTTCCGCAATCCGGTCGCACCTGTCCCGAAATACGCCCAACCCGCCGCCGTCCCAGTGGTAATAGGCCGTGGCATGAGCCGCACCGGGCAGAAAACCAGGGAAGGCCGCCTCCAGCCGGCTCAGGCAGCCCAGCATCACGTCCCCGAATCCCCCGATGAATACGGCCAGGTAATCCGGCGTCCGGCCGCCGGAACCCAAGTTCAAGGTCCTTTGGAAATGCATGACGGCCCCCATCATGAAGAATTCGCGTCAATATCCAAGCCCATAAGACGATCTGGCTTGATAAAATGGCCAAACTGTCCAAAGGTGATGATATGCAAGCAATCATTCATCAATGGGCTTTCAACGGGAGCTTTGACCAGCTCGCCTCCCTGCCCCGGCAGGAACTCGTCAATGACTGGTTCGGCTACGATGTGGAGCCAAGCGCGGAATTCGCCTTTGCCACGGACGGCCAGTACCTCTGGTTTCTGGCCGCCCGCAACAGGGAAGCCACCGTGCATCCGGACGCCCGGCCCGGCCAGTTTCAGCCGGAATTGTGGCGGTATGACCTGGCCGAATGGTTCCTTGCCTCCGGCGAGGGGACCAATTACTGGGAATTCAACCTCGCCCCCAACGGCGCGTGGTGGGCCTGCGCCTTTACCGATGTGCGCCGCGCGAATGAAGATATTCCCGCCCCGCTGGCCGTGGATACCGAATGCATTCTGACGGACGAAGGCTGGTGCGCCATGGCGAGAATTCCGCTGAATGAATTGCGGGGCGTGGACATCCGGGACTGCAAGCTGGCGGCTACGTTCATTCTGGAGACCCCGGACCAGATTTTCCTGACCACCGCAGACGATCTTTCCGGAGAACCTGATTTCCACCGCCCGGACTGCTTCTCCACGCCCATTCTGAAATAGTCCATGTCTTTGGAAGAGGACATTTCCCGCATTCTGGGCCGCGGAAAAACCTCCGCGGACCCGGAAGTCCTGGCTCTTCACGCCGGGGACAAATGGTACGCGTCCGTGCTGCCGGAACTGGTCGTTTTCCCGGAAAGCACGGAAGACGTCTCCCTGCTGATGCGCTATGCCTCCTCCATGAACATTCCGGTCACGGCGCGCGGCGGGGGCGTGGGCTACGTGGGCGGGTGCGTGCCCGTGCGCGGCGGCATCAGCCTGTCGCTGGAACGGATGAACCGCATTCTGGAAATAGCTCCGGAAGACGGCGTGGCCGTGGTGGAGCCCGGCGTGATCACGGCGGACCTCCAGCGCGAAGTCCGCGCCCTGGGCTGGTTTTACCCGCCGGACCCGGCTTCCAGAAAGGAATGCAGCATCGGCGGCAACATAGCCACCAACGCGGGAGGCCCCCGGTGCCTGAAATACGGAGTCACCAAAGCCTACGTGCTGGGGCTCACCGTGGTGCTTGCCAGCGGAGAAGTGGTGGAATGCGGGGGACGCACCCATAAGAACAAGACGGGCTTCGACCTCGGCGACCTTTTCATCGGCTCGGAAGGGATGCTGGGCATCATCACCCGTGCCGTCCTGAGAATCATTCCCCATCCGGAAGCCTTCAGCGCGCTGAGCGTCAGCTTTCCCGAATTTCCGCTGGCCGCCGCCGCCGTACAGCGGATACTGGCCGGCGGCCATCTCCCTTCCGCGCTGGAGATCACGGACAGCTTCACCCTCCAGGCCGCGCGGGCCTATCTGGGGGAGAGTTCCCTCCCCTCCGGCAGCCGCGGGCACCTGATCGTGGAAGTGGACGGCAGGCGGGCCGCCGTGAAGGAAGAACTGGATTCCCTGTGCGCCCTGCTGGAAGAATGCGGCGCCACGGATATTCTGAGGGCCGATACGGAAGAGGAGGCGGAAGCCGTCTGGCAGCTCCGCAGGGAGTTTTCCTACAGCCTGAAAGCCACCGGCATGACCAAGCTCAACGAGGATATCGTCATTCCCAGGTCCCGCCTGGTGGAGCTGGTGGAGTTCTGCGAGGCCATGCACCGGGAAACGGGGCTGGACATCGCCTGTTTCGGCCATTCCGGGGACGGCAATATCCATACCAATATCATGGTGGACGATTACGCGGACCCGGAAAAAAAGGCCTTGGCGGACGCCTGCGTGGACAGGCTGTTCCACTGGGTGCTGGCCTGCGGAGGCTCCATCACCGGAGAACACGGCATCGGCCTGGCGAAAGCCAAATGGTTCCGGGAAGCCGTGGGGGAAGGCGCCTTCCACCTGCACGAACTCGTCAAAACCGCCCTGGACCCGGGAAATTTGCTCAATCCGGGAAAAATGGGACTTCCGTAGCGTAAATTATTCTTCCATGACGGCCCCGGACGGGGCATCATGGCCCCAGCACTTCATGAACAGTCCGCACAAGTCCATACTAGCCTACCTTTTCGATCACTTTCCGGCAGCGGATGCCATCTTGGTATTCATGCTGGACCATCCCCTGGCCTGGTTCACGCCCAAGTGGCGCAGGAAGGGCCGCATGGCCCTGAAAGCGGTGCGCCGCTACATCAATTACAACCGCGACATCCTGCCGCCCGAACGCCTGGCGGAATTCCAGGAAAACCGGGATTTGCTGAAAACCGCCCTGTTGCGCGGAGACAGGGCGCAAACGGAGTCCGTCACCGCCAAACTGGAATCCACCTTGGAGTCCATTCCCGGCGCGCTGCCCTCCGGCTTGGCGGAGAACGTGGAAGTCCTGTTCGTGATTCTGGCCATTTTCCTGGGTCTGCGCTGCTATGTGGTCCAGCCCTTCCGCATTCCGACCGGCTCCATGCAGCCTTCCCTGAACGGCATCCGCGCCATTCCTCAGGAGGGTATCCCCTCCCTGATGAAGAAAATAGGGGACATGGTTCTTTACGGCGGCTCCTATGTCCATGAAACGGCCCAGAAGGAAAAGAAGATTGTCCGCTTCGTGCCCGGCACCAAGTATCTTTTGCTGACCGTCACCAACGTGCAGTTCGACGACGGCTCCACGCTGGAAATCCCGGCGGCGGAGGCGGAAACGCGCCGCTACTTCCTCAACCAGGAGCCCCGGTTCGAGGCCGAACGCAACACCCCCTTCAGAACCTACCTGCCGGGAGACACCATCGTCAACGCCCGGTTTGACGCCGGAGACCTGATTCTGGTGAACAAGATGGCCTACCATTTCCGCAAGCCGGAGCGCGGAGAGGTCTTCGTGTTCGACACGCGCGGCATTGAGGGCATCGCCAACAAGGGCAGCAGCACCGGACAGGAAGGAGGCACCCATTACGTGAAGCGTCTGTGCGGCGTTCCGGGAGATTCCCTGAGCATCAAGGACTCCCAATTGATCGTGAACGGAGAACCCGCCAAGGAATGGACCATTCAGCGGGTGGCCTCCGGCAAGCCTCCCTACCAGCCCTGCGGCTACGTGGCGCTCCCCGCCCCGCTGAGCCTGCTGGACGGCAGGGCCTATATTACGGAAGGAACCACCGTGCACCTGTCCAAGGACAAGAACCGCCCCTATCTGCGGGAATACGTGGCGCTGGGGGACAATTCCACCCGTGAAAATTCCTTCGACTCCCGCTACTGGGGGCCCGTGCATCAATACAACATCGTAGGCCCCGCCAGTTTCTGCCTGTGGCCCTTTACCTCCCACTGGGGACTCATTCCCTGATCCCCGCCATGCGCCGCCAGGCAGTTTTTTCCCGTCAAGACATGACCCAAGCCCAGACCATCACCAGCAAGGCCAAATCCAACCTGGCCTTCGCTCTCATTGACCTTCCGGAAGAGGAACGCCGCCACATGGCGGAATTCTACGCCTTCTGCCGCACCGTGGACGACATTGTGGACGAGCCCGGAATGACGCCCCAGGAACGCCACAACGCCCTCAACCGCTGGATCAAGGTCATCAACGGGGAACAGGGGCTGGAACTGTCGGAACTTGAAGAGGACATCGTGGCCCTGATCCAGGACCTGGATCTGGACACCACACCCATGCTCCACCTGATCGAAGGCTGCCGTTCCGACATCAGCCAGCAGCAGCCCCTCACCCGTGACGAACTTCTGGACTATACGTACTGCGTGGCGTGCTGCGTAGGCCTGACATCCGCCCGCATCATGGGGGCAGGCGAGGAGTCCTACCCGTATGCGATTGCCCTGGGGCACGCGCTCCAGATGGTGAACATCATCCGGGACGTGGCGGAAGACTGCAACAGATCCAACCGCATTTACCTTCCCAAAGAGGACATGGAGCGCTTCGGCTATACCCTGGAGGATCTGCGCAACGGCGTGTATTCTCCGCAATTAAAGGAGTTGCTGCAATATGAGGCGGACCTGGCGGAACAGTTCTTCCGGGATGCGGAAGAGGAATACAACCGCCTCAGCCCGGAAGACAAGGCGGCCCTCGTCCCCGCTCAGGCCATGTCGCTCATCTACCACACCATTCTGGACAAGATGAAGGCGGGCGGCTTCCGCATCTTCGACATCCGCTACCGCGTCAATACCTTCCACAAGCTCTGGCTCCTATTCCGCACCAAGCTGGACATTGACCCGCAGTCCTACTACGACAAGTCCAAGGCTTATTACGACAAGCTGGTGGGCTTTCTGTCCCGGCCGATGAAAAAGGATGAAAAGTAAGCGCGCCCGTTTTTCACGGACTTTTTTCCGGACATATCCCCGTTCAGATATGAGACCGCATTTTCCGGCGCCTGCGTCCAGCATCCGCCTCTGGTAAATGCCTGTACGGGGCTGTGCAAGACGGCAGGCCGCAGCCGGAAAAGGAGGTGAGTCTCCGTACGCGATACGGAAAAGAATTCCGTTTTATCCAGCCCTGATGCAGGTCAGGCTCAACAATTTTGCACGGTTTTTATGCCCCAAAGAGGGGAATACCCTGCCTAACGGTGCCGGGAAGCATGCACCGTCACGGAAACGCTGTCCGTGCGCGGCAGGATGAATTTGTGCAGCGTGACAACCACATGCCGCGCGCCGAATTGTTCCAGGCAGACGTTGCCGAGATCCTCCGCCAGCGTCTCCACCAGCTTGCGGGGATGCGCCAGGGCTTCCGCCCTCAGGGCCTGGGCGATGGAGTCGTAACAGACGGTCTTTGAAAAATCATCGTTCAATCCGGACAGGGCTTCATCCGGGTAAAAGGCAATGTCCGCCTTCAGCGTCTGCATGGAGGCGCGTTCCTCATCCGGCACGCCGATGAAGGTGTCCAGTTCCAGGCCGTGGATGTTGATGGAGTCCTGCGTGTCCGACGGCAGGGCGTAGCGGCGCATCAGGGTGCGCAGGACGAGCAGGTCCGGAACGATGATGTCCGGCTTTACGCGGGAAAGCTGGGCGGCGTCATTGTAGCCGGTCAGAACGGCAATGGACGTGATTCCGGCATGGTGGGCAGTCTCCACGTCGTGCTGCATATCCCCGATGAAGGCGGTTTCATGAGCATGAAGGCCATGCTGACCCAGAAGGGTGTGGATGTGGGTGTCCTTGTGGCGAATGCCCGCATGAATGGCCTCAAAGTATTCCATCATTCCCAGTTCCCGGCACTGGATGTCGAATTCCTTGGCGTCCACGCTCGTCAGGATGAAGCAGCGTACGCCGCGCGCGCGGCAGAATTCCAGGAATTCCCGCGCGTGGGGGAGCACCTCCACCGTGGCGGTGGAAACGCGGAATGCGTAACGGAAATGGTCTTCCAGTTCGTTCAGGTCCGCCTGGGGCAGGACGCGCGCGTAATAGTCCGGATAGGGGAGCTGGAATTCCGCCCGGAATTCGTCCCTGTTCATGCAGGGCTTGCCGTACTGGGAAAAGACGTAGTTGGAGGCGTCCAGCGTCAGCGCCAGATCGTCCACCAGCGTGCCGGACCAATCGAAAATCAGATTCTTGAACATGGGAGTATGTGTAGGGGAAAACTCAATCCAGCGCGTACCGCATGGCGGCCACCCCGAAAAAGGCGGCCGTTTCCACCCGCAGGACGATGGGGCCGAGTGTCACGGGAACGAACCCCGCCTCCAGGGCCGCCGCGGTTTCCTGCTCCGTGAAATCCCCTTCCGGCCCTACCAGCAGGGAGGCTTTTTTTACGGAACGGCCGCGCGCTTCTTCCAAAACGTCCCGCACGGGACGCACACCGGGCACCAGGGAGGCAATCACATTCAGGCCGTCCGGCACGCCGCGGCCCAGCCATTCCGCAAACGGCACGGGAAGCTCCACGGCTGGGAGCGTGTTCTGCCCGCACTGCTTGCAGGCCTCCAGGGCGATGCGCTGCCATTTCTGCCTTTTGGCCTCCGCTTCCCGGGCGTTCAGGCGCACGATGGTCCGGTCCGTGATGAGGGGGACGATGGCGGAAACGCCGAGTTCCACCGCCTTCTGGATGATGAGGTCCATGTTGGCGCCCTTGGGGATTGCCTGGCAAAGCGTCACGGAAGCCAGGAACGGAGCGGGGGGACACTCTTCCCCGGGCGTCAGAAGCACACCGGAACTGCGCGGGGCTTCCGCCACCACGGCATGGGCGGCCCGGCCCCGGCCGTCAAAGACCACGCAGGCGTCTCCCTGTCTCAGGCGGAGCACCTTGGCCGCATGGTGCGCTTCATCCCCGCGGAGCTCCCAGACGGGAGCGGACCATTTCGATGGGGGGAGAAAGAAGCGCGCCATGTGCGAGGAAAGTTGTTCCGGCCTTTATTTGTTCTTGAGGTAACGGGCGGCCTTGTCGGCAAACGCCACGCAGGCGGGCTGGTTGCGCTTTTCATCCAGGGTGGACGCAAAGGCGTTCAGCTTGTCCGTCTGGTCCTTGCTGAGCTGGGTGGGGATTTCCACTTCCACCTCCACCAGCATGTCTCCGACTTCAGAACTGCGCAGGGCCTTGACGCCCTTGCCGCGCAGGCGGAAGATCATGCCGTTCTGCGTGCCTTCCGGCAGCTTGATGGTAGCGGCCCCGTCCAGAGTGGGGACTTTCAGCTTGCCGCCGGTGACGGCAAGAGCCAGAGGCACCGGAACGGTGCAGCTCAGGTCGTTGCCCTCGCGCTGAAAGATGTCGTGCGGCTTCACGTCGATGAATACGTGCAGGTCCCCCGTGGGGCCTCCGTGGACGCCGGCGTCCCCTTCCCCGGCAATGCGGAGCTGGCTGCCCGTAGTAACGCCCGCCGGAATGCGGATGGTGATATGGGAGTCCTCCCTCACGCGGCCCTCTCCGTGGCAGACGGGACAGGGGTCGGAAATGATTTCCCCGGTGCCGTGGCACGTGGGGCAGGTGGATTGCTGGACAAAAAACCCGCTCTGCTGGGTGATGATGCCGCGCCCCTGGCAGGTCGGACAGGTCTTGAACGCTTCCTTGCCTTCCCTGGCTCCGGAGCCGTGGCAGGTCTTGCAGGTTACCAGGCGTTCGATTTCCAGCTGCTTGGTGCAACCGCGGGCCGCTTCCTCCAGCGTGATATCCAAATCATAACGCAGGTCGGAACCGGGCCTTTTGCTGGAACGCTTCTGGCCGCCGCGGGCGCCGCCCCCGAACATGTCCGCAAAGCCTCCCATTCCGGAGAACATCTGGGCGAAGATATCCATCGGGTCCTGGAACCCGCCGCCTCCGGCATAGCCGCCGCCCCCGGTTCCGCCCTGTTCAAAGGCGGCGTGGCCGAAGCGGTCGTAGGCAGCTCTCTTGTCCGCATCGGAAAGCACTTCATAGGCCTCCCCCAGCTCCTTGAACTTTTCCTCCGCGGAGGGGTCGTCCGGGTTGCGGTCAGGGTGGTATTTCAGGGCCAGCTTGCGGTAGGCCTTTTTAATCTCGTCATCTGTGGCGCTTTTGGAAACGCCCAGGATTTCGTAATAATCTTTTTTAGCCATGTGGCGTGAATGTTGGAAAACGGTCAAACTTCGGGCTCGGGTTCCGGCGCATGGGCCACCACGACGTTTGCCGGGCGCAGAAGCCTGTCTTTCAACGTGTAACCTTTGCGGATAACACGCAGGACGGTTCCCTCCGGCTGGTCGGAAGGCTCGCGCTGGATGGCTTCTTCCGTGGCGTGGTCAAACATGCTGCCCACAACCGGGTCCAAAGCCTGCACGCCGTTGGAGGCGAGGAATTCGTCCAGCTGCTTTTTCACCATGCTCATGCCCACGTAGATCATGGAGGAGGCATCCGCGCTGGCGGCGGCCATGCCCATTTCAAAATTGTCGATGACGGGCAGGAGTTCCTCCAGCAGACGCTGGTTGGCGAACTTGGCGCACTCTTCCTTTTCCTTCACCATGCGCTTGCGGTAGTTGTCGTATTCCGCTGCGGTGCGCATGGCGGAATCCCGCCATTTCAACAGTTCCTCTTCCAGTGAAGACACAGCTTCCTGTTCCTCTGCGGCCGCTCCTTGCGCCTGTTCCAGGATTTCCTTTTCCCCGGCATCCGCGTTCTGATTCTGTTCTTCGTCGCTCATGCGGGTACTCTAAATATTTTTACGGTTTGCGTCAACGGCCTGCTAAGACATGTCTGACGTTTGACACGTGATGATGCGCATGCAATGCAACTCCTCTATGCAGAAACGGGAACACATTTCCCCCGAACGGGCTGCCCGCATGGCCGGAAGGCGAGTTCAGGGCGCCAGCCGGGAAAGCTTTTCCGCGCATTCCTCCGGCAGTTCCACCACCTTCAGCCGCCCCGTTTCTCCGCGCAGCAGGATGACGGAAGATTTGGGAATGCCCAGCCAGGAGGCCAGAAAAAGAATGACGGCCTTGTTTGCCTTCCCTTCCACGGGGGGAGCGGCAATGCGCAATTTCAGGGTGCGGCCCGTCCGCGGGTCTTCCTCCCAGCCCGCGGCCTCGCTCTTTTTGGCGTTGGGGATGACTTTCAGGGCCAGTTTCATGCCTTTTCCGCTCCCGTTTCCCCCCGCTGCCTTTCCACCAGGTCCGCATACCTGATCAAACGGCCTCCGAACAAATCCAGGGCGCTCCCCACGGTGGCGTCCAGAGCGCCTCCGCTCAAGGCGTCTATTTCTTCAAAGTCCTGTATCCGGCTGATTCCGCCCGCATAAGTCATGGGAATGCGCCGCCATGCGCCGAGCAATTCCACCAGTTCCCGGTCGATTCCGGAACACAGCCCTTCCACGTCCGCGGCATGCACGAGAAATTCCGCGCAATGTTCCGCCAGCATGTCCAGCGTGGCTTCCGTCACCCGGAGTTCCGTCAGGGTCTGCCATTTGTTCATGGCTACGGTCCAGCCGCCGGAAACCCTGCGGCAGCTCAAATCCAGCACCAGCCGTTCCGCGCCGACGGCGGAAACAAGGTCCTTTAGCCTTTGCTGCAAAAATTTTCCTTCCGCGTCAAACAGGCAGGACGTGACGATGACGTGGCTGGCTCCCACTTCAATCCACTGTTCCGCATTTTCCGGAACAATGCCGCCCCCCACCTGGAGCCCCCCCGGCCACGCGGCCAGGGCGGAGAGGGCGGTTTCCTCATTGCCGGGGCCCAGTTTGATCACATGGCCTCCCGTCAGGCCGTCCCGGCGGTAGAGATCCGCATACCACGCCGCATCCCGGTCGGAAACAAAATTGGTACGCAAACCCGCTTCATCCCGTGTCAGGGAACCGCCTACAATCTGCTTCACCCTGCCGTCGTGGAGGTCAATGCATGGTCTGAATCTGGTCACGCGGCCACTTTGCCCCGGCACACCCCGGCAGGTCAAGAAGGGATTCCCGCCGCTTGTGAAAACCCTTCTCCAACATATTTTAAACAAAAACGGCGGATTCATCCGCTTTCCATTAAAAGCTCCTACCCTGTACGTCTTATGAAAAACAAATCAGCCAAAAGCCATATCCTCTCCTATTGTGCCGGAAGCGCCCTGCTGGCCCTCGCCGCTTTTTCCGCCGGACAGGCCGCCGCGGGAGTCCATGCCGGAGAGGTCCTGCGCACTCCCGCCGGAGACAGAATATTCATCCGGTACGACTCCGCGGGATTTCCCATCTGGGGCTACAGCCCGTGCGGACGCCCCATTTACGCCTATTCTCCCGGAGGAAAGCCCATCTTCCTCATCAGCGGCATTCACAGCGGGTGCCTCGTCCCGGCATGGAATCCCCGCCCGCACTACCGCGGCCACTCCTGGCCCGTGGACGTGCGCCGCGAGTACTTTCCGCCGGCGCCCCGCAGGCATGCAAGACCGCTTCCTCCTCCGGGGCCCCGCTACCGTTCCCGCAGCCCCAGGCCCCGCCCCATCGTACATCCGTCCCGTTTCCACAGGCTCCGGTAATGTTTCTCCTTAAAAAATCCTCAACGGCATTCCCCCGCTTCCCGGCATCCGCACCACTGTTTTCATGAGCGCATGATCAACAATCCATTTTCCGGCCCATCCATTCCGTAAAGCAATGAAAACATGAACGTTATAAAAATTCAGAGAAGAAAAACAAAAAACAATAGACCCATGAAAAGATTCCACATAAAAACACTGATCACGGCATGCATTTCCTGCAGCCTCATGAATTTATCTTATTCAGACCAGACTCCAGCCTCCGACACTCACTCGGTGACAGAAGAATTGAAGGAGTCTGTCAAGAATATGGAAAATCCAATCTCGCTGGATTACAGGAACGTTAAAACCTGTGAGGAAATGAAAAATTTAATCAATGATTATATCACGAAGAATCATGAGGGCCAAACACACAGGGGGAGCGGACTGATCAAGGAAAACGGTAAATACATCCTCATTTGCGCCACTTTCAACGAAGACGACAAAATGCTGATTTTATCATTTGACATTACCAACATACTCAATGAACTTCTTCATTCCAGCGACAAAAAAACAAGAGAGGAAGTTAAGGAATACATCGCGTCTTTAACTTCAGAAAGTTGGGAATGACAACGGTTTTTCCACGACAAAACCCGCCATGTTGAGAAAAAGTAAAAAACATTTGACAATCAGTCACTTTATAAAATAATAAACTTATCATGCTTATGAAATCCCTCTCTATTTTCATCCTCCTGTCCGCCCTCTGCAGCGCCAATGTTTTCGCCTGGTCCGTCACCCTCAGCGGGCCGTCGTATCCTGTCAGGGGTGAAAAATATGATTACAGGGCCAGCTACACTCTGGATGAAACCAACAGGCACAAGAATCTGGAAAGAGTCGAGTACCACTGGGTGATCGTAGGTGAAGCCGTAACCGATAAAAAAACGGACAAAAACAGTTCCGTGGCCAGTGTCACCATGCATGACCTGAACGGCGCCAAGATGCCGGACGACCCTGAAACCTGGCCCGGGGGATACGTTATTTGCATGGTGACGCTATACTTCAAGGACGGGACGAAAGAAAGCAACTCCGACAGCATCAAATTCACCCTGATACCCTGAAGGAGGGATCATTTACAAGCGCCACCATTTGTCAGACACCCGGATCTTCCATTTCCGTCTATTTTGCCGCGGAAAGGCCATACCACCCTTCCCCCAGCAGTTTTACCAGCGTGAAGGAATATTCCCCCTTGCGGTTGGGCTCCTTGCTGCGGGAAAGCAGGACGCGGACGCGGAGGGCGCCACGGTCATCGTTTGCGTTCAGCACCTTGTACGGTGAATGAAGCATTTCCTCGTCCATTTTAAACAGCATGAACAGGCGCTTGCCCATGTCCGACTTCTTAGGTACGTACACCATGGGGCGGGCAATGCTGCGGTCATTCGTGCCGTTCATGCCGGGAGCGATCAGCCTGTACGCGTAATCGTCCCTGCTTTCCGACATGCGGTCCCGGATCATCCAGACGCGGAATTCCCCGATGCCCTCCCCCTTGCCGCGGACAAAGTCCTCCCAGCTCTGCGGCTGGTAGCGGGCGAACTGCTGCCAGTCCAGCTTCCAGAGTCCGTCCTTTTCATCCTTGAAAAAGCAGAATTCCATGTCGGGGGAATCGGTAAAGGCAATCAGAAGCTGGGCGCAGGGGTGGCCCTCCACTTCAAGCAGCGCAAATTTTTTAGGGCCTGCGGGACGGCTCAGCATGACTTCCGGCTTGGTCACGGCATAATGTTTGACCATGAGGGGCAGCGCTTCCAGGGAATTCCACACAAAAGAGGATTTCTGCACCATGTCGCCGGAGCTCAAGTATTGCTGGGCCGTCTGGAGGCACTGGCGCAGCAAGTCCTGCCGCTCCATGGGAGGAACGTAATGAGGCGGCCAGAAACTGTAATCCACCTTGTCCTTCAACGCGACATTCACCTTTCCGGAAAGCATTTCCGGCGTGGCGCAAATCCGCGCCGCCTCAGAGGAATCCTTCGCCGCCTGATGCTTGCGGAGCCAGAAAAAGGCTCCTCCCAAAAACACGCCCAGCGCCGCCAGGAAAAAGATCACGGAAAGAATGCGGCTCACGGACATTCCGCCTGGACGACCGCGCCCCTCCTTCATCCTGGGAGTAACCGGGGTATTTTCAGATAAATCACTCATTGCAAACCGGGAATATCCGCAAGAAACCCCTGCGGAAGAATGCCCAAACACTACCGGAACGGCGGGGGCAACGCAACGATAAAAAACAGACACATTTTTTTATCCCTCCCGGTGAAAATTGTTTCACTTCTCCGTGGCGGTGATGTACATTGGATGCGACGAGTTTCAAGAGCTCCTACCTAACCTTTACCCCCCTCTTAACACCATGTTTGGATCATTCACTACCGTCCCCGCCCCCAAGGGCAACAAGAACGCGGAACCTTCCCCCAGCTGGATGGACATCGCCAAAGGGCAGGACGCTCCGGAACCGGCCGCGCCCCCCGTTTCCGCTCCCGAATCATACGCTCCCACCACCCGCGTCCAGCAATTGACACGCAACGTGCTGAATTCCGACGTGGAAGTCGTCGGCTCCCTGCGCTTCTCCGACGACCTGCTGATTGACGGTACGGTGGAAGGCGACATTTCTTCTGAAGGCGTCCTTTCCGTCGGCCAGAACGCCGTCATTCGCGCGGAAATCAATACCAAGTCCGTCATCATCCACGGCAAGGTCATCGGCAACGTCACCGTTACGGACCGCGTGGAACTGAAAAGCACGGCGGAACTTGTGGGCGACATTCAGGCCGCCTCCCTGGCGATTGAAGCGGGAGCCATCTTCATCGGCCATTCCACCGTAGGCGCCCCTACCGTAGGCGCTACCGCGCAGAAGCCGCTGCCCGTTTCCTCTTTCTCTCCGGAACCGGAAGCCGCCGCTCCGGCCAGCCAGAGTACGCTGGACATTGATGCGGAATAAACATTCCACCCATCAGCCATTTTCAGGGGCGGCAAAGGAACGCAAGGTTCTTTTGCCGCCCCTCCTTGTCCCATGAACACTCCTTTCCACCCCGTGCCCCGGATCTGCCCCCGGCCCTCCGGAAAAATCCGCCAGCCAAGCCCCGCCCCGCCCTGGACGCTCCCGGCGGCAACGGGCAGCAGCCACGCTCCTTCCCGGAACGTGGAATGTTTTGCCTGCCGACGGCGTACCGCCGTTCCCGTTACCGCCGTCTCCGCCAGGTGCAGCCACTGCTCCGCCTATATCAAGCTGGACGACATTACCCTGCACAGCAGGACGCACCGGACCAAGGTACAGACCTGCGGCTGCGTGACCGTGCAGGCGAATGCCGACCTGAAAGGGCTGCATATTGAATGCCGGGATTTGATCCTGAATGGAAAAGCCTCCGGGGACCTGCTGTGCAGCGGCGTCTGCAAAATCAAGGCGGACCAGCATATTTCCGGGACCTTGCGCGCCCGCAGGCTAACCGTGGAAAAAAAGACGGCCGTACTGGTCACGGGCGGCGTGCATGTGGAAAACGCCTGGATACAGGGGACCCTGGAAGGCGCCCTCACGGCGGAAGGTACTGTCACCATCCACCGGCATGCCAAATTTCTTGGTGACATTACGGCGCGCCGCCTTGTCATTGAAGAAGGGGGAATCCACCAGGGCTCCCTCACCAGACTGTCCTGACATGAATCTTCCCATTTCCATCCGCGGCGCCCGCCAGCACAACCTGCAGAATCTGAACCTGGACCTGCCTTCCGGCAAGCTGATCGCCTTCAGCGGTCCTTCCGGCTCCGGCAAGTCCTCCCTGGCGTTCGACACGCTTTTTGCCGAATCCCGCAGACGCTTTCTGGACTGCCTGTCCGCCAGGGCCAGACAGGGAATCGAACAGCCGGACAAGCCGGACGTGGACAGTATCACGGGACTTCCCCCCGCTCTTTCCCTGGAGCAGTCCGCCCGGCACCAGCATCCCCGGACCCTGCTGGGAAGCATCACGGAAATCCTGGATTACCTGCGCATCCTGTACGCGGCGGCCGGGCGCCCCCACGACCCGGAGACGGGAAAGGAACTGGTCCGGCAAACCCCGGACCAGATTGCGGACGCCCTGGCCTCCCTCCCCGAACAAACGCGCCTGGTACTGACGGCCCCCGCGGAAGCCCTGCTGGCCCAGGACCCCGCCGCCACGCTGGGCGACTTCCAGAGACAGGGCTTTCTGCGCATCTACTGGAACGGGGAAGTGCGGGATATCGAGGAACTGGGGGTTCCGGACGCTCCGGCGCCGGACGCGGCCCTGGTCATTGACCGCATCATTATCCGGGGGGAAAGCTCCTCTTCCCGCCTGGCGGACTCCCTGCAAACCGCACTCCGCATCAATCCGGACGAAGTAAGGGCCGTCATCACCAGGCCGGAAGAGGAACCCGCCGTCCAGGCCTTCCACACCCGCTACCGCAATCCGGAAACGGGATACCTGCTTCCCCAGCTCACGCCGCGCCATTTTTCCTTCAACTCCCCTCTGGGCGCCTGCCCCGCCTGCCACGGCACCGGGCTCAACAAACAGGAAAACGGTCCATGCCCGGAATGCCGCGGACAAAGGCTCTCCCCGCTGGCTCTGGCCGTTACCATGCACACGCCAGACCACGCCTACAATCTGGCGGAACTCACGGCGCTCCCGCTGGAGGACATGGTCGGAGAGACCAAACGGCTGGAAATTCCCGCAGCCCTGGCCCCCGCCTTGAATCCCGTGATGGAGGAAATCAACAAGCGCACCCACTTCCTGAATGAATTGGGGCTGTCCTACCTTTCCCTGGACCGCCAGGCAAACACGCTCTCCGGAGGAGAATTGCAGCGCGCACGGCTGGCTTCCCAATTGGGGGGCGGCCTCTCCGGCGTCCTGTACATCCTGGACGAACCCACGACGGGGCTGCACCCTTCCGACACGGACCGCCTGCTGCGGGCGCTCCAAACGCTGCGCAACCTGGGCAATACGGTGCTTGCCGTGGAGCACGACGAACAAATTCTGCGCGCGGCGGACCACCTGGTGGACATGGGCCCGGGCTCCGGAGCCAGAGGCGGCCATATCCTGGCGCAGGGTTCCCTTCAGGACATCATGGCAAACGCCGAGAGCCCCACCGGGACATGGTTTTCCGGAACGCGGCAAATGCCAGCACCACCACGCAGGGCAGCCCCCAGCGGCCAGCTCGTTTTGACACATGCGAACAGGCACAACCTGAACAATATCACTCTGCGTCTTCCGCTGGGCACCCTCACCTGCATTTCCGGGCCGTCCGGGTCCGGCAAATCCACCCTGGTGCGGGACTGCCTCATTCCCGCGCTTAAAAAGGATTTAAGCGGGAAAAAGGGAGTCCCCCGCCTCGTACAGGGATCGGAACGTCTCAGCCGCCTGGTCGTCATCGACCAGTCTCCCATCGGCAAATCCCCGCGCTCCACGCCGGCCACCGCCACGGGACTGCTCAATATATTGCGGCCCCTTTACGCCCAACTGCCCCTCTCCAAGCAGCGGGGCTACACGGCGGCGCGCTTCTCCACCAATGTCCGCGGCGGCCGCTGCGAACGGTGCCTGGGAACCGGCATGATAGAAGTGGACATGAATTTTCTGGGCAACGTAACGATGCCCTGCGACGCCTGCCAGGGCCAATGCTACAACCGCGAAACACTGGAAGTAACATGGAAGGGAAAATCCATCGCCCAGGCGCTGGCCCTTACCGTGGATGAAGCGGCGGAATTCTTCGCCACGCTGCCCAAGGCCGCAGCCATTCTGAAAAGCATGAAAGACGTGGGGCTGGGCTACCTCAACCTCGACCGCCGGGCGGACACCCTTTCCGGCGGGGAATCCCAACGCATCAAAATAGCCTCGGAGCTCGCCAAGGCGCCGGCCTGGAAACTGGCGGAAGATGACAAGTGCGCCCTGTTCATTCTGGACGAACCCACGGGGGGGCTGCACTTTAATGAAGTGGAACTTCTCCTGAAGGCCCTTTTCCGGCTGAGGGACGCCGGACACACCGTCCTGTGCGTGGAGCACCACCGGGACCTGTTGAATGCGGCGGACCATCTCATCGACATGGGACCGGGCGCCGGAAGGCACGGCGGAAACATCGTCGCGGAAGGGGCACCCTCCGCCGTGGCGGCCATTCCGGAGGCGCCCACGTCCCGCTGGCTGAATCCTGCTTAAAAACTGGTTTAATTATTATCTTGACGCTGAACAGGATTTTCCCTAGGACTAGGAGAATTCTGTTCTCATACCTATGTTTACTTTATTTTCTCGTCTCCTGCCAGTGGCCTTTCTTGCATTGAGCCTTCTGCCTGAACCGTCATGCGCCACTCCCGTATTCCTGGAAAACGTCTCGGAATCCGGAGGATGGTACGACTGCAACAAGAAAGCCAAATGGGACTGGGGCAGCAAGCCGGGTAGCATCGATCCGAGTATACAAGTTCCCGTCCGTCCCCCGGAATATAGCTCACTGCCAGTTGATTCACAGCTCTGCTGGGCGGCGGCAGCTTCCAACGTCCTTCAATGGTGGCAGGACACCAGAAGCGATCTGAAACCCACTACGCCCAATGGAAAATCCGCCACTTGCGACGCCATGCCGGAAGTTTCCCAATTGGCCATTTACCAGACGATCTCAAAAAACTGGTCTAATGCGGGCGGTTCCGTGGAACAGGCCTACAACTGGTGGTTCAACGGAGGCATGCTGTCCACCACCGCTTACCCAACCGGATCCACGACATCCGCTCCGGGAGGATACTGGCAGGAGCTTGGACTGACGGTTCCGCCATCCATCACTGGAGGCGCCGTAGATAATCCTTTATTTACTGGATATGGATTCCACTCTGGGAATACCAAAAACGAAGTTTACCAAATGTTGATGGAAAGCATTAACAACAATTGGGGAACTACGCTGACAATTGGGGAGGATGGAAGAGGCCACGCTATCACCATGTGGGGATATGATATGGATGTGGACGGTAGCCTGATTGTGTATCTGACGGACTCCGACGATTACAAGTTGGGGATGTTCCGTCAAAAGGTTATTATCAACAACTACAAGGATGAGTATGAGTTTCTCCACTGCGACATTTATCTGACCAGCCTGGAAGGAGAAGAAAACGTATACGGCTATACTTACGATGAAGCACAGCTGACCGGCACCATGCTTGGTGAAATGCAGAGTTTTACAGCACCTCTGGGCGATCTCAGGGTTCCGGAACCGTCTGTCGGAATTCTCTCCCTGTGCGGCGTCTTCCTTTTCCTGCCCCGCCGCAGACGCGTCCTCCATTAAACGAGCTTCCACTCCCCTGCTCTTTCAAAAACGGGCCTTGATTCTTACTGGGCAAATGTGCAGAATAGGCAAACGCACAACTCAGGAGAGCACCAATTGTTTCAATGTTCTCCAGTGCGCATTTGTGAAATGAACGACGCTTCCGACAATCACGGCGACCAGGAAAACACACTCTCTACCTATTCCGTCGATATAGAAACCCTCCAGCAGGCGGCCCTGGCGGGAGATCCCCAGGCATTGTTCCAACTGGCTATCAATTATGAGCAGGGCCGCGGCGTGGCGGAAAACCATCAGGAAGCCTTTTACTGCTACCATCAGGCGGCGGAACTGGGCCATGTCACCGCACAGCTCAATCTGGGATGGGCCTATTCCAATGGAATCGGCGTCCCGCAGGACAACGACAAGGCATTCTACTGGTATCAAAAGGCGGCCCGGCAGGGCCACCCCACCGCCCAGTTCGACCTGGGATTCTGCTACATCAACGGTCTGGGAGTGGAAAAGGACGAACACCAGGCCATCAGCTGGTACACGAAAGCGGCGGAACAGGGGCATGCCGTCGCACAGCTCAATCTGGGCTGGATTTATGCAAACAGCAGCACCCAGCAGAACTGGGAACAGGCCGTATACTGGTACAGGCAGGCGGCGGAACAGGGAGATCCCCGCGCCCAATACAACCTGGCATGGTGCTACGGCAACGGGAGCGGTACGCCCAAAAACCCGGAAAAAGCCGCCTACTGGTATGAGGAAGCCGCCCAGCAGAACCATGCCACGGCCCAGTACAACCTGGGATGGTGTTATGAAAACGGATTCGGCGTCCAGCCCAACCTGGACAAAGCCCTGGTCTGGTACCACAAATCAGCCCTGCAGGGGCAAATCACAGCCCAATATACCCTGGGGTGGTGCTACGGCAACGGCCGCGGAGTGGAAGTGGACATGAACAAGGCCGTCTACTGGTACACCAAGGCAGCCGAACAGGGACACAATACGGCCCAGCTCAATCTGGGATGGTGCCACCTGAACGGCAAAGGCACCCCTGTCAATCATGCGGAGGCCTTGAAATGGTACCTGAAAGCAGCCGAACAGGGCAACGCTACAGCCATGTTCAACGTAGGCAACTGCTATGCACACGGCTACGGCATTGAAGAAAATGATGAAGAGGCAGAAGCCTGGTACCGGAAAGCCATTGCCAACGGCAATAAAAAGGCGGCAAGCGCCCTGCGCCACCTCCATTCAAAGCAGGAGAAAAACCAGGAATCCGGTTCCCAGGCCTGAACAGTTTATTCACCCTGCACGGGCTCATACCGCCGGCAAATAACCGGACGGCATTCCCCTTCACATGTGCCCTGCCGTGCAGCGGGAATCATTCCGGCACACAGCGGTGATCACCCGCTTCATGGGGACGTACCCTTTAAAGGCCATACCCTGAACGGCGCGCAATTCAAATCCCGCTAACGGCCGGTTTTTCTCCCTCTCCCGGCGCTTTTCCTGGACAGCCGCTCGACAGCTTCAGGTAGGCGGCAGGCGCCGTCGCCGCCCAGTGCAGCGTCCATGTCTTCCAGGCCATGAATCAAGTCGATCACATCCCGGCGCGGGAGGGCTCCGCCTGCGGAAACGCAAAAATGGGTGCGGCAGGCCAGCGGCCTTCCCTCATAAATCATGCATCTGCCCTCTCCGCTCAGAAAAGGGCAGCTTCCGTCATCCGGCAACTCCACGCGGGTGCGCCCGGACGCGCGCCATGCCTTCCAGGCCAGCCATGCCTCGCCCAAGGTAACGTGCGGCGTCTCTCCCGTCAGACGGAAGCGGCAGCAATCCGCCGTACCCATACAAAAACGCTGCGCGCGGGAAACACGCCGGGCGCCTTCCTCCAGCAGCCGGCGCACCGCCGCTAAAACATCGGCGGAGGGGGCATTCCCCTCCGCCCTTCCATGACGGCATCTGCCTGAGGCCATGATCGATAGCACTACCGGGTCAGGCCGTCGGCCTTCGCCTGGTTCCAGTATGCGTATTCGGAACGGTTGAAATCCACGTATTCCGGAGACAAATCCGTCGTGTACACCGTGTGGGAAAACTCGCCGCGGTTCAGATTAATGTCCACCTGGAACTCCGGAACCTGCACGGCCTGCCGCAAATCGTCGGACGGAGTATCGGCCTGCACGCCGCCCCGGCAGGCGGGAAGCCCGGCAATATCAATGTCGATCTTCTCTTCATCCACCTTCGCGCCGCAATAGCCGACGGCATGGATGATGCGCCCCCAGTTGGGGTCATTCCCGTTCCAGGAGCTCTTCACCAGGGAGGACTTGGCCACGGCTTCCGCCGCCTTCTTCGCCTCATCCTCCGTACGGCCTCCGGTCACACGGACGGTCACGAACTTCGTCACGCGTTCCCCGTCCTGCACGATGTGCTTGGCCAGCTCCAGCATCACGTATGCCAGGGCCTGCTGAAATGCGTAAATGTCTTCCGGGGATTCCAGCGTCACGCCGGATGCTCCGTTCGCCATCACCAGCACCGTATCGTTCGTGCTCATGTCGCCGTCAATCGTGATGCAGTTGAAAGAACTTTTCACTCCGGACTGAACGCACAATTCCAGCACGTCGCGGGAAATGCCCGCATCCGTCGTGATAAAACACAGCATGGTAGCCATGCAGGGGTTGATCATGCCGGCCCCCTTGCAGCAGGCGCCGATGCGTACGGGCCTGCCCTGCACCATGAATTCAATGGCGATAATCTTCTCCTTCGTGTCGCTCGTCATCACGGCCTGCGCCACTTCATGCCCCTTGTCGCGGGAAAGGCCTTCCGCCAGTTCCGGGAACTTCGGATAGATACGCATCATGGGCATCGGCAGGCCGATCACCCCGGTGGAACAGACAGCCACTTCGCAGGGCTTCAGCCCCAGAATCCCCGCAATGCGCGTGCATTCCCCCCTGGCGTCTTCCACCCCCCGGGCTCCGGTGCAGGCGTTCGCGTTGCCGCTGTTCGCCACAATGGCGCGGATATCCCCCTTGCGGAGATGCTCCCGGCTCACTTTCACGCAGGCCGCCTGAACGCGGTTTGTCGTAAACGTGCCCGCAGACACGCAGGGTTCCGTGGAATAAATCAGGGCCAGGTCCAGGCGCGTGGCCTCAGGCTTCTTGATGCCGCAGCTCACCGCGCTGCCCAGAAAGCCCTGAGGCGCGCAAACGCCCCCGTCAACCGGAATATAGGATGAATCATTCATCGTCTTGAAGTACCTTTCAGCATAACAAAAAACTACAATACCCACAAGCCTTCCGTCTCATCAAACCCGCACATGATGTTGAAGGACTGGACGGCCTGCCCGCCCGCTCCCTTCACCACATTATCCTCGGCGCTCATCAGAATCACGCGTTTCGTGCGCGGATCGTAGGCCCAGCCGATGTCCACGCAATTCGTGCGGGTCACATTCTTGGTATCCGCCGGCTGGTTGCGGCCCAGCAAACGCACGAACGGAGCCCCGGCATATGCTTCTTCCAGCAGGCGGCCGATGGAATCGGGATCCGCCCCCTCCTTCACTCTGGCCGTAATGGTGGAGCAAATGCCGGTATTCACGGGGATCAGATGGGGGGTGAAGGACATCACCACAGTTTCCCCGGCAGCCCAGGAAAGCTCCTGTTCAATCTCGCTCAAATGGCGGTGCTTCGGCACGCCGTAGGCATGGAAGCTTTCGTTGCATTCGCAGAACAGCAGGGGAATGCTCGCCTTGCGCCCCGCGCCGCTTACGCCGCTGCCGGAACACACCACCACGTCTTCCGGTTCCAGAATCCCGGCCTTGAACAAAGGGATGAGCGGCAGCAGGATGCTGGTGGGATAACAACCGGGAGACGCCACGATGCGCGCCCGGGCGATCTCCGCCGGACGCCATTCCGGCAGTCCGTACACGGCCTCCTGCATCAGGGCGGTATCCGGATGGGCATTTCCGTAATACTCTTCATACACATCCGGGCAATTCAGGCGGAAATCCGCACTCAAATCAATCACGCGCACGCCACGGTCCACCAGCCCGCGCGCATAGGAGGCGGCCACGCCATGCGGCAGGGCAAGAAACGCCACTTCCGCCCCGGTGGCGGCAATGGCTTCCACATCGGAATCCGTAAACCTCAAATCGGAACCCGGCACCTGCCGGAAACGGGGAAACACCTCCCACAGCGGCTGTCCGGCATATTGGCGGGACGTAGCGCATACCAGCCTGACTCCGCGGTGATTCAGTAGAATGCGCAACAACTCCTGCCCGGTATAGCCACTGGCCCCGACAACTGCTACTTGAACTTGCTTCATGACAAAAAAGGTATGCATTGAAAAAAGACTCTTGCCAACACTAAAGTTTTCCTATATACACCTCGCCGTCGCAAGACACGGCCCCGGTCGGTCCGGTTTTATCGGGTTGTAGCGCAGTCTGGTAGCGCACCTGCATGGGGTGCAGGGGGTCGCAGGTTCGAATCCTGTCAACCCGACCAATTTTAACCGCTTTAAGTTTAAACACTTAAGGCGGTTTTTATTTTCCTGTTTCTCAAGACATGCCGACTACCGCGGGAAATATGCCAGCGTGAGACAGCGTCCTTCTGTTTCCCGCTGAAAGACAGGTCACAGGCAGATATGCTCTCCGGGCCGGATCAATACGCACTTCAGGGTAGCCTTCACCTGTTCTCCGCTACCCTCCTATCATTCTACGGCAGAAAACATCAGCCGCCATCACCACAGGTTACACTTTCCAGGGGTGGAACATCTTCGGTCCTCTTATAACGTTTCATGCGGGATGATCTTTCCCCGGAATGAGGACAGATACCCATTGAAGTGGTATCAGTCGCTCCCGCCTATCCTGTAAAAGAACAACACCTCAAGGCAAATGGATATATTCCAAATATCCCTGTTCTTCATGTGATACAACGGAGATTTCTCATACTTCACAACTCAAAAAAATAATCATGAATAAAATCACGACTATCAACGGAATCCCGATGGTAATGCAGGACGACTTTTTCAGGCATACCGAAGACACAACCATCCACGTCACCGCGGAGGAAAAGGAAAAATGGAACGCCGGAGGTCAGGGCCCCAAGGGAGAGAAAGGAGACAAAGGCGATCCTGGTGAGTCTGCCTCCCTGGATATTACAGACAAGCGATATGGCATGGTCGAAGGAAACAATACATGGGATGGTACACAAACGTTTTCTGGCAGTGTCACGATAGATGGTGGAATTACTACCCAAATCAATGATGCGGGTACTAATTATTGGTCTCTCCACTCAACCCCCACCCAACCTAAAGTCGCGGAATTGTGGTGTTCCGATAATAATTCGGCCATAGATGTTGAGGTGCGAGATGGTGGGCTATGGCTACGAGATCAAGCCGGTAATTGCGGATCTGTGTTATTATTTGACTGGTACAGCCGCACGCAACTGGAAAACTTAACCGTCCAAAAGAATTTTACGGCAGAAGGGCCAGCCTCATTTACATCCGGCGTCACGATGAGTCAGACACTGAAAGTTACTTCGTACGCGGAAATAGGCGGAGAATTTCGCGTAGGAGCAACCATATTTCCAGGCATGGACAGTCGGGAAGGAGGATGGATCCAGCACCCGTACGATCATCTGTATTTGACGGGTGGGGGGGCATCTGGGACTGGTGAACTAACCGTCCAAATTGGAGACCAAAACAATGTCATATACGCAAATCTAGTCAAGGATAATGCCAAACCCGGCTCTCTAAATGATAACTCCGTACTTAATCGAAAAGAAGCCGACGCCCGTTATTCTCTCCTTACCGATGCGCCGGAATATTCCAAAGTAACTATTAAACCCGGTTCCGGGGCTGCAAATGGAATCATGTTCTTAGAATCGTCAGGGGAAGTGGGAACCGGTATATTTTCGGTGAACGGTATGATGTATGTGGGAGGCCCGAATGCTGATAATACTGGTATATTCCGTGTCAATTGCATTTTTGCGACGTTTGGAGAATTTCAGGCTTTTGATACAGCCTCGTTCAATTCTGGTGTCACAATGAATCAGACGCTTAACGTTAAAGGACTATCAACCATGTACCGCTGTGCCGTTTATAGTGAGGAATACAGCTTGTTTTCCGTACAGATGGGTACAGCCGTATGGCAGAACAGATCAAGCGGTGTATTTGAACTATGTGGAGATGATCATTACGCTATGGGCGTCAATTTGAACGTTGGCCGTACCGATGGAGAACCGGCTCGAATTATCAAGCAAAGCCAGAAAGAGCCCCTTAACTCTACGGATGTACCAAATCTGGCGGAAGGAGATACCCGATGGGCCAAGGTGCGAACAGACCTGACGAACGCCCAATATGCAGCTTTGACAGAAAAGGATGCGACTACTATTTACATTACTTCCGACGGGGGCAAAGTTTACATTGGATCACATGCTCTTAACTAAGCTGGGCGAATACAATAAACCATATTAATACACATTATTACAATTCCTCGAAAGAAACAGGAGCCAAATTCGATTCGCAACAGGACACCGTCTGTTTATCAAAGACAAGCCTGAAGGACAAAGCTAAATCAATTCCATTATTCTTAAATAGTTACATATGATCAGGCACCCGTCTATCTCGCGCTTGCCTCTTCCATCCAGAATGAGAATGCTGATCGGATCAGCAACGCAGGAGCGGGAGCGGATGGCAAGTTAATAGAAGGTATTTCTGCAATTTGAAGGCCGACAGCCTAGTACGGAAGCAATCGGCACTTTAACAGCGGATGAGCTCCCTGCCCTTCTAAGGAGGATGCATGCGCCGCCATCATCCCAGGTTTCATTTTACAGGGAAAGAACATTTTTGGGACTCTTAACGTTTCGTACGGGATGATCTTTTCCCGGAATGAGGGCACATTCCCATTGAAGTGTTATCAGCTGTTCCCGCTTATCCGGCAAAAGAAAAACGCCTCCGGGCAAGTGGATACATCACGAATATCCCTGTTTCCTATGGGCGGCAACGGAATTTTCCATCACTTCACAACCAAAAAAGAACCATCATGAGTGAAACCACGACTATTAACGGAATTCCAATGGTAATGCAGGATGAATTTTTCGGGCATGCCAAAAATACGGCCATCCACGTCACCGCGGAGGAAAAGGAAAAATGGAACATCGGAGGCCAGGGCCCCAAGGGAGAGAAAGGGGACAAAGGCGATCCCGGAGCCCCAGGCCCCCAGGGACCGCAAGGCCTCAAAGGGGAACCGGGAACGCCGGGACCTGCCGGGGCACAAGGTCCGAAGGGCGACAAGGGCGATCCCGGCCCCGCCGGTCCGGAGGGTCCGGGCGGGTCTGGAATTGCTCCGGGCTGCTTCATGTGGTTTTGCGGCTCCACACCGCCGGACGGCTGGCTGGAATGCAACGGAGCCCTGTTGCAGATCAGCCAGTACCCGGCCCTCCATGCAGCCATCGGCACTACTTACGGAGGAAACGGCACGACTACCTTTGCCCTTCCCGATTTGACAAACAATGATGCAGGCCTGTTTATCCGTGCCGCTACTGCAAGCAGGCAAACAGGAACTGTGCAGGGTGATGCCATGCGGCAAATCAAGGGTAGTTTTGGACAGATGAGCGACCTTGATTATTCTACATGGTCAAAAACTCTGTCCGGGCCTTTTGGTTATAAAACCAATGCAGGTATTAGTTATCCGATGAAAAAACTGACACTTAATACCTATACAGCCACATCGGAAATCACTTTTGATACGTCGGCGGCCGTTCCAACTGCAGAAGAAAACCGTCCTGTTAATATTGCATTGATGCCTCTTATCAAATATTGATAAAAACGGCAAATGAAGATGCCTGATGCTGCCACTCCATGATCTGATATGGGGACAAGCGAACACAGGCAAGGAAGCAACAGCTTCCAATCCGATCTCTTATTCCAAATCATTTCCACCGCTGCAGGCTGACAAGGCTTGCAGCGGTTTTTACCCGGCATTTTTACCTCCGTTTTATAACGAAACAATGACAGGAACGATTACCTTTTGCGCGGTAGCGGACCCTGTCTCATTCATTTTCCATTCCGGGAACGCATCAAAGGTCTGTACACGCTGACGGGCATTGCTTATATTTCCGCCGTGAAAAGCATCCTCCTGATCGGCTTGGGAAGCTTCATCGGCGGAGTTCTCCGGCACCTTCTTTCCTGCTGCCTGAATGATTCCGTCGTGAAAGGGTTTCCCCTCGGCACTCTGGCCGTCAATCTGGCCGGATGTTTTCTCCTCGGCGTTTTGTACGGCTTTTTTGACCGCGGTGCATTGATCAATCAGGAACTGCGCATTTTTCTCACCATCGGGCTGTGCGGAGGCTTTACCACCTTTTCCACCTTCATGAATGAAAATTTCCTGATGGCGCAGGGCGCGCAATTCTTCACGCTGCTTCTCTATGCCGTGCTGAGCCTGGGAGGCGGCTTTCTGACCCTCTGGCTGGGCTATACGCTGCTCAAAGCCGCGTGATTCGGATAATCCCGCAACTGTCCGGGAACGGATTGAAAGGATGCGCCTTGCCACATCATCCGGCGGACGGCTGAATCAACTGCGGCACGGGATGGGCATCTCACGTTTTCCATGCAGCCGGAATAGAGGCTTGCGTCAATTTTATATTGCCTTCCTGGCTGGTAAGTCATATATCCCAGCGGTTCAACCGCCATCGTGCGGCCATTCACCCTGCCATGCCGCTGATCCATCTTCTGAAACGCCTCGGAGTCCTGTTGACAAGCTGGTGCCTGCTGTGTTCCGGAGCCTCAGCGGCGGATAACGGCAGAATCCTGATGGTGACGGAGGCCACGTTCCCTCCCTATGAATTCCGGGAGGAAAACGCCATCATGGGCATTGATCCGGAGATCATGAGGGAAGTAGCCAGGCGCGCCGGGAAGGAGCTGGTGATTGAAGACATGAGCTTCGATTCCGTGATTACAGCCGTGGTTTCCGGCAAGGCGGATGTGGCGGCCTCCGGAATCACGGTGACGCCGGAACGCCGGAAACAAGTGGATTTTTCCATTCCCTACGTGGAAGCCGCCCAGGTGATCATCGTTCCCAAAGGTTCCTCCATCCGCAGCAGGGACGACATCCGTGGCCGGAAAATCGGCGTCCAGCACGGCGCTACGGGGGACATTTACGTCACCCGCAACATCCAGCAGCCGGAACGCTTTCCCAACGGGGCGCTGGCCGTGGCCGCGCTGGCGGCAGGCAAGGTGGACCTGGTGGTTATTGACCGGGACCCGGCAAGGATGTACCTGGCCAACCATGATGAGCTGGAAATACTGCCGGAGCCCCTGACCTCGGAAACGTACGCCATTGCCATACGCAAGGGAAACACGGAACTTCTCCAGCACGTCAACAAGGTCATTGCCGACATGCAGGCGTCCGGGAAGCTGGAAGAGATACGGACCAAATACGCCGCCATGCAGGTCAGGCCCCCCGGTTCATCCGGCGCCCATGCCGCAGGCACCGGCTGGCTGGAAGGCAAGTGGCTGGACCTGAAAGAGTCGTTTGAGGTCAATTTCATTCAGGAAGGACGCTGGAAGTACCTGGCCAACGGTTTTCTGGTTACCGTGGAGATTTCCTTCTTTTCCGTACTTCTGGGCGTTCTGATGGGTTTCGTGGTGGCCGTCATCCGCGCCACCCATGACAAGACGGGAAAGCTCCGTTTCCTGAACGCTCTCTGCAAGCTGTACCTTACGGTCATCCGGGGCACTCCCGTCGTCGTGCAGCTGTTGATCATCTACTTCATCATCTTCGGTTCCGTGGATATCAGCAAGGTGCTGGTGGCTGTGGTCGCCTTCGGCTTCAACTCCGGCGCCTACGTGGCGGAAATCATCCGCGGCGGCATCATGGCCATTGACAAGGGGCAGTTCGAAGCAGGCCGCAGCCTGGGCCTGGGGTATGCGCAGACCATGATTTACATCATTCTTCCGCAAGCATTTAAAAACGTGCTGCCCTCCCTGGGGAACGAATTCATCGTGCTCCTGAAGGAAACCAGCGTCTCCGGCTACATCGCCCTTCAGGACCTGACCAAGGGCGGCGACATCATCCGCAGCCAGACCTACACCGCCTTCATGCCCCTGATGGCCGTGGCCCTGATTTACCTGGCCATGGTCATGCTGTTCAGCTGGCTGCTGGGCAAACTGGAAAGGAGACTGAAAAACAATGAATGAGCCGCCCCAACATACGCCCATGCCCATGTTCGAAATCAGCCATCTGGTGAAGGAGTTCAATGCCGTCCATGCGGTGCACGACGTCACCACGCAGATCAGCCAGGGGGAGGTGGTGTTCATCGTAGGCCCCTCCGGCTCCGGAAAGAGCACTCTCCTGCGCTGCCTGAACCTGCTTGAAGAGCCCACCTCCGGGGAAATCCGGTTCAAGGGGGAACTTATCAACGCGTCCCATGCGGATGTAAACAAATTCCGGCAGCACGTAGGCATGGTCTTCCAGCATTTCAACCTTTTCCCTCATCTGACCATTCTGGAAAACATCACGATCGCCCCCGTGAAGACGGGCCGCGCCACCAGAAAGGAAGCCACGGCCCAGGCGGAAGCCCTGCTCCAGCGCATCGGCCTGTACGACAAGCGGCATGCCTATCCCCTCCAGCTCTCCGGCGGCCAGAAGCAGCGCATTGCCATCGTGCGTTCCCTGGTCATGAATCCGGACGTCATCCTGTTTGACGAACCGACTTCCGCTCTGGACCCGGAAATGGTGGGGGAAGTCCTTTCCCTGATGAAAGAGCTGGCTAAAGGCGGCCTGACGATGGTGGTCGTCACCCATGAAATAGGATTCGCCCGGGAAGTAGCCACCCGTATTATATTCATGGACAGGGGAAAAATTGTGGAGGAAGGCTCCCCTTCCCAGGTCATCGACCACCCGTCACATCCCAGGCTGAAGGAATTCTTCTCCAAGGTACTTTAAACGGAAGGACAGCCCGGAATCAGGGAAAAACCGCGTCCCTGCCCATCCGGAACATGGATTCACACAAAAAATGCTTCCGGAACCATTCCTCCGCCCCAGCCGGAGAAACCGCCACAAGAGGCCATGGAGTTTCTGCTCCTGGAGGCCTCCATTACTTTCTTTGGCCTCCCAATCCTATTCTGACATCCACAGGCACGGTGACGATATCAACGTGCTGCTTGTACAGCAGCTTGACTTTCAACACCGGCAACTCTCCCTGATAAGGGAATTGCAGGACATAGCCATCCTCCTGAAAATTCTCCGAAACACTCCCGAAAAAGGATAACACCGAAGAATCAATTTTCCTTCCCTTTCCATCAAACAACTGCCATTCATCAATCATGAAACGGTGCTCGCTGCCCAGTGACACACGTACGGCGAACTCCTCTCCTTTCCTTTCCGCCAGACTTACCGTCCATTCACAGGCGGGTTCCTCCTCTGCAACGATGATGTCTCCCTTCTGCTCTCTTTCAGCATACGGCGACAAAGGCACATCCTTTTTGACTTCCTTTTCCTCCAGCGGAAATTCATAAAGAGGCGTCTCCCGCTCACGCGCTACAGGAACACGGAGCGTTCCTCGCAAACGCACCCATGCCGCGTCCGCAGCCGGCAGGCGGAGGCACTCGCCGTAAACCACAACCTTGTTCACGCTCTCCCTGGACGGATCCCCAAGAAAACCAAGATTAAATGTCACGACGCCCAGCTTTTTTCCCGTGGAGTCCTCCGCCGTCAGAACCTGCTCCTGCACCTTGTCGCCAGATTCAAAATTCAAGGGGGAAGGAACGCTCAGCATGGCTCCAAATATCAATTTCGGAACCGGGAGGCTCTCTCCCTTTTTATCCATCAACCCTATTTGGACTACCGGGAACTCCACTTTTACATCGGAACTTTTCAAGCCGCCCTCATCCTGCGCTCCGGCAAACGTCGCCAAGCCTGTCATCCAGAATATTCCGCAACTTTTCTTCATCATCATTTCCCGTTCCCGTTTATTTCACAGTTTTCCCCGGCCTCCCCGCCGGGAGAACCATTCCCGCCATGCCAATCCTGAATGAAACGGGAACTTCCGCTTCCTTCAATCCCGACGCATACCGGATCCTGAAATTCAACCGATTGTCTTCCGGTCTTTGCAGAACAAAGAATGCCGCCCATGCGGATTTCCCGTTCCGGAAATTTCCCGGCAGCAGAGATTGATTGTTCTTTTCCTCCGGATTGTCCTGATCCACTAATTCCAATTCGCGGGCTCCGCTTCCATCCGGAAGAACCAAACTCAACTCCACCCATACACTATCTTTCTGGCCGGGAATGGAAAAACCCCAGTTTGTCACGGTCAGCTCCGTGTGTACATCCTCTTCCTTCCCGTGGTTCAGTGCGGCTTTTTCCAGCACCACGGGAACCCCGACCCCCTTTTCCAACGGGACCGACACCACTTCCGAATCCCTGTCCATGCTTGAAACCGTGACGGCGGCAGTTCCCCGAACTTCCACCCAGCGGGCATCCCGCCCAGGCGTCCAATCCCTTCCCTCCACGGAAAGCCATGGCCGGAGAGGGCTTACCATCCACCGTTCTGTCACGGAAGCCTGATGGAACAACTGCACACCGGCAGGGCGGCTTCCGAGGGAATCACATAAATCCAGCCGCGTTTTCCCCAAATGCACAGAAGCGATTTTCCAGGGAGCCGTACACTGGAACAGCATGTGCATGGTCAGATGCGGGACAGTGTCTTCCCCACGGAACCGGCCTTCGCCGCTCCATATATTCACGGAGTGGATAACCGCCTTCACGGCAGGTTCGGAAACCGGCTGCGCATGAAGCAACACCGGCACGCACGCCAGTACGGATGAAAACAAGGTACGGAACATCACGTCAAAGAGAGATTCTCCATTCAGTATAACTTACATATGAATGAATACAAGCGGCTTCCGCATCGTTTTTCCTGTTCGGTCCCCGGACAAGTCCTTCCCGTCCCTGCCCGCCGTCCTCCGGCGGCGAAAAACTTCATTTCCTCCCTACGGCCAGGAAGCACACCGGATGCACATTATGCATTACTCCGGTTCTTTCCATACCTGGCAGCCATGATTCACTTTCCTTTCCTGATTTCCCCCCTCATTCCCAGTTTGACATCCACAGGAACAACTACCGTTTCATGGGGAATTTGGTAAAGGATGCGGAACCTGAGTTTTTCCAGCTTTTCCGGTTCTTTAAAGACAAAACATTTTGCCCAGTAGGCGGAAGAATCGTCTCCATCAGAAGAATAGTTGGTACCAGAAGGGAACGCCTTCAATGATTCATCCTTTTCATTCAGTATCTCGAAGGAGTCCAGACGGAAAGCGGAGTCAGCCTTCAGACCGATCATCACTCTGGCCATTTTCCCATCCTGATTTTCATACGTGCTGTAATCCTCCAGCACGAGCTTTCCCGCCGAAGGCCCCTGAACAGATACAACATCGACGCCGTCCTCCCCTTCTTCACTGTTTCCGGGCAACGGCACATCCATTTCCGCCCCTTTTGACAGAGGCAGCTCATAAACGCGGCTTTTCAATGTCCGGGCCAGGGAAATGCGCCATACCCCCTGCAGCCGTATCCAGGAAACTCCCGGGAGCGGAATCTCCCCCGCCGTACCTCTCATCCCGGTTTGGCGCCATCCTTTCCGGGAGGATTGAAACGGGCTTATGTCAAACTCCACGGGAGCCAGCTTCCTCCCCGCGGAATCCACGGCCTCCAGATACTGGACACCGGAATGCTCCCACACCGCAAAGGACAAAGGCTCTTTAACACTTAATATTGCTTCTACGTTCAACTCCAACGGGATTTTTTCCTTGCGCGCCCTCTTGGATAATCCTACGGAAACAAATTCAATTCTTACCGGCTGCTTTTCTTCCTTCCCATCCTTCTCCGGAGCGGCGGCCCCCAGGGAAGCTCCCAGAATCAGGCAGATGCCCGGAATGCCATATCTCTTCATATTAATTTTCTTTCGTTGAACCTTCCTGTTTTTCCCCCATGCCGAACAAGCCGAAGCGGATATCCACCGGAACCACGATCTTTTTCATCCCGGTTGCGTACCTGACGGAAATATCAAGTTCCTCCTCCTTCCTGTCGCCCAGCTCCAGATAGCGGCACCATCCATGCTTTCCGCCGGGATCAATGCCGCTTCCCCCGTAATCCGCCACCGGCAGCGGAGTACCGTCTTTCGTTTGCGTTTCCAGGTCCAGCAGTCCCACCCTGACGGGGGAAACCAGGGAGAACATGACCTGAGAACTCTCTTCCTGTCCGCACCAGGCACCCAACCTGCCCACCGATAATTGAACCTTCACGTCTCCACCGTCCATGCCGGCTCCCTTGAGCGTCAGCGGCACGGAAAATCCGTTGACCAGCTTGACCTTCACTTTCTCCGACAGTATGGCAGTCCGGTACATGAAAAAGGGAATTTCCCCCTTCAGTTCCACCCATTCCGTATCTTCCGCGGGCAGCCAGTCCTCCCAGGACAGGGAAATCTCACCGGTTTTTTCGTTAAAAGCAAAGTCATTGCGGGAAATATACCGGCACTCGCCTTTGGAACCGGCATCTCCCTTGGAATCCACCAATTTCAGACTGGCGTTGCTTTCATCAAAATAGGCTGCCTTCCAGTCAGTTTCCTCCAGGAATGACAGTTCCAGGTCAATCCTCTCCGGATCCGCAGTAATTTCCCATCTGTCCAGGGAGAGGGATATGGCTGATTCCGCGGGAGCTTCCTCCGCAGGTGCGGAACAACAAACGGCCATGCAGCAAAACACGGACGGCCAGGGTATGATTCGGTAGAGCATGGGTAGGGGAACAAACAGGATTTCTTGTAGTAATCATTACATTACCAACGATGATCTCAAAACGGAAGAGATTTTTCCAATGACCGGAGAGCCGTTTCCGGTGCGGATATTATTTCTTCTTTCCCGGCTCATCCCGTATTTCTCCCCTCATGCCAAATTTGATATCTACCGGAATTTTTACTAGTTTCCGGAAGGCCCTGTAAACCGGCCGGATCCTGAGTTTTTTCCCGTCTCCAGGGTCCTTAAAAAAGTACGTGGCATCCGCTCTACAGGAAGATTCCACTGGAGAATAGGACATTCCCCCAGTCATGGTTTCCAGGACTTCATTCTTGTCATTCAAGATTTGAAATGCAGAAAGCTCAATGGGAGCGTCTGCCTCCAGGCCAATCTCCGCTTTGACCATTTTTTTGCCCTCATACTCAATTTTTTTATATTCTTTCAGAACAATTCTTGAGGAAGAAGCCGTCCGGGCTGTCACCACATCTTCACTTGCCTCCCCTTCCCCGCCGTTGCTGCCGGGTACGTCAATGTAAACTTCCGTTCCTTTCTCCGCAGGCAGTTCATAAACGTCTCCCTTCACCAGCCGGGCAAGAGGCACCCGCAGCGTTCCTTTCAAACGCAGCCAGGAGGCATCCGGGCCGGGCGCTTCTCCGGCAGTCCCGGAAATGCGTAAATACACCATGCCATCCACCGCATTCTGAATCGGTGCTGACAAACGGATTTCCGCCGGTGCCAGTTTTCGTCCGGAAGAGTCCGTTACATCCAGATACTGCAACCCGGTGTCGGCATATTGCCCAAAACATCGTAGTTCACTGACACTCAAAACTATGGAGAATTTCAACTTGAGAGCGCTTTCTTCCCAAACGCCGTTCCGGCACGTCCGATCGCTACCCCACCCAACATTGTCCATTCCAACGCCCACTCCATTTTCCACCGCCGCTCCGCTTCCTGTCTGAACCGCCACCCATGAGACGGCCACCGCCGCCAGGACAAGCCAGTTATTTATCATGCCGTGCTTTCTCATCTCCATTCTCTTCCTGTTGAATATTCCGGTTTTCCATGACTCCGAACAGGCCGAACCGAGCCTGTACCGGAACCATGATTTCTTTCAATTCGTCCGCATATTTGACGGCTACCTTCCATTCCCCCTCTTTGATGTCCTCCTCCCGGAAGTTCATGATCCAGCAGTATTTCCTGCCGGGATGGTCCACTTCCCCGGGAACATATTCCGACGGTCCATCCACGGGCAGCACGGCTCCATCTTCGGATTCCACGTTAGCTCCCAAAAAACCTATCTTTGACGGTGCGAACAGGCGAAGCGATACAAACCCTTGGCTCCCGATGACCTTATAGGGAACCACCTCCAATACGGCATCCACATCCCCACCATCCGAACCGGCGTTCCGGAGCACCAGGGGAACAGAACTCCCCTCCTCCATTTTCAGGGAAACGCTTTCCGACATGAAAGAAGCCCGGCAGATGAAAAAGGGTATCTTTCCACTCACCTCCATCCATTTCGCGTCTGCCGACGGCAGCCAGGACTCCGTGGACAAAGTAATCGTCTTCCCCTTTTCCAGCCCCTCCAGCAACGAGGGTGAGTCATCATAACAACACTCCATGCCGGGGCAGGAAGAACCTTCCGAGTCCGCCAGCTTTAATCCTCCTTCACCGACTCCGCAGCAGGCAATTTTCCAACCGGACTCTTCTGCGGCCTTCATCGTGACTTTCAACTCAAGATCAAGCTGCCGCTTCTTTGAAGGATCTCCCATCCGTACAGATTGTGTGGACCAGTTGTAAGGGGAAACGGTGATGACAGGTTCTTCAGGTATTTCCCCGGCAAAAGAGGAAGAGCAAAGGGCCATCCCCCAAACAGCCGGGCAGAATAAAAAACGGCAAAACATAAAATAGTTAAACGTTAGTCTCATTCCAATAAATATATTATTTACTCACAATCATCAACATGAATAATTTCCCAAAAAATCAGTACCGGGTGCGGTGCAACAATCAACGGAGGAGGGCGCCCTTCCCTTTTTCCGGTTCCTCCCGGATTTCCCCCCTCATGCCAAATTTAATATCCACCGGAACGGTGACCGTCTTCTGCCGCACTCTGTAAAGCAGCCTGATCCTGAGCTTCCGGATATATTCCGGTGCTTCAAATTCAAGCACTCTCTTCGAATAGGAAGAGAGAAAAAAGCCTCCTGCCCAGCCTTCCCACCATCGGCACGTAGTTTCCAGAACTTCATTCCTGTCATTTAATATCTGGAACTCAGCCAGTTCAAAAAGAGACTCCAAATCCAACGAAATTTTCACCTGAGCCATCTTTTTCCCCTCCTTTTCAAAAGTCTCGCACTCATGGAGGGAAAGCTTTCCCGCAGAATCATCTTCACCTACGACAATGTCGCCATTTCCCGCCTCTTCCTCCGTATTCCCGCGAGGCAGCAGAACATCCATCTGCGCCCCCGGCTGAAAGGCCAGTTCATAAACCGGACTTTCCTGAAGCCGCGCCAGGGGTATCTTCAATTCCCCTTTCAAACGCAGCCAGGAGATATCCGGCTCCGGGCCCTCCTTCAAAGTTCCGGTAATGGACGTATAAGTAATTCCTTTTTTCTGTTGTTGAAATAATTGTTCCACATCGAACGTAACCGGAGCCACCTTCCTGCCGGAGGAATCAAGGAGATCTAAAACCTGTTTTCCGCCATTGGCATTTTCCGGAAAGCACAACGGTTCCCTGACACTCAGCATGAGTGATATTATCAACTCCGAATCCGTTTCTTTAAAATCCCCCAGATCTTCTTCACCGCTGCTGTACCACATCAGATGGGGCTCCCAACCGACATGGCCCACTCCAACTTTCACGGGATTTTCCTCCGCGGCATTGCCGCCATTCATCAAGGCACCCCATGCCATGGAAACGGTACACAGAAAAATCCGGCCACTCCTCATCATCTCATGCTCCTTCATCTCAATTCCTTCCCGGTTGAACCTTTTCCTTCGCCACCGTGCCGAACAAGCCGCTGCGCCCCTGCACGGGGATCACGGCTTCCTTCAAGCTGACCAGATATTTGACGGCCACAATCACTTCTTCATCCAGCCTGCCGTCCAGAGCCAGAAACTGGTACCACGAATATTTCCGTCCGGAATTTCTTTCTTTTTCCCCGCCGAACTTTCCCAGAATCGCTGTCCCGTCCGCTCTTTGCACCTTAAAATCCAGAAATCCCACCGGCATTTCGGAGCTCATGCTGATGGAGAACCCGCGAATGCCCTTTCTAGAGGGACTCGGTGTATTGAAACCCACTTTCAGCACAACATTCACATCCCCACCATCCAGGGCGGCGCCCTTGAGTACCAGGGGTGCTGAAAAATCATTGACCAGCTTCAGCACAACATCTTCCGACAAGGAAGAATCACGGGAAACGACACAAGGCAAGTTTCCCTTTACCTCCATCCACTTCGCTTCCGCCGACGGCAGCCACGACTCCGTTGACAGAAGGATTCTTTCATTCCTGATGCGGCATCCGGAAGAGAAAAAAACGGAATAATCGCTCTTCATGCCGGAGCAGGAGGAACCCCTTGAATCCACCACAGTCACACCGGTCCCTCCTTCCCGGAAATAGGCGATTTTCCAATCGGATTCCTCCTTGATCTTCAGGCCTATTTGAAGTTCCCGCTTCAAGGGAAAATCCCCGGATTCGGCAGGCCTTGTCGACCATTTGTACAGCGAAGCGGAAAAAGCCGGATTTTCGGTTCCTTTCTCCCCATAGGAAGGGAAAGCAAGCAAAAAACAGCAAACGGCTGCCACCCGGGGCAGATGAAAATACTGTATCATCTCATTCACAGGTAGTTTGTTATTTCACACAAGTAACATTTTTATTTTCTGAATCAACTTTTAAAATACACCTTTGCCGGGAAAACGTAAACATCCCGCCAAAGACGAGAATCATGCCCGGCGGCAACGGGAAAATGCTTCCACGACATTCCCGGAAAGAAGACGGATTCCGCACTTTCGCGAATTCCCGGCAGTTTCGCGCTGCATACAACCGTACCACGAAACGGATACGGCAGACTTTCCGGAAGCCGGTTTTTCAACGATGGAACAACAAAGGCCATCCTGCAACACACATCCGGACGGAAATGGGAAATGTCAGGTCATGAAAAGACTGCGGAAGGACATAACCACCCGCGAATCCATGTCCCTATACCAATGCCCATCCCAGCAACTTCCCAAAATTGCCGTATCTTCACTCCCAAACACGCATTACCGGCGCCCCCCGCCCTTTCCTTTTTCCGGCTCCTCCGGTATCTCACCCCTCATGCCTATTTTGGCATCCACGGGAACGGCCACGGATTCCACAGGAACCCTGTACACCATTCTTATTCTCATTTTCGAGAAGTCTTTCGGAGCCTCAAACCGGAGAGATCTTGTCCACTTCCTTGAATCTCCCGACCTTCCGGAAGAACTG
Organism: Akkermansia biwaensis; assembly: GCF_026072915.1. Taxonomy (NCBI): domain Bacteria; kingdom Pseudomonadati; phylum Verrucomicrobiota; class Verrucomicrobiia; order Verrucomicrobiales; family Akkermansiaceae; genus Akkermansia; species Akkermansia biwaensis. The sequence goes on from NZ_AP025943.1 coordinate 420,000, forward strand.
CCCCTCAAGTCGGTTTTCAAAACGGCATCTTTGGCATCCAGAACCTGGAATCCTTCCAGCTCAAAAGGAGAATCCGTCTTCAGCCCGATCTCTGCCGTAACCGTTTTCTTGCCCTTCTTTTCAACCACCTCATATTCATCAAGAAAAAGCCTTCCCGTAGAGGGATCTCCTGCCACTACGATATCTTCGGGAGCGGCAGTTTTATCATCCGTCTCCCTGGGCAGCGGAACATGCATTTCCGTTCCCCTTTTTGGAACGAGTTCATAAACAGGCCCCGTCACCAGCCGAGCGACGGGAACCTTCAGCATTCCCTTCAGCCGGAGCCATGCCACATCCGGAAGAGGCAATTCCCCAACTTTCCCGAACACGCATGCATATGCTTCTCCATCATCACCCTGCTGATACAGATAGCCCAGATTGAATTCCACAGGGGCCAGCTTTCTTCCGGAGGAATCCGTCATTTCCAGATATTGAATGGAATCGAAATTCCTTTGGAAAGACAAATGGGGCTTGATATCCAGCCTTATCTCAAAAACCAGTTGCAAGGGACCTTCCTCCAACTGCCCGTTCATCCATGATTCCTCGCTTCCCACCTTCACGGAGATAAATCTGGCCTTTACGGGTTTCTCCGCCGCCTCTTCCCCCCATGCCTCCGTGCCCATGGCAACGGCAGCGCCCAGAACAAGCAGCATGTTTACCGCACTTTTCCTATTCATGGCCATTTCCCTCTTTCTTCATTTCCATCTTCTCCATCTGCCCGAACAGGCCGCTTCTGATATCAACCGAAGCCATGATCCTCTTCAAATTCACCGCATGCCTGACAGTTACGGACAGTTCATTGCCTTCTATTCCCTCCACAGACAAATATCGATTCCATTCATACTTGTCTTCAGCCGTTCCAAATCCTCTCCCGGAGGTTCTAACCGATAACACAGTACCATCAGCCGCCTTCAATTCAAAATCCAGAAAACCTATCTTTTCAGATGAAGTCAGCTGGAGTACCAGCCAACTGCCGGAGTTTTCCTCTTTCCCGGCCTGATAATTTTCCACCTCCAGCACAGCTTCCACATCATTGCCGCCTTTCCCTCCTTCCTGTTCCATTCCGGCGTTCTTTAGCACCACAGGAATGGAAAATCCCTTCTCCAGCTTGATTTTCACGCTTTCCGAATCAGCCGTGGCACAAGACACCACGCAGGGAATGTCGCCTTTCACTTCCGTCCACACAGCATCCGGGGAAGGAAGCCAGGAATCCGCAGTTACGTAAACAATGCCATCTCTCCTGTCCCTTTCCGGCTCATGGGAAGCGTAATACCTGCATTCCATCCCGGAACAGGAGGATCCGGTGGAATCCTTCAGGCTCAATTCATGTTCTTTATCTTCACAATAGATTACCTTCCAGGGAGAATTTCCGGCGACCTTCATTTCCAGCTGGAATTCCCTGCTCTCCACAGGAGGCGTCTGCCGAAAAGACGTGTTCGTGGACCATTGATAAAGGGAGACGTCAACGGACGGTTCCGGAACGGATTCTTTTCCAGAAGAAAAACACGGTGTTATCAGGCCGCAGGCGAAGGCGGCAAGGAATAAAAAACGGTACAACATAACAGGAAGGGTACGAGGGAATTTTCACCATACCAGCCCCCCTCCCGGAAACAAGGTCAAAACGCAGTTCCGGCTTCCAAAAATCCAGATCATTCCCCTCATGCGGAGTTCCTATCCATTCCGCCTTTCCTCTCGCTTCTCCGGTTCCTTCCGGATTTCCCCGCCCATGCCCAGCTTGACGTCCACAGGGACGGATACATGTTCCGGCTCTCCTCTGTAACGCAACCGTATCCCAATGTTCTCCATCTCTTTGGCAACAGAAAATTCCAACGCGGTTTCCCATATTATTGAATTATCATTTCCGGATGAAGAATAACTGTCCATGCCGGCGGACAGCAATTTGCCTTTTTCGTCAAGCAACTGGAATTCATCCAGATAAAAGGGAGTATCCACGTCCAGGCAAACCGTTACGGAAAAGGTCTTTTTCCCATCCTTCCTCGTCCACGTAAAATCCTTGAAATAAAGCATCCCCATCGGCCTGTCGTCGGACGCCACCACATCCTCCAACTTCCCCGTATTCCCTTTTTCATTCCCCGGCAAGGGAATAAGGACGGACGCCCCCTTCCGCAGGGGGAGTACATAAACAGGGCTATCCATGATGAGCGCCACGGGGACCCTCAGCAATCCCTTCAACCGCACCCACTCCGCCCCGGGAGAAGGAAGAGATGGAGCAAAGCCTTCAATCTCCATATAAGAGATTCCCCTGTCACGGCTTTGATCCATCCTTCCCAAGTCAAACCTCACCGGAGACAATTCCCGGCCTGTGGAATCCACGGCCTCCATGAATTGCCGCTCCGCATTCGAAGGATTCCAGAATCCCCAGCGGTCAGGGATAAAAAGAACGGCACGGCACCTCCATTCCAATGGGCTCTTCTCTCCGTCAAACCACATGTCACGTTCCAGTCCTACTTGCGTAAATGACACCCCCACTTCTGAGGGAACATCCTTTCCACCCTCGCTGGAGAATGCCGCTCCGGAAAACAGAAGAAAGATTCCCGCGCCGTGTCCTATGGACTGCATCATCTTCATATCATTCGCCCTTTTGAGAATCCTGCACCAGTCCGGACATGCCGAATTTAATTTCCACAGGCATATCCACCCATTCCAGCCCGGTCATGTAATTCACGGCAACATGAACTTTCCCTTTCTCATCCGGATTCAATAAATAAGACCAGAACCATGAATATTCCCCGGATGAGCTGCTACGGCTGAATAAATCTTCTTTCGCCGGAAAAGGAGCGCCTTCCGGCGTCGTCAGCTCCAGGCGCAGAATCCCCATATACCGGGAAGATTTCAACTTCATCTCCATCCTGAGCCCCCCTGAATCCCTGTCCCGGACAAATGACATCTCCAGGGAGCCCCGTCCATCCTTTTCGCTTCCGGCCTCCTCAAGAACGGCTCCTTTCAGAAGCAAAGGCTTCTTCTGGTCTTTCTGCCCCACGGTGAAGGAAAGGCCTTCGGACAAGGCCTCCTCCTTTCCGATAATGCACGGAATTTTCCCTTTCAGTTCCACCCATGCCGCCCCAGCTGCAGGAAGCCAGTCCCTGCATTCCATTTCCAGTACCGGATGTTCCAGGTCCTCCATGAACAGGGATTCTTCGCAACAAAGGACGCCGAAACGGCCGCCCGTGGAATCATGCACAGCCAGACGGGCATCTTTCTCATTGCAGTACACCATCCTCCACAAGGCGGGCTTCATGATTTTCAAATCCACATGAAACGTCTTTTCCGGATTTTTGACACCGGGCTGCCACCATGTTCTGGCATAGGCTGAACACAGAGATGCGGAAAGAGTTTCCTTCTCCGGGACATCCCCGCTCCGGGAAAGGTGGACGGCCAACGGACACAAGGCGCATACAGTCAGGAACTTCACAAAACAATTTTTCATGAATGATTAACGCTAACATTTCCCGTTCAAGGGGCAAGAGAAAAAATCAGCATTCCGGAGGCATTGAAAACTGCCGGACCTTTTTTTCGCCGTTTCCTGCGGCATTCACCCCCTGCCTCCATAAAAAACGGGATACCCCGTCAAAGGGATATCCCGTTTCCATCTGAACTGCGGCAGGCAGCCGTTAACTGCCATAAGAGGATTCTACGCGCCGGGCCACATCCCGGTAACCGTATTCGGCATCGTAAATCTGCTGGAATGCCGCCAGGGATTCCTCCTTCTTGCCGAGCTTTTCATAAAGCAGGCCGATCATGTAGAGGATTTCCTTCTTGGTGTCATTCATTTCAATCAATTCCTTGTTGGCCTCTTCCAATTGGCGAAGGGCCATGTCGTGCATGTTCTTGGCGTCATAACATTTGCCGAGCAGCAGCATGGCGCGGATGCGGATATGGGGGTTGTTGCGGGCGCGCTGGAGTTCCGGGATGGCCTCCGTATAGTTGCCGCAGTCAAAGAGGGCCTGCCCGAGTTCAAAACGCGTCTGCGGATCCGTGGGATTGTTTTCCACGCGCTGGCGGCACAGGGCTACCTGCTGTTCGGCGGCTTCCCGGCTGAACTGGGCCAGCTGCTCCTGAAGCTCCTTGTTGTCCGGGTCCGCGGCGGCGCGCTTGCGGATTTCCTCCACCTGGGCCTTGCGCAGGCGCTCGTTCATTTCCCCGGCCTTGTTTTCCAGGGAGATGTCGTTGTTGCTGAGACTGAAGGCGTAGCTATAGAAGGAGTAGGCGTTGGCCCAGTCCTCCATCTGTTCGTAAACGTTGGCGATGTCCCGCACCACGGCCTGATCCTGCTGGTTCTGGGCATAGCGGGCGGAAAGAAGGCCCAGGCGTTCTTCCAGTTCCGCACGGGTAAGGCCTTTCTTGTCGCTCTTGTCCAGGGCGTTCGTTTCGGAAGAATCCTTCATCACGTCCTTGAAGCTCTTGGCCTCCTCCCACTTCTGTTGCTGCATCGTGGCGCGGGCCATGCAGTCCTTCTCGCTTTTCACCGCCACGCTGTCCGTGGGGTCCAGCTTCACGATGTCGTGGAACACTTCCGCGGCCTTGGCCGGAAGATCTCTGGAGACATAGTGGGAAGCCAGCATATGGAGCATTTTCTTGTTGGCGGGATGCCCCTGGCGGATGGTTTCCAGCGCAAAGGCGGCCAGGTCCGGAAAGTCCACCTCCATGGCGGCTGCGTACAGCGCCTCATTCACCGGAATGCTGTAAGGATCGTTTTCCAGTTCGTCCTCCAGGGAGGAGAGCTGGGTGGCCGCATCCTTTTTGGATGAGGTGAGCTTGCTGGTGCTGATTTTCATGCCGCTGAACAGGCCGCCCTTCTTGGGCTCCGGATTCAGCTTGATTTCACAGGCGCGCAGGGCCTGCCGGCCTTCCAGAAAGCCCGGCAGCTGCTTTACCAGCGCCTTGAGAAGGCTGACAGCATAGGGAAAGTTGTTCATATCCACCGCCTGGCGGGCGCGCACCCAAAATTCGGCCTGCTGGGGGGTCAGCTGGTCTTCTGTAATCGTATCAATCATGGAACTTTATGAGTGTAAATGATAAGCATCGAGAAAACCCCAAACAGGGAGTTCCCGCATGTAATAGTTTAATACTATCAATCAGGGGGGCGTATTTCAATCTTGTTTTTTGTTCCCGTTAGGAAAAAATACGCCGCATGAGACTGGACGCTCTTTTATCCCGCTACGGGTACTGTTCCAGGCGGGAAGCGCCGGGATGGATCAAACGCCACTCCATTACGTCCGGGGGGAGCGCATGCGCCAACCCCGCGGACAAAGTTCAGGCGGAAGACGTCCTGATAGACGGAGAACCGGTGGAATTCCCGGAAGGGCTGTATGCGGCCCTCCACAAGCCAGCCGGCTACACATGCAGCCACGACGAAGAGGAAGGGGACGTGATTTACGACCTCCTGCCCTTCCAGTGGAGACACCGGAATCCCGCCGTTTCCTCCGTCGGACGGCTGGACAAGGAAACGTCCGGATTGCTCCTGATCACGGACGACGGCAAGTTCATCCACCGCATGACTTCCCCCAGGCACCACGTTGCCAAAGTGTACGAGGCTGCCACGGAACAGGACATCCCGGCGGAGGCCGTGGAACTGTTCGCCGCCGGCACGCTGACGCTGGAGGGAGAAAGGCACCCCTGCGCCCCCGCCCGCCTGGAAATCCTGGAACCGCGCCGCGCACTGCTGACGCTGACGGAAGGAAAGTACCACCAGGTGCGCCGCATGCTGGCCGCCGTGGGCGCTCCCGTGGCCTCCCTGCGCCGCGTTTCCATCGGCAGGCTGAAGCTTGAAGACCTGAACCTGGAACCCGGAGCCTGGACGCCCATCCGCCCGGACATGATTTAATCCCTCCTTCCATGTGGATTCCCATCTCCGACGAGCCTATTTCCTGTTTCCCTCATTTTGATGTGGCGGCGGAGTCGGAAGACTGGATTGTGGTGAGCAAGGGAGCCCCGCTGATCGTCCATCCGTCCAACGGGAAGCGGGAACCCAACCTGCTGGAAGGCGTGGAGGAGCTGCTGCGTTACGAACTGGTCAACGGAGCCGCCCTTTCCCTTGTCAACCGGCTGGACAGGGAAACCAGCGGCCTGACCCTGATTGCGAAAAACAGAAGCGCCGCCCGCCAGCTGGGGCGCGCCATCCAACGGCGGCTGATGCACAAGGAATACCTGGCCATCGTCAGGGGATGGCCAGAATGGAAGGAAACGGTCTGCACGGCCCCCATCCTGCGGCAGGGGGAAGTAGGGGAAAGCCGCATCTGGGTAAAACAAACAGTACATCCCGCCGGAAAGGAATGCATCACGGCATTCCGTGTAGAGCGCACCCTGGAATCGGCCAGCGGCCCTCTGGCCCTGGTCCGGTGCATTCCGGAAACAGGCCGCATGCACCAGATACGCGTGCATCTGGCGCATCTGGGCCATTCCATCGCGGGAGACAAGATTTACGGCCCCTCCGAGGATTGCTACCTGGAATACATCCAGCACGGCTGGAACCGGGAACTGGAGAAGCAGCTGATCCTGCACCGCCATGCCCTGCACGCCTGCCGGCTGGAGTTTCCCTTTGATGAAGAAACCTTCACCGCGGAATCCCCCTTGCCGGAGGATATGAAAAGGCTACTGGACCTTTAGGAAGACAAGCCTCAAATCACCTGGATGACGTCGCCGCGGTCAAACCGGACTTTGGCCAGCCGGGCATACTTGTCCGCTTCCTCATCCCGGTAGCCCAAGGCCAGGGCGCAAAGCGTATAATACGGGGAATCCTCCAGCTTCAGGATACGGTCGTATGCCTCCGGGTCCATGCCTTCCAGCGCGCACGTGTCTATCCGCAGGTCCGCGGCGCAGCTCATCATGAATCCCAGCGCGATATATACCTGGCGTTCCAGCCATGCCTTGAGCACGTCCGGGGATTTGGAACCCGCCAGCTCAACAATGCGGTCCCGGTAAAGATTCAGGGATTCCATCGTCACGCCGCGCACTTCCACAATGCGTTCCAGATAGCGCTGCACGTCTTCCGGGGAAAAGCCCCTGCGCGCGCAGAACACCACCAGACGGGAGGAATCCGTCACCTGCGGCTGGTCCCAGGAAACGGAGCGGAGCTCCGCACGCACGGACGGATCCTGCACGTCAATGAACTTCCACATCTGCAACCCCAGGGAGGAAGGGCTCAAATGCAGGGATTCCAGCAGGGCGTTCCAGTCCGCCTCCGGAATGCGGCGGTCCGGGTTGAATATTTTGGTGGCGTAGCGCCATTCCAGCGTTTTAATCAATTCCTGAGCATTCATATTCATGATAAGACCAATGGTTCGGAGCTTCCCGCGGATGCATGGCGCCCCAACGCACTTTTCATGCCATCCGCTTCCGCCCTGTATGCCCTATCATCCTTTTTCTCTGCCGGAATGCAAGCCAAGGTTCCGGCAAACAGGCGTCATGGCACCAGAACGCCCCGGCCGTCATCCGGAAGAAACGGCGGCAAACAGGACAGGAGGCCCCCCTGCCGTAAACGGAACGGCGGAATGCGCGGAAAAGGCTATCTCCACCGTTCCCACGGAATTTTGCCGTCTCCAAATGCAAGACTACAGGAATTTGACCGGCATATGGTCCCCGGTTTCCTGGATTGTGAAGCTGATGCCCAGGCCGAATTCATTCCTGCCGCCGTTTTTGCGGACGAAGGCCCCCACCCCCAGGTACCATGAACCCATATTGTGGTACACGTTGTATTCCTGGATATCCAGCTTGCCATCCAGCAGGGAGAAACGCCATTTGCCGCTGAAAGCCCAGGCCTCCGAAAAACGCTGGAGAATGCGCAGGTCAAGCTGGCTGTTGTCCTCCAGCAGGGCGTGCTGGTTCAAATAACGGTGCCCCACGGAAATTTCCGTGGACCGCCAGGGCATGAAGCGCAGGGAGTTGTTATACTCACGGCAGCCGGAAACCTTGTCCTTGCCCAGAAGGGGAGCCTGCATTTCCGACCGGAACTCCATCCACGGCACGGGATTCCAGCGCATGAAGGAGAACAGGTTGGAGAAGTCCCGCTGGTCAACGGGATCATACAGGTAGGCATCCATGAACACGTCCCAGGAAAACCAGCGGTGGGAATTGGCATCCCGGCTGGTCATCAGCATGTTGCGGAGCCCGTAGCGGAAAACCAGTCCGGTAGAAAGGGAATCGATTTCCGTGTACCTTCCCATGCTCAGGGAAAGGGGATTGGTAGTAGGCGTTTCCCCGTCAATCTGGGGGTAAAGTTCATGCAGCGTGTTGGTCTTCACGTACGCCAGCGTGAAGTGCGGCTGGACAATGTGGTTCATGCCGTTGAGCCCCAGCGAATCACTGTACACCGAAGAATAGCGGCGGGAAAATTTGAAGTCCGCGTCCGCCCCCGCGTAAAAAATGCCCTGGTTGAGCGGCTTGTTGTCTCCCGTATCGTAATATCCCGTGTAGCCGCCGCCCAGCTTGGGGGTGAGGTTCAGGAATCCCATGATTTTATGGGAAGCGGAAAATTCGTGGAATGTGTGGAACCTGCTGTATCCGTCCGTCATGAGCATGCGGGCCCAGTAGTCGTAGGCAGGGCTTCCCGGGTCCAGGCGGTCCACCAGGTCCCGTAAATCCGTCCGCATGAAGGAAGGCACATACTGCTTCAGGAAGGCGAAGCTGGTGCGGCTTTCATACATGACGGGGGAACGGAAGATGGGAGACTTGACGCGTTCGTAGCTCAATTCCGTCCGCTGGTCCGCTATGTAGAAATTGTTGGGCACGAAACGGTGCAGAAGGGAAAAATCATGGGTATCGTCCGTGCGGGAAAGAAGCACCGTGTTGTCCGGAGAAGAGTTGCGCTGGTAAATTTCCGGATAGAAGTCACGCAGCATGTACTCGTCGCTCAGCATGTTGACGTTGGCCTTCAGACGCCATTCCGTCAGGGCGTTTTCCCGGAGGGACCACATCTGCTGGAGCGCCAGGCGCCACCTGTCGGGATCCAGATGTTCACGGTACTCGTCGTCGCCCGCGGAAATCTTCGCCCCTCGGTCACGGGTCATGTACACGGACAAGCCCGTCATGTCCGGGCATCTCTCCTCCAGCGGCACGTCCCGGATGTCCAGGCCGTACGCAAAACCGCGCCGGGTGCGGTAGTCCAGATGCAGGGTGCCCAGGTAATCGGCGGAGGGCATGTGGTTTTCCACCCTCCTGTTCCCCAGCAGAAAACCGTACTCGTTCAGCAGGTAAGGCCCCCAGATGGATCTGACGCCGGGCATGGGCAGGTACCCCACCTCCGGATTCAGGGAATGGCTGAGGTAGGGGAAATAAAAGAAGGGAACGCCGCCGTAATGGAGCGTCAAATTCTTGAAGGAAAACCTGTCTTCCGGGTAAACGCGTATCCTGTCCGCGGAAATCCACGTGAGGGGGTCGCTGACGTCCTCCGCCGTTACGGAAGCATTAAATGCCTCCAGATAGGGTTCCCCCTTCTCGTCCGTCCTGTACTCGAAGTTGCCGCTACGCAGAATCATCCCGTCCACCTTCGTCCGCAACGCATCGGACGTGAACAAGTCGCTTTTCCGGTCATATTCCGCACTGCCGGCGCGCGTCAGGCTGCTGGTGTTCGTCCGGCTGTCATGCTGGTAAATGGACAGGTTGCCCTTGAAAAAAACCTTGTCGGCGGCGGCATCCACCTCCGCCCGGTCGGCAAACACTTCCAGCCCGGTGTCCGTAACGATGCGGACCTGCGGAGCGCCTTCAAAGATGAACGTCTTGCGATCGTGGATATAGTGGAAAGGGCCGTCGTTGGAGATTTCCAGATAGGAGGGCATCTCCGGCATCATGGAACCGGAAAACAGGTTTCCGGCGCGTTCCGTCCGGTCTTCCTTCTCCCCGTCTCCGGCAGGCGGTCCGCCAGGAGCGTCTTCCACAGCCGTTTCCGCAATCAGGGGCACACTCAAGGCGATCAGCGCCGCCGCGCCCCATAGCTTTGCGTTCATCCCTATCATGGCTAGTCCACAGAACACTATGAGAAAGGACAAAAGACAAGCCTAATGTCACATTTCTCCGCCAGTGGCCGCCAAATTTTACCGGGCAAGAACGCCATTGGCAATGATACCCCAGTCCGCCGTATTCCCGTCTCCGGCGTCATCCACGCGGATTTCCAGCTTTTTGCCGCCCTCCACCGCCACCTGGACGGGTACGGAAGAGCCGTCTTTCAGCACGGGGGATTCAAAGAGCTTTTTCCCGTCCAGATAAACGCCGAACCTGACGCTGCCGCGGGAGCCGAACGGAAGACCCACATCCGCCCGGAATTCCTTCCAGGCGCCATTCAGGTCATAGGCGAAAACCGCCGGGGCATGCGCCAGAATGAAACGTTCCGGACGGCCTATGGTCTTGAAGAACGGAACGGGCCCCAGATCCGACGGGAAAAGGACATCCCACAGGGGAACCGCCCAACCCACCTGGGCCACGGAAGGCTTGCAGTCATTCAGGCTGATGCTGGCAAGATCGGCGGGAACTCCGGCGGGCGTGAATTCCTGGGAGGCGTCCCTGCGCTCCAGGGCGCGCTTCCAGACAGGAAGCCATTCCTGCACCTCCGGCCTGGCGCCATGCCTGCGTTCCACTTCCTCCAGCGCCTTTTTCGCTTCATTCATGCGGCCGCGTATCCACAGGTTCTGCACATCGCCGAAGTAAACGGACTGAGCCAGCGAAGGCACCCTGGCCCCCTTCCCGTCCAGCCACACGGGCAGCGTGGTCATGCAGCGCGTGCTGTCGCAGTTCAGGACGGCCACGCGCATCTCGATGAAGCCTCCCTTGAAGCCCGGCCTGCAAATGGTCAGGTCAAACTCTCCCTCGTCATTCAGCGCGGCGCCCACGGCATTGGAATCATAGTCGGAACCGCCGGGCGGGTCCAGATGGACCACAACCCCGTAGGCGGGGCGGTCCAGCCTGGCCTTCCCCTTCAGGCGCAGGCCGTTCTTGACGGGAACGGCCTCCAGCCGTTCAAAGGAACCCGGCACGTACTTGCCGATCATGCGGCCGAAAGAGGCGTCCGGAGGAAGGGACGTTTCCACGCCGTTGAAGAGAGGCACGCTGGCCAGCTTCAAGGCATCCGTGGGCGACAGGAACGAGCCCTTGCCCTCCTTGCGCAATTCATTGCCGTATGTATAATTGCCGGAACCCATCAGAGATTCTCCGGCATCGGGATAATCCCATCCCGTCCCCGTGTGGGGCAGACCGAAGGAGTGCCCCAGTTCATGAGCCGTTCCTCCTATGTAAATGGAGGCATTCCTGCCTTTGGTGACTTTGAAGCGTCCTCCCTCCATCATGGATGTGTCCAGGAAATTGGCGGGGTCCAGCCCTTCCTGGTCACAGGTCCAGCCGGTGCCCTGGTGGCTGAAGCCGCCGCCGTAATAGGGCCCCACGCCATCCGGAAGCTGGCAGATGATCAGCACATGCTCCTTTTCAATGTCGATTCCCTTGGAAGCCAGCACCTTCCTGGCGGCCTCACGGGAAACGGGACCGGAATTCTGCACGTTCATTCCGCTCATGGGCTTGTCCACATAGGCGTCATGCACAATCAGGCGGCCCCGGTCGTCCAGGTCCAGCTTGAACGTCAGGGGAGGAAAGCCGTTGGCCTGCATCTGGTCCGCATAATAGGCCTGGATATTTTTCAGCAAATGGTCATACCGTTCCCGGTACTTGTCCAGGGCCGGTCTGTCCTTGAACGTTACGTAAACCACATGCAGCTTTCTGCCGGACACGGGTTTTCCCTGATGATAGGCGCTCAATGTCTTCCAGGCCGCTTTTGCGGTGGCGACATCCCGGGGATTCGCCTTCCAGCTCACGGGCAGGCGGGTAAACTCCGCTCCTTCTGCGGGCGCAGCAGGCTGAACGGGAACGGCAGTGGAGGCATCTCCGTCCATGCCGAAGGCATTCCAGTTCCCCATCCCCAGGGCCAGCAGGAGTACAAAAAAGCGTTTAGACATAAAATCCATGAAGTCGTCAGGATATACGCGTGAAACGGAGATGTTTTATCACCGCATCATTCACCAGGCGGTTCATGTTTACGGAAAATGAATCATACGCCAGCTCCACGCGGCACGGCCCCGGCTTCAGCACGACCTCCACGGCAGTGGAATAAATGAAGTAGTCCCAGTTGCCCGACCGGGACGTATGGGGGAAGGCCAGCGTGCCCGCACGCCGCCCGTTCAGGTACAGGCTGCGCATGGCGCAGGTATTCCCGTCGGAAACGTCATAGGTGCCGTTGGCAAAAAACGCATCCACCCGGTACACGCCCGGACGGTCGATGTTCACGTTGTAAAACAGCGCGTCCGGAGACTTCGTGACGCGGGAGGACCAGACCTCGTCCCCGGCCAGGCCGCAGGGGCGCGTCTCCAGGCGCGAATCCGCGGAAGGATACTCATTGGGCTCATTCAGGAAGGATTCCCGCCCATCCAGCGCAACCGCCATCACCTGGTAATGCACTTCCCCTTCCGCAGGGGCGGCAATGTAGTAGCAATATTCCGTCTGGGATACAGGAATGCCGTTCCGGAATACACGGTAATAATCCGCTCCGTCCACGGCGGCCCAGGCGATGCCGTGGCGGCCGGCCTTCCATTCGGGGGACGCCAGGCTCCGTTTTACATGCGACAAATTCACCTGCCCGGCGTTTTCACCATCTGACGCCAGTTCCAGTTCCACCCCTATCCTTCCCTTTCCCCCCGCGGGCAGCACCGGGTCCGCATCCTGCCCGTTGATCCGGCACCGGACAATCCGCCTGCCCTGCCCGCTCACCCTGGCATCAACCGTCATGCCGCGGTATTGCAGTCCGGACAGTTCATGCACGCCCGCGAAGGAATCCGGAATGCACGGGCGGAACTCCAGGGAATCTGGGGAAACGCGGAGTCCGAACAATCCCTTGTAAAAACCTCCCAGCATGCCGGCAATGCTCCAGAGCTGGCTGTCGGAACTGAGCAGGAGTCCCTCGTCCAGACCCGTTTCCAGAAGAAGGTTCTCCTTGTTGGTGCCGCACAGGAGCGCGGCCCGCACCATGCAGGCCAGCGCCAGCGCCAGCCCGCATTCATTCCCTGTGGCCGCGGCGGCCTGCGCGTAATACCCCTCCAGGAACGGCCAGGTGGCCCGGTTGTGATACGGAGCCACGTCTTCCGGCATCTGGGGATGAAAACAGGGAATGCCGTAAACACAATGGGGCAGCGCGGCCACCATGCGCGCCGCATGGGCGCCATGCGCATGGCCCAGCAGCACGCAAAGCATGTTCCCCAGGCTGTCCACCTTTTCCGACAGCACGGGGTACCCCCGGCCATACAGATACTGTCCGTACAGATCGCTGCCCGGAATGCGGAAAAACTTTTCAATCACTCCGGAAAGGGCCTCCCCCTTTCCGTCCCATTCCCGCGCCTTTCCTTCCATCCCCAGCTCCCGGAACATCCGGGCCAGCATTTTCCGGGCTGCGGCATGCAGAATCATGGTGGAAAGGCTGGAAGAATCGCCGATGTCCGCCGAAGTCATCCAGGCCGGATAGCTCTGTTCCCGCCAATCCAGGAAGGAAGACTCCCCTCTCATCAGGCCGCCTGTTGCGGTCAGCACCTTTTCATCCTTCAGGCAGGTCTTTTCCAGCACGCGGGACGCCCGGAGCAGCCAGTCCCCGTCCCCCGTCAGGCAATACGCCTCCCACGCAGCAACGCTCCACACCACCCGGTCCGAGGAAATGGGCCAGGAACCGCCCGTTCCGGTATCCTGCTCTACCTCCCCCTTCCGCACACGGGCCTGCAAACTTTTCATGCAGGCCTGGACGTTCCACATTCCCAGCCCCAGATGGGTGGCGTACGCAATGTCCCTGGTCCACACCGTGGGCCAGTTGGCTCCGGTACGGAAGGTGCCTTCCTCATTGATCAGGGCTCCCGCCTCGTTCAAGGCCAGGCAGTACGCCTTGTTCAAGACTTCAAATCCGCTGTGATAGCGCGGGCCGTATTCCGTCTCCGGCACAATGCGCCATTCGGAATACCGGCCGTTCTTCATGGTCCTCACCCGGCCGTCCTTTTCCACTTCCGCCCAATGGGAGTCATCCTGGATCAAGCGGCTTCCGGTCAGCGTAAACGCTTCTCCCCTGTATAATATGCGGTCCTGGTCCATAAATGAAACGGCATTCGAGTCTATTACCCTGCCTATAACATGAAAATCAATTCCTGTCCCGCCGAAAATGAGGCTTATGGAACGATGCGGACAATAAAAAACCGGGCTCCCCCGCAGAGGAACCCGGCTTACAAAACACAAATCAACGTTTAGTGCTGCAACAGAGAAGTAACGGCGTCGCGTTCCTCCTTCAGTTCATTGACGGTGACGTCAATCTTTTCCTGGGAGAACACGTCGATCGGAAGGCCCTGCACGATTTCCCAGCCGCCGTCCTTGGTGGTGCGGATCGGGAAGGAGCAAATGAGGCCCTTTTCAATGCCATAGGAACCATCGGAGCAGACGGCCACGGAATACCAGTCGCCTTCGGGCGTCTGGGTAGCCAGGCTGCGCACGGTATCCACGGCGGCGGAAGCGGCGGAAGCGGCGGAGGAAGCTCCACGAGCCTTGATGATGGCGGCGCCGCGCTGCTGGACGGTGGTGATGAAGTCGCCCTTGAGCCATTCCGTATCCTTGATGACTTCCGTAACCGGCTTGCCGCCGATCTTGGCATTCGTGAAATCCGGATACTGGGTGGAGGAGTGGTTGCCCCAGATGGCCACGTTGGTCACTTCCGTCACATGAACCCCGGCCTTTTCAGCCAGCTGGCTCTTGGCGCGGTTTTCATCCAGGCGGGTCATCGCGAAGAAACGGTCGGAGGGAACGCCGCTGGCATTATGCATGGCGATCAGGGCGTTCGTATTGCACGGGTTGCCGACGACCAGCACGCGCACATCCTTGGCGGCGCTGCGGGCGATGGCCTGGCCCTGGCCGATGAACACCTTGCCGTTGATGTCCAGCAGGTCCTTGCGTTCCATACCGGCCTTGCGGGGAACGGAACCGACCAGAAGGCACCAGTTGGCGCCTGCAAACGCTTCATCCGGATCACTGGTGGGGACGATCTCGTTGAGAAGCGGGAACGCGGCATCACGCAATTCCATCACAACGCCTTCCAGGGCATTCATGGCCGGCGGAATTTCCAGCAGGCGCAGATTGATGGGCTGATCCGGTCCCAGCATGCTGCCGGAGGCAATGCGGAACAGCAGAGAGTAGGCAATTTGTCCGGCGGCTCCTGTAACGGTAACGGTGATAGGTGTTTTCATAACTTAAACTAAAAATGGACAGATTTGCTCTGTCTGACCGCAGGTATAACACAACCGGAGGAGGGGCTCAATCAGTAACTTTTTATGCTGGCAGAAAAAAAGCATTCCCCATTATCATTCCTCATTATGCTTGAATATGCCCCTGCCCGCATTTATTCTTTTTTTACTAATTTTTTACCTTCATCATGAATTTAACCATTATCGGGAGCGGATATGTTGGACTGACTACGGGGACCTGCTTCGCGGAAATGGGCCACCATGTCATCTGCGTAGACAACAACAGGGAAAAAATCCGGACGCTGCAATCCGGGTCCATTCCCATTTACGAGCCCAAACTGGAAGACCTCATCAGGAAAAACGTGGCCGTGGGGCGGCTGGAATTCTCCCCGGACATCGCTTCATCCATTCCGCAAAGCGACGTCATCTTCATCGCCGTGCCCACGCCGCCCAACACGGACGGCTCCGTGGACCTGACCTACATTGAAAAAGTGGCGCGGGAAATCGCCGAAGTCCTAAAGCCGGAAATGGGCTACAAGGTCATTGTGGACAAATCCACGGTACCCGTCAAAACAGGAGAAAAAGTCAGACAGACCATCAAGCGCTATGCGGGGCCGGACGTTCAATTCGACATCGTTTCCAATCCGGAATTCCTGCGGGAAGGCTGCACCGTGGACGACCTTCTCCACCCGGACCGCATCGTCATCGGGGCCAACTCCGAACGGGCCATGAATGTCATCAAGCGCGTTTACCAGCCCATTCATGCCCCCATTCTGGAAACGGACGTCAACTCCGCGGAACTCATCAAGTATGCGGCCAACTCCTTCCTGGCCCTGAAAATCTCCTACATCAACGCCGTGGCCAAGGTATGTGAAAAAACCGGGGCGGACGTGGAGCTCGTGGCGGAAGGCATCGGGATGGACAAGCGCATCTCCCGCCACTTCCTCAACGCGGGACTGGGCTACGGCGGCTCCTGCTTCCCGAAGGACGTGAAAGCCTTCATCAACATCAGCCGTACGCTGGGCATTCCCTTCACCCTGCTGGAGGAAGTGGAACGCATCAACGACTCCCAGCACACGCACTTCCTGGATCAAATCAGGGACCGCCTCTGGGTGCTCAAGGACAAGAAAATAGCCGTATGGGGCCTGGCCTTCAAACAGAATACGGACGACATACGCGAATCCATCTCCCTCAAGCTGTGTGAAAAACTCCGCAAAGAAGGGGCCATCGTCACCGCGACGGACCCCAAGGCCATCGGCACGGCACGTTCCAGGCTGGAGGAGCTGGGCGTCACTCCGGTGGAGGACATGTACGAATGCGCGCGGGACGCGGAAGTGCTGATCATCGCCACGGAATGGAGCGACTACGCCAATGCGGACCTGCAAAAACTGGCGGAAATCATGCGCAACCGCATCATTTTTGACGGGAGGAACATCCTGTCCCCCGCCAACATACGGGCCGTGGGATTTGAATACCACTCCGTGGGCCGTCCTTTCATCGAAGAAGCCTGATTCCGCCGCAACAGGCGCCCGCGCCTGTACAAGCAATTTGAAAAAAGGCCCCGGAGCTGTTCAACGCTCCGGGGCCTTCCATCATTAATGCGCTATCCTGCTAATCCTTTAAAACTCAAACTGAATACCCGCGCGCAAATAAAACCCGGGATCATAGTGGCGTTTCTCCAGTTCATGATTCCCATTGCTGGTCTTGAGCGTGCCGGAATTTCCAAAAGAAAAGCCTACGTCCGTCATCAGCCGGGGACGGACACTCCCCCAGCGTCCCAGCCCGATATTGGCCCCTACCCCGGCAACGCCGGAAATCCACTCGAACTGCCGCACGCGGCGGTCATGATGGATTGTCCACGTACCGGACACGATGGAAACGAAAGGCCCCCACGTCAATCCTTCGCCCACCTTCTTGGTGTAGGAAAGGCGCGCGCCTTCAAGCTGGAGGCTCCAGTTATTGCCCGTCTTCCATTTGAACTGCAATACGGGGAGCAAGGGAGCTTCTCCAAGCTGGGGGTAATAGCCGATCCCGATGCCGTAGCTGAACCGGTCATTCAGAGGACCGGTAATCATGGCATGCCCGCCGAAAAAGATATTGTTATGCGTCCAGGTATCAAAATCCGTGGAAATCTCCGGTGTGAAGCCAAACACCAGGCGCGTTTTTCCTGAAATGACACAGGAGGCGTTCATGTTCAGCCAGATCGTGTACAGGCGGTCCACGTCCATTTCATCCGCCCCCTGCCCATTGAACCAGGTCATGCGCAGGCCCGTTATCGCGGAGAAGTTCCAGGAGCCGCTGGACATGCGGCACAGGTTTACGTCCGTTACCCAGTTCTGGATATTCACATGGCCGTGACCGTTTCTGGAATCCATGGGCCCCAGCAACTCGAAATAAGACTGGGTGGGGAAAATGGACTTGGAAGAAGATTCCGACTTCGGGGCCGGAGTACTGTGATAGCTTCCGGAATAAGCCTCGGCATAATAGGCGGAATCATAACCGTCGGAAGAATCGGAATCCGGGTAGGGGAGAGTTTCAGCCTGGGCTGCAAGGGACATGCCGGCCACAAGAGAGAGACTCGACAAAAATCGAATGGACATGACGGGAAAATATATGCGCGCGTGCAAGCGGTCAATCAAAAGATATACAAATGACTAATTAATTGATCCCCCATTCCCGAACAGCAGGGCAACGGCGATCATGAGCGCAGCAAGAAACAGATACAAAAGGGCTATCCTGCTTCTCCGGGCAGACAGAACCGCACAAACCACGGAAAACACAAAACACGCCGCCGCCAGCAAAAGAATAATCCCCGCCAGCAAGGGCATTCCCGCCGCGCCCGCGGCCAGCAGCGTCCCCGCCACATACCCGACAAACGACCATCTTAACCCCGCAAACCAGGGAAACGACGCAATTCTCCGCCGGAATCCATGCATGCCCTTACTGTGAACGGCTCCCTCAAAAACCGCAAGGCCAAAGTATTTCCAGCCCCCATTCAGACAATCGTAAAGCCATCATCAAAACAGTTTCTTCCGCTCCGTACCATCACAGCCGCCATTCCAAGCTGGAAACTGGGCGGAAAACCACCCCGAAAACAGGACAAAAAATGCAAGCCATGAAACCTGCAGTTAAAGAGTGGTCGGGAAGACAGGATTCGAACCTGCGACATCCTGCTCCCAAAGCAGGCGCTCCACCAGGCTGAGCTACTTCCCGAATAAAAAAAGGGGATTAAAAAGGATTGGGATAAAAATGGTGGCTCGGGACGGGATCGAACCGCCGACACGGGGATTTTCAATCCCCTGCTCTACCGACTGAGCTACCGAGCCACTTGCTTGCACGAGGAACGTGCTTGCGGGGCGCAATCTATCACCGCCTTTTCAGGATTGCAACAACAAAATACCATTTTTTCATTTTCCCGGACCCATGCCCGACACGGGACTAGAAAAATCTTTTCCAATCTCTCTCGCCTTTTTATATCCACGCTGGGCCCGTCAGGAGGAAGCCTGCGCCAGCAGACCGCTCAGCACCATCGGAAAGATCAGCGCCACCCAGGACAAGGTGTGCAGCATCAGGGGAGGCATGTTTTTTTTCAGCCTGTCCAGGACGAACATGAAGGCGCCGGCCATGGCCAGGCCGTAATAAATCCAGGCATCCGCCGTGTATTCCTGCGCCGCGGCAGCCAGACAGAAAACAACGTAGATCACAATAACGCCCATCCAGACAAGGGACACCATGTCCCGGGCAACGGAATCCTCCCCCTCTTTTTCCCGCTCTTCCTCGTTCCATCTTTCCCGGCTGAACATGCCCAGCACCACCAAAGCCACGAGATACCAAGTGGACGTAGAGAGCTGGGAGCCCCAGCCGCCGCCCAGATTGCCGTAAAAATAGGCCGGGATGCCGGCTCCGGTGGCAAAGGCTACGGAGGCAAAGAAAGCCCCCAGTCCGAATCCCGTGGATATTCCCCCCTTCCGGTAGGGATTGGTGGAAAAAAACAGGAAAAGAATGCTGAATACGCCTGGAAGCAGGGCAAATTCAAAGATCACGACACCCAGCTGGAAGAACATGATCCACAATCCCGTCACGGCGGCCACCGCAATCAGCAGGCAGATGACGAAGCAGTGCCTTCTGGCGAACATCAGGCATTCATCCGTGTGGACGGCGGGATCACCGCGGAAGACTTTAAGCACCCTGTCCAGCATGTTGACGCACCAGACGGCCACGAACAGGAACTGGTACAGCCAGGGAGAAGAAACAACCACCAGATGGGACTGGCTGACGGCAAAAGCCCAGGCCATTGCGGCACAAGGGATTTCCAGCCCCATCAGGGAAAACCACGCCCACCAGGGAGGCCTCTTCAAGAATTGTTCCATTTTTTGCAACATCATCCCGATAACAAGGCTCGTATCAAGCTCCGGCACCGTCATCGCCAAAGTTCCGTTTTTTTCAAAGGCACGCTTGACATGGAGGTTAAGGTCCCTATACTTGTGCTCCCTTGCGTCGGAAACGCAATACATGATCATGAAGAAAGATATCCATCCCCAGTACAATCCGGTTGTCTTTGTCGACATCTCCACCGGCCGCCGTTTCGTGACCCGTTCCACCACCCGTTCCGCAAAGACGGAAGTTATCGACGGGGTTGAGCATTTCGTGATTTCCTGCGGTATCACCTCCGATTCCCACCCGTTCTTCACCGGCAAGAACCAGTTTGTGGACACCGAAGGCCGCATCGACAAGTTCCAGAAGCGTTTCGGCTCCGTCCGCCGCAGCGGCGGCAAGCCCAAGCTCAACAAGTAAGAGCCGCTTCATTTCCATTTTCCCGCCCCGTTTTCTTCCCGGAAAACGGGGTTTTTCATTTGCAGGCTTCTCATTGCCCCGCTTTTCTGCTTCATTGGACTTATCATGTCGCTGACCCCGGACCATTTTGACAGCCAGCCTGCGGAACTCCTCCGTTCCGGCCGGCCCGTGCTGGCCGGCATCAGCGGCGGCCGGGATTCCATGGCCCTGCTTTCCCTGCTTTCCGGAATGGAAGGGTGCCGCGTCATTGCCTGCCATGTGCACCACGGCCTGCGCCCGGAGGCGGATGAAGAAGCGCAGTTCGTCCGGGAGTATGCCGCATCCGCGGGTGTTCCATGCGTTTGGAGGCGGGCGGACGTGGCCGGCATGGCCCACGTCCAGGGCATTTCCACGGAGGAAGCGGCCCGGAAAACACGGCAGAACCTGTTTCTGGAATGGGCCGCGGAATATCCCGGGGCGCTCGTAGCCCTGGCGCATCACCGCAACGACCAGCAGGAAACGGCCCTGCTCCATTTGTGCCGCGGGGCATCCGGCATTCACGGCATGTCCCCCGTATCCATCTGGGCAAACGGGCTGACTGTCGTACGCCCCCTGCTGAATTTTTCCAGAAAGGAAATCACCGCCTATCTGGAGGAGAAAAACATTCCGTGGAGGGAAGACGCCAGCAACCAGTCCACCGAATACACGAGAAACGCCCTGCGCCACCACGTCGTTCCCCGACTTAACGAAATATTCCGCAGGGACACCAGCCTTTCCTTTTCACGCGCCTGCCGGATTGAGAACCAAATCCGCACCGCCCTGGCCCAGGCTCTGGAAGCCATGGACCTGACCGACCCCCAGGGGCGGTTGTACCTTCCAGGCGTCAACCGGCTCCCGCAGGAGTTGAAACAATGCGCCGTGCACCATTACCTCCGGCAGCAGTCCGTGCCGGACCTGACGGAAGCCGCCGTGCTCCGGGTCATGAAGATTCTGGATGCCGACGGCCCTTCCCGCACGTCCCTGCCCGGCGGAAAGATGGCCGTGCGCAAGGAAAAGCGGCTGTTTGTCAAAGACGCTCCGCCACAGATCAATAAAGGGGAGCCACGCCCTGCGGATACAGCAGGTGGAATTTGATGGCTTCATTGCCTACCACCAGCGCGGTGCCGAACATCCTGTCCTCATCCGTCAAGCGCGGAAGCTGGGCGATCGGGAAAAGAAGCCCCCCCAGAATCAGGCCATAGTTGCATACGGAGGGCATCATGCAAATCAGTTTTTTGGAGATATCCGCCGCATCCAGCGTGGGGAACACCCATACATCACTGGGCTGGAGCAGGGAGGTGCGGTGCACGCGCACGCTGTAGGAGTCCGGGGACAGGGCCGCGTCAATCTGGATTTCACCTTCCACGGTGATTTCGTTGTCCAGGCATTCCTTTTCCACGACGCTCCGGGCCAGGGCCGTGGCGGCGCGGGTACGGTCCGCAGCCAGTTCCGGAACGGAACCGTCCGTGGAGGCGCTGAGCATGGCCACGCGGACGCTTTTGCCCAGCATGTGCCGGGCCATTTTGGCCGTTTCCACGGCAAAGTAGGCCATGTTCTCCACTGTGGGATCGGCGGTCACGCCCGTATCCGCCAGGAAGTAGATGCCGCGGCCTCCGAATTTTTTGGCAAATTCCGGAACCATGACGATGGAGATGGCAAACAGGGGCTTCGTGGGCACGGGGTCCTGCCGATATTTGTTCACGGCGCGGAATACGGAAGCCACCCTTTTCATGTTCCCGGCCACAATGGCGTCCGCCTGGCCGTAAAGCACCATCATGGCGGCAAAGTGCACCGGTTCGGAAACGATTTCACGGGTGTTCATCGGCAGGCCGTTCCCGAACATCTGTTCCGCCCGTTCATAACGGTCGCAGAACATTTGAAGGTCAGAGCTTTTTTCCGGTTCAATGATGCGCACGAATTTCAGGGAAATGCCATTCATTTCCGCCATGCGCCGGATGATTTCCTTCCGGCCCAGCAGAATGGGAACGCCGGCCTGTTCGCTCACAAAACGTTCGGAAACGCGCAACACGCGCACATCCTCCCCTTCCGGGAAAACGATGCGCTTGGGGTGCCGCTTCAGGTTGTCCAGCAGCGGCCCAGTGAAGTCATTCAACGGAGAAAAACCTTGCCAATCACTCATAATGTCACGTGTCCTATTCAATGGGACTCTAAAAAAACGCGTCCATAAAAGCAACTCATAAAGTCAAAGACCGCAAATAATCGGGAAAAACCGTTCTTCGGATTGAACCGGGCATGCCGCCATGCTAGCATGGGGCTCCCTCTTCATGTATTGCGATTACCATACACATACGCCCCTGTGCCTGCATGCCTCCGGTACGCCACAGGAATATGTGCAGTCAGCCGTTCGCGCCGGACTGCGGGAATACGGCATTTCCGACCACGCTCCCATGCAGGAGGAGCCGTTTGACGACTGGCGCATGAAGCAGGCGGACATGGGAGCCTACCTGGACTGGATCAGAGAGGCCACGGAACTTGCCGCTCCGCACGGACTGACGGTAAAGGCCGGACTGGAATGCGACTGGTTTCCGGGTATTGAACCCTGGACGGACCACCTTCGGGGCCTGTATGAATGGGATTATCTGATCGGTTCCGTCCACTACCTGGGGGAAAAGGAGGAATTTGACAACCCCTACAAAATGGATTTCTGGAACACGACGGACGTGGAGGACGCCTGGGAACAATACTGGAAACGCTTCCGGGACATGGCCGCCTCCGGCCTATTCCACATCTTGGGCCATGCGGACCTGATCAAGAAGTTCGGCTTCCG
This sequence comes from Akkermansia biwaensis, assembly GCF_026072915.1. Taxonomy (NCBI): domain Bacteria; kingdom Pseudomonadati; phylum Verrucomicrobiota; class Verrucomicrobiia; order Verrucomicrobiales; family Akkermansiaceae; genus Akkermansia; species Akkermansia biwaensis. The sequence continues at coordinate 442,896 of NZ_AP025943.1, forward strand.
GCCCGGCGGGGATCTGCGCCGCTATTATGAACCGGCCCTGGAAGCCATAAGCCGGTCCGGGGCCTGTCTGGAGATCAATACTGCCGGATGGTACAACAAGTGCGCAGAACAGTACCCGGACGAACTTTTCCTGCGGCTGGCCGCAGAGATGGATATTCCCCTGACCATCAGTTCGGATGCCCACGCTCCGGAAAACGTCGGCCGGGATTTTGACCGGGCCGCAGAACTGGCGAGCCGGGCCGGGTTCAGGCAGTTGGCCTCCTTTACTGCCGGAAAAATGCGGTTATTCCCCCTGACCGGAATTTGAGTAGTTTTTTTCACGGTATAAACGTTCGGCCTCCCGGCGGATTGTTGCGGCCGCCCGCATGGCAAAGTTGCTCTGCATATGCACCGCATCAGAAAAGCGAATTTCCTCCTCCGGAGGAATCTGCGCATTGAAGTCAAGCCAGGGCACATTTAATTCCTTGGCAAAACGCGCTACTTTCCACCGCATGGCAGCGGGAGAAATACGGCTCTTCACCGGGAACAAGACCAATACCAGGCGGGATCCGAATTTTTCCTGCACGGCCTTCAGTTGTTGAAGAAGAGCTGCATCCTTCTCAGACCATTTCGTTTCCAAAGGCGAAATAACGGGAGGCATTGGCAGAAGAGCCCATCCCTCCGTATTCTGTACATTAAAATGCTCATTTCTCAATTCCGTGTACAGCAATGTTGAAGCACGGAACAAGGGATTGAATAGAGGGCACCAGGACCCATTCTGCCTCAAATCATGTTCCGGATTTTTATAAACGAACATTTGATCAGCAAACACCCTATCCATCTCCACAACCACATATTCTGCAGGCGGAAGCAGCCCTTTTAACATTAGCTCCAATCCTTCCCGGGCAGAAGAAGCATCAATGCCCAAATTCGCCCAGCCTGCATTCCCCGATTCCACTCCCGGAATTCTGCCCGTAATGGATGACCCCAAAAATACCGTATCTATGCGGTTTTTCGATTCGTTCGCAGCAAATATTCTACCTTTGGAACTATAATAGCTGGAATGGGATTTCCATTGAATCCCCCGCTTATCCAGGCTGTATTTCCATACAGCAACTGCGACCATGCACAGCAGGAACGTCACAAAAACGGAAACCAGAAAGGAGCGTGAAAGTTCCTTGCGTTCAACAACAAGCTTGTAATCCATGATGGGAGATACAATTAAAATTGGAAATAGATAAATCCTTCCGCAGGACCAGAGTTATTAAAAATCATAAAGATCATCAAGCCATACAGGGCCCCTTCCAGCACGCCCCCATGCCACCGGGCATTCCAAGAAATCCGATGCTCCCTGATCCATCCAGCCAGGTGGAACAGGATGACGGGGATACCATATAATATCACTGCATAAGCAACGATATTGGACACAGGTTTATCCCACACCGCAAGCCTTTGGAAAAACAGCGAGAGAGTTTCCATGTCGGGCATTAAAAAAGTCATCCATAAAAAACTTACTGTAAGAAAACAATAGACTCCCCCAAGACATTTGACAAAAGAGTGGGTGGAGCTGCGCCCCCTCCATAGAAAACGTTCCAGCGCCAGAAAACAGCCGTGGCAAGTCCCCCACAACGCGAATTTCCATTCCGCTCCGTGCCACAAACCACCAAGAAACATGACAATGAAAAGATTGATATAAGTTCTTACCTGTCCTTTCCGGTTACCGCCCAAAGGTATGTAGAGATAGTCTCGCAACCAGTGGGAAAGCGTCATGTTCCATCTTTGCCAAAACTCCGTGATGCTGGTGCTGATATAAGGGAAATTGAAGTTGTCCGGCAGGCGGTAGCCGAACAAAACCGCCAATCCGATGGCGATCATGGAATAACCTCCAAAGTCAGAAAAGATCTGGAATGAATAGCCAAACATGAGCGTCAGCAATTCTTTGCCTCCCATGCTTCCCACCAATTCAAGACTTTTCAGATAAGGCGTATATTCAGCCAAATTGTCCGCTACTACCATTTTCAGGAAATACCCAAGCGTCAAGAATTTAAAGGCAGTGCCCCACTGAATATCCCTAAACTTTTTGGATTCTATCTGAGGCCAGAATTGACGGGCACGCACAATAGGCCCTGCAATCAACTGAGGGAAAAACAGCATGTAAAATCCTACATCCCTGGTTGCCTTGACAAAACCGAGAGGAGTGGAATTGATCTGAATTTCACGGGAATCCACGGAACGCACATTTCCTTTGGACACATCAATAATCATGCTAATGCCATGAAATGTGTAAAAAGAGATACCTATAGGCAATGGAATGGATTTCAGCCATTCCGTCCATGAAAACGGCAGCCCCGGAATGATATCAGCAAAGAACCCGGCATATTTGAATGATCCCAAAAGAAGAAGATTCAAAATCACGGCATTCCGCACCCATCCCCGAATTTTGGCATCATCTCCCCTTTCTCTGTGGCGCAAAATAAACAGGCTGCAAACCGTATTCCCAATGCAGGAAACCAGAAGGATGCTTAAAAGGCGCACGTCTTCCCACCCGTAAAACACGGCACTGGCTATCAACAGCAAAGTCACCTGGTACGCTTTTCCCCATCTGCCAGGAACGGGAATATAATATAAGAGGAAAACAATGATTAAAAAATAAACAAATTCGAGAGAGATGAACAACATTTCTCTTTAGATTTTATGAACTTGAAAATGTGAAGTCAACGGCAAATTCCGAAACGCCAATATCTGCTCAGCAGTGGAAAAGAAAATTGTCCAGGTACCCCCTTATTTCATCTTTCCCCTGCCAAAGCCCCACCCGCATCCATCTGCTCCATTTTCAGAAAAAATAAAAAATCTCTACACGAGAACAGTCATCCCTTCCACTCAAAAAGGGAATTAATCCACTCATTTTTCATATTTGATTCCAAACATGCCTAAAGAAATTTTAAGCGAGACGCAGAACTAACTCGTCAGGCCGGATTCAAGCAACTCGCCTCTTTCGATTCAGGGAACATGCAACTGCATCCCCTGAATTGACTCCGGAGAAAGCAAGACTGCACTTTCCCGCCTGAACGGTTTCCCGTCATCTTCCAATCGTGGTCCCGTAAGGCGACTGTATCGGGCGCACGGGAGGAGGAACGGGCTGGGGCCTGGGCGGTGGGGAAGGAGGATTGGGCCGGATAATGACGGGCGGCGGCGGATAGTTCCAGGGCCTGACGATGGGTGTGACCACGACGCGCTCCGTTTTTGGCTGACTGGCTACCTCACGGATTTCACCCTGCAACTGGTTGACCTGCTTGTTTAAGTCCGTGATTTTTTTCTGGGTGCCGTCTTTCAGGGCCAGGTATTTCTTTTCCAGGTCCTTCCAATACAGCTCGGCATCTTCCCTTTTTTTACGAATGGAACTGATCTGGTCCTGGTAGGTCCTAGCCCTGGTGCGGAATACTTTGGCATCCTGCGGCAGCCCCACCCGGTCCGCTTCCTGCGCGTTCCACTGAAGGGCGATGACTTCAGCCTCCACACGGGAAAGATCCCCCATCAACAGGAACATGCGGACAACGTCCTCCCCCTCCAGGTAGCGTGGATGGCGTTCCGCTTCCGAGAGGGATTCACGGATTTTCCTGGCCTCTTCCTCAGCCGCTTTTTTGACCGCTTCCGCCCTTTGCCTGCGGACAGCTTCCTCGCTCCGTCGCTTTTCCAGCCGCGCGGCCACCTCATCCGGCGTCATTTTGTAAGCCTTCTGCTGTTCGTCCGTCAGCTCCTTGTAGGAGACTTTCGCCACGCCGTCCGTGTACTGGACGCTGACGAAGTCATCCCCGGAAGATACCACGCTGGCATCTTTCAGAACCCTGCCGGAACGCAAGGCCATATCCTCCGCCAGGGAGGCGGGCAGCAGGGCGCACAAAATTAATAGACAGGCTCCAGGTTTCATACGATTCAACGGTTCTACCTAGATAAGAGGCTCCGGAAAAGAAATTTATTCAAAAAAAGATGACCAGATGTTATTACTGGCACGGCGGTTCCCTTTTCGTTAAAGTTTTGTGAAGCATTTACACGTTTATGAATTCACACTCGTCATCCTGGAGTCATTTACCCCCACTTCCCGATCCGGAAGGGTTTGCCGGCATGTATGCGGGAACCCACGGAAATATTCTTATTTGCGCAGGCGGAACGAATTTCCCCGGCAGGCCCATGCTGGAAGGGGGCGTCAAGACCTGGACGGACCGTGTGTTCACCCTGGCGCCGGAAAGCCCCGCGTGGCGGGAAGCGGGCGTACTGCCCGCCCCTTATGCCTATGGAGCCTCCGCCAGCCTGGAAAACGGCCTGCTGTGCATCGGAGGATGCGACAGTAAAAGCCACCGCAGCGACGTTTACCTGCTGGGAGTTTGCGGCGGAACCCTGAATATCTCCGCCTTTCCCTCCCTTCCGGTCCCGCTGGCCTACACGGCGGCAGCCGTGCTGGACGGCAAGGTGTACCTCACGGGCGGCTGTGAACACCCGGGAGAGCAGGATTGTACCAGCCGGATGTTCATGCTGGATTCCCGGAATCCCGGCCAGAGCTGGCAGGAGCTTCCTCCACTACCCGGGAGAGGCCGCTTCCTGCATCAGATGGCTGCGGTTAACGGCGTTCTGTACGTCCTGGGCGGCATCGGCCTGAAAGAAGAGGACGGGAGGCAGGTACGGGAACTTCTGACGGAGGCATGGAGCTTCACCCCGTCCGGCGGATGGATGCGGCAGCCGGACATGCCTTATGCCATCGCCGCCGCACCCACTCCGGCGCCCGTTTCCCGGAGCGGAGTCATCTACCTGCTGGGCGGCGACGACGGCTCCGGCAGGAAATACACGCCGCAGACCAATCCCGGCTTCAACAACCAATCGCTGTGCCTGGACACGGCAACGGCGGAATGGCACGACGGCGGTCCCATCGGAGCGCTGCGGGCGGTGCTTCCCTGCTGCGCCTGGGAAGGCCGCTTCATTGCGGTCAACGGCGAACTCAAACCCGGCAGACGCTCCCCTGAAGTCTGGAGCATTTCTCTTCCCTGATTCTTCCAGCCTCGACCAACAAATCATATGACGCACTTCTTACATTACCTGAACCGGTTCACCAAAACATGGTGCGCTGCCCTCGCCGGCATGATGCTGATGGCGGTCCCGGCCGCCCACGCATCCTTTTCCGTGGACGTCCATCCCTCCGGCAGCATTCCGGACCTGCCCGATCCCGCGGGACGCGCTGGAATGATTGCCGGAACCGTGGCGGAAAAAGACGGCTCCCAGTCCATTATCGCCGCGGGAGGGGCCAATTTTCCCCATGCCGCCCCCGGGGCCGCCACCCCGGAGGAACGCGGCCCGAAGGCGTACCACCGGGACATTTTTAAACTCTCTAACGGGCAATGGAATAAAGTCGGCAATCTGCCCGTTCCGCTGGGCTACGCGGCATGCGCCAGTGTCGGCAAGGGCGTGGTGCTGGCCGGAGGCCACAATGAAGAGGGCATTCGGCAGGACACCCTGCTGATCAGGGCGGACGGGTCCGTGGAAAAGCTCCCACCCCTTCCCCGGCCCGTGACGGAAGCCGCCTTCGTCGGTTCGGGAGACAAGCTCTACGTTATCGGGGGACGGGACCGGGACGAACCGGAAACGGCCCTGAATACCGTGTACGTGCTGGACACATCTCCTGAAACGGCCAGCATGGAATGGAAGACCCTGCCCCCATTCCAAGGTCCGGGGCGCATTCTTGCCACCGCCGCCTTTTCCGACAGCACCCTTTTCCTGGTGGGAGGATGTTCCCTTTCCAAAAATGCCGCAGGGGAAACGCAAAGAACCTACCTTTCCGACCTGATCGACTACGACCTGGGCTCTACGAACCCCGCCGAGTGGGGAAAGACGAAGAAGGAGCGCACCGGCCCCGGAACTCCCGTGGCGGCAGCGGCAGGCCCCGCCCCCGTCAAGGAAAACACCATCATCCTGATTGGAGGCGACAAGCGCGGCAATTCGCCGGCCCCCTCCAGCCCCGTCGTGCAGTCCAGGGACATCCTGGCCTACGACATCGTGAAGGATGAATGGAGTCGCCTGGGAGAATGGCCCGCAGGCATCGCCACGGCGCCTGCCGTCACCAGGGGCAATGAGATCGTCACCATTAGCGGAGAAACCGCTCCCGGGGAGCGCACCCCCGTGAACGCCTCCGCAACGGCGGGATACCATTTTGAAATGAGCACGGTGGACTATGCCGTTCTCATCCTCACGATCATCGTGCTGGCCATCATCATCATTTCCGCCGTGCGCAACGGCGTCAGGAACGTCTCCGCCGTTACGGACCCGAACACCAGGCCCGGCCTGTGGGCTTGGGTGGCCGTCATCGTGCTGTGGTTCGTCGTGATGCTGAACTATTTTGACCGCCAGCTTCTTTCCGCCCTGCATGAGCCCATCGTGCGGGACATCCCCCAGACGGAAGCCCAGTTCGGCATGGTTACCTCCGTCTTCCTGCTGATTTACGCGCTGCTCAGCCCGGTGGGGGGCTTCCTGGCGGACCGCTACAGCCGCCGCCTGATGATTCTCTGCTCCCTGGTCGTCTGGTCCGTGGTCACCTGGTGGACCGGGCACGCGGAGGATTACACCTCCCTGCTCATCGCCCGCGGGGCCATGGGCATCAGCGAAGCCTTCTACATTCCCGCCGCCCTGGCCCTGATCACGGACTACCACCGGGGCAGTACGCGCTCCATCGCCACGGGCCTGCACATGAGCGGGATCTACGTGGGCATGGCCATCGCCGGGTTCGGCGCCACCATGGCTTCCTGGACGGGCTGGCGCATGACCTTCGCCCTGTTCGGTTTGATCGGCGTAGCTTACGCCATCGTCCTGATCCTGTTCCTGAAAGATCCCGGAAAGGCCCCCGCAGACACGGCCCTTGCCCGGAAGAAGGACAAGCCGGGGGAAGAAACCGTGCTGATCAACGTGGACAACGACGAACAGGCTGTTAAGGTTCCCGCGGCCAAGCTTTCCACAGGGGCCGTCCTTTCCAGCCTGCTGAGCGGCCGCCCCATGTGGATGCTGCTTTGCGTGGTGGCTTTTGCGGGCGCAGGCAACTGGTTCCTGCTGACGTGGTACCCCACCCTGCTGCATGACCAGTACCACCTTTCCTCCGCGGAGGCCGGCCCCGCCGCCACACTGTGGAGCTCCATTGCCAAATACATCGCGGTGCTGGGGGGCGCGATCCTGGCGGACATGTGGTACAAGCGCAACACCCGCGCCCGCGCGCTGGTACCGGGTATCGCCTTCAGCGTATCCGGCCCGCTGGTCGTCCTGGCGCTGCTGCCCGGCATCTTCGGCTGGGACATTGCGGTTCCGCTGGTGCTCATGCTCGGACTGGTGGCCACGCAGGGACTGGCGCAAGGATCGCTGGACGCCACCCTCATGCCTGTGCTACGCTCCCATATTGACGAGCGTTACTCCGCCACCGGCTACGGTCTGCTTAACCTCACCTCCGCCGGGGTGGGCGCGCTCATCTCCTTCTTCGGCGGCTGGTTCAAGGACCAGGGCATTCCCCTGACCACCACGCTGGCCGCTGCTGGATGCCTCATGCTGTTCTGCGGGCTTCTGCTCCTGATGCTGCCGAGGCCCCGGCACTGATACCTCAAACTCATCAACTAACTTACTCCATGAAGATACCTGCACGCAACCACCTGGCCGCGGGAGCCCTGTGCTTCCTGTCCCTGCTTTCTCCGGCAGAGGGCCGCACCTGGACCAACACCCAGGGAAAAACCCTGGAGGCCGAATTCGTCAAACTGGACGGCCAAAAAGCGGTGCTGACCCGCGCCGGAGGTCAGACGGTCACCATTCCCCTGAACCAGCTTTCCAAGGCGGACCAGGATTTCATTGCAGGACAGGGAACGGCAGCGGCTCCCGCCAACCCGGCGGACAATTACAAGCAGCCCTGGCCCAGAACCGTCAAATGCCCGGACAATTTCAAGGTGGAAACCATCAAGGAGGAAAAGGGGGAATACATTTACGAGACGCCCCATTTCCGCTTTATTTGCGACGCCAAGCTGGGCGCCGGCATGATCAAGCGCCTGGGCCTCCTGTTTGAAGCCACCCATCTGGCTAACAAGACATTGCCCATCGGCAACATTCCGCCCCATGACGATTCCGCCAAATTCCCGGCCTACCTGTATGAAAAGTTCAGCACCTACCAGGAAAACGGGGGACTGGAAGGAACGGCGGGCATTTTCCTGGGAACCACGCGGCCCGGGGACCGGGGCAGAATTCTGGTGCCTTTCCAGTCGCTGGGCGTCAAGTCCATGGGGAGCACGTACATCATTGACCGGGACAAGGATGCCACCACCCTCATTCACGAACTGACGCACCAGCTCATGTCCCCGCAGGCCAAGCAAGCCAGCTGGTTCTGCGAGGGCTCCGCGGAATACGTGGCCATGACTCCTTATGCCGGGGGCCGCTTCAACTTCGGCTCCAACCGCTCCCACATCGTTTCCCGCGTTACGGAGTACGGCAAGAAAAACACGGGGGGCCGCGCCCTGGGGGACGATTTTGAGGCTCCCGGCCTGGAGGCCTTCATGAACATGCCCTACACCCAGTTCACGAATGAAAACGCCAATCTTCACTACGGCCTGGCCGCGCTGATGGCCTACTACTTCTACCACATGGACGGAAAAGGGGATGCCCAGCGCATCAAGAATTACATGAAGGCCATTCAGTCCGGCACCAGTGAAAAGGAAGCGCAAAAGCTCCTTCTGGACGGCAGGACCTATGAGGAACTGGCCAAGGAGATCGAGCAGAAATGGCGCAAGGCTGGCGTCAAGATCCGCTTCCGTGCCTCTTCCTGATCACTTTCTTTTCTGCAATCTTCCTGTTCCCTGCCGGGAACGGAGGACACATGTGCCCTGAAAAACCGTTGACATGGCGGGGAAAGGCGGCAAACTCCCCTCAACAGGGGCTTTCAGACACGTATGGCAGAAGACGCTTCCATATCCTCCCTGCTGGACCGGGTGGCCCGCACCGCCCCCTTCCGCAGGGAACTGGCGAAGCTGGGCACGGAGGAACAGGCCGTTTTCGACCACACCGCGTTGCCCGGCGTACCGTTTGTGGCGGCCCTGTGCATCAACAGCGTTCCGGAAACGTGCCGCACCTGGGTGGTGACTCCCCATCTGCGAGCCCAGGAATCCGTAGCCTCCCAGCTGGAGACATGGGGCGTGCACAACATCCTGTTCGTCCCGGAAAAGGAAGTGGCGCTGGGCGAAGAAGTGGGAGACCCGGAACTCACCGCGGAACGGCTGAACGTGCTGCACCGCATTGCCTCCGGACAGATAGGCAGGCTGACCGTCGTTCTGACGGAAAATTCCCTGAATGACGAGGTTCCCTCCACCAGGGGCATGAAGAACCAGGGCATGATCCTGAAGGCGGGGGAAACGCGGCCGCCGGACGAACTGGAAAAGTTGTTCACGGAAGCCGGATTCGAGGGCGTTCCTCAGGTCATTTCCCGCGGGCAGTGGTCCCGCCGCGGCGGCATTCTGGACGTTTTCCCCCTGCAATCCGCCAATCCCGTACGTCTGGAATTCTTTGACGATGAAATCGAATCCATCCGGGAATTCGACGTGGATACCCAGGTCTCCTTCCGGAAGGTGGAGCACGTCAACCTCGTCCTGCAGGAGGCGGCATCCGTGGAAACCCTGCGCGACTGGATCAGGCCGGGAGACCTGGTCATCACCACCCCCTTCTGCAAGGAACGCGGGCACGTGTGCATCCTGGCCGCCCCTCCGGAAGATGCGGAGGGAGAGGAGGATTTTTCCCTGGCCATCCATGACAATCCCCTGGGCAGCTTTGACGCGGGCGACTTCGTGATGCAGGAAATGCGCCGCGAACTGGCCGAACGCCAGATACGGGAATGGCTGGACCGGAAATGGAACGTCAGCATGTTTTTCCCGAACCAGGCGGAAGAAGAGCGGTTCAAGGACATTTGCGCCGGCACCCCGGCCCTGCTCTCCATCACCTGCCTGCGGGGGGACCTGCCCGGCGGTTTCAGCATTCCCGAAGCGAAGACGGCAGTCCTCTCCTCCTCCGAGCTGTTCGGCAGGTACCAGTCCGCCACGGCGCGGCGGCGCGCCAGCCGGGAAGACAAGGCGCGCAAGGCACGCGCCCAAGCCTCCCTGAAAGACATCAATCCGGGGGACCTGGTGGTCCACACCAGCTACGGCATCGGGAAGTTCATCAACATCTCCACCTCTCCGGATTCCGGAGACGAGGAAATGAACATCCTCTACCGGGACAACACCATCCTGCACGTCCCCCTCAGCCAGGCGCACCTGGTTTCCCGCTACATCGGCCTGGGCAGCAGGACGCCGGAACTCAACAAACTGGGGGATTCCAAATGGCAGCGCGCCAAAAAATCCGCGGAACGCTCCGTGGCGGACTACGCCGCCCAGCTCTTGAACGTGCAGGCGGAACGCCAGACGGGCAAAGGCTACAGCCACCCGCCGGACAGCAAATGGATGTGGGAGTTTGAAAGCTCCTTCCCGTTCCGTGAAACGCCCGACCAGCTCCGTGCCATCGCCCAGACGAAGGCGGACATGGAATCCTCCCGGCCCATGGACCGCCTGATCTGCGGAGACGTGGGCTTCGGCAAGACGGAGGTAGCCATCCGCGCCGCATTCAAATGCGTGACCGGCGGCCGCCAGGCGGCCGTGCTGGTGCCCACTACCGTACTGGCGGAGCAGCACTTCCGCACCTTCAAGTCACGCATGAGCGAATATCCCGTGCGTATTGAAATGCTGAGCCGCCTCAACAGCGCGGCGGAAGTCAAATCCACGCTGGAAGGGTTGAAAAACGGCTCCGTGGACATCGTCATCGGTACCCACCGCCTCATTTCCGAAGACGTTTCCATCAAGAACCTGGGCCTGGTGGTCATTGACGAGGAACAACGCTTCGGCGTCAAGCACAAGGAAAAATTCAAGGAGCGCTTCAAGGGAATAGACGTGCTCACCCTGTCGGCCACCCCCATTCCCCGCACGCTGTACATTGCCCTGATGGGCGCCAGGGACATGAGTTCCATCGATACGCCGCCCGTCAACAGGCAGCCGGTGCAGACCAGCGTCTGCCCCTATGACGAACGCATCATGAAAAAGGCCATGGAGCGCGAATTGGAGCGCGGGGGCCAGATATTCCTGCTGCACAACCGCGTCAAGACCATCGAGCTGTTCCGGGACAGGATACAGGCCCTGGTCCCCAAGGCGCGCATCGTCATCGGCCACGGACAAATGCCCAAGGACGAGCTGGAAAAGGTCATGAGCTCCTTCGTGCGGGGAGAGGCGGACATTCTGCTGGCCACCACCATCATTGAATCGGGCATAGACATTCCCAACGCCAACACCATCATTATTGACAGGGCGGACCGCTTCGGCCTGGCGGACTTGTACCAGCTCCGCGGCCGCGTGGGCCGCTCAGGGCACCGCGCGTACGCCTACCTCATGCTGCCCAGGACCTCCTCCACTACGGAAGACGCCCGCAAGCGCGTCTCCGCCATCAAACAGTACACGGAACTGGGTTCTGGATTCAAAATAGCCATGCGCGACCTGGAAATCCGCGGAGCGGGCAACCTGCTCGGCACCCAGCAGAGCGGCCACATCGCCGCCATCGGCTTTGACCTGTACTGCCAGCTTCTCCAGCAGTCCATCTCCCACATGCAGGGCAAACATTCCGCACCCAGGGCGGACGCCGCCCTCCGGGCGGATTTCATCGTGAACAGTGAAACGCAGTTTGCGGCCAAATCCCGCAAGGAGTACCTGGGCGCCTTCATTCCGCGGGACTATATCAGCGACGCCCCGCTGCGCATCGCCGCCTACAAGGATTTGGCGGGAGCCCGCACCATCAAGGAGACGGACGCCCTGCTCCGCACCTGGGAAGACCGATTCGGACCTGCACCGGAAACGGTGCATCATCTGCTTGCCGCGCACAAAATCAAGATACTGGCCACCATGGCCAATATATCCATGGTGGAAGTCAGCGGCCAGCGCCTGATGCTTACCCGGAACGGGGATTTCATCCTCCTGTCCAACAAATTTCCGCGCCTGGCGGGAATCACCCCGGCGGAAAAGCTTCAGGAAACCCTGGAAATGCTTAAAAAGATCTAATCCTGGTCCGCATCCCTGCCGTCAGCCTGCTCCCGGGTATTCCAGGCAGTCAGCCACCGGACTTCCCTGAGGCGGTAGCCGCGCTTCAGCAGCTCCGCATGCAGACCGGGCAGATGCGCCGCCCCGTAGAAGATGCCAATCTTGCGCGCACCCTTGCCTTTCCACTGGTCGAATATCTCCATGCATTTGGCATTCCTGCCTTTCAGAATCACCGTATCCTCCAGAGAATCAGGGCTGGTATAGGCCAGCATACGCATCAATTCATTCTTCAGTCCGGAAACATTTCCCGTAATCAGATCCATCGCCATCTTGATTTGATTCGGCTGATAGCCGCAATACTCTTCCTTCAGGGAAGACATGATCTCCTTCGCCATCAGTCCCATAAAACTCTCTTTCTTTTCTTCCTGGGCCTTCCTGAATTCCCCCAGGGTCATGTCCGCATGGACGAAGTGGGACGGAGAGTAATCGATTCCATCCATCTGGGCCTGCAAATTCAAGGCTTTGCTGAATCTTTTATAGGCTTCCCCCAGCCAGTTCAGCAGGAAGGAAGACTCTTCCTCCCTCTGTTCCTTTTCCCATGCCTCCAGCCGGTTCCATTCGCGGGCTTCTTCCTTCGTCAAGCCGCCCAGCGGCTTGCTCCGGTCAATCCTGCTCCGCAATTCCTCCTGCCGCTGGAGCCCTTCCCCGCCGATCATTTCAAACAGCAGCAAATCACATTGCCCGAACAGTTTGTTCAAACGCTCGTAATACTCCGGTTCAGCCACATGCATCGCCCCGATCAGCCTCACCTCCTGTCCGCCGTCATTCACATAGGAAGCCACGGGCGTTGCCAAATCCTGCCGTTCAGGGGAATCCGCCTCCAGCCTCAGGAACGTAGCCGGGTACCCGCCGTATTCTTCCGCATTCCTGCCGGAGTCGGCTACGGCAGCAAGTGCGGAAGAGCACAGCATGAAGGCAGACAAAATACCGCGCAATATGTTCATACGTCACCAGCCTAGCGGCCATTATCCGCAGAGCAAGCCAAAAAAGAACTTCCTCAAACACCTTGGCATCTCCCCATCCCGCCAGGACAGGCACTGCGGAACACCGGGAGGCCACAAAAAATCCCCCGCTCCCGCAAGGGAACGGAGGATGAAGAATCAAGCCGCCCAGGGCTGACGCCCCGGAAGCCGGCCGTCACATGACGGTTTACTTCTGTTTGCAGCAGCAGCATTTGTCGGACAGGGCGCCCACGCCGGGCAGCACCTTGCCTTCCAGGAGTTCCAGGGAGGCGCCGCCGCCTGTGGAGCAGAAGGAAAGCTTGTCCTGAACCTTGAATTTCTTGGCTGCCGTTACGGAGTCACCGCCGCCCACGATGGAGATGGCGGAGGAATCGGCCAGGGCTTCCGCAATTTCCTTGGTGCCCTTGGCAAAACAGTCCATTTCAAAGACGCCCATCGGGCCGTTCCACAGAACAGTCTTGGCATCCTTGATGATGGCGGAGAATTCTTCAATGGCCTTGTCGCCGATGTCGATGGCCATGCCGCCTTCCGGCACCTTGCCGCCTTCCGCGAAGGGAGCCGTGCAGAACGTTTCCGCACCGTCCTCAAACTTCATGGTCACGCGAACGTCGGCCGGAAGCACGAACTTGACACCCTTGGCCTTGGCGTTCGCCAGGATTTCGCGGGCCAGGTCCAGCTTGTCGCCTTCGATCTTGGAAGCGCCCAGGTCATAACCTTCGGCAGCCAGGAACGTGTTGGCCATGGCTCCGCCGATCAGGAACGTGTCAGCCTTTTCCATCAGCTTGGAAAGTACTTCGATCTTGTCGGACACCTTGGCGCCGCCCATGATCACCACAAAGGGTTTTTCCGGGTTTTCCAGCTTGCCTTCCAGGTATTCCAGCTCGCGCTCGATCAGGAAGCCCATGGCGCTCTTTTCCGCAAAATGGGTAACGCCTTCCGTGGAAGCATGGGCGCGGTGGGCGGTGCCGAACGCGTCGTTCACGAACAGAGTGGCGTTGCCCAGCAGAGCCTTGGCGAATTCCGGGTCGTTTCTTTTTTCACCGGGATAGAAGCGGACGTTTTCCAGCAGGACCACGTCGCCGTCCTTCATGGAGGCGCGGGCGGCTTCAGCTTCCGGGCCGATGGCGGCGGGAACGAATTTCACTTCCTTGCCGAGCAGTTCGGAAAGGCGAACGGCCACGGGCTTCAGGGAAAAAGCGGGATCGGGTTCATTCTTGGGACGGCCCAGGTGGGAGCAGAGGACGAGACGGGCGCCGCCGTCAAGCAGGAACTTGATGGTGGGAAGGGCGGCCACAATGCGGGCGTCGTTGGTAATTTCCCCATCCTTGAGGGGTACGTTGAAGTCAACGCGCATCAGGACTTCCTTGCCCTTGACGTCAAGATCACGAACAGTGAGTTTAGCCATATCAGTTTATGTTGTTTGGTTCAATGGAATAAAAAAGGGAGGGCATTTCTGCCCTCCCGGAAAATCCCGGCCGCCCGCACCAACCCGGTTCATGAACCGGAAATCTGTTTCAGGCGGCTGGAAAGAATGTCTTGTGACTACTGAAGAGCAAGCGTTGTTCAGGAATGAACTTACTTGCCGCAGCTGCAGCCGCAGGAGCTCACGCTGTCGCCCAGCTTCTTCATGGCTTCGGCGGCGCGGTTGGAGTAGCCCCATTCGTTGTCGTACCAGCCGCAGACCTTCACCAGGTTGCCGCCGACCACGTAGGTAAAGCCGGAGTCAAAGATGCAGGAGTGGGGGTCGGAAACGATGTCCTGAAGCACCAGGTCTTCTTCGGAGTAAGCCAGAATGCCTTTCAGCGGACCTTCAGCGGCTTCCTTCATGGCGGCGTTCACTTCTTCCACGGTCACATTCTTCTTGAGGATGGCCACAAAGTCGGTCAGGGAACCGGTCGGGGTGGGTACGCGGAAGGAAGCGCCGTTCAGGGCTCCCTTGAGTTCGGGAATCACTTCTCCGATGGCCTTGGCAGCGCCAGTGGTCGTCGGGATGATGTTGATCGCGGCGGCGCGGGCGCGGCGGGGATCCTTGTGCGGCAGGTCCAGAATGCGCTGGTCATTCGTGTAGGAGTGAATGGTGCTCATCATGCCCTTTTCAATGCCGAACTTGTCGTTCAGCACCTTCACCATCGGGGAAAGGCAGTTGGTGGTGCAGGAAGCGTTGGAAACGATGTTGTGCTTGGCGGGATCGTATTCGCTGTCGTTGATGCCCAGGCAGAAAGTCAGGTCCGGATCCGTGGCGGGAGCGGAAATGAGCACCTTCTTGGCGCCAGCGTCAATGTGCTTCTGGGCGGCGTCACGCTTGGTGAACAGGCCGGTAGATTCCAGAACGACGTCCACGCCCAGGTCCTTCCAGGGAAGGTTGGCGGGATCGCGTTCCACCGTGATGAGGATCTTGTGACCGTCGATGACCAGATACTCGCCGTCGATGGAAACTTCGCCGTCAAACTTGCCCTGCGTGGAGTCATACTTGAGCAGGTGGGCGATCATTTCGATGGGGGTCAGGTCGTTGATGGCAACAACCTTGTTGCGTTCTTCCTTGGACATGGCGCGCAACACGTTGCGACCAATACGTCCAAAACCGTTAATAGCATATTTGGCCATAAGATTGAGGGCTTCAGATTTGATTAATTACAAGTCCCGGACCTATTCAAGTACCATGGACGGGGCAAGTTTAGAAACGATTCCGCCGGGCGTCAACACTATTGTTCCCCCATCATGGCAGTATGCCCCGGCCCTCCGCCCCGCAGGAAGGCACCAATGCAACAGCCATGCTCCTGCATGGCTGTCAAAAACTTGCACGGTCTCCACCCTCACAGCGGAATGGTCAGTTCATGGAGCGCAGGGCGGCGCGGATCAACTCGTCCGCGTCGGCGTCCGGATTCTCTTTCAAGTGGGCGGCAATGGCCTTGCGTGATTCCACCTGCTTGAAGCCCAGCGCAATCAGCGCCAGTTCCGCATCCCCCGCCGCCTGGGAGGTGGAGCCCTGGGCCTGGGCCTCCCAGGTGGCGGCTAGCCCCACCTTGTCCTTCAGTTCAAGGACAATGCGTTCCGCCGTTTTTTTGCCCACTCCCTTGGCCCTGGCGATGCCGGATACGTCTCCGCTCACCACGGCCTGCTTGAACTGTTCCACGGACAAGGACCCCAGAATGGCAATGGCCGTAGCGGGGCCGATTCCGGAAACCCGGTCGATCAGCAGCAGGAAGATGTCCCGTTCCGCATCGGTGGCAAACCCGTACAGCACCTGCATGTTTTCCCGTACGTGCAGGTAGGTTTTCAGCGTCAGCTCCCTGCCCGGCAGGGGATTCAGCCTGTCAAACGTGGAGAGGGGCACGATCACCTCGTACCCCACGCCGTGAACATCCAGAATCAGCCGCTGGGGGTATGACTCCGCTACCGTACCGCGCAAAAAAGCTATCATGCCTATAACGTGACACAATCCCGGCGGCGGACAAGTCAAAAACGCATCCTTCCGGGTACGGTCCGCTATCTCTTGTGGAGAACGTGAAGCTTGATATGCTCCAGATCTTCCCGGTGGTAGAAACACCGTACGCGGAATCCGCGGGCCGTCTTGATGCGGCACCTGTATTCGCGCAGCAGCCCTTTTTTAACCAGCCTGTAAACGTAGCTTCTGACCACGCCCAGATAGCGGACGGCCTCTTCCATATTCACATAATGCAGCGGAGCACGGCGGCAGACCGGCTCCCGCGCGGTCAGGAGCCGCTCCACGTCCAGACGGCGCCAGCAGAGTGTGAGAGAACCCGTACTTTTGCGGACTACGCGGAAGCGTACTCCATGACGGTGCAGATATTGCCGGGCGGCGGAAGGACTGCAGCGCAGCCGCGCCGCTATGGAAGATGTTTCCATGAACGCGCCGGACGCGCTGGCATAAGGCTGCCCGGATTTGGGATCCGTTCCCTTGCGGCGGATTTTTACATGTTCAGGAAAACTCAGTTTGGGATTATTGATATATTCCCGCCCTCCTACTCCGATGAATGTCTTTTTGAAACGATAAATCATGGCAATGTGAATTCACTTTGATAACACAGGATTTCATACAGGCGTTCTGCATGAAACTATAACATTTTTGAAAATACCAAAAATGCACTGAGCCCAAAAACAATCAACAAATTTCTTTGTTTTTCTGTTGTTCGTCCTTATACTGAACTCATTTCATCGCAATATATGCCTGTTCCTACATTATACAATTACTTCAAAAGGGCCTAACATCAACAATTAGATCATCAAAAAATCTGTTGGATGCGCGAATTGCCCCCGGGCTCTTTCCCCTTATTACAAATAACTCATGATCAATTACATGAATAAGAGAAAATATTCCATTCAACTACCGGAAGAGGAAAAGCCTTCCTCAATTCTTCAAACCTCCGTATTTTCCGGGTTCAACAAGCCCCTTACCTCAAAACAGGGAAACCGGAAGTCGCCGGCGGACGGCTCCAACATTACAGGCTCAAAACTCTTTTACGGAAAAGAGCCCAAGTAAAAAACCGGACAATAACTAACAGCCCATTTGTACCCGGAACGAACAATAAGAAACCCGGCTTCCCACGGAAAGCCGGGTAGGAAAAATCATGTTCCACTCTTCAGGGAAGAAGCTTGGAAGGCCGCGTTTCAAACATGCCGCGCTGCGGAACAAAAACACGGTCATTGGGCTGGATGGGTATGGCCCTGTCCCTGGTGGAATAATAATCATACGTAACGGTCTTCCCGCCGCGCGTCACCTGGACATACCGGGATCCCCATTCCGTCACGTCCCCGGCTCCGACGATCGCTTCCAGCAGCGTCATGCCGCGCCGCCATGGAACGTTCTTTTTCATGGCTACGTTTCCGCTCACCAGAACGATATGCTGGGTGAGCTGCACGTCGGAACTCTGTACTTTCACTAAAAAGGTGGGAGAAGTGTACAGTTCCGCCTTCTTGTAGGCAGCGGCAAGCATGTCCTCAATCTGCCGCGCCGTCCGGCCAACTACCCGCAGCACATCCTGCCCGGCGGGAAGCTGGGGCATGCGGATGGTTCCATTGCCATCCAGCAAATATTGTCCGGAGATGGCGGCAGCGTCGTCGGCAGGGATGCCGCGTACCTGAATTTCAATGGTTCCGTGCGCGGGCACGGCATCCGGGGACTGCGAGAACGCAAGCCCTCCCGCAGCCAGGATGAGGCAAACAATGGAATACAGATACTTTTTCATGGCACTATCTCTTAATACAGATCCTCATTATCATTGGACTGCGTAGCCGCCAATTCCTTGGCTTTGCCGGAACGCTCGGCCTTCTTCAGGGAAGAAGCGTCGGCGTTCCCGCCGGAAGCGCCGCTTTCCGCAGAATAATAGGAGTAGTAGGTTGTGTAATATTGATACTGGTGATCGGAAGTAATGTCCACATTATTCATCACCACGCCCGCCAGATTGCCGCCGACGGATTCAATGACCTGCTTCTGCCTCAGCAGGGCCTTCAACGGAAGCTTGCGCGGCTGGACAACCATCAGGGTCATGTCCACCTCGCTCACAATCACGGCCGAGTCACTGACGCCGAGGATGGGCGGGGAGTCCACCAGCACGATATCGAAGCGCTGCTTCACCTCCTGGAGCAGTTCGCTGAACTTGCGTGAGTTCAAGGCGCCCGAGGGGTCAAAAGGAACCGGCCCCGCGGGCATGACGTACAGGTTTTCCACAGGCGTCTGGAAGATCACTTCCTCCAGCGGATAGTCTTCCAGCAGATAGGACGTCAGCCCTGCTTCATTGTCCAGTTCATAGTATCTGTGCAACTTGGAGCGGCGAAGGTCCGCATCAATCATCAAGGTGGCATACCCCCCCTGGGCGCAGATGTAGGCCAGGTTGCACAACGTCGTGGTCTTGCCTTCCCCGGCACTGCCGGAAACAAAGGTCAGGGAAATTTCCTCAAGCCCCTTCTTGTTGAATTCTATATTCGTCCGCAAAATACGGTAGGCTTCCGCATCCGGCCCCAGAGAACCGGCGGAATGCAGGATGGGAACGTTTTTGGGAATGATACCCAGAACAGGCACTTGCAGAGCCCGTTCCACATCCTCCATGGTCTTGACGGAAGTATCCATGAATTCCAGCAGAAGAGCCAGGCCCATGCCCAGCAGCAAACCGGCAACGGCGCCCACCGCCAGGTTCAGCGTTACATCCGGCTTGTAGGGAGCCGTAGGCAACAGGGGATTATCATACATCTCAATCGATTCACGGGGAACACGCAGACGGGCGATTTCATCCTTGTAGCGTGCATCCAGGGTTTTGAGCTGATCCAGGGCCGTATCATACTCGCGGCTGGTCTGTTCATAAACGGGCATCTTCATCACATGTCTCCGGAGATCCTCTTCCTTTTGAGCTACAATCTTCGCCCACTTCACACGGCTTGCCGTAACCATTTCCAGCTTGCTTCTCAAAGAGGAGCGCAGGCCCACAAGTTCCTTGTTCAGCTTTTCCTTCAAGATGTTCGCCGTTTCCTGGAGAGCCACCATCTTGGGATGCTTGGGGCCCAGGTTCTGGGCCTTGAGATTTTCCCTCTCCTTATCCTTCTCCATGTACTCCTGATAGGTTTTGCGCAGGGAGTCCGCCGCCAGAATTTCCGCATTCAAAAGATCGGAGTTGGTGACATAATCCATCAGCTTGTCGTCCGGAAGACGCTGGACTTCCGCAACATAGGCGGCCAGTTCCTGCTCATCCTTCTCAAATTTCATGAGCTGTGCCTTGGAATTCCGGAAATCCTCGTCTTCCATGGCTCCGGTCATCACGGAGCGGTTATCCCCACTCCTGTACATGGTGGAGGGCAAATAATCGTTTTCCGCAATCAACTTCTTGAGAGCCATCATCTTGTCATTGACAATGTCCTCCTGTTCCCGGAGAACGTCCTGAAGGCTCTTGATAGCCGTTTCCACCAACCGGTTTTCACGCATTTCACGGTCCTGCTTGTACGCCTCCGGGACTGCCTTGGCAATGTTCTGAACCAGTTTGGGGTCAGGCCCGGAGACAATGACATCCACCAAGTCCGTTGCACGGAGGGGGGATACCTTGATCATTCCAGCCAGGTTGGTAGCAGCCAAATCATCCGTCATGCCCCATTCCGCAGCCAGATTCAGTTTTTTGGATACCACTTTCAGCACTTCGGACGAAGTCAGCACCGAATACTGCATGGGGATGTAGTTGTCCGTGATATTGGACGATGCCACGACATCCTCTCCCGTACCGATCCCCATCACTGGCCTGGGACGCTTGATCTGAAACTTGCTCGTCGCACGGAACGAAGGAGGCATCAGAAGCGTCACCACCAGGGAAATGACCAGAACCAGCATGAAAACAAGAAAGACTTCTTTCCAGCGGTTTTTCAGAACTTGTATATAATCAATATTGCGTACGATAGGATCGCCATTCTGCTGATCTGGGGCATTCATGAAGAGACGGTGCGGTAGTAAGATAAAACTCCTCTAATTGTGAATGAACATTCGCAATTAGAGGAGTAGAAACATTAATTGTCAATCAAGCTTAGAAGCTGTAATTCATTCCGAAGGAAAACACATTCCGGTTATAGCTCGGCATGGGGAAGTTATATCCGCTGTAGGAGCCATTCGTATAGGAATACTGGGCCGTAAGGGCCAGCACGTTGGTCAGCATCATCTTGACACCGGCCGTCGCGTTGAACGTCAGCGTTTTCGTATCAGTACTCGAGGAACTCGGGCGGGAATAATCGCTGGAGATCAGGTTCACGCCGGCATTCAGGCTGACCCGGTGCGTCACCTTCATCGTGCTGGTCAGACCAACGCGCCACGTCTCGTTGGAGTAGTAGCTGGCGCCCGTTTGGGGAACGTAGGTGTTCGTTGCTTCGTTGGAGTAGCGAACGAACATGCCCAAAGAGAAACGGTCACTCATGCGATGGTTCAGGCCAAATTCCGCTGACGGGTAGGTCTTGGTGCCGTAATTGTCCACGTGCTTGAACTGGGGACCGACACGCAGCGTGGCGGAAGTGTTCTGAGCTACGGCATATTCGGCGCCGGCCATGACGAAGTTGGAGAATTCGTTATTGCCGTATTCGCGGTCACAGTAGGAACCATTCCAGTTAATGGACAAAGCCAGGCGTTCCGTCCATTTGTACCGATTATTCAGATTCAGGTTGAAGTACTGACGGTTATCAGTTTTGGCGGAATCTTCCTGATAATCGATCATGGAGTAGCTGGCGCCTACCGTCGTGGAATAACGGGTGGTCCATGCTTTGCTCAGGGAACTGGAAACATACACGTAAATGTAGTCGCCGTCACGCCGGGAGTTGGCGATGCCGTTTGAGTAGTTGGGTTCCGGCTGCCAGGCAAAGGAAAGGCTGCCGTTGTAACGCAACGTCTGGTCAAAACTGTGGGAAAGGCTGGCGTTCAGCGTGGAGTTGGAAAGAGATTCATTCGTATCGCCTTCCAGGTCTTTCAAGTAGAAAATGCCGCCGAGCTTGGCAGAGAAGGCATACTGGGTAACGGCATCATAATTGGCGAGGGAGGCGCCAATGTCCGTGCTGATGAATGCGCTTTCCTGCTGATTGGAGTTGGTAGCATTCACGTTATCATCATAGCCGCCGGCTACGTTGAACGTCCATTTCAGGGGAAGGGATTCTTCCAGCCCTACAGGACCGGCAAGCGTGTACAGGGACTGCCCGTAAGCGTGAGCTCCAACCAGGCCGGAAGCGAGCAGAGAGATAAAAAGACTCTTCATAAATTTTAATCCGTTTTAGGTATAGGAGTTATTTAGTTGCCGGAAGGATTGGATACGGGGGCAGGACTCGTAGGCGTGCCGCCCACGGGAATACCGCCGGGCATGACAAGAGCGCCGGCGGAGGCGTCTTCACCGGGATTCACAATAAGTCCGTGCGTCTGCGTAGTTAAACCCTGCAAGGGATTGTCGGGAGTCTTGGCGGCCACTTCTACAGCTATGGAAGGCACCGTCATCGCCACGGGGGAATGACCGAGAGCCCTAGTCACCGCTGCACAAATCGGAGAAACGGAAGCGTAAGGCTTGGGCTGCACGGAAACGGCGGCAGATACGATATTGCGCACATTGGCTTCCGTAACCTTGGTTCCATAGCTCCTGACGGCAGCGGAAGCCACCTGGGGGGCATTAACCGGAAAAGCTCCGGCTGCCATGGAAACCATCTGTGCCATGACTGCGTCGGACACACCTGCCTTGACAGCGCTGTCCAGCACGGCGGATACAGCCTTCATATCCAGGGCTCCGGACCTGCGACCCGCTTCAACGGTAGCAGCCATCTTCTGGATAAAAACCTTTTCAGCCGCAGAGGCCTTAACATGATCAACAGCCGGAGCGGCTGACGGAGAAGCAGCTTGCTGAGCCACACCGGAAAGTGTGCCCGCAAATGCAAGTACCAGCACGGAAAGTGCCGTCTTCGTAATGGACCTGGCCTTCATTGGAAGAATATTGTAGCAGGTGGTTAAAAAATGGAGCGGGTAACGGGAATCGAACCCGTATGATCAGCTTGGAAGGCTGGAGCTTTACCATTAAGCTATACCCGCACAACGCCCGCATTATGTTCAGGAGTCGGAGATAAGACAAGTTTTTTTTCATTGAGGAATCAAATTTAAAAAAATAAGACGCAGTTTATTCTGTTGCCTTGACATTCCCCGCTTCACCCGGTAAATAAACGCCGCGCATATTGTGCGGGCGTCGTTCAATGGTAGGACGCGAGCTTCCCAAGCTTGAGACGTGGGTTCGATTCCCATCGCCCGTACCAAACTTTTCATGCCGCAAGTTTTTGTCCATCATTGCTTGCGGCTTTTGTTTTCTTGAAAGCGCGGAACAGAGGGAATTTACAAGCGGAACGGCAGAAAAATCCGCATACCGTTCTGGGATGGAAAACCACCGCCGGAATGGCATGCGGAGAGGCCGTCAGCAACCCAGTACGAACTTCTTCTGAACCTTCGCAAGAAGGAGCACCTTGCGGATCATGGTGCGGGTTTCATTGAGAAGATTGAGATACAGCAGGGTTCTTCTCATGTCGGAAACATTCTCCGTACGCAGTATGATCTGCCGTTTGACCGCTTCCGCGAATTCTTCGTCCAGGGCATCAATGCCGTCCAGGCATTCGTCCAAACCGCTGTAATCATTGGTCTCCATCATGTCCCGGAAGCGGGGATACAGGGAGGAAACCCGGTTATTCATTTTCCGCAAGTCTTCTATGTATTCCATGTCCAGTCCCTCATGGTTATTGTCAATGTAGGCATGGCTGGCCGTAGTGATGTTGGAGAGGGATTCAAAGACGGAGGTGGCGTATTCCACCATCTGCACATGGCGCTTGCCGCGGTCCGCCTCCCCGTCCCGCAATTCCTGGACCACGGGCATGACTTCCATCGCCATCTTGTCGCCCAGGGAACGACGGATCCCGCGAGATTCCTTGCGGAGTTTTTTCAACCGTTTCCGGTCTTCCACGTTCAGGGCTTCCAGATTCATCTCATAGATTTCCGCCATGCGCTTCATCAGCTCAATGATTTCCTCGTTATAACGGCTCAGGGAGGAAGCGTCTGCATAATTCCTGCCTTTCACCAATTCCGCCGCCTGCGTGCGCTTTCTGTGCAGGCGGGCGCTTTTCAGCAGCAGGTATGCCGCTAGAACGCACATGGTGATGATTCCGAAGACGCCGCCGTACACAATACAGGCCGCCACCATGCAGCACATGGCAAATGCGGCAAACGCCGTAAAGAACCAGCCGGAAATAACCGTGATCACCCCGGTGATGCGGTACACGGCGCTATCCCTCCCCCAGGCCTTGTCCGCCAGGGAGGAACCCATGGCCACCATGAAGGTGACATATGTGGTGGAGAGGGGAAGCTTGAGCGAGGTGGCCAGGGAGATCAGAAGGGCGGCCACGGTCAGGTTCACGGACGCACGGATCAGGTCAAAGGAGGCTCCGTTGTCCGGCCCTTCCGAAACGGGCTGGAACCGTTTTTCAATAAATCTGCCCACGCTTGCGGGCATGATTTTTTCCACCACGCGGGAAGCGTTCAACGCATAGCGAACCATCATCCGCGCCGGAGGAACGGAACCGAATCTTTCCACTCCCCCGCCCTGCCGGGCCAGGTTGACTTCCGTATCCGTCACGGTCCGCGCCTTTTTGGAGAACATCAGGGCCAGCACCATGATGAGGCCAGCACCCAGCAGGTAACGCCAGTCCGCCGTCACGGGAGCCGTCAGGCCGCCCATGGTCAGTGTGGAAAGGTCCATGCCCTGCGCCACGGCGGCTGAAGCGATTTCCATGGAGGACTGCCCAGCCATGAAGACGCCAATGAAGTTAACGAGGTCATTCCCGGCAAAGGAGAGGGCCAGGGCCATTGTACCGGCAAGCACCGCTATCTTCAGGATATTGACTTTGCAAACATTCTGGAGTACGGCCATCAGAACGGTCCAGAAAACAAAGCTGTAGCATACGTACAGCCAGATGTGCGCGTCCAGGTGGCGGATCATGTCCTTCGTGACCAGCGTGCTGCCTTTCAGCCCCTTGAATACGGCAAAGTAGGTGATGGCCGTCAGGGCTACGCCGCACCAGACGGCGCCCAGATACTTGAAGGATTTCCTGTAGTTGAAGGAGAAGATGAGGCGGGAAATCCACATGACCGATATACCGCAGATGAACGCCACAAAGACGGAGGAGAAGATGCCGGAAATGATCGCCAAAGCTTTGGAGGAGTTGATATAGCTGGCCAGGTCCTGCGCCACGCCGGGTTCTCCGGACCAGATTTTGAACAGCGCCACGGCCACCGCGCCCCCCAGCAATTCAAATACAATGGAAACCGTCGTGGACGTGGGAAGGCCGAAAGTGTTGAACACATCCAAAAGGATCACGTCCGTCAACATCACCGCCAAAAAGATCAGCATGATGTCATGGAAGGTGAATTGGGCTGGCATGAATACCCCGCTCCTGGCAATTTCCATCATGCCGCTGGAAAACAGGGAGCCAATGATAATACCCAGAGCGGCCACCAGAATAATAGTCCGGCGAGGAGCAGCCTTGGAACCGACAGCGGAGTTCAGGAAGTTGGCGGCGTCATTCGAGACGCCAACCACGAGGTCAAAGCAGGAGAGTACCAGCAGCAAGCCTATGATGAAGTAATAGATAGGGTCCATATGTGTAATAAACGGCCTTCTATTACCTGAACCCTTTCCGGTACTCCCGTTTTAAAGCGTGAAGAATTCGTCACATTTGCCGTAAAGCCGCCTCATGGCCGTGCAACGTGAACGGGTTCGTTCCCTCCCCTGATGAAATCTTGCCCTCCTTTTCTGCTGTCCTGGGGGCTTTTTCTCCCTCTGCCGGGAGAAATTGATGCCGATACGTGGGAGCTTGTCCCCCACATGGGGCAGCACTCTACGCAGCCCCCCGGACCTCACAGTCATCAACCATTTCCTTCTTCAAATCGTCAGCCTGCGGTGGAACGTCATGGAGGTATATTTTTTTCATGTAAAGGAAAAAAGCGTTGCCGTCCTGCTTCCTCTCCCTTCCTGTTGGGAATAGTTCCGATGTCCGTCTCCTCCTGATCTTCATCCGGCATGAGTCGGCAAACAGCGGAAGGTCCGGAAAACAGCAGTCTCTTCCGGTCAACTGGAAAGAGGCGGTCGCCGCGCCAGCCCGGAAGACCATTTCTTTTCCAAATAAAAAGGCTCTCCGGAAAAACCGGAGAGCCTGAATGATTCGTCGCATTGTCCCGAAGAAACGGGGAGGGCTTACATCATGCCCATGCCGCCCATTCCTCCCATGCCGCCCATGTCGGGAGCGCCGCTGCCACATCCGCAGCCCTTCTTCTCGGGCTTGTCGGCAATGACACATTCCGTGGTAAGCAGGAGGCCGGCGATGGAAGCCGCGTTCTGCAGGGCGGAACGGGTCACCTTCGTCGGGTCCACCACACCGGCGGAAAGCAGGTCTTCGTACTTGTCCGTGGCCACATTGTAGCCTTCGGCAGCCTTCTTCATGCCTTTCACCTTGGCGACGATGAGGGCGTCTTCGCGGCCGGCATTGCAGGCAAGCTGGCGGAGCGGAGCTTCCACCGCACGGTACACGATTTCCGCGCCGGTGTGTTCGTCTCCTTCCAGCTTCAGGCTGTCAATGGCCTTCTGGGCGCGGATCAGGGCCACGCCGCCGCCGGGCACGATGCCTTCTTCCACGGCCGCACGGGTCGCATGCAGGGCGTCGTCCACACGGGCCTTCTTTTCCTTCATTTCCGTTTCCGTAGCGGCACCCACATGGATGACGGCCACGCCGCCGGCCAGCTTGGCCAGGCGTTCCTGGAGTTTTTCACGGTCGTAGTCGGACGTGGTGTCCTTGATCTGGTGGCGGATCTGGGAAATGCGGGCTTCAATGTCCGCGGACTTCCCGGCGCCTTCCACGATGACGGTTTCATCCTTGGAGACGGTGACGCGCTTGGCCTGGCCGAGGTCTTCAATACCCACGTTTTCCAGCTTGATGCCGAGGTCTTCCGTGATGCATTTGCCGCCCGTCAGGATGGCAATGTCTTCCATCATGGCCTTGCGGCGGTCGCCAAAGCCGGGGGCTTTCACGGCGCAGATGTTCAGCACGCCGCGCAGGCGGTTGACCACGAGGGTGGCGAGGGCTTCGCCTTCAATGTCTTCAGCGATGACCAGGAAGGGACGGCCGCTCTTGGCCACTTTTTCAAGCAGCGGAAGGAAATCCTTCAGGTTGTTGATCTTCTTCTCGTGAATCAGGATGTAGGGGTTTTCCAGCACCGCTTCCATCGTTTCCGCGTTGGTCACGAAGTAGGGGGACAGGTAGCCCTTGTCAAACTGCATGCCTTCCACCACATCCAGCGTGGTTTCGATGCCCTTGGCTTCTTCCACGGTGATGGTGCCGTCCTTGCCCACCTTGTCCATGGCTTCGGCAATGATGTTGCCGATTTCGTCGTCCCAGTTGGCGGAAACGGTAGCGACCTGGGCCACTTCCTTGCTGGAGTCAACGGGCTTGCTGATCTTCTTGAGTTCTTCCACCACGGCGTCGGAGGCTTTCATGATGCCCCTCTGCAGGGAGATCGGGTTGGCGCCGGCTGTGACGTTGCGCAGGCCTTCGCGGTAAATGCTTTCAGCCAGTACGGTGGCGGTGGTGGTGCCGTCGCCGGCCACGTCGTTGGTCTTGGAGGAGACTTCGCGGACAAGCTGGGCGCCCATGTTTTCAAACGGGTCTTCCAGTTCGATTTCCTTGGCCACGGTCACACCGTCCTTGGTGATGAGGGGGGAGCCGAATTTCTTGTCGATCACCACGTTGCGGCCGGCAGGACCCAGCGTGCTTTTAACAGCCTTGGCGATCTGTTCCACGCCGCGGAGCAGCGCCTGGCGAGCGGTTTCATCAAATTGGATTTGTTTAGCCATAATATCAGGTTTTTAAAGATGTGTGTGAATAAATAAGGTTGGTTTAGCCGATGATGGCCAGAATGTCGTTTTCAGACAGGATCAGATAATCTTCTCCGTCCAGCTTGATTTCCGTACCGCCGTACTTGGAAATGAGAACCCGGTCGCCGGGCTTGACGGTGAATTCGATCAGGGCACCCTTGTCGTCGCGGCCTCCGGTGCCTACGGAGATCACTTCCGCTTCCTGCGGTTTTTCCTTGGCGGTGTCCGGCAGGAACAGGCCGCCGGCGGTTTTGGTTTCAGCTTCAATGCGCTTGACCAGCACACGTTGTCCGAGGGGTTTGATGTTAGCCATAGTATGTTGTGTTTGTTTTATTGTAGATGAATATATGGATGTAATGTTCCGGAGGGAGGAGGAAGGTTTCCCCCGCCCTCCGGAAAAGGTTTATTTGTCGTCGTCGACGATTTCGGCGTCCACCACGCGGCCTTTCGCCTTGCGGGGGCCGTCGGAAGCTTCTTCCTCAGGAGCGGCTCCCGGCATGGGGCCGGACGCACCGGCGGACTGCTGGGCGGCTTCCGCTGCCTTGTAAAGGGCTTCCAGTTTGGCTTCCAGGTCGCTCTTGCCGGACTTGATAGCCTCATAGTCCTTCCTGGAAATGGCTTCCTTCAACTTGGCCACCTTGCCTTCGATGTCGCTCTTGAGGTCCGCGGGCAGCTTGTCGCCCATGTCCTTGAGCTGGCGTTCCACGGAGAAGCAGAGGGAGTCGGCCTGGTTGACGGTGTCAATCTCTTCGGCGCGCTTCTTGTCTTCTTCCGCATGGGCTTCCGCATCGCGCTTGGCGCGTTCGATTTCATCCTTGGACAGGCCGCTGGAACCCTGAATGGAAATCTTCTGTTCCTTGCCGGTACCCTTATCCTTGGCGGAAACGTGCAGAATGCCGTTGGCGTCAATGTCGAAGGTGACTTCAATCTGAGGCACGCCGCGGGGAGCCGGGGAAATGCCGTCCAGCTTGAAGTTGCCGAGAAGCTTGTTGTCCTCAAACATCTTGCGTTCGCCCTGGCACACGCGGATATCCACGGCGGGCTGGTTGTCCGCGGCGGTGGAGAACACTTGGCTCTTGCGCACGGGGATGGTCGTATTGCGGTCGATCATCGGAGTGGCGATGCCGCCCATCGTTTCAATGGACAGCGTCAGGGGAGTCACGTCCAGCAGCAGAACGTCGTTCACGTCGCCCTGAAGCACGCCGCCCTGAATAGCGGCGCCCACGGCCACTACTTCGTCCGGGTTCACGCCCTTGTGGGGTTCCTTGCCGGCCAGCGTATGGGCCATTTCCTGAACGGCAGGCATGCGGGTCATGCCGCCCACCAGCACCAGTTCGTCAATGTCGCCGGTTTTCAGGCCGGAGGCGGAAATGCAGTCCAACACGGGCTTGCGGGTGCGGTCCAGCAGGTCTTCCGTAAGCTGTTCCAGCTTGGGACGGCTCAGCGTCAGCTGAATATGCTTGGGGCCGGAAGCGTCCGCCGTGATGAACGGCAGGCTGATATCGTAACTCTGTGTGGAGGAAAGGGCAATCTTGGCCTTTTCGGCTTCTTCCTTGATGCGCTGGATGGCGTCCGGCTGATTGGAAAGGTCCATGCCGGAATCCTTCTTGAACTCATCCATGATCCAGGAAATGATCGCGTTGTCCCAGTCGTCGCCGCCCAGGTGGGTGTCGCCGTCGGAAGCTTTTACTTCGAAGACGCCGTCGCCGATTTCCAGCACGGAAATATCGAAGGTGCCGCCGCCAAGGTCATAAACGGCGATGTTTTCATTGGACTTCTTGTCCAGGCCGTAGGCCAGGGCCGCAGCGGTCGGTTCGTTGATGATGCGGCGCACTTTCAGGCCGGCGATTTCACCGGCGGCCTTGGTCGCGTTGCGCTGGGCGTCGTTGAAATAGGCGGGAACGGTAATCACGGCTTCCGTGATGGTTTCGCCCAGTTTCGATTCAGCGTCGGATTTCAGCTTGGCCAGCACCATGGAAGCGATTTCCTGGGGTGAGAAAGTCTTCTTTTCACCGCCCACTTCCACGCGGATGTAAGCGTCCCCGTTGGGAGCTTCCACGATTTCATAAGGAACCTTTTTATCCTCGTCCGTCAGCTCGCTGTACTTGCGGCCGATCAGGCGCTTGGAGGAAAACACGGTGTTCTTCGGATTGGTCACCGCCTGGCGTTTGGCGGCCTGCCCCACGAGACGTTCACCGCTTTTGGTGAAGGCCACAATGGAGGGAGTGGTGCGCGCACCTTCGCTGTTTTCAAGAACGGTCGCCTGACCGCCTTCCATCACAGCCATGCACGAGTTGGTCGTGCCCAAGTCAATTCCTAATATTTTAGCCATATCGTTATGTTAGATTGTTTTGAATGGATTCCGTTGAGATTTGATCTCCCTATGACCTGAAGTGTCATACAGGCAAACTCATGTTCATGCCCTACTTGGTGCAAATGCCATGCCAGCCCCGTTCAAATAGGGCATAAACATAATAATCCTCTGTATATCAAAAATGAATGGATTTTACAACTTCTCCACTAATTTTCCTGGCGCATCCAAAAGAGACATTTTGTCACACCAAAATAGTGACAAAATGTCTCACCTGGTCACTTTGTCCCATCTGCCGGGACACGTGCGGCGGCTTCCGGCTCCGCGTTTTTTCCAGTGGTCCCGGAACCGCAGCACTCCCCATAGGCCAGGCGTTTCATGAAATCCTTGTAAAGCAGCGTTTCCATCCGGCCGTCGGCATATTCCACCACCGCACTCATGGTTTCCACCCAGTCTCCGCAATTCAGATAGCGTATATCCCCCACCATGGCGTCCGCCGGATGGTGCACATGCCCGGCGATGATCCCTTCGCACTGTCTTTTGACCGCCAGATTCTGAAGCTGTTCCTCATACTTGCCGATGAAATTGACGGCGGATTTCACCTTTCCCTTGATGGCGCGGGAAACGGAATAATACTCCTTGCCGCACCAGACACGGTACCTGTTGTACAGACGGTTGACCATCAGCAGCACGTCGTAGCCCAGGGAGCCGAGCACCGCCAGCCACCGGTGATTGGTGGAAATGGCGTCAAACCCGTCGCCGTGCACGCACAGGTAACGGCGGCCGTCCGCCGCCCCGTGAACATATTCCTTGGCGATGTGCAGCCGCCCCAGGGCGAAGGGAAGAAACCGCTCCAGAACGTCGTCGTGATTCCCGCGCAGGTACAGTACTTCCACGTCCTCCTGTTCCATCTTCTTCAACAGAGTGCGGATAAAACGCGTATGCCGCCTGCGCCAGCGGCTGCCGCGGGAAAGAGCCCAAGCATCCACAATGTCCCCCACCAGCACGATCTTTTCCGCCCGGATATGCTTCAGGAACCTGCGGCATTCGTCCGCCTTGGAATCCTTGGTCCCCAGGTGAATATCGGAAAGAAACACCGTACGGCACTCCAGCACCGCACCGCATGGGGAACGCGCGCATCCCGCGCCGTTCTCCTCACAGGCTACGGAAGCAAGAATTTCCTCAAACCGGTCGCAGACGGCGTCCCAGGTTCTGAAACGGACGGTCTGCCGCCCCTGTTCTCCCAGCCTGCGGACCAGCTCCGCATCCTGAAGCAGCCGGCACATGGCCGCATAAAAGCCCTCTATATCCCCCTTCTCCGCCTGCAGGCCGTTCACACCGTTGAGCACCACGTCTGCGGACGCGGCATAACGGTAGCTCACCGTTGCCAGCCCGCTGGCCATCCCTTCCAGAAGCACGTTGCCGAAGGTTTCCGTCTCACTGGCGAACAATAGCACATCCATTCCCGCATAATGACGTGCCAAGTCCTCCCCGCTGCGGGCGCCGCAAAACACGGCGTCCGGAAACTCGCTGCGCAAGCCGCTCATCATGGGCCCGTCACCCACCACAACCATTTTCATGCCGCAATCCGGGAACTCCCGCTGCAGACGGGTATAAAGGCTCAGAACCGTAATCAGGTTCTTTTCCCGGGCCAGGCGCCCCACCACTCCAAATACGACTTCATCCCGCCAGACGCCCCAGGACTGACGCAGGGAAACATCCCTTTTTCCGGGATCAAACAAAACGACATCCACACCGCGCCCCATGACGGCCAGCCTCTCAAAACCAAGCTCGCTCAGGGAAATGAACATTTCTTCCGTAGGTACTACGGTCAATCTGGCCTGATTGTGCAATTTGCGCAAATAATTCACGGCGGCATTCTCCAGCCCTGAAAAATTGTAATTCTTCATATACTGGTGGAAATTGGTGTGGAACCCCATCACCACGGGAATCTCCAGCGCCCGCGCCGCCTTGGCCGCAGATGCGCCCATGGGGCTTTCCGTAGCGATGTACACCACGTCCGGCCTCTTCCTCATCCACCGGGAACGGAACCTGTCCACGGAAGGCAGCCCTATCTTCACTTCATGGTAAATGGGAAGAGACAGGGACGGCATGGCTGTTTCGCCCGGCACGCATACGCCCCCACGTTCGGATGCCCTCAAAACATGCACCAAATGGCCCCGGGCCTTAAGTCCCTGCACCAGACGGCCAAGAGTCATGGCCACGCCATTCACGTCCGGCGCATAGGTATCCGTCACTAAATCAATTCTCATGCCCCGGTACCATGAACCGGAGCATCTGGTCAAACAAGCCGGGCAGCGCAACAAAATTGTCACCGGCCATCGTTAGCCGGCGTGGCCGCCGGACTGAAAAACCACCTGATGACAGCCGCCTTCCCCCATTTCCACACACATTCAGTTACCCTCAGCCATGCTAATAACTGACAACAAGCCACATAAACAATTGTCTGTTGGGACCGCGCATTAGGAATCCGGTTGAAATGAACAACATAGATAAAATAAGTCGAATCACGATTATGTTCAAGAAATTATGTTATCATCTAACAGATATTTTCTATTTGATCTTCCTCCGGGATAATAATGGATTGAATTGGAGAAAGGCATTTGATATGAAAAACTAGTATTGACGCCGGATTCCTAATTCGTTATTGAAATAACCAACAACCCCAACCTCAACACATCCCAATGAAACCTATAGCCTATTACAGCTATGCAACCGCATTGTGCACAGCCTTCTGCTGCCATGCCTCGCCGCTTTACGGCCCTTTGGAAACAGGAATGCAGGAATCCCAATTGCTGAGTTCTCTGAAATCTTGCAAATCCCTTGAAGGCCCCGGCACGGACGCCTACTTGAGCCGGACCGGACTCAACGGAGCCTTCAAGACGAAAAAGCCCATCGGCGGACTCTACTTTTCCCTTCACTTTGACTACGACAAAGAGGGGGCACTGAGATCCGTTTCCTTCTATTCCAACTCAAAAGTGAGCAAGGATGAATACGATACGCGCCTAAAATCCCTGTATAAGCGCATGCTGAACGGACTGACGGGGCTTTACGGACCGCCCATGAACATGCCGGACTGGATTGAAAAGGATTCCCTCCCGGCGGATCGGGTCATGTACATGCACATGTGGCGCATCCAGCCGGGCTGTTTCCTGATGTCCGGCCTGGCAAACGCGGGAGCCTCCGGCTACATGCCCATCTTCCGCTTTTCCCCGCCCTCCGGCATGCCGCCCAAATCCAAAAAGGACCGGGACAAGCTGAAATCCGAATGGGCAGCCATTCCGGAATTCTACGAATTCGCGAAAGCCGAGAGATTCCTCTCCAATGCCGTCTTCGCCATGTCCCACAAAAAGCATCCGGAAGCCCTGCAGCATTTCCAGAAAGCTGCCGACCTCGGCAGTCCCAACGGTTACTGGGGACTGGCCCATCTTTACCGGTTGGGGACGGACGGAGTGGAAAAAAATACGCAGCTGGCCGAAGAATACACGAGAAAAGCTGCCCTGGCAGGATTTGCCCGTGCCGCCATGAAATATGGAAACACGTGGGAAAAAGCCTGCAAGGCACTCGACTTCAATGAAGCGGAAGCCACGGAATGGATCAACCGGAACAAACGGGCCGCCAGAGCCGGCTATGCCTCCGAGCAATACAACATGGGAATCATGTACCAGCACGGATTTGGCGTGGAACGCAACCTGGACACGGCAAGGGAATGGCTGCAGAAAGCGGCGGACCAGGGCCATGTTCAGGCACAGGCGGCATTGAAAAAACTTCCGGAAGCTCCGGCAGGAGAACCATTATTAATCTAACCCTTTCCCAACAAACACACCCAGAAAAGCCGGCTGCCACCTCATTAACGGCTTATGCAGTCGCTCCGGCAATTCCCTATGAAAACCACGGAACTGGCAGGGAAGCGGGTTATCCGCTTCCCTGCCAAAGTCCGGAATGGGAAATTGCCGCCAGGGACGGCGTTTTCCACCATCCCGCTCTCAGCAGATCCTCGGCAGCTGCATGCCGGACGGCATGCCAAGTACCCGCTCCACGCCCAGTCTGCCCTTCATCAGCAGGGGAGCCGTCCTGAACTCTTCCACCCGGCCAACCAGACAGGCCCCGGAGGAAACGCCGCAACCGCGCATCAGGCGCAATGCCTCATCTTCATATTCTCCGGGCAAAATCGCGAGATAACGCCCTTCGCACGCTACTTGCAGCGGGTCCAGCCCCAGCAAACCGCACGCGGCCCTCACGTCATCCCGGACTGGAATGGACATCTCATCCAGCCTCACTGTCAGCCCGGAAGCCTCCGCAATCTCTGAAAGAGTGGCCGTCAAACCGCCACGGGTCACGTCACGCAGGCAATGCACGGGAATCCCGGCCCGAATCAACGCAGCCACGGACTCATGAAGGGGAGCCGAATCACTGCACAAAGCTTCACCAAAGGACAATCCCGCCCTCAGGCTCATGATCGTCATGCCATGCCTGCCCAAATCCCCGCTGAGCAGGATGGAATCCCCCGGACGCACGGAAGAAGGGCTGATCTCCAAATCATGCGGCACTGCTCCCACCCCGGCGGTATTGATATAAATACCATCGCCTTTTCCCCGTTCCACTACCTTCGTATCCCCTGTGACGATGCGCACGCCCGCCAGACGGGCAGCCTCAGCCATGGAGTGTACCACTCTGTTCAGGACGTCCAGCGGAAGCCCCTCCTCCAAAATGAACCCCGCCGTCAGGTACAGCGGTTCCGCTCCGCTCATGGCCAGATCATTCACCGTGCCGTGAACGGCCAGGGAACCGATATTGCCGCCCGGAAACTCCAGGGGCTGAACCACAAAGCTGTCCGTCGTCACCGCCAGGCGCCCTGCAGGAGAAGACAGAACGGCGGAATCATTCTGCACGCTGCCGGACGGAGAACCGAAGGCTTCCAGAAACACGGAGCGGATCAGGTCATTCATCAGGCGGCCACCGCCGCCGTGAGCCATCTGGATGCGGTCGGAAACGGATTCTGGAACGGGACACTCAAACATAAGAAATAAAAATCAGCTTCTTTTATAGCGGTAATAGGCCGCACAGGCCCCTTCCCCGGACACCATGGGAGCCCCCAATGGAGTCAGCGGCGTACAGGAAGAACCGAAATGCGGGCATTCCACCGGCCTCAGCAAACCGCGCAGCACCTGCCCGGCCATGCAGCCGGAAGCCTCATCCGCCGTGCCGTCACAGGCGCGGCAGTCAAAACGGACGGAAGCATCCATATCCCGCCATTCCAGTCGCACCTTCATGCCGCCGCCCGGTATCAGCCCCAGCCCGCGCCAATGACGGTCCTCCGTTTCAAAAACCTCTTCCATCCGCTTCCTGGCGGCTGCGTTCCCTTCCGGCTTAACGTAACGCGGATAGGCGTTCCGGACGCCATGCTCCCCGGCCTCAAGCTGGCGGACACACATCAGAATACCGCAGAGCAGGTCCGTTCCTTCAAATCCGGTAACCGTCATCGGCACCCGGTAGCGTTCGGCAAGACGCCTGTAATCCCCCTCCCCCGTCACGGCGCACACATGGCCGGGAGCCAGAAAGCCGTCCGGCCTTCCTTCCTGCTGGTCCATCAGCCATTCCAAGGCGGGAGGAACCTGCACATGGGCGCAAAGCACGGAAAAATTGGCATGTCCCAGGGCACGCGCCTGCTGCATGGCCAGCGCCGTGGCCGGAGCGGTAGTCTCAAAACCCACGGCAAAAAACACCACGTCCAGACCGGGATTGTCTCCCGCCAGCGCAACGGCCTCCAGAGGAGAATACATTAGCCGGACATCCCCGCCGCGCGCTTTGGCGGACAGTAAATCCCCGCGGGAGCCCGGCACCCTCATCATGTCACCGTAACTGCACAAAACCACACCCGGCCTGAGACTCAGCTCCACGGCCCTGTCAATCAAATCCACGGAAGTGACACAGACAGGGCAGCCGGGCCCGTGAATCAGGCGCAGCCCCGGCGGAAGCAGTTCCTCCAGCCCCAGGGAAGCGATCGCATGAGTCTGGCCGCCGCACACCTCCATCACCGCCCACGGGCGCGTAACGGTGTGATGCAGATCATCAAGCAGTTGATAAACTTCCTCCTGCATAAACTCGGCGAGCAAATCTTCCTGTCAGCCGGATAAACGGCCCTCACACGGGTTCGGAATTCTCCACGATCTCGCGCATCTCCCTCCGCGTCTCAAGGGCGGTTTCCTCATCCAGCACGCTCAGGGCCATTCCCACATGCACAATAACGTAACTCCCCACCTCCGCTTCCGGCACGCAGGCCAGATTCACTTCCCGCGTCACTCCGCCGAAATCCACCACGCCCAGGCGGAACAGGGGATCTTTTTCATGAACGCTTACGATTTTTCCGGGAACGGCCAAACACATACTTTATCCTTTCCATTGACGAACGGCAGCCGCCGCCTGCCCCAGGGAAATCCCTCCGTCATTGCAGGGGACGCGCTGCGGCAGCGACAAAACGCACGCCCTAGACTGCGCCATGCCCATCAGGCCTTCAAGCAAAAACGCATTTTGAAAGCAGCCGCCTCCCAGCACCAGCCTGTCCTGGGAAAAACGCTCCGCCACATCAAACACCAGGTTCACGAGGCTTTCATGAAACTTCCGGGCTATCCGGCAACGGGAAACACCGGCCAGCAAATCATCATTCAAGGCCTTCAGAACGGGTCTCCAGTCCAGCTCCAGCAGGCCGCCTTCCTCATGCATCACCCATTCGTACGAATCGCCCTCCGGGCCGTCTTCGGGAAGGGAGGCGGCCCAAGACTCCAGCACCATGGCGGCATGGCCTTCGCATCCCGCCGCACCGTCAAAACCGCACCAGAACGCCACCGCATCAAACAGCCTCCCCATGGAAGACGTTGCCGGGCAATGAACATGCCGCTCCATCATCGTTTCCAGAGCCTGCCGCTTCCGGGGAGGAATTCCGTGCTCCAGACGCCGGAGCAGTCCATCCGGCCGCCACTCAGCCATTTGCCGGGCCAGGGCGCAGGCGCAGCGGGCGGGCTCCTTCACCGCTTCATCCCCACCGGGCAGCAGAAACGGCCTGATCCGCGCCACCCGTTTGGGAGCACCCTGCTCCTCCATGATAAAAAACTCACCACCCCACACCGTTCCATCCGTGCCGAACCCCGTTCCGTCCCAGGCTACGCCCAGGGCGGGGAAAGGAGTTCCATTCTCTGCGGCGCAGGCAAGCACATGCGCCTGATGATGCTGTACGGGAAAAACGGAAACACCCCATTCCCTGGCCAAACGCCGGGCGAGGGTTGCCGTCGGGTTATCCGGATGGGCGTCCACGGCAATCACATCCGGCACGGCCTTCAAGGTACTTCCCAAAACTTCCACCGTCCGCTCAAAAGCGTGCAGGGCGGCGGCGCTGTCCAAATCCCCCAGATGCTGGCTCATCACGGCCACGCCATCCTTCAGCCAGCAAACGGTATTTTTCAACCCGGAGCCGAGAGCCAGCACCTTAGGCGCCTCCGGCGCGGTGCGCCATACAGGCCGGGGCGCATAACCGCGGGCCCGGCGCACCATCATGGTTCTGCCACCCGCCACGCGCACCACGGAATCATCCACCGGACGCACGATCGGCCGGTCGTGCACGAAAAACACGTCCGCCGCGTTCTCCAGCTTCTGCAACGCCTCTTCCACGGAAATGCACAAAGGCTCCCCGCTCAAATTGCCGCTGGTCACCACGAGAGGCTTTCTCCACATATCCATCAGCAGCGCATGCACCGGGGAAGACGGCAGCATAATACCGGCAAAACGGCTGAACATGCATACGGAAGGCGCTAAATCCACATTCTTCCTCTTGACCGCCAGTACGATGGGCGCCTCGGGAGACGCCAGCAGCCGTTTCTCCTCCTCCGTCAAATGACACAGAGCCTCCGCCGCAGCCATGTCCGGCACCATCACGGCAAACGGCTTGGCATCCCTCCCCTTCAGCTTCCTCAGCCGTCTGACGGCTCCTTCGGACGCGGCATCTGCCAGCAACTGGAAACCGCCCACCCCCATGAGAGCCACAATCAGGCCGTCCGCCAGCACCCAGGCCACCTGAGCCGCAGGGGTATCAAAACCGTGGCCGAAGCCCAGCTCGGAACCATCTGAAAACAACACCTTCATGGAAGGCCCGCATTCCGGGCAGGCGATGGGCTGGGCATGGAAACGCCGGTCCCCCATGTCCTGGTACTCCTTCATGCATTCCGGACACATCCGGAACCCCTTCATGCTGGTTCCGGAGCGGTCATAAGGCATGGACTCAATAATGGAATAACGGGGACCGCAATGGGTACAGTTGGTAAAAGGATAATGATAGCGCCGGGAAGACGGGTCGCGCATCTCCCGGAGGCATTCCGGGCACGGAGCCAAGTCCGGCAGCATGATCGGCACGCCGCCGGAAGCGGGATCGCTCTCCAAAATCAGGAACTCTTCATACCCGGCAGGCTCGCAAACGGTCTGTTCCGTTCCGTAAACGCGGGCATGTTCCGGCAGGCTTTCCATCAATTCCGCAAAAAAACGTTCGGCATCCCCCGCATCTCCCTCCACGCGGATCTCCACGCCGGACTCCGTATTGCGCACGAAGCCTTTCAGGCCGAAACGCGAGGCCAGCCGATACACGTGGGGCCGGAAGCCGACCCCCTGAACCATGCCGGTAATGTCGATCTTCAAGGCTGAAACAGCCTGTTCAATGGTGATGGTGGACATGCTCCTGAACTCTTCCTGAACGAATGCGGCGCACCCGTTCCTCAATCTCCCCGCACCAAATATCCATTCCTTCCCCTGTCTTGGAAGACAACTCAATCACGCGCGCGTGATGGGCCACCTTGTTCAGAGCCGCCAGCGCGGCATCCCGGTCAAAATCCACGGCATCCGCCAAATCCGACTTAGTCACCAGGGCCACGTCTGCGGAATGGAACATGGGGGGATACTTCAAAGGCTTGTCCTCCCCTTCCGTGACGGAAAGCAGGACCACGCGCATCCCTTCCCCCAAATCATAGGAAGCGGGACACACCAGGTTCCCCACATTCTCAATCACCAGCACATCCAGGTCATCAAGCGGCATCCGCTTCATCGCCTCCGCAATCATGCGGGCATCCAGATGGCACATTGTACCGGTGGTAATCTGCACTACGGGAATATCCGCACGGCTCAGGCGTTCGGCGTCATGATCCGTAGCCAGGTCTCCAACAATCACCCCCATTCTGACACGGTTCCTCAACATCTCCGCCGTCTTCTGCAGCAGGGATGTCTTGCCGGAGCCGGGAGAGGAAAATACATTGATGACCAGCAGCTTCTTTGCTTCAAAAAAACCTCTGTTGCGTTCCGCCAAACGGTCATTGGCATCCAGCACGGGAACATGGACGTCCATGCCGTGGGCGTGTCCTTCATGGGTGTGTTCACCTCCGCATCCGCAATCTTTACACATAATCAATACTGATATTTGATTCAGAAAAAGTGAATCTTTCTCACTTATCCTATGTCATACCTTCTCCCGGTCAAATAAAAACGCCGCGTTTTCCAATAAACAAAAGGGCCTTATTGGGAATTTCCCGCTCCGGCACATCTCTGCCGGGGAAGGGCCAGCCGCATGTACACCAAATCGACGGCCCGGGCAAGGCGCTCCGTCATATACCCGCCTTCCTCCAACTCCTTCACGGCGGCGTCAAGCCTTCCGGCCGCCATTCTTATCTCATGCGCCCACGGTATCCCTATATCTTCCTGTATAACCATATCTTTTGCCAATACAGCCAAATTCTGAATATCCCATAAGGAAAAATCCTTTTTCCACAACTCCTTCACAACCTCCTGGTCTCCTTCCCCTGCCCCGGCCTTCTTCAGAATAGACCTAACCTCCTCCACATGCCTGGAAACGCTCACGGCCAAATACTCAAAGAGGCAGGGAGGCAAGAGGGAAAAGGCACCCTTCCGTCCATCCTCATGAAAAACGGTCTTTCCCCAAAAACATCTTTCCATGATTTGGTACACATCCATGATTCCGTTACAAATCACATCATCCATTAATCCGTCCCGAAAAAAGCTGTCCACAGCTTCATCCAGAATTCCTCTTTGGACACATGCAAATTCCTTTGCTTCCACAGCCTCCCGGGAACGCAATAATTCGGGAGAATACCTTGTCCTGCCTGTAACCATCATGACATTACGGGCATCTATTTTAAGAACCGTTACAGTAGCTTTATCAAACTCATCCCGTACATCGGAATCCAGACGCGGCCTTTCTCTCACACTTTTCAGTAAGTAAATCGCCTTCTCGACAATCTTGTTGCCCTCCTTCAAATCATACTGCAAGCTCTTCAAAGGATCGGGGCCCATCTCCCTGCCCAGTACAGCCTCAGGCATGCAGGCGGCAACCAGAACACAGGCAATGGGAAAAACACGTACCATCATTGGAATAAGGCAATTATTTCCAAAGAATAATCTTATTGCCATGAAACACAACTCAAATTCACGCTGTTCCCCTTCTGCATCAGCATCTTTCTTCATCACCTGCTCCGGCCATGGCCGCCCATGCCTTTTCCTTTGAAATTCCTTCATCATAAGTATGTGGGCTTGCCAAGGCATTAAAATCCTGTAAACTATTTCGTCCTCAGTTAACATTCCTTTACTCAGGTTATGCCAGACGCTCGCTTTCAACCACTTCCCGGATTCCGCGACTTCTCCCCGGCGGACTGCGCCGTACGCAACTACCTCTTTGACGCATGGAAAAGGGTGGCGCACCGCTACGGATTCCTGGAATGGGAAGGCCCCACGGTGGAAGCCACGGAACTGTACCTGAAAAAAAGCGGAGGCGAACTGCCCACCCAGCTCTTCCGCTTCATGGACCAGGGGGAACGGGACATCACCATCCGCCCGGAACTGACGGCTTCCCTGGGACGCATCGCCGCCGCGTACCAGCGGGAATACACCAAGCCGCTCAAGTGGTTTGAAATTGGCTCCTGCTTCCGTTACGAAAAACCGCAAAAAGGGCGCCTGCGCGAATTTTACCAGTTCAACGCGGACATTCTGGGGGAAAGCTCCGCCTGGGCGGACTCCGAACTCATTGCCCTGGCTATCGACTGCATGAGGGAACTGGGCTTCACGCAGAATGACTTCATCGTCCGCGTCTCCGACCGTGAAGCCTGGATCAGGTTCGCTGCGGAACACGGCGTGCAGGAACAGGACATCCCTGTTTTCCTTGGTATCGTGGACAAATTCGAACGCGACCGTCCGGAAGAATGCCAGCGCAAGCTGGATGCCTTCAGCATCAGCCGCAACGATCTCGTGGACTTCATTGAAAACCCGCCTGCCGGAGCCTCCGAACGCTACGAAACCCTGCTGAAAGACCTGACGGCCCGCGGCCTGGAAACCTACGTAAAGCTGGACCTCTCCGTGGTCCGCGGCCTGGCGTACTACACCGGCCTGGTCTTTGAAATCTTTGACACGCAAAGAAGTCTGCGCGCCGTAGCCGGCGGAGGCCGGTACGACACCCTCGTGGCCGCCCTCTCCGGCAATGCGGTGGACATGCCCGCAACAGGTTTCGCCATGGGAGACGCCGTCATCGGCCATCTCATCGACCAGACGCCCCGCGCCAGGGCACTGAAAGAAGCGGCGCTGGCGGCCGCGGGATGTGACGTCTTCATCATACAAGCGTCCGAAAACCGCCGTGCGGAAGTACTCTCCATCGCCTCGGCCCTTCGTGACCAGGGCTACAGCGTGGACATCCCCCTGACCTTCACCAAATTCAACGGACAGATGCAGAAAGCCGTCAAATCCGGGGCACGTCTGGCCCTGGTGGTCGGCGATGAATTCCCCACCCTGGAACTGCGCGACCTGACGGCACGCACCTCCGCCCAAATAGTCATGGAAGACCTGTTCGACTCCATTGCAACCGCGGCGAACCTTGCCTGATCCAGCATTCACCACCATCCATTTCAAACAAAGATGAACTCATACCGCACTCATACCTGCAGCGAATTGCGCGCTGCGGACATTGGCAAGCCGACCACCCTCATCGGCTGGGTAGACTCCGTCCGCGACCACGGCGGCGTC
The DNA here is from genome assembly GCF_026072915.1 of Akkermansia biwaensis. Lineage (NCBI taxonomy): Bacteria > Pseudomonadati > Verrucomicrobiota > Verrucomicrobiia > Verrucomicrobiales > Akkermansiaceae > Akkermansia > Akkermansia biwaensis. The sequence goes on from NZ_AP025943.1 coordinate 484,816, forward strand.
ATATTTATCGACTTGCGCGACCGCACCGGCATCACCCAGGCAGTCTTCCACCCGGAAGTCAGCCAGGATGTGGCCAGGGCGTCCCAGCAGCTCCGTTCCGAGGACATGATCCAAATCTCCGGCACGGTGGAAGCCCGCTTGAAAACGGACACGGTGGACACCACCAATGCGGACCTCCCCACCGGAGAAATCGAAGTCTCCGCCAATGCCCTCAACGTCATCAACAAGGCGGATGTGCTCCCCTTCCAGCTGGACCGGGCCCTCTCCAACGAAGACCTGCGCCTCAAATACCGTTTTCTGGACCTGCGCCGTCCCTCCATGGCCCGCAACATGCAGATCCGCCACCGCGTAACCAAAACCACGCGGGACTATCTGGATGAACACGGCTTCCTGGAAATTGAAACCCCCATCCTCTCCAAATCCACGCCGGAAGGCGCGCGCGACTTCCTGGTCCCCTCCCGTCTGGCCCCCGGCAAATTCTATGCCCTGCCCCAGGCGCCCCAGCAGTACAAACAGCTTCTCATGGTGGCGGGCATGGAACGCTACTTCCAGATTGCCCGCTGTTTCCGTGACGAAGACCTGCGCGCGGACCGCCAGCCGGAATTCACGCAGGTGGACATTGAAGCCTCCTTCATCACGCCGGAAGACATCTACAACCTGGTGGAAGGACTGCTCAAGCGCGTATACAAGGAAGCCCTGGACGTAGACATCCCCACCCCCTTCCCGCGCATGACCTGGAAGGAAGCCATGGACCAGTACGGCTCCGACAAGCCGGAACGCCGCTTCGGCATGAAACTCACGGACGTCTCCTCCATCTTTGAAAACAGCGGCTTCAAGGTATTCGCCTCCGCCGTGCAAAATGGCGGCGTGGTCAAGGCCATCAACGCCAAGGGCTTCGGAACCGCCTCCGTCGGTCAGATAGACACCCTCACGAAAACCGCCGTGGAAGCCGGAGCCAAGGGTCTAGCCTACATCAAAGTGCGTGAAGACGACTGGAGAAGCCCCATCTCCAAATTCCTTTCTGAAGAAGAAAAGCAGAAACTCACGGAAACCCTGGACATTGAAACCGGAGACCTCGTTCTCTTTGCCGCCGGTCCGTGGGAACCCTCCTGCGACATCCTGGGCCGCGTGCGCCTGCAATGCGCCGAATTCATGGAACTCCTCAAGGACAACAAGGAGCGCGACTTCCTGTGGGTCATTGAATTCCCCCTGCTCGGCTGGGATGAGGAAGAACAGCGCTGGGCGGCCATCCATCATCCGTTCACCCGTCCCGTCAAGGAAGACGAAGAAAAACTGCTCAAGGGAGAACTCTCCGCCGACCTCCGCGCCCAAGCTTACGACGTGGTACTCAACGGCACGGAACTCGGCGGCGGCTCTATCCGAATCCATGAACGCGACCTGCAATCCGCCATGTTCAAGGCCCTCGGCATCACGGAAGAACAGGCTCGCGAACAATTCGGGCACATCCTGGACGCCTTCAGCTTCGGAGCACCCCCACACGGCGGCCTGGCTCTGGGCCTGGACCGTCTGGTCATGATGATCTGTGATGCGGAATCCATTCGTGAAGTCATCGCCTTCCCGAAAAACAACCGCGGCGCGGACCTCATGAGCGACTCCCCCGCTCCGGCGGAAGAGCGCCAACTGCGCGACATTCACATTCAGGTGAAACTCCCCGCTAAAAAATAACATACCTTATCCCCCTCTTCAGGCCCCGGACGGAAACCTCTATTTCCTCCGGGGCCTTTCCATAAACCAGAACAAAAAATAAAACAGTCAAACCTGCCATCCATTTCCAGCGCCCTACCCCTATCACCCCTATCACCCCTATCACCCCTATCACCCCTATCACCCCTATCACCCCTATCACCCCTATCACCCCTATCACCCCTATCACCCCTATCACCCCTATTCCACGCTAAACGCGGCCGCTCTCATCCTACAACCGCACCCAATGCGGGCGGAACACATCCTGGTCATCCTTAATCTTTCCAGCAAACCACCTCTTTTGAATAAAAACCTTCTTTTGATCGCCCAAATAGGCGCCCCACCAGGAAAAAGAAGAACAGGAAAGAACTAATTCCTGACAGGTGGAAAGTTCCCGGAGCGCTTCGAAAGCGCCGTGATTATCGAGGGATAAATGGAACCGTGCAGCCTCCGGGACGGAAGTCACCAGCCGCAGGGCCTGAGCCGGGGAATCGGAAAAAATTACCACCTCCTTGATACCGGGGGAAAGCCGGCTAAGAGCTTCATGGAGAAACGGGACATCGGGAACATGATACAAATCGGTATGCTGCAGGTAATCCCCCATGCGGACATGTATTCCGGCACGTCCTGGTCGTACCGGAGCCGTCAACCTGCGGAACAGGAAACGCGCCTCCTCGTCAAACCCGGTAAAATACCGTTCGCTTTGAAAATATCCGCTCAGTGCCCCTCCCCGTACTGTTTTCGGTATATTTCGATATGAAAAACACGGTTCCTCGTACACCCAGGGAGCACCGTATCCGCCATCCGTTACACAGGCGGCTTCTTCGCCCAGCCATCTCCTTAACGCAAGGGTATCCGAATTGAAACGCCAGGGAACCCGGCATTCCAGACCATGCCTGAGGGCATGCCCATAAGCTGCGGCTATCTGGAAAAGCTGATTCCCCGTCCGGCAGCCGTGAAAAAAGCAAGCGGCAATAAAATCACTCTTCATAGCCCTCTTCCTGCAAAAGAAACCACCATCCGCTTCCTCATGCCAGTCGGCGGCGGAGATCTGCAATCCGGCGCAGCTCTTTCATCACGGGCAGGCGGTGGCGCTTGCCCAGAGGTGCAGGGGGAGGATTCCCCGTCGTTACCATCGTAAAACGCTGGTATCCCTTCACGTCCGGATAACGTCCCCAATAATAGGCCGTCCATCCGCTATCCGGAGCCTCCGGCCCATAGGGAGGGGTAACCAGATGCCTCTCCTCCCCAGGATACAAATTAAAAGCGCTGGTGCCGATCACGATATCTTCCGGGGCATCCGGCAACAGCTCCAGACCCCGTACATACTCCCGCACCCGTTTGGCGGCATGCGCCTTCATGCCGTACAGGCACCCGTAAATACGCTGCTCCACGGAACCGCTACCCCAGAAAATCAAATCCTTCCGGCCCGCAAAACACCGCAGCTCGTCTCCGGACATTATCACGGTATCCGCATCAATCTTCACCAAAGAATCCTCTTCATGGCACGCACTCCGGATCATTTCGTCAAGCATTCCCTCAATGCATTCCTTCCCTCTCAGATTACCGCCGCGCTCCCAGGTGGACACACGCCATTCAGCGCCAAGTTCCTCCGCCTGGAGTCGGACTCCATCCGGGCATGGATGCCTCCCGTCGTCAACCACCACCAGCCCCGCTTCCGGCAGTGCATGACGGACGCACAGCAAATTCTCCCTGACAAGATCCGCATCTCCCGCATACACGAACAAATGAACGTAAATCTTCAATTCCTCATTCATAATAAAAATCCTTTTACTTTCTCCTTCTGCATAGGACCTCCGGCATCATGTGCGGTCCGCCGGAAAAAGGCCACCCCTTTCCCCGGGCCTTGCCTCCTCCTTGCCGAAAACCAATGACCCCTTCCTCTCAGGAAATACCTCACCTCCCTTCCCTCCCCATGCCCCTTTCCTCAACTTCAATACCCCCAGCTTGATTCTGGACGCCATATTCTCCAAGGCATTTGAACGGGATGGAACCAGCCAGGCACTTAAAACGCTTCGATGAAGCAAACTCTCATCTGCTGCCATCACCTCCCCTGGAGTCAACCCGGAAAACAACCGGATCCACAAGGCCATCAACCCGCGGCTGATGAGAGAATCACTATCGGCATGAATCTGGACGACGCCGTCCTTCAACTCCAGATGAAGCCAGACCCGGTACTGACATCCCTGCAGCAACTGGACATCAGTCTTCCATTCCTCAGCCAACGGAACCAGAACATTCCCCTGCCGGATTAGAAAACCATACAAGGCTCCCTCCCCCGGCAGGTTCTCCAGTTCCTGAAGCAGAACACGCCCTCTTTGCTCAAAAGAACCTTTAAAATCCGCGGTCATTTCCGTTATGGCTGAACTGCGTACCAGGAAACCAAATACCTATCTCCAATGCTACTCTGTTCTACATCCCTTAGTTAACTTCATCAGAGGCCCCTCCTTTTCCGTAACATCCGGATCCGAAGCAATCTGAATACTCAAAATCCGGCATGGATGCTGCCGCTGTTCCGTCGCGCAATGCTGCAATCCATGGGTTAGAACCTTCAAATCGCCTTCCTGGTCATCCGTCTTCCAGCCGGAAATGCGCAGCCGATGACATCGAATCTCTCCATGACCGTTAACCTGATACCAAATCATCATGGTCCCGCCCTCATCCAAGCGGCCCTTCCTCCCTCCTATCCTCAGAATCTCATGATCCTGGGAAAGCTCTACTCCCGACCAGAAAATCCTCTTGCCATCTTTGCCGGACTGTCTCTTTACGGCAATCTTTCCTCCGGGAAACCATCCCATATGGAAAAGTAGACACCGTATCAGATAAGCGCGTCTTAACGCACACTCTTCGTGGTGAGTTCCCAGGCCGAGAGACTTTCTGGCTCCACAATATTTGTTTCCCCGGTCAATGGTCAGTCTAACCTTGTAACTTCCTGATGTATTCTTTCTTAATTCGATTGATCTAGAGATGGACATTCAAATATTCATACAATATCCAAAAACTATATATATAAAATCAAGTGGGCCTAGCAAAAAATGTTAGAAACAACACACAACGCAAATAAAACGAACGTATATTAAAAAATTTCAAATTCCAAAAAATCAAAAAAATGATGACATGGGAAAACAAGACCTCGTCTTCCCAATCAAAAAGCTATCATTCCCGGCAAAAAATCAGGTTTCAGACTCAACATTTCCGGAACGTAAAACCGTTCCTTTCATCTACTCGGAACCTCTCTGCCCACCAGAATTCCTGCTTCATTGAAACTTCTATCCTGAAAGGAGCGAAGGCATTACGTCCAGAATCCTGTAAAACTCCCTTGCAAACACCTTGCATCCAAACGGAATCTCACAGCCTAAGCCTTTGCTCAAATATTCATGGCTTCCTGCAACAATAGTTCCTAAATATATGAAAATTCACAATATTAGAGGAGAAGGAGGGAGCCACTTCAAATTGTCATTGTCCTTTTATGAGTATCAGAAAATCCATCCCCTCTTCTCACAAGCAAGTGGAATCCCAAATGCTTCCTTCATAGGAAAATCGACTTAAAATGAAAAACTTCTGGCTGATTAAACCGTCACGAAAAAACAACCAATCGCAAAACAGCCTCATAATGGGATGAAAAAGCTATCATTAAAATCAACTCTAAAAAAAGCTTTCCGGTTCCCTCATCATCGGTTCAAACTATAACTAGCTAATCGTAGCCATTCCATAACTAAAACATCTCTTCCAGGATGCTTCATCTCACTTGCAAAAAGAGTCCCTTGCAGGAGGGATATTTATCCGACCACGAATTGATGATCATTAATATTTCGAGTATGTTTCGTCAAGGAGGGTTCTTCCTATTCCCCTTTTATTTCTTTTCGTAAAAATCACGACTCTCATAAAAAAGCCGGGAGCTCTCAAAAAGTCCCGGCTTTAATATCTAATTCTTATCTTTGGGAATAGCTATTTTAATAAATACGATTTTTAAGAATTTCATGTATTTCTCTAGTAATACAGAACATACAACATTCTGCTGTGCACTTTATCACACCATTATTACTATATCTAATATAAATACTCAAAGAATTGCATAGCATATCTATATAAAAAGGCAGGGAATTTTCATCATAATCACGATATCCCAATGTAAAACAAAAACTCTTGCCATTCCTGGTGAGTTCATAAAATTCCATCTCCCTGTACACACCCTCTAATAACTTCATATTCTCTAAAAATACGTCACTTCCTACATCGGGAATTTTAGGATTATTGTTCTCCCGGATCCTCAACGTTTCAAATAGCCGGATCAGGGTTTCATATAACTTGGGAGATAAATCACATTCCACCCTTCTTTGAAATGGAGTACACTCACGCTCTTTCAGAAATAACAAATATTTTGCTACAAGCGTAGAAAACTGTTCAGGGCTTTTGAGAATGGAAGCATCCACCCCACGTTTCCACCAATCAACAGACAACTTATCGTTACAGGAAACTCCGCCGGATGTTCGAGAAATGGAATGTTCAATCATATCTTCCAACTGGCCTTCCAAAATAGAACCTACAGACCAATTGGTGTGCTTTCGGTCAAAGTAACTGAAATACTCGCCCGGATATTCCACAATAATCAGATATGCCTTATCCTTTCTGACTCCAATATAGGTTGTATTCTCACTCTTCGGGTTGCAATGCACAATGCCAATACTGTCCCGTGCATTAAATTGACCCACATCACCAGAAACAGAATATTCGGAACCCTCCAGATAGAGGGGGTGAGATTCCGTTTTAGGAAGCATATCTACCAACAAGAATTTGAATATAGCCTGACTCCTGGCTATTGCTAATACGATCTCCTTGTTTTGCTCTACTACATTCTCCTCCTTCTTTCCTGATACGTTTTCTTCTCCATGAGAGAGAAAAGTACCGAAAAGAAAAAGGCCGCAGAAGAGTATATATACTACACTGGATTTCATTCGCTTTTTCTTTTTTCTCCGTTTACAAATATTTCTCTTGTCTTCCTTGTTTTATGATCAAAAACACTTCTTGTTATTATCCCCTTACTATTTCTTGAAATAACAGCATAGTCAATACCAGGAGGAATTTTATAATCTGGATGCATTTTTATTTTAAGATGTGGAGGAGGAAACCCTAATATAGCCACCTGCTTGTCTGCATCACTTACTCTAGGATTACCATTCACATGGCAATGAACTCCCGCTACCATTTTATCTTCTTTCTTACAAGGTGGTGCTGTCTGCATTGCCATATTGTCATGGTTTCCTGGTGAGGATACTTTGGCTAGATAAAATTTTCCTGATTTGGAATCACAACAAACTCTTAATCCAAACTCACGCGTAGTGGGAGCAGACATGCGCGGCTCACCAGTATTATTTCTATTTTTATAATCCTGGTATTCCTTTAATTGCTGATTATAAAATGAATCAGAAGCCTGCTGCACAACTTCCATTCCAGCAAGAATGGCATCTTCAAGATCATCATACAATTGCGAAGCAAGTCCAAGAACATCTATACATGAATTAATTTTATTGTTAACAAATCCATATAGAAATTCACCACCTTCTTCACCAATCAGGTCCCTGGAAATCCATCTTCCATCCTGCGGATTGTAATGGCGGTAATTGTAGTAGATCAGCCCCAGGTCATCATCTCGGTATTCGCTGGAATAACGGAACGGCATTGATGAGGCCCAGGCACCTTCCTCTGTCAAGGTTTCTCCGTAGGGCGTGTACTCAAACCTCGCCTGCCGGGTTCCCGACGCGTCGTACAGGGCGCTCACACTCTTGAGCAGGTCGTGCGCCGCATAGCGCGTCCCCGCTACACTCTTGTCCGCGTTGTGCGTACACATGGCCAGCACGCGCGTCGCCACCGGTTCTGACGGATCCCAGAACCACGTGCCCAGCAAGGGCGGATTAGTCGTGTTTTGCGTACAGTCCATGCTCGCTATCATCAGATATCCCATATAGGCAAACCTTGTGCGCTTGGTCAAGGTATTTCCATTGTATTCCACTTTTTCCACACGGCGCCCAAGGTAGTCGTACACGCATTCCACTCTTTTGCTTCCCTGCGTAAAGACAACCGGCCGATTATCCGCGTTATACTGGACAGACCAGGTTCCCGTGGAAGTGTTCACGCCGGTCTGGTTGCCATCGGCGTCATACTCAGGCGTGAAGGGCGTTCCGGAACGTGTCATGGAAGTATATTGGTTCAGGTTATTGCTCTGGTAGGAGCTGGAAATCCCCTGTTCCGCCGCAGTCCGACGATTGCCGATGTTGTCATAGGCATAACTGAAGGAGCCGCCCGCATTCATCGTGTCTCCTATTAATTCGCCACGACCGTTATAGGCGTACGAATGACGGCGTGCAATGACCGTGGAACCCACATAATCCTCCCGTACAGAGGGACGCCTCATATTGTTCCAGGTATAGGCATGCTTGAGTGCAGGTGTGGCAGGGGCACCTTTCACATAGGCCATGGAGATCGGTAGTGGAAGATTGGCATGATACGCCGTGTTCCTGACCAAGCCGTTCGGATAGGTCAAACTATTGAGCCAGCCCGTGACCTCATCATACTCATAAGTAAAGGATGAACCATTGAACGACACGGCAGAAAGACGGTCTGCAGAATCGTACCCCATTAGGACCTGTTGCACCATTGTACCATGGAGAGAAAGTGTATACCCGGATAAACGCCCCAAGGAATCACGCTGATAGGCAAGCACGCTTTCCGTTAAACCGGAAGTTACCTCCGACGCCACTTCTTCAAATCCGGCATATTCCACACTCCGGGAACCGGAAGCATCCTGAATAGTAGAAATACGCTCCCTTCTATCATAGGTGATAAATACGGAAGGCGTTCCATCGCTATGCGTAACGGAACTCAACTTTCCTGTTATGTTATCGTACTCATATGTAGACACTACCCCTCGGGACTGCCTCCGGGTCACCACTCGTCCCCACTCATCATAAGTATAGGAAGTAAAGGATCCATCGGCATACGTTTTATTCAACAATATGTCCGAGATTGAATCATAATTCCAACGCGTTACATCCGCAGTGGAAGAAGGAATCGTATCAAGTGTGGCACTGGGGGAACGGTATGTATGCAAGGCTATAATATGGTCTCTGTCATCATATTCCCATTTCATGGGATAAACAGCCGTACCGTACCGGCAAGTCAACCGGCCCCGCAGATCATAAGAGGACCATGTTTGTTTTCCATCCGGCGCTGTAACACACTCCGGCAATCCCGTTGCGAAATCATACACAGTCGTGGTTATTTTCCCATCTTCGTCCTTCCTATGTATTTCCCTCCCTCCAATATCACTGGCAATGACTGCATCTTTTCCGCGCGCATCCCGAACCGTTAGCGTATCTCCCACAGTACTGTAAATACGGCTGTATTTGGTCACGGCTCCATTCATATCCGTTGAACGTATAAGATCGTTGTTTAAAATCACCTCTTCTTCCTCACTCTCACAACCATCTTTTCCGCGTAAAACACGGATGTTGCCGTTTTCGTTATAAACTTTTTCCCAAGACCAGCGACCATATTTATCCCTATAAAGTGTCAGTGAATCAAGGGAAGACAAAACAGCCTCCTTCCGAGAAACGAGTTCGTAGGTACACTCCGTCCAATCTACCATCCCCGGTCTTTCAAGTATCTCACAGTGTTCCTTAAAAACCAATTGCGCAGTTTCCTGAGGAATTCCGGAAGGAACCATAGGCAACTTCCTGAAGCACGTACTAAAATAGCGACCCACATACAGAGAAGGGTCATCCACAAAAAAACCTTTTTTTCTGCCTCTCAGATTTCCCAATTGATCATATTGACACCTGAACTCGATCCCATCCTGCATAGTCCCGCTTTCTATCAATCCCCTTGCATTGCGAACAAGAAGAAGCCTTGTACTGGTGTAAGGGTCGGTTGAGGAAACTGTTTTTTCATCCATAATAAGACGCCCCATTCCATCATATATAATACTTCCTATTTGCCTCCGATGGGAAGAATCCAAATAAATATACTTTCTAATTGCTGAGGTAAGGCTTCCTTCATACTCATAATAACGCGCCTCACGTCCCGTACCGGATTCTTCAGCTACCAGGCCTGACGGTAAAAGCCTGGTAACCAGCGTAGCCCCCGTAGGCAAGGTTTCCGTTGTCGTCAAGCCATCCGGAGAATAAGAATACAAGGTTATCCTTCCCAATTCATCCGTACGTGATACAATACGTCCTAATAGATCATAAGTCGTAAAGACAGCGGTTGCTTTATCTCCCGTAGAATTTTTTACGGACAGAGTATTGCCTGCCCCATCATAGGTCATTTCCGTAATGGAGTCCGGACAGGTGGATGTCATTTCCATCCCGTTCCAATTTTCCACCGGGACAGCGGAATCCCGTTCTATACATACCAAACGTTTGGCTCCGTCATAAATATAACGAGTCTGCAAGCCTCGTACATCCGTTTCCCACCGAGGACCGGTACAACTCCATTCCGCCGAGGAATGCAGACCATTGGCGTAATCCGTCCGAATTACCCGGTGGGAATGATCATAAGTCATCTGTTGAAAATCAACAGACACGAAATCGGAAGATACGTGGATCAGATGATCCGTAGCAATTTCATCCCCGTTTTCCGCATAGTAATGAACAGTTCTTGTGGAGTTGCCGGACACTATTACATGTTCGGCGCCCAATGTTTCCGTACATTTCCATGATGAGCCATATTCAGAACACAGGGCATATTCATAACGCCGCTCAGAACCATCCATGTTTACTTGCCTTTTAAGTCTTCCTTTTGCATAAATGCAGGATGGATGATCTACATACCATTCTGTTTTGGTTGGATTAGGATCAGCAAATGGCCCTGCACAAGTTTGCACGGCTATCTTAGAATAAATACCCGTGGAATTTGTATAAGTATACGAGATATCATGTATTTTCTCTACCTTCGTTCCGTTTACCAAACTCACGGTTTTGAACGTCAGCCTTCTATCACTGAATAATTCATCTGCATATGAATAGGAAGTTCTCATCTGGATACCTCCACACTACGGTTCCGTTCGCTGAATCACATTTCCGCTGGAATCATACTCCATCTCCACCACGGAGCCGTCCGGGCGCGTTTCCCTGACACGTTTGCCATAATTGGAGGAAGAAGCGTCACTGCCGTATTCATACGTCCACGTCCTTTCCAGCGGTGTTCCGTACCCTTCCGTCCGGGAGACAAGCACATCCCCATACATACGGCGCTGGTACACCTCTTTTTCCGCGGAGCACAGCACGGCATTATCCGTTCCGGCCACGCCGGTGTAAACGTACTTGAATTTTTCCTGCGTGTCCGTGTAATAGCCGCCGGCCACCATGGCCTGCCCGTTGGGTTCCTTGGCCACCACATATTCACTTCCCGGGGCCGGGCGGCACTGGGTCACAATGCTGATGGCATCATCCCCTTCCCCCTTGATCAGCGTAAGGTCGTCCGGATAAAGCCCGGCACGCCACTCGCTGGCGAAGCCGCCCGGTTCTTCAATGCGGAACGTCTGCAGCATCCTCTGGGCCACTTCCGGATGGTCTTCATCAACACCGCGGGCCACCAGAGTATCCTCTTCCAGGAAAGACCAGGAAAGCTTCCATGTCTTGATGGGAACGGCGTTATTGCGGACGGTGTAGATACCGTCGTTGCGGCGCCCCGTCACATCCTCCGGAGCATACCAGTTGATGCGCTGGACGTCTCTCAGGTCCAGCAGGCCGTCCGTTTTATTCCAGACCTGTTTTAGGCTGTACCAGGAAAGAGAGTTGAAGGATTCAACTTCGGAAGAAGGCCTTGAGTCATTTTCCGACCAGACAACCTGTAATTCCTCAGCCAGTTCCGCAGCGGTAATTTTCACGCCCAGCGGTGTGATGATATGTTGTAACAAAGGGAAATTGGGACGGAACCGGATGATGGTCCCGTCTCCCAGCACTTCCTCCAGATAGGCCGTGCCATCCACCGTGACGCGCCGCATCCTGTCGTTAAACTGCCCGGAACTCCCGTACGGCACGGCTGCACCCCCGGAGAGACTTGCCGAGGCAAAGTCGTAATAACGGGGAAAACCTCGTTCCGTCTTTACCACTGCCTGGGAAACATCGTCCGGCTCCGGACTGCCGCCGGAGACATTTGGAGCCTCCACCACTTCCAACCGCCGCTGGGAAACATGCTGGTACTGGAACGCCCTGCCCCAGCACAAGCTGGCATCCATCATATTCAAGTTCAGCATCAGACGTCCTCCGCTCAATTCGGACCATTTGGCAAACCGTCCGAATTCAATGGAAAAATCCACGCTATTGTTATCCGTACTGGCCGTTCCCGAATCGCCTTCTCCTCAAGGGCACGGATATTCCGTTTCCGGCCCCACGGGGCTGACGGGGTACCAGGTGTTGGGCCACGGCATGGGGGAAAAATCATCATCAGAGGCCATGGCCGCAGGATAATGTTGAAGGTCTCCGGACTGTTCCGGAACTGGCAGGTAATTATCGTTTTTGTTCATCTTGCTTTTCGTTGAATGTTTGCATCCGCCGGGAAAAGTGGAAAAACGCCGCCGGGCCTTTCCCTGAACCCATTCCCGGAGAATACGGTTATTGTTATTCAGCGGCGGCCTCGGAATTATCGGAAGTGCGGGGAACACCAAGCGTGCGGCGCAGGCACCTCATGACGGAAATCCGTGCAGAGCGCGCCACCTTGTCCTGGTAGCGCCGGCTCATGGAAACCACATCCATGTCCGCCAGGGATTCCGCAGACGGGAAAGTCATCCAGTTGTAATGTCCCCACAGGGGCCCTCCGGAGCCGCGCGTCCATGCCTTGGCGAGCAGCGGCGCTCCATCCGGGAACAAGGCGGTAAACGCCCCCAGCACCACCGCGCCTTCCGGACACTTCATCGTGGAGGAAGACTGTTCCAAATGCTGGAGGATGGCTTGCAAAACCGTGGGTTTCAAAGCATACAGTTCATTGCTCAGCAAACCGGAGCGCAGGCAGGTACCGCAGAGTCCGGAGCCGGAGCGTCCAAAATTCCTCAGGAAATCGGCGCACAGGACCAGATTGTCCGGTTTGGTGCGCACCAGCACATCCTCCGGATGCCGTATGGACTGGGCCATCAGGGAAAGGATGGAGACCGCATGGTCTGAAGACGTGTGCGTTTCTTTCAAAAGCTTCCATCCCACGGACAGGGGCCGCAGTACTTCCTTCACGGTCTGGGGGCACGGAGCCCGCTCGTCGTCCAGAACGACAATGCCCGCTTCCGGAGTGCTCCAGCGGATGCATTGGACCGCCTCCACCAGCAGAGGGGCATTATTCGCTTTACAGGGAATGAAAAACGTCATTCCCGGCTGTTCCGCAGGCATACCCTGCGCAGATTCTGATATGGACTGATTCATATGGATGATGGTTCAATTGAAATGATGCCTCGCATCGGCTCCATTTCTCCCATCATCTGTTGAAAACGCACCTTGTTCCTCAGGGCCTAGCCCGTTGATTCCAAAACTATTGAAACAATCATCAAGTGGCATGAGCCCTCCGTGGCAGGCTCTTCCCCCCACAAAACCGGAACACGGCGCGGCATGACTACTCCATCCGCATCCCAACCGAGCAGGAATCTTCTCATATCTCCCTCTCAACGCCCTTCACGTTTTCAATCATCAACCCTGCTTAAGTATTCCCTCCAACTACTCCATCCCCCGTCGGACAGAATGAACATTTCAGGAATTGCCTGCTCCATCACTTCAATTCATTCGCCAGCCCTTCGGCGAGCCCTTTCTCCATGGTTCATAAAAAACACTCGCGCTCAGGGGACACAGCCGCAGAACAAACCCCGCCTGCTCCCCGGAACATATACGACTGCCATGCGCCGTAATACCGGGAATCCGGAACGGACGCACTCAAAAACGGGAAAAGGGGCCGCCTTCTCTCTTCCCGGAAAATCACTTATCCTGCTCGTTGGAATGTTCCGGACCGGGGCCTTCCAGCTCGGCGGTAGCTCCCCGTTCCGGAGGCGGAGCCACCTCCAGAAATGTTTCAGTCACGGTTTCCGACGAATCGTCCGGTTTGATCACGACGGAGACGACACGATCCACCGCTTCACAAGAATCCGGGCACATCTCCTTTTTGGCCTCATTCACGGCACGAAGGGCAGTACGCTGGAATTCGTGCGTATGCACATCCGCCTGCTTCATGACCGGGGCCAGAATCATTCCCTGGTAAATAACCGCACCGATGATGACTACCAGGGCAATACATCCGCAAGTCAACGCCCCTTTGGCCATGCAGTAGGTTCTATTGTCATTCCGCCTCACCGCGACGACTCCCAGAACCACGGACAAAATGGCACAAAGCAGCCCGGGAATAACTGCCACCCAACCCAGACACGGAAGAAAGGCGAGAAGGGCGAGTACCAATCCGATAATACCTAACACCAGCGCCGCAATCGGCGAAACAGGCTCGCGAACAGGACGAATTCCGTCCGAATCATTTGACTTGTCCATAATTCATTTTTTCATTGGCATTTCCCATTCGGGAAACGTTCTTGAAAGTAAAGAATTCGGACAAAAACTGTCAAGGTGCCTTTCCGTTACGCATAAAACGCCATGGTTGCTTCCAGGGACATCAGGTCCCCCGCACGCCTCCGCCGGATGATACCGCAACACCGGGAAACAAAAACAATTATTGAAATTTAAGAAATGTTGGAAATCAGATTTTCCTGCCTTATGAACTCCCTCTCTTCATGACGGGAATTAAATGAAAGAACATGACGTCACAGCCCGGCAAACAAGGAAAATCCCTGAAATGGCACCCATTCACCGTTCCCGCAGGCCGGAATCCATATCCTTTCCTCTGCGCCTCTTCATCAACACCCACAACACGTAAATCACGGCGGCTCCGCCGTTGAGCAGGCCGATGGAGAACCAGAACGGGGCTCCCTTGTTCCATTCCCACGCCTCGCGTACATGGCCGTTCGCCATTTCTGCATAACCGCGGGTCATGCCGCACAGGGGACATTCCTGATGGGGGACGGCAACGGCAGCGGCTATGGAATTCATCCCTCCCGGACTAATCAGCAAAGCCATGACGGAAGGGATCAGCAGCATAAGGGACAATCCCGCCCACACGGGGAGCCATACTTTCCTGATCATGCCGAACAAATCATGGCGGGAATGCCTGACATCCCCGCCATGTAACATATAAATGATCCGGGGAAAAACCTCCTTCCCGGCCTTTAAAGAGTATCGTACGTTTCTTCCCTTTCGGCGGCAGGCGCAGCGGGAGCGGCGGGGGCGTGAACCTGCCGCATCCGGCGGGATTCCCCTCTCTTCGGCATTTCCTTGGCCCCGTCATCCACACACTTCTGAATTTCCATCCTGTGTTCTTCCGCGAAGGCGGAAGCGGAGCTGAACATCCATACCTGGGCTCCGCAGGCCGCCAACGTCAGCACGATGGCAATAATGGAAACGACAAGCGCGCCCTTGGGAGACCCCTTGCTCACGGCCACAATGCTCATGATCAACGCGATAATGGCAAGAAGACCGGCGGGGATCAGGGCTACCCAGCCCAGGCACGGGAAAAAGCCTATCAATGCAAGAACCAGGGCAATAATGCCGAGGACCAGGGCGGCCGTGCAGGAAGGGGAACCACTGCAGCAGGACGGATTTTGGGGGAAAGCGGGATCGTTCATCATCGTATTATTCCTATATGGGGTTGTTGAAATTCCTTCTTGGAATCGTTGTGTCCGTCCTACTGGAATATCCATCTCCTGTCAAGATGCAAGCTCTGGCATCCCGGCGCTCCTGACTTGAAAAAAAACCCGCAAAACATCCATGCGAACGTATCGCCTTCCCGACCGGATGTCCCCATGACACCGCTCAAAGCAGCAGATAGCCCACCACAACGGCGCCAACGCCCAGTGCGGCGGTGAACAGCATCAATCTGCGCCTGCCGGGGCTTTTCCACATCAGGGCAATGCCCGTCACATAAGCCGCCAGCAGGGAAAAGGCGGCGCCCCATCCCAGGAAAGCAAACCACCATCCGGCCTTCCCCTTATGCACCAGCAGCAACTTGGGATACATGCCCGGAGACACCACCTTCGCGCGGAGCGCGTCCCCCTTCCTGATAAACAGCACATGGTCATTCGTCAACGGACCCAGCACGTAATTCCCCTTGAACGGGCGCACTTTCCCCTCCGGCAGCGTGGCTCCCCGCCGTTCCAGTTCCCGAAGGGAAGCCTCGTACGGAGGACGGTCGGTGCCGTCCAGTTCATGCACCGTCACGGTGGAGGTAAAATTCTCATCCGTACCGGCCAGATAAAGCAGGCCGGTGACGGCATACACCACCACCATGGGAAGAAAAAACAGGCTCAGCACCAAATGCAGGGAACGGCTGGAAAAAACGTTCATAAGGGATAATGAAAACTTTAATACGCGCTCCGCGGCAAATCCGCCAGTCTTTTCCCCAGCGCTTCTATCTGCTCGGGCTGGTGGGCCGCCGTCACCGTGATGCGCAGCCGGGCCGTTCCGCGCGGCACGGTGGGATAGCGTATGGCGGGGGCCAGAAAACCCTGTTCCAGCAGTCTCTGCGCTGCGGAAAGGGCCGCCTCGTTCTCACCGATCACGACCGGAAAAATGGAAGAAACGGGCCTTCCCGGCGTCCCCAACGCTGCGGAAAGGGCTTCCGCCAAAGCGGAAACATGCCGGCGCAACGCCTTCCCCTCCTCTCCGCTGATAATCCGTACCGCAGCCAGCGCGGCGGCGGCCAGCGCGGGAGGCGGAGCCGTGGAATAAATCAGGGAGCGGGCGGAATTGATCATCACGTCAGCCCACGCCCGGGAACAGGCCACATATCCCCCGCTCAGTCCGGCCGCCTTGCTCAGCGTACCCATCTGGAAATCCACTCCGGAGGAAACCCCCAGCTCTTCCGCCAGCCCGGCGCCATGTTCGCCCAGTACGCCGAATCCGTGGGCCTCGTCCACCAGCAGCAGGGCACCGAACTCATCCTTCAGGCGCACAAGCTCCCGGAGGGGGGCCCTGTCTCCGTCCATGCTGAACACGGACTCCGTCACCACCAGAATCCCCCCGGCAGGGTTGACGCGCCGGGCATGCTCCAGCTTCCTCCGCAGGGAATCCATGTCGTTATGAAGGAACGTGGCCAGCCGCGCCCCGGAAAGCCGCGCTCCGTCAATCAGGCTGGCGTGGGACAGCTTGTCCATCACCACCGTATCATTCCCGTCCGCAATGGAGGCGATCACCCCCACGGACGTGGCATAACCGGAGGAAAAACTCACGGCGGCCTCCGTTCCCTTCAGCTCCGCCAGGGCCTCCTCCAGTCCGGAATGGACCCGGCGCGTCCCCGTTACCAGGCGGGAGGCCATCGCGCCAGCCCCCCCGTCGCGCGCGCCTCTGGCAAAAGCTTCCACCAACGCCGGATGATGCGCCAGCCCCAGATAATCGTTGCTGGCCAGATTCACCACTTCACGGCCGTCTTCCATGCGGGCCATCCCGCCGGGCAGACACTCCACATTCCGCAGGGAACGCAGCAGCCCGGCGGACTTCAACTCGGATAAAAACTGTTCAGGAATTTTCATACTCGGGCATATCGGATACAGCAATCAGGCATTCACGGACAAACTCAGCACCACGTTATGGCCGCCCATGGACGCGGCGGACTTGACCAGCAGGCGCTCTCCTTCCAGAGCCGTTTCCGCCGCCGGGACGGCCCCTCCGCACGGGGAGCTCACCCAGCCGGGATTGGGCGGCAGGCTCCCTTCACGCACAAAAGCCAGCATCAGCGCCAACTCCAGAATGCCGCTGCCGCCGATCGCATGGCCCGTCCACGGCTTCATCATCCTCAGGTCCGGCAGGCTGTCCCGGCCAAAAACAAGCTCCAGGGCATTCCGTTCGGACAGGGCATTCCCCGCCGTACCGCTGGCATGGGGACACACGGTCAGGGGCACCCTTCCATCCCATCCCTTCAGAACCCTTTCAAGCAGCTCCGCAAGGCGCTTCCCGTCGGGCGGCATGCCCAGCGGACTGAACGCGTCGGAATTCACCACATAATCCCTCAAATGAATGCCCGGCTCCGCGGACATCTCCAGAGCCACGGCCGCCCCTCCCTCGGAAATGCACATCCCGTCCGCACCGGAACCGTAGGGATCATTCACGCCATTCCGGGACAGCATGCCGGAAGCCCAGTACGTCCCCAGCAGCTCCCGGCACAGGGGAAGGTCCAGCCCCACAGCCAGGGCCCGCTTCACGACGCCCTGCCGCATCAGCATGCCCGCCATCCCCACGGCATCCAGCCCGGCGGCGCAGCCGCTTGCCAGCACATGGTAGGGACCGTGAATGCCCAGCTCAATGCTCACGCAGGAGGCCAATTCGCTGTGCAGGGAATTGGGCACGGCCAGAATCTTCATGGGGCGCCTGCCGGGCCACGGACTCAGCCAGCCGGAGGCATTCCCGCGGGAACTGCCTACAACCAGCGCGGCGTCCTCCAGCTCGTGCGGCCCCCATCCGGCTTCCTCCACGGCCTGGCGGGCCAGAAGAAGAGCCAACTGGGACGCCGGGCCGTTCCGGCGGCTGCACAACATGCCCCGCTCCGGAATCCAGCCGCTACGGACATCACCCCAGGGATGCCCCGCACCCCACAACTCCTTCAACGGCTTCAACACCTGGAGTCCCTGCCGGACGCCGCTGATATGAGCCTCCGCGCCCAGCCCGAATGCGGAAGCCAGGCCAAGCCCGCAAACCCGCGGTTCCGCACAGCTGTTCCCCTCCGAAATCATGACCCGGAAAAAGTACCCCGCCGCCACCCCGGAAACAAGCCCCGAATACGTCGGGAATAAAAGGCAATCCCATAAATATCTGCAGTAAGGCGAAAAGCCGAACTTATGGACACTACGGAAACTTTACGGCGGCATCTACCTGCTCTTGCGGAACACCTCCCTTCCGGCATAATCATTTGGGCTGAAAAGCCTTACTTCTCCCTCTTCGTTACTTCTCTTGACTCCCCTCCACAGGACAGGGGAAGAATAATCAGCCGCAAAAAACGGAAAACACAGAGAGGAAGGCATTCTTCCCCCAATGCGGGAAACATTTCACGGAAAGCATCAGCTTCCGCCGCTTTCCCATTCACAGCGGATGAAAAACAGACCAGCCCCGCCTTCTTGAAAAACCGGAAAAACGTGGCAAACTCTTCTCCATGCCCTTGCAAACACTCTTCCGCAGCACCCTTCTTCTTCTCGCCTGCTGCCTGCCGGCATGGACGGCCTCCCCTTCCCCGGCGGCCTTCCAGCCTTCCGAATGGGCTGCCCTCCAATCGTCGCGCGCGGACCGTCGCCACACCTCCTCCCGCGGCATTGTCCAAACCATGCTGGAACAAGTGCGTCCGGCATGCGCCTTTCAGCCCGGCATGCCCCCTGAAAACTTCCCTTCATGGCGGGAACAGGTGCGCCAGGCCATGAAAAAGCTGATGAAATTCCCGGCCCTGCAGGAAATACATCCCCCCAGGCTCGTCAAAACCGTTCCACGGCAGGGATACAGGGTGGAAAAATGGGAAAGCTATCCTTTCCCGAACGCCGCCGTACCGTTTCTGGTACTCGTACCGGACTCCGCCACACCGCAGCGCCCCGCCCCCGTCCTCTTCTGCATTCCCGGGTCGGACCAGACCAAGGAGGAACTGGCGGCGGAGACATCCGCGGAACTGGAAAACGCCTCCCTTCCCCGGCCGGGTCCCAACGCCATGGCCTGGCACTATGTCCGGGAAGGCTGGGTGGCCGTCGTGGTGGACAACGCGGGCGCCGGAGAACAGGGGGACGCGGAACGTGCGGCCGGACGCGCCTCCCACGACTACGACAACCTGGCGCGCCTCCTGCTGGAAATGGACTGGAGCTGGCTGGGCTACACATCCTACACGGACCAATGCATTCTGAACTGGGTGAAAAAACTCCCCTTCATACAAAAAAACCATATCATCCTCAGCGGCTTCTCCCTGGGCACGGAACCCATGATGGTTCTGGGAGTCCTCAACCCGGACATCTACGCCTTCGTGTACAACGACTTTCTGTGCCGTACGCTGGAACGGGCGCAAACCATGACCAAACCGTCCGCCAACGGCTCCCGCCCTGCGCCCAACTCCATCCGCCACCTGATACCCGGCTTCTGGCAGCAATTCGACTTCCCGGACATCGTCGCCTCCCTGGCTCCGCGCCCCGTCATCTGTACGGAAGGGGGGCTGGACCGGGACTTCGGCCTCATCGCGCAGGCCTACCGCATGGCGGGCAGGGAAGACGCCTTCCGCTTCCTGCACCAGCCGCGCTTTGCGGACCCCGCCAAACGCTGGCAGGGGGAACGCCTCCCCTCCGGACTGGACAGGACCGAATTCTTCCGCCTGGCCAACGTCGATCCGCGCAACCACTTCTTCAAAAAAGACGCCGTCATCCCGTGGATCAAAAGCCTCCTGGACGCTGAACAAACCGCTGAACGCCCCGCAGATTCACAACAACCGGCGGCAGCCGCGGAATCCCCGGCCACCCCCTAAAGAATCCGGCTGTCCAGATCAAAAACCTGCCCGGAGGCGGCCGTCAGCACCTCCTGCAGAAACAGGAGAAACGCCGCCGTCTGCTCCGGCGTATTGAACCTGCCCAAAACGTGCCGGGACAAAGCCGCCTCCTTCACGCTCTCGCGCAATCCCTCCGTCATATCCGTAAGCAGGAACCCCGGCAAAACCAGATTCACACGGATTCCCTTCTTCCCCCACTCCCGGGCCAGACTCTTGACAAGGCCTTCCAGAGCTGACTTGGAAGCGGCATACGCCGCCTGGGACGGCGCGGGCCTGTACGCGGCATAGGAACCGATCATCACGACCTGCCCCTCTCTGCCCTCCCGCAGCATGCCGGCCGCAGCGCAGCGGGCGCACCAGGCGGCCCCCCTGGCATTCACGCCCATCACGGCGTCCCATTCATCCTCCGTCTGTTTCAAAAAAGGGCGGTCCTTCGTCACTCCGGCGGCGCACACCGCCAGATCATACGCAGGCCGCCCCGCAAACCACTCTTCCACGGCGGAACAGTCCCCCACGTCCAGCTCCGCACGGGAAGGGGCGTCCACTGCCCATCCGGCGGCGGAAAAACGCGCCGCCACGGCGCGGGCCAGTCCCCCTTTTCCGCCGCTGATAAACACCCTTCCCATGCCGTGCGGTCTTCCGTATTAAAAACTCTCCCGTTTCGGCTCCACCCAGCGTCCGTACTCCTTGATGAGGTCCACCAGCCTCTCCACCGCCTCTTCCTCGGGAATATTGAACTTGACGGGGGTATGCTTCACATACAGGTTGATCTTGTTCGGAGCCCCCCCCACATACCCGAAGTCGGCGTCCGCCATCTCTCCCGGCCCGTTCACGATGCACCCCATCACGGCAATCCTCACCCCCTTCAAATGTTCCGTGGCCTTGCGGATGCGGTCCGTCGCCTCCTGAATATTGTACAGGGTGCGCCCGCAGGACGGGCAGGAAACGTAATCCGCGCGCGTCAACCGCATCCCGGTGGCCTGCAGGATATTAAAGGCCAGGAAGGAAGCCAGCCGCGGATCGGACTCTCCCTGCACCAGCAGAGCGTCCCCAATCCCGTCGCACAGCAGGGAGCCCACATTCCGGGCGGCCACCAGCGGCACGTCTTCTCCGGAAACGGAACCGGGCGCCAGCGTATCCTTCAGCAAAATCAAATGCCTGTCCTCAATGCGGGAAGCCAGAAGACGGAACGCGTGCACCGGCTCCATGTCCAGCCCGTTCTTTACAGTCACAATGGACGGCTCCGCCAACTCTTTCAGCGGCTCCAGGTCGGCATTGCTGCGGGGGTCCACTTCAATGGCGTCCAACTGGCCCAGAGCCAGCTCCGGCATCATGTCGCCCATGGCGCCGCGCTCATCCTGCAGGGCGTAAAAACCGGCATCGGGAACCACCACGCGCACGGGCTGTTCCCAGCCCAGGCGAATGCCGTAGCACATGGCCAGGCCGCCCTGCCGCTTGGAAAACTTCAGGGGATCATAACACAACTCCGGCTCCGGAAACGCGGAGAGGGGATCGTCCGGCCTTTCGGACGGCTGGAACGGATTGGAAAGCCGGTAGGCCACGGGCACCTCGCGCACGGCGTCTTCCGTCAGGGACACGCGCAGGGTATCGCCAATACCGTCCATCAGCAGGGACCCGATGCCCACCGCACTCTTGATGCGGCCGTCTTCCCCGCCTCCCGCCTCGGTCACCCCCAGATGGATGGGATAATTCCAGTCCGGACCCAGCGCGTTCATGCGCTCCACCAGCAGGCGGTACGCGGCGATCATCACCTTCACACTGGACGCCTTCATGGAAAACACCAGGGAATGGTAATCCAGGTCGCGGGCAATCTGCGCAAACTCAATGGCGCTCTCCACCATTCCCTCCGGCGTATCGCCAAAACGGTTCAAAATGCGGTCGGACAGGGAACCGTGGTTGGAACCGATGCGCATGGCGCGGCCATGTTCCTTGCAGAACAGCACCAGGGGCGTAAACTCCTCCCGCACACGGTCCAGTTCCTCTTGGTACTCGGCATCCGTGTACTCGCGCACCTCGAACTTCTTCTTGTCGATGAAATTGCCGGGATTAATGCGGATCTTCTCCACCCATTTGGCGGCCTCCATCGCGGCGTCCGGCTTGAAATGAATATCCGCCACCAGCGGCACATGGCAGCCTGCAGCGCGCAATTCGCGGGAAATATTCTCCAGATTGGCCGCATACGCCTTCGTCTGGGCGGTCAGCCGGATAATCTCGCAGCCGGCGGCGGCCAGCTCCAGGGCCTCCTTCACGCAGGCATCCGTATCCCGCGTGTCGGACGTCAGCATGGACTGGACGCGGATGGGATTGGCGCCGCCAACCCCCACATTGCCCACCATGACCTCGCGGGTCACGCGGCGCGTGTATCGATAGGGACTCGGACAATAGGAAGACTGCATAACGCCACTCTACCCGGCCACGCTCCGCTGTCAACCATCCTTCAAAAGCGCAAAGCCTTTTCACGCCACGCGGCAGGGCAGGACACCGCGACGTCCTGCGCCTGTCCCGCCCGGCGCGGCACGCCCCGTTTCCTGAAAAAACTACCGTTCAACCCTCCTCCTGGCCATTTCACAGGCATAAGACCTCCCCAACTCCTGCGCATGTCTCCGGGCCCAGGAGGAAAGCCGGGAAAAACCGGCCGGAACGGCTCCTTCAACATACAGCCTGTCCTCCATCAATCCACGTATCTCGTCCCTTGTCAGCATCACATCGCGATGGAACGCCCCCATCACCCTGGCGGCGGCAAAGGCGCACCAGGGGGGAACGGACAAAACCGGCCTTTTGACGCCTATCGCTTCCCCCAGCATGGCAAACAGGCCGCGGAACGTATAGGCCTCCGGCCCTACCGCCTCAATAACCCTGTTTTCCCCGCCTTCCGCCATCGCCTCCCGGACGGCCAGAGCCGCCAAATCCTCCACGTGGATCGGTTGAAGACGGTACTCCCCATTCTCCGGAATGCCCACTACCGGAAAATTCCTCAGAACCCAGGCCATATTATTAATCAGGATATCTTCCCCCGGCCGTTCGCCGAACAAGACGGCCGGACGCAAGACGGAATACGGAATATCCTGACTTTCCAGCATGCGTTCCAACTCCGCCTTCCCTCGGAAATAGCTCAGGCTGCTGTCCCTGTCGGGATGGGTGATGCTGATATGCACGATCCTTTCCACTCCGGCCTTGGCGGCGGCCTCGAACAACACTCTTGTATGCTCCACAGCCTCCGCATGGGAAAACCACCGGGAATTAAACCGCACCCAGTACGTATTGATCAGGGCGCGGCATCCCCTCATGCTCTCCGCCAAGGCGACGGGATCATCCCAGCACAGGGGAGACAGCCGCCATCCATCCGGATTGGGCTTCCCCACGGAATTGGTCAGCCCGACAATCCCCACGCCCCGGTTCACAAGCTTCCGGGCCATATAACGCCCGCTGTACCCCAGGACGCCGGTCACGGCAACCCTGTCCGGACATTCACACACATTCGTTTTCATTTTATTTCTCTATTTTCCATGATTACAGAAACTTCAGAACACCATCATGCCTTTCACTCTTTCTTCAACCATATCTCCGGGCGGCTCTTCCTTTACTTCCTGGCTACCCAGTCCAGCACCTTTCCTCCCATCTTCAGCGCTTTCTTAATCAGGGAAGGCGGGCATGAAGCGGCCTTGTCCGCAAAAGAACAGCCCAACTGCAATATCTCCTGCATGGCCTCCAGCCTGCCTTCCTGAAACTCGTTCCGTGCCTTCCGGGCTTTTTCCAGACATTCGCCGACCGTTCTCAAGGCGCCCTCGGCCTCCCTCTTCTTGCGCTCCTTCATGATGGCCCTGGCCATCTCCCACACATCGGCCTGCACACGGTAATAGGACTTCCTGTCTCCCATCCTGCTTTCCCGGAACACCAGCTCCCATCCTTCCAGCTCTTTCAGCGCTGTGGAAACATTGGAACGCGCCATGGACAAAGCCTCGCACAAATCATCGGCGCTCAGGGCCTCCTCGCTCAAATACAAAAACGCATGAACCGCCGCTACGGACCGGCTGACGCCCCATCTGGCGCCCATCTCCCCCCATTGCTCCACAAAAGCTCTCTGCACGTCGTCCAAAACCATGACTCTATTTTCTGTAATTTCAGAAAATACGCAAGACAAAAAAATCCCTTCTCATTTTCCTACCTCCCCTTTTGGAAAAAACTCCCGGAAACCACCGCACGCCTGCACCGTCACAGCAGGGACTGCACGGCGAACAAAACGACGGACCCGACATAAACGGCCAGCATCAGACAAGCGCAGCAAAACAGGAACAGGCGGTAACCGCAAGCCAGCACGGCCCTTCTCAACGGCGCTTCCGGATGCCGACGCGCCCACCCGGCATACAGCAAAAGGAACAGGGCCGCCACAGCGGACACCACCAATGTTTCCTTCAGCAAAGGGGGAAAATAATCAAACACCACCCGGTTCCGTCCAGGTTCCAAACGCACCGCCATCAACTCCCCAACCTTCTCCACAGGCACGGAAACCCCGTTGCGGACGGCGCTCCATCCCCTGTCATATACCACCGGAATCATCAGGGCCTCCCCTGCCCCGGCGGCAAGGCCCACCTCCACGTGGCCGCCTCTCCCCCGTTCCTCCATCCTGCGGGGGGAGGAACCTTCCGGAAATGCGGGCAAATCCCATTCCCCCTGCTGTGCGGCGGCCACGATCATGGGGCACTCCACCAGCCGCCGCATCACCCCGGTTACCAGGGTTTCCCCGCCGGTTACGGCGGATTTCAATTCCAGAGTTCCGTTGTAAGTCCTCCCTTTCCAGCCGGGCTTCTTCTGCGCTTCCGCCATCACGGGGACCTCCCGCCCGTCCACCTTCAATTCATCCGTATCCGTCAGGGGAAAGCCGTACACGTCCCCGTCTCGCTCCGGAATCCTCATGCTGTAGGCATTCCCGCATACTTCCGTCCGCGCCTCCGCAGGAACGTACAGCGGACTCTTGCCGGAAGGGAACAGCCGCGCGTACAATACATTGAGATTCTCGAAAACGGAAGCCTTGTCGTCAAGCTCCAGTCCCAGGGCGCTTTCAGGCACCACCCGCCCCCATTGCGCGCCCGGCAGGCGGTACAAATACATGCCGTCGCGGGACAGGACATCTTCCATGCCTTCCACGGGACGGGACGCCAGCACGAACCCGTGCCCCAGCAAAAGGTCGGAAAACAGGGTTCCCCCCTGTCCATAAGTGCGCGTAAACTCGTCCCGGTATCCCAGGTTCTTCAGAAAACGGAAATGGGCGATGCTCGTCGTGTGCCGGAAATTGCTGATGGAGGGAATGTTCCCCAGGCAGGCGGAATTGTCCACCATCACCCTGTCCCGGTCCTTCACGCGCAAAAGCCCCTGATACCCGTGCATCTGCCGCGCCAGCCACTCCGCATTCAGGCACTGCACGGCGGCCTTTTCCTCATCCCCCTTCTTCCAGAAAGCGGCAGCTCCCACGGGCAGCCCTAGCAGCAGCACGGCGGCAATGCCGCCCATCAGCCTCCTGCCTTCCGCATGCTTCCAGATCAACCAGGCGCACAGGAAAAACAGCAGCAGAAGCAGGCGGACGGCAACATCCATCTCCGCCACGTGCAGAACAACCGTGGAAACGGCAAACGCCGCGGCGGGCAATCCCAGACAAAGCGGCCATCCGAATCTCCGGCCCTGCGGCACGGGCAGCCGATCTCCTGCCAGAATCCAGGCGCAGAACGCCGCCACCACCAGTCCGGGAATAAAGCCGAACCGGACGGGAAAATCCACGTAGCTCCACAAATGGGCGGCGCGGTGGAAAGGCTCCACGAACGCCGGAAGAATGGAAGCCGCCAAAAGAAGGGCAAACAGGCGCACGCACCTGTCCGGAGGCGCGGACTCCCTTCGTCTCCGCACCAGGAACAGGACTGCCAGGGCGGCCGGAGCCATCCCCGGCAGGCAGGAATACAGGCGTTCCAGGAACTTGGGAGGATCAAACGGCCACAGCAGCTCGGAAAACAAGGGAGCCGTCATGAACAGGGACCTCATGGAATCCCGGCTCATCTCCATCATCGGCAGCCAGTAATAACTGGTAACCAGCGTCACCGCCGCCGTGTACCAGAAAACGCGGGCCAGAATCATGCGCCGCTCTTCCGTCCCCTTCAACGGCAGCGTATAGGCCCACGCAAACAGCCACCCGACCACCACGGCCATGAAAGCGCTGTACAGGGAGGTAGCCAGCAGGAACAGCCCCACGGCATACAGCCAGCCCCGGCCGCCGTTCACCAGGCGGTACAGCCCCAGCGCAAACAGCGGAAACATGGCGGCATGGTCCAGAAACTGCATGAAGCCGTACTTGGTCTGGAAAAATCCCCCCAAGGCGTACCCGGCGGTCAAAAGCACGGTCCACCCCACGGACAGGGATGGAAACACGCGCCTCAGGAACCAGGAAGCCGTCAGGCAAATGCAGACCACGTCCGCCAGCATCACCCAGACCATGTCCCTCAGCAGGAAGGAATCCCCCATCGCCACGGCAATCCAGGAGGAGGGGACCAAAAGCTGATGAGGCAGGGAGGGGCTCACCCGGATGCCGCACCCCGCATTGATATCATAAAAAAAAGAGCCGTCACACGCTCCGGACATCAGAGCGGAGGCATAATACTTCAGGGCCGGATACACCATCTGCCCGTTGTCCATGTACTCCAGAAAATGGCCTCCGAACGGCCAGACGCCCCTGAGGGCCAGAAACAGGCACGCCGCCAGAAGGGCAAACCCTGCGGACGCCAGCGACGTCAATACCGGACGTGAAGAGGCGGAAACCATGGAATGTTCAGCGTACAAACGGTTCGGCGGCCTGGACCAGCCGCAGCGCGCGGGAGCTCTCTTCCACATCATGAACGCGGTGGATTTGCGCGCCGTGCAAATGCCCCCATACCGTCATCACCGCCGTACTCAGCGGCTCACGCCCCGCATCCGTTCCTCCCAGAATGGCGCCCAGCATGCGCTTGCGGGAAAGGCCCAGCAACACCGGACGTCCCGCCACATGTAGCTGGTCCATATTGGAAAGAAGAGTCAGGTTATGGTTCAGCGTCTTGCCGAAGCCGATGCCGGGGTCCCAGCAGACCTGTTCCGGCAAAAGCCCCTTTCCCAGCAGAAAATCATACCGTTCCTCAAAATAGCGATGCACCTCCTCCAGAACATCCCCGTACGCGGGCGCGTCCTGCATCGTCTCCGGGCGCCCCTGCATGTGCATCACCACCACGCCGCAGCGCGCCTGCGCGCACAACTCCGCCATGCCGGGGTCCGACAGGCCGGAAATATCATTGATCACGTCCGCCCCCGCCTCCAGCACCGCGGCCGCCACGGCGGCATGGCGCGTATCCACGGAAATCACGGCCTCCGACCGCTTCCGGAGCTCCCGTACCACGGGCAGCACGCGGGCCAGCTCCTCATCCGCGGAAACCTCCGCCGCTCCCGGACGGGTGGACTCGCCCCCTATGTCCAGAATAACGGCGCCCTGCCGTTCCAGCTCCTCCGCATGGCCAAGGGCCTCTTCCAGCGCATAAAAACGGCCTCCGTCGGAAAAGGAATCCGGAGTAACATTCACAATCCCCATCAGCACGCCGCCGCGCTCTACGTTCAACTCATGTCGCCTTACGAGCCAATTCATTTAATTACGTTCTTGTCAAAGGCACTATACATCACTTTAATAAGTCAGAAACACTTTTTTCATCATGAAAACATCGCCCCTGCTTTTCATCGTCCCGCTGGCCCTGGCGGCTTCCGTCCTTCAGGCCGCGCCGGACGAATTCAAGATACGGGAACCCTCTTCCTCCCGCCTGGTCAAGCATGAGGACGGTTCGCGCAGCTATTTTGAAAGAACCTCCAACGGCCAGGGCATGCGGAAGCGCACCTACAACGTCAACAACGTCCTTGTCTCCGTCACCTACTATTCCCGCGGGAAATTCGGACAACTCACGTCCTGCCTGATCTATGACGGCAAGAAAAATGAACTGTTCAACGTAAGCTACGGCTACAACCAATACGCCGAGCTGGTGGAAGAACGCATGTTCGACTCCAAGACCAAGGAACTCGTCCGCCGCTTCCTGTACAGGTACGACGCCCAGGGAAACCGAAGCAAACCCATCTGCATCACGCTGGTCAAGAACAAGAACCTTGAAATCCACAGTGGCCCTTCCGCTCCGGAAAAAGACCCCTTTGCCGACGATTTCAAGCCGCGGAACAGATAACCCGGATTTCCATCAGCGGGAAAACATTTCCCCCTCACTCCGGCCGCCCGTCTTCACGATGCGCGGCCGGTTTTCTTTTCACGGGAAATTCCTGCCTTTACTCCTCGTCATTGGCTTCCAGCCTGCGCCGCCAGCGGCGGTCTATCCAGGGGCGGACAAGCCCGTACAGCAGGTAAATGGAGAAAATCACCGCGGGCATCACCCACGGAAACTTGAAAATGCAGATCACCGTCAGAACAATGAACACGATCGCGTACATCGTGCCGCGGGTGCGCATGTTGATATGCTTGAAGCTGGGATAAATCACCCGGCTCATCATCAGCACGGAAACGCCCGCCATCGCCAGGGCGATCACGTACTTGAACGCTCCCAGGTCCATGGACCCGTCTGGAGCCCTTCCCGCCAGATACATCACCAGGTACATGGTGGAAACCACGGCTCCGGCCGCCATCGGAACGGGAAGCCCTACAAAATCGCTGCTCTGCCCCTCCTTGCGGGGGGCCGAAGCCATGCAGTTGAAGCGCGCCAGCCGCAAGGCGGCGCACAGCAGGTACAGGATGCCGATGCCCCAGCCCACTTCCGGCGGGGAAAGCTGGAACAACACCGCCTTGGCCACCAGCAGGGCCGGAGCGATGCCGAAGGAGACGATGTCCGCCAGGGAATCGAACTCCCTGCCGAACGGGCCGTCCTGCCCGCGCATGCGCGCAATCCGGCCGTCAAACAAGTCGAACAGGCACGCCGCGAAAATCAGGAACGTGGCATTTTGATAATAGGCAAAGGCCGCCACGGCGTCGCTGTCCGCCTGGTTGATCCCCTCAAAAATCGTCAGAATGGCGAAAAATCCGCACACCAGGTTCCCTGCCGTGAACAGGTTCGGCAAAATGGGAATCTCGGGTTCGTCCGGAAAAATCTTCTTGTCCATGATCGGCTTCTTTACTGGAGCGGCCCCTCAAGGCCTATCCGTTGATAATCTTGCGCGCCGCGGCGGCCAGCGTCTGGGGGTCTGCATCCTGCGGGGCGGAACCGCGGGCCTGGTCGGCACGGCCGCCGCCCTTGCCGCCGGCCAGGGACGACACCTCGCGGACCAGGTCCCCGGCGGACAGGCCGTCCGCAATGGCATCTTTGCCACAATACGCTCCCAGGAGCAAGGAAGAACTATCCACGCACAGCAGGAAGGCCGCACCCGCATACTGGCGTTTTTTCAGGCCGTTGAGCAGTTCCTGGAGAAGCTCTCCCGACCCTTCCGCCACCTGAATCAGGGAAGCGGGATCACCGGAAAGCCATTCGTTCAGCAGGGCGTCAGCCCTGGCGGCAGACTGGCCGGCGCGGGCCTTCTTCAGCTTCTTCTCCGCATCCAGGGCCGTCTGCTTGAAATGTTCCACGCTGGCGTCAAACCGTTCCAGGGATTCATTCACCGTGCGGATGTCGGAAGCGCCGATGGCGGACAGGCCGGGCTTGCCCTCAATCGTGGGAACCGGAACCTGCTCCATCCCCATGTCCTCCAGGGCATAATTCACCTCCTTGATCTTTTCCACCGCCTTGGCAATCTCCAGGCTCTTGGCAACGACGTGCTGGCGGATCATCTCCAGGGCGGCATCCCCTGTCATGGCCTCAATGCGGCGCACGCCGGAGGCGATGGCCCCTTCGCTTTTGATCTTGAACAGGCCGATATCCTTCGTATTCGCGATGTGGGTACCCCCGCAGAACTCCATGGAAACGCCGTCCAAAGCGTTCTCGCAGCCGCCCACCTGGACGACGCGCACCAAATCCCCGTACTTGTCTCCAAAAAACTGGGCGATGGCGGAATTCCCCTTCACCTCCGCATAGGCGCGTTCCGTGCAATACACCGGCAGTCCGGCGTCAATCCAGCCGTTTACCTTCTCTTCAATCTTCCGCAGCTGGTCCGGCGTAACGGCTCCGCTGTTGAAATCAAAGCGCAGTCGGTCTTCCGAGACGAAGGACCCCTGCTGGGCCGCATCCGGGCTCACCACCTGGTGCAGGGCGCAGTGCAGGAGGTGGGTGGCGGTATGGTGGGCCTCCACCCGGCGGCGGCGTTCCGCGTCAATGCTCAAATGCACGCGGTCCCCGGGCTTCACGTTCAGCCCTTCCTGATACTCCACCACATGGGCGCGCGCTCCGCCGATCTGCTGGACGGCCGCCACGTGGTAGCTGTCCCCGCCGATCTCGATCAGTCCGGCATCGGACACCTGGCCGCCCATCTCCGCGTAAAACGGCGTCTTGTCCGTAATAATAAACAGGGAGTCCCCCTGGCGGCTCACTTCCAGCACGGTGGCGGCGCACTCGTCCACATCGTAGCCCGTGAAATCCGTTACGGCGTCCGTCTTCAAATCCAGGGCGCGCACCACCTCGCTCTTCCGTGCCGCGCGGGCCCGGTCGCGCTGTTCCTCCATCAGGCGGTTGAAGCGTTCCATGTCGATGTCCAGCCCGCGTTCCTCCGCAAGCAGGGCCGTCAGGTCCACCGGGAATCCGTAGGTATCGTAAAGCTTGAAGGCAAACTCGCCGGTCACCTTCCCGGCGGAAGCCGTTTCCGCATCAAACAATTCCAGGCCGCGGTCCAGCGTTTCATTGAAGCTGGCCTCTTCACGGGTCAGCACCTCCTTCACCGTATCGGCGCGGGAAGCCAGTTCCGGGAACACCTGGCCGAAGGAGGCCATCAGCGTATCCACCAATTGGGCCAGGAACGGCTGGGAGAACCCCAGGCGGCGTCCATAGCGCACGGCGCGGCGCAAAATGCGGCGCAGCACGTAATTGCGGCCGTTATTGCCCGGCAGAATTCCGTCCGCAATGGAAAAACTCAGGGTGCGCAGGTGGTCGGCAATCACGCGGAAGGCGATCGCCTCCTGGAGAACGTCGTCCCCGGCGGCCACCAGCTTGGAGCCGGGAGCGGGATAAACGTCCGTGTACTTCCGGCCGCTCAGGGCTTCCAGCCTGTCAAACAGGGGGCGGAACACGTCCGTGGCGTAATTGGAAGGCTTGCGGGAAAAATCCTTGAACCCGTCCGTGCACTGCATGATGGAGCAGGCGCGTTCAAAGCCCATGCCCGTATCCACATGGCAGGCGGGCAGGTTGCGCATGGAGCCGTCGCTCTCCGCATTGTACTGGATGAACACCAAGTTCCAAATCTCGATGCACAAATCGGAATCCTTGTTCACCAACCTGCCGTGCGTATCACCGTTCGGCGTCAGGTCCACATGCAGTTCGGAACAGGGGCCGCAGGGACCGGTCTCTCCCATCATCCAGAAATTGTCCTTCACGTTGCCGTGCACGATGTGAACGTCCGGGTCCAGCCCATGGGAACGGAACAGTTCCGCCCAGTAATTCCAGGCCTCCTGGTCAAACTCGCCGGGATCTCCCTTGCTCTTGTCCGGAGCGTACACCGTGGCATACAGCCGTTCCGCCGGAAAACCCCAGCGTTCCACGACCAGCTCCCAGGCCCAGTGAATGGCTTCCTTCTTGAAATAATCGCCGAAGGACCAGTTGCCCAGCATCTCGAAAAACGTGTGGTGGTAGGAATCGTAGCCCACATCCTCCAGGTCGTTGTGCTTTCCCCCGGCGCGGATGCACTTCTGGGTGTCCGTGGCGCGGGCGGGCTTCCACGGCGGCGTCCATACGCCCAGGAAATACGGAACAAACTGGTTCATGCCGGCATTCGTGAACAACAGTCCGGGGCTTTGTGGCATCAAAGAGGCAGAAGGCACGACCGTGTGCTGTTTCTCGCGGAAAAAGTCCAGAAAGCTTTGGCGGATCTCGGTGGCGGTCATCATATCGATTGGAAAAGTAAAAGTCGCCGGATTATGCCCGTTCTCCCCCCCTTAGTAAACCGCTAATTCCTTCCCCGTCATGATGACTGCGTTTTTGTTTGCAAAGAAATATTATACATGCGTATAAACATAGACATGAAAAAGCTGGTGGTCATCCTGATCCTGCTGTGTGCCGCAGGCGCGGCGGCCTGGTTCATTTACCGGGAGGTTCCCGCCGGCCCCGAACAGGAAGCCGTGCTCTACGGCAACGTGGACCTGCGGCAGGTGGACCTGGCCTTCCTGATCTCCGAGCGGATCGACTCCGTGCTGGTGGACGAAGGAGACACCGTCACCGCCGGGCAGAAACTCGCCACGCTGGAAACGGTGCGCCTGGAGCAGGCCGCGGATGAGGCGCGCCAGACGGCGGAAGCCGCCCGCCAGAACTACCTGCGCGTGAAAAACGGCCCCCGCCGGGAGGAAATAGCCCAGGCGCGGGCGAATGTGGAATCCGCCCAGGCCACGCTGAACAACGCCGCCCTGCGCAGCAAAAGGCTCGTGGCGCTGGCGGAAAGCAAATCCATCTCCCGGCAGGAAGCGGACGACGCCGTAGCCTCCCAGCAGGTGGCCTCCGCCAATCTGGACGTAGCGCAGAAACAGCTGGAACTGCTGCTGGCCGGCTCCCGCGTGGAAGACATAGCCCAGGCCCTCGCCCAGTACAACCAGGCCAAGGCCAACCTAACTATCAGGGAGCAAAACCTGAAAGACGCCGTTCTCTACGCTCCGAGCGACGCCGTGGTGCGCAACCGCATTCTGGAAAAGGGGGACATGGCCTCCCCCCAGAAACCCGTTTACAACCTCTCCCTGACCCACACCAAATGGGTGAGAGCGTACCTCACGGAATCCCAGCTGGGGAAAGTCAAGCCCGGCTTCTCCGCCACCGTCCATAACGACAGCTTCCCCGGCACGGACTTCAAGGGAACGGTGGGATTCATCTCCTCCGTTGCGGAATTCACGCCTAAAAACGTGGAAACGCCGGACCTCAGAACGGCCCTGGTCTATGAAGTGCGCATCATCGTGGACGATCCGGACAACCGGCTGCGCCTGGGAGCCCCGGCCACGGTCACCATCCCCCTGGACCAGGAAAGCGGCCGGCCCGCTCCGGAACACTCCAGGCCATGAATGCAGACTCCCGCCTCCTGATCGACTGCCGGAACGTCCGCAAAATGTTTCCGGACCCGGCAGGCGTCCCCTTTGCGGCGGTGGACGCCGTCTCCTTCCGCCTCTCCTCCGGGGAAATCGTGGGGCTGCTGGGGCCGGACGGCGCGGGAAAAACCACTCTCATCCGCCTGATTACGGGGCTGATGAAACCGCATGAGGGCTCCATCTTCGTCCTGAATCTGGACTCCGTGAAAAAAAGCCGGGCCATTCAATCCTCCATCGGCTACATGCCGCAGAAATTCGGCCTGTACGAGGACCTCACCGTCCGGGAAAACATGGAGCTTTACGCCCGCATGCACGGCGTCTCCGGCCAGGACCGGGAAAAACGCTTCCGCAGCCTCCTCTCCATGACCAGCCTGGAACGCTTCACCGGACGCCTGGCGGGCAAACTCTCCGGCGGCATGAAGCAAAAGCTGGGGCTGTGCTGCTCGCTGATCTCCTCCCCGCCCCTCATCCTGCTGGACGAACCTACGGTGGGCGTGGACCCCCTCTCCCGCCGGGAACTGTGGAACATCCTCGGGCAATTCTCCCATGAGGAAGGCGTGGGGGTACTCGTCAGCACCTCATACATGGATGAATCCGCCTACTGCAACAGAACCCTCATCATGTATCAGGGGCGGTTGCTCGTGGACGCGCCGCCCGCGGACGTCATCGCGCGCGCGGAAGGCATGTGCGTCACGGTACAAACCCCGGAAAAAATCAACACCCGCCAGTTCCAGAGCAGGCTGTCCGCCATGCCCGGCATCATCAACGCCACGCCCCAGGGAGGAACGGTCCGCATCATCCTGCCGCCGGACCACCCCACGCGGCAAAAACTGGAGGAATACCATCCGCAGCCGGGCAGTCCGGACTTCTCCGACGGCTTCATGACCCTGCTGGCGGAACAAACGGACCCGGCGCCCGAAGACGTTCCCGTTCCGGAAGGAAAACCGCTCCCGGAACAGGCGGCGGAAGGGGACGTCGTCATCCGGGTCACGGACCTCGTACGCCGATTCGGCAATTTCACCGCCGTCAACCACGTCAGCTTCTCCGTCCGGAAAGGGCAGGTCTTCGGCCTGCTGGGGCCGAACGGAGCGGGGAAAAGCACCACCTTCCGCATGCTCTGCGGGCTGCTGCCTGCCACCAGCGGCACGCTCAACGTAGCCGGGGCGGACCTGCGGACAGCCGCGGCCCGGGCACGGAGGAAAGTAGGGTACGTAGCCCAGAAATTCTCCATGTACGGCATGCTTACCACGCGGCAGAACCTGGAATTCTTCGCCGGGGCGTACGGCATGGCCGGGAAGGAGCGGAAGGACGCCATCCAGGCCATGGAAGAGGAATTCCGCCTCACCCCCTACATGGACTCTCCCGCCGCCCACCTGCCCGGCGGCTACAAGCAGCGCCTCAGCATGGCGTGCGGGCTGCTCCACTCCCCGGACATCCTCTTTCTGGACGAGCCCACCTCCGGCGCGGACCCGCTGGCGCGGCGCGACTTCTGGCTGCGCATCAACTCGCTGGCGGAAAAAGGCGTCACCATCATCATCACCACCCACTTCCTGGGAGAGGCGGAATTCTGCGACAACATGCTCATCATGATGGACGGCACCACGCTGGCGGAAGGCTCCCCGGATGAAATACGCAAACACGCGCCGCCCCGGGAGGACGGCGCGCCCGCCTCCCTGGAAGACGCCTTCCTGGCCATCACGGAACAATACATGAAGAAGGGAGGGGAAAACTCATGATCGCCTCCCTCAAACGCATCGGCGCCCTCATCGTCAAGGAACTCCACCAGGTAGTCCGGGACCCCGGTAACGTGGGGATCGCCGTCATCCTTCCCGCCGTGCTCCTGCTCCTCTTCGGCTACGGCATGAGCATGGACATCAAAAACGTGCGCATCGCGTACCTCGCGGTGCCGGCTTCCGGCCAGTCCACCAGCCTGGAAACGCGGCTCACCCTCTCCAAATACTTCCAGACCCGGCGCGTCTTTTCCTCCCATGAGGCGGAAGAACTGCTGCGCACCCATGAAGTGGACGCCTTCATCGCCCTGCAAAGCAACGCCCCGGACACCCTCAACGGCGGCATCACCAAAATCCAGATCGTCGTCAACGGCGTCAATGCCAACCAGGCCACCCTCATCCGCAGCTACCTTCAGGCGGTCGTCGGCTCCTGGGCCGCAGAACTGGCCGGGCAAACCGCCTCCGCCCTGGACGTGCAGGCGCGCACCCGCTTCAACGAAGCCAACGACAGCCACTACTACCTGGTGCCCGGGGTCATCGTCACCATCATGACCATGATCGGCGCGCTGCTCACCTCCCTGGTCATGGCGCGGGAATATGAACGGGGCACGCTGGAAAGCCTCTTCGTCACGCCCGTGGGCAGCGGGGAAATCCTCACCGCCAAGGCGGCCACCAACTTCCTGCTGGGCATGGTCAGCCTGGCCATCTCCATGGTCTTCGCCGCCTTCGTCTTTGACATCCCCATCCGCGGCTCCCTCCTCCTGCTGCTGGCCGTCTCCGCTCTGTTCCTCATCGTGGCGCTGGGTCTGGGGCTGGTCATCTCCACGGCCACGAAAAACCAGTTCCTGGCCTGCCAGTTCGCCATCATGGGCACCTTCATGCCCGCCCTGATGCTCTCCGGCTTCCTGTACGACATCCTCAACATGCCTCCCGCCGTCCGGGCCGTCACCTACCTCATCCCCGCGCGCTACTACGTCACCCTGCTCCAGACCCTGTTTCTGGCCGGGGACATCCCCTCCGTCATCATTCCGTGCTGCATCACACTGGGCGTCTTTGCCGTGGTCCTGATGAGCATCGCGCGCCTGAAAGCCCCCAAATCCCTTGAATAACGCCATGGACTTCTTCATCCGGTTAACCTCCCTCATCAAAAAGGAACTGCTGGCCGTGCTCAGGGACAAAAAAAGCCGGCTGGCCCTCATCATCCCTCCCGTCCTCCAAATCTGCATCTTCGGCTACGCAGCCACCATGAACGTCACCCGCGTCCCCTACGCCGTGCTGGACAAGGACGGAGGAGAACTGGCCGCCCAATACATCGCGGACCTGGAGGGAACGGGCATCTTCCGGAGGCAGGCCACGGCGGCCACGGAAAAAGACATCGACAGCCTGATCGACAGCCGGGACATCGTCCTGGGCCTGACCATTCCGCCGGACTTCTCCCGCAATCTGCAAACGGGGCGGCCCGCCTCGCTCCAGCTCATTGGAGACGGCCGAAACACGAACACCGCGGCCATCGCCCTCAGCTACGCCCAGCAAATCGCCTCCAACTTCGGGGCGGAACTCCTCGCCAAAAACGCAGCCGCCCCCCCGGTTGAAATAGAATCCCGCGCCTGGTTCAACCCCAACCTCATCACCCGCTGGTTCATCGTTCCCGGCCTGATCGCCGTGCTTGCCCTCATCGGGTCCGTGCTGTCCGGGGCCCTCTCCATCGCCCGGGAACGGGAGGAAGGCACCTTCGACCAGCTCCTGGTGGCTCCCTACACTCCCCGGGAAATCCTGCTGGGCAAGGGAATATCCACCGTGATCACCTCCATCATGCAGACCTTCTTCATCGTGCTGGTGGCCATGTTCTGGTTCCGCATCCCCTTCCAGGGCTCCATCTGGTTGCTCTCCGGCGCCATTCTTCTCTTCATCATTACGGGAGCGGCCATCGGCCTGTGCATCTCCTCCTTCTCCCAATCCCTGCAGCAGGCCATTGTGGGAACCTTCCTGCTCGTCGTCCCCACGGTCATGCTCTCCGGCTTCGCCACGCCCATCTCCAGCATGCCGGAATTCTTCCAGGACCTCACCCTGCTCAACCCCATGCGGTACGGCCTGGAACTCATCCAGCGCATCTTCCTGGAAGGCGCAGGATTCATGGACCTCTGGCCCCTCTTCGGGGCCATCACGCTCGTTACCATCGGAACCGCCGCGGCCGCCATCTTCTCCTTCCACCGCAAAATCTCCTGACGGAAACCCAGGCTGCTCCCGCCGCCCATCCCTGAATGGCCCTTGCCCCGGGCAACTCTGACGGCCAGCCCTTCATCTGGGCACCCTCCCTTTTCCCAATCCCGTCACCCGCATAAAAATACTTGCATCCGGCCCGTTTTTTCTATTCTATCTCTCTCGTTCTGATTGGAACATGGGCTCGTCGTTCAATGGATAGGACATCGGTTTCCGGTACCGACGATGTAGGTTCGATTCCTACCGGGCCTACCAAAACAAATCCATGCAAGTTAAAAACTTGCATGGATTTTCCTTTGCCGGGACAGGCTGTCTGACAACCACCGGCAGCAGGCCCCTTCTGAAAGAAGGCCCCCGCCGGCGCAAACGGGACACGGGGCCGTCAGAACTGGTAACGGTAACCCAGATTGATTCCCCAGGGCATGGTGTATTTTTTGCCGAAGGCGGCGTCGTAGCTGAAGTGGAGCTGGTTGCGCGCGTC
This sequence comes from Akkermansia biwaensis, assembly GCF_026072915.1. Taxonomy (NCBI): domain Bacteria; kingdom Pseudomonadati; phylum Verrucomicrobiota; class Verrucomicrobiia; order Verrucomicrobiales; family Akkermansiaceae; genus Akkermansia; species Akkermansia biwaensis. Next base: position 522,761 of record NZ_AP025943.1, read on the forward strand.
CATCTGCCAGATGACGCCGGCACCGCACCGGAAGACGGAGCCGTCCATGTTGGGCCGCCATTGGCCGTCCCCGGCATTGACGCGGCCCCCGCTGCTGGTCTGGTGGATGCCCTCCGCCGTCACGTAGGGCTGCAGCATGCCGTGTTCTCCGACGTTGAAGGTGCGACCCAGGTTGACTCCGTAGCGGAAGTTCAGGACATCCGTGCCGCCCAGTTGCGTCTGGAAGGGATTGGCCCCCGTGGTGCAGTAGCCTGCCCCTTCCCCGTGGAAGTAATTGAGCTGGAGCTGCGGTTCAATGAACCAGTCATTCCTGAATTTGAACATTTTGCCCGCTTCTACGGAGGAGCCTACCGCCCACTGGGTGTAGTCCCCGCTGGTGCGGTTGAAGCTTTCATCGTAGGCCCTGAAGTCATGGTAAAAGTGCTGCGCCTTGATGACCAGGTCCACGTAGTAGCCGTGCCGGTTGATCCAGGTGCCGTAGCCGCCGAAGTAGAAGCTGTCCGTGTCTCCCTTGGCTCCCGGCGCCCGGAAGTCCTTGCGCGCGCCGCCGTACCCGGCAAAGAGCCCCGTGTACAAGCGGTTGTGCGGGTCCAGCTGCCAGCCCCGGTCCACCCCGATGTCGGAACCGTAAACGTAGTCGCGGTAGCTGGAGCCGGTGGCTCCGGAACCGACGTTGTACCGGCTGCCGTAGCTGCGGATCCAGAAGTTGTCCACCCAGTTGCCGCTCAGGGGACCGTTCATGCGCAATTCACCCATTCTCCGGGTCAGCGTATCCGTCTGGGTGAACCAGAGCAGGCTGATGTCCGAGATGCCCAGGATGCTCTTGCCGGTGTCGTTGACGTCGCCGGACGGGTCCTTGGAAGAGTCGTAGACCAGGAACCAGTCTTCCTTGTGGTTGCCTTCCGCGTCCCCTGCCTGGACCACCGCCTTTCTCATGCGCACGTCCGTGCTCCCGTGGAAGGAGGTTTCTCCGTCCGCGTTCCCGGCGTTCGTTCCGTCCACGTCCACCAGCTTCAGGGAGAAGGTCCGGGCGTCCGTCAGGTCGGTCAGCGCATCGCGCTTGATGATGATGTGGTAGGAGCCGGAAACGGAACCGCCCACCTTGATCATGTCCGTTTTCATGGCGGCCAGGCTGACGTTCATCCGGAAGGAGCCGGGAATGTCGCCGTCGTTGTCCATGTTTCCGGTAACGGTCAGCGTCTTGAAGCCGTCCGCGCCGCTGTCCATGAAGTCGATGACGCCGCTGTTCCGCAGGTTCGTCAGGGTGGAATCAGCCGTCATGTTCCAGGTGCTGGTGCCGTCCACGGCCAGGGAGGCCGGGTCAATCATGCCCGTCAGGGTGGTGCCGTCCGCCAGGCGCATGCTCACCGCGGATTCCGGGGCGGCATGCACGTCGCCCCGCACGTCCTTCACGTTGCTGAACACGGCGTTCAAGGAGCCGCTGCCCCTGGCGTCCAGCAGGCGCTGGCCGTCATGGCCCACCGTGTAACCGGCCATATTCCGGACATGGAGTTCTCCAGTGGCATCCTCCGCAGCAAAAAGGGTGTCTCCGCTGCTGCCGATGTTGCCGCCGTCCATGTTGACGCGGGAATCCCCCTTGATCGTGACGAGCGGCTTGTTGGCGTGGGCGGAAGCGCCGTTCATGGTCAGCACGCCTTCTTCCACCGTAGTCCCCTGCTCGTGCAGGATGCGGCCGCCCTGGAGGGTCAGTTCCCCGGCGCCCGTTTTCACCATGGTTCCGGCCCCCAGCATATCTCCGCGGTAGGTGCTGTCCGCATCCGCCGCATTGCGGAGCCGGAGGGTGCCTTCTCCGTTGAAGAGCACCTGCCCGGCGCCCGTGAGGCTGTTGACGTTCTGGTTGGTGCCGTTCATGTCGAACGTCGATCCGCTGCCCAGAACAAGCTGCCTGCTTTCCCCGATGATGTGGTCCGTGGCGGTCTCCGCCCTCAGCGTGGTTCCGTCCGTGACGGTGGTGATGCCGGTGAAGGTATTGCCGCTGTGGGAAAGGGAGATCACCTTGTTAATGTTTCCGGACGCGTGAACGGTCAAATGGCCGGTTCCGGCAAGGTGCGCGGAGAGGTCCGCCGCCGCGCCGGTGGCGTCTTCATTGTCCAGCACCAGGGTTTTGCCGTCCCGGATGTCCACCTGCGTCAGGATGTACCCCACATACAGGCCGTCCCTCTCCGCGCCCAGGCTGACGCCGTAGTTGTAATGCCCCGTCGCGACGACTTCGTCGCCATGCCGCAGGGAAACCGTCTGTTCGGTGGCGTCCATCGGCATCACGGCGCCGGAATCGCTGTCCACCACTTCCAGGGAAGCGGTGCCCCCCTGCGCCTGTCCCGCGGCGGTTTGCACCAGCTTGACGGGAGCCAGCTCCCTGCCGTCCGGGTCAAAGGTCATGGAGGGGTCTTCATGAGTCAGCAGGTTGGCCGTCGCGTCCACCGTCGTGTCAATGCCGGTCAGCAGGCCCGCATTCACCTTTACCGTTCCGCCCGCCACCGTCAGCGTGCCGTTGGAGGCCACCAGGGAAACGTGGTCCGCGGATAGCCCCGGATGGGCCCCCGTGTGCTGAACGCAGGAGAAGTCAAGCTCGCCCCCGCGGAGGGTCAGCCCACCCAGGGCGTTTTGACCGCTCCCCCGCTCCACGACGGCGTGACTGCCGTCCGCCAGTTCCAGCGTGGCTTGGGCAAGGGCCCGCACGTTGCCGCTACCCGGCCCGTCCAGCCTGAACGTGGCCGTCCCCAGCGTGACGGTGCCCGTGAAGTTCCGGCCCGTGTCGGAGGCATGAGGTTCCCCGAAGGCGAATTCCTCCGCTTCAGAGGAAAGATTGACCACCAGGTTCCCGGAGCCCGCCAGCGCATTGCGCCAGACATAAACGTTTCCTTCCGCCGGAACGGCGCTGCGAAGGGTCAGGGCTCCGTTCAACAGCACGTCCGCGCTCTCGCCCAGATTGGCCGCCCGGGTGATGGAAACGGCGGCTCCCGCCTCCACGTTCCACAAGGCTCCGTTTTCCCCGTCAAATCCGGAATTGTCCCCGGAAAGGAGCACGTCCGCTCCGGAGAGCACATTCACCCTGCCGGTTCCGCTGATATCGCCGGAAAGAATGAGGGAAGAACCCGACACGTTTACCGTTCCGCCGTTGGCAATCCGGTTGACGAATTCTCCCGTGGCCTTTTCCCCCAGTGTCAGGACGCCGGAGGCCGTTTCCACGGCAATGTGCCCGGTTCCCAGCCCCAGCACGTGTTCCAGCCTGATTTCTCCGGCTTCGATGGAAGTAGAGCCCGTGCGGCTGTTTTCCGCATTCAGGACCACCATTCCTTCTCCCTTCTTGACGAGTTCCCCGGCGTCCGTTCCATCGTCTGACAACCGGTTGGAAAGGTTCCATTCCGTGCCTTCCGAGGCGTCCAGTTCCAGAACGCCGCCGATGCTTACGGCGGCCTGTCCCAGCGTACCGGAGCCGGCAGCCGTGAGGCGGGAGGACGCGTCAATCGTGAAAGAAGAACCGGCCCCCAGCCGGGAGTTGTTTCCGGCCAGCGTCCATTCCGAATTCGTCAGACGAATGGCCGCGCTTTCCCCTTGCAGCGTTCCGCTCTGCGCGCCACGGCTGTTGACCAGGTCCAGGACGCCGCCGGGCTCGGAACCGAAGGTGACCGTATTGGACAGGTCGCCGGAGGCGGCACCCGTGATGGACAGTTCCCCGTCCAGCCGGATCGCGCCTGTTCCCAGTCCCTTGAAGTCCGTCAGCCGGGCGGCGTTTCCCGCCTGAATGTCCACGGCGGCATTCAACTGGCCGTTGGCTCCGCGGACAACCGTCGTCGTTCCGTCGCCGCCCAGAGTGATGCTTCCCCGGCCCGCCAGCACATTCCCCCCTTCCAGGGAACCTCCGCCCAGCAGGGTGAGGGAGCCTCCGGCCGTTCCGCCCAGGTGGAGGAAACTTCCGTTGGCGACAGTCATTTTTCCAGAGACGGTCAGAGCGCCTCCTTCCAGCAGAATGCTGCTGCCGTGGTCCACGGCCGCCGTTCCGCCCAGCGCGGCCTGGCCGCCTTGAAGATTCATCAGGGCGTCATTGTCCAGAGCGGCGGCTCCCGTGAGAACGAGCCTGCCGGAAGCATTTCCCAGGTCCACCGTACTGCCGGAGAGGGCGGCGGAGCCGCGCACTTCCAGCTGCCCCCCGTTTATCAGAAGTTCCGCCCCGGCTCCGGTCATGGTCAGGCCGCCGATAAAGTGGCTGTCTCCGGTCTGGGTCTTGCCGTTCATGTCCACCTTCGTTCCGGCGGCCAGTTCCAGCTCGCTGGTGTTGCCGAAGGCGTTGTCGGCGCCGTAGGTGACTTTTCCGCTGCTCACCAGGGTTTTGCCCGTGTAGTTGTTGGCGGCGTTGGCGATGACGATGCCGTGCTCCCCGTCGTCAAAGGCGCGGAATTCAAAGCCTCCCCCCACGGAGGGGGCTCCAGCTTCCTCTCCCCTGGCAGTGCTGGTGAGCTGGGCGCCCATCACGTTGCTGCTTTCCGCGGTGTTGGCAAGCTGGTAGAGCGTGCCGGCCGTGTAGGAATTGATGCGGCTCAGGCCGTAGCCCAGATAGATGCCGTTTTCTCCGGAATTCGGGGCGGCGTCCGTCTTCACCGTCATGATGTAGTCATACACGGCTTCGGCCACTTCCCGGCTGCCGGAGTCGGTCAGCTGCACGTATTGCCTGATGCCCGGATTCCCGGTGACGGTGCCGTCCTCATTGGTGAAGGAAAGCTGGGCGCCGTGGACGGGCAAGGCCGTGCCTTCGGCCCGCACCACTTGATGCTGGTAGGCCTCCGCGTCGTGGTTATCGTCAAAGAGGGTGCCTTTGGCGTCCGTGATATGGATGGACTGGGGAATGCGCATGGCGACCGTTCCGCCGCCGTCCACATTCAGGTCGTCCACGGTCAGCATGCCTGCCGGGGCGCCCTTGGCGTCCGTGCCCACCTTCAGAACGCCTCCGTTCATGGTCAACCCGCCTATCCTGTAATCACCGTCGATGACGGTGGAACCCCGGCCCGAACCGGAGGCGGAAAGTTCCAGCGTTCCGCGCTGAAGGACTCCCCGGCCGGAAGCGTCCGCCGTGGAAAAGACGTACGTCCCGTTCTTCATGTCCAGTGTTCCCGTAAAGGAATTCCCCGCCGCCGGCGCACGGTCCGCGTCAAAGAAGAACCGGCTGTCCTGCGTGCCCAGCACGGCATGAAGAATGCCGTTGCCGGACAGCTTGTTGGCAAACAGCAGGTCCGCGTCTTCCGCATTCGTTCCGGAGAGGGTCAGCTCCCCTCCGTTCAGGAAAATGGAACTGCCCGTGCCGAGATTGTTGAGAACATGGTCCGGAGAAGCCGCGTCCCGGAGCGTGCCGGCGGCGAGGGCCCCGCCCGTAATTTCCCAGGTGCCCGCAAACGCGCTGTTGTCCGCGTCCAGCGTTACCCCGCGGCCGCTGACCAGGACCGTTTCCGCAGCGGTTCCGGCCAGGCGGTTGAAAAAGGTTTTGTCGGAAAAGGCCAGTTCCAGCAGGCTTCCGCCCTGCAGGGTCACCAGTCCGGCGCCCAGGCCGCGCTCCCCGCCCTCCCCAAGCACCACTCTGGTACCGGAAGCGCGGCGCAATGCCCCGCTACCCGTGATCACGGTACCGCCCGCATACGTATTTTCCCGGCGGATGTTCAGCGTGCCTCCTCCGGTGACGGCCAGAAGTCCCTGGCCGCTGATGGTTCCGCCCGCCGTAACGGTGCGGCCGTTCGTGTCCAGAACGCCCCGCTCCCGTCCCAGGGAAATGGCGTTGGACCACTGGAGGTCGTTCAACGCGCGGATGGTCCCGGAACGACCTTCCATGTTGATCAGGGCGTTCCCGGCGGAGGCGTCCTGCCCCAGCTCCAGAACGGCCCCGTCATGCAGGTTGACCTGCCGGAAGAAATGGTTGCCGCCCAGCAGCGCCAGCGTTCCGTCCGCAACGGAAACGGTTCCCGCGAACGTGTGGTCACGTTCCGAGACGAGCCTTCCCGTTCCCAGCTTTTCCCACGTTCCGGCAGCGGACCCGGCCACCACGTTGTCCAGGGTTCCGGCCGCATTGACTTGCAGCAGCCCTTCCACGGCAATGGCGCCGGCGGAATCCCCCTTGCCCAGGGCATTTGCATGGGTCAGCAGGAGGGTGGCATCCCGGCCTACCGCCGTCTCCGCCTGCACGGAGTCATTGGCCCCGGAAATGGTCAGCGTGCCCAGGTTCAGATGAAGCGTCCCGGCTCCGGCAAGCGCGCCGTCCCCGGCGATGCTGCCGCCCCCGGCAACGGACGGCGTGCCGTCCTCCGCATTGGCGCCGATGGTCAGAGCGCCTTCCCCGCCGTTTGCAGTTCCCAGGAAAATGCCGCCCCCGTGGCCGATGCTGACGCCTCCCGTGTAAGCCGCATGGCCGTTCAGGTCAAGCACGGCATTCACGGAATCCGCGATGAGCAGGGAAGTGTGGCGTCCGGCGCCGCCCAGGGCGGAATCGCCGCCCAGAACCAGCCTGGTTCCGGCCTCGATCGTCGTCGTTCCCGTATAGCTGTTGGCCCCGCTCAGCAGGATGCCGCGACCTCCGGCGGCATCCTTGAAACTGACATGGCCGGACCCCGCCCTGTCCGCCCCGGCGGGGTCATTCCCGTCCGCCAGCAGGGATTCCAGGGTATAATCCGTCAACGCAACGCTCAGTTCACGCGAAGAGTCGTCCGCATCCAGCACAACCGACAGGGTGCGTCCATCATAAATTTCCACCCGGGAAAGTTCCCGGTAGGCCACCAGGCGCGTTCCGTCCTCCGTTCCCGCCGACCATGCAGTGACGCCGCGGGCGATTTCCGCGCCGCCCTGCACGATTCCCTGCCGTACCGCCTGGAGATCCGCCTGGGTTTTCCCGCCCAGGCGCACGCCGGACAGGGTCCACAACCCGGCTCCGCTGACGGCAGTTCCGCTTTCGGCAAGCAGTACGGTGCCCGGTCCGTCAAAGAAGGACAGCCTCCCTCCGTCGTAAACGGCATGTTCGCTGAGATTCAGGTTAAAATCCGTATTCCCTGTCAGGGTGATGGAGCCGGCCTGCAGCCAGGCGGACGCTTCGTTGTCCGCATCCAGGGTCCAGTTCATTTCCCCTCCGGCAAAATTCACGGTCCCCTCCAGCGTTCTGGCGCGCAGGGCCGGGTCCGCCTGGGCTACGGCCTGAAGGGACCCCACGCTCCCGGCAGCCGTCTTCAGATGGGAGACGCTGTCCCCATTCATGAACCATTCCATTTGTTCGTCAACCACATAGGCCGTACTCCGCATTTCCACGGTTCCGGTGAATCCTTTTCCCAGATCTGCGGCACGGCTGCCGAAGGAGAATTGCAGCGGACTGCCATCTTCCGGGAGGCGGTCTTCCGAAAGGTCGATGACCAGCGTGCCTTCTCCCAGGATGTCGTTCGCCAGAGTATAGGGGGCGTCCTGGCTGCCGATGTAGAACATGGCGCCTCCGTGGATGCGGACGGAACCGTTCAGCGCCCCCTCTCCGGTGATTTTAAGGGTGCCGTTTTCCACGACGCTGCCGCCGGTATACTCCTGCGCGCCAGTCACCAGCAATGTTCCGGCGCCCCGCTGGATGAGCCTGCCTTCCCCTGCCGCCGTTCCCTGGTAATGAATGTCGTCGCTGCGGTTGAAGGCCAGGGCCGCTCCCGAAGCCACGGTGAGGGAAAGGGAGGAATCAGCCATGGAGAGGATGGAGCCGGTCCGGCCCCCGTCCCCCACCTGAAGCGTCCCTTCCCGGACGGAAGTTGCGCCGCGGTAGGTATTCTCTCCGGTAAGGACCAGCGTGCCTGTTCCCGTTTTTTCCATATCGCCGCCGCTGATGATTCCCTGCTGGACGGCCGCCTTTCCTTCATCCACGTTCAGCAGGCCGCTGCCGTTGATAGAGACGTCATTCCCCAGCTCAATGCCCTGGCCGTAGTCCAGAACAGTGCCGTCATTCATCGCCAGGGCTCCGTCTCCCAGGGCCTGGCCGTGGGCCACGGTGAGCGTTCCTTCTTCCAGGATGCTCCCTCCCGTAAAAGCGCTGCTCCCGGACAGGACAAGCCGGCCCGTTCCCCGCTTGACGAGGGTTCCCTGCCCGCTGACGCTTCCGGCATAATCCATGCGGTCACTGTGATTGAACACGAACTGCGTTCCTTCCGCCAGGCTGGCGCCTGCCGCGAAACCGGCTCCTGTTCCGCCGTTGCCCAGCTGCAGAACGCCTTCTCTCACTTCCGCCCCTCCGGTAAAGCTGTTCCGTCCGGTCAGGATCAGGGAGCCTCCTCCGGTCTTGACCAGCCTGCCCTCTCCGGACATGACGCCGGCCAGCACGGCATCCGTGGCGGAAGAACCGCCGTCCGCCGTCTGGACGGTCAATGCCGTTCCGGCGGACAGGGAAAAATTGTTCAGCACTCCGGTCAGGCTGCGGTCAATCCGCAGGGTGGAATCCCCCAGGACCTCAATGGCGCTGTCGGCATTACCCAGGGAGGAATTCCGGGAAATGGCCAGTATTCCTCCTGCCATTTCCGTTCCCCCGGAGTAGTTGTTGTCTGCCGACAGCACCAAGGTCCCGCTGTTCAGGCGGACTCCCCGGGACAGCGTATTGTCCAGTGTGCTACGCCATTCCAGGAGTCCCAACCCTCCCTTAGTTATATTGCCGTCACAGGAGAAATGATGGCCGTCGCCGATGATGAGCGAGGCTGAAGAAGCTACCGTGATCACCACGTCTCCGTCAATGCGGCTGGAATGGCCGCCACGGTGGTCCAGCAAAAGCGAATGGGAGCCCTCGATGGCGACGTTTCCGCTCATGGCGATTTCATTGCTGAGCGTCCGGTCCTGCCGCCAGGCTTCCAGCGCGCCGCCGCGGAGCGTCAGAACGCCCGTGCCTACGGCTCCGGAAGAAACGCTCTGGTTGGTCAGGCGTTCGTCCTGGTTGATCCGCAGCGTGCCCTCATTCAGGAGGAATCCCCCGCTGAAGGTGCTGTTGCCGCTCAGTGTCAGGACGCCGGCTCCGTTCTTGCTGATCCTGTAGGTGGAATCACTGTCGTGGAAAACGGTCCCGTTGATCTCCAGGTCCGCCCCCTCTTCGTTGGAAATCTTCAAATGGCTGTCCAGGCGGACATTCGTGGAAATAAGGGCGTCTGAATTGCCCGTCATTTCAATCCCGGCGTCAAATCCGGATTCCGGCGTCTGGGCCAGCACCAGAGTGATGCCGCCTGCGGCGCCCCTAATTTCAAACTGCTGGTTCCGCGTGCCGCTGAATTTCAGGTCGCCCACGGTCCGGTCCGCCGTCAGCACGGCGACGGTGCTGGAATCAAGCGCTTCATTGCCGAACGTGACGGAAGCGTTGATGATGTTCGGCACCTGGCCGTCCTTCCAGTCTCCCTGGTCGTCCCAGGAGCTGCCCCGGGCGCCCGTCCAAACGTAGGTGGCGGCGTAAGGCAGGATCTCGTAATGGCCGTCCACCCAGACAATCCGGGCCCCGGTGCTGTATCCTTCAAAGGAAATGTTGCCGATGTACTTGGGGCTGGCCGCGCCGTAGCCGGTCAGCAGGAACTGGCTTCTCCCGCCGCCGGCGATGTTGCCCTTCCAGCCCTTGATGATGAGCGTGCCGTTTTCATCCCAGGCGCCCAGGCGCCCCGCCTCCATCACCACGTTGCCGGAGGCGGCCGTGCCGCCGAAGTCCAGCGTGGACAGGGAGGAACTGCCCAGAGACAGGGTGCTCCCCGCTCCCAGGGACTGGCTCATCCTGTTCAAGGCCAGCGTTCCACCGTTGAACGTCATGTCCGTCACGGACCCCAGCGCCTTTTCCAGGGCCAGGTTCAGCGTGCCTGAAAGCAGCGTGACGTCCCCGCCCATGTAGGCCCTGAGCGTGACATTCCTGTCTCCGGCGTCGACAACGATCCGGCTGCCGCCGCTTGCGGAAATCATGCCCTGCCCGGCTTGTCCGCCCTTGCCTGCCAGGGTCTGGTCAAAAGCCGTTCCGTCTCCCTTGCGGCCCAGCAGGAGGCTGCCGCCGCCGGTGACTTCAAACGTGCCGCGCGCCATTTCAAAAAGGCCGTCTTCCAGATAGACGTTCTTCTTCTGGCCGCCCGTGCGCACCAGCAGAAGCCCGTTGAGGCCGTCCAGCAGAATCTCTCCCTGGCCGAAGGGCGTGACGCGGTTGTCGTCCGCCGTGGCGCCGATGACCATGTCCTTGTCCCCCAGCGTGGTAGTGACCAGGCCGTAATTGCCGATGACCAGCGCGTAATGGCTGCTGTCCGGATCATAGCCCGTGCCGAGGAAGCGGCTGCCGTGGCCGTCATCTGTATTACCGGAAAAAGTCTTGGTGCCCAACAGTTCCAGTTCTCCTCCCTGGCCGGCCAGCCATGCCTTGTAATTGGTGGAATTGCCGTCCGCCAGAATGCCGCCGTTGGTCAGGTCATGCGTTTCCGCGAAGGAAACGATCACGCTGTTGTAAATCTTGCTGTTCCAGGCGGTTTCCGTACTGTTGATCGTGAATTTCCGCTGGTTGTAGGAAAGCCCGGCGTTCAGGTCGGAGGCCCCCGTGCCGTTCAGGTTCAGGGTGACTGTTCCTCCCGGCTGTTCTGCTCCGGCAATGCCTCCTTCCTCCACCAGGGAGGAGAAGATAAGTCCCGCATGGAAACGGAACAGGTTGCTCAGCGTGCGCACCGACCGGCCCGTTTCCCCCGAATAAGCCTGAAGGTAGGACTGCGAAGCCGCCGTGGCGCTGGTCCACGCGTAAACGCCTATGGCCTGGTCTCCCAGCGCGTTGTCGGCTCCGACGGATACGCGCCCCTCCAGGTTATTGTAATCGTATTCCTTTACTCCGATGTTGAATTCCTTGAACACGTTGTCCGGATTGGAGAAGCGGACGAACTCGGTCCCCCGCACCGCGACGGCCGCCTGGGAGGCGTCCACGCGGGAATTGATCACCAGCATGGTGGGGTACTGACCCCCGGCGTAATACTGCCCCGTGTACAGGGTCCTGTCCGTGGTGCCGAAATCCAGGGAGTTGACGGAATCCAGCGTCAGGGAGCCCTTGCCGCCCATGAATCTCAACTCCTCCGAGGTCCCCAGTTCAATATTGTTGTGAAGGACGTAATGGACGGCGGTATTGGTTTCAGGCGAATAAACGCCCAGGCTCTGGGACCGCCCGTTGCCGAAAAAGATGGTTCCCGTGCCCAGGGGGCCGGACTTGATGCCCGCTTCCGGATGGGCCGGATCATTCAGGATGCTGCTGGAACCTACCTTGAGCGTAATCGTCCCGATTCCCGTCGCGGTCAAGCCTCCGGAAAAAGTGTTCTGTCCCAGGAAAACGCCCGTAAGAGAAGTAGTGGACGTAGTTTTAAACTCCAGCATGGAGGGGACGTTCCCGTCCGCGTCCGCAACCGTGTAATTCTCCCCGAAAGTCAGCGTGGCCCCGGCATCGGTGGAAACCGTCTGGCGCGGGCCATACAGGAAGCCGTCCACATCGGAAGCGTCGGCATCGTTGAACGTGATGCTGCTGGTGAGAATCCAGGACTTGCCGTCATCGCCGTTCGTGGCCTTCAGATGAAGGTCGTTTCCTACCGTCCGGATGGTATAGCCGGTGAGATCCTTGCCTCCGAAGCGGCCTTCTCCGTCCACGGTATAGGAACCCGCCCCCAGCGCATGGTCATGCGTGATCTCCAGCCTTCCGCCCCTCTGGATGACGCCTCCGGTAAACGTGTTGTCCCCCTGGAGGCTGATGGTGTTCAAGGTCCCCTTGGAAGCGCTTCCCTCCAGAATCAAGGCGCCGGAAGAGCCGTCGGCCGCGTTGCCGATGCGGCCGCTCAACACAAGCGTCTGGTTGTAGGCGCTGTGGCTGACCAGCAGCCCGCCGGGGGAGATGACCATGTCAGCCCGGATGTCGGGAGACATGGCCCCGGCCATGAAAATCTTGGCGGGAGCGTCCCCCTGGCCTTCCCACGTCAGCACCCCCCGTTGACCGTCGGAAGAGGAATCAATGCAAAAACTGGTGGATTTGGCGCCTTCAAAATTGATCTGGGAAAGGGTGATGTCCTCCGTCAGCAAAATCGTCTTCTGGTCCAGGCCCGCATCCTGGTCCCGGAAAATGGCGATGTTGCCGCGGGTGACCGGCACCTTGCCCCCGAACCAGTTGGCGGTTAGCGACCAGGACCGGCTGTCCGCCCCCCGCCTCCGGTCCATTCAAAAGCGGCGTCCCCGTTCGGAAGCAATTCCCATTTCTTCAAGTCTTCATGGTAATAAAGCTCCGCCCCGCGGGTGTACCCGGTAAAAGCCACCTGGTTGAGCTGGTCCGCCGTCAGGGCGTTTGCCGTCAACAACCAGATGTGTTCCGAGGAAACGTCCGGACTGTCCGGCGTATTCCAGATGCCGGAGGCGTTTTCTATGTTGACCAGGTAGGGCAGTCCGCCGTTAGTTCCCCAGTTGCTGACTTTGCTGAAGGTCAATTCCCCGCCTGAACCCAGCTCCATGGTCGCGGCGCCGTTGATGGTCAGCGTGCCGAACGTATTGCTGACTCCCTGGGAGCTGATGATGGAGCCCCCGTACAAATCCAGAGTGGCGTATTCCCCTGCACGGAGGCCCTGAATCTGGTTGTCCCGCGTCAGGGCGAGCCGTCCGCTGGAAAGCCTTACATTGGAGACAGCGACATGGCTGATCGTTTCCTCCAACGTGGAGGTGTACCCTGTACCGTTGATCATCAACCTTAAAAGACCGTCCAAACTGGCTTCGCCGCCGTTCAGGGAGCGGACGGAGACGTCCCCTTCCACGGAACCCGAATCATGGCGATCCATGCTCAGGATCAGGGAGGAGGACCCGCTGTTGAGAAAGTCAACCTGCCCTATCTTCAAGACCTGCCTGCCGTAGGAATTGATGGTCACGGAGCCTCCGAAATTGACGTCGGTCAGCCGGACCTCCTGCGACTTCCCTTGCAGCCACAGGGTGCCGCCGTTTCCGGAAATGTTGACGCCGTTCCGGAAATCAACAATCGTCTGTTCACCGCCCCGGATGTAAAAATTGCCGCTGCCCGCAAAGGTGATGTCGCCCGTGCCGGCGTAATTGGCATTCTGCTCACGTTCCCCGAACACCATGTAATTCAATTCCCCGCCGTCCGTGCCGGTGGCGTCCGCCGCGTACAGCGTATTGCCGTTCAGGGTCAAGCCGCCGCTGAAACTGTTGTTGCTGGAAAAATTGTAAATGCTCACCACTCCTCCCGTGGGCGGCCCCAGCACCAGTCCTCCTGCGCCCTGAAGGTCGCGGCCTTCCCGGAAATACAGGCTGCCGGCGCCTGAAATGGTAAACACGCGGTCGAGATGGACCACATCCTTGACGGAGTTACCGGAAGCGGTGAACGCTACCATGCCCTGGGCAAGACGAAAATCATTCTGGATGACAAGCCGGTTGCGGAGTTCCGCGGAATTGCCGTTGCGGCCCAGAGCTCCGCCCTTGATGACCAGGGAACCGGTGCCCAGCACGCCGTTATCGGTCAGCATCAGGGTTCCGGACTCCAGAATGACGTTCCCGCGGTATTCCGTGTTACCCTTCTTCCGGATTTCCAAAATGCCGGATTCCCCTGTAATCACCAGGTCTCCGTCCCCCTGCAGGGCGCCGAATAGCTGCATTTTGCCGTTCTTGCCGATGAACTTCAGGCCGTTTTCCCCGATCAGGATATTGTTGGAAATGCTGTAGTTATTATTTTGAGTTCCCATGTACAATTCCGCCTGGGCGCCGCCGTTGTCAAAAACCAGAACGTCGTTCCCGCTGAGGGAAAAGGATCCGGCCACGTCGTCCGCAATGGTCATCTTGCCGACTACGAATTGTCCCGACGGGGAGTTCAACTTAATTCCCTTGCCCCGCAAATGGGGATCAAGATTGGCAAACACCATCTCCGCCCCCGCTCCGGCAGGCGCGCGGTTGGCGTCCCAGTTCCCGCCGAAAAGGGCATTCGTATTAGTGGACTTGCTGATGCCTTCGCCCAGGTAGGCCTGGCCGGTCCACGTATAAACTCCCCCCGTATTCACGGAGGCGGGGCGCAGTTCATACGCATCTCCCCGCGCGGCAACCTCAAGCCCCATTTCATCATTGTAGCCCAGGAAGTGGACCCGGGAAAACCAGGATTCCCCGCTGACGTCATGGTTGAAAAGAAGCTGGTCGTGCCCGTCCTGCCAGCCTTCCAGCGCCAGGTGTCCGGCGCCTCCGGAAAGGCTGTTGCCGGTAAAGTGCAGAATGCCGCCGCCCGAACCCGTTCCGTTGCTCAGCACGATGGTGGACCTGTCCGCCCAGACGGTGCTGGAAGTCCAGGACAAATCGGAAAAGGAAGCGGAAAATCCCCGCGTGTCCAGTGTGGAGGTTTTCCCCAGGGAAAGGGACGGTTCTCCCCCCAGCTGTCCATCCGCGCCCAGCATCAATGTGGAATGGTCGGAAACGGAGGCTTTCGCGGCAACCAGGCCGCCCAGGGAAGAATCCAGCGTGACGGAGTCTCCGGAAAGCTCTTGAAAGCCGAACGTTAGCTCGCCAAACGAGCCTTGCAGGCCGGAACCGTACAGGGTGGCGGAGGAACCGAACTGGACGTTCGGAAGATGGGAGGCAATCCCCCCGTCCATATGCACGTCTCCCCGCAGGATGAACAGGGTGGGAGTGGTTCCGTCAGTTCCGCCGTCCAGTTCCGCGCCTTCTTCCAGGTGCACGGAGGCGCGGTTCATCAGCTCAAAAACGCCGCCGCGGTCCAGGCTGATTCTTCCCCTGACATACACGTCACGCCCGGTATCCGGTGAAAGTTCCAGCCTGCTATTCTCTCCAATGATGGAAAGGGTTCCGGTTCCCAGCGGCAGGGCTTCCCCGTTCTCCGCAGGACCGCCCAGCACATAATCCGCCCCCCTGGCGGTAACGGCCGCGACGCCGTCCCGGACGGAAAAGGAACCGAACGCATGGCTGGTCCCCTGAATTTCAAAACGTCCCAACCCGGACTTGGTGAATCCGCCCGTTCCGGCCGTGGCTACGGTGCTGCCGAATATGAGGCTGGTATTCAGCTCGGTATCAATGCTCCTGTCGCCGTTCAAATCAATGGTCACCTGGTTGCGGGGCGCCAGCGTAATGGCATGCTGCCCGGTGATATTCAAATTGGTGTTCAGCCAGGAAAAATCGTTGGTCAGGACCAGGTCTTTCGTAAGCGCCTGAAGGGAAACGACCTGGTTACGGAGATCGTTATTGCCCAGAACCAGTACGGCCCCGCCCAGGGACTTGTCGCTTCCCAGATGAAGGGCGCCTTCATGGAGATGGACGTGCTGGATATAGCGGTTGTCCGCGGCCAGCACCAGGGTTCCCATGCCGTCCTTGGTCAGCGTATTGATATAGGAGGCTTCTCCGCGCAATTCCACGCGGGTTCCGGCGTCCGCATCCACGTTCAGGTTATGGTAAAGATTGGTGTACGTGCCGTTGAAAATGACGTTGGAGCGTTTGGAGATGATGGTGAAATCCTGGTCGGTGGAAACGGGGACATTCAAGTTCAGCGTCATGTTGCCGTTCAGGGACATGCCGGGATTTTCCTTGCCGAAGTAAATTCTTGCGCCGCTCCCCGTCAGCGTCAGCGTCTTCTGGTCGTCCGCCGTGCTGATCAGCTGGTTCAGGTAAACGTTGCCGCTGAGCGTGATGGTGGTAGCGGCGGACAAAAGCGCATTGTTGAAAATAACGGTATCATACCGGGCGTAATTCAGCCCCGGCGCTTCGGCAGGATTCCAGTTGGAAGCCTCCCTCCACGAAGCGCTGGAGGAAGTGGAGGTCCAGGTGAATTCATCGGCACGGGAAGCTACGGCCATGGCGGCCAGCAGCAATGAGGCAAGAAAAAGCGGCAATCTCAATTTCATAAGGGGAATGGGGTATGTGTTTAAAAATGGGATAGGGGATTATTAAAAGGAGTGGGGGCAAACGGCCTGCACCGGGAGCAAATGCCAGTACGCGGATTTGAGCGCATGCGGGACGTTCCGAAGAACAGCATGCGTTCACGTCAAAGGCCCTGGAACGGGCAACCGGATTCAAGAATCCGCCGATGCAGGAATAAATGCTATTCTATCATTTACAAGAGCCGGGGCGCCTTTCTCCACGTCAGAATTGTTCTACCGGACATAACAAACCTTGTGCCGGGAGGAAGGAGCACAACCGAAAAAAGCCGATGGAGGAAAATCGGCAGCAGGACAAAAAAAACTTTCTCTAATGGAAAAGTGGGACACCACACGCGTCCTCGCGGGAAAAGCGGAGGAAGCCATCCTTTCCCTCCGGAAGCATAAGAAAAAGGAGGAAACCCCAGGTCCGGATGCACGCTGTAGCCTCCCGGCACGGACATAGCCTGCCAGGAACCATGCACGCAGATGAATGGCAGTATTCCCATATCTGTGCTGACCGAAACCGACCCTGTTTGTTCAGATGGAAACATTCTTTGAACGAACCATGTCAGACAATGAATCAAGGCGGCAAACCGGAAACAAATACACTTTTGGGCTTTTTTACAATTTGGTTGCTCCGCCATCTGGAAAAAACAAAACTGGACATGGCATATTTCCGTTAACTCCTTTATTTCAAGATCAGAATAACCCAAGCAGGGATATAATCCCTAACAAGAAACAGCCTTTTTCTCCGGCCTCCCCCCCTCTCCCCTGAAAAGCGCCAGCGCCCGCAACAACTCCGGCGTCTTAAAACTCTTCCCGCAAATTCATGAAAGGTCACACCGCTGTCCTTGAGATTCGTTCATGGCCACCGGCAAAACTCCTGCAATACGTTTCCAGTGCCACGGCCTGTTCCCTCTTGCCAGGATCTGGCATAACACACGCCACGAAATCATGGCTATCCCCTACTTTTCCATTCTCTTGTATCCAGGCATGGTATTTCCCCCCTTGCCGGGGAAAGAGTCTTTCCCAAACTGGGCTTGAACGGCACTACCTGTGACCATGCCGCCGTCCCCCTCATTTCAGATACTTTTTCTCTGCTTCTGCGTTCCGGCATGTTCTTGTTCGTTGGCATGAGTTGTTGCTCCTTTCCCTCCTCAATGTCAGAAGAAAATTGTACTATTCCAGCACTAGAAAATTACAACATATTGAAAATTAACTGCAAACAATAACAACAATTCTTTGGTCGCGGATTTGAACTCTACCGGGCCTACCACTTTCAACCTTCTGCTTCTTTGCAGAGTCACTGCTTCCGCAAGGGTTTTTCATTTTCTGATTCCCCCTCCTCTTCTTTCGGATGACCGTGCTTTGAAAAAGCTGGCGTGGCATTCCGGTCCGATCGTCGAAAAATCTGAACGCCGGGTGCTATGGGACAAGAATACCGGGGCCGCCATCTTGGAAACACGGGCGAAATGAACGGTATTTCCCAACATGATAAAAAAATCTTTGACATCTATAAGATCATTCCGTAACTAATTGCGTAACCAATTACGTTTTTAACAACACAAAAAAACGCATATGGATTTTTTCAACCAGACGGGCAAAATGGCCATTGGAAGCAGACTGCGCATGCTGACGGACAAGATAACAAATGACGCCGAACTGATTTACGGCATGTACGGCGTGGACATCCGCCCGAAATGGTTTTCCGTCTTCTTTGTGCTGTCCCGCGGCGGAGCGAAGACCATCACCGCGATCGCCAGGGAAATAGGACATTCGCATCCGTCCGTCAGCAACATCGTAAAAGAAATGGGCGCAAGGGGGCTGGTGAAAGAAACGAGGGACAAATCGGACGGAAGAAGAAACATGGTCACGTTGTCTTCCAAGGGAAAAAAAATGGCCGGAATCATGGCCGAATGCTATCCCGACGTTGAGTCCGCCGTGGAACAAATCGCCCGGCAGGCCAGGAACGACCTGTGGCGGGCCATTGAAGAATGGGAAGACCTGCTGTCGGAAAAAACATTATTCGAACGGGTAAAAGAAGCCAAAAAGGAGAGGGAGGGAAAAGACATCGCCATCATTCCCTATGAGCCCCGCTACCAATCCGCTTTCAAGGCTCTCAATGAAGAATGGATCACCGCCTACTGGGAAATGGAAGAACCCGACCACAAGGCGCTGGACCACCCGCAGGAATACATTCTGGACAAGGGAGGCCACATTTTCATTGCCCTGTACAGGGATGAACCTGTCGGCGTATGCGCTCTGTGCAAAAAAGACGATCCGGAACATGAATATGAACTGGCCAAGCTCGCAGTCAGTCCCGGGGTTCAGGGAAAAGGAATCGGTGTATTGCTATGCCGGACCGTCATCGGCAAGGCAAAAGAACTGGGATGCAAAAAAATCTTTCTGGAAAGCAACACGCTTCTGCGCCCGGCCATACGGCTCTACAGAAAACTGGGGTTCAAGGAAATTCCGAAAAGCCATCCGGCCTACGAAAGGGTCGATATTCAAATGGAACTGGTGATAGACTGACCATTTGCCGCAACTTCTGCGGCTATCCGTGATCCATGTACCCTTGGCGAATCTCCTCCCTTCCTCCGGGATTTGACAGAAATGAAGCAGCCCCTTTTGAGCCTGTACTGGCCAGAATCAATCTTCTCCGTTCTGTTTCGGAAACAGGTCATCAAGCAGTTTGAGCATATCCCGGGCTTCCTCCAGGCCTTGTTCCGCCGCCTTGGCAATCCATTTTCTGCCTTTTGCCTCATCCTGCTCAGTTCCGTTCCCTGTCAGGTAAAGCAGCCCCAGCCCAAACTGGGCAGCCGGAACGTTCTGTTCCGCCGCTTTCCCGTACCATTTCACAGCTTCACGGTAATCCTGCTCCACGCCTGCACCTTTCAGGTACATCCGCGCCAAATGATACTGGGCGTTTGAATTTCCCTGCCGGGCGGACGCCAGATACCATTTGAAGGCCTCTTTCAAATCCTTCTCCACTCCCTGCCCCCCTTCATACATGGTCCCGAGATTGTCTTGAGCCGCGGCATATCCCTGTTCCGCCGCAAGGGCGTACCATTTGCACGCTTCCTTCAAATCCTTCTGCACCCCGTCCCCCGCCTCATACATGGTCCCCAGATTGTTTTGAGCCGCGGGATGCCCCTGTTCCGCCGCAAGGGCATACCATTTGCACGCTTCCTTTACATCCTTATCAACACCCTTGCCATTCTCATACAAAAGCCCCAACCGGTACCGGGCATCATTCTCTCCCTGGACGGCAGCCAGGGAAAACCATTGGAACGCTTCTTTCAGATCCTTTTCCGCACCCTGTCCATATTCATACAGGAGTCCCAGATTTTTCTGAGCGGAAGAATTGCCTTGCGCGGCGGAAAGAGAAAACCATTGGAACGCCTCCTTTGGATCCTGCGGAACGCCACGACCGTAATAATACATGGCTCCGAGATTGTTTTGCGCCCATGCGTTTTCCTGCCGGGCGGCGGCGGAAAACCACTTGAACGCTTCTTTCAAATTCTGCGGGATTCCCATTCCTCTCTCATACATGACTCCCACGTTGTTTTGGCCGTCGGCCTCTCCCTGCTGCGCGGCGGACAAATACAGATCGAATGCTTTTTTTGAATCCTGCCGAACTCCTCTTCCCGTCTCATACATCTTTCCGAGGTTGCTCTGGGCCATCCCATATCCCTGCGCCGCAGCCAGGGAATATAATTCAAACGCCTTCTTCCAATCCTGCCGGACTCCGAGACCCCGGTCATACAGGGTTCCCAGATTATTTTGAGCAGCAAAATATCCCTGACGGGCAGCGGCGGAAAACCATTTGAAGGCTTCCTTGAAATCCTGAGGAACCCCGAGCCCCCGCTCATAAAGAATCCCCAGATTGTTCTGGGCATCGGCAAGTCCCTGCTGGGCGGACAAAGTATACCACCTGGAAGCCTCCTTGAAATCCTGTTCCATGCCCAGCCCTTCCGTACAACAGAGGCCAAGCAGGTTCTGCGACTGGGGTATTCCGCGCATAGCCGCCAGAGTCAGCCATTTGACCGCCTTCTTTAAATCCTTCTCCGTCCCCACTCCCTTATAATAGAAATTCCCCACATTGTGCTGGGCCGGCGCATATTCCTGCCCGGCTGCCAGCAGGTACCATTCAAAAGCCTTTTTTGCATCCTGTTCCACACCTTCTCCGCATTCATGCATCACCCCAAGATAAAACTGGCTTTCCGGATCTCCCTGCTGCGCGGCACGGGAAAACCATTGAAACGCTTCTTTCAGATCTTTCCCCACCCCTTCCCCGGTATAATAACAAACTCCGGTCAGGAACTGTGCCCTGGCATTCCCCTGCCGGGCTGATGCCATGACGGAATCCGCCATGCTGCGGAAAAGAAAGAAAGACGGTCCCTTCCCCTCTTCAACGGGAGGAAGGGAGGGAAGCGTCCCGGAAGCAGGCACCGAAGGAACAAGCAGCATCAACGCAGCCGTAAACTTGACGGTAAACCGGGATAACCGCCGCCTCCGGCCGCCGGACGCCAAAGCAAAAACGCGCCTGCAACATGAATTGAAACAACCAGACATCATAGGAACTACCGGGCTTTTTAACTGAAGACGGAGTTCGACCATATGCTGGACAGACATATAATCATTCCGCAAAGAACAGGTTATGTACCAATACCCACAAAAACAGGAGAAATCAAGAGCATACCTTCCGCATTTTTCCTCCCCGTCCGAATATCCGGCCTCCGTTTCCCCTTTCATTTTCCTCTTCCGGAACAATGCTTCAGTCCTCATCCTGTCTTCCGGCCATCTCGCGGTGCCTGCGGGCCAGAAAAAATCCGGTGGCCGCCCACAGGGCGGAAATAGCGGCCCCGCCCAGCATGGCAAGCGGGGAATGGCCGCCCAGAACGTCAAGTGAACGTTTCAGCCATGCGCTCGCGGCGTCCCCGCCGCGGTAAAGCACCGTATCTATAAAGCTTTTGGCCTTGTACTTTTCCTCCGGAGACAGCACGGAATTCAGCATTTCGCGTCCAGGCCGCACCAGGCCGTATTCTCCAATGCGCCGTGCTACCGTCACGACGGCTGCCACGGCAAAGACCGGAGAAAAAGCCATCCAGACAAATCCCAAGGAAATGAGGACCGGAACCGCCACCAGCAGTGCGGATAGTCCAAACCTCCGGACAATGCGCCCGGCAAAAAACACCTGCAGCAGCATGGTACTCCCCTGAACAATGACATCAATGATTCCGAACACCCGGGTCTGCCGGACAGGATCGGGAAAGGCGGAAGCCACAGCCCGCATCAGTTCAAAGTACAGGAAGGTGTTGGTACTGGCCAGAAGAATGATGAACAGCCCGATCCCCATCAGAAAGGGGGAACGGAACACGGCGGAAGCCCCGGTAAACGGGTTGCCGCCAAGGGGACGCGCCCGGCAATCCTCCGGAAAAGGCGCGCCTGCTTTCCCTCCGCTGGCCGGATTCCCGTCCCGCCAGCGGTGCAGATACATTCCCGCCAGAACCGCCAGCCCCAGAAGAACGGCCGCCGCGGCAAATAGCCACATGCTCTCCACTGCTCCGGCCAGAGTTGCCGTCACGGCAGGCCCCAGCACGGCTCCCAGGCTGCTGCCGCTGGCCACCAGCGCGAACAGGCGTTTTACCTGGCCGCCCCTCATCACATCCGCCAGCACGCTCCATGCCACGGATACGGCCAGCAGGTTGAAAACGGACAGCCACACGTAAAACGCCCGTGCCGTCCAGGCACTGTCCGGACACGCCAGCATCAGCGCGGCAAATACTCCCAGATTGAGGATGAAGAATCCGTACGTCCACGGAAGGATGGACCTTCTCGGCACGCGGCAGGCAATCCACCCGAACAACATCTGGAACAGGAGGGACGCCCCAAACGTAGCCGTAAACAGCCACTGCAAATTCCGGACTCCGCCCGCAATGCCCATCATTTCCCGGACCGGGCGCAGCATGGAATACGCCAGGAACAGTAGAAAAAAAAGCAGAATGCCTCCGGCAGCGGCAGGCAGCTCGGCCTCATCCACATTCAAGGCTCTTCGCAGCAGGCGCCCCAGGCTTCCCCTCTTCCAGTTGGACATGCCCGCAATGTACCATATACCGTACAAACGCCTAATCCCAATTAATCCGCTCCCCTGAATTTCCTTCTCCGTTTACCGACATTCCCGGTTCAAACCGGAAGACGGAGGACGACCATAAAAAAGGAATCCGCACATTCCCTTAAAGACGGATGAAAACCGCACCTTCCGGAATAGTGAACAGCACCTCCCTTTGCCCGGATTCCCGGTTCCTGGTTTTCTTCTGTGTTGCATGCATGATTCCTCCTTTTGAAGCATCCATTTCCCACTGGAAACATAAATTCCAGCAACATCCCCTTTTTCCCCGTCCAACTGGACTGGAAAGGGAAACCGTGGTATCGTGGGCCGTCTTCTCCGTCCACCCATCCGTCCCTGGCCGGAACACGGACATTCCCCATGAAACAGAGAAAAATCATCCATGTGGACATGGATGCCTTTTACGCATCCATCGAACAGCGGGACCATCCGGAATACCGCGGCAAGCCCATTGCCGTAGGGCGTGCGGAAATGCGCGGAGTGGTGGCGGCAGCCAGTTATGAAGCGCGCCGCTTCGGGGTCCGATCCGCCATGCCTTCCATGAAGGCGATCAAACTTTGCCCCAAGCTTATCTTCACCCGCAACCGCATGGACGTGTATAAAGCCGTCTCCGCCCAAATCCACGAGATTTTCCACCGCTACACGGACCTGGTGGAGCCTCTTTCCCTGGACGAAGCCTTTCTGGACGTCACGGAAAACAAGCCGGGAATCCCGCTGGCCGTGGAAATCGCCCGGCGCATCAAAAAGGAAATTCGGCAGGAACTGCGCTTGACCGCCTCCGCGGGGGTATCCTACAACAAATTCCTGGCCAAAATCGCTTCCGACTACCGCAAGCCGGACGGCCTGTTCACCATTCATCCCTCCCGCGCCGCGGAATTCATCGCCCGCCTGCCCATCGAATCCTTCTGGGGCGTGGGGCAGGCCACCGCCGCACGCATGCACTCCCTGTCCATCACCAACGGAGCCCAGCTCAGGGAACGGGACCAGGAATTCCTGGTCCGCCACTTTGGAAAAATCGGCATCCTGTTCTACAACTTCGCCCGCGGCATTGACGAGCGCCCCGTGGAATCATCCCGCATCCGCAAATCCGTGGGCTGCGAGCAAACCTACCGTGAAGACGTCACCAAGACCCAGGCCCTGGAAAACAGCCTCCCCATTCTGGCGGAAGAACTGGCGGGGCGCCTGGCGCGCTCCGGATTCCGGGGCAATACCCTGACCCTGAAAATCAAATTCCCGGACTTCGTCCAGAAATCCCGGAGCATCACCGTTCCGGACTGCCTGACGGACATGGAAGACATCCTGCCCCTGGCGCGCACGATGATGGAAGAACTGGATTCCGGAGACAGCACCTTCCGCCTTCTGGGCCTGTCCGTCTCCAACCCTTTGGAAGAACATCCTCCGGGCGTCTGGGAACAGCTTTGGCTGGATTTGGAATACTAATACCTCCACAGACTCCCATATTTTCTGGTTTCTTCCCTAAAAAAGAACCTTATACACAAGATATCGTGCCATGAATGAGCGAAACCGCATCTGCTCCGGTCTTACCCCCGTATGAATACGGAAGAACGGAAACACTGGATATCATGGATGGCGACGATCGCGGAAGGCGTGGCGGGCGTCATGGCCGTGGAAGGGGGAGTTCCCGCCTCCCAGAGCGTGCCTGACCCCGGCCCCTCCCGCAGGCGGCATCCGCTGACTGAAACGGAAAAGCGCATCATTGAGCATCAGGGAACGGAACCTCCCTTTTCCGGGAGATTCGTCAGCTTTTTCGAGCAGGGCACCTATGTCTGCCGCAAATGCGGGGAACCCCTGTTCCGGTCAGAAGACAAATTCGATGCCGGCTGCGGATGGCCCTGCTTTGACGACTCCCTGCCGGACGCCGTCCGGAGCATCCGCCAGAACTCCGGACAGCGCACGGAAATCACCTGCGCCCACTGCGGCGGCCACCTGGGGCACCTCTTCAGCGGCGAACGGATGACTCCGAAAAACATGCGCTATTGCGTCAATTCCCTTTCCCTGGATTTCCAGCCCGCGCCGCAACCGGTCATCGCCGGGCACATGTCCTGAGAACGGGAAAAGGAGCGGCCGGGACGCACGCCGGGAGTGCCGTCAGGGTACTCCTGCCGCATTCCGGTTTCCGGGCAGGCGTTTCGCTGAAACATCTATTCTCCCTCCCGCGTAATGACGTATCATGGGAATGTCCATCATACGCATCATTCCGGTCCTGCTGGCGCTCTTCCCTGCCCCATTGCCGGCGGCAGTTCCCAGAATCGCCATTCTGGGGGACAGCATCCCTTACGCCGGCTACTGGCCGGCTCTCCTGGAATCCGGCCTGCGGCGGAATTCCGCCTATAGAAACGCGGAAATCGTCAACTTTTCCCTCCCCAGTGAAACGGCCTCCGGACTTTCCGAGCCGGGCCATGCGGCAGGAGCCTTTCCCCGCCCCTGCATCCACGACCGGCTGGACGCCATCCTTTCCCGGTACAAACCTACCCTGGTCATCGCCTGCTACGGCATGAACGACGGCATGATGCAGCCTTTTTCCGAGGCCAACTTTCAAGCCTACCAGCAAGGCATGGAACGGCTGAAAGCGAAGACGGAGTCCGCCGGAGCCCGGTTCATCGCCGTGACGCCACCCCTTTACATGGCGGACACGCCGGAAAAAGATTCCGCCCGCTACAACGCGGTTCTGGACATTTATGCCGAATGGCTGAACGGGCAGAAAAAGAAAGGCTGGCTGGTAGCGGACATGCGTCCCGGACTTTCCCGCCAAATCAGGGCGGCCAAAGAAAAGAACCCCCGATTCATGTATGCCCCGGACGGCGTCCATCCCGGCCCGGAAGGCCATTTGATGATTGCCCGGTCCGTCTGGCCCGCAATAGCTTCTTTCCTGAATCTTTCCCCGAACGTCCGTTTCGCGGAAGGAGATGCCTTCAACAAAATCCTGGAACGGCACAACCTCTTCAAACTGGCCTGGCTGTCGGAAACGGGCCATAAGCGTCCCGGTATTCCCGCCGGCGTCCCCATCGCCGAACTGCCCCGCATCGCGGAAGATGTCTGGACCAAGACAGCCCCAGAACCCGGGGCGGACCCTCACTCCCGCAACCTGAAAAATACGGTCCCCGTCGTGGACTTCATCCTGGATGCCCTCCGGAAAACGGGCGCTTCCATGCTCCGGGAGAACAAGGAGCCCGCACGCACGGGACCGGAAAAGGCTTCTTGAAAGAACCTCTTTCAGACCATGCTTCCGGCCTTCAGGACCGCAGGGGGATTAGCTTGACCTTTACCGGAATGTCGTTTACTTTGGTTCGAGCATTATTTGCAACCACTCACACTTATTATGACCGACCGCAGAATTGTTATCACCGGCATCGGAGTGATCAGCCCCCTGGGCAATGATCTTGCAAGCACCTGGGAAGCCATGAAGGCCGGACGCAGTGGGATTGACACCATCAAATCCATGGACGTCTCCGATTATTCCACGAAGATCGCCGGTGAAGTCAAGGATTTCGACCCCACCCCCTACTTCAAGACTCCGAAGGACGCCCGCCGCGTGGACCGCTTCACGCACTTTGCCATGGGTGCGGCCGGAATGGCTCTGAAGGACTCCGGCATGGATTTGGAAGCCGTGGACAAGACGCGCATCGGCGTCATGGTCGGGAGCGGCATCGGCGGCCTGGGCACGCTGGAAAGCCAGCACGCCACTCTTATTTCCAAGGGACCGGCCCGCGTGTCCCCCTTCATGATCCCGTACATGATCAGCAACATCGCCTCCGGCCTCATTTCCATGGAATACGGTTTCGGCGGTCCCAACATGTCCATCGTTACGGCCTGCGCCACCTCCAACCACAACATCGGGGAAGCATGGCGCATCATGAAATTCGGCGATGCGGACGTCATGGTCTGCGGCGGGGCGGAAGCCACCATCCTGCCTACGGGCGTAGCGGGCTTCAGCAACATGAAGGCCCTCAGCTCACGCAACGACGAACCCCAGCGCGCTTCCCGCCCGTATGATGTGGACCGCGACGGCTTCGTGATGGGTGAAGGCGCGGGCGTCGTCATTCTGGAAACGCTGGAACACGCCCAAAAACGCGGCGCCAAAATCTATGCGGAACTCGTCGGCTACGGCATCTCCGCAGACGCCTACCACCTCACCGCTCCGGACCCCGAAGGCCGCGGAGCCGCACGTTGCATGCAGATGGCCCTGGACCACGCGGGCATGAAGCCGGAAGACATCGACTACATCAACACGCACGGCACCTCCACGCCGCTGGGCGACATCTGCGAAACGAAGGCCATCAAGGCCGTCTTCGGCGACCACGCCAAAAATGGCCTGCTGATCAGCTCCACCAAATCCATGACCGGGCACCTTCTCGGCGCCGCAGGCGGCGTGGAACTGGCGGCCTGCCTCATGGCCATGCAGGACGGCATTATTCCGCCCACCATCAACGTGGACAACCAGGACCCGGAATGCGACCTGGACTGCGTGCCCAACAAGGCGCGTGAAGCCAGGGTGGACGCCGCACTGAGCAACTCCTTCGGGTTCGGCGGCCACAACTCTTCCGTCATCGTGAAGAAATTCGCCTGATTCCTTCCGGAACCCGGAATCTTCCCGGCGGAAGTGCCGATGCTTGTGTTTCACCGCAATCATCGCGCTTCCGCCTTCTGCATTTTTTACAACCATGGCCGCCAAAACACATCAGGACATTCTGCTCATGCGCTGGGCCCTGTTTTCCGTAACGGGGATCGTCCTCATCGTGGTGCTCTACTCGGTGGGGGTAACGCCTTCCTGGGCATTTGCCCTGAGAGAAGCCATGACCCAGGCTCCGTTCTTGCTGCCTCCGGACGCGCCCGCCCTGTCCCCCGGCGCCGGATTCCTGCTGTGCATACTGCTCACCCTCGCCGTGGCCTGCAATCTGCTGCTGATGCGCGGGCTTCTCCGGAAATCGGCCGTTCTCGCCGCCTTCCTGCTCCTGCTGGCCTGCTTCACTCCGGCTCTGGGCCTCTGGGGCGTTTTCTTCAACTTCGTGCCCTGCCTGCTTTCCGCCGGAACTGCGGGCCTGCTGGCCATCCTGTGGCCCCTCCCGGCGGAGCGGGAACAGGAACCATCTCCATCTCATGAATAATCTGGATTATCCCCTGCCTGTGCTTGAACTGGTCGCCGCCCTCAAGCAATTGCCGGGCATCGGCACGCGCGGCGCGGAACGCATGGCCCTGTGGATGCTCCAGGGGCACATGGGAGAGGCGGAATCCATCGCCCGGACCATCGGCCAGGCGGCGGACAGCGTCACGCCCTGCCCGGTCTGCGGCTTTTTCAGCACGGCGGAAGCCCCCTGCGAAGCCTGCCGGGACGAGGAAAGGGACGCCCGGACCATCTGCGTGGTGGAACAGGCCACGGACGTCATCCCCATTGAACGCAGCAGCGCCTACCGCGGATTGTACCATTGCCTGGGGGGCAAACTCTCGCCGCTGGACGACGTGGAGCCGGAAGACCTGAACATCCGCTCCCTGGTGGAACGGGTGGCCGGCCAGCCGGGGTGCGAAGTCATTCTCGCAACGGGGTCCGATGTGGAAGGGGAAGCCACGGCCACCTACCTGCACCACTTGTTGAAAGCCCTGGACTGCAAAATCTCCCGCCCCGCCCAGGGTCTGCCCGCCGGGTCCGGCCTCAGCCACGCGGACACGCTGACCCTGATGAAAGCGCTGGAAGGCAGAACCGTGCTTTAACCGCTCCCTTCCGGCAATCCACGTATTTCCGGAAATACGGACACTCTGAAGGAAACCGGCCGGAGAGTTTTTTCTGCCGTCTGAAACATATCCTACCAAGCCGCGCACCCCAAATCTCCAGAGGAAGCATATGCCGGAACTACTAAAAAACAGATACAATGACGAATCTCTCCGCGCGCTGGCTCTGAGTATTAACACCGTATATCCTCCGTTTCAGGTTGACGATTTTGTCAACGGCATCATGGACGAAACCTGGGACGGATTGGAGCTGAAAGCC
Organism: Akkermansia biwaensis; assembly: GCF_026072915.1. Classification (NCBI taxonomy): domain Bacteria; kingdom Pseudomonadati; phylum Verrucomicrobiota; class Verrucomicrobiia; order Verrucomicrobiales; family Akkermansiaceae; genus Akkermansia; species Akkermansia biwaensis. Next base: position 550,785 of record NZ_AP025943.1, read on the forward strand.
CGCATGCGGCAAATTACCATCAATCTGGGAAGATATTTGCCGGACGATTATGAACAGGCGCTTGGCGTCATCGACAAGATTGTTGCGGGTTATCCCGAAGGATTTAATGACTTTACGTTAATGTGCTTCCCGGATTTTGTGGAAGTCTATGGGCAGGAGGAGCGCCATTGGAATTTGTCCATGGCCGCGTTGGAAAGGTATACCTCGTCCTCGTCTTCCGAATTTGCCGTAAGGCCCTTTATCATCAACCATGAAGAACGCATGATGCGGCAGATGGCCGCCTGGGCCCGGCATGGCAACGAGCATGTCCGGCGGCTTGCCAGCGAGGGCTGCCGCCCTCAACTGCCGTGGGGACAGGTGTTGGGCAGCTTCAAAAAAGACCCGTCGCCGGTTCTCGGTATTTTAGAACAGCTTAAAGCCGACCCGTCCCCGTATGTCCGTAAAAGCGTGGCCAACAGCCTGAACGATATTTCCAAAACACATCCGGACCTCGTTGCAAAAATTGCAAGGGATTGGTACGGAAAAAACAGCCATACGGACTGGATTGTAAAACACGGGTGCAGGACACTTCTTAAAAAGGGCAACAGGGATGTGCTGGACATCCTTGGATTCGCGGATGCCGGTTGTGTGGATGTGGACGGCTTTGCGCTGGGCGCCGCGTCCGCTTCCATTGGGAAGGAAATGGCCTTTTCCTTCAACATTGAGGCAAAAAAAGCGGCCAGGGTACGGCTGGAATATGGCATTGATTACGTCAAGGCGAACGGCAAAAGAAACCGTAAGATATTCCAGATATCCGAGCTCTCTTTAAAGGAAAACGGGAAAAGGTCTTACACAAAAACCCATTCCTTTGCGAATGCAAGCACACAGAAGCATTACCCCGGCACCCATTCGCTTACGCTTATTGTAAACGGCACTGAACGTGGAACACTGGATTTTGAGGTATTTGACACATAGCCCGCTTTATAGCAGGACATCCAAGCCATCTTCCCTGGTGTCCCGGTCTTTACGATATTCCCGTGCGAACCGAGTCGATTGATGTCCCCACTGCCCGCATCATGCACCTTTCATCCGCATCCCCTTTTTAAATGAGAAAACGCCTATTCCATGCGGCTTTGCGGAAGGCTGCCTGGAAATCATCTGCCTCTTCATCACCGCCAATTCACCTGTTCAGACAATGAAAAAGCCGCTCCCTTTACTTGCAGGAGCGGCTTGAAGAAACAAGTACCCTGCGGGAAATATCATCTTTTGCGGCGTCTCAGCAGCAACACGGCGAGTCCAGCCAATCCCAGGGAAGCCGTTGCCGGTTCGGGAACAGTATTCAACTCAATGGCCCCCAGCCCGACAAAATATCCATTGGTCTCCGCCCCCCGGGACAGGGAAAGTTCCATGGAATAAGTCTCTCCCGCCGTCAAGGTAACGGCCTTGTCCAGAGAAGACTCTTCCCTTACTCCGGAAGAACCGCCCCGTTGCCCCAGCGTCTCCACGCTGGCCTTCTGTGCACCGGAAGGAGTGACATCCCCCGTTCCCGCATAAGTCAGGGAGGAATCAGCACAACTGGCCAGAACCGTATCTCCCAATTTCAAATTAAACATATACGCACCTTTGCGGTTGCTGTTCTGAATCTGATTGGAACCGTTAAACGTAAAAAGATTCAGAGCTATTGAATCAATGGTTACATCTTCCGTTACGGTGAAGGACAAAGTCAGGGTCCATGTACCTCCAGTCCCCACATTCACGTTGGGACTCAAAAAGGAATTAACATAATTGGTACCCGTTTTCTGTCCCAGCGCACCGCCGGAAGCATTGGTAACCGTTTGGCCTGTGATAGAAACTCCGTCACTGACGGAAGGGTTGTACAGGGCGGCCGTCGTTCCGGGATTGGCTTGGTAATCAAAGATAATCGCTGCCTGGGCCGTGCCTGCAAGCGCGATGAGCGAGGTGGCAAAAAATAAGGAAGGCTTCATCTTCAAGTATAGTTAACTGTGTTAAATAGTGTTTTTTTGCACCAATTCCCCATGGATGGTAACACGCTACGAATAACGGATTAGGAATTCGGAATGTGTTTTTTTCATTCAGAAATATATAAAAAATTATATATTAATCGATTATAAAAATGTTCAAGAAAAAGTAAAAGCTATTTTTCTTCAAGAGCGATCAGGCCGGATAGCGTTAAAATACTCTATTTCCAACTTTTTCCATTGACTCCGAATTCCTAATCCGTGGATAGGTTCCAAACCAGACATAATTATAATGACGAAAAACAATGCCATTAAGTGTTTTGGGATGTTTGCATTCTCCCAGTGTCGATCAAATTCATCAATTTTCTCCAGTCTTAACCACTGTGCAGCCCGCTCCCGCCAATTGCCTGAAAAGTTCGACCCTTTTCCTGCGGCCACTCTGGTACGACAACCATTCTTCGCGCAAATCGCCACGTTCAGCCATTCTCTTGCTTGAACGGCTTCTCAAGGAAACATTATTTTCCAAAAAGCTAAAACAAAGGGGCATTCGGCAGGGTGGCACAGCATGCCGCGCCCTGTCGCCGGAATGGAGAACAAGGCAGCGGCTTCCTTCATGTATTGGAGAGCAAACCATGAATATCGTCCCACTGAATGTGAAAAAGCGTCTCCCGCTACCTATGTCACTGTGTAAACGACCTCGCCTGCTCCATTCCCCCTTCTGAATAACGGAGAGAGCCCCACCTCCACATCGTGGAGAAATCCTCTAGATACGAACCTTGCCGGGGGATTGGAAGCGGCTCAACAAACAAATTTTACAGGTTTTCGCGGAGGTGAAAAAGTGCAAAATCGTTTCGTGTACACCACGAAATACTGCTTGCCATTATTAAGAACGGCTAAAAAAGAAGAACGCATCATACCAATAAGACATACTTAAATCATCCTGATAAACTGGAATTTGTCAGCCTTGCTTCAATTCTGGATAGGGGATAATCAGGGACTGTTTCGTTTCATGACCCCCAATAACCTTTTCCATCCAAATCATGTTATACCAACGACCAAATTTATACCCGCATTGATGAAACTCTCCAACTTTTACAAAACCCAGATGCGCGTGGAAATCGGCACTGTTAGCTGTCAAGTATTCATCATCACATTCTGGAGAACCGATACAAGCGTATAGGTTGAGAATACCCATATCACGCAGAGCCTTTTCCAACGCCTCATAAATAGCCCCCCCCATTCCGCATTTCCGTGCGTTATGGTCAAGATAAATTGTCATTTCGCAGGACCAGTCATAGGCAGCTCTGCCGATAAAAACACCTGCATATGCGTATCCTTCAATACGGCCATCTTTCAAAATGACCAGATACGGATAACGTTGCATGGTCTTTTTCATCCGTCTCTTAAATTCGTCAAGGGACGGCGTATCGTATTCAAAGGTTATTGCCGTGTTCCTTACATAGTAGTCGTATATTTCCAAGATACGCTCCGCATCTTCCATTGTCGCATCACGAACAACAACCATAAATATTCTTCCTTCACAATTTTCGATTTGTCGTTCTGTGCCTTATCCGTCTAAGGAGAAAACACATAACCCACTTTCCTTATTTTAATATCAGCGCATGGAAATGTCAAACAGCCCATTTCGTTTCATTACTTTCCGCTGCTGCTTATAACCCTGTTTGTTCGCTTGGGCGTCCTTTTACTCTTTGCAGGATTGCATTGCATATAGCAGCAATACTGATTTCCGGGCTTTTCCGACTGGAAAAAGGACTTTATCGCCGCCTGATATTTACTATTTTTTATTCTAATTCAAATATCTGTGTTGACTGCGGATTTTTCCCACCTGCACATCCTTTCTGATGGGCAATCATTATTGCCATCACGACGAAGGGCATGAGTCACTCCCTTCCCACTTCATTCAGCGTTTCATCTATAGCTATGTGCGGAAAGGATGAACGTACGTACGGGCCGGACGGGGTTTGTTCTCCGCATCAGGAAAATTTGACCGGCAAATCCGTCAATCCGCGAGTCCGTCCACGCGGGCCCGGTCAAAATCCGCCGGACAAATAGTTACGTTCACCCGGTCGCCCGGTCGGAGAACATCCCTTAACGAGGCATTCTTCTTCTCCACGAAAGCCACAGTCGTCTTGCCATTAGGCAGAGTGGCGCGGAATGCTGTATCGGCAATGCGTTCCATAATAACAGCCACCGTCTGCACCGTATGGAAAGGATAAGGTTTCATCAGCAAGCTCCGTCTAGAGATTCATCAAGCCGTCCATCAAACCGCTTCCGGTCTTGAGTCCTTCTTCCACGGCATCCCGCAGATTGGGCATCACCGGAACAGGAACCTTGTCCGCGGCAGGAATCCTGAATCCGTCCTCCCTCTTCCCATCCTTGTCCCTGCCGTTCCCCGCCGCCTTGTTAAACAGGCGCGAGGCTACGTCCGCCGCCTCCGCCACTTTCTCCATGCCGATTTCCTTCAAACGTTCTCCGGCCGCCTTGAGCAGACGCGCGGACAGATCCTCCGAAGGATTGTCCCATGTGCCGCCAATATTCACATTCGCCCAGACGAGTCCGCCCCCCCCGCCCTGGCGGGAAGCGGAAAACACGTCGGAAAATCCCGGAAGGGAATTCCACATGCCATCGGCCCGCAAGCCAACCTGAAAACGCCCCTTCAAAGAGCCGTCATCCCCTATTTCCAGCCAGCCTTCCACCCGCATCAGGTTCTCGCTCTCTATCACTACATCGGACACATGCCAAACGCCTTTGATATAGCGGAACTGGGCGGAAGCCTTGTGCAGAGCCAATTGGCGGAATCTGGAGGAATCGCAGAACAGGGCCAGCCTGTCCAGAACGGGCAGCCCGGACAGCATGCCGTTCTGCAGGCGGACCAGGCCGGCCACATGAGTCAGCCTGCCCTGTTCCCCGCGCAAATCCACTCCGCCGCTCACTTCTCCCTGGACGTGCTTCTTCCAGTCGTCAGCCAATATGGAAGAAGCGGGAATGCTGTTGATCACGACGTTGGCAGTCCAGGACGAGGACATTTTGTCCCAGTCGCCTTTGATGTCCAGGTACCCGCCCGCCCCGGTCGTCAGGCGGCAGGTGGGAATGTTCAGCCGTCCGCTGGAGTGGTTGAACTGCACCGTCCCGGACATGAGGGAAAATTCCGGACAAAGCTTGAAGGGAACCATCAGTTTTCCGCCGCGCAAGTCAAACCTGTACTGGCTGGAGCCGGCGTCATGCGTGCACTCCACACCCGTCCCGTCCAGGGTATACAGATGGCCCGGAGTTCCGTAGGAAACGGAAAAGGAATTGATGCTTCCCTTTTCCAGCCGGAACGTATCCGGCAGAATATTTTCTTCCACCCAGCTTTTGGGTTCGTCCTCCTTCTCCTTGAAGCGGAAGGGTACGGGAGACAACTGAAGCTTCAGCTCCGCAATACTGGCGGAATTAATGACAAAAGCGCGTTTCAGCAGGTCCCAGCGGCTGAACTCCGTTTCAATGGACCTGGCCTGGAGGCTGGTCAGGAATTCGTGCCCCTGCATGGTCACCCCGCCGCACCGTATTCCGGAGCCGTCCCACTCCAGGGGTTCGATCCGGGCGTCATCCACATTCATGTCGTCAATGGCCGACTGGCGCAGCATGGACAGGAAAGAGTCGCTTTTCAGGTAGGACCTCACGTACAGATAGGACCCCGTCACCCCCGCAACCGCCAGAACGGCCGCACCAAGAACGCCCCACAGCAGCAACTTCTTCCAAAGTCCTCCGGTCCGGGCCTTTTTTCTGCGTATCCTCCTCGTTCTGGGCATGGTATCAGACTATAGCAAATCCGCGCACGGTCAAGCCTGCGAATTCCCCCGGAAGAAGCCCCAAACCCTTGCGGCGTGCAGATAAAACGGAAGCTTCTCCCCGTACATGGCCGCCTGCGTCCAGAAGCCGCACGCCCGTTCCCCGCCGCCTACTGGGGACCATGGTAGATCTTGTGCCTGCCGGAAGCCATGGTGATGAAAACCAGGAACAGCACGTAGGCCGCCAGGAACCCCATCGGGATCACGGCGCCATGCTCCCCGCGTCCCAGGGCGGCTACGGGCGCCGCCTGCTTCACCCAGATGTTTTCCGCCAGCCAGACCAGGAAAATAACCAGCAGCAGGGTAGGCGTCACATACTTCATGATGAAACGGTAAATCCTGGGAATCCGGATGGCGGAACCGTCCTCCAGGTCCCTCAGGCCGGAATCTACCCCCAGTTTCCAGGAAAACAGAATCATCATCACCATGCCGCTCATGAAAAAGCAGAGGGTGCCGAGGAAAAAGTCATACGTATCCATCGCCAGCAGGTCCTTGCTGAACCACGCCACGACCAGTGTTCCCGTAGAAGCGAAAAACCCCTGCACCACCACGGCCAGCTTGCGCTTCAACCCCATGAACTCCTCAATAAACGCCAGCCCCACCTGCATCATGGAAATGGAGCTGGTCACCGCCGCCACGGAAAGCAGCAGGAAAAACAGGCTGCCGAATACCACGCTTGACCCCATCTTGGCAAAAGCCTGGGGAAGAACCATGAACCCCAGCGCAAAGGTGCCCTGCCCGGCCGCCCCGGCCACTCCCAGAAACGCCACGGCCGCCGGCACGGTCATCATGCCGGCCAGCCCTACCTCGCACACCTCGTTGGAGGCGGAGGCCGACAAGGCGCTGAGGGCGATGTCCTCCTTCTTCCGCACGTAGCTGGCATACGTCAGAATCAGCCCCGTCCCCACGGAAAGGCTTAAAAACACCTGCCCGGCGGCGGCCACCCACAATTCGATATTCCGCAGTCCATCCCAAAGCGTCACCTTCGTGAGCCTCAGCGTTCCGTTGGACATCTCCACCTGGCGTCCGGCCTCCTCCATCGCTCCCGGCCTGGAGGCGGAAACCATGGAAACCGTTTTCCACTCCCCGCTTTCCGGCGTTTTTTCCTCCACCAAAACCTTGCTGGGATTCCACATATACCCCAGCCCCTGTTCAATGCTGCGGTCGGGATAATTCGGATCAGGGGTGCCGATGCAGAGGATGCGCACCAGCAATATCACGGAGACCAGAAGCAGCACGGGCATGAACCAGCGGGAAAACATCTCAATCCCCTTGCTGATGCCCCGGTAGATAATGCCCAGATTGATCAGAATAACGCCGCCCACGATCCAGAGCATTCCGTTGTCCGACAACAGGGCGCTTCCGTCTCCGGCCATGCCAGTGAAGCTGAAGAACGTCTGCGCCGTGCTCTCCGCCGTAACAAACAGCTCCGGCTGCGTCAGCATTTTCCAGAAGTAGCCAAAGCACCACGCCTCCACCACCATATAATAAAAAGCCACGGAAGACGGCCCCAGCACCGCCAGCACGCCCAGGAACTTCCACAGCCTGGACCCTTTCGTCAGGTACCAGAATACGCCGGGGGCGCAATGGGCGCCCTGCTGGCCGCCTCTGCGCCCGATGGACCATTCCGCCCACGCCACGGGCACGCCCACCAGAACCAGCATCATGCCGTAAGCCACCATGAACGCCCCGCCGCCGTACTGGGCGGCCAGGCCGGGAAAACGCAAAAAATTGCCCAGCCCCACGGCGCTTCCGGCCACGGCAAGAATCACTCCTATCTTTCCAGACCATTGGTCCTGCTGCGCCTTCAGGGATGACATGCAGGCAATACTGACAAAACAAGTCTCGTTTTCAAGAGAAAACAGGCCCTTTTGCCACTTGCGGAACGTCATTGCCACTTGACTTCCTCTCGTTTTTTGGAATCATTCTTTTAGAACCAAACCAAAAAACATATCATGCTCCTCATCGGAAAACCAGCACCTCATTTCAGTGCAAACGCAGTCGTCAACGGTACCATCGTCCCGGACTTCAGCCTTGACCAGTTCAAGGGTAAAAAATATGTGATCCTTTTCTTCTATCCGAAGGACTTCACATTCGTGTGCCCCACGGAACTGATCGGGTTCCAGGAGGCGCTCGGCGAATTCGACAAGCGTGACGTAGCCGTCGTCGGCTGCTCCACGGACAGCGAATTCTCCCACTGGGCGTGGGTGAACACCCCCCGCGAACAGGGCGGCATCCAGGGCGTCAGCTACCCCATCGTGGCCGACATCAACAAGACCATTTCCTCCGACTACGGCGTTTTGGCCGGCAACGAGGAAATCGACGAAGACGGCAACATCGAAGTCTCCGGGGAAATGATCGCCTACCGCGGCCTTTTCCTGATTGACAAGGACGGCATCGTCCGCCACCAGCTCATCAATGACTTCCCGCTGGGCCGCTCCATTGAAGAAGCCATCCGCGTCGTGGACGCCCTCCAGCACTTCGAGCTGTACGGAGAAGTCTGCCCGCTCGGCTGGCACAAGGGTGAAGCCGCCATGACTCCGTCTCACGAAGGCGTGGCCAGCTACCTCAGCAAGTAAACCGCGTTTTAAGCAATTTCAAGGCCGTTCCGCATGTTGCGGAGCGGCCTTTTTGATTTTCCACGCACGCGGGAAGAATCGCGACAACGCCGTCGCCCCTATTCCAGAGTTACGTTTACCTTGTTGTTGGCAATCAAATACTTGATGGCCTCCGCCGCCTGCATCCTGCTCATGGTCCCCTGTTTCACCCGCCGGGACAGTACCTCCACCAGCTTTCCGGCGAGAATATCGTCCACCTTTTTAGCTTCCACGGCCAGTTTCAGTTTCTGCATGGCTCCCAGCAGAGCCTTTTGCTCCACTTCCCGTGAAGAAATCTTGGCGCGCGCATCCTGCTCCGCCTGGTTGACAAAGGTTCTGGCCTTGGCCCCCTGCCTTTTCTCCCAGGCCTTGCGCGCGGCCCTGGCCTTCGCTTCGGGGTCTTCAATATCCACCTCGTACTTTTTCCCGTCCTCACCCGTCACGGAAACGGAAGCCGTGCTTCCGGAGGGGGAATGACGCTCCTTGAAGCGTTCAAACCGGGCCTTGGCGCTTCTGGAGCCGTCCCCGGAATGGGTATAATAACCGGCGGCACGTCCGGTTTCCAAAGAGCGTGAAGGTCCGGCGCCAGCCGAAACGGCAAGAACAGTAAATCCAGCACATCCAATAACAAGGTAGTTTTTATTCATGTTGATCCAACACATTTTCCACCAGGGAAACGGCTCATACCCGCATTTTTGTCTATTTTCAAGTACATTTCCGCATCTTTTCCAGGAAAATGTTCCCGTCATAAAACGGGGAGAATACGCGCACGCCCCTTGAGCCGCATGAACGCCTTTGCTACACACTTGGCATGAATGCGGATTTCATGGCAGCAGGCCCCACGGAAGACATATGGACAAAAACCATGGACTTTCTGAACATGCCGGACTGGCTCAAGCTGGAGATGGTGCAGTCCGCCGGGGCAAAAATCGTGCATGTGATCATCTGGCTGGTCATCAGCTGGATTCTTTTGAAACTGTTTTGCCAGGTGCTCCGCAAAATCACCTCCATGAAAATGTCTCCGCAGGCGTCCCGCCTGACGGTGAAAATCGTCAAAAACGCGGGTTATATCATCATCGGCGTGGAGGCCTTCGCCCTGATGGGGTTTGACATCCTCACTCTGCTGGGTGCGGCCAGCATCATCGGCGTGGCCGTGGGCTTCGCCTCCCAGACCTCCCTGTCCAACATCATCAGCGGCCTTTTCCTGGTAGGGGAAAAGCAGATCAACCTGGGAGACATGATTGAAGTGGACGGAATTACCGGCAACGTGGACTCCATCAACCTCATGTCCGTCCAGCTCCGGCTGCCGAACAATACCATGGTGCGCATTCCCAATGAAATGATCATCAAGAATCCGGTCAGCAACATCACCCGTTTTTCCACGCGCCGCTGCGATTTGACTTTGGGCGTGGATTATAACTGCGATATTGAGCACGTCGTAAGCGTCCTTCAAGAAGTAGTCAAGGAAAACAAGCTCTGCCTGGACGACCCGGCGCCACTCATCATGTTTTCAGGTTTTCAGGACTCTTCCCTGGGTTTCACGGTAGGGGCCTGGTGCCTGAAGGACAACTTCCTGGACTGTCAGAAAACCCTGGCGCACGATATCAAGCACCGTTTTGCGGCGGAGGGCATTTCCTTCCCCTTCCCCACCCGCAGCGTGGAGAGCAGAACCCCCATCAGAGTGGAAATCACCGGCACGCCAGAGAAAAATCAGTAAAGCTGTTCTTTTTGCTTTCTTTTTCCCCCGTGAAATTTCAATCTTGTCTGCGTAAAAGCCGCATTTATGTCTGACACACCAGCACCTGTTTTTAAAAGAATACTTCTGAAACTCAGCGGAGAAGCCCTGCGAAGCCCCGGAAGCATGGACAATATCTCTCCGGAAATCGTCGCCCGCATCGCTGAAGAAATCGCACAGGCGCACCGCGCGGGCGTCCAGATCGGGCTGGTAGTGGGCGGCGGCAACTTCTGGCGCGGCGCCAAGGCCAGCGTGCGCGGCATGGACCGCGCCACGGCGGACTACGTGGGCATGCTCGCCACAGTCATGAACGCCCTGGCCCTGCAAAGCGCCCTGGAACGCGCCGGAGTGCCCTGCGTGGTCCAGTCCGCCATTGAAATGAAAAACGTGGCGGAATCCTTCATCCGCCTGAAAGCCCGCTCCTACCTGGACAACGACAAAATCGTCATCTTCGGCGCCGGCACGGGCAACCCCTTCTTCTCCACGGACACCACGGCCGCCTTGCGCGCCAGCGAGATCAACGCGGAAGTCGTGATGAAAGCCACCTCCGTGGACGGCGTGTATGATGCGGACCCCAAGAAAGTTTCCGGGGCCAAGCGCTTTGACTCCATCTCCTACCAGGAATGCCTGGAACGCCAGCTCAAGGTCATGGACTCCACGGCCTTCACCCTCTGCATGGACAACAAAAAGCCCATCATCGTATTCGACATGCACACTCCGGGCAACATCACCCGCGCCCTGCTCGGGGAGCCTATCGGCACCACGATTTGCTGAACCCGGCGAAAAAACCTTTCAACCATACAAAAAAAACACTTAGCATCAACCATCATATGGACGCAGAAACATTACTATTGGAGACGGAGGAAGCCATGCTCAAGGCCGTGGACTTCGCCAGGCAGGAATTCTCCGGCGTACGCACGGGCAAAGCCTCTCCCGGCCTTGTGGAAAACCTGGACGTGCACGTATCCAGCTACGGCTCCGTCATGAAGCTGAAGGGCTTGGCCGTCATCAGCACGCCGGAACCCCGCCTCATCCTCATCCAGCCCTTCGACCCCAGCACGGCCCACGACATCGGCCGCGCCATCAACGAAAGCAAGCTGAACCTCAATCCGATCGTGGAAGGACGCTCCATCCGCCTGCCCATCCCCGCCTTGACGGAAGAACGCCGCAAGGACCTGGTGAAGCTCGTCAAATCCCAGGCGGAGGAAGCCCGCGTGCGCGTGCGCGGCGCCCGCAAGAATGGCATGGACTCCGCCAAAAAGCTCAAGACGGACAACATCGTCACGGAAGACGGCCAGCGGGACCTGGAAACGCAGATCCAGAAGCTCACGGACAAGTACGTCAAGGAGATTGACGATCTGGTAGCCGCCAAGGAAAAGGACATCATGACCATCTGAGCCAGCACCCTTCACCACCCAACCACTTCACGACAATGACAGACAATGTAACGAACTTCCTCGCCTCCGGCATCGAAATCAAGGGAACCATCCGTTTCCAGAACGACATGCACATCGACGGAAAAATTGAAGGCGAAATCATTTCCGACAAGGGGAAAGTCACCATCGGTGAAACGGCCCAGATCAAGGGCGACATCACCGCCGGAGACGTGCGCATCTACGGCAACGTGGAAGGCAAGGTCACTTCCGACCGCTGCGAACTCAAGCAGCAGGCCCGCGTCGTCGGAGACATGAAGACCCGCAGCCTGGCCATGGAAGAAGGCGCCCATCTGCTGGGCCGCACGGAAATCGGTTAAGGCCCGGAAAACCCCATCTTCAAGCCGTTCCCCCGGAAGGAGGGACGGCTTTTTTCATGGCCGGAACCGGAGCGGATATTTCCTTCCGCCGCATTCGGGAAAAGCTTCAGCCGTAAAAGAAGGAACGCTTCCGTTTCCGGAAACCGGTGCCGCGGAACTACGGCAAACGCAGCCTTCCGGGCGTCCATTTACGGATTCTCCGGACGCACGATGGACCAGGAACGGGGCTGGGACGGGTCCAGAATCTTTTTGATAAAGCCATTCACCTGCTCCACAGTCATGTTTTTGATGGCCCGGGTCTGTTTTTCAAAGGCGTCCAGAGGCAGCCCGAACAGGATATCCAGAGCCAGCATCTGGCACAGCGTGCCGTTGGACTGCATGGCCAGCAGGCGGGAGGAGAGGGCAGAAGCCTTCGTACGCTCCAGTTCCTCTTCCGTCATGCCTTGTTCATAGATCATGGACAGCGTTTCCCCCAGACGCCTTTCGGCTTCCTCCAGCTGTTCCGGAGACGTCCCCAGGTAAAAGCAGATGCCTCCGGCATCCATGCCGATGAACAGGGAGGAACTGGCATAATAGGCCAGGCCCGCTTCTTCCCGGATGTTCGTGAACACAGGGCCCGCCATGTCTCCGCACCAGGCTTGGAATATCAGGGCCATCGCCATGTCGGGGGAAACCACGTCCACTCCCGGCACGCCCACCACCAGAACGGCCTGCTGCTTGTCCAGCACGGTCACTTCCCTTCCCGGCTTCAGCGCGGGGGTAGGGGCAAGAGCGGGCGGACTACCTTTTCTCATGGCGCCCAGATGTTTTTCCAGCAGGGGAAGCACTTCATCCTTCGTCACATCCCCGGAAATGCACAACACGGCATTGGACGCGCAGACGATGCGCCCGTACTGCTTCCGGATGTCCTCCACCGTCAGGGAGGAAAGGCTCTGCGCCGTTCCCGCCGGGGAATTGCCGTAGGAAACGTTGCCGTAGGCCACGTGCCGCTCCTGTCTGAACGCCACGGAAAGGGGGTCTTCCATGTCTTCCTCCGCATCCGCCACAAAGGTTTCCTTTTCCTTCAGGAAGGCGTCCTCCGGGAAGGAAGGATTCATCACGACGTCCGCCATCAGTTCCAGGGCGGAATCCAGGTCTTCCGCCAGCGTCTGGCAGCCCACGCTCAGGGAATTGTTGCCCGTAGAGGTATTGATCGCACCGCCGATGTCTTCCAGAAACCGGGCAATGTCCGACGCGGACCGCGTGGAAGTCCCCTTAAGCAGGCATTCCGACATCAAATCCGTCACACCCGCATTCTGTTCATTTTCCGCAGGGCATCCGGCTTTGAACACCAGGCAGACATGCGCCAGCGGCAGCCGGTGGTCTTCCCGGACAACAACTTTCAATCCGTTGGAAAGCACAAGCTCGCTCAGGACGGTATCCGTCTTCTCACTGCCGGAGGGAACCTCCTCCGCATTGCTGCCCAGCGGGTCCAGGCTGACTTCCGTCACATTCGGGGAGGACAGCCACCCGGCGCACACCCGGTGCAGGTCTTCCGAGGTCACGCGTTCAATGGCCTCCTGCCATTCGGAGGACAAGTTCAAGTTGCGCGCGCCGAACCAGTCAGCACCCATTTCCGAGGCCATGCCGGAAGCCGAGCTTTTTCGGCTCAAACGGCTAACTCTTGTCTGCTTGCAGACTCTCTTGAGGTCTTCCGTAAAATCTTCCCGTTCCAGGTCCCGGAGTTCCTGAAGAACGAGGTCCCGCACCTTGTCCCGCTGGGCGCGGTCCACATCCATGGTGATGGTGAACGCTCCTTCATCGGACTCGGACTGGTTGGAATGCACCTCAATGCTGTACACCAGCCCCAGCCGGTCATGGAATTTCTCATAAAACCGCGCGGAACGGCCGCCGCCCAAAATGCTGGCCAGGGCGGACAGCGCCGGAGTATCCGGATGCGCGGAACAGGGCAGACGCCACGCCAGGCTCAATTTGGAATAAGGCACCGCAAACTCCTTCCGCACCGTCCGGGAACCGAACTGATGGGGCTCGTGCGGCAGCGGTTCCCGGTTCAGAGGTCGCGCCTTCAAATCCTCCACCAGCAGTTCCAGGTGGGACAGCACCTCCCTGGCATCCACATCCCCGGCGATTGAAAGCACCACATTGTTGGGAACATAGCGGGAGGCGTGATACTCCAGCACGTCCTCCCTGGTCAGGGTATCGAACACCGCCGGTTGGCCCAGTACGGGCCAACGGCGGGGGTGTTTGAGATACAGCGTCTGCATTAAAAGCTGGTAAGCCACGGAATCCGGTTCATCCGCGTACATGGCCATTTCCCGGCGCACCACTTCCTTCTCCCGCTCCAGCTCTCCTTCCGGGAAGGTGGGGGAAAACACCAGTTCCGTCAGCAGATTCAGGAAAACCTGCCAGGACTCCGCCGGACCGTCTATATAGAAAACGGTGCGGTTGACGCTCGTATAGGCATTCCAATGGCCTCCCCGCTCCTGCACCTTGCGGGCCAGATCCTGCCCGGAGTAATTCTCCGTTCCCTTGAATACCAGATGCTCCAGCAAATGGGAAATCCCGCTGCCCTGCAAATGCCCCTCATTCATGGAGCCCGTCCCCACCCAATATTGAAGAGATACCACGGGATGGGACTTGTCCTCCTTGATCAAAACCGTCAAACCGTTCCCAAAACGGTGCATCACAGGTTCCTTAACTGAACTCATATCTCTTACCGTGCCTCAAGACGGAGGACGGTGCAAGCCGCCGCTCTGTCCGCACTCCGGCACTGTCAGACTTCTTATGTCCTGCGCGGGCACAAATGAATACAAAAACACCCTGTAAAAAACATGTTCCAGCCATCTTTTTTTGAACAAATCTTAAAGTCCGCAACTCTATGCTGTCGTAGAACGACAGTTAACGCGCTGTCCTCATTAAATAAACCAACCATAAAGAAATAAACCATATGAAGAAGATACTCGCTGTAGCAGCTTTCGCATTCGCATTCAGCATCAATGGCTACGCCCAGGAAGCCGCCCCGGCGGACTCCTCCGCCCCCGCCGCCCAGAAATCCTGCTGCAACGACAAGAAATGCAGCAAGGATGCTCCGTGCGACAAGGACGGCAAGTGCGCCCAGAAATGCGACAAGCCCTGCAGCAAGGGAGAAAAGCCCTGCGACTGCTCCAAAAAGGCGGAAGCTCCCAAGGCCTGATCCCACGGAAGCCACTCCCATGCATATGAACCCTTGCCGGAACGTTTCCGGCAGGGGTTTTCTCCGCCGGACGGAGTGAACAGACTCTTCCCGGTGACCATTAAAATACTTGATTTCAACCTTCAACCCATTTTATAAGAAAATCATGAAAGCCACCTCCATCCTCACCATCGGCTGCGCAGCCATCGCGCTCTCCGTTACATCCTGCACCAACTTCGGCTCCCCGAACACTTACAACATGAATGAAATCGGCGGTGTTCAGGAAACCTATTACGGTACGGTCACCAGCGTGGAAACCGTCAAGATCCAGGCCAATAACGCCAATGCCGGCACCGGCGTGGGCGCCGTGGCGGGCGGTCTTACCGGAGCCATGTTCGGCGGCGGCAACGCCAAGTACGCTACGGCGGCAGGCGGAGCCATCATTGGAGCCATCGCCGGCAACCAGATTGACAAGGCCGTGAACAACACGACCGGCCAGCGCATCACCGTGCGCCTGAACCAGACGAGAAACGGCACCCGGAACTACACCGTCGTCCAGCCCGTCGGCAAAAACAACCCCATCTATGTCGGACAGCAGGTTCGCGTCATCATCGGCAACACCGGTTCCCGCGTTCTGGCCTACTAAGAAGCCATTCAGCTATCCAGCCATATCTCCGGCATGATTTTCGGCACCTTACCCGGCGGCGCTCCTGTTGAAATCTTTGAATTGTCCTCCGACAGGATGACAGTGCGGATCAGCAACTACGGGGGGCGCATCATCTCCGTCGTCAAGGACGGCATGGACATGATCGTAGGGCCCAAGAGCTTTGAAGACATGCTGAAAGACACCTGTTACTGCGGTGCGATTTGCGGCCGGGTCGCAAATCGCATCGCCAAAGGCAGGTTTTCCATTGACGGGGACGCCCACTCCGTAGCTGTTAACAACGGCCCCAACCACCTGCACGGCGGCCTCCAGGGTTTTGACAGCAAAATATGGCAGGTTCAGGAAGCCGCGCGCAACACGCTGGTGCTGACGCTCCATTCTCCGGACGGGGAGGAAAACTACCCCGGCAATCTTGAAGTGGTGGCTACCTACACACTCATGGAGGAGACCCTCCACCTGCGCATGGAAGCGTACTCGGACGCGGCCACCATCGTCAACCTCACCAACCACGCCTACTGGAACCTTTCCGGAAAGCCCGACATCAATTCCATGACGCTGGAAGTCCGGGCCTCCGCCTACACCCCCGTGGATGAAACCAACATCCCGGACGGGCGTATCCTGCCCGTGGAAGGCACGGACTTTGACCTGCGCAGGGCGGCCCTTCTTGGGGAACGCAACTCCGCCGCCCACCCGGACACCGCCGCCGGACTGGACCACAACTACGTGCTGGATTCCGAACCAGGCGACAAGATCGCGGCCATCCTCCTTGATCCCTCTTCAGGCCACCGCCTGATCGTGGCGACGGACGCCCCCGGGCTCCAGGTTTACACGGGAGAATACCTTCCCAAGGCGCGCCAGGGGATTGCTCTGGAAGCCCAGGGCTTCCCGAATGCCGTCAACGTGCCCCACTTCCCCAGTGTTCTCCTGCGCCCCGGTCAATCCGTCACGCGCAGCATTTCCTGGACAATCAGGTAAAGGCGGATTCCATCATCCGGCCCACCGTCACCCCACCGTGCACAATAATACCTGCCGTACATGGGGGGGAGCCATGGCGGTTAGCGTTCCAGCCGCCGCAGAATAACATGGGCCGGGCGGTAAAATTCTACCTTCTTCAGCCAGTCTTCAGCCGTTCCGGGAACGTCTTTCAGCAGGCCGCCCGCCTTCAGGCAGCCCACCAGATAGACTTCCCGGCCATACCGTTCCAGATAACGGGAGGAATCCCCGTAAAGAATGCGGCCATACGGTTTGACCAGATCCGGATGTTTTAATGCCCGTTCCAGAAATTCAATGGTGTCCCCATCCAGATAATCGCGGGCTTTTTCCACATTCCGTTCATGCCGGATGCCGCAGTACAGGATCAGCCCCATATCCTCGCGTCCGGGCGCATCCGTGCCGGAGGAGCGGCCCCCCCCGATCCAACTGCCCAAAGAGCAACGGGAATTATATACAAGATATTCCTGTACATTAATTTCCGCTTGTCCAGAGGCAGAAACTCCCCGTCTTCACGCAGGGCTTCCTGATGGACCTGCCGCAATTTTTCCTTCACCATCCCGCACAATAAATCATACCTGCCTTTCCCCAATTCCACCCTTCCGATCTTCACCATGTTATCATTCGATTTCAACACCAGCCATTCGTTCGCCCCCATACTGCCGCAGGAGGCGCTCTTGATGCAGCGCCAATCCATGAACAGGGGAGGCCGTAAAAAGCGGGTAACGGTTATCCCGTCCTCGCCAACCTTCACCTGGAATTGCCGCATGGAGAAAAAGCAAAGAACGCCTGCCAGCAGGAAGAATGCCGCCCACAGCAGGTTCTCCCACCCTATCTCTTCCAATCCCCGGTAAACGCGGATAACCTTCCATAAATCAGGCAGGGCGCAAGCGGCCATCACCAGCAGGAGCCCCCAGGACCATCCGGCCAGATTGCAAAAGGTATCCTTCTGTTGTCCTTTCATGTTCCATGTCTTATATAAAAATCACGGAACAGGCAAGCATTTGTCCGAACGCCGGCGGTCCCTCCGTTCAGGATTGCCGGGGCCCGACTCCGTAAAGAGCTTCCGCAGCCACTTTCTGCAATCCTTCCGCGACGCGTTCCAGCGAACGGCCGATGAATATCAAATCCGCCACGGAGGCGAGATTGTCCCGGTAATGTTCCGGCAGACGGGCGAATGTTTCCGTCAAGGTCCCGGTTTTCTCCGCCAGGGACGCCAGTCCCGGCGCCAGGGAAGCCAGGGCCGGGGCATCCCATGAAGAGACGGCCTTGTTGACGGCCCTGAACTGTTCGGCCAGCTCCCGGTACACGGGTTCCACCAATCCGGCTTCCCGGAGGCGGGGCCTTTTATTCAGCTTGTTGGCCCTCTTGGCGATGGTGACGGACTCATCCCCCATGCGTTCATAAATGGCGGACAGGCGGATGGAAGCCAGCACCACCCTCAAGTCAGATGCCACCGGGCTGAAAAACGCCAGGAGATGCATCCCTTCCCGGTCCACGGCCATTTCCAGTTCGTCCAGTTCCTCGTCATCGGCAATGGCCTGGTTGGCGGGATCCTCGTCCTGCTGGAGCAGACCGGCAACGGCCAGATCAAGGGCGCTCTGCGCCTTGTAAGCCATTTGCAGCAAATACGTGTTCAGGGAAGTGAGGGCGGCATCAAATTCCCGCAGGGTGTGGGCGTCGTGGTTCATGGTCGGAAATGTTGGTTCGATTGTCGGAGGAAGCCGCCCTGGCGGCATGGTAAAAAATATGCAGCCTGCGCAGGCCGCCGGTCTTCCTCGCGGAAGCGGCAAAACGCCGAGCGGAACAGGAGACTCCGGAAAAGCGGCGGGAACCGGCCCTGCCTGAACATATTGATGGAATCATAAATCGTCTTCTATTGTTAACTGAATCTTCCCGTAATATAATCTTCCGTCTCCTTCATGGACGGATGGGAAAAAATCTTCTCCGTGGAATCAAACTCCACCAGCCTTCCCAGCATGAAAAACCCCGTCAGGTCGGAAACGCGGGTGGCCTGCTGCATGTTGTGCGTCACCACGACGATGGTGAATTTCTCCTTGAGGCGGTGCATCAATTCCTCCACGCGCACCGTGGCGATGGGGTCCAGGGCGGAACAAGGTTCATCCATCAGTAAAATACGCGGCTTGACGGCGATGGAACGGGCGATGCAGAGGCGCTGCTGCTGGCCGCCGGAAAGTCCGTTGGCGGAAGTGTGGAGCCTGTCCTTCACTTCGTCCCACAGGGCGGCATGGCTCAGGCTCTCCTCCACGGCTTCATCCAGAACGGCCCTGTCCCTTACTCCCGCCAGCTTCAAGCCGTAGGAAACATTCTCGTAAATGCTCATGGGGAAGGGATTGGACTTCTGGAAAACCATGCCCACTTCCCGGCGCAGGCGGATCGGGTCCAGGGTGGGGGAAGTCACGTCCACCCCGTCAATGCGGATGGCCCCCCCCGTGACGCGGGCCTCCGGAATGCGGTCATTCATCCGGTTGATGCAGCGCAACAGTGTGGATTTTCCGCAGCCGGACGGCCCGATAAACGCCGTGACACGGTTTTTCGGAATCAATATGTTGACGTTAAAAAGCGACTGTTTGCTGCCGTAACAGAAATCCAGGGAATCCACCTCCACGGCGGTTTGATCGGGTATTGCAGGCGGTAGGCTCATATCTCTGACCATGGCGCGGCTCATCACCGCTGCCCGCATGGTATCGCAAATTCCCCCCGCAATGACCATCCAGGGATTGTGACGATTTCTTAACCTGGCCTTCTTGGCCCATTTCCCGCAACGTTCACCGGATTTGGAATCCGTTGGTTTTCAATCAACAGAGTAAATTAATACAACAGACTAAAAATAAATTATTTGGTCTTTTCAACAGAGATAGGGTTATTCCTTGTTTCCCTATATGGCAGCCCTAGACTGGTAAAAACAGGGGAGTTGCCAGAAGCCGTGCATGGCATTTTTTCCCGAGGATTTTCCAATCTTCCACCAATATCCATGAACACAAAACCTTCTACGAAACGCTCTGTCCGACACGTCAGCAAGGGATTCGCACTCATTGCCACCATCACCTTGATGATGCTCCTGGCCCTCCTGAGCGTCGGCCTTCTTACCATCGCATCATCACAGGTGCGCATCTCTGAGAAACAGCTCTTCGCTGCTGAGGCCAAGTCCCTGGCCAGATTCTCCCTGGAAGTTTCCCTGGGACAGCTCCAGTGCGAGCTGGGACCCGACCAGCGCGTTTCCGCCAACTCCGGCATTCTTTCTTCCGGCACCAGCGAAGGAAGTTCCCCCTATATTCTGGGCGCCTGGAACAGCTGGGACACCTGGCTCAACAGGAATAATTCCTCAGGCATGGACATCGCTTCCACCTACGATACGGGCAGAAGCTCCATGTTCCGCCGCTGGCTGATTTCCGACCCCGACCTGCGCAGGCTCAGCACCCTGGAAGCCGGAAAAAACCTTCTGGGGCAAAAGTCTGCTTCCAACCGCAGTTTCCGCAGCGTCTGCCTGCTGGGCCCCGGCACCGTAGGAACCCCGGCGGGGGCCCGGAACCAGGATAAAAAGGAAATCCATGTCCGCCTTGTACGCGTGGATGATTCTTCAAAGAATACGGGGCTGAAAAAGAATGCCAACACGCGCAAGTACATTGCCTGGTGGATTACGCCGGAAAACCAGAAGGCGCGCATCAATCTGATGCCTCATGCTTCCCAGGAAAGCACCGACCCGCTGACCGTGCTGCGTTCCACCTGGGACACCCCCGGCCCGGATCTGGACACCCTCAATATGACTTCATTGATGCCGTCGGGGTCCGGTGGCGACATGTCGGAAGTCAGGAAGCTGATCTCCCGTGACACGCTTCTTGCCAACAGCAAAAACGGCCGCCTGAAAGACCTGGGAGAGCTTTACCATGACATCACCCTGGTTTCTTCCAGCCTCCAGACGGATTCCAAATTCGGTGGCTTGAAGAAGGACTTGAATATTATGCTGTCCCAGGAAAAACTGCCTGAAGAGTTCCGGGGAGACACGGCGGACATCGGTCTGCGTCCCTACGCCACGGAGGACGGAACTCCGACAGAACAGAACCGCCCGATAAGCTCCTGGAACCAGCTCCACCTGTGGGCCAATGTGTGGGACTCTTCAACCAAAAGGGACGGCCAGGATGCCTCCGCCACACTGCAATGGAATGGGCAGACGCCCAGCACGCTGGTAGCCGCGGACGCCTCCGCCAACATGGAAATGATGGACAATCGCTACACCTACATGCGCCATCCCATCCTCCTGCGGTTTTATTCATTTGTCGGACTCAACTATGTCAAACACGGCAACAAGCACCCTAACCGGGGAGGATGGATCGACTTCCGAATCGCCGTCATCCCGGTTTATGTCTGGTGGAACCCGTACAATGTGGACATGAAGCTGACAGGAGCCGACGGGGGAGTATGGGGAGGCTATTTCGGGGAACACCGCTTCATGCCTCTACTGCTTTCCCATAATGTCAAATTCGCATGGAACCAGCTTGACGAAAACCAATTGACCAGCTACGGGGAATCCTGTTTGATCCCCTATCTAAACGCATCTTACAACAACCGCCAGGTAGCCGACTTTGGGGCTTCTTTCCGCACCACGTCCAAACTCAGTTCAGACGGTTCCACGATCAAGGGCGACCCATCTACGCTGAAAGCCGGGGAAATCGTCCTTTTCGCCCAGCCGGTCGTTTCCAATATAGCCAACGGTAACGAAGTCTATAAAACAAAACCCAACAGCGGTGACTTCAAACCGGACAGATTCCCTCTCAAGGAAGGCTGGTCCCAGGAAGCGGGACAGGTCAGTTCCTATGCCGTCAACCTGACGGACGGCGTTCGCTACGAACTGCTGGACGGTAGCGGATACAACCAGCAGGGTATTGCCAAGGCTTCCATCATCTTCGCGGAAAATACCAGCCAGCTCAACGGCACGCCGGACGACCACGTCCTGGCCATCAAATATGGGGAAAAGGGGGCATCCAAAGCCCTGGGCACTTTCATTATGGGCGCCGGACTGATGGATCCCGGGAAGATGAACAGCTCATCCTCTCTAAACGGGAAAAACACCGCGGAAATCGACATTTTCGCCAAAACCATGCCAGCCATCCTCAACCTGAACTGGGGCGCCTGGGAAAAACCGCTGATTGACCAAATCAAACTCCCGGCGGAAATGTGGGAAAACAACGACCAGGGCAGTGAGGAAGAAAAAAAGGCAGGCCAATACGGCACGCCTACGCAGGAATCTACCTTTGTAGCGTACTATGGAGTATCGGTGAAATGGGGCAAGCCTCCCGTCATCGGCGCCTACCCGGAAGGCAAGGACTACCGCGCCAAGACCTGGCAGCACTCCAGCCCCCTCTTCTGGGGCAGCCAGATGCCCACCGCATCCGAACTCGGACGATCCTACAGCCCCTACCAGTTTGAAGTCAAGAACGCCAACAGCGACTTCTTCCCCATCACCATCTCCAACATCCTCTCCAACGACGGCACCCGGCTCTCCCCATTCGGCGGACCCGGCGCCGAACAGGTCAACAAGATTGTGGCCGCCGAACTCCCATTCCAGCAGCCTTCCAGCCTCGCCGGATTCGCAGGATTCAGGCTCACCCCTGGTTGGTACAAGACCGACTCCAAAGCCGCCATCGCCAAACGCTTCGCCTACCAGTCAGGCGTTCCAGGCGTGGGCATCGGAAACTCCTTTGCCGACCCAATGCTGCCTCCAGACAAGGTTTTCTCACACAATGAAATCATGGGCGACGCCTCCCTGGGCGACTTCTGGGACCACGGCCTGATGATCAACGACGCCCTCTGGGACTCCTGGTTCACCTCCTCCCTGGCCGCACGGCCCCGCAGCATCGGCGGCTCCGCCAAAGAGGACCTCAAGTCCGTGCTCAAGGAAGCATTCTCCACGGACACTTCCTCCAACAAGGCCGCAGGCATTGCCAACAGGCGCCTCTCCCCGGACCTCCAGGGCAAGCCCGCCGAAGCGGTCATCGACGAACTGGCCAAAACCGACGAGGGCTACAAGCTCTCCGCCAAGTACCTGCCCATCGCCGGAGGCTTCAACGTCAACTCCACCTCCCGGAGAGCCTGGGAGGCCATGCTCATGGGCCTCAAGAACCGCAAGCTCCTCTACTCTTCCAACGGCAGGCCCTCCGTGCTGAATAGCAACCAGGCCAATTTCTCCCGCTTCGGGGTAGCCAGCAGCAACAAGTCCCACGTGGACGACTACGGCTCTATTGGCATCACCAACGGCATCCCGGACGGAGACGCCATGGCCTGGTCTGACCTGCGCACGCTCAGCGACACGCAAATCCGCGCACTTGCCGACAACATGGTCAAGGAAGTCAAGAAGAGGGGCCCCTTCCTGAACATGTCCGACTTCATCAACCGCCGCCTGCAGAGCGGAGAGATGGGGGTGAAGGGGGCGCTCCAGGCGGCCATCGACGAAAGCTCGATCAACAGGACCTTTGACGAACTCACGGACATGGTCATCACGCCCAAGGTTGGCTACCCGAACGCGGATGCGGCCAAGGGCTCAGTCTTTACGGCGGCACCCGGCTACCTGATCCAGTCGGACGTGCTTGCGGTGCTGGGCAACATTCTCACCACGCGCGACGACACGTTTACAATCCGCGCCTACGGGGAAGTGACGAGCCGGGAGGGAGTGGTGCTTTCCCGTGCGTGGTGCGAGGCGGTGGTGCAGCGTGGGATCAACTACGTGGACCCGGTGAACAGTCCGGAGACGGCGGCGACGAAGGTGAACATGAAGACCGGAGCGCTGGAAGGTACGGATTTGAGTGCGGTGAACAAGGCGTTTGGCCGCCGGTTCAACATTGTTTCCTTCCGCTGGCTCTCCCCTGAAGAAGTATGATTTAAACATGGCTTGAAGAACTTTCAGTCCAGGAGCTTCCTTTCTTCCCCTTTTATACCGGCCTCTGCCCTTTCAGCATTCGGCAATCATTGACAGCCGCCGCCTTCCCTCCCGCGGAAGTCGGCGGTTTTTTGTATGCGGGGGAACACCGCAGATTGTGACGATTTCTTAACCAGGATTCACTTCCTCACAGGGGGGTGGAAAGGATATCACATCCACGTCGCCCGCCGCCAGCGGTACTGAACACCGCCCCGGAGGGAGACGCAACACAACAGAAAAGACGCCATGAAATTTGTCGCCAAAATCCTGACAATCGCAGCCGTACTCAACTCTCTGAGCATGGCAGCAGATCAAGTAACCGTTGACAGCAGCATCAAGCCGTATGTGCCCATCAGCGGCGTTTCCGGCAACCTGAGCGCCGTCGGTTCCGATACACTGAACAACCTGATGACCCTTTGGGCGGAAGGATTCAGCAAAAAGTACCCCAGCGTCAAAATCGGCGTTGAAGGAAAAGGTTCCTCCACGGCTCCGCCCGCCCTGACGGCAGGCACCGCACAGCTGGCCCCCATGAGCCGCGCCATGAAGCGGGAAGAAATCGCGGCCTTTGAAGCCAAGTATGGCTACAAGCCAACGGAAATCAAGGTAGCCCTGGACGCCGTGGCTTTCTTCGTCAACAAGAACAATCCCATTCAAGCCCTTTCCCTGACGCAGGTCGACTCCATCTTCTCCTCCACTTTCAAGCGCGGCGGCTCCAACATTACCGACTGGGGCGATGCGGGCGTTCCCTCCATGAAAGGAAAGGCTATTTCCATCTATGGCCGTAACAGCGCCTCCGGCACGAACGGATTCGTAAAGGAAATCGCCCTCAAGAAGGGAGACTACAAAAACTCCGTGAAGGAACAGCCCGGTTCCTCCGCCGTGGTGCAGGGCATCAGTTCCGACGTGCAGGGCATCGGCTACTCCGGCATCGGATACGTCACCTCCGGCGTCAAGACTCTTTCCATCGCTGAAAAGGGCGGCCAGGTAGCGGTTCAGCCGTCTTACGACAACTGCATCAACGGCAAATACCCGCTCTCCCGCTACCTGCTGATTTACGTCAACAAGAAGCCCGGCGAGCCCCTGGACACCCTGACCAAGGAGTTCATCAAGTTCATCGTCTCCAAGGACGGACAGGAAATCGTGACCAAGGACGGATACTATCCCATCCCCGCCAAAGTCAGCGCGGATGTCCTCAAGAGCCTTGAATAAACAATCTCCCTGAAAACGCATGCCGGAGCAGGGCTGCGGGCCGCCGAGCCGGGTCCTGCTCCACTCTCTCCGTTCGCCTACCGTCATGAGCCCATCTTCCCCTTCTCCGTCCCCTTCCAGAAAGCCCAAACCCGTTCCCGAACGCTTTCAGGTGGCGAAAACTACGCTGTGGTTTGACCGCATCATGACCAAGACCATCATCGGCGGAGGTTTTACCGTCATCGTTGCCGTTTTCGGCATCCTCTTTTTCCTTTTGGCCGTTACCATTCCCCTCTTTCAAGGTGCAGAGGTGAAGGAAGGGCAGAGCCTCGCTCCCGCCGCCCAGGCCGCGGGAACGTGGGGGCTGGACCCCTCCGGCACGCAGCCTTTCGTTTACAGCAACGGCAAGGACATTTTCTTTCTGGACAAGGCCTCCGGCAATCTGAAACCCGTACCTGTGGCCCTGCCGGACAATGAAACCGTCTGCGCCCACTCCTACAATTCCTTCCTGTCAGCCTACCCTATCGCCACGGAATCCGGCAAGGTGGGCGTCATTTCCGTTCATTCCGGTCTCAATATCCACGGCCAGGTGAACGCCCACGGCCCCACCAAGGCCGGAACGGAAACCAGCCCACTCCACCCCATGACGGAAAACGGCGACGTTCCGGGCAGAATATCCGGCGTGGCTTATGCAGACGCGGGAGAACGCAAAATATTTTCCACAATCAATGAAACGGACCAGGGGCCGCGCCTCCTGCTGATGACACTGGAAGAATCCCGTTCCCTTCTCCATGAAGGGGAATTTATCCCCTCCGGATTCCATGACCTGACGGACCGTCTGGACGGCAAACCCGTCGCCATGCTCCCAGGCAACTCGGGAGACAGCCTCATCGTCGCCACGGATACGGACAAGCTGCTTTACTTCGCCTACAACGAAAACTCGGAAACCTGGGAAAAGCGCCAGACCATCCCTTCTCCCCTGGGCGACGGAGAAAGGATGACCACCGTCAACTGGCTCTTCGGGGACATGTCCCTGGTGCTGGGCGGCGACAGGGGGAGCCTGAAAATCTTCAGCCTGTACCCCCACCCGCAGGCAGACGGCGCCGCCCTGCGGCTCTTTGGCGAAACCAAGAAGTTTCCCCCCTTGAACGGCCCCGTGCAGCATTACGCCGCCTCCGGCATCAACCGCTCCTTCCTCGTCTCCTCGCCGCACGCCGTGCGCCTGTGCTACGGCACCACGGCGGACATCCGCTGGGAAAGCGACCGACTGGATTTTTCCCCGGTTCAACTGGCGGCCAACGCGGAATTCAACTCCATGCTGGCCACGGACGGACAAGGCCGCATCCATTTCTTTTCCATCAAGGACAGGCATCCGGAAGCCGGTTCCAAAGCGCTGGTCGGCAAAATCTGGTACGAAGGGTATGATTCTCCCAAATGGCTGTGGCAATCCGTAGGAGGCACGGACGACTATGAATCCAAGCTCTCCCTGATGCCCCTGGTCTTCGGCACGCTGAAAGGCACTCTGTACGCCCTCGTCTTCGCCGTACCCGTGGCGGTCATGGCAGCCGTTTACACGGCCCACTTCATGCCGCCCTCCGTCAAAAGGGTGGTGAAGCCCGTGATGGAAATCATGGCCTCCCTGCCATCCGTGGTGCTGGGCTTCTTCGGAGCGCTTTACCTGGCTCCCAGAATGGAGGACAAGGTGCCGGCGCTGGTCTGCATGGTTATCCTCATTCCGTCCCTGGCCGCCCTCATCGCCTGGTTCTGGACCACGCGTCCGGCAGCATGGAGGAACAAATTCAGCAACGGCCTGGAATATATCGTCATGACGCCCGTCATTCTTCTCTGCGCCTGGTTCTGCTGGGAATACCTGGGCTACTGGCTGGAACAGCCCTTCATCAGCCTCACCCGCGGCATCATGAGCCTGTGGGGGGCGGGAGACTTCCAGGCGGCCAGCTTTGCGGACCTGTGGCGCAACGGATTCGGCATGCCCTATGAACAGCGCAACTCCCTCGTCGTCGGGTTCGTGATGGGCTTTGCGGTGATTCCCGTCATCTTCACCATTTCCGAGGACGCCCTGAGCAACGTTCCCCCCTCCCTCATCGCCGCGTCCGAAGCGCTGGGCGCCAGCCGCTGGCAAATCGTCCGGACGGTGGTGCTCCCCGTAGCCTCCGCAGGCATCTTTTCCGCCCTGATGATCGGGCTGGGGCGCGCCGTGGGGGAAACCATGATCGTTCTGATGGCCACAGGCAACACCCCCATCATGGACTGGAACATTTTCAACGGCATGCGCACCCTCTCCGCCAATATCGCCACGGAACTGCCGGAGGCGGCTCAGGACTCCACCCACTACCGCGTCCTTTTCCTCGGCGGCCTCATCCTGTTCTCCATGACGTTCATCCTGAACACGCTGGCGGAAATCGTGCGCCAGCGCCTCCGCAAACGCTTCAATGTCGTCTGACCCTGCCCTCCTTCTCTCTCTATCCTTTCTTTTCCATGAAACCGGATTTCACTCTCCCTCCCGCTCCCGGACGCCCCCTGGGAGAAGCCAACATCTGGATCACCTCCATAGGCATCTCTGTGGGCCTCATCATGATCTTCGGCCTGCTGGGCATCATCCTTGTCAACGGCATGGAGGCTTTCTGGCCCAAGACAATCCATGAACTGACCCTATCCCCCGCCGCAGAGGGGGAAAAACCGTACACCCTGTACGCCAGCATCACCAAGGACCAGACGCGCCACGTTCCGGCGGACCCCACGCAGCCCGGCTCCACGGCGAGGGATATCCGGGAATACCAGCTCTTCACCGGCAGCAAGGAAACCTACGGGCAATCCTACCGTTATGTGGACGTGCACAACATCTCCGCCTCCTCCACGCCCCAGGGGCTTCTCTGCCTGGAACGCATGGAAGGGGGGAAGGCCCTGGTGAAGCCGCTGGAACTCCAGCTGGCCTCCGGAGAAACCATTCCGGCCTCATCCCCCGAATTCATGCAAGCCTTCCGCCGCGCGCTGGACCATGAAACGGAACTGAGGGAGGAAATAAAGGCCATAGATACCGGAAAAATAGGAACCGTCAACACCAGGCTGGCGGATGCGCGGCTGGACATCAAGGCCATTGAACGCTCCTATGACATCCGGGAGGAAAACGGAACCAGGACCGCCGCGCTCAAACAGAATCCCGTCGTCAGAGATGTGGACCACCCTGTGGAAGAACTGGCCAAACTCAATGAAAAAGTAGCCCGGCTCAATGCCGAATACGAACAATACACGGCGGAAGCGAGCAAACTCCGGGCGCAGCAGGGCCGCGACACGCTCGTCTATTCCCTGGGAGACGGGGAAAGGAAGGAGATCAGCCTGGACAAGGCCGTGTACGGCTATCTTCCGAACGACCTGGGCTTCTTCGGCAAATGCGGCGTCTTCCTCCACAACCTGTACCACTTCATTGTGGATGATCCGCGGGAGGCCAACACGGAAGGCGGCATTTTCCCCGCCATCTTCGGCACCTTCATCATGACCCTGCTCATGAGCGCCCTGGTCACCCCGGTGGGCGTCATCGGCGCCACCTACCTGCGGGAATACGCCAAACAAGGGACTCTGGTGCAGGCCGTCCGCATTTGCGTGAACAATCTGGCGGGCGTGCCCTCCATCGTCTTCGGCGTCTTCGGCCTGGGCTTTTTCGTGTACTACCTGGGCGGCACGATTGATGAACTCTTCTACTGGAAAAAACTGGCCGTGGACAACACGCCCACCTTCGGCACCTCCGGCATCCTGTGGGCCTCCCTCACGCTGGCCCTGATGACGCTGCCCGTCGTGATCGTGTCCACGGAGGAAGCGCTTTCCGCCGTGCCGCGCGGCCTGCGGGAGGCAGCTCTGGCCTGCGGAGCCTCCAAATGGCAGATGATCAAGCGCATCATTCTTCCCAGCGCCCTGCCGGGCGTCATGACCGGGCTGATCCTGGCGATGGCCCGCGGCGCGGGGGAAGTGGCCCCCCTGATGGTCACGGGCGTGGTCAAGCTGGCCCCGTCCCTGCCCATTGACGGAGAAGGGCCCTTCATCCATCTGGAACGCAAATTCATGCACCTGGGCTTCCATATCTACGACGTGGGCTTCCAGTCCCCGGACTCGGACGCCGCACAGCCCATGGTTTTCGCCACCACCCTGCTGCTCATCCTGCTCGTGGTGGTCATGAACCTCACGGCCATCCTCATCCGCAACCGCCTCCGCAAGAAATACGCGGCGTCCAGTTTCTGACGCGGAAACGCCGCATTCCGCCCCTTATTTCCACATCCCATGACTGAACCATCCGCCGCAGACGACGATCCCATCATCGAGGTAGAGGACTTCTGCTTCCATTACGGAGACAAGCAGGTTCTCTTCAACATAGGCATGACCTTTGAATCCAACAAGGTGACGGCCCTTATCGGCCCCTCCGGCTGCGGGAAATCCACCCTGCTCCGCAACATCAACCGCATGAACGACCTGATCCCGGAAGTGCGCCATGAAGGGGACATCCGCATAGACGGCGCCAGCCTGTACGACCCGCGCGTGGAAGTCATCTCCCTGCGCAAGCGGGTGGGCATGGTCTTCCAGAAATACAACCCGTTCCCCAAAAGCATTTATGAAAACATCGTCTTCCCCCTCCGCGTGGCGGGCCGCAACAGCCGCGCGGAACTGGATGAAACAGTGGAGCGCAGCCTGAAAGGAGCCGCCCTGTGGGACGAAGTGAAGGACAAGCTGCATGAAAGCGCCTACGGCCTTTCCGGCGGCCAGCAACAGCGCCTGTGCATCGCGCGCGCCATTGCCAACCGTCCGCAGATCCTGCTGATGGACGAACCCTGTGCCGCCCTGGACCCCATCGCTACGCTGAAAATCGAAGACCTGATGGAAGACCTGAAAAAAGACCTCACCATCGTCATCGTCACCCACAACATGCAGCAGGCCACCCGCATCGCGGACAACACCGCCTTCATGTACATGGGCCGCCTCGTCGAATACGGGCAAACGTCCCAAATCTTCACCAATCCCGGGGAAAAGGAAACGGAAGCCTACATCACGGGCCGTTTCAGCTGATCCCGGCAACCATCACTCCTTCTTCCACCATCATGACACCACATCCCGGCAACCACATCCTCCCCCACTACGATCTGGCCCTGAACAACATCCAGACACGCGTCAACTGCGTCTGCGAAAGCCTGCTGGACCACATGGCCGTACTGGAACATGTCATCTCGGATGCGGACATGAACGGAGCCAACGGCATCATTGCGGACGATGAACTGCTGGATGAAGAAACGCGCCAGATTCTTTCCCTCTGCTCCGCCGTCCTCATCCAGTTCCACCCCCTCGGCTCCGACCTGCGCCTGGTTCTCTCCCTCTCCCGCTGTACGGACAAGCTCCGCGAATGCGCGGAGGAAGTCGCCGACATCGCCCGGCATGCCAAAGCTTCCATCAAGCGGCAGGAATCCCTTGCCCCGGACATCGTCCTCCCCCTGCTGAACATGGCCGTCTCCGAATTCCGGGACGCCGTGGAAAGCCTGAAAACGCAGGACATGGAAACGGCGCGGGAAGTGCGACTGCGCGACAAGAAGCTGGACAAGGCCCACCGCAAAGCCCTGGGCGGCCTCGTCACTCCGGAGGCAGAGGAACAACAATCCCTCAACGTCAACCTGCTCTTCATCATCCGCTCCATCGAGCGCATCGGAGACATCGCCAAAACCATCGCCGCCGCCGTCGTCTTCCTGAAGGAAGCCACGGACATCCGCCACGGCAGGGATAAATGACCTCACGGAAAAGAAAACGGAAAACGAATTCCCCCAGAAGGCCATCCCGCGCTTTTCCCAGCAGCAACCGCCTGCCGCAATGGCATCATCAGGCAGGGTGGCCCTACGGAAATTAAATCGCATTCCCATGCCTTCTCCGGACACCTGGCACTTCACCAAAGCACCCTATTCTGAACAATCCGGGGTCCGGCATCCCCCTCCCCTGATAAATCATGTACCTCAACCCTGAACTTCCGCCTTGCGACGGAATAAAACGGATGGATGACCGCCTTCTCCCATCTCCGCATATCACCGGAAAAGAACTTCAAGCTGAATTTCCGCATCGAACACAACGGAAGGCGGCCCATAAAACGGATATGGTGCCCGCAAAATACAAACAGCGGGCCCACGATTTTTTCGTTCATGATGGCATGGTGTCATACAAATAAAAAACGGTCAGTCGGATTGGGAAACGGGAGCGGCGCCTTTGCCTTCCAGCGCAGCATCCAGTTTCCGGGCCATTCCCAGTACAGAATACCCGGGATCTGTGGACAAGACCATGACGGCCGTATTCCCCCGCAGGAAATACATCGCCGACTCACCGCTGTTCTTCACCAGCGCCCCATCCGGTCCCAATGCAGAGCCGCAACCGAGGTCGAAATCCCCCACCTTTCCCGGCTTTATTATCGTGGATGCCGCTATATCGCGTGGGTCTCTCTTCGTATTCCTCGGGTCATAGAAACGCAGCCTCAACAGCAGCTCCATCGCTTCCTTCCGGCTGCGCGCATGCGCCACCAGTATCTCCACGCAAGAACCCCGTTCCATCGTTTCCTCCAATTTCCCGGAGGGCTTCAACTTCGCATGTATGCCATTGCGCAGGTGGCCCACTCCCTCCACCCGGAACGACTTCCCGCCCCATTTCTTCAGTATTTCCAGGGTAACTCTGCCTTCGTGAACATTGGGAATCACCAGTTCTTCACTCAATGCCTCTGCATGCTTCAACATCTCCACCGGAGCCAGGGTTTTGTCATAAGCCATCACCTTGTCACAAAGGGAAGGCATCTCATAGCAGGGATCTTTTTTCCACTCTTCCAGTTTCCTTGCTTCTTGCTCTTTCCTATATAGCGCTTCCTTCTGCCGTTCAACTTCAAGCTGTCTCTCCCTTCTTTTTTCAAAGCTACCGCCAGATCTTTCTCGTCCATGGGAATCCACGATGTCCTATCCAAAAAGAAATCAAAAATTGATTCGGCAAGCTTTACATCCCAGACATCCCGTTCACGCGGACCTCCTATTGCAATTCCCAGATTCCCCCTTATTGCATATAAAAGCATTGCCGGGAATGTCTCCATATCCTCAAATACGCCGCAAGTTCCATCCCTGCCCCATACGTCTTTCACTTTTAAAGAGATTACACTCAACTTCCTATTTTTCAACATCTTCCTGGCTTCACGTTCCGTTTTAAATAAGTATATATGCACATAACCAAGCATATTCCCTTCCTTGTCCATCAACCTCCACCAGTGAAAATCTTTCTGCCCACCTCTAAGAAACAAATATTCCCCACATTTCAAGTTGGTTTGAGGAATAACAATATCCGTCTTGGACCATGTTTTCCGTTTCACCGGCAAATTTTCATCAAATCCTTTGTCTCCGTCCATGTCGCCACAAATATCAAGCTCCATTTTTTCAGCTGCTACCCCGTTCGGACTAATACAGAAGACGTCCTCCCCTGAAGCCAGGCAGGAATAGAGACATGCAAAAATCATGGCCAAATGTATGAAAAAAGAAATGCTGCAATGAATCACAGTTTTTATCCTCTTTGCATTTAAAAAACTTCCACTAGAATACCTAACTGGCTGATGCTCCAATGCAGGAGAGCAGAGCAGCGTCCAATTTCCGGGCCATTCCCAGTACAGAATACCCGGGATCTATGGACAAAACCATGACGGCCGTATTCCCTCTCAGGAAATACACCGCAGATTGCTCGCTCCCTTTCACCAACGCCCCGTCCGGCCCCAGCACGGGACCGCATCCCAGGTCGAAGTCCCCCACCTTCCCCGGCTTTATTACCGTGGACGCCGCTACATCCTTCGGGTCTCTCTCCGTGTTCCGCGGATCATAGAAACGCAGTTTCAATAATAGTTCCATTGCCTCCTTCCGGCTGCGAGCATGCGCCACCAGAATTTCTACACAGGCCCCCTGCTCCATGGTTTTAGCTATAGAACCGCTGGGCGTCAAAACCGCATGCATGCCATTGCGCAAGTGCCCCACGCCTTCCACTCGAAATGATCTCCCTCCCCACTTCTTCACCATATCCAGCGTGATTCCGCCTTCATGTGCGTTGGGAATCACCAATTCCCCATTCATCACCTCGTCATGCTTCAACAGTTCCACGGGAGCCCGGGAAGAATCATAGGCCATCACCTCCTCACAAAGTGGAGGCATCTGGTAACAGGGATCCTTTTTCCACTTTTCCAGTTCCTTCGCTTCGTGTTCTTTCTTATCCTTTTCTTCCTTTTCTTTACGCTGAACTTTCCGTTTTTCTTCTAACTCAATAGCAAGTTTTTTTAACCTCTGATTCCGCTTGGTTAAAGCTACCTGCAACCTGTCTCCCGGCGACTTGAATTCACCTTCGCCTCTCAACAAACGGAATAGTTCCCGCGCATCTTTTTCATCAAATTTTTTCCTGCTTTCATCATTTTCATTCCAATAGAAAACCAACCCGAGATTCCCTTGCATGGAACATTTAAATTGAAGCTTTTTCTCTCTATCAAAACGATATAAACACCATAAACCTTTCTCTTCCAATTTTTCATGAAACCCGTTTAGAGAACCTGTGGAATCAGGAGGGCAGAAATCGGCCAGGATGATTAGAAGACGCTGGAGATGAATCCTGGAAGAAGTCCAGAAAAGAGCTACGCCACCACAGTCATTGCCTTCTTCATCGATCAAGCTCCAGGAAAGATCGCTTTCCCCATTCAAACGGCTCATCATTATTTTTCCATTGAGCATCAGAGGTTCTTTCAAAGCGACAATATTTTTCCGTTCCACAGACGCTCCTTCAGGCGTTTTGAAACGAAATGATTCCCTAACGGATTCCAGTTCCTTCCAATGGTATTCGTAATCAAGCAGCCATTCAATCTGCTCGCCAAACGAGGGAACTGTCTCTTTTTTAGCTCCTGGGGTTAATTCTATCAAGGCTTCATGCCCACATGTAACAAACACGCCTATAACTGAAAGAAATATTATCGCAACAGTTTTCATCTATTTAATTTCCAAATTTTCTATCTTTATATCCTCCAGAAGGAATTTAGCTTTAGCCGGAACCTCCACTCCATCTCTTATTTTTGTACCTACAACCCTAATTCTTCTTCCTTCGTATTTTGGTATATCTTCTTTGATCACTTTCATTGCTGAAGCCGGAGTTTGTTTTTTAATATAACTGAATGGAACTTCCCAAAAAAATGCCTCCCCAATAAAATTATTATTTATATCAACTTCTCTCAATTGAACATAATGGCCTTTTTCTCCTTTGCTTTTTTCATCAATTCCCACTTGATTATAAAATTGTTCTTCATTCTTCGTTCCGTCACCTGGAGGAAATCTTGCATCATAAATTTTATCTCCAAGCTTATTATAAGCATGATATTCCCAATTAAGAAAAGGCATACATTTACGAACTTTCAAATCTATTCCATGAAAATTCGAACATAAACCAGTTAAAGTCGCGACATCAGAACAATTTGTTTTTTGATTTGTATCTTCTAAGAAATTTGAAAGATTAATATCATATTTATTATATCCAACATTAACATATACTACTCCGACTTCATTATACTTATTAGATCCGACTTTCCACTTTACTTTACAAATGATATCATGATCTTTATCAATGCCTTTCGTATTGCATTCCTCAATAAAAAATTGCAATACCTTTTTCCAAGGAGTCTTCTTCGTCCAACTTCCCACCGGTTTTTTTAACACCACGTACGCTTTCTCCACCGAATAATCTGGTTTATTAATCAACTGCACATCTTTATACGTGATCTCGAACTCGTGGGAAACCCCACCCAAAGCCACTTTCTTGTCCAGCTTGGCAGCCTTGAATGGAATTTTACTATTAGCATCAAAATTCTGATTGTCCGCTTCCTCCATGGTCAACGCCTTCAGGATGCTTTCCTTTCCCTTTCCGACTTCCCCCTTGATTTCCACATCTTTCATCTTAAGACCGGCCGGCTTGACGTCAAAGCACACCTGGATTACCGGCGTGCTTTCCGCCGCATACAGGATGGCGGTTTCCTTGTCCCCGGCGTCCGCCTGATATTCCGGCGTAGGAACCAGCTTTCCTTCGGCATCCTCCGCTACCGGAAGAGAGGAATTTTCCTTGCCGTGCCGGAACGTTACGGATTTGACCTTGACCACCGGAGAAACGGCCTTGATATCCGCCTTGGCCGGACCTTCCTGATTAGCAAGTTCTTCCTTGTTTTTGGGATCAAGGGGAATGTCCTTGTACTCAATGGAACCCTTGATCTTGAATTCCTTACCCCAGGATTTTTCCGTGGTTGTAAATTCCATTTCCTCCTTGCCTTTTTCATCATAGCTCAAGGCTCCTTCCTTACCATCCCATTTGTAAATGGGTCCGCTCAACTTGTACTCGTCACGGGGTTTAGGTTTGAATTCGTTGGTAATTTTCAATTTAACCTTTTCAGCTTCCGGCTTTCCCTCTGCGGTGCCTTTGCGGAATATTACCATTTCCTCATTGCCGTCCATGGCGCGATTTTCCGCAGTCATCACCTTGATCGTGCTTCCATTTACAAATTCGGAAGAAGCTTCTGCGGTCACAACATGGCAGCTGGCCACCATCAACCATGCTATGCAGTAAACCAATGCCTTCATTTTTTCTGTTTTTCCTTGTTTCTGATATATTCCCGAATCACCTTTTTGGCTTCCAATACCTTGGGGTGATCCGGCTCCATATTCCTGAATTCCTTCCAATCCAATCCGGTGTAGAGCATGTTTCCACATTCTTCAACGGTGAAGGAAACTACGTTCGGGCTATACGGCGTCCAATTTCTGGAGCGGTATGGCACAAAGTCTTCCTGGTTGGAGGCCCATGTATCTTCCAGCATTTTGGCGGAGTGCACCCGATCCTGCGGAGTCCAGTACCCCAACTGCCACCGCCAGGCAGACATTAAATCATCCAGTCTGTCCGGATAACGCAATAACGCCGTATAAGCACGGAACGCACAACGTTTCCACTGGTAGATCCACCTGTTCCCTCCCTGGTCCCAGCTCTGGCAGGCGGACCAAAGAGAAAGCGCTTCCCGTGGAATATCTTTCAGAGGCAAGTGGGCAACCGACGGAGGCTGCGGACGGACGGGCCCATAAGCTGCCCGCATCAGCCTGTTTTTCCGTGCCGAAGAAGCCAGTCCCGTCAGAAACACGCCGTTTAGAATCGTGTTCATGGAGTTGTTTCTGACCACACGAAAACCGTAGCACCCACCTCCGTTCATCAGGAACGTTTTATACACGCCGCTCCCGGAAAAATCCTTCACCCGGCACCGAGCCAGCACGGGGGACGCCAGTTGACGTTCCAATTCCTCAATCATACAGTCCGGCGGAAGTTTCAATTCCCTGATCGGTATGTCTCTGGTCAGAATCTTGGGAGGAACAGAGGAACGAAGAATTTTCCGGGCTTCCACCACGAAATCCCGGTGACCGTTCAGCTTCTCCCTGCCGTTGGGATTGTAAAAATACAGGGACACCAAATGCCTTCCCTCCGGCACCCGAACCAGCGCCCACACATCCGGCCCGTCAAAGGAATAGGAATAAACTTCTCCGTGATCGTCCCATTCCGCCTCCGTCCGCATGCCGCTGGTGGGGCAGAACAGCACGTTCCTGTTGTCCGGCTTGTTGACCCAATGCACCCAGTGGCGCAAATCGTCATTTTTCTTCCGGTGCGGCCCCATCCATCCTCCTACGGAAAATTTAAATCCCCATGAAAAATTGTATGTTACATTATTGATCGGCGCATTCATGGCGCACAGCATGGCGTAATTGATGCCATAACGTTCGCACCAGTCTCCCTGCGTGCTCCAGTCTTCATGAAAATACGTCACGGGAGCGGGGGCGGAAGAGTCCGGCTGACGGAACAATTGCTCCAGCCGACGGCATTCCTCACCGTCTGCGTACGGCATGGGAACGGGATGCTCCTTCGCCATGGTTGCAACCGCTTTTCCGGCATGACGCTTTTCCCCGCTCTCACCCACCGGTAGCAAGCCCCCGCCATTGGTAGCCGCGCACAGCCTGCCGCCGGGCAGCGCCACAAACGCGCGGACCCATCTGGCGCGCACGTTGGAATGGGTATGAAGCGCCCTTTTTTTCATCTTCATGGTACGGGCGTCCACCAATGCCGCGCCCTGCTGCCGGAACCCCACCCATATCCCGTCCGGGGTAGGAAACAGAGCCGTGACGTAGTCTTCCGGCAGAAGATCGGGCACGGGATCAATAACCATGGATTCCACAGGACGGTAATCCTTCGGCATTCCGCCGAACAATCCCTTGTTCTTCTCCTGGAAATCCCTTCCCCTCGTGAACAGGTATTTTCCGTTGATACCCCTCACCAGCCCCGCGTTGGTGCCTATCCAAACCACGCGCTCCTCCTGAACGGCAATGGCGTTGCACAAATTGGAGGGCAGGAAGGTTCCGCAGCGTTCGGCGGGCTGTCTCATCCTCTGCCCCCTGTCCCAGTACCATCTGGCCTGGGAATGGCGCCATTTCCCGTAGCCGTCCCGGCGAGAAGCGGAACTGACACCTCCGCATTGATAGGCCACGTGCAAGTCTTCCCCGGGAGTAAAGGCCAGCGCCTCAATCTGGTCCTCCAGCAATCCTTCCGCCCGGGTGATGCCTCTCCACGTTTTTCCGGCAGGATCGTATAGGGACAGACCGCCGGAGGTTGCCAACGCTACCAAACCCGTCACGGGACTTATCCGGATGGCAAACACGCGTTCTCCCAATAATCCGGAAAGCTGATCGTAAGTCTTCCATGTCTCGCCGTTCCAGACAGCCACTCCCTGGTTGTCCGTCCCCACCCAGATCCGGCCCTGCAAGTCCTCGGCAATGGCATAGCAATTCATGGTGGGGGGAAATCCCGGCTCCCGATGCATGGCGCGCCAAGTTCCGGCTTCCAGCTTCCAGACGCCCCCAGCCTCCGCCGCCACCCATACATTTCCTCGTGCATCCGCTACCGCGTCCATCAGGAAGGAGACGGGACAGGCAGGAAGCCGGTTCGCCGGAGCCGCCGCATTTCCGCTTCCCGCATTCCCGGAAGCCAGGATAAAACCTCCATTTGTCCACGCCAACAACAGGCAAGCCAAAGCAAAACAATTCCTGAACAATTTAAAAAAGAAAACCATGCACGGTAATTATTAGCCATCCATAACAAAAAAAATCAACGTTAAATAAAAAATATGATATCAAATGATATGTTACGTTATTTTTCCAAGAACACAACAAGAATATATGGAAAGGATGCCTTAAGAGAAAAACGCCCCGTCAACCAGGCAGGACCGCCAGCCACGTTTCCGTTTTTTCCTCTTCGCCAATCTCCGATTCAGCGTCAGAACGGCAGACAATACGGAACATCCGTCAATCTGTATTTCCAGTCCTTGTCACTTCTGCTCCGTCTTCAACCTCTTTTCGTATTTCAATAACCTGTCATCCAGAATTCGGGCAAGAGACAACACGGAATACCTTGGATCAGAGGATACCAGCATCACCGCCGTATTCCTCCGCAGGAAATATACGGAAGACGCTATTTTCGCTCCACTTCTGTTTTCACCCGGAGCGCAAACGGAACCGGCAAACATATCGAAATCTCCCACCAGTCCCGTTTTTTTGGAGTTCCCCATATCGGTTTCCGCCGCAACGGCACGTACATCCCTTTTCCGTCCCAACGGATCGTAGAAACGCATCTTGAGCAACAGCTCCATCGCCTCCTTCCGGCTGCGCGCGTGAGCTACCAGGATTTCTATAAAATCCGACCTGGTGAGCGTATCATCCCAGGGGGTGACAGGATTCAGCACGGCATGGGCGCCATGGCGCAACTCTTGAAACATGCCAAGATAGAGTCCATGTTCGATCCCTCCGTGAAACAGGGCAAAGTGCATGCAGCCCTCATGAACATTGGGAATTTGAAGTTCTTCACTCAAAACCTCCTCATGCCTCAGCAAATCCACGGGGACCTGTTCCCTGCCAAATCCGGCAATCGTCCGGCATAATTCAGGCATCCCGTACCAGGGGTCCATCCGGCGTCGTTCCTCCGGACCTATTTTTTCATCCATGAGGTATTGTTCCTTCTTTTCTCTATCATATTCCGCCCTCCTTTTCCGTTTTTTTTCCAACGCCCGGTTTAGCTCCTCTCCGGCGGCAATATGATTTTTCCTGTCCAGAAACAAATCAAACAATTGTTCCACTTCCGGCAGGGAAATGGAAAAATCCCGGCCGCCCGTCCAGAAATCGATTCCCAGATTTCCCCGCACAGCAAACTCGGGGCAATCCACGCTCTTTCCGGATAAACGGTACATGCACCAGGTTCCTCGTTCTCCGGCCACATCCTTCCCCCAGACAACAAGATCTCCCAGCTGGGAGAACGATTCACGCTCAAGAATAAATTCCTTTCTCGCCATCCTTTCCGACTCAAATAAATACACATCCAAATGAGCACATTCATTCCCTTCCCGGTCCATCAATATCCAGCGTTCCCGCCCCCCCTTCGACTCAGGCAGAAGAAATTTGTCTCCGCATGCCACGTTCCCTTCCGGAGGAACGATGTCCTCCGGCTTCCATATTCCTCCGTTCAGCAATGGCAAGATTCCTATTTTTTCCTTCAGCCCCGTCAACAAGTAATCTTCCTTTCTATCTTCCCTCTCCTTCCAGCCCGACGGCGTGAGCTGCATGCACGTTTCCCCCTGCGCCCAGCCTGCCGAGAGCAGCAATGCAGCCATAACAACACATGGCCATCCATGACGGAATGAAGAAAAGGAAATGAATCTGCCGGCAATGCCGGAAAAGAGCCTGTTCATAGGAAATAGCAAGTTATCCTTTACGGAATAACAATCTATTTCATTGACTGTCAACTAAAATTAATTCCACCTTATTCTTCCGGCGGCAGGCATGCCGAAAAATACGGGCAGCCAATGCGCCCCTTCTTCCCGGTCATTCCGCCTTGCTCACGCTGAAACAGTACACGGCAGGGTTGATCAGGGCGAGGGGCAAATAAAACAGCGCAAAGGACAGGGAGCCGCCGTACAGGATCAGGATCACGGCGGACAGCAGGAACAGGACGGCTATCTTGACACTCCGCGCCCAAGTGAGCCGGTGCACCAGCCAGATCAGAACGGCACACACAAAACCGATGATGATTCCGAGAATTCCTCCCATGGTCAGGAATTCCACATAACTGGAACAGAACTGGTCCAGCCACCTCACATTATCGGGAGTAGGCGGATTGCTCCCCCATGCAAAAAGTCCCGGAGGGAGTAGACCCCACAACAGCACGGAAAAAAGTACCAGGCGGTCTGTATTGAGGCGGTACGTCATGCAAAGATACGGTAGTCGTCCTTCTGAGAGATAACAAGCGAAATCGGCCATTTCCTTTTATTCAGCCACTTCCGGCAGGAACAGCTATTTATAATATTTATCATCAATTTTTTAATTACCTCAAATAATTGTTAGATTGCAAATTAATCTATATTTTATAAAAATTATTTGTGGACAATGGAGAAAAAAACTCTTCCATGGAATTTATTAGAGAGCTTCTTTTCCATCCCATGACCAGTTCGTTCCTTCTCATCAAATGGACCGTGTATCTGATTGGATTAGCTGTGCTGCCGCCCATCCAGGCAGAGGAAGAAGACACGGGAGTCTTTCAAATTGACTCAGCGACGGATGAATTATCAGCCGATATTCATCTTGCAAGAGAAGAGGGAAAAGAAGTTCCGAAAAGTGAAGCGGAGACAGAAAGCGGACCAGGCTGGGCATTGGAGAATCTGTCGATCTTCTTTTAACAGGAAAAGATTCCCTCATCGGGAATGCTCAAAAGATCAAATGGACCATTCTGAAAGGAGAAAATCTGGGAGAGCCGGATAAAGAAATGGGTAACCCTGCCAAAATCAAGATCAATCCTTATTCCATTCACGGAAGAAAAGTGGACGTTTGGGCTACGACCGAATACAATACGGTTAAAGAAAAAGAATTTACAGTCGCTGTTCCTGAAACCGATACCCATGACCATCAAAAAGTCATCGCCCACCACGCCAAAAATCCAAGACCGGGGAAAAGGGGCACGATGAATGGAAACCAGCGTTTCCTGTTTACATGGTCAGCCCAGCCCCCAATGAAGAAGGAGTAACCATCAAAATCACCAAATTTGGACGCGGCGTTCAACGCACAGCTATCAAAACGCAATATTATACTCCAAAGAGAAAACCGGAAACCCTGACCAAATTCTTATGAAAAGCCTCCTTGCCTGTTTATTCTGCGGCCTGTCGCCCCTTTCTTTCATTCAGGGCGCTCCGGCAGTCTTGAATCCAAACGTGGAAAAACCGCCTTATCCCGATTTTGTTAAACATTCGGAATATACCGCCTCCGGACTCAAGGACCTTTTGGACCAGGGCAGGCTGGAAGAGTTTTACAAAAGGTCAAAAAAACTATTGAAAGAGAATGGCAGGATTCAGGACAAAAACACGGAGCAAGTTCAAAACGACTTGTGGACTTTTTATTACATTGCGGCGGCGCCCCTTTTCCAAATGGACGCATCTCCGGAAATTCCCGATTCCTGGAGAGAGGACAAGACACTGGATTACGACGTCAAGACAAGCGCGGCCCGGTATATAGCCACTCAGGATATAGACAGGCTTGCTGCCGTGCTGTCCGTCTCGCGTGAGAAAATTGCTGGTCTGTACGCCCTTTATGCCGCTAAAATTCTTCACGACATCAAACAAAATTATGATCCGGATCTGGGAGAAAAACAGAAACGGCAGCTCCAGGAAGAGGAAGAGGAAGAAAAGAAAAGGCTGCTTTACCATGACCGGAAAATCGACATCAACCAGGCTAATCTCAGATCCATTCTGATTCACAATAAAATCAACACTGAGGATTTGCGCAACAATGCCGCCAAAATGCGCACGGATTCCCTGGAAAAAACATTTTTAAATTTACTGGTAGAATATTTTCCGGGAAATGCGGCCCTGGTAAGGAAATATATCAAACTGGCCGGATATTCCGACAAGGAGATTCCCGACCTCATCGACCGTACCGTTGGACGTGAGCCCAAAACGAAATTCCTGTACAAGGGAGCAGGCAGAAAGAAAAAAATGCGCCCTTGACAGGGTGGGGGTATTCAGCCCCCCGACGATCCGATTGAATGCCCGGCAGCGCGCATGCCGGAAACCGATTTTTCCAAGAGAACGGGACAGCCCCGAATTTCCGCAGGGGCGGGAAACGGCTGCCGTTCACAAGGGAGCAAAAGAAGAATCTCCCGCTCCATTGACGGCGATGCCGTCTATTTCCACCAGCCAGCCCGGACGGCACACCGGAGCTTTCAACAGCAGGTGCGGCACGTGCGCCAGCGGAGAATCCATCAGCGCACACTCGACCACATCCCGGTCCGCCCAGTCCCGCAAATACACGACGGCCTGCTTCAGGTGGGAAAGGCTTCCACCGCTCCGTTCCATCAGCGCACGCATGTTTTCCAGGGTGCGCACGGTCTGGCGCTTCACATTCCCGGGATGAACGATGTTCCCCGCCGCATCAATGCTGGCCGTGCCGGAGATGAAGTAATGGGAGCGGTCGCCGTACACGATGCGGGCGCCGCGTTCAAAAGCCACCCGGTACAGGTGCGTGGGAGAAAGGTAGTCCGGAGCTTCCATGTACCTGACCTGCCCCTGCTTCAGCCCGGCAATGCCCAGGCTGTCCATGTGCAGCAGGCGCCCCGGCGTTTCCGTACAGCCTTCAATGCCGGTGCTGGCGATGTAATGGTTCTCCGGACTCAGTCCGTAACGGTCAAAGCTCTCATTGCGGCCTTCCACCAGCCCCCGATAGTTGTTGTCAATGTCCCGGCAGTAAATCCAGGTGCGGTGAACCAGAGCCGGGACAGTTCCTCCCTGCGCGGCGGCCACACGGTCCAGCCAGCGGAATTCCTCCTGCATCTGGTCGTGGCTGCCGCACACGGCAGCCGTGCGCCTGCCTGCCAGAAACAGGCGGTAATGCTTCCTCCGCGCCACCAGTACCGTTCCTTCTTCCGTTTCCTCCTTGCTTTTTCCCAGCATGCCGCCCAGATGCCATGCCTCCAACGCCACGCGGGAACCGTTTGCCGGGGGCTGTCCTACGATGGAAACATAGGAACGACGCCCTTTCACCACACGGCTCAGCAGTTCCGACTGCCGGGCAGGATCGCTGACATGGAAGCGCAGCAGGAACTCGTCTCCTCCGTCTCCACCCGATTCACGGTACCTGTCCATCAGGGAATGCAACTCTTCCTCAAAGCTTCCGCCCGGTTCCGCAGTCATGCAGAAGAAACGTTCCCCTGTTCCGGTTCCATCATCCCATACGGATATTTCCCGTAGTTTTCCAGCCATGCCTTTCCTTTCTCCCCCTTTAAAGGGATTGTACGTAGTTGACCAGGTCTTCCAGTTCCCTGTCGTTCAGACTGCTCGTTTTTCCGCGGATATCTCCCCGGTTGTGCACCGTGACAGCTTCCCGAAGGGTTTTCGCGCGGCCATCATGCAGATAGGGGGCGGTGCGCCAGACTTCCACCAGGGAAGGAACCAGGATTTTCCTGCCTTCATCCAGTCCTTTCGCCGTTCCTGTGGCCACCAGCTCCTTGGTTGTGAAATACGGATGGGGATGGCATTGAACGCATCCGGCCGTCTTGAAGATTTCCCTGCCCCGGCGCGCGGATTC
Source organism: Akkermansia biwaensis (assembly GCF_026072915.1). Classification (NCBI taxonomy): domain Bacteria; kingdom Pseudomonadati; phylum Verrucomicrobiota; class Verrucomicrobiia; order Verrucomicrobiales; family Akkermansiaceae; genus Akkermansia; species Akkermansia biwaensis. The sequence goes on from NZ_AP025943.1 coordinate 594,349, forward strand.
CGTAAGGGACCCGCGCTCCACGCCGGGCGCGTGGCACTGGGCGCACCCGGTTTCCTTCGTCTGAGGGCGGGAAGGATGGCCGGCCATCAAAAACGGGCTGGGCACCTCCTTCATGTTTTTCAGGTACTCGTTGACGCACGCGGCCAGGTCTCCGTCCGGCTCCATGAACTGGATGTGCACAAAACCCGCGGTAACGGCCACTTCCGCAGACGCACGCACGCCGAGACTCATCACGGGACTTGTCCGGTGGGAGAGGAACATGGTGCGCGTGTTTTTCGGATTGCCCATGCCGTCGTTCAGCAGGTCCCAGTTCAGGCCGTCCACGCGGGCGTCCGGGTGGCAGGTGGCGCAGCTCTGCCACCCCTGGAAGCAATGGGAGGCGTCGTTGAAGTACTGTTCACCCAGCCGTTCCCTGGAAGGACGGTATTCCGCGTTCAAGGGAATGTTCCGGGGGACGGCGTCCGCCTTGAGCGGCACCTGCGCCAGCGTATCAGAGAAATATCCCGTTACATAAACGTTTTCCCCGTCGGAAGCCAGGGCGCGGGGACCGTTCAAGGGCAGGCGGACGCGGGTGCGGATGTCGTGCAGGAATCCCAGCCTTTCGGATACGGGGTTCCCCGCCCGGTCCTCCTTCTTCATGCGCGCCAGCAACGCGGGAAAATCAATAATGGAGAGTTCATGCGTGCCGGCATGCGTGACGAGCAGGCGGCTTCCGTCCGGGGAAAAGAGCACGCCCCACGGATTGGCGGCCCCCGCGTCCGGATCGTCCAGCAGGACGGGATGCGGCCTGTCCGGACATGCCGTGTCCATGATGGTCACGGCATTCGTGTTCATCCAGCCCCGGTCCAGCTGCGTCGTCGGCATCTGGTAGCGGCTCAGCACGTGCGCCACGGCCAGGTAGCGGCCGTCCGGGCTGACGGCCATGCCCCGCACGCCCTGCGTTCCGTTGGCCAGGGGGAAATGAACCGCCTTCCCGTTCTCAACCAGGGTCAGCGCCGCCGCAGTGAAGTCCCCGTTCGCCGCGCCTGCGGGCAAATGGTTGGCCGCCCATATTTTCTTTCCGTCCGGGGAGACGGCCAGGGCCACCGGTTCACGGGAGGCAGGCCAGGAATTCAGCACTTTTCCAGAAGAAGCGTCCATTTCCACAATCTTGGAATCGAATCTGGCGGCCACATACAATTTACCATTGCGCACCACCGGAGACATGGGCGTATGCCCTGCCGGGAAGGCTCCCTTCACGGTTCCCGTGTCCAGAGCGACCACTTCCACCACGCCTCCGGGGCCGCCTTCCGCCACATAGGCGGTATTTCCGTCAATTGCCATGCCGTTGGGCTTCCCGGACAGGCGGATGCTTTTCACCACTTTCCCGGAACCGGGATCCACCAGTTCCAGCTTTTTCCTCCCATGCCCCAGAACGGCTGCCAGTTTTCCATAAACCTTGACATCCACCGGAGCCACGGGACCGGCCCCGGAGTCCGGTTCCTGCCTGCATGAGACAAGGGCCAGCAGGCAGCAGGCTGCGGCAAGAAAAGAAGGAAGCATATGTTTCATCTTCATGGCAGTCAATCAGTCTTCAATAATCACACGGAAGCCCACGTTGTACACGGGACGCCAGCCGGGATATCCCCAGCGCCAGGAGGACGTGGCCCGTCTGGGGCGGTCATACCAGGAGCCGCCGCGCACCGTGCGGGGAACGCGGGAATCCAGGGTCTCGTTGCGGCCGTCCTTCCCGTTCCACGGATAGGGTCTGTATTCCGAACGGGTCCATTCCGCGGCATTTCCGATCATGTCGTACAGTCCGTAGCCGTTCGGCCTGTAGCTTTTCACGGGAGCCAGGTGCAGCGTTCCGTCATTGAATTTTTCATCCCTGGGCACGAAGTCCCAGAAACGGTTGGGATTCCTGATCGGCTTGGGATCCACGCCGGAGACGGCCAGTTCCTTCAGCGTCACGTCTCCCAGATTGGCATAGGCGGAAAAATCGGAATCGCGGCCGCCGAAAAAGAAGTCCGTCTCCACTCCGCCCCGCGCGGCATATTCCCACTGCGCCTCCGTGGGCAGAGTTACCTTTTTACCTGTTTTTGCGGAAAGCCAGCGGCAGAATTCCATGGCCTTCGTCCACGGCACACGGATAACCGGAAACCGCGGATTGGCATCCATGTCGTACCCGGGCCTGACCTGGTCCTTGTAGTGCATGTCGTACCAGCCGTTGAGGTATTCCGGATCAAATTGGCGGTATTGTTCCAGGGTGACTTCCGCCTCTCCCATCCAGAACGGCTTTTCCATCCGCACTTTGGCAACGGGCTTTTCCGCGGGAGTTTCCAGCTCGCTTCCCATCGTGAATTCTCCCGACGGGATGCGGCGGAACGCCATGTTTACGCCGTTCCCCAAATCCAGCGTCAGCGTTTCATTCTGAGGGGACGGAACGGTTATGTTTTCCCGGCGGGGCGAAGGAACGGAGCATCCGCTATGGGACACGTTCGCCCCGGCATCCCTGCGGAAACGGGAATCCTTCATGGTCACGTAGTTCCGTTCCACGCCGGAAAACATCTTGTGCAGGTCATAGCGGCGCTTCAGCAGATTTTCATTGCGCTCTCCGAGCCATTCGCCCAGATAGGGGGCGTTCATGTCCATCCAGGTCACCAGACGGTGCCAGTCTTCCTCCGGCATGTCCACATGATGATGCCCTTTTTTGAGCAACTGGTAGAGTTCGGACGTATCTACAGCAAATTCCGTGGGAGCCAATCCCAGATAGTTTCCTTCCGGTCCGTTGCGGCGCACATACGGATGCAGATTCCAATAAGCCACGGAACCCGGCGCCGGAGCACCCTTGACGGCCTCCAGAGTCATGAAATCCGGCACCCCCTGCCTGCTTTTGTTCTCCGCGGAATGGCAGCGGATGCAATGGCGGTCCAGCACCGGCTGCACCTCATTGACGAAGGAAAACGTACGGGCCGGCCCATACCACGGGACAATGTCAGCAGGCTTTTGCCTGGAAGCCATCACCGGCCTGGCGGGAGGCGCGGCGTTCTGGTGCTCATGGCAGCCGATGCAGCTTAAAGTCTCTCCCGGCATGGCCGTGAACCAGCTCCGCATCAGGGCCAGCGCGCGGCCCTGCCCGTCCAGCACCTGAAGGGTCAAAGGCTGGTTGGCGGGGGCGGTGAAGATGGCGGACCCGTCCGGATTCACGGGCACCGTTCCGTACAGCACCTTCAAATCCCAGTTGCTTTCCATGCCCATGGCATAATGGCTGCCCGTGTCCCGCGGGCTGTATTCCGACATGAATACGCGCAAAGACCTGGCTTCCCCCCTGGGCACGCCCTCCATGGCCCGGCCGCGGTACACGTCGGAAACATATACCGTGGCCGTTTTGTCGTCCGGCTTCACGCGGTCATGCAGCACGGGGGGCTTTTTCCGCGGCCTCAAGGGTGTAGGATCGGCATAAATGAAGTAGGAGGAAGCCGTCAGGGGGACGATGTTGTCGTACACGTCGCACCAGACCACGTTGGTCACTCCTCCCGTGCCGGAAGGGGAGGAGACGGCCAGGAAGGTTTCCGCGCTCAACGGGTACGGTTCTGCAAAATAGGGAGTCTTCAATCCCTCCACCAACTGGTCCCTGGTCACGTTTTCCACGGGTTTTCCATATCCGGGAATTTTCTGCACCGCGCCCTCCGTGGCGGTGCGCCCCCGGTTCACATCAAAGATGACCAGTTCCCCCAGCCGCTTGACTCCATGGTGTCCGCTGACAATGCCCGCAAACATACCCGGCCTGCCGGGAAGGGGGCGGGCGTTAAACAGACTGTTGGGCCAATAGGAGTTGGAGCCGTAATATTCCTTCTGATCGCTGCCGTCGGGGTTCATGTGCATCAGCACGCGGCTGAAGTAGTGGGCGCTTTCCGTGTACTCCCAGCGCAGGAACATCACGCGGCCGTCCGGAAGCATGGTGGGGAACCAGTTGTTGTCCTGGTCAAAGGTGAGCCGCCGGGTCGTCTTCTTCTCGCGGTCGTAAAGGTGGATGTTCCCCACGTAATCCACTCCGGTGACGCAGGGCACGCCCTGCATGCCGGAGGTATTAATGAAGATGATGCGGCCGTCCGGCAGGTAGCAGGAGTTGTAGCTGTCCGTGTCCGCCGGCATGTGGGCGGTAAGGGATTCCTTTTTCCCGGTTTTCAGGTCCAGTTCAAAAACGTCCCAGGGCCGCTGTTCCTTTTTTCCGAAGCGGTTGCCCGTAAACATGAGCCGTTCCCCGGAAAAATCCAGTTCCAGATGCCCCATCCAGCGGTCGTCCTCCAAAAGGCGGCCCGCCGGGGAAGAGGAAGACGTGCCGCTGAATTTCATGATGCCGCTGCGGTACACGCGCCCGGGCCCCGGCATGCTGCTGATGCCCTGCCAGTTGGCCGGGCGGTCATGGTTGAAGGAGCTTCCGCCGGACGGGTTGAACCGCCGCACCGCCACCCATTCCCTAACGGAATCCTGCTCCGGCAGGGAGTCGATCAGAGCCTTTTTGCGTAATTCCACCAGTTCCCTCAGGATATCTTCTTGGTCCGGTCCGGCCTTTTCAATCCACGGCTGGATAGGCCCCAGCTTTTTTTCCCAGGCATCAAGCCGCTCCAGGAATTTGTCGGCATCCGGATACCGTTCTCCATATTTTTCCCGGTTGCGGGCGACGGCACGGCGGATGGCCCCTGCATCATAACAGGAAGCCAGCTTTTTCAATCTGATGAAGCGGATTTGCTTCAGAATGGCGTCTTCATGCTTCATCAGGTCATTCCATGAAGAGACGGGACCCGCCTGCTCCACGGGCAGGGAAAGAATTTCAGCCAGTCTTGCCCCCGCCGCTTCCGCATCCGGCCACGCCCGGAACACTGGAGCCAGCATCACCATGGCATCCCCGCAGTCATCGGCGGCTTCCAGCTCGGGAACAGACGCTACATAATCCGCCGTCCGGGTCCACAATTTTTTCATCCACTCATTCCCGTCTTTCCCAGATGCTGGAAGAGGAATTCCGGACAAATCCCGCAGCCACGGCTGCAAGGCGGCAGCCTGGAGCACGCTGGAGAACATTACGGCACAGCCCAGGAAGGAAAGGCGGAGAAGGGAATAATAGTCAAACATGGCACACAGTTTTACATACTACGCACAGCACATCCTTTTTCCTTCACCTGGAATGATATTTCTCCCGCGGACGCCGTTTTGCCTCTAACCCGGGTCAATAAGGGCAAACAAGCAAATACCGCGGATTATCAATCCGGATAACGGGGGATATCCATATCCTCTCTTTGAATTTGCCTGGGTTCACACGTTTAACCACATTTTCAATTTTAAATTCATGAAAAAGACACTGCTTCTTTTCTCCTGCACAGCCATGCTTGGCACCTTGCACACGGCCCAGGCTGCAGGGACATTGATATGGGATATGTCCTTTACCGGGACTTCCAGCTCACCGAACGCGGACAATATCGTGGTAACGGACAGCAACGGGGCTTCCTATTCCGGCATCACGCCGTCCTTCGGCGGCGGTTCCGTTACGGACGGCATTTACAATTCCGGCGGTTCCCGCCTGACCTTTACGGATAATTCCTCCCCCCTTTCCTTGAACAATAGTTTCAGCTTTGTCGTCAAAGCTAGCCTGAACGGGGAAGGCACTACCAACTGGCCCGTCCTGTTCGGTCTGGGGGAATCCAGCAGCTGGAATTTGAAGGTCAACTACACTAAAGGCGACAACGCCGGCTGGGGATTTGCGCCGGAAGGCTATTTGCTGAGTGAAATGACTTCCACGCCGGGCACCGTCGTTCAGGGTTTGGAACAAACCTTCATCATCACCGTGGACGCCGGCGCCAATGACGGCGTTACCCAGACGGGCACCGCCGCCCTGACCCTGTACCTGAACGGACAGGCAATCGCCACTGCTATGCTGGCTTCTAATAACAGAACAAACGAAAAGCTGGACACTTTTTCCCTGGGCGGGCGCCCCCTTAACGGAAACAACAATCAGACAGCCGATTTTTCCAATGTCCAGCTCTATCAGGGCGTTCTGAGCCCAGAACAAATCGCCGCGCTCAGCGTCCCGGAACCGGCTACCGCCACCCTTGGACTGGCGGGACTGGCTTTTCTGGCGCTCCGCCGCAGAAGGCGGCAGGAGTGAATTGCTTTCCGAACTTTATTTTCACAACGGATATCCTGTTACCGGGATATCCGTTTTTTGTGGCCGAGCCGGGAACAGCATCCATTCCGTCTTCATGAAGAGAGAACAGACCGGGCACCCATGATTACAGGAATTCACACCTGCTTTGGACCCCAGGAACAGCTTTTCCTCAATCCTCCATTCCCTACATTCCTTTCATGGCCGGGCGGAATTCATCCGCCCATTTTTCCAGTTGTTTTACTACCGGGATCAATGCACTGCCGGACGGGGTATGCGGCGAATGGAATTCTTTACCATCTATTATTAAAAATAGTCATTCCTCGTCACAGAATCCATTGGAACATGATTCATAAATAAAACAAAAAAACAAGGTGAATCATATATATGCCACCTGCAAAGGGAACAAAGATAATCCGTCAATTATTCCCGGCCGCGTCTTCCAGCCTCCGGGGACGGAGCAGATAGACCTTGTCCCGGCGGCGGACCTGCTCGGGGACCACGATGTACACGGTTTCCCCTTTTCCTGCGGATTCCACGGGAACCATGCCCTCTTCCGTTTCCTTCCGCATGGCCTTTACCTCCACCCGGACAGCTCCCGTCGTAGGACCGGCAATGAGAATGGTCTGTCCTGTGGAGAGCGCACCCGCTTCCAGGCAGATTTCCGCCACCCCATTTTTCCGGTAGAAGTTGCCGACCTTGGCAATGTGGATTTTCAGCAGGGCGGCGCGACTGTTCGCAGAGCCGCTCCATTCCCCCCATGTTACGCCCAGATAGTAGCCGCCTTTCCAGAATCCCCGGTTGAAGACGGATTCCAGCCGCTCCATCCACGCATTCGCCCTGGCGGGAGAGAAGGCTCCCTCCAGGCACGCGCGGGCCGCTTCCCGGTACACGGAGGTCACCGTCCGCACGTAGTCGGAGGAACGGCCCCGGCCTTCCAGCTTCAGGACGGAGACTCCGGCGTCCAGAATCTGGTCCAGAACCTGGACGGTGCACAGGTCCCGGGGAGACATCACGTATTTGTTGTCAATCACCAGTTCGTTGCCCGTTTCCTCATCCGTCACGCGGTAGGCGCGGCGGCAGTTCTGGAAACAGGCTCCGCGGTTGGCGGAAGAGTTATAGGCTGCCAGGCTCATGTGGCATTTGCCGGACACGGCCACGCACAAGGCGCCGTGCGCAAAGATTTCCACCCGGATAAGATCACCGGAAGGCCCGCGGATTCCTTCATCCCGGATGCCGTCAATGATACGCCTGATTTGCCCCAGCGTCAGTTCACGGGCAAGGACAACCACATCCGCATATTGTGCGTAAAACCTGACAGAAGCCATGTTGCAGACATTCGCCTGAACGGACATGTGCACCTCCAGCCCGATGGAATGCGCGTGGGTGATTACCGCCAGATCGGAAGCGATGACGGCGTCCACTCCGGCGGCTTTTGCGGCGGCACACAGATTCCGCACCGTCTCCAGTTCCTCATCATACACGATGATGTTCAGCGTCAGGTAGGCTTTTGCCCCCGTCTCATGGCAGCGGGCCACGATTTCCGGCAGGTCTTCCTCCGCAAAGTTTGCCGTGGCGCGGGAACGCATGTTCAGCTTCCCTATGCCGAAGTACACGGAGTCCGCACCGCCCTGAAGTGCGGCGGCCAGGGATTCGAACGAACCCGCCGGAGCCATGATTTCTATCCGGGATTGAGGGGACATGGCAGAACGGTTCAAAGCCCCCCGGATTCCTCCATCAGGATGACGGCAATCCTTCCCTTGGGGAAACATTTAACGATGGACATGTGGATGTTGCACAGGCGGTCCGGAGAGTTGCAGTCCGCACAGGTTCCCGTGTACATGCAGGGAGTTTTGAAGTCCTCATGGCGCCTTGCGTTCAGCGGGGCAATGCGGCGGATGCGTTCACGCGCCTCTTCCGGCGTAGCCACCAGCTTGTTGGCGCCCGCCAGCAGGATGACGTTCCGGGGGCCGAAGGCGACGGGAGCCACCCGGTTACCCACCATGTCCACCCAGTGCAGGGTTCCCTTCATGCTGACAGCGTTGATGCCGGTCAGGAAAAGGTCCGCCGTCATGCCGCGGCGGCGGATTTCCCATTTTTCCTCCCGGTCCATGCCCGGAACGAAACCGTCGTAGAATTGAATATCCGGGCTGGCATTCAGTTCATCAAGAATTCCTGTGGCCTTCAAGGTCATGGAATCCCCATAGGAGGCGGACGCCGGGCTGAGTTCCCGCACCAGGCCGCGCATCAGGTCTGCGGCTTCTTTCAGGCCAGAAACCACAAAGCTTCTGAATCCGCGCCGTTCCAGACGTTCGGCGCATTTTTGCAGGGAAAGAGGTTCTTCCATAAAAAGGATGGATGAAGAACCCCGCTCCGGCGCATTCCGGAGCGGGGTTCCTGTGAGTTTTATTCTTCTCCGGGAGCTTCCGCTTCAGCGGCGGGTTCTTCTTCCGCGGAGTCGGCGGCATTCTCCCCGGCTTCGGCCCCTTCCATCTCTTCATCATCATCGTCCGGAATGACGATGGAAATGTCCTGGATGGCCTCTCCGTCATTCAGAGTCATCAGCTTCACGCCCTGAGTGGCACGGCCCGTTTCACGAACGGTCGCCACCTTGATGCGGACGGACTGCCCCGCCGTGGTCATCAGCATGAGTTCATCCTCATCGGAGACGACTGTGGCGGATACCACCTTACCGGTCTTGTCCGTGCAGTTCATGGTCTTGATGCCGGTACCGCCGCGGCCCTGTGTGCGGTATTCGTCAAAGGAGGTGCGCTTGCCGAGCCCGTTTTCAGAGGCCACCAGCAGGGTTTTCTGCGGATCCACGATGGCGAGGGCCACCACATAGTCCCCGGAACGGGGACGGATGCCGCGGACGCCGATGGTGTTGCGGCCCTGCGTGCGCAGGTCGCTTTCCGGGAAGCGGATGCTCATGCCGTCGTGGGTGACGAGCACAATTTCGTTTTCCCCGGTGGTCAGTTCCGCATTCACCAGGCTGTTGCCTTCTTCCAGGTTGATGGCGATGATGCCCGCCTTGCGGTAGTTGACAAAGTCGTTCAGGCTGGTTTTTTTGACCGTGCCGTCCTTTGTGGCGAAGACGACGTTGCCGCTGTCCTCCGCGAAGGTGATGTCATTGCCCTTTTCATCCACCCGGCGTTCCAGACGCAGAATGGCGGCAATGGCTTCTTCCGGCTGGAGGTCCAGCAGGTTTTTGATGTTGCGGCCCTGTGCGCTGCGGGCGGCTTCGTCAATTTCGTACACACGGTCCACGTACACGCGCCCGGTGTTCGTGAAGAACATCAGGTAGTCGTGGTTCTGGGCGGCGAACAGGTGCTCGATGAAGTCCGCTTCCGTATCCTTTTTCGCCCCCTTCGTGGTAGCGGCTTTCACGCCCTTGCCGCCGCGCGCCTGCACGCGGTATTCCGCGGAGTTGGTGCGTTTGATGTAGCCGCTGTGCGTGATGGTGACAATCATCGTGTCGTTCGGGATCAGGTCTTCAATGGCCATGTCCCCGGCGAACGGGATGATACGGGTGACGCGCGGCGTGGCATATTTGTCCTTGATGGTCATCAGCTCGTCCTTCACGATGCCCAGCACGCGGGATTCGTTGGCCAGAATGTCCAGATAGTCCTTGATCCGGACGAGGAGCTCCATGTAGTCCGCGGAGATTTTGTCGTTTTCCAGGGCCGTCAACTGGTACAGGCGCAGGTCCAGGATGGAGTTTACCTGGCGTTCCGTGAAGATGTAGCGGTCCTCCTGCACGGAGGGCTGGGAACGGATCAGGATGCCGAGGCTTTCCGCCGTCTGCGTGGTGAAGGTATATGCCTGGAGGCGTTCACGGGCTTCCTCCCTGTTTTTGGAGTCGCGGATGATGCGGATGAAGTCGTCCATGTGGCCCAGGGCCAGCAGGAAGGCTTCCAGCCGTTCGGCGTCCTTCTCGGCGTCGCCCAGCAGGTAGCGCGTGCGGCGCACGACCACCTCGCGCCGGTGCTCAATGTAGAAGTTGATGGCGTCCAGCATGGCGAGCGTCTTGGGCCGGTTGTCGTGAATCGCCAGCATGTTCACGGAGAAGGAGGTCTCCATGGACGTGAGCTTGTAGAGCTGGTTCATGACCACCTGCGGACGGGCGTCCCGCTTGAGCTCGATTTCAATGCAGGTTTTTTCGTCGGAAAGGTCGCGGATGCCGGAGATGTCCGTCAGTATCTTGTCCTTGTACAGTTCCGCGATGCGTTCCTGAAGGGCGGCGCGGTTTACGCCGTAGGGAACTTCCCGGATGATGAGCAGGTCCTTGCCGGAATCCGTCTGCTCAATGTCGATCTTGCCGCGGATGCGCACGGAACCGCGTCCGGTGCGGAAGTAGTTGTCAATGCCGGAGAAGCCCAGAATGTCGCCCCCGGTGGGGAAGTCCGGCCCCTTGATGAACTGGCGCAGTTCATCCACCGTCATGTGCGGGGAGTCGATTACGGCGCAGATGCCGTCCACCACTTCCCCCAGGTTGTGCGGAGGCATGTTGGTGGCCATCCCCACCGCAATCCCGGTGCCGCCGTTCACCAGCAGGTTGGGGAAGGCGGAAGGGAAGACGGTGGGTTCCGTATGCTCGTTGTCGTACGTGGGAACGAAGTCCACCGTATCCTTGTCCAGGTCCGCCATCAGGGCGACCCCCATGCCGGAGAGCTTAGCTTCCGTGTATCGGGCGGCGGCGGGCGGGTCACCGTCCGGAGTACCGAAGTTACCCTGGCCGATGACCAGGATGTCGCGCATGGACCAGTCCTGCGCCATATTCACCAGCGTGCCGTAAATGGCGGCATCTCCGTGCGGGTGGTAGTTACCCATCGTGTCCCCCACGATCTTGGAGCATTTGCGGGTCTTCCCGCCCGGGCTGAGGTTCAGTTCCTTCATGGCGTAGAGAATGCGCCGCTGGGAAGGCTTGAGGCCGTCTCTCACGTCCGGCAGGGCGCGGGAGATGATGACGGACATGGAGTAGTCCAGGAAGGAGGTGGACAGCTCGTTGGCTACGTCCACCGGTTTGATTCTATTGTTTTCCATGGTGCTGAGAAAAAGGATGGGGATTAGATGTCAAGGTTGCGGACATTGAGGGCGTGGTCCACAATGTAGTTTTTGCGGGGTTCCACGACGTCCCCCATCAGGATGGTGAACATTTCATCAGCCCTCACGGCGTTGTCGTCATTCAGGATGACGCGGAGCAGCTCGCGCTTTTCCGGGTCCATCGTCGTCTTGAACAGGTCCTTGGCATCCATTTCACCGAGACCCTTGAATCGCGTGATTTCCACGCCGCGCTTGCCGATGCCGATGACGGTTTCCAGGATGTCCATGACGGAGAAGAGGGGGGTGATCCGTTCCTTTTCCCCTTCACCTTCCACCAGTTCAAACAGGGGCTTGTCCAGGGAAACGAGCATGTTGGACGGTATGCCCAGTTCCGCCAGCCGCACCAGCGTGCGGGTGATGGCTTTGGCCTCATGCAGTTCGTGCGTGATGGAACGGCGGCTGGGGCCTTCCCGGTCCGGAACGGGATTGGCAAGGAGCTCTTCTTCCGAAGGCATCCCGAAGATGAAAAGGTCCCTGTTCTCGTCGGAGAAAGCCGTCAGGGCTTCCACATCATGGAAGTAGCATATTTCTTCTTCATTCCCGCAGCGGATTTTGACGAGGAATTCGGGGAATTCCCCGTGCTGCTCGCGGTGAGTAAGCAGGTCCCCGAAGGAACCGCCCTGCGTCTGTACGGATTCCGTGTAGCGCTGGAGGTTGACCAGCGTTTCCAGGATGGTGGAGAGTTCCTCAGAAGTGAACGTCCGGGAACCGTCCGCCATGCGCAGCGTCACGTCGTTGACGGCCAGCTCAATGAGCTTGCGGTTCAGGGCGACGTCATCCTGCACGTATTCCTCCTTTTTCTTGCGGATAATGCGGTAGAGGGGAGCCTGGGCAATGTAGAGATACCCAGCGCGCACCAATTGCGGCATGTGGCGGCAGAAGAAGGTGAGAAGCAGCGTCCGGATGTGGGCGCCGTCCACGTCGGCGTCAGTCATGATGATGATTTTGTGGTAGCGCACGCGGTCCAGCTTGAAGGAGGCTTCGTCATCCCCTTCCCCGATCCCGGCGCCGATAGCCGTGATCATGTTCTGGATTTCCTTGCTTCCCAGGGCTTTGTCCAGCCGGGCCTTTTCCACGTTGAGCACCTTGCCGCGCAAAGGCAGGATGGCCTGCGTGCGGCGGTCGCGGCCCATTTTGGCGGAACCGCCGGCGGAGTCGCCTTCCACAATGAAGAGTTCGCACTTGGCGGGGTCCCGGTCGGAGCAGTCCGCCAGCTTGCCGGGCAGGCCACCGATAGAAAGGGCGCTTTTACGCACCGTTTCACGGGCCTTGCGGGCGGCTTCCCGCGCGCGGGCGGCCGTGATGCTCTTTTCGATGATCTTCTTGGCCATCGCCGGATTTTCCTCGAAGTACGTCTTGATCTCTTCGTACACGACGTTGCTCACCACGCCTTCGATTTCCGTGTTCACCAGCTTGTCCTTCGTCTGGGAGGAGAAGCGGGGATTGGGCATCTTGACGGAGATGACCGCCACGAGGCCTTCCCGGACGTCCTCCCCGCTCAGGGAGGGGTCTTTTTCCTTCAGCAGCCCGTTGGATTTGGCATAGCCGTTGATCACGCGCGTGAGGGCGCTCCGGAAGCCGGAAAGATGCGTACCGCCATCGCCGTTGTAGATGGAGTTGGCAAAGCAGAGGATGTTGGTTTCATACGTGCTGTTGTACTGGAAGACCACGTCCACCAGAACATCGTCGTCCATCCTCTTGCCGTCGTATTCCACTTCCACCTTGCGGACGCCGGAAATGGCAATAGGCTCTTCATTGATGACATCCTTGTTCATTCCGAGCTGGCGGACGAACTCCACGATGCCTTCCTTGTAGTAAAACGACTCACGGCGGACGGGAGCCTCCCGTTCGTCGATGAGCTCAATGACCAGCCCGGGGTTCAGGAAGGCAAGCTCGCGCAGGCGGGTCGTCAGGCGGTCGAACTTGAATTCCGTAGTATCCGTGAAAATGGTGGCGTCCGGGAAGAAGGTGATGGTGGTTCCCGTTATTTCACAGGAGCAGCCGCCCACCACGCGCAGTGGTTCCGTCGTCTTGCCGCGTTCAAACTTGATTTGGTAGCGCTGGCCGTCGCGGCGGACTTCCGCCTTGAACCAGTCCGACAGGGCATTCACGCATTTGGCGCCCACCCCGTGGAGACCGCCGGAATATTTGTAGGCCCCCTGGCCGAACTTGCCTCCCGCATGCAGGTTGGTCAGCACCAGTTCCACAGCGGGAATGCCGAATTTGGGGTGCATATCCACCGGAATGCCGCGCCCGTTGTCCACAATGGAAATGGAACCGTCCACGTGGATTACAATGTCAATCTTGCTGCAGTAGCCGGCCAGGTGCTCGTCAATGGAGTTATCCAGAACTTCAAATACACAATGGTGCAAGCCGCGCTCATCAGGGTCCCCAATGTACATGCCGGGCCTCTTCCGCACAGCCTCCAGGCCTTCCAATTTATCAATCTGCGCGGCGCCGTATTCATGCTGCGCCGTCGTGGAAACGGCGGTTTCAACAACCTCGTTGGTATCTTCGGACATAACTGAAATATACTACGCCGATCTTAATTTTTTGCAAGACTAATCTAAGAAACGCGTGCGCGCGCGTAGGGCGTACCCCTGCAAAAACCCGTCATAATCGCGTAAAAAGGGGTCTAAAGCAAGCTCTCCGGCTTTTTTAGTCTCTCAGTAGCGGAAAAGTAATAAAAGACAATTTGGGCCGTCTTTTGCAGAGAGGAAGGAAAAATGCTGATTGGGGGAGTTAGGGGGAAATGGACTAAATGGACACTATGGACGGAATGGATCAAACGGAGAAAAACACTTCTTGCCTACTAAGTCCACTAAGTCCACTAAGTCCACTAAGTCCATTGAGTCCATCTCCCTACCAACAACAACAAGGCCGCCCCGGGTTACCCGGAACGGCCTCTGTTTTTCCAGCAGAAGCGGCGTTTCCGCCGCTCCTCCGGCACCTTAACCTTCTTTAGAAGTCGTAGCGGTAGCCTATGCTTCCGTTGAGAGAGCTGGCTCCGTTGCGGATGTCCGCGTTGCCGTTGACAAAGATCGTTCCCTGCGTCCCTACCGGCACGCTCAGACCCGCTCCTATCTGCAACGCCGTCCTCCCTACTTTCGCTCCACGCACTTGCTGCATGTAGCCGGGGTTGGCCAGGAAGCCCACTGCCGTTTCTCCACGGTCGTCTCCCAGGTCCTGGGCCGCGTTGACACGCAGTTCCGCCAGCGCTTCCCTCCCGAAGAGGTTGCTGCCTACAAGACCCATCCACCGGCCGCCAAGCGCAAGCGTGCCCGTCGTCCATTCCTGCTTGTCCACGCTCAGACCCGCGTTGCCCGCTCCCATTTCACGGTAGCCGTCCATGCGCGTGGTCACCACCGAGGCGTTGAACAGGGGCTGCAGGATGCTGCTCCTGTTTTCGTTGAGGTAGATGTCGTAGGTGAGTTCATACATCGCTCCAAGGCCCCAGCCGTTGGTGCTGCCTTCCGTTCTGTAGCTGCCCGCTCCGTAGTCCACCGTCCGGTTGAGTTTGGCGTCGTTCCACCCGCCCGTCAGGATGAGCGTGTGGGCCCATCTCTTGCTCTGGTAGCGCCCGAAGAGGTTGGCGTAGTAGCTGTCCAGGTGGCCATCGGCCGTGTCCGCCGCGCTGGCCGTCAGGTCGCCGTAGTTGGCCGTAAAGGCCGCCCCCATCGTGAAGGAGTCGCTGAGGTCCACGTCCACCCCGAAGGTGCCTCCCCAGGTGGTGAGCTTGTAGCCGCTTTCATCTCCCTTAGTGTCCAGCTGGGCGTAGGAGCCCGTGCCTTCCATCCACATGTGGAAGTAGGGAAGGTCTTCGTTGATGTAGGCGGGGTTGACGCCCATTTGGTTGGTGCGGTTGCGTATCCATCCCATTTGTTCTCGCAGGGCGTCGCGCTGGGCCGTACCCAGCGCGTTGACCGTGGAACCGGCTACGGCGGCCATGGCGCGTGCCGCCTCTCCCGGATTGGATGCCGTCAGAGAACCGATGGCGTCGTCCACCTGCTTGAGCAGGGAGTCTCCGGGAATGCCTCCGGGCAGGTTCCAGAGCAGTTCCGCCCCGGCCCTTGAGTTAAAGGAGTGTGCAACACGGGCATATTTGTTGTCCCTGGAAGCCGTGGCCACCAGGACCAGATTTCCTCCGTCAATGGTCAGGTACGCGCCGCTTTCAAATTTCTTGAATGCCGCGGAAGAGTCCAGCGTGATCGCGAGCTTGTCGCTGCCGTCGAGGTCAATGTCTCCCGCGCCCTGCATGAGCGTGTAGCTCCCGTCCGCACCCAGCACAAGTTCATTTTTGCCCGTGGAGCTGAGTACGATGTCCGCGCCCTGGCTAATGCTGATGTTCCCCGTTACATTGATGATAGGGCCGGCATAGTCCGTGTTGAACGTGAGGTTGGTCGTGGAACCGCTGCCAAGCGTCAGACTGCTCAGGGTGAGTGCCGTGTTGGCCTTCGGGTCATCTACCGTGCCGCCCATCCGGATATCCAGGCGTCCGCTGTTGTTCAGAGCCCAACTGCTGCCGGATGCCGTCACCACATTGTTCAACACCTGGCCGGCCTTGCCCGTGATGGAGAGCGTTCCTTTTCCTTCCAGCGTTCCGCTGAAGACATGGCCGGAACCGGTATCTCCGCTATTGACGGAAAGATCCCCTCCATTGCCCTTCAGGGTTCCCGCCCCGCCAAGGCCGGAGACGGCATTGCCCGTGGTGGAGCCTATGTCAAGGGTACCGGAAGCGGTATCGTTTTTCACCAGTTCCACCACGTTGCCGCCGCGGAGGCCGGCTGTGCCGGAAAGCGTGAGCTTGTCATTGAGAACGAGTGCTCCATTTCCCCCAATCGTGCTGTGGTCAAGGGAACTTGCACCATTAATGGTTACATTCGCACCGGAACCGAGAGACAGCGTTCCGCCTTCGCCCTCGTCCGTCAGGTCACCCATCACGGCATCCTTGCCGACAACCATGGAAGAAGCGGCACCCGTTCCCGCAAGCACTACATGATCAAAGTCATTGCCCGTGCCGTCAAGCGTCAGCGTGCCTCCTTCAACGCGCAGGGTATCCGTCACAAAGGAACCATTGACCTTCAGGTTGCCGGTGTTCTGCTTCACGAAGGTAACACCGTTTTCTCCAACGATGCTGCCGCCCATGATTGTGTCCGCCCCGGCGTAGTCGTTCGGCGCGGGCAGTCCCGTTTCCAGGCGCTCATTGTTCAGGATCACGACGGCGTTGCCGCCGTCCGCATTCGTGTTTTCCACTTTCAGCGTGCTTCCCGTACCGCCAAGCAGGTTGTTGATGACCGCTCCGTTTCCGTCTTCGGCGCCAGGCGCTCCGGCGAGCTGTACGGTCAGCGTCTTGTTCTGGCCGATCACTACGCCGGAGTACATGCCCAGCGTGCCGTAGTGCGTTACCGTATCAGGATCAGACGTAGCGGTGTCATCCACCATGTACAGTCCGCTGACCTGACCGCTCAGCACCAGGCTTCCTCCGTTCGCATCCTTCACACGGATACCGTAGTTGGACAGAATCGCACTGAACTGGATGTTTGCCAGGTCATCGCACTGGAGCGTTCCCGTCGTCAGCGTCAGCCAGCTTTCCGTTCCTGCATTCTTGTGCGCTATGAGCGTGTCCACGATCGCGTCCACGTCCAGGTCCACGCGTGCCGAGTCGTTGATGATCAAATTACCGTTGCCCTGGTCAATCATCGCCGTTCCGGCAGCGCCTTCACCGACGTTGGCTGTCCCAAGCGTCAGATTCAGTGTGCCGGTGGCGCCCTCTCCAATCGTGATGTCTCCGGAAACGCCAGCCAGTTTGCCGCCGGAGACCAGGGTGATGCCCGTGAGCATGTCCCCGTTCGTTCCACCCAGGTTAATGACGGCCGCCGAGTCCACGACGATACCCGCCGTGGAACCCTCCGCACGGGTCATGGCGGAGGTCAGATTTCCGTTGACTATTTTCAGGGTACCAGCACCGGAGAGCGTCGTTCCGGACCATTGGGCCGCCTGGCCAGCCGTGCCCAACTGCACGATACCCGCGGCATTCGTGATGCCCAGGTCACCCGTGGCGGTATTGGTTTTGTCCAGAATCAACGTACCCGTTCCAGCCTGCGTCAGGCTGGCATTGCCCTGCACGGTGGCGTTGAGGAGCAGCTCCGCATTATTGTAATTGACCGTATAACGCGCGGCCAGAGATGTGTCCGCGGATCCCGCATTGCCGTCCAGAACAGCGCCGTTTCCGAAGATCGCGTTTCCGGTCCCCGTCGTGCATGCACCTCCATTGCCGAAGTTCCAGCCCTGGTAGCCGCCGTTATTATTCGTAGCGTTTGTGGACAGGGTTCCCCGGAAGTCCTTGAGCGGACCGGTAAGAATGTTGGTAAGCTTGACGTTCTGGACCAGCCCCCAGTATCCGGAACCGGAAATAGCTCCCGAGAAGGTGTAGCTGCCCCCGGAGGAACCGTCCTGCACCGTGCCGTGCCGGGCGCCGATTTCCATGTTGGCCGCCGTCGTTCCCGCTGAGAAATGGAAGCCCTTGCCGTCAATGAAGACCGTGCCTGCACCGAGAGACCCTCCGGTACCGAAAGCCACACGGTTGCCGTTGGTGTTCATGTTTTCACCGTTGCCGAGCAGTTCCAGCCTGCCAGTGAAGTTGTTATTGCCGGTATTGGTGACACTCACCTGTTCGGCGCTGTCCGCCGTTCCTATCGTGATGGTGCCCGCGCCATTGAGCTGGGCGTGCAGGTTGACCGTACCGCCGGCCAGGGCCAGCGTGGCACCTTCATTCACGCGGATGATCGTGGCGTTATTGGGATTGACGCCCAGCGTGGCTCCCGATGTGAAGGCAAGCGTGCCTTCCTGCACCGTCAGATGAGCCAGGGACGCATCCGCATAGGCCAGGGCCAGCGTACCGGCGCCCGTCTTGGTCAAGGTGGTAGCCGCCGTATTCATGACGCCGTCCGTCAGTCCCGACCAGGTGACAGTATCACCCGCACCCATCACGGAAACATTCAGGGCACCTCCGTCTCCCATCGCGATGCGGCCGGAAATGTCGTAACCCGTCACGTCCGTTCCATTGGCGGAATCGGCATAGGCCAGCGTGCCACCGTTAAAGGTAATGGCGCCATCCGTCCCCAGCGCGTTGACTGCACCAATGGTCAGGGTGCCTCCATTCAGAATGGTTCCCCCCGTGTAGGTATTGGCCAGATTCATGCTGACATTGGAATTGCCATTTACGGTCAGCGTCGTGGGATCCGTGGAATCCGCAATAGCCCCCGCATTGTCGGGATCACTGACAAAGGTGTAGGTGCCGCTGTTGATGATAACGCTCTTGGGCGTCACATTGCCGGAGACTTTTACTTCACCCGCCTCAGCGGAGGTGAAGTAGATTTCCTGATCGTCCAGCGTCGTTACGTCTTCCAGCTTGGTAGTCCAGCCGTCAGTACTGGAATTCAGCCACTTGCGGTCCGTCCCGCCGTTCCAGACAAAGCCGGTGTCTCCGCTGACATCCTTCACTTTCAGCACCAGGCGGTTGCCTTCCACCACCACGGAGTATTCAAAGCCTTCCTTCTGGATGTCCGGTGTCCACGTGAAGGATTCGCTGGTCAGGCTTCCGGCGGTCGTCCATTGGGCGAGGATGTAGTCGGAAGCTTCCAGGTCTCCGTAGTTGTTCAAGGTAAGCGTGCAATTGGCATCCGTCAGAGCCAGCGCGCCGGACTGAATATTGATGATAGGCTGACCGGCCACCAGCCCCGTCATGTCAAAGGTCAGCGTGGCGCCGCTGTTCAGCGTCAGGCTGGAAGCAGTGGTCATTCTGGCGCCCGCGCCCATGGAGATGCTGCCCAATGTCATGGCGTTCGTGTTTGTGAATGCCAGCGTGCCGCCGTTTACCGTCGTCCGTCCCGTGTAGGTATTCTGCGCGGACAGGGTCAGGGTGCCGGAACCGTTTTTGACAAGGCTGCCCGTTCCGGAGAGAACGCCGCCAAGCGTAATCGTGGTGCCGGGCTGGTCGTTATAAGATTTGGTCGCCGCATCATATTGACGCGTATCAACCGTCAGTTCACCGCCAAGAGTCATGTTCTGGGCGGCGGACCAGCCTTCCGCCGCGGTCGTACCCAGCGTTCCGGAATTCATGTTCAGATTGATCGTATTTGCATTGCCCGTGGCCACAATGCCACCGGCGCCGAGCATGAGACTCCCCCCATTCAAATTAATGGTAACTCCCTTTTCGCTGCCGTCCCAATTTTGTCCCAGATTCAGGGTCTGAGCCAGAACCATGGCATCCCGGGCAATGTTCATGACGGATTTCCCGTCTCGGGCCGCTTGCAAGGTGCCGGTAATGTTCATGACGGCGCCCTCATTAATGTTGAGCGTCGTCGTGCCGTTGAATTCATAACGGCCGATAAAGCTGCCTGCCGTCAGGGTTGCATTGGAATCCAGCGTCCAGTTGGAAGCCGTGTCCCTCACCCCTATCAACCTGTATTCCCCGCCAATGTCAACTTTCCCCTTCAACACCGTGGTACCGGAAGCGGACCACAGGTTCCCGGCGCCCGTGATTGTATTGCCATACGTACCCGCAGAAAGGGTCAGGCGCGTACCGGCACCAATCTCATAGCTTACCTTGGACAAGACATCCGTCGTCGTACCGGAGGCGCTCCCCGACAGTTTCAGCGTGCCAGTTGAGTCGGCGCTAAGGCGCGTACCCAGTCCGTTCCAGGTGCCTGTCGTTATTTCCAACACGGAGTTACCCCGCAAAAACACCGTACTGGAGCCCAGGGCATTCCCGACGACAGTAAGCTTGCTGCCGTCATAAAGCACCGTGTCTCCGCTGTAGGAGTTGGTATTGTTGAGGGTCAGGGACGCACCATCCAGAAGGTTCAGCGTCGTTTCCCCGGTAATGGAACCATCCCCGGCGAAGACGAAGTCCGTTCCCACAACATTGATTTTACCCGGCGCCACATCGCCGACAATCGTTACATTTTTGTTTACGCCGTCTCCGTTGGAGAAATAAACGGTCTGACCATCCGTATAGGCGGATGGAGTTCCGTCAAGGTCCCAGGAAAGATCCGTTCCGGAGGTGCTCCAGTTGCCGCTCTTCCAGCGCAGGAGGCCTTCCTTGTCTGTAAAGGAAATATACAAGGTATTGTCGATCACGTCAAACGAGCCGTTGTACAATTCAGCCGCCGCTCCGGAAAGAGTGAAGATGGATTTGTCCGCCAGCCCCGTGCCATGCAGCAGGGCGTAATTCGTATTGGTAGTGAGGGAAAACAAAGCCACCTGAACATCCGTAGCCGAATTGCCGCTCACGGAATTAACCGTCAAAGCAGCCGTATCCGTGCTCAGGGAATCAAAGCTCAAGACACCTCCGTTCAATGTCAGGGCCGCACCCAACGTAGCCGTACCTCCCGCAATGTTGGTCGTGCCCAACGTAGAACCGGCATCCAGGGAATATCCATTCTCGGAAGTCACGGCAACGGAAAGGCCGCCCCCAATGAGCAGGGTTCCCTGCCCGATGACGCTGGAATCTTTTACGGTCAGATCACCTTCCCGCAGTTCCACCGTTCCAGTAAAACCGGGAACGGCGTCCGTATTCCCCTCAGCGGGAACCGGCACTTTGGCTGATCCGTTGAGTACAAGCGTGCCTGCTCCCACTTTCACAAGCTTGCCATCGCCAGTGAAGCCATTCTGGAAAGTGACGGTACGGGCCGTTGTTCCGTCATTGACATCCAAAGTGTCGATGATCGTCCCGTTGAGCGTACCGACCAAGCTTACATAGGCAGGGGCATACGTCGTATTATAGCTCATGTTCCAGTTGCCGAGCGCGCCCAGCGTTCCTTCCCCCAGTTGGATGTTGGCAGAACCAGCCACATTGGTGATGGCGGAGGAAATGTTGACACGAGCACTTCCGGTAGTTGCAGCCCCCAGTGTAAAGCTGCCCTTGAAATCACTATTCCCACTAGCCCAGAAATCCATTCCAAACAAATTGGCAGTACCGGAAGTAGCCTTGAAATTGCCTGTACCATCCCAGGAGAGATGCATGCTTGCCTGAAGTGCATTCAGCGTACCTCCGGAAAGATTAAGGTCCCCCGAATATGCCCAATGGCCCAGCAGGAAACTGGCCGCCGTTGCATGCTGGTTGTTATTACCCGTGACGTTCAGAACGGCTCCCTGCTTGACATTGAGAACGCCATGTCCAAGTTCAGCCAGACGCACCTGCTCCGCATTCGTCACATTGCCGTCTTCCAGGGAAATAGTGCCCATAAGGTTGTTGTCGTAGGCTCCTCCAGCCCCGGCAAACAGAGACCCTACATTCACAGTATTTCCCACCATGTAAAGATCTCCATAATAATGGGCCACCTTGAATGATCCGGCCTGAATATCCCCTGTAAAATTGATGGCTACCCCGGTAGGGGAACTAACAACAATATTCCCGGTATAATTAATGTCACCGCCGAATGTAGGCGTACCATTACCATTAATCGTCAGCGTATTGGAAGATGTTACAGCCTCACTGCTGACCAGATTCCATTTATAAACGTTTCCATTGGAAAGGCCGGAGGTATTCAGGGTCAGATTACCTTCCGCAATCACGGCCTGCCCTTCTCCAATGGAAGAACCCGCCCCCGCCACAAAAACAAGGGATGATCCGTTAGCCATATGCAAGTTGGCTCCTCCAAATTTCCAGTCGGCCGTTTGGGAGGAGGCATTCATTGCCAGCGCCCCATAAACGTACAGGTCACTCAGGGTAGATCCGTCTTCCAGCTTGATCATGCCGGCCGACCCTGTAGCCGTCGGCATATAAAACGTCATGGATGCACCTTCTCCCCCCTCTACGAGGCTTTGAAATCCGGAAATCCTGTGATCGGCATCACCCCATACTACGGAAACATTATCCCCCAACACCGTATTACGAACACCGAGAGAAGCGTTTTCTCCAGGAAGAAGAGTATAATTGTCTTCAAACGTCATGGAGTTGACATCAATATTTCCTGAAAACGTCACTGTCTTGACACCTTCGGCGGCCGTGAAGATTACGGAGTCTCCATTCAGGAAGGAAGTGTCCGTTTTTTGCGTGTCTCCTTTCTTGTACCAGCCTGTTCCCTTATCATTCCATATGCCGGAGTCGGAATTCCATACCAGGGTTTCGGCATCATAGCCAGTTCCCTTGTACTGCAAGTATAAGCCGCTGCCCGTGGAAACAAGCAGAAAATTATCGGCCCCCAACTGATCGGCGGAATTCACTTGCGCCAAGGAGTCGTATGAATCGTCTCCGGTCTTCTTCCAAATGCGGAGTTCATCCAGAAAACCCTCCAGATTATCCCCCGTTGACATGAATTTGCGGGTCAGCAACGCCTCAGAGTTCAGCGTTCTATTGGTTAAGGAAGTATCCTCCTTCCCGTTTTCAACCACTACTTCCACATTCCATGTCTTCCCGTTTTTGGTAACCGTGGACGTATTCGCCAGATTGACGAGGCCGTTGAGGCCGATGTGCCAGTAATGGTTGCCCGCACCGGGACCGTTGTCAAGATTGAGGTTGCCGCTCGGCGTCGTCAGGTTCAACGTGCCGTCCACATATACATTGGCATGGCCCTCAGCCTCACTATTTTTGATTTGTGTTCCAAACGATGTGGAAAGGGTTGAACCGCTGCCCACAAAAATGCTTCCCGCATAGGGTCCCATGCCTACCGTTACATTGCTGTTCCCCGTCACGGAAATACCCCCTTGGTCGGAAGTGGAGGGGGGAGTACCCGTAACAGTTACGTTCACGTCGTTGAAAATAAGATGAGGCCCCGTATCACCCGGCCGGGATGGAGCGGCGCCACCTTCCCAATTGCCTGCCGTACCCACGGCGTTATCATCACCGCCGCCCGTCCATGTGAATTCCGTCCCGCCAAAGGCAGGCGCCTGCCAAAAATCAGCGGAAGTAGCCGCCTGTGCAGAAAATGAAGAAAATCCGGCAAAAGAAACCAAAGAGGCAATAAGAGCGGAACGCAGAGGGGGAGGAAGATGAAGTCTCATATCACAATAATGTAATGTTGTCCCCACTAATAACCGGATTGTGAATCCGTTGGCAAGACTATTTTCCTTAAAGACTCTCCATGAATACTTCATGGAAATATAGAAAATTAATCAAATCATTTTAAAATATTACATATAATATTTTTAAATGATATAAAAAATTGAATATGATATACTTATAATAATAAATAAAACAAGGGGAATTCACAATCCGGAGAAAGTAGAAATACTTGAATCATCTGCTGCAGACACAAAAAAAGGCCGCCCCCGAAGGAACGGCCTGAAAAATCGGAATATTTTTTATTATTGAGCTCCGTTCTGCTTGAGCATTTCCTGAAGCTGTTCGGGAGAAATGCTCATGGGACCGCCCTGGGGAGCCGGGGCTTCCGAGATGCCATCCAGTTCCAGTTCAAAGATGAGGGGGGAATTGGGCTCAATCGGTGCACCGGGCGTGTTTTCACCATAAGCCAGCTCCGACGGGATGTAAACAATCCACTTGGAACCGACGGGCATCGTGGTCAGGGCTTCCGCAAAGCCGGGAATGACTTGGAGGGGAAGTTCCACAGATTGTCCCTTGGTGTCGTCAAACACGGTACCGTCCAGCAGCGTGCCCTTGTACTTCACCTTGAACATGGGGTTCTTGAACTTCTTCTCGTCAAATTTTTCGTCGCCGCCCTTCTTTTCCACCTTGTACTGGAGGCCGGATTTCGTGGTTACCACGCCTTCCTTCTTGCCGTTTTCCTCCATGAATTTCTTGCTGGCTTCCAGATTGGACTTGGCCTTGGCGGCAATGCGTTCGTCAATCTGCTTCTGGAACGCGTCCAGAGCAGGCTTCAATTGTTCCTGGTCCTTGGCGGGCTTGCGAACCATGCCGTCCTTGATACCCTGCAGGAAGGATTCCTGGTCCAGATCGTCAAAGGTGAGGGTGGGAACGGAGCCAAGCTGCTGGCCGCTTTGGAAGCCCAGGAAATAGCCCAGGTCCTTTTTCATCTGTTCAGGAGACACAGTAATTTCTTTCTCTTGTTTGGGTTGATCGGCCGCCGGAGCTTCAGCAGCCTTGTCTTGTGCGCCGGCCACACCCGCCAGAAGGGCGGAAGCGGCAAACAGGGCGATGGAAGGGTTCATCTTCATGGTTGTTTTTATCCTTTGCTTGAAAAGAGGACTCCTTTTTAACGGATTCCGTTCACAGAACAAGACAAGAGAATAAGTCATCCTGTCATCAGTCCCGGAAAAGCGTGTTCTTCCGCAACCGCATTACTCCAGAGTTTCCAGCACGCGGGCAATCATGGCGGGATAAAGCCTGTGCTCCTCCACCTGGATACGGGCATGCAGGCTTTCCGGCGTATCTCCGGGCAATACGGGCACGCGGGCCTGCCCGAGGATGGGGCCCGTGTCCATGCCTCCGTCCACATAATGCACGGTGCAGCCGCTTTCTTCCGCGCCCGCATGGACGGCCTGTTCCCAGGCGTGCAAGCCGGGAAACGCGGGCAGGAGAGAGGGATGGATGTTGACGATGCGGGAAGGGAACGCCTGCAGCAAGGGGGATTTTACCAGCCGCATGAAGCCGGCCAGGCACACGCAGTCCACGCCGT
Source organism: Akkermansia biwaensis (assembly GCF_026072915.1). Classification (NCBI taxonomy): domain Bacteria; kingdom Pseudomonadati; phylum Verrucomicrobiota; class Verrucomicrobiia; order Verrucomicrobiales; family Akkermansiaceae; genus Akkermansia; species Akkermansia biwaensis. The sequence continues at coordinate 619,189 of NZ_AP025943.1, forward strand.
ATTCCTTCAGGCGCGCGGCAACGGCCTCCTGGGATTCCTCCGGGAATTTGGTCTTGAAGCCCGCACAGTCGATCACTTCCGCCGGAACGCCCCAGGAACGGGCGCGTTCCAGAATGTAGGCATCCGGGTTGTCGGACATCACCACGGCTATTTCCGCCTTGAGGGCGCCGGACCGGATGGCGTCATGAATGGACTGGCAATTGGAGCCGGATCCGGAGCCGAGTATTCCTAATTTGGGCAATCTGGACATCCGGGGGATGAAACCACAGTTTTTTGCCCGTGGCAAGCCTCCGGCTTGACAAAAAGCCCGGCATATTCGCCTAATAAAGGCATGAGAGACACTCGTTTTCAGGAGTTGGCCGCCCAGCTCGCGGGATACTCCACCGCCCTGCGCCCGGGCGACCGGGTTCTTCTGGAATTAACGGATATTCCGGAAGAAATGGGAGTGGCCCTCATCCGGGAAGTACGCGCCGCAGGAGCCCTTCCCTTTCTGCGCCTGAACCAGACGCGGCTGAACCGGGAAATGCTTTCCGGAGCCGTGGAAGAGCAGTATGAAGCCATCGCCCGGCACCGCATGGCGGAAATGGAGGACATGGACGCCTATATAGAAATTCGTGGAGGCGGAAACGCCTTTGAATTTTCCTCCGTTCCCCAGGAGAACATGGCCACAGCCATGAAGGCTCTGAATCCCGTGGCCCAAAGACGCATCCGCCACACGCGCTGGTGCGGGCTGCGCTGGCCGTCGGAAGGCATGGCCCAGCAGGCGGCCATGAGTACGGAAGAGTTTGAGGATTTTTATTTCCGCACCTGCCTGATGGATTACGGAACCCTGCGCCCCGCCATGAAACGGCTGGCGGAGATGATGGAAGCCGCCGACAAGGTCCGTATCACGGGGCCGGGCACGAACATTGCCTTTTCCATCAAGGGGCTGAACGCCATCCCCTGCGCCGGGGAGTGCAACCTGCCGGACGGGGAAGTGTTTACGGCCCCCGTCATCGACAGCGCCAACGGGCACATTTCCTTCAACGTTCCCTCCCTGTTCCAGGGCATTCCGTTCGATTCCATCCGCCTGACATTGGAAGACGGCCTGATTGTTCACGCGGAAGCCGGGGACAAGACCCCGCAGCTCAACGCCATTCTGGACACGGACCCCGGCGCGCGCCGGCTGGGGGAATTCGCCTTCGGGGTCAATCCGGCCATTACCAAACCGATGCGGAACATTCTTTTTGACGAAAAGATATCCGGCTCCTTCCACCTGACGCCGGGACAGGCCTACCATGTGGCGGACAACGGCAACCAGTCCCGAATCCACTGGGACATGGTCTGCATCCAGACGGAAGAGGCCGGAGGCGGAGACATTTACCTGGACAACGAACTCGTACGCCATAACGGACTTTTCACTTCCCCGGAACTGGCTATACTCAATCCCATTCATTCATGACTGCCGCTCCCTCTCCCTCCAAAAAACGTTCCCTGCTCCGCAAGTTCCTTTACCTGGCTGCCGCAGCCGTTCTTCTGGGGTCCCTGCTCCTTTCCTACATGCAGTGGGAGGCCAACACTCTGAGATTCCGTGAAACGCAGGCCCCGGCCGGATGCCTGCCCGGCCTTTCCGGCCTGCGCATCCTGGTCCTGTCGGACGTGCACACGGGCCTCCCCATGCTGGAAGAGGCGGTGCACATGGCGGAGCAGGCCAAACCGGACATGATCGTGTTCCTGGGAGACCTTTACACGGATTACCAGCGGGCCACCCATGCAGGAGACTACATCAGACAATTCCAGAAGCTTTCCTCCATCGCTCCGTCCTACGCGTGCCTGGGCAACCATGACATGGCCCTGGCCGGCAATGTGGAACGCATCCTGAAGGAGGGAGGCTTCACGCTGCTGAGGAATTCCGCTTCCTTCATCACCGTCCCCAGGCTGGGGAATGCCGAATTCAAGCTGGCCGGGCTGGGTGACGTGCGGGAGGGGGACTGCTTTCCCGATAAATGCATGGCTCTAGCAGACCTGGCGGAGAATTCCCCCATGCCGACTATCGTCCTGTGCCACAACCCCAAGGGTAGGGAACTGCTGGACCGCTACCACTGGGACCTGATGCTTTCCGGCCATACGCACGGGGGGCAGATCAGGCTCCCCTTCTTTTCCTCACCCCTGCTGATGGTGGAAGGGGAAACCATGGCTTCCGGGTTTTACCCTTACGGGGAGAAATCCGTTTTTGTCACTCCCGGCATAGGGTACATAGGGCCGGGGCGCTTCAACTGCCCGCCGGAAGTCAACCTGATCACCATTCCTTGAGCCCTTTTTCCGTCCGCCCATGATGTTCCTTTCTGTGCTGGCTTCCGCGGAACCGAATGCCGCCCCACCCTTTTTCACGCTGCTGACCGTCGTGTTCATGGGAATCATCGCGATCGCCCTGGTTCTGGCCCATTTCCGGCAGTCCCTGATGGCGGGCTACTTCATCTGCGGCGTCATTCTGGCCAACTGCGGCATTCTGGACCACATTCCCAATTCCGACGTCAGCATCCAGGCTCTCTCGGAAGTAGGCATCATCCTGCTCATGTTCACGCTGGGACTGGAATTTTCCCTGGACGAACTCAAGCACCTGCGGAAAACGGCGCTGCTGGGCGGCGGCCTTCAGATGTTCCTCTGTACGGCGGTCTTCGGGCTGGGCCTGCATTACGTGACGGGCATGGACATCAGCCATTCCCTGACGGTAGGGGCCATCATGGGGCTGTCCTCCACGGCGGTAGCCCTGAAATCATTCCAGGAATTCGGGCTGAGCGGCACTTCCGGAGCCAGGATGGCGCTGGGAATCGCGCTGTTCCAGGATATTGCAGCCATCATGCTCGTGGCCATCATGCCCCAGATATTCGGAACCTCCCGCGATTCCTGGGAAACGGCGTTCAACATAGGAGCCGCCGTGCTGAGAGGCGTGATCTTCCTGGCCGCCGCATGGCTGATCGGCCGCTATCTGCTTCCACGCATCATGCTGGCCGTGGCCCGCACAAAAAGCCGGGAGCTGTTCACCCTGATGGTGTTCGCCATCTGCTCCGGCATCGCCATGCTCGCCAGCCTGCTGGGATTGAGCATAGAGCTGGGAGCGTTCACCGCCGGGCTTTTCGTCAGCGGCTCCTATTACAGCCACCGGGTTCTCAGCGAAGTGCTTCCGTTCAAGGACCTTTTCCTCACCATTTTCTTCGTTTCCGCGGGACTGCTGATCGATATTAACGACCTGTGGGAACACATCGGCAACGTAGTCGTTTTCGCCACCTTCGTTCTCGCCGTCAAATTCGTGGCCTGCCTTGTAGCGGCGCATTTCCTGAAAATTCCGGGGCGCATGGGCATCATGGCTTCCACGGCCCTGACCAACGTGGGGGAATTCTCCCTGGTGCTGATTCCTTTCATGCAGGAGATCACCCCCATTCCCGCCCTGGTGACGGCCAACGTGTACGCCATTGCCGCCGTCTCCATGGGCATGACGCCCCTGCTGATGAAGGCGGCGCGCCGCCTTACCCCGCTGCTGGTGCGCATTCCCGGCCTGAAGATGAAGAATGAACGCATGAGCGTCGAAAACCTGATTACGCGCGTATCCGGCATCAAGGACCACGCCGTCATCTGCGGCTACGGCCCCGTGGGCAGAAGAATGCACGAAAGCCTGGGGCGGTACGGCATTCCCTGCATCATCATCGACTTGAACGCGGATACCGTCAAATCCCTGCTCAACGGCGGCCATCTGGCTTTTCTGGGGGACATCCAGCACCAGATCACCATGGAGCTGGCGAGCATCCGGACGGCGCGCCTGATCGCCTTCACTTTCCCGGACCCTAATCCGGCCCTGTCCACCTACATGCAGATCAAGAATGCCAATCCGGACATCACTGTGATTGCCCGCGCCAAATTCCGCTCGGAAGTGGCTTCCCTGCATCACGCCGGAGTCGTCAACGTCATTCACGACGAAGAGGAAACTGGCGCCGCCGCCGTGCGGCTGGCCAAGCTGAGCTTTGACATTATCGAAACCGGGAACGGAGCCCCGCTGTCCCACTGATATCATGAATCTGCCGGACGCACATACCCATCCCGCTCCGGCCGCTTCCGGCACCGGCCTCCGCTTCGTCTGCGGAACGTCTCCGGCGGACTGGGAGCAAGTGGCACTCCTGGCTGAACGAGACGGAAACGTCACTCCATTTTTCGGCATTCATCCGTGGTTTCTTGATCCGGCCGCATGGCGCCGGGACATGCGCCTTCTGGAAGAATTCCTGACCCGCTTTCCAAAGGCGGGAGTGGGGGAAACCGGCCTGGACAAATGCCGCCGCGGTATTCCGGGCATGAAGATGCAAAAAGACGCGCTGCGCCGCCATCTGGATATGGCCGCGCGGATGAACCGCCCTGTTGCCCTGCATTGCTGCCGCGCCTGGGGCTCCCTGGCCGAAATGCTGAGGGAATATCCCCGCCTGAAGGCCATCCTGCACGGCTGGACCGGAGCGCTGAATCCGGCGTCCGATCTGCCTTCCGAGGACTGGCTGCTGTCCATCGGCCCCCGGGAAATGGAACGTGCGGATATTTTTACATCCGTTCCCCTGCACCGTCTGGCGCTGGAATCGGACGAACATCCGGAGGTCCTGCCGGACCTTTACCGGATTGCGGCGCAAGCGCTCCGGATGGAGGAATGCCGACTGGCCGGAATCGTCACGGACAACCTGTCAAGAATCTCCCCTCCATAACGGTTTTCACGAAGCGGGGAGGACGAACTGTTCCGCTGGCATACTCCATGGCGGCGCGGCGGCTTTTTTCCTTGGCAGCCCCACGCCGGAGGCTATCATGCGGGCATGGGCCTTTTTCAGGATCAAACCAGTTCTTTGTCGGAAATCAAGCGGCTCGCCGCACTCGTCATGGATCCCTCCCGCAGGGACGAAATAGGCCCGGACCAGTGGCCCCTGGCCATGATCGCCTACGGCCTGGTCACCTGCAATGAAAAGAACAGGCAGGCGGAAGGCATTGAAATTTACCGCACCTTCCAGTCCTGCTGCGCCCCAGACGCCAGAAAGAAGTGCGCCCTCCAGCTTGCGGCCTTCATCCGCCAGCGCAAGGGTGACGGATGGCGCGCCCTGCTTCCCTTTGCGATGACGGACGAACTGGCGGACATCCGCCGCCAGGCAGCCTTCCTGATTTATACGCTTGCGGCTCCGGAACGTGAAGAACGCTTCCCAGGAATCGCCGGACTGGCGGATATCATTTGCGCCGCCCCCCTTCCGGGGCAGGCCGGCATGTCCCCGGCGCTGGACGCCCTGATGAGTCTGGGGGATCTGCGGTTCGCCCCTTATCTGGCATCCATTTCCAAAAAACTTTCTCCGGACCGCCTTGCGGAACTTCTGGAAGGGACGGAGGCCATTCCGACTGAACTGGGCTGCAACTGGCTGCTGGACATTCTGGACGAGCATGCGGAACTTTCCTCCACGGTGGCCCGCGTGCTGGCAGCCATGCCCGGCAGGGCCGGCGAAGTGATGGACGTAATCATTCCCGTTCCGTCCTGGCAATTCACGAATTCCGCCGTCCAGCCGCTTCATTCCTGGAGCATCCCGGAATACGGGCTCCGCATGAAGGAACGGCTCGCCCAAAAACTCGCGCCAGAAGACCGGGAAACCGTCACTCTGGCCTGGAGCTGATGTCGTAGAATCTCCGTACCACCCATTCATGGTGGAAATGGACGAAGGCTTGGTAAACGTCCGGATCCAGCGTTTTCTCATGCGTCATCAACAGCAGCGGATATGATTCCCCTTCCGCCGTATAAGGCGGATGGATGTAGTCGAACTGGGGGTTGGGCACAAAACCGTGCCGCCGGTAGAATCCCAGCCGGCGCCGTGAAATTTCGTCCTCCGGAGGGTCAATTTCCAGAATGACCTTGTGCGGAAAGGCGTCCCGCAGCTCCTCCAGAATCCTCTGCCCCGCCCCCTGACCGCGCAGGGAGGCACTCACGGCGAAATATTCCAGATACACGAATTCCTGCCGCCGCCAGGTCACCAGAATGGCGGCTACCCGGCCCGCTTCATCCAAAAACACTTCGTAATAAAAACCCGGATCTTCAAACGCCAGCGGAAAATCCTGAACCCGCCGCTGCTCATGAAGCGGAAAACTTGTCCGGTAGATATCCAGAGATTTCACAAACAGGGGATCATCCGCTCCCGTCACACGGCGCTTGGTCAAAGTTTCAGGCTTCATGCCCTGCATCCAAGCATATCCGGCAAATCCCGGCAAGCCTCCCGAAACGAATCACCGAGTCATGCCGCCGTATTTTCCGATTTAACCTGCTTTTTTTCCATACTCTGATCCCTTCTCCCAACATATTTCATAAAAATTTGACATTAAATATAAAAATACATTTATTTATATTACATGACCCTGTTCCCTTAAATCTTGTTGCAATACCCTTTCCTTTACCATCCGATTTCCCATTTTTCTGTGCTGCATGAATGCATGCCTTCATGTGGAAGAAATTAAGAATGCAGATACCAATTCCTTGCATGCACCCACCAAGGGATTAAAGAACATCAAAGTAGCCATTACCAAGTTCGGCTGCACGGTAACGCGCAGCACAGCAGATGAAGCAAAACATTTCAATTCAAAATCAAAGCAATAATTGCCTCAATTTCAGCATCATGAAAACTGTATATCTTCTTTTCCCTCTCTTTTTTCTATCTCCGGTCATCCTCCTCCCATGCTCCGCATCTCCAAACAGCCAACTATCCCTTCCCGCAGCCATCAGGAATACGGATAAACAAAGTCCGGAGCTTCTCCAGCTCAAAAAACTGCTCGACGACGGAGACATCATTCCATTTTATCAGGCCGCCGACAAAATGCTGAAAGAAGCGAGGCGCTACCATAAAAAAAACGTTACTCCCAGAGAACTGGCTGACGGGCTTTTTCTGTGCCACCTGATTACCACGGCCCCATTCATCGACCTCAATAAAAGCAGCAACGTCGAATGGCTTGCCAATTACAACAACATTGATCACAAAGTGAAGGAATTCATGTCCCGAAGCATTCCGTTTGCAGCGCTAACGGACAAAAATGTCAAACTTCCGGGCAAGGAAGAAGCACTTCGCTTTTACCTAACCGCCACGGCCATGGTCCTCAAGCAATTCCACAGCCAGATGGACTACGCTTTTGAAGCTACGCAAATCTGTACCTACATGATCATCGACCACGCTTCCGGATTATCCACCGACAAGGCCACGGATCTTTTCAACAAAACAAGTGCTCAAAGCTCAAGAAACTACGATATCCAATCCATCATTAAAAATCAGGATTCAGGATTCATCAGGGAACTGATGAAATGTTTCCCGGCCAAAGCTGTAGAAGTGAAAAAATATTTGCACATGGCCGGGTACGAAGACAGGGAGATTCCGGCCCTGCTGGACAGAACCGTGGGTAGAGTGCCCCAAGCCGAGTACCTTTACCGAAGCTTGCCAAAACGACGGGATTAGCCTTGTATCCAGTATGGCATTCAACCACATAAAAGTTTCATGAAAACCTTTCTCTTCCTCCTCGGACTGTGGATCAGCTGTACCTTCTGCGTTCAGGCGCAGAATCTTCCCGTTCCTGAAGAAGCGTGGCCCGCATGCACCCCGGCGCGCAAGGGAGCCAGAATCCTTTTCATAGGCAACAGTTACACCTTTTTCAACCGGATGCCCGCCATGGTCATGGCCATGGCTGACATCAGAGGGCTCCAGGCGGACGTGCATATCCATGCGGCTCCGGCGGCTTCCTTCAGTTCCCATTGGAACGATGAAGAAGCCGGAAAGAAATTAACGGGGAATTCCTGGGATTTCGTCGTCCTTCAGGATCAGAGTGCCACGCCCGTCATTGCGCCGGAACGGACCCTGGAGTTCGGAAAAAAGCTGTGCTCGCTGGTCCGGTCCGGAAACGGCATTCCCGTACTGTTCCTGACATGGGGAAGGAAAGGCTCTTCCAACGCTCCCGACAAGGGGGAACAGGAGGCCCTGCGGGATACTTATCTGAAGCTCGCCCGGCAGGAGAAGGCCGCCCTGGCCCCCGTGGGCATCGCCTGGGAGAATTGCGCCAAACTCCATCCGGACATCAAGCTTTATCTGGAGGACGGACAGCACCCTTCCGAACAGGGAAGCTACCTGACGGCATGCGTGATGTACTGCACCCTGTTCGGCAAGTCCCCGGTGGGGTTGCCGGGCAAACTGACGCTGAAAGGGGTCCGTCTGTGCAATATTCCGCAGGCCAAGGCCAAAACACTGCAAACGATTGCCCTGGAGACCTGCAAACGGCTTTTTACCACACCGGCCGGCGCCGGGAAAAAGCCGGAAGGCCGCCGATAAATCCCCTGGTGCGGCATAGCGCAAAATCTACTCGCAAAACGGGCCGCCGGTCCCTATCATCATGGCGAACACTTGCACACACCATGAGCGAACAAGTCATTATCATCGGCGCGGGCTGCGCGGGCTATACCGCGGCCATCTACACCGCCAGAGCCAATCTCTCCCCCCTCCTGATTACGGGCTCCCAGATAGGAGGGCAGTTGACAACCACCACGGAAGTGGAGAATTTCCCCGGCTTTCCGGACGGCATCATGGGGCCGGACCTCATGTTCCTGATGCAGCAGCAGGCGGAAAAGTTCGGTACCCGCTTTGCCTATGAAGACGTGAAGAGCGTCATCAGGGATGAAGCCACCGGACTATTCACCGTCAAGACCAGCGGCCAGAATTACGAGGCACGCAGCATCATCGTCGCTACCGGGGCATCCGCCCGCTATCTGGGCATCCCGGGGGAAGAAGGGCTGATAGGCCACGGGCTGACGGCCTGCGCCACCTGCGACGGCGCCTTTTACCGGGACGTTCCCGTCTGCGTGGTAGGCGGAGGAGACAGCGCGTGCGAAGAGGCCGCGTTCCTGACCCGCTTCGCCTCCAGGGTTTACCTGATCCACCGCCGCGATACCCTCCGGGCCTCCAAAATCATGGCGGAACGCACGCTGGCGAACGAGAAGATTTTCCCGGTCTGGAATTCCACCATCGCGGCCTACAAGACGGACGACAAGGGAGAACTGGAAGCCGTGATGCTGAAGAACCTCGTCACCGGGGAGGAAACGGAACTGGCCGTCAAATGCGTGTTCATGGCCATCGGCCACACTCCGAACACCTCTTTCCTGGGTGATCTGGTGGACCGGGACCAGTCCGGCTACATCGTCCGGGAACCCGGCCTCATGACCACCAAGACGCCGGGTCTTTTCGCCGCGGGCGACGTGGCGGACCCCCACTACCGCCAGGCCATTTCCTCCGCCGGCATGGGCTGCGCCGCCGCCATTGAGGCGGAACGCTACCTGCTGGGCGTGTAAGGGAATAATCTTCCGGAAAGGGCCGGGTTCCCGCGGGAATTCCGGCCCTTCTCCGTCACGGGAAGAAACGGACATGCACCACTACAGCATTTTTGAGCTTTTCAGCATCGGGATAGGCCCCTCCTCCTCCCACACGGTAGGCCCCATGCGGGCGGCGCACCGCTTTCTGGAACAACTGCGCTCCTCCCCCCATCTGCCGGAAATAGAGGGCATCCGCTGCGAATGCTACGGCTCCCTGGCCGCCACCGGGCACGGCCACGGAACGGACACCGCCATCATGCTGGGCCTGCTGGGGGAAGAACCCCAGACCGTCGTGCCGCGCGATATTCCCGGAATGATAGCGCGCCTGCACCAGCAGGAAACCCTGTCCGTTACGGAAGACAAGACCGTCCGCTTTTCCCCCTCCCGCGACCTGGACCTTTCCCATTACCAGCCCCTGAAGCTCCACCCAAACGGGATGCTTTTCACAGCCGTCGGCAAAGATGGCGCCCCGGTGGAAGACGCCGTGTTTTATTCCACGGGCGGCGGCTTTGTCGCCTCCGAGCAGGAACTGCTGCATCCGGCAGAACCGGACCGGGAACCGTTTCCCCTCCCCTACGAATCCGCGGAGGAATTGCTGCGCATGGCGGACGAACGCCACTGCCCCCTTTCCTCCATCGTGATGGCCAATGAATGCGCCCTTCTTCCGGAGAGCGACGTGCGCGAACGGCTGGACCTGATCTGGACGACGATGAAGCAGTCCATCGCCAGCGGCATGAGCGCGCGCGGCAACCTGCCCGGCGTACTGCAAGTGCCGCGCCGCGCCAAGACGCTGCGCAAGTCCCTGCTCGTCCACGGGGAGTCGGCCCTGAAAGACCCCCTTTCCATCATGGACTGGATCAATCTGTACGCCATTGCCGTGAGCGAGGAAAACGCCGCGGGCGGGCGCATCGTCACCGCTCCCACCAACGGGGCGGCGGGCATCGTCCCCGCCGTGCTCAATTACGCCACCAAATTCTGTGTTTCCCCGTATCCGGACGCCATTCACCGCTTTCTGCTCACCGCAGGGGGAATCGCCATCCTTTACAAGAAAAACGCCTCCATTTCCGGCGCGGACGTAGGCTGCCAGGGGGAAGTGGGCGTGGCCTGCTCCATGGCTGCGGCCGCACTGGCGGAATACCTGGGCGGCACGCCTCATCAAGTGGAAAACGCCGCGGAAATAGGCATGGAACACAACCTGGGCCTTACCTGCGACCCGATTGCGGGACTCGTTCAGATTCCCTGCATTGAGCGCAACGCCATTGCGGCCATCAAGGCCATCAACGCCGCCCGCATCGCCATGGGAGGCACCGGCGCGCACTTTGTTCCATTGGACAAGGTCATCCGCACCATGCTGGACACGGGACGGGACATGCAGTCCAAATATAAGGAGACGGCCCAGGGCGGCCTGGCCGTGAATGTGGTGAATTGTTAAAGGGAAGCGGAAATCATCCCACGGGAACCCATATGTGTCTGTTCCCTGAAAAAACGTTCCTCCGGGTTGACAGGCAAGAAGAGCGAATGTAGGGTTGCGGACATGTTTTCACGCCTTCTTCTTGCCCTGGCGCTGGTGTTGGGCGGTACGGGAATGTCCCGCGCCGTCCACGTTGTCATGTGCGGCGGTCCGGCCCTGAAACAATGGGAAGGACTGAGAATACAGCCGGACAGGCACGACAACTGGTGGGCCAACTTCGTCCGGGCGTCCACCGTCCGCATCTCCCAGATTCAACAGGCGGACCCCGGGGCCAGAATCACGTGGATCGTGTACCGTCCGGGTTATGTGACGCGCGGCAAGGAGGACGGAAAACCCTACACGAAGTGGATTTCCGACCTGGCCGCCAAATACAAAACCAAACTTGTCTGGGTGAATACCGCGGACCAAGCCATCCGCGCCCTGAATTCCTCCCCCCGCTTCCAAGGAGACAAGGTGGAGTCCTTTTACTACTTCGGCCACTCCAACTGCTTTGCCTGGATGCTGGATTACGGCAACAACATCATGGCCGTTTCCACGGAATGGATTCATGAAACGGACTTGAACCGCATCCGCCGGGATATTTTCTCCCCGCAGTCCGACTGTCGCAGTTTCGGCTGCTACACGGGGGCCAGCATGTCCGGCTGGTGGAAGCGTCTCGTAGGCGTTCCTCTCTGGGGCAATATGGAGTCCACCCGCTACGCCCCCGTTTCCAACGGACGCCTGCCGGAAGGCGCGGGCAAGTGGGTTAAGTAGAGTTAATAATTAACAGTTAATAGTTAACAGGATTTTTTAATTTTACGGTTCCGGATGGAGCTTCCTGCCACCTGATCCCGTATTGCTTTCCCTTCCCAAAACCCTTACAATAGCCCGCATGCGGAACGGATTCCGCCATTTTCTGACACAATCATGAACCAAGCACCCCATGTTGCCATCGTTGGCGCCACCGGAGCGGTGGGCGTCGAGATCCTGTCCTGCCTGGAAACCCGCAATTTTCCCGTCGGCTCCCTGAAGCTTCTGGCCTCCGCCCGCTCCGCGGGTAAACAGGTAGCTTTCCGCGGGGAAATGCTGACTGTGGAAGAATTGACGGAGAAATCCTTTGAAGGAGTGGACATCGCCCTGTTCAGCGCGGGCGGCGGCATTTCCCTGAAGTTCGCCCCCATTGCGGCGGCGGCAGGCTGCGTGGTTATCGACAATTCTTCCGCGTTCCGCCAGGACCCGGACGTTCCCCTTGTCGTACCGGAAATCAATCCGGAAGCCGCGTTCAACCATCCGCGCAACATCATCGCCAATCCGAACTGCACCACCATCATCACGCTGATGGCCTTGTTCCCCCTGCACCAGCAGTTCGGGCTGAAAACCGTCATCGCCTCCAGCTACCAGGCGGTTTCCGGCAGCGGCCAGCACGGCATCACGGAACTGGAATCCCAGGTGCGCGCCGTGGTGGACGGCCACCCCGTGGTCAAGAATGTTTATCCGCACCAGATCGCCTTCAATCTGTTGCCGCAGATCGACTCCTTCACGGACAGCGGCTATACCAAGGAAGAGCTGAAAATGCTCAATGAAGGCCGCAAAATCCTTTCCCTGCCGGAACTCAAGGTAACCTGCACCTGCGTCCGCGTTCCCGTGTATCGTTCCCATTCCATCTCCGTCACCGCCCAGTTTGAACAGCCTGTGGACCTGGAAAAGGCCCGCCAGGCCTACGAAGGCAAGCCTGGCGTGGCCCTGATGGACAATCCCGTGGAAGGCCTGTGGCCCACTCCTCTGGACAGCACCAACGGCGACACTTGCTATGTGGGCCGCATGCGCCGGGACATGGCCGTCGACAACGCCTTGACCCTGTGGGTTGTAGGCGACCAGGTGCGCAAAGGCGCGGCCCTGAATGCCGTGCAGATCGCAGAACTTTTAATCAACCGCTGAATCAAGACAAATCCCACCCCGCACCCATTTTATACGCCATGTGTGAACAATCGCTGAAAGATTACATTACCGAGCAGTGCGCCCTGATCGACGCGGCGCTGGACAGGCTCCTTCCCGCCGAGGACGAAAGCCCCGAAACTATCCACAAGGCCATGCGCTACAGCATGTTTGCGGGCGGCAAGAGAATGCGCCCCGTGCTTTGCCTGGCCGCGGCGGAAGCCTGCGGCGGCCTGGCCGTCAACGCTCTGATCCCCGCCTGCGCGGTGGAAATGATGCACACGTATTCCCTCATTCACGACGACCTGCCCGCCATGGACAACGACGACCTGCGCCGGGGCAAGCCCACCAGCCATAAGGCCTTCGGGGAAGGCATCGCCATCCTGGCCGGAGACGCCCTGCTGACGGAAGCCTTTGCCGTCATCGCCCAGGTGGACGATACGGAGCGCTACACCGTCCGGGACTACGTGGCGGAACTGGCGGCCACCGGCGGCAGCAAGATGCTCATCGGCGGCCAGGTACTGGACCTGGAAGGAGAGCACAAGAAGCTTTCCGAGCCGGAAGTGCGCGCCGTATATGAAGGCAAGACGGCGGCCCTGGTGACCACCGCCCTCCGCTTCGGCGCCATGTCCGCCGATGCCACGGAAGCCCAGCTGGAAGCCGTCACGGACTTCGGCTACAACCTGGGCCTGGCTTTCCAGGTGATCGACGACATTCTGGACCTGACCGCCTCCACGGAAAAGCTCGGCAAAACCGCGGGCAAGGACGTGAATTCCCAGAAATCCACCTGCCCCGCCCTGATAGGCCTGGAAGGAGCCCGTTCCGAAGCCAAGTGCCGCACCCAGGCCGCTCTGGACGCCCTGATGATCTTCCCGGAAGAACGCCGCACGCGCCTGGTGGAAATAGCCAATTACCTGCTCAACCGCGAATATTAAGCCACTTTTCCCGTTCATGCCCGCAGAAAACGTATCCGACAACGTCGCCGCGCTAATTGACATGGCGCTGGCCGAAGACTTCGGCCCCGGCGACGTGACTTCCACCTATTTCGTACCCGAACACCTGACGGCCAGGGCCATCCTGACGCCCCGCAAGAAGGGCGTTCTGTCCGGTGTCAACGTGGCGGCGGAAGTATTCCGCAAGGTGGACCCCGGTCTGAAGGTGGAAGTGTACCTGCACGACGGGGAGGCCGTGGCGCCCGGCGCCGTGGTCATGCTCATCGAAGGGTCCGCCCGCTCCATTCTGGGTGCGGAACGCACGGCCCTGAACTTCATCCAGCGCCTTTCCGGCGTGGCTTCCCTCACCCGGAAGTACGTAAAGGCCGTTTCCCACACCAGCGCCCGCATTCTGGACACCCGCAAGACCACTCCCGGCTACCGCCTTCTGGAAAAGGCCGCCGTGGCCCACGGCGGGGGCACCAACCACCGCATGGGACTTTACGACCGCGCCATGGTGAAGGACAACCACCTGATGACGGACGGCAATACGGAACATCTCCAAAAGTGCATCAACACCCTCCGCGCGGAAAAGCCCGGCGTGGAAATCCAACTGGAGGCGGATACCCTGGAACAGGTGGAATCCTTCCTCAAGCTGGAAGGCGTGGACCACATTCTACTGGACAACATGACGCCGGAAACGCTCAGGAAAGCCGTCGCCCTGCGCGGGGACCGCTCCACCCCCCTGCTGGAAGCCAGCGGCGGCGTCAACCTGGACACGGTGGCGGCCATTGCGGAATCCGGCGTGGATTTCGTCTCCGTGGGCTATGTCACCCACTCCGCTCCGTCCCTGGACCTGGGGCTGGATTTCAGCGTGGAATAAAACCATCACTTTTCCCATATCATGGACCTGTCCAATTTCAGAGAAGAATACCTCAAGGGCCAGCTGCACAGGAAGGATCTGGCGGCCAATCCCTTTGAACAATTCCAAACCTGGTTTGACCAGGCTCTGAAAGCGGGCATTCCTGAACCCAACGCCTTTTCCCTGGCCACGGCCAACGCCCAGGCGCGCCCTTCCCTGCGTACGGTGCTGCTCAAGTATTTTGACGAAACCGGTTTCGTGTTCTTCACCAACTACGGCAGCCACAAGGCCCGCGATATTGAGGAAAACCCCCAGGTCTGCATGATGCTCCCCTGGGTCATGCTGGAACGTCAGGTCATCATTTACGGAAAAGCCGTCAAGGTTTCCCGCACGGAATCCCTGAAATACTTCCTTTCCCGCCCCAAGGATTCACAGCTGGGAGCATGGGTTTCCCAGCAAAGCTCCGTCATTTCCGGAAGAAAACTGCTGGAAATGAAGCTCATGGAACTGAAAAACAAATTCTCCAAGGGAGAAATTCCCCTGCCCTCCTTCTGGGGCGGCTTCAGAATCATTCCGGAAGCATTCGAATTCTGGCAGGGCGGCCCCGGCCGCGTTCACGACCGCTTCATGTACATGCGGCAGGAAGACGGGTCATGGACGATTGAACGACTGCAGCCATGATTTCCGAACGCGTTACAGACCAGGGGCTGACCTTCCTGGACGTGGAAACGCCGTTCTGTACGGCATCCCTCTGCATGCAGGGAGCCCACCTCGTTTCCTGGAAGCCTGCGGGCCAGCAGGAATGCCTGTTTCTTTCCCCAAAGGCGGTCTTTTCCCGCGGAAAAGCCATTCGTGGCGGTATTCCCGTCTGCTGGCCCTGGTTCGGAGCCGCGGAAAACGGCCCTGCCCACGGCATTGCCCGCACCTCCGAGTGGCGCCTCCATCATCAGGAAACGGATATGCGGGGCAATCTTCTTCTTTCCCTGGCCCTGTATCCGGATGACGCTGGACAGCCCGCCGCCATTCTGCGCCTGACGCTGGGTTCATCCCTGGCCATGAAGCTGGAAACCACCGTCCGCAGGCTCCCCTGCAAGCTCACGGAAGCCTTCCACAACTATTTTGCCGTCGGCAACCTGACCAAATGCCGCGTTCTGGGCCTGGAAAATATTTCCTTCCGGGAATATGCCGCCCAGCCCATGAAACACGGGGAACGCCCCCTGGCGCCTCTGGGCTGCCTGGACCGCGTGTACGACTGTCCGGACCACACGGGAAAAATCATTCTGGAAGATCCGGTCATGAACCGTTCCATCACGGTGGAGAGGGAACATGCCTCTTCCGTCATCGTCTGGAACCCTGGCCAACAGGGCGCGGCGGACATGGCGGACCTGGGAGCGGATTCCTGGAACAAATTCCTTTGTGTGGAAACGGGGAATGCCTCACCCTGTGCCCTTCATCTTGCTCCGGGACAGTCCCATACCGTGTGCCAGAAGATTTCAGTAGCTCCTCTCGCTTGATCAAATAATTTCCGGAAACTATTCCAGAAGGCTTCCGAGTCTGTATTTATCTGGCAGTTTTTCCCGGCGGCACTCTGTTTTAAACGTTTATTTTAATAAACTTACCTTATCAGGAAAAAGGAACTGCGAATTTCTAATCCGGAGTCAATCCATATTTTTAAGGGGAAAGCGTTTGGATTGAAATCCCTTTTCATTTAATTGGAAAATGCTGCCGGGAAACTGAAGCCACCCGGCTTTCGCGGTTAAATCATTTCCGAAGCACGGAAAGAGGGGGAATCTTTCCTGCTCCTCATCTTTTCAGGACTTTGAAAAAGCCAAAAAACACTTACCTCCTTCATATTGTATCATCATCTCAAACTGGGAAGAACTTGTTAACTCTCAGGAATAAGAAGTTCTGATCCAACTGCAAAAAAGCTGCGCCGTTACCCAAACAGGATACTCCGGATTAGAAATCCGCATAAAGTATCATTATCATGAGAATTAAACTTCCCCTGACTCTGCTGGCCTATATTTTTGCAACTCTTCCCTCTATTGCCAATGAAGCCGCTGCTCCGGCGGATGGGGGAAATATCTCCATCACGGAAAGTGTCCGTTACATACTTGATACCGACATGGAGTATAACACAACCGTATTCCAGGCAGATCCTTCCACTCCCCAGGCACAATTTGGAGTCTCGTTTGAAGGGGACGGCCAGCAGAGTCTTACTCTGGACAAGAAAGATACCACAGAAAAAACCGCCCAATTCCTTTTCCGTCCGGAAAACACTGATCCCCGTATTGACACGTTCACCCTGTCCATTTCGCAATTGGACAACCTTCATCTCGGCGGGACATATGGAGCCGTTGAATTAAGCAACAATCAGGGAGATTCCGTATTTTCCATCACCGATATCGGTGGAAACGTGTCTCTGGATAACAACACGATTGAACGCAGCGGAAACGCGGCGGATGCCCTGGTGTCCCTGCACTCTTCCGGGAACAATACCATTTTCATTGACGACATCGGAGGCACCTTGTCCATCAGCAATAACACAAAAACTTCCGGAGCGACACAATCCGGACTGGGATTGCTTATTTACAGCTATAACAAGACGGAAAACAGTTCCAATAGTTTGATCCAAATCACCAATGTGCGGGGAGGGATTGATGTCCGGAACAATACTTTTGCAGGCGGCCAGGGCGTCATCAGTATTTTCAATGATGTGAAAACCGGACAAGCCACCATCATCATGAACAACATCGCCGGCGGCATTCGCTTCGTGAACAACGATGCCGGGGATAATGCCTTCGGCGCCTGCCTGACAGCAGGCTGCAAAGTCAACTGGGGCGACGAATTATTCAGCGGACATGCAGCTATTCAGCTTTCCAACATTCAGGGAGACATCCTTTTCCATAACAACAGTTCCTATGCCGGATCCGCCATTTTTGTCAATGGCACGGAAAGCATGCTTTCCATTTCCGGTGTGAAGGGCAATGTATCATTCACCGGAAATCGCGCGGATACTTTCGGCGGCGCCATCTATTTTGAAACGGGTTCCGTCTCTGAAAATAATGTATTATCCATTCAGCACGTGCAGGGAGATGTCCTGTTTGAAAACAATTCGGCAACATATTTTGGAGGCGCCATCTGCAGTTCCGCCCCCACAGAGGATGAATATGGTCGCCCCACCGATCCTGCGAATGCCCGGATCATGTTATTGGCTGATGGAGGCGATATAACTTTCCAGAACAACGTCATGTATGCAGGCGGGACAGACCCCATCGCCAACGCCATCCTCACGGATGGAAAACACACCATGGAACTGGGCGCCGCGGCCGGACGCACCATTGCCTTTTACGACCCCATCGTCATGCAGGATGAGCAGGATAACGCTTCCTCCCTCCATCTCAACCAGGGGGAGGACTGCCAGGGGGAAATCCTCTTCTCCGGCAGGGATTATGCAGACTCGGACAATGCCGCCAATTACACCTCCACCCTCACCGGGGACGCCTTCCAGTACAACGGCACTGTCCGCCTGGACCAGAGGGCCGCTCTGCAACTGGTCAACTACGTCCAGGAAGGCGGAACGCTGGCCATGGGACGCCAAACCTCCCTCACCGCTTCCGGCAACGTTTCCCTGAAAACCCTGACGCTTGATCTCAGTCTGAGCGGAGAACCCGCCTCCATCACCGCCGCTGGTTCCGTCTCCGCCAATCAAGTGACTGTCTATGCACCTTCTTCCGCTGTGGCCCCGGGAGAAACCGTTCTGACCATCACAGCGGACTCTTTCGGAGGCATTCTTCAAGAAATCGGAGACCACAGGGTTGCCATGCGGGATGACCAGGGCATGAACTTCCTTCTGGAAATGAACTGGGAGCTCAACGACGAAGGCTCCCTTGTCTTTACCACCGGCAATATCCTTCAGGAAGGCGTCATTGCGGAGCTTCAGGGCAGCAACATCGCCAACTCCATGCTTTCCTCCGCCGCCACCCTGCGCTCCTTCACCGGTACGGGACTGGAACACCTGGATACGGCGCGTTTCCTCTCACCCCTCAAGAGCAATGTCTGGACCAGCGGACTGGGCGATTTCCAGATGCAGAGAACCAAGGGCGGCATTGAAGGGTTCGACTACCAGGGCGGCGGCTTTGCCGTGGGGGGAGACTACAGGCTCGGCCAACATTGGCTGGGCGGTATTGCCTACGGCTATACTTCCGGCAAAAACATCAGCCGGGAATACCGGGCCACCAACCGGCAGAACACCAATATGGGCCTTATCTACACCGGCTGGAGACTCCCCATGAACAAGGGGCAGGCTCTGACCATCACTGCCGCCGCCGGCTTCAGCAGCAGCGACAACCGCCTTTCCTCCGTGACCTCCGGCGGCCAGAACTCGTCGGGTTCATGGACCAACCGGGCATGGGAGGGTACAGTGAGGGCCGCCTGGGATTTGCCCGTGGGCAGGAACCTGGTTCTCACGCCCCATATCGGCGTGGAATACACGGATGTGGTGCAGGAGGCGTTTACGGAAAGCGGAGAGATGGCGCGTCGGTTTGACCGTGGTCATTACCGCAATCTGGCTCTTCCCGTGGGCCTTTCCCTGACTCAGGGGCTGACGCTGGGCGGCATGCCCTGGAGCCATACGGTTAGCGTGGAGTATCTCCCGGACGTGTACCGGAGCAATGCGGGAACCTATGCACGCCTGGTCGGCAACGGCTATGGGTGGGGAGTGGAGGGTAGCAAGCCGGCGCGGCAGGGAATGAGGGCGGGGATTTCCGGGCGGCTGCAGGTAACGGCCAATTGGAGTGCGTATGGCAGTTATCAGGTGGAGGCGCGCGACAGTTTGGTAAACCAGCGTGTGATGCTGGGGGTAGGTTATTCGTTCTAATCAACAAGAGCGGATGCAGACGCAGCCGGGCTTCCTTGAAAAGGGGAGCCCGGTTTTTTATGTGCCGGATGCAACCCCGAATTGTCGGAAGGAAAGTCCCGGAAACAACGTTCGCAACAGGTGGAAATCATCCCGCGGAGAAAAGACGGTCTGCTGCGCCCCTGTGTCGGGAACAAGCGATTGGCCCTGCTTCCGGAAAAAAGACGGCTTTGGAATCCGGCATCAATGATAATTTTTGGTATTAAAAGCGTTTGTAATAAAAATGCCTGCATCATCGGAAACACAGATGTAAAAAACAAACCTCTTCAAATAGCAATATCATGATGATTTATAATTACATACATTTATTTTAAAATATGATTTTTATCAAACGGATTCCAAATTCGCTATATTCACGAAGGTAGGCGGGCGGCCATTTTTCATGCTGCTTCCTCCCAATTCACAATGGATATGTGACGAGAAGGATCGGGCTTCCAATTCATTGGGAGCCCGATCTGATTCATCCCGAACAGGAAAAGAGGCAGGAGGAAAAACGGTTTTCCGCCGCCGTGAAAGGCATTCCCGGTGAAAATAACGGACTGGCAGGATTCGGCTTGCAAAAAACGCTCTTTTAAGGTTTGGTAGATTTCGAGCCTTTTGGCGCGTTCCCTACCAAGATGCACACAAACACACCTTCCGATGTTGGCAACGCCGCAACCTTTATTGCGGAAATCTACGGCCAGGACGTCTTCAACATGGAGACCATGCGCGGCTACCTACCCCGCCCCGTTTACAAGAAATTGCTGGCGACAATCCGCAAGGATGAAAAGCTGGACCCGGATATTGCCAATGAAGTGGCCCAGGCCATGATGACCTGGGCCCTGGAAAAGGGCGCCAGCCATTACACGCACTGGTTCCAGCCCCTCAACGGCAGTACGGCTGAAAAGCACGATTCCTTTGTGGAAGTGGACCCGGAAGGCAACCTGGAACTCAAATTCTCCGGCAAAAGCCTGGTCCAGGGGGAACCGGACGCCTCCAGCTTCCCCTCCGGCGGTCTCCGCGCCACGTTTGAGGCCCGCGGCTACACGGCATGGGACCCCACCAGCCCCGCTTTCATCAAGCGCACGGACAATGGAGCCACCCTGTGCATCCCCACCGCCTTCTGTTCCTACAAGGGGCAGGCACTGGACAAAAAGACTCCCCTGCTGCGCTCCATGACCGCCGTCTGCCGCCAGGCCCAGCGCCTTCTGGCCTGCTTCGGCGGTCCGGAAAATATCCGCGTCACCGCCAACCTGGGCGCGGAACAGGAATACTTCCTGGTGGACAAGCAGCTTTATGCCCTGCGCCCGGACCTGATGATGTGCGGCCGCACTCTCTTCGGCAATGTGCCGCCCAAGCACCAGCAGATGGAAGACCATTACTTCGGCTCCATCAAGGACCGCGTGCTGGAATTCATGGTTGACGTGGACGAAGCCCTGTGGAAGCTCGGCATCCCCTCCAAGACGCGCCATAACGAGGTGGCTCCCGGACAGTTTGAAATCGCGCCCATTTTCGAGAGCCAGAACCTGGCCGTGGACCACAACATGCTGGTCATGGAAGTGCTCCGAAAAACCGCCAATAAGCACGACCTGGTCTGCCTGCTCCATGAAAAGCCCTTCGCGGGAATGAACGGCTCCGGCAAGCACAACAACTGGTCCCTTTCCGCCCCCGGCTACGGCAGCCTTCTCAATCCCGGCTCCAGCCCGCAGGAAAACGCCATCTTCCTCACCCTGCTCTGCGCCACGATCAAGGCCGTGGACGAACACGCAGACCTGCTGCGCGCCTCCGTCGCCAAATCCGGCAACGAACACCGCCTGGGAGCCCATGAAGCTCCTCCGGCCATCATTTCCATTTTCCTGGGGGACCTGCTGGACGAAATCATTGAGCAGATTGAAAAAGGCGGCACCAAGAAGGCATGCACGGTGAAAACCATGAGCATCGGCGTAGATACGCTGCCGATGTTCCCGCTGGACACTTCCGACCGGAACCGCACCAGCCCCTTCGCCTTCACCGGCAACAAGTTTGAATTCCGGGCCGTGGGTTCTTCCCAAACCTGCGCGTGGCCAATGACGGTGCTCAACACCATCGTCGCGGAAAGCCTGGATGAAATCTGCACCATCCTGGAACCCGTCAAGGACAAGCCGGAGGAATTCCACACGACGCTCAACAAGCTGCTTCAAGACATCATCAAGAAGCACAAGCGCATCCTCTTCAGCGGGGACGGCTACGGAGAAGCCTGGATCAAGGAGGCCGAACGCCGCAAGCTGGCCAATACGCCCGGCACCATCGAGGCGCTGGCGGCACTGGAAACGCCCAAGGCCAGAGCGCTTTTTGAAAAATACAAGGTGGTCAGCCCGGTGGAACTCCACGCGCGCCATGAAATCCAGTCGGAAATCTTCCATAAGGAAATCAATATTGAGGCGGAAACGGCCCTCCTGATGGTGGAAACCCTGTATATTCCGGCCGTCACGGAACAGCTCACGCAGCTCACCTCCGCCATTGCGCAGATGAAGGCTTCCGGAATCAAGGCGGGGATGAAAGCCACGACAGACCGCGCCAACCGGATCGGAGAACTGCTGGACCTCCTGCCCGCCCAGGTCGAGGCACTGCGGCTGGCGGTGGACAAGGAAAGCACCAAGGATATCCTGACTGGAATGAATGACTTGAGAAAGACCATCGACACCCTGGAAGGGCTGACGGATGCAGATTTGTGGCCCGTTCCGACCTATGCGGAATTGCTCTTCCTGTAAAAACGGGGCGCTTTCCAAATCATAAAATATATTTATTATCAATCATTAATAACAAAAAACAACACAGCTGCACCCAAGAAAAGCGCCAAATAATCGCCTGACGGATTGACAAAACGGCCAAAATAGTTATCCTTTTCGTCCGGTTGTGCATAGGCCGCTTAGACGGACGGCACTGAATCTAGTAATTCACAAGAAGCATCTTTCAATATCATGAGCAAGAGGACTTATCAACCATCCAAGCGCTGCCGCAAGCGCCAGTTCGGATTCCGTGCACGCATGGCGACCAAGAACGGGGCCGATATCATCCGCCGCCGCCGCGCCAAAGGCCGCAAGCGCCTTCTTCCCAAGGGAGCCGAAATCCAGTACAAGCGCCATACCATCCAGCACGGCCGTTAATTCGCCGTCAGGACTTGGTTAACGCCTCCTTGGAACATTCTTTTCACGGGCCGACCCGCGGGAGATGCGTCTTACTCGTCAACAAAGCATGACCAGGGCATTTCAATTTGCCCGGGTACGCAACGAGGGACCATCCGTAGCAGGTCGGCTTATTGTTTTAAGCGCAGCCCCGCTGGCAGATCCGGAGGAGCCTTCCAAATTCGGCATCATCTGCACGAAAAAAATAGGCTGCGCCGTCGTCCGCAACAAGCTCAGACGCCGGGTGCGGGAAATACTCCGGGCACACGGAGAGCCTTTTCAACAGGGCGTGCACATGGTGTGCGTGCTCAGATGGCGGGCGGTGGAAGCCAGCTATTCCGACCTGGAACGGGACTGGCAGAAAGCCGCCCGCAAATTAAAACTGCAACTGCTTTCCGGACAACAAGACACGGCATGATGAAATGGCTGCTTATCACCCTGGTTCGGGGTTACCAACTCTTCATCAGCGCCCCTCTTCACGCGCTGGGGGGGCCCGGCTGCGGCTGCCGTTACACTCCCACCTGTTCCCAATACTTCATCCGGGCCGTCCAGGTCCACGGAGCCTGGCGCGGTTTTATTCTTGGAACATGGCGCATTTTAAGATGCAACCCCTGGGGCGGTTCAGGGTATGATCCCGTGCCGCCTCCCCGCCCTTCCCGCTAACTCACTTTTCTCCCTCTCCCTGTAAAACTCTTTTCCAACCAAGCTATATCACATTATGGATCGCACTTCATGGATCATTGTCGGCGTCTGCGCCGCCCTTCTGGGCCTGAACGTTTACCTCGGCAACAATAAAAAGGAAACACCCGTTACGGCGCCCCCCGCCGCCGTCCAGCAATCGGTCTCCCCCGCAAGCACTGCCGCACCGGGAACTTCAACAGCTGCCGAACCCGCCACTCCGGGACAGCTTTCCGTCAACCAGGCCATGGCGGAAGACAAGGAGAACCCGATCACCCTTGTGGCCACGGAAGAAGTGGACGGCAAGCAGAAGCCCTTCATCACTTACACCTTCAACCGCGTCGGCGGCTCCATCGGTGGCGTCACTCTCCACAACGATATTGTGGACACCCAGAAGGTTACGGACCACAATATCACCATCAACGAGGCCCAGAACCGGGGGATTGGAGAACTCGTCTTCAACATGGACGCCACGCAGGACCCTTCCTACGACAACACGGTGTACAAGGAAGTCAAGCGCACGGCGGACTCCGTCACCCTGGAAGGCTATGACGCCGCGCGCCAGCTTTTCATTTCCAAGACCTACACGCTCCACCCCGTCACGGACTCTTCCGGAAAAGTGCTCCCCGGCAGCAAATACATCATCCGCCTGACCGTCTCCCTTCTCAACAAAGCCCCCAATGTCCAGGATTTGCGCTATCTGGGCATCTTTGCAGGCAGTGCCTACCCCATCGCCAAGAGCGAACCCAAGGATACCTACACCCACCTTTTCTACCATGCGGACGGCTCCCTGGAACAGGAGGCCCCCTCCCACTTCACGGGCGGCTTTTTCAGCACCGCCAAGCCCCGCGTGCTGGAAGGCCCGCTGAAGGACCTGACCTACGCCGGGGTAATGAGCCAGTACTACGCCACCATCCTCATTCCGCAGGAACAGTCCGCAGGCTCCACCGTGTACGCCACGCGCCAGGAATTCCCCCTGGCCCATGAAAACAATACCCTGGTGCCCGGCGTAACCCTGGCCATGGGCATTCCCAACCTGGCCATGGCGCCCAACGAGATCAAAACGCTCACCTACGACATTTACACGGGCCCCAAATTCAACGCCTACCTGCGCGACCTGAACCTTACCTACCCCGCCATCAGCGACATCATGGCCTACGGCTGGCTGGTCTTCCTGAGCGTGCCGATGAACTGGCTGCTCAACCTGTTCCACGGCTGGTTCGGCAACTGGGGCGTAGCCATCATCTGCATGACCATCGTCGTCCGCGCTCTCATCTGGCCGCTGCACAAGAAATCCTATCTGGCGATGAAGCGCATGTCCCTGGTTCAGCCTGAAATGGCGAAACTCAAGGAAAAATATCCGGACGATCCCCAGAAGGTGAACATGGAAATGATGAAGCTGTACCAGAAATACGGCATCAATCCGGCCAGCGGTTGCGTACCCATGCTCATCCAGATTCCCATCTTCTTCGCCTTCTACCGCGTGCTTCAATATTCCGCGGAATTGCGGGGACAGCCCTTCTGCCTGTGGATGACGGACTTGTCCCTGCCCGATACCGTCGGCCACCTGTTTGGCATCCCGATCAACATCCTGCCGCTCATCATGGCCGTCACGATGATCGTGCAAATGCGGATGACACCGCAGGCGGGCGAACGTTCCCAGCGCATCATCATGAATCTGATGCCTCTGATGTTCTTCCTGTTCTGTTACAACTTCGCTTCCGCCCTGGCCCTGTACTGGACCACGCAGAACCTCATTTCCATCGGCCAGACGGCGCTGATTCGCCGCCTGCCCATGCCCGTGCTGGCTCCGTCCCAGAAGAAGAAAAAGCCCGGCTTCTTCCAGCGGATGATGGAACAGCAGCGCGTGGCCCTGGAAGAGCAGCAGCGCAAAGCCAAGGGACGCAACATGCGCAATGTGACGCCGAAGAAATAAACAGACGCTTTTATTCCTCCTTCCCTTTCACAGTGCGCCCGATCATGCGGGCGCACTTTTTTTGCGTTCACGGAGGAACATACCCTCACGGAAAGACCAGATCCGGGACGCGGAGAAAAGAAAGGTATAAGTACCGGAACGCCACCCTCTAAAAAACCGGACTTCCTTTTCAAGAAGTCCGGTTTCTCTCGTCTATATCATGTAATTGTTCATGGGAGCGGTTTGTTGCTGAAAACATTACCGCATCCACTCGATGGCAAACTAGCGGATTAAGAATCCGCGGTTGGAAACATTATTGTTATGAAATAATACAATCCGCTAGTCAGCAGTATATTATAAAATCACCAAATTCTAGTGCTCTTTTGTGTTGTTTGCTCAGCAAACATGATCTTATGATCAAATCCCTTAAACGCCAAAAATTGTCATTGACCGCGGATTCTTAATCCGCCTCTATTTCGCCAAATTAAAGGTCGATAATATCAGCGTCATCCGGAATGACCAGGTTGCCGGAATAATACATCCGCCCTTCCCGGGAATATAAGGAACGGCGGCAGGCAAGGTTACTGTCTTCCGTATGCCAAAGCAGCAGATTGGGAATGTTCATTCTTTCCGCCAGTTCGCAGGCATCCTTGACCGTGCTGTGGTATTTTTCATAGGGCTTGAACACGTCGGCCTGAGAATGCAGGCAAAAGGCTTCGCTAAGCAGCCAGCGGGCGCCGCGGACATAAGGCTCGCAGGCATCGCGGTACGGTTCGTCTCCCAGGAAAACAAGCCTGCCTCCCCCGTTCAGCAGCGTGGAAAAGCCGAACTGGCGCGTCTTGTCCGAATGAATGTCAAAACAGGTCAGCCGGTACGGTCCGGCGTCCACTTCCTCTCCATCTTCCACCGGAACCACGAGGATGCGTTCCCCGACCAGGCGCACAACCCTTTTGTCCAGCGTCATGCGTACCAGGCATTCCAGGTCCGCCGCCAGTTCCCGGTGGCAGTAAACCGTAAACGTTCCTTCATAGCGGTCCTGGGTCATCATGGTCCCGATGAGGCGGATCACCCATACCATGCCCAGCATGTGGTCCGTGTGCCGGTGGGAAAGAAAAGCGTGATGCATCCTTTCCACCGGAACCTTCATATATTTCAGAATGCCCAGAATGCCGTTGCCTCCGCCGGCGTCCACCAGCAGGAATTCCTTGCCGTCCGTCAGGGAAAAGCAGGTATTGTAGCATTCCGTAACGGTGGCGTTCCCCGTGCCGAAAACCAGAAGACGGTCCATAAACAGTTACGGCTGCGGCTCTTCCTCCGGCATCAGGATGGACGCCACGGCAAAGGCGGCGATCCCTTCCCGGCGCCCCAGCGCGCCAAGCTGCTCATTCGTGGTGGCCTTCACCCCTACACGGGCGGCTGAAATGCCCAGTGCGGAACCCAGAGCGTTTTTCATCTGCTCCAGATACGGAGAAATGCGCGGTGCTTCCGCAATCAGGGAGGAATCCACGTTGACCACGCGGCCTCCGCGTTCCCGGATCAGGGAAACGGCCTTGGCCACAATGTCCAGGGAGGAAATGTCCTTGCAGGCGGGATCGCCCGGAGGGAACCAGAAGCCGATGTCCGGCAGTCCGGCGGCGCCCAGCAGGGCGTCCGCAACGGCATGGCACAGGACATCCGCATCGGAATGGCCGTCCAGTCCCCTGGCGGAGGGAATGTGTACGCCGCCCAGCATCAGCGGGCGGGGGGCTTCCGCAAAACGGTGAATGTCGTAACCCAGCCCGGTCAGTGCAATCATGGTGTTCATCCGTCAACAGGGCTGGGGTTTATTCTCCGAGGGCTTCCACAATCGGGATGCATCCGTTCCAGGCAACAATGGCGAACTGTTCCGGATTGTCCTTCTTCGGTTCCAGAATCACTTTTCCTCCGGCGGCTTTCACCAGCAGGACGCCGGCGGCAATGTCCCAGATGGAAATGACGCTTTCCACATAGGCGTCAAACCTGCCGCAGGCAATGTAGGCGAGGGCGAGGGCGGCGGAACCGTTGTTGCGCACCTTGCGCACCTGCCAGGCGATTTTAGCAAAGCGTTCAATTCCCTTTTCCTTGGAACCGTCCGTCTTCCCGTGCCCCACGAATACGACGGCCTCCGCCATGCGCTTCCGGAGGCTGCAATGCATCGGTACGCCGTTCATGTACGGAACGCCGCCTTTTTCCACATGCCAGCATTCGTCCATCATGGGATCGTAAATCACGCCCAGCACCACTTCCCCGCCGCGGCGGAGGGCGATGGACACGCAAAACCACGGAATGGTATAGAAATAATTCACCGTGCCGTCAATGGGGTCCACGATCCATTCGTTTTCGCCGTTCCGGTCTCCGGTGTAACCTTCCTCCCCCAGTACAGCGTGAGTAGGGAAAGCGGAGAGGATTTCCTCCGTGATCAGTTTCTGGGACAGCTTGTCCAGTTCCAGCTTGATGTCGTTCTGGCTGGCTTCATCCACCTTCTTCCGGTCATAAAAATGCTTTTTCAGGAAGGCTCCGGCGGACTTGGCCGCCCGGATGGCTACGGTCATTTCAGGCGAGTGGTTCATGATATGTTTGAATAAAAAAATCGTTTAAAGGGAGGTCTGCTCCTGCGGAGTTTCCTGCTCGCGGCGCTCGGTGGCGGCAGCCTTTCTGGCCGCTTCCGCTCGGGTGTACACGTCCTCCGCCAGTGTGGAACATGTTTTCGCCAGGGCGGCGGAAACACCCCTTTTCTTGTATACGGCTTCATCCGGAGCATCGAATCCAACCCAGACGTACACGGTATAATAACGGCCTCTGACAGAGGAGAAATGCCCGCTATATTCAGGCAACGCCACATTCACGACCGTCCTTCTGGTACGTTCGTCATAGCGGAAGGGGGGAAGCCCCGCCACCAGATGGACGGATTCCCGCGGAAGGATTTCACGGTGGGTTTCCTCGGAAGAAGGAGCATTCACCATCACTAGGTTTTTTTTGGTTGTTCCCACCTGGCGAACTGCGGAAAGCTGCACGTTGAGTCCGCCGTTGCCGATCATGTACAGCGCGTTGACGGCATCCGCCAGGGACGTGCGAAACTTCCCGGCATACAGATCCGGGGAACGCGGCAAATCCCCCTTGTACCCGGCTTTTCCCGCCGTCTCAATGACAGTGTTGAATCCCACGCCCCGCCCCGTCACTTCCGGGTTGCTGCGGATGACGGTCCGGCGCTGGTCCACGGCGCACAGGTTGACGACAGGAGTGAACAATTCACCGGGCATTATCTTTGCCTGCCATCTGTCCACGCCGTCCAGGGCGGAGCGGCCTCCCGTAATGGCCAGTATGTCGCCCTTGCGGGAATCCACGCACAGCACGGCGGCCTGGACGCAGCCTTTCAGATGGTTGTCCACCCTCTTCGGAAGGCCGCTCCATACAGGGGAATTCTCCAAAGCAATGAGGGCCGGCTCACTCACCTCCTCCACCATTCTCTGAAAATCCAGGTTCAGCGTAGTCATCACAAAAATGCTGGAAGTCTCTTCCTGCTGGTCACAGCAGGCAAGACTGCCCAATTCACGGGAAATCACCAGAATGGGATAGGACGCGGGGCTGGCCTCCTTTTCTCCCGCCACGGTCATCGGTTCTGAGGATGCCTTCCACATTTGCTCTTGGGTGATAAATTCGCATTCAAGCATGCGTTCCAGCGTGGCATTGCGCACCTTGACGGCGGCCTCCGGGCTGGAAACGGGGTTGTATATGGAAGGGCCGCGCACCAGCCCGGCCAGCGTGGCGCATTCCGCCAAAGTCAGGTCTCCCACTTTTTTGCCGAAATACAGATCCGCGGCCTGGGCGATGCCGTAGCATTGCTGACCGAAGTAAATCCGGTTCAAGTAGGCCGTCAATATTTCATCCTTGGAGTATTTTCCCTCTATGCGGCGGGCTACGGCCATTTCCAGGATCTTCCGGTCCAGCGTCTTTCCCCCCAGTTCATAACAGTTCCGTGCAAGCTGCATGGTGATGGTGGAAGCCCCTTGGGCATAGGAGAGGGTGGTCAGGTTCCGGCAGATGGAGCGGATGATGGATGTGTAAACAATGCCGCCGTGGTCGAAAAAGGCTTCGTCCTCCCGTGCGATGAAGGCGTTCACCAGATTATCCGGCAATTCATGGCGCGCTACGTAAACGCGGTCGTGGTCCGTCAGGGTGCCTATCCACTGGCCGTTCCGGTCATAGGCGGCGCAGTTTTCCAGGGGAGCCAGAACTTCGTCCAGATTATACTGGTCCGCCCGCCACGCGTAAATGATCAGGATGACGATGAACGAGATAGGGATGATGCTCAGCCACAGCAGGACGCGCCCCAGATTGCGGGGCAGCAATCCGAACAGATCATACCATCTTTTCCGCCTGTTCTCCATTCCGTTTCCAATCGTTCCAGACGTCTAGCGGGCATCCGGCGGCAGTGACTCCCCTTCCTGCTTCCAGTCCGGGAATTCCTTCTGCAGGCGGGCGCGGTACTGGGAAGCCTCCGACTTGCGGCCGGCCTTGTCCAGAGCTTCCGCCGCCTTGAACAGGGCCTTGGGTTTCAGCTCCGCGTCGTTGACGAACAACTCCGCCGTAACGCCGTAATGCTTGGCCGCCTCATCAAATTTCTTTTCCGCATAGGAGATGTCCCCCAGCACGATTTTCAGGGAGGCCATCAGGGGGCCTTCCACCCCCAGGGCAAGCGCTTCTTCCGCCGTTTTCCGGGCTTCCGCATACTTGCCCAGGCCCAGCAGGATGGAGGCCTTGTCCAGCATGCCGTCCGCACGGCGGTAGGGCTGGTCCTCCACCTTCAGGAAGTTGTTGGAAGCCACGAGGGCGCGGTCATACTTTTTCAAGGCCAGGCGCACTTTCGCCAGATTGCGCCAGATTACTTTCTTCACGTTCTGGAGCTGGTCGTTCTGGGTGGCCCAGGTCATGTACTTGTCCGCCGTCTCCAAATCCTTCATTCCGTAAGCCTGAAGGCCCAGCCATGCGGGAATCACGTCCGGCACGCGGGACACGGCCGCCGGGTTCTCCTTCTGGAGGGTTTCCAGGGCCTCCTTCAATTTGTTTACGTCCTGGAGCTTGTGGTAGGAAAGAACGGTGAGGACGTTGACCTGTTCCCCATATTTCTGGGGGTCCAGTGTCTTGGCCTCCGACATGTGGCTGATGGAGGATTGGAAATCCCCCTGGTCAAACGCCGCACGGCCCAGCAGGAAATGGGCTTCCGCCAGGGCGGCGGGAGAGGTCTTCGGGAAATTCTTGATCAGCCCTTCGTAGTACTTCGCCATGTTCGCCAAATCCTGGCGGCCGGCGTAAATCTGCGCGGCCCGCTGCCAGGCGGCGGCCGCGGATTCCTCCTTCGGCCAGCGCGCAATCACCCGGTCAAAATCCTGCAGGGCCTCCGTTTCCTTTTTGGTTTTGGCGTACATGTCCCCCCGCAGGGTCAGGGCTTCGCAGATGCGGGGATCGCGGGGATACCCGTCAATGAAGGTGGTCAGCAGCTTGGCGGCCGTTTCCCGGTCGCCCGCCTGGGCAACGGCCCAGGCGCTCTTGTACAGAATATCCGGGCGCATCTTGGCCGGAAGCTTGTCAAAATTGATGCTCCCGTAAAATTTGGCCGCATCCGCGGGGCTGGAGCTGAACAGGCTTTCCGCCGCCATCAGACGCACCATGTCGTGGAGCTCGCTGGTGGGGAACGCCTTGGCATAATGATTCAGGAAACTCTGGGCACGCTGGGGCAGGTCCTTCTGCTTGAGCTCCTTGTAGCACAGAAGACGGTAGAAGGAAGCCTGCATGGCTTCCTGCGTGTAAGGGACGGCTTTTTCCGCCTCCAGGAAGAAATCCGCCCCCTTCTGGTACTCCTTCAGCTTGTAGGCGGTCTGGCCCATCAGCATCAGCAGGCGCGCCTGGCCTTCCTTGGTCGGCATCTTCATGTCCTTCTGCTGCTCGTACTGGGCCATGACCTCCTTGTACTTGCCCATGTGGTACAGCCCCAGAAGCAGGCCCATGCGGGCCTCTGGCGCCATTTCCTTCAGGGTTTCATCCTTCAGTATTTGTTCATAAAGGCTGTGCGCCTCCGCGTTCTTCTTCAGCTTGGTGGCCAGCGTTGCCGCCTGCAGAATGGCGATGCCGCGGTTTCTGGCATCCACACCGGGCGTGTCCAGCACCTTGCGGTACTCGGTGTACGCCTCTCCCAGCCGGCTGGAATCGGCACACAGGGCGGCATACCCCATCCGGGCCACCAGGACGAATCTTTTATCCGCCTGGGGATTGCCGATCACCGCGCAGAACATGTTGGCGGCGGCTTCCGGATTGCCGCTGGCGAGGAACAGGCGCCCCAGGCGGTACTGGGCATCCACCTTCAAGTCATTCTGCTCCGCACTGCGGATAACAAGCTGGTAATACTGGATGGCCTTGTCCGTCTCTCCGGCGGCGGAGGCATCCGTGGCCAGACGGTAGGCGGAGGCGGCAACCAGGGCCGGGGTTCCCGTCTGCGTCAGCCTCTGGAACAGCGCATGGGCATCCTCTTTCCTTCCGAGTTCCGCCAGGCACATGGCCGCACGGTATTCCGCCAGAGGAGCCTGTGTGGAACGGGGGAAACGCTGGGAAAATTCAAGGTACTTGCGCAGGCTCAGATCAAGCAGTCGCGCATATTCCTGCGGGTTCGCCTTCGTCTGAGGCTCCTGGGACTGCTTGTACAGCATGTCCGCCATATCCAGGCTGTCCTGTTCCGGATTGGCTACCAGCGGACCGTCGTCCACCGGGGCGGCGTCCGGGATATGCTCCTGGGCGGCGGCGCATACTGCCAGGACCGCCAGTCCGACGCTGATGGGAAAAAGGGCTTTCATGAAGATTGAGGGGTGGAAACGTTGACGGAAGACGGAGCCGGAGGCCTCGTGGAGAAAGATACATTGTTGAGCCCGGCTTTCAGGCAGGCGTCCATCACGTGCACGACCGTGCCGGATTCCGCCTTTTCATCCACACGGATGCGGACGAGCATGGTTTTGTCCAGGCGCGCGACGGAAAGCAGCTTCTCCTCCAGTTCCGGCATCGTGTACGGCTGGCGGTTGATCATCACCGTGCCGTCCTTGCGGATGTTCACGATAATCTCATTGGAGGCGTTTTCCCCGGGTTTGGGTGTCTCCGCAGACGGAAGGGTGATGGAAAGGTCCGGTTCGTCGTCCTCAAAAGTCTGCGTCACGACGAAGAACACCAGCAGCAGAAACACGATATCCAGCATGGGCGCTAGCTGGAACCCGATGGGATTGGGCATCTTGTAACGAAACTTCATATGGTCTTCCGGTGTTGCTGGCTCGGATGTCGGTTAGAGTCCGCGTACGTCGCGCAGGGAGGTAGGATCCACGGGGACCCGGGGAAGCTCTTCCTCATGAAAGGCTCCGGCAGGACCGGAACGGGGCTTGTGGAGCTGGGTGGCCACTACGGAAACGCTGTGCGTCACGGCGGCCTCCAGGTCTCCCACGCGCTTGTGCACCTGGCTGCGGAAATACACATACGCCAGAATGGCGGGAATCCCCAGCAAGAGGCCTCCGGCCGTAGTAATCAGGGCTTCCGCCACGCCTCCGGCCATGTCGATGCGCTGCTTGCCGCCGGAGAAGTCCCCGTTGGCGATCTCGAAAAAGGTTTTCATCATCCCCACGACCGTACCCAGCAGACCCAGCATGGGCGCCAGTGCGCCGATGTCCGACAGCCAGGAAATCTGGCGGCTCATGAAGCCGGCCTGGCGTCCGCCTTCCGCGGCGGCGATTTCCCTCACTTCCTCAAATTGGGCGGAAGGGTTGCGCTGCATGAAGTTGGCTACCGTCAGCATCACGCGGGCGTAGCAGGAATCCCCGTTTTTGCAGAGGATGGCAAGTCCCGTGTAATCCCTCTTGCGGATAAAGGATTCCGCCTGTTCCACCAGCTTGGGGGGAAGCACGGCGGCGGCACGGGTGGAAAAACAGCACATGACCAGCACGACTACGCCCCCTATGGACAGCAGAAGAAGCGGCCACATGATGAAGCCCCCTTTCATGAACAGCTCGGAAAGAGGGTAATTTCTATCGCCCACGACAAAGTCCATGGCGTTGGCCAGGGTGGAAAATGATACAGGATTCATACAAAAGACATAGTGATTATACAGAAGAAGCCTTCCTAGGCAAGTCAACTGCCCGTAATGCAGTACGTTTCCGCAGTTCCCTTTCTTGCCGCCTATGGCATAATGGCTGCGTGGCAGATCATGAAACACCAACATTGAAGGAGCTCTGGAGGCAGACTCCCCACAAACCGGGAGTCTATATCATGAAGGACGCCCAGGGCAATACCATTTACGTAGGAAAGGCGAAGGACCTTCACCGCCGCCTGGCAAGCTATTTTTCCCCTACCGGGGCCACGCTGGCCAATCACAAGACCCGCGCGCTCATCAACGCCATCGCCTCCTTTGACTATTTTGAAACCCGCAACGACCATGAGGCCTTCCTGCTGGAGAGCAAGCTCATCAAGCAGTACCGGCCCCATTACAACATCCAGCTCAAGGACGACAAGCGTTATCCCCTCCTGAAAATTCCCAAGGGGGAACGCCTGCCACGCTTCCAGCTCTCCCGGGTGCGCAAGGAGGACGGCGCGCGCTACTTCGGCCCCTTTGTCCATTCCCAGGCCCTGTACGCCACCCAGGAATGGCTCAACAGGCATTTCCGGCTCCGCACCTGCAAGGTGAAAAATCCCGGCCTGAACGACTTCAAGCACTGCCATGCGGACGTCATCCGCAACTGTTCCGCGCCGTGCGTAGGCCGCATCTCCGTGGAAAACTACAACAGGAATTTTGACCAGGCCGTGCGTTTGCTGGAAGGAGTGGGGAAAAAGAACGCGCTGGACGCGCTGACCGAAGAAATGATGCAGGCCGCCGACAGTCTGGACTTTGAACGCGCCGCATACCTAAGGGACATCAGGGACAACCTGATCAAAACGCTGGAACCGGCGCGCCGGTTCCAGAAAGGGACCCCCAACCTGCCCGGCACCGTACACCCGGAGGAAGACATGAAGGAACTGGGCGAGGCGCTGGGACTGGACGAACCGCCCTCCATCATGGAATGTTTTGACATCTCCAACGTTTCTTCCAACCATATTGTGGCCTCCATGGTGCGCTTCACCAACGGCAAACCGGACAACAAGGCCTACCGCCGCTACCGCATCCGCACGGTGGACGGCCAGAACGACTTCGCCTCCATGTCGGAAGTCATCAGGCGCCGCTATTCCCGCATCCTGATGGAAAGCGACGCCGTGGCCTCCCGGCCGCCGGACATGACGCTGTACCAGTGGCTCAAGAAACTCAGTGCGGAGGGGAAGGCCCCCATCAAGGTTCCGGACCTCGTCGTGGTGGACGGCGGCAAGGGACAGCTTTCCTCCGCCCTGGCGGACCTGGAGGCCATCGGCCTGGGAGACATGCCCATCGTGGGCCTCGCCAAACAAAGGGAGGAAATCTTCTTCCCGCACCAGCCGGAACCGCTCCGCCTGCCCCACAGCACGGGAGCCCTCAAGCTCATGCAGCGCATACGGGACGAAGCCCACCGCTTCGCCAACGGATACAACGAACTGTTATACCGGAAACGCATGAAGGAAAGCGCCCTGGACGACGCCCCCGGCATGAGCGCGGCGAAAAAACGGCTGCTGCTGGAAAAATTCAAATCCGTAGCTGCCATCAAAAAGGCGGACCCGGCCTCCATCGCCACCATTCGCGGCATTTCGGAAACCTGGGCCCGTACGCTGCTGGACTATCTCAACACTCCATCCAAATCCTGACCCCACATGCAATTTCTCATATTGGCCGCAGGAAAGCCTGCCCTGAACTATGCCCGGGAAGGCGTGGAACTTTACCTCAGCCGTCTCAAGCCGTTCGGCAAAGCGGAACTGAAACTCGTCAAGGACGGCAACTCCAGAGACGTTTCCGAACGGTTGCTGACAGCCAGCGAAGGCTGTTTGCGCATCGCCATGGACGAGAGGGGCGAGCTCTGGACCACGGACAAATTGGTTACACTGGCGCGGAACTGGCAAATGCGCTCCGTGCGCCGCATCGCTTTTCTCATCGGGGCATCGGACGGCCACACGGAAGAACTGCGCTCCCGGTGCAACCATGTCCTGGCCCTGAGCAAATTTACCTTGCAGCATGAACTGGCGCTCGTCGTCCTGCTGGAACAGCTTTACCGCTGCCATACCATTCTGGCGGGGACGCCGTACCACCGGTAATTCTCTTGTGCCTCTTCCTCTTTCCGGAACAGGATTAGCCGGAAACGGATTTCTTTTCCACACCATGGAGAAGAACTTCTCCGGAGCAGCGGCAGAGACTGGGAATGGCAATGCCGCCGCATACAAAAAAATACCCGGCGCAGTTGCAACCGGTTTTTTGAACAATCAAAAGGAAAAACAAACTTAACGACGGCACCTGAAGGACAGTACAATCAGGCCCCCTGGAGTCCCAATGAAGGAGTGGCAGGCTCCCGCATATTGAAAGCCCGCAATACATCGAAAACAGTGTTTCCATGGCCGGGTTGCCAGGACGCAAACTGGATATTGGCAACGTAAAAGAGCTGTTCCACCGAAAAGTGAAACAGCTCTTTTTCCGAGAAAGAAATGGTAAATGCCAGTTCCTTCGCAACCAGCCCAGGCTTAGCGCTTGGAGAACTGGTAACGCTTGCGGGCGCCGGGACGGCCAGCCTTCTTGCGTTCCTTCATGCGGGAATCACGGGTCAAAAGACCGAATTCACGCAGCTGGGCGCGGGAAGCTTCATCAACCATCACCAGAGCGCGGGCGATCGCCATGCGGATGGCGCCGACCTGGCCATGAATGCCACCGCCCTTGGTGACGACATTCACGTCAAATTTGTTCATGGTGTTGGTGACCTGGAAAGGTTGGAGAACGGCGTTCTGCAACTGAATGGTGGGAAGGTATTCTTCAAAACCGCGGCGATTGATCGTGATGCGGCCGGAACCTTCAGTAAGCCAAGCGTGTGCAATGGCGGTCTTGCGACGGCCGGTGGCGTTGTATGGGGTTGTCTGACTCATGTCTGGGAAAATCGGTTAGAGGGTAACGGCGGTAGGCTGCTGTGCTTCGTGCGGGTGGCTGGCGCCGGCGTAAACCTTCAGCTTGGTCATCTGCTGACGGCCCAGGCGGGTATGGGGAACCATGCCCTTTACAGCCAGCTCCAGAAGAAGTTCGGGACGACGGGCGCGGATTTTCCGGGGCGTTTCCACCTGCTTGCCGCCGACGTAGCCGGAGAAACGGGTGTAAATTTTGGCATTTTCCTTGTTGCCGGTCAGCACCACCTTGTCCGCGTTCACGATGATGACAAAGTCGCCACAATCAACGTGCGGGGTGAAAATCGTCTTGTTCTTGCCACGCAAAATGTTGGCCGCTTCAACGGCAACACGGCCGAGCACCTTGTCGGCAGCGTCTATAACATACCATTTGCGCTCTACTTCTTGCGGTTTGGCTGAGAAGGTCTTCATGGTTCAATTCTTCGTTCTCGTTTTTCGGCATCCTGCCGTAATCTTCCAATTCGGGGGCGCATTCCTAATGATTATTCACGTAAATGTCAAATACTTTTTCTCTTTTACACCGCTTTTAGCCCCTTTTTTCCCTTCTGTCTGCGGAATTGTTGCTTAATTGTGACGTTTCCACACTCAGGGCTTGCTCTCACGCAAATATCGCCTATCATGCGCCTGCGCAAAAATTCGTACCCGCGCGTTTGCTAACCTAACAAGGAGAATCATATCAGCCCGAATCCAAGACCCAGCAGCCGCCCCTCCGGCGGACAGAATTCCCGCCCCGGCGCACGCCCGGCAGGCGGAAGCAGTGCAAGACCGGCCGGCAACGGCAGCAGACCCGCAGGCCCGGCCAGACCCGGCCAGCCGCGCCCGGCAGGACAAACCGGCGGAACAGCAGGCCCGAGAACGGGCGGAGGTCCGGGAGGACCCGGACGGCCACGCCCGCAAGGCGGCACAGGTGCAGGACGGCAGACCAGGGGCAGAAAGCATTTCAGCAAATCCGCTCCCAAGGAAGAAAGCTCCGAAAGCCAGGTGGAAGTGGAAGGCACTATTTGCGCCGTCCTTGCAGGCACCATGTTCAAGGTGCGCCTGCCCAACGGCCATGAAGTTCTGGCCCACATTTCCGGTAAGATGCGCAAGCGTTTCATCAAAATCGTGGTTGGCGACAAGGTCCGCATGGAAATGTCCCCTTACGACATGACCAAGGCGCGCATCACATTCCGCATCGGTTAGCCGTTTTCCGGATTGACTCCTTTCGTAAAAAACCTTCTCCGACTTGCACGAGAAGGTTTTTTTGCGTATAGTGCAGGCTGATTCCACTAACGCGCCATGAAAATTTGCTCCACGGAAAACATGCGGATCGCAGAACGAGAGCTCATCGTCAGCGGAACGCCGGCCAGAACCCTCATGCAGCAGGCGTCCGCCGGCATCGCGGAAGCCATCATGCAGTTCTTTCCCGTTCCCGGCCTCTGCGTGGCCTATCTGGGCAAGGGCAATAATGCGGGGGACGCCATCACCGTTCTCAACATTCTCCAGCGGCACGGATGGGATACGGGATTCCGCGCCGCCTACCCGCGTTCCGAATGGAGGGAACTCCCCCTCAGACAATTTGCGGAAATATCGCCTCCCCTGCTGGAATACCAGGAAGCGCCCCTTCCCGTTACGGGAAGGCCGATGGTCCTTCTGGACGGCCTGCTGGGCATTGGAACCTCCGGCCTGCTGAACAAGGAAATAGCGGGTCTTTGCGCGGAAATGAACTATCTGCGCGACCGTTGCGGAGCCGTCCGCACCGTGGCGGTGGACATCCCCACCGGGATAGACGCGGATACGGGCATGCCCCAGGAACATGCCGTGGAAGCGGACTTCACCATGTGCATAGGAGCCGTTAAACAGGGCCTTCTGGATGACGACGCCACGCTGCATGTGGGACGCCTGGTATGCATTGAGCTCCCCGGACTCCATGTACAGGCCCTTCCCGCCACGGAAATTATCACCTCTTCCCGGCTCACCAAATTTCTCTCCGCACGGCCTTATACGGACTACAAGAACAAGCGCGGCCACCTGGGCGTCATTGCCGGCTCGGAAGGCATGCTGGGAGCCGCCCGGCTCTGCTGTGAAGCCGCCCTGCGGGCCGGAGCGGGCCTGGTCACGCTGCATGTCCACCGTACCGCCTATCCCGTGGCGGCGGCGTGCATGCCTCCGGAAATCATGGTCAAACCCGTGGACAGTTATGCGGACATTTCCATCCGTCCCTTCAGCGCCTTTCTCCTGGGCCCAGGAATAGGCTCCGTATCGGAAGAAGACGCTGAGGCCATACGCATCATTCTGGAAACCGGCACTCCCGTCCTGCTGGATGCCGACGGCCTCAATCTGGCCGCCGCCATGCAGTGGAAACTGGGAAAACACATTCTGGCGACTCCCCATCACGGAGAAATCCGCCGATTGCTGCCGGAAGCGGACGACTGCGCCATCCGGGCAGACATTGCGGACTGCTTCCTCGCGGAGCATGAGGCGGCTCTCATCTACAAGGGAGCCCGCAGCATTGTTACGCAAAGGGGCAAGCCTTTATTCTACAACATTACGGGAGGCCCGGCCATGGCGACGGCGGGACAGGGCGACGTGCTCGCCGGAGTCTGCGGAGGATTCATCGCGCAGGGAGAATCCCTCCTGGTGTCCGCTGTGCTGGGAACCTATCTGTGCGGCAGGGCTTCGGAACTGGCCATCTCCAGCGGAGCGGCCACCCAGCAAAGCCTGACCGCCGGAGACACCCTCCGCCATCTGCCTGCCGCACTTCTTTCCACCGCACGCCTCTGCTACTAATGATCTCCCGCAAACTTCAGGATCTTCCCTCACAATCCCTGCCCCGTGAAAAACTCATCCGCCAGGGCAGGCACAGCCTCAGCAACGCGGAACTTCTTGCCATCTTCCTCAGGATGGGCATCAAGGGAAAAAACGTGCTGGACATGTCTTCCGACCTGATCCAGGCGGCAGGCTCCCTGGATGCTCTGGCTCATATGGAAGCTACGGAAATAACGGAAATCTGCAAGGGGATAGGAATGGCGAAAGCTTCCACCCTATGCGCCGCCTTTGAACTGGGGGCCAGAGCCCTGCGAGAGACTCTGGCAAGACGTCCCCTCAACACGCCGGAGGACATTTACGACTACCTGACCACGGCCATGCGCTGGAAAGACAAGGAGACAGTGCTCGTCCTTCTTCTGGACGCCCAGTGCCGCCTCATCAAGCCCGTGGAAATTTCCACGGGGACCCTGAATGAATCCATCGCCCACCCGCGCGACATCCTGCGC
This sequence comes from Akkermansia biwaensis, assembly GCF_026072915.1. Classification (NCBI taxonomy): domain Bacteria; kingdom Pseudomonadati; phylum Verrucomicrobiota; class Verrucomicrobiia; order Verrucomicrobiales; family Akkermansiaceae; genus Akkermansia; species Akkermansia biwaensis. Next base: position 658,755 of record NZ_AP025943.1, read on the forward strand.
CCGGCCATCATTCATAATGCTTACGGATTTATTCTGGCGCACAACCATCCCAGCGGCAACCCGGCCCCCAGCCAAGCGGACGATACCCTGACCGGACGCATCCGGGAATCCGCCAAACTGCTGGGGGTCCGTTTTCTGGACCATATCATCATCGGAAAGCCGACGGCAACGGTACAGAGAAATTATTACAGCTACAACAGCTACGGTATGAAAAAACCGGTCTGAGCGAATACGCCTTGTTCCCTCCGGACTTTTCAACATGAAAAAAGCCCGTCTATGAAGACGGGCTCAATTGATGAAAACTGGCGGAGAGAGTGGGATTCGAACCCACGGTGAGATTTGCGTCCCACGTTCGATTTCGAGTCGAGTGCCTTAGACCAGCTCAGCCATCTCTCCGCTTGGAAATCGAAGCTTTTTGTATAGGGTTTGCAGGAAGGTGTAAAGCACAGAATCACTGCCGTCCCTTAATTCAAACGCTTTTAGCGTCTGGGAGTGGCCAAAGGCCCAAGCGTAGCTTCCGCCTCAAACCTCTGGGATTTGTTATGAGGAAGAGCGCTCTTTTCAGGACCAGGCGGCGGCTGGGGCACGCGCTCATGTTCCTTGGGCTCCATCAGCCAGGAACAGGAAGAGACAAGCAAAAGGGAAAAAAACGCAAGCAGTAGGTTTCCTGTGAATTGTTTCATCATTCCGTGTAAAAGTTGAACCCCACTATGCCGGAAGCACAGAGGGGTTCAAGAAAAATGCGTGACAGAACCTTATCTGGCGGATTGGACCGGACGCAGAAGCTGTACCATGTCGCCGGGCTGGATGCTCATGCCGGCAGGAACGCTGTCCTTGACGATGTCGGCCACTGTCTGATTCTTTTCCAGGGAGGTCACTTTCAGCTTGCCGATACTGCGACCGTCACGGGTGACAAGCAGAACTGTATTCTGGTCAATGTTGCTACCCTGCCCGGCGCCAATGACCACAAAGCCCCACTGGGGATCCACGGACAGCACAGGGTATTCCCCGCTGTTCTTGGCAAGCGCGGCGCGGTATTCGGCCTGTTCCTTCTGGCGATTGGCCAGTTCGGTAGCCTGCTCCGTGCGCTTTTTGGCGGCAACTTCCGTCGCTCCCTTGATTTGGTCGATTTCTTCCTGAAGCTTCTTGTTGGCGTTTTCCGTGGCTTCCATCCTGGCCTGGATTTCTTCAACGCTGGAAACGCCGAATTCACTCAACTGAGCCTTGAGTTCCTGTACCTGCTGGTTGATCTTGGACAGATCGGCATTCAGCTTGACTTCCTCCTCTTTCAATTCCGAGGACTTGGAAAGCTGTTCATCGCGCTGCTGGGTCACGGAAGCCTTGTTGGAAATCAGACTCAGGTTTTCTTCCGCAGCACGGCCGCGGTTCTTGATCATGTCATTGCGCAATCCCGTCCAATCCCGGATTTCCTTGTCCAAGACCTTGCGGTAGGCAATCATTTCCTTGAAGTCCTGATATTGGCCATTGATGCCGAAAACACCGCTGAGACCGGAGAACCAGGCACCTGCTCCTGCGGCAAGAATCAATAAAACTACTAAGACAGTTTTCATTATGTATATAGATGAGAGTGTATGATGAGTTTTGAACCGGGAAAATTACGGACGGACGGATACGACGACGTCTCCGGCCTCAACACGTTCACCAGCGGCAACGGTGCTGGGAAGAACGGTTGCTGTGGAAACACGGGATTCAACGGCATTCACGTCAAGTTCGGCAATCTTGTTGCCGTCTCTCATCACGGCCAGCTTGGAACCGGGCACCACGCCCAGGTCGGAAGCGCCGCCTTCAATCACGACTACATTGAAATCATCAATCACCTGGGAAACCCTGGTCTTCAAATTGGGAGGGGAAAGGTGGGCGTCCTGGTCGGCCTTGAGCTGGCGCAACGCATTGTTGTTGACAACAAGCTGTTCCGTTTCCGCAACAATGGCATCATGCTTGGATTGCTCACCCTGCTTGACAACCTGCAGCTGCTTGGATTCTTCTTCAAGTCCTTTGATCCTGTCGGCAATAGCCTGGATGCTTTCCATGTCCTTGCTCTTGGACTGGAGTTCTGCCAGAGCGGTCTGCTGGGTTTGCAGCTCGGATTTCTTGGCTTCATTGGCGGAGGCCAGTTCCTGGTTCGCGGCTTCCAGTTCATCCTTCTGCTTGGTCAGGGCATTGATGTCGGCCGTAAGGCCTTCATTTTTGACGAGGAACTCCACGTATTTGGTCTTTTCACTCGTAAATTCCTCCCGTAGAGCGTTCAAATTTTTATAACGAGAGCCGCATTCCTTGCGCTCCTTGGTGAGAGCTTCCTCGTTATCAAGATAATACATGGCTCCACCGAGAAGAGCGATGACCAAGGCTGCGATTGATATTTTAACCCACATAGGAAATAATAGAGATGAGAAGGTTCCTGTTACTTTTGTGAGATTGGCACGAACATTTTCAGATTTCAACATCAAAATGACATCCTCATCGTTTTCTTGATATTTTTTTCAGGGCGCTTACGTAAGAAGAGGTCAAAAGCGTAATCCTGTCAGCGCCTTAAAACAATTACACTCTATTTTCTTTTCAAATAGAGCCGCATCTTTTAGTCTTCCTGAACCGTGAGTTACCAGGTCTTTGCCAGAAAATATCGTCCTCTGACATTCAATGACGTCCTTGGACAGGATCACGTCGTCCAGACGCTGAAAAATGCCATTGAACACAATCGCCTCGCACATGCGTATCTTTTCGTAGGCCCCCGCGGCACAGGAAAAACATCCACTGCCAGAATTTTCGCAAAAGCCCTAAATTGTACCGGCGGCCCGAAGGTGGACTTCGACCCGCACGAAGATATTTGCGAGGAGATTGCGGAAGGCCGCAGCCTGGATGTTTTGGAAATCGACGGCGCTTCCAACCGAGGTATCGACCACATCCGGGATTTGAGGGACAATGTGCGCTTTGCCCCCAGCAGAGGCAACTTCCGCATTGTTTATATAGACGAGGTGCACATGCTTACGAAGGAATCCTTCAACGCACTTCTGAAAACGCTGGAAGAGCCGCCCCAGCACGTCAAATTCATCTTCGCAACCACGGAACCGCACAAAATCCTGCCGACCATTCTTTCCCGCTGCCAGCGTTTCGACCTGCGTCCCATCCCTTCTGAAATCATTGCCAACCATCTGCTGCACATCGCCTCCGCCGAGGGAGTCTCCCTGAGCAGTGAGGCGGCGTTCGCCGTGGCGAAAGTGGCGGACGGCGGGATGCGGGATGCCCAGTCCATGCTGGACCAGCTGGTTTCCTTCTGCGGCGACCATATTGAAGAACAACAGGTCCTTCACATTTTCGGCATCACCTCACGGGAAACCGTAGCCCAGGCGCTGGCGCTGATTCTCAAGAAGGAACTGCCCAGCCTTCTCCACCTTCTCCATGAACAGGCGGAAGCGGGAAGGGACATGGGACAGTTCCTTTCCGAAATTATTTCCGCCGTTCGGGAAATCCTCGTCGCCAAGGTGGACCCGGAAGCAAATTTCGATTCCCTGCCGGAGGCGTCCAAGGAGGAACTTACCGAACTCGTCAAGCGCACCCAGACGGACAAGATACTGCGCCTGGTGGAAGTTCTGGCGGAGACGGAAGACAAAATGCGCTGGTCCACCAATAAAAGACTGCATCTGGAAATGGGCCTGATCAAAGCCGTTCACGCCCTGGCGGAAGCAAGCATCAGCGATATTATCATGGCGCTGGAAGGTGCTCCGCTACCCGCCTCCACAAATACGGTTGCTCCAGTATCCGTCTCTTCCGTTCCGCAGGTATTCGGCAGCCAGCCCATTCAGCCGGCCCCTGCTGATACTCCGTCTCCCGTACCTGCGGCCCCCGACATCAATGAGAGCAAGGACCTTATGGATCCGGTTCCGCAATTCTCCGCATCCAGCAAGGACACAACAGCCATCGTCCAGGAACGTGAAGCGGAATACGGAACGCCGGCTCCCGCGGAAGAAAAACCTTCCGCCTCCCCTGTATTGCCCTCTCCGGAACCAGAACCGGAAGTTTCCGCAACTGCGGCAGAGGAAGAGCCCCTTCCCTCCATCCCAGATGAAGAGCCGCCATTCCTGGAAACGGAAACGCCTCCCGCCCCCGCACCTCAGCCAGAGCAAATACAACCAGAAGAAATGCCGCGGATTACGTCCGCTCTTTCAGACGCTCCCGTAGCTCCCCCGGACACCACGGAACCGACCTTCATGGACCCGGAAGAAGGGCTCCCGCCGGAAAAGCGCACCAGCAGTTTCTTCGATAACCTCTTCGGCATGGAAAGCGCCCCTGCCCGTCCTGTTTCCGCAAACCAAGAAGAAAAACGGGAAGAACAGCCGCGCCCCGCTACCAAAACCATTACGGAAGAGGACTGGAAAGCCGCGCTGGAACAAGCGGCCGTCAATTTCCCCCTCCAGGCGGATTTCCTGGCCGGAAGCGTCTTCTCCGGCCATGACGGAACATTCGTCACGGTGGCCTTCCATCCCTCTGACCGCCAGGGCATGGACAGCCTGGCATCCGGACCTCTCCGGGCCGCGCTGGAAGCGGATCTGTCCCGTCGTTCAGGTGCTCCGGTGGCCCTCTCCGTCCGTGCAGACGCTTCCGTTCCCGAACCTGTTCAGGAACAACTGGAACCGCTGCCTGCTCCTCCCCCCCCGTCAAACCCGGCGCCCGCGCCCAAATCCCAGGAACCGCAAAGAAAGTCCGCTGCTCCCGTTCAAGAGGCGTCCTCTCAGGAGAGCGACGCAGAAGACTCCTATTATACGGATCCCCTGATTGACGCCGCCATGGAAATATTCCGTGCCCGCATCATTTCCCAATAAACAAGAACACCTATATCCATATACGCCATGAATATTATGAAGATGATGAAGCAGGTCCAGCAAATGCAGTCCGGACTTGCCGCCGCCCAGGAAAAACTGGCCTCCCAGACGGTCACCGCAGAAGGTGCGGGCGACAAGGTCAAAGTCACCGCCACCTGTGACGGCAACATTACGGAGCTGTTCATTGATCCCTCCATTATTGATCCCTCAGACGCGGAATTCCTTCAGGAGCTTGTGTTGAAAACCATTAATGACGCCATCGTCAAAGGCAAGGAAACTGCCGCTACGGAAATGAAGAAACTGACCGGAGGGCTGGACCTGCCTCCCGGCATGGGCTTTTAACCCATCATCAAGGTGCACCGGCTCAGAAGACGCAAACACTTGGCGGAACAGCCCGCGCTATCCGGAGTCAACCAGCTCGGGAAAGCTTTGGGTTGCGTCTCCCTGTGCCTGTGGGTCATCATCGCTACCATCTTCTGGTCCGGATCGGACACGATGGCGTTCATGACTTCCCTGCCCCTCTGGGCATGCTGCCTCATGTTCGCCTTCCCGGCGCTTATTGCGTGGCTGGTCTTCGGCTCGCGCATCGGCCTTCTGGGCGTTATTGTCTGGGTTGCCTACGGCATCATGACCACGGATTTTCTCCAGCCGATCTCCAGAACTGGCATGGAGTATTACAAAATGCCCCCATCCCCAGACAACCGCCATATAAGAATTCTCACCCTGTATGGCGCATGCGGAGAAAACCCGCCCATTGAACAGATATCCAAGCTCCGGGCGGATGTCATCTTTCTCCAGGGCTGCAGCAACCACAACCGCACGCTCAAATTCGCCTACAGCATCTTCGGACGCACCGCCCATATCAAGCAGATAGGGAGTTGCGCCATCATCGTCCGCCACGGGCAAATGGGGCCGGTACACAGCATCACGGACACGGCTGGGCTCATCGTGGACTGGATTCCGGAAAGCTCATCCCTGGCGATACGGCTGATCAATCTCAGCCTGGATCCCTTTGAACACCGTTTTGACCTGTACTCCCCCGCCTGTTGGAAATACTTCCATACCCTCCGGTTTGTCCACCGCAAACAAATCCAGTACTTGTTCGACACTCTCCGGGAAGTGGGAGTCCAGGGAGGGGAACTGCCCATCATTCTGGCGGGGAACTTCAATGCGGCGCCTCAATCCCCCATCTTTGTAAAATTCAACAAGGACTTTCAGGATTGTTTCAAACTCAAAGGGGCCGGATACGGCGCCACACAGCCCGTGGATTTTCCCCTGCTCCGGCTGGACCGCGTCTTCTGTACGCATCCCCTCCGTCCGGAACGGGCCTGCACCGTCCTTGTTCCAGACACGCTCAGGCGTTCCATTCTGGCGGATATATCCATGCCTTAATCCCCGCTCCATGCTCCGGAAAAGGAGAGAAAATCCCTATAATACCTTCAAGGCGCGGGAAATGGCCGGGAACAACTGCTTCTTTCGGCTGACTACGTCCTTGGCGGCAAACAGGTTGGGGTCCAGGCGCTCGTACTCTATGTGCTCCAGCACTTCCTCATCCCCTACGGCCAGCAGCATGGAATCATGCGTGACGATGTCCGTCACCAACAGGCAGGCCAGCTTCAAATCCTCTTCCTTCTCCAGCTTCCGGAGTTCCTCCAGCAAATCCTCCTGAACCTCCTTCAAGCCGTACATGCCAATTTCCTCAATCTGGGAAATGCTGATCTTGTGGCCATACTCGGTAAATGTCTTGCGGTCCGCCTGCACAATGGCGGAGGGAGCCGTTTTGGAACGCAGCAGGGAACCGGTGGCAAAAAACTCTTCCGTAAACTTCTTGGCGTCTATCTTGGCAATCCCGGTGAGCCACTCCAGCATCTCCCGGTCTGCCCGCGCGGTAGTGGGGGAAGTCAGGTTCAGCGTATCCGATAGAATGCCGGCGCACAAACAGATAGCCGTGGACCGGGAAGGCTCCGCATCGCGATGATAGAACCTTCGCGCCACCAGGGTGGAGGTGGAACCCACCGGCTCATTCAGGAAACGGATGGGATCGCGCGTGGAAAGCTGGGTCCCCAGGCGGTGATGGTCCATCACCTCCACGATTTCAGCCTCTTCCACGCCCTTGACGGCCTGGGAAAACTCGTTATGGTCCACCAGGGCCACCCGCGTACGAGGCGGATCGACAAGATCTGTCTTGCTCAGGACGCCTATCATCTTGTTCGTCTTCACGCTCATCACCGGGAACAGGGCCTGCTTGCGCTTGACGGCGGCCTGCCGCAGTTCCGGGAGAGGCATATTCTCGGGAAACACCGCATAATCCGTGTGAACCTGTTCCCTGACCTTCCGGGAACAGCGGATCAACTGGCCCACACTGGCCGTATCCCAGGGCGTGCTCAGAATGCAGGTCCCAGTAGCCTGGGCGGTTTCAATAATATCCAGGGAGGGAGAGGAACCCGCCGTCGTCACCAGGGCGCGCACTCCGTGTTCCACCGCGTACAACTGCACATTCGGACGGTCTCCGCAAATCACCACCAGGTCCTGCACGATTCCCTTCCGCTTGTAATTGGCCAGCCTCGTCCGCACGCTCGGTTCGCTGGAAGCGCCCACCAGCAGGATATTCTGGGTCTCTTCCTCGCTCAGCGTCTCTCCGGTCAGGCACTTGCCGTCAATGGTTCCGGCAATGTTGCTCAGGCTGGAAAAAACGGACCGCACATTCATCTCCGTCATGTTCAGCGGCATCAGGAGGCTCAACAAGTCAAAATAACGCAGCAGGCCATGCAGATTGCGGTCCGCATCAATCACCGGAATGGTCTGGAGGGAATTCTCCGTCATTCTGCGGTATGCCGTCAAAAACGTATCATCCGGACTCACGCTGATCACATCCCGTCGGCAAATCGTCCCGGCAGTGGGCGTCACGTCGTGAATCAGCACAGGTTCCGGCACTCCGGCCTTCTCCAACACCCATGAAGTCCTCAGCGTCATCTCTCCGCACCGGGCGGCTATGGCATCAGGTTCTCCGTGAGTTCTCAAAAACTCCGCATTTCCTATGGCGGAGCAGATGGCGTCCGTATCCGGATTCTGATGCCCGATCACGTAAATGGGCCTTTTCTCTGTTTGCTCCGGAATCATTTTTCGTTTCCTCTTGCAGGTTAATCGATGTTCAGCCGGACGGGCACCACCACCTTGGAAGCTATGGGCACGCCATCCTTTTCTGCCGGATAAAAAGTCCAATTCTCCTTCACCCAGCGCATGAAAAGGCGGTCCAATTCCGCCTTTCCGGTAGACTGGAGGAGATTGACGGATGTAGGTTCGCCACGGGCATTTACCCCCACCACGACTTTCACCACGGCATTCACCTTGCCCACCCTAGAGGAATTTACGGAACCGGGCAAGGACGGAGCATGTTTATAACGCACCTTTTTGTCCGGAGTGACATTCTCATCCGGCACGGCGTGTCCGGCAACGGGAACCACCGGTTTTTTCACGGCAGGCCGGGGTTTTACCTCCCTCATGTTGATCTGCATGGCGACCAGTTCCTCCGGCAGAAATTCGCTTTCCGGGACATCTGGACGAATATCCTCCACATCCGGCGAATGTTCATGGTCCGGCAGTTCCACGGCGAGAAGGTCTTCATCCGTGGCGATGGCCGGAACGGAACTGACGGTTGGCGGAGCAACCGCAGGATCCACGGGAACGGGGCTCACCTCATTCACTTCTTCAAGCACCTCATCGGATGGAGCCACGAACTCCATGACAATCTCTCCCTTCTGGATGGAAGGAAGCCACCATTCCTGATAATGGATGGCCACCAGCACGGCGCACAAGGCCACCTGAACGCCCACAGCTACCCCCAGAGCAATCAATATTGCAGATTTGGAGGAGGAACGAGGCTTGAGCCTCACAATCCGGGGCTTTTCATCCATAAGCAGTGGGCAAAGGGCAAGTGCCTTTTCAATATAACAGACACACCCCCTTTGACAAGCAGCAGCCCAGCCATACGCAGGACGTTACTATTTTGTTATCTCCATGAAAAATGAACATACGCACGGGAATCAATAGCCCAAAGCCTCACGGATGCGGGCGGCAAACGTCTGCGCCTTTTCTGCAAAGCCCAGTTCCGGATTCTGGTACATGATACCGCGGGACACGTTGATCAGGGGAGGCGCCGCATGGCCGGAACCGCTCAGGCTGGAAAGATCGCCTCCCTGGGCGCCCAGTCCGGGAATCAACAGAGGAGCGTCCGGGATGCGCGCCAAAATGTCGGAATCGGCATTGGTCAGCCCCACCACCATGCCTACGGACGTTTTGCGGTGTTCCTGCATGGACCGCCGCACCATGTCTCCCACCAGCTCATACACCTTGCGGCCGTCCGACAGCTCCCGGCGTTCGATGTCGGAAGAACCGGGATTGGACGTAACCGTCAGCAAATAAACGCCCTTGCCTTCATACTCCAGAAAAGGTTCCAAAGTATCATACCCCATGAAGGGGCTCAACGTAACAGCATCCACACCCAGGCGTTCAAAATAGGCCTGTGCATAATACTTCTGGGTCTCTCCGATGTCGCCGCGCTTGACGTCCAGCACCACGGGAACGTCATCCGGCATATCAGGCAGCAATTCTTCCAGCATTTCCAGACCGCGCAGTCCCATGGCCTCGAAATAGGCGATATTCGGCTTGAACGCGGCCGCATAAGGAGCGGTTTCCTCCACCACTTTCCGCAGCAGGACCGGAACGGCCTGCAAATCATCCATAACAGGGCGCGGATCCAGGCCCACGCACAACGCGGAACCGGTCTTTTCAATGCGGGCGGCGAGTTTATCCGTAAAAGAAATGCTCATGGGCGAATTAAATCACGGCAACCACAGGCAGGCAAGCCCCAACGGAACTCCTGCCAAACGCAGAAGAACGGCAGATACGGCTTTTCCAGGCCGTTCTCCCATGCTATGTTCCGGCCATATGCCGCACACTGACGTTCCCGCCGGACAGCCAACCCTCTCCTGCCTGGAAAAGCCTCTGCCCTTGGACGGATTCCGGGGAACCCCGGAAGAAATAGAACAGCAATGGTACGACCAGGTCTATCTGGGTTCCGGAGACAGAATCAAGCAGCTTACCTGGAGAGCCGTCATCGTCGGAATGCTTCTGGGCTCCATCCTCTCCCTCACCAATCTGTACGCCAACCTCAAGATGGGCTGGTCCTTCGGCGTAGCCCTGACGGCGGGCATCATTTCATTTGCTCTCTGGAACGCCTTTGTCCGCCTGGGAATTTCCAAATCTCCCATGACCATTCTGGAAAACACCTGCATGCAGTCCGCCGCCAGCTCCGCAGGTTACTCCACGGGCGGCACGCTTACATCGGCCGTAGCCGCCCTTCTCCTGCTCACCGGACAGCACATGCCCCTGGGAGTCACTTTTGCCTGGATATTCTTTATCGCCATATTGGGCGTCACGATGGCCATTCCAATGAAACGCCAGATGATCAACATCGAGCAAATCAAATTCCCGGACAGCATCGCCACGGCGGAAACGCTCAAAGTTCTCTATTCGGAAGGGAAAAAGGCGGCCGGACAGGCCAAGGCCCTGCTTTACTCCGCGCTGTTCGCCTCCGCCAATGCCATCGCCATGGCCCTGGGCGGGGAAAAATGGCTGGGAACCGTCCAACAGCATATCCTGGGAAACTGGTACCAGAGAACCATTTTCTTCAAATGGGACCTCATGTTTGTGGGGGCAGGCGCACTGGTGGGCATGAAAACCTCCCTCAGCCTTTTCATTGGGGGCACCGTCTGCTGGGCTCTGTACGTTCCCTGGCTTTCCAGCCAGGGCCTTCTTGCCGCTGGAGCCGGCTACCGCGACAGCGTTGGATGGACGCTGTGGGGAGGCACCGCATGCATGGTCGTAGCCAGCATCGTGGCCTTCCTCTTCCAATGGAAAAGCATTGCACGCTCCTTCTCTTCCCTGGGAGCCATGTTCTCCATGAACAAAAAGCGCCATCTGACGGATGTGGAAAAAATAGAAACGCCCATGAGCTGGTTCCTGGCCGGGCAGATCATCTCCCTCATCGCGCTCAGCTACCTGGCCTACACTACCTTTGACGTTCCCTACTGGATGAGCTGTTTCGCCGTTTTCATCTCCTTCTTTCTGGCGCTTGTCGTATGCCGGATTACAGGGGAAGCCAACATCACACCCACCGGAGCCATGGGAAAAGTCACTCAGTTGATCTTCGGAGGAATTGCGCCCGGCCACGTTACGGCTAACCTTATGGCGGCCAATATTACTTCCGGAGCCTCCAGCTCTTCGGCCGACCTGCTCGTGGACCTCAAGGTAGGATATCTGCTGGGAGCCAACCCCCGCAAGCAATTCATTGCTCAATTCTCCGGCATCTTTCTGGGAACGCTCGTCTCCGTGCTGGCGTTCCGCTCCCTGGTGCCGGACGTGGATGCCCTCCAGGCTTTCAATGCACCGGGGGCCAGGACATGGGCGGCAACGGCGGAAGCCCTCGGCATGGGATTCAGCCATCTGCACAGCATCAAGGTTCTCTCCATCATTGCAGGCGGCATTCTCGGTCTGGTTCTTGTGCTTGTTCCCCGCTACTTTCCCGCTGTGGGGAAATGGCTGCCTACCCCCATCGGCTTCGGCCTTGCGTGGGCCATTCAATGGAACGACTCGTTCCTCTTCTTTGCCGGGGCCGTCCTCGGCTGGGCGGCAGACCATCTCTTCCGGTCCAAATCCAGGGAATATAAAATCCCCACCGCTTCCGGCATCATTGCCGGGGCGGCCCTGACAGGCATGGCCATCCTGATGTTCAGCATCTACCAGTCCGCGCGCTGATACATCCTTCCAGCCCCATGCATCGGATTCCGGGAAAAACATTTCCCGGAACCTGAATCAAACAAACCTTAAACCGGCATTCAATTCTCGTTCTTCTTCAGAATCATTTCTCCCTGGGAATCCGCTCCGGACGCGCCGCTCACCTCCGCTTTCAGCGTATAGGAATCCAGATTGGTGCGGTACTTCTTCAAAACAAGCGTATAGGAATTCCTGTTATTCTCCACGCCGGTCCACCCTTCGTGAACATCTGCGGCCACTTCCCAGTCGCCTTCGTACAATTTGACGGAATGAATCTTCAAGGCACTGGAGCCTCCCTTCCACTGGAACGTGGCTGTGTAAGTGCCCGGAGCATCCACCCGGTCCGTTACATCAAACTGCAACGGGGAACCCTGTTTCAAATCCCAGGCGAGTCCCGATGAATGCTTCTCGTCCCGACACAGCGAGTCGAGCACTTTCTGCCGAGCTTTCATCACCCGGTTGGCTACCGCCAGAACATCTCCGAACGGAACAACCGGATACACCTTGCCATTGCCGGCGAATGACAATTCCTCCCGAACTGTTTTATCCAAAAAAGAGGCATCCGCGGCAGCACGGTCCTTCTTCCCGGTCAGCACTTCCAACTGGGACTCAAAAAAATTCTTCCACCGGGGCAGATAAAAATCGGCCACCAATCCGGCCCACTGCCTGTTCGAGTAATCGTTCAGTGCCCTGGGCGCCTGGTCGATCCACGTTGTCAGCAGCATCTTGGCGGAACGATCCATCAGGGCTTTCTCCTGGCGGGTTTCCCCCCAATTCAGCGCCTTTTCTTGCCAAGTCCCCAGCAGGAACTGCCTGTCCGTCGCCAGAACCGCATCCATATCCGTGATCAGGGACAGAAAAACCTGTACCTGTTTTTTGTAGCCGGTAACATCCCTCGCATCAAAAGCGGCCCGAACCCGCTGAAGCTGGTAAAAGGCGGCATCGGCAAGCACTTGGCGGACCAGGTCCACCAGATCATAGCGGAACGTCTCTTCTTTCACCAGCGACGGCTGTTCATTGGCTGCCTTCAAATAATCGCGCGCCGCGCTGACGATATCCCCCAGACGATAATATCTTTCCCCGCTGGACCAGGTGGAAGCCTTGCGGACATTCCAGGCCGGACGGGCGCAGACAATGGACTCCGTGCATCCCTCCTGGGAACGGACGGGACTGTAAATGGAGGAAGAGAGGACTCCCAAGGCATGGACAACTGATTCCGGAGCCTTGCCGTAGCGCTGAAGAGCATATTGCCGGAGCCATTCCTTGACGGGGATATCCTCCAGGGTCCACAGGCGGTCGCAAAACAGGGCATAATGAAGAGGATTTGTTTCAAGACCTTCGGACAAAACTCCCATGCCCGTCAATCCCTTGTCCATGTGTGCGGATAAATCGCTTCCCAACCGCGACAACAGGGGAATGCCTCCGTACATTCCCGTATTGCCGCCGAAATTGGACAACTCGCACCAGACCCAGGGAATGCCGTCAAAGGTCCTTAAATTCTTTCCTCCGTCGGCCATATCCTTGGTCAACTGCAAAACCAGCGCATGCTTCGGATCCATGCCATTCAACAATTCGCGGGAAGGATTACCTCCCCATGCCTGAATCACCCACGTAGAACCGGGAGAAGCCTTCTGCATGGCCTTCTGGACGGCCTCCGCCGCCTGTGTCACATTGATATTCCCCTTGCTCCCCCCTTCGTGAAACAGATCGCCGCCGAACATTTTTCCGGAAATACCGTACACCTTGCGAAGGGAACGATACCAATCCTCCGCCAGCTTGGGAAATGCCTCGCACGTCGGGTCGACAATCCAGGGACGCTTGAAATTGACCCATTCCCCCTGCGGAATTAACTTCAATCCTTTCATTCGGACATTCTCCGCAAAATCTGCGGGAACAAACCCCACATACCCCTGGAGGACGGGAGTCATGCCCAGTTGCTCCATGCGGGACACGATCCGTTTCCCCAACTGTGCCATCCTATCGATCTGGCGCTGGGAGAGCGGACCGCCGTGTCCCTCCAGATTACCCATGTTCCACCAGGCGGCAAACGCCGGATTGGGAATAAAGCGGATGGCCTTGTCCCTGGGATATCCCAGGCCGATCAAAAAATCTTCCCAGGTCTTCTCCAATCCGGCCGTCACCAGGGCATGGGTGAAACCGTTCAAAGCCAGAAAATCAATTTCCTGCTGCCACCTCTTCCAGTCCCAGAAAGCCGTCGTGTAAGACAAGGTGCAATAATTGTAGGCAAAAACAGTCTTCCAGGGAGACTCAATCGTAACAGGTCTTGCAGGAGCCGGCAATGGGGAAGGCAGGGCAAGCCGGTTGCCGTTCCACGACAAATGAACCTTGGCAATATTTTTCAAATACCAACCATAGCCGGCTATCAGGTGCCGCACGTCGGAAGCCTCCACCCGAATGGAGCCTGGGATCCCAGAAATCGTGATCCTGTTTTGTAAGGCGGGATTGAGCTTGAATGACACAGCACCTTTGGCGGAGGGAGTCACACGCTCCACCACTCCTTCCGCCGCCTCTACCGGAGAAACATCCGCCGGAACCGCCAAAACTACAGGAGCGGCAGTCAATCCTAAAACGGAACAAACGGAAGCATAGCGTGAAATCATGGCAATGATTATACATTCAGTACCCTGCCCCGTCTTTCAAAAACAATCCCCGCCATGAGGAAAATCCCGACATCTTTTACTTTATCTTGTTTTCCAGTGGTCCTTAAGTTCCGTGGTTCTTTTCAAGTGTTCGTTACAATTTTTTAGTGGACATATTGGCCGTAATGGTGCCGACATCAAACTCTCTTTGTCCCTTAAGTTTCCGGAGCCCCCTCTGTCCCTTAAGTTTACCGTGTCCCTTAGGTCCATTGAGTCCATTAATATCTTAATGGCATGTTTAAATGGGTTGTTTTCAAGAAAAAGAACAAGCCCCTGGAGTTGTTTAAACTCCAGGGGCTTGATGGTAAAAAATCCCGGCGGCGACCTACTCTTGCGGGACCTATCGTCCGACTACCATTGGCGCGGCAGCGTTTCACTTCCGGGTTCGGAACGGGACCGGGTGGGACCACTGCGCTCTGGCCACCGGGCTTCAGGGGGGAGCTTCTCTGTTGGGAGGGGCTTCATCCTGCCTGCCCGGCGCCCTTGTTAGGGGTGCTTTTTTGGGGGGGATTTTTTTAGTGTTTGTTGTGTGGCAAGGAGATTTTCTTCCTGTTTAAGGTGAATGTGTTATTGGGAAGGGGGTCAGCGTAAACTGACATCTGCGTGGCTGGTGGTGTTATTTCATGCATATGGTGAATAGGACATTTGGTAAGTTGTATTCACGATTGGGAGTGTGATGTAATATGATGAAGTCTATCGGTGATTAGTATCGCTTGGCTCAATACATTGCTGCACTTACACCTGCGACCTATCGACGTGGTGGTCTTCCACGAACCTATAGGGAAAACTCATCTTGGGATGGGCTTGGCGCTTAGATGCTTTCAGCGCTTATCCCTTCCGCACTTAGCTACTCGGCCATGCACTTGACAGTACAACCGATGCACCAGTGGTGCGTCAGACCCGGTCCTCTCGTACTAAGGTCTGAACCCCTCAATTTTCCAACGCCCACAGAGGATAGAGGACCGAACTGTCTCGCGACGTTCTGAACCCAGCTCGCGTGCCGCTTTAACCGGCGAACAGCCGGACCCTTGGGACCTTCTCCAGCCCCAGGATGCGACGAGCCGACATCGAGGTGCCAAACCACGCCGTCGATATGAACTCTTGGGCGTGATCAGCCTGTTATCCCTAAGGTACCTTTTATCCGTTGAGCGACGGCAATTCCACTTTCTACCGCCGGATCACTTGGGCCTGCTTTCGCATCTGCTCGACTTGTTGGTCTCACAGTTAGGCGGGCTTATGCCCATGCACTCGACACCCGGTTGCCAACCGGGCTGAGCCCACCTTCGCGCTCCTCCGTTACTCTTTGGGAGGATACCGCCCCAGTAAAACTGACCGGCTGACACGGTCCTCTGGCCGGATTCACGGCTCAGGGTTAGATCCTCCAGTTTCAAAGGGTGGTGTCTCATTGATGACTCGGATGCCCCCTAAAGGGCATCTTCAGCGTCTCCCACTTACTCTGAGCATTAAAACCGAAGAAACAATGACAGCTTACAGTTAAGGTCTATAGGGTCTTTCCGTCCTTCTGCGGGTAGGCGGCATCTTCACCGCCACTACAATTTCACTGAGCGCCTGGTTGAGACAGTGCCCAACTCGTTTCACGATTCGTGCAGGTCGGAACTTACCCGACAAGGAATTTCGCTACCTTAGGACCGTTATAGTTACGGCCGACATTCACCGGGACTTGGGTTCAGAGCTTCGCCTTGCGGCTAACCCCTTGCCTTAATCTTTCGGCATTGGTCACGTGTCACACCCTATACTTCGACTTGCGTCTTTGCAGAGTGCTGTGTTTTTGATAAACAGTCGGTTGGGCCATTTCTCTGCGGCCTGCATCGCTGCAGGCACCCCTTCTTCCGAAGTTACGGGGCTAATTTGCCGAGTTCCTTAACCAGGTTTCACTCTTACGCCTTGGTATATTCTACCCACCCACCTGTGTCGGTTTGCGGTACGGGTCGCTTAGCATACGCTGGGGCTTTTCTTGGCACTCGATTTGATGATGCGCTGGGTCCGTGGACCCAGCTCGGAATTCAATAACCTGGTCATCTCTTCTCATGCGTCCCCCCAGTTTAAGGGTCGCGAGCTCAGGATTATTAACCTGATATCCATCGCCTACGCCTCTCGGCCTCGGCTTAGGTCCCGGCTAACCCAGGGACGAAACACGTTGCCCTGGAAACCTCGGGTTTACGGCGGCCGGGGATTTCACCCGGCTTTACGTTACTCATGTCTGCATACTCACTTGCATGCGCTCCAGGGTCAGTCGCCATCACCCTTCAATGCGCATGCAACGCTCTTCTACCACTCTGCCTTGCGGCAAAGTCCAGAGCTTCGGTATAACGCTTGATCGCCAATCATTTTCGGCGCAGGATCACTCGATGAGTAAGCTATTACGCATTTTTTAAATGGTGGCTGCTTCTAAGCCAACATCCTCACTGTCTGTGTAATCCCACATCCTTTCCACTCAGCGTTATTTAGGCACCTTAGCTGCTGGTCTGGGTTGTTTCCCTCTCGACAATGAAGCTTATCCCCCACTGTCTCACTGCCACGTTCCATTGCACGGTATTCGGAGTTTGATAAGGTTTGGTAAGCGGGTGTGCCCCCTAGCCTTGTCAGTGCTCTACCCCCGCGCATCAGCACGTGACGCTGCACCTAAATGCATTTCGAAGAGAACCAGCTATCACGGGGTTTGATTAGCCTTTCACTCCTACCCTCAGCTCATCAGAGAACTTTTCAACGTTCACCTGTTCGGTCCTCCACATGGTTTTACCCATGCTTCAACCTGGCCAAGGGTAGGTCACCTCCGCTTCGGGTCCAGTACCTGCGACTTAATGCGCCCTATTCGGACTTGCTTTCGCTGCGACTCCGGGCCGGAAGCCCTTAGTCTTGCCACAAACACTGACTCGCAGACTCATTAAACAAAAGGCACGCCATCGCAGATTGCTCTGCTCTGACACTTTGTAGACATACGGTTTCAGGTTCTATTTCACTCCGCTCACAGCGGTTCTTTTCACCTTTCCCTCGCGGTACTTGTTCACTATCGGTCGCCAACTAGTATTTAGCCTTGCGCGGTGGTCCGCGCTGATTCATACATCGTTCCACGTGTGATGTATTACTCAGGATACCACTAATTCCCACTCTGGATTTCGTCTACAGGGCTTTCACCTTCTATGGCCAGCCTTTCCAGACTGTTCTACTATCCACTATGGTCGAATATGTCGTGGTCCTACAACCCCGAAGGAGTACCTTCGGTTTGGGCTCCATCCGCTTTCGCTCGCCACTACTTACGGAATCGATTTCTCTTTCTTTTCCTCCGCTTACTGAGATGTTTCACTTCAGCGGGTATTGCGTTTCATACCCTATGTATTCAGGTATGAACGACCAGGTATTACCCCAGTCAGGTTACCCCATTCGGACACCCCCGGATCATCGCTTGCTTGCAGCTTCCCGAGGTTTTTCGCAGCTTGCCGCGTCCTTCTTCGCCTGTTGGCACCAAGGCATTCACCGTACGCCCTTACTTACTTCATCATATTGCAAAAGTTTTTTACCACTCCTACAATACCACAAAGCCCTTTCGTGACTTACTGTATTGTCTTTTTATCTTGGTATGCATGTTTTTGTGTTGTTGTAGTTGTTGTTATTCAACTACCCACTTGTTGGAAAGCGATTGCTTCTCAGCAATCGTTTTCTTTGCCACGCAGATGTCAATTTTCGTCTTCCTTCCAATAAGCAATTTCTTGGTGGGCCTGACAGGACTTGAACCTGTGACCCCGCGCTTATCAAGCGCGTGCTCTAACCAACTGAGCTACAGGCCCGGCTTGGGTCTCTTGCAGTTGATAGGGAATAGGTAACAGTTAATAGTTAACAAGTAATGGTTAATAGTTAACAGTTCTTTTCCTCTTTCAACCCGCTTACCGAAACTGGTGGAGGCACGGGGACTCGAACCCCGGACATCCAGCTTGCAAAGCTGGCGCTCTACCAACTGAGCTATACCCCCAGTTGCGGTTCTTTCTGAAAAAAAGGCCGTGACGCACGTCGTACCGGCTCCGCTCAAAGGCGAGCCTGCTTTACACATCTTGTTGTAGTTCGTTGCGCTCCCTCGCGAGATACGCTTTCTCATCCCTCGGGACGAGAGCCGACCTATGCAGTCAATGCTGCACTTACTCCATAGAAAGGAGGTGATCCAGCCGCAGGTTCCCCTACGGCTACCTTGTTACGACTTCATCCCAGTTACCAGTCTCACCTTAGGACCCTGCCTCCTTGCGGTTGGCTTCAGATACTTCGGGTGCGACCGGCTTCCATGATGTGACGGGCGGTGTGTACAAGACCCGGGAACGTATTCACGGCGCCGTAGCTGATGCGCCATTACTAGCGATTCCGGCTTCGTGTAGGCGGGTTGCAGCCTACAGTCCGAACTGGGCCCAGTTTTCAGGATTTCCTCCGCCTCGCGGCTTCGGCCCCCTCTGTACTGGGCATTGTAGTACGTGTGCAGCCCTGGGCATAAGGGCCATACTGACCTGACGTCGTCCCCACCTTCCTCCCAGTTGATCTGGGCAGTCTCGCCAGAGTCCCCGACATTACTCGATGGTAACTGGCAACAGGGGTTGCGCTCGTTGCTGGACTTAACCAAACATCTCACGACACGAGCTGACGACGGCCATGCAGCACCTGTGTAACGCCTCCGAAGAGTCGCATGCTTTCACATGTTGTTCATTACATGTCAAGCCCAGGTAAGGTTCTTCGCGTTGCATCGAATTAAGCCACATACTCCACCGCTTGTGCGGGTCCCCGTCAATTTCTTTGAGTTTTAATCTTGCGACCGTACTCCCCAGGCGGCACGCTTAACGCGTTAGCTCCGGCACGCAGGGGGTCGATTCCCCGCACACCAAGCGTGCACCGTTTACTGCCAGGACTACAGGGGTATCTAATCCCTTTCGCTCCCCTGGCCTTCGTGCCTCAGCGTCAGTTAATGTCCAGGAACCCGCCTTCGCCACGAGTGTTCCTCTCGATATCTACGCATTTCACTGCTACACCGAGAATTCCGGTTCCCCCTCCATTACTCTAGTCTCGCAGTATCATGTGCAATCCAGGGGTTGAGCCCCTGCCTTTCACACACGACTTACGAAACAGCCTACGCACGCTTTACGCCCAGTGATTCCGAACAACGCTTGAGACCTCTGTATTACCGCGGCTGCTGGCACAGAGTTAGCCGTCTCTTCCTCTTGTGGTACTATCTTTTTAATTTGCTCCCACATGACAGGGGTTTACAATCCGAAGACCTTCATTCCCCCACGCGGCGTCGCACCATCAGGGTTGCCCCCATTGTGAATGATTCTCGACTGCTGCCACCCGTAGGTGTCTGGACCGTGTCTCAGTTCCAGTGTGGCCGGACATCCTCTCAGACCGGCTACCCGTCATCGCCTTGGTGAGCCGTTACCTCACCAACTAACTAATAGGCCGCGAGCCCATCTCCTAGCGCATTGCTGCTTTGATCTTTCAATCGTATGCGGTATTAATCCCGGTTTCCCAGGGCTATCCCCCACTAAGAGGCAGGTTACTCACGTGTTACTCACCCGTGCGCCACTAGAGAATTATTAGCAAGCTAGCAATTCTCCCGTTCGACTTGCATGTCTTATCCACGCCGCCAGCGTTCGTTCTGAGCCAGAATCAAACTCTCCATCAAATATAATTTTTGAAATTGCTGGACCAAATGGAATCTCTCGATTTCATTTGCGCCATGCTTCGCAAGCTCTTCACTCGGGTTTGTCTCCCTCATGCCTCTTCGCTTATACCAGCACGGCGCGCGTCACGACCTTTTTTCCTTCCCTTGCTTCTACCAACCCTACCCTCTCAGAGCTAGGTCGCTCCTTCAAGCCGGTACTCCTCCGGGCGATTCTCATCGCTCAAAGGACGGCCCTGCGTAGGGTTCGGTAGTCATTCCCTTGAAAATCTTCTTATCGGCGCTCTCTATCTAAAAAAGCTTCCTGCAGACGGCCGGCTTCCCTTCCCATCGATCCCCTCTCCGGGTCCCTCAGGGCCGTTGGCCTTTCGTGCTGCCGCCGTGTTGGCGTGCCGAGAAGTCTACCAAAACATACTTATTTGTCAATATCGTTTGGCTATTTTTCGACAGATTTTTTCTACAATTTTAAAACTCATTGATTATAGGCATTTTAAAAAATCGTATTTTTCCACAAAAAAGCCCCCTTTCACAAGGAAAGGGGGCAGAATATTTCGGCAGGCTTAAGCTTCCTTCTGTTTTTTCTTCATGGCGGCATATTGATGGACCAGCGGCAATTCGTGGAATGCTTTCAGGGCATCCTCTTTTGCCTGTACGTAGTCTTTTTTCTCCATGGCCATTTCCATCATGACTTGATAACAAGCGGCATTGTAGCCGCCATCGCCGCGAGTATTGGCATCCCGCATGATTTGCAAGGCACGCCGGGAGGCATCATAACTGTTTTCCTGCATTTCATCCGAACTTCTATAGACTTTCAACATGTAGGAGGCCAGGGCGTCTTCCTGGGGAAAGCGCGAAAGCATCTTGTCCAGAATATCAACCGCCTTACGGTAATCCTTTTCCTTGACTGCCTGTCCGGCACGCATTTCAGCTACTGTGGAAGAGAAGGAGGGATTGTCGGAAAAACGCTCTGCATTTTCTTCCAGCAATTTGATGTAATCCTCATATTTTTTCTGTTTGCGGAGCTCAAAGGACTTTTTGTACACACCCTCAAGCTCCTGGTCGTATGCCTGGCGTTTGGCAAGCTCTTCAGTCAGTTTATCTTTGTCAAGCGTATCCCTGGCCGCCAAGTCCGCTACCCAGGAAGGCATTCTCTTGATTTCTCCAGCCCATACAACCACACCGTCACGAATGGCGGCAGACGACGGAAAGTATTGAAGTTTAAGAGAGTTAAAAAGGTCCATTACAGAGTCATCGGAAGGAACCCCAACAGGATAGGGAGACCACATGCCGGGACGTTCCAGGCACTCCTTCACTTGTTCTTTGTTCAAAGGCCTCACCGACAGTACCAGTACTTTGACATTAGGGTGATCCAAAAGCCCGTATTTCTTCAAGACAATGTCCAGCGTATTGGCGGGAATATCCCCTACCAGCTTTCCATCCTTCGAAAAGGCTCGCCAGAAGTCAATAAAAACAGTTTTCCCGGCAGGAAGCCCCGCCAGGCCCGGATGACTGAACCAGGTTTGCTTTTTCAAGAGAGGCGTATAAAAGGAATCTTCCTGAACCGCTTCTATTTCCTGCATCTTACGGGGCGGTTGCGGCCTGATCCCCTCCGTCGCACGGTCCAGCAAGGACTGGAGCGTTTCCTTATCTCCCGTCTGTTCCTGCAACTTTGCCCATGCTTTTCCCAAAGATGAAAGCGTAATGGCTTTTTCCATATACTCCAGAGCCTCCTTTCTCTTGCCCTGCTTTTCCCGTAATTCCGCCATCATGCGCCACGGAAGAGATGCCTCCTTGTTTCCCTTTTTCGAGATTTCAATGCAGCGGCGCAAGCACCGTTCTACCAGCGCGGCATCCAGTTTATCAGACGGCATGGTGTCTGCTTGCAGCAAGCTACCGGCCACATTGATCTGCACACGGTAATTATCTGAATATTCTTCCGTCAGGTCATTCAGGACCAATTGTGCTTCATCATATTTTCCCTGTTGCAGCAGAACATTGAAAGGTATGGTTTTCAAATAAATCAGCCTGTCCTGTGAAAATTGATTCGATTCCTGAATCTGCTTTAAAAGGGGAGCAGCTCCCTGTCTGCCATTTTTTTGGACAAGCTGGTTGACCATCTGCCTCGTCTGCAGGAAAATCTTGTTTTCCTTGTCTCTCGCATCCGCTGTTTCGACCGGCAGGGAGGCCACTGAGAAGTCCGGCTTCAACATAGCCGTCAGCATTTCTTCCGAAAGCTTTAAGGGATGTCCCCGCCAGATGAGTTTTCCGTTTTTAATGGCAAAAACATGTGGAATTCCATTTACTTCCAGAGGATCCAGCCATTTTGCCTTGGTGCGCTTTCCATCCACGTCCACGGCCATGGTATAAGTGAGGGGAGTCGGCCTGTTTTTCAGAAATTCCTTCAGGTTTTCCGGAGATTTGCGATCCATCACGTTTACCCCGATGATCTGCAGGTTTGGATTTTCCTTGAGTACCTGGTGCAGATGTTCCATATGAGGCATGGCAGCAAGACAGGGACCGCACCAGGTTGCCCAGAATTCAAAAATATACACTTTGTCCTTTTCCCATTTTTTCACGGGATCACCTTGGAGCCACACCTCCGGAATTCCATCCAGAAACATTTCAGGCAAAGCTTCCCCCGCGGCGGCAGTTTTATCTTCTTTTTTTTCAGAAGAGCCAGCCATTGAAGGCATACCCGCAGTCATCGCAAAAACTGCGGAACAGCCCAAAACAAGCAGATTAAAATTCAACATGGTAAAACCATACTCCCGGAACCAGCCGCGTCAAGATTATAGAAGAGGATTTCCAGTCGGATGGCAAAACAAGATTCATTTCTCCCCGCGGCAGGAAAATTCATGCGGCGCCGGAGTACTGGAGAAGAGAAAAAATGCTAAGTATGAGCTTTTTCCCCTGAGGGCAGAAAATGTCAATTCCCCGCATCCACATTTTTTTGAATTTCATTGGTTTTAAGAAAAAAAATTTACCTTTTAGGATAATCAAAGACAATATTATTTTCCAAAAGAGAAAACACATTAGAAAGGTCTTGCCAGATTTTTCTGAATGCGAAAAATGCGCGCATGGATGATATGAAGTCCAGCATCAGGAAGTTTCTGACCCTCACAAAAATGACTAGGGATGAATTCGCCGATCTTTGCGGCGTAAGCAAAAGTCAGGTTGACAAGTGGCTATCCACCGTACCCATCCCTGCTGCACGACAACGCCTCATTGCCAGAATCATGAAGGAAGAGTACGCCAAACACGCTCGTGCAGCTCAGATCAAAAATCCAAACAGCATCCATGTTCCGGTAACTCCACAGCGATATGAAAAGTTCAGATCGGAAGCGGAAAGACATGGATTAACCGTCCCGGAATGGGCCAGTGAAGCTTTGGACGCACTTTCCAACATCAAGTGCAAAAGGTAGGAAGCCGGCCCGGACGCTCAACCCAATCATATGGAAAGGAAGAATGGAGAGCTGAATATTCAGTGCCCAACCTGCACGCAATTACCAAATCCCCAGTAATTTCATGTCAGACGACGAAATACGCGCCACAGTCAGAGAATGGCTTCAATGCCAGCATTGTAAGTCCTATCAACTGGCCGGGAAAATAGGAATCCGCCCTCAGACGTTTTACGCCCAGATGAGCGTACGCAAAATATCCGATAATACCAAAAGAGCGCTCGCCCGGATTATTCCAGCGCTGATGTCTGAGCCCGATTTGCGCCTGCCGTCTTTTCCGGATAGAAACGACCCCGAACGCCTCAAAGTCAAGGAGTGGCTCAAAGCTCATGGTAAAACGCGGCAGTGGCTGGCGAAACAATGCCGGGTTTCCGTTCGGACCGTGCATACCTGGTTTTCAGCCCGCGGAAGAATTCCAGCCACGCAGTCCCTGTTTATTGAGAAGCTGATGCAGGAAAATGTTTCACGACCTATGCCCCCGCATGCGTTTTCCGTCAATTTTTCCGAGGCGGAGATGTCCATCATCCATAAATTCCAGAAACTTCATCCCAGCATAGACTTGAACACGTACGGCATGTACAAGATTCTGGAATTGTGTATCCACACGCTTTTACAGGACGAACACAGCCGCCCCGAATTCGTGCCGGCCTCTCCCAGCATTCCGGGAAATTGCCCTCAAACGGCTGAAAGACCTTTTCCTGCAGGGAGACAGAACGCGGGCATGCTCCATAAAAGGCAAACCCCGCAAGCTTGCGGCTTACGAGGTTCATAATGGCACGTCCAACTGGATTCGAACCAGTGACCCACTGCTTAGAAGGCAGTTGCTCTATCCAACTGAGCTATGGACGCATGGCGTGGAAGGAGAGTAGCAAAGATGCTCTCGGCTTGGCAAGCCCGTATCTGTAAAAAACGGCGTTCCGGCTACCGTTCAGGCATTATCCGGAAAAGACATGCCCGCAAGTTCCTGTCCGAATTTTCCCACCAGAGGTTCCTGATGGGAGAACATCCGCTCTCTTTCCTCTGGCTCCGTGTCGATGTAACCGTGCAGATGCAACAGGCCATGCACCATGTACCGGAAGAGTTCCCGGCAAACGGGTTCGTTGTATTCCACCGCCTGGCGAACGGCGGTATCATAGCTGACGACGATTTCCCCCAATCCGTCTCCATGAGGGAAGGTGATAACGTCCGTTTCAGAGGGATCATCCAGAAAACGGGCATGCACATCCCGGATGGAGTCATCATCCACGATACTTATTTCCACTTCCTCCAGACCGGAGAGGACGGGAACAGGGCCTTCGGGCAAGGCCAGTACGGCAGGCAGGCAGTTATTCACGGCCAAAGACAGGGATCCCATGACGGCAGACGGAATGCGCCCTTCCTCCAAATGGCTGTAAAGTTCAAGATGCGGTTTCATCCTTTTCCTCTCCCTCCGGATTTTCTTCTTCCGGTTTTCCTGCATTTTTCCCGCCGGAAGCGTCATCCGGCAGTTCCATAATGCCGGGAGAGGATTTGCCGTCCTGCGCCTTTCCTTCCTGCTTCCCGCTATTTTCCTGCTCGGACGCTTCCGCGTTTTTTTCTATTTTTGCTTCCGGACTGTGGGCTGGGGAAGGATACGCAATGCGGTTGTGATGGATGCTTTTCAGCGTTTGAATAAAACTGTTCCGGATTTTCTTGAGGTCTCCAAAGGTGAGTCCGCTGTCATCCAAATGACCGTCCACCACTCTTTGCTTGAGCAATTCATCCACCTTTTTCTGCATTTCCTCGCAGGAAACCCTGCCCATGGAACGCGTAGCGCTTTCCACAATGTCCGCCAGGCTGACGATGCCCGTCTCCTTGCTCTGCGGATTCGGCCCCTTGTAGCGGAAGTTGGATTCCACCACTTCCGGAACATCATCCGGGGAAGCCAGACCGCTTTCCACCCTGCTCAGGATTTCATCACGGTATTGAAGGGCTTTCCGGTAGAAGAAGTATGCCAGGGATGTGCCGTGGTGCTGTTCGATGGCATCCACCAGAGGCCGCGGCAGGTTGTTGGCCCTGGCCATTTCCACGCCGTCGCTGACATGGTCAATGATGATGCGGGCGCTCATGCTGGGCGTGAGTTCATCATGGGGATTGGGGCCGTCCATGATGTTTTCAATGAAATAAAGGGGATTCTGCACCTTGCCGATGTCATGGTAGTAGGCCGCCACCCGGCATTCGATGGGATTGGCGCCGATGGCCTCGGCCGCAGCTTCCGCAAGCTGGGCAACCATCAGGCAATGGTGGAAGGTTCCCGGCGCCTCCATTTGCAGACGCTTCATGAGGGGACGGTTCATGTCCGCCATTTCCAGCCAGGAGATGGGAGTGATGATTTTAAAGACGCCCTCGATGATGGGAAGTACCCCGCTGATCAGTACGCTGGTGAGCATGCTGATGCCGAAGGATACCGCTACGCATAGCAGCACTCCCACCAGGTCGGAGTCCCACGCCTGGAGATTGACGACTCCCATGATGCAGCTCAGCACCATGATGAGCAGCCCCACGAAGAATCCCGCCCGCAACAATTGGGCACGATTTCTGAGGTTGTGCGTAAGAAGCACCGTGAGCATGCCGGACAGGGAGCTCAAAATCCAGAACTGGACCTGCTTTTCCGGCATGTATTGCTCAGGAAGCACGAAGAAGCCGCCGAGCATGCAGATGCAGATGGTGGCAAACATCCCCAGCAGCGGCCCCAGAAGCACCGTCACGATCAGAGGAGCCATCATGTAAGGCAGGTAGAGAAGCTCGTTGCCGATATCCGACGTAATGTCCGCCGTCACGTGGCGAATAAGGCCGAAGAAGAGCAATTGCACCAGAACAGTGCCCCAGGTAACTACAAAGGTTTTGTTTTTTTTGCGCTGGGAACCGGCGCAGAGCCAGTACATCGGCATCAGCGCCAGTGTCACGGAGAAGAGCAGGAAGGCCTCGGAGACATGATGCCATACGGACTTGCCCCAGTGCGGGCTGTAACTGCCCATCCATTGCAGGATGATGAAAACCAGGATGCACAAGGCAACGGAAACCACAGGATTGGAATCCAGGCGGTCGCCCGGGGTATGCTGAACTCCGACAACCGTTTCCGGTCCCTTGCCTTCTTCCGCCGCGGCGTGTTTTTTCAAAAGATGAAACATGATTGATTATTTGGGGTACACTTCCGAGATTTCCGGAATGGTACCCAGTTTGGCCATCTCCTCTTCAATGAGGGGATTGACACCCGTATGCACCATTTCCATGGAAACGCGCAAGGCATTGCGGATGGCTACGGGGGAGGAACTGCCGTGCGCGATGATGGTGACGCCCTTCACTCCCAGCAGGGGGCTGCCGCCTACGGCATCCGCAGAGAGGCGCGTCTTCATGGCCCGGAACGCACCGGACGCACAGGCCGCTCCCATCATCCGGAGGGGATTCGCCTGGAGTTCCATTTTAAGCCATTTGCCAAATGCCTTGGCCGTGGCTTCACAGGTTTTCAGCAGAACATTGCCGGTAAATCCGTCCGTCAGCACTACGTCTATTTCGTGCTCAAAGAGATCGTGGCCTTCCACATTGCCCACAAATTCAAAGGGGAGCACGCCGCGCTCCTCCAGATGCTTCAGCAATGCAAAAGTGCCTTTGGTGAAATCCGTTCCTTTTTCGTCCTCGGACCCGTTGCTCATGATACCCACTTTCGGCACGGGCTTGCCATAAACGGTGCGTGCCAGAATGCCGGCCATAACGGCATATCCCACCAGATGCCGGGGCTTGGCATCCGGGTTGGCGCCGGTGTCCGTCACATTGCAGACTCCGAATTCATTGGGAAGCTGCGTCACGATTCCGGCGCGTTCCACTCCGTTGAGCAGGCGGAGCTTAATGGTGGCGGCCGCTACGGCCGCTCCCGTGTTGCCGGCACTGACAACAGCGTCCGCATCCCCTGATTTGACAAGATCCACGGAGACGGACATGGAAGAGTTTTTCTTCTGCCGGACGGCCATCAGACCGGATTCATTCATTTCCACTACTTCCGCCGCGGGCACGATCTCCACACGCGGGCCGGACAGGCCCCAGCGATCGCAGGAATTGCGCACCACATCCTCCCTGCCTACGAGATAAATTTTTTCAATGAGGGGGAAGTCCTGCAGGGTCCGTTTCGCCCCGTCCATGTTAATATCGGGCGCATTGTCGCCGCCCATCACATCCAGTGCAATCTTCATACGTATTTGTTGAAGAAATATGTTAGCAGAAAAACACTCCGCTTCAAGCAAGTTCAGCCGCTTTGCGAAGCAAAAGCGGCCGAGGGTTCAAAATTATTACGCCGCGGTACGGCGGAAAATTTTTCAAAGTTGTTCAGGATCGCAGGCTCAGACTTCCGCCTTCACCACGATTTCCTTGCCGGAGCGGGTCGTGTAGGTGCCGCAACTCGGGCAAGCGGTATGACCGGGGATGCTGCTGCCGCAATTCTGGCATTTGCGAAGCTTCGGAGCACGCCATGCCTGGGCGGCAAGGCGGGTACGCTGCTTCATCTTGGACGTTCTGCGTTTTGGTGCTGCCATAATTTTAGTTGGTAAAAAGGTGATTAATGCTGGTCCCCCAGTTCATCGAGGGCGTCCCACACGCCGCTGTTTTCAATCGGGGCAGGACTGTTTACACCCGTTTGCCCCTGTTTGTCCACTCCAAAATACGGAGTTTTCGCCAT
The DNA here is from genome assembly GCF_026072915.1 of Akkermansia biwaensis. Lineage (NCBI taxonomy): Bacteria > Pseudomonadati > Verrucomicrobiota > Verrucomicrobiia > Verrucomicrobiales > Akkermansiaceae > Akkermansia > Akkermansia biwaensis. The sequence goes on from NZ_AP025943.1 coordinate 686,903, forward strand.
ACAGTCGTTTTCCATGCCGCCGTCCGCACATTTCGGGTATGCGGGAAAGTCCAGCACGATTTCTTCCCTCATGGCATCAGACACATCCACAACCGTTTGATTGTCAATTTCAAAAGAAGACGCAAAATCCTCCACTTCCACCACGTAGTCAAAGCGGCCCAGGCAGCGGACACAACGGAATTTGAAGGGAGCGGAAATTTTTCCTCTCACGAACAGTTCATTTTCAAACCTCTGAACCTGCAAGTCAAAGGCAAGCGGCCCGATGGACGTGACTTCTTCATCATCTATGCCGAAGATTTCCGAATCCAGCTCCCCGCTGTATTTTTTCCCCGCTTCCGGCAAATTCTCAAGCTCTACCAGCAATCTTTTCATAAATGCATCTTACAGGCTGATTCCGCGCCTGACAAGCAGACAGGGCGGCACCCGCATCCGCAGAAGCAGGAATGACACGCGCGCCGGCAGCCGGAAGAACGGAAAGCCGCTGCGGCCTAGCCGGGAGGCCATTCCAGCTTCCTCCCGGCCAGGATGTGCATGTGCAGATGCGGGACGGCCTCTCCGGCATCGGGGCCGTTATTGATAACGAGACGAAAGCCGGATTCATCAATACCCAGGCTGCGGGCAATTTTGCCTGCGGCCAGCATCATGTGGCCCAAGAGGGCGGCATCCCCTTCATCGGCCAGGGACAGACGCGGAATGGGCTTGCGGGGAACGAGCAGCAGATGCGTGGGAGCCTGTGGACCGATGTCCCGGAAGCAGACGCACTGATCGTCCTGATAGACAATGTCCGCAGGAATTTCCCCGGCACAAATTTTTTCAAACAGCGTGGAAGACATGGCATCAAAAAGAAGTCGTCAGGTTGTTTATCATTTTGCAGGGAACTTGAACAGATTATTCCCTGGCGGCGGAGGCCCGGCGCAGGCGGTCCATGATGGCACGGCCCAGCCCCGCTTCCGGAACGGGTTCCGCCACAATGACATCAATGGCCCCGTTTTCATCCATCTGCCTCATGAGGGCAAACAGGCGTACGGCGGCTTCCGCCAGACGGCCGCTGCCGGGGCTCATGGCCACCACCTCCGCCCAGTTTCCCTCCTGGGCCAGATCGGACGTTCCCTCATAGGAAAGCAGGCCGTAGCGCACGCCCTCCACAGGCGTGAACTCCATGCCGGGCTCCAGCAAAATCATGGGCTTGCGCGGCGCGTAATGACTGGCGAGCTGGCCGGGGGCATCCGCAGGGGCGGCTTCCGACACGGGACAGGAAGAGGGCTTGCGGCGAATGACCTTCACCATGTTCCTGAACTGTTCCCTGGTGACGGGACCTTCTCGGAGCAATTCCAGGGCAGGCTTTCCCTTGTCGTCCACTATGGGCCGCACGATAGTACTTTCCAGCCCTTCGGAACAGGCCCCGGCATCCAGGATCATTTCAATGCTGCCGCCCAGCTCCTTTTCCACCGCGGAGGCGGAAGTAGGGCTGATGTGGCCAAACCTGTTGGCGCTGGGCGCCGCTACAGGCCTTCCCAAAGCCTTGGCCACTCCGCGCATCGCCGGATGAGCGCTTACCCGCACGGCTACCGTAGGCAGTCCGCTGGTGACGATGTCCGGAATGATGTCAGCCTTCGGCAAAACCATGGTCAAAGGCCCCGGCCAGAATTTGGATGCCAGGGTGTGCACCAGTTCCCAAAGCTCTTCGGGAATATTCGTGTATTTCTCAATTTCTTTCCCATGATGCACATGAATGATGAGCGGGTCGAAAGAAGGGCGCCCCTTGACTTCAAAAATTTTAGCCACCGCATCGGGATTCAGGGCATCCGCCCCCAGGCCGTAAACGGTTTCCGTGGGAATCCCCACCAGAGCACCCGCCGCCAGCGCTTCAGCCGCGCGGACATACAGCTTGCGGTTGTCTGACAGGGGATCCACCTCGAATATGTCGGTTTGCATGACCCTATCCTTGCCTGAAGGATGCTCCTGCGTCAAGCCAGACATCATCCCCTGCCCTTCCTACGGACCGGAAAAGGGCATACGGCTAAAAAGTTGTTTTCTCAAGCGGGCGGATTGGTTACACTTGGGGTATGAAGGACCCGGTGCGCCCCCCCCTGCCTAACATCATCCTGATCGGGCTGATGGGGTGCGGCAAAACGACCATCGGGAAGGAATTGCATCGAGAAACGAATCTGCGCTTTACAGATACGGACCAACTGATCGAGCAGCAGACGGGCATGAGCATTCCGCAGATTTTCAAGATTCACGGGGAATCCCACTTCCGTGACCTGGAAACCGGCGTCCTGCGCCAAATGCAGTCCGGCAGCAGGCACAGCCGCATCATTTCCACAGGCGGCGGCATCACCATCCGCCCGGAGAACCGGAAACTGCTGAAGGAACTGGGGTTCGTGGTCTGGCTTCATACGGATGTGAATACTCTGTACCAGCGCATTTCCCGCTGTTCCAACCGCCCCCTGCTGCAAGCTCCGGACCCCAGGGGGGTGCTTGCACGTCTTATGGACGAACGTCTTCCCTTTTATCAGGAAACGGCCCATCTCACCATAGATACGGCCAATCTCCACATTCACGAGATCACCTTCGGCATCCTTGAATCCGCCCGGGTGTTCCGTTCACGCTGATACGGCTGCATATTCCTTTTCCGTGAGCTGCTTCCCCCAGGGGCTTTCCGTCCTTTTGCAAGAAACAACAAAAGGCGATCCTCACAGGAGGAACGCCTTCAGGGAAAGCTGAACGGTTATGCGACTCAGGCCTTGCGAGCCTTGCGGATCATGGAGTTCACCGTTTCAGACGGCTGGGCGCCGTTGGAAAGCCACTTGTCAACCTTTTCCAGGTCGATGGTGTAGTTGACGCCTTCCTGCATGGGATCATAGGTGCCTACCTGTTCGATGTAACGGCCGTCGCGGCGAGCGCGGCTGTCTACAACTACGATTTTATAGTAAGGACGGTCCTTGGAACCCTGACGGTTGAGTCTGATTGCTACTGCCATATCAATTTTAAATAAAAGATGTTAATGAGAACTCCCGCGTTTTGTCGCTCGCATGCGTGCACGGTCAGCTTCCCATTGCGGGTGCAGATGTATGCGATATAATGGGATCATTGTCAACACCAGAGTTGTTTTCCGGCAAAAAAACCTTTTCATCCCTTCTTCCCTTCATTACGAAAAACTTTCCACGACCATGCGCCCGAAGGAGTACAGCATGCTGATGCCGAATCCGGCAAGTGCCAGGGACAGCGCGGCGTCCACCCAGTTGGCATGGCGGTCATAAAAAATCCGGATGGGATGCCAGCGGAATACGAGTGCCCAGAGGATCCATCCCACCGTACCCGTAACCACGATGAGCACGCCGATGAAGAAGGCATAGGAGACGGAATGATTTTTTTCCAGCAAAGGGGCAGCCAAGGCCACGAAGAAGAAGGTGGCCTTGGGATTCATCAGATTAGTCAGCAGGGCGTCCCGGTAAATGGAGGAGGCCGGGGGGATGTTTCCGTCTGCCGGAACGGGAGACTTACCGCCGCGGGGCCATATTTTCCAGGCCAGATACAGCATCCAGCAGGAAGCCAGGCAGAAAAGCGCCAGCCCCAGCGGACTGTGAAAAACGGAAGCCCCCACCGTGCACGCCAGCGCGGCATGCGCTACAACGCCCGTGCCGATGCCCAGGGCGGCCATCACCCCGGCTCCGAATCCGTACGCCAGCGTGCTTCTGGTGACGAAAGCCTGGTCGGGACCGGGAGAAGCCTGTGAAAGCAGCAGAATTCCTGCAAAGATGAGTTCTTCCATGGACGGGGAAAGTGAAAGTCATGCCCGGGGATGCGCCTGCCTGTAAACCTCCGCCATTCTGGCGCGCGTCACATGGGTGTATATCTGCGTGGTGGACAGGGAAGCGTGGCCCAGCAGTTCCTGGACGGAACGCAGGTCCGCCCCGGCATCCAGAATATGCGTGGCGAAGGTATGCCGGATTTTATGGGGGGAAATAGGGAACGGGATGGAGGAAAGCTTTACGTATTTGTCCAGCATCATCTGCACGGCACGGGCGCTGAGGCGGGTGCCTATGCGGGAAACGAAGAGGGGAGAATTCTTCGGCAGCCCGGCCATGGAAGCATACGTTTCCAAGGCGGACAGAGCGGGAGCCCCCACAGGCAGAATCCTCTCCTTGCGCCCCTTCCCCATCACGCGCACCCCGCGGAATCGGTGGTCCACGCTGTTGACGTCCAGGCCGACAAGTTCGCTCAACCGCATGCCGCAGGAATAGAAGAGTTCCAGAATGGCGGCATCCCGGTAAGGTAGCCACGCCGGGGCGTTGGGAGGCACCGGTACCTTGTACGGCAATTCCAGCAATTCCACCATCTGGTTGATGGTCAGGAAAACGGGCAGGCTTTTTTTCTTTCTGGGCAGAGAAACGCCCGTCATCGGACTGGCCTCCAGACCGCAACGCCGCATCATGAACAGATACAAACTGCGCAGGGCGGCAAAACGCAGGCGGATGGACGCCGTAGCAGCCTCATCCTTCAATTCCTGAAACAGCCAGTCCCTCATCTGTTCAGCCGTGCAGGCCTCCCACGCCGTGAAAGAAGCACCCGCCCATGTCCGGAACTGGCGCAGGGCGCGGGCATAAACCTCAACCGTATGCGGGGATGACTGTTTTTCCACCTCCAAATACTGGAGAAAGGCCCGTTCCGGTTCCAGCGGCTGTTCCATGGCGAAACCAGAGTTATTCCGATTCTTCCTCCTGCTCTCCGTTCACAGGAGCCTCCAGCAGCAGAACCTCGCTGATATTCGCCCTGATGAACAGGTCTATGTCGTCCGGCTCTTCCATAGAGTACAGAGGGTTGTCCCGGTAGCTGTTCGCAAGGGCCTGTTCCCTTTCCATGGGGCTGAGCGTACCGTCCTTGTCCAAGTCGTAAAGGTCCATCATTTCCTTCAGCCTGGCCTGGTACAGGGCGGCCGCATCTTTCATCACAAGAGCATGTTCCTCCGGATCAATGCGTCCGTTTCCATTGGCGTCATACTTTTTCAACAGCATGTTCCTGGTCAGCAAAAACAAGCCCGGCGCCACCATGAAGCGTTTTTTCCCCGGCGTTCTGATTTCCACCATGGGTACGGCCCGTTCCATCCCGGGAGGCGGAGGAAGGGGTGGAGGCCCTTCCTTACGGCGCATGTCCGGTCCTCCGTCCCTGCCGCGTTCCCTGCGGAGTTTTTCCACATATTCCCGGAACGCCTTGTATTCCGTAGGAGAAAGTTTTCCGTCTCCGTCCTTGTCAAACTGCATCATGAATTTCCTCCGGGCCTCCTGGCGCGCGGCGCGTGCATCCTTCACCAGCCGGGCCTTGTCCTCTTCGGACAAGACGCCCGTTCCCGTGCTGTCATACTCGTCCAGCACCATCTGGCGGATCAGCAGAGTTACCTGCAGGCTTTCCAAACCGGGCTTGGGCACAGGCGGAACCGCTCTCCGTTCCTCCGCGGCAGGAGCCTCAATCCGGGCCGCAGCCTGCGGCAGGAAACCGCACGCCAGCGCGGCGGCACATGATAGGATGAAAGGCTGGAACAATCTCATGGTCATTCTTATTAACCCCGCCTGGAAAAGACGGTTTCAAAAATAAACATCCGCCCCCTGCCGGCGGGCGGCACAAGGCGGATGCTGAAAATGCGGAAAACGCGGAAGCGGCGATTACTTCTCAACGTGAACGATCGCGTTCTTTTCCAGTTCAACGATCACGCCTTCCGCAATCTTGAGGGAAACAGTGCGTTCGTTGACCTTTTCAATAAAGCCGTGGAGCCCCGCGTTCGTCACCACCTTGTCCCCGCGCTGCAGGGATGCGATGCGCGCCTGCTGCTCCTTCTGGGCTTTTCTCTGCGGGCGGATCAGCATCACCCAGAACAGAATAATGATGACCACGAACATGAACATGGGACCGCCGAAGATCTGCTCGAAAATATTCGGCTGTTCCGGCGCCGGCTGACCGGCGGGAACGCTTTCCGTGGCTGTGGTGACGGGCGCGGCAGGAGCTGCCGCACCATCCTGGGCCTGTGCTAACATAAAGATACTCATAAAATGTCGTTTGCTTGATACCGCGCGATGAATGAATCCTTGAAGGAGCCGAACGTGCCGGCGGCTATGGCCTCACGCGCTTGAGCCATAAGCCGGAGATAGAATTCCAGATTCTGGAAAGAAAGCAACCTTAAAGCGAGTATCTCCCCCGCTTTGAAGAGATGGCGCACGTAAGCCCGTGAGAATTGTGTGACATGCGGATGCCCTTTCGGGTCGATGGGGCGCATGTCCGCGGCCCAGCGCTGGTTCTTGATATGCATGGGGCCGTCCGGCGTCAGGGCCACGCCGTGGCGCGCCAGGCGGGTAGGCATCACGCAGTCGAACATGTCCACGCCGCGGGCAATCATCTCCAGAAGCTGGGGAGGCGTGCCCAGCCCCATCGCATAACGGGGCTTGTCCTCCGGCAGCCAGGGGACGGAATGGTCAATAGCCCGGAGCATCTCCTCTTCCGGCTCACCCACGGAAACGCCTCCTATCGCATAGCCGTCAAAATCCATGGCCGCCAGTTCCTCCGCGCACCGTTTTCTCAAATCCGCGTACACGGACCCTTGAACAATGCCGAAGTGGTGCTGCCGCCCTTCCCCGGAACAGGGCTGGTGTTCCTGCACCCATGTCTTGCATCGCCTCGCCCAGCGGAGCGTGTAGCCCAGGGAGCTTTCTGCATACTTCCGGTCACAGGGGTAGGGAGGGCATTCGTCAAAAAGCATGGCAATATCGCTTCCCAGATCCGCCTGTATCTCCATGGAGCGTTCCGGACTAAGCATCATGTACGCGCCGTCCAGATGATTCTGGAAACGCACGCCCTCCTCCGTAATCTTGCGGAGCTTCGCCAGCGACCAGACTTGGAACCCCCCGGAATCCGTCAGAATGGGACGGTTCCAGGAAGAAAAACGATGCAGCCCCCCCATTTCCCTGATCAATCCGGAACCGGGACGGAGAGACAAATGATACGTATTCCCCAGGATAATTTGCGCGCCCAGGCTTTCCAAATCCTGGGGATGCAGCGTTTTCACGGAACCCTGCGTACCTACGGGCATGAAAATAGGTGTCTGCACCCGGCCATGCGGCAATTCAAGCGTACCCAGGCGCGCGTCCGTGGACAAATCTTTCTGATAAAGAGTAAAAGGCATGAAAATCAGGCTTACTGGCGTTTGATGAAACGGGCGAAGTAGGTAGGCTTGCCCATGGATTCCCATTGAAGCTGAAAATCCGTTTTCGGATAAAAGAAATCCCCTTCCTCCCAATTCCCGCGGCGGAACAGGCCGCTGCGTTCCGCGCGGTCCAGCACCCACAGGAAGTATTCCTCATGGTCCGTCTTGAACAGGAACTCCCCGCCGTCCGCAAGGGAACGGTGCAGCACGGGCATGAAATCATCCTGTATCAGGCGGTTCTTATGGTGCCTCTCCTTCGGCCAGGGGTCCGGAAACAAATAATGCAGCCTGGAAATCCAGCCCGGCCGTAGCAGCCATTCCAGAAAATAACGGCTTTCCACCCGGCATACCTTCACGTTATCCAGGCCGCGGGACGCCGCTCTGGAACACACGCCCCGCACCCGTCCCAGCAATCTCTCAATACCCAGAAAACGGCGTTCCGGATAATGTGCCGCCATCTGAAGAAGAAAACCTCCGTCCCCGCACCCCAAGTCCACCTCGAACAGACCGTCTTCCCCGAAAATCTCGGAGGGGGCCAGCGCGCTAAAATAGTCTTCCGGAATAAATGCAGGCTCTGTCATGGGAATCAACGTGCGCATAAGATGCGTTACAAACCGGACTCTGTCAAATGAGAAGAGCTCCCTCCGTAACATGGCGCAAGGGAGCTCTAAAGAGTGTGCCCGAACAGCCCGGCGTCAGTTCCGGCAGTAAAGGCGGTTGTAAATTTTACGGTCAAACCGGTAATAGCGCGCCGCGCGGTGCGCTACGCCTTCCTCCTTTTCGTCCAGCTGCACAATGTACGGCCTGGCGGCTATTTTCTTATGGAAATTGCGCACGTCCATGGACTTGCCGTGAATCTCCTCATTCAGCCTCCGGAGCTGGAGAGCGGTAAACTTGGAAGGCAGCATGTCGTAAATCAGAGCCGGCTCCTTCTTCACGGCGGAACGTATCCTTTCCAGGGCCAGTTCAATGATATCACGGTGGTCAAAAGCCAGCTCCGGCAGGTCATCCACGGGCACCCACCTGGTCTTGTGGCTCTCCATCAGCTTGCGCAGCTTGGTGGAAATCCTCAGCATCGCCATATAGGCCACCGTCACCAGCCGGCCGATCTTCCGTCCGGACGTGGCTTCCACCCATTCCCTGTCCGCCGGGTTCTTGATCCGCGAAGGAGATCCGAACGTATGGAATTGCTCCAAATGGGGAGAAGACATGCCAGTCATGTCAAAAAGGATGCGGCGGGCAGCCGCGTCAAGCTCCTCGTCTTCATAAATCAAATCCCCGGGAAGCTTGGAAATGGCTCCCGTATGCCCAGATTCAACATGCGTTTTTTCGACCAGGAGGATTTTCAGCCCTTCCTCGTCGAACCCAATCAACACACAATCCACTGAGAGATGCGGATAAAATGCTTGTCTGTTCATTATATAATCTATTGTAGTAAGTTGCCAACAACGCCTCCGAAGCTACGCAAGCATGTAAACCAAGTCAACCCAAATCAACTAACAAGAGCATCCCGAAGCCAAGGGCCAGGCCCGGAAAGACGGAGCCGCCCCTCCGGTGGCATAACGCCTGCAAAAAAGGGAAAAACACAGCGGCAGCTTGCATTTCCCAATGTTCTTTCCGTATAAATACACCATGCACACGGGCATCATCCGGGGAACGGCCATGCTGGCGGGGCTCTTATGGCTGGCCGCCTGTTCATCCTCTCCCAAAAGCCGGGACTATCCCGGCTACATGACGCGCCCATACACCATACGGGGCCACCGCTACCACCCCATGAGCGTGGAACAGGCCCTGGGATTCGAGCAAACGGGTATCGCCTCCCACTATAATGAGTGCGCCCTGTGGGGCCTTGTCAGCGGATCGACGGCCATCGGGGAAAACGTCCGGCCCTGGCACCTGCACGCGGCTCATCCCACCCTCCCCCTGCCCTGCGAAGTACTTGTACAATCCCTGCGCACCGGAAAATCCGTCAAAGTCCGCGTCAACGACCGGGGGCCGTTCGTCAGGAACCGCATCATTGACCTGAGTGAGAAAGCCGCCGAGCACCTGGACATGAAACATCACGGCCTGGACAAGGTAAGAATTACCGTCCTGTCCGTAGGGGACGGCAAATGGAAACGGGAAGCACCTCCCCTAGCCACACCCGCCTGAATCACTTCAAGACAGACTGCGTGGTCTTGAAATGCATCTTGGCCACCTTCGGCAGCATCTCTTCCCCATGCGTGGCCACAAGCTGGCGGGCTGCCTTCACCACCTGGCCGGATGCGCCGAGCGGCAGCTTCATTCCGGCGGCCTCTCCCGCAGCATCCATCCAGTTTACGAAGCGTTCACGCGCCAGAATGGAAGCGGCGGCCACCGCAACGTCGCTCTCAGCCTTGGTTCGCTGTTCCAGCCGGATGGCCAGCTTCTTGGCGGCCAGCGCCCTTTTCAGGACAAACGGATTGGCGAACTGGTCGCTCAGCGCCATCGGGCAGTCCGGCACCTTCCCCACCAGGCCTTCAATGACAGTGGCATGCCCCCAGGCCAGAAAACGGTTTAAATTCTTGAATTCGGGATAAAGCTGATTGTAGCGTTCCGGCCCGATGCTCACCAAATGGAACCGGATGTCCGGAACCTTGCGGATTCCCTCCGCCAGAGAGCGAATCCGGGAAGAAGTAGATACCAGCTTGCTGTCGCATACGCCCAGTTTCCGCAAAGCCGCCCCGATGCGCGCGTCCGCATACACCCCGGCGATCACCAGCGGGCCGAAATAGTCGCCCTTGCCGCTCTCGTCAATGCCGAAGTGGGCCGGACACACTTCTCCCTCCTCTTCCTCCGGGGCGGACAGTAGCCCCGTTACCTGCGGCTCCAGGATGAATTCGACAAACTCATCCGTCCCTTTTCCTTGCACGAGAAGCTTATTCTTTTTTTCATATACCGTCACCAGGAGGGAAGGACCGGAAAAGGAAAAACGGGCATAGGGCACCTGCCCCCTTTCAAAGCCCTTTGCGTCAAGAATGGCTTCCAATTTTCCGGCCTGGACGTCAGTCAGCATGGTTGTAAAGGTGGTGCGCATACGCTTTTTCTCTGCTCCGGATATCCGGGGGACAATAATGGAAGCATGCAAACAAGGCGGGTCAAGCAAATTCCCTGCATCACGCAGTTGAATACGCAAAAATCAAGCATGCCACGGATTCTGTGATTTTTTAGGAGACAAATCAGCCCCCGTGAACTATAAAACTCATACATTCATATCATTCTGCACTTCATATGGCTAAAACATTAACAAAACGAGACCTCGTTAACAAGATCAGCGCCGAAACGAACTTCACTCAGATTGAAGTGTTCGACATCGTACAGCGTGCCGTGGACATTATCTCCAGCACTCTTGCAGAAGGAGACCGTGTTGTGATCCGCAACTTCGGCACCTTCCAGGTAAAGGAAGTAAAGCCCAAAGTGGGCCGCAACCCCAAGAACCCTGACCAGGATGTACCGATTCCGGCCCGTTCCGTCGTCAAATTCAAAGTTGGCAAGGAATTGAAAGACCAAGTCGCCAAGCTGACCGCTTCCAAATAAACCCGGCACAGGGAAAGACAAATTACTCCGGGCGCCTTCATCCTCACGATGAAGACGCCTTTTTGTTTGCAATTTTCCTCCCAATCAGGAAAATGGGAACGTGAGCATGTTCCGGATAACACATCTCTGCCTGATTGCTGCTGCAGGGCTTTGCTCCTGCGCTACCGAGCGCACCGTCACCAACAGTCTGGAAACCAGGGATCAAAAATCCATGGACCTGATGGACCGGTTTGCCGGCGGCTTTTCCGTGCAAAAGGATAAAGACGGAGAAATGAAGATGGTTTCCGAGAAACGAAGCTCTTTTGAAGGCCGCAGATACGGCGGGGAAATCTCCTCCGTTGAGAAAAAAGCCTTTGAAACCTCCGGATTTGAGAAAAAACAGTTTGACGGTGCGGGAACCAGATTTGAAACAAAAAAATGGGATGGCGCCAAATCCTTCATGGACGGGAAAACGGAAGTCCCGGACTTCATCGCCCACGCCAAGGGGGTGAACACTCGCTCCTGGCAGGACGCCTCCAAGCAATACGCCACGCGCAAAGCGGAAATCCAGGGACGCACCTGGAAAGAGGCGGACAAACAATTCAGCCATGAAATCAACAGAGACATTGACGCCAGGCGGAAAAGTTTTGAACAGCCTTCCATGATGAGCATCCGGGAAGCGCAGGCGCACACTATCCAGGAAACCAGGGAAATGATGGGACGGACGGACTAGGGGAAAACGTACAGGACGTGATCCCATGCCACATTTCAGGTTCGACTTTATTTTCAGCAGCCATCTATACTCCCTCCCGTGAGTGCCAAAGACGTTCCGCCTTCCATTACCCTGCCTACCAGCGATTACTACACCATTGTCAAGATGAGCAATCATGCCGTTGTGGGAGTATTCCGCCAGCATGTCTTTGCGCGCCGTTCCTCCCGCCGCTATGCGCCGCCTATTCCCGAGGAACACGACTTTTACTGCGTGAAAAGAACGCCGGACCGTGTCATGGTGCAAATCTTTCACGACGGCAACGAAGTTTACCGTTGCATTTTTGTACCTCCTGCCGATTATTAACGGCAGGACAATCATGAAAGCGCCTCTTTTCAGCCTGGGCTTCTGCCTGACAAGTCTGATTACAGCCTGCTCCCCCTCAACAGGACCCAATGCCTGGACGCCCGTAACATCCGGTGCGCCCCGCACCCCTATTCACCAGAACGAGGTTCTGGTCATTGACGAATATCCCATGGGGGAATATACCAACGTGGGGCACTTTGACGGCCCGGACGGCCGCATTGTCCATGTTTCCATGGATGACAAGGAGTTAATCAACTACTTCACCAAGGAAGCCGCCGCCATGGGCGGCAATACCGTCGTCATCAGGGAGCCGCGCATCCGCTACCGCTCCGGAGAAGGCAAAAGCAGCCGGGTGGACGTCATCTACGTGCGGGAGGAAATGGGAACGCACGGGGCGGAAGACCTGGGCATGGATTCCCTGCCCATTGATGAAGAATCCCTGCGGATCTATTAATACCGCGCTTTCAGACACAAACGCCCTCAGCGCCTGTTAGCCGCGCCGCAATGCGGGCATTCCGCATGGCTGTTATCCGGCGTGGCGTAAAACCGGTATCCGCATATGCGGCACTGAACCTTGCGGCGTCTCTCCAGGAAAGAACGTATATACCCCGTCACAAGGCATGCAAACACCACGGCGGCAAAACCGCCGCAGGCGAACAGAAACAGGCGCGTCAGAAAATCCTGAACAGACATGTTCATGACTCTTCCGCCTCCTTCCATTCTATGGACATGGTGCCGCTGCGCGGCTCCGCAGAAGGAACCCAGCGCAGGGAGCGGACAAACCTCATGGCGGAATCATCCGCGCCGGAACTCCCAGAAGAATCCAGCAAAAGCACCTGGGAAGGAACGCCCCACTCGTCTACAACCACAAAAAACTCGCTTCTCAGACCGGTATGGTCTTCGCTTCTGGCAAAGCCGTCCAGGGCGCCGGACGTCACGATCCGGCCATCCAGGCCCGGAGAATAAAAAGACAAATAAGGAACGCATGTGCCGGAAACGTCCAAAGACGGATTCATCATGGAAAGAATATGAAAATCCGGATACTGCCACATGCGCCACACCTGGTCCGCCACGGTCGGCAACGGAACGGGAGGGAGAAACTCCAGAGGGGTATCCGACGAGCTGAGAGAGGGTAGCGTCACGCCCGTTTCCCCAATGGGGCCCGCCGTCACGGGATCAGCCCACACCGGCCCTCTTACAGGCAGAGGAGTATTGCGGAGCACATACTGATGCAGGCGGGGATTGTCCGCAGGGAACAAAATGACAGCCGCCGTCTGGTTCGCACGCCTCCGGACGCCGGGAACGTCAACATCTACAAACACCGCGGCAGCCGACAGGCAAACGCCGAAAAACAGCATCCATAACAAAATCCGCCAGCGCAGAATGCCGGTCTCACGCCAGTCGAATGTCAACCCCAGATGAAGGTCGAAAATCTTGGCCCGGCTCTTTTTGTTCAGCTTCATGCGGAGGGAAGAAAAGCAGTCAGTCTGCTGGTTCAGTGGCAATATAGCATTTCATTCCCCTGGACAGCACCATATTCTCAAGCTGCTCCCTCAGACCGTGGGAAACGGAGGAATCAAGCCGCAGGGCGATGCTCATGCGGTCACTTCCGTCCGCTCCGTGGCTGCGGGCAATCCGGTCCAGTTCCGCGGCCACTCCGGATAATCCTCCTTCAATCAGCCGGTTTCCGAGATAAAAGGACGGCTGCTCTCCGGCCGTAACGGAAATAAACTCCACATCCCCTACGATATTCATCAGGAACCCGGAGGCAGGAGCCTTCACCTCATAACCGTACTCCATCCCCACGCGGGAGGTCATCACCGTCAGCACGCACACAAGGATCACCAGATCCAGCAGAACGGTCACCTGCAGGAAAAACGCCCCGGTGGGCAATGTTGAACGGGTTTTGATCTGCACGTCTGTCCGTCTCCTTTAAACTTTCTCAGGCTTCCCTGCCGCCCATGCGTTCCCCGTTCTCGCGCCTCTGGCGGGCGTCGCATACCAGGCAGACGGCCTCTGTTCCGGCCCGTTCCAGGGAATGGACCACCTGACGGGCGCGGGAAGCCAGATAGCAATAAAACAAATAGGCGGGAATCGCGATGCTCAGCCCAAGGGCGGAACTCAGCAAGGCCTGGAACACGGCGTCAGACATGGCCAGGGTCGGAGCCTTCCCTTCCAGCAATCCGGGCTGTGAATAAAATCCGATCAATCCCTGAATGGTTCCCAGCACCCCTACCAGCGGACTAACCGTAGCCACCACTAGCAGCCCGCGGATATTCTTTTCAATCTGGAACACCTCCATCTGCACGGAATCCTCCGCCACCGTGCGCAGTTCCTGGCGTTCCAGACCGGAATGGGCCAGAACGGAAGAGACGACGCGAGCCCCGGGACCGGGCAGAATGGACGCTTCATGCCTAGCTTCATCCACACTGCCGGCGTTCACCAGCCTGGAAATGCCCCTTAAAAAATCCCCCGTATTGATCTGAATCCTGTGGAAATACAAAATGCGTTCCGCCACAACCGCCAGGCCGTACACGGCCAGCAGGCTCAATACCCAGAACAACGGTCCTATCTTGATGATCAATTCACTCATAACCCACTTTCTCCCGTCAAATCATGCACATTTTTCCTGTCATTTCAATCCAAACCTATGTGGCGCGCACGCCCCGTTTCTGTAAAAGCCGCGTTCCGGCCCACAATACGACAGCCCCTGCTCCCAGCCAGGAACCGAAGAAAAACAGCCATGCCGCATCAAACAGGCACATGCCTGACAACAACAGCCCCACGGCGGCCTGAACACGCGGCCGTCCCGCCTCACGCCGCGCCACGAGGGAAATCACGCAGGTGAACACGGCCAGCCCCACAGCATACCACAACACGGCATTCGGAAGAATGGCGCTGCCCTCCGCATAGGAAAAAACCAGCCCCGCGGCCGTCACCCACAACCCGCGGCAAAGCCCCATCAGCAGGATGGAGCCGCTCCAGAACTTGTGAAACATATTGTACAGGGAAATAACGATCAGCAGGAGGGCTCCCACGGCAAACTCCCCGCCCAGCAGCATATTCAGCACCAAACCGGCCAATCCGGCCATCAAGGCAATCGCCCTTAAAAAGGACGTGCTGACAGCCCCGCACGGAACGGGACGGTCCGGATACCGGCTGGCATCCCAGCGGGCGTCCACCCGGTCATTCTCCCACATGCCGTACAAATAAAAGAACAGCCCCGTCAACACCACGCCCAGATAAATGACGGGCGGCGGCCATTCTCCCCCCGCTACGGCGGCCCATGCCGCCGCCGCATTCGTAAACAGGGTGGGAATATTGGCCGGACGGGCGGAACGGACTACCCCGCTCAATAAACGGCATTCGTGCATCGGCATTTACTTTATATGGAAAACAGGCAGCCACCAAGCATATCCACAGTCAGCAGGTAAGGACCGCGCCGGGGGGGCTGCCTGGAACCGGTCGGCTGCCATGATACAGCCACTATACATACCCAGAAATGTATTGTATTCACATATCTGTTTCCTATGATTCGGACGCATTCAAGCCTTTCCCACATATTCATGAATATCAGGACCCATATCCAGACGCTTCTCATTTGCACCATGACCCTGGCCGCCCAAGGCCAAAGCGTGGTGGACCCCGGAGCGACCCTGCCCAGGTCCGTCCAGCTTCGTGGAGGGGAAAGCGGTGGGGGAACCGTCCGTCCGGACGAATCCAGGCGCGTTTCGCCGGATGAAGCTCCCGTTTCCCGCCTCAGGCCCCAGCGCATCGTCAACCGGATAGCCGCTACGGTCAACGGACGTCCCATCACGGCCAACGAGGTCAGCGTCCGGCTGATGCCCATCGGCGCCCAGCTGGCGGCCCAGTATCCCAAGCAGGGGCCGGAATTCTACAAGCAGCTTGCCCTGGCCAAGAAAAACATCATTGAAGACCTGGTGGAACGCGAACTGCTGCGCAACGAATTCGAAGGCATGGGCGGCGTCATCCGCGATTCCCTGATCGACCAGGAAATCAACCGTACCATCCTGACCACGTTCAATGGAGACCGTGACGCCTTTTTGAAAAATCTGAGCATGTCCGGCATGACCATCAGATCCTTCCGGGAAATGACGAAAAACCAGCTTCAGGTCCAAATCATGCGCGCTTCCAAATACGACCAGGAAATCCCGCCCACCCCCGAAGAGCTCCGGAAGGAATATGAAGCTACCAAGGAACAGTACCGGGACCTGACCAAGGACAAGGTCAAATTCAAGAAAATCTTTATCCCCATGCTCGGCAACGACTCCACCTCCACGCCGGAAGTCCAATTCAATCTGGCCGACCTCATCGCCAATGAAATAAGGGCCAAAAAAGCGACCTTCCCGGAAATGGCCACCCGCTATTCCAAGGACATGTACGCGGAAAAGGGCGGCGACTGGCCCATTACGGAACGTTCCACCCTTTCTCCTGAATTTGCCGCCATCATCTTTGGAGCCCAGCCCGGGGAAATCATCGGCCCGCTGGTGGACGCCACCGGCTTTACCATTGTGATGGTGGAAAAAAAGGAACTGGCGCCTCCGCCCCCTCTCTCCGCCATCAAGGAGCAAATCGACATGATGGCGCGCAACAAGCGCAGCAATGAGCGCTATAAAAAATGGGTGGACCGTCTCAGAAAAAAAGCCATCGTCAAGGTGTACATCTGACCTTTTCCCCTTTGCCGGGCCGGCTACAACGGCCGGCCCGGCATTCTACCTCCCCTGTTCTGTCCTCTTATCTCTTTCTCATTCAGTAAAGAGGCCCTTTTTCATGCAGCCTCCTCATACTTTCCGGAAGCTCTCCCATGTCATCCGCTCCCGGAAAGATGCCTTATATATAACGGAACGGACGGCCTCCGTCATCCCGCCGGATACGTCAACTCCATGCGCATTCCGCACAAACAAACGGAGCCTTGCCGAATAAAATTCTTGCAAGATCGCGGAATTACAGTCGTAATAAGGGGGATATGTTCGCCAACATTACACGTACGACCCTCTGCCTGACGGCATTCAGCATCGCCACCCTGATGGGCGCTCCCCTGGATGCCACCAAAACGGAGAGCCTGGACTGGAACTGGAAATTCGCCCGCTTCGGCAAAATGCCGGACGGCAGCACCCTGCCGGAACCGGGAAAAGCCCTGGGATTCGCCACGGCAACGAGTGAAGAAGCCGGCAACCCGGCCGACAATGCCGTAGATGGAGACAAGTCCACCCGCTGGTGCGCCGACGGCGGCAAAAGCGGAGAAAAACTGACCGTAGACATGGGGCGCCCCGTAGATGTAAAAAACATCAACATTCTGTGGGAAAAGCAGAATAACCACCTTTTCAAGCTGGAAAGCTCCAGCGACGGGAAACGCTGGACGACCATTGAGGACAAAACCTCCGGCCAGAACAACAGCAAGGACGACACGGTGGAAAACAAAAGCGGCAAGGCCCGTTACTTCCGCGTTACCGCTACAGGCAACAACCAGAGCAACTGGGCCAGTATCCGTGAAATCACCTTTACCGACGCCAAGGGAGAAACCATCCGTCCCCAGGCCCCTAATGGAGGCAAGGCCGACACCCCTTCCAGCCCCGGCTTCAACGACAAGAACTGGCGGTCCCTGAACCTGCCGCATGACTGGGGTATTGAAGGCCCTTACCGCATGGACCTTCCCAATGAAACTGGCAAGCTCCCATGGGTAGGCATCGGCTGGTACCGCAAAACGCTGGAAATTCCCGCAGACGCCAAGGGCAACCAATTCTATCTGGACTTTGACGGCGTAATGTCACGCCCGAAAATCTATGTGAACGGAGAACTCGCCGGAGAATGGAAATACGGCTACGGTTCCTTCCGCGTGGACATCACCCCCTTCCTGAAATTCGGCCAGAAAAATTCCATTGCCGTCAGGGTGGACAATCCCCCCAACTCCTCCCGCTGGTATCCGGGCGGGGGCATTCACCGCCATGTATGGCTGACGGAATCCAACCCCGTTCACATTGAGCACTGGGGCGTCTTCGTCAAAACTCCGGAAATCACCAAATCCGCAGCCAAGGTGGAAGTGGACACCACGGTGAAAAACACCACGGAACAGCCCGTCACCCCCACCGTCACGGAAGAGATCCTGGACGGAAACAAGGTAGTGGCCTCCGTCACCACCAAGGGGGAAGCCATTCCCGCCGGAGAAAAAGGCAAGGTCACCAGCACGCTCACGCTCAAAAATCCCACTCTGTGGACGCTCAAGGCTCCCCATCTCTACAAGATGAAAACAATCGTCAAGGTGGGGGACAAAATCATTGATCAGAAATTCACGAACTTCGGCGTACGCACCATCGAATGGAAGCCCACCGGATTCTATCTCAATGGCGAGCGCGTCCAGCTCAACGGCGTCTGCCAGCACCACGACCTGGGACCGCTGGGCGGGGCCGCCCACACGCGCGGCTATGAACGCCAGATTGAAATCCTGAAGGAAATGGGCGTCAACTCCATCCGCACCTCCCACAACCCGCCCGCTCCGGAAGTTCTGGACTTGTGCGACAAAATGGGAATACTGGTTATCGACGAGCTCTTTGACATGTGGCACAGCGCCAAAAAGGGACAGGACTACCACAACTACTTTGACGAATGGCACGAACGCGATCTGGTCAACTTCTGCCACCGGGACCGCAACCATCCCAGCGTCATTGCATGGAGCACGGGCAACGAAGTGCCGGAACAGGGCAACAAGAGCCTGCACCACGTTTCCCAGACCCTGACGGACCTCTTCCACCGGGAAGACCCCACCCGCAAGGTAACGGCAGGCTGCAATGACGCAGGCGCCGCCCGGAACGGGTTTGCGGACACTCTGGACGTGTACGGCTACAACTACAAGCCCTGGGCATACAAGGCCTTCTCCAAGGACCGGCCGGACCAGCCCTTCTACGCCAGTGAAACCTCCTCCTGTGTCAGTACGCGCGGAGAATACTTCTTCCCCGTGGACTGGAACAAGAGCAAGGGATTCTTCCTCTACCAAGTCAGCTCCTACGACCTGTACGCCCCCGGCTGGGCATACCGTCCGGACGTGGAATTCGCCGCCCAGGACGACAACCCCAACAGCGCGGGGGAATACGTATGGACGGGCTTCGACTACCTCGGCGAACCCACTCCCTACAACCTGGACGCTACCAACGCCCTGAACGTGCCTGAAGGACCCGAACGGGAAAAAATGATGGCGGAACTCAAAAAGCTGGGCAACCGCGCGCCTTCCCGCAGCTCCTACTTCGGCATTGTGGACTTGTGCGGCTTCAAGAAGGACCGCTTCTACATCTACCAGGCAAAATGGAGGCCGGACGTCAAGATGGCCCACATCCTGCCCCACTGGAACTGGCCGGAACGCAAGGGTGAAATCACGCCCGTGCACGTTTACACCAGCGGAGATGAAGCGGAACTCTTCCTGAACGGCAAATCCCTGGGAGTCCGCAAAAAGGGCAAGGGCGAAAAAGACCGCTACCGCCTCGTGTGGGAAGACGTAAAATATACGCCCGGCACCCTCAAGGTAGTCGCCAAAAAGGACGGCAAGGTGTGGGCTACGGACACGGTAACCACCACCGGAAAACCGGCGGCCCTTACCCTGAAGCCGGACCGCAATGAAATCAACGGAGACGGCTACGACCTCTCCTATGTCACCGTTGCCGTCCGGGACGCCCAGGGCCGCATGGTTCCGCGCAGCAAAAACATGCTCACCTTCAAGGTCACCGGCCCTGTGGAAATTGCCGGCATCTGCAACGGAGACCCGACGGACTTCACCACCATGGCCAATCCGGAAAACAAGAATATTCTGAAAATCAAGGCCTTTAACGGCCTTGCCCAGGTCAT
Source organism: Akkermansia biwaensis (assembly GCF_026072915.1). Lineage (NCBI taxonomy): Bacteria > Pseudomonadati > Verrucomicrobiota > Verrucomicrobiia > Verrucomicrobiales > Akkermansiaceae > Akkermansia > Akkermansia biwaensis. The sequence goes on from NZ_AP025943.1 coordinate 706,561, forward strand.
TCTGCGCTCCCGCAAGGGAGAATCCGGCAAGGCGACCCTCCAGGTCATCTCCAACGGTCTCAAACCTGCCCAGACGACCGTAACGGTCAAATAAGGACGGAAAAAACCTTTGTGAACCAGCCGCCGGTTCCCGCACGGGAGCCGGCGGCTTTTTCATGCCGCCGCGGAAGGAATGAAATTGATGTCCCTTCCCTCCCCCCGCCTCATGTAGGGATTGAAAGAAAAAAACTTTATGTTACCCTCTTGCGCATGTCTGATCTGCCCAAAGCATATGATCCGTCCCTCGTGGAAGAAAAGTGGCAATCCCTCTGGATTGAAGAAGGTTGTTTCAAGGCTGACCCGGCTTCCGAAAAGCCTGCCTACTCCGTCGTCATTCCTCCCCCCAACGTCACGGGAGTGCTCCACCTGGGCCATGTGCTGAACAACACCATTCAGGATATCCTGGTGCGCCGCGCGCGGCAGAAGGGATATGAAGCCCTGTGGCTTCCCGGAACGGACCATGCGGGCATCGCCACGCAGGTGCGCGTGGAAAAGGACCTCAGGCAGACCACGTGCCAGACCCGCCATGACGTGGGCCGTGAAGCCTTTCTGAAAAAAGTGTGGGAATGGAAGGAAAAGCACGGCGGCATCATCATCAACCAGCTTCACAAGCTGGGCTGCTCCTGCGACTGGGACCGCGAACGCTTCACGATGGATGAGGAATACACCAGGGCCGTCGGGCAGGTCTTCATCGATCTCTTCAAGGAAGGCCTCATCTACCGAGGGCGCCGCATGGTCAACTGGTGCCCCGTCTCCCTCACGGCCCTTTCCGATGAGGAAGTCATCATGACGGAGCAGAAAAGCAAGCTCTACACCGTCCTGTACAAGCTGGAAGACGGCTCGGGCGCCCTTCATGTGGCCACCACCCGTCCGGAAACCATCATGGCGGACGTGGCCGTGGCCGTAAATCCCAGGGACCCGCGTTATGCCCATCTCATCGGCAAAAACGTGATGCGCCCGCTCAACTCCACGCCCATTCCCATCATCGGGGATGAATATGTGGAAATAGAATTCGGCACCGGCGCCCTCAAAATCACCCCGGCCCACGACAAGGCGGACTTTGAAATCGGCCAGAAATTCAATCTGGAAATCATCGACATCCTCACCCCCGACGGCCATATCAACTGCCCGGACGTTCCGGAGCTGCACGGCATGGACCGCTTTGACGCGCGCCATAAATCCGTGGAAATGCTGGAAGCCGCCGGCCTCATGATCAAAATTGAAGACTACGACAACAAGGTAGGCTTCTCCGAACGCGCCAACGTTCCAATCGAACCGCGCCTCTCCATGCAGTGGTTCCTCAAATACCCCTGCGTTCAGGAAGCTGCGGACGCCGTCGCGGATGGAGAAATCACCTTCCGCCCCGCCCGCTGGGCGAAAACCTATGCCCACTGGCTGGAAAACATTCAGGACTGGTGCATCTCCCGCCAGCTCTGGTGGGGGCATCGCATCCCCGTCTGGTACAGGAAAGACAAGGCGGAAGAACTCCGGAACGCTCCCGCGCTGGATGCCTCCGCCCTGGAAAACGGCTACATCTACGTGGGAACGGAACCTCCGGCGGATCCGGAAAACTGGACTCAGGACAACGATGTGATGGACACGTGGTTCTCCTCCTGGCTGTGGCCCTTCGCTACGATGGACGATGCCACCCGCGCCAAATTCTACCCCACTACGGACCTGGTCACAGGGCCGGATATCATCTTCTTCTGGGTAGCCCGCATGATCATGGCCGGTTACCGCTTCCAGCATGAAAAACCATTCAGCAACGTCTTCTTCACCTCCATCATCCGCGACAAAATAGGGCGCAAGATGAGCAAATCCCTGGGCAACTCCCCGGACCCCCTGGACCTGATCGCCCACTACGGTGCGGATGGCCTCCGCTTCGGCCTCATGCGCATCGCCCCCACCGGGACGGACGTCCGCTTTGATGAAAGCCAGATCGGGGAAGGCCGCAACTTTGCCAACAAGCTCTACAACGCCACCCGTTTCCGCCTCATGCAGGGCCATGTGGGGAAAGAAGCCGCCCCGCAGTACTCCTCCGTTCACCTGGCTATCATTTCCAAGCTCAGGCAGCTCCACGCGGACGTGGAAAAAGCGCTGGCGGACTACGAATTCAATGCCTTGATCCAGGTGCTATACCAATTCTTCTGGAATGAATACTGCGACCGCTTCCTGGAAGCCGTCAAGGGCGACCTGAGGGACGGCGCGGACGCCTCCGCACGGGCGGCTACCCTGACCGTTATGGACACGGTGCTCCGCCACTATCTGGCCCTGCTGCATCCCGTCATGCCTCACATCACGGAAGAACTCTGGTCCTCCCTGGGCTTTGCGGACGGCAACGGAGGACTGCCCCTCATGCTCACCCCCCTGCCCTCTCCGGACGGCCTGCTGGCCGGGGTGGACGAGGAACGCATCACGCTTGCCTGCGCACAAGCCGCCGCCCTCTACGAAACGGCCAACAAGGCGCGCAACCTCAAGGCGGAATACGACCTGTCCAAAAACAAAAACGTCAGCTTCGTCCTGAAAACGGCCAACGACGTTCCTCAGGACATCCTTTCCCGTCTCTCCATCCTGGCGAACGCCAAATCCGTCACCCGGGACGCTTCCTACGCCGCCCCGAAGGGAACTCCTGCGGCTCTCACGCCTCTCGGAGAGCTCTTCCTGCCGCTGGAAGGCCTCATTGATGTGGAAGCAGAGCGGGAACGCCTGGGACGGGAACTGGACAAAATCTCCAAGGAAATTGTCAAATCATCCGCCAAGCTTGACAATGCGGGCTTTGTAGAACGTGCCCCTGCGGAAGTCGTTGCCCAGGAAAAGGAGCGTCTGGCGGACTGGAAGGCAAAACAGGCTCAACTGAAAGCGATGCTTGATTCCCTCTCCTAAAAGCATATTCTACCCGGAATGAATGATCTTCAACAGTACTTTGAAGACCGGAAGCAATTCGTGGAATTGCTGGAAGCGGTCGGCATCAGTACGCTGAAGGAATTCTCCGCGATTGATCCCTTCACCGTTTTGCCTGAACTCCATCAGGCAAAACGGATACTGAAACTGGAGACGGAAATACCCGCGGCTCCCGTGTTCAGGGAATGGGTGGCCCAGGCCCTCACTGCTCCCAGGGCGGCAAGCCCGGACAGCATTACCCGGGCCGCAGACTTCATCCTGCCGCTCGCCACTCCTGTGAACACGACGGAGAAAACGGAAGAAACACCTAAAGTACTTCTCCCGGAGAGAAAATCCGCACCCGCCGGCAAGCCTGCGGCCTCCAAATCACAGTCCCGGGAAGAATACAGCTACCGTCCCGCCAAACCGGCTTCCGTGCAGGAACAGCCCAAAACCTATCTGCGGAAAAAAGGCATCAAGCACCTGACTCCTTTTCGGACCTGGATCGGAGCCGTAGCCGTTCTTCTCTTCTTCGCCAGCAGTATCTCCGCCATTGTCCTGACAACCATGATGCTGCTTAACGGAGAACGGGGCTGGCAAATCATCTGCCTCTGCTTCGGACCCTGGATACTGGCCCTGATTCTTTACCTTGCCGTGGCTCTTCCCCGGAAATGCAGCGTATGCCGGGCACCCCTCTTCTCCTTTAAAAAATACAACCGCAACAAGGCGGCCCACCACATTCCGCTGTTCGGTTATGTATTCGCGACAGCTCTGCATATATTCCTCTTCAACTGGTTCCGCTGTCCGGCCTGCGGCTCGGCCCAGCAGTTGGGCGGTAAATCCCCCGCAGAGAACGGCCGGCATTAAAAGGCCCCGGAAAACGGGCGCAAACTGCCGAAAAAGAGGGGGAAGCCTACAGATTCATCAGGAAGCCTTCTCCGCCCTCTGAATGCTCCACAGAAGCATTTTCCATGGCACTTGTCTGCAACTCCGGAAACCTTGCCAACGGCTTTCCAAACATCCGGATGCCATATTTCCTTCCGTATCCGCTCTCCCGGCTGCAAAAATGACAACGTACCCTTCTCAAACCGCCATAAAAAAGCCGCCTCCCAAAAAGGAAGGCGGCATTTCAACATCCTGGCGTGTCTCAATTAGAGCACTTCCGGAGCAAGGGAAACAATCTTCATGAACTTCTTTTCACGGAGTTCACGGGCGACCGGCCCGAAAATACGGGTGCCGCGCGGGTTGTTGTCCTTGTCGATAATCACTACGGCGTTGCCGTCGAAACGAAGCACGGAGCCGTCGTCACGGCGGATCGGGGCGGCAGTACGCACCACAACAGCCTTCACCACGGTACCCTTCTTTACGGAAGCGGTAGGAATGGATTCACGGATGTGGCAGGTAATAATGTCGCCGATGTGGGCCTGACGCGTGCGCTTGCCGATAACGCCAATCATCTTGGCGGAGCGGGCGCCGGTATTGTCGGCCACCTGAACTAAGGATTCCATCTGGATCATGGTATCAAATCTCCTCTATTTAATGGTTGATTCCTGATTAGTGGGTAAGCACTTCCACCAGTTCCCAGCACTTGAGCTTGGAAAGCGGGCGGGTCTCAACGATACGTACCTTATCGCCTACCTTGGCCATGGAATTCTCGTCGTGAGCGTAAAACTTCTTGCTCTTCTTGACGATCTTCTTGAACTTGGGGTGCGGAACGCGGGCAACGTATTCCACAACGATGGTCTTGTCCATCTTGGTGGAGGTCACCACGCCGACGCGCGTCTTGCGAAGGCCGGGCTTCTTGGTTGTTTCGGTTTGTTCGGACATGGATTCTAAAAAATGTAGAATGTTCTGTTGTTACCGGAAATCCTGCAGCTTACGCTTCCCCGGTTTCACCCTGAATGGTGAGGACGCGGGCAAGGTCCTTGCGGACGGTACGGATTCTCTGGTTGTTTTCCAGCTGGCCCGTGGCCTGCTGGAGACGGAGATTGAAGAGTTCTTCACGAAGGCTGCGCACCAGAGCGGAAAGCTCCTTGGCGGACATAGCACGAAGTTCTTTGGCGGAGTTCTTATCGGACATGGTGATGAGTAGCTTTAGTGTTGAACGCCTTGACGATAGACGAAGCGGGTCGGCACGCCCAGCTTGTTGGAAGCCAGACGAAGGGCTTCACGGGCCTGGGATTCGGTCACGCCGCCAACTTCAAACAGGATGTTGCCGGGGCGGACAACGGCCACCCAGCCTTCAACGGCGCCTTTACCCTTACCCATACGTGTATCCGGGGGACGGGACGTAAAGGACTTCTGCGGGAAAATGCGGATAAACACCTTACCTTTACGTTTCAGGTAACGGTTGATCGCAATACGGCAGGCTTCAATCTGGTTGTTGGTGATCCAACCGCGGTCGAGCACCTGAAGGCCGAAGTCACCAAAGGCAACATAGGTACCGCTGGTGGCATTGCCGGAACGGCTGCCGCGGTGCATCTTGCGGTGCTTCACTCTTTTGGGCATTAAAGGCATATCTTATTCCTCCTTATGTTAAGTGTGATGAATAGTGTAATGACGGGACTCAGGCGCGCGGACGACGGGGACCGCGAGGACCGGACGGACGGGAATTCTGCTGGGAGACGACTTCGTCGCGCTTGTTCACCCAGCACTTCACGCCGATAATGCCGTACAGGGTACGGGCTTCGGCAAAGCCGTAGTCGATCGGCGTGCGGAGAGTCTGCAACGGCACTTTGCCTTCGCGGTACCATTCGGCACGAGCGATGTCGGCGCCGCCGAGACGGCCGGCGCAACGGATGCGGATACCGTCGGCACCGCGTTCCATGGCCACCTGCACGGCGCGCTTCATGGCGCGGCGGAAGGAAACACGGCGTTCCAGCTGGACGGCCACGTTCTCAGCGATAAGCTGGGCGTCCGTTTCAGGGGAGCGGATTTCCACGATGTCAATGTTGACCTGGGTGGAAGCGCCGCAAAGCCCCTGAAGGTACTGGCGGATCTTTTCAATTTCTTCACCCTTGCGGCCGATCACCAGACCCGGGCGGGCGGTGTGAACGGTGATGCGGACGCTGTTCCAAGCACGTTCAATCACGATGCTGGAAACGGCGGCGGACATCAGCTGCTCCTTGATGTATTTGCGCATTACCAAGTCTTCATGCAGCTTGGTGGCGTAATCCTGGCCCGTGGCGTACCACTTGGAGCGCCAGTCCTTGTTGACGGCGAGGCGGAACCCGATTGGATTTACTTTCTGACCCATGATGTTAGTTCAGCTATATGTGTGTTAGATTGTGATGAACTTAGCCTTCTTGATCGGCCAGTACAACGGTGATGTGGGATGTGCGCTTCCGGATCATGTTGGCGGATCCTCGGGCGCGGGGCATGGTACGGCGCATGGTGGGACCTTCATCAACCATGACGGACTTGACGACGAGCGTATCGACAGACAATTCCGCATTGTTTTCAGCGTTGGCCACGGCGGACTTGAGCGTCTTATTCAGCAGATAGGCACCCTTCTTGGGGGTGTAGGACAGGATGTCGGTCGCCTGGGAGACGGACAAGCCTTGGATTTCTTGAGCAACATCGCGCATCTTCTTGGCAGAGATGCGGGCGTATTTGTAAACAGCTTTCACTTCCATGGGTTTTTCCTCGTAGTGCAGGTTATTTATGAAGATGATTTAATCGTTGGTTTTTACTGAGGCAGAATCTCCGACGCGCACCGGATCGGCCGGCGCCATGAGCTTCTGAACAAGCGCGCCACACACATCCTTGCGAACGTCTGTGACCACGGCTTCTCCGATGGTTTGTGCTCCACGGGTCAGCAGCAATGGCATCCCGATTTGCATCCCGGCGGATTTTCCGACGTTGACCACCACCACTCCGGACTCGGAGTCGATGCTGAGCACCTTGGCTTCCGCCTGGGTTCCCGCGCCATCTCGCACGGGCTGTTGCCTGTATCCGAGCACGGAATCCAGCAGGCGCAGGGAACTTTCCACTGCCGTTCTGGCGTCCGCATCCTCGGATATGGCCTGTTTCATGTAGGCGAGGATAGCTCCGGAGAGCTTGACTGACGCCTGTTCCAGCCGCTGAATGCGGTCGCTGAGAACTTCGATGTTAGCCATCGCCTGGATCAGGCGTTCCTCACTGTTACCTAGCGCTGCACCCCCCAAAGCCTCCAGCCGGGAACGGATGTCCAGAAGCTGGGCATTCGCGTTGTCGGCATCAATGCGGGCTTGGGCGTAGGATGCCTTGAGAGCCGCATTTTGCTTTTCGAGGTGCTCGATTCTGCGCGTCAGTGCTGCCGTACCCTCTTCCGCTCCCTGCATGGTTCCGCCCAGGCCGACAATGGCCAAGAGGGAATAGGCAAGGATGGAAGAAGGGTTCGACATGTTGATTGTTAACTTACTGATTACTTCTTACCGATACCGCCGTGCTGTTTGAAGACACGAGTCGGGGCAAATTCACCAAGCTTGTGGCCTACCATGTTTTCCGTGACGTACACGGTGGCAAAATTCTTGCCGGCGTGCACCAGGAAGGTCAAGCCTACGAAGTCAGGCGTAATCATGGATGCACGGCTCCAGGTCTTGATCGGCTTGCGATCGCCGGATTCAAGCTGAGCGTCGATCTTGGCGAGAAGCTTTTGACTGACAAAAGGGCCTTTTTTGAGAGAACGTCCCATGTTATATGATCCTAGTTAAAGTTATTGTGTATTGATTACTTGGAGTTGCGGCGCTGTACAATGACGGAATCGCTGGGCTTGCGGAGACGGCGGGTCTTCTGGCCCTTGACATGGCCCCAGGGAGACTTCAGGTGCTGGCGGCCGCCACCGGACTTGGACTTGCCTTCACCACCGCCGTTGGGGTGGTCGACGGGGTTCATCGTCATGCCGCGGACGGTGGGACGGACGCCCAGCCAGCGGGTGCGGCCGGCCTTGCCGGACATTTCGTTCATGTGCTGGGTATTGCCGACCTGACCGATGGTGCAGTAGCAATCCTCATTGAAACGGCGGATTTCACCGGAGGGCATCTTGATCAGCGCATAACCTGCTTCACGGTTGGAAACGATGGCCTGCTGACCGGCTGCACGGGCAACCTTGCCGCCGGAACCCGGACGGATTTCAATGTTGTGAACGGAGGTACCCAGGGGAACGTTCTTCAAAGGCATGGCATTGCCAACCTTGGGAGCAACCTTCTGGCCGCTTTCCACCTTCATGCCTACCTGCAGGCCGTTGGGGGCCAGGATGTAGGACTTTTCACCGTCCTTGTATTCGATCAGGGCGATGCGGCAGGTGCGGTTGGGATCGTATTCGATGGTGAGCACGGTGGCAGGCACATCGAACTTGTTGCGCTTGAAGTCCACCAGGCGGTACTTGCGCTTGTGGCCACCGCCAATGTGACGGGTGGTGATGCGGCCGTTATTGTTGCGGCCACCGGACTTCTTGAGGGGACGGCAGAGACTCTTTTCCGGAGTGGAGGTAGTGATTTCGTCAAAGGACGGCCACACCTTGTAGCGGTTAGAGGGAGTAACTGGCTTGAATGACTTGAGGGACATGATAGCTTTCCTTCCTAATAGGGGCTTTAAACGAGGTCAAGGGTTTCACCGTTGGCAAGCTTGATGTAAGCCTTTTTCCAATGGGCGGTGCGACCTGCGTCAGCACGGCGCTGACGCTTGAGCTTGCCGTCATAGTTGGCGGTACGGACAGAAGCGACCTTCTTGCCGAAAGCAACTTCAACAGCCTTCTTGATTTCGATCTTGTTGGCGTCGCGGTCAACTTCAAGGACCAGCTCTCCGGTGGTTTCCTGGAGCATGGTGGCCTTTTCGCTGATGCGCACCTTCTTAATGACTTGGTAAATGTCTTTCATGGCTTCTTAAGCAGTACGGCTGGCGAGGGTTTCTAAAGCGTTGTCAACGAGGATCACTGCGTCAGCCTTCATGAGCTGTTCAATGTTCACTTCAGCGGCGGTCATCAGGAGCACGTCCTGAACGTTGCGGCCGGCGAGGTAGGTGGCTTCATCAAAAGAAGCGGCCACGATGAGCACTTTCTTGGCGTCTGTCAGATCCTTGACGGCCTTGATGAAAGACTTGGTCTTTCCGTCGGCCACGGAGAATTCGGCAACGGTGCTGATTCTGGAAGCGGCGATCAGATCGCCCAGAACGCGGCGCAGGGCCAGACGGCGGGTGCTCTTGTTCACCTTCTTGGAATAGTCGCAGGGACGGGGGCCGAAGACCACGCCGCCGCCCACGAAAATGGGAGCGCGCTTGTCGCCGTGGCGGGCGTTGCCCGTACCCTTCTGGCGGAAGATCTTCTTGTTGTTGCCGCTGACTTCACCGCGGGTCTTGGTGTTGGCGGAACCGGTGCGGCGGTTTGCCTGATAAGCCACGATGAGATCGTGCACGGCCTGAGAGCCCTTGTCACTGCCTGCAACCTGGATGTTGGCGGCAGCGGCGGCTTCTAATGTAAAGGTATTTGCGGACATAGATAGGTTTTCCTATATTCAATGTGTGGTTGCTAAAGCCTACTTCTTCTTGGCGGGGCGGATCACGAGGTAGGAACCGCGTGCACCGGGAACGGCGCCGGAGATGAGGATAACATTGTCTTCCGGACGAACAGCCACAACCTTCAGGTTCTGAACCGTGCGCCTGGCGTTGCCCATCTGCCCGGGCATCTTCTGGTTCTTCCAGACGCGGCCGGGGGTGGAGCAACCACCCACACCACCGGTACGGCGGTGCATCATGGAACCGTGGGCGGCGGGAGAGCCGTGGAAGTTGTGGCGGCGCATTGCACCCTGGAATCCCTTGCCCTTAGAAGTGCCGATCACGTCAACCCACTGGCCGGCGGAAAAGAGATCCACGCCGGGATCTTCGGCGCCTTCGGCAGGCAGTTCGGAAGCTTCCACGCGGAATTCCTTGAGGAGCTTGGTGGGCTGAATGCCCAGTTTCTTGAAGTGGCCGGCCTGAGGCTTAGCCACACGGCTTTCCTTCTGCGCATCAAAGGCAACCTGAATGGCATTGTAGCCATCTTTGTCTTCCGTTTTGATCTGGGCGAAGGTGTTGCCCTTGACGTCAATGACGGTCACGGGCACCATAGCGCCGGATTCCTGGTCAAACAGACGGGTCATACCGACCTTTTTTCCGATAAGTCCTAGAGCCATTGTAGTGTGTCTTTCTGTTTTTTTATTACTTATCCGGGTACCAAACTAGATGCGGATCGTGATGTCCACGCCGGCGGGAAGGTTGAGCTTCTTGAGCTCATCAATCGTGCGTGCGGTCGGATCGACGATGTCGAGCAGGCGCTTGTGGGTGCGGATTTCAAATTGTTCAGCCGACTTTTTGTTGACGTGAACGGAACGGTTCACGGAGAATTTCTCAATGCGGGTCGGCAGCGGGATCGGGCCGTGAACTTTGGCTCCGGTGCGCTTGGCGGTTTCAACGATCTCCTGGGAGGAGCGGTCGATGGCGCGGGAGTCGAAAGCGCGGAGTCGAATGCGGATTTTTGGACTTTGCATGGACGTGCGGTCTATTGGTTATACTTCAAAGGTTGTTTATTTGGCCCTGTCGCTGACGATCTGGTCAACGAGGTTCTGAGGCACCTGTTCAAAGTGGGAGGGCTCCATGGAGTAGGAGGCGCGGCCACTGGAAAGGGTACGGATGGCGGTGGAATAACCGAACATTTCGGACAAGGGAACCATGGCCTTGAGAATGCAAGCATTGGCCTTGTTTTCCATGTTGCTGATCTGGCCGCGGCGGCGGTTCAGGTCGCCCATGATGTCGCCCTGGTAGTCGGTCGGCGTGGAAGCTTCAACGGACATGATGGGTTCCAGCATGATGGGCTTGGCCTTCTTGAAGGCGTCCTTCATGGCGAAGATGGCGGCCATCTTGAACGCGTTTTCGTTGGAGTCCACTTCGTGATAGGAACCGTCCACCACTTCAACGTGTACGTCCACCACCGGATAACCGGCGATAACGCCCGTGGTCATGGCTTCGTTGAGACCGGCGTAAACGGCGTTCATGTATTCCTTGGGAATCGCGCCGCCCACAATCTTGTTTTCAATGGTGAGGCCTTTGCCCCGTTCGTTCGGCTTCACGTCGATGACAACGTGGCCGTACTGGCCGCGGCCGCCGGACTGCTTCACCAGCTTGCCGTCGCCGTGGGCGGGAGCAGTGATGGTTTCGCGGTAGGCGATCTGGGGCTTGCCGATGTCGGCTTCCACCTTGAATTCGCGCATCAGGCGGTCAATGATGATTTCCAGGTGAAGTTCACCCATGCCGGAAATCAGGGTCTGGCCGGTTTCTTCGTCGGTCTTCACGCGGAAGGTCGGGTCTTCTTCAGACAGGCGGCCCAGGGCGTTGGACATTTTTTCCTGGTCGGCCTTGGTCTTGGGTTCCACGGCCATGGAAATAACGGTTTCCGGGAAGGTGGGGGGTTCCAGGCAGATATCGTTGTCCGGGCTGGTGATGGTGTCGCCTGTGGTCACATTGCGCAGTCCCACGATGGCGGCGATGTCGCCGGAATACACGGCGTCAATATCCGTGTGCTGGTCAGCCTGGATCTGGATGATGCGGCCCACGCGTTCCGTTTTGCGGGTGCGGGGATTGTATACGGTGTCGCCCTTCTTGAGGACGCCGGCATACACGCGGATGAATACCAGCTTGCCGACGAACTTGTCAGCCCAGAGCTTGAACGCCAGCACCATGGGCTTGGCGTCGTCCGTAGCGGTGATTTCAAAGGTCTTTTCCGGATCCAGCGTGCTTTCAGCGTGGGCAGGAACGGTTTCCACCGGAGAGGGAAGGTAATCCACAACGGCGTCAAGCAGGAACTGAACGCCCTTGTTCTTGAAAGCGGAACCGCCGGCAACGGGAATAAACTTGTTGGCGATGGTGGCGCGGCGGATGGCCTGCTTGAGTTCGAGAGCCGTGAAAGGTTCTTCCATGAGAACCTTCTCAGCAAGTTCATCGTCCACGTCGGCAACACGGCTCACCAGTTCGTGGTAGGCCAGTTCGGCTTCTTCCTTGAGTTCGGCGGGAATCTCTTCAACCGAATAGGTGGAGCCGAGGCGGTCGTTGTCGGCGTAAATGATGGCCTTCTGGTTCACGACGTCGATCTGGCCGCGGAGCTGGTCTTCGGAACCAATGGGAATCAGGATGGCGGCGGCATTGGCACCCAGTTTGTTGTGGATGTCGTCCAACACGTTGTTGAAATTGGCGCCGGTGCGGTCCATCTTGTTCACAAAGCACATGCGCGGAACGCTGTACTTGGTGGCTTGACGCCACACGGTTTCCGTCTGGGGCTGCACGCCGGCCACACCGCAGAATACCACGATGGCGCCGTCAAGCACGCGGAGGGAACGTTCCACTTCAGCGGTGAAGTCAACGTGCCCGGGAGTGTCAATAACGTTCAGCTGGAAGTTTTCACCTTCGAACACTTTGCTGATGCCTTCATTCTTCACCTGCTTCCAGTTGGTGGTAACGGCAGCGGAGGTAATGGTGATACCGCGTTCGCGTTCCTGCTCCATCCAGTCGGTGGTAGCGGCACCGTCGTGCACTTCGCCGATCTTGTGGATCATGCCTGTGTAGAAGAGGATGCGCTCGGACAAGGTGGTTTTGCCGGCGTCAATGTGAGCGGAGATACCGATGTTGCGGTACCGCTCAAGAGGAGCCTTGCGATTGGGATTGTTTACGTGATCGGACATAGTGTCTGGGAAATATCTGTAATGATCGAAAGTGAATGATTCTGCTGACGGTCGCGAAAGGGATTACCAGCGGAAGTGGGCAAAGGCGCGGTTGGCCTGGGCCATCTTGTGCACGTCGTCGCGCTTGCGGACGGCGGCGCCCTGGTTGTTGGCGGCTTCCTTGATTTCGTTGGAGAGCGCCTTGTGCATCGGCACGCCCTTGCGGTTGCGGGCATAGTTCACGATCCAGCGCATGGCCAGGGATTCGGAACGGGCCGGATCCACTTCAAGCGGAACCTGGTAGGTGGCACCGCCAACGCGGCGGCTCTTCACTTCCACACGGGGCTTGGCGTTTTCAATGGCGCGAGTGATCACTTCCAGGGGATCAATGCTGTCCGTGCCTTCGTTAGCCATGTCGATGGCAGCATAAACAATGCGTTCCGCAAGGGAGCGCTTGCCATCCAGCATAACCTTGCTGATCAGCTTGCCGACAAGAGTGCTGTCGTAACGGGGGTCACGACGTTCGATTTTTCTATAGACGCGTTTACGGCGGGCCATAATATTTAATAGGTAAGATTGTTAATGTTTACTTGGCAGCAGCCTTCGGGCGCTTGGCGCCATACTTGGAACGGCCCTGACGGCGCTTGTCGACACCGAGACAGTCAAGAGCGCCGCGGACGATATGATAGCGAACACCGGGCAAGTCCTTCACACGACCGCCGCGAACAAGCACGATGGAGTGTTCCTGAAGGTTGTGACCTTCACCGCCAATGTAGGCGATCACTTCTTCACCATTGGTAAGACGGACCTTGGCCACCTTGCGAAGAGCCGAGTTCGGCTTCTTGGGCGTACGGGTCATCACCTGGAGACAAACACCGCGGCGTTGCGGGCAGCTATGAAGAGCGCGTGACTTGGACTTCTCTTCCGGAGTAATACGTCCCTTGCGGACGAGCTGATTAATAGTCGGCATGTTTTCCTGCTTTGGTTGTGGTTCGTCGGTCTGCACCGATATTCAAGGCGAACATCCCTTTCAGTAAGCAGGAAGCGCGCCTTTTTTCCGGAGGCAAACCCGATAGAAAACGTATTTCTTGCACCTTCCGGTGCGTTTGGGGACGGCAAATATAACGTGATTTCACACCATGACAAGTCTTTTATTCCCTTTTCCTGAATATTTTTCTCAGAGACACGCTTTTCCCTCAAGCGGACGGTTCCCGCAATCCTGCCATGACAAAAAAAATCCCGTCCGTGCAAACCGGCGCACGAACGGGAAATGAAAAAAACGCAGACCGGCTCAGTTCTTGGGCGTCACCAGGCTGTGGCCGGACATTTCGGCGGGCTGCTTCAGCCCCATCAGGCTCAGCAGCGTGGGGGCCACGTCCGCCAGAATGCCGTCGGACAACTTCACCTCGTCCTTGTCTTCCGCCACGTAAATAAGGTCCACTAGGTTGGTGGTATGGGCCGTATTCGGAGAACCGTCTTCATTGCGCATGTGCTCGGCATTGCCGTGGTCCGCCGTGATGAGCAGCTTGCCGCCCAGCTCCAGAATCTTCTTCACGCACTTCTCCAGGGCATTGTCCACGGCTTCGCACGCGGCAACGCCGGCTTCCAGATAACCCGTGTGGCCCACCATGTCTCCGTTGGCAAAATTCATGATGATCACGTCGTACTTGTCTGCGGCTTCCACAAACTTGTCCGCCACTTCCTCCGCGCTCATCTGGGGCTTGAGGTCATAGGTAGCCACCTCGCGGGGGGAGGGAACCAGAATGCGGTCCTCACCGGGGAACTGCGTCTCCACGCCTCCGTTGAAGAAGAAAGTGACGTGGGCGTATTTTTCCGTCTCCGCGATGCGGAGCTGGGTCTTCCCGGCTTCCGAAACGATCTGGCCGAAAATATTGTCGAGCTGCTCCTGCTCAAACACGATGGGGGAGGGATACTTGGCGTCGTACTCCGTCAGGGTCACATAATGCACCTTCGGCTGCACTTCGCGGTCAAATCCGTCAAAATCGGAATACAGGAAGGCGTCGCTCATCTGGCGGGCTCGGTCGGCACGGAAATTGAAAAAGAACACCACGTCATTATCACGTACGCGCTGTTCGTTGCCATACGCGAAAATGCCGGGCTTCAGGAACTCATCCGTCTCACCCTTCGCATAGCACTGTTCCACATACTCGGCAGGAGAGCAGGAACACTGTTCGCCGCGGCCCAGAACGATGGCGTCCCACGCAAGCTTGTTACGGTCCCAGCGCTTGTCGCGGTCCATCGCGTAAAAACGGCCGATCACCGTAGCTATCTTGGCGCCGTAAGGCTTCACGGCTTCCTCAAGCTGGCGCATAAATCCGGCTCCGCTGGTGGGGGAACAATCGCGCCCGTCCGTAATGGCATGAATGCAAATATCGCGCACCCCCGCTTCATAGGCGTACTTGACGATGCCCGCCAAATGGTTGATGTGGCTGTGCACGCCGCCGTCGCTCACCAGGCCCAGCAAATGCAGGCGGGAAGAAACGGCCTGGGAAAATGCGGTTTTCAATACGGCGTTCTCACCCATCGAGCCGTCCTTGATGGCATTATCCACGCGGCAAAGATCCTGATACACCACGCGCCCCGCACCCAGATTCAGGTGACCTACTTCGGAATTGCCCATCTGCCCGTCGGGAAGGCCCACGTCTTCCCCGGAAGCGCCCAGCAGGCTGTGGGGATAGTTGGCAAGGAGGTAATCAGTAAACGGGGTATCAGCCAGAACAGTGGCGTCACCGTATTCTTTCGCGACATCAGGCCCCAACGGATTGCGGCCCCAGCCGTCGCGAATGACAAGAACGACAGGCTTTTTAGACATGCGCCTTACTTACAGGCATTCCCCTCTTTTGAAAAGCCTGAAATCAGGCATTCCTTCTCCGCCTCTGAAATAGCCTGCGGCTTGCCGCCCCGCCCGACCCGAACGACGACGTACCTTCCCTGCATCACGGGGCGTTCCGAATGAAACACCGCAAATTTCCATTCCAGGGAGCTGCTTCCCACGTGACCCAGGCTCAACTCAATGCTCAGCCAGTCCCCCAGCCCGGCGGAACTGGAGTAATCCACCTCCACATGCACGCGGGGCCAGCCGCAATCCGGGGAAAGCACCTCCAGCCCGCGGGAACGCAGGTACTCATGCTCCACTTCCTCCACCAGGCATAGCAGCCGGGTAAAATGGGCCACGCCGGAAGCGTCCGTATCGTGAAAGGCTACTTGGCGCGTTCTGACAAAAGGCATGCAGGGGTGATTTTCATTCATGCCGTTATCCTGCCCCCGTTTCCGGAAACATGTCCAGACGCAAATGTGCGACAATATGTCACATCCGCTTGATTTGCGACATACTTCCCTTTATACATAATGCAAGCCCGGAAGGGATACGGCGCCGCCATGAAGAAGGACACCATCGACAAGCTGATCGACCGCATCGACCATATCAAGGAGGAGGACCTCCAGCGCTTCTTCGTCAAGCTGGCGGAACAGCAGGGCTTCTTCCAGCAGGTATTCGAATCCATCCAGGAAGGGCTGATCCTGCTGGACAGCAAGGGAAAAATCCTGTTCGTCAACCAGGCGGCGCTCAAGCTCTTCGACAAGGAGCCCGAACACATCACGCCGGAGGACTTCTGCATCTTCCTGGGCCGCGACTGCTCCTGGAACACGGTCCAGCAAAGCCATACCGCCGTTTCCCGGGATGTGGAAATCTTCTACCCGGAGCACAAATTCCTGAATATTTTCATTTCCCCCATCGGCAATAAAAACCAGGGCCACCTGATCCTCATCCGGGACGAAACGCCCCAGCAGAAGCGCAATGCGGAAAACATTGAGGCGGAACGGCTCAATGCGCTGACCCTGCTGGCAGCCGGCGTGGCTCATGAAATAGGCAACCCCCTCAACTCCATCGGCCTCCATCTCCAGCTCCTCGCGCGGAAAGCAAAAAAACTGCCGCCGGAATACCGGAACGACTTTGAAGAACTGCTGAAAACGGCGGAAGGGGAAACCACCCGCCTGGACGTTATACTGAAACAATTCCTCCAAGCCATCCGCCCCACCAAGCCCATCCGGGAGCCCCACAACATTGAAGACATCATCATGGACGTCCTCAAACTGCTGGAACCGGAAATCCGGCAGCGCGGCATCCAGATCAACACGGAACTTCAAACCGGACTGCCCATCCTCAGCCTGGACCCCGTTCAGATCAAGCAGGTATTCTACAACCTGATCAAAAATGCCTATCAGGCCATTCCTCCGGCAGGGGGAACCATCCTGATCAAAAGCGGCTATACGGATGACAGCGTATTCGTCACCGTGGCGGACACGGGCTGCGGCATCTCCCCGGAAGTCATGGGCAGTATTTATGAGCCCTTCCTGACCACCAAATCCACCGGTTCCGGCCTGGGCCTGCTCATCGTCCGCCGCATCGTCAAGGAGCACGGCGGCTCCATCACCCTTGCCAGCCAGCCGGGCCAAGGAACCACCTTCACCGTATTCCTGCCGCGCGTGGAACGCACCATCCGTCTCCTGCCTCCCTCCGTGCCGTCATGAACATGCCCGTCCTGCTGATTGTCGATGATGAAAAACCCACGCGGGACGCCCTGCGCATGGGGTTTCAGGATGATTATGAAGTGTACACCGCCTCCAACCTCTCCCAGGCCGTCACCCTCATGCGGGAGGAATCTCCGGACCTGGTACTCACGGACCTGAGGCTGGGAGGGGAAAACGGCATGGACGTGCTCAAATCCGCCGCCGCCCTGTCCCATCCTCCCCAAAGCATCATGATGACGGCCTACGGCTCCGTGGATGCCGCCGTGGAAGCCATGAAACAGGGAGCCTACGACTTCGTCACCAAGCCCCTGAATCTGGACGCCGTGGAAATGGTGCTCAAACGCGCCCTGCATACCCGAAATCTGGAAACCGCCAACCAGGAACTCACCTCCCGCATCCAGGCTGACTCCGGACTGCAAAAACTGTTGGGCCGTTCTACCGCCATGGAGCATGTATTCTCCATGATACGCCAGGTAGCCCCCAGCAAAACGACGGTGCTCATCGAAGGCGAAAGCGGAACCGGGAAGGAGCTCGTGGCCCAGGCCATCCATTCCCTCTCTGGAAGGCCGGAAAACAAATTCGTGGCCGTCAACTGCGCGGCTCTCTCCCCCCAGCTTCTGGAAAGCGAACTCTTCGGCCATGAAAAAGGCTCCTTCACCGGCGCCGCCCAACGGCGCATCGGACGCTTTGAACAGGCGGACGGGGGCACCATCTTTCTGGATGAAATCGGGGAAATAGACGCAAGCACGCAGGTCAAGCTGCTGCGGGTGCTTTCCGAACGGACGATAGAACGGGTAGGCTCCAACACGCCCATTCCCGTAAATGTCCGCGTCATCGCCGCCACGAACAAATCCCTGAAGCAACTCGTCCAGGAAGGCAAATTCCGGGAAGACCTCTACTTCCGCCTGAATGTGGTTCACATCCAGATGCCTCCACTCCGTGACCGCAGGGAAGATGTAGCTCTGCTGGCGGCGGCATTCCTCAAGGAATTCGCACGGGAAAACAACAAAGAACTCAAACCCCTTTCCCCGGAAGCCCTTCACGCTGTAAGGAACTACCTCTGGCCCGGTAACGTTCGTGAGCTGCGCACGGCCATGGAGCACGGCGTGGTCATGTGCAACTCGGACCGGATAGAACTCCAGCACCTCCCTCCCCAGCTCCAGGCGGCATCGTCTCCCCCGGTTGCGGGGAAGACCTCCGGGGACCCGCCCCCGGACAATGGGAACAACACACAGAATGGGCTTGTCCCGCACGGGGTTTTGAATTTATCCTTGCTTGAACGGAACGCTATCCGGCAGGCGCTTGCCCAATCCAACGGCAACAGAACGGCAGCGGCTCTTCTGCTGGGCATCAGCCGCCGCACGCTTCAACGCAAATTACAAGAACTCCAAGACATATGAATCCGCCTAACACAGGCTCCCGCGCACCGTTCTTCATTGTTCTCATCCTGTTGCTGGTCATCACGGGGGTTCAATTCTTCTTCAACTTCCGCGGCCTGTCGTCGGACGCCGCCATGGACCAGGCCCAGATCGCCCGCAACGTAGCGCGGGGAGAGGGCCTGACCACCCACAGAATCCGCCCCATCCAGCTCATTGCGGACAGCAGCAAATCCGGACTCAACCCCCTCCTTTCCGACGCCCAGCTCCGGGAACAGGAGGCCATTCTGGCAGGTCAGGGGAAAAGTCTGGTAGATGCGGAAAATTTTTCTCCCTACAAGCTCCGGGACACGCGCTACGCTCCGCTGAACATTCTGGTGGAAGCGGCCGTATTTAAACTGGCGGGCATACACAACTACGAACTCTGGAAAATGACCGGAGACTCCATGATCTACCTGCCGGACCGCATCGTGGCCGCCGTCTCCGCCATCTTCTTTATCCTTTCCGTCCTGAGCTGCTACTACGTGCTCCGCAGAATGTTTGACACCACCATCGCCGGCTTCACCTGCCTGACGATGATCTTCAGCAATCTGTTCCTGCAATATGCCACCAGCGGACTTCCGCAAATGCTCATGCTCTTCTTCTTCACATGGGGCGTTCACTTCCTGTACACCGCACTGGTCAATGACCAGGAAAACCGCAAATTCCTGTGGCCCATTGTCTTCAGCGCCATTTGCTTTTCCTGCGTCTGCCTGACGGGATGGATCGGCCTCTGGCCCATGGCCGGCTTCCTGCTCTTCGTGGGCATCCGCTTCAAGCCGCACGGTCTCTACTGTCTTCCCGTCCTGGTGATCCTGCTGCTCTTCCTGGCCTATCCCGTCTATATAAACAAAACCACCAGCGGCAGCATCTTCGGGACCGCCTTCTATACCATCTGCACAGGCCTTCTCGGTTCGGAAAGCACAGCCATGAAGGCGCTCGTCTTCGGAGACATCCCCATCGGCGCACAAACGGCCGTCATATCCATTATCAACAACATCATTACCCAGGGAAACATTCTTTATGAAAACCTGGGGCATCTCCCCCTAGCCCTTGTCTTTCTGCTGGCCCTGCTGCACACATTCAAAAAGAAACCCGTCAACCAGGCCAAATGGGGCATCTTCTCCATGTGGTGCCTGGCTACGGTGGGCATGGCCCTGTACACGGCCAACAAGACGGAAATCTCCATTGGACAAATCCAGATACTCTTCTCCCCCTTCTTTACGGCATTTGGTACGGCATTCGTTCTCAATCTGATTGCCAGGCATTCCAAGGAAGCGGCTCCCGTCCTGCGCGGCGGCGTCCTTCTCCTGGCGCTGCTGGTCACGGCCCTCCCCCTCCTGCTGAACCTGCCCCAGATTGTGCGGGTCGGCATCCTGACGGCCCACCGGGGCATTCCCGCATGGCCTCCGTACTATCCGCTGGGCATCAGCCAGGAAGTGCGCAACCAAACCCAGGCCGGGGACTTCATCCTCACGGACCAGCCGGCGGCCGTCAGCTGGTACGCGGACAGAAAAACCCTTGATATCCCCAGCCTTGTCTCCCATTTCACCACGCTGGAACGCGTCCTCTCATTCCACGGCGGCAAGGTAGGCAGCATCCTGGTCACTCCTTCTTCCACCATGGGTAGGGACATACGGGCCGTATCCGGCTATTACGGGGAATTCGCGCCGCTCGTTCTGGAAGGCTCCATCCTCGGCCAGACGAGGGACAAAAACCCCGTATACATATTCAACCACAGCGGCGCCCTCTCCAAACTGGCCGAGCGCTTCGGCCAGTCAGACTCCCGCCAATTCATCATGGGCGCGGACATGATCCTTTACAGGGACCTTCAGCAACCCGGTCCCGCACATCAAGATTAACCAATCCATATGGCTAAACAACGGAAAAACTCCCCCGGATTTGAAGAATCCGTAGCCCGCCTGGAAGAAATCATCAGGCTGACGGAAGCCCCCGTCACAGAGCTGGAAGACATGATCGCCCTCGTGGAAGAAGGCAACAAGCTCATACGCCACTGCCGCGGCATTCTTCACAATGCGGAACTTCGCATCCAGACCCTCAGCAACCCGGAAACCGCCCAGGAAGAACAGGACGGTGCAGAACCAGACGACCCAGACACTAATGAATTCTCCCTCACCTGAATTGCCGGAACTGCTGGGCAGCATACATAACCATGCGGACCTGATGAAAATCCCGGAGGCGGAACTCCCCCGGCTGGCTGAAGAAATCCGCTCCACCCTGATCCAGTCCCTTGCCGTCACCGGCGGCCATCTGGGCCCCAACCTGGGAGTGGTGGAACTAAGCATCGCCCTCCACCGCGTCTTTGAAACGCCCCGGGACAAAATCATCTTTGACGTTTCCCACCAGGCCTATGTCCACAAAATGCTCACAGGCCGTGCCGAGCAAATTCATACCATTCGCCAGTACCAGGGCCTGTCCGGATTCGCGAAAATGTCGGAATCCCCCCATGACTCCTATGGGGCGGGCCACGCGGGCACGGCCCTCTCCGCAGCGCTGGGCATGTGCGCGGCCCGCGACCTCAAAGGGGAAGACTACCACGTGGTCGCTGTCGCCGGAGACGCAGCCTTCACCTGCGGCACCACACTGGAAGCTCTCAACAACATCAGCCAGACCACCAGGCGCTACATCACCATTCTGAACGACAATGAATGGGCCATTGACAAAAACGTGGGAGCCCTGGCCAAATACTTCAACTCCCTGCAAACCTCGGAAACCTTCTCCTGGCTGAGGGACAAGACCGCCTCCTTCATTGAAAAACTGGGAGGAACCCAGGCCAAGGAATTCGCATTCAAGCTGGAAGACACCACCAAAAACCTCATCTTCCCCTCCCTGCTGTTCAACAAATTCGGCCTGCGCTACTTCGGCCCCCTGAACGGGCACGACATCCCCACGCTGATCCGCACGCTGAACTACATCAAGGACCTGAACGAGCCCGTCATCCTGCACATAGTCACCCAGAAAGGACTGGGCTACCAGCCCGCCCTGGACAACCCCACCAAATTCCACGGACTGGGCTCCTACTGCGTGCACGACGGAGAAACGCAGGGCTCCCCTACGCCCACCTTCTCCCAAATCTTCGGCTCCACGCTGGTGGACATGGCGAAGCAGGACGAATCCATCACGGCCATCACGGCGGCCATGGCCAGCGGAACCAAGCTGGACCTGTTCAAGGAAGCCTTCCCCAAACGCTACTTTGACGTAGGCATCGCGGAAGAACACGGCGCCCTGTTCGCCTGCGGCCTGGCGGCGGAAGGCATGAAACCCTACGTAGCCATCTACTCCACCTTCATGCAGCGCTGCGTGGACATGATCCAGCATGATGCGGCCCTTCAAAAACTCCCCGTGCGCTTCTGCATGGACAGGGCCGGACTCTCTCCGGACGACGGCCCCACCCACCACGGCCTGTTTGACATCGCCATGATCCGCAGCATTCCGGACGTCGTCTTCATGCAGCCCAAGGATGAAGCGGAATTCGTCCACATGCTCCGCACCATGAACCACTACCAGAACGGCCCCACCGTCATCCGCTATCCCCGGGGATGCGGCTCCGGCGTACCCCTTCCCGCCACGGCGGAAATCCTGCCCATCGGCAAGGCGGAAGTGCTTCAAACAGGAAACGACGTCCTCCTCGTATCCTTGGGCACCATGATCGGAATCGCCCGAGACACGGCCACGCTCCTGGAAGAACGCGGCTACAGCGTCACCCTGGTCAACGCCCGTTTCATCAAGCCGCTTGACGACGAATGCATCCGGCTCCATGCCTCCCGCAGCAAAGTGATCTGCACCTTTGAAGACCACTCCATCCGCGGCGGATTCAACTCTGCCGTCCTGGAATCCCTGGAAGCCGGAGAAATCACCATTCCCGTGGAAGCTATCGCATGGCCGGACCAATTCATCGAACACGGCTCGGAATCCATTCTCAGAAAAAATATGGACTCACGGCGGAAGCCGCGCTACAAAAAATTATTCCTCATTTGACTCCCAATCCTCAATGAAAGCCTTCATCCTTCTCATCGCAGCCCTGACATTTGCCGTACCCCACGCTTCCTCCCAACAGCCGGAAGCCACTGCACCAACACCTGCCTGGGTTCAGAAATTCAACACCCTGCCGGAAGAAACCAGGAAACAATACATCGGAAAATTCCAGGAGGCCGAACGATTCTTTGCACAAAAAAGAACCTTGGAAAGCCTCTTCTCCCTCCTGGAACTGGAAAAAATCTTTGACGGCAACCCCGGATTGTACAACCTCCGCGGCGCCTGCTACATTGAAATCCGCAACATTGAAAAAGCGTTGGAAAACTTTGAAAAGGCGCTGAAACTGGACCCGGAAAACCTCACTGTCCAATTCAACCTGGCGGAAGCCCTCTACGTGAGCCACGACTATGCCAAGGCTCTGAAAGCCTTCACGGAACTCCTGCCCCATTTCAAGGATACGGACAAAAACGGCATCATCCCCCTCCTTCAATTCAAGCGCTACATCTGCGCCCGCAAACTTGACAACCAGCCGCTCGCCAAAGAGCTGGAAGGTCTTTACGGCCCCATGGACGACACCCCTTACTACTACTGCATCCAGGCAGTCATGAAATATCTGGGAGGCGACCAGAATGCAGCCCAAGAACAGGTACTCTCCGCCTTCCGCATCTACCAGGGAACCAGCGCCCTCCAGGCCTTTACGGACGCCATGACAGAGGCCGGCATCCTGCCCTCTCCCTACGGGCAAACCGTCCCAAACCAGCCTGAAAAAACAGGGCTGGAAAAATCCCGTTCATGAATACGGACGCCACCGTACTCAAGCTCTACCCGCTGGGGGAAAACGGCCTGATCGTCGTCTGGTGCTCCGAAGAAGGCATCATCAGAACGGCGGCCAAGGGAGCCAGAAAACAATCCAGCCCCTTTGCCGGACGGCTGGACCTCTTTTACCAGTGCCGCATGCAGTGGACTCCGGCGAAAACGGGCGACCTGCACACGCTGACCACCGTGGACCTCATTTCCCCGCGCCTTTCCCTCCGTGCAGACTACTCCCGGCTCTCCGCGGCAGGCTACTTCGCGCGCCTGTTCCTCCAAATGCTGGAACCGGACACGCCCATTCCGGAATTCTACGATCTCCTGCAAAGGGCATACGCCTATCTGGAAAAAAACGTGCCTTCCGTGCGGGCGGTCCTCCACTTTGAACAGGAACTCGCCCGGCTGCACGGCATTTCCCATCCCGGAATTCCCGCACACGTCATTCTGAAATCCCACTTCGGCAAACTGCCTCCGCAGCGGGAAAGACTGCTCAGGGAACTTGAACCGCAGAGCGATCGACCGGAATGAGGCAACCTCTTTCCGGACACATCCCATGCCGTCCGGACATGCGCCCGCCCTCAGGCGGAAATGGATTGTGGTGTCCACATGATTGACTTGTCTCCAGGCTTCGGGCAGAATAAACCGCACGTTTTTACTGCATGAAAATCTTTGACAGATACATTGCCCGACAATTGCTGGGAGTGACGGTCCTGGGGGTAATGTCCCTGAGCGCCCTGCTTCTGCTGGGGAACTTGTTCAAGGAACTGCGTCCCCTCCTGGTGGAAAGCGGAGCCCCATTCACCATCGTCATGGAATTCATCTTCCAGGTCATTCCCTTCTCCCTGATGTTCTCCATTCCCTGGGGCTTCCTCACTGCGGTACTTCTGGTGTACGGACGGCTGGCCTCAGACAATGAACTCACCTCCATGCGCATGGCGGGCATGAGTCTGTGGCGTTTGAGCGCTCCCGCCCTCGCCATCGGCATTGCCCTTTCCGGCCTCTGCTACTGGATCAACATAGACCTGGCACCCCGTGCCAAGCAGGCCATCTCCGAACTGCTGATCAAAGCCGCCTCCATCAACCCGGAGGGACTGCTCCGGGAAGGCCAGGCCATCACCAAATTCGATAACCAGGAAATCTACATTGACAAGCATGTACCGGAGGAAAAGCTTATCTACGGCATGCATATCTACCAAAAGGCCTCGGACAAATCCCCGGCCGTAGCCATGCATGCGGAACGCGTCACCTACCATTTTTCTCCTGAAAAAAAGATATTTGACCTTCATCTGTTCAACACCCTTGTCACCACGCAGGAAAAAAACGGAATTTCCAGAAGCGTGGTCGTGGATGAAATGCCCAGAAGCATCAGCACGGACAGGCGCTCCGGCCGCCGCATCAAGGCCAACCGATTCACCAACGAGGAAATCAGGGAGGCCCTCAACACTCCCGGCTACCTGGATGAAAGGCAAACGCGGGAATTCGCCACGGAACTTCCCAGGCGCGCCTCCTTCTCCCTGGCCTGCATCGTCTTTGCCCTCATCGGCGTGCCCCTGGCCATCAACACCCGGCGGAAAGACACTTCCACGGGATTTGCCATGGGGATCCTGATCGCCTCCCTCTACTTTGTGGCGCTCATCTTCGCGGACCTGTCCCGCAAAAGCGGAACCGTGCTGCCCTATATCCTGCTGTGGCTCCCCAACGTCATCACGATAGCCGTCGCCCTCTACCTTCACAATAAGGCCAGGCACAAGGGGTAAGGCTTCTAAGGGGCCGTCTTCCGTTGGCGCGGAATTGTCTTTAACTGCCTGGAACGTTCCCGTATCATGGCGCGCATGCAGCACGTCCCCACCATTGCGATCGTAGGCAGGCCCAACGTCGGGAAATCCGCCATATTCAACAGAATGGCGGGCAGGCGCATTGCCATCGTGCATGATGAACCGGGCGTCACCCGCGACCGCATCAGCGCACCCTGCAAAATCACGGACCATGCCTGCAAGCTCATGGACACCGGCGGCATCGGAGCCCGGCTGAGCGATGGCTTTGCGGAACAGGTAGCCGCAGAGGCGGACATAGCCATGAAAACGGCGGACCTGATCCTCTTCGTCCTAGACAGCCGGGACCACCTCACCCCTATTGACCAGAGCATCGCGGACCATCTCCGCAAATCGGAAGTACCGGTCATGCTGCTTCTCAACAAGGCTGACCACGAAAAACAGGACCTCAACCTGGGTGAATTCTCCGGACTCGGTTTTAATGACTACATCTTCCTCTCCGCCGCCCATGGCCGGGGCTTCTCGGAACTGGCCTCCAGACTGGACTCCTTCCTCAAGCAGGCAGGCGCGCCCCTGAAAGAAGAAATGGAGGAAACTCCGGTGGAAGACGCGGAAACGGCCCCTCCCATCAAGGTGGCCGTCGTAGGCCGTCCCAATGCGGGCAAATCCTCCCTGGTCAACGCCATCCTTCAGGACAGGCGCACCATCGTCTCCGACGTAGCGGGAACCACCCGCGACGCCATTGACATTCCCTACCTCCACGACGGCCAGCCCTACGTCCTGATTGACACGGCCGGAATGCGCCCGCGCTCCCGGCGGGACACATCCGTGGAAGTATTCTCCGCCATGCGCAGTGAAAAAGCCATCCGCCGGGCGGATATCTGCCTGCTGGTCATCGACATCGCGGCGGGCATCACGCAGCAGGACCGCCGCATCGCCGGTATCATCGCGGAGGAAGGAAAACCCTGCATCATCATCGTCAACAAATTCGACCTCTTCCACCCCAACGCCCCGCGCAAGGAGCGCATGGCGGAAGTAGAGGAACAAGTACGCAGGGAGCTCTTCTTCATCAACTACGCGCCATTCATCACCACCTCCGCGAAAAAATCGGAAGGCATTGAAATCATCTTCAAGGTCATCACGCGCATCCGCCGGGAATCCGCGGCGCTCCCCACCACGGGACAGCTCAACCGCCTCATCCAGCTCGCCCAGCAGATGAACCCGCCCGGCACCTCCAGCGGCTCTGCCAAGCGGCTTAAAATCTACTATGTCACCACGGCCGTGGACCCCAAATACAGCACCATTCCGGTACCGCGCTACGTCCTCTTCGTCAATGACAAAAACCTGCTTACGGACAGCTATTCCCAATACCTGCGCAACAAAATCCGGGAAAACTACCCGGCCCCCGGCATTCCGGTCATCTTCTCCGCCCGTTCGCGCGTGCGCAACGACTAACCTTTCCCCCTCTCCGGCATGCTTTCCGTCAGGAACCTCAGCGCCTCCTTTCATACCAGGGCGGGCATCGTCAGGGCGGTAAGAAACGTATCCTTTGATGTAGCGCCCGGGGAAACGCTCGGCATCGTGGGGGAATCCGGCTCCGGAAAATCCGTCACCTGCTACTCCATGATGGGACTTATCCCCATGCCCCCGGGCCGCATTGAAAGCGGTTCCGCCATGCTGGACGGAACGGACCTGCTCCAATGTTCGGAAAAAGAACTTCGCTTCATCCGGGGCAGACGCATCTCCATGATCTTCCAGGACCCCATGACCTCCCTCAATCCGTATCTGACCGTCGGGGAGCAAGTCGCGGAACCGCTCGTCATCCATGAAGGAATAAACAAAAAGGAAGCGTGGGCCAGAGCCCTGGAGCAGCTCTCCCTTGTCGGCATACCGGACCCGGAGCAGCGCATGAACGCCTACCCGCACCAATTCTCCGGAGGCATGCGGCAGCGCGTCATGATCGCCATGGCCCTGATCACCAAGCCGGAAATCCTCATCGCGGACGAACCAACTACCGCACTGGACGTTACCGTTCAGAAACAGGTGCTGGACCTGATCAAAAAACTCCAGCGGGACATGGGAACCGCCGTCATCCTCATCACGCACGACCTGGGAGTAGTGCGCCAGTATGCGGACCGCATCAACGTCATGTACGCGGGCAGCATCGTGGAAAGCGCCTCCTCCGGGGAACTCCTGGAACATCCCCGGCACGCCTATACAAAAGCTCTGATGAAATCCATCCCTGGCCAACACGCCAAGGGAGCCCCCCTTTACACCATTCCCGGCCTGCCTCCCAACATGACGCACCCCTCCTGCGGATGCAGCTTCCGCCCCAGAAACACCTTGGGCAAACCGGAACTGTGCCTGAAAGACCAGGAACCGGAACTGGCGGAAATATCCCCCGGCCACTGGGTACAAAACTGCCCGGGCTGCCTGGCCGGAAATTAAAATTCTGGAAAAATTGAAGAATTTATAGAGAATTTTAGAGATCATGGGGAATTCCCATCCTACCCCTATCACCCCTATCACCCCTATCACCCCTATCACCCCTATCACCCCTATCACCCCTATCACCCCTATCACCCCTATCACCCCTATCACCCCTATCACCCCTATCACCCCTATCACCCCTATCCTTCACCGCCCTCCTCATCCGGCTCATCCTTTCCCTCATCCCTCCTTCTCTGAGAAACTTCCCCTCCAAAAACTCAAGCTGCCTCATTAACAAAAACTTGGCCTGAAAAATCAGGCAAATCGCCATATTGGCTATCACTTCCGGTGGCCGCGTCCGTGCCAGATCCAGAAAATAATCCCGGTCCACGGTCTTGTCCGCTCCTTTTTTCCTGACAAACTGCGCTTCCCGGGAATCCTTCTCCCACAAGAGAAACTTCCTCACCCTCAAAAAATCTTCATAATCCACCAGCAATTCATCCAGACTGGCTCTGGCGACATTTATCAACTTGATCTCCATCTCCAAAGATGTCAGCCCCGCCTCCTTGCCTTCTGCAATATTCTGCTTCCCTGAGCGGGCGGCTTGAACCATCGGATCCACTGTTCTGTCGCGGCACGACAAATATGTTTTGCAAAAATAATACGTCAAATCATAAATCTGTTCCGCTTTCTGGTAGGAAAGAAGAGAGCGGTAATCACCGGACGGACGCAGCAGGGAGGCCATAGGCCCCTATCTTAAAATCGAGAACACAAATACTCAATATTTTTATAAAAATTCCCAACACACACGCCGTCCACCAACACATAATTGGCCTGAACGGCCACGGACATCATCAATCTACCGGAAGCATCGGGTCCCATCTTTCCCCAGTGAATCAGAGGCAGGTACTGCCCCCGGAAAGACCTGTAGGCGCTGGCTACCTGCGTAAACGGCATCCATGGAAGACAACTGAACACGGCAATATCCGTCCGGTGGCAGGGATTCGCACGGGCGGGTTCACCCTTGGCCGCCTGAATCAACGGAAGGGCATGTTCCAGAAAACCGGACAGACTGTCCCGGTACTCCACAACAATCTGGGAAAACTCCCCGGCGGCGGCCAGAACCGGAACCAGGGCATCCACGGACTCATACTCCCACACGTCCCCGTCCTCCACCCTCTGCCGAAACTGGGGCACCTCATTCAGTGCCTTCAGCAGCACAAACAGGCACACGGCGAAAAAGGACAGCCCATTCTCCCTCGCATAACGGTACAGCGCATCCACCCTGACGGGAAACGTAATGGAAAACATCGGGCAGTCAAAAGTCTGGAAATACTCGTAATGTGACTTTCTAGACCATGAATCTACGTCAATCTTCTTTTTCATACCGTCTTTGTGAAGGCGAAGGCCCATGCTGATTTTTGCCTGTCTTCTCCGTCAGCAATATGGTGAAAAGCACGGACAACGTCCAGAACATCAGCCACGCCTACGAGCTCAAAAACGACTCCCCCATCAGGCTGTCCAATGGCAACACACCGGAAAAATCACCCCTAACCATGCCGCTACCGGCAACGCGCCGCTCACCCCGGCATCGTGAAAACGCCTGCATCCCAGAGAAAAATAAAACCATAAAATAATAGGCAGCCCACAAACGGCAGCGTCTCAAACCACCTAGGAATTATAAGAAAGAAAACCACCAAGCCGGGGCAAAACTCCTGTGGAAAACCGATACGCTCAGGTAGTCTCCTTACGGGAGGAACATATGAACAAAATATCGTCAAGCGTCAGGAACAGAACCAGCAATATAACAGCTTTCTCCACTTTCCCGACGGCTTATTCTACCAACATCCGGCCTTTCAAAAGGCTTTAAATCACTTGAATTGTCCAATGCACTCACAATGCTTTCCCGACGCTCCGCCCTCTCTAACCCTCAACTCCGGAGACAACGCCCCATAGCGGACTTCCCGAACCGGAAAATCCAGTACTGAAGGGCCGTGCGACTCGCCGTCGGAAGTACGGTAATAGTACCGTTTCATTCATTCCCTCCTCCTTTCAGGATAGAACCAACCGTGCCTTACATCTCCGGACGCGGGCCGTACCTGTTTTCCCCCTCCATACCGCGGAACATTCCCAGCAGCGCAACAATCCAGGTCAGGGACAAAACGATGATGACTAAGGAGACCACGACTGAAACAACAGCCACACATGCAAGTGCTGGGGAAATGCCCGGATAATGCATCATTCCGGTCCTGGGGATCAATATCCCCGCATGTTCCAGCAGCCACGGTATCAGCCAATTACCTGCATAAGACACGACGGGCAGCGCAAAGACACAATACCCGGGCAGCGATAAATCATGCAATCTTCTCCAGCAGAGGGAAAAAGATTGAATGACAACCAGCAGACATAACAAAACACCAATGGTCCCTCCGGTGAAAAAGACAACGGACTCGCCCACCTTCCCCGGAAACAGGAACGCCAGCATCAATCCGCTCAATAGCGGCGCGGCCACTAATGCCAGACAATCCGCCAGCGTCATGGACAGGAAAACAAGCAGGCATTCCTGCTGCGAAGCCCGGCCTTCAAGCACGAATGCCATTTTCCAGGACCGACGATAATAATACCACAACTGTTTCCAGCGCGACATCCGGGCGAGCTCTTCCGGCGTTACGGACATGACATCCAAGGGCCAGCCGGCGGAAGTATTCCCTTGAACGACCTCCGCGAGAGAAATCCACTCGCCGCTGTTTTCAGAGCGGACCATTAGAGAATCCGGCAGGCCACCCCACTTCACTTCACGGACCAGAAAATCCAACTCTGCAGGACCGTGCAATTCGCCGTCGGAAGTATGGTAATAATATTTCATTTCCACAGGTATGAAAATACCATACTTATCTGAAAAACAACTATCAATAACTTTTCTTCCAACATCTGCGTCCGGCCCGGACGCCTCTATTCTCCAGGAACGTCCAGCATCACTGCCAGCCTCAGGAATCTGCGTTCCGCTCCGCCTGCGCCTATCTCCGGAACATCATGGAATTCTCCGGGAACAGTGACTTCATAAGACTCTGTCCAATCTTTCAGATTGGAGGAAGCTTCCACTTTCAGGGAAATCCCGACGGCCTCCTCATTGACCGGCCACGTCATCAGAAGGCGGTTACCCTTCTCGGAAATACTGACCGGACTGCCGGCCGGCTTCAGGGGATCCATTCCCGTAACATACTTCAACAGGTTGGGCACTCCGTCACCTGCGGCAGACTGTCCGGGTCCGGTCTGGGAATTGGAGGGGTCCCTGCCGATGATCTTGTCCTTCTTCCACTCATTCCACGTCAACTTCCCGCCTCTCTGTTCCACAAGAACATCTCTGGATGCCAAGAAGGAAGAAACGGTCAAGGCCGCAGTACGCGTGGAAACTCCGCCGTTGGCCTGCGCTGAAATGGAAATGGTTCCATTCCCATCCGTTCCCTCCACGGACTCAATGACCAGCCAATCGGCATTCTTTGTAGCCGTCAACCCAGCATCGCACGGAACGCACAGGGAGACTCCTCTTCCAGGGGAAAAGAAAAATGCAGCGTTATGCTGCGGGCAGACACACTTCCACTTGCTCCGTTAATCTTCAAACTGCGGCCAAACCCGCGGCTGCTCATGTCCACTATCTCCGCATCTCCGGCAGAAGCAGCAAAGAAACCATAATGTCTATCCAGGCTGGATATAGCCGTCGCGGGAAAGCTGTCAAACGTCTCTCCCTCCGCTGTAGAATTGATCCAATCATCCCCCGGCGCAGCGGAAGCGACGGTCCCGTAAACGCCAGCCAGCAGTACATGGTCGCCAGAACGGCAACCGCCAGCCACAGACGGCACCCAAGGCATCCCCTGTTCCAGAAAGGGGTAAAATCTGTTGGAAGAACCATATTAAAAATATGGTCCAGTTACTTTTGCCTCAAAGCAAGACACTTCCCCAGCCGCTTTAAAAGCGGCCAGTCCTCTAGCTCTCCCGTTGAAAAAACTACCGTTCGCCCGCTGAAAGCAAATCCGTCACGGAAGCCCTCTTCATGCGCCAGGCAGGCGCCAGGCAGGCCAATGTGGAAAGGGTCAGCACCAGAAGCACGGCATACCCCAGATGTGCCCAGGGCATCGTGATGGGAGGCGTAACAATGCCGAAGTGATAACCGTACTCCAGAATCTGGATGGAACACCAGGCCGCCAAAACGCCCAGCACCAGACTCATGATGACGGCACACAGGGAAATCATCAGCGTCTCCGCCCAAAGCATGCGCATCACCATCCCTCCCGGCACGCCGACTGCCCTCATCAGTCCGAATTCCCTCCGGCGGGATTGAACAGAGGCCAGCACGGTATTCAAAACCGCCAGCACGGCAATCACCATCATGATGATCGGAAGCTGACTCATGGTAAAAATCACGCTGTCCCCGCGGCTGGTGACGCTGCCGCCCAGGCTCTCCCGGGTCAGAGCCTTCACCAGCGGCTTCACGCCTTCCTCCCCTCCCGCCCGCTCGCGGGCCTTCATCAGGGCGAACTCGCCCAAATCATCCTGAAGAGCCACATTAGTCACGCCGGGAGCCGTATCCCCCCAAATGAACTGGAACCCCTGGTGGCCGTAATCCTCCTTGAGCCAGCGTTCATCCGCAATAGCTAGGGCGGCCACAAAACCGCCACGGCGCACGCGCATGCCGCTGGTCTTGGTCAGCCAGTGCCAGCCGGGGAAGGAGACAACGCCGGCCACCTTCCAGGGTTCCCCCTTCATGGCGGCGGAAGAAGCGCCGCCCCGCGCCCCGCGCAAACCGCCCTCAGACACATTCCCCGGGCGGTTCCCCCGGAAGGAAGGATTCACCAGCATCAAATCATCCCCCGCCTTCAATCCCACCGTCCGCGCGAACGTATCCGGAATCAGCAGGGAACGGTTGGACTTCAGCATGGCATAGGCCTCTTCCGGATTGCCGGAGACAAACACGGGCTGGAACAGAGGATCTTTCCCTTCCGCCATCTTCTCCACGGGAATGCCCGCCAGCACCACGGAACGGTTGCGCATGCCGGAAAAGCCGGGGCTCTTCATCTGTTCCGGGGAAATATCCGGTTCATCCACGTAAATGGGATACATCCGGGCACCCTTCAGGCTGGGCCGCGCCATCAACTCAGGCACGTCTCCCGGCCGGAACTCCGTGTGCAGGAAGGAAACCAGCGTTCCGGGCGTGGAAGAATCCGGAGAAAAAGGAACCAGCATGGAATATCCCCATGTCTGCACGGCCACAAACAGGGAAAGCCCCACGGACATGGACACCGCCGTTCCCACGGAACGGCTGAGATTGCGGCTGAGCTGGACTCTCAGGAAAGCATGGGGCACACGCAGAAAAAGCCCCGTCAGCCACGCTCCGGCCCATTCCGTGGCGCGGACAAAGGCCGGAGCCAGAAACAGAGCGCCGGCAACCAGGCCGGGATACCCCAGCCAGACGAACATCCATTTGCGGGTCTCCACCTCCAGTCCCGGAAAAAGCAGGGCGGCGGGCTGGAGCGCCACGCACGCAAGGCCCGCTAGGACGGACCACGCGGGAACACGGCTCACCTTCCCCATGAATCCGGCGGAAGGAACGGCCGCCTCCAGCGGAGACTGGCGGGAAGCGCGCCAGGCGGGAATCACGGAGGCCAGCAGAGCGCCGCCTACGGCGCACGCGGCCGCGACCAGTGCCGTCGTCCAGGTCAGGGAAGGCAGCGTGGAGGAACCTTCCTCCAGCAGGTACACCAGGCAGAACCCGGCGGCCAGGCCGCCCAGCAGGGCCGGAATGCACAGAAACAGGCCTTCCCCCACAATCAGCAGGGCAATCTGCATGCGGCTCATGCCGAGGGCGCGCAACAGGGCCAGCCTGCGCGTGCGTTCGCTGACACCGATGCTCAAGGTAGTGAAAATAATAAAAACGCAGGAAAAAAGAACGAGCCACACGGACATTTCCGCGCTGTCCTTCTGCTGGCGCACGGAACGGTCGCTGGAAAGCCGCTGGATGATGGAATCCGTATCCGCCACAGAGGCGGAAGCCTTGGACAGCTCCTCCCGGAAACTCTCCACAAACTCCTTCTTGTCCACCCCCTCCTTCAGGCGCACATAAATCAGATTGGGAACAAAAGGCCGCCCCGTGATCTTCTCACACACGCTTGCCGGAACGAACAGGGAGGAAAAAGCGGGACCGCCCCCCATGCCGCCCGGCCCCATGATGACACCGGGCGTTGCCTTTGCCTGCTTCACGATGCCAACGACCTTCACATCGTACACATGCGCACCCACGCGCACATTCATGACAGTACCTATGCCTGCGCGGAAATACCTGGCGCTTCCGCTTCCCAGCACCCCTTCCATGGCGGTGGAAGCCGCCATGTCGGGCCAGACGCCTTCCTCCAGGTCGTAAGGACATTCTGCGGCCAGGTTCCCCACCAGGATGGGACTTTGGGGCGGAATGCCCATGCGGTCGCGCGTCTGCTCGTCAAAACTGCCGCGTTCATTCGCACAACCGATCTGCAGGCGCGGAACCTGGCAGGCGGCATTGACGGACTCCACCAGCGGAGAGGCCGACAGGCGCGCGGCCAGTTCCGGATCGGCAAACCGGGGCTGCCCCCCGGGAGGCAACGGTCCCCTGGGCGCTTCCGGCACCAGGCAAAGGTCGTAACTGCCCATGTAGGCCTCGGCATCGTTGTCGAACTCCTTGACCAGCGTATCATAGCTCCCCATCATCCAGACGATGAGGCTGACGGAAACGAGAATGGCAAACACGCTGACGGCCACGCGCCCCCGGTTGGCCAGCAAATCCCGCCAGATCAGTTTGGGCAGCGGCGTCATAAGGCGTCGTTCAGCGTGCGTTCATAAAAGGAGGAAAGTTCCACGGGACCGGGAAACTCCGTCGTGGGCCTGTCGTCCACAATGCGGCCGTCCTTGAGCACGATCACGCGGTCAGCCCACATCGCCACGTCCGGCGCGTGCGTCACCAGCACGAAGGCGCAGCCCTGCGTGCGGTGCAAATCCTGGAACAAATCGCCCATGAGGCGGGTGTTTTCGGAATCCAGATTACCCGTAGGCTCATCCGCCAACACCAGGGCGGGTTCGGAAATCAGGGCGCGGGCAATCGCCACGCGCTGCTGCTCCCCGCCGCTGAGGGTATCCGGCATGGCATGACGGCGGTGGGACAGCCCCACCTTCTCAATCATGGCGTCCAGCGCGGCGGCGGAAACCCTGCGTCCCCCCGCCAGGGAAGGCAGCAGAATATTCTCTTCCACGCTCAGGGTGCCCACCAGGTTGAACATCTGGAAAATGAACCCTACGCGGTCCCTCCGGTACACCGTCAAGGCGGCATCGGACATGGAGCCGATATCCCGGCCATCCACCACCACGGAACCTTCATCCGGAGAAAGCAGCCCCCCCAGGATATTCAGCAGGGTGCTCTTCCCGGAACCGCTCGCGCCCATGACGGCAACGAACTCTCCCTGGGGAACAGCCAGGCTGATATCTTTCAGCACCGTTACCTCCCCGGTGCCGGACTTGAAACTGCGCTTGAGGCGGCTGACGGAAATAACGGGAGAGCTCATGGCGGAAACGATGGATTAAAATGTGGTCTTCAGTCCTACTTCAAACGTGCGGGGATCGCCCACAGTGCACTGAACGGCGTGGCGCGTGGACTGCACATACTTCTTGTCGAAAATATTGTACACGGCCAGCCTCAGCGTAGCGTCCTTCAGCCATTTGGTTTCCGGCAGGGGAATTTCCACAGTGAAATCGAACACGCTGTAGGAGGGAATCGTGTAATTATCCGCAATCTTCTCGCCGCGGAACGTAGCGTAATAGGAATCCTTACAGCGGTAGCCCAAGCCCAGCACAGTACCGTTCAACAGGCCGCCGTCAATCCGGTACTTCTGCCAGATGGCCAGAGCATTGGGCGCAATGGTGGGATACACTTCCCCGGTGGTCCGGTTCTTGGTGCGCGTGTAGGTGTAGGAAAGATAGGAACTCCAGTTCTTGGTGATCTCCCCGTTCAGGGAAAGTTCCACGCCTTCCGCCCGCTTGGAGCCGTCCGCATAATACCTGTCAAGGGAGCCTGGCAAAGTCACGGGAGTATTATTCTGGATAATATCAAACCAGGAGGCGGAAAACCAAACCTTGTCCACCGGGCTGACGCGGAAGCCGAACTCCATCTGGTCCGTCCTCCAGGAATTGGTCAGCTCCTTGTTATTCTCATCCTTGTAGCCGAAATTGGGTGCCGAAGTGCGGGCGGCATTGGCGAACAGGGCCACGCGCTCCCCGATCATGCGGGTGATGCCGAAGCGGGGGCTCCAGGCAAACGCGTAATTGTTGTCCATGCTGAAATGGGCGTCACCGCGCACGCCGGCCAGGAAGCGCCATTCCCCGTAGGACAGCACGTCCTGCAACAGGAACCCTGCGCGCTGGATAACGGAATCGTCCGAATTCACGCCGGAATAATCACGGGGGGAAGGAATGACGGGGGCCGGATTATACAGGGAAAAATAATCGTTCGTGTTATTCATGGATGAGCCGTCCCCGTACACACTGCGCCCCGTATAGGACACTCCCATGAGCGCTTCATGCGCTACCTGCCCGGTCTTGAACTCCGCCACGGCGTTGGAATAGAAATTCCAGTTGATATTCTGCGTGTCGCTCCAGGAAGCCTCATACTTGGCCTTCCCGTCCGCGATCATCTGGTCGTAATACTCCTGCGTGGTCATACCGCCCCCGCGGCCGGGAGAAGAGGAAACGCCCCAGATATTATAATCCACGTCGCTGTAGCCCAGGCCGCCGCCAATGCGCACCGTCCAGACTTTTTCCAACTTGCGTTCAAAATCAAGCATCGCCAGCAGGGACTTGGAATTGAGGCGGCCGCTCGGAGAACCGTACCAAGCGTCGTAGGGACCCACAAAATGGCCGGCCAGAACGGGAATGCCCATATAGGTGGGCGAATTCTGGTACTGGAAACTGGTCGTCAGCACCGTCTTGGTGCGGGAATCATGCTGCCAGCGGAAAATGGGGGAAACCGTGTACTTCTGGCCGCCGTTGGCGCCCCCGTTCAGCCAGAACGGGCGGTCGTATTCCGCGGCGACCACCGTGCGCAGGGCGAAACCGTTCGTTTCGTCGCCCCGGTAGCGGGTATCGTCAATGGTCATGCGGTACTTCTGGCCGTGGTGGGAAAAACGGGCATAGGCCGTCAGCTCCGTCCTGTCCACAAACTCCGGAGTCTTCAAAACCAGGTTGATGGAGCCGCCCGCGCCGTAAGGCCCCAGCGTGCTGGACTGTCCGCCGGCAATGGAGCCGATGGGCCCCTTGACGATTTCAATACTCTCAACCAGGGACGTATCCATGCCGTACCCCATGCCGCGCGGAAGGGGCATATTGCCTATCTGCACGTCACTGCCCGCAAAACCGCGGATGGTGTACTGGTCCGCCGTGCGGGACATCAGCATATCCCCCCCTGTATTGACGGAGGAATCCATGCGCAGGGCCTCCACCAGGGAATCGGCCCCCTTGGACTCCATCAAATCCCGCGTAATCACGTTTACCGTCTGCGGAACCTCTTCCGTCTTCATGTTCGTGAGCGTGGCCGTGCTCACCGTCTCCGCCCGCAGGGACTTGGAGCGGATGGTCATCACCCGTTCCGGCATCTCCTGAACATTCTCTTCCGCTGCCGGCTTGTCCACGGCGGCATAGGCTGACGGCCCCAGGACGAGAAAGCTCCCAATGGCGGCGGCGCGGTGCAGTCCGCGCCCGTGGCGGCGATAACGGCGGTTATTCATGGCAGGTAAACGCATGCGGCAAGTATAAAACGGAAAGCCGTTCCGTCCATGCCCGTTTGTTAACAATTTGATAACAGCCGCCTTTTATCCCTGCAAACCCGGGGCGTATCATACACGGAAAAAATCTCCGGAAAACCTACAGCCCCAGAGCCTGCGCCCTGCTCTTGCCGGCTTTTTTCAGCCATTCCGCCAGGGACTTCTTGTCCCCGACCGCCAAAAACTTCCGCACGTCGCCCAACTGGGCCAGGGCCGCATCCAGCCGTTCCAGAACGGCCGGGGAATTCTCCGTCAGAATCTCCGCCCACATGGACGGTTCCCCCATGGAAACCCGGGTGGTATCGCGGAAACCGCCGGCGGACACCAGTCCCAGCAATTCCACATCACCTCCGTCCAATGCGCTGTGAACGCATAGTGCGGAAAGAGCGTGCGGAATATGGGAAATGCGGGCCACGGTGGAATCATGAACCGCCGCCTGCATCCTGATGCAGTGGCAGCCTGCGCGCTCCCAAAACCTCTGGAGCAGAAGAAGGACATCCTCATGCACGTGTTCGTCATTCGTCAAAATACAGGTAGCCCCCTGGAACAACTCCGCGGAAGCATGCTCCATGCCCTGCTTCTCAGAACCCGCCATGGGATGGGAACCGATAAACGCCACTCCGGCCCGCGTCAGCACAGCCCCCACGGACTGGTGCACGCATCCTTTCACGGAACCCACGTCAGTCACGACGGCGCCCGGCTTCAAGGCCGGCAGCATGGCGGTCACAATATCCAGCATTACCCCTACGGGAGTAGCCAGAACAACAAGATCCGCCCCCTGCACTACTTCCTCCACCCGGGTGGAAACGGCATGCGCCGCACCGATGGAAAGAGCGTATTCCAGCGGTTCCGGCCTCCTGCCCCACAGGCGCACATGGACATGGGGCATCCGCGCCCTCACCGCCAGCGCCAGGGAGCCTCCCAGCAAGCCGGGCCCCGCAATGGCTACGGAAGAAAAGGAAGGCTGTTTCTTGGAGGCGTCTTTCATGGTCTTGCGGGCGGAAACATCAACGCCCCGGAACACGGAACATGTCCAGGGCGCGGCCGGCATCATTCCGCCGTTGCATCAGGGCACGCGGAACTTCTTGACCTCGTTCGGAAAATTGGTATCCCGCAGGACGGTTCCGGAAGGATAGGGCTTGTTCGTGCTCCTGTTCAGAATCTTGATCTTCTTGGTGCGGTCATACGGACTGACCACCACGGTGGGATCGCCCGTAGGCCAGGCGACGGGAATGGAAGAATTGGCGGCGGGCTCCACAGGTTTGGGCGGGGCGATTCCGGTGACGGGAGGATTGCCCACTGGATTCGGAACCGTGGGACTGGGAACGACAGGCTGGGAAGAAGCGTTATTATTCCCCCGCCCAGAAGACGGTTGATGGTTCCTTCCTCGGTTCGGGCCGGATCGGGATTGAAACCGGAATTCTGCGCGGACGACGGATCCAGAGGATTTCCTCCCTGAACTTCGCTCAGCAGGCTGTTACCCTGGCTCCCAAGGGCATTGGGTCCGGACGGATAGACATTCTCCGTAGGATAAATGCCGATGGGACGTTCATTAATGCGTTCCGTCTCGCAGGAAGGCAAAAGGACTGCGCCTGCGGCAAAAAGCATGCCAATCGTCTGGGAAGTGTTCATATAATCTCTCTTCAGGTTATATATTTCAAAGCCATCCTACGACCCCCACCTTCTTGTCAACCATAAAGCCCGTTTGCCGAAACACTTCATGACAAGGGAATTCTTGAGCTTCGGGAACAGGCCGTCCCCATCCCTCCCCGCTTTATTCCGCTGACTTCCCGGAAAAACCGTCTTTCCGGGAGGAACGCCTTTACGGTCTCCCCGTCCCCTCTTCAAATCATCCAAGGCCCTTTAATTCCCGTTTAAAGCATATCTTACGAGACGCGTTAACCAGTTCTTCCGCCGGAAAGAAGCCGCCGCATTTTCTCTCCAAAGGGAAAAACACCGCCATACCGTCCGAACAACATCCCTGCGGAACATATCGAGGCAAATGGAGCAACGCTGCGCTTCCGTCATAACCGGTTGCCCGGCGCTGTACAGTAAGCTGCCGGAACAGGCCGTAATCCTCCCTCCATCTTCACCGGGACGGAATAAAACTCAGGATGAAAGCATCCGCAATAGATGAAAGAGCTCAAACAGCAATCTTCTCAAAAAGCCATAGGCGCACTCCGACGGGAGCCGTTTCCCCGCAATCACTACAACTTCATAGGATTGTTCTATCCTTTCAAAAATGAAACACTCCACGCTGAGAATTCACGGAACAATCCCCTCCCCGGCCGGAATTCCCCGCCGCAGCAACGCTCCCGGACAACATCACGGCGGCACGCTGACAGACGGCGGTTCTCTGCAAGTCATATGAAAAAACGTTCGTAGATGCCTTATAATTTCAGGAAAACGCACTTCCGGCGCCAGGGATGCAATAGACAGATTATCCTTCCCTAGCGGGTACGTTCTGCTACAATCCGCCCCACATGGATGACGTACAGACATCTAAGAAAAAAACACCCTCGAAAAAGGAATGGAGGGGTTTTTATTCCCTGATTCTCATACAAGCCCAAAATGCCTTCAATGAAAAGGCGGCCCAATTCCTGCTGATCCCGCTGGGCGTCTGGCTGGCCGCGAACAACATCGCATACGGCCCGGACTCCTGGGTCAACTCCCTCCAATACATCCTGGGCTGTATCTTTGTACTGCCCTACATCCTGTTCTCCCCCTTTGTGGGATGGCTGGCGGACTGCTTCTGCAAGGCGCGCATCATCCAATTCATGTCCTTCCTGCAAATCCTGGTGCTGGGGGCCATGTTCCTGTGCTTCAGGTATGAAAACATAGAAATGGCTGTTTTCTGGTTCTGCGTCTTTTCCGTCCAGGCAACCATTCTGAGCCCAGCGAAAAAAGGGGTGGTCAAGGACATGGTTGGGTCCCGGCAGCTCGGGTACGCCTCCGGGCTGATGGAAATGAGCCTCATCCTCTCCATGCTGGCCGCCCAGATCGGCATCTTCGTGTGGTTCGACATCCTGCAGGTATCTTCCAATGACGGCTGGGAGGCGGCGGCCTTCCCCACCATGATCCTCACCTTCATTGCCATCCCCGTAGCGATAGCCGCCCTGTTCCTGCCCCGGTATCCTTCCAAGCAGACGCGGAAATTTGAATGGAAACTCTTTTACGAACACTTCGTCCAGCTCAAATACCTGTGGAGCCAGCGTGACTTGCGGCTCAGTGAAATCGGCATCTCCTACTTCTGGTTCCTGGCCGGGGCGCTGATGCTGATCTCCCTGCAAATTGCCCAGGAGCATCCCATAGGCGACGCCGGATTCAGCATGTCCGCCGCCATTCTGATGGCATGGCTCAGCGGCGGTACCGTGGTCGGAGGCGTCATTGCCTCCATCATCTGCCGCAAGAAAATCGAGCTGGGACTGATCCCGCTGGGCGCCATCGGCTTCACGGTCGGCTGCATCGCCATGTCCTTCTTCCCCCCCGGCTCTCTCGCCAGCAACATCGGCTTTGGCATCACGGGCGCCTTTGCGGCGGCCTACCTGGTGCCCCTGAACGCCCATCTCCAGGACAACTGCGAACCGTCCAACCGGAGCACGGTCATCGCCGCCGGCAACCTCATGGACTGCATTATGGGCCTGGTGGCCGTAGGGTTCCAGCTCATGCTGAGAAACATCTTCTCCGTCCAGAACCAATTCTGGGTGCTGGCCATTCTGGGCGTGGTCATCACTATCGTGGCGTTCCGCCTCATCCCCCGCGAATTCATCCGCATGATGGGACTCTGGATCATGCGGATCGTGTACCGTTCCCGCATCATCCACCAGGACCGTATTCCGGAAGACGGAGGGGCTATCATCGTCGCCAACCACGTTACCTACGGAGACGCTCTCTTCCTCTCCCTCATCTGTCCGCGCCCCATCCGCTTCATCGTGGCGGAGGAATTCGTGGCCATCCGCTGGCTCGGCTGGATACTGGAACTATTCAACTGCCTCCCCATCTCTTCCCGGAATCCCCGTGAATCCCTCTCCAAAGCCATCCAGGCCCTCAAGGCCGGGGAAGTCATCTGCATCTTCCCGGAAGGACAGCTCACCCGCACGGGCACCCTGTGCGCCGCACGGAGGGGGCTGGAAATGCTCGCCAAAAAATCCAGCTGTCCCATCATTCCCATCTATATGGACGAGCTGTGGGGCAGCATCTTCTCCTACTCCGGCAACCGCTTCTTCTCCAAGGCCCCCCTCCACGTCCCCTACCGTTTCACGGCGGCCGTCGGCGAACCCATCGCGCCGGATGCGGTCAATCCGCCGATGGTAATCAACACACTGCGGGAACTCTCCTCCACCTGCCTGGAAATCGCAGCCAGCATCGGGAGGGACGCCATTCTGAACCATCTGGAGCACATCGGACACAAACCCCTTGTCACAGCCAAAAACACGCGCCTTACCGGCTACGAGATAGCCGAATGCCTGATGAACGACACCGTGGAAGCCGAAAACCCGGAACTCCGGAAATGGCTGGCCACCCTGCTGGACTGCTCCCGCTCCCAGAGCCGCCTGTGCGACTTCTGGATGAACGCCCAGCAGCTTGAACGGGTGAACGCGCTCCAGCCCAGGGAACTCCTGCTCACCAGCGTGGGACATGAAGAAGTCCATGAAACGGTGGCCGCCGTCCTGTGGCCCATCCTCACCGGCACGCCCGTTTACCTGATTGGGGACGGAGACCACAGCATGCCGGAAGGAATCAGGCAGATAGCAGGTTCCGACTTCCTGCGCCGCAGGCTCTACAGCCTGGTTCCGGAAACGCGCACACCCCTGTATGACTTCAGCGGCTCCGGAGACCTCGTTCTGCCCAACATCGGCTGGCGGCCCTGCTTTGCCACGGACCGCGGCATCATCCTGGCCATGTCCATGAAAAGGAGCGTCTTCAAGCTGGATGACGGCACCGTCCAGCTCGGCATGCGCGCCCGAACGCGGGGACGCCTTCTGCCGGGCTTCTACCTCAACCCGCCTTCCTCCACCGTCATTGCAGGCGCCACCCTGTCCACGCCCTACTCCCTGCCCCCCAACCTGTACCTGGACGAATCAGGCTTCCTGGCGGAACTCCAGTCTTCCAATCATGAATAGCAACTCATCCCATCCCCGCCTCCCCTTCCCGCAATACGTCATGACCCTGGCGCATGCCGCAGCCCTGCGGTCGGAAGACCCGTACCGCAAGGTGGGCGCCGCCGCCCTGGATGCGGACAACCGCGTCATCGGTACCGCCTACAACGGGCTCTACCC
The DNA here is from genome assembly GCF_026072915.1 of Akkermansia biwaensis. Classification (NCBI taxonomy): domain Bacteria; kingdom Pseudomonadati; phylum Verrucomicrobiota; class Verrucomicrobiia; order Verrucomicrobiales; family Akkermansiaceae; genus Akkermansia; species Akkermansia biwaensis. The sequence continues at coordinate 749,234 of NZ_AP025943.1, forward strand.
CGGATTCAAGGCGGAAGACTCCTTCTGGGCCAGCCGGGACGAACGCCAGAAATACATGCTCCATGCGGAAATCAACCTGTGCAGCCTGTTCCGCCGCGGAGAGGCCAGGGTGGTGGCATGCACCACGATGCCCTGCACCTCCTGCATGCAGGCCCTGTGCGCCCACGGCGTAAAAACCATCTACTACTGCGAGCCCTACGACAAATCGGAGGCTCCCGCCATCGCCTCTCTCTACGGAGTGGAACTGATCCAGGTCACGGACTATCCGCTCAGCGCGCACTTTCCCCTGGTGGTGGACTGCTGAAGCAGGCGGAAACCGCTAACTCTGCGAGAGGTTGAAACTCCATCCTCCCATGGACTGGGGCTCCCCTTGAACCGCCGGTCCCAAATGGGGGCCGAACTCCCTGCACGTTCCGGAAACGATGCTGCCGCTGTCGCATTCGGTACCGTCAAAAACAATGGAAACGTCGCTCATGGTGCAGTACGTATCGCCATCCTCACCGGCCTTGATATCGAGAATCATGGAATTGTGGTCGGGACGGACTGCATACGTATAAACTCCCTTATAGGGAAATTGGTTCCCAATCCGGATAATATTCACATCACTGCCTGTGAATTGAAGGCTGAACAAGGTCATGCTTCCGTTCGACAGGAAAGCCGTGCGTCCGCTCAGGGAAAATTGTCCGTCATCTCCGGAGCGGCCGGACCCGCCGCCGCACCCGGCCAGAATTTCTGTCAGAGCTACGGAAAACAAAAAGGGAAACAGAGGAAAAATTCTCATCGGCAAAAACATGGACAATTACAAATATTAAGTCAAGTAAAGCAAGTCATTTTCTCATTTTTCCAACATTTTTTCATAAAAAAAGCCGCCTGTCGAAACAGGCGGCCTTCAACAACAGGCACCGGAATCAGCCGATCCAGTTCCAGGTAATGGGAACCTCAATATCCGGATGCAGGCTGTGCTTGACGGGACAGCTCAACGCGGCCTGTTCCAGCATCTTCCTGTCCGGATGATCCGCAGGCAGCGGAACGCTGATCACTACTTCCAGCTTTCCAATGCGGCGGGGGTCCGCATTCATGTGTTTGCCCACTTCCACCGTCATCCCTTCCAGCTTGATGCCTTTCCGGGCGGCTACGATGCCCATGATGGTGCTCATGCAGCCGGCAAGGGCCGCACCCACCAAATCCGTGGGGGAAAAGGACTCCCCTTTCCCGTTATTGTCCACAGGAGCGTCCGTGGAAAACTGTGCTCCGGACGGTTCATGCACCATGGAGCAGCGGAGGCCGCCTTCGTACATTGTAATAGTTTTTACCATGGCCGTATTTTATACAAGGTTTGCGGCCATGCAACACACAAACATTGAATCTGGCGTTTCTTTATGTTACCCGAATTTCCCATGAAAAGCTTTTTCCATGCGGCCATCCTCTCCCTGGGTCTGCTGCCGGGCATCATCTCCACGGGAACGGCACAGGACTTTGGCGCCATGAGCTTCGGCGGCGCCGGAGACTTCGGGACGCCCCAGGCCTCAGGCACGGCCAGGGCCACGGTGGAATCCTACGCAGCGGAACCTTTCGTAGTGGTAACGGAACTGACCCTGCCGGACCACTGGCACGTCTATTACAAAAATCCCGGCTCCGTAGGCATGCCCATGGAAGCTTCCATGAAGGAAACGCCCGGATTCCGCATTGAAGGCCCCTTCTGGCAGGTTCCGGAGCTGGGCAAGGGAATCGTGGACTTCTACGGCTACAGCGGCAACGCGAAAATGGCCTTCCGCATCACGCCGGAAAACAACGCCCCGGAACAGGCCTCATTCACCACCACCATGACCTGGCAAATGTGCGCGGAACAATGTGCCGCGCCGGAAACCAAAAACTTCACCGTCACCCTGAAACGTGGGGAAGGCCGGCCCTCCCCGGAAGCAGGCTCCCTGGTCCGGGGACTTGTGGGGCTCTCCACTCCTGCCTGGGCGCAAGGCATGCAATCCCGCATCTCCCAGGAGGGAAAAACCGTCGTCCTTCATCTGAAAACGTCCGGGACTCCCCTTCCGGACGCTCCCGCCTACTTCTTCTGCGACCAGGGGGAAATCAATCCGACCGTTCCCCAGACACTCAAAAAACTGGATGATTCCACTTACGAGCTGTCCATGCAGTTCAACGACACTACGGACGGCCTCTACCCCAACAACCTGCCGGAAGCGGACAAGGGCAAGCCACTCTCAAGCCTTTCCGGCATCCTTCGCATAGGCGATGAAGGCGTCGGCATCACCGCCCCCAATGCCCCCTTCTCCACAGCGGGGCAGGAATCCGCCGCAGCGGCCTCCCCCGAATCTCCCGTTCCCGCCCCCCCCGTAATGGGTCTGGCGGAAATCATGTTCTTCATGTTCCTCGGCGGCATCATCCTGAACGTCATGCCGTGCGTCTTCCCGGTCATCGGGCTCAAAATCATGAGCTTTGTCCAGCTGGGCGGCGGGGAAAGAAAAAAAGTGCTGGCCCATTCCCTCACCTTCGTACTCGGCATCATGATCTCCTTCTGGATCATCACTGCCATCCTGATCGCCCTGAAAGCGAACATGTTCGACTGGTCCTCCCCCGCCGGACCCGGAATATTCAGCGGCGACTTCTGGCTGGGCCGCGGCGCTGAAGGGATCGTCAACTGGGCATTCTGGTTTGAAAACCCATGGGTGAACTTCTGCCTGCTGGGGCTGATGCTGGCCCTGGGGCTGAGCATGTTCGGCGTCTTTGAAATAGGCGTCAAGGCCACGACGATGGGCGGCGAACTCCAGCATAAAAAAGGCTATGCCGGCTCCTTCTGGTCCGGCGCCCTGGCCACCGTCATTTCCACCCCGTGCAGCGCCCCGTTCCTGGGGCAGGCCATCGGCGCCGCCATGCTCCAGCCCCCGCTGGGCATCGTGCTCTGCCTCACCATGATGGGGCTCGGCATGTCCCTGCCCTACATCGTGCTGGGAGCCTTCCCCGTCCTGACCAAATACCTTCCCAAACCCGGAGCATGGATGGAATCCTTCAAGCAGGCCATGTCCTTCCTCATCTTCGGCACCGCCGCATACTTCCTCTGGATATACATGGCCTTCTTTGATGCGGACAATCATCCGCAGGACATCCTCTTCCTCTTCTTCGGCCTCGTGTTCTTCTCCATGGCCTTCTGGATCTACGGCAGGTGGTGCCCCATCTACCGCAGCCGGAAATCGCGCATTACGGGGGGCATCTTCGCCATCCTGTTCCTTCTTGCCGGCCTCTTCTACATGCTGCCGCCGGAAAGCTCCGCCTGGTTCGGCCGAGAATCGGATGCGGGAATGGCGGCTCCGGCGGACAAAAAGAACGCCGGCCATGCGGAAGAAAGCGTGTGGACCCCCTGGAGTCCGGAAGCCATGCAGGCTGCCCTGGACCAGGGAAAACCCGTTTACGTGGACTTCACGGCCCGCTGGTGCTCCACCTGCCAGGTAAACAAGGCCTCCTACACGGATGAAGTGCTGGCCGCCTTCAAAAAATACGGCATCGTCATGATGAAGGCGGACAAAACGCGGACGAATCCCGTCATTGACCGGGAACTCAAAAACCTGGGCCGCACGGCGGTTCCCGTAAACGCGCTGTACCTGCCTGGAAAAAAACCGGTCGTCACCAGAGAGCTCCTGTCCCCTTCCTACCTGCTTGAATTCCTGGAAACGGAAATGAAACGCTGAAGCGTTCCGTCTCCGGGATATCCTCCCCGGAGATGCAGAAACGCAGAAAAAACGCCCTCTGAAAAAAAGCTATTCGCCCTTCTTCAGAAGCGGCAGAAGAGCATCCGCCCATACCTGATAGCCTTTCGCCGTCAGATGGACCTTGTCTCTGAACATGCCCTCCCGGAATGTTCCATCCGGATTCAGCAAATCCCTGTTAATGGACAAAACGGTGGTTCTTGGAAGCCTGAGCTTACGCAGGAGTTCATTAATCTCCTCCTGGCGCTTCCGCAGCGGACCGCGGGGATCGGGTCCGTAAGGAGTCACCTCCATCAGAATCAAATGAGTGCCGGGGAACTTCTTCAGCAGGCGTGAAGCCACCTCCCGGATGCCCTTCACCGTATCTTCCGGAGCCTGCTTCCCTTCCCACAGGCCTATATTATTCGTCCCGGCCAGTAAAACGCAATACCGGGGCGGTGTCTTCACGGCCAAGCCCGTATCCTCCATCCTCCACAGCATGCTTTCCGTCCTGTCCCCGCTTACGCCGAAATTGACGGCCTTCATCGGTAAAAACAATTTCTTCCAAAGGTCCGCACCCTCCCGCTCCCATCCCTGCGTGATGGAATCCCCGACGAACAACACGCCGCATTCCTTGCCCATCAACTGTTCCCGGACAACCTTGTAGCGCGCCGGAACCCATGGCTGCGTATTCAGCTTGGCAACATCGGGAGGATCGGGAACGGCATACTCCGGAGAAATATTCGCAACAACGGAAGACACGGCCCAAAACAGGCAGGCGGTTAAAAAAACGCGTATATTCATTCTTCATGAAAATACGATCTCCCATAGAATATACTTTCTTCCCAGGAAGAAAAATCACTTCCCTACCGCCTTGCCGAGAACCTCCAGGGGCTGGCCGGACAACTTCAGCTCCCGCACCAGAAAACGGACGACCAGAAAACTCGCCAGAGCATCGTACAAGGCGTCATGCCACTGGCGTCCGGGCAGCAGGGCATCCACGGAAGGACTCACTCCGAGGGCATCGCACAAGGTGGACAGGGAATAATCCGGCAGTCCGGGAACGCACATCTTCCCCAGAACCAGAGTATCCAGCCAGGGACCAAATCCGTGTCCCGGAAATCGCCGCAGGAACTTCCTCTCCGTGGCCGGATTGTGGCCCGCCACCACGGCGCCGCCCAGCCGGGAGCGGATATCAGGCCACAGCGCATGAAAAGGCGGAGCGTCCGCCAGCATCTCCGTGGTGATGCCGTGTACCTGTGAAGCCGACCACAGGACCGGCCTGTCCGTAGCAATATAGGAAGTCCACAACTCCGGCTCCGCCTCCAGCGAGGAACACGCGGCAATGCCGATCTGCACGGGCTGGTCCGTATCCCCCCGGGCAGCCCCGGCGGACTCAAAATCAATGGCGGCAAAACGCAGGCTGCCGATGATGTCCCCGGCATGCGGCATATCAGAACAACTCCAGCTGTGCGTACTCCCCGGCAGGCATATCGTCGTCCATGTCGGTATTCTTGGCCCTGGGTTCCGCCAGGCGTGAACGCTCCTTCTTCCGGGGCCGCGTGGAATTCATCTCCAAATGGGACAAAATGGCCTTGGCCCGGTCCACAATCACGGCGGGCATCCCCGCCAGACGTGCCACCTGGATGCCGTAGGACTTGTCCGCCGCACCCTGCACGATCTTGCGCAGGAAGACGATCTCCTCCTTCCATTCGCGGACGGCCACGTTGTAATTCTGCACACCCGTCCGGGAACGCGCCAGATCCGTCAGCTCATGGTAATGCGTGGCGAACAGCGTGCGGGACTTCAGTTCGTCATGCAGGTACTCCGCCACGGCCCACGCGATGGAAAGACCGTCAAAGGTGGCCGTGCCACGCCCGATCTCATCCAGAATAATCAGGGAACGTTCCGTAGCGTTATTCAAAATCAGGGAAGTCTCGCTCATCTCCACCATGAAGGTGGACTGGCCGCGCGCCAGATCATCGCTGGCGCCTACGCGGCAGAAAATGCGGTCCACCAGCCCCACATGGGCGGCTTCCGCCGGAACATAGGAACCTATCTGCGCCATCAGCGTAATCAGGGCCACCTGCCGGATATAGGTGCTCTTGCCCGCCATATTCGGGCCGGTCAGCAGAATCAACCGGTTCTCCTCTGGTTCCAGGAAGGAATCGTTCGGAACGAACACATCGCCGGACAGGCTCTGTTCAATCACGGGATGGCGGCCGTTCACAATGTGCAGCGTCATGGAATCGTCCAGCACGGGGCGGCAATACTGGTACTGCTGCGCAATCTCCGCCAGCCCCAGCAAAACGTCCAGGTCCGCCATGGCGTCCGCGGTAATCTGGATGCCGTCAATGTGATGGCCCACCTCCTCCCGGAGAAGGAGGAACTGTTCATACTCCACCTGCCGGGAACGTTCGTCCGCCCCCAGAATGGTATTCTCCATCTGCTTGAGCTCCGGGGTGACAAAGCGCTCCGCATTCACCAGTGTCTGCTTGCGCTGGTAATCGGGAGGCACCTTGTCGTAATGGGACTTCGTCACCTCGATGTAATAGCCGAAAACATTGTTGAAGCGGATCTTCAGAGAATCAATGCCCGTGCGCTTGCGCTCCTTCTCCTGAAGCTGGGCCAGCCATGCCTTGCCGTCGCGGGAGGCCAGGCGCAGCTCATCCAGCCCGGCGTGATAGCCCTCCCGGATAATGCCGCCCTCCTTGATCGTCACGGGCGGTTCATCCACCAGCGCGCGCTGGAGAAGGTCCACCAGCTCATCAAAGCGCCCCATGCGGGAACGGATGCTCTCCAGCATCTCTCCGCCGCCGGGCAGGGACTCCAAATCATCCCTCAGCGCGGGAATCCGGTCCAGGGAACTGGCCAGGGCCTGCAAATCGCGGGCATTCCCGGCTCCCTGGGAAATGCGCCCCGTCAAACGCTCCATGTCGCGGACATTCTTCAGGCTGTCCCGGAGCTTGCTCATCAAAAAAGGCTCCTGCAAAAGCGCCGCAATCATGTCCTGGCGCGCCTGCAGCCTCCCCAGATCGCAGAGGGGGTGCAGCAGCCAGTCCCGGAGCTTGCGCGCGCCCATCGGCGTGCTGGTCCGGTCCAGCGTCCCCAGCAGGGACAGCTTCACGCCCCCGCGGGAATCCACCAGGTCCAGGTTCCTCTGGCTGGCCTGGTCGATCAGGACGGCATTCTCCGTAGCGCGCACGGAAATGCGGCGCAAATGTTCCGTCGGCCTCCGGAGCTGGTAGCTCAAATAATGCAGAACCGCTCCGGACGCCCCGAGCGCCGCCGTCATCTCCCCGCAGCCGAAGCCGTCCAGGGAATGCACCCGGAAATGGTTCAGCAGGCTGGGAATGGCCGTGGAGGGAAGAAAAGTGTACCCGTCGTAATACAGGGTGGGATGGGTGCCGGGAAAGCTCTCCTTCTGCTCGTCGCTGATCAGGAGCTCGGAAGGATTAATGCGGGACAACTCGTCCAGCAGCAGGTCCATGTGCTCGAACTGGGCTACGGAAAACTCCCCCGTGGTATGGTCCACGCATGCCAGGCCGAGCTGCTTCTTGTCCTTATACAGGGCCACGATGTAATTGTGGCGGGAGGAATCCAGCAAATTCATATCCGCCAGAGTCCCCGCGGAAATGACACGGGTCAATTCCCGTTCCACCAGCTTTCCGGGCTGGGGCAGTGTGGTCTGCTCCGCAATGGCGACGCGGCGTCCTTCCTTCACCAGCCGCCCGATATAGCCTTCCGCGCTGTGATGGGGGACGCCGCACATCGGAATGCCGTGGCGCTTGGTCAATGTCAGCCCCAGAAGGGAGGACGCATCCTTGGCGTCCTCAAAAAACATCTCGTAAAAATCCCCCATGCGGAAGAACAGCAAGACGTCTTCAGGTAGCCCGTTCTTCATGCGAAGATACTGCTCCATCATCGGGGTTGTGCTGGGTCCGGCCTTACTCATAAATAACACTGAAAGACTAATCCGATTCCACGTTCAACGCAAGGTTGGAATCTTGTTAGAAGCATTCCGTCCATCCCCGGAGGACAAAAAAAGCCGTGCCGCGGAACAACCGGCGGCACGGCGGAAAAACCTGCTTTCAGAATGGTCAGTATTCTACAAGGGGGCGTCTTTCCACAGGGTGTCCATCCCGTAGAACTCGCGCGTTTCCTGCCCCATGATGTGGACCATCACGTCAATGTAGTCCACGACGGACCACAGGGCCACGGGCGTATCTTCCACGTAAGTGGGGACGGTTCCCGTCTTTTCCCTCACGGCTTCCTCCAGGTCCCGGATGACGGCGCGCAGATGGGGAACGGACAACCCCGTACACACCACCATGAAATCCGTCAGGGAAGACATGCCGCGCAGATCGTACACCCGCACATTCTCCGCCTTGGCGTCATCCGCGGCGCGGGCGCACATCTTGGCCAACTCCATAGCATCAATGGATACCATATTCGCTTGTTTCTATTCAGTTAATTTTTATCTTCGCGGTCACTGCCGTAATCCTCCACCGGATTATAGGAGAAGGGGTCCTGTTCCTTGCCCGGAGCCTTGTCTTCCCCCTCCCTGTCTTCCGCAGTCTTATCTTCCCGGTCTTCTTCGGAATTCTTTTTGTCCGCCGCGCCGGACTTGTCCTTCTTCCCTTCCTCTTCCACATCGGAAGGCATGGGCGGCGGCGTTACCTTTTCCGGGGGTTCTTCATCACTCCGTACTCCAGAATATCCACGACCTGCGAGCCTTCCAGCGTTTCAAACTCAAGAAGGGCTTCCGTCAGAATATCAAGCTTGTCACGGTTTTCCGTCAGAATGGTCATGGCCCGCTCATAGGCGGTATCCACGAGAAGGCGGACTTCCGCGTCAATAAGCTCAGCCGTGGACTCGGAATAATTGCGGGAACGCGTGCCCAGATCGCGGGCAATGTAAACTTCTCCCTGGTGTTCGCCGTATTCGATCAGCCCCAGTTTTTCACTCATGCCGAATTCGCACACCATGCGGCGCGCCAGATTGGTGGCGCTCTTGATATCGCCGGTGGCGCCGCTGGTCACGTCCCCGAACACGATTTGTTCCGCACAGCGGCCGCCCATGGCTACAACGAGCTGGTCGAGCATTTCGGAACGGAGCTGGTGCATCTTGTCGTCCGCAGGCAGCCACATGGTCATGCCCAGGGCGCCCCCGCGGGGAACGATGGTCACGCGGTGCAGAGGTTCGCTGTGCGGCGTTTTCAGCAGGCAGATGGCATGCCCCGCCTCGTGCACGGCGGTGATGCGGCGCCCGCGTTCGTTGATTGCCAGACTGCGGCGTTCACGGCCCCAATTGACCTTGTCGCGGGCTTCTTCAAGCTCCGCTTCCGTGATTTCCTTTACTCCCTTGCGGGCGGCCAGCAGGGCGGCCTCATTGATCAGATTGGCAAGCTGGGCTCCGGAAAAACCGGCCGTACCGCGTGCGATGCGCTTGAAGCTGACGTCGGGCGCCATCTTCACTTTCTTGGCGTGCACCTGCAGGATCTGTTCGCGGCCGCGGACATCTGGAAGGTTCACCACCACTTGGCGGTCAAAACGTCCGGGACGCAGCAGGGCCGGGTCCAGAATGTCCGCGCGGTTGGTGGCCGCAATCACAATCACGTTGGCATTATTCTCAAAACCGTCCATTTCCACCAGCAGGGCATTCAGAGTCTGTTCCCTTTCGTCATTGCCGCCGCCCATGCCGTAGCCTCTCTGGCGGCCCACGGCGTCAATTTCATCGATGAAAATCAGGCTGGGGGCCGTTCTCTTGGCCTGTTCGAACATGTCCCTGACACGGCTGGCGCCCACGCCCACGAACATTTCCACAAAATCGGAACCGCTGATGGAATAAAACGAAGCGTTGGACTCACCGGCAATGGCGCGGGCCAGAAGCGTCTTACCCGTACCTGGGGAACCCACCATCAGCACGCCGCGCGGAATGGTCGCTCCCAGTTCGCGGAACTTCTCCGGATTGCGCAGAAACTCGACAAGCTCCCACACTTCCTCCTTGGCCTCGCTGATGCCGGCCACATCCTTGAACGTCACCTTGTTCTTCTCCGGGGAAATGAGGCGCGCCCGGCTCTTGCCGAAGCTCATGGCGCCTCTCGCTCCGCCGCTCTGGGCGCGGAACATGAAGAACAGAATCACCAGAATCAACACGATGGGCAGCAGATTCAGCAGAATGCCGCCCCAGGAACCGGATTCCCGCTTGAACTTCGTATCGGGCCCCAGCAGCTCCTTGACCCGGTCGCCCTGAAATTCCAGCGTAAAAGGGACCTCCACGCGTTCAAACCTTTGCTTGTCCACGGCGGCGTCCCCCGTTGCTGCGGGCCAGATGCGGGCCACAAGCTGCCCGGACAGGACATTCTCATTCCCGGTATCCGCAAGCATCGGAGCGTCATTGCCCCCCGCAATACGGCCTTCCAGGGCCATCCGGTTGAATTCGTTTACGGAAAGCTTCTGCGCGTCCTTGGGAATATTGTCAACCCAGCTGCCTTCCACAATCCGGTAGCCGGAAAGTTCGTTCAGCAAAGGCTTGTCGCGGTCCGGCAGGGACGCAGAATAGGACAACACAAAAGGCTTCATTTCCACCTTCGGCTGAAGGTCTTTCTTGTACACCAGGGCGTGAATCACCCCTTCCGAGCCGTTTTCGCTCAGCACCACTTCCACAGGAGCCTTCGGATCGTTCAGGACCACCCGGCCGGCCTTGTATTGGGCCTCAAAAGACTCCAGGCTTTCCTTCTTGGGTCCCAGGCCAAAGGATTCAGGGGTGAAAAAACCAAAGGCAAGCACGCCCACAATAAGGAGAACCATCACCCACACGCCCCAGTTGGGGGATTCGGGCTTTCCGGAGCCTGGAAACTTGGGAGGACGAGGAGGATTGGGAGGCATTCGGTCAGACATGAGGCGATCAACACACAGAAGTTAATGAATCGGGCGGCATGATACGCCAGACATTGTAAAATAAAACTTTTTTCCGAGACATGCCGCTCAGCAGATGCAAGATGTGATCACTCCCTGCGGCAATGGGGAAATAGACAACCGCGGCGTCAATCCCGTTTCCTTTTTCTGCGTCGTCCTTCGTGATTTGCCGTCTCTCCATTCAGACGCTGGCGCAGCCTCTGTTTCCATTGCGGGATTTTTTCCTCAACCCGGGCGGCTCCGACTTCCCGAACCTTTCCCCAATGGGACTGTTCCTCCAAAGCCTTCTGCCTTTCCCTCCGTCTCTGCGCCTGGATTTCCTCCAATTTCCGGGCTCTCCGGATTTCCACGCGCTTGCTCACCTCTCCCTGGGCGGATGTCACCCGCCACGGTCCGATGCGGTAAGGGTACGTAATCGGCGCGCAAATCAGGTCGGCGTCCAGAAACCGCATGGAGGTAACCAGCATATTCTTGACGTTGGCCAGTACGCCTCCGTCCGACCAGACGCCGCCCATGCCCATTTCCAGCAGGAAGGCCAGGTGAAGCGTTTTCGCCCCCGACGCCAGAACGGCGAACTCCTTCAGGGAAATCCCCTCCGCCGGGTCTTCCTCCGGAGCGGCCACGGACGCGGCCCGGAGCAGGAACATGGTATCCCTCACCTTGCGGCTCAGGGCGCAAACCAGCTCGCCCACCTTGGGCCGGGCGTCAAAACGGTAATCCTTTACCTCAATCAGCCACAAATCCTGCCGTTCCGGATGATAGAGCAAAAAATCCATCTCCTTGCAGCCGCCGCAGAAATTCTGCGCCTGGCGTGCATAATAGCCGGAGCATTCAATGCGGCACACGACGTAGCCCTCATCGATCCAGAAACGGTGGACGCCCTCCACGTAATGGGCTTCTGACGGCTTATGACTCATAGCTCAGCTTCAAATACCTGTCCGCCTGTTCGATTTCCGCTTCAAGCGACTCAATAGGCCCCACATCCTCCAGGGAATCCCCGCACGTCACCCGGACGCCGGAACGGTCCCCCCTGGGCACGATCATGCCGAAAAACTTCCTGTGCACCATGGCATTCCGCGGCTCGGAAAGCTGAATCATCAGCTCCCGGAGCAGGAACAGGCTGTGGGAGGAAAGAATCACCTGCACCCCCGTCTTCGCAAGCCCCGTCAGGGTCTTCACCAGCACGGGCAGATGGGAGGCGTTCAAATTCATCTCCGGTTCGTCCCAGAACAGGACGGACCCTCTCTTCACGGAACCGTTTCTGATCAGGTAGCTCAGCGTTCCCAGCCTTTTGAACCCCTCGGCTACCAGGCTCATCTCAATGGGATGAAGCCCCGGCCTTTGCAGGAAAAACCGGCCGTCCCTCTTCACCACCTCGCCTCCGATGATCTTTTCCAGCCTGGCCACCACACGCCCCGCATCCGTGCTGATGGGAACGGAACCGGCATCCACATCCAGATACCGGCAAAGGTCCCAGCTCCCCCCGTCCAGAAACTCGGGGAATCTGCTCCCCACCTGGACAAAGCTCGGATAAATGGTCAGCACTTCCCGCGCCGCCAGAAACACGACGGGAACATTCAGAAACCGCTTGGGCATTTCCTGAATGTGCAGCCCTTCCTCCTCCTGCCCCGCCCGGAAATCAAAGACAAGATTGCCCATCCCCTCCGGCACGCCCTCTCCTTCCATCCCGGCTTCCACATGGGCGTGCGCGTTCCCGCGGTTCTGGGCGGTCAGCCCGGCCAGCCCGCGGGCGGCAAACACCCGCATCAGGTCCTTCCTGAGCCGCTGTTCCTCCGCCCATTTTTCCGGCAGGGACTTCTTGCCGCCGTCTGCGCTCCATCTGGCGACGGTATAGCATAGCTTCAGCAAATGGCTCTTGCCGGAATCATTGCCGCCTACCACTACATTGATTCCTGGCACGAACTCAAAATGTTCGCTGCCGGGAAACACCGTCACGCCGCGCACCAGTAAGTCATGTATCATACCGTTTTCAATTTAGCACAGAAGAGCATGCCGTAAATCACAAATGCCGCCAGCCTCCGCCACGGCGGGAGCGCTCCCGGCAGCCAGCTGGCCACGGAAAAAGAACGTTCCGGAACCATCTGTCCCGACCACCGTAAACTCCGTCATGAAGCCTTCCCGCCTTCTATCCGGGACACGTTCCCCGCATTGCGGAAATTCTGAAAACAGGGAAGTACAAATAACCGTCCGGTTCATGGCATCCCTGCCGCCATTCATTCCCGCCCGCGTTTTTACCCTCATCAGACGGCATGTGCCCGGAAGGCGGCGCGGCGCACTTTTGGCTTTCCATTGTCCGGCCCGTCATTAAAGTAGGCGCTATGAGCGCACAGTGGACCACCGCCAGGGAATATACGGACATCAAGTATGAAACCACGGACGACGGCAGCATCGCAAAAATAACGATCAACCGCCCCCAGGTCCGGAACGCCTTCCGCCCCCAGACCGTCCATGAAATGCTCAACGCCCTCAACGCGGCGCATGAAGACCCCAAGGTGGGCGTGGTCATCCTCACCGGGGAAGGCCCGGACGCCTTCTGTTCCGGCGGCGACCAGAAAGTGCGCGGAAATGCGGGCTACATCGGCGAAGACGGCGTACCGCGCCTGAACATTCTGGACGTGCAGCGCACCATCCGCACCATGCCCAAGCCTGTCGTCGCCATGGTGGCCGGCTATGCCATCGGCGGAGGGCATGTCCTCCACGTCGTCTGCGACCTGACCATTGCGGCGGACAACGCCAAATTCGGACAAACCGGCCCCAAGGTGGGCTCCTTCGACGGGGGGCTGGGCTCCTCCTACCTGGCCCGCATCGTAGGCCAGAAAAAAGCCCGTGAAATCTGGTACCTGTGCCGCCAGTACGACGCGCAGCAGGCTCTGGACATGGGCCTCGTAAATACGGTCGTGCCCCTGGACAGGCTGGAAGAGGAAACGCTCTCCTGGTGCCGGGAAATGCTCCGCCACAGCCCGCTGGCCCTGCGCTGCCTGAAAGCGTCCCTCAACGCAGACTGCGACGGCCAGATGGGCCTGCTGGACCTGGCCGGAAACGCCACCCTGCTCTACTACATGAGTGAGGAAGCCAAGGAAGGCAAAAACGCCTTCGTGGAAAAGCGCGAACCGGACTTTTCCAAATTCCCCAGGCTTCCGTAACCCCGCCGCCGCCTCATGTCCGCCTCATCCGACAACGAAGCTCCGGAACGGAACGACTCCGCCGAAATCAAAAACCTGCGCGATCTGCCGGAACACGAAAACATCGTGGAACACTTCTACGATCCGGACGACCAGGCCGTGCCGGAAAAACCCGTGCGGGAAAAAACACCCTTCTCCCTAGTCGGCAACATCATCTTCCTGCTCACCATCGCCATTCTGGCCGGCATCTCCTGGCTGGTTTACAACTCCTGGCAACCCCAGGAAACGAGCTCCCTGCCGGGCTTCCGCCAAAAGGACAACGCCCCGGACATTCCCAAAATAGTAAAGCAGGCCGTGGCGAGGGACGCCTCCGTCTCCTTCTCGGAGGAAGACATCAACCGCTATCTGGCCTCCTCCCTCCAGCCCAAGCAGCACGGGGCCCTGGCCATCTTCGCCACCAATCCCGCCGTAGGCGTGCGCCTGCATGGCGGCAAGGAAAAGCCTGACGGCTCCATCGGGGAAGGCTACATGGAAATCATCATTGAACGCTATACGGGCGTGGACTCCCGCCAGACCATTTCCCTGTTCCTGACTCCCTTCCAGTCCATGGACCCGCACAACTACATGGCTGTTCAGACCCGCTTTGAATTCTACAATGACAAAACCCTGCCGGGCGGGATCCACGTGGGAGGAACCATCGGCGCCCTGTCCGTGCCCCAGGGTTACATGATCTTCCTGCTGCCCGCCTTTGAAAACCTGCTGCAGGCATGCTTCCCCCTCATCCACATGGTGGAAGAAAGCGGCATGGGCCTCCACATCAGCGATGGCAGATTAAACCTGACCCCTCCGCAAAAGCGCACCTTGTAGAACGTACATAATCCATGGCGATTCATGATTGATTCTTGAGTCCCTATCCATAATCTGAAACACTTCCGGAGTGGACAGCACGCCCCAATGCCCTATTGTTGCAGGCCCTAACGGTGCAGGCAAAACAACCTTTGCCTTGGACTATTTGATGCATGAAACGAACTGCCGCTCCTTCATTAATGCGGACATGATCGCGCAGGGGCTTTCTCCTCTAAAGCCGGAAGCCGTTCAAGTCAAAGCAGGCAAACTATTCCTGGAAGAATTGGAACGTCATCTGAAACAGAGAGAAAGTTTTTGCTTTGAAACAACACTCTCCGGTTCCTCCTATTTTCAAAAAATCAAACAATGGAAGAAGGACGGGTGGCGTATAGTCCTCCATTATCTGTGGATACCCAATGCCCAATTTTCCGCCCTGCGCGTGCAGGAAAAAGTGGCCCAGGGGGGGGACATGGCATTCCTCAGGAATCCATTTTGCGCCGCTATAATAAAAGCCTGTGCAATTTATTCCGGTACCTCGCCATTTGTAACGAGACCATGTGTTACGACAACTCGGATCTGAATCATCCCCTGATTTTTACCATGGCGGCGGGAAAGGTTGAAGTGGTGAATAAAAAACTGTACAAGAGCATCCAGCAGGCAGTACGCCCATGAACAATCATCCACACCTGTCCGAAACAGCAAAACGCGGTTTGCGCGCACTCCATCGAGCCGTGAGAGAAGAAATGGAGAAAAAAAGCAGGCTGGGCCAATACGTCATCGTCTTCCGCAACGGAAAAACGGTAAGGATGCTGGCATCGGAAGCACTTAAAACGGCTCCCCCTGAAAAAAGATCCGGGGCAAAAGCCAAGTAATGCACAGGAAAAGACTTTTTCTATAAAAAAGTTGATCCTACACGGGGATACGATGAATTCCCTTTTTAATATTCCTTGTGAATGCGCACAGGAAATCTACTCTTCCAAATCCCGGACCATGAGAGTCATATATTCCTCCGGCCATGAACGGATGATCTGGCCTGCGTCATTGAACACCGCCACCAGGCGAATGGAATCCCGGCCGTCGGAAAGGACCATGACCGTCTCGTCATCTTCAAAATCGTAGCGCGGCTTGCCCAGCTTGAACGCCGGATTCCTGCGGTCCGTCTTCAGCCAGGCCCGCGCCTGTGCCATCGTCAAACCGCGCAGGGAACGTTCGCTCCTGAACACGCGCCGCGCCGCATTCATGGCCGCGGGAGTAGCCGCCACCATTCCATCCCGGAACGGCTTGGTTTCCCACATGCGGTCAATGTCGCGGTCCAGCGCCCCCCATGCCGCCGGAAAGAAGAAACACGGCCAGCGGCCAGACCAGCAGGGCTGTCATCATATAAATAGTCAGCCGTTTCCGGCTTTTGGACAGCGCGGCAATGCTCTGGGCGATCCTGCCCCACTTTTCCACCAGCTTCTCGTCCGCACGGCCGAACAGAAAATTCACCTTCCTGTACCTGATGCCCTTCCTCAATTCCGCAACCGTCTTTCCCTTTTCCGGGGCCAAATCTTCCAGAGTGGGACCTCCTTCCACAAAGTGGCGGAACACCTTCGGCCACAGCACGGGAATGACGGCAAAACGAATGGCGAGAAGCACAAGGCTCCCCACCAGGCACGCCAGGGCCAGGTAGTCAAACCTGCTGCTGAAAAAATAATCCGGATTCCACATCCAGATAAAAGGGGCGGCCAGATAAATGCCCAGGGAAAACAGGCACCAGGACCACACAATCGCGGAAAAACGCCTCACGGCCACAATCAGCCCCAGCAGGAACAACACCCCGGCCACGGCCAGTCCCCACGGAAACACGCCATAAATGGCCTCCGGGAAAGCCAGGATCATCAACGCCATGCCCACAGGCTGCCGAACTTTTTGCATGTCTGTACCGTAGCACAAGCCGGGAAGGGCATCAAGAGAGTAAGACGCCGCAGTCACACAGCCCCCCTTCCTGCGGTGCACCGCCTACTTCAACCACCCGTATTCCATGATCAGGGCCGCTTCCACTTCCGCATTTTTCGCAGTTTCGGAATCCAGGTTCTCATACATCGTCTTGATATCCTTCCGCTGGTCCAGATACTCCTTGCCGGAAAAAGCCATCTGGGATTTCTTGAACTCAATTTCCTTCAGAATCACCCGCTTCCAGACCTCGAACCTTCTCCGGCTCTCCATCAGGGCCGCCACCTTGATGCGCCTCTGCTGCAAATCCATCAGAACCTTCTTCTGCATCAAGTCATGATTCTCCTTGGCCGTTTTATACTGGAACCACGAGGTCAGCCGGGTATCCAGCTCTTCCCGAAGGCTCATGTTCACCTGCATGTCCCCTCCTCCGGCAAAAAAGCCCTGATACGTGCCGCCCGTACTGGAAAACAGGGTGGGGCTGTAAAAATTGATATCCACGGACGGGAAAAACTTCATTTTGGCATTCAGCACCTGCAACCTGGAAGCTTCCAGCTCCATGGCGACCATAGTCACCACCAGCAGGTCCAGATGGCGCGCGGCGGACTTGTACTTCCCCCAATCCAGCCTGGGCATCGTTTCGGGCTTGACGAGCCACCGGGCCTCCATGTTCCCCATAAGCGTGGCGAACCCCTCGGAAATATCGTCCAGGCTTTTCTCCAGTTCCTGTTCCGCTATCTTCTTCTGAACCCCGTCATCGTCATAGGGCAGCGAATTCAGCCGGTTCCTGTAGCTGATACGCGCATTTTGATAGGAAATCACCTGGCGGTACAGCCGGGACACCAGCTCCCTTTTTTTCATTTCCAGCGTCTTTTGGGCCGTATAAACGGCGGATTTGGCGGAATAATAATCAAAGGGTATCTGGGTCAGGGAGGGCATATTGAACAGAATGTTGGTATTGTACTCCACATCCTGTGCCGTCACCCGGCTCAGTTCGCTCAGTTCCTTCGTCAGCATCCAGTCCAGGTTCACACCCGGGATGATCTGGGTGAATACATTGACGACCGCACGCTCCGTCGTCCTGAGGGACTGTTCCGAACGCTTCAAATCCAAATTCCCCTCCATCATGCAGGCCATCGCCTGGTCCCATGAAATTTCCTTCCTGGGCAGCCGGTTCCAATCGGGAATAGCGGCCATCCGGTTCATCAACTCCCCCGCCTTTCTTTCCATATGCTTGTCCACGGAACAGGAAGTCCAGACGGCTGCGCAAATGCAGGAACACAATGCGGCCTTCAACCAGGCCGCTCCGAATGACCTCCTGAAAAGGCTGAAAACCGGGGAGAAAAAAAGCATGAGGGTGTTCGTTTCATAACTTCTGCCCCTGAAAAGTCAAGCACCAACACGACAGATCCGGGAAAGGAATGAAGGTGAAAAAAGAAAAGAAAGGGCCTGCGACAACTCCGGTTCCGGCTTTTCCCTCCAGGCCTTTTCCGGTGTCTTTTATTTTCCCGATTTCCTTCCTTGACAAACCATATGAAATACCACAGTCTGCGCAATAAACATTATCCAGTTAGTTGTTATGCGCCCTCTTTTTCAAACCATCTCCATGGCTTGCTGTTCCCTTGGTCTCCTTTCTCTTACCCAATGCGGCGGAAGCAGCAGCAACGGCATCGCCCCCACGACGCTTAACGGTACCACGGTATCCATCAGCTTGGGCATAACGGCTTCATCCTTCCCGAACATCTTTGAGTTAATCACCGACAACAGCGGTCAATCCCAACTTACCACCAGAGGAAGTCAAATCGCCTTATGGAACGGTGCCCCCACCGTGGTCTACTACAAGACGGGCGACAGTACCGCACTCCTGAATCTGCGCTGGATCCAGGGCACAAACAATACTACCGCCAATTCCCTGGACATACCTTCTCTCGAATTTGACCAGTCCACGCATGCAGTCGCAGGGGGGGAAGGAGCCACGCTCTCATTCCAGCCTGCAGGAGAGGAAATGCAAACTCTCAGCAACATCACGGCGGACGTCACCAT
Source organism: Akkermansia biwaensis (assembly GCF_026072915.1). Classification (NCBI taxonomy): domain Bacteria; kingdom Pseudomonadati; phylum Verrucomicrobiota; class Verrucomicrobiia; order Verrucomicrobiales; family Akkermansiaceae; genus Akkermansia; species Akkermansia biwaensis. The sequence goes on from NZ_AP025943.1 coordinate 767,816, forward strand.
TTTCTATAACAACTGATCCTCCCCTTCCTCGATATAATCCACGACATTTCTTATCCATATGAACACTCGTTTTTGCCTCCTGGCTTCCTTGTTGCTCCCTTCCGTATTATGCACTTCGGTGCTTACGGGCTGCGGCGGTTCCAGCAAAACCGAAGAAATCTATCTTCCTGTGGGCACCGCCCGCAACGTAACCGTCAACCTGGAAAACGGACGCTCATTCGTCATTGGCTTTAATGTGATCTCCGCACAGAACGCCTACATCTATTCCGGCGAAAGTGGAAGCCCGAGCAGCGCCTCCATGCACGTCAGGGGGTACGTTCCCGCGGACGATACCGCAAGCGAAATATCCTTTTACTGGTATACCAACCGGGATGGCGCAGAAGCTTTCCCCTGCTACCTGGTCATGACCAACGTCCAAAACGTCACCAAGGGAACCGGAAGCGCCACATGCGCCGTATCCGACATCTACTTTGCCGATCCTGCCGTTACGGACCGCCCCGGAACGCTGACGAGATTCAATTTACCGAATTAATAGCTCATCCTTCCTGTTTCTTTCCAAAAAGCCCGCGGATACCCCTGCGGGCTTTTTCGTGGCGGAAAAGCCCGCTTTAAAAACGGGGAAGAACATTCCCCTTCGTAACTGCCGTCTTTAATTCCGTACTGCGCGGTCTATACGGATAATCCAGGCCGGGTCATTGAAAAACGGATATTCAAATGTCCAGCGCATTGCTGAAAAAGGGCAAAGCTTCAAGACTGGTCACCCGCTCCATTCCATTTTCCTGTAAAAAACAGAGCCTGCATCCCCTGGCCCGGACAACGGAATTCACCCCCGTCCCATCTATTTCAGCACCTTTCCGATAGGGCGATAGGCGGAGAAAACGACCGGAATGGAAGAAAACAGCACGCATCCTAAAAGGGAAATGCCCAGAAGCCACAAATCCTGCCGTATATCGGCATACGTCAGAACAGTATCGCCCAATTTGAAAAACTCTCCCAGCACGATCTTCTGTGTCTTCATGAAAGCCCATACGGCTCCGGCAAAGGAAATGCCGATCAGGAAAATATTCTCGACAATGAATGTGAGGATCAGAAGGAGCGGTCGCACCCCGAAACTTTTCATCAGGGTATAAACATATTCGTTCTGGCGGAATTCCATGGAAGCCAGGGCAGTCAGAAGAATCCCCACAATAACCGCAATGCCGATGGAAAAACCCATCCGGCATTCCATCTGGTTGCTCATCAGAACTTCCAATCTTTTCAGAAGTCCCACGTGAGTCTGCACTATCGTCATGCTCCCGTCATAGCGTACAATATTATTCAGCGTCTCTTCAATGCTCTGGATATTGGCCGCGGTCATCTCATGCACCCGGATGACATAACGGTAATTGCTCATGAGGGAATCCAATTCAAAATTGAAAGCGCCCTCCGGGGCAAGAATAACTCCCGAAGGGTACAATTTCCCCAGCAGATGGTTTTCCGGCAGCGGGGAGGCATTCAGGGAAAAATCAAAATCCCCGATGGATACCGCGCATGGTCCCGGATGCAGGGGACTCCTGCCGGGATTAAACAAGAGGACAATGGAATGCTCCTCCAACTCCAGATCGGCAAGAAAAGCGCAGGACTCCATGTTGTATTCCAGAATGGGGAAAACGGCCTTCCCCACCCGGGCAAACCCCGCTGGAGAATCCTTCAGAGCCAGAACATCGCAATCGTGCAGGAGAGGCAGTTCGTGCTGAAGCAGACTTCTTTTGGAGGCCTCCCCCTCACGCACGGTATCAAAAACCGTAATCAGGTCTGCACCGTTCTTCCTGATCTCATCATGCAGCATCTTGGAGGAAAGAACGTAATTCGCAAGAAAGGAAAGGGCACACAGGGAAAGAAAAAACGCGACGAGCACGCGGGAAAGAGGGCTGGCCGGCCTTTCCTTCCAACGGTGAAGCGTATCCTTAAAGAGATACAGGCTGATTAAAATCAATGATTTCATGAGTCAGATCAAAAAGGCGGGAATCATGCGTACTCAGAATGCAAATCTTGTCGGCAGGATACTCCCTGATCAATTTCTTGATGATCTCCGTGTTGCCGTCATCCAGTCCGGAAGTAGGTTCGTCCAGCAGCAGAATATCAGAATCCTTCATCAGCGTACGGGCCAGGGCGGCGCGCTGGGCCTGGCCTCCGGACAGGCTTCCGGCCTTCTTGTGGCGCAGGGACTCCAAACCCAGCCTCTCCACCAGGTCATCTGCCCTGCGCTTCCACTGTTTTCTCGGCAGCATGGCCATTTCCGCGCATAACTGCAGATTTCTCTCCACCGTTGCCAGGGGCAGCAGGTTGATGCCCTGGAACATGTAGCTCACCTCCTTGCGACGGTAAAGAGCATCCGTCAGGGACCCGCGGCGCGGGGTGAGCACCCTCCCCCGCTGGGGCCGCAGATAACCGGCCAGAATTTTCAGCAGCGTGGTCTTTCCGCATCCGGAATATCCTTTTAAAATGGTGATTCCGGAAGAAAAAACCCTGTTGTAATTCTCAAAAATCCATTGCTTGTTCGAATAGCTGAACCAGACGGATTCACATTCCAATTTCATTTTTTCCGAACAATCAATTCCGTTTCTCCACTCACGACCAGCTCCAGATCGGGATGCATCTTTTCCAGAAGTTCCTGCCAGGAGGAGCACTTTCTTCCCTCCGGACTGGAGGCCAGACGGATCTTATTAAGGCGGATTACTTCTCCGGGGGGGGAATAATAAAGCCTGGCCGTGCAATTGGAACCCAGCATGGCGTGCGCCCGGTCATGGTCTTCCGGAGGCAGCCGGAAAAAGTAGGCCAGCAAATCTCCTCCGCTGGAAGTATTCTTCTCCACGCGTTTGAAAGCGAACGTTCCTTTCAGAGAGGAACCGTCACTCATGGGAACGGCCAGATAAAGGGACTCCGGAGGCAGCCTGGTCAGATCGGGATCCACAATGGAAATGGTAATATAGTAGGCGGAATCATCACAAACGGTCGCAATGGAAGATGCCGCATCCAGATACAGGGACGTGCTGTCGTCCCGCGGAAAGGAAAACTGGTACTGCAGCTTGCCGTCAAAAGGCATTCTGAGGATGTACTTTTCCTCCTTCTTACGGAACTCCAGCCGGGGTTTGTCTTCCACCATGGTCAACTCCTTCTTGACCAGTTCGATTTTGTTCTTCAGGGACTGCTCCGCCTTCTGCCCTCCCTCCGGCTGCTTGCTGGCGTACTGCCTTTCTTCCCTGGACAGGGAGGAATAGAATTTCATTTCATCCAGCTGCTTTTCCAGTTCGGACAATTCTTCCTCCTTGGCGATGCGGTCCTTCAAAATCTTGACTTCCAGCTCCCTTCGTTCCATCTCGATTTCATCCTCATTGACCGTAGCGATGATGGCATCCTTCCGGACCCGGCCTTCCGCAGGAATCCAGTTGCTGACGATTCCGTCCGCCGGCATGGCAAACGAGCGTATCCTCTCGGGCACGATCTTGGCCTTGAATGCATTGATGTAGCAGTCCTGTACGGCAACGGAGGACTCCGACCCCACATTCGGAGCAGAATCCATCCCGGCCCCATGAAGCTGGCTGAATGCCAGCACACACGGCAACGCCATCAGGCAGGATTTTTTCCACTTTCTCAACATATTTCCCTGTAAAAGAAAAAGCGCGGAAGTCCTTTGCGAACCACCGCACTTTGAATATAAAACCTGTGACTCATGAGCCACTTGATGAGATGGCCAATCAATTGCCGGTGGGGTAGTAGTACACGGTGCCGGCCGTTCCGGACCACGGATTTCCTGCGACAGCACCGGCGCCTTCCTGCACGCCGCTTATGAAGGAAACGGAACCCGTACACGTACCCTGGGCCGTTTCATGCTTTGTGGAAGCATGGTACGTAATATCCATGTCCACCTGAACGGAACCATAAAAAATCACCACAATCGGACCCGGCAATGTAATCTGCCCCTGGGCCAATACAAAGTTTCCTTTCAGGGAAGCTTTCTCCGCACTCGGCCTCCTGTAGATCATGTGTGTCGTAGCGGGAATCGCAGGCTCGGCGGCCGCTCCCTGGATCTTCGCCAACGGCAGATCGGAACCATTGCCCGTCAACTGAATAGTCAGAGTAGTGCGATTCTCCGGATTCACTTCATCCGCAATCGGCACGACCATGTCCAGCCTGCTCCCGGTCGGCAGGCAATCCCCTTCCCCCGTATCGCCGCTGCCTCCGCAGGACAGGAATCCGACAGACAACACCGCCAGAGACAGAGAAGAGAGAGAATACTTGTTGAATAAACGGGCAGACATAATGGAAAATAAGTTTTTTCTAAGATAGTGTTTCTTCCGCGAACGTCAATAAAATAACTGCGGGTATTCATATCTCCGCGTTGTCTCCCTACCTGGGACGCCACGGAGAAAAAAGGGGAAAGGAAAAACTGCCGGCAGCCCGTCGTCCTGAAGCATGGAAAAGAATGAAAAAACTGTTTTTCCTGCCTGAACCGCCACCCGCGAATAACCTCCTCCGCCACAGTCCACTGAAAATCACGCAGCGGCTGCACTTCCGGAGAAGGGTTATCCGGCTTTTTCCAGCCGTCTCTTGATTACGCGGCCCGTCACAAAGAGGGGAGCGGCTCCCATCAGGAACAGGAACACGGAATCCTTCCACGGCGTGGGCACCGTCCCTTCGTCCGCGCTGTAGCCCGGATCATCCGGAGACTTTCCGGAATTGCCCCACGGCAGGGGCTGGCGGCGTGCCAGGAAAATTTCCGGGCGGTCCAGCGTATCCCGGCTGACACGCTGAATCTCCGCGGACTCATCCAGCATCACAATGCGGTCGTTGACATAAAAGGATTTGACGGAAGGCTTGCCTTTGCCCTCCCGCTCCAGACGGTCAATAGTCCGCTTGTAGCTTTTCTCCGAACCGTCAATGGCGGCGCGCCGGACGGTACGCACGGCGTCTTTCGCCTGTTCCGGATTCTCCGCGCCAATGGCGGAAATGTGCAGCAGCGCCAGCTTGAGCAGCTTGAACTCCTCAAATTCACGGTTGCTCAACTGAGGCTTGGCCTTCAATTCATCCACTTTTTCCTGAATGGTCTCCCGTTCCTTTTCCCAGACATTTTTGGAAGCCTGGTCCACTACCATCATCTCAAAGGAATAGCGCAGGGGACAAAACTCCGCCACCAGGGGAACGCGCCCCGGCTTGAGGCGGCCGTGTTCGTCCGTGCGGTGGGCGGACCAGGGAATGAACTGGTTCATTTCATCAAAATGCACGATGGCCCCGGCCATCAGAATCTGGGGAATCAGCAGCAGCGGCACCATGTTGAGCGCCGCCCGCTCCGTTTTGGCAAAAACGGAGACAAGCAGGGACAGGCTCACGCCGATGAAGGCCGTCAAGGTCATCGTTCCCAGATAAACCAGGAACATTTCATGGATTTCCAGAATGGCGTTCCCCACCCACAGGAACAGGGCGGACTGCACGGCGGACAGCCCTGTCAGCACCAGTGCCTTGGCAAGCACGTAACCGGTCACGAACACCTTGGAATTGCTCTCCCTCTTGAGCAGGGCGCGGTCCTTGAGCACCTCGCTGGCCGCCCCGGTCAGGCCGAAAAACATGGCTACGATCGTCGCCAGAAACAGATAGGATGGAATGTGAAGCGCCGTGGCAAACGTGTACTCCGGGCTGGAAGAAGCGCGCAGAGTCAGGGAAATCAGCAGAGCCAGCACGGGGCCTTCCAGCAGCATGGTGTACAGCCCCATCCGGCTCCGGACACGCCCCAGAAACGTGCGTACGGCCCAGATGCGGAAAAGCCGCCAGAGCTGCATCATACTGCGCCGGGGGGCCGGGGGAAACTCCAGCGTGCCTTCATACAGCGTCCTGGGACCGCCCCCTTCATGATGGTGCCCCATCACATTGCGGAAACGGTAGCCCTCAAAGCGTTCCTGCCACAGCCGCGGATGCTGCCTGCGGCGGCGGTCATGCCAGGAAAGAGGGGCTTCCAGCACCTCAAACACGTAATCCGCGCCTCCGGCGGTCCGGGATTCTTCCGAGACTTCTATGGACATGTCCACGGCCGCCTTCCGGAAATAGCGCATCATGCCCGGCACATCACCCCAGTAGGCCATCTGGCCGCCGTGGTCCAGCACCAGCACCTTGTTGAACTGGTTCAGAATGGCCGTGCTGGGGCGGTGCATGGTGGCAATCACCATCTTGTCACGGCTCATGTTCTGCAAAGTCTGCATGACCAGCTTGGCGTCCGAGGTGGAAAGGCCGCTGATGGGCTCGTCCAGCAGGAACACGTCCGCAATGCCTGCCAGATCAAGCCCCAGGTTCAGGCGGGTTCTCTCCCCGTCGGAAATGGTGCGCGCATTCATTTCCCCTACACGGCGGGAGGCAATGTGCGTCAGCCCCAAGAATTTCAGAATGGCGTTCACCCTCCTGGCACGGCCGGAACGCGTCAGGCGCGGCCTCCTGATGATGGTGGCCTGGGCGATGTGTTCCGAAACGCTCATGGCGGCGTCCAGAATATCTTCCCGGGGAATGAAGGCAATGTAGGGGCGCACCAGTTCCGGCGCGCTGTACAGAAGCTGGTTGTTGTAGCGGATGCATCCGCGCGTGGGCGGCAAATGCCCCGCCATCATGGCCAGCAGGGTACTTTTCCCGGACCCGCTGGGCCCCAGGATGCACACCATTTCTCCGCGCTTCACGCTCAGGTCAATATTGTCCAGAACGCGCCCGGAACGCCGGAATTCCTTGGTGACGCCTTCCACGCTGAGCGTCCTGATGGCGTGGTACTCTTCATCCAGCACTCCGGCGGAAAACCGGCAGCGCAGGGCGTGGTAGGAATTCAGGTGCACCACATCCCCGTCCTTTAAAGACATCCAGCCCTTGACAATCCTGCCGTTGATCCACAGGGGCATGGACGCCTCCACCACCTCCAGCCAGCCGGAATTGGTAGCGCTGGAAAAAGAAACCTCCAGCACCACTCCCGCGGCCAGGCCGGGAGTCAGCAGCATATCCCCCTTGCGCGCCTTTTCCGGCATGTTGGTCACGCGCAGCTTGCGGGTGCCGGGATCCAGGCGGAAGCGGCGGCCGATGTCGGACAGGGCGTTCTGCATCTCCCCCATGGAAAAAGGCCCTTCCCCGTCCAGCGTGAAGGAGGAATAATATTCCATCCTGACACTCTCGCCGGGGTACAGGCGGCGACCGTCCACCACGAACTCCACCTCCGGCCTCAGCACCTCCGCCTCGCAGGCCAGGCCCATGCTTACGCGCACCGCGCTGGCCCTGGACCTCATGCGGCTGATCTGGAGCGAACCGTTGTCCAGGACAAGATAGCAGACTTCCTGCTTGCCGGAACGCTTGCAGTCCAGGAAAAAGGCGAAATCCTCAAAACTCAGCGGCCCGGAGGGCAGCAGCACCACCTGTCCGTTGGTCAGAGGCATCACCCCCCCGGGGGCCAGATGCCTCCCCCGAACCACGATGGACTTGCTGCCGTCATTGACCACCAGCACCAGGCGGGAACACCGGATCAGCCGGAAGGAAATTCCCTGGTCGGACTCCGGAAGGGACACCTCCCCGCCGATTCCGGAAGAAAAGCTCACGCTGTAGGCCGGTTCCTGGGCCTCCACATCCGGAGTCATCAGAAGCTGCCTCAAATGGTTGGCCGCTCCCGGCAGTTCCAGCCCGTATGTCACCTGGTCGAACAGCTCACCGGTCATTCTGGGGTCTCCGGTATTGATGAGCAGGGAAAGCACTTCCAGGGCAATCGCCATGCGCTCCGTTTCATCCCGGCCGGAGGCGGCGGACGCCAGCACGTCCTCCACCGTCAGGCTGGCGCGCATGGACCGTTCAAACCGGTTGGAAAGCCAGCGGTGCTCCACTTCCGGGAAAGTGTAGCGCAGAATGTCCAGGGCGGCGTCCGCATCCCGCGCGCTCAAGTGGCGGCGGCCGCTCAGAATGGTGGCAAACAGGTCCACCAGTGTTCCGGCGTGGATCTTCATGGACCCGTCGTCCCGGCGCAGCCACGGAACATAGGCGCCCAGCGTCCTGACCAGATTCAACCTCCAGTGGATCAGCTTGGAGGGTATGTCAAAAAACCATCGGATCATGCCAGGGAACGCGTTGCCTGCACCAGTAGTACAGGGATTCCCGCGCCACCTCAAGCGGAACCGGCCTTCCCCGGAGAAATGACAATATTTTCTGCACCTTTATCTTGCAATAGGTCCGGCGTAAGTATAGTTCTGTCCAATGTTCCTCGCCTTCCAAATGGAAGCGGGCCAAAATACACCAACATTATCACGACATGGATATTTTAGTTTCTACTCTTTGTGACTTCGCCGCCGATTACCAGGGCAAGCTTTGCATCCAGGGCGGGTTCGACTCCCTGGTTGCCCGCCAGTTCCCGGTAGTGCATCCCGTTTGCGCCGTTGCCCTCCGCATCTGCCTCACCCCTGAAGACGAAGGCAACCATGAACTGGGCCTGAGCATCGTTGACGCCGACGGCACGCCGCTGGACAAGGAACGCATGCCCATCAAGATCAATTTCCCGGTGCCTGCCTTCCCGGAAGGCGCCTCCTTCTTCACCCGCAACCTGATCATGAACTTCCAGGGACTGCGCTTTGAAAAGCCGGGCAACTACTCCATCGACCTGACGGTGGACGGAGAACTGGCCTCCCGCGTGCCTTTCCGCGTGGTGCAGGTGCAGGAAGAAGCTTCCCAGGAAGCCTGATCAACACACGTTTTTCCTATCAAGCCGCCTGCCGTTTTTACGGCAGGCGGTTTTTTATTGCCGCGTACTTCCAAAAAAACGCGTTTTCCGGAGAAGGAGGATTCCCCTCCACCATGTTCCGGAACGCTTTTCAACCATAAAAAGGCGGGAGCCGGCGCACCTGGGCGGTACAGATACACTCCGCCGGAAACGGATGCCGCCGGAAACCCGGCCCTTCCTCCGGGACGGCCTGCCTTACATTTCGCTGAAATCCAGCCGGGTAACGTTGAAGTAGGTTTTCCCCTTCCGGCAGGAATTCCACAGGATAACCAGCATCAGGGCAAACAGGCCCAGCCGCCATGCCACTTCAAAGGGATAGCTGGTCACTTCCCGCTCCACCCCGATGCAGTTGCAGGAAAGGGAAAGCCCCCTGATCCACCCCTGCACAAAGAGAGCCACAAACGTAAACGTCAGCGCACTGCCCAGCAGAGCGGCGCCGGCGCAGGTCCTGCGGAACAGAAGACCCAGGCCCACCACGATTTCACACGCCACTCCCAGGGAAGCCAGGGGATGCCCCCAGGCCTCCGGGAAAATGGAGAAACGGTCTATGGTCGCCTGGAGCTGGTCCAGATGAAGGAGCTTGCGCCCTGCCACAAAAAGAAAAAAGCCCCCCATCCCTACCCGGAGCAGGAACATGCAGGTACGTACTATTTTCTCTCTCAGCATGACGGACGCTTTCTGTTATTCAAAGTGGCTTTGCTGGCGGCTCACCTTGTCATTGCGCAAATTATTGAGTTCGTGGCGGACCTTTTCCAACTCCAGTTGAAGCGCCTTTTCCCGTTCGGAGGCAGTCCCCGCGGAGGAAGGCTGGGTCTTCCCTCCTTTTCGGGACTTGCCTACGGCATCTTCCTGGAAAAGCATCTTCAGGCCGGATGCCTTCGTGTCAAACTTCAGCACGCCGGAAACGGGTTTCTGGGAACCGGGGTGCTTCACGGAGGCTTTCACCGTCACGGTGCCGGGCTGCGTTCCCAGGCGCACCAGCGCCGGGGCGGACCCCCACTTGACAGGCTGAACCAGCGTGCCGTCCGGAGAATCCGTCAGCAGCTCGGCCGGGCCCTCAATGGAGAAAACGATCTCCTCATCATTCAGGCGCTTCACGGTTCCGCGGCCGTCCGTGACTTCCGCCACCACGGCAAACACGTCGGAACCGTTCGCGGACAATTCCACTCCTTCCTCCCGGTCCAGGCGCAGGCGGATTTTCTCCGCACGTCGGGACGGGCGCACCTCATGCCTGGTCACCACCTTCCCGCCAATCAGGCCTTCCGCCACCAGCTTCACCGCGCCTTCCTTGCCGCCGCGGGCAAGCTTCTTGTTTTCCATGAAATCCCAGGCTTTCGGGAAGACGACGGGCACGCGCTTGAGGCCGTTGGGATAGGAACCCACCTTCTTTTCCACCGGAGCGCCGCCGTTGACGCTCAGGCGCACGGAATCACAGTTGGAAAACACCGTGACGTCTTCCGGAGAAAAGGGAGTGCACTCATTGGCGATGTAAACCACCGGACCGGAACCAAGTGCGTTCTGGGACTTCTGGGGCCGCTGGGACATGAAGGCATAATAAGATGTCTTCGGCTGGCGGAAGGCATCCAGAATACCGCCGTAAAAGGGGTCCGGATGGTAGCCGCGCTGGTGGTCGAACGGATGCCAGAGGCAGCCGCCGAAGTGGTAGGCCGGAGCGGCGTTCAAAGTATCATATGTAGTATAGGGGAAGGACGTCTTGAGATAATGGAGGGCCTGCACCATCATCGGAGCTTCCCCCCAGTGCCGCGCCACGCGGGAGGTGGAATTATGGGCGGACCAGGTATCCACGTTGTCCCCGAATTCCCGGGTAAAATACGGCTTGTTGTTTTTCCGCTCCTTGATGGACCAGTGCTTGTCCCCCGTGGAGGGATGAGCATAAAGCACTTCATAATGTTCGCTGCCCTGGGCCACCGCATCGCAAGCGGTATAGCACCCCGGATACGGGTATTCCTCATGCACCAGGTCGCGGACCTTCTTGGCAAAATCTTTCGGATAATGGGTCTCATTGAGAATGGGCTCCCACATCATTACGGAGGGGTGGTTCCGGTCGCGGCGCACCATCTGGCGCACATCGTCGTACACCCGGTCCGCAAAAGGCCCTTTGCCCCAGAACTGCCATCCCGGCGTAGCGACGATCACAAACAGTCCCAGCCGATCGCAGGCATCCATGAAAGCCGGGTCCTGGGGGTAATGGGCGCTGCGGATAACACGCATACCCGCCTTTCTCAGCTTCACGGCATCCTGCCATTGCAGGTTGTTGGGCACGGCATTGCCCAGCCGGGCGAAATCCTGGTGCCTGTTGCCCCCGATCAATTTTTCCGGGAACAGGGAACCGTTCAGTACCAGCCCTTTTTCCGTAATTTCCACAGTCCGCACGCCCACCCTCATGGAGCGGTTGTCCAGCAAATGGGCCGGATTCTTGGCATCCGCCCCTCCGGCGGCCTTCCAGACCTCTACGCTCAGCGTGTACAAATTGGGATTATCCGGAGACCACGGCCTGACATTGGAAATCACCAGAGGAATATCCACTTCACCCGTGGAATGCGGCGGAATCACGAGGGGGGCCGTCTCCCCCACGGGGTCCACGCCCTTGGGGTCCGTCATCAGCGCCTGCACGCGCACTTTCTGCTCCTTGTCCGTATTGTTGGCTACCTGCACCTTCACCCCCACCTTTCCCTTCCGGGTACGAGGATCAAGGGATTCCGTCCGGAAAAAGATGCCGCCGCCGGCCACGGTTCCCGCTTCATTCGGGTCCGTAATATAAACGGGGCCCGTAGAAATCAGGTACGCATCACGGTAAATGCCGCCGAAATAGGCAAAATCCAGACTCTCCTGGGGCTTTCCGGGAGGATAGGAGCTGTCGTTGGAATTGTCCGCCTTCACGACGATGACGTTCTTCTGGCCCGGCTTCAGCCACTTGTCCAGATTCACGATGACGGGGAGATACCCGCCGAAATGTTCGGCGGCCTTCTCGCCGTTCACCCATATCTCGCTCTTCCCCATGATCCCTTCAAAATACAGGGTATTTCTCTTGCCTTTCAGATCGGCAGGCGCCGTAAACGTCTTCCGGTACCAGACCGGTCCCTGGTAATTGGAGCAGCCGCTGGCCTCTTCCGGCAGCAATTCGGTTCCGTCGGGGAGATTCACGGACTGCCAGGAAGAATCGTCAAAATCCGCTCCGGTCACGCCCTGCGGAGCATCCTTCCCCTTGAAAAACTTCCAGCCTACGTTCATACCGTACACATGCCTTTTGGTCGTTTGTTCCGGCAGGCGAAGCGCTCCGGCTACGGAATACTGGCCTGTGGAGGAAGCCGCCTCCTCGGCGGCGGTTTTCTGGTCCGCAGGCGCAGACATGGCGGACAAAACCGCGGCCGCCCAAAAAACAGGAGAGATGTTCATAAATAATAAATGGGAGTTTCTATTGCAAAGACCTTTTACGGAAAAATCCGTGCGGGTCTTTCACTCCTATAATACATCCTTGCTGATAATGCAAATACATACGTCATCAGGCATCTTCCGCTTGACCTGACTGGCATGTTTTTTCATAGTCAATTCGTCCTGTGCGGAACCGTTCCGCAGCCCCGGCTCCGGGGGTCAGACTTTCAGTCCCGTGAAAAGGAAAAAGCATGACTCCCCCTGGGTTAGACCGGGACGCCCGCTTTTATCCACTAGTTTTTTTATGTCATCTTTCTTTCAGAAAATTGTCAAACTGTTCTCCTATGACATTGGCATTGACCTGGGCACAGCCAATACGCTGGTCAACGTCAAGGACCAGGGCATCGTCCTGCGCGAGCCCTCCGTCGTAGCCGTCAAGGGGGACAAGGTACTGGCCGTGGGGGACGAAGCCAAGCGCATGCTGGGCCGTACCCCCGGTTCCGTCACGGCCATCCGGCCGCTGAAGGACGGCGTCATTGCCGACTTCTACATCACGGAGGAAATGCTCCGCTACTTTATCAAAAAGGCTACGGCCAGGTACTACCTGATCAAGCCGCGCGTGCTCATCGCCATTCCCTCCGGCATCACGGAAGTGGAGCGCAGGGCCGTCAAGGAATCCGCGGAAGCGGCGGGCGCGCGGCGCGTACACCTGATTGAGGAACCGATGGCGGCCGCCATCGGCGTGGGCCTGCCTGTTCAAGAAGCCGCCGGCAACATGATCGTGGACATCGGCGGCGGCACTACGGAAGTGGCCCTCATCTCCCTTTCCGGCATCGTTTACAGCCGTTCCGTACGCTGCGCCGGGGACGAACTGGACGACGCCATCATCTCCTACATGAGGAGAACTTACAATCTCATGGTCGGGGAACGCACCGCCGAGGACATTAAAATCCGCATCGGCTCTGCCTATCCCCTGCCACAGGAACTCTCTATCGAGGTCAAGGGCCGCGACCTGGTCGCGGGCCTTCCCAAGACAGTGACCATCCGCTCTGAAGAAGTGCGGGAAGCACTCACGGAACAACTCAATACCATTGTTGACGCCGTGCGCACGACTCTGGAACGCTGCCCCCCCGAACTTGCCGCCGACCTCGTGGACCGGGGGATCGTTCTGGCCGGCGGAGGCGCCTTGCTGCGCGGACTGGATCAGCTCCTTCACGAGCAGACCGGCCTGCCTATCCACATCGCGGAAGATCCGCTCAGCGCAGTTGCGGAAGGGACGGGAAAAGCCCTTCAGGAACTGGACTTCTTCACTAATGTTACGGATGCGGAAGACTGAATCCGGCAGAGCCGGCTCCACTTGTCCGGCCTTCCGCTTTCATCTCCCCGCATCCGGTCAAACGCATCTGCCCGCCATGATTCCTTTCCGGCCATTTCCAAAACTTTCATTCCAGCCACTCCCGCCGGGGAATGGCCTTCCGGAAACATTACGGGCAATAGCACACCCTAGCTTACTCACACCCCGTGTTTACAAAAATGCTTAAAAAAATCAAAAGAGCCTTCGGCTTCGGATCATGTGATCCCATGGAAGGCTCCACCATCATCATCAATGCCGAAAAACTCGAACGCCGCGTAGCCCTTCTGGAAAACGGCGTGCTGGAAGAATACACCATCGAGCGCGAAGGCGAAGACAACATCGTTGGCGGCATCTTCAAGGGCCGCGTCAAAAACATAGAACCGGGCCTCAAGGCCATGTTCGTGGACATCGGCCAGGAAAAAAACGCGTTCCTCCACTTCTGGGACGCCCTGCCCGCCGCGCTGGACTCCAGCCTGGAAGAAATCGAACGCGAAGGCCGCCCCAAGAAGCAGCAGCGCAAAATCACCTCCAAGGACATTCCGGACATCTATCCCATCGGGTCTGAAATCATGGTGCAGGTCACCAAGGGTCCTATCGGCACGAAAGGCCCGCGCGTCACCACCAATGTCTCCCTGGCCGGACGCTACCTCGTCCTGATGCCCTTCACGGACCAGTTCGGCATCTCCCGCAAGATCGAAGACCCGAAGGAACGCCTGCGCCTGCGCCAGATCATGCAGAAGCTGAACGTGCCGGACGGCATGGGCATCATCATGCGCACGGTCGCCCAGGGGCAGCGCTACCGCCACTTCGTCCGGGACCTGGCCATGCTGCTGGAACAATGGTACTCCGTGGAAGAAAAGAAAGAGGCCAACCCGGCCCCCGTGTGCGTGTACAAGGAACCGGACCTCATTGAACGCACCGCCCGCGACTTCCTGACAGACACCGTGGACAACATCATTTGCGACGACTCGGAAACCACGGAACACATGCGCTCCATCGCCGGCAAGATTTCCCGCCGTGCCAAGCGCCATATCCAGCACTTCCCCGTCCGCACGCCCATCTTTGAAGAACTGGGTATTGAAAAGCAGATCAACGAGGCATTCCAGCGCCAGGTGCTCCTGCCCTGCGGCGGCTACCTGGTCATTGACGAAACGGAAGCCCTGATCGCCATCGACGTGAACACCGGGCGCAACAAGGGAACCAAGGACCTGGACAAAACCATTCTGGACACCAACCTGGAAGCGGCCTATGAAATCGCCCGCCAGCTCCGCCTGCGCAACATCGGCGGCCTGGTGGTGGTGGACTTCATCGACATGCGCCACAGGAAGGACCAGCAGGCCGTTTATAAGGCCATGAAGGAACGCCTGAAACGTGACAAGGCCAAGACCCAGGTACTCCAGATCACCCCCATCGGCCTGATGGAAATGACCCGCCAGCGCCTCAACGAAAGCCTGCGGGAATCCGTCCACGATCCCTGCCCCTACTGCTCCGGACGCGGACGCATCAAATCCGTGATGACCATGAGCGTGGAAATTCAGCGCCAGATCTACGCCTGCATCCAGAAATACCGCGACACCATCGGTGACATGGTCATCGTCGTGAACTCGGAAGTGCTCTCCCGCTTCAAGAATGAAGACTCCAGCCTTCTGATGGAACTGGAACGCCAGCACAGCGGCAGGCTGATCTTCCGCGGCGACCACAACCAGCACCGCGAAAGCTTTGCCATCTACGACGCCCGGTACGACAACAAGCCCCTGTACCAGTCCGGCCAGTAACCTGTACTATCGCACCACCAGCCTTCCGGCCGGGCGACTTGGTCGCCCGGCCTTTTTTAATCCCCCATGAACCGCATTCCCACCTCGCCGAACGATCCCGTCAACACGGACATCCTCATGGTGGCGGAAGACCGCGTCAAAGGTTTCCGCCGCCTGCCCTTCCACGCCATCGCCGAACAGTGCGGCCACCCCGTGCCCCTGGTCATTGAACGGCTCAAGGCCATGATGGAGGCCGGCGTGGTGCGGCGCGTGCGCCAGACGCTTCTTGCCACCAAGCTGGCCCAGGGGGCCCTGGTAGCCTGGCGCGTGCCGGAAGAAAGGCTGGAAGCCGCCTTTGACTGGATGAAGGCTCACGACCCCTTCACGGGCCATGTGGTGCTCCGCAACACGGACAGCGCCAATCCCGGAGCCGACTACCGGCTCTGGACCACGATCAAGGTGCCCGTGGGCTGCGGCACGCTGGAAGGACACTGCGACATCCTGAAGCGCCACGTAGGCGCGGACGACTACGTCCTGCTGCCCGCTCGCGGCGTCTTTGCGCTGGGCGTGGGCCACATGCGCCGCAGGAACCTCCAGCCCGGCGACAAGACGCCGGAACCCGCCCCCATGCAGGAGACGAAAACCGTCTCCCTCTCCGGACTGGAATGGAAAGTCCTGCTTTCCGTCAAGGAACAGCTCAAACCGGAGGAAATGGTGGAAGACCCCTGGTCCCTCCGCGCCGCGCAGATGGGACTAAGTACGGAGGAATACTGCCGCACGGCGGAAGAACTGGACAGAAAACAGGTCATCGGCCGCTTCGCCACCTTCCTGGAGCATGTGCGCGCCAAAACGGAGGACGGCCCCGTCACCAAATACAACGGACTGTTCCACTGGACGGTACCCGCCGGCATGGAAATCCGGGCCGGTTCCGAATGCGGACGCCACATCTGCATGACCCACTGCTACTGGAGAACAGGGGGGGACGTCTTCGGCGGCGCACAAATCATGGGCGTGGTGCATGGGCTGGAACGGGACTCCGTGATGGAGCACAAGGCCGCCATTGACCGCCATCTGGACGCCAAGGGCATTCCCGTGCTGCATACGGCCGTCTTCTGGGGGGAACGCTCAGAAATCAAGCCTTCCGAAATCTCTCCGGAAGTGTACGAAAAATGGCTGGAAGACGTCAAAGCCGCTCCTACCCTCCCCTGACATATCCCGTCCTTCCTTTCCTCCGGGCCGGCATGCCCCGTGGCAAACTTGTTTCACGAACGGCATTCCCTCCCGCACCTCCATTCTGGCATGGTGGCGATGCTCCCTCAACCCTGCGGAGCATGCGCCATGAAAACACACCATCTCTATTCCACAGCCATGATCCTGGCCGCCGCGGCCATGATCTCCGCCCAGCCCTTGTCCGCCCAAACCATCAGCGGCACCCAGACGAAGGCGGTCAACATGACGGAAGGCAAACTGACCGTCACGGGAACGGGATTCCTGAACGTTGAAAAAAACGCCGTCAACCTGAACAAGGAAATCCAGTCCCTCCTGGAAATTGAAATCCTGGAAGGAGGCCGCATATCCGGAAAAAGGGCCCTCGCGCTTGATCCGGACATGGAAAAGGGAGTCACGGGAGAATTGATCCGCCTGAACAATGCAGGCACGATGACAGGCACGGAAAACCAGGCCATCGACCTCAGCCACATGATCAACACTTCCGCCACCATCACCAATACGGGCGCCATTTCCGCGTCCCAGAAAGGCGCCGTCAAGCTGGGCAACAACGCCACCCTCATCAATTCCGGCCTTATTGAAACAACGGCAGCCGGGGAAAACGGCATCACCGCCAAAAATTACAACCCAGAGGACGACGGCATCTCCACATTCGCCCACGGGCTTCAGCTCATCAACTCCGGAGACGGCAGAATCATCGGCATGAAACACGGCGTCACCGGGGAAGGAGAAGCCGCCGTCACCAACTCCGCCCTGATTGAAGGCAAGGGAGGCTCCGGCCTGAACTGGGACTGGGACCCAACCCTCCAGCAGAACGACAAATACATCGTCACCGTAATCAATGAAGAAAACGGCATGATCCGCGGCACGGGGAACACCACCGCCCTGGACGGGGACGGGGTGGACGTGGACTACGCCGTCAACCTGACCAACCGTGGCCAGATCATCGCCAAAGACTCCTTCGGCAGTGCGGACGGCCTGGCCATCGGGGGCGGCAGCGTGACCAATTCGGGAACCATCTCCGCTTCCAACTCCAACGCGGCCGGGCAGGCCTATGGCATTCTGGTGGATGATTCCGACGGAGGGAACGCCTTTGAATCCGTCGCCATCCTCAACTCCGGCACCATCCAAGGGGAAGGAAGCAACGGCGTAGGCATCAAAATCGTCAGCGACCAGGCCAACAGCATTACGATGGCGGGCGGCCTGATTCATGGCGGCAGCGGAACAGCGGTCATCATGGGTTCCGGAAACGATACCTTCACTTACATGGCCGGAACCGTCAGCGGCGGCATCGACGGCGGCTCCGGAAACAATGCCATGATCTTCCAAAGTGCCGCCGGACAGAGTACGACCTTCAATGCCGACCTGAAAAACTTCAATTCCATACGGGTTGAATCGGGAGACATCGTTCTGAGCGGGCTCACCATCACGATGGAGCTTGCCTCCCTCAGCCAGGATTCGCCCCTGTTCACGCTTTCCGGCAGCACCTCCAGGGAAACCGGCCCTTCCCTGAGCTTTCAGGACGTAACCCTCCAACTGCTGGGAACCGGAAACGTCAATACCGATTCCGATGACGGAGGGATGGTTTACTTCCAACTGGCGTCCGACGGCATCAGCCTGGACGGGCTGGATATCCGCACGGAACAGGGGTACCAGCTGGACCTGAGCCGGGACGGCTTCATCGGCATCAACTTCAATACCCCGGAACCGACCGCTGCCGTTCTGGGCATCTTCGGCTTCTCCCTCGTCCTGCTGCGCCGGAGGCGCAAAGCAGCCTGAATGCCCGGACGCTTTTCAGAACTGCAATAAAAAAGACATTCTCAGCAAAAGCAGCTTCTTGCTTCCGGCCGGAAAATCCGTCAAGGAAGCCTTTCCGTTGCAAGCCCTCCCATCCGGACAAGGCAACAGGACTCCCAGGCGTCGTCCCAATTCATAAAACCGCTTATGGCCGGTGATGCGAATTTACGGCCCGGCTGGGGCCCTCGGATATTTACATTTGCACAGCCGGATATTACAATAGAAAAACGGGCCCGCGTTTGTCCGCCTGAAACCAACAAGGCGAACTACGCCAAATGGGAATCGGCGGAGTTTATCGTATCAAGTGAAAGAGAAACCGAACATGAACAGAATAAATATCATATGCCTCGGCGTTAAAGACATGGAAAAGGCCATCCGCTTTTATCGGGACGGCCTGGGCTTTCAGACAAAGGAAAAAAGCAACACCCCCGATGTCATCTTTTTCAGTACTTCCGGTACAAAGCTGGAATTATATCCTCTGGATCTTTTGGCAAAGGATATCAACAAGGACAATCCTCCGGAAACAGGTACGGGATTCGCCGGAATCACGCTTGCTTATAATGCCAAAAGCAAGGAAGAAGTGGTGGAAGTCGTCGAACTTGCCCGCAAGGCGGGGGCAACGATTGTAAAAGAGCCGCAGGATGTGTTCTGGGGCGGTTTTCATGCCTATTTTGCCGATTTGGACGGCTACTGCTGGGAAGTCGCGTGGGGACCGCGTGACGAATTTGATGACAACGACATGCTGGTTTTGTAACGGGCAAAACGGGCCTGGGACGAAGGCGCAATTCCCTGTTCACCGGACCGGCTGAATGCCGTCCCCGGTCACAGGGAACCGGCTCCTCTTTCAACAGGGGAAGGCAGCATGTCGCATATACCGTGAAATGCTGCCTTCAGCTTTTCAGGGCGTTTTTTCCGCATTTGGCTCCTTCCTACGGTCTTTGTCTGCAAGGAGCGTTTTTCTCATGCGGCTTTGGGAAAAGCGTGGCGTGGCCAATTCTATCGGCAGGCCGGACAAGGACTTGACGATTTTTTCTGTTGCGGCGCCTCAATCCCGAATGGCGGCGGCTTTACAAAGCCGTGCTGCCACGGGCGATATCTCTTGATTCCGGATGGGAAAAATGTCCGTTTCATGCGGATTCACGAGTCTGCCGCCGCGAAACGGCTTGCGCCTTCCGACACCCGTGGCCGCCATTCATACCATGAAAAAAACGGAACCGCCCTGCACCCCGTGCAGGACGGCTCCGTTTAAACCGGGAAAAGCGATGATATTTCCCCGCCTGGTTCCTACTGCTTCTTTTCCGCTTCTGCGGGAGCCTGTTCGGCAGTTCCGGCAGAGGGATTCTTGTAGGAAACGGCAAAGGCATCGTACTTGGCCGGCAGCTTCCTGTCCGGGAACATGAGTTCATGCAGACGGTACAGGGCCGCCGCTTCCTTCACGTTGAGGGGACGCGTCTTCATCTGCATCTCGGGAATCACGGTTTCCGGATTATGCTTTCTGGCCTCCACCGCGGCGGATACCGCGGAGTTTTCCAGGAACTGGGCAACATCCGGCATGCGCAGGTAGGCATCCAGGGAGCGGGTGATGCTGGCGGAACCGAGGTTCTCGTCGGAACCATGCAGGAGCACCAGCGCTTCCGCAAAATAATCCAGAGCCTTGTTGGGGTCCCTTGATGCGAGGGAGGCTGCTCCCAGGGCGTACTTCATGCGCGCCTGCTGAAGGCGCGTGGCGTTCTTCTTCGTTGCGAGGAAGGAGGAGGCCTGGGTCTTCACCTCATTCCAGTTCCTGTCCGGAATCAGGGCCATGATTTTGGCCACTTCCAAATCATTCTGTGCGGAAGGGGACAGATTGACAGTCCTGACGGGGAACCGGGACACCAGCCCCTTCACGCCGGCCCAGTCCATCATGCGCATGGCGCATTCCAGTTCATTGACGGCTGCCCGGGCGGACAGGCTGTCCTTGATGGGAAGCGTGGCGGCATACTTGCCGATCAGGGCATGGAACTTGTTGCGGGCGTCCTGGTACTTGCGGTTTTCCATGGCTACCTTCGCGTCGACGAAATCATCCGTTTCAAAAATGTACAGCGTCCTGAACGCGCTGGCAGCCTGTTGAAGAATGTCCTGGGATTCCCGTGTTTCCACAAACTGGACCATGGGACCGTTGGCCGACAGAATGAAAATATCCGTCGGGCGGCCATTCTTGATGGCGGGATTCGCTACGCGGGCCCTCAGGCGGGGAGGATCCGCGGCGTTCTGCGCCATGGCCGGAACCAGAGTGGACAGACCGGCCAATACCATTATTACTGAAAGTGCTTTCATATCGTTTATATGCTAACCGTGTTTCGTTATTTCTGCCCCCTGGCGGAACGGATGGCCGCTTCATAGGCGGCGATGTCCGAACGTTCCTGGCTGACGGCAGGATCGGAACCGAATCTGGACACCTTGTCCTTGACCTGGTTGAGCAGGTCGCTGTCCTCCGCGGTCATCCTCTTGCGGTTGGCCGGAGTATCCAGCAACTGGACATACTGGCTGCCCGTCCTCCATGCGACGTACCTGTCGGAAGGCTGCTTGCCGGTGCCCTGGGACATCTTGTTTCTGTTCCACAGCGTATCCATCTGGGCCAGCATGGCGGGAGCGGACCATTTCACCAGGCCCTTGTAATCGGCGCCCGTAATGTTCATGAAGCAGACCAGGGCCTTGTCCGGCTCATTCTGCTTCAGATAGGCCTGCCCCTGCAGGAAGAGGACTTCCGGCAGATTCTTCTTGTAGGACTTGTCGGCGCGGTATTTCTCCGCGGCGGCAATCACGGCGGGCCAGTCCTGGCGGGCGGCGGTGAACTTGACCAGATTGTACTGGGCGTCTTCCATGGCCTTGCGGTCCGGATTGGAGCTGGATTCCTCCTTGCTGAGTTCATCCCTCATCATCTTGATGGCGGTATCCACCTTGGCGTTATCCTTGCTGCGGCCCAGAGCCACGGCCTTGCCGAAGACCGCGTTCTTGCGGTACTTGGACATGCCGTTGATACGGGCCTGCTTGCGCACCGGATTTGGTTCCGACGGATCCAGGATTTCATCAAAGTAGGCAATGCTTTCCTCCGGCTGAGAGGTGTTGGCCAGGTGCATGCCCAGCTTGACAAGCGTATAGGGAGGCAGGTCGGAGGGCTTGAAGTCGCGCTTCAGTTCCACGAAGAGCTGCTTGACCAGACCTTCCTGGGCCGCCTTGGCGGCGCGCTGTTCGTCCGTTTCCGCAGGAGCCTTTTCAAAGGCTTCCTGTGTCTGGGCGATGACGGCCATGCGGAGCATGGCGCTCAAGGTCTTGTCCGTGCTGTTGTCCACGCCGGGGAACCTGTAGAAGTGGTTGCGCAGGGCGTTGGCGTCCAATTCCCGTCCAAGGGCCTTGTAGCCGGCCATGTAATTCTTGGTGTAGGAATTCACGGCTTCCTCCAGCAGAACGGTCATCTTGGGATCATCCTTCTTGCCTTCCCGGACAATGACTTCCTGCATCTTGACGGCAGAGGGGTCAAACATTTCCTTGTCGTCCTTGAAGAAATCCATGGCTGCCGCGGCAAGCTGGAGGCTGTAGCGGCTGCCGGGCATGTCGGCAACCTTCCAGTATTCGTCGTACCACTTCTTGACTTCATCCCGGCGGGCCTTGCGGGCGGCCTCCACGGCTTCCTTCGGCTCCAGGGGAAGAGGCTTCCTGGTGGCGTTCACCAGCAGGTTGTACACGGCTTCCGCGGCGGGGCGCTTGTCGCCCAGCTTCTTGGCGGATTCCAGAGCGGCCAGAGAATAGGCTTCCGACTCCTGCTCATGCTCCTTGCTGCCGGCGTAAAGGCTGGCAAGCAGGTTGTTGGCATACGGGAACAGGCGGTGGTCCTTGAAATTGTCCACGATCTCCTTGGCATCCTTGATCGCAAGCTCCTCGTCGCCGGGATTCTTGCGGCCCAGGTAATTGAAGGCGCGGTCATAAAGCACGGCGGCCAGGTTGGCGTCATCCTTGTCCGGGAAGCGGGCAATGTAGTTGGTGAAAGCCTGGATGGCGTCATCCGTCCTGCCCAGGTTCGTGTACGTTTCACCCAGCAGGTACATGGCCGTTTTCAGGTAGGTGCTGTCCCGGTATTCCTTGACGAAGCGTTCCAGCACAGGAACGGCATCCTTGTAGCGAGCAGCGTCGGCGGCTCCCAGGTTGAACAGGGAAGCCCCCTTGCAATACAGCGCCAGTTCATAGAACTTGTGGGTGGGGTCGTCCTTGTGCAATTCCATGACCTTGTCCGCCTGCTGAACGCAAAGATCGAACTTCTTGTCCTTCAGCAAGCCTTCCAGGGACAGGGTATTCAACGTGGGTGCGTACTTGGAATTCGGGAACTCCTTGATGTGCTGGGCCACCAGCTCCCCGCCCTTGTCCGCTTCCCCAAGCTGCCAGGTGGTCATGGCCAGGTAGAACAGATTGTCTTCCCTGCCCGGGGCATCCGGATAGAAGTCATTGATGAGCTGGTAGGCGGCGCGGGCAACGCGCTGCGAACCATGCACCATGGCCTGGTTGCCCATGAAATTGAACGTGAAGGCGTCCAGAACCTTGCCTTCCTCCTTCATCTTGTTGAACTGTTCAATCAAGGCGTTCACCTTGGACTTGTCCAGCGTATGGGAAAGATCGGTGACGCCGGGAACGGCGCCGTTGGCGCGGCCCAGGCGGTCCAGGGAATGGTTGGCGTCCGCCAGCACTCCGGCCTGGTCGGGCAAAAGCCCCATCAGCGTCAGGGCCAGGGAGGCATAGTCTTCAGACTCCTTCTGCTTGCCGCTCTGAAGAAGGGAACGGGATTTTTCCAGGGCTTCCGCAATATCGCTCACCAGCTTGGGGGCGTACAGCGCCACCCGGGTGGGGCTGATATTCATCACGGAAGGGTGGGCTTCCACAAATTTCACCGTTTCCTGGCATTTGCCGATCTTGATGGCGGACTCCACCATCGCCAGGAAGGAATTGGTGATGACGGCGTCTGAAATGCGGCGTCCTTTGTAGCGGGAATTCACGCAGGCGGTGAGGTTTTCCAGCCCCTTGTCGAAAGAAGGCGGATCCATCCTGAAATAGCACTGGGCCAGCAGGCCCTGCACTTCCCCGGCATTCACGTTTCTGGCGACGGGATCGTTGCGGTATTCCTTCAGGAACTTTTCCAGAAGCTCGGCTCCCTTGCCGAATTCGCCCATACGGCAGTAATTTTCCCCTTCGCGGAACAGGGCCATCTTCACGAGCTGGTTTCTGGCGCTCGGGAACTTGGTATAGCAGGCCTTGAAAGCCTCCACGGCTTCACTGTATTTCTTCAGTTGGGACAGACAGACGCCTTTCTGGTAATAAAACCAGCCGAAACCGTCATCCAGGCCCAGCATCTTGATACGGGGTTCATAAACGCGGATGCAGCGGTCGACGGCATCCAGAGCTTCCTGCCACTTGCCTTCCTTCATGGCAGCCAGGGCCGTACGCTGGTAATCGCGCGGACCATTCTGCGCATGAGAAGGCATCACCGTGCCAATGCTCAGCACGGAAACCAGGCCGGCCGCCAGTGCAGTAGTATAGTTTGAGTTGATCATGTGTTTAAAAAATCGTTGAAACAGAAGAGATAGCCGAACAGGTACGGCATCTCCGCAAAAGCATGAAATATGCCTGCCTGTAATGGATTGCGTCATTTTAACAAGATGCGGCAAAGTCTAAAGCAGAAAGTTCGCCTTTTTAGTCATCCGTGCAAGAAGCCGCACGCGCTCCGCGTTTATTTATTCCCGCACTCTGCCGGCCTTCTGCAGTGCTTCCGCATCCCCAAGGGCCTTACAGAAAATCTCCCGCCCGTTCCGGAGTTGAGGACCGGAACATGAGAAAGAAGGGGATGAACGGTCCTTCCCGGCATCCGGCCTTCCACTCCATAAAAAAGCTCCCGGAAAGCCACAAAGGCCCGGGAGCTGAAAATCCAGTCAGGGCTTCCGCCTTTAATCGTCCTTGAGGTCGGTCAGGGCCACCGTTGTGATCCCGGCTTCCGTCAAGGCGTTCATGACGTCAATGACGCGCTGGTGGGGGACTTCGCCTTCCACCCACAACTGAACGACGGGCTTGGTGCCCACGGCGCTGGCTTCCTGCTTCTTGGCTTCCAGCTGCTGCACGAGCGTCGACAGGTTGTGATTGTTCATGTCATTGTCGATCATCAGGCTGTTGTCCTTGCCCCAGTAAATGGTGCCGTCCTTGATGATGCGGATCAGAGCGGGTTCGATCTGGGCGGCCGTATCGCTCGGAGCGCTGCCGGGCATGGACATATCCAGCTTGCGTTCCTGAATCAGAGAGGTCGCCACGATGAAGTAAATCAGCAGAAGGAAGCACACGTCGATCAGGGACGAGATATCCAGCTTGGGATCTTCATCCTCAATCGGTTCCAATTTCTTGTGTCTGGCCATGATGCGTGATGATTAGTCTTCCCTGCTTGCGGGGGCGGAGTTCTTGGCGGGCAGCACGGCAAAGACCACTTTGGTCACTCCGCATTCCGCCGCCACGCGAATGACTTCGCGGGAGCCTTTGAACAGAGCCTTCTGGTCGCCGCGCAGATAAAGGCGCGTTTCAAAATCCTGCTTGTCCTTGAAGCGTTCCGCAAGGTTCTTGATGTATTCCTTCAGTTCTTCCGGAGAATTGAGAGGGGCGCTGACATCGGAAGCCCAGCGCACGTCATTGCTCATGCCGTCGGGCCGTTTGCCTTCGCCTTCCCCGTACACATTCACCACGATACAGCCGTTGGCGGACTTCACTTCACCGGAGCTGGTGGCCGTAGGCATCTGAATGTTCTTATCCTTTTTAACGGTAATGGCCGTAGCGTTCACCACGAAGAAAATCAACAGGAGGAACACCATGTCGATCATGGGGGACATATCCATTTCCCCGCTCTCTTCATCGGAAGCTATATTGGCTTTTTTCTTCCCCATAAGCTACATTTGGTTGAGATTCTCCGGCCCGTCTCCGCCTGGGGCGGAATTTCCGGGCCGGACCATAGGCTCGCCTGCGATCAGGCCAAGCCTTCGGGGATGCGGGCAAGCTGGGCTTCAGCGTTCACCACGTTGATAGAGGTATTCACCATTTCCTGCAGCGTTCCCACGCATTCGGCAATATGGGCGTTGGCAATGCCCTTCTGGAAGAAGAAGAACGGCGTGGCGATAATGGCGTTGATCAGGCCCCAGAACGTCGTCAGCAGGGCCACGGAAATGTCACCGGCAAGCTGGGTGGGGTCCGCCTGGCCCGCAGTGGACAGCGTACCGAACGCACCCACCATCCCCTGCACCGTACCGAAGAGGCCGAGCATCGGAGAAATCTGCGCGCAAAGGGCAAGCATGTTGATCCACTTGAACACGGAACGGCTTTCATTGGCCGTAAAGTCGGCAATGGCGTCTTCGATGGCGTCCTTGCCAAGATCTTCCGGACGGGTGGCGTCCACGTTCGGCAGGGCGTAGGCAACCAGGCGGCCCAAATAGGTGGGGCTACCGGCAGCCACTTCAATGGCGGAGCGGATGCGACATTCGGCCATCAGTTGAAGAAGGGTGACTTTCAGGTCTTCCGGGCAGAACTTGTCCTTTTTCAGGGCAACCATGTTGTAAATCACCAGGAAGACGATGAAGGCTTCCACCAGCATGATCGGAATCATGGTCCAACCACCGGCGATGATCCACTTGTCAAGCATGGTCTTTTCCTGCGGGCCGGCGGCTGCCGCATCCTGGGCAAAGGCCGACGTGGAAAATGCAGCCATCAGCACAGTAGCGAATGCAGCGAAACGGAAACCCAGTCTAAAAAGGTTCTTCATAATGTAAGTTATATGGTTGTTCGAAAAGATACTGGTGTATTAAAGCACGCAAATTCAGACTTGCAAGCATTCATTTTGGACTCTGTCAAAATTCAAACGTCTGTAAACCCCTCCGTCCGGTTCAGCCGGCTGCAGATGGGACAGCTCCCTCCGCACCCTCTGGCGGGGCAATATTCCCGGCCGTACAGCACGATGCGCAAATGGAGATCCCCCCATGTGTTTTGAGGGTAAAGAGCTTTCAGATCGCGCTCCACGGCCTCCACCGTTTTCCCGCTGCTCAGCCCCCACAGGCGCGACAGGCGGAAGATGTGGGTATCCACCGGAAACGCCGGAACGCCGAACGCCTGCGCCATGACAACGGAGGCCGTCTTATGACCCACGCCGGGCAGTGATTCCAGCGCCTGGAAGTCGCAGGGGACCTGCCCGCCGTACTGCTCCGCCAGAATCCTGCTCAGGTTCACGATGGCGGAAGCCTTCCTCTCCGAAAGGCCGCAGGGGCGCACGATTTCACGCACGGCCTCCACGTCCTGCCGGGCCATTTCCTCCGGCGTGGAAGCCAGGGCAAACAGGGCCGGAGTAACCAGGTTCACACGCTTGTCCGTACACTGGGCGGACAAAAGAACGGCAACCAGCAGGGTATAGGGATCATGGTGGGTAAGGGGAATGGGCGGATTTTCATACAGCCTCATCAATTCCTCCTGTACGACGGAGGCCCGTTCTTTCTTGTCCATGCCGCCAGAATACCATTCCGCGAACGCGGCGGAAAACAAAAAAACGCTCCGCCATCCATCGGGACGGCGGAGCGGCATGAAAGCGTTTTTGCGCGGAATTACTTGTCGGCCTTGGCGTACAGGCCCTTGGACACGCGGTGCTGAAGGGCGGCGTACATGGTGCGGCAGTGCTTGTAGCCCCGGCGGCCGCTGAGGACTTCCAGGCTGTTGGCCGGGTCTCCCCAGCGCACGATGGTCAGTTCCACGTAGCGGCGTCCCCAATCCTTCATCAGCTTTTTGCTGGGCTGGTAAATGTCAATGGTGCCCGTGCCCACCAGGGCGCTGCCGTAGTCGTCAACAACGTAGAGGTAGGGCTGGCCCTTGATGCGGAACGTGGTCCCCAGCGGATAGACGGACCAGTCCGCCGCCGCGCTGCGCACGGAAGACGTGTACTTCAGGGACGTGCCCACCGCATTGCGGGGGCCGTACGCCAAATGGTCGCGTTCGGAATGGGTGTAAGCCGTCGTGCGCACTACGCGAGTACGCTGGGACGGATGGTAAAACGGCATCTTGTGCTTGTCGCGCCCCAGTTTGGGCAGGCTGGAAGAGGGCATCGCCGAGCGGCTGGGCGCCAGAGGCTGAACAAATCCCGGCGATTTTTCACTTACGCGGGCCAGGACAAGAGTATCACTATCGGATTTCCCCGTGCCGGTGACGGCACCGTTTGTCGCACAGCTGCTGACAAACATCGCCATAACGGCGCAAGACAGGGTGGCAATTATTCGTAGATTCATGTGGTACGTGGTTAAAGCGCCACACACGCGGCAATCACGCCTGAAAAAAACCTTCTGGCCGCGTGCGGTGCCGACAAAAATCGGCAACGGCGGCTCTTGGTTACGAAATAATTTCAGCCTTGGCAAACTTTTTTTCTATACCACCTCTTGTAAACACAAAAAATTCCTTACCGCAACACATTAAAAATCAACAATATAAAAAACATGCCGCATTTTTGTCATATCATGACAAATAATATACTTCACGAATTCTCTTTTTCTATCATAGTACGACACACTTTTTTACTTTACATTAAATCCTTTTACAGTGAATGCGTTATTTACGCAAAAAGCATTCAACCCTTCAAAATTTTCCATAAAAAAGTTCAAGGGGGAAAGAAGCGGGAACTCCTGCATTGCTTAAAAACAGTGAACGAAATGCTGTATTCCCTTCCTGCAAATTCCCCTTCCGGCGAAGCGGCCGCATACCCAATGGGCTGTTGCATCCACAAGGAAATAGACTACAATTCCGGCCAAACATGTCCGCCGGCCTGCCCCAACACCTCACCCTTGACTATCTGCGCTCTTTGTTATCCAGGGGCGTGGAGCACGCGCCCGTGACGGAAGAGGCCCGGAAAGTCCTGAGGCAGTGGGTGATTGAGGCGCGCCGGGTGGCCCGGGGAGACACTCCCGCCTCCGCTCCGCCCGTTTCCGGAACGGAACATCCCCATCCTGCCGGCATTCCGGAGAACTCCCAACCCGCTTCCGTGGATGAAATCTCCTTCGGCAACGAACTCAGAGCCATCCTCAACGGCGTGCATCCCGGAGGGACGGAAGAGGAACCCGCCGTTCCGCGCCACGTGGCCTTTGACCTGGAGGGGGAAACGGAAGAAGAAAAACTTGCCTCCCTCCGCGAACTGGTGCTGCACTGGCCCCCGCTCAAAAACCTGAATTCCCTGCGGGACACCCCCGTCTTTTCCTCCGGCAATCCCCGGGCGGACATCATGATGGTGACGGACGCTCCCGGACTGTATGAAGAAAAGCTGGGCAGGCCCCTGGCGGGACCGTCCGGGGAAAAGCTGGACGCCATGCTCCAGGCCATGGGCATTACCCGAGCGGACATTTACCTGACCCACCTGGTCAAGTTCCGTCCCTCCCTGCCCCGGCAGCTCACCAACAACCGCCCCCCCACCGACCGGGAGATAGAAATTTCCCGTCCCATCCTCCGGGAAGAAATCATGCTGGTGCGTCCGAAAGTGGTTGTCGCCCTGGGCGCCATCGCCGCCAGGGGAATCCTCCAATCCGGGGAAACGCCGCTTTCCGCGCTGCGGGGAACCTTCCACACGGCTTTCGACACGCCCGTGCGCGTCACCTACAACCCCAGCTACCTGCTGCGGACGGAAGATATTTCGGAAAAGCGAAAGGTCTGGGAAGACATGCTGTGCGTCATGGAACGGGCGGGGCTCCCCATCTCGGACAAACAGCGTTCCTATTTCCTACCCAGAAAGTAACATATGGATTATTTAAACGCCATTCTGGAGCGCAAACGCGCCGATTTGAAAAAAATCCTTCCCCTGGAAGGCAAATTGCGGGCCTCCGCCATCCTGAGGAACGACTATGCGGGATTCAGGACCGCCGTGGACCTGGGCGAAAACCGCCTCTCCGTCATTCCGGAAATCTCCCGGTCCTATCCCGCACAGGGGCTCCCGCATATGGACATGGACATCAGGCGCCAGTACTCCATGTTCGTGCAGGGCGGCGCGCAAGGCGTCTCCATAGCGGTGGAACCGCAGGTGTACGGCGGGTCCTGGGACATGGTATCCGTGATTTCCAAAATAAGTTCCATTCCCGTCATGGCGCGCGACGTCTTCATTCACCCGGTTCAAATCTGCCAGGCCATCGTCACCGGGGCGGACGCCGTCAACCTCCTCGTGGCGGCCGTTCCGGAAAAGGAGCTGGAACCCCTGTACCGCATGGCCACCGGACTGGGGCTGGACGTGATGATGGAAGTCCATACTCTGAAAGAGCTTGAAGCCGCCATGGATCTGGAAGCCGACTTCGTCTGCATCAACAACGCGGACCCGCACACCCTTCAGGCCAATCCGGCAGTCACGGAAAGGCTGATTGAAGAACTCCCCGCCTCCGTCACCGTTCTTTCAGCCGGCGGAATCCGCACCGTGGAAGACGCCCTCCGGATGCTGGATGCCGGTGCGAACGGAGTCATTCTCCAGGACGAACTGGCGCACCTGGACATTCCCCAGGAATTCATGGAAGCCATCCTGGCCCTGAGGGCGGAATAACCCTTCCAGCCCCTTTCCTGCACTATATATAATATAGTGTGGCGGATTCATGCCCGCTCCGGAAAAACCGCGGGCATGAATCCTTTTCGTTATCCCAATCACGCCCCATTTGAAACGGAACGGGACCGCGTCCTGTCTCACTTTTCGTATGGACATGACGAACTGCTCACATTGCCGGCATGATTCCGGCAAAAACGAGGCCCCGGAACAGGCTCTTTCCCATTCTTCCTCACCCCACGGGGGCATGAATATGAAGGGAATGGACATGCCTCCCTCCTCCCCTGCCCCTGCGGACCCAGGCCCTTCCCCTTCCGGCGCCGTTTACACCTGCCCCATGCATCCCCAAATCCGGCAGAACCATCCCGGTTCGTGCCCCATCTGCGGCATGACGCTTGAACCCGTTCTTCCTTCCGCCGCCCCGCAGGACAACAGGGAACTGGACGACTTCCGCAGGCGCTTCTACATTTCCCTCCCGCTGGTGATCGTGCTCTTTGCCATTTCCATGGGCGGCCACATCGCCGCATGGCTGAATCCGGGGGTGCAGAACTGGGTGGAACTGCTGCTGGCCGCCCCCGTAGTCCTGTGGGCGGGCAAGCCGCTGCTGATCCGTGGCTGGGAATCCGTTAAAACGCGCAATCCCAATATGTGGACGCTGATCGGAGCCGGAACTTCCGTCGCCTTCCTGTACAGTCTGGCGGCTACGATCGTGCCCGGATGGTTTCCTGAGGTCTTCGTCCGCGACGGCCACGTACCCGTGTATTATGAAGCGGCGGCCATCATCATCTCCCTGAGCCTGCTCGGGCAGGTCCTGGAATTGAAGGCCAGGTCCCGCACGGCGGAAGCCATCAGGTCGCTGATGAACCTGGCCCCCTCCACGGCGCACCTCGTGCTGCCCAACGGCGTGGAGAGCGACATTCCCCTGAAAGAAGTCCAGCCCGGCGACGTGCTGAGGGTGAAACCGGGAGAAAAGATTCCCGTGGACGGCATCCTGAAGGACGGAGGGAGCGATGTGGACGAATCCATGCTCACGGGAGAACCCATTCCCGTCACCCACGTTCCCGGAGACACCTTGATCGGCGCCACGCTGAACACCACGGGCACCTTCACCATGACGGCCCGGGAAGTGGGGGACGGCACCGTGCTGGCACGCATCGTCAGCCTGGTGGCCCAGGCCCAGAGGACAAAGGCCCCCATGCAGCGGCTGGCGGACAAGGTGGCGCGTTATTTTGTCCTTGCCGTGGCGGCGGTCGCCATACTCACATTCTTCGTCTGGGGATTCTGGGGACCGCAGCCGAGCTGGCCGCACGGGCTGGTGAACGCCGTGGCCGTCCTGATTGTGGCATGCCCGTGCGCACTGGGACTGGCTACCCCCATGTCCATGATGGTGGCCTCCGGAAAGGCGGCCTCCCTGGGCATCCTGTTCCGGGACGCGGCTTCCCTGGAAACCATGCACAAGGTGGACACCCTGGTCATGGATAAAACCGGGACCCTCACGGAAGGCAGGCCCTCCCTCGTCAACGTCACCACGGCAGGCGGCATGAACATGGACAAGCTGCTTGCCCAATGCGCCTCCCTGGAACAAGGCAGCGAACATCCCATTGCGCGCGCCTTCGTCCAGAGAGCGCGGGATGAAAAACTCCCCCTGGACTCCGTTGCGGACTTCCAGTCCTTCCCCGGAGGGGGTGTGGCCGGAACCATCCAGGGCAGCAAGGTATCCCTGGGTACCGGGGACATGATGCAGAAACAGGGCGTGGACATTTCCTCCCTGGCCCCGTGGGTGGATGAACAGCGTCGGCAGGGCCGCGTGACCGTTTTTGCCGCGCTGGACGGACAGGCGGCGGGGGCGTTCTCCCTGGCGGACAAAATCCGCGACAACACGCGCAGGGCTCTTGCGGACCTGAAGGCGCGCGGCATCCACATCATCATCGCCTCCGGAGACGCGCCGGCAACGGTGGAAGCCGTGGCGCAGGAACTGGAAATTCCCGAATACCACGGAGGCATGTCTCCGGCGGACAAGCAATCCCTGGTCTCCAGCCTCAAAAAACAGGGAAGCGTGGTTGCCATGGCCGGCGACGGCGTGAACGATGCCCCCGCGCTGGCGGAGGCGGACGTGGGCATCGCCATGGGAACGGGATCGGACGTAGCCATGCAGAGCTGCGGCGTCACGCTGGTGAAAGGGAACCTGCTGGTCATCTCCAAGGCCTTCGCCCTTTCCACCGCCACCGTGAACAACATGAAGTCCAACCTGGGCTTTGCCTTCATATACAACGCACTGGGCATTCCCATAGCCGCGGGCGTCCTTTATCCCTTCTGGGGCATCCTGCTCTCCCCGGTCATTGCGGCGGCGGCCATGTGCCTGAGTTCCGTTTCCGTCATCCTCAACGCCCTGCGCCTGCGGCATTTTTCATGACGCCGCCAAGTCCCGCTCTCCAAACGCTCCGCAAAGGCGCGTGATTTCCGGAACTTCACCTTCCCGGTACATGACTTCCACAATATCGTAGCGGAAGGGAACCGTGTCCGGAAGCTGGCGCAGCCATTCAGCCGCTCCCTGGCGGATCAGGGCGCGCTTGCGGGCATTCACGGCCCGGCGCGCTCCCCCGTAGCCGCCATGCGTGCGCGTTTTCACCTCCACAAAGACAAGGCAGGCTCCGTCACGGCACACCAAATCAATCTCTCCTCCGCGGACGGGACGCCAATTCCTCCGTAAAACGGAACAGCCAGCCGCGCGCAGGAAGGAGGACGCAGCCAGCTCCCCGTAAGCGCCCAGCCAGTCCGTACTCCGCTCTTCCCTATTCAGGCAGGGACAATTCCATCTGTGAAACAGGCGCAAACGAGCGGCGATGCAGCGGACAAGGCCCATGCTTCCGCAGGGCCTCCATGTGAACCTTGGTGCCATACCCCTTGTGTTTTGCAAAACCATACTGCGGAAACTCGGCGTCCGCCTCCGTCATCATCCGGTCGCGCGTTACCTTGGCCAGCACGCTGGCGGCGGCGATGGACAGGCTTCTGCCGTCCCCCTTCACAATGGCGCGGTGCGGCACGGGCAGTCCCTTCACGGGGAGGCCGTCCACCAGGCAGAAATCCGGCCGCAGGGAAAGCCCCTCCACGGCGCGGGCCATCGCCAGATGGGTGGCGCGCAGAATATTGAGCCGGTCGATCTCCTCCGTGGAGGCAATGCCCACGGAGCAATGCACGTCCGCACGTTCCAGCAGGGCGGCAAACAGGGCCTCCCGTTTGGCGGCGGTAAGCTGCTTGGAATCGTTCAGGCCGGGAAGGCCTTCCAGATGCTCCGGCAGAATCGCGGCGCCGGCCACCACGGGACCGGCCAGCGGACCGCGTCCGGCCTCGTCCACCCCGGCCACGTGCAGGAAGCCGGAAGCCCGCGCCTCCGTTTCAAAGCTCATGTCCGGGTGTGATCTTTCCGCCATGGGATTATTTCTCCTCCTGTTCCTCCGGCAGCCTGGTCAGCAGAATCTGCGTGATCCTTCTGCCGTCCGATCCCGTCACCACGGCCCGGTAACGGCCTATTTTCAATTCCTCCCCTTCCTCCGGAATATGCCCCAGCTGGCTGATCATGTAGCCGCCCAGCGTGGTCACGCCCGGACAATCCAGGTCCATTTCCGGCAGGTAGTCCGCCAGGTCAAACAGGGTGACGGCGCCGTTCACGGCATAAGTATCCTTGCCCGTCTTGACGAATTCCCTCATTTCCTCCCGGTCAAACTCGTCCTGAATGTCATCGCCCACGATCTGTTCCAGAATGTCGTCCAGGAACACGAGGCCGATGGAATCCCCGAACTCGTCCACCACCAGGGCAAAATGGGCGTGCTCCTTCAAAAAGAAAGTCAGCAGGCTGTCCAGGGGCATCGTATCCGGCACCACGCGCAATTCCCGCTTCACGCTCATCAGGTCCGGATTATCCTGGCCCACGAGCTTGAGCAGGTCCTTCACGTGCACCCAGCCCTTCACCTCGTCCAGATGGTCTCCTTCCACCAGCGGAAAGCGGGTATGCCATGATTCCCGCGCCAGGGCCCAGTTCTCCTCAAAGGGAGCCGTCAGGTCCATGACGTCCACTTCGGAACGCGGCGTCATGACGTCCTTCACGCACATATCGTTCAATTCAAGGGCGTTCTTGGAGATTTCCGCCTCCTGCCGGGTCAGTTCGCGGGAGCGCTCGCTCTCCTCCACCAGGTACATCAGTTCATCCGTGCTGTGCACGGTGCACGCCGCCACTCCGGGATCAATACCCAGCAGGTATTTCATGATAAACCGGGCGATTCCGTTGGTCAGGCCGAGAATGCCCGTATATTTGAACACCCCATAAAAGGAATACAGCAGGGGGGCCACCGCCATGACGGACTTGCCGGGATGCCGGACCGCCATGCACTTGGGAAGAAATTCCCCCAGAACCACATGGCAGCAGGCAAAGAAAAGGAAGGTAAGAACCAGGGCCGCCCAGTAAACGGGTGCGGAGGCTTCCAGGCCCAGGGAGTACAGAAAGGGTGCCGTCAGCTCCGCCACGAACGGAGCGCCCAAAAAACCCAGCGCCAGGGAGGAAAGCGTGATGCCTATCTGGCAGGCGGACAAATACAGGTCCAGGTGCCTGACCGCCTTTTTAGCGAGGACCAGCTTCCTCCTCGTCCGCGCCGTGGCGCCTTCCTCAGCGTGCAGCTGGCTTTCGCGGACTTTCATCAGGGCGAACTCGCTCGCCACGAAAAACGCATTCAATAATAAGAAAAGGACAAGGCCGGCCACTGCCAGCGCTATCCCACCCAGCGCCGGTTCAATAACCGGCACTTCAGCGGCCCCGGAGGCCGCAAGAATACTCAGAGGGTCTGGATCACTCATTCCGTTGGATTTAAAATACGGGAAAAACCGTTCTCATGCACATGCTTTGTACGTCACAATTTTTCATAAACACCCTTGTCCCGTTTTTCCAGCACGGTAAAGCCGGCGGCCTTGGCGTCGGAAACGGACAGGGGCTTGGTGATTTCCGGGACGTTCACCCGGCTGATCACCTTGCGCACCGGGTGCTTGCATACCAGGCACTTTTCAAGCGGCGCACGGTCCACGGGCCTCCGCAATTCGAAACCGCGGCGGCACACCGGACAGGACTGTTCGGGATCGTCGGGGTGTTCGGAAATGTACTCGTATATGGGCATAGCAAAACGCTAGGCTAAATAAAAATCAGCCTAGCGTCAAAATCTTTGTAAGGCTGCAACCTTTTCCCCTCTTACCAGCTGGACTTGGTCACACCGGGGATCATGCCGGCGTTGGCCAGTTCGCGGAAGGAAATACGGGAAAGCTTGAAGCGGCGGATGAATGCACGGCGGCGGCCCGAAACAAGGCAGCGGTTGACCATACGGGTCGGGCTTGCATTGCGGGGCAACATGGTTAAACCGATATAATCCTTCTCAGCCTTCAATTGCTCGCGCAGCTCTGCGTAGCGCTTGACGGTGTCAGCCTTTTTCTTGTCTCTTGCTATCCAGCTCTTCTTAGCCATAAGTTCGGCGGAATAAGTAGAGGCCCCGCAGTGAAAAATCAAGCGCTTTTTTTCAATTTCATCAAATTCAAGCTGTTTTCAATGTCATCCGGCCTTTTCCCGTCCACACATCTATGACCCTGAATGCCTGCTTCTTCCATAAACGCACCGCGGAACACGCCGCCGGGGAACCCCTTCCGGGAAAGGACTCCCGGAATTGCTTAACACTTCCTAACCATCTCCGGAACTCCCGCTTCCCCGCCCTTCCGGGAAACCTTCCTTCTTCTTTTCTCTTCCTGTTCCCTCCCCGGCCCCACCCTGGCGGACCAGGGCAAAAACTCCGCCCATCCCCTCCCGCCCCTTCCGGAAGGGAATATTGAAAAAAGGACGCCGTACAAGACGATTTTGTCCTTTCCACCGGAAAGGGAATGGGGCATCATGACCGCGCACACTAATCACTGACGTACATGAAAATCGTAGTTGCATACTCTGGCGGCCTTGACACCTCCGTTCTTCTGAAGTGGCTCAAGGAAAAGTACAATGCCGAAATCATCGCATACTGCGCGGACGTAGGCCAGGCTGAAGAACTTGACGGCCTGGAAGAAAAAGCCCTTGCGACGGGCGCCTCCAAATGTTTCATCGGCGACCTCAAGGAAGACTTCGCCACCAATTACATCTTCCCGATGATGCAGGCCAACGCCCTGTACGAAGGCCGCTACCTGCTGGGCACCTCTATCGCGCGCCCCTGCATCTCCAAGGACATGGTGGACCTGGCCATCCGGGAAGGAGCGGACGCCATCGCCCACGGCGCCACCGGCAAGGGCAACGACCAGGTGCGCTTTGAACTGGCCGTGAACGCCCTGGCACCCAACATCAAGGTCATCGCCCCGTGGCGCGACCCCGAATTCCGCAGGCAGTTCCCGGGCCGCACGGAAATGATCGCCTATGCGGAATCCCACGGCATTCCGATCCGCCAGTCCCTGAAAAAACCGTACTCCATGGACCGCAACCTGCTCCACATCTCGTTTGAAGCGGGCATGTTGGAAGACACCTGGTACGACGGCACCACCCCGGCCGACCGTGAAATGTACAAGCTTTCCGTCTCTCCGGAAGACGCCCCGGACCAGGCCGAATACATCCAGCTCCTGTATGAAAAGGGCGACGTGGTCGGCATTCAGTACGACGGACTGGACGGCCTGCTGAAAGAACTGGACGTCACCCCCCGCGGCGAACGCGACGGCTACACCCTGCTCAGCCCGCTGGGCGTCATGTATGTGCTCAACGCCCTGGGCGGCAAGCACGGCATCGGCCGCGTGGACATCGTAGAAAACCGCTTCGTAGGCATGAAGAGCCGCGGCATTTATGAAACCCCCGGCGGCACCATCCTGCTGGCGGCCCACCGCGACATTGAAACCATCACCGTGGACCGCGAAGTGCAGAAAGTGCGCGACTCCCTCATTCCGGAATACGCCACGCTGGTGTACAACGGCTTCTGGTTCGCGCCGGAACGCGAGGCCATCCAGGCCCTGGTCACCAAATCCCAGGAAACCGTCAATGGCGAAGTGCGCCTGAAGCTCTACAAGGGCAACATCATGTACGCAGGCCGCCGTTCCCCGCAGTCCCTGTACTCCGAAGAAATCGCCACCATGGAAGGCGGTCACGAAGAACTGTACAACCAGGACGACGCCGAAGGCTTCATCCACCTCAACGGCCTGCGCCTGAAGCAATTCAGCCGCGTCAACAAACCTTACGGCCACTAAAGGCACCGACTTTTTGCCAGCCGTCCGGAAAAGTAATTTCCGGGCGGCTTTTTATTTATCGATAGAGGAAATTGTCCCTGCCGTACTATTCATGATGCACACTTTCCTGCGACTCTTCCTGCAGACGGCCCTTTTGATGACCGCCGGCCTATCCCAGGCAGCCGTAACCCCGCCCAAACCCAACATCATCCTCATTTATGCGGACGACATGGGCATGGGACTGCTGGGATGCTACGGCGAGAGCCTCGTCAAAACGCCCAATATCGACCGTCTTGCCGAACAGGGCGTCATGTTCACCAGGTGCTACAGCAGCCAGTACTGCTGCCCGGCGCGCGCCTCCCTGCTCATGGGCGTGCATGACAGCCACTCCAAATCCTACTCGGAAACTCCCGGAGGCCTGGTCATCACGGCGGAAAAACAAGGCTGGAGCAATGAGGAATTTGAACAAAAGGCCGCCCGGAGGGCAGGCATCAAGCCCACCCCGCAGGAAGTATTCCTCCCGGAAATGCTGAAAAAGGCCGGCTACGTGACAGCCCAGTTCGGAAAACTGGACTGGGGCTTCACCACCTGGCACGGGGAGTTGCAGCGCCACGGCTGGGACCACTACGTAGGCTACATGGACCATGTGCGCGCCCACGGCTACTATCCCTCCTTCCTCTGGAAAAACGGAGAACGCCTGCCGCTGGAAGGAAACACGCACGCCGATGCGGGAAAAACTCCGGAAAACTACTCCCAGGGCGCTACGGAAAAACGCCGCGGCAACCGGGAGGGCAAAGTCACCTACGCCCCGGACGTCATGCTGCGGGAAACCCTCAAATTCATGGAGGAAAACCGCAAAAAGCCCATGTTCATCTTCTTCTCCACCAACCTTCCCCACGGGCCGGTGGACATCCTCCCCGCGGAAAACGTCTATGCCGGGAACCCGGAAATACGCAAGGCCTACGCCAACGCCTCCGGCGGCAACAAGGAATGCGGCGCGGCGGCGGAGGAATACGCCTCCATGGTGGACAAGCTGGACAGGCAGGTGGGGGCTATCGTCGCCCAGGTGCACAAGCTGGGCCTGGAGAAACACACCATGATCATCTTCGCTTCCGACAACGGGCATGAAATCTACTACCGCACGGACAAGGGCCGAGGCCGCGGCCTCGACTACCACGGCGGGGTAGTGGATAAAAACGGGGAACTGCTGGACATCTTCCGCGGCAACCGCGGGAAAGTGGGCCTGAAAAATGCCATGGTCAACTTGGCGGGACTCAAATGGACCAACCACGAAGGAGGCATCCGCGTTCCCATGATCGTTTCCTGGCCGGGAACCCTCCCGCACGGAAAAGTCTGCCACGGCCTGGTGGCCAATTACGACCACATGGCCACCTTTGCCGACCTGGCGGGAGTCCGCATGCCTGAGGGCAAGGACGCCGTCTCCTACAAAAACATGCTGCTGGGCAAACCGGGCAAATTGAGGGACTACATCGTCATCGACCACACGATCATCACCGGAGACGGCTGGAAACTGACCATGAAAAACGGCCAGTGGCTCCTGTTCCAGATCAGCAGGGACCCGGAAGAAAGGAACAATCTGGCGGAAAAACAGCCAAAACAACTGGAACGGCTCCAGGCCATTTACAAAAAGGAAGCGGGTAGTCCGCGGAAAGACAGGTAATAGGGAGAAATCTCCGCAGCTTTCCATTCCTTTCCGCTTTTTTGCTGGTTGAAACTTCCCCATTCCGCAGGTAGAGTGCCCCGGTGAACAGCAACCTATCCAACTCGCGCCAGGCCGCCCTGGCCTGCCTGACGCGCTGGCATGAAGGCCGCGCCTTTGCGGAAACCCTGGTGGACCGGGAATGTTCGCGGCTCTCCCTGTCCCCGGCGGACAGGCATCTGGTACAGGCCCTGGTCTTCGGCGTTCTGCGCAACCAGAGCTGGCTGGACCACGTGATCGGCACGTTGCGCCAGGGCAGGCTGGACATGAACGTGCGGCTCATTCTCCAACTGGGACTGTGCCAGCTCTTTCTGCTGGGCATGGCGGACCATGCCGCCGTGTATGAAACCGTCAATCTGGCGCCGTCCCGCCTGCGGGGGCTGGTCAACGCCATCCTGCGTAATGCGCTGCGGAAGGAAAAAGCCATTCTGGCGGAACGGGAAAAACTCCCCCTTCACATCCTTTATTCCACCCCGCGATGGCTTGTGGAAAAATGGACGGCCCAGTTCGGTCCGGAAGCCGCCCGGAAGCTCCTTCAATGGAACAACACCACGCCGCGGCTCTACGTGCGCGCCAATTCCCTCATTCCCTTGAATGACCCCCCGGAGGGCCTCGTCCCGCTCGGCGGCGCTCCCGGCTGGTTCTCCGTGGAAGGCCTCCTGCCGCTGAAAGACGTCAACTCCGGTGCCCTGTACGTAGCGGACCCCTCCACCCGCTACGCCATCGACCTGCTGGCGCCGCAGCCGGATGAGGAAATCCTGGACGCCTGCGCCGCCCCCGGAGGAAAATCCGCGGCCATCATCGCCGCCACCGGAGGAAAAGCGCGCCTCACCGCCACGGACCTTCACGAACATCGTCTGCCTGTCCTGCGGGAAAATCTGGCAAGGTACGGTTCCCCCTCCGTGGCCACGGCCCAGGCGGACTGGACCCAGCCCTGCCCTCCGCAATGGGAAAAGCGTTTTGACGCTGTACTGCTGGACGTTCCCTGCTCCAACACAGGCGTCATCCAGCGCCGCGTGGACGTACGCTGGCGCCTGAATCCGGAGGAAATCCGGCGGCTGGCCGCCCTCCAGCGGACCATTCTGGAAAACGCCTCCCGCGCCGTCAGACCGGGAGGAAGGCTTGTTTATTCCACCTGTTCCATTGACGCGGAGGAAGACGGACTGCTGGTCCGGGAATTCCTGAAGGACCACCCGGAATGGACCCTGAAAGAAGAAAAACTCGTCCTTCCGCAGGAGGAAAAATCGGACGGAGCATATGCGGCCCTCTTGATCTGTGCTTGACCTCGGCCCCGATTTGTCAACAATGCCTGCTCCTGATTAATTCATTCCATTTATGTCCCGCAAACCAATTATTGCCGCCAACTGGAAGATGAACATCGGCCCCGCTGAAGGCGCCCAATTCATCGAAAGCTTCAAAACCATCCTCAAGGGGAAGGACGTCGCCTGCGACACCGTGATCGTTCCCCCCTTCACCACCATCCCCTCCGTGCTGAACGCCCTGGGCGGCTGCGGATGCATCGCCATCGGCGCCCAGAACGTTTCCCAGTATGACAACGGAGCCTACACCGGTGAAATCTCCACCAGCATGCTCCAGGAGCTGGGCCTCAAGTACGTAGTGCTCGGCCACAGCGAACGCCGCCAGTACTTCGGTGAAACGGACGCCATCATCAACGCCAAGATCAAGAAGGCCATCGCCGCCGGAATCACCCCGATCTTCTGCATCGGAGAAACCAAGGACGAACGCCTGGGAGGTATTCTGGAACCCGTGCTGGAAATCCAGCTCAAGGGCGGTCTCAAGGACCTGACGCCGGAAGAAGTCGCCAACCTGGTCATTGCGTATGAACCCGTCTGGGCCATCGGCACCGGTCTGACCGCCACTTCCAAGGAAGCCCAGGAAGCGCACGCCTTCATCCGCAAGGTCGTTGCGGACGTCTTCGGCGCAGATACCGCCGCCAAGGTACGCATCCAGTACGGCGGTTCGGTGAAGCCGGAAAACGTGGAAGAACTCATGGCCCAGCCGGACATTGACGGCGCCCTGGTGGGCGGCGCTTCCCTGAAGCCGGAATCCTTCGCCGCGCTGGTCACAGCCGCTAAATAAGCGGCCTCGCACCATTCCTTTTTACCACCAGGCCGGTCCCTTCGGGGACCGGCCTTTTTCGTTTCCGGGGCACATGCCCCCGCCATCTCCGTCCCGGATGCACGGTTTGGCAAAAGGTCCCTGAGCGGCGCGGCGCCCATGCCTTACACGGGCAGAATGCACCGGCCTCCCTTCGGACAGGCACGTTCCTGGAGAGGGACGGAAACCCCGTCTTTCCGGAAAAAAGGCGTTCCCCATCGTCATCGCAGCCCATAAAAAGGCGGAATCACGGCGGCGGCGCTGGCGGGGACCTGGGGCATCCGCTCCGTGAAGCCGGCCTCCCGCCTTTCCCTGTGTCATATCCGGGGACGGTTTCCCGGTAATATCCGTCGGAATATTTCATAAAGCACTCACATACCATCAGGACAGCCGCCCATGCAGCTGATTGGAAACAGGCGCGGCTTTTCACCGGCGGAAACAGTTTCTGGCTTTTCAAGCGGCGACAATCATGTACAATGGCAGGAAATCATGAAAGCCCGCTCATTTACCTCACGCAGCAAAGGTTTCACGCTCATTGAAGTTCTCGTGGTCATCGCCATTCTCGCCCTGTTGGCGGGCATTTCCTACACGGTATATTCCCACGCCACGGAAACGGCGGCACGGACGCGCTGTACGGACAATCTTCACCGGTTGAGCGACTGGGGCAAGGAATTCGCGGCCCAGAACGGGGGCAAGCTTCCCTCCAGCGGCATGAAGGACAGCCTCCTGAGCGCCAAGGCCTGCCGCAACTGGTGGGACGCCCTGGCCCCCATCGTCAACGCCGGCCAGCCGGACCTGATCCCCCTCACGGACAAGGACCCCCACATGCTCCCGGACACCTTCCGCTGCAAGAATGACAAGCACCTTGCCTACTTTAACTCCAACGACTCCAACCAGCCCGCCGGGCCGGACACCGTCTCCTACACCAGTTGGCTGGACAACCGGAAGGGCCGCCCCATGAACGTGGCCCGCGGGCAGGCCCTGAGGAACAAGCCGTGGCTCAGCGACGGCAACCCCATTGACGGCCGCAGCGTCATCACCTCGCAGGACTTTGATGAAATCGTGGTTCCCGCTCTGGAACGCCACCAAGGAGCTATCATGGTACTTTACGCAGACGGAAAAATAGCGCCCGTTGAGGACCCCACGTTTGAAAAAGTCACCAAGGACTCGTAAGAAACTCTTCTCCCCTGCCGGAAGGCCCGTTCTACAGTCCGGAAGCCGGAAAGTGATGGCATTTTCTTCCTTCTCCCGCTGATTCGCCTTTACGAATACGGGATAATCATTAAGGTTAGCGTTCAGATGAACCCGTATACCTCCTTTGAGCATCCGTATGAAATGATACCGTTGCATGTGGCGGGGTACATCCTGGGTTCCGTCCTGCTGCTCGGCCATCTGTTCGCCTTGGTGAAAAGACAGCAAACGCAGGCGTTCCTGCTGGCTTCTCCGCGCAACCATCTGCTCGCCCAGATTCTGCTGGCGGTGGGCCTGTTCTGGTTCTTCCTGCTGGTGGCTCCCCAGGGACTGGGAATCCTGAGTTCCCTCCGCGTGGATCTGGCGGAATTCGAGGGCATCCGGTGGCTGCTCCAGCTTGCCTGCCCCGTCTTTCTGGTCCTGATGATCACCCAGGTGAAAAACCTGCTCTTCCCGCGGGCTCTCGGCCTCTTCGGACTGATGGTGGCCTCCCCCCTCCTCTTTGCCGCCTATCTGAAAGATCCGGTCACGCGTCTGCTCATCCCCGTCTGGTGCTACATCGTTATCTTCCTCTCCCTCCTCTGGATAGGAAAACCCTATCTCTACCGGGACATGGTCAACAAAATCTGTTCCAAACCCTCCTGGTGGACTCCCCTTTGCCTGGGCGGCATGGCCTATGGAGCCGCCATCCTGCTCTGCGCCATTCTGTGGTGGTAGCACGGACTGAATCCTGACGCCGGATCCGGCACTCTTCACCGCCGGAATCCTCATGGCTCCCGCGGAAAACAAGATTCCGGGGAAACCGGGCTGATGACCGGGAACGGCGGCACCCCCTTCGGAAAAAAGGAATATCCGGCATACTCTCATACAGCCATGCCATGGACAGTAAAACGCCCTGCATGTTTTTCCCGTTCCGGCGCACCGCCGGCATGCTCCGTCTGTTCCTTCTTGAGCCGCTTAAAGAAGGCTGGCAGAAAATGCTTTTATTCTCTCACATGATTTCCTATACCTCCCTTATGCGCTGTTCAATCCGGCTTATCTCCTACCTGGCAATAGCCTTTGCTTCCCTGCAAGCCGGCCACGCCGGCCGGCCCAACATTGTCCTCATCCTGGCCGACGACATGGGCTGGTCCGATCTGGGCTGCTACGGTTCCGAAATACCCACCCCCAGCATCGACTCCCTCGCCAGGCAGGGCATGCAGGCCACGAGGTGCTACACGGCTTCCCGCTGCTCCCCCTCCCGCGCCTCCATCATGACCGGGTGCGAGCCGCACAAGGTGGACGTGGGCCTGCTGGACGACGACAGCGGCCGCCCCGGCTACCGGGGACGCCTGAAGCCGGACATCCCCACCCTGCCGGAACTGCTGAAAAAAGCCGGCTACCGCACCTACCTGTCCGGAAAATGGCATCTGGGGAAAGTGCGGGGGACCTATCCCTGGGACCGCGGCTTCGATCGCTACCGC
Source organism: Akkermansia biwaensis (assembly GCF_026072915.1). Classification (NCBI taxonomy): domain Bacteria; kingdom Pseudomonadati; phylum Verrucomicrobiota; class Verrucomicrobiia; order Verrucomicrobiales; family Akkermansiaceae; genus Akkermansia; species Akkermansia biwaensis. The sequence goes on from NZ_AP025943.1 coordinate 811,411, forward strand.
GGTCTTCTGGGCGGAGCGGCGGACTATTACAAGCCCATGCCGGACCGTCCCTTCGGAGAAGACGGCAGACTGCTCAAGCCGGAAGACCTGCCCGATGACTTCTACATGACGGAGGACATCACCAAGACCGCCCTGGCATACATTGACGATGCCGCCAGAGCCAAGGCTCCTTTCTTCCTTTATGTGGCCTACACGGCTCCGCATACACCCCTCCAGGCCCCCAGGGGGGAAATAGAAAAAATGCTGCCCCTGTACGAAGGCAAATCTCCCGGCTCCATTGCCGCCAAACGGCTGGAAAACCAGAAACGCCTGGGCATCGTCCCCCCTTCCGCCAAGCTGGGGATGCACAACAAATTCAATCCGGCCGGCTATGAAAAAACTTCTGCGGAACGCAAGGAATACATAGCCGAATGCATGGCCACCTACGCCGCGCAAATCTCCATCATGGACCGGGGCATCGGGAAAATTCTGGAATCCCTGGACCGCCACCATCTCAGCGGCAACACAATCGTCATGTTCCTGTCGGACAACGGAGCGACGGCGGAAATGCCGCAAAACAACAAAAACAAAAAAACCGCGCTGCCCATCGGCCTGCTGGGGGAAGTCGGCTGCCGGGACGGTTACGGCCCCATGTGGGCGGCCGTATCCAACACGCCCTACCGCCAGTACAAGATTGAAACCTTTGACGGCGGTCTCTCCGCCCCCTTCATCATCCGCTACCCCAAGGTCCTGCGCTCCGGAACACGCTATCACTCCCCGTTCCTGCTCCAGGACATCGCCCCCACCTGCCTCACCTGGGCCAAACTGCCCGTCCCCGGCCACATGGACGGCAAGCCGCTCAACTCCTATTGGTCCAAACCCGCTTCCATTCCGCCGGAAAAGGTATGGGACAGTATTCCCAACACCTGCCCTCCCCGCACCATCTTCTGGGAGCACCAGAGAAACCGCGCTGCCCTGACGGACAAATTCAAGCTGGTGGCTCCCAACCGGGGTCCCTGGCAGGTTTACGACATCAGGGACAGGACGGAACAAAATAACCTGGCTCCCCAGCACAAGGCTCTGGTGGAACAACTCTCCGGGCAGTACAGGAAGTGGGCGCAGGAAACGCATGCCGAATAATCCCCCCACTCCCGCAAGTCAGGAAAAACCTGCCAGAACCGGAACACCTCCCTTCTCCGGCCTCCCCGGTTGAAACGCCTCTTGCGGAAAAATCGTGATTAATCCGGAGCCATTCCCCTTTCGAACGGCCCTTACTGGAAACTCTCCGGAAACTGTTTCTCCGGACACCCGGAATACATCCAGAGGAAGTTCCCGTTAAAGAAAACGGCATTATTAAACAAATCTCCGGGACTTCTGCCTTTCATCGGAAAACGCAGAGACGGGCTTTTCCAAAAGCGCGGTTCCTCCGGGAAAAACACCGCCCCCGTCTGAAGAACGTTCATGCAAGCGTTATCTTCCCCGGAACAACAGATGTACAGGACTCCAAGGAAGAAGAAACAGCGCAAAAAATACCTTTCTCGTTACTTTATCAAAATAAAAATTCACGAAATAGTGAATAATTTGCAGAAAACGAAATTTATTCGCAGTTCCATGAAAAGCAGCCCATTCCTCCTTGCAAGGCGGTGTGCACCTCTGTCTTTATTCTCCCGACCTTTCGGGAGATACTGTCCACCTGACAAGATTTCCTCACTGGCTGGAGACATGAAAAAAGAAAGGAAAAAAGCACATGCCGGATCAGTAATTCCTCCGTGATTTTATCATCCCTTATATTTTCATTCTCAATAATTCTCACAAAAAGCCCCCTTGGACCGGAATTCATGAAAAAACTGCTGTTCCGTCAAGTGTGCATCGCGCAGTTTCCCTTGACAAACAGCCTGCCGATCTTCTTCCCTTCCCTTGCAAAAGTTGCAAGGATGAGACCTGTTTTTACCGCTGCGTTTCCAAAACCGACAATTCTTCCTTTTTTCTAACAATTATTGAAACTACAGAAGCATTCCGTTTCAAGATGATATAGTATTAGAATACTTCTAAATTAAGAAAAACTCATTGATTATAAATACAGTTTAATTAAACTTTCATGAGTCTTCTTTCAGATGAATACTCCATTCTTCATATTCAAATCTTAAATTATTTTTACAATATGGAATATTTTTGAGATATAAGCACCGAAGATTTTTTTAAATGTATTTTGCGCAGAATGCCCCCCTGAATTTCCTCTCTCCTGCATGTCGCCATGTCTAAAGAAACCAATAACTCTTTCCTTAAAAAAGCGAACATATTCCAGCCCATTCTGGTGATCTTCATCTCCATCGTCGGCGGTACGCCGATAGAAAACGGTCATACCGGAAAAATCATTATTCTCATCATTCTGGGTCTTGCCTTCATCGTCTGGCATGTGGAATGCCAGCTCATGCTCAATAAAAAAGGGGATGAAGAAGAACAGTCCTGCATCCGCAAACGCCAGACTGCGGCCCTCTATGAAAAGGCATGTACCGCCCTCAGCAAAGAATATGAAAACTTTGCCAACAAATTGGACGGCTCACGGGAGATGCCCTGGGACTTCGGCCAGGGAAGCGGTTTCCTGTGCTCCACGATTGCCGCCGCATTGGCGGAATATAAAAAATCCCTCATTTTCGAAGTGCTTTACATCAAGGCGGAAAAGACGGGAGATCAAACTCTGCTCAGCGTAGCTGGATACGCCCAGGGAGACCATAATGACGGTACTCCGTCCATTCTGGCACAACTGCCGCGGCCGGTCACCAATACCCCTTCCATGCTGGATGAACAGCTATTCCTGGAGCACCGTCTCAATCCCCTGGTTCTCTCCACGCCCCGTCAGGTGGCGCGCTTTTTCTTCCGCAAGCGCAACCAGCCTCCGGAGAAAAAATATCTGCAATACATTGCCGTTCCCGTGGTGTGCCACAGGAATGAAATCGTGGGCCTGATTGAAGTGGCCGTGAAGAAAACCCCGCTTCTGTCTCCGCCCGTGGTCTTGGAAGACCATGAACTGGCCGTTGTCAAATCATGGCTGTATCACCTGAAAAACCACTTTCTGCTGTTTCATAAAATAGAAAAAAGCCTGGCCGGAAAGGCAAGCCGCCCGGACTTTCCGGAAGACCGGGATTCCTGCGCCTGATGTCCGGTTCCGCTGGTTCATTCAGAAAACAGGGCCTTGAGGAACATTTTCATAAGCCTTCCGGCCCGTATAACCGATAAAAAAACTCCGCGGGGAATGATTCCCCGCGGAGTTTCAATTTGGAAAAGAGATGGTACTTGGACCGGGACTCGAACCCGGGACCAATAGATTAAAAGTCTACTGCTCTACCAACTGAGCTACCCAAGCACTTTACCCTTGCTGGAAGGGCGGGAGCAGTAAACACCACCTTTCTGCACATGGCAAGAGCAAAATGGGGCACGGAATGAAAAAAAATCAGGACTCCATGCAGGCCTGCCACCGGGTGCGCCATTCCGCCGGAATGCGTACGGGACGGCCCTGGGGCATTTGCACGAAGGCGAGCTTCTGATGCGCTCTCACCAGCAAATCGTCGTTGGAAGCGCGGCGCATCTCGAAATCACACCAGAAACTGGTCCTTTCCACGGACTCAAGCCACCCCGTCGTCACAATCGTATCCCCCAGCACGGCAGGCCGAACATAGTCGATTTCATGACGCACCACCACGGTGAACTGCTGGAGGTCGCCCATGATTTTATAGTCCATGCCCAGCTTTACCCCCAACTTGGTACGGCAGGCTTCAATCATGCGCAGATAGGCCAGATTGTGGACCACGCCTCCGCAATCCGTATCATAAAACATGACCTCGTCTTTCGTTTGAAACGCCAGCTCCGGATTCATGGTCTCATTGTAGGAAGGATGAAGAGGCCTTGAAAGAAAATTCCGGTTCAGCCATGCCATGCGTGATGCGTGCGCGCCAGGGTCAGTACGCAGACGGAAGAGGCTCCGGCGCGGAGCAGCAGGCGGGAGCACGCGTCCGCCGTGGCCCCGGTGGTGAACACATCGTCCACCAGAAGAATGTCCCGGCCCCTGACGGGACGGCGTTTCAACCTGCTTTCATGCACGGCGTATATTTTCCGGGCGTGCCTGAGGCGCTGCTCCCGTGCCAGGCTTGCCTGGGGCATCCGGTCCGGCAGGCGTTTCAACACACGGCTGACGGCCCAGCCAAGCTCCTTCCCCAGCAGCACGGCCAGTTCCTCCGCCTGGTTGTATCCCCTCCGGACAAGTTTGAGCCGGTGCATGGGGACCGGGACCAGCAGGCACTCCCTCCCTCCGAACCAGTGGCGGTTTTCGCGCACGGCTTCCGCCATCATCCCGGCAAAAGTCCCGGCCAGATGCAGGGCTCCGGCATATTTGAAGGAAAGGAGCAGTTCCCTCAGTTCTCCGTCATTGACGTACACGGCGCGCGCCTCCTCAAAGGAGGGGGCGTCCACGGCACAGCGGGCACACATCCCGCCGGGAATGAAGGAACCCTCCGCCGGCTCCCCGCAAACGGCGCAGAAGGGCGGCTCTATCGGAATAAAACGCTTCCGGCATGCCGGGCAGACGTATCTTCCGTCCGGGCAGCGGCAACCGCATAGCTCACAGACAAAAGGATATACCCAGGAAGTCCATTCCCTGAATATTCCCGCCAGCATTCCCCCACGTATCAAAAGCTCCCGGGAAAACCCGCTATTCATTCTCCTCATCCGGAGAGACGGCGGATTCTTCCTCCGGCATGTCTTCCAGAAGCTTGTCAATGGCCTCAATCAGACGCCACGGGCAGCGCTTGCGCTGGTATTTGCGCCACAGCAGGTCGCGCAGGGTAATCCAGAGGTCACGCGTAAATTCCACCTGTTCCCATTCCACATCGTCGCGTTCCGCACGGCCCACCTTGGGGGCGCATTCCAGCTTCCACTTGTTGGCGTGGTGGCATGCCCTGTACACCAGGGTTCCTTCATCCGTGCGTTCTTTCCACGTGTGAACTTCCATGCGGGCGAGTGTGCAGGGAGATTCCTTCCGGGTAAAGCGGAATTTTTGCTAGTCATCCGCCCCCGCGGGATTAGTATGGCCCCTGTCATGAACGACACTGAAATGATTGAATGCCACGAGCCTGCCCTCCAGATGCAGCGCCTCATCTCCATCATGAAGCGCCTACGCGCGCCGCAAGGCTGCCCCTGGGACGCCGAACAGACACACAAATCGCTGATCACCAACATGATTGAGGAAGCGTACGAGGCTGTGGACACAATCCAAAGGGACGACTGGCAACAAATGCGGGAGGAACTGGGCGACGTGCTGCTTCAGGTCGTTTTTCACGCGGAAATCGCCCAGGAAAACGGACGGTTCGATTTCAATGACGTGGCCGCCGAAGTCAGTGAAAAGCTCATCCGCCGCCACCCCCACGTATTCGCCAGCTCCCGGGCGGATACGACGGACGCCGTCCTGACCCAGTGGGACAAAATCAAAAGACAGGAAAAAGGGGCGGAAGCCACCCCCTACCTGCACGGCACGGGCAAGGGGCTGCCCGCCCTTCTCCGGGCCTGGAAACTTCAGAAAAAAGCCGCGAAAGCCGGGTTTGACTGGCCGGACGCCCAGGGAGCCCTGGACAAGGTGAAGGAAGAAACGGCTGAATGCGAGGAGATACTGCCCCTGCCGGAAGAAGACCCGCGCCTCACGGAAGAACTGGGGGACCTGCTGTTTTCCGTGGTGAACCTGTGCCGCAAAAAGGGAATAGACCCGGAAGTGGCCATGGCGGGCGCCAACAAAAAGTTCGAACGGCGTTTCAATGAAATGGAACGCCTGCTGGCCAGGGACGGCCTCACACTGGACCAGGCGGACCTGGACGCCATGGAAGCCCGCTGGCAGCAGGCGAAATCCGCCGAATAACGGAGTTCCCAGCTATTTCTCTTCCGGGAATCGCGTTTCTCTCCGCGGTTCCCGGATTTTTTATGCGCCGCTCTCCCGGCCCTGAATCCGAAGGGAAACAGGGAGAACAGGAGCCCGGCGGCCGCTCAATGCCTGCGGCGGCGCAGCAAAAGCACCCCCAGCCCCAGAAGGCCCAGTGCGGCGGAGGCGGGTTCGGGAACCGGACGCACCAGCGTAACCACACCGTCATTCATCCAGGTGCCTTCATTGTCCAGCACGAAACCGGCATTTTTCAGAGCGGTATCGTACAGCACACAGACCGTGGAGAAATCGGCGTTGGAAGCGCTGCCCAAAAGGTCCCTGTCACACAGGACAAAGTTGATGGTGCTCACCCGGGAGGCCGTCAACTGGTCAATCAAGTTGCCGCTGCATTCCGTAAGCAGCAGATTCACCCCTCCGGAAAAGTCCAGGGATGCCTGTCCCGTTCCGGTGATCAGCGCATTGGTCGTCCAGGTGGAGGCATTTGTCATGGAGAAATTGCCGTCTGCATAGCTGATGTTCAGGCCGGCAACGGAAGAGGCCGCGGAAGAAACGGTGAGGGAGGAAAATTCCCCCATCCTGATGCCGGAGTCCACAGCATGAATCAGCATGTCGGTGATGACGGCCTGCTGCCCCGCGGCGACATCCAGCAGAGACCCGGAAAACTCCGTATGGGAGAGGGTGGCTCCGGTCCTGACATCCACATTCACGCCATGGAACAGGGCGCGGTCCGCGGAACTTCCGCCCCGGACAATGCCGTACCCGCCGGAGGACCCGAACGAAGCCCCGGCCACGGAGGAGGAACCCGCCCCGGTCCGCGCCGTCACCGTCACGGAGGCATCCGCCGGGGAAGAAGAGTTCAGCGTATTGACAGAGGCCCCGATCCCTTTCAGCTCCACGGAACTGACGTAGGAAACAACCCCGGCCTTGACGTCCAGCCGGGAGTCCGCCCCTTGCAGAACAACTCCGGCCTTCGTGTTGAGGGCTTCCGCATGGGCCAGTTCCAGGGCGGCATGGTCCGTCACGCGGAAAGTGCCGTCCCAGGTATTGGCGCCTCCCAGCACCACGCGGCCATTCCGTTCGGCGTTGTCGTTCCTGATGCTGATGGTCCCGGAGGTTTTGCCGGGCTTGATTTCCCCGTTGAAGGTCATCACATGACTGTCCCCGGACGCGGTCATGGTGTCCGGATCATATCCGGTCGTGTCCAGTACGAAGTCCGCGCTCCCGGCGTCCACCACCATTTCATAAGTGGTGCTCCAGTCGGCATCCAGCATGCCCAACGTGCCCCCGCCATTCAGAAGAATCATGTTGCCGACCCTGGCAACGCCGTTTTCCGTATAAGCCGTTCCGGACAGGGAGCCGAACCCGCTGCCCAGCCGCAGCACGCCTCCGTCATTCACCTGCAAGTCATAATCATACACGTTTTTGGAACTTCCGCCCCCTACGACCAGATTGCCGTTTTCAGAAACATTCAATTCCCCCGTCAGGAAAAGCGTCTTCGCCACCCTGATGATCCCCTCCTGAATGTCCAGGCCTGCCAGGCGGGCGTTCCCGACAGTCTGGGAGAACGTTCCCGTCTTGATCAGGCTGATATAGCCGGAATCGTTCATCAGGCCGTTGTCGTACATATCCACATACCGCCCGAATCCCATGTCGCCATTGTAAACGCGGTCCTGCCTCTGGGTGGACAAATGCAGCGTGACGGAGGAATCCCTTCCGGCGCTTTTCTCCGCCGTAATGGCGGATTCCTCATCCATCCCCGCCACTCCGGCCAGGCTCCATTCATGGCCCTCATCCATGGGATAGAGGTGAAGCACCGTCGTTTTCGCTCCGTTCAAGCTCAGGTCAAAGGAGGCATGGTTCCACTTGTTCTGCGCCAGGGAGGCCTGCACCACCCCGCTGGCCCCGGCAGCCGCTCCCATGCTGACGGTTCCGGAAAAGCCGGAGCCGTCGTCCAGCCGGAAAACGCTATTGGCATGATCGGTGGAATCCTGCAAAAACAGGTTGGCGGCAGCACCGCCCTGAACCCGGGAAATCACGGCGCCGACCACCCTGTCCGTATGAGTCACCGTTACGCGGGAATCCTCAGCAACCGTCAACAGGTTGTTCAGGGACGCCACCTGCTGGACAAATCCGGAACTGGCATAATCCAGAGCCAGGGAAGTTCCGTCAAACATCCGTATTTCCCCCGTTCCCAGCGCGGAGGAGTCACGCATGACGATCCTGCCGCCATTGACTTCCGTTCCTCCGGAATAGGTGTTCGCCGTCTCTATCAGGAGCGTTCCCTTTCCATCCTTGGTCAGAATGGTTTTCCAGTCACTGCTTCCGTAATCGTCCGGCAGCGGGCCGTCGGCAATCATGCCTCCTCCGGCATGGGCCCGGAAAATGTAATTGACGTCGTCCTTGACCCGGATGGATGCGGGCCGCACCGTTCCCCTGATCTGCACGACGTTATATTCCTCTCCTCCGTCCATTTCCACAGCCCCCGTCTTTCCATCTCCCTCCCCGCCGAAGGCGACGTGATAAGAATCCCTGTAAAAACCGTTCACTCCCAGGTTCTTGTCCAGCCCCTCCAGCCAGTGGTCCCGGTCCGTTCCCTGGCCCTCCGCCTCCGTATTGGCAAACCAGACATTGTCCGTAGCTGCCACGGCCTCGTCATTTTCCCCGCTTTCCCCATTGTACCAGGTGCGGGTGGGGGTATTGGTGACGGTCATCACCAGATTCATGGAATCCTCCGTAATCTTGATGATGCCGAAATAGCCGCCGCCCACGGAAATCGTACGCGTCTGGAATCCTCCCAGGCTGCCGTTGACAAAAATGCCGTTTTCCGTGGTTACCAGGTAGTATTCCTTGTCAATCGTGCTCGTGCCGCTGAAGTTATATCCGGAAAAGCGCACCAGCACATCTCCGTCCAGATTCAGGCGGCCGGAATCCGCTATCCCCTCCACGCCCGTGATGGACAGCAGCGGATATTCCGCCTGTTCCACCGGAAGAATGTCACAGTCAAAATACAGGTAGGCCGAGTCGGAAATTGAAACGGAACCGTTCACCACGGCGGTTTCCGGCACTTGAATCACGCCGTCCCCGGCGGCCACTTCCCTGGAAGCGGAAGTGACGATGTGAAGAGCGTACCCGGAATTGATCGTCATGTTCCCCATCCCTTCGCCCCAGTCCTGCACAACGCCTCCGGAAGCCACGCCTTCCGTCACGCCCAGTTTCAGCGTAGTTCCTCCATGCAGGACGGCACTCGTATTTACCTTGAGATTGTTGAATCCGAGCGTTCCCTCCTGGAGGGTCAGATGGCGGACGGTGGCCGTGTGGATATATTGCGACCCTTTCCCCGCCTTGACCAGAGACAGCGTCTCCTTGCCGGCCGCAGTGACCTTCCCTGAAGAAGTGGAACCGTATGCGGAAGCCGTTCCGAAAACGCCGGCAAAATACAGTTCATCCGCCTCCCCCACATCAAGCGTCAGCGTACTGGTGGAATTGGTCAGAACGCGCAGGGTGTCCACTTCTCCGGCGATGGAATAGGCGCCGCCGTAGTATTCCGTGTCCTGCGTCTTGCCGATCAGGTCTCCCTGCAATCCCGCCAGAACGGAATCCGACCGGACCAGGAGAATGTGGTACAGGTCCATGCGCTCCTTGCCTTCAAAGGTGGTTCCGTTGTCGGAGGCATTCACCACATGCCCGCGCGTCAGGTTCACCCTGGCGTTCCTCAGAGCGTCGTCTTCTATGGAAAGCTGAACCGCTCCCGGCTTGCGGACGTCAAGGCGGTCGTTGTTGGCATTGGCATTGGCAGAGAATTTGGCCGTGGAATACAGGATGTAGTTGTCCAGCTTCACTGTGCCGCTGAAATCGGATTTTTCCCCTTCCGGCAGGTTTTCATCGCTTATGTGGAACATGCTCGCCCATTTGTCCGCCCCGTTGGACGTAGTGGAGGTATAGCCCATCAGCGTCAGCTCCCCATACCCGCTCAGCCTTCCTGTCAGACTCAGGGTGCGCCAGTGGCGGGAAGTCAGGTAGTCCCACTGGTAGCCGGAGTTGTTTTCCGAGTTTTCATCCCGTTCCGCCAGGGACATCGGAGAATAGCCGATGATAATCCGGGCCGAGTCCTTGGAGGAGGCGCCTATCTGAATGTCATTGGAAATTGTCGGATTGCGGTAGGAGCTGTCCAGTTCGTTCGCGAACGGATAATTGATGTAGAGCTGCGTCCCGTCCGCCATGCGGATGCTGCCGGAGCCAAGCGCTCCTTCACGCGCCGCAAGAATGCTGCCCTCCAGGATCTCCGTGCCTCCGGAAAACGTATTGCAGGTAGCCAGCGTCAGCATTCCCTGTCCCTCCTTGCGCAGACGGCCCGGAGTATCCGCCCCGGCATCCGCAATGCCGCCGCCTTCCGCCACCGCATGGAACCGGTAGCCCAGGCCGTCATTCGCCGCCTTGTCCACCGTTACCGTCATGCTGGAGATGCCCACCGTGCCGTCGATGTAAACGTCAAAGCTGTTGATGTCCTTTCCGGACAAGTCCTTCATGCCGAAGCAGACTTCCCGGTCTCCATTCCGAAACGTCAGGCCGCCCTCCCACGGGCTGCTGCCGGAAGAGCCGTCCGTCCATACATTGCCTTCCGTGGAGCCGGCGGCATTTCCCTGCCAGACGTAATAGGTGAATTTGTCCGTATCGAAAAAGGTTCCGGTCAGCGAGGAGGAATCCAGCCCGGTCAGCAGCATCTGCCACCTGTCGCTGCCCTGAACGTTCAGCGTAATGCCGCCGTACACGTCGATGTCCCGGTAAATCCGGTTGCCGTCCGCATCCTTCCCCTCGGCATACCGGATTATTTCCTTGTGCACTCCTTCGGAAAGGGACAGCGCATGCCCGTCAGTCACGGAAACCAGCTTCCGGGAGATTCCGGATTCCGCGTCCGGCCCGGGGGCATTCACCGTCAGCATGCTTCCATGGGAAAATTGGACGGAGGAATCCAGCTCCAGTGTTCCCTCCATGTCCATGACCAGCTCATGGCCGAACGTGATTGTTCCGGAGGATTGAATGGACATCAGGGCCAGTTCGGACGCACGGGCGCTTCCGTTCAGGGTCAGGGAAGCGCCGGAGGCGATGTCCAGCCGTGCGCCGGAAGACATGGAAAAACCGTCTTTCAGCGTGATGCCGCCGCCTTCCCCTATGCGGAGCGTTCCGTTCTGAATATCCAGGCTGCCCAGATGGGCCGCATAAAGAGTCTGGGTGCCGGTTCCCTTCTTGACCAGGTTGATGATTCCGGTTCCGTCCGCTTCAATAACCTTTCCGGTGGTGTAGCTGTCCCTGTCCGCAGTGCCCGCATGGTAGGCTCCGTCCGCCCCTGCTCCTCCGATGATTCCCTTGAATTCATGGTCTTCCGCATTATCGACCGTCAGGGTAGCGGTCTTTCCGTTGCCGACCGTGACGCGGGAGGAGCCGCCTGCCGTGTCCCCTTCAAGTCCGGCGACGCTCAAATCCCCTTCCAGCTTCAGCACCACATAGGCGGGCGTGCCGACTCCGGACGTCAGCCAGTTGTCCAGGTCGCCCGGATTCGTTCCTCCCTGGCGGATCAGGGAGAGGTCCACCACGGTGGAGTGCATGTCGCCCGCTGCCTGGACCTGGACGGGAGTGTTGTAATTGCCGTTGCCGTCCATTTTGGAACGGGGAGCCGCCGTTTCCAGCGTTCCGCTGAAACCGCTCATATCCGCCCCGGTCAGGTCAAAGATGGAAACGCGGGCGCGGCTGGTGTTTTCCAGCACCAGGGTTCCGGTTCCCGCAATCCTGCCCTGCAGGAAAGCCGTACGGGCCGTGGAATTGGAAAATCCCAGGTAAACCCTGGAATCCGCTCCACCTGCCAGATTGATGTCCATCCGGTAATATTTATCCTTGTTTCCGGCATCGCTCACGTTGGAACTTTCCAGGAAAATGTCTCCGGAACCCTCCATCGTTACGGCGCCGTCGTAACCCTCTTCCGGACGGGCCGCCCCACCTGCCGGCACAACGATGTCCGCCCCGGCGGCCAAAGATTCCGCGGCATTCCTCCAGGTTCCCGCCGCCGAACAGGCCGGGACCTCCTGCCGGAGGGGCTCCTGTTCCGGCCCGTCTGCGTCCCCCTGTTTCTCCTCATCCTGTTCCTCATCCTTCCCGGATGACGGCCTGGAACCATCCTTTCCCGCATCCGCATGATAGGGAGGCGGAGAAGACGGGTGCAGATGGTTTCCAGTGGAAGGAACAGGCATCATCGGACGGCTGTTCCCTGAAACCAGAGCATTTGCCAGCACGCCGTGAACCAGTTTGACCGCGGCGTCATTGTCGTCCTGGAACGTATACTCCTGCCCAATATGGGAAACCGCCACTTTCCCGTTGAAAAGCTCATCGGAACGCAGTTCCCGTCTGAGATGCCATTCCTCTCCCGGTTTCAGCGGAAAAGAAGGGGAAATCCTCACCAGATGCACCGCTTCCCCGGTTCCAGAATGGCCGTCCGCAGATTCCAACACGGCGTCCACTTTTCTTCCCGTCCTGTTTTCAAAGTAAAAAGTAACGCCCTCCCATAATTTTTTCTGCCGGGCCGGGTATTGCACCAGCAGCCCTCCCTTTTCCTTCAATTCCTTGTAATCATTAACAGTCAACATATATTCACCATCCGACAGCACGGCTGCATCACGTTGACCTGCGGGAGTGTTTCCGGACAGAACCGGAGAACCTTCTGCAAAAGATTTATCAAGAAATATTGATAAAATTCCAGTGCAGCAGATAAGAAAAGCAATGTTTTTCATGGTTATTAGTTTATCCTTATGCAAGGCTCAGGCAAAAGTGCGCGCCATATACACCCGGCTTTCACAGCTGTCAATAAGAACGGCGATGCTCCGCCCATGCAGGAAACGACATGCCCCGGAACCCGGGCGCATCACGGAAGCTTTTTCATTTTTCAATGAAGTCGTCATCGGCGGGGCAATGAATACCGGATTTGCAATCCGGAAAGTCCTGGCGGCAGAAACAATCCGGCTTTCCTCCGGCTTGATTCAGTACCCATAATCCGGAAAACCAGCCCATCCGCTTCCATTCTCCGCCCGGCTCAACCCGCTATCTCTAAACGTCTCCCGCTCCTAATAAAACTCCGAACGGCGGAAAAGAAAGGAGAATTCCTCTCCGGGCTGCTGCGGGCGTCATTGATCCGGGAAAACCGGGAAACTGCTGTTCCCGGTAGAGAGAACATCTGGATAAACGGGTGTAAATTTGACCCAAACGCTTTTTCCTCAAAATTACAGGTTGACCCCGGATTGCAAATCCGCGGTAGAAGCCAAAGCCTTCATTATTATTTATCGACCGTTCCCATTGGCAGTAAAAACTCCGCGTGAAGATGGAGGCTGGTGAAAAAAGGCTCTTCCGCAAACCTTTTTCCCAAAAAATCATATCAAGAAATAGGGAATCCCTCTCTCCACTTCCCTGGAACCAAATGAAAAAACAACAGTCGGGAAAAACCGCCGGACAGAAGGCATGAACGTGCAAAAAGCGGAGATTCCCGGACTTGTGCAGCGGAAAAGGAACCTCAGGCCATCATGTTCAGGTTCGGGTCCTTCCAGAGGGGATCATACCCCTTGGCGTAATTGAACACGTGCTTGTGCATGTACTCGAAGTATTGCTCCTTCTGTACCGGAGTAAGCTTTTCCCAGATGGCCACGTTCAGGGCGCGGCACACCTTCTGCATCATTTTCAGCGTCAGCTGCCGCCCCTGGCGGGCCTTCTGGACCTGCTTGTGGGTGAGCTGCTCCGTAGAAATGGCGACCAGATCATGGTTGGTCAGATTCCAGCGTTTCATCAGTTCTTCCAGGGGCTGTTCCCCGTGGTTGCGTTCGGCGCCTGGTGCTTCCTCTTCCATACGCCTTTCTTCGTGCCTTATTTTCGGGAAATAGGCAACACATCATTGTCCCATCGTCACTTTTTTTGCATTTCCAGTTGCCCCCAGTCCGGATACATGGTTCAATTCCGCCCGGTTACAACAAAATGATCAGCGAGAAAGAGGAACTACTGGAATGGCGCAAACGCGCTGCCGCACAGCCAAAAGGGCGGGTTGTCCTGGATCTGGAAGCCGACAGCCTGCACCGCTATCAGGAAAAAATCTGCCTGATCCAGTATGCCGATGAAACGGGCTCCTGCCTGATCGACCCCCTCGCTATCGAAGACATGAGCCCGTTTTACAACTGGTTGCGGGATACGGAAGTATGGATGCACGGCGCCGATTATGACATGTGCCTGTTCCAGCGCGCCTGGGAAACGCTGCCCGCCATGATCTGGGACACCCAGACGGCGGCGCGCCTGCTGGGATTCCGCCAGTTCGGGTTGGCCGCCCTGGTGGAACATTTCCACGGCGTCACGCTGAGCAAGTCCTCCCAGAAGGCGGATTGGGCCCGGCGCCCCCTTTCCCCCACGATGGTTACCTACGCCCTGAATGACGTCAATTACATGCTGGACATGGCGGACAAGCTGATGACCGCCCTCCGGGAAAAAGGCCGCGTGGGCTGGTTTGAGGAGATTTGCCGCCATTCCATGGAACGCGCGCGGGAACGCTACCTGACCGGTCATCCGGACCCCTGGCGCATCCAGGGCAGCGGCAAGCTGAACAGGAAAGGGCTGGCCGCCCTCCGGGAATTGTGGGCCTGGCGGGATTCCGAAGCCAAAAGCTGGGACAGGCCCTCCTTCATGGTCTGTTCCAATGCGGACCTGATCCAGTGGAGCGTGGCCCTTCAGGAACAAAGGCCCGTTTCCCCCTCCCCCCGCTTCCACGCCCACAGGCGCAACCGGTTCACGGACGCCGTGCAGAAATTCTACCTGCTGGATGAAGACGATTATCCGTGCCGTCCCCACATCCAGCGCCGCCAGCATTCCGAGCAGTTTGAAGCCAACCTGGCCCGCCTCTGCAAGATAAGGGATGAAAAGGCGGAAGAACTGGACATTGAAGGCTCCTTCCTGATTACCCGCGCCTCCCTGGAAGCCATCGCCGAAGACAAGGAAAAAGGCATGGCCACGCTGCTGAACTGGCAGAAGGAAGCCCTCGGCCTCTGACGGAGCATCCGCGCGCGTTTCGCCGTGTTTTTTTCTTCCGCGCCCGGAGCTGGAACACCTTGTTTACGGAAGAAATCTCTCCCTGTGTCATGACTCAAACGGCGGGATTTGTTTCTTTTCCGCCGGAGGGGATTTCCCGTAGGATGTGCAGGCTCCGTTCACACCGCCGCTCTCTTTCCTCACAGGAAACTCTATCAACAGCCATGCACCGAACACTCATCATTCTCAGCCTTTCGGGCGCTCTTGCCGCCCAGGGGAGACAGGCCGGCACGGACATGCTCCAATCTTCCGGACCGGAACCCCAGGGGCAGCTTCTGGCGGACATCAACCTGCTGGGCGCGGATTACGGGGACGAAACCGCTCCCATCCCCAACGACGCCCTCACGCGCACCCTGGGCGGCCTGCACACCCGCGCCTACAAGGCGGGGCTGGAATTCCTGGTGGAAAACGCCTTTTCCTACAATTCCATCCACAACCCGGCGCCCGGCAAGCCCGGCACCCAGCTCTGGTACCTGCTGCACGCCCATGCCAACTACCGCCTCATCAAGTCCCCGCGGCAGGAGGATACCTGGCTGAAACTGGAGCTTTCAGGCTCCGCCGCCCTGAACGGCCGCACCTGGAGGGGCGGCAACATGAACGACGCCATCGGCCTGACGGGAGACACCCATACGGATATTTTCGGGGAAAGAATCTTTTTCTGCCGGAAATAGCGTTGCTCCAATCTTTCAACCGGGGAAAAAGCGTCCTGGTGGCCGGAGTGGTGAACCAGACGAATTATTTCGATACCAACAGCTACGCCAATTCCTCATTCGGGCAGTTCTGCGCGTCGCCCTTCGTCAACAACCAGACTATCCCGATGGCGGACTCCAACCTGGGGCTGGTCCTCCAGCACCAGTTCCACGACCAGTGGTACGCCATGCTGGGTGGCAGCTTCACCAGCTGCCCCCAAAACGCGTCTCCCTTGAAACGAACGGACGGCAAGAATTTCAACCTGCTGGCGGAACTCGGATGGGTGCATGATTCCGGAGCCGTCAAGCTGACCCCCTTTGTCGCTCGGATCAATGAATTGCCGGAAGATGAGGAACAGAAGAACCTGCATACCGTGGCCGGAATAGCTATCAACGCGGAACAACAACTGGGTTCCAGCCCCTGGAAAGTTTTCTGCCGCGCGGGCTGGAGCGACTCCACGCGGGACAACGCCTGCGGCGCGGCCGTCCAGTGGTCCGGCGGCTTCGTATGCAGCCAGCCCCTCCAGCATCTGGGAATTTGTCCGGAAGGGGAAGCCAACCAGTTCGGCATGGCGCTGGCGGTCACCCGCCCGGACGACGGGAGCATGGCGGAAGGCCGGCCCAGGAATAAAAAGGAAGTGGTGATGGAGTGCCATTACAACATTTCCGTCACTCCCTGGTTCCTGATCCAGCCCTCCTTGCTGTGGATTTCCAACCCGGCTGGCAGGAACGACACCGGCAATGCCAGCGTCTTCCGCGTGCAGACCATCCTGACGTTCTAAGATTTTTTCACTTTTTCCGTTGAGCGGAAGCCGCTCCTCCCTATGCTGGAGAGCAGCCTCCTCTTTTTCATGCCTCCCCGCAGCCATTCCTTCATTCTCTTTCTGGCGGTTGTCCTGCTGATACCCGCCTTCTGTCTTCTTACCTCATGGCAGCGCCGCCAGAAGGAGGATAAAATCGCCGGGCAGTTCGCGGAACTGGCCGCTTCCCGTCCCCGGCGGGGCAGCACGCCGGAGCAGCAGAGGGCTCTTCTGGAAGCACTCGGCCGCCTGCATCCGGGCACGGCTTCCCTTCGCAGCGCTCCGTGCATCAGTATTCCTCTCTGTTCTCCGGAAAACGGTCCCTGCCGCCCTCTTCCGGAGGTCTTCCGCCTTTTTCCGGACGGCCGCTTTCTGATTGTTCCGCAGGAACCGGGCGAAAGTCCGTGATTTCCATGGGAACGGCGGCCATCCGCGCCTTTCCGGACGGCGCGAACGTTCAAATCCGGAGGCATGTATGCCCGGCCTCCCGGCATCCGTGAAAAAATCTTTTCCGCTCCCGCCACGCATGGTAGGCTGGCAGGCGATGAATCATGCCGACTTAGACCAGCTGCTGATCCTGCAGGAAAAGGATGCGCGCATTGCCAGGCTCCGCAAGGAACTGGCCGCCCTGCCGGAACAAAGAACGCGCCTTCTCCGGCAAATGGAGGCCATCAAGCAGAAGGCCCTGGACGCCAAGAAGGAGGTTGCCGGCCTTGAAAAGGATATACGGGACGTGGAGGGAACGATTGAAAACAAGCGTTCCTACATCGGCAAGATGAAGACCCTCCAGTCCAATACCCGCAAGAATGAGGAATACCAGAAGTGCATTCAGGAGGTGGAAAAGACGGAAGCGGCCATTGACGAACTGGAAAACGCGGAACTGGAACTGATGGAGCGCCTGGAAACGGCCAAAGAGAGCCTGGCGCAAAAAATCCTCAAGGTGCAGGATTCCCAGAAGGAAATGGAAGAGATTCTGGCGCGCTTCGACCGGACCGCGGAAACGGACAAGCAGCTTCTGGACAATCTGACCGCCGAACGCGCGGACCTGGCCGCCGCCATTCCCGAAGATTCCCTGGGAGAATATGAGCGGATGACCAAAAGCAAGGGCGTCCCGGTCATCGTCCCCATGGATGAAAAAGGCCACTGCGGCGGATGCCACATGGTCGTTACGGACAACGCCCGCATGAAAGTGCTCGGCGGCCATGAAACCGTTTACTGCGACAACTGCCACCGCATCCTTCACTGACGGACTCCGCGCACACGCCGCCGGCATATCATGAAATCCAGATCGGAAGAGTTTGAAGAGTGGGGGACGGAAGTTATTTTCGGCCGCGCCAGGGGATTCCGCGCCACGATGATGCGCCTGGTGCTGAGAGGCGCCTCCTGGCTGTTCAAGCTGGTGGTGCTGATGCGCCTGTACCTGTTCCATTCCAGCATTGCCAGGCAGGCCAGGCTGGGAACGCTCGTCGTCAGCGTAGGCAACATTACCGTGGGCGGCACGGGAAAAACGCCCGTGGTGGAACTGTTGGCGCGCACGCTCACGGAACGCGGCCGCAAGGTGGCCATTCTTACCCGCGGCTACAAGAGCGCGGAACTGGACGAAGCCCAGGAATGGAAGGACAAGGACGGAAGGCAGGTGGAAAACCTGCCTAAAATCGCCAGCGACGGCCGCACCCGCTTTCTCAGCCCCCTGTATTCTGGGGACGAACCGTTCATGCTGGCCAAGAATCTGGACGGCGTAGCGGTGCTGGTAGACAAGAACCGCATCAAGTCCGGCATTTTCGCCATCGAACATCTGGGTTGCGACACCCTCCTGCTGGACGACGGGATGCAGTACCTGAAACTGGCCCACGAACTGGACATCGTGCTGGTGGACTGCGGCGCCCCCTTCGGCACCGGGGCCATGCTGCCGCGCGGCACCATGCGGGAGCCCAAAAGCAGCCTGGCGCGCGCCAGCTACATCGTGCTGACCAAATGCGGCGGCAAGCCGCAGGACGAGCTGATTGCCAAAATCCGGCGCTATAACCCCGTGGCGGAAATCATCGTCAGCGACCACGGCCCCAAGTACCTGGAAAACGTCTTCACCGGGGAACGCCTGCCGCTGGAAGTGCTCAAGGGGAAATGGGTGGCCTGCCTCAGCGGCATCGCCCGGCCGGAAAGCTTTGAGGATTCCCTGCGCTCCCTGGGCGCCAATGTGGAAATCTGCCGCAGATTTCCGGACCACCACTGGTTTGAACAGTCGGAACTGGAAGAATTCTACGACCGGTGCGCGGACCGCGCCATGGATATGATCGTGACCACGGAAAAAGATGCCGTGCGGCTGGAAAAGCCGGAGGAAGACCCGGAAGTCCCCATCTACTTCCTCCGCATCGAAGTAGAGATCTATCAGGGACAGGAAGCCTGGAACCGCTGCGTGGACCGCATCTGCGGCATTTCCGAACCCCGGCCGCGGGACGAATGGACTCCCTCTTCTTCCTTTTGAAAAGACTTTCGTTTTCCCGGCAGACCGGAAATTTCACCTCCTTCATGCAGGAAAGCCCGCTTGACTTGCCCGGAAAACCATGTGAAACATGACAACAACATTCTCCCATGAAGGCATTCACCATTACTTCCATTCTGGCCGCGGCATGCGTCCTAGCGGCGGCTTCCCCGGCCGCAGAATCCCAGGCACTGGCCAAGGCTCCAGCCCAGGCGGCAGCCGGCATTCCTAAGCAGGACCCGCAATTGATCAAGGGGCAGCTCCCCAACGGGCTCACCTATTTCATCCGCCCGAATGCGGAACCCAAGGGGCGTTTCAGCATACGCCTGCGCGTCAATACCGGCTCCTTGAATGAAACGGATGATATCCAGGGCATTTCCCACTTCCTGGAACACATGGTGTTCAACGGCAGCAAGCACTTCAAGCGCGGAGAAATGATCCCCGCCATGCAGAAGGAAGGCCTGGGGCTGGGCGGTGACGCCAACGCCTACACCTCGTTTGACGAAACCGTGTACACGATGGACGTTCCCAGCATGAAGGAATCCACCGTGAACCTGGCCTTCACCATCATGCGCGACTTTGCGGACGGCGCCCTGCTGGAGGAAAGCGCCGTCAATGCGGAACGCGGCATCATCACCAGCGAATACAAGGCGCGCGACTCCGCCAGCTACCGGGTCATGAAGGAGGTATTCTCCATCATGCTGGACGGCACGAAGATTCCCCACCGCTACCCCATCGGCACGCTGGAAGTGATTCAGAACGCCCCGCGGGAAAAGTTCGTGAACTATTATCAGACCCATTACGTTCCCAGCCAGATGCAGCTTGTCATCGCCGGGGACATCACCCCGGAACAGGGAAAGGAATGGGTGGAAAAATACTTCGGCTCCATGAAGAAGGACGATTATTCCTTCAAGGCCGACCGGGGAACCCTCAAGACGGCAGCGGAGGCCACCAGCCACTGGATCACCAACAAGGAGGCCACCGCCACGGAAATCAGCATCAACCTCGTGCGGCCCTATGAAAAGAAGCCGGATACCATCGCCAACCGCACCAGGGACATTCCGCTGAACATGGCTTACGCCATGCTGAACCGCCGCCTGGAAAAGATGGCGAAAAACACGGACTGCCCCTTCATTTCCGCGGAGGCTGGCCGCATGGAACTGCTGGAAACAGCGGAGGTGGACGCCATCCAGGCCCGGGCGGACTACAAGAACTGGAAGACGGCCCTGACCACCATGGAGCAGGAACTGCGCCGCGCCGTGGAATTCGGCTTCAACAAGGAGGAGCTGGCGGAAGCCCGCAGCAACAGCATTTCCGCCGCGGAAAACGCCATCAAATCCTGGCCTACGGCCAAGTCCGAGGACCTGGCTTCCGCCATCGCTCAGAGCGCGGCGCAAGACATGGTCTTCACGACGCCTGAGGAAGACTGGTCCATCTCCAGGGAAGTCATTGAAAACCTGACTCCGGAACAATGCCAAGCCGCCCTGGAAAAAGCCTGGAGCAACGCCCATCCCCGCGTAATCGTCACGTCGAACAAGGAAAACGCCCAGGGCTCCGCCGAGGCCATGAAGACCTACCGGGAAGCCCAGGCCGCCAAGGTGGAACCCTACAGGGTGGACGAGCAGAAGGCATTCTCCTACAAGTTCGGAGAACCCGGCAAGGTAACGGCCAGAAAAGAAGCCGCGGACCTGGGAGTCACGCAGCTTACCCTTTCCAACGGCGTGCGCGTCAACCTGAAGCCTACGGAATTCGACAAGGATTCCATCAACATCACCTTTGCCGTGGACGGCGGTGAGTTGAGCAGGCCGGAGAAAGCCGCCGGGCTGGAAATCTTTACGGGCGCCGTGATGAACGGCGGCGGCCTGACCAACCACTCCAATGACGACCTGGCCGCCGTCATGGCAGGCAAAAAAGTCGGCGTGGGCTTTTCCATGACGGACCGCTCCTTCGTGCTGACGGGCAACACCAACCGGAAAGACCTGGAAACCCAGCTCCAGCTTCAGACGGCCTACCTGATGTACCCCGGCTACCGCGAGGACGGCGTCGTCCAGCTCCGCCGCGCCATCCCCATGCTTTACAACAAGCTGGCTCACGAAGCGCAGGGAGCCATGAAGACGCAGGTCCCGGCCATCCTGTACAAGAACAATCCCCGCTTCACCTTCCCCGCGCAGAAACAGCTGGAATCCTACCAGATCAAGGAAGTACGGGACTGGGTGGACGCCCCCCTGAAGAACAACTACATGGAAGTGACCGTCACCGGTGATTTCAAGCCGGAGGACATCATCCCCATGCTGGAACGTACGGTAGGCGCCCTCCCCAAGCGAGCGGACGCTCCGGCGGCGCTGGACGAAAAACTGCGCCATCCGGCCATGGCGGACTTCAACTTCTCCAGGGATCTGGAGTACGACTCCTCCATTGACAAGACGCTGGTTTGCCTCTTCTGGAAAACGCCCGGCGGGGAAGACAAAAAGCTGGCCCGCAGGCTGAACATGCTCAAGGCCGTCTTTTACGACCGCGTCTTCAAGGGCATCCGTGAAGACATGGGAGAAACCTATTCCCCCTTCACCGGCATCAACATCAGCGAAACCTACCCGGACGACGGCTACATCTTCACCATCAGCTCCGGCGTCATGCGCAACAAGGACGCCGTCCGCAACGCCATTGCCAAAATCGCGACCGAACTCGGCAAGGGGAACATAACGCAGGAGGAACTGGACCGGGCGCGCAACCCCATCCTCAATTCCATGGAGCGCGCCCAGCGCGACAACGGCTACTGGACGGGCCTGCTGAAGGATTCCCAGGCCAAACCGGACCGCCTCGCCCAGCAGAGGGAAAGCATTCCGGACGTCAAGGCCATCACGGTGGATGAAGTGAACAAGCTTGCCAGGGACATCTTCGGCAAGGGGGACCACCTCAACCTGAACATTCTGCCGGATCATCCGGCTACGGAAGCTCCGCCTGCCGAAAAGCAGGCGGACAAATCCGAAAAAGCCCCGGCCGCCGTCTCCACGGCGGCTTTTTGCATTCACGCCACTGCCGCAAACGTCGCTAAAAAGGAGGCAAACGCCAGGAATGACTACGCCATCATTATCTCGGAGGAAACCGCGGCCATGCCGGAATGGAAAGACGTGGCGGACAAGCTGGCGGAAAGGCACGGCGGCGCCATCGTCACCGTGAAGGACTCCATGTTCGCCAAACTGGACACCCTCAAGAAAATGGCTCCCCGCTTTCTGGCCGTCGTCGCGCGCCCGGAGGAGATAGACAGAACCGTGGTCAATGACCTGCACCGCCTCACGCGCCGCCTGGACGACGACCCCTACGGGGACTGCATCTGGGGCATCGTCACGGGGTACGCGCCGGAAGACGCCATGCGCATAGCCTCCGCGGAATCCCCCCTTGTCATGACCCGCGCCATGGGCACTACCAACATCGACTCCGGACGGTTTAGCGAAAGCATGTGCATTCTGGACTGGCAGCCTTTCCAGTATGCGGAACAGCGCGGATACAAGGAAAAAGTGACGCCGTCCTTTTACACGCGCGGCCTGCGCGAACAGGAAAAGGGAGACCAGGATTCCCTGGGCGTGACGCCCAAGCTCACGCAATACTGGGAGAAAAACGCCCCCCAGTTCTTCGCCACCGCGTCCCATGCCACCCAGTTCAATCTGGAAATGCCCTTCGGCAAGGGAATCATCGTATCCGGGAACAACCAGTTTCATGTGCTGAACAAAAAGCAGTTCCAGGAATTCACCACCTTCCTACGCGGCGTGCTGTTCAACGGAAAGGAAGACGATCTGATGGCCTTTATTGAACGGAGCAAGGCTCCCGTGATCAAGCCCGGCCCGGGCCCCGCCGTCTGGCTGGCCGCGGGCAACTGCCTGGTGGGAGACGTGATGAAAACGAAAAACTCCATGGCCGTCACCGCCCTGAGCCGCTACGGCTTCAACCAGCTTGTGGGCTACACCGTTCCTTCCTGGTACGGCAAGGGCGGCTGGGGAACCCTGGGCATGCTTTTCAGCAACCATGACAATTCCAGCCTGGCGGAGGCCTGGTACCTGAACAACCAGTTCATTCTGGACGAAACCATGACCCGCTTTCCCAAGCTCATGGACGTGCACTTCAATTCTCCGGACATCAGCGGCATCAAGGACGACCCTGAATTTTCCAAGGGCATGGCCGCAGCCGGCTACGGCATGGGCAAGGACCAGATGGGGCTGATTCATGACCGGGATACGGTAGCCTTTTACGGAGACCCCGCCTGGGTCGCCCGCCTGGACGAATCCCACGCCAAGTCCCCCTGGCACATCAGCTGGAACGATCCGGAGGACGCCGCCAAGGGATTCACCGTCACGGCCAACAAGGACGCCAAGGGAAGGCTGGGTGTCTGGTTCCCCAACAGAATCAGCACCAAAACGGCCACCGTCACGGTGGGAGACGCCGCCACCCCCGTGGACAAGATGGGGCTGCTGACCAACGATTTTCTTCTGCTCCGGGAACTGGAACTCAAAAAAGGGGAAAAAGCCGTCGTGGAAATGAAATGACGGAATTTCCGGACATGCCGAAGCCCGGCGGAAAGAGCGCTTCCCTCCCGGCGGGAATCCCGCATGCCCGTCTTTTTCCATAGACAAGCGGGCCGCAAATATGGATACTCCCCTTAATCAATCCACCCTATGACTGATTACTCCATCTTTTTCATCATCGCCATTGCCGCGACAGGCATAGGCGCGCTGTTGTTTCTTTTGTCCCTCTTCGGTCTTGGAGAACATGACCTGGACTTTGACGCGGACTCCGGAGGCGCCGACGTAGGGCTGCTCTCCGTCAAATCCGGCATAGGCTTCTTCCTGGGCTTCGGCTGGGGCGGCGTGCTGGCCCAGGGTCTGGGCTGGGGCATGGCCGCCTCCATAGCCGCCGCCGCTTTCACGGGCATCCTGATGTTCCTGATCATCGGCCTGTCCATGCGTTTCATCATGAGCCTCAAGTCCGACGGAACCCTGAACTATGAAACGCTCAAGGGCATGACCGGCTCCGTGTACATCAGCATTCCCGGCGGCCGCCAGCGCGGCGGCCAGGTGACAATCGCCCACCCCAGCCAGCTTCTGTACCTCCCGGCTATTCAGGAGGGGGAGGAAACGCTTCCGGCCGGAACGCCGGTGGAGGTGGTTTCCGTCGCCGCCGGCGTAGTCACTGTAAAACCTCTTCATTAACAACCCCAAACATACCACCCATATTACAATACCATGGATAAGATAATCCCCATTGCCATTCTGGTTCTCTTCATCATCCTGACGGCCTCCTGGCTGTTCAGCCGCTACCGCATGTGTCCGCCGGACAAAATCCTCATCGTCTTCGGCAAGGTGGGCACGGGGCAGCCCGCCAAATGCTACCACGGCGGCTCCACCTTCGTGCTGCCGGTGCTCCAGTCGTACAGCTACCTGGACCTGAACCCGATCAACATTGACGTGCCCTTGCAGGGCGCCCTGTCCTCCCAGAACATCCGCGTGGACGTTCCCTCCTCCTTCATCGTGGGCATCTCCACCCTGCCGGAAATCATGCAGAATGCCGCCGCCCGCCTGCTGGGCCGCACCCGGGAGGAAATCCGCAACCTGGCCGCGGAAATCATCATGGGCCAGATGCGTGTGGTGATTGCCTCCATGACCATTGAGGAAATCAACTCCGACCGCGAAAAACTTATCAAGGGCATTACGGAAGGCGTGGACGTGGAACTGCACAAGGTGGGCCTCCACCTCATCAACGCCAACATCACGGATATTCAGGACGCCTCCGGCTACATCAACGCCCTGGGCAAGGAAGCCGCCGCACGCGCCATCAATGACGCCACCATCAAGGTGGCGGAAGAAACCCGCCGCGGTGAAATCGGCAAGGCGGAAGCGGAAAAGGACCAGACCGTCCAGGTGGCGAACGCCCGCGCCGTCGCCATCGAAGGGCAGAACGAGGCCCAGATCAAGATTGCGGAATCCGCCGCCAAGCTGCAAGTGAAGCAGGCGGAAGCCAAAAAACTGGCGGAAGTGGCCCAGAAGGTGCAGGAAGCCAAGACCCTGGAAGAAGCCTACCAGGCTGAAAAGGAAGCGGAATTGAAGCGTGCCGAACGTGAGCGCGCCACCCAGGAAGCCAACATCCTAGTATCCGCCCAAATCGAAAAGAGCCAGAGGGAAGTACAGGCCCAGGCCACTGCGGAAGTGCTCAAACTGGAACAGGAAGGCAAGGCCCAGGCCCTGCTCATCCAGCGCAAGGCGGAGGCGGAAGCCATCCGCCAGCTTGCAGAGGGCGAGGCCCAGGCCACCCTGCTCAAGAAAAAGGCGGAAGGGGAAGGCATGGAAATGGTGGGCCGCGGTGAAGCCGCCGCCATTGAAGCCGTGCTGGCCGGGAAGGCCAGCGGTTTCCGGCAGATTGTACAGGCAGCCGGTTCTTCCGACGCCGCCTCCAACCTCCTGGTGACGGAACAGCTCACCAGAATCGTGGAACTCCAGTCCGGAGCCGTCAAGGGCCTGAAATTCGACAAGGTCATCGTGATGGGCAACGGCGGAGACTCCTCCGTAGGCGGATTCGTCCAGAATCTGGTGAAAGACACGCTGCCCCTGCATGAACTGGGCAAAAGCGTAGGACTGGAACTGCCCTCCTTCCTGGGCAAATCCACGGACGGGAAAAAGGCTCCCGCCCCAGCCCCTGCCGCTACGGTTCAGGCCGGGGCCACGGAAACCACCGTCAAACTAAGCTGATTTTCAGATGAATATGGAAGCCGTCATGGGCGTTTTGCTCGGCATCGGGCTGGGAGCGGCCTGCGGCTTCCGTATCTTCGTGCCCCTGCTGGTGGCCTCCATCGCCATCCACGGGGGCTTTCTGACCGTTACTCCGGAATTCGCGTGGCTGGGCGGCACCCCCGCCCTCATCACGCTTTCCATAGCTACCCTGCTGGAAATAGCAGGATACTACCTTCCTGTCATTGACAATACGCTGGACGTGCTGGGAGCGCCCGCGGCCGTCATCGCGGGCACCATCCTGGCCGCCGGATTCATCGGTCACATGGACCCCATGCTCCAGTGGGGACTGGCCGCCATTGCGGGCGGAGGAGCGGCGGGCGTCATTCATGGCGGCATGGCGGCCATTCGTGCGGCGGCCTCCGCCACTACGGGAGGACTGGGAAATTCCGCGGTCTCCACGGCGGAAACGGTATCCGCCTCCCTTGTCTCCATCCTGGCCTGCGTGCTGCCCGTTCTAGCCGTCCTCCTGCTGGGAGCGGCCATTTACCTGCTGGTCAGGTTCGCCATCTCCCTGAAAAGGAAACTGGCACAGGCCGGCACTCCGGACAAAGTGGAAGTTCAGGACTGAAGCGAAGTGCCATGTTTCCCCCGGGAGGAGGGAAAAACCCTCTCAAACCATGAATGCCGTATCCCCGGAAAACCGGCATTCCGCCCGGCTTCAATACCGGGAGGGTGTTCCGGTTCCCTTCTGCCCCTTCCAACCATTCGACCCATTGACAAGGAAACGGAAGCGGGATAACATGCGGCCTTCAACATTTCATTCCATTCTACCGCCATGAACATCAAACTCATTCTTCTGACCGCCGCAACGGCTCTCGGCCTTGCCTCCTGCAACACCATCAGCGGCATCGGAAAGGACGTGGAATCCATGGGCAGCAAAATAGACAGCGCTTCCCAGGCCACAAGCCGCTCCATGCAGCAATAAAAAGCCGCCCGGCTTTCGGAACTCCACTCCGGAACACTTCCCGTTCCAGCGCACAACCCCTGGAATGCGATCCAGGCGGAAAGGCCCATCTTTTCCGCAAAAAGAGCCGCTTCTCCCTTTCCGGAGAAGCGGCTTCTGAATATTCAGCGGTTGGCCGTCCTACATGGCACGGCTTGTAGCCCGGGCGGCGGAATTGATATCGTTGCCGACGGATTCCACATCCCTGCCCACACCGCCGATCGTATGGCAGGAAACGCACCCAAGAAGGGTGGCGACGCCTAAAATAATTAATTTGGTTTTCATCATTTCATTGGAAGAGTTTCCGAGGATTCAGACTGCCTCCAGAGCTTTCCCGTTCAAATAACACACAATGATGCCGCACAGCTCCCCCTGTCATTCTCCGCTCTTGCCATACCCCGGAGACAAAGCTTAAATGACAGCCGTCACGGGAGGGAAACACTCCGGCAGATACCCTGCCCCCGGCTCCCTGAACCATACCATTTACCAAGATGATCAAAGTAGCCATCGTAGGATACGGCAACATCGGGAAGTACTCCGTGGACGCCTTGCGCGCCGCTCCCGATATGGAACTGGTCGGCATTGTGCGCCGCCCCGGCAGCGAACCCGTTCACGGCATCAGGACCGTGGCGGACATTGAGGAGCTGGGGCACGTGGAAGTCGCCCTGCTGTGCACCCCCACCCGCAGCGTGGAAGAAACGGCCCTGCCCCTGCTCGCCCGCGGCATCAACACGGTGGACAGCTTCGACATTCACGACAAGATCGTGGACCTGCGCCGCTCCCTAGGCGCCCAGGCCATCAAGCACAACTCCGTCGCGGTCATTTCCGCCGGATGGGATCCGGGCACCGATTCCGTGATGCGTTCCATGATGCTGGCCATGGCGCCCAAGGGCATCACGTACACCAACTTCGGCCCCGGCATGAGCATGGGCCACAGCGTGGTGGCGCGATCCAAGGAAGGCGTGGAAGACGCCCTTTCCCTCACCATCCCCACCGGCTCCGGCATCCACCGCCGCATGGTGTACGTAGTGCTGAAAGAGGGCGCGAAGTTTTCCGACGTCGAACTTGCCATCAAGTCCGATTCCTACTTCAGCCATGACGACACCCGCGTGCAGCAGGTGCCGGACATCGACGCGCTGAAGGACATGGGCCACGGCGTACTGATGGAGCGCAAGGGCGTTTCCGGAACCACGCAGAACCAGATGTTCAAATTTGAAATGCGCATCAACAATCCGGCCCTGACCGCCCAGGTCATGGTGGCCTCCGCACGCGCCAGCATGAAGCTGGGCGCCGGGTGCTACACATTGCCGGAAATCGCCCCCATGGATTTCCTGCCGGGCGACCGCGAAGAACTGATCGCGCAACTGGTTTAACGGATGGCGCGCCCTGCACGGAGAAGATTTCTCCGCGTGGACGGTCTTTCCATATGCCCCGGAATGGATTCCTGCCGTTCCGGGGCTTTTTTCCGCCCTTGTTCCTTCAAATGGCAACCCGGCAGAGCCATTCCGCCGTTATTCGCCATTCCATGCAGGAAGCGCCCGGGCAATGCTTGGCATGCACACCCTTAAAACAGCTTGTCCGCACCCGTCCGAAGAATCGCCTCATCCGCAATTCATGAATTCCCTGGCCCCTCATCAGGTCATGACCCGGAACACGGGACGTCACTGTCCAAAACCAGGCTGCCGTCCCGGAACACCACCGGAGCCGGGGCGTGGCGGGTTTCCGTCCACTTCCACGCGCGGGCCAGCAGGGACCAGAATGCCGCATGGGGAGAATCCTTCTCCTGTATCAGCCGCGCCGGAGTCGGCACAAAGGGGTATATCTGCACGGGCACGCTCTTCTGACCGGCCGCCATGGCTTGTTCCACCATCGTATAAAGTTCTTCAATGCCCGGATCCGTCATCGCCAGGCAGCCGATGGAAACGTCCCTGCCGTGCACCATGATCAGACTTCCCGTCCTGTTCAGGAAACGGTCGTAGGAATTGGGATAACCGATGTTGAAGGACAGATGGTAATTGCTGCGCGGATTCAATCCGGAGGGAACCACCTCATAAAATCCCTCCGGCGTCTGTCTGTCCCCTTCCTTCTGCTTGGGGCCGAGCCCTCCGGACCATGCGGCAATGGGGTAGCGTTTGACGAGTACGTAGCGCTCCCCTTTGTCCGGTTTTACCCAGAGTTCCAGCAGGGAATCCTCCTTCACGGCACGCAGAAACACGGGAGACCCCACCCTGGCTCCACAGGGACCCAGAAAGGAATTCAGGACGGGCGTTACCCGTTCGCGGGCGGCGGAAGCCCGGCTGTCTGTATCATTGGCACACGCCATCCTGGAAACCATAACCACACAAACTGCCAGAACCAGCCCCAGCCCGGTCAGCAGCACGTTTTTCTTCATGAAACACGTATAGCTTTCCCCTCTGTTTTTACAAGGAGAAAACAACTGATTCTTTTAATGTTGTAAAGACCATTCCAAAAAAAAGGCGCTCCCTTCCCCCCGATTGGCATTGACTTGTTCCATAGCCGGGCTTACACAGCCGGAATAGCCGCAACGGCCCTTCCCCGAGAAAACACACCGGAAACGTGTACGGCCTCAGAATGATTCTCCCCTCTTTACCTCATGCGATATGGACATTGACCAGTTGCTTCCCATCACTACGCGCGGAGAATTGAGAGCATGGCTGGAAAAATACCACCGCACCGCCTCATCCTGCTGGATTCCGATCACCCGCAAACCCTCTCCGCACGCCGTTCTTTACCTGGATGCCGTGGAGGAGGCCCTCTGCTTCGGCTGGATTGACAGCACGCGCAAAAAGACGCTGGATGGGCATTTGGCCCAGCGTCTTTCTCCGAGGGCCAAAGGAAGCAAGTGGTCGGAACTGAACAAGGAACGCGTCCGCCGCCTGCTCAGAATGGGATTGATGACGCCGCGGGGAATAGATTGTTTGCCGGACATGGACCCGGAAGCCTTCCAAATAGATTCCGAAATCCTGGACGCCCTGCTCCGGGAACCGGAAACATACGCCCACTTTCTGAACTTCCCGCGTCTGTACCGCCATGTGCGCATTGATACCATCCAGATCAAGAAAAACCAGCCGGACCTGTTTAAAAGCCGCCTGGAAAAGCTTCTGGAACATACCCGCGCCAACAGGATGTACGGGGAATGGCATGACGGAGGCAGACTGTTAGAAGAATAAAAAACGGAATAGTTTTTTAAGCTGTTTTTTCTCTGCAGAGTTTGTTTCGTTCATTAGGGGCTGTTAGGGTCCATAGGGGTTATAGGGGTTATAGGGACCATTCCGTCTATTAAGTCCACTCTGTCCATTAAGTCCATTCCTTCCCCCCTCTTTGCACAACCAGGGCCGCTGCGGTTCATCCGCAGCGGCCCTGGCTTTTTCCAGCAGAGGCGGCGTTTCCGCCGCTCCCCCGGCGCCTTAACCTTTTTTAGAAGTCGTAGCGGTAGCCTATGCTTCCATTCAGTGAGCTGGCTCCGTCTCGGATGTCCGCGTTGCCGTCCACAAAGACCGTTCCCCGCGTCCCCACCGGCACGCTCAGGCCCGCTCCGATTTGCACGGCCGTGCGGCCGACTTTGGCTCCGCGCACCCTCTGCAGCAAGCCCGGGTTGCCCAGGAGCCCCACGTTGGCTTCCCCGCGCCTGTCGCCCAGGTCCTGGGCCGCGTTGACACGCAGTTCCGCCAGCGCTTCCCTCCCGAAGAGGTTGCTGCCTACAAGACCCATCCAGCGGCCGCCAAGCGCCACCGTGCCCGTCGTCAGCTCCTGCTTGTCCACGTTGAGACCCATGCTGCCGGCTCCCGTTTCACGGTAGCCGTCCATCCGCGTGGTCACCACCGAGGCGTTGAACAGGGGCTGCAGGATGCTGCTCCTGTCTTCGTTGAGGTAGATGTCGTAGGTGAGTTCATACATCGCTCCCATCCCCCAGCCGTTGGTGTTGCCTTCCGTTCTGTAGCTGCCCGCTCCGTAGTCCACCGTACGGTTGAGTTTGGCGTCGTTCCACCCGCCCGTCAGGATGAGCGTGTGGGCCCAGCGCTTACTTTGGTAGCGCCCGAAGAGGTTGGCGTAGTAGCTGTCCAGGTGGCCATCGGCCGTGTCCGCCGCGCTGGCCGTCAGGTCGCCGTAGTTGGCCGTGAAGGCCGCCCCCAGCGTGAAGGAGTCGCTGAGGTCCACGTCCACCCCGAAGGTGCCTCCCCAGGTGGTGAGCTTGTAGCCGCTTTCATCACCTTTAGTGTCCAGCTGGGCGTAGGAGCCCGTCCCCTGCATCCACATGTGGAAGTAGGG
Organism: Akkermansia biwaensis; assembly: GCF_026072915.1. Classification (NCBI taxonomy): domain Bacteria; kingdom Pseudomonadati; phylum Verrucomicrobiota; class Verrucomicrobiia; order Verrucomicrobiales; family Akkermansiaceae; genus Akkermansia; species Akkermansia biwaensis. Next base: position 842,395 of record NZ_AP025943.1, read on the forward strand.
TAGGTCTTCGTTGATGTAGGCTGGGTTGACGCCCATTTGGTTGGTGCGGTTGCGCAGCCAGCTCATCTGGTCGCGCAGCGCGTCCCTCTGGGCCATGGAGAGGCTGGTGACCGTGGAGCCGGCCGCCGCGGCCATTTTGCGCGATACCGATCCGGGGTTATTGATCAAATCGTCGTTGATGGCCGAGAGGAAGCCGGTGAGGTATTGGTCCACCTGGCCGGAACGCGCCGCTCCCCACACCAGGTTGGCTCCGGCCAGCGAGTTGGCCGTGTCCGTCAGGACCGCGTAGGGGTTGTCGGTTTGTTCTTCGGCCTTGAGCAGGATTTTGTTGCCTTCATGCACCAGGTGCGCGTTTTTGTAGTAGGTGAGGAAGAGGCCCCCTACCGTGAGCGTGTTGTCCCCCAGCGTGATGTCTCCCGTTCCGGTGAGTTCCATCAGCGAGAGTTCCATCGGGTTGCCCGGGTTCCAGGTGATGTTGATTCCCGGCAGCGTGGTGACGTGGAAGGAGGCTCCATTTTCCACCACGATGCTGCCGGAGGATTGGATGAAGCTTTCCGTCAGGTTCCCGTCGGAGTTGAGCGTGAAGGTGGTGGTGGAGTTGCTGCCAAAGGTGGCCCCGTCCACCTTCAGGGTGGTGTTAAAGGCGCTAATGGCGTTGTCGCTGGCCTGGATGGTCAGATGGCCCCGGTTTTCCAGCGCGGCGTAGGTGAGGGCCGCCCCGTCGGTGTCCGCCTTGCCCTGCAGGACCAGGTTGCCTCCGTCGATGTTGAGGTCCGTGTCCACCCCGGAGGCGCGCAGCGTCTGGGAGCCGCCGCCGGTGACGGTCAGCGTTCCTTCTCCCAGCGAGCCTTCATAGACGTGGGCGGCTCCCTGGGCCGCGTTGACCGTGAAGTTGTGCCCGTTGAGCGTGAGGGCGCCCGCTCCCGTGAGGCCGCTGACGTTTCCGTCGCTGTTGGCGGTGAGCTGGCCGTCCAGCTCCAGCAGCACTCCGTCCATGGAGCTGCTGGCTGCCAGTTCCAGCGAGGAGCCCTGGGCCAGCTTCAGCGTGCCGCTGCCGGTGATGGCGGTGTTGCCCAGGGCTGCCGTGGCCCCCGTGAGGGTGAGCGTGCCGGAAGTGCCGATGTCCAGCGTGCCTCCGTAGGTGCCAGCTGCCAGCGTTTGGGCCGTGGTGTTTCCGCCAATGCCGATGGACGCCGGGGCTCCGGCATCCGACGAGTCAAGCCGCAGGGTTTCCACATCGGCCGTGCCGTCGAGCTGGAGGACGCCCTGCTGGGCGATGATGTCCCCGGCCAGGCTGACCGTTCCCGTCAGCGTGAGCTTGTTGGCTCCCGTCTTGACCAGGTCCGTGTTGGCCGCCGCCCCGTTGAGGCCGGTGATGTCCCCCGCAAAGCCGGTGTCCACTCCCGTGGGTCCGTCGAAGAGGTTGTTTTGCAACTCGATGCTTCCCTTGTTGTCCGCCGTGTTGGTGACGATGAGGTTGCCCGTGCCCTGCTGCCCGGCTCCGCTTCCCGGGGCCGTGAGGTTTTTGATGACCATGGTGCCGTCGGATTCCACGTAGAGGTCTTCGTTGACGATGACCGCCTGGTAGAAGTTGAGCTCCTGGTTTTTGACGGGCGCATCCGCGCTGCCCGTGCCGTCCACGGAGGCTACGTAGATGAGGTCCGTGTCTCCGGAGATGACGATGTTGCCCCCGTCCGCGTCCACGATGCCAAAGCCCAGCGCACTGAAGAGGGGATTGGAGGTAATGTGGGTTTTGAGGGCGGCCAGCTCCGCCGTGATGGTTCCGTTGGTCAGCAGGATTTCCAGCGTGCCCCCGGCCGTTTTCATGGCGTCGGCCACGGAGGTGAGGTCTAGCGTGAGCGTGGAGCCCTCCGCAAAGGCGATGGAGCCGGAGGCCCCGTCAAACTGGATGAGGCTGCCCGTGCCCGTGAAGGGGGCGCCGGAGAGGTTGTCCGCACTCACCGCCAGCGTATTGCCGGCGCCGCTGACTGTCCACGTGCTGCCCGCCTTGAGTCCGGTGAGCTGGGTTCCCGCGGTGGTCGTGGCCACCGTGCCCAGTTGGGAGGCGTCCAGGCCGCCCAGGGCGATGTTGCCCGAGTTGGCCACGGCTCCCACATGGACGCGGTTGGAGGCATTTCCCGCGTAGGCCCCTGCCTGGCTCAGCGCCCCGGATTGGATGAGGATGTTGGTGGTGGCCGCGGCATTGTCCAGGTCCAGCGTTCCCCTGGCCAGCGTGAGCGTGCCGGTCAGGTTGTTGGCCCTGTCGCCCACCAGGAAGGTACCCGTGGTGTTGACCACCAGGCTGCCCGCTCCGCTGATGGTTCCGGCCCAGGCGGCGTTGGCCCCGCTGCCGTCTCCCAGCTGGACGGTCGAGTTCTGGGCGATGCTTATGCCGCCCGTGCTGGTGTTGGCTCCCGTCAGCACCAGCTTGTCGCTGCCCTGGACGTCGAGTTTGGCCGTGTCGATGATGTCGCCCGCATAGAGCAGGTCCTTGCCCGTACCGCTGTAGTTGACCCGGAAGGTGCCCGCCCCGCCCAGCGAGGCGGCCTGGATGAATTCCCCGCTTGCCAGCGTGGTGGCCGCCGTCCCCGCGCCAAAGGCCAGGACGCCGGCTCCCTGGCCGGAGTGCAGCGTGCCTTCATAGCCGGTCAGATCACCCGTGAAGACCACAGTGAGTGTAGGATTGGCTCCGGCGGGCAGGCCCAGGTTGGCTCCCGCTTCACCCGTCAGGGCTCCGGAGAGAGTGAGGGTCTGGTTGGAGTTGCCGTTGATCCAGCCTCCGGCCGCGGTGACGTGGATGTCGGCCCCTACCGGGTCGCCGCCGCCCACAAAGAAGCCCCGCCCGTCAAGTTCCAGGCTGGCCCCTCCCACGGCTTGGGCGTTGGAGAAGCCCACTTCGTTCCAGTCAGCGTTGGTGCCGTTGCCCACCAGCTTGAAGGTGCCCGTGAAGCCGGTGTTGCTGCCGCTGACCTGGTAGCGCCCCCCGCCGGGGTTGGTGGGGGCTTCCTTGTCTCCCAGGATGAGGTCCCCGGCTCCGCTGATGGCTCCCGAGAGGGTGAGCACCGTGGTCCTGTTGACGGCGCGCGCTTCGTTGAATTGCAGGGCGGCCCCCTGCGCGATGGAGAGGGCCCCGCTCCACACCCGAGTGGCCTGGGAGCCCGCGGGCAGGGTGATGTTGTAGGTGAGCTGGCCTTCCGTGACGCTGATGGCTCCCGTGTAGGTGGTGGTGTCCTGCGCTGCCGCGGTGACGGAGATGTCCAGGCTGCCGCCGCCCAGCTTGACGAGGGCCGCGTTGCCCAGTTCCTGGCTGTAGGAGGCCCAGGAGATGTCGTTGCCGTTGGTGTCGATGCGCACTTCCGTGCTGTTGGCCGCGTCAATGAGGCCGGAGATGTCCTGGGAGGCTCCCGTGCCGTACACGAAGGCGCCCCCGCCAAAGACCAGCGCGTTGGTGGCAACCAGGCCCGGAGTGTTGGCATCGGTGACGTTGAGCACCAGCCGGCCTCCGTTGAGGGTGACCGTACCGGTACCCAGCCCCTGGGCGGTGTTGAGGTTGAGGGCCCCATCGATGATGGTGGTGCCTCCGGAGAAGGTGTTGGCGCCGGTGTTTTCAATGGTCAGCTCGCCCGTGCCGCGCTTGACCAGTTCCGTGGCTCCCGTGCCGTCCACAATGGCTCCGTCCCCCGAGAAGAGGTAGGCGGTTCCTTGCGCCCCTTGCGTGTTGTTGACCGTGATGCGCGGCGAGCTGACATCCCCGCTGATGGTGACCGTGGAGGCGGTGACGCCGGTCAGGTTTTCAAAGCTGGCCGCCTTCGTGCCGTCGTAGACCACCGCCATGCTGTCCTTGTCCAGCCAGATGTCCCCGCCTCCCGCGGCCATCCAGGTGCCCGATGCTCCGCCGTTCCAGTTGAGGGCTTCTCCCAGCGCCTTGACGCGCAGGTAGAGCGTGTTGCCCGTGAGTTCCAGCGCGTAGGTGTAGTCGCCCGAGAGGCCCGAAGGGTCGAAGTGGAAGCTGTTGGCCGTCAGCGTGCCGAAGTTGTCCGCGGTGATGAGCTTGTAGTCGTTTTCCATCGTCTGGTCCACGCCGCTGATGGTCAGCGTGAGCGTGCCGCCCGCATTGAAGGAGAGCGTGCCGCCCGACTGGATGAGCGCAGCGCTTGAGGAGCCCATGCCCGTGAGGTCCAGCGTCAGGCCCGAGGCCGCAGAGAGGGTCATGCCGCCGGCCGAAGTGAGGCGCGCCCCGGCGCCCAGGGTGATGGAGTTGCCAAAGGCAACGCCATCGGCCAGACCGAAGTGGAGCTCCCCGGCGGAGACCGTCAGTGCGTTGGTGTAGCCCGTGGCCGTGGAGAGCGTGAGCTTGCCCGTGCCGCTTTTGGTGAAGGCGCCGCGTCCGTCCAGCACCGTCGCGTTGGCAATCACCGCGTCCGTCCCGTCCCCCGCGGAGATTTCGTCAAAACCCGTAATGGCCGCCGCAGCAAACATGTCAGCTCTGGTCACCCCGTTGAGGTTCAATACGCTCCTGGTCACCACGTCCCCCTGGCCCTGCCCGGAAATAAACGTCGTACCGCTAAATACGGCTTCATTCCCCTCAATCGTCACATTGGCCTGGGCCGTGGTCAGGGAAGTGCCGTTGACCTTTCGACCGCCCGCATAAATGGAGGCATTATTGAACGTTCCACCGCTGATGGAAAGGTTGGCTTCCCCTATCGTCAATGCGGAACTGGTGTTGTTGCGTTCCACATAAGTACCCAGGGATATTTGCGCTCCATCGAATGTACCGCCTGTAATCGTAATATTGGTGGAACCAATATTTCCGGTGAGGGCAGCGGTAGCGGCTCCATTAATGTAGGAGCCGCCCCAGATCTGGCCTGTGTACGTGCCGGATTTGAAAGTCAGGTTGGTTGAACCGGTAATATTGAGTGTGGACGCTCCCGTCTCCACCCAGGTACCCCCGGCAATCATGGCCGCTACGGAGCCATTGCCCATATCCAGCGTCATGTTGGTAGAAGTCAAATTATAGGTGGACGAGTTGACCATGGCACCTGCAAACAGCTTCTTCCCTTCCGCAAACGTGCCACCTGAAATAGTAGTGGTAGCCCCCTGCGCAAATACGTTTTCATTAAAGATGCCTCCGCTGATATCCAGGAAAACCGAAGCATTCTGCTTGACGGAAATTTCATTGCCTTTTCCCAACCCCAATACATTGGCATTAAACGTGCCTCCACTGATGCTCAGTCTTCCTACATAATTTTTCCCTTCTTCCGTATTGCCGTAATTTACCTTTCCCATGCCCAGCAGGGAAACATTGCTGCCGAACGTTCCCCCTGTAACGGTCAGGTTGATGTCGCCCAGAATGGTAGAGGCATCCACATAGCCGCGAGCGGACCCGGCTGAAACAGTCCCGGTAAAGGCCCCTCCATTAATGGTGAAATTGACGTCTCCAGTATGCTGGAAACCTTCCAAGCCTAAAGCGAAAGAGATAATTTCAGAAGGAGCGCCAGTTGTCCAGCCCGTCCACTCTCCCCCATTGATGGTAGCGGTGAGAGTACCTGTTGTAGCAAACCTGACTCCGGCACCTCCTGCATTTCCATCCCCAAGCAAAGTCATTCCCGTCAGAGAACCTGCGTTTTCATCTACATTCAGGGTAACATCGGCCGTTACCGTACGCAGAGAGTTGGCCCAAAACATGAAATGAAATCCTGAAGTCAGGGAAGTATCCGCACCTATATTGATGGTGAATTTGTTGTCTCCATTGAGCGTAGTTTCTGCAGCATCCCCCACAATGTTCCACAACTGGACGCTGGCATATGTTCCTCCCTCCAGAGTCAGCGTGCGATCATATCCCCCTTCATAAGTACCGGCTGCCGTGATGTCCGTCATATAAATGGTACCCGGAGAATCAGTCTGCTCCGAAGAAGAACCGCCTGGATTAGTGATCGTATATTGTTCATTACCAAATGTTATCGTCGTTTCTCCGTTATCATCCAGGGTATAGGCAGACCATGCAGGAGAAATGAAGCAGGCAAGGAGAGCGGATAAAAGAGACAGGGGCAGATGTGGTCGCATAATACAGAACCTATTGATAATTAATAATTATAAAATATATTACCTAATACTATTACCGGATTAGAAATCCGTGCAATAATTACGCAATAATGTTAGATAGAATATAAAATATTAAGAATGATATTGTTCAAAAATAATTATCTTATGACCTAATATGTTTTGCATTTTCTATATCCACCCTTTCTGATTTTGCTAAAAGCCTTGGCCTCAAAAATTGTCATTGACTCCGGATTTCTAATCCGTAACTTTTTCCAGCTTTATCCTCATGATGACGTGCTGGTTTCTGAAAAAGAATTTTCTTTTCTTGCATCTCCGCGAGAGTATCTGTATAAGCCTCCACGTCCCTGCCGCAAGGCGAGACAATCCAAGGTCATGGAGCGGTAGCTCAGTTCGGTTAGAGCGCCAGCCTGTCACGCTGGAGGTCGCGGGTTCGAGCCCCGTCCGCTTCGCCACCTTGCCTTGCAGAAACAACCGCCTCCGGGCGGTTTTTTTGTGCCTTCTCCGGAGCTTTCCCAAAGTACCGCACCCCCGGACAAATGTTTCCGCTCCGGATTCAGGCATGCGGAAAGCCTCCTGCCAATCCGGCATATTTTACGGGAATCATGTTTTACTGGAAATGGCGCTTGGGCTTGCTAGAATGCCTCCCAGCAATACAAATCATGAGCACACTTTCGGACCGCCTCTTTGAGGAAATCCTTCAAGCCCGCCAACGGGTTTATGCCGTAGGCGAACCTACTCCCCTCCAGAAATTGAATCTGCCGGCCATTCATGCCCCGGTATATGCCAAACGGGAGGACCTGGGGCCAATCCGCGCCTACAAATGGCGCGGAGCATACAATTGCATGGCGGCCCTGAGCCAGGAAGCCAGGGACAAGGGAATCGTGGCGGCATCCGCGGGCAACCATGCACAGGGGGTAGCCCTGGCGGCAAGCGTGCTGAATTGCCGCGCCACCATTTTCATGCCGCGCTCCACCCCGGAAGTGAAGCAAACGGAAGTGCGCCGCCACGGCGGCAGCCATGTGGAAATCATCCTTCACGGCGACTGCTATGACGAGACCGCGGACGCGGCCCACGAATACGCGGAAACGCACGGGAGCACCTTTGTCCACCCCTATGACGACCTGGTCACGATGGGCGGACAGGGAACGCTGGCGGATGAAGTAGTGATGAGCGGGGAAGGCCCCTTTGACCGCGCCTACGTGGCCATCGGCGGCGGCGGCCTGGCCGCATCCGTGGCCTGCTGGCTGAAGAAGTTCTGGCCGGATATCAAGGTGGTGGGCGTGGAGGGGGTGGACCAGGCTTCCATGAAGACTTCCATGGAACAGGGGCACCGCGTGAATCTGGATTACGTGGACGTGTTCTGCGACGGCACCGCCGTACATATTCCCGGGGAATATACCTATCCATTGTGCCGGGATTTGATCGACGAGTTCGTCACCGTTACCAACAATGAAGTCTGCCAGGCCATCCGGGCCATGTGGGAATCTTCCCGCGTTGTTCCGGAACCGTCCGGAGCCATGAGCCTGGCAGGGTTCATGAAACAATGGAACGAGGGACAGGTCAGGCCGGACGAAAAGAGCTTTGTCGTCATTTCCGGAGCCAACATGGATTTCACCCAGCTCACCCAGATCGCCCGCCAGGCGGGAATCGGCAACCATGAGACGCGCTACCTGCGCATCTCCATGGCCTCCAAACGCGGCCAGGTGCTCAAGTACCTGCGCCACATGCCCCCGGCCACCACGCTGGTGGACGTGCAGTACGGCAAGACGGAGGGAGACACGCAGTACCCCGTGTTCGGAATCGCCGCTTCCGACGAAGATCTGGACACCATCCGCACCACCCTGAAAAAGAAGGGCATCGAGTTCGAAGACATCAGCGAAGACGACGACGTGCGCTTCCGCATGATCCATTATCAGGCGGAGTTGTGCGAACACCCCCTGTTCGTCCATATCGAGTTTCCCGAACGCGCCGGAGCCTTCCTGGATTTCATGGAACGCATCGCTGATCTCGCATCCCTGTGCTACTTTAATTACACTTACACGGGGGAACGCGTAGGCCGCGCGCTGGTAGGCATGGAATTCGAATCCGCAGAAGACCGGGAAACCATCCGGAAGCGCATGGCCGGATTCACCCGGAACATCATCCGCTCCATCCGGGAAATTTCTCCGGAAGCCTTCCACCGGATCATGGGAAAGGGGGCCCTGAGCATCGGCAGCCAAAAACGGGAAACCGGCGACTAGGAACTGTTCATCCGGCCCGATTCCCTGCCACTTACTATTTATTCCCTTCCATGCTTCCCCCCATCATTCTGGCTTCCCAGTCCCCGCGGCGGAAAGACCTGCTGACGGCGGCAGGGGTAGATTTTTCCACCGTCGTCCGGGACACGGACGAGTTGAAGGACGCCTCCATGCCGCCACAGGATTTGTGCCTGTATAATGCCCAAGCCAAAGCGTCGGCCGTATTCCGGGAATATCCCCAGGCTACCGTCATCGGCGCGGATACCCTCGTTTTTCTGGACGGCATTCCCCTGGGCAAGCCCCGCGACGCGGAAGACGCCCGCGCCATGCTGCGGATGCTTTCCGGACGCACGCATCATGTGTGCACGGCAGTCTCCATCCAGTCTCCGCTGGGCAGGAAGGACATCGCCGTCCTGACGGAAGTCACCTTCCGGGAATTGTCTGACGGAGACATCCGCCGCTACATGGAACTGGTTCATGTGATGGACAAGGCAGGAGCCTATGCCTTTCAGGAACATGGAGGCATGATCATCGCCTCCACGCGCGGAGATACGGACAACGTGATCGGCCTGCCGGTGGCGGACGTGATGCATTGCCTGCGTTCCTGGGGATATTGACCGGAACGGATGCCCGGAAACATTCCATCGGAAGCACAACGGCCTCTCCCGTCCACTCGGAACGGAAATCACGCATCCAATTTTCCGTTCCGCGGGAAGATGGCTTTCATCCCGGAACCGGAAGATTACCGTCTTTCCCGATGAAACGGCCTTACGGAAACATAACGGAAGAATTCCGTACTTCCCGACTTCCCTGCCTCTCCTGATCCCGTTCCCCGGCTTTCGCCTCTTTTCCCGCTCATTCTTCGCAGGAAGGTTCCGCCAGGAACTGGTTTACCTTGTTGTAAAACGCCACGGGCAGAACAGCTTCCACCAGGGCTCCTTCCTCCACATATTCCGTGGAAATCACCATGCCCTCGCTGTGCATGGCTGCGGCCAGGTCACTCCTCGTGTAGGGAATCAGGAACCGGGCGCGCCGGACGCGGCTTTCCAGCATTTCCACGCAGGCGCGCAGCAGGTCTTCCGTCCCCTGCCCTTCCCGCACGGACATGCACACCAGGCTTCCGTTGAAATGGGGAGCCAGGCGCTCCGTCAACGCGGCCCGCTCCTCCTCCGGCACCAGGTCCAGCTTGTTCAGAACCACGATCATGGGCTTGTCCCCCGCGCCCAGTTCCCCGAGCACTTCCAGCGTGGTTTCATAATGGCGCACGGCTTCCGGGTCGGAGGCGTCCACCACCTGCACCAGAAAATCCGCCAGAACGGCTTCTTCCAACGTTGACTTGAACGCCTCCACCAGCCGGTGGGGCAGGTTGCGGATGAAGCCGACCGTATCCGTCAGCAGCAAAGGCTGTCCATTGGGCAGTTCTATCTTCCTCGTCGTGGTATCCAGCGTGGCGAAGAGCATGTCCCTGGCCATGACTTCCGAGCCGGACACCAGGGAAAGCAGGGACGACTTGCCCGCGTTGGTGTACCCCACGATCGCGGCCGTGGCCACGGCCTGCCGCTCGCGCTCCTTGCGCTGCGTGGCGCGCTGCCGGGTAACCATGACCAGTTCCTTCTGGATGGCTTCAATTCTGGCCCGGGCCAGGCGGCGGTCCACTTCAATCTGTTTCTCCCCCTCGCCCCTGGCGGCGCCTCCGCCGCCCTTCCCGCCTCCGGAACCGCCGCCCTGGCGGTCCAGGTGGCTCCACATGCGGGCCATGCGCGGCAGGGAGTACTGCATGCGGGCCAGTTCCACCTGGAGCGTAGCTTCACGCGTACGGGCGCGCTTGGCAAAAATGTCCAGAATGACTTCTTCGCGGTCGATCACACATTCGTCAATCAACCGTTCCCATTCCCTCTGCTGGGACGGCGCCAGCATGTTGTCAAATACCACGCAGTCCGCCCCGCAATCCACGGCAAGCTGCTTCACCTCCTGGGCCTTCCCCGTGCCGCACAGGAATTTGGCGTGCATGTCCCGGGACTTGACAAGGTGCTTGCCCACTATGCCGATGCCAAGGTTGGAGACAAGGTCTTCCAGCTCGTCCAGCATGGCCTGCTTTTCCTCGGCCTCGGAAGGATCAAAATAGATGGAAACGAGCATGGCCCGTTCCACCATTTCCGGCTTTTCGCGGATTTCAAACATAGGGGCCTGTTAACGGAATTGCTTGCTGGAAGTAGGCTTGTAATCCTTCAGCGCAGATTCCGGATACTGGTTGCAATTACAGCCGCAGGAAGAAAGGAAGCCGGCCACGCAGGCCAGCGTCAGAAAACCGATCAGTCTCATGCAGCTATGAGAACCCGTACGGAGCTCCGGAATCAAGCAAATTCTACTGCATAAACGGCCTGATCAACGACGGATGCGATCACTTTTCCAGACGTTTTTCCCAAACCGGCTCTATCCCGCATCATTGTTTCCTTCGGGCTTTTCCTCCGCGTCCAGCGCGGCCATCCACAGATTCCATTGTTCGATGAAGGCCCGGTCCATCTGGAGCAGGGCATTTTCCTGCTGGGTGAGGGAGATGGTCTGCGTGAGACTCCCGAAAATAAGAAGGGGCTTGGAGTATGTATCCGCCACAGGAGTAAATTCCGCAGGCTTTTTCTGCCGGCATTCCCGTGCCAGCGCATGCAGCGAATTGAATGCCAGGTCATCCCAGCTGACTTTATAGGCATCGCTGCCTTCCCTGCTTTCCAATGGTTCCACCGTGAGCAAATGCCCCTCCATGCCCGTCACGCGGACCTTGTCCCCGTTTTTCAGGACGAGCGGCTTCCACGGCTTCTTTTCCACCAGTTCGGGCAGAATCTTCTCTAGACGGGAGAACAGCGGCTTCATCCGGTCCGTCATTTCCCGCCGGGCGGCCAACTTGTTTTTCACGATGGGGGAAGAAACCACCGCCTCCGCATTGCGATAAGCAGTGGAAACCTGTTCATAATCCCCCGTTTTTTCCATGATGCCGGCCGCTTCACGGCAAATGTCGTCATAGCTGCGGGCCTGCGCGGCGCGCAGGGCTTCCTGCCGGGCGGCCTCTTCCTGCGCCTTTTTCCGCTCTTCCTTTTCCTTGAGTTCGGCCAGCCGGACGGCTTCCGCTGCCTCCCAGTCCCTGGCCTTCTGGTACTGCATCCGGAGATGGTCCAGAATTCCTTCCAGAGCGGCATAGGACGGAGGCAGGGAGGGAATCTCCCCCGTCATCATCTGTTCACGGAGAAAGTCTGCGGCGGACCGTTTGGCCTCCACTTCCGCAACCGATTTTTCCGGCATGTCCTTCACCTGTATCAGGCGTTCATACTGCACGGTATATTCCTTCAGGTTGCTGAGCCACGCGGAGGCCAGCTCCCGTACGCTCCGGTCCCTGTCGTCGGCGGTTTCTCCGGCAATAAGATCGCGGAACGCTCCGTATTCAGGCCACATTCCGCCGAGGTACCAGCATTTGAGCGCCATTCCCGCATAATAATGCACGGCCAGGTCGGAATTGCTCCGCAGGCCGGGCATTCTGGAATTCCAGTCCTTGGCGCCCAGGTACATGACCAGGTTGCTGACGTCCCGGGAGCGTTCCAGCTCCACAGGGTCCTTGCAGTCCCGCACCTTTTTGCCCAGCTCTTCCAGCCGCACGACTCCTTCTGGAAACTGTCCCCGCGCCCACATGCACAAAACCTGGTTCACTCCCGCCCAGACGGCGGTGGAAAGCGGGCAGTCCGGTTGGTCCGCCAGATCTCCGAACATGGCCGCCGCCTTCACCAGATCCCCACGGTTCACGGATTTCTGAGCCTCGTTGAACAAATTGCCGAAGCGGATGCTCCGCTCCAGCCTGGATTCCACGGCAGCGGCATCCTCCGCGGTCGTTCCCGTTCCCACGGTGGGGGGCTGGACCGGAGGAACAGCGGCGGAAGCGGCATTTGCGGCTTTGCGCCAGGAGATGACGCCCCACGTCCCCAGAGCCAGAACCGCCAAGGAAGCAAGGGACAGAATAAACACCAGACGGTGCTTCCTGCGCCGGGCGCGCCGGGCATCAGAGGCACGCCGTTCCGCCCAGGTCAGGCCGGTCTCCTGCATGCCCCGGGCATATTCCTCCTGGGCCTGTTCCACGGTAGCCATCAGCTCCGGATAGGATGAGAAGCGGTCCTCCTTGTTAAAGGCCATCAATTTGTCCACGATGAAACAGGTCAGCGGGGAAATGTCGTTCACCACCTGGTCCAGCGGGGGAAGGTTTTTCTTGCTTTCCAACAGGATGTCCGACGACTGGGAGGCATCCACCCGGGGCGGGGCGCCTACCAGCATATGGTACATGGTAGCCCCCAGAGCGTACATGTCCGTGCGGAAATCTTCCTCCCCGCGCAACAGGGTTTCCGGAGCAGCATAATAGGGAGTTACCCATATTTCCCGTTCCATGTCGGACTCGCTGTGCAACAGGGACAGGCCGAAATCCACGATCTTGGCTTCTCCGTCCGGAGCCTGGAGAACATTGGCGGGCTTGATGTCCCGGTGCATGAGGCCCGCATTCCAGGCGGCGTCCAGGCCGCGCACGATGTCCAGGGCTATGGACAGCACCTTGTCTTCCGGCACGCGTTCCTCCGCCGTAATCAGGGAGTCCAGGCCATTGCCCTCCACCAATTCCATGGCAATGTAAAACAGTCCCTGGTCATGCCCCACGGCATAAATCTGCACCAGGTTTTCATGGGATACCCTGGCCATGATCTGGGCCTCCCTTTCAAATCGTTCGCTGCGGACGGCATCCCCCGCATACGTTTCATTCAATACCTTCAGGGCCACTTCACGCCCCAGCACGGAATCTTCCGCACGGAAGACCACGCTCATGCCGCCCTTCCCCAGCTTCCCGGTGATCCGGTAAGGCCCCATGCGCGTCTTGACACGGGTCATGGCTCCGCAATTCGGACAAACGGCATTCGCGTAAGGAGGCAGCAGGGAAATGTCCATGGCCTGCCCGCACTCCGGACAATTGATGATGTTGTCTTGCTGGGAACTCATGAATGCACAGCCGTCTGCGGAAGAAAGAATGGAAAAACGGAGGCGTCCTCTCCACGTTCTTTTTTGTTTTTTGGACAGCCGGAAAAACCGGCCGGGGGACGCATGCTCCGTATATGGCAAGGAGGGACCCTGTCCGGGTCCCTCCTATAAATTCCATCCGTTTGTCAGGAAATAGCCGGCAGAGAGGCCGCCGCTACGGCCTGGCCGTGGCGCTTGGTCTTTTCATCCGGCACGCGCAGCTGGATCTTCAACTGCGGGAATTCGGTGCGCAGCACTTCTTCAGCTTTGTCAATGATGATCTGGCCGCCGTCCCCGGAAGCCACACGGCCCAGGAAGAGCAGGTTGCGGATATCGTAAAACCTGGCGTAGTGCGCGATGGCATAGCCGAAGTGCACGCCGATGGTTTCATAAATCTTGCGGGCGCGTTCGTCGCCTTCGGCCATGGCGGCCTGCACCTTCTTGAGCTGTTCCGGGAAGGGCATGCCTTCAAACTGGAACCCGGCGCGGGGGGCCAGACGAGCCACGGCCTGCTGGGAGAAGTAGAGGGCGCCCACGCCCATGTCCTTGGACCATTCGTCCACGCCGCCTTCCTCGGAATAATCCACGGGGGCGAAGGCGAGTTCGTTCAGCCAGGGCTTGATGTGGCCTTCCGGGTCCACGTAGCCGGCGGCCTCGGAAGTGCCCATGGCGACGCCGAGCACGGCGTTGTCGTTCATGCCCATGGCTCCGGCGAGGGCGGTCACTTCACCGTCGTTCACCACTTCAAAGGGGATGTTGTTCCATTTTTCCTTCTGCAGGGTGCGGAACACCTTGCCCAGAGTCTTTTCAATATCCTCCTGGCTCACGCCGCGGAAGAGGGAGGAGGTGCGCACCTCGCTGTTGATGATGACGCCGGCGGAGGAGCCGCCGATGGCGTCCACGCGCGGAAGATGGGCGGCGGCGCGTTCCAGGGAGTCCTGGATGCCCTCAATGTGGTACTGCGGGTCCTTCTGGAAATACGGGTCCCACACGACTTCTTCGGAGAAAACCACTTCCCCGTTGACCACGGCGGCGCACTTGCGGTCGGAGCCGCCCAGGTCAAAGCCGATGCGGTAGCCGTCCAGATTGCGGCCCAGCGTCATGGAGCCGGAATATTCCTCAGGCAGTTCCTCCACGGATACCTTCTTCACCTCAATCGGGGAGCCGTAAATCTTCTTGCCGATGAAGTCCCAGTCAAACTCACGGATGCCGCCCTTGCAGTAGCGGGAGGCCAGCATGTCCGCAATGGCGTCATCACCGGCAACAAGGATGATGTTGCCGCCCTTCTGCCACAGCAGGAATTTCACGATGCGTTCCACATAGGTTTCATTCAGGGCAACGTTTTCTCCGGTATGGGGGAGAAGCTTGCCGGACCAGCGGAAGCAGGTCCCGTCATTGCGGGTCAGGGCGATATCCACTTGATGGGAGGCAGGATCGGCAGCAGCTTTGGCTTCAAATGCTTGATTCCAAAGAACGGCCGGCACAAAGCCGGGGTCCAGCACGGGCGTGATTTTGGGTTGAATATTCATGGCGATAATCCGTTGCGAACGTAGCATACCCGCTTTTCCTTGAAAAGTATTCATTCCCTTCCGAATGATTTTTTTTCAGGAACGCGGCGCGATAGCTCACTTTCTTCTGGCAAATCGCCATATTTCCACTAAAGAAGCATGTACCTTTCCCCGGACAGCGCCGCGTTGCCGGGAACGGCGCGTCATTCCAAGCTCATCTGTCCCATGAATGAATTAACGGACCAGCTCATCACCCTGTTTTCGGCCACCTTGATCGCCATCATGCTTATCGCCGTAGCAGCGGGCGTGTGCCGCCAGTCCCAGGCTCACGGCATAAAGCGTCCGCTGAAATGGAATATTCCCGTCGATCATCTGGACGGACTGGACATGGCAATGTGCGGCATCGTGGTCCTGTACTTCAGCATGGGCGCCCTGATGGCCGCGGCCACGCCTCCCGGCGCTTCCGCCCCGCCCACCACCACAAACATGGAGCTGGACAGCTACAAGGTATTCAACGGCACCTGCCTGAACCTCATTCTGGCCTTCGTCCTGCTGGTGCGCATGTTCCACAGCGGCAGAATGGAGGCCCTGGGACTGAAGAAGCATTCCCTGAAAATCCTGCTTTACGCGCCCGTCTGCGGCTACCTGCTGGTTCTCGCGCTCCATTTCCTTCTGGCCCAGATGGGGCTGTTCGAATGGATTGAGCGGGTGACCCACGCCCCGGCGGAACAATCCATCGTCTCCGTGCTCCGGCATTCCGACAACATCCCCCTCATTGCCGTCATCTGCTTCAGCGCCGCCATTGCCGCGCCCATCGTGGAGGAACTCATTTTCCGGGGCTACCTGTACCCCATCATGAAAAAATACACGGGAGCGTGGTTCGCCCTGATCAGCAGTTCCCTTCTCTTCGGCATCATCCACGTAAGCCTGGTTCCCCTGATTCCCCTGGCCTTGTTCGGGGCCATCCTGGTGCTGCTGTACGAATACACCGAATCCATCTGGACGCCCATCATCGCCCACTGCATTTTCAACACCGCCACCCTGGTCAACATCCTCTACCCCGGCCTGCTGCTGCCTTATGGCTCATGATCCCGCCATCCGCCAGGTGGGGGAAGACGCGCTCATACGCCGCCTTCTTCCCCTGATGACCGTCAACGACGGGCTGATCACCGGACCCGGAGACGACTGCGCCGTAGCCAGAGGCGCCAGGGGAGCGGACCTGCTCCTGAAGACCGACTGCGTGGTGGAAGGCATGCACTTCCTCTCCGGCACGGAACCGGAACTGATCGGCAGGAAGGCTCTGGCGCGCGCCGTATCGGACATCGGAGCCATGGGGGGCGTGCCGCGCCATGCGCTGGTCACCCTGCTGATTCACGCGGACCGCCCCGTCTCCCAGGTGGAAGGCATTTATACGGGCATGCGGCGCCTGGCGGAACAATTCGGCATCAGCCTGGCGGGAGGGGAAAGCTCCGGCCTGCCGTCCGACGGGCTGATCATCAGCGTGGCCCTGACCGGGGAAGTCCCGGAAGGGAAGGCCGTCCTGCGCAGCACCGCCCATGCGGGCGACCTGATTGCCGTCACGGGCGTGCTGGGCGGCAGCTTCCCCACGGCACACCACCTTACGTTCACGCCCAGAGTCAGGGAAGGCGGCATTCTGGCCGCCTCCGGACTGGTCACGGCCATGATGGACCTTTCCGACGGGCTCGGCGCCGACCTGCCGCGCCTGGCCGCCGCCTCCGGGCTGGGATTCCGAGTACAGGAAGAACTGCTGCCGGTCCGGCAGGGATTCACGGCTGCCCAGGCCGTTGCGGACGGAGAGGATTACGAACTGTTGATGACCTTCCCCCCCCGCCGCCGTGAAGAAATCCTGCGCCTGGCCTCCGAATGTTTCCCGGAAACGCCCCTCACCGTCATCGGTGAGATGACGCCGGAACCTTCCTCATCCCTTCCCGGAGGATACAGGCATTTCCAATAACCGGCGGCTCCGGAAAAAGGAGGCCGGAAAAAGCCGAAGAAAGGGCCTGAAAAGAGTTATTCCGCCGGCTGCCCGCTTTCCTGCTCCTGCTGGATGTAGGGCAGAAGCTGTTCATACGTGGCCTTGCCCAGGTAGCGCTTGATGGCACGTTCCGGAGTCTTGAAAATATCCACCAGAATGAGGCAGTCCAGCACATCGCCGAAGTTCTTGTCCACACCGAAGGAAAGTATCTTCCCGTTCAGTTTGAGATACTGGCGGAGCAGCACGGGAATTCCCTTGCCGTCTTCCTCCACGTCCGCCACCAGCTGGGACAATCCCTGCGCATCCGTCAGGCCGATGGGCAAAATGCAGGATTCCGACCTCTTCAGGTCCGCCTTGCGCGGCGGATTGTAGGCCTTGACCTCCCGGCTCAGTTCCGGCTCCATTTCATGCGCTTTCAGGTAGGAAACGATCAGGGCGCGGGAAAGATTGGAATAGTCGCGGGAAATGCTCACCGTCCCGAACAAATAGCGGTAATGGTGATTGCGGGCCATGAACTGGCCGATGCCCTCCCAGATGAAGCCGAGAGCCAGCGGCCTTTTCTGGTATTCCGGCACAATAAAGGCGCGGCCCATCTCCAGGGAGCGGTCCAGGACTTTGAGAGCCGCCGGGGAGAATGAGAAATATTCTCCGTTGTACAGCCCCTTCACCCCGTAGCGGGCAATGATTTTATCCGTCTCTCCCATGCGGTAGGCGCCCGCAATCTTCTTCTGGACGCGGTCCCAGAGGAACAGGTGCTTGTAATGGTTATCGTACGTGTCCAGGTCGCACGCCTTGCCGGACCCTTCCCCCACCTGGCGGAACGTGTATTCCCTCAGGCGGCCTATTTCAATCAGGATTTTGGGAATCTGGAGGGCATCCGCCACGTACACGTCCCAGTCCCCGTTCTCCTGCCGCGCGTGCAGGCACTCCGCAGGAAGGGCGTCGATTTCCGCCTGTATGTCGTTGGGGGGCACGGGAGGAATCAGGGAAGCCATCTTCGCCTTCTTGTCCTTCCTGTGCACATGGGGGCGGCGGCTCTTTTCATAACCCTTGCCCAGCAGATAGGTGCGCAGGCGCAAATGGGAAACCAGCGCCTCGTCGGAATCATACTGCCCCAGCTGGCTGAAGGAAATGGGCTTGCCCACCACGATGCGGTGCGTGCGGCGGCCGTCCCGGCCCACTTCACGCGGCAGGAACGCGACGCGCGCCTTGCGGTTGATCAGAGAAATCCCCTGGAAAAGCAGGCTGTTGCGCCCCGGGAAATACACCGGAACCACAGTAGCCTTCGTCAGCCGGATAATGGCGGCAATATTGGAGTTCCACGGATCGTCCGTCACCCGCTTGTGGATCAGGGAAAAACTGGAAGCCGTTCCGGCGGGGAAAATGCCCAGCACGCCGCCCTTGCGCAGCCACGCAATCATCTTCCGCATTCCGGACAGGTTCTTGCGTTTGGCGTTCTCATCCTCGTACACGTCCACCTTGATCAGCCAGGGTTCCAGTTCCTGGCACAGGGAAAGCTGTTCATTGGCAAGAATGCGCACATCCTCCCGGACGCGGGTCAGCAATTCCCCGAACATGATGCCGTCCGACAGGCCGTGGGGATGGTTGGCGACGACAACCACGGGCCCCTTTTTGGGAATGTTTTCCAGGTCGCCGGGCCTCAGCTGCAACTTGAGGTTCAAATGCCTGGCAGCCAGCTGGAAGAAGTTTTCCGGGGATCCGGACTCCTTGTCGCGGACGATCTTGTCGTACGCCCTGTTCAAACGTTCCAGACCCAGCAACTTTTCAGCGGACGCCGCCACCAGGGAAGGGAGACGCGTATTTTCGTCCAAAATGTCTTTGATATCCACCATCTTCGGGTGCTTGAGCCGGCCCATGCCCTGCTGTATAACGGATTTACGGGAAAAAGTGAAACTCTTTTTCCCATGCCGTCCGGAACGCAGTCTTGATTTCCGCGGGGGCGGCAGCTACAATCCGTACAGCTTCCGCCCCCATTTCCAACACAAAAAACACTCATGCACCCAGCCATTGCCATTGACGGTCCCGCTGCTTCCGGTAAATCCACCGTCGCCAAACTCATTGCGGACCGCCTCGGCTACACCTTCATCAACACGGGGGCCATGTACCGGGCCGTCACCTGGTACATGCTGGAACAGGGGATAGACCCGGCGGACACGGACGCCGTGCTGGCCGCCCTGCCCTCCGTTCCCCTCTCCTTCGGCAAGGACGGAAGCCGCTCCATCGTCCTCTGCAACGGCTCCCCCCTGACAGAGGAACTCACCCGGCAGGAGGTCAACGACCACGTATCCACCATCGCCGCCATTCCGGAAGTCCGCTCCCTGCTGGTGAACCGCCAGAGGGATTACAATCGCCAGGAGCCCGTGGTCATGGAAGGCCGGGACATAGGCACCGTGGTCTTCCCAGACACGCCGTTCAAGTACTTCGTCACCGCCTCGGAAGAAGTCCGCGCCGCGCGCCGCGCCGCGGAAGGGCTGACGGACTCCATCGCGGAACGGGACCGCAAGGACTCCTCCCGCGCCACCGCGCCGCTGGCGCAGGCGCAGGACGCCCTGCTGGTGGACACGTCCGACATGAGCATTGACCAGGTCGTCAACTTCATTACAGACAACATCCAACAAAAACTCTCCGCCAGATGAACTCCTTCTACTGGGTTTTCTACACGCTGTTCAAAAGCATCTCCAAGGCCTTCTTCTCCTGGAAGGTCGTCAACAGGGAGAAGCTCATTGAGGACGGCCCCGTGCTGATCGTCAGCAACCACCAGAGCTTTCTGGACCCGCCCATGCTGGGCATCTCCTATGAGGAAGGCATCTATTTCTTTGCCCGCAAAACCCTGTTCAAAGGCATCTTCAAATGGGCGCTCCCCCTGTGCCAGGCCATTCCCATCGACCAGGAAAACCCGGACGCCGCCAGCCTCAAGCACGTCATCCGCCTGCTGAAATCCGGCAAGCGCGTCCTCGTGTTTCCGGAGGGCTCCCGGACGCCGGACGGGGAAATCCACGACGGCATGGGCGGCATCGGCCTCATCCTGAGCAAAACGAAAGTCCCCGTGCAGCCCCTGCGCATCAGCGGAGCCTTTGAGTCCTTCCCCATCGGCTCCTCATTCCCCAGAATCCACCCCGTCACCGTGACGGTGGGAGACCCCGTTCCCTTCACCCCGGCGGAACTCAATGCCAAGGGCAAGGCGGCATACCAGCATTTGACGGACAAAATGATGGATGCCATCCGGGCCCTTCCCACGGAATAATCCCTTCCCCGGACTCCCGCCGGCCATGCTCTCCAGGCTGAAACTGATAGACTTCCGCTGCTACGGCAGCTTTTCCTGGCAAATACCCCAGCAGGGAGCCGTTATTCTGGGAAACAATGCCCAGGGAAAAACCAGCCTGCTGGAGGCGGTCTGCTTCCTGTTGCGCCTGCAATCCCCGCGTACGGCGCGCCCCGGTCCCCTAGCGGCCCACGGCAGGCAGTCCTTCGGCATCCGGGGGGAACTGCCGGGACAAATCCGGCGCATCCTGTGGGCTCCGGATGCCCCGGACCTCCAGGTGAACGGGGAACCGCGCAGGGACCAGCGCAGCTACCTGGCGGACAGCTATCCCGTCGTCTGGATGGGCAACGACGACCTCTCCCTGGTACGGGCCGGAGCCGATGCGCGGCGGAAATACATGGACTTTCTGGGCACCCAGTGGCACCCCGGCTACCGGACGGCCCTGTTCAGCTACAGAAGGGCGCTGAAAACGCGCAACCATCTGCTCAAGCACAAAAGCCGGGACAGGCTCCAGATAGACGCCTATACGCGGCAGCTCGCCCTGTACGGCACGGAATTGAGAAGCCTGCGCGCCAGCCTTCTGGAACTTCTCCTGCCCCACATCATCATGGCGTACCGCCGCATCGGCGGCAGGGAGGAACAGGTAGGGGCGGCCTACCGGGCGGCGGAGGAAGGAGACCTGTACGAACGGATGTGCGCCGGGCTGGACCGGGACATCCGGTATGGCCAGACCCAGAACGGCCCGCACCGGGACGACCTGGAAATCACGCTCAACGGCAGAAGCGCCGCCCAATTCGCCTCGGAAGGGCAGCAGCGGACCATAGCCATTTCCCTGAAGCTGGCGCAGTCATCCCTGCTTACGGAAGAAACGGGACACACGCCCATCCACCTCATTGACGACGTCTTCGGAGAACTGGACCCTACGCGCCGGATTGCCTTCCTCCAGGCCCTGCCCGCAGACGCGCAGAGCCTCATCACCACCACGCACCTGGACTGGCTGCACAACACGCCCTGCCCTCTTCCGGCCTTCCAGCTGGAAAACTCCACCCTCAGGCCCGTTCAGAGCTGAATTTCCCCGACGGTACCACACCCGAAATGGCAGGCGGAAAACCGCGCCAACGGCGCTATTCCTCTACCCAGGCATTCAGTATCTCCACAATGTACATCTTGTGGAAATCTCCCGCCGCATACCATTCCGAGGCAATGGCCTTGTCCAGAAAGCATTCCGGTTTCAGGGCCTCCGCATACAGCTTGCGGCATTCCAGCACCAGCCTGGCTTCCCCAAAGCTCACGTTGCCGTTCTCCGTAACATACGGCGTCAGGCCGGAAGCGGCTACCTTGTCCGTATCCCGGCCGCTCGTGGTTCCACAAACGCTCAGCGCCTTATGATATTCATGGCTGAAAAAGGACAGGGTGAACTCCTCCCCCTTCTCGATAAAACCGAACGTGTACCTCTGCGGGCGGATCACGACGAATGCTACGGGCCTCTTCCACATGAAACCCAGGCCGCCCCAGCTTGCCGTCATCATGTTGAAATGTTCCGGCGTCCCTGCGGTCACCAGCATCCAGTCGTGCCCGATCAACTGCACGGCATTATCCCGAATTTCCTTTGGATCAATCTTTTTCATGGTGTTCATCATTATCTGTGCCGCTTCCATCCTACACCCCGGCATTCATATGTCAAAGCCGCGCCGCGGCCTGAATGACGCGGAGCGCCCCCTCCCTCCAAATCCCGGAAATGAGCCTGTTTGGAATTGCTTTTCCCGTGGAGCGGCCCTAGCATTTTCCCAATGAATTACGCTGCGCTGGAAGACAAGCTGGGCTACCGCTTTAAAAATCCCGACCTGCTCAGGCAGGCACTGACCCACCCCAGCACGGACAGCAGGCCGGAAACGCGCCTCACGTACGAACGCCTGGAATTCCTGGGAGACGCCATTCTGCAACTGGCCGTCACGCAATATCTTTACCTTCACCTTCCCCAGGCTCCGGAGGGGGTGCTGACCCAGCTGCGGGCCCGCACCGTCAGCCGCGCCAATCTGGGCAAATACGGATTCATCCTGGAACTGGACAAATACATCACCCTGGGCAAGGGAGAGGAAAAAGCCGGCGGCAGAAACAAAAACTCCATCATCGCCAACACCTTTGAATCCGTCTTCGGCGCCATGTCCCTGGATTCCGATTATGAAACGGCCAGGGCCATCGCTTTGCGCGTTCTGCACGACGCCCTGAACTCCGCCGCCAGCCATCCCAAGGAAATCAACCCGAAAGGGGAGCTCCAGGCCATCCTTCAGGACATCCTGCCGGAAACACCCTCTTATGAAACGGAGGAAAAGGGAGCCAGGGACTCCGCGGACCGTTTTGAATCACGCGTATTCTGGCACGGCCATGCGGTCGGCGCCGGCCGTGGCTCCAGCAAAAGAAAGGCGGAAGTAGCGGCCGCAGCGGATGCCCTGACGCGCCGGGAATGGCTCCGCATCACCTTGTAAACGCCGGCGGAACAAGTGGCTATTTTGTCACTCTTAAGCCTTGGACAGCCCTATGGCTGGTTTGATAGACAGAAGCCGTCTCCGTGAGGAAGAACTCCCCGGAAGACCTTCTCACAGACACACCAACCATAGAACAAAAATGAAAACCTATACCCTCCCCGTCATCGGCATCATGACCCTCGGAGCCGCCGCCTTTGCCAACACGACGCCGTCCAAGGCCTCCACCGGGGACGTCCTGCTGGCCCGCGACAGCTTCTCCACCTGCCAGTGGCTCGGCGACCGCTTCAAATGGTTCAATGCCGAACGGGACCACAAGAATCCCTACATTCAGGAATTCAACGTCTCCCTGCGCATGCAGTACGGCATGGACTGGATCGACCCGAACGGCGAAGGCCGCGTGATGGGTGAAAAGGAAGGCAACGGACGCCGCTTCAACGATGAATGGCGCCGCTTCCGTGCCGGATTCAACATGAAGTTCCTGAAAAACTTCAAGTTCAACAACGTCTGGAACATCGGCGGCATGGACGGCCTCGAAAGCTATAATGCGTCTGAAAACCGCTGGGACACTTCCGACCTGACCTATTCCCTCTATGAATTGAACCTGGAATACAAGGGCGGCCCCATCACCTACGCCATCGGCAAAATCAAGCCGCGCATCACCGGTGAATACCGCACCTCCTCCTCCGCCATCCTCACCATCGAACGTTCCATGCTGGTCAACCAGCTCCGTTCGGAAACCAACTACGGTTTCCAGATGAATAATTCCGACAAGAACGACAAGATCGGCTGGGCGGCAGGCATCTGGTTGAACGGCAACGGCGGCACCGGGACGGGCAGCTTCAACAACCGCATTGAACCCGCCTTCAACTCCCAGGACAACTGCTTCGTTACCGGCACCCTGAGCTACGACACTTCCAACGACGTGTTCCTCAAGAAAAGCCGCCTGTGGCTGGACTATGCCCACAACTTCACCAAATGGGGCGACGACGCCCAGAACAAGGCATACGACACCCTGCACGACTACAGCTTCAAGACCAAGTACCAGGGCACGGGCGCCAAGGACGTGGTGGCCCTGACCTGGGAAGGCTCCCAGGGCAACTTCTCCCTGATGACGGAAGTCATGGCCGGGTTCAACGTCATCGGCATGAAAGCCGGCGCTGAAAACGTCTTCGGCGTGACCATCATGCCCTCCTACAAATTCACGCCGAACTGGGAAGGCGTGGTCCGCTACCAAATGGCGGCAGGCAGCAACGCCGTGAAGTGGGAAAAGCGCTACACGCAGAACTCCACCTATTCCGGCACTTCCGACTGCATGCAGGCCCTCTATCTGGGCGTCAACTACTACATCTTCGAATGCAATCCGAACATGGCCAAGATCATGGCGGGCATCGAATACGCCCATTCCAACGGTACGGACGCCAGCAAGAAGAAGGGCTTCACCGGCTGGAGCTACAACATCGCGTTCCGCACCAACTTCTAAATGCCGGCAAATACATTAAGGTCCATTCAGGGAAGCCGTTCCGCACCTTCATGCGGGGCGGCTTCCGTCTTGCCCGGAAAAACGGAACCTGTATTCTCCGGCATGAAAAACATGCTCCGGAACCACGCAGAAGGAGTGCGCCTACAAGCGGATATCCGGCAGAGGCTCCGATTTCAGGGCCATCAATTTGGGCTGCGCCGTGTATTCGCGGCCCTTCTTTACCAGGCCGCCGGAACTGACCAGGTTCTGGAGCTTTTCATAAATTCTCAGCCTCAGGATTTCCTCGCCGCCCAGGGACATGTGCTTCTCCTTCATCACGACAACGGTACGCTGAAAGATTTCATTGAATTCCAGCATGCCGGCCTCATGAAGAATGACAATAAGCTCGTCAGTCACCAAATCGGGTGCTTTGCGCGAGGAACGTGATCTTCTATCCTCAAGCATGATGTTAGAACACTATCATGACACATTTCGAGGGTCAAGTCGATAAGTCCGGCGCGGTTTTCCGGCACCCGGTGCAAGAAAAGAGGGGGCCCGGCTGCCAAAACTCCACATGTCCCGGCCCATCCGCCACAGAACCGTTCCGGAGCCGGGGACGGCTCAGGGCAGGCGCGGCGCGTTCACTCCGCCCACCAGCAGAACGATTTCCCCCTTGGGCGGCCGTTCGGCAAATTCCGCCGCCAAACGGGAAGCGGAGCCGCGATGGTAGGTTTCAAAAGTCTTGGTCAGTTCCCTCGCCACGCAGACGGGCACGTCCGGATCAATTTCCGCCAGCGTCTGCACGGTCTTGACGATGCGGTGGGGGGATTCGTAGAAGATGCTCGTATGGCTTGCTTCAACAGCGCTTTGGAGCATGGCCCCCTTTCTCCCGGATTTGACGGGCAGAAAACCGCCAAAGAAGAAAGCGTCCGTAGGCAGTCCGGACCCCACCAGAGCCGTCACCACGGCGGAGGGCCCCGGCAGAACGGTGAAGCTCACTCCTTTTTCCTTGAGAGTCTGGATGAGGCGGTAGCCCGGATCGCTCACACCCGGCATGCCCGCGTCACTGATGACGGCAAAGCTCTCTCCGCCCGCGGCGCGGGAAGCGATTTCCGCGGCGCGCGGCTGCTCGTTGTGGTCGTGCATGCTCAGGAGCGGCTTCCGTATTTCGTAATGGCTCAGCAGAAGGCCGGAATGGCGCGTGTCCTCGCAGGCGATGACGTCCACCTTGCGCAGCACGTCCAGGGCGCGCAGGGTGACATCGGCCCGGTTGCCGATGGGAACCGGAACAAAGTAAACGCTGTATTCTATTTCCGCCATGTGAAGGATGCTCCCGGAGTAATGCGGAACATTAGCCGTTGGTCAGCATTTCCGCGATGGAAGTTGCCACCAGGCGCGCCGCGTAGGAAAGGGCATTGGTCCGCGCCGTCTGGATGTTGCCCACGTCAAAGAATTGGCTGACTTCCTCCGCCGATCCTTCGTACAGGACTTTCCCCGTCCTGCCGTCCAACACGCGGTATTTGACGGACAGGCGCAAGCCGAGTTCCGAGCTTTTATACGTGTCTTCCCGGGAGGAACGGAGCTGGTCGAAAGAGATGGAGTAAACCTCCCCCTGCACCCGGATGTCCGCATTTCCGCGGGAACTCAGCCGGTAGGTTCCGTCCCTCTGCAACTCATCCGCCAGCGCTCCGGTCACCAGCGTGGCGGCGCGGGGTTCCAGGGAGTTGTTGGCAAACAGGTCCACCTTGACGGTTTGCGCAAATTCCAGTTTGGGCGGCTTGGTGCCCCCCAGCTGGTAACCGCAGGACCCGGCCAGAAGGCAGAGAACGGGCAGCAGGAGTTTCAGGACGGTCCGGATACGGTTCATGATGGAGGGAGGGATTCTGTTACCTGACGGTCACACCCAGTTGCTTCAGGCGCGCCTTCGCCTTGGCGGCGGCGGCGGGATTGGCTCCCCCCTTGGAAGCTACTTCCTGGTAGCAGAAGATGGCCGCGTTCGTGTCTTTCATCTTGGTCAGGTAGTATTCCGCCACTTCCAGCTGCTGGGCTATCAGTTCCCTCTTCATGGCGGCCAGGTCCGCGCGGGCGGCTCCGGCCTTCGCGGTGTTCGGGTAGCGCTGCAGGTAGTCTTCATACGCTTCCTGCGCGCGGGCCACGTTGACGTGGTTGCGGTCGCCGTCGGCAGCCGCCTGGCGGTACAGGGTGGCAATCTGGAGCTGGGCCGTGGGGGCCAGCGGAGAATCCGGATGGTTGTCCACCAGATTCTGGTAGGCTTCAATGGCTTCCTTCATGCGGCCGCGCGTTGCCAGATAATTGCCCAGCACGTTCATGGCCTGCGGGGCGGAAGGCGCATACGGAGCGTTGTCCCGCACGTGGTTCAGCCATTCCGTCACGTTTCTGGGGTCCATCCGTACGTCGAACATCCACAGAACGCGGTTGGTCAGCGCGCCGCTGGCCGCGCCGAAGGCCATTTCCTTCTGCCGTTCCATGGCCTTGGCATACAGGGGGCTGTCCGGGTGGCGGTCTATCAGCTTCTGGTACTGGTCGAACGCTTCGGCAGGGTCCTTCCTGGCCTCGTACAGTTCCGCCATTCTGAATCTGGCCTGAGGGGCTTCCCGCGAAAGGGGATGCTTTTCCACCACGCGCTTGTACTTCTTGATGGCTCCGGAAAGGTCGTTTTTCTCCTCCTTCCCCCTGGCTTCCTGCATCAGGGAGATGGCTTTCTGGTCCACCATGCGGACGGTTCCGGGGGGCGGGGGCGCTTCCGAAGAACACTGGCACAGCACGAAGGTTCCGGCCACGGCGGCCATGATGACAAGCGGCTTTTTCACATTCATGACTTTACAGGAGGCAACGAGACCGCGTCAACCCGGTGAACGCAGATTGACGCGCAAAAGAAGAATCAATGGCCCTTGCCGTACACGGCTTCGGCGTCAAAAACCACGCCGCCGTCCGCTTCCCGCAGGGTAACGGGCTGCCCCTGGGGCTGGGCTTTCAGTTCGTCGCCAAACGGGACGGAACGGTAAAAACAGGAGTGGTGCCCGGTATGGCAGGCTCCGGCGCCGCACTGGTCCACCAGCACGATCAGGGCGTCCTGGTCGCAGTCAATCAATATTTGCTTCACTTTCTGCACGTGCCCGCTGGTCGCCCCCTTGTGCCAGATTTCCTGGCGGCTGCGGGAATAATAAACGGCTTCCCCCAGTTCCATGGTCATGCGCAGGGATTCCGCATTCATGTAGGCCAGCATCAGGGGTTCATGGGTCACATGGTCCATGGCCAGGGCCGGAATCAGGCCATTCTGGTCAAATTTGGGGGCGAATTCCACGCCTTTTTCCACATTCACCTTGCCGCGGTCGGCAAAGACAATCCTGGATGCGATGTCATTTTGTTCCATAACCGGCCCCCTTAGTACATGAAATATTCGGCATATACCAATCTTTTCTGTTGCTCTGACGCAACGAAATGCTTTCATAGGGCGGTATGGCATTCACGGCATCCCAAGCGTTCGACCTGCTCCGCACCGCCTTCTCCCGCAACAGGCTTCCCCATGCCCTTCTCATCGTGGGGGACGAGCACCAGGGCGCGTCCCGCCTGATCCTGCAGCTGCTGGAACTGATCAACGGAATCCGGGCGGACCATCTGGACGGCGTGCGCGACGAATATTGCCGGCTGGTGCGCCCCAAATCCAAGTCCCGCCGCATTCTGCGGGACGACATCCGGGGCGTGGAGCCCTTTCTCCAGCAGTGCGCGGCGGAGGGAAAATGGAAGATTGCCGTGTTCATGGATGCGGAACGCATGAATGACGAAGCCGCCAACGCCTTCCTGAAAACCCTGGAAGAACCGCCCAGCCAATGCCTGCTCATCCTGACCACCGCCCAGCCGGACCAGCTCCTGCAGACGATTATTTCACGCTGCGTACGCGTCAATCTCCTGCAATCCGGCGAATTCAGGCTTACTCCCATCCAGGAGGCCCTGCTTCCCCACTGGCTGGAAACCTGCCGCAACCTGAACAACGATCTGGCGGCCCTGGCCTTCCGCAGCAAGTTCCTCGACGTCATGGCGGAAGCGAAGGCCTCCATCACCAAAAACATGAACCAGGCCCTGAAAGATGAAGCGAAGGAGGCCGCCCAGGGCACGGATACCACGGATTGGGAGTCCCGCAACAAGGACGCCAACGCCGCCCAGATAGAAACGGAATACCTGGAACAGCGCAGCCAGGCCCTTGAATTGCTGATCAGCTGGTTCGGGCAGGCGGCATTGATCGCTTCCGGCGCTCCGGGAGTCTCGCCCATCCATCCGGAGGTGCAGACCCTGGCCGCACAGATGCCCGTGAACGAACTGCTGCGGCGCATGGAAGCGCTCAACAAACTGCGGGACGATCTGAACTTCAACATTCACGAGGCTCTGGCCCTGGATGTGCACCTGCTGACCGCCGTAGGCTCCTCCTGACCGGGCATCCCCCTTTTTCCCAAACCAACACCCCATGAACACACACCCATGCATCCTGCTCCTGGCCGCCGCTCTTGCCGGCCTGGCCCCCGTCCACGCCATCACCCCGGAAGAAGGCAAACAGATTTACATGGAAGCCAAGGCCGGAAAGGCGGAAGCCCAGTACCGGCTGGGATTCTGTTATCTGAAAGGGGACGGAGTCAAGCGCAGCCCGTCCCAGGCCAAATTCTGGTTTTCCAAGGCCGCCAAACAGGGACACCGCACGGCGGAACGCTCCCTGCGCCTGATTCCCAAGACGGCTCCCCTGCCCGTGAATCCGTCCATCGATCAGGCCACGCGGGAAAAAAAGAGTCTGGAACTGTACGAATATCTGTACAAGCTGAAGGATTACAGGGCGGAGAGAGAAGTGGTCGTCAAAACACCGGGCCGCGATAGGAAAGGGAAAATCTCCGCGCAGGGGACGGCTCCGGACCTGGCCGCAGTCAGCGCCTTCATCCGCGCCGGGGCGGACGTCAACTATCAGGGAGAAGATACGAAGAATTACAAATCCTGCCCCCTGGCCCTGGCCGTCAACATGGAGTTTTACGAATTGGCGGACCTGCTCATTGCCAATGGTGCGGACGTCAATGTGGAATTGAAGGAAAACGGCAAGATCGGCAATTCGTTCTCCCTGCTCAGCCGCTATTCCAACGACTATCCTCTTTCCAAGGCGAAATACCTGCTGGAAAACGGAGCCGACCCCGACTACGTAAGGGATTCGGGCTATCCCCTGCTTGTCTGGGCCGCAAGGCACGGGCAGAAGGAATTCGTAGCCATGCTTTTGGAATACGGGGCGGACCCCGACAAAACGCTGACGCTGCCGCGCAAAAAAAACTACAAGCCCGGCAACGGAGAAACAGCCCTCTGGGCCGCGGCCAATTCCACCAATGCCGATGACCCGGACCTGGAAGCCGTCGCCAGCCTGCTGATCCGTTACAAGGCGGACGTCAACCGCCGCGCCAAGGACGGCACGACGGCCCTGGACCGCGCCCTTGCCCGGAAGAGGGATGGACTGGTCCGCATCCTGAAAGCCGCGGGAGCCAAAACTTCCAAGGAATCAGGCAAGTAAGAACGTGCGGCTTCCCGGTCGTCCGCACACTTCCGGAACGCCGCATTTTTCAGGGAAGTCCTTCCCGTCCACTATTTCCACTACCTACACGAACATGAATCGATATTTATCCCTGCTGTTGTCCGCCGTCCTTGCCGGTTTAACGGCCGCCCAGGCCGTCACTCCGGAAGAAGGGAGGCAAATTTACATGGAAGCCAAGGCCGGAAAGGCGGAAGCCCAGTACCGGCTGGGATTCTGTTATCTGAAAGGGGACGGAGTCAAGCGCAGCCCGTCCCAGGCCAAATTCTGGTTTTCCAAGGCCGCCAAACAGGGACACCGCACGGCGGAACGCTCCCTGCGCCTGATTCCCAAGACGGCTCCCCTGCCCGTCGATCCGTCCATCGACCAGGCCACGCGGGAGAAAAAAGGGCTGGAATTGTACGAATACCTGTACAAACTCAAGGATTACAGGCCCGCACGGGAAAACAGGAATTCTTCCACAACCATCAATGGAAAAACTACCTATCAAAAACTCCCCGAGCAGGGAACCAAACCCGATCTTTCCAAAGTGAAAGCCTTCATCCGCGCCGGAGCGGACGTCAACTGGCAGGGGGAAGATAAAAGGGGTGACAAGTCCTGCGCCCTGGCCCTGGCCGTGGAAATGGAGTTTTACGAACTGGCTGACCTGCTCATTGCCAACGGGGCGGATATCAATCTGGAAATAGGCCGCAGCGACAATCTCAAAAACGGTTCTTCCTCCATCCTCAGCAGAAACAACTTCGGCGGAGCCATTTCCAAAGCTGTTTACCTTCTGGAAAACGGAGCTGATCCGGATTACGTGTGCAATGACGGAAGAACCCTGCTAATCACCGCTTCCCGGTATGGAAGCACGGAGACCGTCAAACTCCTCCTGAGTTACGGGGCGGACCCCAACAAGCTCAACGGCAAGCCGCGCTTCGGGCATTACAAGCCGGCCAATTCGGAATCCGCCCTCTGGGTCGTGGCGGACACCACGGGCCTTCTGGAGAGCTCCACGAATGAAGTTGCCAAACTGCTGATCGAATACAAGGCGGACGTGAATTACCGCGCCCCGAACGGGACCACGCCGCTGGACCGGGCCATTGCCACACAAAAGAGCGCGATGGTCAAGCTTCTGAAAACCGCCGGGGCAAAGACTTCCAGGGAACTGAAATAGGAACCTTCCGAGAATTGCCCCGATCTTCCCTATTCCGCCATGCCCTGGAGGCGGGGGAGAATCACTTCTCCGTACGCCCGGAGCTTCTGGTCGTAGCTCAGCCGCGCCGCCGCCGGACTGGTGGACGGCATCTGGATGATGCGGGGGGATTCCCGGAGAAACAGTTCCGGAAAATACCGTTTAAGGTACTTGTAGGAGGCGGTGCCGTTGCAGCATACCGTGCGAATGCCGGGAAAGCGTTCCAGCAGCGCGGCGATGTCATTGGGCCGTTCCCGGGTGATGTGCTGGTCCAGGCTTCCGGGCCTGACGCCGGAGGCCACCACGTCCCACAGCCCCACGCCCCCGCTGTTGAGCAGGCGCAGGCGTTCCTCATACGGCAGGGAGAAGTCGAACCCCAGCAATTCGCCCATGATTTTCCAGAACGCATTGCGCGGATGGGCGTAATACTGCACCTGCCTCAGGGACTCGTCCCCCGGCAGGGAGCCAAGCACCAGCACGGAACATTCCGGCGTCACGGACGGCGGAAAGGAACGTTTCTCCCCAGATTGCTGAATTTCCTCCATCGTGCCGGGATGTTCAGGGTTCCTTCATGCCGCAGTGCCTGCGGACCTCCTTCATGCTCACGTCCTGCTTCAGCAGGGAAGCCAGCCACGCATGATGGCCGATGGAAGGGGCCAGGTTAAACCGTTCCGGCCGGGTGATGCGCGTGAAAATGACCCTTTTGATTTTGGATTTGGGAACCGTCCTGGCTCCATAGCCGTCCGGCACGTTGGAAGACCAGAAAGTTACTTCGTCCCCGCCGTCCTTCACCAGCACCGTCAGGTGCCCGGATTCCCTTCGTCCAATGTGGTCCGTCCAGAAAATCTTCATGAAATCGCCCGGACGGGCCTGCCCCCAGTCCTCGAAGTTCACCCCCGCGCCCAGGGAATGCACCAGCACGGCAAATCCCGGTCCGTTCGCGTTGGCCCAGCCCCACGGACCGTCGCCGTCATGCTGGCCGATGCGGGGCATCAGGGCCAGCCACGCGCGCTCGGAAATGACAGGGCCGGACCGTCCGGAATCCCACGTTTCCAGAGCTTTAAGAAGAAGCAGGTAGCACGCGGAGGAACAGAAGGAGGGCCTGGCTTCCTGAATGAGGAAAACGGGCTTTCCGGCCTTGGCATCCCAGCGGCAGGCTTTCTGCACCAGGGCTTCCAGCGCCTGCCGGTTGGCCTTGTAACCGCCCCCGTCCTTGAACCGGGACAGTCCGCTCCTCACGGACCGGTACCATGCGGCCTCATTTTCCGGCTGTCCGGCAGACGGCCGGGCCGCGGCGGAAGAACCAGCCGACAGGGCCGCCGGAGAACACAGCAGGCCGAGACAGCAAAACAACATCAGAACATTCCTCATCTTCTTCCCCCAGAGTATAGCCACGGCGGAAAATGGCAAGAACGGAGTGATGCGGAGTTCCCCCGGACCGGAGCCCGAGAAAATAAAAGGGGCACGCACGCCGGATGAAGCCGGATGAAGCTGGGAAAGTCCCGTCCGGGCCTGCAAGGACCGCATGAAGAAATCCCGTGTCCGGTCTGGGCGACGGCGCTTTCCGGGCCCTGA
Source organism: Akkermansia biwaensis (assembly GCF_026072915.1). Classification (NCBI taxonomy): domain Bacteria; kingdom Pseudomonadati; phylum Verrucomicrobiota; class Verrucomicrobiia; order Verrucomicrobiales; family Akkermansiaceae; genus Akkermansia; species Akkermansia biwaensis. Next base: position 874,788 of record NZ_AP025943.1, read on the forward strand.
CGGCAAGGAATGAAGAACGGGCACAGGCAAATGGCCGCGTCTTCCCTTTTCCGTTCAAAACGCCCGGTTCCGGCACAAACCTTCTCCTGAAGCTTCCTGTTGTTTTGTCTGGACTTATCGCGCGGCGTCCCTTACTGTGCGTCAGGTCACGCGCCGGGTATGCGGAGCGGAGAGGCAACGCACCTTGGGCGGACCCTGTTTCCGGCATTTATTGTTAACCACCACGGATTATATATAGAGGCATCATACCATGGCAAAACGCGAAGACATCCGCAAAATCCTCATCATCGGCTCCGGCCCCATCATCATCGGCCAGGCCTGCGAGTTCGACTACTCCGGCACCCAGGCCTGCAAGGCCCTCCGGGCCGAAGGCTACGACGTCGTTCTGGTGAACTCCAACCCCGCCACCATCATGACCGACCCCGGCATGGCGGACCACACCTACATTGAGCCCCTGACCGTGGAACGCATCACGGCGGTGATTGAAAAGGAACGCCCGGATGCCCTGCTGCCCAACCTGGGCGGCCAGACGGCCCTGAACCTGGCCTCCAAGCTTCATGAGGAAGGAATCCTGAAACAGTACGGCGTGGAAGTCATCGGCGTGGACCTGGAAGCCATCGCCCGCGGCGAAGACCGCATCATCTTCAAGGAAACCATGGATAAGATCGGCGTGCCCGTGGCCAAATCCGAACCGGTCTATACCGTGGAGGAAGCGGAAAAGGTGGCCGCCCAGCTCGGTTATCCCGTCGTCCTCCGCCCCGCCTACACGATGGGCGGCACCGGCGGCGGCATCGTGTACAACGTGGAGGAACTGCGCCAGGTGGTTCCCCGCGGCCTGGCCGCCTCCCTCATCAACCAGGTGCTGGTGGAGGAATGCGTGCTGGGCTGGGAAGAGCTGGAACTGGAAGTGGTGCGCGACGCCAAGGGCCAGAAGATCACCGTCTGCTTCATTGAAAACGTGGACCCCATGGGCGTCCACACCGGGGACAGCTTTTGCGTGGCTCCCATGCTGACCGTTCCGCAGGACGTGCAGGACAGGCTTCAGGACTACTCCTACCGCATTCTGGACGCCATCGGCGTGACGGGCGGCACGAACGTGCAGTTTGCCCACAACCGGGAGGACAACCGCATCATCGTCATTGAGATCAACCCCCGCACGTCCCGTTCCTCCGCCCTGGCCTCCAAGGCTACGGGCTTCCCCATCGCCTCCGTGTCCACCAAGCTGGCCTCCGGCATCACGATGGACGAACTGCCCTACTGGCGCAAGGGTTCCCTGGAAAAATACGAACCTTACGGCGACTACGTGGTCGTCAAGTTCGCGCGCTGGGCCTTTGAAAAGTTCCCGAAGGCCTCCGACAAGCTGGGCACCCAGATGAAGGCCGTGGGCGAAGTGATGAGCATTGGCCAGAACTTCAAGGAAGCCTTCCAGAAAGCCGTGCGCTCCCTGGAAATCGGCCGCGCCGGCCTGGGCCGCGTGAAGAAGCTGGAAGCCCTCTCCACGCCGGAACTGCGTGAAAAGATCACTTATGGCAACAGCCAGCGCTTCTTCCAGATTTACGAACTCCTGCGCCGCGGCGTCACCGTGGAGGAAATCGTGAAGCTGACCCGCATCACCCCGTACTTCATTGAACAAATGAAGGAACTGGCGGACTTCGACTACGAGCTGGACGCCCAGACATGGGATTCCCTGCCCCTCAAGACGCTGCGCCAGGCCAAGGAAATGGGCTTCTCCGACAAGTATCTGGCCCAGATTTTCGACATTCCGGAAAAGGCCATCCGCACCCGCCGCATCGAAAACGGCATCGTGGCCGCCTACCGCATCGTTCCCGTCAGCGGCGTGGAAAACGCGGAATACTACTATTCCACCTACAGCGGCGCCCCGGATGAAGTGGCCGTAAGCGACAAGAAGAAGATCATGATCCTCGGCGGCGGTCCCAACCGCATCGGCCAGGGCATTGAATTCGACTACACCTGCGTGCACGCCGCCTTCACGCTGCGCGACAACGGGTATGAATCCATCATGATCAACTGCAACCCGGAAACGGTATCCACGGACTTCGACACGGCCAACAAGCTGTACTTCGAGCCCGTGACCGTGGAAGACGTGCTGACCATTTACGAAAAGGAAAAGCCGGAAGGCGTCATCGTCCAGTTCGGCGGACAGACCCCGCTCAACATCGCCCAGGCCCTCAAGGACGCCGGGGTAAAGATCCTGGGCACCCAGCCGGAAGGCATCCGCCTGGCGGAAGACCGCGAATACTTCCGCGAACGCATGATTGCCCTGGACATCCGCCAGCCGGAAAGCGGCACCGCCCGTTCCCTGGAGGAAGCCGTGGAACTGGGCCGCCAGATCGGCTACCCGGTGATGGTCCGTCCCTCCTTCGTTCTGGGCGGCCGCGGCATGGAAGTCATTTACGATGAAGAAAACCTGAAGCGCTACGGCGTGGAGGCCATCCAGGTGAGCCCGGAATACCCCATGCTCATCGACCGTTTCCTGGACAACGCCATTGAAGCGGAAGTGGACGCCCTGGCCGACGGCACGGACACCTTTGTGGCCACCGTTATGGAACACATCGAGCTGGCGGGCATCCACTCCGGGGACTCCGCCTGCGCCATTCCTCCTGTGACCATCGCTCCCAAGCACGTGCGCACCATTGAGGAACACGCGGCCAAGATAGCCAGGGACTTCCAGGTAAAGGGCATCCTGAACGTGCAGTTCGCCATCTGCGACGATGAAGTGTACATCATTGAAGCCAACCCCCGCGCCTCCCGCACGGTGCCCATCGTCTCCAAGGTGACGGGCATCTCCATGGCGCGCCACGCCACGGAAATCATGCTGGGCAAAAAGCTGAAGGACATGAACCTGAAACCGCAGCCCTGCCGCTTCATCGGCGTGAAGGAAGCCGTCTTCCCGTTCAACATGTTCCCGGAAGTGGACCCCGTCCTGGGGCCGGAAATGCGCGCCACGGGGGAAGTCATGGGTATTGCGGACAACTTCGGCATGGCCTACTACAAGGCGCAGGAAGCCGCCGGATGCATCCTGCCCACCTCCGGCAAGGTACTCGTTACCGTCTCCGACCGCGACAAGAAGTTCATCGAACCCATCGCCCGGGACCTCATCTCCCTGGGCTTCCAGATCGTCTCCACGGGAGGCACCGCGGAATACCTGCGGGGCCAGGGCGTGGAAACGGAAGTGGTCAACAAGCTGCACGAAGGCCGCCCGAACCTGGGCGACATGATCACCAACAAGCAGATTGACCTGATCATCAACACTCCGGTGGACCGCACCAGCATGATTGACGACTCCTTCATCCGCATGCAGTCCATCCAGAAGAAGATTCCCTACATGACCACCATCGCCGCCGCCAGGGCCACGGTGGAGGGCATCCGTTCCGCCCAGCACGTGAAGGTATCTCCCCGCTCCCTGCAGGAGTACCATTCCTGAGAACGGAAGAACTGCTGACAATCAAGGAGGCTGTCCCGCCGGGAGTGGGGCGGCCTCTTTATTTTTTACCGCTCCCGGCAACTTTTATCGACGGCAGTCCTGCCGTTACTTAGAAAGGCGGTGTTGGAAGAAACATTCATCCTTCACCATCCCTGCCCGGGCCGAACCTTCGCCGTTTCCCTTCATGGCCGCATACCGCCCTCCCTCCGCTCCAGCCCGGGCTTCCTCCGGAGCGCTCCGCAGAGGCGTTTTTCTCTTCTCTCTGGCAGAAGGGTTTTCCATGCTTTCGGAGGCTGTCTCCATGAACGGAAACAATCCTTCCGTCAAAATCCGTTAAAAAATCACGCCCCCGTTATTTCCACGCATATCAGCGTGGCGTTGTCCTGGTTCGGAGCGCCGTCCCTGCCGATGCCGTCCAGAACGGAACGCACCAGTTCCTCGGCGGACAGGAGGGACAAATACCGCATTCCCGCCGGTCCTAGGGAATCAAGGTAGGGGCCCACTCCGTCGCTGGCCACCAGCAAACGGTCTCCGGGCAGCAGGGGAAAACATTCATCATGCAGGTCCACCAGGGGGACCTCCTTGCCCATCAGGGCGGATGTCAGGGAGTGGCGGGAAGGATGGCTGAGCGCCTCCTCCCGGCTGATGGAGCCTTCTTCCACCATCTGTTCCAGTTCCGTGGAATACTGATGCAGGGTATTGAGCAGAAACATTTTTTCCTCCCGGATCAAAAGAAGGAGGGAATCCCCCACGCTGACCCACCTCAGCCCTTCCGGGCCTATCCAGGCGCCCACCAGCGTGGTTCCCATGTCGTCGTCCGTTCCTCTCTTCTTCCGTGCGGCGCGCACTTCCTCGTTGGCGGCAACTACGGCGGCCTTCATCCGCTTTCCCGGAGAATGGCGGTTTTCCCTCTCAAATGTCCGCGTGAAGCCGTTCACGGCGGCACGGCTGGCCAGTTCCCCGCCGCTGTAGCCGCCCATGCCGTCCGCCAGCAGAAGAACCAGTGCATCCTCCCCGGCCAGAATGGAAAAGGAATCCTGCTGATTGCTGCGGGCACCCAGAATCTGGTCCCCGTGCAATCCGGAGACCAGAAAAGGTTCTTGAGAAAAAGGCTGCTGCGTCATGACGGTGGATGATTGTAGCACGGAAAACGCCCGCGGATAAAGCAAGAATAGCGTGAAAGAAGAATCCCGGCCCCGCACCTTCACGGGCCGTTCCCCACAGGGCATGAAAAGGTATTCCCGTCCGGATGCGGAAAATTTGGTGAAGGACTGACCGGAAAAACCGAACGGGAAAAAGGCGGGAAGAAACCGTGCCACGCTGGAATGGAGCCGGAAACGGCCATCGTTGGACGTTCATCTCCCGTCGCCGCATGCACGGCCTCTGGATTTTCCATAAGATTCCGCGCAGCAATGCGGGACTTCATCCCATCTTCCAGGGACTGCCTGCCCGGAGAGGGGAATCTTGAAGAAAATGGCCGATGAGATGATGAATTCATGGGAAAAAGGAATTTCCTGCATGGGAGCTTCCGGCTCTCCCAAGGAAATAAACCCGGGAATTCATTTTTACTGGCTTTTGAAGAACCCGCCCTTCATATTTCAAGTATCTCTATTTTCACCTATGAATCCTGACTCACCCTTTCCGTCCGTCACGTGGGAGGTGGACGGCGATCCCTGCGAAACACAGGAAAAAGCCCTTTCCGCCATCAAAAACAACATGGAGGCTTTTATCATCTGCACCCGCGGAAACGATTTCCTCCAGGCCATCTGCGATGACCCGGAAAGCTACCATTGCGAAATGTCGTTTGCCGCCGGAAAGAAGAGGGAGCTCTACGTGGCTCCCGACAATGTGAACTACTCCCAGCTCTGTGACCTTTTTTCCCGTTATGCCGCGGGGGAAGACTTTTCCCATCTTAAGGAGGAATGGACACTGTATGTAAACAAAACCCATTTCTATACTTCCCTCATCATCGGACTGCTGGTTCTGGGAATCGCGATTTTCCTACTTTTCCGTTCCCCCAACTTCTAGCCGGAGGCCTTTTTACTCCTTCATTCAATTCCCGAACAAGCGGCAAAACAGGCTCCTTGAATCCAGGCCTTCTGCCAGGGGAAATGGGCGGTGCCTGCCCGGAAATACACTATTGCCGGAGGAAAAAGCGGGCTTCTCCTCCCAACCCTGGTTCCTCGGAGGCGAACCGTGAAAGGCTCACTTCCGGCAGTCTCCCAGATACACGACGGTTTCATTCGGAACCGTCAAACGGCCATTCTCCTCAAACCGGTCAAACAGCCCATTCAGGGCGTCCAGCCAGGAGGAACGCCGTTCATCCTTCTCCATCAGGGCATAGGAGGTGGACATCATGCGCTGGAGATATTGTTCCCGCGTGTAGGCCAGATCATTCGGAAAACGGAATATCCGGAAGCGGTGATCAAAAAACTCCCCAATCCTGCCCGTCAATTCAGCCAGGCCTCCGCTGAATCCATGAAAATGCGGGCAATAAAGCCGGTGAATACTCCCCTCCTCACGGACAATGGGGCTGTCTTCCAGCCTTGAATTCCAGAGGAGGGCCGCCCTGCCTTCCGGGGTCAGAATGCGGCGGCACTCCCGTTTGAACGCAGCGGCGTCAAACCAGTGAAACGCCTGCGCCGCCGCAACCATATCCACGGTCCCGGAAGGCAGCAACGTATGCTCCGCCGTTCCCGGAATGGAATGAAAGGAGGAAAAATCCTTCAGGGAAAATTCCGCTTCCCGGCGCATGTCGTCGTTGGGTTCCACGCCGTACACGGTCCAGCCGCGTTCCAGCATGGCGCGGGACAGAATGCCCGTTCCGGAACCTATGTCCGCCAGGCGGGGATTCTTCCGGCGCGTTTCCTGCGTCAGCAGTTCAAGAACGGCGGCGGGATATCCGGGCCGCCCTTGCACGTAGGCCCCGGCTCTCCCTGTAAATCGGTCGGTATGGTTCATCGGTCTTGGCGGCATGATTGACTCTTTTCTCCCGCCTTTCCAGCTTCAATTCCGTCCCCGGAGCATGAAAAAACGCCTTCCCGCCGGATTTAGGGGAAGAGGCATGAATCCCGCCGCCCGTGTCCGGCCCGTTGCTGGCGGCCTGCCGGGTCCCCTTTTTCCTCCTCCGCCTCCATGCCTCTGAAAACAGGTGGAAGTCCAATCCCCACTGATGGCTTTACAACTCTTTCACGAGCTTTTAGTATCCGGAGCAGGCCCGCCCTTCCCGGATGGCATTCTGATTCCGGGAAAAAGATTATCCGCGGGTTCCATTTTCCAGACAGCGCCGCCCATGTTCGGATACTACAGACTTGCCTCCGCCGTCCCCCAGCTCCGGATAGCTGATGTGGACTACAACGTTGACCGGCTCATTGCGGGCTTCCGGGAAGCCTCTGAAAAGCAGGCCGCCGCCGTCGTTTTTCCGGAGCTGAGCATCACCGGATATTCCTGCGGAGACCTTTTCTTCCAGCCGCGTCTGAGACAGGCGGCCCTGGAAGGCCTGCGCCGTTTTACGGAGGCCACGGAAAAATCCGGCACGGTCGCCATCGTGGGCCTTCCGTTCCTGTACGGGGATGCCCTGTACAACACGGCCGCCGTCGTGCAGGCCGGACGCGTTCTGGCGCTGGTTCCCAAAACGATGCTGCCCAACTACCGGGAATTCTATGAAAAGCGGCAATTTACCTCCGCCAGGGCCCTGGGAACCGGAACACGGGAAATAACCGTCAACGGCGCTCAAGTTCCCTTTGGTACGGATATTGTCTTTCACGATATGTCCTCTCCGTTCAGCTTCGGCGTGGAAATCTGCGAAGACCTCTGGAGCGTCATTCCCCCCAGTTCCACGCTGGCCCTGCACGGAGCCAGAGCCATTCTCAACCCGTCCGCCGGGACGGAACTCACCGGGAAGGCCGCCTACAGGCGCGAGCTGGTCAAACAGCAGAGCGGCAGATGCCTCTGCGCCTACGCGCTGTCTTCCGCCGGCGTCCATGAATCCACGACGGACGTCGTCTTCGGCGGCCATTGCCTCATTGCGGACAACGGAAGGCTGGCGGCGGAAAGCGCGCGCTTTCTCAGGGAAAATTTCCTCATCCTGGCGGACGTGGACTTTGAACGGCTGGCGGCCGGCCGCCTTTCGGAAAGTTCCTTCAACGACAACAAACCCCTTCCCTCCACCGGGGAAATGCTCCACGTGACGCTGGAGACGGATGTTCCCGCCTCTCCCGGTCTGGAATACGCCTTCAACCCGCCCCGCCCCTTCCTGCCCGTTCCGGAACACCGGGACGAACGCTGTGAGGAAATCATCTCCATCCAGACGGCGGGAATTGCCAAAAGAATGGAACACGCGCGCGTCCAGCGGCTCGTGATCGGCATCTCCGGGGGGCTGGACTCCACGCTGGCCCTGCTCATCTGCGCCCGCGCCTGCCGGCTTCTGGGACGGCCCGCGTCAGACATCCTGGCCGTGACCATGCCGGGATTCGGCACCACGGACAGAACACGGAGCAACGCCGTGCGCATGTGCCGCCTGCTGGGAGCGGAACTCCGGGAAATCCCCATTTCAGACGCCTGCCTGCAGCACTTCCGCGACATCGGGCACGATCCGGCGGAACGCACCACTACTTACGAAAACGTCCAGGCCCGCGAGCGTACGCAAATCCTGATGGACCTGGCCAACAAGACGAGGGGCCTCGTCGTCGGCACCGGGGACCTGTCGGAAATCGCGCTGGGCTGGAGCACATACAACGGGGACCACATGTCCATGTATGCGGTCAACTGCTCCATCCCCAAGACGCTCATCCGCTGCCTGATCGAACACATTGCGAAAGAATCCGAGCCGGAACTGGCCGCCACCCTGGTGGACATCAGCAATACCCCGGTCAGCCCGGAACTGCTGCCCCCCTCCGACGACGGGACCATCGAACAACGGACGGAGGACGTGCTGGGCCCCTATGACCTGCACGACTTCTTCCTGTTCCACTTCATCAAATACGGAGCGCCCCCGAACAAGATCCTTTACCTGGCGGAACACGCCTTCCGGAACGAATTCCAGCCGGAATTCATCCGCCGCTGTCTGGACATTTTTATCCGCCGCTTTTTCCAGCAGCAGTTCAAGCGCAGCTGCATGCCGGACGGCCCCAAGGTAGGCACCATCTCCCTCTCCCCGCGCGGCGACTGGCGCATGCCTTCCGACGCGTGCGGAACCATCTGGACCGATCAAATTTCCTGAACTCCCGTACCCGGCGCGCAGGGTGCGGCTTCATTCAGCAAGGGAAAAGGCTCACGCCTCTTTCACGGCACTCCGTCAATGGCCGGGCGCCATTTTCAGCCCGATGATGCCGATCAGCAGGAAGGTGGCCGCCAGCATGCGCCAGACGTTCGAGGAATCCCCGAACCAGATGATGCCCACCATGAAGGTGCCCAGCGCGCCGATGCCCGTCCATACGGCATAAGCGGTGCCTATGGGAATATTCCGCTGGGCCAGCCACAGCAGAAAGCCGCTCAGGGCCATGCTCAGTATGGAAAAGGCGATGCAGGCGGCAAACCTGCCGGAACCCGTGCCGGGCGCCTGGGAAAGCTTGAACCCCAGAGGCCATCCGATCTCGCAGAGACCGGCCAACACCAGATAAATCCAGGACATAGATGAGAATAGGAATCGTCTTGCCGTCTGCCGGCCTTCCCGAATGAGAACGCTCCAAGGGCAACGGATGCCTTGCAGGGTACCTGCGGACGCCGCGGAATCAAGACTGCAATCCATGCGCTCTCTGTCATGCCGCCGAATTCCACATCCAATCCTGCCATTCCATCCGTGGAGAAAGGACATGTCCGGACAATCAGAAACAGGAAGGAAAATCAACCGGGACAATAGCCCAAGCCCATACAATCCCTACAAAAGATTTTTAATATTATCCAGGCTCCTATCCGCCTTCTTCTGTTCAGCTATACGGCCGCCGAGATCGTCTATGATGTGCAGGCACGACCCCGTTCGGGGGTCCCGGTACCATTTCATAAGAAATTTCTGCTGCCCGCTCCTGCTTTTAAGGTTACCACGATTTACACTGTATGGGGGAAGGGTTTTCCATCTCCATGTAAACCATCATTCCGGCCAAAGGGATATCCCCACTCCTTTTTTCACAACAAAAAAGCGGGGCCGGAAAACCGGCCCCGCCCATAAAAGGCAGACTTGCAGAAGGCTTACTTGATCTCCGGCGCTTTCTTGCCGGCGGCCAGCCCCGTGTCCTTCCCGTCCGTCAGCCAGTCAATCGTGATGGGAACAAACTTCAGCTTCTTGATATGCGGCTGGTTCTCCTCATAAAGCACGCCTACTACGCCGGGCTCCACCATGGCAAGGCTGGAATAGGCAAAACCGCCTTCTCCCAACAGTTTTTTCATCGGCCAGGTCTTGCCGTTGTCATAGCTCATCGCCACCTGCCCCTTGATGCGCCGTCCGGCGCTGGGTCCGGAAAACAGAAGGCGGCTTTTACCACCATAGACAGGCTGGTCGGCCAGGGAATAAGTCATCAGAGAATTCTGCGTGCTGTCGCAAAACAGCTCCGGAGCGTCTTCCACCTGGCCCCATGTTTCCCCGCCGTCCTCAGACCACACGATGCGGCGGCAGTTCCCGCCGCCCCAGTGGCGCGCCACCATGACAACGCCGCCGTTATCCGTCTCCGCGATGGATGTCTCATTCACCAAGCCCTTCATATTCGTGGTCGGCTGGCCCAGTTTCCATGTCTTGCCGCCGTCGTCACTGTAAATGCAGGAAATCACCCATTTGCCGAACGGGCCTTCGTTCATCGGAATTACCAGCCGCCCCTTGTGGGGGCCGCTCTTCAGCTGCGTTCCGGCATTCGGGCCGGAAGCCATGATATCCACCCCTGTGGGCCGCTTGGTCGTCCTGGTAATATCCACGGGCTTGCTCCAGGAAGAACCGCCGTTTTTGCTCTGGATCATGAAATTGCGGATGCACTTTTCATCATCCCACCCTTGCGGAATATTGGGCTGCCGTTCCTTCACCCCGGCGGGATAACGCTGGAAGACGACGGTCACCGTCTTCGTTTTGGCATCATAAACAGGGCATGGATTGTTGAAGGTGGCTCCGTGCGCCTTGGCAATGGCACGGGGCGAGCTCCACGTCCTGCCCCCATTTTTGCTCACACTCATGATAATATCGTTTTCCCCCTGGTCCGTATTCTTGTATCGGCCTTCGGCAAACGCCAGAAGCTGTCCCTTCCCGATCTGGAGCAGAGCCGGAATGCGGATGGACGCATAAGGATTCCCCTCCCCGGCGCTGAACACGGTCACGGCCCTGTCCGTGGGAAAGCCGGCCTTTTCTTCTTGCCCCAATGCCGGCAATGCTACGGCACATGCAACACTCATCAAACACTTGAACACGGAATTCATCATCCTTCCCATCCTATTCCATTTCCTCCTTCCAGACAACAGCCATGTCATGAATTGGAGTGAAGACCAGAGGAACCCTTGAATAATGAGGACAATCAGTTCGACTTTCCAAAACCTCCTCCCCGCCCTGACGCGCGCGCCGGAAAAAGAATGAAAAGGGAAAAAACAGACCCTTTGCGGAATTCATGACTCGATAGTCGTGCGCGCTCTTTTTCCCTCTTCCTGAGAGAATTTGCCGTCCGGGTTCTCAGAATGTGAAAAAACAGCGGCAACAACAATTCATGCAGCATGAGACATTGACAAAACTTTCTGACTGTCAAATCGGAAAGAAAAATGAGCCGTCTCCGGAACAATGGAAAATCCACCCACATGCCGTTCCGGTCATACATGCAATGAACATCTGTTAAAAGGAATCCTGCGGCAAGGAGCCTTTCCCTTACGGAAGCTTTCGTGCCGAGGTCATACTCTCAACATGAAAATATGGCAGCCTGTCAAAACCGATACGAACATGCAGACGTGACATGTTCCCAGTCCCGGCGGAAATCCTTTCAGAGGAAACAAAAAAACGATGATCCATGCAGCAGCGTGCATCCTTTCCCGCCTGGATGGAAAACACCCGCTTACCATGCATTTGCAGCCGGGAAACAGGGGGCGTCCACAAACGGAATGCCCATGAAATGCAACGAAAGACATACGATGGAAACTAAGGAAACATTGCAATCTTTGGACGAATGGTCCAGACAGGAATTAAAGGACATCCTGGATTTTTATATCAATTATGATTATGACCCCAAAGGCGGTTTTTACGGAGCCGTTCTGAGGACACTGGAACCGGTCAGGGAGGCGGACCGTTCCATCGTGCTCAACGCCAGGCTCATGTGGACCTTTGCAAGCGCCTACCGCCTCCTGAAGGATCCCCGCTACCTGGAAATGGCCAACCATGCGAAGGACTACATCAAGGAACATTTTGTGGACAAGGAATACGGAGGAGCCTACTGGGTAGTGGATGCCCATGGCAACCCCGTCGATGAGTCCAAATATCCCTATGGCATTGCCTTCATCATCTATGGAGGAGCGGAACTGGCGCGGGCAAGCGGCAGCAAAGACGGCCTGAAACTGGCCCGGGATATGTATGAAGCATTGGAAAAACACGCCCTTGACTCCAAACACGGGGGATACTTTGAAACCTTTACTCGGGATTGGAAGAGGAGGGATGACAGCTTCAATATTCCGGACCCTTCCCTGGGGTCCAAGGCGCTCAACACCCATCTGCACATGATTGAAAGTTATACGACTCTGATGCTCGTGGATGATGATCCCAAGCTGAGGAAAACCGTAGGCGAACTGATTGACATCATGACCAACAAGCTGCTGGACCAGGAATACTTCCACTACAAACCCTACATGACTGACGACTGGAAATCGACGGACACCCTCTTTTCCTTCGGCCACGACATTGAGGGAGCGTGGCTGCTGACGGAAGCCGCAGAAGCATACGGCGGCAAGGAACTGGTGGAAAAATGCAAACCCGTTTCCGTCCGGATTGCCGATGCGTGCGCGGACGGAATCAACCCGGATACGGGAGGCCTGTATGCAGAAGCCAACGAACACGGGCTGGTAGACCGCCAGATGTCCTGGTGGGTGCAGAGCGAAGCGGTTATCGGCTTCTTCAATGCCTTCCAGCTGACGAATGATCCCAAATACCTGGCGCTCACAATGAATGTGGTGGACTACATCAGGAACTATGTCTCCGACCACAGCGACGGCAAATTCCGGGAATGGCTCTCCAGAGGAGACCTGGATGCCCAGGACGGAGACAACGAATTCCGGGTAAACGCCTGGAAAGGTCCTTACCACAACGGACGCATGTGCATGGAGTTGATTGAACGCATTGCGAAAATGCAGGCTTAAAACGCCGTTCCCGAAATAGATGCCGTAACTGGCATAAGTTTTCTTTCCGAGGAAACCGTTCCAACGGAAATGCAGACTGAGTAAAAACGGTTGTTTATTTGCCACCAAGGGATGAAGCCTGCCATGTGGTTTCATCCCTTTCCCTTGGAAATCAAACGGGAAGGAATAAAATATCTTGTGCCTGTCCGCAAGGTACAGATGGTCCCTATCTCCAGTTCTTATTCCAAACCGGATAATTTCTTCATCTCGGGAAAACGCCGCTCTTCTGATGAAAAACCTTCCTTCTCCCGCATTCCGTCCGGGTAAGGAAACCTTCCCCGGAAGGGAAAATAAGACGCTTCTCTGCAAGCCGTGCCGAATGTCTGCTCAAGAATGAAGAATGTGCGGACGGACAAAAAGGGACTGCGGCTCCTTCTGAAACCTCTGTAAAACAACAGGCTCTACATACTGTCTGCTTCTTTATTGTCATGGGGGCGGCAACTTTCGCGCATCACCTTACTACAGATATGGGGTATTTCCCAAAGTCGGCAATGGAATTAATTTAAATGGACATAATGGATGCTTTCCCAGATGAAACAGGCATTTGAAGCTTCATGGAACAGAGGGGGTAAAATGCTGATCTTTATCGAAATCATTGGAGAATAGGCAACTGGACGCACTCGGCCCGGTTCTGCCTGTCTAACGGGGCCGACTTCTGCGGAAAAGATGATCAATCATGGAATATCCGCCAAGTTACAAAATCGGATATCGACCGAGGCCGCACGGCAATTTCGGAAGAACGTATGACAATCCTGAACAAGCGGAAAAAAGCGCGTTAATGTCTATTCCAAAAACTGGGGCGTCTATTGAACTACAGAAACTTAATATGTTCGTCGCTTTGTGGCACCATGGGAAAAAGTGTTGCGCAGAACAAAATAAACCACTTAATGTAAATTACATATAGATGATATCGAACATTTTCACCAGCACTTACTTTAATATAAACAGTAAAAAATATTTTCAATGAAAAACTTTTTCCTCATTCTGGTGGCATTTGCAGCTTGTAGCTCGGTTCAAGCCGAACTTCTGTCCCATTTCCTTGACGGGCAGGAAAGCCCTTATAACCACGCTGCCACAGTACCCGGCATTGACTCTTCGGGAGGCAGCCAGATGACTACTTATGAGGGGGCCATCACTTCATTCACCTACAGCAGAAATCAGGATAAGATCAGCTTCCCAACCGTATCGGGTGGCAGTGGCAACTATTGGGCCCTGTTCAATGATCATACAACGCCGAGCGACACCCCACACTACGACAAATCATATATTCAATTTTCAACCAAGGCAGAAGAAGGAAAATCCCTTGATTTATATAACATTACATTTGATTGGGGGGCGGCTGTCCTGGAACCGACAACAGTAACTTCACGGTTCGGATTTGAAATTTTCGCCAACATAGGCGGAGAGGATTGGATACCTCTTGGTCTGACAAGCCAGCGAGGCATCATTAATGTTGGAACAGATGCAGGATTCAAAACTTTTGATCAAAGTGTATCTTTCGACTTAACTTCCTGGAGCCAAACCTACAGCAACATAAACGAAGTCACATTCAGAATTGCTTTTGCCAACACGACCGAAGATGTTGAGGAAAGTTTGGCGATTAGCAACATACGGCTCAACGGCATGGTGCGTGATGCTATTCCGGAGCCTTCGACCTCCATGCTTGGCTTGCTTGCTTTCATTGGCTGTCTCGTTCGTAGAAAAGTCCGGCCAGCTTAGAATGAGACAAGTTGCAACAGCAATAGGAAAAATTCTCGACCCTTCTTATTTTCTAAACTATACGCTGGACAAACAATCTACAAACGATAACCAGGCCTTAGAATTCTCTCATTTGAACCGACTCCAATTTGGGGTATAGGCTACTAAAACCAGAACAGGAACTCCATGTCTTGTAGAAGGAATGGATAAACCATGCAGGAAGAAAGGAACAAAAGCGGCTCCGGCCTCCCTATGGAAATCTACCTGGAATCCGTCTTGTTCATCCTGCCCCGGGATTCCAGGGGGTAATCGAAAAACGGGCACCAGTTATCCATGCGGTGCACCACGTCCTGAATCCGGGTCTTAACCTTCTCCCCCTGGGAATCTCGCAGGCACCCGCGCGCGCTGGTACGCGGACCGGAGGGAAGCTTCTCCTTCAAGGTCTTCCGTACCGGAGGCCGCTGCCGGAAGGGTCTGATGATGTTACAATGTGGACAACATTGCTGCCGTTCAAGCTGACGGGCTTAATCTCCAGAGGCTCTTCCCGGCTATTCACCAGGGAAAAACCGTAATTGCCCGGATCAAGAATCGTCCTGGTATCCAGCACCAGAGGAGGCACAGGAGCGAAAAACTTTACGTCTACCGTCCAATCCTGCCCTTTCCTGCCGATGACATGGGCGACGGGATGGATGGGCTTCCATTTCACGCCTTCCACCATCACCTTATACATGACGTATCCGGCATACTCCCCGTAAAGACGGGACATGGGAGCCGTCAAATGCACCCCGTCGCTATAGGTGAAATGATATATGGGCGTGGTCATGATGTACCGTCTGTCCTTCTCCAGGGCCAGATCCAGCTGGGCCACGGCAATGACAGGGTAATCCGTGGGATTCTGGACAAAATAATTGAGGTGGGAAGAAACCTGGTATCCGAAGCACAGCACGTCATTCTTCTGCCCGGTAACGGCCTTGGCGTCCGCGTCAATATCCTGAATCAGCGCGCATCTTCTCCTTGTACCATTCCCTTGTTTTTTTGTCCTGCTGGTCGGTTTCCCCCTGCGTCCACAGGAAACAAGGCATGGAAAAAGTCTTTCCGGCCTTGTCCGCCAGCTCGCGGCCCGCTGTCAAATCATCCAGAATGCGCTGATAAGGAGCGTTGCTTTTGGAAAGAACACCGATGCTGACGCCTCCCACGCCGTCGGCAGAGCAGAGGAACCGGACCCTGGCAGCCTTTCCGGCATCGCGCTTCTTCAGCAGGCGCATGAAATTACCGGATGCTCCGGAAACGGGTGTCTCCCCCCTGGCGCCGTCCGGAGAAACTCTCTCCACCAGAGGAACGGCGGCGCTCCGGTCATTGTCGCCCTCAAAAGGCCGCACACCGCCCTTGAACATCAAATTGCCGTTCTTCTGCTCCGTGATCACGACCGGCTTGGCCGTCCGCCCTACGGAAAGCGACTGCCCATAGGACGGCAGGTAATTCCAGTCCGTTAAAACGGGCTTCTGAGCAAAACTGCAAGGGACACCCGCCATCAACAGGCAGAAAAGCACCCCGGAACGGACACATGTATTCATCTTCATAATAAGATCACAAGATCATGAGCATGTACGGCCGGGTCCTCATTAAAATTTCCATGCGGGGAAGAAATCATCAGGAAACGATGAAACTTGATCATCCCTGAAAAGACGGCATTCTAAAACATTAACCATCAGCTATAACAACACGAAACAGCCACGCCCTGCCTCCATTGATGAAATAAAAATGTCGGGAGCCTTTCCATTTTCCGGGCCGATTTTCACCAACGAAGTCTGCTCGGGAATAAATCCTTTGTTACGACCCCAGGCATTTGGGAAGCTTCACGCTGTCTTCAAAATTCAGTCCGCTCGGTTTTGACCGGACTTCCCTTTCTCACGGAGAAACCAACCGTCTAATCAATGACCAGCTTTTTTAAGGCTTCCTTATCTTCGTCAAGTACTACGGTTCTGACCGCGTGTTCATAGCATAACCGGGAATATTTCCGGGCTGCTACTTTGAACTGTTCATTATCCAGGCCGTACAGCGCGGTAAAAGCCTTCAACAGCTTGATGTCAATAACCGTAATGCCTCCTTCATCCCGAAGGATAGGGGCAAAAATATCCGAAAACAGATTGGAGACAGTTAAAGGAGGCACCCAGACTCTCTCATGCTTCACCTCGGCATGGCGTTCCGCCTGGGCGTAATTCGTCAGCAACCGGACGCCCCGGTTGATAATATCAATCCCTGTGCCATAATCATTGACGGCCGCGGACAAGGCCCGGGCGGCAATTTCAGCAAGTACGCACAATCCGAATCTGGGATCCTGTTCAAAATTGCGCTCATGGCCAATCACAAAAGCTCCAAGCAGTTCACGTCGGGTTTCATTTGACACAGGTTTGTCAGCATAAACCAGAATCGAGGTAACGGAAACAAAATCCCCCGGTAGCGCAACAACGTAAATATTAAGATCCTTATCTCTGGAAAGGTGGTCCAGCTTCTCCATGTCAATATATTGGATATTGCCTGTCTGATCGCTCCTGACGGGAACGGCATTTTCCGGAATATCAAGCTCCCGGTCAACCAGGGGATTGGCCCCCAGATACGGCTCTCTGGCGCGCGCCAGCAACGCTTTCTGCGTTACTCCCTCTACAAGCTCTGAAGTCTCGCCTACCCGGCCAAGCCGGGATAAATGCTCAATCCACCGGATGAGCGTGACCAGAATAATGGCAATGACCCCCAGCGTGACAACGAACAGCACGACTCTCCCTTTCTGGTCGTACATGCCGGAATTCAGAAAGATGATCGCAATCAGGCTGAAAATGAAGGATCCGATGAACGTGGAAAGTGCATTCTGGGCAGTAGAATCTTCCATCAACAGCTTGGTGGCTCTGGGTGTCACGCTTGACGTAGCCGCTGCGTAGGCGGAAACAACCGTGGTTAAAGAAAAAGTCGTAACCGCCAGCATGCTTGAAGCCAGGATATTTAAAATCGTATCGACCGTATCGGCTCCGATCTTCTGAAAAATATCAAATGGTACAAACTCACCCAGGTAAATCGATGCAATAGCCGTAATAATAGCCAGCAGGGCAAAATAGGTGGCCTTGACCCAAAGCAGCTTGTTAGCCCGCAAAAACAATAACCTGATTTGGAAAATGAAGGACCCTTTCATCAGAAGCTGGAATTGGAAAAACGGTTGAAGGCTACTCTCCTGTTAAAACAGTATCGAAGCCTCTCCGTTCAAGAATAAGACTCTCAAGAAGAAGGAAAGGTGTACCATGTTACAACTTTAATGTCCCCAAGGTAGAAACCAGCGCCATGGAACGCCATGAACCGGGAAGCCCCGCTAACGTGTTCTGAACCTGGGGAAAATGCTTCACCCGAGGCAAATGGCTCAAGCATGACAGCAGCGAATGCCCCTGTCACGGAAACCGCAGCAGGGGGAGGCCAGGGATTAAAACAATGGAAGCCTTCAAAATCACAAGCAAAGAAGATTGACAGTACCATACTGAAGCGCTCCCCTTCATCAAACAGCCCGGGCCTTGTGTTGAAGCCGGGTGGATTTCCGTTTGCCGATAAAAAGAGGAATGGTGAAAGAAGAGGAAAACGGAGAGTGTAACTTCTAACATCGTAAAATCATTCACTCCCCACGTTGTTATGATCCGGATTATTTCATTACTCTCCCTTCCCCTGCTTTCGCTCGCAACGGTATTTGCCGCCAATACGCCGGAAAATATTGGCAATGACCTCCAGCTATTCAAGGATGCCTCCTGCACGGCCCTGAAACAGGATGTTAAGGACACTTCCGCCTTCCAGTCTGACGCGATGAAGGAACTCGCGGGCAAAATCCTGGCAGGCAACTACAAGCCGGACTATCTGTATGCCGAATACCGGGCCCTCCCCTCACCCCGCCAGACGGGCAAAAATCTCAGAATCGGAGATGGATTCAGCAAATACGACAACATGACGGGCGTCTATCTCGAGAAGGGCCAGCATGTGGTTCTGGTCGGCAAGACGGATGGACGTGAAATCAGCCTCCTTCTACCGAACCTGATGCGCAAGCCGGCCGAAGGAGTGCAGCCGACGAAAGACCCCAACGGCTGGGGACTGCACAACAAGCAAATTCCCCTCAAGGAAGGAATCAATATCATTGATGTGGAAACGCCCGCCAACGCCTACATCAGCTACTTCAGCAACGATGCCGATACGGCTCCGAAAATCCCCGTCCATTTCGTGACGGGCAAGGTCAACGGGTATTTCGACACCACCCGGGGCGACACCAACGAAGACTGGGTGCGCCTGCTGGACCAGGCCGTCTCTCCGATTATGGACGCCCGGGGAAAATACATCCAGGTTGCCTACCCCGTTGAATTCCTGAAAAAATTCACCAGGGACCGCGGCACTGAACTCATCAACGCCTACGACAAACTGATCGGCATCCAATACCAGCTGATGGGCCTTGAGAAATACGGCAAAATCCCGAAAAACCGCGTCTTTGCCCGTGTGAACTTCAACTACTACATGTTCCGCGATGGCGATGGAGTCGCCTACCTGGGAGACAACGGCACCATGCGGATGGTAACCGATCCGGAAAACGTCCTCAAGGGCGACGCCTGCTGGGGCTTCTCCCACGAAGTCGGACACGTCATGCAAATGCGCCCGATGACCTGGGGCGGCATGACGGAGGTCAGTAACAATATTTTCTCTCTTCAAGCCGCCGCCAAAACAGGCAACGAAAGCCGCTTGAAGCGCCAGGGCAGCTACGACAAAGCGCGCAAAGAAATCATCGACGGAAAAATCGCCTACCTGGAATCAAAGGATGTCTTCAACAAGCTGGTCCCCCTGTGGCAGCTCCACCTCTACTTTACCAAAAACGGGCATCCCGACTTTTATCCTGACGTGATGGAATACCTGCGCAACAACGCGGGAAACTACGGTGGGAATGAAACGATCAAATACCAGTTCGAATTCATCAAAGCCTGCTGCGACGTCACAAAAACCGACCTGACTGACTTCTTCGAGAAATGGGGATTCTTCAAAACCGGACAATTCCACATCGGTGACTACGCTAATTACGATTTCATCGTCACTCCCGAAATGGTGGCTGAAACAAAAAAATGGATTGCCGATAAAGCCTACCCGAAACATAAAACTGACATCATTGGAATAAGTGAATAGGGTTATTAGAAACTTCTGATTACTCCTTCCAAGAAAAGATATACCGTGACCTTTTAGTAAAAAATGAAAAATCTTTTCTCCATTAGGAAATGTATCACAAGAAAAAATCGAAAAGCTCATTTAAGCATGTGAAAGGAAAAATTAATTTTTTCAGATTTACAGATATTAATATCAATTATTCCTATGAAATCCTTATAAATACTCCTAGCAACATTCAGAATAATTTATTCTCCACTAGTGCGAAGACATTTTCAAAAAAATCATTATAAGCAATTAATTCTAAAATAATTTCTGTAGAAATTGTTTAGAGTATGGAGGTAATGCCAATAGAGAGAATAGAAAAAAGTTTGAGATAATTTAGAGGAATGAGAATAACTGAACTGTCAGCTAATAGATAATATATTGGAACAAGATAATCCTAATTAGAGCAGATTTTGGAGCCATGATCTCAGTCCAGATGATCCCATGAGTTTGGGAAATGTATGGAAAATTAGCATGACGAGGAATGTAGTAATGAACAAGAGGAAATGGATCGTAGAAGAAAGATGGAGGAATGGAAGAGACTGAAGGAAGAGAATTGAAGAAAATTTGTCAAAGGGGCATGTGTACATAAGGTAGCTTCAGAATCGACTATCCCAAGTATTTCACATTTCAGATAGTCTCAATTTGGGATACTCACAACCTAACGTATAAACATACCTTGGGGAGACAGATCATTTATTATATGTTTTAACGTTCCAGCGATATAGCTATGGTATGAAAAATCAAGTCTATTTTCATCTTCTTGTATCAATCCTTCCGAAGGTTTGCCGTAGTCTTTTGTGTTAGACGAGAGAAATGTGATAGATCCTACGAAGTTTTGTTTTCTGCACTGGAAGGCCAATTCCAAAAAATGTTCATAAATACGTCAATCGTCTGCTGATTTTCCCTTTTTTGCAGGAGGAGGACATGCCATGGTTCTTCTTAAATCACAAGAATCATCCATTTTCAAAATCAGGCCATAGCTCAATATTTCATCAAGAAGAAGAATTAACTCGTCTTTGAAACTATCAATATAAGATTTCGTCAATAACGGAGATTCCAAAGCTCGGCAAGTATGGCAAATATCTAACCTTAGAGATAAATTCTCCAATTCGGTGGATAGTTGATGTTCAATATTAGGTCGATGATTTTCAATTCATGAAGTACCAACTCCCGGGTCACCAGGATAATATTCTTTTCTTGAAGAGAATCTCTTAAGAGTTTATAATCATTGACCTGTAAAGCTGTATTTTTAACATTATTGCTTCGATAAGGGATTTTCAGAATATCTAAGAAAGAGCAGGCGTCAATGAAGATGAAATTTTTACCAATTGTAGCGATATGTTCTGATAAATAGGTTATTTCCTCGCTCATAGTTTTATGCAATGCGCCCCTTTTTAATGAAGCGAATTAGGTTTAGGCTTTCTCTATATGACGAGGCTAATTCATCTGCGGCTTCTTCAGACCAGCCGTAGGTTTCTTGTAAAAGTATGCGAAGGTTATCTTCATGTAGCTTTTTGTATTCACGTCTTCTGTACACAGAAAGAATAAATCGATACCAATTTTCTTTATCACAAGGGTGATGATGGACTGTTCGACGGTTTGCCAAATAAGAAAAGTTAGCAAGCAGTTTTTCGCTTGTTTGGGATAAATAAGTGCGGAGATTGGCCGCATCTGGTGAAATGAATTTCATCAATTTTGAGAATGCTGTAGAGATAAAATCCGTTAAAAGCTCGTTATATTCATCAACACTTAATTCCGATTTTTCTGTAGGAACTATGTTGACTACTTCTAGTGACTTCTCCCTTTGCATGAAACATAATCCAGCTTTAGGCAGATCATTCCCTTTGTAGACATATATATGGTATATACCATCTTGAAGAGCTCCCTTCGATGATTCATTACTCCAATTTTGATCCTTAGCCCAATTTGAAGTTAAGTTACTGTCAATGGTGTTGATTGCACTTTGAAGATGAGTTATAGAGCTAAAGAAATGTTTAAAATTACGAAGTACTTTCATTAATAGTTTTCTAATTCTTTGAATTATCGCCAGACTTTTGCACTTTCCGATCTAAAAAAAGTTATATTTAAAGGAATTTTTGGATTGTAATTTAATCTTTCATTTACTAGAGAGTTTGCGTTTTCTATTATTTTAATATTATTTTTAGAATTTTCATCGCCAAATATACTAACATATAAATTTTTAATTTTTCCAGCAGCAATTAAATTCATGATATGTTTATCGTTTTCGGCTAAAGAATGGCCATATATAAACAAATTTCCTGCTATGGATGCAAAACTTCTATAAGCCTTAGATAAATAGGCATTATGATTTATACGTGTCATTTTTTCTTTACTAGTTCCTTCTGATACAAACACAGGAAATCTATTTGTCTTAAGAGCATAACGAATTTGTTCAATTAATCGTATACCCGTCTTACACCAAGTAAATTTAACCATTTTATCTCCATCGTCAAAAATATGCAATGCTCCATGTAAAAAATAAACATTCGTATTATGATTTTCAGAACTCCATACCACAAATCCATCTTTTTCTTGAGATGTGCTAAATCCGTCATTGCACTTGATTTTAATATCCTCTCTATTCATTAAATTCATTATTGTCCAATATAATAATAAATCATAATTTAAAGTATAAATGCAATCAAAATTTTGTAAAAATAATCCGCAATTTAAATATTCTGAATCCCGTATTTCGCTAGGTAGATCAGGGTGTTTACCGCATATTGTTTTTAGGAGTATTTCTTTTAATAAAGAAGAATCGTCCTTTAATGAATTTCGTAAATTAGGATCCGTATTATACAAAGGAAGAATAAAAGATGATTTGTCTAAAACTTGTATAACTTCTTCAAAATCATATGTTCCCAATTTACTAAAAAGAGATTTTATGTGCTCGTTATTTGAAAAATCTGCTGATTCATATAAATTTTTATACAAAAATATTTCGCTACGACAAGCAATGCTAAAACCATTTCCTAATAATATGTGCTTCTTGCCAGTACACTGAGAAAGAGCTTCTTTGAAGGAGATTATCTTTGTATCCATTTGTAAAAGTATCGAGAATTATAAAAAAGTTCTCTTTGAAGAATAGAATATTTTTGTTTTTCTGCAAAGAAAAAGAGAATGAATAAATGAAAATATTGAATCTTGTTTCCCAATATTTCCGCCATATCTCAACAAACAAAAACCGCAATATACTCATTACGAATATATTGCGGAAAAAATTGATGGCGGACAGGGAGGGATTATTTCAATTGATAGTCAATTACATATCATAAATATGTGCCCTAAAGTGTACCCCTTGAGGCGTTTTTTATCGGATCAAATGGCGGTTGAGATGACACGCAACACGATGGAATAATAGATTCCCAAAAGAGGTTTGTCCAATGAAACTGGCTACCGATTGAAGGAAATACGTGCTCTATTTGAATGAAAAGTGGTTTTTATGCAACAACCTTTTAGACAATAGGGATTATCTTTTCAAATGGAAGATTATTAGTAAGTTAGGTGTCTATTCTGATGTCTTGTCCCTGTCGTATTGTCTTCTCTACTGGATAGAGAGCAATTGGGAGTATTAATCCGTTATATGAAGATGAGCGGGGCAAGTATTCGCCATTTCCCGGTCTCTGCATGCATTTGCGTGCAGAGGCCTTTTCATCATCAACCATCAATATATCATCATGGCTATCAAACTCATCGCCAACTACAGCAAACGCCTCGGCCTGCCGGGGTATTCTTCCCATCAGTTCGAAGTCTCCATAGAAACGGAGATCGGAAACACCTCTGAACTAGATTTCGCCGCAGAACGTATCTATAGCTCGCTCCAGTCCGCTGTGGATGCCCAAATCCGGCAGGTCGGATTTGTCCCCGATGCTTCTTATGGTTCGGGAAGTATATCCGGCGCTCCGCTTCCTGCCATACGTCAGGTTCCGCGGATTCCTATGCAGCCGTCCCTGGAAAAACATCCTGCGCCCACCTCCGATAATCCGGCATGGCATTGTTCGGAAAAACAGAAGCAGGTTATACTCTCTCTGGCTCGTAAAAACGGAATGGCCGATTCCGCTCTTCATGATCTTGCTGTACTCTGTTTCGGCAGGGCCGTCTCTCAGCTGAACAAGTTGGAAGCATCTACCCTGATCAAAGAACTGATGGAATCATTCGGAGGAACATCACGGAAGATTTCCTCCCCCGGGAACTATGCCTGACACAAGACAAGAATTGTGTTTGGAATACGGTGAACATCTGCTTGTGTCCCTCTTACTTGTCCTCCTCCATGGAAGGGGGCAAGTAAGGGCTTTATTTTATCTGCTACGTCCTTGACCCCTATCGTGAAATGAAAATTGTAGAGAAATAGATTACTGGAATCATGATTCCCATGAAATCTGTTTCTATCTCGTACAAAAAGGAGGCGACTTATGTCTTGAGCCAGGAAGTCCCCGGGATTGGGTTAACGAAACACTTCCCCGAAAAGCAAGTATTTGCGTGGGGGTAAGTCCACATTCATGGAAGGTATCATGCAGCAGCAGGTGGAGAGCAGAGTAAGCCGAGAAAACATGATTTGGATCAATTTTGCCGACGATAGGCTCTCCCCCTTGGCACTGTGGAAGGCTTGGGCGGGATTCATGAGGACTATTACGGGATGTATCCTGAGAAGAGACACAGGGAGAAGGTGTATTTCTTTTTTGACGAGATCCAGATATTTCCTCAATGGTAACTTTTCGTAGGGCGTCTGCGGAGGGAAGAAGAATCGACTTATTATTACAAAACAAGGCAAGGGTATGAGGTGAATTTACTGGCTATCCCGCCCGATGGAGGAAAGATGCTGGTACAGGCTTGCGAGTTATTGGAAGATGAAACGACAAAAGCTCGTGAAGTACGGGCACTCACTGCTGCTATGGAGGAAACGAACGTGCGCCATGGCCGGATTCTTACCGAAAACTATCACGAGGATATCAAGGTATCTGTCAGGACGATTCATTGTGTGCCTGCTCCGTATTTCCTGATGGAACGGGAGTTCCCATCCCTATGATATCCGACGATTCCGGTAAAAAAGATCCTTCATTTCTCCCGTTTTTCCCCTATGAACGTAAGCAGTATATTGAGAATCTCTAAGAACTTCTAAAAGATCATCTTCATAAAAATTATCTGGATCTTTATCCTGTTCCCACAATGAATAGTTTGAGATTGGGGAGAGTGTATGGAGGAGTGGCATGATTACTAATGGAGAAAGGAAACAGAGAAAATGGACTACAGAAGGACGGCAGAGGAGTGGGATAGAGGGGTTAAGGTGTATAGTTACCATCGGCTATTTGTTTTTGAATTTCAATCGCTATCGAGTCTTGTTGAGCAGCAAGATTCATAGTCAATATTTTAAAGGCCTTCAAAGCCTTTGGTCTTTGACGAATATCATTGAAATGATTCTGCCATGCTAGCTGCAACATATTTTTAAAATGACCTTGAGTAGCTACAGTTTTCCAAAAATATGAACCTGCATTCTGCCAATTAGGCTCCAACCATTCAAAAACATCAACCAAAAGTTGCTTTCCTGCATCGCTTATCACAAACGCAGCAAAATCAGATTGGCCGTATGCATCATGTCCTAATGTACTAGCATGGCGGGCAAAAAGATCATGAAGTGCAGCGACAAGGGGTGCATGATCTTCATCTCGAACAGAGCGATTCCAACCATCATAGAAAAAAAGGCATTTCCATACTTTATGTCCATATCGATTTGATGTACCTGTCCACAGAGGTGAATCAAAAAGGAATTCAACCATCGCTCGCCATATTGGAATTAATTCAGAGATTTTTGCTGGTTCAACTCTAATTGTTTCCATGAGCACGTCGCCCAAAAATTGGCTGATATGATGATGAGCTGCAGGAGGAAGACTAAGGATAGGCTCCCATAAACGTCGTTGTTCTATCGATGTACATTGAAAAAGACGACTTGCGATGATCCCAAGAATCTTGCGGTCAACTTCCCAATTTTCATATTCCCATTCCTGGTCATTTCCTTCTTCCGAAGGTAATGTTCTAAGATAAACGGAAAGCATTTCTCTAAAAATCGTCATCCAATGCTTACGTTCTGAGCTGTCTTTGGCCTCCGTTAATGGAGGGAGCCCTCCAAAAGCGGCAAGCAGGATTTCAACATCGAGACCAAAATTCCGTCGTCTAAGTTTTTTAGAGATTATGTATGATTGATTTGAATCATCAGATGGAGGAAATACTTCTTTAACCTCAATACTCTCCCAATGGTCGGTCCATTTTGGACCACAACCTCGTTTGAATTTTGATATCCATTTTTTAGACCATTTGTGAATTAGTTCAGGCTGAGGTTTAAATCCTTCAAGATTTGCTCTCCTCCTAACCACAGAAAAAGCAAGAATGAAACCTTCAAGATCACGGTAAGCATCGCCAAGTCTAGAGCGTTCTTTAAAAGCATCCTCGAACAAAACTTTGATGGTTCGATACCTATCAGCAGTAGCGAAATAAGCGACATGAGATCTCCAATTTTGATCACTTGGAGAATGAATCCAGCACTGGACGACACAACGTGCAAGGAATTCCTCACCATCGACATGAATATCACGAAATGTACAGTAAAAAAACTCAGGTGGATTGCTTAACAATTTTTTCACTTCTTCCTCTATCCAAGGGCGACGCGAAGCATCGTTATTCAACCAATCGTTTCCGATAGAAAGTAATACAGCAAGTAGGGCTGCACGGGCATGACGATGGTCTTGGAGAATAGTTTTTTTCTCATTTCCCATCTGCTCTGATGCTCTTTCAATACCAGTCCAATGGTGAAGCTGTTCCCATATTTCATTCAATTGATTGTGACTGAGGATTGTTCTTTTTTCTAACCATTCCCTACATTGGTAAGGGATAGACATAAGAGCCTGTCTTTGTTGGAATTCATTCTCTCCTTCTATATCACGTAAATCGTCCGGCAGTTCGCATTGCCAGCCCACTCTTCCGTCATCCAATGTGAACTTCTTCCAGTTTGACCAATCAAATCTTGCGGCCCAGCGCAACAATGAGAGGCGTTCTTCAGAATTATCAGGAAGTTCATCTGTTTGAGCGCGCCAGGTTGAAGCAACTTCGTTGAAAGTTCGTCGAAAATCTTCGCTCTCTACCATCCATTTATACGCAAGTTCGTGTAAATGAGTTTGACGTCCATCCATAGATTCCCATTCACGACGAAGATTGTTGATAACCTCGCCATCATGAAACCAGAAACTTGTTCCCAAATTTTCCATAACAGTATGGCTATCGAGCATGTATAGCTCACGTACAAAAAGCAGAGGTTTAAGTTCAACGAGAAATAATTCGGGATGACGTTTCCCCAACGCTATTAACACGCCAGCAAATGCTAATGAGCGTCCTTGTTCGTACAGAAATTGAATTGGTTTTGCAATTGATTCTTTCTTATCAATCTGTTCTTCCAGCCATTTCTCAAAAGCCATCAGCGCGCAGCCAACTACTTCAACAGTATTCATGTGAAATCGTGACCATCCATAAACTTGCTGATTCCCAAACCATGATACTTCTCCATATTCCGTTGGGAATGTCAAAGATTCGGGGCCATTACTGTACCACCAATCATAGTATCGATCTGTTGCAAAATTGATGAGTTTTACAATAAGGTCCATCGCGTGTTCCCACTCAATGCGCAAATAATGGAGAAAAGGCCCCTTTGTATAAAAGGGAGGATACATATCATGATCCTCCAAAAAGGAAAATCCATAGTGATCCTTATCAATACCATGATATTCTCTTGGAGAAAGTGTACGTTTAGGCCAATCCAGTAGAAAACCTAGGGTAGCTTTGTTTGCTGCATCTGGGAAAAGACGGAAAAGACGAATGGATGCATTAGAGTCAAACCAGGCATTAAAAAAATCCGAACTTGTCTTGCGAATTGGACCATCTGGCCAGGACGTAGGGGGATGTTCTACACCGGATCGGCGACTAAATATACTCTTTGGTTCTTCCCACTCTCCCAACCATGATAATTGGGTATCAGGTTCTGTATCTCCGTCTTCCCAAGGAATAATTCCAGCAGCTTTTGAGAGTAATTTTATTGCCCTGTCAGGCTGCTGATTAGCAGCTAATAATGAACCTGCATAAATAGTCTTTCTTCCCTGGCTTCCTCTTCCTATATAGGCAGAACCTTTATCATGGCGAAATTCACCAGAGGCCTCGCGACGCAGTTCTTTCTCGGCATTCAACATGACAATTCCGGCTAGTTCTGGCCATTCGAGTTTAATATAATCCTCGAAACGAGCCCACATTTCGGCAATTTCTCCGAGTTCAACAGGGAGCATATCTGTAACTTGGTCTGGGAACGAAACCAAAAAATCTATGGTTGGCGACCAAACAGGCCACCATGGTAATCGGTAACGATTAATGATTTGTTCTGCTAATTTTGTATCCACCTCGGCAATACGCTTTTGAAACACAGGGTCGGGAATTGTTCCCACAATCATTAATCTTCGTATCATGCGCCGTAATAGCCAGCCATCATTGGCGAAAAGGTCATCAGACAATTCCATTAAAATTTGTCGCGGCTCCAAAGAGAAAATAATACCTTCAAGCCACACATCAATAATTTGAAGAGTTTCAGCGTCTAGTTTGTCACTTTCTTGTTCAATTGCTCCAGATATTTTTATAAAATTACGCCATTTAGATAGATCAGAAACTCTATCTAAATAGTGTTGTGATAAAATACGAACCGCGCGTTGCCAAGGAGGATTTTCAAAGTGCTCCTTAAGAAATTTAAGCTTATCTTGCCCTAGGCCTTTAAGGAATATAACGCGAGACCAATCTGCCAAAAGGTCATGTTCAAAACGTAACAGTCCATCTTGAGTACGTTGCAAAACACGATTGCGAATTAATATATCAGCTGCTGTTTCTGCTCCAGCAACATAGTCGAGAGGAAGTTCCGTACAAAGCTCATTTGCCATATGATAGGCGAGATCCCGAGCCACACGTTCTTGAGAAGAAATATTGTTTGCTCCTCGTACTTGTTGAGCCCACCACCAATCCACCAAATCCGGCTCTCCCGCAATTGGTAGCCCTTCTATAATCTGCCCTGATAAGAGCACATCAAGCATCTTGGGTGTAGATAATAATTTCCGCAATTTTAGATCTTGGAAAAGCCTTTTTACAGTTGGCGAAGAATTGCAGATAAGCTCTAGATCTTCTTTAGCAAGCAATTCGCATTTCACCCGATTCCTAAGTATTGAACTTCCGCCTAAATAACTAAGAAAGTGTGACGATACCCGGTTCCAATCTAATGCTTGGCATACAAAAATTATCGTCCATGGCGAATTTTCAATTCGTTCAAGAGTTGCAACCATTTTTGCTAAACTATTGAACATTTGAGATTTCAAGCATTCAAGTGCATCGACAACCAAAAGTGCAGATGATTTTCTACAGCGAACAAGGACATCAAGAAGATGGGATAAATCTGAATTGATAGAATCCCATCGTTCTGCTTTTATCCAAACAATCTCGCCACCTGTTGATTCAAGTTCAGCAGCATATTTTTTGACTATTGCACTTTTCCCTGAACCTGAATTTCCTAAAAGATGGCATGACGGAGAATTACTAAGAGCTTTTCGTAGTGCTTCAGTTACATCCTTTCTAGGCAGCTGAATACCTCCTGGTAAAGAGTCATTAATCTCTACCATAGCATCTTGGGAAAAAATGTGAATCTTTTCCCAGGCTTGCGTATCGGAGGGATCATCTTTCAGATCAAATTGTTCTCGAAGCTCAGCGGACAAACCGGCTCGATCCATCGAGCCGCCAGAAACTCGTAAATCCTGGGCAAGCTTACATAACCGTTCCCACAATTCGCTGGCCTTACCTCTACTCTGAAGTAGATCACAGCATAGGCCAAATGCTTCTTTTTCGCTGCGAGAGACTGATTCCTCAAAATCGAATTCTCGATGAATCAGTTTGGACAAAAGATTGCCAGGAAGGCCATTTATCGTCGTATCGTTAGTATTACGAAATGACTCGTAGATTTTACGAACATCACCATGAACGATTTTTTGATCGAGTCTGTTTGAGTCCAAGCCCTTGGCTTGTTGACATAAACTGTTAACGTGATCTTTTACAGCAAGAGGCAATGGTGCAGAAGCCAATAATAGTAAATCTGATTCTGCATTGAAGACCGTGTTCTTCATGGTTTTCCACATTCCTTTGCAGACCTCTGGATCACACCCGTTGCTATTCAGAGTGCGGTTGCTTTTAACTGAAACTGCACAATGGATAACGGTTCCTTTACACGTGGGAATATCTAATAAAAGATCTCCGAATGGTTCCCAATCAATCGCTTGCCTTTCGAGTTTTTGAATTGCTTGGAACGATGCCCCAAGAGAAGGTATGCCTGAAAACATTTCGGCAAGAAGCAAAGCAGCAACCTTATCTTCAAAGGAAAACCCTGCTCCGCTCGTTGATTTCAAACTGGGGTACTTCTTCTTAGCCATTTTTAGAATCTTTTGTAACTTTCCCCTTTATAATAGTCAATCGAACATCTGCTTATGCTTCCTTTACCAGTCCTTTCTATAGAGGGGCTGGTAAAGAGCTTTATTTTATCTACTGCGTTCTCACTACTGAATTATTGAATGGAAGTTTATGCATTGAACCTTCGAAAGCAGTCTTAAACTATAATCAAAAAAGATTAATCATTCGCATACATCAATATTCCGTACTTTTATCAATATTCCGTACGTTTCTTCTTTTATATCGCTAATCATTTTTGATGACATTCAATGATTTGATTCGATTACTAATCAAATCCAAGGCTTCCTGCCGTACTTCTTTTAGCCTCGCCATCATGTATTCCAAATTGGAGGCATTCATGTTGACTTCAACCAATTCATCTTGTTCAATGTAGTCACCGGTCCAGTTTGGGTGATCCATTTTATGTATTTCTATCTCAATGGGTATACATTTGTTTACATGTTTTTGAACTTTTCTGAACGATTTATATACACTGAAAACATAGCGGATTATATCTTTTCTAAATTCATCTACTTTAATGAATATTTCATTATCCACGAATGGAATACATGATTCCAAAAGCTCTGAAAAATTATCAAATGCCTTTTTGACTCTTTCTGAACAGTCGGTATTTACCATTTGAATCAGTGGTTTCACTGATTCATGAGCAATTGTCGGGAAGGTAGTATATCTTTCTTGTGGGGCATCAATGTTATGTAATCTTTCCTGAGCCAATGCAACGACGCTGGAGTAAAGTGCTCCCATTAGATTGGAAAGGGAAACGTAGATTTCAAATTCTTTTTCAAATTGGGCTTGGAAAATTAATGTGCCTCTTTTGAGCAAGTCTGCTCTTGCATCTCTCTCTGTGGTTAGTGTGTGATTTAATTGAGTGATTTGTTCTTGCAGTTTGGTCAGTCCTTCCAGGTGTTCCCGATCTCGTATCCTGTTTCTCCAAATCCCGCCATACCATGCTATTAATCCTACGAGAACAGATGTCATCAGACTCGTAGGCAAGCTGTTTTCCAATATGTTTCCCCAATCCATCATTAATAATATTTATAGTTTTATAAGAAACAAAAGCAAAGGGCTGTTATCTTCTCTCCCAGTGTTTTCCCGGTATCCAGCGGGCTTCCGCATCTGTCATCATGACGGGTTCCAGCCAGTCCAGAATCGTTTCCAATACGTCGGCAAATTGTATGGATGGAAGCTCTATGTTCAATTTTCTTTGGAACGCCGCCGCTTTCATCTTCCGGACAAAGGCGGCCCATTCCGGTTGTTGGAGACGGCAATATGTATCATCCTTCAAATTCAGGTAGGCATTCCAATCCGTACTCCGATGAGAGAAAGTTCTGCGGATGGCCTCTTTCAAGACCGACAAATGAAAAGTATGCTCCCGGGAGAGCATCCAAAGATCATAGAAATCTTTCATGCGAGAGTTGAAGCTCCCCAGCTGCACCATAGCCTGCCATTTTTCCGCAATCAGAGATTCTTTGGAGTAACATCTGACCGTTGCGGGTGGCATTTCCGGAACCAGGGCCGGGTACTGCAATTCCATGGCTTCGGGATACAGGTCATCGCCAAAGCCTATATCCACTTTCATGGGGATCTTTTCACTTTGAACCTGGGCGGTAAATTGGACTCTAAGCCCCGTGTATAAGGCTTCCTTGGTAATTTCCCGCACTTCGATATCCGTCAAAAAGCTAACTCCGTCCTGGACTTGAGGCTGTGTCCGCAGGATCTCCCGAAAAACTTTGATGATCGTATTGGGAGTGTTGGCGATATGGCCAAGCAGGTCGATGTCCAAGGTCGGCCTGGCCGAGGATGATCCCCAGCCCATGAGGAGCATTCCTCCCTTGAGATAAAAGGAATGGGAATGGCGCGACAAGCCCAGGCGGTGAAGAAAGCGTTCCATCGCATAGTGACGGCACAGAAGGGAATAAGGCGTGCCAGATGCTTTAGAGAGGTTTTTGAGGTAAACGGAAGGATTGTTCATTGAGCCATTTTCAGATAGGGGGTGATGGCAGACAGGACGCGCAGTCTGTCTGCTTCTTTCTGCAATTTCCAGGCATTCCATTTCCCTCTTGTCAATTCGAGGGCTTCAATGAAGATATCCAATCCGATTTTATTGCGGTACTTGAAACAATCAACCAAGGTGCGTTCCAGGGTAGTCACGTTGAACGCTCCATAGTCCCCCTGATGAGCCTCATACCCGTCAAGAAGCAGAGACGGCGTGACAAACCACGCCTTGACAGGCATGACCAATACCTTGGGCAATCTGACGCCTCTGGGCAATGCGACAGAAAGATATTGAGGGATTTGAGTAGTCGCCTGATGAAAGGATAAGGCGGAAATGAGGTTCATGATGGAGTGCGGCTGTCGCAGAGTGAGCCATTGCATGACGTTGATGTCGCTCATGGAAGCGTCCGCTTCCACAAAAACACCCGGCATGATGCGAACCAGCCTGTCGCGGTCTTCCTCATTGTATAAAGTAGTACGGGAGGAATACGTTTTCCGGGAAGCTTGTTCCTCCTGACGTGATTTGATGACAATCATGAATATGAACAAAATGTAATCAATAAATTCAATTTGTCAACAAATTGTTCATTTCGTTAAGGAGTGGTTCTTTGAAAAGAGTTGTTGGATCGGCCTGTATCCTGGATCTGACGGTTAATCTTTCCATTTCGTGATTTGATTGTGCAAATACACACAAACAGTATATTTACGCAATCATTTTAAGATTTTGAAACGTTCCTTTGAGAGAAAGGGGTGGAAGCAATTCCGTACCAAGTAAGTTCCGAACAAGCTCAATACAAGTACCGCACAAGTTCAGGTGAACAGTCCCGACATCCTTCTATTCACTCATACGGTTGGCGGTAGGCAGCAATTCTTGCTGGCTGCCCGTTATATAGACTTGAAGACAGGCATTTAGCTTCTGCCTTCATTCCTCAACGCCCGTTTCCCCTTCGCTGGGAAGCGGGTGTTTTCGTTTCAACCCACATTCATCATCAATATGCATCCTATCATCGCATTGCCTCATCCTCCGGCGTCAGTCCGGCATATCCTGCCTTTGGAAGATACCAGACAGGCAGTTCACCTCCAACGGAGAAACGTCATGCCGGAACCGGCAGCGGCTCCGGTAGTTCCTCCGACCGTATTCCGTAAGGGGCTTCTCCTCCATTGCGGGGCTGAAGCCGTCGACAGGGGAACGCTGTCTCATGTGGAAACCCCGTCCTGCACGGAATCATGGTTCCCGCTTCCGCATGACTTCCTGCTGAAGGAAGTGGAATCCCAGCTCACCGCCCACGGCTTCGGGATTGGGGAAACCACCCACGCCCTCAGCCATGAAGGGAAACGGTATTTCGGAGTTCTCCAAATCCTGCGTCCAGACGACGGCCCCGGCGACTACTCGTGGATCGTCGGCATCCGCAACTCCCACGATAAGACTTTCCCGGCCTCTCTGGTCATGGGAACGCGTGTGTTCGTTTGCGACAACCTTGCCTTCAACGGAGAAGTGAAACTCTCCCGGAAGCATACGAGATTCGCCGTACGGGATCTGCGCTTCATGACCTCCCGGGCTGTCGGCAGGTTGGGAGAGCAATTCCATCGCGAAGACGAACGGATTGCTGCCTACAAAAAGCAGAGGCTGACCGACAAGGCGGCGCATGATCTTCTGATTCGTGCGGTCGACTGTCGGGCTATCACGCCGACCGTCCTACCGGAAGTCATCCGGTACTGGCGGGAGCCCCTTCATGAAGAATTCCGATCCCGTACCGTCTGGAGCCTGTTCAACGCCTTCACGGAGCAGTTCAAGGCCGTCAACCCGCATGTGGTCGCCAAGCGGAGCCAGGCCCTGCACGGCCTGTGCGATTCCGTCTGCGGACTGATCGCCTGAGCGTAGTTAAAAAACAGGAAAGGAAACATCTCATGAATCCATCCTACTCATTGACGGGAACGCAAGCCGCAGTCCTGATCCTCGCGCAATCCGTATCCGGGCAAACGAGCGATGAATTGATTGGCTCCTTCCACTCAGAAGAACGGGGGAGAGTCAGGCAAATCATTCGCTTGCTGGAGCGCAGGGGGCTGCTCATCCGCCAAACGGGGGAAGACGATCCCTTCGTCTTCCCCCGCACCTGGCATCCCACCTGGGACGGTCGAATAGCCCTGCTGGAATGGGCCGCCTATTTGGGCAACATCCGGCTGGTTGGCAGGAATACTCCGGAATCAAACGGTTCCCGGATAGTCATCGAACAGGAAGTTCACCATAACCCCTCCTCCGTATGTTGACAATCCTCCTCGTGACCGTTGCAGGCTGGTTCCTGTTCCCCTGGCTGTTCGCGCTCCTCAAATGGGGAATCGTGCTGGCCTTCGGCTTGATGGTGGCAGGGCTGCTTCTGTGGTTCTGCATTCTTTGAAGAGACATTCATCCAGACACCGGAACCATGTACCACATCGTAAAATATAAGGACACACGCTACTGGGCGGTACTCCATCACAATGGAAAACTGCTCGCCGTCGTCGTGTACAAAAAAGGCGCCGAGGCCATTGTCCAGGCTTTGGAGCAAATCCTCATCGACGCCGTCACCAAACCACAACCACCATGCCCATGATCAAAATCATCCTGTTCGAGCTCACCCGCCTCCTGCTGGGCTACGCCTCCGACAAAGTCGGCGAGTTCATCCGGAACAAGCAGAGGAGCGGCCCTCGTCCTCCTTCCTTTTACGAAGAAGAAGAGGAAGATCCCTGGTCTCAACATCCACCTCGCTGATTCCATGATCCTCGCCCAACTGCTACAGGCCATTTACAATCTCATCGCCCGACGATGAGATATGCCTTCCAAGACGACATGTTGTCTGAGGAGGGAGTTCAAGAGAGAGTCGAATCGACTCCCTCTTTTTTAGCTAATATACGTTGGATGCAAGGCCAAGGAATCGAACCTTGAGAGCTTCTCCGGGAGACCCCCAAAAGGGTAGATTACTCCAACCCAAACCTATCCTTGCAGAAGCTCTGCACCAGCACCCATAACTTCCAAAGCAAAAATGCTCATTAATTTATAAATTTCCATCATGATGTTGGATCTTTCTATTTTTGAGGTTACTTTGACAAGAAGGAGAGGAAACAAAGCTAGAGTAATCTGATATCCCAAGCTTTTACTAAAAAATGGTCATCAATATTTATAAAAAATAGAGGGGGATTTCAAGGGAAATTTTAGCTCCCAATTTTCATCTCCTTATTTATCACAAACATTTTGCAGATTTATTTTAAAGGATACACCATAACAATTTTTATATCTCCGTGCATATTATCTGGGTAATTTTTATCACAAAATACAATATCATCCCGCCTTGAAGAATACTGTCGTTCTCCCCAGATTATCCAAATTAGAGTTGAATCATTTTTCTTTAAGTACAATTGTAGGAGATCTTCTCTAAGAAAGAAAAATGATTGTTGATTGTAGAAATCCCCACTATGGTCTGAAATATTTAAAGTAGCTCTAGTGCCTTCTTTCGTAAATAAATCGAATTCTTGGGCTCGATTAATTAAATTAAGATCATCTGCAATTTCTTTTGTAAGGATAACGGCATGACCGGAATCATTCGTTACAGAATGGTAACGTTCCCACTCAAAGTCACAACCAGGCATTATTGCTTCATATTCCGCGAATTCTTGTTGCAACTCATCAGCCTCGAATGGGACTTGCCGTACTTCTATCCTTTCGATATCTGCTTCTGACAGAACATTTACGTCTCTATTTTCTAGACTTGTCCCAAATATTTTTCGGCTAATTAAATCGAATTTAGAGATATTCAGTTTTCGGTCATCAAGATATAGTTCATCATGTGTCTTTTCAACTTTCACGATTTTCTCGTTTTTCACAAATGAGAAATTTATTTCCCCCGATTCTGAATATGTCGTACACCATGGTATTTCTCCTGCAAAAGTATAATAAACAGATGGTTTTTCTGGGACCCATCGTCCACCAATATCCTGATGAGACAAATACTTTAAAAATTCTTCTGCGATTATGTTTTTCACAATGAAACTCCTCACAAAACAAAACGACCTACGCCCAAGTCTTTTATCTGTTTGACCGATATAACCATCTAAAGTGACCCAAGGACCGTCATTCTCTCCTATTTTATCCGCTCTGAGATAGGGAGACATGTCAATCTGAGCTTCAGTTGAAATCCAGTCGACGACTTTCAAGTCAGCTGAACCTAAGAGATTACCATCAAAAAAAATAGCTTTTTGAACTTGCGTCGGGAAACTCGGATCAATATCGACATCAGCAATCCTCTCTCGATCATGAGTTCGATCAATCAGTTTCAGATCATGTAGTAACCCTGATATTTCGAAGTAAGCAATCCAAGAATATTTCTTACCATACCGATCGATTTTTTTGGGTTCGAGATCGGTCCGACCCCAATTTTGATCTTCCACAATTTGGCGATCGATTTGATCAAAATTACCAGAAAACCATCCGAGTTGCTCAATTCTCCACAAAATACGAGCCTTAGTAGCTTTATACCCTGCATGTTCGTAATCGTAATTGCTGCGGTTGGGGACTAAGCGTCCTATCGTATAATTCTCAAAATCCATTCGGAACGGAGAGGATGCAGGATAAACAGGATCATCCTTCATCCCCCATTGATCGAAATCCGCCATTTGAAATGGAGGAGTAGCCCTCGTCATCTCTTCATCTGAAAAAAAGGTAGAATCATAAAAATTGGTAAGCTCTACGATTCGCATTGCATACTCGCGAAGTAAAATATGCGTTGTTTTATAAGGTGCTCCTTCAGAGAAAATGGAATTGTACACTTCTCTTGCAAACCTTGATAGTTCATGTGACGTAAACGATGCATACTCGAAATTCCCTTGATGAGCCATCGCAACTCCATAACTAGCTGCCAGCATACGCTCAGGAATGTATGGATCGTTGATGTCCAATGATTTTATTGTCTCATCAAAAAGAACTGAAGGAGCCTTTCGTCCAAACCAATATAGAGCACGAGTTACTATGTCTCGCAATTCTCTATCTGTGCTTGTCAAATGCCACATAAGCCATTTTAACTTCAACCGATCAGATTCTTTTCTGTCTACATGCAATTCCCATTTTTTTTCCAAGGCTATAACATCAGCTAGCCTTTTTTCACGAGACTGGCGTATCCATTCAGACCATGATAGGTCACGCTCTCCCACTGATGTTATTGATCGAAGAATTTTGTCTAAAAATTCTGAATTCAATGGATGTTCAACCACGGCACGAGTTGAAAATATTCGTGAAAAAAACCGGAATCGTTTCTCAGGATTTTCTGCAAAGAACAAACGAAGAGCTTCCACCGTCTCGCTATCCAAGTATTGTGGATCAAGTTCAATGGCAAACAAAAGTGCGGCATTTCTCAAATTTTCGGGGGCGACTCTCCATAATTGTTGTCGCGTCCTTACGGGAGTTAATGACACAAGTGCTCTAAAGATATCCAACGCCAACGGATGACTTTGGTCTTCATGTACGAATAAGTCGATGGTTTTAGAAAGTCTAAACCAGTTGAATGACCTATCCCTTACATTAGTTTGGAGGAGCGAGCGAGCAATCATGAAACCACCGAGTGCATCATAAGCCGGTGTTATCACGTAATCATAAGGGGTCTCTCCCGGATTTCGAAAAATGAGACCCTCTTGAACTAGCAAATTGATTATACTACTTTGCCAAGGTTTCCTAGAATATCCTGCAGCGTTTATGAGATCTTCTTCTTTAATTTCGCGAGCACCTTGTTCCCAGAGCATCTGGCCAAAGTAGTGGAGGACTTTTAGAACATCATCTTCACTATAAGAATAACTGAGATTGGGTAGTTCAGCTATACGTTGTGCTGAACTTTCAAGGTATTTTTCAAATAGGGAAGTAAGTGATGCTGGAAAGTAATGGACGTGAACTATGGATTGTCGGCTGGGGTTGGTAACTTGACAAAAAATTCGAAGAGTAAGTGGATGTTCGAGGAATTCCATAGGAATCTCGGCATCATCTGCATCAATGTTGAAATGAGAAAAATACTTTGCAATTGCTTCCTCTGTATCAGCCCCAAAACCTTCGCTTTCAATTCGTCTTATCCCCATGGGAAGGGCCATCACAGCGAATGATTCTCTTGTATTTGCATGAGAATCATTAACACCTATTGATCTTTTCCGTTTATGTTCACCCGTTCGAAGCGTGCATATGACTAGGACATTGGGGTAGGACTTGACCGTTTGTTCGAGAGAAGCAAGTGGGGCCCTCCAGTCTTTAGGGTTTTCGGCTTCATTCAAACCATCAATAACAACGGGTAAACGGCAACAATATCTCTTTGCAGCAGCGTCAAGGGCCGCAAGTAGTTGTTCAAAACTCTCGATAGGTTTGCCGTTCAATGTATAAGTTTTTGCCAAATCATTAAGATTTTGACCGCGATGAAGATTTCTACCATGAAGAAATATACCCGCCGGTTTTGTTTTCTCAGATGTAGTGATAGCAGCAGATAGTTGAGTTTTCCCCCCTCCAGCGTCAGCCAATACTGCGACAAGCCCAATAGATAGAAAATCTTCGACTTCATCTAAAAGTTTATGACCCATGCGCATGTCGTACAAAGCATTGGTTGCATCAAGAGATATTGGCGCATTGAATCTACGTAAAAGACGTGGCGTAGATTTTATATCGTCATCAAGGAAGAATTGATAATCTTTAAGCTGTTGTTTTACTGTCTCAATATCCCCATTTACTAATTCTTTATAAAATTGTGAAATCGTTTCGCTGAATGATTGGCATGATTCTATAAATTTTGTGATGATTTCTTTAGGGAACGAATCAACGGAATTGACAGATTCCGCCATGATTACAGCTGCATTTTGGAGACGTTCCCCTACTTCTAACAGATGCGCCCACGCTTTTGGTTCGCCAAGCATACACCGCAGTGTTCTCTCTGTTTCCGTTATTTGATGAACCGGTTCAAACCATCTTTCTTTTATTGGCTGAATAGATTCTTGATGACGTTTAGCTAGTTCCTCGAAAGTTGCAATTAAGTCACCAAAATATGTATTTCGAAGAATGCTTCCTGGGCCGCTCAGATAGGTATTTACCTCTTCTGCTGTCCACAGATGCAAAACCATGGCTGTCTTTAATCCATAGAACCATTCTTGATCTTTTTTGCTAAGAGTATACGGAGTCCATAGAACCCAGTCTGTTAGCTCAGGTAGATACTCTTCGGTTTTTCTTAAAGATTTTTCAATACCCTCTCTACCCGCAGGGAGCAAATTCCCTTCGCTTGTTCGTGCGTAGACTTTGCATTGCCATCCCCACCATCGAGGAGGTAAACCCAGCGTAGGAGAATAGCACGTAAGCTTCAGGTGCATTTCAACTCCAGGTTGATTCTTCAGAGCGCGAAATTCACCTACGCTTTCGAAATGTAGATGCATTAACCCCCGGCAGAGGTTCTCGAAGTTTTGGGGGCGGCTACCTGCGAGTGCGTTAAATTTAACCCAATCTAATTGTGACATCGTTCAAGAATTAACTATAAAAATTAACTTACTTGTCTTGGTCATTTTCACATTTTGGGTAATCATGAGCAGAATAGATTTCAACTTTAGCTCCGTGCTCGATCATGAGTTTAAAAAATGCAGAAACCTCAGTTTCATCTGTTGTAAGAACAATACTATCTCCTTTGACACAGGTACTGACATCGTAAAGAAAATGCTCGAGCTCCCAAGGACTTAAATAATAACAATTTAAAGCCCTCAACATATCAAGAACTTCCTTACCAAAGTGATCACGAGGATTCCCTATTTCAATTTGTTCTGCCAATTCGGCAGAAAGTTTATCGATGATTCTCTGAGTTTCCTTTGCATCTTCCTCACTTTTGAAGTGGCCAATCATTACAAGATTCGCCGAGTGTTCAGATCCATAACCGTTCCAGATTTTCATAATTCAGTATTGTAAGTTTTCTTTTCAAGATTTTTTAATGCAGAGATGATTCCAGTAGATTCGATTTGTACACCTAAATTATCATATGACGAATGTTTTAGCATTCCCGTAGCATCAATATGTACAAAGGCAGCTAATCCCTTTTCAAACGAGAACGGATCACACGTAGGTAAACCGTCAGCGTTGTTTTCACTAACAGCAAGAGGGACCACTCCGCTATAACTCTTAACCCAAGAGACCAGAGTTCGACTGGTGCGCTCATCCATGCCGGGCCTCCGAAATGTAGGCATTTCTGGGAGAAGAAGGAATTCACGAGCCGCCAATGCTGTGGCTACTTCAAGTGCCTTGTCTAAATTAGAAATCGTATCCGAATTGACCACATAGTTTATTCCAAGAGGAGCAATATCACGGAGCAATTTGATATTCTCAATGAAATCATCAAAACTACTTTTACGATTCGCTTCATAGGTTGAACCTACTCCGTCCATACTCACTCGGATAAAATTAATATTTCCTTGAAGAGATTGGAAAAGTTGTTCGTTAAGTCTATGAGCATTAGTTGTGAGAGTAACAGCCATGCTCGTTTCGGTAGTCACAAATTTACAGAGTTCTTCGAGTCGGGGATAGAGAGTAGGCTCACCTCCCCCAAAACCAACGCCGACAGTACCATTCTCATCAAGTTCTCGGAGCCAAGCCACTAGAGCTTCGAAGGAAAGACTAGCTGGCGTCTTAGGTGCATAGCAGTATGCACAACTCAGGTTACAAGCATTCGTCAATGCGATAGAGACTTGTCTTGGCGCCAATGAAAAATTTTCGGGTTCTGAGCAAATCTCATCAATTAACACATTTATTCCAGTTGCGCGATTGAACAAATGAATGCCACCTGAAGTTGCCCGAATTTTTATTTTGCGAATCACAGACTACGAAAATTCCGTTGTTTTTTATTCGTGCCGCCTGAAGAGTTCATACAATCAAGTGCGGAAGTTCGATTCAGCAATTTTAATTGTCCTCCATCAAATATATTAGCATTAATTCTCGTCTTCCGAAAATTCATTATGTTCAGCCATATCAGCGATAGGATATCCGGACAAGGTATCGTTGTGAACGATCTCATTGATTTTTGTCGCCAGAAAATCGGTCAATGTCATTTTGCTGTCGAGTGCTTTGCGTTCCAATGCCGCTTGGACATCTGAAGGGAGTTGGAGGATTACACGCGACTCTGTCTCTACCTTGACGGACGGCAGGGTGACGGGCAATTCAGCCATCAAAGAACGAATGATGTGTTCTTTGACTTCCGGTATCCTTTTTTTGGCCATCCAGTTGTAAACTGTCACTTCACTGACAAAGCATTTTTCAGCCAACCATTTGTAGTCCAAACCACGGGCTTTCAGCCAACGTTTTACGTCGGCTTTCAAGTCTTGTTGTGGTCGGAGTTCTGGAGTCATTTTCTCGATACTATCTTTTTTGCTAAGCAAGTCAATTCTGGAGCTTTTCATAGAGATAAAGTGCTATTCAAAGACTTGCAGGGAAGCTACACTATTGAGCGTCGTGGATATTTTGCGTGGTTTATTTCTATCAAAAATATCTTGACGGATATTTTTGATGCGTCATAGTTTTGCCATATGGAGAACAGTCAATGCGATGTTCTGGAGCTGTTGGGAAAGCTTAGCAATGAAGCCAGGCTTTTCTTGCTCAGGTATGCAGCATGGCGATCTCTTCCTCTTACCGACGCGCTTCGGGAAATAGCCTACTACATTGCCAATCAAATGGAGATACCCAACAAGGCAATCCTGATATCTCGATCGCGTTCTTCTGAACATTCAGCAATACCCCATTAACAGCTATGACATTGGATCAAATTACCGTCGGGATGGAACAGCTCATCAATGCCAAGGCATCGGAGATTCTTTCCTCCAAACCACAGGATCAACACTACCTGAACTGGCGCGATATGCAGGAAGTCTGTCTTGTTGTGAAGAGCGCTTGCGTCAAGCAATTCAACGAGGTTCCCCAGGGAGTGGAAATGGCCTGCTATTTAGCCGAAGCAGTGCTGGCTCCTGATAAAAAAGCGAAGCTCAAATTGATGAAGCAGGTTATTTCTCTTACATCCGGAACGACGGGAATAGCTATCATCCTGGCCGGCGTAGGGGCTGCTTTGGGATGGGGGGCGGGCATTGTCACGACCGTTACTGCTTTTTTCATTGGAACATCCATGTTGGGGCCCATCGCTGCTATGGCTGGAGGCGCCATGCTGGCCGTTATTGCCGGGTATTTCATTTTTGACAACGATGCACCAACTCTGTCAAACAAAGCCATTGATGCCCTGCGCAAGGGGATCAGAGGAGCCTTGACTGAATACTGGAAGGAGCGAGGAGGCCAATTGGGAAATCGTTATTTGTCGGATAATTAATAATCCTCCTATCATATGTCTCCATCAGATTTATGGGAAGTCTGCATAAAATCGGCAGCTGGCGGAACTCAATGTGCCTACATGCACATCCCCGCTGATGTCTTGCGAAATACGGTAGATGGGCTGTTTCCCTCCTTGGCCAAGAACGCAGTAGCTGATGCCGTTTCGGGATTTGGCCATAGATGGGTGCATGGCCATGATCTGATTATGGATATCATCGGTCAGTTTTTCCGGCGCCCAGTTCATGCGGTCAAACAAGCGGGGCATATCCTCCTGACAGATTTCCCCACCAAGGCAGGGATTCCCATTCCCGGTTTTTCACAATCAGGTTTGGGTTCCCTGCTGGTTGATATCGGAATACCGAAAGGATATCTATCGCTCAACATGATGGATGCCGGCATCGGCTTATTAGCTGTGGGAGAAGGTTCCGGCGATCTAATTTCCGCTATGTCCGGGGATGTCCCTATGGATGCGTGGACGGCTTTTGATACATTCGGAGAGGGTGGGATAGAATTGGTATTGGGGTACTCTACCCAAAATCCTTTGTTAATCGGAGCGGGGATAGAAAACATCCTGGCCGGTTGTGTCTCTACTCTGAAAACCTTTACCGACTACGTTGATCCTGCTTCGTTTTTTGGGCATTCGATAACCGCCGCTATTCTGGGAGCTGGGTTTTCCTATGCACTGAACAGGAAGAAGGATAAGGATGCCCTTTGTAGGGCCCTTCTCGGAACATCGGCCAGATCAGCTCTTCTGGGAGCACTCAGTTCAGCTTCGGGGTATTTCACGGCTGGAGCTTTCCTGGGATTTACGGCCATGCAAATAGGAAAAATCATGGTTGCCAATGCCCAAAAGGAACAAATGCTGTGTTGCTCCTGTTCGCTTCTCACCTTTGAACAACAGCTTAAAACGTTCTCCGAAGACGAATTTTTCAGGGAGCATTGGAATACGCCTCCTTTTCTCTCTGAAGAGAGCTTGTCCGTTTTCGATCCCTCGGCATCCATGGAAATAGAACCATGGGTTCGGCAGTTTCTCGAAGAAGAAAGACGAAACAGGCTCTTTTCCCTCCGGGAAGCGGAAAGGCCTCTTCTATAACAATTAGCATCCATGAGTAAACTATGAAAGCCTATTACATCTACCGGGCCGGGAGACAACCGGACGGTCCATATTCTCCTGCCCAAATTGTATCCATGATGGAAAGAAAGGAAATTCCTGGAGCGGCTCTCGTTTGGTGTGAGGGAATGAATCAATGGATGCCTCTATACAAAGTTCTTGATGATATTCATTCTCAGAGCAGCTGGCGCAATCATCAGGTAAATCCGCCTTCAGGTTTCAACCTGACTAAAAA
Source organism: Akkermansia biwaensis (assembly GCF_026072915.1). Lineage (NCBI taxonomy): Bacteria > Pseudomonadati > Verrucomicrobiota > Verrucomicrobiia > Verrucomicrobiales > Akkermansiaceae > Akkermansia > Akkermansia biwaensis. The sequence continues at coordinate 918,718 of NZ_AP025943.1, forward strand.
AATGAAAATAATCATAGGAGCTGGCATTGGTTTTGTCGCGCTTCTTTTCATTATCCTTTTGGCAGGCAATGAACCAAGCCGACAACCTTATTATGATCGTGGATATTCATCTTCATTCCCTCAGTCGTCTTATTCCCCATCCATGTCCAATGATGAAGCGGCTGCCATAGGAATGTTGATAGGAGCAGGCATGGCGACCCAAGCGCAACGCCAGGCAGTACCTCAACAGGCCTTACCATGCCTGCAATGTGACGGTACCGGTATTTTATATTCCAATGGATTCCGTTCCGTCTGTCCCAACTGCGGCGGACAGGGAAGAGTGTATGGCAATCCCCAAGCTGAAACCATAAAGGATGCTTTGAGGCAAAGGAGATATTACTAAATTCAAACAATTAACAATCATGTCCTATTACATTTACAACAAGCAAGGAAAGCATGAAGGCCCTTATGATGAAGAGCAGCTCCGCAGCATGTTGAAAGCCGGACGTCTCGACAAGGACGAATTGGTCTCACAGAATGGCCTTTCCTCGTGGAGCCCTATCCATCTTGTTCTGGAGGCAAGGCGTTCGCCGAATTCTTCGCACCAGGAAGAGAAAAAATATCGCCTTTTGGCTCAAGACGGCACTCAAACTGGCCCTTTCGACATCTCAACTCTTCGAGATATGCTGCGACAGGGGAAGGCCCAACCTTCAGATTATTTTTGGACGGAAGGTATGGACAATTGGGAACCTATTCATCATCTAATCAAAAATACTGATGAACCCGATTTCAGAGAAAACTCTTCATTCCCTCCGCCCCCTGTAAATAATCATAGTTTTGATGTAGAGGAAGTAGATAAAAAAGCCAAAAAGGGATTGGGCTGGTTTGTGATGGCCTATGTCACAGCGTCTCATTTCATGACCCAGGCAGAAATCAAGGGTAACGACACGATGAGTGTAGTAGGCCTACTGTTATTTCTGGGGCTGATGATTTACGTCCTCATGAAACTGTATGAAGCATGGAAATATATTCAGCCTCTCAGTTGCCTGATTCCTTCGAGAGAACCCATACCTTCACCTGAAAAAGCAGTTGGCTTTCTCTTTATTCCTCTCTTCAATTTTTATTGGGCGTTTACCGCATGGCCCGGGCTACTGGAACGCGCTCAAAAAATGGCAAACCACCTGAATATGAAAAATATTGTTTTTCATCCCAGATATGCTCTCGGATACGTGATTGCCTTCATTATTGATGGTCTTTCTGCATTCATCCCCGCTCAACCCTTATGGCTATCCTATGCCATAGGGATTCCTGAAGCCATATTACTGTATTACACCTTTGTCGAAATCAAGAAGGTGCTTATCGTCTTCGGAGGAAAAAATATGGAAAATAATACTGATTAAGAGTTTGAGAATTGGAGCGGACTTGGGAGGATGACTCCGTAGGATAAGAAAATAAAATCTCAGAATCATGAAATTTCGAATAGAGTGATCAATTACGCATTCTTGATGAATGCTTTATAAGTATACATCTATTGAAATGGATGCGTTTTAGAAGAAATTTTCATGAGTTTCCTCCTGTAATTCCAGGATTTTTGCACTCAACCGGGCTGGTTTTGACTGAATCACACAGCAGGGAAGAAATTGAGCGCCTGTGAAAGTTTGTATGACAATATTCCAGATCGTTTCATCATAGACAAATTCCATGAATTTTCACGTTTCATCATGTCTGTTGCTATAAAGACTGATATGTCCTTTGCCTTGCGGAATAAGGAAAAAAAGATTGGCTGACGAGGAGAAAGAAAAGGGATGCATTTCATCGCGAGAATAATCTTACGAAAGTGATTTTCATGATTGATTACAAAAGAATTACGTTTATTTGAGATATTGTTCTTACGGCAGCATGTTTTATAATTGCTGACATGAATCGTAAGTTAACATTTCTTCAATCACACCGTTCCTTTCTGGGGGGACGTATGGTTTTTAAAACTCAGTCCCCTCTTTTTGATAATGAGATAGATCCTCACTCTGATCAGGCTAGATTCGAACTGACTGGCAAAAGCCCTTCTGCACCTGGCACAACACGCAATTTCACTATTGTTGAGGCAGAGCGACTGACTGCCAAGAAATTTCTGAAGGTGCTGGAAGAACTCAAACAAAAGAATTGTCTTTCATCCGACAGTTTGGAGGCCGCCTTTTCTTCTCCCCGACCACTGCTCATTACTCCCTATCTTTCGACACAAAATTTGGAAACCCTGGAGCAACACAATTTATGTGGCGTCGACTTTTGCGGAAACGGAGTTCTTTTATGGAAAGGATTTTTCATGATGAGAAACGGATTCAGAAATCAGTTCAAGCCTTTGCCGGTTGCCATGAAGAATCCCTATACGGGCGTGGCTATTCAGGTCGCGGAGACATTGTTGAACTGCAATTTCCTCCCCAGTCAGAAGCACATATGCAATTCCATCCTGAAAAAATCCGGCCAGATTTCATTATCACAAGTGAATAAGGCTCTCAAGACCATGGAAGAAGACTCTATTATCTGCCGCAGAGGACGTATCATTTGCCTGCGGGACGCAGATTCTCTGCTGGCCTCTTTGAAGAGGAATCATAAGCGCAGGAAAGTTGTCAAACGTCTTTATGTAATGAAGCCACGGGATATTGGTATTCAGCAGATAAGTGATTTTCTGAATAGCTCTGATATTCGGTGGTGCCACTCTCCTCTTTCCTCCCTTCATTATACACAGGATTTCAAAGAACTCGGCCCTTTAGTGTTCCGAGTAAACAATACTGGATTGTTGATGTCGGCTTTTCCTTTTGAAGAAACGCACCTTCCGGAGCAGGCGGATTATGTTTTTGAGGAGGTGACGGAACCTCTGTCCTATTACAACACGACGATCCTTCAGGATGGCCGTCGTCTCAGTAACGACCTGGAATGTTATCTGGAGGTGAATCCCGATAACGAGCAGAGGGAGAAAGCCATTAAAAGTCTCCGTGCGAGGATCATTGACAGAGGATATCACGAAGAGATGCGGAAGAAATATCCAAAGTTGTTTGGAAAACTTTAGGCGGGGATTTGTCTCTTGTATCCCGGGGATTCGTGGGTGTATGCTGACAGACCATGTCAGCTGAGGAAAAACCTATTGAAGCCCGAAAATTAGTTTCATGGGACTGGACTGCTTTTTGGAAAGAACACCAGTTACTACTGAATTGTGTTCTCTCAAAATGTCTTCCGGAAATTCAGACTGAGTATAGACTCTTTTGCTCTGACGACTTGCAGGATGGCTACATCATCTATGACGGGAAGGAAAAATCTATACATGTCCGACATGACATTAAAACAAGCATTTTGGCATTTTGTAAAAAGCACAGTGTTCCTACCAAAGGCAATAGATCGTTGCAAAAACAAGGTATTCTCCAAGGAAAAAGGCTAAACCCTGATTTTGCAGCTGCGTTATGGCATTTCAAGGCTGAGGAAATTCAAAAAGAAATACAGCTACAGAAAGTCATAAATTCTGATATTAAGCATGTAGAATGGTCTTCTGTTGAACTAAACATATTAAATACTCATTCAGGTCAAAAATCACTCCGATTATTGTGGGGATGCTTGAAGGACGCTGAACGCCGTTATCCGGATAATCGAAAGATTGTTTGGAAGTTAAGGTTTTTGAAACAACATTTTTCTTATTTGATGAACGATCCATCATTACTTGAAAAGGGATGGATGGCATATCAACAAGGAATCATGGCTCAATTAAGACTGCAAATTGAATTTTTGGAAAAGAGTCACCATGCCGGGACTGAGTTCGCTCAAAAATTCAAAGAATCCAGAGACTCTGAAAACTTTGCTCAGATTGCCGTATGGGGAAAATTGATAGATCAAATGAGTATTGATGTCTTGAGAGAACAATCAGATGATACTGAATGGGAAGCGTTGAAGGAGATCATGAAAGAATTTGTAATGGAGCATCAGAGGATTCCTACACAAAAAGAGGTTGGAGATATCTTCGTCAGGAGATATGGAAACTCCCAGTATACGGAAACTACACTGGGACGGATTGCGAAGGACTTGAGTACATACAACAAGGCAGAAAAAGATCAACGATCTCGCAACAGAAGCCGGTTTCTTGAACGGTGGGGATTTTCATGGTTGGAAAAAGCACGGATTAAATAATATTGTAAGTCATTTGCTATAAACATTCATCACCTCCATACAACTTACAGAGGAAATGGCAGGTACATTATTTTCATCATCTGTGGTTCATTGATTGCCGGAAAGAGGTTCTTCTTTGTTCCAAGATCCAGACGGACCAACAAAGAGGACTTTCCAAGCAACCCGCTTGAAAAAGCAACTGCCCCGGAAATCCAAATTCCGAGGCAGGCCTGAATCACTCAATGATGATCTCTTTAGTAGGAACTTATTATAGGGGATTGAGGCAGCTGACTCAAGCATAACATTAACAATATAATTGTTATGAAACAAATTAATACACCCCTATTCACAGCTGAAGACGTTTATACGGCACTAAATGCCATCCGTGAGCGTCTTGACTCCCTTGCCAAACTACCGACTGACTCCGGTTCTGTAGTCTGGGCCAGTCAGGCAACTCTCGCCAAACGCTACGATACGAGCAAGTCTACGATTTGCAGGATACTGGCGGAAGCCGTAAGTGCAGGCAAGGTTCAGATGATACGTCCAAACAATGGAGTCCAAAAGTACCATGTTGCGGAACTTGATTCCTATATGGTGTCTATTTCGGGGAACCTTAACAAACAGTAAACCATGAATACCGAAGAATTAAAACAACCGAAATTCCTTCTGGAGTACTGTGCGTGCATGTTGGGAACCCACAAGGACATCGGAAGGGTGAAGCTCTTCCGTTGTCCATTTGGAGAACATCGGCGCCTCAAACTGCATGTCAACGAATGTGACGGAGTAGGATTATGGCGTTGCTGGGCATGTGACAAAGGCGGGGATATTTTTACTCTGGCCGCAGAGCTTAAGCAGCTTGATATCAAAGCGCAATTTCCGGATGTCTTGGAACATGTGGCGGAGGTATTGAATATCTCTCTGGATGGCAAGATGAGCAAAAGAAGCTATTCCTCCTCAAGCCGTAAAAGAGCAGGCGCAATGTCTATTCTTCAAAAAGGTTTGATGCACCGTCCAGAATCTCCTGTGTTTCTTGAACCTGCTAATGTGATGGAATTGGAAATTTGCCGCAAACGGCTGGAAGAGGATATCCCCCTGCGTTCCCTTTTAAGTTCCGAACTGAACTTGAATGAAGAATTGATGCTCTCTGCCATTACCGTTTCCCATCCTAGTTTGCGAGGTCTTCTTGGAGCGACGGAAGACGGACGCTTGCTGTATCTTTATACGGCCAGGGGAAGTGATGGGGACATCACGTATACGGGAGCCAAACTGCGTTGCAGAATCAACCATCCCAACCCCAAGCTCTATTTGAAAGAAGGCAAATGGACATCTTGCGGCACAATGAACGCTGAGAGCTCGCGTTTCATGTGGGTAGCCGGAAAAGCTTATCAACCTTGGGGGATGGAATTCGCAGAGCAGCGAAAGATCGTTCTTATCTGTGAAGGAGAATCCGATGCTCTGGCTATCAATCAGGTATTTGGCTGTCTTATACCCGAAGATTCTTCCGTATTTGGAAATGTCCCGCATGCGGGAAGTGCGGAATTGGTTCCTTTCGCCGTAGCTATTCCCGGCGCTCAGAGTTTTAAACGAGAGTGGGCAGGATTCTTCAAAGGGAAGATCGTCATCCTCGGGCTTGATTCCGATCCTGCCGGACGGAAAGCCGCAAAAGAGATTCGGCAAACTCTTGCGGATATCGGCTGCATTGTTGTGGATTGGACTCCTCCAAGCCCTTACAAAGACGCTCGTTCTTTATTGGCTTCCGAGGGAAACCTAGCTTTGTATCAATCCATTCTCTCCGCTCTTAACTCTTTTTCAACTCCTGTAGTAAAGGAGGTTTGCCATGCATGAGGATGATTGTAAGCGTGAATTCCATGAAGCTATCAGCCCTTTATTAAAAGGACTTGAACAAAATCGGGATCAGCAAACTCTTGATTTCAAGGAGGCAGAAATGCCTTTCATCTGCCTAGGGAAGAGCGGTGACAAATATGTGTACTATTCCCGAATGAGTGACAGCCGAATTGAGTTGAAACCGGGCGAACACAGTAAGTTGAACCTGATCACTTTGGCTTCCGAAGCATGGTGGGCAGAGAAGTTGGGAGAGAAATGGACCGTTACTGATGCCGCCGGCTATTGTTTTGGACAACAAGGGCGTAAACACTACTCTCCTGATAAAATTCGTGGCGTTGGATTCTGGAGAGAGAAGAATGCTATTATTTACAATGCGGGAGATCGGTGCTTTACCATCGAAAGCGGAAAGATCATAGAGACAAGCAATATTAGGGAGGAAGGAACAATCTACCAACGTTCCGAAAGCCTTCCACATCCGGAAACTATCCCGATGAGCGATGAAGAAGGACAGGCCATTATTGATTACCTGAATTCCTTCGCCTGGCGCGAAGAAATGGGAGGCTTGCTTTTATCCGGCTTTCTGGCACAAGGCATCACGGCAGGATTCATCGATACCCGGGCTCATGTTTGGATCAATGCTCCTGCCGGCACGGGAAAAACGTTTCTGGTTTCGAGGTTGAAGGATCTCCTTGGGAATTACTCCCTTTCCTTCACTGGCGGAACTTCGGAAGCCGGCATTAGGCAAAAAATCGGTTCAGGGGCCCGGCTTGTTCTGTTGGACGAAATGGAGGCGGCCAACCAGGATAAGTATTCCAGGCAGAAGGTAGAAAAAATTATGTCTCTGGTCCGGAGGGCGACTGATGGAGAAACGTCCATTATAGGAAGCAAGGAGTCTATTCCTATCGAATTTCGAGCTCGTTCGTCTTTTTTACTGTTGAGTATTGGAAATTCACTGCAACGCACAGCTGACAAATCAAGGTTTATTAACTTGCATATCAGGCCCAATAAAGGACTGGAGAGCTTTGAGAAGAGAGATGATGCAGCTAACAAACTGGCGGGGATTTCTCCCGGTAAGTTGATTGCCCGAATGATGTCGCTGGCGTCTGTGATGAAGACCAATGCGAACCTCATTCAGCAAAAGCTGTCTGCACATCCGGCACTTGCCGGAAGACGCGCGGAACTGCTGGGTAATATCCTGGCGGGGGCGTATGCTCTGACTCGTGCAGGGATTATCAGCGAGCCGGAAATCGACACTTATACGGCAGCGATGAATACAGGATCTCTAGACGAAAATCAGGAGACTGATGCGGAACGCTGTTTGCGTGAGATTCTTGAAAGTCGCGTCGTCGGCAATTCGGAGACGGTAGGACAAGCCATTTTAAGCAATCTTCACGCTGATTTCGCTTCTGAAAGACAAGACGCAAAGAAGCTCCTGGATGGAATTGGCATCAGCGTATACCGTCCTCAAGGAGGAAATGGCTCTTCACAAATGTTATTCATTTCCGCCCAAAACAGGCAACTATCCAATATACTCCAGGGTACGGATTGGGCCAACTGCTGGGGAGACGTGCTGAGAAATCACCCCGAAGCGAGTTGGTTGTCGGAAAAGCGGGTAAGAAACTCCAAACACAAGGGCGTCGCCATTCCTATCGAAGCCGTGAAGTCATTGCTCGAATTCGATTTGTCGACAGAATCACAGAATGGAGACATGAAAGAGACATAAAACAATTTGATTGAAAGCATATTATGAAAAATGTCGAATAGTCTGACGGAAACTGCATGATAAATGAAAATCCCCCTGAGTTCTCACGGATACTCAGGGGGATTATGTTATGCAGTTGAATGAGGAATAATTATGCAGGCTTGGAGGGGGATTGCGGCGATATGGCTTGTCCTAGTTGAGCTATGGATTCAGCTACCGCTTCTTCCTGTGGACGGTAATAGCCTCGTTCGATGTCCTCCGAATCATGACCAACAATATAACGGGCCATATCCGGAGACACACCCATGGAGCGCAGCATGGTAACGGCAGTGGCTCTTAAACTATGGAAACTTTTTTCCGCAAGGGTTCTTCTGTTTCCTAGGGTTTTCCGATCGTGCCGGACAATCAATCCATGTTTGCGTAACAGCTCAGTGAAGTCCCATGAGAGCTTGCTTGAGTTGCCTGCTTGTGAGTGGCGCATGGCCGCCAGAGGGAAGACGTAATCATTGATTTTTTTCTCGTGCCGTCTCTGTAGAATTTCTTTCAATTGCTCAATAACAGGCTTGTTCATTCTTCTCTTTGTCTTTTCCGAGGTCATGGAGATTCGCCCTCCTTCCAAATCGATTTGCTCCCATTTCAGCTTGGCGATATCACCCAAACGTTGCCCTCCCGTATACAGGCAGACCTGTATCATATCGGGCCATTCATTCGGAAAGTCGGAAATCATTTTTTGTACTTCCTCTACGGAAAAGGCATCTCGTTCCTGCCTGTCATTCCGAGAGCTTTTGGAAGGAATGACTCCTTTGAAAGGATTGACTGTAATGATCCTTTTGCTGACGGCGCTATTGAAGGCACACGTCAAGGATTCAAGATACCTCTTTACTGTTCCGCTGGATACACGCTCCAATTCTTTTACCATGAATTCTTCTGCATGATGAGGAGTAACGGCATCCAGAGGAAGGGTTTTGCGGTCATCCAGATAGCACAAGAATTGTCGGACAGCTTTTCCATCACGGTCAACAGCCCCTTTTTCCGTACGGGACTTCATCCAGTCTTTCAAAAAATCATCCACTCCCTGCATATGGGCTTTGCCTTTGAGCAGAGCCTTTGCCTTGGAAGATCCGGCTACGGCATGGACGATTTCGGTGTTTGCCTTTTCTCCTTTGGCTGCCTTCTCCAATTCATTGGCGATAATTTGTGCATTCAGCTTGAGCTCGGCCTCCATTTTGACTTTTGTCTTCCCGGGGAGAATCGCCGAAGGGGAGACCTCTATTTTGGTCGTTTTGATGACTCTTTTGCCGTTGACGTAATAGGAGGCGAACCATGTATTGTTCCGTTTTTTCAATCCAGCCATAGTCTTAAAAATCAGTTGAAAGTTGCGATGGGGTACATTAGGGTACATATCGAAAAAGTGTACCCTAATATGTACCCCTTTTTCATGCAATCGGGTCGAATACCGTACAATCACGATATGAAAAAACCTTGCAAAATCAAGGACTTTGCAAGGTTACGAAAAGAATAAAATGGCGGACAGGGAGGGATTCGAACCCTCGGTACTGTTGCCAGTACACACACTTTCCAGGCGTGCTCATTCGACCACTCTGACACCTGCCCGTTGATAGATTGTGTTAGATAGGAAAGCGGGAGCAATTTAACGGTAGAAGAGAGGGTTGGCAATCTTTTTTTCACTTGGGAGGCGTTTTCCTGTTTTCCTCCAACTCTTCCCGCGTTTCCGTCTGTTATCGGAAAAGGATGAAAGCGCATAGGTATCCAGGGAATTCTGACAATGAGATGGTGAGATCCCCCCATGCATACCATATAAAAACAGGCTTCTGTTATTTACAGAAGCCTGTCATTGAACAAGGTCGAGTCCTTCGTGCCCGATGCCTTCTTCTTTAGAAGGGCAAAGAACGTTCTTCTTATTTTTTCGGCGTTTACATCTTTCAGGAAGGGACTCTTGCCGTTTAGTCCTTATTTCTTTTCCGGACGTTCAAGGCTGATGCCCCATTTTTCCTGCATGAATTTTTTGTGGAATTCCAGTTTGTCCTTGAAGCGGTCCAGGTTTTTCACCTCCTTGGGGGACCACGCGGTTTCCACCAGAGCGAGGGCGCGCGGGTAAGCCTGGTAGAAGACGCGTTCAATGTTCGGCAGGCGTTCCGCCCACAGGCAGCAGTCTACGCCGCGCACGCGTTCCATTTCTTTGGCAGAGAGGCCGTGGCCCGGTTCCAGGGAGTACACGTTTTCCAGCTTGTTGACGGGCATCCAGCCCGTGTCCGGCTGGCCTGAGGGCCAATCGCCGGGAAGCTGGGGATAGTCAAAGTAGCATTTGCCGTTGGGCGCGCAGATGACGTCCACCTTGTCTCCCGTGGTATTGGCTACCGTTTTAGGCGTGTGGCCGCCTCTCCACGTGGTGACGATCACTCCGTCCGGATATTTGCCCATGGGTTCATACCAGAAGACGGCCGTTTTCCCGCGGCTTTTCAGCATTTTGGCGCACCGGGTGAAGAATTCCACCATTTCCTTTTGAGCGGCGGCTTTCTTGTTTTCATCCCGGATGCCGGCTTTTTCGCGGAAGTCGGCGCATTTGGGGCACTTCATCCAGTTGTCTTCCGGGGCTTCATCCCCGCCCAGATGCACATATTGGGACGGGAAGATGTCCTTGAGTTCATTGAAGACGGCGTTGTAGAATTTCCAGACATCCGGATTGCCGGGGCATACCAGGGTGTAGGAGATGCCCGCATTCGTACGCACTTCCAGCTTGGGGTTCGGGAAGCAGAGGAATTCCGGATAGGCGGTGCAGAGGGCCTGATTGTGGCCGGGCACGTCTATTTCCGGGATGATTTCAATGTTCCGGGCGGCGGCATATTTCACCAGCTCCTTGAGCTGTTCTTTAGTGTACATGCCTTCGTGGGGTGTTTTGTTGCCAAAGGTTTCCTTACGCTTGGAGGCCACGGTTTCCAGCTTGGGGTACCCGGGCACCGGGAGGCGCCAGCCCTGGTCATCCGTGAGGTGGAAGTGGAGCTTGTTGAATTTGTAAAAGGACATCACATCAATGAATTTTTTGACATCCTCCACCGGCACAAAGTGGCGGGCGGTGTCCATCATCATGCTGCGCCATCCAAACCGGGGCTTGTCTTCGATGACGCCGCAGGGGATGCCGCCGTCCTTGTATTGTGCCTGGAGCTGTTCCAGCGTGTTTTTGGCATAGAAGAGGCCGGCGCGGTCACCCGCCTGAATTTCCACGCCCTGCGGCTTGATCGTGATCTTGTATCCTTCCGGCCCCAGGGATTTGTCAGCCGCCTGTTTGAGGATTTTAGGAGAGGAACACACGCCGGCGGAGGTGTTGACTTTGGCCGGTTCCGGGATGATTTGATAGGGACGGGATTCCACGTCGTCCGCGGCAAAGATGCCGCCGCTCATCATTAACAGAAGAGGTAATATACGCCATTTCATTGCCCATGATTCTGACGGAACAGCATTCCCGCCGCAATCAAAAAAGGCCAGCCGCCTCCGGCATGTCCCGGAAAAGGGGCTTCTCGCGTACACTTCCATCTTGACGGATGGCTGAAAGACGGGTTTGCTAGTCCTGCGCATGGGAGAGTCCTTTTACACACGCACCACGGAGACACCCCCCTCCGCTTTTGATTTATCCCTGAGACCTCCTGCTTTCAGCGAATTCCGCGGACAGGAGAAAATCAAGGAACGCCTGATGCTGATGGTGGAGGCCGCCAGACAGCGCGACGACGTGCTGGACCATATTCTGTTGAGCGGCCCTCCCGGCCTGGGGAAGACGACGCTTGCCAATATTATCGCAAATGCCGTCGGATGCCGGATTCACACGACTTCCGGCCCCCAGATTGAGAAAGCGGGGGACCTGGCCGGCGTGCTGACCAATCTGGAGAAGGGGGATATTTTGTTTATCGATGAGATTCACCGCCTTCATCCGGCCATTGAGGAGTATCTGTACCCGGCCATGGAGGATTTCCGGCTGGATATTATCATCGACCAGGGGCCGAACGCCCGTTCCATCCAGTTGAATCTTCCCAAGTTCACCCTGGTGGGGGCTACCACCCGCGCCGGCATGCTGACCAGCCCTCTCCGTTCCCGGTTCGGGTTGGTAAACAGGCTGGATTATTACACGCAGGAGGATTTGTGCGCCATCATCGAACGTTCCGCCGGTCTGCTGAACGTTCCCGTGGAACCGGCCGGCGCGCTCCAGATCGCCCTGCGTTCCCGCGGCACCCCCCGCGTAGCCAATTCCCTGCTGCGCTGGGTGCGGGACTTCGCGCAGGTGCGCGGCAACGGCATCATCACGGAGCAGCTAGCTCATGACGCCCTGACCATGATCGAGATTGACGACGACGGCCTGGACGAAATGGACAAGCGTCTGCTGGAGGCCATGATTTACAAGTTCAACGGCGGTCCCGTGGGCCTTTCCTCCCTGGCCGTGGCCGTGGGAGAAGACGCCTCCACGCTGGAAGACGTGCACGAACCCTTCCTGATCATGCAGGGCTATATCAACCGCACGCCCAGGGGGCGCGTCGCCATGCCTTCCGCCTATCTGAAGATGGGCGCCACTCCGCCCGCCAACGGCCAGGGATGGCTGTTGTAGGACACCCCTTTACGGCATGGCAGGAGTCCTGCGTTTTGTGCTGGTCATGGGGCTTCCTTTCTTTTAGACTGTTTCCACATTAAACGTCAGGACGTTTTCTGTTCATCATACGCCTAAAGCTATGGCCGCAAATTCTGAAATCGCTTTTAAAAGACTGCCCGTCAAGATCATCGGCACGGGCTCCTATGTTCCGGAACGCCGCCTGACCAATGCGGATCTGGAAAAGATGGTGGACACTTCCCACGAATGGATCATCGAACGCACGGGCATCGTGGAACGCCGCATCGCCGCCCCTGACGAGTACACTTCCCACATGGGTACGAAGGCCGCCCAGCGCGCGCTGGAGTCCTGCGGATTGCAGCCGGAAGACATCGACCTGATCATCGTCTCCACCATCACACCGGATACGTTCACGCCCGCTACCTCCTGCTACATCCAGGATGCCCTGGGGGCCAAGAATGCCGCAGCCTTTGATATTTCCGCCGCCTGCTCCGGCTTCCTGTTCGCCATGAAGACGGCCGTACAGTACCTGGGCACCGGCCAGATGAAAACGGCGCTTATCATTGCCGCGGAAAAGCTTTCCACCGTCGTGAACTGGGAGGACCGCACCACCTGCGTCCTGTTCGGGGACGGAGCCGGCGCCGCCGTGCTCCAGGCCGCCACGGGGGAAGAGGGGGAAGGCTCCATCCTGGCTACGGACATCGGCACGGACGGCTCCCTGCATGACCTCCTCCAGATTCCCGGAGGCGGCTCCCGCTGCCCCACCACGGCGGAGAACGCCCATGAACGCCTGGCCACACTCGCCATGCGCGGGAAGGAGACCTTCCGCCAGGCGGTTCCCCGCATGAAGGATTCCGCCGCCAGTGTGATTGAACGCGCCGGCCTGACTTCCGACGAGATCAAGCTGATCATCCCGCACCAGGCGAACCTCCGCATCATCAATGCCGTGGCCCAGCGTCTCTCCATTCCGGAAGAAAAAGTGTTCATCAATATTGAAAAATACGGCAATACCTCCGCCGCCGCCGTGGCCATCGCTTTTGACGAGGCGCGCCGCTCCGGCAGGTTCGGCAAGGGGGACAACGTCGTCCTGGTCACCTTCGGCGCCGGACTGACATGGGCCGCAGCCGCCATCCGCTGGTAATCTCCTTTATTCATCCAGACTTTATTCTTACACATGACTACCGAACCATACGGCAAGAAGAATCCGTTCCCCGCTCCCGTACTCTCCGTCAAGCACCTCACCGCGGAAGGCAGCCCCAAAGAGACCATTCACATTGAATACAGCCTGGACGGCTCCGGCCTGGAATACATCGCCGGAGACGCTCTGGCCGTCATTCCCACCAATGATCCCGCCCTGGCGGACGCCCTGATTGAAAAGCTCGGCTTCTGCCCCTGCTCCGCCGTTCCCACACCTGAAGGTGAAAGCACGGATCTGCGCGACGCCCTGATCCACCATTACGACATCACGAATGTGAACAAGGCTCTGCTGACCAAATGGGCGGCGGCCTCCGGCAGCCAGGAGCTGGAAACCCTGCTGGCCGGGGACAAGGAAGCCATCAGCGATTTCCTGTGGGGCCGCGACGTGCTGGACCTGGCAACGGAATACCCCGCCTCTTTTGAGTCCGCGGAAGCTTTCGTGAGCATGCTGAAGAAAATCATGCCCCGCCTGTATTCCATCGCTTCCAGCCCGAACTCCCATCCGGAGGAAGTGCACCTGTGCGTAGGAGCCGTGCGCTATACGGCGCGTGACCGCAAGCGTGGCGGCGTGTGTTCCACCTACATGGCGGACCGCCTCCAGCCCGGCCATACGGCCAGGGTGTTTGTGCACACCAACAAGAATTTCCGCCTTCCTGAAAACGGGGATACGCCCATCATCATGGTTGGTCCCGGCACCGGCATCGCTCCCTTCCGCGCCTTCTGGGAGGAACGCACCGCCTCCGGCGCCCAGGGCGGCAACTGGCTGTTCTTCGGCAATCCGTACAAGGCCACCGATTTCTGTTATGAAGACGAACTGGTCAAACTGACCGCAGACGGAAAGCTGAAGTTATCCGTGGCCTGGTCCCGCGACCAGGAAAAGAAAGTTTACGTGCAGCACCTGATGGTTCAGGAAGGAGAGGAACTGTGGAAATGGCTGGAAAACGGCGCCTGCTTCTATGTCTGCGGAGACGCCTCCCGCATGGCCAAGGACGTGGACGCGGCTCTTCATGAAGTGATCCGGACCTGGGGCGGAAAGTCCCCGGAAGAAGCCGCGGAATACGTAGCGGATATGAAGAAACACCACAGATACCAGCGCGACGTGTACTAAGACAGTTTAGATTTTCTTCCCACAATCCCTCCATAAGTAAATATGGAGGGATTTTTTCGGCAGAGATCACACAAAGTACCTGTATCAATTGCAGGGGGATGAAGCCAGCTTATCTTCTCATGTGGGTTCCTTTCCCGGCACCCGGGCCTTATGAAGGGGGACACTACCGATATCCCGGCTTTTTTATAGGGTCCGTTTACCAATAAAAACACACAAGGGCCTCAAACACCAGCGCTCCACTCTATCCGCCCATACGCACCAATATTGCACCCGGGACAATAGTTTTTTAAATGCCTTTTCCATGTCGGCCAGGCATTCCTGCTCACACGCTTCCACATACGCATTCCAACTGGAACGTTCCATCCATATATTCAGCCCCACACCGATTTCCTCCTGCAGAAACCGGGAACGGTCTTTTCTTTCCATGTTTAACAGTCTTTCCGGCCACAATTCCCGAACGATGAGAAAATGCACGGCAAACATCCATTGTCTGCGCGGCATGAGTCGCCATTCCTTCAGCAACCCATGCAGCAGATGTTCCACGGGAATATCCCCATAGGCCCGGTCATGCATCGCGGACCCTTCCCTTTGCACATAAATGGAACCTGTCTTGTTTCCCAGCCCTATTAGATCCGTCTCCCTCATCAGCCTCATCCAATAGAGAACATCCTCTCCATATTTCTTGCCGACTTCCCACAGAGGAAGCGAAGCCGCCAGAGAGGATTCCAGAACAACACTACTTGTATGGATAGCGAGAAGCCCTCTCAATCCCAATTTTCTGACTACAAACGAGCAAGACAGTTCCTTCCGACAGGGAATGTTGTCCTCTTGTGCCCATGCATATCTGGCAGCATAGGCACGCACGCCAGGATGTTTTCTAAAAAACTCAAATGCCATCTGCAAATGATCCGGATACCAATAGTCGTCTCCATCCAGAAACGCCACATATTTTCCTCTCGCGGCCTTTAAACCAGTATTTCTCGCGTGTGAAGCGCCTCCATTTTCCTGGCAAATAACGTTGATCCGGGTGTCCTGAAAAGACATGGCCACCTGTAAAGTCCCATCCGTTGAACCATCATTAACAATAATGAGTTCAAAGTTTTTAAATTCCTGCTTCAAGACGGCATGAATGGCCTTCCCCAGACAGCTTTCCAGATTATAGGCTATTAAAATTACGCTGAACTCTATGCCGTCATCCGGTTGCGATACGTTTGATTTCATTTTTCCAATTCCATAGCTCCAGCGTCCATGGGAAGGTACTGGTTTTTAAATTTGGATTCAATAAAAAGATCATCAGGATTTCCCGGAGATAGTGATGGGAATCTTTTCACCTATCCTTTCCCGACAAGAAGAAAAACGGATAATATACCGTAGTATTTTATGATGGACTGAATGAAAACCACGCAGAACGGGGGTTATGATCCAGATTGATGACCCCTTCCCCGGCAGTCCGGCCTCCTTCCTCAATTCTTTTCCCGCCGGATGCATCACGAAATATTCCCCTTTATTCCATCAGGGCTTTTTTTATCTTTCTGAGTTTAAAAAAGGAGACCATGCAGAACAAATACAGTTTTTGCGGCAGGCAATGAGCCATCCCCATCCAGCCTTTCCCTCTCAAAGCCCATCTCCGGGAAAAGGAATAATTCCACCAGTTCTGCCGATGGTTAATGTCATCTATAATCTTCCTTCTTTCTGCTGCTTCAGCTTTCAACTCCTCCCGTGAGCGGAAGACGGAAGTACCTGATTCCAACAACTTCTCACATAACTCCAATCCGGTCCATTTACTTTTTTTCAAATGGCTCTGTATATCCGTGTCCCTCTTTTCGAAGGCCAAGGCTGTTTTCATATCCACAAACCTTAACATACTGCTGACGGCACAGATGTTTTTGGCGGCAAATCTGTAATAATACAGGGATGTTTCCGGCAATTCATAAATGTTTCCCTGCAACCACGCATAGAAGCCTATCAAGTCATCTTCAAAAAAGGTCGTCATCGGCAGCGATTCATTCCACCGATAAACATCTTTCCTGATCATCATGCTTCCTCCATAATGAGCTGAAGAAGAAAAAGGTCCCTGCTGAAGCTCCACCCGCACAGAATCTTCCGGGGCCGAAGGAAAAGCCGGGAATTCAAAAGGAATTCCGACCTCCTCATACACACGGGTCATTTGACTGACGACGGCAACGGCATCCGGATGTTCCATCACTGCCTGGGCAAATACCCTGCAACGCCAGGGAAAAGAACAATCATCTCCATCCTGCCGGAGTATCCATTCATGAGACGCCATATCCAGAACCTTGCGGACATGTAATCCAAGCCCGAGAGAAGTTTCATTCCGGTTCATTACCACCCGGTACGGGCCGTCATATTGAAGCACCATTTCCTGCATGACCGCAAATGTACGGTCAGAGGAGCCATCATCGGATAAAATGATTTCAACCGGCCCTTCATAATCCTGTTGAAACACGCTCCTGATGGCATCTTCAATGCTATCTTCTTCATTATACCCGGTCAGGATGATGCTGATGGAAGGGAGTTCCGAAGGATTCATGACGGATAGTGATAGGGGAGAGAAGGAGAATGTGTGAACTATACTTCAATCTGCTCGGATTGACTAGCACAACATCCCGGCCCTGCAATCCTCCGGAACATCCCTCTTCTCCATCGCAAATCCAGGAAGTAATCTCCCTCAGCCGGACTCCTTGCACTACTTGCTTGCAGCGGGACATTTCCCCTATTCCGTCAAACCTGCTCCAGTCCAATGTTTGTTAAAACACTAAACATAAAAAGAGACAACCTTGAGAGAAAGTGAATCGAAATTCATTTTAGCCCTCCTTGTACGGTTACTGGCGCTCCCCTCTTCCACCTCCCTTTTACCTTGAGGGCATTCTTCCCCTCCTTTTTTCATTCATGAAAGATACGCGCGTCCGTCTATTCCATACAATTCCCGTCTTGCCCGTTCACAATATCTGTCTATAGTCAATCTTGCATGAGCAAAGGGGTCATTTTACTTGTCTCGCCGTCTTTCCCGCCGATGGAAGGAGGGGTAGCCATGGCAACTTATGAAATGGCCCGGGATCTACAGTGTCTGGGATGGGACATTCATGTCCTGACCCCGGAATCAGGGCTTCCTCCCGATTCCTCTCTGCCTGATCCGTGTTCCGTCACCCGGATCTCTTTCGTTTCTTCTCATGAAACACGTCACCGGATTGACGCTTGTCTGGAGCACATTCACCCCTCCCTGGTGATTTTCCATTCCTGGCAGGACTGGCATCTGGATTATATGGCCGCTCTCTGCCGGGAACGGAATATCCCCATGATTATCAGGTCTCATGGCTGCCACACTGATTTCCACTCATTTTTCAGAATCCAGTATCCTCCGTTTTTCGGTATCAAGAAATGGATAACCTCCTTTCCGACTATTCGCCGTAACGTAAATAAAATAACAGGTCATCTGCATCTTGTCTGTCTTGACGACCATGGAAGCCTGTTTAAAGGGTACGATTATTATTATGCCAAAAAACGGGGGATGCCCAACTTTACAGTCATCCCCAATACTTTTCTCCCTTTACAGCCTTCTTCATTTTCATTCCGGAAAAAATATCATCTGGAGCATTCTCTGTTATTCAGTTGTCCCGCCAGTGCCAGCGTCAGAAAAAACCAGAAGGCATTCATCCGGCATGTTAAAAAAAGCAATATCAAAGGCATCCAATTTATCTTTCTTGTTCCTCAATACAATTCCTATGCCGAGCAAATGGAAAAGGAAGCGGATGGAGATCCGGCATTCCGGTTTTTTTATGGACTGCCGCGCCACGAGGTACAAGCCGCCATCATAGAAAGCAACGCCGTATTTTTATATTCCATCCAGGAACAACAGCCTCTCACGTTGTTGGAGGCCATGTCATGCGGCGTTCCCTGGATTGCTCCGGATGTAGGAGGAATCTCCACCCTCCAGGGCGGCATTGTTCTGAAGAAACGCAATACCAGAAATCTGCAGCAAGCCTTGCTTCAAATGACCCAGGAAAACACCAGGAAAATTCTGTCGCTGGCGGGCAAGCAGTTTTGGTGTCACCGTTATTCTCCAAAAGTTGTTTATCAGCAGTGGGAAATACTATTCAATGATCTTTTGAAGAAAAACAGGGTATCCACATGCAGCCGCAGCGAATCCGCTGATATCCATTCCCCATTCAAAACTTGACAAGCGGAACCATATCCCCCTTCATCGGTGCCATGGGGCACGTTACTACTGAATCTTTCCCGGAAAAACCTGTTATCGCCATTCTGGCAAGCATTCCTTTAGGCCGTTTACTTGACGAATTCAGCGAAAAGGACCACAGGATTTTTCCCTGGATTTTTGCTTTGTTCCATGCTTTAGCACGTCAACAAAACTATGGTTATGATATCCACTGGATCACTTTGAGCAAACTCGTATCCAAACCTGAATGCAGGCACATCAATGGCCAAACTCTGCATATCATTCCGCAGGGCAGCATAGCCCTGGACCTTCTTACCATGCATCTGAGGCCTTCCTTCCAAATCCGCAAGCTGCTTAATTCCATCCGGCCTTCATTGGTTCATGTTTGGGGAGTGGAAGAGTCTTATGCCATGGCATGCAAAAATTTCAAAGGGAAAAAACTCCTTTCCTACCAAGGAGCTCTTACTGCCTACTGCGAACGCGCTCCCCAGGTTTTCCTGTTCAGAATGCAGGCGTTTCTGGAAAGGCTTGCCGTCAAACATTATGGTCAGATCACATGTGAATCCCCATGGGCCGTGGACAGAGTGAGGGAAATTGCACCTGATTCCGATGTTTCACTCATGGAGTATGGAGTAGAGGAATCTTTCTTTCATCTAGACAGGACTCCTTCTGATACTCCCTCATGCTTCTTCGGCGGTACTATTTACGAGTTGAAGGGCATCTCCTACCTGGTGGAAGCTTTCAGGCATCCCGACCTAGCCCACGTTCAACTTTACATTGCCGGAAAAGGATCTCTGACGGCTGCTCTAAAGGCGGAGTCCACTCCCAATATCCATTGGCTGGGCGCCGTTTCGCGGGAAACTCTCCAGCAGCATCTGTCTTCCGCATGGTGCCTGGTGCATCCTACACTGGGCGATAACTCCCCCAACATTGTGAAGGAAGCCCGTGTGATGGGCCTGCCGGTCATCACTACCGAGGAAGGAGGTCAAACGCAATACGTCAAGGACGGCGAATCCGGGTATATTATTCCCATACGAGACAGCGCAGCCATTCGGGAAGCTGTGCTGAAATTGACGCATGACCGGGAAACTGCCTTGAATATGGGCTGCCAGGGCCGCCAGGAATGCCGTGCCCTGCTGAATGTAAACCGGACGGTTGAAGGATGCCTTACACGCTACCGCACCATGTTGAATTCCGATTTTTAAACCATCAGAGAACATCACCTGACCGATTCTCCAGACTGGATGCCGCACTCTGCTACGGAACAACATGCCGGGGCGGAAACATTCCGACCAGACATCCTGAATCAAAAAAATGGGGTATCCGGTTACCCTCCCGGAAATGCCTCAGAGCCGGCAATACCATCCCGGTAAAGAATCACTTCCGGGGCTTTATTGTTTCCATAATATCTTCTGCACGATATTATCCGCATACGTTTCCACTTTGTTTTCCCATGAATCATCCGCCTGCCGTATTATTTATCGCCGGACCCACAGGATCAGGAAAATCCTCAATAGCCGTAGAACTGGCGGATTTGCTAAACGCGGAAATCGTAAGTGCGGATGCCTACCAGGTGTACCGGGAAATTCCGGTGCTCACCGCCGCTCCTTCTGCGGAAGAACAAGCCCGGGTGCCTCATCATATGATTTCCATCATTCCGGTTCAAACTCCATGGGATGCCACGGAACACTACCACCGGGCCATGCAGAACATCCGGCAGATCCATGCCAGAGGGAAAACAGCCATCATTACGGGTGGATCAGGACTATACTTTAAATTC
Source organism: Akkermansia biwaensis (assembly GCF_026072915.1). Taxonomy (NCBI): domain Bacteria; kingdom Pseudomonadati; phylum Verrucomicrobiota; class Verrucomicrobiia; order Verrucomicrobiales; family Akkermansiaceae; genus Akkermansia; species Akkermansia biwaensis. Next base: position 939,285 of record NZ_AP025943.1, read on the forward strand.
CTCTCCCACGGCCTGTCGGAAGCGCCCCCAGGAAATCCGGAAATCCGGGCTTCCTTTTCAACCTGTTCCACGGAGGAATTGTACGCCCGCCTCCTCTCTCTGGATCCGGCAGGCGCGGCCGCCACCAGCCCTTCCAACCGGCGCTATGTGGAACGCAACCTGGAAATTGTCCTTGCCGGCGGCAAACCGCTTTCCTTCTGGAGGCGGAACTGGCAAAAAAAACCTCTCGGCCCCGGTTGGACCATCACCCGGAATGTCCCGGAACTGGACCACAGAATAGCCCTCCGCGCAGCCCGCATGCTCCGTGAAGGCGCCGTGGAAGAAGTCGCCGCGTTGGGGCCATGTTCCTCCACGGCGGAACGGACCCTGGGCCTGCAGCTGATACGCAGCATGCTCCACGAAAAAATCACAAGGGAGGAATGCCAGGCAGCACTGGCGCTTGCCACCAGGCAATACGCCAAACGCCAGCGCACCTGGCTGAAACGGGAACAATGGCTCCGGGAATTGCCGGCCGATGAAAATTCTTCCACCCGGCAACTTGCAGAGCGCATCATGCAGGAGTTAAAATCCTGATTTTTACCATGTCGCGGTAACTATCCCCGTACAACCTTTTCCATTCCATTCTTCACGCCGCTGTCACCGGAACCGGTAAAATATTTGAAAAACGCGACGGCAGTATCAGTCCTGATCGTGAACTCCGGATAATCCGCGGATGTGAACATGCGGCGTCCTCCCCGGGCACTAACGGCTTCCACCGTCAGGACTACGGCTTCTACAATATTCGGGAAATCCGGGAAATTTTCCTCTTCCAGGGCAGCAACATCATGCAAACACGCCCACACCTGTCTGGCCTGCCAGTCGTCCGACAAAACGCACAGGACAGACACCACTCCCGCAAAAGCCTCCAGATAATTGTCAGGTATTCTTTCTTGCGTATAGCGGCAGTGCTGCACAAATCCATCCTTATCGGGAAACACGGCCGTCATCGTGAACTTCTCCCACGCCCCGGGCGAAGGAAACTGTATCTGTATTTGGGTGTTATCCATAACTGTTAATCGGTTAATTTATTTGTATCAAATCGCACCATTCGCCTAGGATAGTTCCTCCATAATAACATGGTGCATGAACCCCTACAGAGCAATGTCCCGCCGTTTTTGCCAGTGACAGCCTGCTGGACATCGCTCTGTTATAAGAATCCAACGTAAATGTCTCCGACAAAACCTTGTAGGAAACAAGACGCCCGGCGCTTTTATCAAACCCAACCAGCCAGACACCGGAATGCTTACTCGTCATGGACAAAGCCACTCCCCGCAAGGCAAGGCTGTCGGGCACGGAACACTGGTGGGTGGTATTGACGGCAGTACTGGACGCATTATCCCACCGGGACATGCGGACAGACACGGCACATTGGCCATTAGCCGGACGGCTAATCTGTATATCGATCCAGTACCGCATGTAACCTGCGGGCGTGGTAAACGGATCATCATCCAGGCTCGCGTAATCCGTATTGAAATAAGTATTGCCTATGGCGATCGAATCAAAGCACCGGCCATATCCCAGACCGCAGGACATTGGGAAATAACAACTGGTCAAGCCGTCGTAAGCTGAATTGTTATTGTCGAGATTAAGCATATTAAAATCAGCCGTGACCACAGTCCATGCCGGCATGTTGTCTCGCCCGGCAGCCCACCAAAACCGGTCTACAACTATTCCCCAGGGAAAGGGATTGGGAGATGCGAAATAGGTACGCAACGCGGAAAACTCCATCTCGTGAAGCAACCGTAACTCCCGGAATCTGGCCGCCTCCGTATCAGTGGATGGCGCTACCGGAATATTGACACCGCCGTTGGCATTGACAGTGTAGGAAAACGTACCGCTCTGGGCCGCCAGATTATTCAGAACGGCATCCTCCCCGTTTTTAATACCGCCGTCCTGGGCAGACGATCCCAAGGCGGCTCCTTTAAAAGTCTGTGTCACAAGGGCATGTTCGTCGGAAACCTCTACGGTTTCCGTAGGAGCAGTAAAGCCGAACTGCCCGGCGGAAGACACTTCCAGTATGGTGAGGGGTTCTCTTCCATCATTACGAATGGCTTTCACGGAACAGCCAGTTGTACAAGTAAGGGCATAATGCGCACCTGGTATGGTATTTATTTTCATCGAGTGGATTTCATGTATACCAATGCTGCATTTCATCCATTCTGATACGTGGCAAAGTATAAACAGTAAACATATATTCTCCCAATCAAATTGAATACAGCGACTTACTCCCATTCCCGCAAAAACACCCTTCCGGCCCCGGCATACTTGTCCAACTTGAACGCAAGGCCAAACACCCATACATTCACGGTCATTAAATCATCATTCCGGCAAGTTTCTCGAACAAGCGGCATCCAGGAATCCCGTTCCGTTAAGAAAAAAGGCAACGGGCATCCATTCAGAAGGTTCCCGCACAGGGGAACCTTCTTTGCGTATATCAACGCAATTCAATCCCCAAAGTCTCACCCTAGCCCCTCATTCCCCTTTCAGTTCTCCAGGAACGCGCCTGTAAATACAAAAGCTGACCACATTCCCAAAGACATCCCGCACCTGCTCATCACCCTTGACCAAAGCTGCGGCATAATATTTTTCCTGGAGGAATGCCCTCATGGCCTGCTGGGAGGGGCTTTCTTCCTTCCTCTTATTAAAATAACCTTCAGTTACGACAATACAATCCGCATCTCTCTGGCGAATCTCCGCAAACTGTTTCATTTTTTCCTTTTCTCCCATGGCGGCATCGGACGCACAAATGATAAACGTGCGAACAGGCGGTATCAACTTATTGGCGTGGTAGAACCATACGGCATTCGATCCCACGGCCACACAGGTCCCTTCAAGCATCTCGCGTTCCACACGGAATGACTTGTAAAGCAAATCCGCCTTCTCGGGGAGTCCAAAGTTAATGCATTGACGAACCGAATAAACGGCCAGGCATGCAATTGATATCAGGAAAAAGGAAGTGCGGAAACGGCGCTCAATGATCATTCCCGGATTGACCATTCCAGCAACCAGAATGCACCCCGCCAGTCCAAAAGGGATCAATGTATGATCATAATGGCAGAAAGCGCATCAGCCATTTCCCTGTACTCCCAGGCATGTCAGCAGAAAGGCAGATGCAAAGGCAAGTTTGTCCGCCTTCGGCAGACGGCTGAATCCTATCCCGACTACGCCTGCCACCCACATGAAAATATTCGGATCCATGACTTCCCTTTTGATCCACTTGACGTAATTCCAAATGATGCTGCCAAGCGAATCCCCGCCCCCACCGTACCTTACATTGAAAAGGAAATACCCCCGGTAAAAATCATCCAGAATTCCGCTCAAATGAAAGTACAATAAAAGAGGAGCCACCGTAATGACCATGGCGGAAATCAAGCATGCACTAAAAGGCAGAGCCTTTCCTTTTCTCCAGGCCAGTATGAACACATAAATACAGGGGATGAACCAGAAGACGGCCAAATTGAATTTCAGCAAAATGGCTATTCCCATGCTCAACCCAAAAACAATGCCGGTAACAGCAGCTGAACCGCCCCCCTGCCTCAAACGAATCAGGAAATAAAGAGATGCAAGCTGAAAAGGCAGTAAAAATTCTGAAGGATGCCCGCCTCCCCCATAATAGGGAAAATTGCAAAGCAGCAAAACAAGCAACAAAGAAATAAAAAATGCTTTCCTTGCGGAGATAAACAGCACTGCAATTTTATAGCTGAACACCATGGAAACGAATATGGCCGCCCACTCCAGCAAAAAGACCAGCCAAAATGATTTGAATAGTAAAAAGGATATTCCATAGATTAAAAAGATCAACGGACCTTTTTGATCGAATAAATCCCTGTATGGCATCAGCCCTTCCATCCATCCATTGCCTACAATGCCGTAGATGATCGGATCGTAACTCATCGGAATGGAATAAAGGGAAGAAAGACAACTGCCGTAATAACAAAACAACAATGCATAAAGCATCCAGAAAGCTACGCGTACGGCTCCATTCAATTTGTTCTGGTACATGACAAAAGCATTCAAAATTTAATGATGAGACGGATCAAAAACAGTCCGGAAACGTCATGGTCAAGAAAAACAGTTTCTCAAAAAACCGGGCCTTTCATAAATCGCATCAGGCGCACAAACCGCAATCAAGCAAAGAAATTTCTTCATAAAGTCTAACCTGTCAAATAGGCGCATTCTTTATGCGGATTAGAAATTTGGAGTCAATGAAAAAAAATTAAACACAGAGGGTTTTTAACATTATTCGGGCTAATCATCACTAGAATAAAATTTCGGGGGATTATTAGAATCGCTTCAAACGTACAAGAAACAGCACCATGAAAATTCTTCTGGAAGACAGTTAACACCGTGTCCGGCCACGGTAGGCCGTCCTTCTGACCGATGGGCAAGCCTTTCCCATCATGTAATGGTGCTACTTTTTCCTTGGCTTGCCGGTCCATATTTGATTTACAGGGGCAGGCGCAGCGGATTCCGCAAACGGAGACCGGGACGCCGGCATCAATTCCCCTTTCAGCACAGTGGCACGTATTCTTGTAGGCTTATCCGGCGGAGTGGACAGTTCCGTTGCGGCGGCGCTGCTCGTGGAGCAGGGCCATGAAGTCGTGGGGGCCTACATGAAAAACTGGGTGAACGATGAAGGCATTCCCGGAGAATGCCCGTGGGAACAGGATATTCGGGACGCGCTGGCCGTCGCCCAAAAAATCGGGATCGAATTCCGCGTGATTGACCTCGTGGAGGAATACCGCGCACGCATCGTGAACTACCTGATTGAAGGCTACCGGGCCGGATATACGCCGAATCCGGACGTGCTGTGCAACCGGGAAATGAAATTCGGCGTATTTCTGGATTATGCCCTGGAACAAGGCTTCGAGTACGTCGCCACGGGCCACTATGCCCGCAGGCTGGAGACGCCGCAGGGATCGTTCATCCTGCGCGGACGGGACCCGAACAAGGACCAGTCTTATTTCCTTTCCCTGATGCGGCCCGGCCAGATTGCCAAAGCCATGTTTCCCCTCGGCGACTTGCTGAAGCCGGAAGTCCGCGCGCTGGCGGATAAATACGGACTGCCCACGGCCCGAAAAAAAGACAGCCAGGGCATCTGTTTCATCGGCCAGGTGAAGATGAGCGACTTCCTGCGGCATTACCTGCCGGACAAACCCGGAAAAATCGTGGATACGGAAGGCAGAATTCTTGGCGAACACCAGGGATTGCACCTGTTCACGATGGGACAGAGAAAGGGGCACGGAATCGCCTCCCCGCGGGAGGGCATCGCCTATGTCGTGGTGGGCAAGGATGTCAAACGCAATTTTCTGATTCTGGGGTACGAAGAGGCCTCCACACGGGGCCTGTATGCCTCCCATGCGGTTGTCGGCGGCATCTCCAACACCCTGTCGCCTCTGCCCCCCCGCGTCATGGCCCAGCCCCGCTACCGTGCCAAGGCGGAATGGGCCGCCTGCGAGTATCTGGAAGAAGGGAGGGTGCGCCTGAGCTTTGAAACGCCTCTGCGCGCCCTGGCCGTGGGCCAGGTCTGTGCGTTTTACGACGGAGGCAAACTGCTGGGAGGCGGCTTTTTTGAATCCATAGAGCCATGATTGATCCGGAACGCACCATAGCCGCCCAGGCTACTGCCGCGGGCCAGGGAGCCATCGCCGTTATCCGCATGAGCGGAACCCGGTGCACGGATGTTCTGGGTATCTGCACTCCGGTGGGATTCCCCGCACGCCTCCGGCCGCGCTGCGCTACGCTGACCCATATTCTGGAAGAGGACGGCTCCCCCATCGACCAGGTGCTGGTCACGCACTTCCCGGCTCCCGCCAGCTATACGGGGGAAGATACGGTGGAAATTTCCTGCCACGGCGGCATGCTGGTGACGGAACGCCTCCTGAAACGGCTGTACCAGTGCGGAGCATCTCCCGCAGAACCGGGAGAATTTACGAAAAGGGCCTTCCTGAACGGACGGATGGACCTGACTCAGGCGGAAGCCGTCATGGACGTGATCTCCGCGGGAAGCGATCTGGCGCTGAAAGCCGCGCAATCCCAACTGAACGGAAGCATCGGCGCACGGGTGGATGAACTCAAGGACGAACTTGTCCACGTCCTGGCGCATGTGGAAGCCTATATTGATTTTCCGGACGAGGACATTTCCCCGGACACAGCCTCCGCCCTTCTCTCACGGCTCGCCAACGCGCAAGAACAGCTTTCCGGCCTGCTGGGCTCGGCTGCCGCGGGCCGTCTGCTGAGGGAAGGCATCCGGACGGCCATCGCGGGACCGCCCAACGTCGGCAAATCCAGCTTGCTCAATACCTTGCTGGGATACGAGCGCGCCATCGTCAGCAATATTGCCGGAACTACGCGGGACACCGTGGAAGAATCCATCCAGATCGCCGGTCTGGCCCTGCGCCTGATTGACACGGCAGGAGTCCGGGAATCGTCCGACCTCATCGAACAGGCCGGCATCCTGCGCACCAACAGGGCGCTTGAAGCGGCAGACCTGGTTCTGGAAGTGGCGGACGCCTCCCTCCCCCGCTCCTCCCCCCTTCTGACTGAAAACCGCGACACGCCCAGTCTGCTGATCCTGAACAAGTGCGACCTGGGAATCCATCCGGACTGGCGGGAAGCTTCCGGAATCCGTTTCTCCTGTTCCACGGGAGAAGGCCGGAAAGAGCTGGAAGAAGCCATTGTCCGCATTTTCGCATCTCAACTGCCCAGTGAAGCGGGAAGCTCCCTGGTGGCCATCAATACCAGGCACCAGCATGAACTGGGCCTGTGCCTGGAACACGTCCGCCTGGCTTCGGAATTCATCTCCCGGCAGGAAAGCCCGGAATTCACGGCTCTGGAACTGCGGGAAGCCCTGGCACACTTGGGAGAAATTACCGGAGCCGTTGACACGGAAGACGTACTGGGCGCCATTTTTTCCTCCTTCTGCCTGGGGAAGTAATACCTTGACAATAATGATAACAAATCTTATCGGTATGTTTTTAATATACCTCTCTCATGCGTAGTTTACTTTCTTTTCTCGCTGTTTCCTGCCTCTTTATCTTCCCTGTCCAGGCAGAAACCTATTTTGCCCAGAATGTCTCCGTAGATTCCGGGTGGGTGAATACCAAAAAATTATGGGACGGCTCCGATTAGAATTTGTGCTGGGCGGCAACAGCCAGCAACCTGCTGCAATGGTGGCAGGACAATTCTTCCGGCATTCCTGCATCCACTGGGGGAAAACGGACGTACGGAAATTTATAATACTTTCATTGCCAATTGGAAAAAATACACCAGGAAGTGCAGCGTCCGCAATGGAATGGTATATGGGAGGGTACACGCTCAACAGCAATATTTATCAAAACGATTTCAAGACCGGAGAAGCAGAAGCCAGGCAAAGCGGCAGGTATTGGGAGGAACACGTCAAATTAATGGGATTTTCCACGGACATCATCAATTACCCTTGTCCCTATATTACCGGGCAATACATCAGTGGACTCAAGGATGTTCAAAGTCTTGGAACGCTTTTCCTATCATATTTCGACAGGGGCGGATGCATAGCCCTTTTCCTTACCTACCATGAAGAGAACCAATACAACGGCCATGTGATCAGCTGCTGTGGAGTGGAGATCAATGAAACGACGGGAATGATCGAATTTGTTTACGTTACGGATTCCGACAATGACAAAGGGCTTGAAAAAAGAGCCGTCGTTTACAATGAAACGGACCACCGCCTGCATTTGGGGAGCGAAAACAGCAACAACTGGATCAACGCCTACGACGCCTTAATACTTCCATTTTACAATGTTCTGGAACCTTCTTCCTACTCCACGGTTCTTGTTTTTGCGGGGTGCGCCCTTCTGCGCAGACGGCGTTCCCTTTAATTTTTCACGAAGGGTTTTCCGCCTTACGGCCCGGAATCTTTGGAATCTTCGGAAACCTCCGCCTCCGCTTCCGGAGAAAACAGCGGAATGTAGGAAGGCAGGTTCCAGTTCCAGCGGATGGCCGCCAGGCGTACGGAAAGCGTCACGACGAACCCCGTCACAAAGCAGGTGGAGGAGTCGATGCCCAGATAAGAGAGCGCGGCATAGGCCACGCCGCCCATGAGCGCCGCCGTAGCGTACAATTCACCGGGACGGAAGACATAGGGGACGTTCCCGGTCAGGACATCGCGCAGCAGGCCGCCCGCCACGCCGGTGCAGATCCCCATCATCACGGAAACGGTAGGCGTATAGCCGTGCAAGTATGATTTTTCCGTGCCGATCATGCCGAAAAGGGCCAGTACGATGGCGTCCGCCACGCGGATGGTGCCCAGGGGGGGCGGATACTTCTGGGCCAGGTAGAAAGTCGCCAGGCTGGTAATGACGGCGGCAAGAACAAAAATCTCCCCGCTGGGAAGCGTCCAGTACACCGGGATATCCAGTAGCAGGTCGCGCACGGTTCCTCCGCCCAGAGCCGCCAGCGTTCCGCACACGATGACGCCGAACAAGTCCATCTTCACCCGGGAAGAGGCAATGGACCCCGCCAGGGCGCCAATGATGGTACTCATGATTTCACAAATGGAGAGGAACATGACGAGAGGCGGGGGGAAGGAAGGGAAACCGGGCTCAGCACACCCGTATCCACGGAAGGGACGAGTCCTGCATGGCACAGAACAGGGAGGTGGAGCCGAGGCCCATGTCATGCAATGTAGCACGCATCAGGCTTTCTGCCAATGCCGGAGAATTGCTTTCAGCACTCAAGTGGGCCAAAACGACATTTTTCAAGGCATTGTGCGCCACGCGCCTCAGCAGGTCGCACGCCTGCTCGTTGGAAAGATGACCGTGCCCGGACGCTATGCGCTGCTTCAGCGGCCACGGTCTTTTGGGCGTGGCCGCCAGCATTTCCGGATCGTAATTGGACTCCACCACCAGGCTGTCCACCATGGACAGGTATTCCGCCACGCATCCGGGGGCCTGCCCCGTGTCGCTGATAAAGCCCAGGCTGGACTGTTCCGTCTCAAACTTGAAGCCCACAGGGTCCACGGCGTCATGGTAAGTGGGAAAAGGCGTGATGACAATATCCCCTATCTTGAAAGACTGCCCTTTCTCAAAATAAGTCCAGGGAGCTTCCGGAGCCTTTTCCTGGACGCACAGGGCGGTATGGCGCGTGGCGTACACGCGCACGGCGTGCTTTCTGGTAAACTGGTGCACGCCCTTCATGTGGTCGGCGTGTTCGTGAGTAAGCAGAATGGCATCAAGATCATCCGGCTCCACTCCAGCATATCTCATTCTTTCCCTGAGTCTTGCGGCGCTGAATCCGGCATCCACCAGCAGCACGGTATCCCCCGTTTTCACAATGGTGGCATTTCCTCCGCTGCCGCTGCCCAACACGCAAAACTGCATCATGGGCGGAAATATAATCTTCCCCCGCGGGCGGGGCAAGACCGGATCAATGCTTTTTTTCCGGCATTCATGCAAGAAAAGAATGACTTTCTCCAGTACAGGGTTGACATTTCAAGTGCATTAAAGTGTATTGAAAGCACTACGTAGTGTACTTGCAGGCGATGAGCAGTGTATCAGACAACCTATTTGGTGCATACACGCACAAGCTTGACCCCAAAAACCGGATTGCGATTCCGACAGAATGGAGGCCAAGCGAAGGCTGTGCCCTGCTCCTGTTATCCGGACGGCGCCTTGACCTGCCGACGGTGAAAGTCTATACCCGGGACAAATTCCTGCAACTCATTGAAAAAATCAAATCTGCGCCAGGCTACAGTGAAGCGCAGATCGACCTGTTCATCGGCAAACTATACGCAAATTGCGTGGAAGCCATCATCAACGCCCAGGGCAAGCTGCTGATTCCCAAACCTATGTGTGAGCATGCACAACTGAGTTCCGCAGTGCGCCTTGCCGGCCGCGGCGGCTATTTCGAATTATGGGAACCCTCAACCTATGAAGAAGTCGCCCTGCGCGAAAACGCCAGCATTTCTGACATTAACCAATCCTTCGGCATTTTCTGATCTCCTCTCATGCCTCCAGATCCGTCTACACAGTCCGTGCACCAGGCAGACCCGTTCGCAACGCTTGCGCTGCGCCCGGGCTGGCTTGTCTCCCGCCTGGGCATTGCCGCCAGGACCGGACTGGATGCGGAAGTCACAGCGTATTCCATCGTTTTCTGGCTGCATGACGCCCTGCCGGCACAGGACATGATCGCCTGGCAGGAGCAGAAGGCCCGCATCACCGCGGAAATGGCCCTGGCCGGCCAGAAGGGCGCCTACGGCAAGCTGGGCGCATTGTCCTCCGACCTGAACCGGGCCTTTGAGGACCATGTTGAGCTTTCTTTACGCGCGGGCGCGGGCGCCCATATCCGCACGGAGGCCGTCCAGGCGCTCGCGGACGGTATCTCGGCCAGCACGGCCTGCCGCCTGCTGGCCTGGAGCATTTGCCGCAACCACGTCCACGTAATCGCGGAGCTGACCGGAGAAATGGGAGTGGATGAACTGGTCTGCTCCTGGAAGGCCCTGGCCCCCGCCGTGAACTGGGAAAGCGCGTACCACGCGGAAGCCCTGAAAGCGCCGGAAGTCGGCGCCAGACTGGATGAACTGGCAGCGGAAATCGGCGAAGCGGAAACCGTGGCCGCCCCCGCTCCGCAGGAAGGGGAGGAAGGCTCCGCCGGGAACTTCCGCCACATCACCGTCCTGCTACATGAGACGGTGGACATGCTCGCCGCCGCCCCGGGCAAGCTCATCGTGGACTGCACGCTGGGCGGAGGAGGACACACGGAACTTCTGCTGGAACAGGGAGCCACCGTATGGGGCATTGACCGCGATCCGGACGCGCGCCGCGCCGCCGCGCTCAAGCTGGCCCGCTTCGGCTCGCGCTTCAAGGTGCTTGCCGGCAACTTCCAGGATGTGGAATCCCTTCTCGCCCAGCAGGGCGTTTCCCGGGTGGACGGCCTGCTGGCGGACCTGGGCGTTTCCTCCCACCAGCTTGACACCGCTTCCCGCGGCTTCTCCTTCCGGGAAGACGGCCCCCTGGACATGCGCATGGACACGCGCTCCGCCTTTTCCGCCCGTAACCTGGTGAATGAAGCCCCGGAAGAGGAACTTGCAGACATTCTCTGGCAGTACGGGGAAGAGCGGGCCTCCCGCGCCATCGCCCGCGCCATCGTGAAGGCCCGTGCCCAGGCCCCCATCACCACCACCGGACAGCTCGCGCGGGTGGTGGAATCCGTCTTGCCGCGCAAAGGCAGGCAACATCCGGGCACCCGCACCTTCCAGGCCCTGCGCATCGCCGTGAACGGAGAGCTGGACGCGCTGGACTCCCTGCTGAACTCCTCTGTGCGTCTGCTCGGCAAGGGGGGGCGCCTGACCATCATCACTTTCCACAGCCTGGAAGACCGCAGGGTCAAGCAATTCTTCGACCTGCGCAGCCGTCCGGAAATCGACCGTCCGGAATGGCCCGCCCCGCGCCCCAACCCGGACTACTGCTTCCGCCTGCTTTCCCGCAAGCCAGTTACTGCGGGAGAGGAAGAACTTTCAACCAACCCCCGTTCCCGCAGCGCCAAATTGCGCGGCGTGGAAAAAATCATCTGACACCGCTCTCCCGCTCCCACCATCATGAAAAAATTCAAACAGCGTTTCACCGGCCACCAGATCAGCGTGAGCATGATCATGTGGCTCATTGCCTTCGCCTCCCTTACCTGCGGCGCGGGCATCACCTATGCAGTCCTGAAAAACGACCAGGTCCAGGTTACGCGCGACATCAAGCAGATGAACGACGAAATCGCGTCCTGCGAACTTACCGGGGAATACTACCGTTCCAAGACCTCCTCCCTGACCAGCCGCTGGGCCATCCGCGACAGGCTGGCCCAGGACAAATCCAACCTTCAGCCCATCGACCCCGCAGCCGTAGAATACATTTCCCCGGAAAACGCCTCCCGCATCGCCGCGGCCGGCAACTAAACGCGTCGCGCCATTCATGACCACGCTCACGAAATCCAGATTCGCCAGAAGAAGCCTCGTCCTGTGCGGCGTGGCGGGCGCCGTGGTCATCTGGCTGATGCTGGGCCTGGTCAACATCCAGCTTGTCTCTCCCAGGAAAACGGGGGGCCTCCCCAGCGGCGGCATTCTGGAACGGGAGGTGCTGCGCCCCCAGCGCGGCCGCATCATGGATGCCAATGAGGAAATCCTCACCAACAACATGCACAGCTCCATCCTGGTTGCGGACGGCTACCACCTGAGCGACCCCAAGGTTATCAGCTACGCGCTCGCCTATTCCAAGGCGGTCCACTCCCCGCTGTGGGCGGAAACCAAAACGGAAAAGGACCAGGAAAAGCTCGTTTCCGGATTCCGCAGGAAAATTCTCAACCAGGCTGCCAGCAAAAAAAACGGCAGCAAGGAATACAACCTAGCAAAAATCCTCCTTCAGGAACCGGAGGAAGGGCCGGAAGGAGCGGACAAGGCTCAAAAAAGGATGGAAGAACTTTATGACCCGGCCACGGTGCAGGAATACGTTCAGGCCCATCTGGAATACGCCGCCAGGGTGATCGCGCCCTTTCTGCCGGACATGAGCGTCCAGGACATCATCAGCGCCGTGGAAAAAGACGGGGAAATTCCCAAAAGGCGCATCGTCATCGCCAAAAACCTGTCGGAGGAAAAAGCGGAACTCCTGCGCGAAGCCATCCAGAACGCCCGCATCCGGGGCTTCCGGTTTGAAACCTCTTCCAAACGCATCTATTCCGTGCCGGAATGCATGGTGCACATTCTCGGCTACATCGCCCAGACGGAAACCAGCGGCGCCTACCCCGTAGCGCTCGCCGGCCTTGAAAAACAGCTGGACGACCAGCTTCTGGGCCACGACGGCATCCGGGAATGCCGGAAGGACAGCCGCGGGCGCATCATCCCTTCCGCGGACTCCCGCTTCAAGGACGCCGTGGACGGACTGAACGTGCGCCTGACGGTGAACATGGAATACCAGACCATTGTGGAGGAGGAACTGGACGCGGCCATTTCCTTCTATACGGACAGCACCCACAAACCCAGGGGCTGCATCATCGTGGTGGACCCCAAGACCGGCAACATTCTGGCGATGGCCAGCAGGCCGCACTATAATTTAAATACGCGCGAAGGCCTCCAGGAAGGAGCCTACCACTTCGCGGTGCAATCCCTCTATGAACCGGGCTCCACGTTCAAAATCGTGGCGGCCACGGCCGCCGTGGATTCCGGCAAGGCCTCATTCGACACCACCATCAACTGCACGCCCTACATCGTGCCCGGCTCCCGCCCCGTGACGGACAAGCCCCGCTTCTACAGCGCCCTGACGCTGGCGGGCGTGCTGAAAAAATCCAGCAATCCCGGCGCCTTCCGCATCGCCCTGAAAGCGGGCTGGCCCACCTATAAAAAATACTTTGACCTGTACGGCTTCTCCTCCAAGACGGGCATCGAACTGCCGGGGGAGACCAACAGCCAGTGCCAGGATGGCAGCAACTTCGTCAACTTCTCCCGCATCAGCTTCGGCTACTCCCTGATGGTCTCCCCGCTGCAGGTGGCCATGGCGTACGCCGCCATCGCCAACGATGGAGTGCGCATGCGCCCCCGCCTGGTGGACGGCATTTACGTGGATGACAAGAACTTCCAGCCCTCCCCTCCCGTGGAAGTCTGCCGTGTCATGAGCGTAAAAACGGCCAGAAACCTGCGGAACGCGCTCTTCCACGTCACGGACATGGACGGCACCGCCAAGCGCGCCCGCATTGAAGGATACAACGTGGGCGGCAAGACGGGCACCGCCCACAAGGTAAAGCCGACCGGAGGCTACTATGAAAACCGCTATACCGTTTCCTTCGTGGGCATGCTGCCCGTGGAAGACCCGGCCTTCGTCTGCCTGGTGGTTATTGACGACCCCACCTCCAAGCACTGCCACCCCGGCGGCGGCACCGTCTGCGCCCCCATCTTCCAGAAACTGGCCACGCGCCTGGCGGCGGCCATGAACATTCCCAAGAACACTCCTTCCGCAGATCCGGACAAGAAAACGTCCCAGGCTCCCGCCTCCGCTTCCCCGTCCAACCAGCCGCGCAGATAAAACCACATCATGAAGCTACTTACTCTTCTCAAAGATCTTCCCAAACATACGCTCACCGGTTCCGGCCAGGTGAAAATCTCCCATCTGGAATGCGACAGCCGCCGCGTTCTGCCCGGCTCATGCTACATTGCCCTGAAAGGAACGCAGGCCGACGGGCACGCCTTCATTCCGGAGGCCATCAGGCGCGGAGCATGCGCCATTGTGGCGGAATCCCCCTGCACGCAGGAAGCCAGGGACGGCAAGGTCTCCTGGGTGGAAGTGAACGACTCCCGGCTGGCCGTCAGCCTGATGGGAGCGGCCTGGAACGGCCACCCCTCCCGCCACATGTCCATGATCGGCGTCACCGGAACAAACGGGAAAACCACCACGGCCTACATTGCCCATTCCCTCCTCAAGCAATCGTGGCTGCGCGCCGGGCTGATCGGCACCATCGCCTACGACAACGGGGAGGAAATCACCCCCTCCACGCACACCACGCCGGGTCCTCTGGAACTGGAACACCTGCTGAAGGAAATGTTGGAAAACGGCTGCCGCGGCGTAGCCATGGAAGTCTCCTCCCACGCCCTGGACCAGGAACGCGTGGCGGGCATCAACTTCAATGTGGGCATCTTCACGAACCTGACCCAGGACCATCTGGACTACCACCATACCATGGAAAACTACTTCCAGGCCAAGGTGAAATTGTTCGAGCAAATGGCGGCGGACACCAAATCCCGCCGCAAGCCCGTGGCCGTCATCAACATTGACGACGCCTACGGCCGCCGCCTGGCGGAAATGTTCTCCGGCCGCATGGCGGTGAAAACCTATGGTTCCGCCCTGGGCGCGGACTTCCGCATGCTGGTGCACCACGCCACGGCCAGGGGCAGCGAATATGAGCTGGAATACAAGGGAAAAAGCTACCTGGTCCGCGTGCCCCTGATCGGCAAATTCAACATGTACAACAGCCTGGCGGCCCTGGCGGCCGTCATCTGTGCAGGCATCCCCGTGAGGGACGCCATCGCCAGCCTCCAGAACATTCCGCAGGTGCCCGGCAGACTGGAACTGTTCACCCATCCGGGCGGCGCACAAATCTTCATTGACTACGCCCACACCCCGGACGCCCTGGAAAACGTCTGTAAAACGCTCAAGGAACTGTGCTCCCGCCGCCTCATCACCGTATTCGGCTGCGGCGGAAACCGGGACAAGGGAAAGCGCCCGCTGATGGGCGCCGTGGCCGCACGCCTGTCGGACGCATGCATCGTCACGTCGGACAATCCCAGGAGTGAAGAGCCCCTCTCCATCATCAACCAGATCACGGCGGGCATGCCGGAAGGCCGGTACGCCATTATCCCGGACCGCGCGCGGGCCATTGCCACGGCCATCGACCAGGCCCGGCTGGGAGACATCGTTCTCATTGCCGGCAAGGGCCATGAAAACTACCAGGAACTTTCCACGGGGCGCATCGACTTCAGCGACGCCAAGGAAGTGCGCCGCAACATGCGCATCAAAGACGAGTTCACGCAGGCATAATACACGTCCATCACTCCCATGACTTCCCTTACGGCACACGGCATCTGCAATGCCATCGGCGGACAGCTGGTCAGCGGCCCCTTTGAAAGGGTCGCTTCCGGCGGCGTCTGCACGGACAGCCGCGCCCTGGCGCCGCATGCCGTCTTCTTTGCCCTGGGCGGAGAAAAATTCGACGGGAACCTGTTCGCTCCGGAGGCCTCCCGCACCGCGGCGGCCGTCGTCGTCAGCCGCGTGGAGCCCGGCATCGACCCCTCCTGCGCCGTCATCCTGGTGGAAGACACGCTGGCCGCCCTGCAGAAGCTGGCCTCCTGGTGGCGCTCCAACCTGAAGCTGACCGTCGTGGGCCTGACCGGGTCCAATGGGAAAACCTCCACGAAGGACCTGACTACCGCCGTCCTCTCCCGGAAATTCCGCACCGTCGCCACGGAAGGCAATCTGAACAACCACATCGGCGTCCCCCTCAGCATCCTGAAAGCGGAACCCGACGATGAAATGGCCGTCTGGGAAATGGGCATGAACCATCCCGGGGAACTGGCCCCGCTGTGCGGAATGGCACGGCCGCACATCGGCATCATCACCAGCATCGGCACTTCCCATATTGAATACATGGGTTCCCGGGACAACATCGCACGGGAAAAATGCACGGTTGCCGAATGCCTTCCGGAAAACGGCCACATGATCTTTCCCGCGGACTGCGACTATGCGGACATGATCCGGCAATCCACCCGCGCCGCCTGCATCGACTGCGGCATTGATTCCGGCACGGTGCGTGCGGAAAACCTCGTTTCCACGGAAGACGGAACGCGGTTCACGCTCATCATACCGGACTTCTGCCGGGAAACGGTGGAACTGCCCGTGCACGGCCGCCACATGGTCTGCAACGCACTGCTCGCAGCCGCCGCCGGCTGGGTGGCAGGTCTTGCGAAGGAACAAATCGTCTCCGGCCTGAACGAGGCGAAGCTGACGGGAGGCAGGCTGCACTGCAAGCAGAGCGACGGCATCCTGGTGATAGACGACACCTACAACGCCAACCCGGACTCCATGCAGGCGGCCCTGCGCACGGCAGCCGGCCTCCCCTGCACGGGCAGGCGTTTTGCCGTGCTGGGCAGAATGGGGGAACTGGGCACCTTCTCCGCGGAAGGCCATGCCCTGGTGGGCCGTACGGCGGAGGAACTCCATTTCGACTATGTAGTCAGCGTAGGGCAGGACGCCGCGCAAATCACGGAC
This sequence comes from Akkermansia biwaensis, assembly GCF_026072915.1. NCBI lineage: Bacteria > Pseudomonadati > Verrucomicrobiota > Verrucomicrobiia > Verrucomicrobiales > Akkermansiaceae > Akkermansia > Akkermansia biwaensis. Next base: position 956,096 of record NZ_AP025943.1, read on the forward strand.
GCCATCCCTCCCGGTTCCGCCACCCAGGCCCTGTATCTCGCCACGCCGGAGGAAGCCGCCGAATGGCTCCGAAACCACGTCGCCCCGGGTGACATTGTCCTCTTCAAGGGCAGCCGCGCCGCCCGCATGGAGCAAGTCATGAACCTCACTTTTCCGCCCCAGTAAATCATGTATTCCCTCATCGAACATATCTGCCCCGGATGCGGGCTTGCAGGCACGGCAGGGAGAGCCCTGCTGGCCTGCCTGCTTTCCTTCGTCCTGACCATGGCATTCGCGCCCAGGGTCATCCGCGCGCTGATTTCCCTGAAAATCGGCCAGCCCATCAGGACGGCGGAAGAGGTTCACAAACTGGCGGAACTTCACGGAGCGAAGGCGGGCACTCCCACCATGGGCGGCGTGCTCATCGTGGGCGCCACGCTGGCGGCCACCCTGCTGTGCGCCAGAATGGGCAACCCCTTCATCATCTCCTGCCTGTTCGTCACGGTGGCGCTGGGCCTGCTGGGCTTCCGGGACGACTACCTGAAAGTAACCAAAAAAACCTCCGACGGCATTTCCGCACGTAAAAAGCTCATCGTCCAGGTCCTGGTGGGTCTTTTGGGCGTCGCTTTCCTGTGGCTGTATCCGGAAGGGCAGCCGCGCGTGGAACTGCACGACTACGTCACTTCCCTCTTCATCCCGTTCTACGGGCAGGTGAATCTGCCGTGGTACGTTTATATCCCGTTCGGCGCGCTGGTCGTAGTCTCCGCCTCTAATGCGGTGAACCTGACGGACGGACTGGACGGGCTGGCCTCCGGCTGTTCCGTCGCCACGGGCATCACGTACGCCATCCTTGCCGCGCTGGCCGGCAACTGGCTGATGGCGGACGGCCTGAACATCCCCTTCCATCCGGCGGCCAATGAAATAAGCGTCTTCATGATGGCCGTCGTGGGAGCCTGCCTGGGCTTCCTGTGGTACAACTGCTACCCGGCCAAGGTCTTCATGGGGGACACCGGCTCCCTGGCCCTGGGGGGCGCCTTCGGCATGGCGGCGGTCTGCACAGCGCAGGAAATCCTCTTCATCGTCATTGGCGGCGTCTTCGTCATGGAAGCCACGTCCGTCGTCCTCCAGGTAGGCAGCTTCAAGCTGCGCCACGGCAAGCGCATCTTCGCCATGGCCCCTATTCACCACCACTTTGAACTTAAGGGATGGAAGGAAACGCAGGTAATCACCCGGTTCTGGATGATCAGCCTCCTGCTCGCGTTCCTGGGCCTGTTCCTCATCACCACCGCATAACCAGCCCATGAATCTTCACGACCTCAACATAGCCGTTCTGGGAGCGGGCAGAAGCGGACGCGCCGCGGCGCGCCTGGCCATGAAGCATGGCGGACGCGTATGCGTATTCGACACTTCTCCGGCAATCACAGGCTGGCCGGAAGACATCCCTCTGCATGCCGGCGCCACGCAAGAAGACGGGCACGCGTTCCGCGCGGACTTGGTTGTGATTTCCCCGGGCATTGAAACGGACTGCCCCTTTGTCAAATCCTTTGGACGGGAAGGCGTGGAGACTATCGGCGAAATGGAACTGGCCTCCCGCTTCTACCGGGGAAAAATCATTGCCATCACCGGCACCAACGGCAAGACCACCACCACGTCCCTGGTGGAAAAAATCCTGCTCCGCGCCGGAAAAAGGCCGTTGCCTGCGGCAATTACGGCGTGCCCATGGCGGAAGTGCTTCTCCGGGATGCCGTTCCGGACGTGCTGGCGCTGGAAGTCAGTTCCTTCCAGCTTGAAACCATCCGCGACTTTCATCCGGACGTGGCCGTATGGCTCAACTTCGCGCCGGACCACATGGACCGTTACACCGCCGTGGAAGACTATTACAAGGCTAAGCTGCACATCTTCGACAACCAGACGGAAAACGACCTGGCCGTGGTGCGCTTCGGAGAACATCTGCCCGCCCTGAAAGCTCTCGTCCGGACATTTAGCTCCGAATCCCCGGAAGCGGACCTGTACTACCGGGAACCCCTTGTCATGGAAGGAGACTCCCCCCTGCTTAACCTGGCAGGGACTTCCCTGAGCCAGCGCCACAACGCGGAAAACGTCATGGCCGCCGTGCTGGCCTGCCGCCACCTGGGCATCCCGGCGGAAACCGCCGCGGAAGTGCTGGAGGAATTCACCCCTCCCAGCCATCGCTGTGAAGCCGTCCGCTCGCTGGACGGCGTGCTGTGGCTAAACGACTCCAAGGCCACGAACCTGCATGCCCTGGAAGCGGCGCTGAAATCGCAGAACGCCCCCGTCGTCCTCATTGCCGGCGGCAAGGACAAGGGACTGGACTACCTCCCCCTCCGCCCCATGCTGAAGGAAAAAGTGCGCGCCTGCGTGGTCTTCGGCCAGATTGCGGACCAGCTTTACGACTCCTTTTCTCCTGCGGCGCCCACGGAAAAAGCCGCAGACGTGGCGGATTGCGTGGAAAAAGCGCGCCTGCTCGCCCGGCCGGGAGACACCGTCCTGTTCTCCCCCGGCACCTCCTCCTTCGACATGTTCACCGGCTACGCCCAGCGGGGACAGGCCTTTCGCGACGCCGTGAATGCCCTATCCCCCCTCTCCTGACCATCCCACCAAAACCATCATCATGAAAACGACCAAAAACCCCGATCACAATCCGACCGGACGCACGCGTCCGAAGCGCAAGCTGGGTACCGTACTCCGCGCCAAACTCAGCAGGTACCGTGCCCGCGTCTCCGAATTTGAAGACGACGCACCCAGCAGCACCGTCGTGCGCTGGCTCGTCGTCCTCCTTCTCCTCCATCTTCTCGTCATCGGCGGGGTGTGGGTGCGCAGCACCTGGTTCAAGAACACCACGGAAATGGTAGAAATGACCGCCACTCTGCCCTCCCCGCCCACCGTCCCGCAAATCCCCGTCCCCACCGCAGCTCCCGTAACGGCCCCCGCCGTTCCCCAGGCGGCTCCCGCCGCCCCGGTGACCATCACCCAGCCGGAACAGGTAGTGGACGCGCGCCCCGGCAGGCAGGAACAGGCCGCTCCGGCCCCGACCGCTCAGGAACATATCCCCGATGCCGCCCCGGTGGCAGGTCCGGCCCGCCACATCGTGCGCACGGGTGACACCTGGGAACGCGTCGCCCGCGACAACCGGGTCTCCGTCGCGGACCTGAAAGCCGTCAACCCCAACATGCAGAAACTGGTCAGCGGCACCACGCTGGTCATCCCGGCTCGCCCCGGCGATCATCTCGTCCAGGAAAAACCCGCCGAAGCCGACACGGCCCTGACCGGAACCATCCATATCGTGAAAAAGGGGGAAACGCTCTCCGTCATTGCCCGCAAGTATAAAATGAACTGGAGGAATATCCAGAAATTCAACAAGATGAGCGACAAGGACGTGGCGCGCCTCAAGATCGGCCAAAAAATAATGATCCCCAAGAAATAGTCCTTTCCGGTCCGCCCGGCTGCCGCCATGTCTTCCAAAGTCTGCATGATTCTGGTCTGGTTCTTCGTCATCTGCCTTCTGGTCGTGGGTCTGGTGATGGTGTCCAGTACAGCCGCGTGGGCGGAGGAAACCAAGCATCCGTACGAACCGCTCTTCAAGCAGACGGCCTTCGCCTGCGCGGGGCTGGTGGGCGCCCTAGTTCTTTCCCGCATAGACTACCGCCTGTGGCGGAAATATATCTGGTGGATCCTGGGCTTCGCCTCCTTCCTGTTGGTCCTGTGCTACGTGCCGGGCATCGGGAAGGAAATCAACGGGGAACGCCGCTGGATCACCATCGGCATGCAATTCCAGCCCAGCGAATGCGCCAAACTCTGCATGATGATGGCCCTGGCCCACTGGCTGGCCCTGTACCGGGACCGCACCACTTCCTTCTGGTGGGGGTTCGTGATGCCGGGCGTCATCTTCGGCATTCCGCTGGCCCTGATCCTGTTTGAAAAAGACATGGGCACCTCCGTGGCCCTGGCCCTGGCCGCCTTCTGCGTCATGTTCGTGGCAGGCACGCGTAAAATCTACCTGGGCGCCGCCCTGATCGTGGCCGGGGCATCCCTCTACTTCCTCGTACAGAGCAACGCCAACCGCCTGGAACGCTTCCTGGCCTGGAAGGACCTGGACGCCCACAGCCAGGGGGCCGGCCTGCAGCAGTACCGCGCCGCCATCGCCCTTTCGCGCGGAGGCCTGGAAGGCGTGGGGCTGGGCAACAGCGCGGAAAAGCACGGCACCCTCCCCTTTGCCCACACGGACTTCATCTTCGCCCCGCTTGGAGAGGAATTCGGCTTTTACGGAACCATGGCCGTGCTTCTGGCCTACTTCCTGATGACATACGCCGGCATCGGCGTGGCCATGCAGTGCCGGGACGCCTACGGGCGGTTCCTGGCCGTGGGAATCGTGGCCATCATCTTCTGCCCGGCCATGTTGAACATTGCGGTGGTGACCAATGCCGTGCCCAACTCCGGGCTGCCGCTGCCCTTCATCAGCTTCGGGGGCACCAACCTTGTCTTTACCCTGGCCGCACTGGGAATGCTCACCAGCATCCAGAGATTTTCCACCGGCGCACAGCCCAACTGTGAAATCACCCGCAAAGACGAACGCTCCATTGACGTAAGATTATGACCCAGCCCTCTCCCACACGCCGCCCGCTGAACATCGTGATTGCCTGCGGAGGCACCGGCGGCCATCTCTTCCCCGGAATAGCCGTGGCCCAGGAACTCAAGAAACGCGGCCACAAGGTCACCCTGCTCATCTCCCAGAAAAAAGTGGATGCCCAGGCCAGCAAAAACTACGGCGATCTTGACTTCCGCGTCATTGAAGCCATCGCCATGCCCAAAATCCCGTCCCTGGGCCTGCTGGGTTTCGGACTCAGGCTGTACAAAACCATCCGCTTCAGCCGCAACCTGCTGGATGAAGTCAGCGCGGACGCCGTCATCGGCATGGGCGGCTTCACCTCCTTCCCCCCCGTATATGCGGCGCACCGCAAGGGCATCCGCACCTACGTGCACGACTCCAACGCGCTGCCCGGCAAAGCCAACCGCATGACCGCCAAATGCTGCACGAACGTGCTGCTGGGCATTGAGGAAGCCAGACACTACTTCAACCCCGCCAAATGCATCGTCACCGGCACCCCGGTTCGCCAGGAAATGGAGGTCCGCAAGGACAGGAGGGAAGCCCGGGAGGAACTCAACCTGCCTCAGGACCGCCGCATGGTCCTGGTGATGGGCGGCTCCCAGGGAGCCAGGAACCTCAACTCCCTGGTCATTGAGGCGGCCAGGCAATGCGCGGAATTGTGCGACTTCCTCATCATCACCGGATCGGCTGACTTTGAGCGGGTCAGCCAGCTGACGGCGGACATGCCCCACGTGCACGTCATTGAATTCTGCTCCGCCATGGCCTCCGCATACGCCGCCGCGGACGTAGTCGTCTCCCGTTCCGGAGCCTCCAGCCTGACGGAACTGGCCCACATGGGCAAGGCGGCCCTACTGGTGCCCTACCCCTTTGCCGCGGACGACCACCAGGCCCACAACGCCCGCGTTTTCGCGGCCCACGGCGCGGCGCGGATGATGCGGGAAAACACGCTGACGCCGGACGACATCGCCGCGTTCCTGAAGGAAGTATTCACAGACTCCGCCCTGCTGGCGTCCATGAATGAATGTGCTTTACGTCTGGACATGCCTGATGCAGTATCCCGCATCGCCAATGTCATTGAAAACACGGACTCTCCAGCCAGCCATGATTGAAACCCTGCGCAAACGTCTCATCAACAGGAAGTCCCCGGCGCGCCTGCACCTCATCGGGGTGGCGGGGTCCGGCATGTCCGGCCTGGCTCTCATGCTCATGGAGATGGGGCACAGGGTCAGCGGCTGCGACCGCGTAACCAGCACGGAGACGGAACGTCTGCAAAGCCTGGGGCTGGCCTTCTCCTGCCCGCACTCCGCGGACGCCGTGGCGGACGCAGAAATCGTCATCTATTCCAGCGCCATCCGGGAGGACAATCCGGCGCTGGCCGCCGCGCGCCAGCTCAATATCCCCTGCATGCGCCGGGCGGAATGCCTGGCCGCCATCCTGAACGGAAAGAAGGGCGTAGTCGTCTCCGGCACGCACGGCAAAACCACCACTTCCGCCCTCTGCGCCCACCTCATGAGGGAAGGCCGCATGCGCCCCTGCCATTACGTGGGAGCGGAAATCCCCGTGCTGGGAACCAACGCCCACTGGAATGAAGACAGCGAATATCTGGTGGCGGAAGGGGACGAAAGCGACGGCACGCTGGTCAACTACATTCCGGAACACAGCATCGTCCTCAACGTGGAGCCGGAACACCTGGACCACTACAAGGACCTAGATGAAATCAAAACCGTCTTCAACCAGCTATGCACCCAGACCCGCGGAAAAATCATTTACTGCAAGGCCCATCCCGGCGCGACGGACGTCTGCGCCAAATATCCCAATGCCGTCTCCTACGGATGGTCTGACGCGGACTACACCGCGGCCGACGTGGTGGAACGCCGCGGCCGCACCCTCTTCACCGTTTTCAAGGGAGAGAAAGAACTGGGCCGCGTGGAGCTGGGCATTCCCGGCCGCCACAACGTGCTGAACGCCCTGGCCGCCATCGCCCTGGTCACGGAACTGGGTGTGGACTTCCCTTCCGTCACGCGCGGACTGGCCTCCTTTGCCGGAGCCAAGCGCCGTTTTGAAACCAAATACCTTTCTCCCTCCATCCGGATCGTGGACGACTACGGCCACCATCCCACGGAAATAGCCGCCACCCTGCAAACGGCCCGCTCCCTCCAGCCGGAGCGCCTCGTCGTGTACTTCCAACCGCACCGCTACACGCGCACCCAGATGCTGGCGGAAGACTTCGGGAAAGTGCTTCAGGCCGCGGACCTCGTCTTCGTGGCTGACGTGTATCCCGCCAGCGAGCTTCCCATTGAAGGAATCAGCGGCCAAACCATCATTGACGCCATGCACAGGCATGGCCGGGTGGAAACCTCCTATCTGCCGGACCTCAACACGGCCCACCACGCCATCGGCAACGCCCTGAAACCCGGCGACCTCTTCCTGACGCTGGGGGCGGGCAACGTCCACGAATGCGGCATGCGCATCGCCCGGGACCTCGCCCTGCTGGAGGACCTGGAACGCACGGCGGGAGAATCCCTGAACGGAACGCTGTATGAGCCCATGTCCCGCCATACCACCATGGGCGTGGGCGGCTGCGCCCAATTCTGGCTGGAGCCCTCCACCTTCGCCGCCATGCAGACGGCCGTCAACTACTGCCGGGACAGAAACATCCCGGTCCACGTCGTAGGCCGCGGCTCCAACATCATCGTGCGCGACGGCGGCCTGCGCGGCGCCGTCATCCACCCCTCCGGCGGAGAATTCGGCACACTGGAAGTCCGGGACAACTTCATCACGGCAGGAGCGGGCGTACGCCTGAAAAAAATGGTTTCCGCCGCTCTCCGCAGCGGCCTCGGCGGCCTGGAATGGATGGACGGAATCCCCGGCAACGTGGGCGGAAGCCTCCGCATGAACGCCGGAGCCATGGGAAGGGACATGATCCGGAACCTCGTCTCCGTCACCTGCCTGGATGAAGACGGGGAAATCCGCAGCCACCCCTCCGGCGACCTCAACGCCCAGTACCGCTCCATTCCGGACCTGGCCCACAACTTCGTGCTGCAGGCCGTCTTTGAAGGCAGCCCCTGCGCCAGGGAGGAAATTGAAGAAAAACTGGAAGACGCCCGCGCCAAACGCAGGCTGTCCCAGCCCTCCGGCGCCAGCGCCGGCTGCATCTTCAAAAACCCGGAGGAAATCCCCGCAGGCAAGCTGATTGACGAACTGGGGCTGAAAAACGCCTGTGTGGGAGACGCCTGCGTCTCCAGCGTGCACGCCAACTTCATCATCAACCGGGGCCACGCCAGGGCAAGGGACATCACCATTCTGATCGACATGATCCGCAAGGAAGCCATGGAAAACCGGGGAATCGACCTGAAATCGGAAGCCCAGGTCATCGGCGACCGCGAACCTCAATTCTAACCAACCATTCACTGATTCATCATGAGCATCCTCAAGCGCGACCTCAGCATCGCCCTGCTCCTCGGCGGACCGGGAGCCGAACGGGAAGTATCCCTCGTCTCCGGCAGCTCCGTTTACGACGCCCTGGTCCGGGCCGGATTCACCAACGTCACCCGGGTGGACTTGCAAGGCCCGGACTTCCGTTTGCCGGAAGGCACGGAACTGGCCTACAACATCATTCACGGCACCTTCGGGGAGGACGGCGCGCTCCAGTCCATTCTGGAAGAACGCGGCATCCCGTACACCGGCGCAGGCTCCCGTTCCAGCGCCGTTTGCTTTGACAAGGCCAAATCCAAAAAAATCTTCACGGCTGCCGGAGTCCCCACCCCGAAAGCGGAAATCCTGGACTGCTCCAACGGCATCGTGATGCCGTCCCTTCCGCTGCCTTTCGTCATCAAACCGCCCTGCGAAGGGTCCAGTGTGGGCGTCCACATCGTCCACCGGCAGGAAGACGTGCTGCCCGCCATGGAGAAAGCCGTCACCCACGGTCCGGAAGTGCTGGTGGAGGAATTCATCCAGGGCAGGGAGCTTACCGTGGGCATTCTGGACGGAGAAGCCCTGCCCGTCATCCATATCTGTCCCCGCTCCGGCTTCTATGACCTCAGCAACAAATACCCCTGGATGAACATGGGCGGCGGCACGGACTACATCTGCCCGGCGGACCTTCCGGAGGAAACCGCAAAAAAAGTGCAGGAAGCGGCCCTTCAGGCGTACCGCGCCGCTGGCGTGGAAATTTACGGCCGCGTGGACGTGCTGCTCCGCGACGGGGACGAGGCCCCCTTCGTGCTGGAAATCAACACCATTCCCGGCATGACCCCCTCCAGCCTGCTCCCGAAGGCCGCGGCAGCCGCCGGCTGGTCCTATGAAGCCCTCTGTGAAAAAATTGCGGAATTATCGCTAGCCACCCCCAGGAAAGAGCGTAGTATTTGACAAAGGGCGGGGAGTCGCCCATCCCACACCCCCGATGTCGCATAAAGTCACAACGCCAGTCCCCCCCTCCGCCAAAAGGCAGGAAATGCTTCTGCTGGAACGGGAGGCCAGAAAAGAGGCCATCGAACGCAAGGGCAAGAACTACCGTTTCTGGCTCTTCCGGCGCAAGCTGTACCACATCGTCGTCGTTTACGCGCTCATCATCGGCCTCATCGGCGCCATCGTCTTCCTGTGGACCAACTACATCCTCAAGTACGACTGGCTCTCCATCGACACCGTTACGCTGAACAGCAACGGCATCTTCAATGCGGAACAGGCCTTCGCCGTCATGGGCGTAGGGCCGCAGGACAACATCTTTTCCATAGACGCCTCCGTACTGGAACAGCGCCTGCAGAAATGCCCCGCCATCCGCCGGGCGGACGTCAAGTACCAGGTCTCCTCCAACCCCACGCTGATTGTGGACATTGATGCGCGCATCCCCGCGGCCTGGATCGACTGTCCGGAGCTGGGCATCCATCCCGGAGACGCCAAATACGGCGTACTGGCGGACAAGGACGGCGTCATGTTTCCGTGCATGGAAACGGTCCACATGCCCTACATCCAGGGGAAACACCTGCCTTCCGTCTCCCTCAGGCCACCCAGTTCCGGACAGCTCTCCTACGGCGTCAGCACGCGGGATTTGGAAGCGCCCATGCAGTTGATTGAACTGCTGTCCGGCGCGGTGTCCGAATTCCTGCCCGGCATCGTCTCCATCTCCACGCCCAACGACTGGTCCTTCTGCGTGCGCTTCTCCAACGACTGCCAGGCCACATTCAGCCACTACGGGCTGGAACGGCAGGTGGACAAGCTGGAACAGGCGCTGGAACACGCACGGCAGACCCACCGTAAAATCAACGCCATCAACCTCATCCCGGAACACAACGTTCCCGTCCTCTTTGACGGAGCCTATGAGGACATCCCGCTGGCGGAGCCCATTGAGGAATAACCCTGCTCCCGCGGGTTTTCACAGGATTTCCCACATGTCAGAATTCTACTCTGCATCAAGGGAAAATGACCTTGGAAAGACCCACTGAACGCTTGCAAACAGACCACGTTCAGCTATAATTTTTCACGATATATGAGCAACGATACACCCTTATCTCCCGAAGCGGAAAAACTGTCGGCCGCACGCAAGCGCAACCTTGATCTTGCCCTGACCCAGATTCAAAAAGACTTCGGTGAAAACGCCATCATGCGTCTTGGCGACAATGCCAAAATGGAAGTGGATGTCATCCCCACCGGCAACCTTCTCATTGACCGCGCCCTGGGCGTGGGCGGGTTCGCCCGCGGACGCGTCGTGGAAATCTACGGACCGGAATCCTCCGGTAAAACCACCCTCACCCTCACGGCCATCGCGCAGGCCCAGAAATCCGGCGGTCTGGCCGCGTTCATTGACGTGGAACACGCCCTGGACCCGCAATACGCCGCCCGCCTGGGCGTGAACCTGGACGACCTGCTGGTCTCCCAGCCGAACTCGGGTGAAGAAGCCCTGCAAATCTGCGAAGCCCTGGTGCGTTCCAACGCCATCGACGTCATCGTGGTGGACTCCGTAGCCGCCCTGGTTACCAAACAGGAACTGGAAGGCGAAATAGGCGACTCCACCGTGGGCGCACAGGCCCGCCTGATGTCCGCCGCCCTCCGCAAGCTGACCAGCTTCATCTCCAAGGCCCGGACCGTCTGCATCTTCACCAACCAGATCCGTGAAAAAATCGGCGTCATGTTCGGCAATCCGGAAACCACTCCCGGCGGCCGCGCCCTGAAATTCTATGCCTCCGTGCGCGTGGACATCCGCCGCATCGGCCAGATCAAGGGCAGCGACGGCTCCGTGACCGGCAACCGCACCAAGATCAAGGTGGTCAAGAACAAGGTGGCCCCTCCCTTCACGGAATGCGAATTCGACATCATGTACAATGAAGGCATCTCCTCCGTTGGAAGCCTGCTGGACCTGGCGATGGAATACGACATCATCCAGAAGCGCGGCTCCTGGATCAGCTACAACGGCAGCCAGATCGCCCAGGGGCGCGACGCCGCCAAGGAGGCCCTCAAATCCAATCAGGAACTGTACTCGGAAATCGAAGAACAGGTTAAAGCCAAAATGGACGAAAAGGCGGCCAAGTAACCGCCGTCTTTACTCTTCCTTCAACCAGGCGGACTCCCCTTTACGGGGAGTCCGCTTTTTTCATCCCTCCGGCTAATCCCCGCCAATCTCAGGAAACCGCATTCCCCGGCCTTCCTGCCGGAATTCCGCGATGCCCACGCCTCCGGATAAGCCCTCATCCTTCCGGCGTACACGCATGCACTGGAAACGCGTCATTTACAAGAACCCGGAACTATCTTCCGCACGCCGCGGAAACGGTTTTTCCCGGCAGGTGGCCATCAGGGCTGCGCTCTCCGCCATGTCGGGAAAAAATGAAAGAACGCCGTTCCCTCTCTTTGCAAAAGGATCTTTCACGGCAACTTTTCTCTTGTGCGTCATGAAAAATCCGTTAGTCTGTGCCTGATATCGTCCTATGTATCCGTCCTCTCGTACATCCTGCACAGCCATGCTCGGCATTCTGGGCATGTTCCTGTTGACGCTGTCCACGGCGTTCGGATGGAATCCGGAAACCATCAACGGAGTGCAGTACATCCCCATGTCGGAAGTGCGCACCCATTACAAGCTCACGCGGGAACGGACGGAAGGACGCCAGAAAGTTTACGAGGTGCCGGAAAAAATTCAGATCCGCATGCAGGCCCACAGCCAGGACATGTACATGAACAACATGAAGTTCATCCTGTCCTACCCCGTGGCGGACCACCCCTCCAAGGGGCTGATGGTCTCCAACCTGGACCTTCACAAAATCATTGATCCCGTTCTGCGGCCCACCTACATCGCCAACCGCCGCGGATTCAACACGGTAGTCATTGACCCCGGCCACGGCGGCCATGACAGCGGCGCGCGCAACCGCATCAGCCGGGAGGCGGACCTCAACCTGTCCGTGGCCAAAAAACTGCGCGACCGCCTCAAAAGCATGGGCTACCAGACGGTAATGACCCGTGAGACGGACAACTTCATCTCTCTTCAGGACCGCGTGCGGATTGCCAACAAATATTCCAACGCCATCTTCATCAGCATCCATTTCAATGACGGCGGCCCGTCCGCCCGCGGGGTGGAAACCTTCACGCTGGCCCCTGCCGGCACGTCTTCCTCCATGTCCCGCAACATTCGGCAGGAAGCCCTGCAGGGCAACTCCCAGGACAGCATGAACATCGCCCTGGCCACCGCCGTGCAGGGACACATGCTGAAAGGCCCGCTCGCCATCAAGGAAGGAATCTCCATGGTTGACCGCGGCATCAAGCGCGCCCGCTACTCCGTGCTGTGCACCATCAAGCACCCTGCCATCCTGGTGGAGGGGGGCTTCATGTCTCATGCACAGGAAGCATTGCTCATCAACACGGAACGCTACCAGAAATTCATGGCCTCCTCCCTGGCCGCCGCCGTACACCAGTACCGCACGGCCCTGGGCCAGCAGGCGCGCAGAACACGCTGAGGGACGCATCCCCGCCCTGCCCGCACATGAACATCATCCGCATTCCCGGCCTGGCAGACTATCAGGAAACCCTGCGTATGCAGGAAGAACTGGTGCGGGCCCACCAGGACGACCCGGAACGGGAAGACGAACTGCTGCTGCTGGAACACGCCGGCGTGTACACCATCGGCCGCACGCGCGACTATGCCAGCCTTCATCCCGGCACCGTGCTGCCCTTCCCCGTCCATGAAATCAACCGGGGAGGACAGGCCACCTACCACGGGCCCGGCCAGCTTGTGGGCTACCCCGTCACGGACCTGAACCGCCGCGGCAGGGATTTGCACGCCTACGTCACCTCCCTGGAAAATGCCCTGATCGAATCCTGCGCCCGGTTCGGCGTCGCCGCCCGCATCCGGGAAGGTCTGGTGGGCGTCTGGGTGGAAGACCGCAAAATAGCCTCCATCGGCGTGGGAGTGAAAAAATGGATAGCCATGCACGGCTTCGCCATCAACCTGACGCGGGAATCCCTGCCCCCTTCCTGGCCATTACCCCCTGCGGCATTCAGGACGTCCAGATGACCTGCCTGGAAAATGAAATGCCCGCATCACGGGAAAAAGGGGAGCTGATGCGGCGCTTCGGAGACGTTTTCGCGGAGATTTGGGAGAAAAATTCCTGAACAATATCCGGCTCTCCCGGCCAGCGTCATTCCAGGCGCGAATTCCGCCTTCCTTTGCAGGTGAAAATACGCCAAAGGCTGGCAAATGACCAATTCAGACCATACATGCAAGGGAAATGTTCAAAAAAACGCCCTGAGTAAGACACAAACCGTGTCAGCAATACGTCCTTGCATCTTGACGCGGTTACCGAACGGACGGATGCTTGGTATCAGTTATGGGAAAAACACTTTTCCAAAAAATCTGGGATGCTCATTCCGTCGGCATTCTGCCGGACGGAAGGACGCAAATGTTCATCGCTACACACTTTCTGCATGAAGTCACTTCTCCGCAGGCTTTCGGCATGGTCCGCGACCTCGGCCTTGCTGTGCGCCATCCGGAACGCACCTTCGCCACCGTGGACCACATCATTCCCACGGACAACCAGGCGGAACCGTTCGCGGACGCCACGGCGGACGCCATGATCCGGGAACTCCGCAGGAACTGCGCGGAAAACGGCATCCGCTTCTTTGATCTTCCTACGGGCCTCCAGGGTATTGTTCACATGGTGGGGCCGGAACTCGGAATCACCCAGCCGGGCATGACCATCGTGTGCGGAGATTCCCACACGGCCACCCACGGAGCGTTCGGCTCCATCGCGATGGGCATCGGCACCACGCAGGTGCGCGACGTGCTGGCCACCCAGACGCTGGCCCTCAGTCCGCTGAAGGTGCGCCGCATCAACGTAAACGGCAAACTGGCCCCCGGCGTGCGGGCCAAGGACGTGGCCCTTCACATCATCGGGCTCCTGGGAGCCAAGGGCGGCCTGGGATTCGCCTATGAATACGGCGGCGACGTCATTGACGCCATGAGCATGGACGAACGCATGACCCTCTGCAACATGTCCATTGAAGGCGCGGCGCGCTGCGGCTATGTGAACCCGGACATGACCACGGTGGAATACATCAAGGGACGCCTGTTCGCCCCCGAAGGTGCGGACTGGGACAAGGCCGTGGAGCGCTGGCTGAGCTTCGCCTCCGACGCGGACGCGGAATACGACGAAATTGTGGAAATCGACGGAGCCTCCATCGAACCTACCGTGACATGGGGCATCTCCCCGGACCAGAACACGGGCATCAGCGGCACAACGCCGGATCCCGCATCCGCCGGGGACGCCGACGAACGGAAAATGATCGGTGAAGCGCTGGAATACATGAAATTTCCCGCCGGAATGCCCCTCAAGGGACTTCCCGTCCAGGTGTGCTTCGTCGGGTCCTGCACCAACGGCCGCATCTCCGACTTCCGGGAAGTAGCCTCCCTCATCAAGGGACGCCACGTGGCTCCCGGAATCAGGGCGCTGGCCGTGCCGGGCTCCCAAATGACGGCCAGGCAATGCGAGGAGGAAGGCATTGCGGACATCTTCCGCGAGGCCGGATTCGAATGGCGCCTGGCCGGCTGTTCCATGTGCCTGGCCATGAACCCGGACAAGCTCCAGGGCGACCAGCTCTGCGCCAGTTCCTCCAACCGGAACTTCAAGGGACGCCAGGGCAGCCCCACGGGCCGCACGCTTCTGATGAGCCCCGCCATGGTGGCCGCCGCCGCGCTGACGGGGAAAGTCTCCGATGCCCGTGAAGTGTTCTCCATGAACTAACCTTTCATCTCCCGATCTTATGTCTCTGACCAAATTCACTTCCATCACCGGCGCCTGCGTCCCGGTCCCCGGACCGGACATGGATACGGACCGCATCATCCCCTCGCGCTTCCTCAAATGCATCACGTTTGACGAGCTGGCGAACGTCATGTTCTGGGACGAACGCTTTGACGAAAACGGGAAGTCCAAGTCCCATCCGGTGGACGATCCCCGTTTCCGGGGAGCCTCCATCATCCTGGGAGGCGCCAACTTCGGCTGCGGTTCCTCCCGCGAGCATGCTCCGCAAACCATCAGGCGTTCCGGCATCAAGGCCGTGATCGCGGAATCCTTTGCGGAAATCTTCTTCGGCAACAGCACAGGCATCGGCCTGCCCTGCGTGTGCGCCTCCGCGGAAGACATCGCCGCCCTGTCCCGGTACGTCTCCGAACACCCGGAAACGGAAATCACCATCGACCTTCAGTCCATGACCGCCTCCTGGCCGGACGGCTCCATTCCCATCCGCATGCCTGCGGAAGCCCGCGAAGCCCTGACCCGGGGCCGCTGGGACTCCATTGCGGAACTGCTCGTCAACCTGGACGCCGTGGAAAAGAAAAATGCGGAACTCCCCCAGGTTTCGGCCTCCTGCTGATTCAACTACCACCCCCTCCCCCTATCCCCATATGATCTTCAGAATTACAGACTACGTCCAGCGGGGCACGCTGGACAACCGCGAACGCGGAACCATACGGCTTGTCCTGCATCTTATGGGGATGCCCCACCCGGTGCGCATTACCCTGCAGGGAGACTGCCTTCAGGACCTGGCGGGCTGCCTGGTGGAATTTGAAAATCCCGCGCCCCAGATGCTTCCGGCGGAGCTGACCGCTCTGCCGGACGTCATCCGCGGCGTTACGGGAGACATGACGGCCAGCCGCCGCATGCCCGTAAAGGGGAGAAAAACCCTGGAAAACTCCCTGTACATGGAATGGTTCACGGACCATCAGGACATGGTCCTGATGGAAAGCGCCGCCTACTCCGTCAGGGTATCCCTGCCGGAATGGACCATGGACGCCTGCGAGGAACAGGTGCAGATCATGGCCAACCAGCAGATGCTTCGCACCCAGGTCAAGACGTGGGCCAGAAACTACGCCAACAACCGGGAAGACGGCAACCTGCCGGACCATGCGTGGGACAGGCGGCTGCGGGAGGCGGAAGCCATTGCCATCGCCTACCAGGAAGTCTTCCAGAAATACAGGCTGAACCCCACCGGGGACATCCGCGTGGCGTTTGTCATGGGCTGGGACGAAGTATTGGACGACATCGCGCAGTCGGAAGAAACGGGCACCCCCTGTTCCTGCAAAAGCTCCGGCATGCTCAGCCTCTTTGACATTCTCAACGAGCAGGAAGCGCAGGAAGTCCAATCCTGCATGTTCCATCCTCTGTTTCATCAGGTCATGGAATTGACGGACCTGTGCCAGCGCCAGTTCAGCAGGGAAATCAACAAATCCCAGCGGAACAGGACGGAACCGCCGGAACCCCTCGGCCAAATCTTCTACTGCATCCGTTACATCACTCCCCGCATTCTTTCCTGCCTTCTGCAGGAAAAGGAAAACGGCGCGGACTACTGCACGCTGGCGGCCAGAATGGCCCTGTGCGTGGAGCAGACGCGCCAGACCGTCTCCGCCCTGAACGGCAGCGGACGGCACATCGGGGAGGAAGTACGGGAACGCTTCTCCTCCCTGCTTGAAGAAGTCAGCTCCTTCCAGGAAAGCCTGGCAACCCAAAGCAGGAAAAGCAACCTGTAATATCCTCCGCCTGCACTTGCACCACATCCAACCATCTATCATCATGCGTTTTCATACATGCCTCCAGGGACTCTTCCTGGCTCTCGCCGCAGTATCCCTCTCTCCGGCGGACGAGCCAGCCATCTCCCTTTCCGACTTCGGGGTGGACAAAGTCATGTCCGGCCCCGTCGTTTCCATCAATGACCAGTACAAGGGCGTTGTAAAAATTGAAGTGGACTCCCTGACTCCGGACTACGCCACGCCGTGGGATACGGGCCGCTACCAGGGAGGCATCGGCACTGGTTTCCTGATCGGTGAAAACGCCTTCATGACCAATGCGCACGTAGTAAGCAACGCGGAACGCATCTACATCTCCATGTACGGGGACTCCCGCAAAATTCCCGCCAGGGTCAAATTCATCGCCCATGATGCCGACCTCGCCCTGCTGGAAGTGGAGGATTTCAAGCCGTTCAAGGGAATCAAGCCCTTCGAATTCAGCAAGAACCTGCCCAATCTGGAAGACGAGGTAAGAGTCATCGGCTACCCCATCGGCGGCAACAGGCTCTCCGTCACGCGCGGCGTCGTCTCCCGCATTGACTTCACCCCGTACGCCCATCCCCGGAACATGGAACACCTCACCATTCAGGTGGATGCCGCCATCAACCCGGGCAACAGCGGCGGCCCCGCACTCATGGGCAATAAAGTCATCGGCGTGGCCTTCCAGGGTCTGAACAACGCCAACAACACGGGGTATGTGATTCCCACCCCCGTCATCCGCCATTTTCTGGAGGACATCAAGGACGGAGTCTATGACGGCTACGTGGACATGGGCATCCAGGCGGCCCCCATCCTGAACCCCGCCATGCGCAAGGCATTCGGGCTGCCGGATGACGAAAAGGGCGTCCTGATCGGCAAGGTTCTCAAAGGCTCTTCCGCGGACGGCGCTCTCCGGAACGGGGACATCCTGATGAAGGTGGACGGCTACGATGTGGACAGCTCCGCCATGATCGAACTGGAAGGCCAGAAAATCAGCATGAAAGAGCTCATCGAACGCTGCTTCAAGGATGACAGGCTGCCCCTGGACATCATCCGGGACGGCAAGCCCATGAAAGTGGAAATGGTCATGAAACCCTCCCGCGCCAAGGAACTGCTGATGGAGGAATATGACAAAATGCCCCGCTACGTCGTCTTCGGCGGCCTGGTATTCCAGCCCATCCAGCGCAACGTACTGGCTGCGGCGGACATCTCCATGCTGGACGTAGCCCTGGACATCCGGGACTACCAGGAAGACGGAGGCTGCGTGGACTATGAAGACATGGTCATCATCACCAAGGTATTGGACGACGAAGTAAACGCCCGCCTTTCCGGATCCGTTTCCAACGCCATCGTGGAAAAAATCAACGGCGTGAAGGTCAAGGGCCTCAGCCATGCCTACAAACTGCTTTACCCGGAAAAAATGCCGGAATATGTCATTATTGAACTGAAAGACGGAGAACGCCCCCTGATCTTTGAAGGAAAAGCCATGGAAGCGGCCAACAAGCGGATCTCTAAAACCTACAATATCCCCAAAAACGCCCGGCTTGACAGCGCCATTCCCGGCCGCCAGCCCTCCCGTAAAGAAACTCCCGCCAACTAACAGCCATGAAACTCCTTCCTCTTCTTACTTTCGGTTCCCTGGTCCTTCTTGCCGGATGCCAGCCGCGCGAATCCTCCATCCCGGCCCCGGCTCCCGAACCGGAACAGCAGCAGGCCCCCGCCATAACTCCGGAACAACCGGAGGAAACGCCTCCCACACCCCTCCCCGTGCCTTCCCCCACCAACTCCATGGTGGGCATCAACGCCACCAATCAGGGATATGCCATGGTCCAGCCGTGGAGCAAGGAAAACCCGTCCTACAGTGAAGGCTTCGGCATCTATCTGGGGGACGGCAACATCCTCACTGCCGCCAACATCGTCTATTCCGCCAGCTTTGTGGAAGTAACTTCCTCCGACGGCTCCCAGACGGTTCCCGTGACCGTTACGGCCTTTGACCCGGAAGCCAACCTCGCTCTGCTCCGCCTGAAAAACGAGAAAGACGCCGCTTTCCTGGACAAGCTGGTCCCCGTCACGCTGGGGAAAGCCCCCAAACTGGGGGACAAGGTGGAATTCTGGCAGTTTAACGCGGACGGCCTCCCCATCACCACGTCCGGCTCCATCCTGGCGACGGAAAGCTCCTGCCCGTTCACCAGCGGCGAACCCTTCGTCCTGTACAATGTCAAATCCTCCGTCACTCCTTTGAGGGGCGGCGCGGGCAACCCCGTCATGACCGGGAAGGAGCTGATAGGCCTGAGCGCCAGCTGCAACCCTTCCGCGCAAAAGGTGCTGGCCGTCACCCAGACCATGATTTCCCGCTTCCTTGAACAGGCGCAGTCCGGCAAATACTCCGGCT
The DNA here is from genome assembly GCF_026072915.1 of Akkermansia biwaensis. Lineage (NCBI taxonomy): Bacteria > Pseudomonadati > Verrucomicrobiota > Verrucomicrobiia > Verrucomicrobiales > Akkermansiaceae > Akkermansia > Akkermansia biwaensis. The sequence continues at coordinate 975,110 of NZ_AP025943.1, forward strand.
TCCCGGCGGACGGCACACAGGTCACGGAACTGACGGACCCCGTCTTCCGCAAATACTTGGGGCTGCCTGAAAACGGCGGCGGCCTCTACGTCGCCAAACTGCCCGTTTACAGTTCCTTCTACAAGGCCGGCATACGCTCCGGAGACGTTGTGGAAAGCGTCAACGGCATCCCGCTGGACAGCAAGGGGCTGATCAAGGACCCCTCCCTGGGACCCGTCTCCGCCAACTTCCTGTTCCGCGACTCCGCCAAACCCGGAGACGTCATCACGCTCGGCATCCGCCGCAAGGACAAGGACGGCGTCAGCCGGCCCATGACGGTGGACGTCACGCTGGACCGCGGCGCATTGGAAGGGGACCTGGTCAATCCCGCCCCCTTTGTCGCGGAACCGCGCTACCGCATTTACGGCGGCCTGGTCTTCGTTCCGCTGACGGGCGCCCTGGTGGGAGAAATCAACAAGCTCAGCAAAAACCGCCCTCCCCTCAACCTGGTTGAGGCCATCGAAAAGAAAGAGGAAATCCGGAAAAAAGGCGTGGATGAAATCGTGGTCTTTCTGGTAGCCCTTCCCACGCAGGCCACCCTGGGGTACGCCACCATGAGCCCCTCCATCGTGGAAAAGGTGGACGGAATCCAGGTAAAGAATTTCAAACACCTCAACCAGCTTCTGGACAGGCCCGCCCCCGGAGGCACGCACCGCATTGAAGTCAGCCAGCAGCCGTACACCATGTACATGTCACAGCAGGAGGCGGCCAAGGCGGACCGCTTCATCCAGATGCGGGCCGTTCCCGTACTCCGCAGGGACTGAGCCTGCCGTCCCGATACGCCGCCGTTTTACAGCATACGTTCTGAAATGTCCCTCCACACGCTGAACATCCATCTGGATTTTCCCTACAGGGTCGCCTTCACCCACGGGGTTTTCCGGCCGGAAAACGACGCACTGGCCGGGCTGATGGAGCAGAGAGAGGGAAGCCGCGTCCTCGTCCTGGTGGAAGAAGGACTGGAACGGTTCTACCCCTCCCTCCCGGCGGACATCGACCGCTACTTCACGGAACGGGCCGGAACAGCGGACTATGCCGGGCGCCGGACCGTACCGGGCGGGGAGGCGGCCAAAACCACCTTTGCCGCTTGGGAAGCGGCCCTGCGCCACATCGTGGAAGCGGGGATCGACCGTCATTCCCATATCGTCGCCGTGGGCGGCGGAGCCTTTCTGGACGTGGCGGGCTTTGCGGCCGCCACCGCCCACCGCGGCATCCGCCTGCTGCGCGTGCCCACCACCACCCTCTCCCAGGCGGATTCCGGCGTAGGCGTCAAAAACGGCATCAATTTCATGGGGCAGAAAAACTATTTGGGCACCTTCGCCGTGCCCTGGGCCACCCTGAACGACTTCCTCTTTCTGCACTCCCAGCCCTTCTCCCTCAAACGCGCGGGCCTTGCGGAGGTGGTAAAGGTAGCTGTCGTGAAAGACGCCGTTTTCTTCGACTGGCTGGAGGAACACGCCGGAGCCCTGGCCGCATGCAGGCCGGACATACTGGAACACGCCGTAGAGCGTTCCGCCCTGCTCCATGCGGAACACATCGCCCGCGGAGGAGATGCCTTTGAAATGGGCTCAAGCCGCCCCCTGGACTTCGGCCACTGGGCTGCGCACTACATGGAAACCATGTCCGGCTATACGCTGGGCCATGCGGAAGCCGTCTCCGTGGGAATGTGCCTGGACATTCTTTACTCCGTCAAAAAAGGCTGGCTGCCCTCCCGGCAGGCGGAACGGATCATTGCCGTCCTGAAATCCCTGGAACTGCCCGTTTTCCATCCTCTTCTCACCCGGAGAACGAAGGACGGCGCATGCGAAATCCTGAAAGGGCTGGAAGCCTTCCGCGAGCACCTGGGCGGCCATCTGACCGTTCTGATGCTCACCGGCATCGGAAAGGGAATGGACGTCCATGAAATAGACGCCGCCCTGATGGAGGAATGCATCCGGGAAATGCAGGTACAGGCGGCTTCCGCAGAATGAGCCTTTCCCCGGAAACCTACTTGCCGTTCAGATAATCCAGAATAATCCGCACTTCCGCCTTCACGCCGTTGAGCAAGGCGCTGTCATCCGCCCTGAAGCCGGGATTGTGGTTGGGGGGACCGTCACCGGAACCCACGATCATGAAATAGGTCGGCGCTACCTGCGCATAATAGGAAAAATCTTCACTGGCGGAAAGTCTCGGGGCATCGAACACGTTTTTCGCGCCCACCGCCTCCATGGCGGCCTTCTTCGCCAGTTCCCGGAGAGCGGCATCATTCTGAATAGCCGGGTAGCCGAGTACGTAATCCAGCTTGTACGCCGCCCCGTTGGCCTCGCACACATGGCCGATGATGGAACGGACGCGCTCCTCCATCAACTTGCGGGTTTCCGGCGTGACGGTGCGGATGGACGCGGCCAGCTCCGCCTTGCCGGGAATCACGTTCGGAGCGTCTCCCGACTGGAACTTTCCGACGGAAACCACGGCCATTTCCCCGGGCGTCACATTGCGGGACACGACGGTCTGAAGCATCATCACGATCTCAGACCCCGTCACGATGGGGTCCACGCCCATCTGAGGCATGGAACCGTGGGAACCCTTTCCCTGAATGGTCAGGAAAAATCCGTCCGATGAAGAAGAAGCGGCGCCTGCCGGCAGCATGCCGATGGACCCCGCCGGCATGTTGGGAATGACGTGCGCGCCGAAAATGGCGTCCACCCCCTTCAGCTTTCCGCTCTTGATGATCTGCAAGGCTCCGCCGGGGGACTTTTCCTCCGCATGCTGGAAAATGAAATAAACCGTGCCTTGCAGTTCCTCCTGCATGCCGGAAAGGACCTTGGCGGTTCCCAGCAGCATGGCCGTATGCATGTCATGGCCGCAGGCATGGCTGACGCCCGGCGTCTTGCTGGCAAAGGAAAACCCGGTTTCCTCCTGCACGGGAAGGGCATCCATGTCCGCCCGGAAACCCACGGTACGGCCCGGTTTGGCTCCGCGGAGAATGCCTATGACGGAAGTTTCCGCAGGCCGGACGACTTCAATATTGCCGAAGGAGCGCAGCATGTCGGCCACATATCTGCCTGTATTGTATTCCTTGAAGGAAAGCTCCGGATTCTCGTGGAGATGATGCCTCCATTCCACCACATTTCCGGCGACGGACTGCACATCGGTCTGCTGCGCACCCGCCGCGGACAGGCAGCAGCAAAAAAGCGCCACGGACCAATAAGACTTTTTCATGGTTTGAATAGACGAGTCGTTGTCTTTTATTCAGACAATTCCTCCACATTTCCATTTCATGAAAATGTGCCATCATATGACGGCCTTTTTAAAGTAAACTCGCCCGGGGGGATGCTGCGGCAAATTCGCCATGACAGCCTCTATCCCCTGAAAGGGCAAATACCATGGGAAACATTTCCCGGATTTCCTTAAAGTGTCTAAATCCGGGTTTCTCCGGTCCCTTTACGGGCTGCGGACCATGGAATCCGTTTACTTCAGTTTAAAAGAGAAATAATGCCCCGGAGTTTTTCATCTCCTTCATCGACTATGGATAGTACTTCTGGTAAGAATGGCACGGAATGCCGGACAACATACAAGCCGGCGTCTGTACCGGAAATCAGCCGACGCCCGCAGCACGGAAAGCGATTCCGGCAAAAATAAAAGGCATTGGAAAGATGCGTCACCTCTTGGCAGGTAGAATTATCCCAACAAAAACTTACCTGAAAAAAATGAAAACCGTTTTTAAATGGATAGCAGGCCTCCTGATTGCGGCAGGGGCCGTATGGATCGCCATGCCGTTTGCCTTCATGTATCCTTTTTTATACGTCAAATACAGCTTAAATCCTGATATGACTCCTGCCACGATGGAGAAGATCATTAAGGAAAAACCTAAAGACATATACGAAATAGAACAGCGATTGAATAGAAAGAGGATTCTTCCCGGCCGGAATGACTCCGATTTCCAGTCTTACAGGGAACGGCTGGAACGAGCTACGGCCAGATATGCGGCGGAGGGAAAACTGACTTCCCTGCCCGTCAACTGGTATTGCGGGAATACGCAGGTCGCTGAAGTAACATATATAGCCGGCTATGAGACAAGAACAGCGTGGGGAAGAACGAAAGCCAACCTGGGCGATCTTTCGGACAAAACGACTTACTATTTCCTCCTTGACGGGAATCTGCGCCTCCTGGGCTGGATGAAAGAAGAATCAGACGAATAGGAATATGCGTATCAACCGCATGTTCATCACCGTGGAACGGCCGCCAGCAAGGTCTGCGTGTATTCATGGGACGGGGAGGAAAATACCTCGTCGGCATCCCCGTATTCGACGATGCGCCCCTTGCGCATGACGGCAATCCTGTCCGCGATGTAATGGACCACGGACAAATCGTGGGAAATGAAAATCATGGTCAGGTTCAAATCCCGGGCAAGCGTCATGAGAAGATTCAGAATCTGGGACTGGATGGAAACATCCAGCGCGGAAACGGGTTCGTCCGCAATCACCAGCCGGGGTTCCGGCGCCAGGGCGCGGGCAATCGCCACCCTCTGCCGCTGTCCCCCGGAAAACTCATGCGGGTATTTCCGCATCAGGGCAGGGCTCAGCCCCACCCTTTCCATCAGTTCCGCCACATCATCCCGCATCTGGGAGAAAGTTCTCTTGCGGCGGCGGCATTCCAAAGCCTCCTTCAGCGTCGCATAAACGGTAAAGCGGGGATTCAGGGATGCGTACGGGTCCTGGAAAACCATCTGGAAATCCGGGCGGCGCTTCCTGACCTCGGACGGGGAAAGGGCCGTCAGTTCCTCCCCTTCCAGGAAAATGCGGCCTTCCGTGGGTTTCTGGAGCAGCATCACCGTGCGGGACAGCGTGGACTTGCCGCAGCCCGACTCTCCCACCAGTCCCAGGATTTCTCCCTTTTCCACGGAAAGGGATACCCCGTCCACCGCCACGACGGACGCCGGTTTGCGGGAGGAGAGCATCCCCTGCACCGCAGGAAAGACGACACTCACATGATCCAGTTCCAGAAAAGCCATATCCCCACTTTAACAGGTGTTCCGGAACAAGACAAGATACCAACCGTGCCAGCTTCGTCAACATGGGCGCCGCCAGCCCTCCCGGCAGAGCAATTCATCCCGGCAGTAATAAGAACAGGGCGGCTTTCCTTTCTCTTCATGAGCCCGGAGAATCATCCTCCGGCTTGAAAGACCAGCGGAACAGCTGCACCAGGACATAAACCGCCGCATCGCCGAGAATAGCCGTTCCTCCGGCCCAAAAGCCCCCGAAAATGAAAATAAGCCCGGCCTGGGCGTCGCTCCGCAAATATCCCGGCGTGGCGACCGACCACAGCCAGTAAAAATGGCAAATGATGCCGATGATTAAAAAGGTAACCGTCTCCCACCTGTACTTCCGTCCGGTCCCCACGAAAAACCACAGCAGAAGCAGAAAATACCAGCCTCCGGACACAAGCCCGAAGAGGGGCTGCAACAGGCTTGAGGCTAGCACCATGTTCCAGATGAACATGCCGATGATCACTCCCATGAGCAGGCGGAAAACCGGATCATGCTTCACCGGTTTTTCCACAAGGCCCTTCCTGTCATCCCCAGGCTCCATGAAAGCCGTTTTATCCGCACATTCCCCCGGCAGCAAGTAAAAACGCTTCCGTCCGGGCTGCCTGTATTCCCGGTCAACCAATTCCGGAGAAAGGGGAAATGAACAGACCGCCCGGATTCATCCCTGTGGCAGCAACAGGACGGTAAAATAGCGGCAAACCATCGCCCTGACGGTTATGGCGAGAATCCGGACACCGATCATGGATGATGGATTTTTCCGTCAACAGGCGGGTTTCCTGTTGAAGAGCGGCATGACTGCATGCGCAAGGAATAACCCATGATTCACTCATCAGGAAAACTGCCGCCCCAGAGGGGACCAGGGATTCGGCAACATGAAAAAGAGCCGCTCCCCTCGCAGGGAACGGCTCCTGAAATTCAGTTCATCCGGGCTTACGCGCCAAGCTGGTAGCGGACGAAGGAGACGACGGAGATTTCGTCGCCGAGTTCCTTGCCGACCTGCTTGAGCAGGGCGTCCACAGACACGGAAGGATCCTTCACGAATCCCTGGTTCAGCAGGCAGGACTGGGCATACAGGGCCTTCAGCTTGCCGGGCAGGATTTTTTCCAGCAGGTGTTCCGGCTTGCCTTCCTGAATGAGCTGCTGGCGCGCGATTTCCTGTTCTTCAGCCACAAAGGCGGGGTCCAGGCTGTCGGAGCTGACGCTCTTGGGAGCGGCGGCGGCGATGTGCAGGGTCAGGTCCTTGACCAGGGCCTTGAACGCGTCGCTCTTGACGGTTTCTTCCTTGCCGGCCTTGACGGACAGCAGAACGCCGACCTTGCCGCCCATATGGATGTAGGAGGCGATGGTGCCGTTGCCGTCCACCGTCAGGCGGGCGAATTTGCGCAGGCCCATGTTTTCGCCGATGGAGCTGCACATGGCCTTGATGTACTCTTCCGTGGTGCCTTCAGGCATGGAGACCTGCAGGGCTTCCTCCAGGGTGGAGGCCTTGGAGTCCGCGAGCGCCTTGGCAACGTCGTTCACCAGGCCCTGGAACTTGTCGCCCTTGGCGCAGAAGTCCGTTTCACAGTTGAGTTCAAGGATGATGCCGCAGCAGCCGCAGGGAGCTACGACGGTGCGGATTACACCTTCCTTGGCGTCGCGGTCAGCCTTGGCGGCAGCCTTGGCGATGCCCTTTTCACGAAGGTACTTCACGGCGGCTTCCATGTCGCCGTTGCATTCGTTGAGGGCCTTCTTGCAATCCATCATGCCGGCATCCGTCTTGTCACGGAGGGCTTTGACGAGAGCAGCAGTAATTTCTGCCATAGTTTTTCTGTTCTTTCTAAATGGGGTTTGATTAGGCGTTGGCGGCGGCGCCCTTGCCTTCGTTGATGGCCTTGACGATACAGTCAAGAATCAGACGGATGGAGCGGACGGCGTCGTCGTTGCCGGGGATCGGGAAATCGATGTCCTTCGGGTCGGCGTTGGTGTCAACCAGCACGCAGACGGGGATGTTCAGACGGTGGGCTTCGCGGATGGCGATGTCTTCATGGTCGGCGCCGATGGCCACCATGGCGTCCGGAGCGCCGCCCATGTTGCGGATGCCCTGGAGGTTGCGTTCCAGCTTCTGGCGTTCGCGGTCCAGAGCGGCCAGTTCCTTCTTGGACATGCTCTTGAACTCGGGGGTCTTTTCAATCCCTTCGAGATAGGAAAGGCGTTCGATGCTCTTGCGGATGGTGCTCATGTTGGTGAGCATGCCGCCCAGCCAGCGGTGGTTCACATAGTACTGACCAGTGGCTTCCGCAGCTTCGCGGACGGCTTCCTGGGCCTGGCGCTTGCAGCCGACGAAGAGAATCTTCTTGTTGCGGCGGGCCAGATCAGCGAGGAAGGAGCAGGCCTTGTCCAGGCACTTTTCAGTTTCTTCAAGGTTGACGATATGAATACCGGCCTTGTCCTTGAGGAGGTACTTCTTCATGCTGGGGTGCCATTTGCGGGTCTGGTGGCCCAAATGAACACCGGCTTCAACCATCTGGTTAATCAGATCATTAATCATATATGTATGTAGGTGGCTTTCCTTGCGGCAGGAAAAGCGTTTTTTGGGGACTTCGACGCTTTCTACCCCTCCGATCCCCATTGTTTAGGTTGCGCCGAATCGCGCGAGGGACGGATAATATACCGCGCGCAGTCCTTCTTGTCAAAGCATAAATCATTGATTTACGAAACCATTCCGTCATCCGCCGCACTTCCCGGCGCCCGTGCCGTTCCAGACCTTCCGGGAGGCATGCGGACACTTATCGTACAAAAAACATGAACATGCCGCAAAACGGACTTGGAAAAAACGCCGGGCGGGCGTTCCATGCGTCCGCTTCGGATGACCAAGACCCTGACAAGCGGAAATCCCGCCAAATTGATTTTCCTGTTCACCATTCCCCTGCTGATCGGCAACCTGTTCCAGCAGTTCTACAACATGGCGGACACCCTGATCGTGGGCAGGACGCTGGGTGTGGAAGCCCTGGCCGCCGTAGGCTGCACGGGAGGGCTGATGTTTTTCATCCTCGGGTTCGTGATCGGGTTCACGGCCGGCCTTGCCATCATCACGGCCCAGCGTTTCGGCGCCGGACGCAAACGGGCCGTGCGGCGCAGTTTTGCCGTGTGCATCCTCCTAAGCGCGGCGGCAACCGTCCTGCTGACGGCCGTGAGCGTCGTCTTCGCCCGCCCCGTGCTGGAACTGCTGCAAACGCCGCCGGAAATTCTGGATGCGGCCCATTCCTACATCATCATTATTTTCTGGGGAATCGGCGCGGCCATGCTGTTCAACCTCCTTTCCAACGTCATCCGCGCCCTGGGGGACAGCAGAACCCCTCTCTACTTCCTGGTGCTGGCCTGCGTGCTGAATATCGCCCTGGACCTGGCGCTGATCCTGCGTTTCGGCATGGGGCCCGCCGGGGCTGCCGTAGCCACGGTCGTTTCCCAGCTGGTTTCCGGGCTGCTCTGCACCATCTACGTGTTCAGGAAGTTTCCCATGCTCCGGCTTACCCGGGCGGACTGGAACATGAGCCGCCGCTACCTCTGGGCGCATATCCGCCTGGCCCTGCCCATGGGCTTCCAGGCATCCATCATCGCCATAGGCGCCATTCTCGTGCAATTCGCGCTGAACCGGCTGGGAGCCCAAGCCGTAGCCGCCTTCAGCGCCGCCCAGAAAATCGACATGGTGGCCACGCTGCCCATGATGTCCTTCGGCATCGCGATGGCTACTTATGTAGCCCAGAACTACGGAGCCAGGAATCCGCTCCGCATCCGGCAGGGGGTGCTGCAGTGCAGCCTCATGTCCGTAGGATTCAGCATCGCCGTAGCCGTCGTGAACATCATCTGGGGACCGGAACTCATTCGGCTGTTTGTAGGAACGGGAGAGCGGGAAGTCGTCAGGCTGGCCCAGACCTATTTGAACATCAACGCCTCCATGTACTGGGTACTGGCCCTGCTGTTCGTATTCCGCTACACGCTTCAGGGGCTGGGGCAGAGCGTTGTGCCCACCTTTGCGGGCGTCATGGAGCTGGCGATGCGCGCCTTTGCCGCCATTATCCTGGCGCGGTACCTGGGTTTTGCCGGGGCCAGCATGGCGAGCCCCGCCGCATGGATCGGTTCCTGCGTGCCGCTCGCCATTGCCTACTTCTTCACGAGAAAGAGGCTCGCACAGTCCACGAAACAGCCCTTTCCCCCATGCTCCGGGGAAGAACGCGAATCCATACGCCAGGCGGCATAACGGCGGGAGGAAAGCCTTCTTTACTCCGCAGCATAACGGCGGACAACGCACGGCGTCCACACCACCGGTTCCCCGATGCCCTGAATGGCTGCGGTCATGGCGCACACTTCTTCCCAGTCGTTTTCCAGCAATCCGAAGGAATTGAACTTCAGTCCATAACTTTCCTCCACATCTTTGTAAAGGGCATTGCACAGCCAGGAATGGAAGGAGCCGCATTCATAACCCAACGATGTCGAAACCCAGGAATTCCCCGCATTCCGGCTCGTCCGCCTGCGGAGCGGCGCCGCGTTCCCGTTCCACTGCCGCGCGCATGGCCCGGTCATCTTCCCCGGCAAAGGAGATACTGACCAGCTCCAATTCGCGGCCGGAAGAAGACAATAATGAAAGCACACGGCGGCCTCCCGCCAGAGTGGGAAAATTGTCGGCTACCCAGCAGTCCATGAACTCTTCCGCCGCTTCACGCAGCTGCTGCGCCTCCCGCGGGGAAAGTCCCATGCTCCGGGGATAATCCTCCTCCGCACGTCCGTACCGACCCCAGTCCATCTCCGGATGAAGGCGGCACAGGCAATCGCTGACGGAAAGAATGACGGAAACCGGGAAAAAGCCGGAATCCGGGGGTACATGGAAAGGCTCGATCAGGTAATAGCCGTAGACCTTCAACCCGGCGGGCGGTGTTTTTCCGTTCAATTCCATTGCCAGGGCAATTTCCTGTCTTCTCCGCCTTCCTCTCTGCAGGAGCGGCAAAAATCCACATAGGCTTCCATGGCCCGGCGCTGGTCTGCACTGAGCAGGGCCGTAGCCTCCAAACCCCATTCCGCGAAATCCTCGGAACACGTTACCTCCATGTAGCTCCACATCCTGCGCCGCAGGTCACAGCACATGAATGCGGGGACCAGAAAACGGTAGCCCTCCGGATCCGTAAAGCACAGGGCCGTAAAGCAGTGATTCAGCATCGCGGCCGTCAGTTTTGTCCAGTCGTGCCGTTCATCACTGGCCGCCAGTCCGCGAAAAACCTCCCCGAATCCCTCCATATCCCTGTAATCCGCCTGGAGCAGCCCTATTCCGTTCCCCAGTTCCACACCGGCAAATGCCTTGGCGATCTGCTCAATGACGGGGGCCGCTCCTTCGCGCATTGCCCCGTATTCCGGTATCTGTTCCAGTTCCTCCCGCGTCTCTTCAAATTGGCGCAGATACCATGCCCGGACATCCTCCAGATTCGCCATGTCCGGCCAGTCGGAATTTTTTTCCGCACCTCCTTCCGGCTCCGCCGGCCGGGATGCGTGCTCCGCCTGCAAATAAAATGTGCCGAAAGGCGGCAGTATCTTCACCTCCTTGCCGAACCTGGCAGCCAGCTCCGGAGAAGGCATGTCCTCCCTCATGTGCTTGCCTTCCCCGATCAGGAATGGAAGAACAAGCACCTTCTTTCCCTTCAGAGAAGGAAGAACCTCTTCCACGGAAGGAGAAACGCCGAAGTACGCCAGCGCCATCTCCGTTCCCTTCGGCAGCCATACTTTTGAATGTTCCAGAAAATCGGACGGTTCCGGGGGCAATTCCCTTCCCGTCACGCCGTGGGCCACCACCAGCAGGGAAGCGCCCTGCTCCAATTCCTTCTCCAGGGATTTCCACACGCCAAGGTTCCATGTACGCTCCGCTCCCCATACGGGCCGGAATTCCAGAGCCGGGGACAAGCCGCGCTCCGCATACAGGGAACGCAGCAATTCCGGCAGGGTTTCCGTCACCGTTCTGCCGGTCTGCATGAAAACGGGATAAACCCAGACCACGCCGTCGCCGGGAGGAAGCTCCGCAGATTCCAGGTCGCGGAAGGATGCCTGCCAGACAAAGTCGCTCGCTCCCTTCACGCCTTCCGCCACTTTCTGCCGCAGCCGGGCCCCCGCCTCATCATAGGAGACGCATAACTTGTAAATCTTTCTCGGCATGTCGGTAAGACCCCGGCGGGGCAATGGCGTTCAGCCCCCGGCGTCATCAGTGGAACGGGAAGGAGGCGGATGATTCGCCGTTTGTAGCAGAAACGCCGGATTCAGGCAATACCATACCTCTTCTTTCACCTTCCTTCCGTTTCCCGTATCCGGTCCCCGGCACACAGGCATGAAAAATCCTGTTATTGCGCACGCCGTCATGGAATTACGCACTCCCGCAAAAAATACTCCGGGCGGGACGGCCCCCGGAGGCCGAATCTCCCGCCGGAGGCAGGATAGCGGCTTGACCGGAGAGGCCGGAACAGTCATGATAGGGAGACATACAGGTTTCCGTCTTATGTCGTTTTATATTCAATCCGTTGAAATCGGCGGCCCCCGGCCGTTCTACCTTCTGGGCCCCTGCTCCCTGGAATGCGAATCCTTTGTCTGGGAAATGGCCCGCTCCATCAAGTCCATCGCTGAAAAGATGGACGTGCCGCTGATTTTCAAGGCATCCTACGACAAGGCCAACCGCACCTCCGTCACCTCCTTCCGCGGACCGGGCGTGAAGGAAGGCTGCCGCATCCTGGCGGAAATAGGGAAAGAACTCAATCTCCCCATCGTCACGGACGTTCACACCGCACAGGAAGCGGAGATAGCCGCCGAATACGTGGATCTGCTCCAGATTCCCGCCTTCCTGTGCCGCCAGACGGACTTGCTGGAGGCGTGCGCCAAAAGCGGGCGCGCCGTGAACATCAAGAAAGGCCAGTTTCTGGCCCCGTGGGATACGGTAAACATTGCGGAAAAAATGAGGGCTTTCGGCTGCGACAGGTTCATGATGTGCGAACGCGGCACCACCTTCGGCTACAACAACCTGGTGGTGGACATGCGGTCCCTGTACTGGATGAAGCAGGAAGGCTTCCCCGTAGTATTTGACGCCACGCACGCCGTCCAGCGTCCCGGCGGCCTGGGCGGGACGACGGGCGGAGACAGCGAACTGGCTCCCGTTCTGGCTTCCGCCGCCATGGCGACGGGCAGCGTTGACGGCGTGTTCATGGAAGTGCACAAGGATCCGTCCAAGGCGCTTTCCGACGGTCCCAACCAGATCCCCCTCCACCTGCTTGAAGGCGTGCTGAAACGCCTCCAGGCCATTCATCAGGCAGTCCGGTCATGCTGAAACCATTATCCACATGTGCGCTGGCGTCCTTCATGTTCTGCATGACGGCCTCCGCGGACGCTGCCCTGCCGGAGGAAACTCCGCTGGCCGGGGTGGATAAGAAAATGCCCATGCTGGAGCTCCTCCCCGTGGGCAGCACGCTGACCAAAGTCAGCGTGACCGAATACGCAGGGCCGCGTCTTTCCCTGCTGATGACCGCCTCCAGCATGACGGTGGTCGCTCCCCACGAAGCCGCGGGAAAAACGCTGAACATTTACCTGTATGGGAAAAACAGCCAGGTTACGCACCTGTTTTCCGGTGACGCCTCCTACTTCCTGGACAGGAAACTGGTCGTCTCGCGCACGGAAACCACCATCCGGGAGGAAAATTTCTCCGCCCGGGGTGCAGGGCTTTATCTGGATACGGAAACCAGGCGGGGTATCCTGCTGGGCCCCGGCAAGACCATTATTCACGTAAAAAATCTCAACAAGTAACCGCCACCTTACCATGATCCGAATTCTCACCGTGCTGGCTCTGGCCGGAGGCTTTGCCTTCGGCGCATCCGACATCCCCTCCCACATCGTCCAGCCTCTGCCCAAGGAGCTGGACCCCATGCTTGAACCCGCCTTCCAGCCTCCGGCGAACATCGTTCGCCCCCTGACTGCGGAAGAAACGGCCCAAAGGGAAAAAGACCTGGCTCCCATCCCTTCCGCCCCCCTGACGGAAGACGGAGAGAAAGCCCTCTCCGCTTCCAATGCCCAGGACGCTGAAGTGGACGAACAACTCAATGGATTCCGGCAGAAATACAATGTTTCCATTCACGCCACCCCCGCAGAAGTCACGACCGCGCCCGCCGATTCCGCGACCGAGAAAACCGACAAGGGGGCTCCCACGGAAATAACGTACGACGACGGCCTGTATTTCGACATGGAGCAGGGGCTGCTGGTGTACATGAAAAACGTGCATGTCCGCAATCCGGAATTTTCCCTGGACTGCACCGGCCCTTTGAAAATCTACCTGCAGTATGTGGAAAAGAAGGGCAAGAAGAAGCCTTCCGACCGCAGGAAGGAAGAAGGAAAGGAAATTGACAAATCCGGCCCCGTGCTGCCCAACGACGGCAATTTCGACTTCAATTCCATCAAAAAAGTCACGGCCTCCGGCAACGTCGTGCTGCGTTATACGGACAAAGACGGGAACCTCTGCACGGCAAAGGCGGAAAAGGCCACTTACGATGCCAATACCGGGGAAATCATTCTGGCGGGCAACTACCCTTCCCTTTCCCGCGGCGGCTCCATCTTTAAGAGCAAAACCAGGAACGGCTTCATCCGCGTGTACGGAAACGGGAACGTTTACATCCCCCAGGGGGGCGAATCCTCCATCCGGGATCTGGACAAGCAGCTCTCCGAACGGAAACAACAAAAACCCGCCCGCAAGCCGTGACCGACTCTTCCTCCCACTATCTGTTGAACGCCGAAGGAATCTGCAAAACCTACAAGACCCGGACCGTCGTGGACCAGGTCAGCCTGAACGTGGGCCACGGGGAAATCGTGGGGCTGCTGGGACCGAACGGAGCGGGCAAGACCACCTCCTTTTACATGGTGGCGGGACTAGTGCGGCCGGATGAAGGCCGCGTGATATTCGCCGGAGAGGACATCACGGAACTACCGATGAACCTGCGCGCCCGGCGCGGCATGGGCTATCTGCCGCAGGAGGAATCCATCTTTCGCCGGCTTTCCGTGGAAGACAATCTCATGGCCATTCTCCAGACGCGCAAGGACATGACCGCCAGACAGCAGAAAGACCGCGCCCAGGAACTGATGGACCGCTTCGGCATCGCCAAGCTGCGCCGCTCCATGGCCATCCAGCTTTCCGGCGGGGAAAAGCGCCGCCTGACCATAGCGCGCGCCCTGGCGACGAATCCGAAACTGCTGATGCTGGACGAACCGTTCAGCGGCGTGGACCCCATCGCCGTTTCCGACATCCAGAAAATTGTCATGGAGCTGAGCGACAGGGACGGGCTTTCCATCCTGATTACGGACCACAACGTGCGGGAAACCCTGCACATCGTGGACCGCGCCTACATCCTGTTTGAAGGAAAAGTAATCAAGCACGGCTCTTCCGAGGAAATCGCCAACGACCCCATCGCCCGCAAGCAGTACCTGGGCGACCAGTTCCGCATGTAAACCGCACGTTCCGCTTCATCTTCCATGTCCGCCCCCCAGAACACGATCGCCCTTGTTTTCGACTACGACCAGACCCTGAGCCCGTCCTACATGCAGGACCAGGCCATTTTCCCGGAGTTCGGCATCTCCCCGGAGGAATTCTGGACCAGGTGCAACGCCACCGGAGAACGGGAAGGATGGGACGGGGAGCTGATCTACATGAAGAGCCTGCTGGACGCTCTTTCCCTGGACCGCGTCAGCAATGCGCGGCTGACCCAGCTCGGCGAGCGCCTCACCTTTTATCCCGGACTGCCGGATTTTTTTGAATCGTTCCCGTCCATGACCCTGTCCCCCCTCCATGCGGACCTGGGCATCAACATTGAATATTACATCATCTCTTCCGGATTGAAGGCTCTGATTGACGGGTCCGCCCTGCGTCCCTACTTCAAGGCCGTCTTCGGCTGCGAATTCAGCGAGGTGAACGGCCACATCGACTTTCCCAAGCGGGTCATCTCCCACACCACGAAGACGCAGTACCTTTTCCGCATCAACAAGGGAATGCTGGACTACGACCAGGACGTAAACGACCACATGCCGGAGGACATGCGCCCGATTCCCTTCGCCAACATGATTTACATCGGGGACGGTCCCACGGACGTCCCCTGCTTCACCGTCATGCGCAGAAACGGCGGCCACGCCGTAGCCGTTTACAATCCGGAAGACCAGACCGGGCGCAGTTTCCGCAAATGCTACAACCTGGCTTCCAATTCCGACCGCGTGAACTTCATCGCCCCGGCGGACTACAGGCCCGGCAGCCATCTGACCCGCGTGCTGGCCGGCATGGTCACGGACATCGCCAACGGCATCGTTCGCCGCCGGGACCGGGCCTTGGCGGATTCCTGCGTCTCCGCACCCTCCTTTTCCAAATAAAACGCATCCAGCGCATTCATTCCTTACCTGACATGAACAAGCATTTCCACTTTCTGGGCATCTGCGGCACCGCGATGGGGGCCGTAGCCGCCGCCATGGCGCGCCGGGGCTACACCGTCACCGGGTCCGACGCCAACGTGTACCCCCCCATGTCCACCTTTCTGGAACAGGAAGGCATCACGCTGTTTGAAGGCTACAGGGCCTCCAACATTCCGGCGGAAGCGGACGTCATCGTCATCGGCAACGCCATGAGCCGCGGCAACGAGGAAGTGGAAGCCGTGCTTCAGCGCCGCCTGCGCTACCTTTCCCTGCCGGAAACGATGAAGGAATACTTCCTGCGCGGCAAGCGCAACTACGTGGTGACCGGAACGCACGGCAAAACCACCACGACCTCCATGCTCGCGTGGCTGATGGAGGATTCCGGAATGAACCCCAGCTTCATGATCGGCGGCATCGCCCGCAACCTGGGCCGCGGCGGCCGCTTCACGGATTCCGACTTTTCCGTGCTGGAAGGGGACGAATACGACACGGCCTTCTTCGACAAGCGCTCCAAATTCCTGCACTACCTCCCGGAACTCGTAGTCATCAACAACATCGAGTTCGACCACGCGGACATTTACAACTCCCTGGAGGAAATCAAGCTCAGCTTCAGGCGCCTGACCCAGATCATCCCCCGCAACGGGCTGGCGCTGGTCAACGCGGACGATCCCAACTGCCTGGACGTGGCGAAGGGCGCGCCCTGCCCCGTCAAGACGCTGGGCTTTTCAGACAGTTCCAACATCCGCATCCTGGACGTGGAAACCTCCACAGACGGCAGCCTTTTCACGTTGGAAGGCACCCGCTATTACGTACCCATGATCGGGGAATTCAACATCCGCAACGCGGCCATGGCCATCGCGGCCGCCCAGTTCGCGGGGCTGAGCGTCAAGCAGCTTGCGGGTTCCCTGGCCCGGTTTGAGGGCGTCGCGCGCCGGCAGGAAGTCAAGGGAGTTGTGAACGGCATTTCCGTCGTGGACGACTTCGCGCACCACCCCACGGCCATCAAACAGGCCATCCTGGGTTTGCGCCAGCGTTACCCGGAAGCCCGCATCTGGGCCGTTTTCGAACCGCGCTCCAACACCACGCGCCGCAACATCTTCCAGAACGAGCTGGCCTTGGCGCTCGCCACGGCGGACTTCCCCGTGGTCGCCGCCGTGGACCATCCGGACAAGGTGGCGCTGGCGGATCGCCTGGACCTGCATAAACTTTCCGGCGACCTGGCCGCGCTGGGCAAGGATGCCCTGATCGGCGGCCATGCGCAGGAAATCGTAGCCGCCGTCTGCAAGAAAGCCCAGCCGGGAGACGTTATTCTGGTTATGAGCAACGGCGGCTTTGAAGGCATCCATTCCAAACTTCTGGAGGCTTTGCAAGACTGACCCCTTCACCATTCTCCGCCAATGAAAAACGCATCCACCATCACCGCTTTCATCATCAGCTTCCTGGTCGTGGGCAGCCTGGCCCTGGTCTTCCTGTTCATGAATCGCCAGGAGGAAGAACCCGGACATACTTCCCCAGCGGCAACTACGGAAGAGCCGGCGCGCCAGACCGTGACGCCCCAGCCTACCGTGGACCCGCTCACCAGGGACGACATTGAAAAGCAGACTTCCACCCCGGAAACGCTGGTCAACCTCAGCTCTCCTCAGACGCTGGCGCAGGCCATTGCCAAAGTAATCCAGGACAGGGACCTGAACACGCTAAAGGCTCTGGAAGTGCAGCAGGCCGTTACGGAGGCCCAGAGCCGGACCATCCGGGAACTCATGGAGGCGCGCCACGTGCGCCTGTCCTCCCCCGGCATCACCAGCATCGGTGCCAACAACCAGGGCACCAATCCCACCGCCAGATATACGCTCAACTTCAGCAGTGGCGCGCGCGGCTACCTGGACATGAAGCGCAACGACAAACAGCAGTGGACGCTGGACACCCTCACCCTCCCCAGCAAGCAGGACCTGGCCAAGGACAAGGCGGCCCCCATGGTCATGAACGACCCGATGGGCATCGTCAGCTCCTTCATGGATGCCGTGGCCAAGGCGGATTTCCGCGGGGCCCGGAAATTCGTGGACGGCTCCAAAGTGCAGGACGCCACCGTGGCGGGCCTGTGCATCCTGTTTGAAGAAGGCACCTTCCGCCTGCGGGACGATGCCCCCATCAAAACCGCGTATGAGGCGGACACCAACGCGGGGTTCTTCGTGCATCTGCAGGACGCCCAGGGCCGGAAAGCCGGCAACGTGGGCTTGACCGTAGCGAAAACGGACGGCCAATGGCTTATTGCGGAAGCCTCCTTGGACAGCATGCTGGAAGCCTACACCAAGCGGCAGGGCGCCGGGGACGATTTCTTCATCCCCATCGTGAAAAACCCGCAGGGCGGAGATTCCCTGGCCCTGTTCTTCGGGTTCAATGAAGACGCGCTCTCCAAGCGTTCCGCACGCCAGCTCCAGATTGTGGCGGAAGCCATCAAGATGGACGGCGGCAAAAAGCTGGAAATCAGCGGCCATACGGATGACGTGGGCAGCGAACGCTACAACCAGGGGCTTTCCGAACGCCGGGCCGCCGCCGTGAAGGCGCAGCTCATTGAATTCGGGGTGCCGGCGGAGCGGATCGTCACCAGGGGATTCGGCAAATCCCAGCCGCGCCGCACTTATTCCACCAACGCGAACGACGAGGAACGCGACGAGGCCCGCAAGGAAAACCGCCGCGCAGAAATGTATCTGGACTTTTAAAGAGGCGGCCGGAGAATGGAGGGTATAGCCTTTCAAAAATTCCCCGCCGCTACCATCCGACTGCCAGCCGCAGAAACTACATGGCCCGCCGCTACGTCATCAAGCAGGACTCCGCTCCTTCCGCCCCCATTTCCGGGATCGACTACCACGCGACCCTGAATGAAGAGCAGTATGCCGCCGTTTCCTCGGAACCGGGGGCGGCGCTCGTCATTGCAGGCGCGGGCTCCGGAAAGACGCGTACGCTGACGTACCGCGTGGCGTGGCTTCTGGACCACGGCACGGACCCGTGGAACATCCTGCTGCTCACCTTCACCAACAAGGCCGCCAGGGAAATGACGGAACGCGTGCGCGCCCTGATTCCCATCGACCTCTCCCGCCTGTGGAGCGGCACTTTCCATTCCATCGCCAACCGCATTCTGCGCCAGCATGCGGACTACCTGGGCTACACGCCGGCCTTCACGATCATGGACTCGGACGACCGCAAATCCATGATCAAAAGCATCGTGAAGGCCCTCAAGCTGGACGAAAAATCCTCCCGCTTCCCGAAGCCGGAAGTGCTCTCATCCCTTTTCAGCCTGGCGGACAATGAAGGCGCCGGCATTCAGGAAACGCTGGAAAACGCCTATCCCTACCTCTCCAACCATCTGGACGCCATTCTGGACGTGCATGAACAGTACGTCCTCCGCAAGCAGGAAACCAACAGCATGGACTTTGACGACCTGCTGCTCAACGTCGTGCGCCTCTTCCAGGAACAGGAGCACCTGCGCGCCCTGTACGGCGCGCGCTTCCACCACATCCTGGTGGACGAATACCAGGATACCAACTACCTCCAGAGCCGCTTCATCGACATGCTGGCCCGGGAGCACGGCCAGCTCATGGTCGTGGGAGACGATGCCCAGAGCATCTATTCCTGGCGCGGCGCGGACATGGAGAACATCCTCAGCTTCACGACGCGCTACCCGTCGGCGAAAACCTTCAAGATAGAAACCAACTACCGCAGCGTGCCGGAAATCCTGGAACTTTCCAATGCGGCCATTGCCGCCAACGAGATGCAGATTGAAAAACGCCTGCGTTCCGTGCGTCCCACCGGGGAAATGCCGCCCGCCCTCGTGCCGCTCAATGATGACCGGATGCAGGCCAAATTCATTTCCCAGCGCATCCGGGACCTTATTGAAGAAGGTACGGACCCCAATGAAATAGCCGTGCTCTACCGGGCGCACTTCCACAGCATGGAATTGCAGATGGAACTGACGCGCAGTGAAATACCCTTCCGCATCACCAGCGGTATCAGGTTCTTCGAGCAGGCGCACATCAAGGACGTGGTGGCCTTCATGCGCTTCGTCGTCAATCCGCGGGACGAGCTGTCCTTCCGCCGCATGGTCATGCTCCTGCCCGGCATCGGCCCCGGCATGGCGCAAAAACTCTGGGCGCGCTGGGCCGCATGCCCGGAAAACAGGGCGGAAACGCCTCCGGAATCCTTCTCCGCCCTGATGATGGAATTCCCGGTTCCCGCCAAGTCCAAGCCGGGATGGATGCAGCTCTGCTATACGCTGGACGAGCTGGCTCCCGGCGGGAAAACAGCCAATCCGGCCTCCATGCTCGTCTCCATCAATGAAGCGGTTTACGACGAGTACATGCAGTCCGCCTTTGAAAACTACGACCAGCGCAGGCAGGACCTTCTGCACCTGGCCGGGTTTTCCGAAAGGTTCGACTCCGCGGAAGATTTCCTGTCCCAGCTTTCCCTGCTGGGCAATACGGATGACGAAAGCGCGGCGGCCGACCTTTCCGGCGGGGCGGTCACCCTATCCACCATCCACCAGGCCAAGGGGCTGGAATGGTCCGTCGTCTTCCTGATCGGCCTGTGTGACGGCATGTTCCCACACCAGCGCGTCATTGACGACGGCGACCTGGCCGGGCTGGAGGAAGAACGCCGCCTGTTCTACGTGGGCATCACCCGCGCCAAGGACCAGCTTTACCTGACCTATCCGCGCTGGAACTGCCGCGCCCAGGGAGGCACCTTCATGCAGATGCCTTCCCGCTTTCTGGACGAAGTCCCCGCCGCGCTGGTGGAGGAATGGGAGGTGGAATAATCCGGACGGCCCTCATTCCTTCTCTGCCAAACGCTCTTCCACCTCTTGCAGGAATTGGCCGCTCATCCCGGCATTGCGGACAAGCTGGCGGATTTCCTCCGCATCCTCCGGCCCTTTGCCATATCCGTAACGGATATGTGAAAAAAAGTCCGTACGCACTCTGTCCCGGATCACATCAAGCTCCAGTTCCATGCGCCGCAAGGGAGGCAGCTCGTCATTCCATCGGCCCCCCCATTGGGAAACGGGCTTTCTCTGCATATCCACCAGTTCCTGCGGACGAAAGCGGGAGGCCACCCTCAGCAGGCTCAAATAAGTTTCCGTCTTTCTCCGCCGGTCAACAGGAAGTTCCTTCCCGAGTTCCCAATCACGCGTGATATCATCCAGGCTGACACAGGCGGTGTGTAAATCGCCCATCTGCCCCTCTTTTTCAAATGCTACAAGTTTTTCATGAAAAAGCTCTTCCTTCTTATCCAGCCTTTGTTGAAACAGAGCGGCTATGGCTGTTTCCAAAGGGCTCCCTTCAGAACGTTCCAGGATATATCTCCACGCTAAAAATCCTTCCTGATTATCCGCGATGGAGGTGCTTACAGCTTCCATCACAGCCGCCTGGAAAGACGAGCCAAAACCCTCCTTCCCGGAATTCCCGCTCTTGTGCATGGCTTTCAACAAAGAAAATTGGAGACCCAGCTTTTCCACAAGACACCCATAAGGAGAGCTGCAGTATATTTTCTGATGTTCCGCCCATTCGTCAATGGCGGCTGCTATCCGTTCCGGACTGCCCTTTCCCTTTTCTCTTAATTGATCAAGATCTTCATGCAAATTGCGGCCGTCAAACCGATGTTTGAAATACATCAGGAATTCGGGTTCCGCGCCCATTCCTTCCGCAAGCTTCAAAAATTTCTGCTGTGTTTCCCTGGATTTTTCATACTCCGATTCCACCTTGTAGCTCAGATCTGAAAATATTTCCGCGTGCAGACCGTACAGCAATTCCTGGGCGTCTTCGTCATACTCTTCCTTCCGACCCTCCTCCGGTATTTTAAATACCAAATTCACCTCCTCCCGCCTTTCATGGGAAGGATCCAGGCGTTTTTCCAAAATGAAAAGCAGGCGCAGCCAGGAGGCTGTTTTGAAATCCAGTATTCCCGGGATATTCTTATGCCGCTGATAATCATGATGCAGTAAAGACTCAATCAACCGGTCTGCCTTTTCCAAACCTTCCCTGGAAAAATTCTCGTCCAGAAGCAGAAGGCTGTCCTCAATCCTTTTCTTTTCCATCTCCAGAATACGCTGGCATTCATCATGAATGTACGAGGCGCGGGGCTTCAATCCATAGGCAGCCAGCCACCATCTGGCCTCCTGCAAATAGAAACGGGAATCGCCGCACGTGCACCTGATGTTCTCCATCATTTTTTCTTCCAGATCCCGCCTTATCCGTTCGCCGTCCGGCCACGACGTTTCCGTGGCGACGATGTGATTAAGCCGCAGCCAGCGTTTCAACTGGAAAAAGGTGGATGACTCATTTCCCCACAATACTTTCCGGCATTGTTGAAACGCTTCGATCAAAGCGTCCGCGGCCTGCATGTCCTTCCTGTCTTTCGTTTGTGAAAACCGGTCAATCGCTTCATTAATATCCTTGCGTGCGCAGACATCCCGCAGATTGTCCCTGAAATCGTCATTCATCCCCAACATTTCCGCCGTGTGCAACAAGGCCCGTCTGGATGCCTGGTCCATGAACTCGACAGATTCAATCCGCGTAAAAACGTTCCAATAGGCATCCGTCAGTTTATCCTGCATCTTTTTCTTCAGGTCCGCTCCACGGCTTTTCCTGATATTTTCCCGGCTGGCAATCAGATACTGCCTGCGGGATTCCGGCTCCTGGAGACTGTCCGGAGCCTGACCGGAAAACGCCATGCCGTCCTTCCCCACAGGAGGTGGCGGATCAATGTTGCTGAACGCGACATCTTCCTCCAAAAAAAGGGGATCCCGGGCATATTCCAGAAAATGCATGTATTGCAGGCAGCTTATCATTTCCCGCAGCTTTTCTTCCGGCGCAGGCTTGTCCAGGCAATTGAAGTCTTTGTCCGGCATCCAGTTCACATCCGTCTGCGTCCAATTCTGGAGAAAGGTGAAAAATTCCTTCTCCACTCCTTCCGCAAGGGCCAAAAGCTCCTCTCGTTCTTCCAGGGATGGCTTGCCGGAATACGCGGAGCGGATATAGTCCATGACGGCCACCCTGGTCTGAAAACGAAGCACCCGGAGTCCGGACTGGATATAATCGTAAAGATAGGCGCTTCCCACCTTGGCGGGAACAGGACGCGGGGCTTTTTCGGGCGCCTTTTCTTCCCCTTTTCCCGTCAGAATACGGTACCTTCCCGGAAGGTAGCTGGCATCCACGGACTCTGTGATCATCCGGAAAAGGCGGAAGTAGGTCTGAAGCTTGTACCTCCGGATTTCCGGCGCCGCATTCCCCTGCCCGTCACGGTCGTCCAGACCTTCCAGCTCCTCCAGCACCTTGTCCAGATGACCGGGCACCATCGACCGGTCAAACAGGCTCATATTTTCCTCGATGGCCTGTGTGGTCCGTACATGCGCCGCACATTCCCTCCCCATGCAGGCATTTTTAATTGAACACACCAAAAGAGAGCCCGTAAAAAATGCCATCAATACGCATATAATTTTCATAATCAATAGTATAGTTGTTTTGTAAAGAAATCTTCATCTGTTACGGGTTAAAACGAATTTCTTTCCGGAGCCATCATGAAAACATCGTCATGAATGACACATGGTAAATATAAATGCAATCATTTCATTGTTAAATATTTTAAATACCCGTTCCAACAAAACCCTCCTTGTCATCCTGCTGAACATGTGCCCGCAGGGATCATCTAAAATGCTGGACGCCGTGATTGTCACGAATGCGTAACCACCTAATCATTAAACAAATAAAAAAAGCATGAAATTAAGACTCCCACAGATGTTGCTGGCAGCCGTCATCGCCTGCCTCGGCAGCTTCTCAGTTGCCACCGCGGCTGACTACACTGCAAACAGCGCCGATTCGCTGGTGACAGCCTGGAACCAGGCTGCCGCTTCCAATGAAGCGTCAACCATCACCATCACCGTTCCCTCTGGTTCAGACAGTATTACGCTGACCCCGGAACAGAAGGCCCAGCTGGCGGCCATCTCGGGTACGGGAAGCATCACCGTCCAGATGACCGATGCAAGCGGAAAACTGGTCAATTTCAATTACGACCTAGTCAACGAACAAGTCAAATTCAACAATATCACGCTGAGCGAACCTACGGGCAGCAGCAATGACATCGTTGTCACCAACGCCTCGAACACCACCATTGACGGCCGGAACATTTCCATCGTGGGATCTGACGACCCCAAGGCCTCCAAGGTTTTCGGCACGGCCATCACTTCCACGAATGGCCAGGTGAACGTCGGTGACAACGTCGTCATTGACCAGACCGTCACCGTAAACGGCGTAGCCACCACGACGCAGGATCCGGCAACCCCTCCTGCGGGCCAGGCCTATACGCGCACGACCACTTCCTCTTTCAAGGATTCCAATGAAATAGCCGTACAACTTGGTGACAATGTGTCCCTGCAGGGCGCCGTCACGGCAACCGGACAAATCACCGGCGACCCGGATTCCAAGGTTACGCTGAACGGAGACGTGACCTCCAATGCGGGGATCGGTTCCGTAACGACGGAAGGATTCGACGCTTCCAATACCCAGACGAGCAAAACCGTCACGCAATCCATGGACAACAGCGTTTCCGGCGGCATCGCGCTTGGTGAAACGACTGCGGGAGCCATCACGATCAAAGCCAACGGCGGCGACATCTCCCTGGGAGACAACACCGTGCTGGACGGCACCACCGTTCAGGCAGATTCTGTGGACCTGACCAAGACCGTTTACAACAATACGGACAGTGTCTGGGGTACCGTAGAAGGCACTCCCGAAGTGCTGGACACTATTGAAGGCAACATTGCCCTTGGTCAGAATACTACAGTTAAGGGAAATGCCACCCTGACGGCTGACGACGACATCGCCATCGGGGAAAACAGCCTGATCGCCGGCAATTCAGCCGCTGACGGCATTGTGACGGCAGGAGGGCAAATCTCCATCGGCAACGGTACGCAGGTGCTGAACAACACCGCAACTGACGCCGACAAGGCCGCGATCAACCTGGCGGACGACCAAACACTGTACATCGGTTCCAACACCGTTCTTTCCGGCAATACGGCCAATGGCGTGAGCGGTTCCGTTTATGCGGGCGTGAACACCCAGATCAACGTATTCACGGACGCCGGCGCCTACACCTACATCAGTGACGGCATCGCCACCGCAGCCCCCGCGGCATCCACCGCAGACGCAGCCACACGGGCCGCCGACCAGGCCGCCGTGATGACGAAGACCGGAGCCGGCACCCTGGTGTACGGTGGCACGGGCGACACGGACACTTTCGGTGGCACCTACCAGCAGCTTGAAGGCAACCTGATCATCGGGAACGCCACCTTCGGCACGCCGGACGCCACCACCGGAAAAGTTGCAGCCCCTGAATCCATCAACTCCGCCGTCATGGGCACGGACACCACGGTGTACGACATCCGGACCGGCAGCGTCACCGTGACCCAGGACTCCACGATGAAGGGCGCCTCCGCCACCTTCAGCGGCGATTCGACACTGCTTCTGGCAGACGGCTCCACTCTGGACTTCGGCACCCCGGCCACCTTCACGGACGATTCCCGCGTGGGCATCCAGGTTTCCGACTCCGACGGCAATTCCGTTCCGATCTCCCAGCTGAAAAAGGGTACGGAAAGCGTGACGGTAACGCTGAACGGCACGGATATTTCCGGCCGTCTGCTGAACGGCCTGTTCCTGACCACCACCATGGCTCCCGGAACGGTTGAAGGCACCACCACCATCACCCAGGATATGAGAGGCATTGACGGCGTCATGTCCGGCTTCAACGGCAACGTTTACACCACGGCCGTCGGCCTGGAAAACAACCGTCTGAACGCGGCCGCAGGTTCTCCCGCCGCCGAGTTCTACGAAGAACTGTTCCGGGCGACAAATGCCGACCAGGCTGCCCACATGATTCAGTCCGTGAGCGGTGAAAACATCGTGAACTTCACCTGGGCTGCAAGCCGCACCCTGAGAAGCTTCGCCGATCTGGGCCGCATCCAGTCCGCCGCTTCCATGGCGCGCCAGACGGAAGACACCATTGAAGTAGTGGACGCCAAGGGTTCTCCGATCGCCCGCAAGACGATCGCCAGGGGCAACGGCAATATCTGGGTAGGCGGCATGGGCATCTGGGACGACCAGGACGCCCGCGGAGGAGTTTCCGGTTACAAGTACAATGCCGGCGGCTATGCCGTAGGTATCGACTACAAGGCCGCACAGGGTTCCCTGATCGGTATCGCAGCCGGCCAGAGCTTCGGCGACATCAAGGATAAGTCGAACTTCGGTTCCGACTATGACGTCGATTCCTTCCTGGCCATGATCTACGGACGCATGCATCCCTTCAGGGAAAGCAAGTTCACCCTGGACGGCTACGGCGCCTACGGACGTTCCAAGTTCAAGGGCAATTCCTACATCATGGGTTCCGACCTCAACGGCAACGTCAATTCCGACACCTTCAGCGGCGGCCTGTACGCCACGTGGACGGAACGCTTCGCCCTCGGCAAGGCCTACGTGACGCCCTACACCGGGATTGAATTTATGACTTCCGAACTCAAGGGATTCTCCGAAAGCGGCCCCTACGGACGCACCTTCGACCACGCCCGGGCTCAGAACTGGACCATTCCGGCCGGCATCACCATCGCCCGCGCCTATCAGACGGACGGCGGCACCACTATCACCCCGGCCCTGACGGTAGCCGTGGCCCAGGATGTAAGCCGCATGAATCCCAAATCCAATGTCTCCGGGCCTCTGGGCGCATGGAACGTACGCGGCGTCAACATGGGCCGCACCGCATTCCGCCTGAACGCCGGCATCGACGTACTCTTCTCCAGCAACTGGGGAGCACGTATTTGCTATCAGTTCGAGACCCGCAACAAGCTGACCGCCCACGGCATCAACGGCGCCATCAGCTACACTTTCTAAGTACGACGGCGTTTCAACGCATGCTTTTACTTGGTTATGGTAGGCCCTTTCCCGCCTTGTGCGGGAAAGGGTTTTTCCATTCCCGCGCAGCCACTTTTTCATGTTCCTGCTCCTTGTATGTTTCCAAGAAGATAAAATATTGTTTCCTGCGGATTCTCAATCCGGCGTCAATTCAAATATTTTTTAAAGAACCCCTTAAAAGAAATCATTCCTGCTTTTAAAAAGAAAGGAAGGAAGTTTTTAATAAGCTTCTTTTAATTTATAACATGCTTCAAATAAATGTTTAACAATTAACTTAACTATAAAGCCGGATTGAGAATCCGTTACATCCGCCTCGTTGAACTATTTATTGGAAATGAAATTATCTGCATTTTGTGTTTTCTGCTGCATGCTGGGCGGTATCTCCCAGGCAGCCACCTATATCTGGAGCGGAGCGGCCAACAACGGGATTTACGGGGATTCCGGCAACTGGACGGTAAACGGTTCCCCGAACGGCTATTATCCCCAGCACAGCGCCAATGACGATGCCGTCATCGGGCAGAATGCGGGCACCATTACCTGGTCAAACAGCGAGGCTTTTTTCGGAGACACCAACACCATCCAGATCGGTTCCGGAAGCACATTGGTCTGCAGTCCGGCCAAGGGGGATCTCAATGTCAACTCCATCACCCTGGAAGGCAATGCCCATCTGGTTTTTGAATCAACGAACGCTTTTGGGTTGGGCCGCGACTTTACTCTCAACTTCGGAACGTTTACCGCCTCGGAACACGGTTCGTGGACCGCTACTGACATCGCCAATTTATGGGTCAATCACCACTCCGTCCATTTCACCGGAACGCTGGACATGAACAGCCTGACCGGAAGCGGTACCATTGAGCTGGCCAGCATTAAATCCGACCAGTGGGACGGTCCCCTGACACTGGATCTGAGCGGCCTGAACATTGCCAGCACCTCTCAGGTACAGGCAAACGTCACGCAGGTCACTGAAAACGGCGTTACCAAGGTAATTATCAATTATGAAACCGTCCCTGAACCCGCCACTTTTTCCCTGGGCATTCTGGGGTTGGGAGGCTTGCTCTTGAGACGCAGAAGAAAATAACCACCGTTTCCCGGCAATCCATTTTGCCCGGCTTTTCCCCAGGGAAAGCCGAGCTTTTAATTTTCTCCGCTCCGCGGAAAGACCGTTTACCCTATAAAAAAGGGGACTGCAGGTCCATATGCTTCACGGCCGGAAACGGCGGCACGGCCTGCCGCCTGAACGTTAAAACTCGCAATTCCGCGGCGTGCGGGCAAACGGCAGCACGTCCCGGATGTTCGTTACGCCCGTGATGAACATCAGCAGGCGTTCAAACCCGGCTCCGAATCCGGCGTGGGGAACGGAACCGTAACGGCGCAAGTCGGCATACCAGCGGTAGGCTTCCTCGTTCATGCCCTGCCGCTTCATGTTTTCCAGCAGAATGTCCAGCCGTTCCTCGCGCTGGCTTCCCCCCACGATTTCGCCGATTCCGGGAACCAGCACATCCATGGCGGTGACAGTCCTGCCGTCGTCATTGAGACGCATGTAGAAAGGTTTGATCTCCTTGGGATAATCGTACACGATGACCGGACTCTTGAAATGTTCCTCCGTCAGGAAGCGTTCATGCTCGCTCTGCAGGTTGATTCCCCAGGAGACCGGAAAATCAAATGTTCTCCCGCTCTTGAGAAGAATGTCCACGGCTTCCGTATAGGAACAGCGCACGAACGGCGTATCCTTCACGTGCTCCAGGCGCTCCCGCAGGCCCTTGTCCACAAACCGGTTCAGGAATTCGATCTCTTCCGCGCTGTTCTCCAGGGCGTCACGGATCAGCTCCCGGACAAATGCCTCCGCCATGTCCATGTCCCCGCGCAGGTCGCAAAAAGCCATTTCAGGCTCTACCATCCAGAACTCCGCCGCATGGCGCGTGGTGTTGGAATTTTCCGCCCGGAACGTGGGGCCGAACGTGTAAATATTGCTCAGGGCGCAGGCAAAAGCCTCCCCTTCCAACTGGCCGCTCACGGTCAGATAGGCCGCCTTTCCAAAGAAATCCCGCGCGGTGTCGCGGGAGGCGGCATCACCCACGTCCAGCGTCGTCACGCGGAACATTTCCCCCGCCCCTTCGCAATCGCTGGCGGTGATGATGGGCGTACTGACCCAGACAAAGTCCCGGGACTGGAAAAACCGGTGGATGGACGCAGCCAGACGGCTGCGCATGCGGAACACCGCGCCGAACAGGTTCGTGCGGGGGCGCAAATGGGCGATGGAACGCAGGAACTCCGGCGTGTGCCCCTTCTTCTGGAGGGGGTAGGATTCCGGAGCGGCGCCGACCAGCTCCAGGGAAGAGGCGCGCAATTCCCAGCGCTGCTTCCCCTGCCCGGCCACCAGGGCGCCGCGGACGCTCACTGCGGCCCCGGTCGTCATCTCTGCAATCCGTTCATAACCGGGGATGCCCTCATCCGCCACCACTTGGAGAGAGGCCACGCTGGAGCCGTCATTGATCTCTAAAAAGGAAAACGCCTTGGAATCCCGGCGCGTACGCACCCAGCCCTGAACCAGCATGTCCGGAATTTCCGCTTCACTGGACAGGGCATGTTTCACCAATGTTCTGCTGATCATGGCGCAAGTATAATACGCTCCTGCCCGCAGACCAGCCAGAAGTGCCCCGGAAAGGGGAATATCTGCGGTTCTTTCCGCTCGGCCGCAAAAAGCCTTCCGTACTTATTTGGACGGTTGCATGACCTGGCGTCCCGTCGTGATGGCGATGGCGTCAGCCATGGGCATTTCCTTTTCCGTATGCTCCGCGCCCCATGAATCGGAAAAAATGACCGTTTTCTTTTCCTCATCAAAGCCGATGATCAGGCGCAAATGGCCGCCGCGGGTCTGGGACAGCCTCTTGGGTTCCGGCACAATGCCCAACTGCACGGACCAGAGCACGGGAATGCCCGCAGTGATATAGGGGCGGATGGAATTGATCCATTTGTCCACCTGGTTCTGGGAACCTGCGCGCGCCAGTTTCAGCACTTCCCCGTCCGCGTTGTCCCAGAAGGCCGGCCAGCTCGTCTGGCTGTCCACTTTCTCCTTCTTCAGCTTGGAAGCGGCCCGGTTGTAGGATTTCAATATATTATTGAAATCACGGTAATCCGTCAGGGAATCCAGAACACGGATCCTGATCTGGAACCGCGCTCCTATTTTCTTCAGGTTTTCCGCCATTTCAGCAGTGCTTGTTCCTCCGGAAGCTGACGTATTGCCCAGTGAGGCCAGTTCGTGCTGATCCACATAATCCATTCCATAATAAGCGAACACACGGGCGGCAGTAGCCACCACGCAGTAGCCTTTCTGTCCCTGATCCACCATGGGGATGTCCTGAATCACGATGCGCTTCCCTTCCTTCTTCACATGCTGCTTGATGTCCGCCTTTTTCGCGCGGGAGGACGTGTCCGGCCGCGCGATGGAAGCTTCCGTAGGCCCTAATTTCAGACGGATGAATTCCGCCTCGAACTCCCGGCCCTCACGCGACGAATTGACCTCCACCACGGCGGCGCCCTTGTCCCATACCCAGGACCAGCCGTTCACCTTCACCACGGCTTCACGGCGGGAGGCGCGGTATTCCTTGGACTTCACGCCGGTGAGGGTGTCCAGGGCCGCCTTGACGCGCTCCAGGCGCGTTTCAAACTCATCCCGGTCAATCGCCCCGTTGTCCCCCTTGTTGTAAATCATGACGGTCATGGATTGGGGTGTATCATCCTTCCAGTTCACCAAAGTCTCTCCCAGGGAAATTTCCCCTATCTTGATCCGGGGCCTGGCCATGCGGAGCTGGGTTTTCTCCTTGTCCACCCAGCCGCCCGCTTCTCCATTAAAATACTTGCCGAACAAGTCCTCCCTGGACGAACTCCAGAAGGAGCCGGACTTCAGATCCGGAGCCATGTCACCGCCTGCCAAAGCAGTGGACACCAGGCAGCAGCTCGCGAATACGGACAAAAAGAAAGAAATGAATTTCATGGCGTCAGGGATGTTGAAAGGTAACTCCACCCAGTGGAATTTATTCTTCAATGTATGCCGCAATGCTCCTCATGCCAAGCAAAAAGGAATGAAGCAAATGGGTGCGGAACCGCCGGACAGGAACAGGTTTCGCAACGGCCTGCATCCCCGCAGACGGCCCGATATACATTGTCTGCCGGATTCATCCATTTAAACCCGCCTGTCCGTTAAAATCCCAATCCTCCCCTTCCTCTCCGGGAAGGCCTCTTGCCTGCAAAGGACTGGAAAACCGGAAACACACACAGAAAAGGCTGGATCAACAACTCCCGGAATAAAGCCATCAAGAAACCCCGCGGTTCCTGAGAAAGAGCTTTACAAGACTTTATGTCTAATAATCTCCAACTCCGGCTCCCCAACCTTACCCCGGGAGAGACACCGCTCACATGAACTAGTCCGAACGCGCGAAACACGGGATAAACCCCTCCATGATTTTCTTAACAATTTCCTCATGGTCCTCAAAAGTGGTGCCATTGCGAAATAAAAACCTGAGAGTTTGGTAACTCACATCCCAGCCTTCCTTTCGATACAGATAAAGTGCAAACACTTCCTTATCCGTTTTACTGCAAAAAAGATCGTAATGCTTTGTCCTGATAATTTTAGTCAGCAACGCATTCCTGAAAAAGTCAGTCAGTATGACCTCCCTCGGGGTCTCAAAACCACGCGGGACATAAAAGTCCTCGGTTATAAATCCGTAGGTGCTGGCCCTGACTTCCAATGATTTTTTCTCATCATGCAAAACAAGGGTGTGCAGGTTTCCCTCCGGAATGCGAACATCTCTTCCTATATCGAGACTAAATGATATTCCACTGGCGGGATCAATGGTGAAACTGCTTGGGTAACTGATGATGAAGCACCGGGCAAAACGCTCCCGTTCTTCTCCTTTGCCGAAAGTCGTCCATTTGCCGGGGAGTTCAGCATCTCCAGCAGCGATGCAACTCCCCAGTCCAAAAAACAGTGCTACGAGAACAAGAAGGAATTTGATCGGCTTCATAACAATAAAAAACGGGATAAAATGAAAATTCATTTCTCCCCATTCATTTATAATTCTTCATTTTGTATTATATATTCCTGAATATTCAGGAGATTTCAATTTACATTAGTTGAAATGCTTTAAAAATAATAAAACGAATCCCCTTGCTGATAAAAAACAATAATCCAAACAACAATAATCCTGCAAGCAACCCGTATGCTATTCCATGGACCAAACATAGTGTAAGCGTAATTAAAACAACAGGAACACTGCCGAAGATGATAGCTATAATAGTAAAAATGAGAGATATTTCCGAATCTTTCGCGATGGCGGAAAGAAACAAGGGGATCAAGTACAATATAAAAAATAAAAATATTAAAGGCATGCCTTCAATTTCTTAAGAAAAATAAAAAGATACGTTACGCGAAATAAATTTTATAAATGGTGCGACCGATATGATTTTCGAATAAGAAGCGGGGTTATTTCCTGTTTTATCCATTTTTCATAAATGATAAAACATACTCTGGGATGGAGACTTTTCCGTACTGATGATAACTTTAATAAATTTATTCTCCTCATTAATTTCCATATCAATGGCGGGAGAAGCTCCGATGTATATCCACAAATTATAAAATTCTTTTTCTATCGTCCCGTCATTAATGCGCCGTTTCAATTCTTGCCAGGCTTCAGGATTACCTTCATTTTCAAAAGCCAATCCATATGACTTCGTGAATTTTTCCAGAGACCAGGTGCCGCCCAAAGTAGAGAAACGGCAGTGGTACTGCTGGGAAACGGACGATAGAAACATACTTGAAATTGCCGCCGTATTAGCCATGGATCTTTGTCTGCTGTCCACTGTCTGCTGTTTAATATACAAGTAGGCTGCAAACAGTGCTGCGACACCTAATAAAAATAAAATCATTATTTTTATTACTTTCTTCATATTTAACTAAATTTATATATAATCCAGAAGGAAGTCAAGGAAGATAATATCTTCCTTTTTTATCGATATATTGTTGCTTGCAAATGTTTTAGAAATTATTCCTCCTATTCGTCATGAGATGTTTGTCTTGAAAAAATCAAATTTATGGATCATATGCAAATTTATGGATTTATTCCAGCAAATTCAACATATGGGATAAACAAATATCATGGTTCTGATAAGGACGAATATTGCTTTTCCCTATTTCTTATCGTCCGTTCATTCCCCCACAAGAATGGGAAACAAGCTGCAGGTACTGCATCCGGCAGCCAATATGCCTGACGGCTCTTTTTCCTTGATCTTCTTTCCGCAGGGTTTCTTTAGAAAGGCCCTGCTGTCAGCTACGTACCGCTATGCAGGAATGAGGCGCGTCCGGAAGGACCAGAATATCCTCTCTGCTCAATTGTAAGGGAAAACGCTTGTTTTCACAAGAAACCCCGGCTGTGCCTACGAAATGTAATCACATGGGAAACTAATAACCGGACACGAGAAATAAAGGATAACCACGCTTTTCCCACCTTTTCAGGCACATGTTCTGCGCAAATTCTGTCTTGTCCAAAGTTTGTTTGCCAAAAACAAATTCTGCTTTTCCGGCAGATCAAGAGGCACCCCAAGCGCCATCCAGAAGAGGCAGAGGAAGCACCCCCGGATAAAAATACGGCCTTCGGCAGGATTTTCCCACCGGAGGCCGGTATTACATCAATAATCGCGAACGGTTACATGACCGGGCGCAGGCGCTGGAGAATGGCGTCCTTGGAAGTGGCGCCCACCATGGTGTCCATGATTTCTCCATCCTTGATGATCAGGAGAGTAGGAATGGTGCGCACGCCATAGGTTGCGGCCAGGCCGTTGTTGGCGTCCACATCCACTTTGCCCACCTTGACCTTGCCGGCAAGTTCCGTAGCCAACTGGTCAATGATCGGAGCGATCATGCGGCAGGGGCCGCACCATGTAGCCCAGAAGTCGACAAGCACAGGGATGTCGGACTTCAGGACTTCATCCTCAAAATTTGCTTCAGAAAATACGTTTGCCATAGTACCGCTTAGAGTATTTGGAGAACCGTTATGTTCACTTATTCTTCGTCGTCGGCGACATCGGAGGACGCATCGTCAGCAGGGGCATCCGCAGCGGCTTCGTCAGACGTTTCAGACGCTTCCTCGGCGGCGTCATCGGCAGACTCGTCGCTGGAGGCGGCGGGAGCCGCGGCGGCAGGATTTTCTTCACTGCCCAGCCAGCCCGTCATGCTGCGGGATTCCAGCGTATCCGTAGCGTACTGGTAACCGACGAATGCCAGGGCAAAAGCCAAGGCCACGAAGGAAAGAACATTCAGAAGGGTATTGGAGCCTTCCTCGGTGTCCTGTTCAAATTTCTTTGCCGTAAAGGAAGCGGAAGAGACGGGAGCCGCGGCGGGAGCCGTATTCAGGCCGATGGTGGCCTGCGGAAGCTGCGCGGTAGCCATCCCTGCCCCGGGAGGCGTCAGGGGAACGGTAGGAGCCGCTGCGGCGGGAGCCACAGGAGTGGTGGCGGAGCCAAGGGCAACCGTCTTCAGGCCGCCGCCAAGCTTGATCCCTCCTCCCAGGCCGGCAGGACGCAGGGGAATGGTAGGAGCGGCAGCGGCGGGCGGAGCAGCCGGCGCGGGTGCTCCGGACACGGGAGGCGCGGCAGGAGGTACGGGCGGCTGGGGTACGGAAGGCGCTGCCGGAGCCGGCGGAGGAGTGGGCGGCGGCGGAGTACCGCCCGGAATGGAGGGGGGTGGTGGATTACTCATATCGGAAAAAATAGCTGTGCTGAAAGATAGCTCTCGCTTATTTCCGTCCGTAAATCAAGAAAAAGAATGCGCAAAGTTCGTTTTCCATGCAATTTTTTTCAATTAGGCCCGTATTCCTCTCCAAACACGCTGTCCGGACTTGCCCTGAAAAGCGTTCTTTCCTACGCTGTCCGACCGGCATTATTTGATATGAAACCCATTACCAAACTAGCTTCCACACAATTGCCCGACGGCTCCATTCTTGAACTCTGGGAACGGGACGGCTTCCATTTTCTGCTCAGGGACGGCATGCAGACGGCTTCCAGTTTTTCTCACGGAAGCAATGAAACGGCGGCGGCCATCGCCACGGCGCCCGTCAAGAGGGCCAACCAGCCCTCTTTCCTTTTGGATGGCCTGGGTCTGGGCTTCACCCTGTTTTCCCTGATGGACCAGGTTCAGAGGGAAAAAGCCAGCTTCATCGTGGCGGAACCGTGCAGGGAACTGGTGGACTGGCACCAGGAATTTCTGGATGGGGAACGTCCCGGATTCCTGCATGATCCCCGCGTCAGCGTGGAATTTTCCACCGCTCTCCAGGTAGCCCGCAAGCAGCAGAAGAGTTTCCACGCCATTTTGTGCCGTTCCACGCACGACCGCATGAACCTGAGCGTAGCGGAAGCTTCCGATTATTTTGCCGCCCTCAAGCAGGGGGGCCTGCTGGTCATCACCGTAGCCCGTCCGGACACCCGGCTGGTACGCACCCTGCAGAAAGCGGGCTTTGAAGTCAACACGGAAGCGGTGCCCGCTTCACATAAAGGAAAGAAAACCACGTTTCATACCGTTATACTTGGAAAGAAGGGGCGCTTCGTCCCGTTTTCCGCGCGCCAATCCTGATTCATCTCTGATTGTACACCATTGCATATGAAGCATACATCCCTCACCGCCACCGGCCTTCTGGCCGTTCTCCTCATGGGGGGAGCCGCCCTGGCCGACTCCATCGCTCCGGGCATCCTGCTGCCCAAGAAGAATACCAAGTCCATCTCTTTTGCCCCCAAGGGGAGTTCCGACATTTTCCTGATCGGCATCATGCCCCAGGGCAGCTCCGTCAAAAAAGGCGATTCCGTGGCCCAGGCGGATTTCCGTACGCTGGACAAGAGCATTGAAGATTACGAACGGGCCATCAAGAGCAAGAACCTGGAAGTGCTGAAACTCCGTTACGCGCTGGACCAGCAGAAGGAGCGTTCCGCCATGAGTCTCCAGAAATTCCAGACGGCCCTGACGCGCACGGAGGAGGACCAGAAGGACTTCCTGGAAAAGCGCAAGGCCCGCATGCTGGCGGAAGAGGAGGAACGCGTCAACAAGGCCCTGCGCTACATGTCCTACAAGCAGGAGGAGCTGAACCAGCTCACCAAGATGTACAAGGACGACCAGGTGGCGGAAGAAACGGAGGAAATCATCCTGAAACGGCTGAAGAATGAACTCGGAGAAAGCGAGTTCGCCGTCCAGGGAGCCAAACTGGTCGCGGAACTGGCCAAGCTGCGCAATATCCACCGCCTGGGCGAAGATTTCGCCACGGCCGTGAAAGAGAAGCAGACGGACCTGGCGGAAGCCCGCAAGCAGGCGGAATTCGACCTGGAACAGAAAAAAATAGCCCTCACGGAAGCGGAGGTATCCCTGCGCCGCCTCCAGGACAAATACAACGAGCTGAAAGCCGACCGCGAAATGGCCTCCTTCAAGGCTCCGGAAAACGGCATCCTGCTTTACGGAGGCTACGTGGCGGACAAATGGGTGGCCATCCCCGTGGCGGAAAAGCTCAAGCCCGGCGGCAAGCTGGAAGCCTTTGACAAGATAGCCACCATCGTCCCCCCGGACTCGGAACTGATCGTGCAGGCCACCCTTCCGGACTCCACCGCCACGCCCAAAGTGGGGGAAACCGTCGTCATCAAAGTAACGAACATGCAGATTCCCGGCGTCATCACGGAAGCCAGCCCCATTCCCGGAGCGGACGGCAAGCGCCGCATCATCGTGACGCCCAAGGTTCCCGCCAGCCAGATATTCGCTCCCGGACTGCCCGTCCAGGTGACCATCAAGGATCAGCAGGCCTGATCTCTTTTCCGCGCATGAACAAGGCCGTCCTTTTCCTCTCCGTTCTGAGTGCCTGCACGGCGCTTGGCGCACCCATGCCGGCAGAAGGCGGGGAAAAAAGAGACACCATTCCCATTGAAAAGGTTCCGGACGTGGAGCCCCCCTCCCGGGAAACGCTGGACCAGTCCATACGCAGGGCGGCGGATTTCCTTCTGGCCAGCCAGAACAAGGACGGCTCCTGGGGGGACCACACGCGCACCAAGGGGCTGAATGTGATCTGCCCTTACCCGGAAGGCCCCAGGTCATTCAGGACCGCCTGCACGTCCCTGTGCGTCATCGGCCTGCTCGCCAGTCCGCTGAAGGATGAGCCCGCCGTCAAGGGAGCCGTTGACCGGGCCGTCCAGTACCTGCTTGCCACCCTTCCCCTGCTCAAGCGCGGAGACACGCGCACCGTCCTCGGCGTATGGGGCCATGCCTACGGCCTCTCCGCCCTGTGCCGCGCCGCTGAAAACCTGCCGGAGAATTCCCCGCAATACACGGAGCTCAAGAAGGTGGCCTCCCTGCAGGTGGAGGCGCTGAACTGGATGGCGGACGTCAAAGGCGGCTGGGGCTACTACACCTTTAAAACTTTTTCCAGACGGCCGATGGGGGAACCCACCTCCTTCCTGACGGCTACGGTGTTGATCGCCTTCAAGGACGCCGAACGCGCATTCGGCCTCAAGGCCGATCCCCAGATCGTCAAGCGCGCCGTCGCCAGCCTGGAAAAACAGCGGACCCCGGCCGGGAGCTATGTGTATTCCATATCCCACATGTTTTATCCCGGCAGGCCCATCAACCGCCACACCGGCAGTCTGGCCCGCACCCCCGCCGGAGACCTGGCCCTGATCCAGTACGATCCGGCTTTTGTTTCCAGACGCCAGCTGGAAGACGGGCTGGAACGCATCTGGAGCCGCTCCGGGTGGCTCTCCCTGGCGGTGAAGAAACCCATCCCTCATGAAAGCTTCGCGCAAAATGCAGGCTATTTCTTCTACTACGGGTATTACTACGCCGCCCGCTGCCTTGACCAGGTACCCCGGGAACGGCTGCCGCGCCATGCGGCCCATCTGGCGGACGACATCCTGCCCATGCAGGAGAAGGACGGCTCCTGGTGGGACTATCCCCTCTACAATTATCACAAATTTTATGGCACCGGCTACGCCCTGTTCGCCGTTTCCCGGGTCCGGAGCGCGCTTTATCCCACCACCCCGCCCGCTTCCTGACCATGTTCCGTCTTTTGTTTTCCAGCCTGCTTCTGCTTGCGTCCCTGACTGTTTCCGCCAGAGAACCGGAAACGGTACCCGGCGACCGGAAGGATACCATTCCCATTGCAAAAATTCCGGATATTCCCCCTGCTGAACGCGGACAATTCAGCGCGGCATTCCGCCGCGGCGTGGATTTTTTGCTGGAAAAACAGAACAGGGACGGCTCCTGGGGAGACCACCGGGTGATCGGCACATGGAACATTCTCTGCCCCTATCCGGACGGCCCGCTCACCTTCAAGACGGCGAGCACGGCCCTGTGCATCGCGGGACTTAACGCCACTCCCCTGCGGGACGAACCAAAGGTACGGGAAGCCATGACCCGCGCGGAAGATTACCTGATCCGGACGATGCCCCATTTGAAGCGGGGGGACGCCCTCTGCGTTTACAACATCTGGGCGCATACCTACGTGCTGGACGCCATGAGCATGCGTGCGGCCGGGCTGGACCGCGAAAGCCCGCGCTACAAACAACTCATGGACTGCGCTCGCCTCCAGGTGGACAGGCTCAACGAACTGGCTTCCGCCAAGGGGGGCTGGGGCTATCTCACCTACATCGGATTCAGCAAACGGCCTGCATCGGAACCCACCTCCTTCCTGACCGGGACCGTTCTCATTTCCGCATGGATGGTCGGTAAGACATTCGGCCTCTCCCTGGATGAGAAGGTGTTCAGCCGGGCCCTGAAATTCCTCAAATCCCAGCGTACCCCAGCCGGAACCTATGTTTATTCCCTGAGCCACTCCTATTATCCCGGCAGACCCATCAACCGCCACACCGGCAGCCTGGCCCGCACCCCGGCCTGCGATTACGCCATCAAGCTGTGGGAACCGGAAGATATTTCCATGCTCCAGCTTGTGAACGGACTGGACCGCCTGTGGAGCCGCAGGGGCTGGCTGACCATGGCCCTCCACAAGCCGGTTCCGCATGAAAGCTTCGCACAGAATTCCGGGTACTTTTTCTATTATGGATATTATTATTCAGGAATGTGTCTGGACATGCTGGCCCCCAATCAGGTAAAACGTCATGCGTCTCTGCTGGCCGGCGACATCCTTGCGCGCCAGGGCAGAGACGGTTCCTGGTGGGACTATCCATTGTACAATTATCACAAATTCTATGGTACCGGTTATGCCCTGTACGCCCTTTCCAGAGCATGGGACAAACTGTACGGCCATCCCGACCATTCACTGACCACTTCCGCATCCTCAGAGCCATGACCAATATCATCAAACCGCTGCTGTCCCTCCTCCTGTTTTGCGGCGCCGCCGTCCTTTCCGCGGCGGACACCCCCGTCAAGCACACTTCCTTCAAGCCCGGAGAAATCTGGACGGACAACAACGGCGTCCACATCAACGCCCACGGCGGCGGCATCCTCTACGACAAGGGGACCTACTACTGGTACGGGGAACACAAGGTGGAGGGCGACGCGGGCAACTACGCCCAGGTGGGTGTCCACTGCTATTCCTCCAAGGACCTGTACAACTGGAAGGACGAGGGAATCGCCCTGAAAGTGGTGGAAGGGGACAATTCCCATCCCATCGCCAAGGGGTGCATCCTGGAACGCCCCAAAGTGGTTTACAACAAGAAGACCAAAAAGTACGTGATGTGGTTCCATCTGGAGCTCAAGGGGAAAGGCTACGGGGCCGCCTATGCGGGAGTGGCGACGGCCACCAAGCCGACCGGGCCGTTCACGTTCCTGAAGGCCGGGCGCGTCAATCCGGGCAAATGGCCTGCGAACATGGACAAGAAGGACCAGACCATGAAAACCTTCAAGGGGGTGCCCGCTCTTACTTCCAGCGCCCTGCCGGAAGGAGTCCGCTCCGAGGACATGTTCAAGAAGGATTTTGAAAAAGGCCAGATGAGCCGGGACATGACCATTTTTGTGGACGACGACGGCAAGGCCTACCACATTTATTCCTCCGAGGAAAACAGCACCACGCACATTGCGGAGCTCACCCCGGACTACACCGGGCACACGGGCAAATTCGTACGCGTCTTCCCGGGACGTTTCATGGAAGCCCCCGCTATCTTCAAGCACAAGGGCAAATACTACTTCATCGCTTCCGGCTGTACGGGCTGGGCGCCCAACGCCGCCCGCAGCGCCGTGGCCAAGCACATTGCCGGCCCGTGGACGGAACTCAAGAATCCCTGCGTAGGGCCGAAGGCGGGCATCACCTTCGGCGGCCAAAGCACTTATGTTCTGCCCGTTCAGGGCAAGCCCGGCAAATTCATCTTCATGGCGGACATCTGGCGGCCCAAGAATGCCATCGACGGACGCTACCTGTGGCTGCCCATCCAGTTTGACGGCGATCAGATCAAGCTGGAATGGAAAGACGAATGGAAATTGGAAGACCTGTAAGAACGCGAATCCGCAACCTGTCTCAAAACTATTTCAAGAATATGAAGAAAACACTTTCAACCGCCTTTTTCTCCCTCTGCCTGTTCTACGGCATGACCGCCCTTTCTCCGGCGGACGTCCCCGTCAAGCACACTTCCTTCAAACCCGGAGAAATCTGGACGGACAACAACGGCGTCCACATCAACGCCCACGGCGGCGGCATCCTCTACGACAAGGGAACCTATTACTGGTACGGGGAACATAAGGTTGAAGGGGACGCCGGAAACCGCGCCCAGGTGGGCGTGCACTGCTATTCCTCCAAAGACCTGTACAACTGGAAGGACGAGGGAATCGCCCTGAAGGTGGTGGAAGGGGACAATTCCCACCCCATCGCCAAGGGGTGCATCCTGGAACGCCCCAAAGTGGTTTACAACAAGAAGACCAAAAAGTACGTGATGTGGTTCCATCTGGAGCTCAAGGGGAAAGGCTATGGTTCCGCGTATGCGGGAGTGGCGACGGCCACCAAGCCGACCGGGCCGTTCACGTTCCTGAGGGCCGGGCGCGTCAATCCGGGCAAATGGCCCCTGAACCTGGACAAAAAGGACCAGACCACGGAGTTCACCAAGGAAATGCCCGACTACGTCCGCATCATCAGGCGTGACTATCCCGGCGGCCAGATGAGCCGGGACATGACCATTTTTGTGGACGACAACGGCAAGGCCTACCATATCTATTCCTCGGAAGGCAACATCACGCTCCACATAGCGGAACTCACCCCGGACTACACCGGGCATAACGGGAAATACGTCCGGGCTTTCGTCAACCGCTACATGGAGGCTCCCGCCATCTGCAAGCACAAGGGCAAATACTACATGATCGCTTCCGGCTGTTCCGGCTGGGCTCCCAACGCCGCCCGCAGCGCCGTGGCCGACCGGATTGCCGGACCGTGGAAGGAACTCAAAAACCCCTGCGTGGGCCCGAAGGCGGGCATCACCTTCGGCGGCCAAAGCACGTACATTCTGCCCGTGCAGGGCAAGCCCGGCAAATTCATCTTCATGGCGGACATCTGGCGGCCCAAAAACGCCATCGACGGACGCTACCTGTGGCTGCCCATGAAATGGGAAGGCGACCAGATCAAGCTGGAATGGAAGGATGAATGGACGCTGGAAGACCTGTGATTGAAGGTCCGCATCCGCGGATGCCGGCTCCTGCTCCCTGCTGAAGGCCGC
Source organism: Akkermansia biwaensis (assembly GCF_026072915.1). Lineage (NCBI taxonomy): Bacteria > Pseudomonadati > Verrucomicrobiota > Verrucomicrobiia > Verrucomicrobiales > Akkermansiaceae > Akkermansia > Akkermansia biwaensis. The sequence continues at coordinate 1,016,237 of NZ_AP025943.1, forward strand.
CTGCCGGGAAACAGCACGGAGAGTTGTTTCCTCCCGCATTTCCGGATGCAGGAAGAAACTGCCGCAGACTCTTTTAAAGAATCCGGCCTGTTCCCTTTTTCAAGGAACAGGCCGGATTCTTTTTTTCAAGGGCAGTAAAAACTGCTGTTAACGGGATTTTCTGCTCGCAATGATGTAATTCCTCATGCGCTGGTCAGCCGGAGTGGTGGGACGCACGCTGGTAACCCACTTGCCGTCCTTGTCCTTCTTTTTCACTTCCGTCCTGTCGCGGTAAAGCTTCGCGGAAAAATTGTCGGAATCCAGAATTACCGGACCTGGGCCCCTGGTGACGAGGGGAGCGGGCGGCACTTCCGCAACAACGGTCAGGGGTTCACGCAGGGATTCGTACCAGTACACCAATTCCTGCTGCCCCTGAGGATTGGCAGGATACGGAACGTATGCGCCGTTATTGGCGGAAACCTTCACATAAGCCGGTTCCGGAAACGTAGTCTGATAAGAAGAAGGGGAACAGGCCCCCAACAGCATAAGTCCGGCGGCGCCGGTAATGATCATGGAATGCAGTTTCATATAAGCATTGGAGTCCCCGCCGGGCGTCACCGTTCAGACGATGAGCGGCAACAGAATGTCACCCATGACGGAACAGACGGCTGAAAATGAACAGGGACAAGCATGAATCGCCGACATTTCCTCATCAGCCCCACGCCGTTTTTCAGTCCGGGCTTCGTACGGAATTCACCGGGGAAATGTTCCGGAAACCATGGAAGCATGCCGTCAAGCCGGCTCCCGGCAGGCGCCTTGTCCGGAAAAGTCTCTATTTGCGGGCAGCCTCCTTCTCTTCTTTCCTTCTTTTCTCCGCTCCGGTCATTCCACCATTCTCCCGGATCAGGGATGCAGCTTCCACATGGCCATGTTCCAGGGCGATGTCCAGTGCGGTCCGCCCTCGCCAGTCTTCCGCATTGATCATTCCCCAACATGTCCCCAGAATCCGGACCATCCCGGAGGAACCCGCCTCGGCGGCCTCCATGAGCGGCGTAACCGCGCCCTTGAGAAGAGCGTGCTGTTCATGCAGCCGGATACGGGATGTCAAAAACCGGAGCGCGTCTTCATCCTGTAACCTGACGGCCAAAAAAACGGCTTGCCACGGAGAGACGGCATCCTCCAAATCCGTGCGCAGTTTTTCCAGATTCTCCGCCAATTCCCCGTATTGCGCCGCCAAAGGCCCTCCGGCGGCGGCCTTGTGCTCCATCGCAAGACGCGCCTCTCCGAATCCGGCAAAGGAACGGGGAGGACATTCAAAACCTTCCGCCCTCCTTTCCGGAGCCAGGCCGGCCAGCGTCATCAAATCCCGGCACCGCTGCCGATACAGCCATGTCCAGTGCGCCGTCATGTAAATGTCAATACCGGAACTCCAGAAATAGATTCCGGGTTGTATCTCGTATTCCACGGACATGATCACATAATACCTCCAGGCACGATCCGCCATTTTCAGTTTTTTCTCCCATCCGGTTTCCATACCGGGCCTGTAGCCGTCCTCTCTCAGCAGAGCTGTCCTGATGCCGTCCAGACGGGCCTCCCAGTAATTCCGGTACTCTATCATCATGGATTTGATGAAAGGATAATCGGACGAACATACGGCCTGCTCCACTCTGTGCAGAACTGGATCATCCTCCTGCCAGCCGGGATGGACGGGAACAGCATCCACCAGGGGATAGGCATGTGTCGCACACGCCGTATCGGCAATGGCCATGACCCTCTCCATCTTTTTAAAAGCCCGGTGCACCAGCACTTCCGCCTCTTCCGTGTCCCTCAGCTTCTCCCCGGATGAAGATTCCTCCAAGTCCGGGTATTCCTGGCGCTTCCGTCCGGCCAGAAGCCACGCCCGGTAAAATTCTTCATCCGCCTGAAGGAATTTCTCCCAAGCGGCCTGCGTCCCCGCCCAGGCAAGCATGACCAGCTCATCCTGCAATTCCTGCATGGGCATTTCATACGCCATGCCTCCTTTGAACGGAATCAGTTCCGCCTTCACAAACCACCGTGAAACCAGCCATGCGACCACGGGAGCATACAGGGAATCCAGCTTTGACTGCCAATAGGCGTCCAGCCTGGCGGCGGCTTCCGCCAGGGCGCGGGCATCCTTCGCTTTCCTGGCGGCATCCACTGCCTGTTCCAGGCGGGCCGCCTCGCGTTCATCCGGTCCGGGAAGCGCCCGTTTGCCATAAGCGGGCATGTATTCCGCAAACGCTTTCAGCGTACCGGAAGGCAGCAGCCATTCATCCATCTTTTGATTCCACTCCTTCCCGGAAGCCCATCCGAATAAAAACAATGCGGCCGCGGCTATCGTCCATAATCTGATTATCATGCTGCCCCGTTCTCTTCCTTCCGGACAAGCCGGACGAGCCGGCATTCTGTCATAACAAGTTTTTCACTCCCATCAGCTTCAGCAGGAAAAAACGGATGAAGGAAAGGAGCTTGCCGGAACCAAGGCGGCATGGTTGAATGGCATCATTCCTCCCATGATTACGGATTTCCGACTGAAAGTTTTTGAAACCGTTGCGCGGCGGCTCAACTTTACCCGCGCGGCGGAGGAATTGTTCATTACCCAGCCTGCCGTCACCCGCCATGTGAAGGAACTGGAACGCCTGCTTGACGCTCGGCTGTTTAAACGGGAGGGGCGCGGCATCGTCCTGACGGAGGAAGGAAGCCGCCTGCTGGCCCATTCCCGCAGGATTCTGAAGGAATACGAGGCGCTGAACGAAGACATGGCATCCGCCGGGAATGCACCCGTATCCGGCGAACTGAGCCTGGGGGCCAGTTCCACGATGGCCCAGTACGTGCTGCCTCCCCTCCTGGCTTTGTTCAGCCGCCGTTATCCGGATATCCGCATACGGTTGAAAAGCGGTAATACGGAAGAAATAGAACAAGCCGTGCAGGATGAAACCGTACAGCTCGGCATTGTGGAAGGCACGGCAACCAGAAAGGACCTCCATTACCTCCCCTTTCTGGCTGATGAAATCATTCTGGCAGGAGGGATGCAGGCCGCGCCGGCGCCCCGGGACGGCCTCACTGCCACCCAGCTTTCCGGCATCCCCCTGATCATGCGGGAACCCGGGTCCGGCACGCGGCGGATCGTGGAGGAAGCGCTGAAAGCCCAGGGAGTCTCCCCGTCCGAATTGCATGTCCTGATGACACTGGGCAATACGGAGAGCATCAAACTTTACCTGGAACATTCCCCGGCGTGCGCCTTTCTTTCCTCCCTGGCCGTCAGGGAAGAGCTCAAGAACGGGAACCTGAAAAGAATCCCCTTGCGCCATATGGAAATCCGCCGTTCCTTCCATTTCGCGACCGGACATGGAGACCACAGCAGGATCAACGAATTGTTCATCAGGTTCTGCAAGAACTATTATAACAAAATCTAATCAACTATAAACGTTTTTGATTAGATTTCATCATGAAACAGGAGTATATATTCCGCTCAGCCGTCCGGCCCCCGGTCATCGGAACGCCGCAAACGGCCCGGACCATCATCCGCTAAAAATCATGTCTCCCAAACGACTCGCCAATCCCCTGCACGGCATTCTGCTGATCGTTCTCTTCTCCTTTTCCGCCTGTTACATTGCGGATTTCCAATGGGTGAAGCACCTTTCCTTCAGCCCGCTGATCGTCGGCATCGTGCTGGGGATGATTTACGCCAACAGCCTGCGCAACCATCTGCCGAAAACGTGGGTCCCCGGCATTCAGTTCTGCACCAAGCAGGTTTTGAGAACGGGCATCGTCCTGTACGGATTCAAGCTGACGTTCCAGAGCGTGATCGACATCGGAGGCGCCGCCCTGCTCATTGACGCGGTCGTCGTGGCCTTCACCATTTTGCTGGGCGCGGGACTGGGCCGCCTGCTGAAGATGGACCGGGATACGGCCCTGCTGACCTCCATCGGCAGTTCCATTTGCGGAGCCGCCGCCGTGCTGGGGGCGGAACCCGTCGTGAAAAGCCAGCCGTACAAGGCGGCCGTGGCCGTCTCCACCGTCGTTATCTTCGGGACGCTCTCCATGTTCCTCTATCCGGCCCTGTTCCGGGCCGGAATGCTGGACCTGACGACGGAACAAATGGGCCTGTTTACGGGAGCCACACTGCATGAAGTGGCGCACGTGGTCGGCGCCGGCAACGCCATGGGACAGGCCATTTCAGACCCGGCCATCATCGTCAAGATGATCCGCGTGATGATGCTGGCCCCGGTACTGGTCATCCTGAGCATCATCCTTTCCCGCAGGGAAGCCGCTGCCGGACAAACGGGGCAAAAACGGAAAATCACCATTCCCTGGTTCGCTTTCCTGTTCCTGGCCGTCATCGGCTTCAATTCCCTGCATCTGCTGCCTTCCGGCGTTGTAAGCGCCATCAATTCCCTGGATACGTTCCTGCTGACCATGGCCATGACGGCCCTGGGCGCGGAATCCAGCTTTGAGAAGTTCAAAAAAGCGGGCGCGCGGCCCTTCCTGCTGGCGGCGCTGCTGTACGCGTGGCTCTTCTTCGGCGGCTACTGGCTTGTGAAAGGAATGACGGCCTGGATGGCCTGAGAAATGCCGTGACATGGTGAAACCGCACTTCCAGCCATCCGCCTCCCCCAACCGCAAAGAATTTTGAATAGCCAAACGGTTTGAAGACGCTATAGTACACGTACCCAGTTTCTAAAACCAATGGCAACCAAATTATTCATTCCCGGACCCACCGAAGTAGCACCTGAAGTACTCGCCGCCATGAGCGGCCCGATGATGGGCCACCGATCCAAGGCGGCCTCCGCCCTGCAGCGCCGCATTTCCGACAATCTGCGCCGCATTCTGCTGACGGAACAGGAAATCCTGCTTTCCACGTCTTCCGGCACGGGCCTGATGGAAGGCGCCGTGCGCTCCTGCACCGCCAAGCGCGCCGCCATTTTCTCCGTGGGCGCCTTTGGCGACAAATGGTACAAGATCGCCACGGGCAACGGCGTCCCCGCCGACATTTTCAAGAGCGAGCTCGGCCAGCCCACCACCCCGGAAATGGTGGACGCCGCCCTGTCCACCGGCAAATACGACACGATCTGCATCACGCACAACGAAACTTCCACCGGCATTCAAAACCCGGTGGAAGATATTGCGGAAGTACTCAGAAAGTACCCGGATGTCGTCTGGTGCATGGATGCCGTCAGCTCCGCCGCGGGTTCCCGCATTGAAACGGACAAGCTGGGCGTGGACGTGCTGGTGACTTCCACCCAGAAGGCGCTGGCCCTGCCTCCCGGCATGGCCGTCTGCACGCTCTCCCCGAAGGCTTACGAACGCACTGCTTCCGTTCCCAACCGCGGCTGCTATTTTGACCTGCGTTCCATTTACGACACCATCCAGAAGAAGGATTACCAGTACACGAACACCCCGTGCGTTTCCATCATGTACGCCATGGACCTCCAGCTCCAGCGCATCATGCAGGAAGGCGTGGACAACCGCTTTGCGCGCCATGAAGCCATGGCCGAGTTCGTGCGCTCCTGGGCGGACGAATATTTCAGCGTTTTCGCCAACCGCGACCACCTTTCCCGCACCCTGACGGTGATCAGCAACACGCGCAACATTGACGTAGCCGCGCTGAACAACGCTTTGATCGAACGCGGCATGCAGCTTGGCAACGGTTACGGCGACTTGAAGAACAAGACGTTCCGCATCGCCCACATGGGCGAACTGACGATGGACGACATGCGTTCCATCACCTCCAACATTGTGGACATCCTCAAGATTTAGCAATCCCACTCCGTTCCCTCTTTCCCGGACAGCCGGGAAAGAGGGAACGGCAACCCGCTTCACAGGGAGAAGATTCTCCCGGATGGGCATTTTCCGGATTCTTCCATTTTTCCGATTCGGCAGGCTTTCCCGTCCGGCATGCACCGCTGTTCATTGCGGCATGTATTTTGGCGGGGCTTGTTTCCCCCATCCGCTCCCTGTATCATCGCCGTCACTCCTAACCGTTCATCTTTTCCATGTCCACTCTCCACCCCTTCCCCGCCCTGCGGCCTCCACGGGATATGGCCGCCCGGGTGTCCTCGCTGCCCTACGACGTCATGAACCACCGAGAGGCCAAAGAGATGGCCGCCGGAAACGACGCCTCCTTCCTGCACATCTGCCGTTCCGACATTGATACGAGCGAGGAAGCCATCCATGCCCCGGAAACCTACGCCAGGGCGAAGGAAAATCTGGAGGCCTTCATCCGGAAAGGCTACCTCGTCCGGGACGGCGCACCGTCCTTTTACATTTACCGCCAGATCATGTGGGGCCGCGTGCAGACGGGCATCGTCGGCTGCGCCTCCGTGGACGAGTATGCGAACGGCACCATCAAGAAGCATGAACTGACCCGCAGGGAAAAGGAACTGGACCGCATCGAGCATTTCGATGCCTGTTCCGCGCAGACGGAACCGGTCTTTCTGGCGTACCGGAAGCATGATGGGATTTCCCGCATCATCCGGGAATGGATCAAATTTCATAAGCCGGAATACGATTTCACCACGGAGGACGGCGTAACCCACATTCTGTGGCCTGTTGCGGAACCCTCAACCGTTGAGGCCATCCGGAAAGGATTTGAGGAAGTGGAAGCTTTGTACATTGCGGACGGCCACCACCGCACGGCCTCCAGCGCCGCCGTCTCGGCCAGACGCCGGAAGGCACACCCGGACTATACGGGGCAGGAAGAATTTAACTACCTGATGGCGGTTGTCTTCTGCGACGAGGACCTGTTCATCATGGATTACAACCGCGTCGTGCGCGACCTGAACGGCCTGAGCCGCGACGAGTTCATGGAGAGGCTCCAAACTGTTTTCGACGTGGTCCCCGCCGACACCGTTCCGGGAGAAGGCTACGCCCCGCGCGCCAAGCATGAATTCGGCATGTATCTGGACGGCCGCTGGCATTCCCTCACCGCCAAACCGGGCACTTTCGACGCGAACCATCCCATTGAAAGCCTGGACTGCGCCATCCTCCAGGCCAACCTGCTGGCCCCTATCCTGGGCATTGACGACCCGCGTACCAGCGACCGCATCGACTTCGTGGGCGGCATCCGCGGCCTGGGAGAATTGGAACGCCGCTGCGCCGAAGGAATGGCGCTGGCCTTTTCCCTGTATCCCGTCACCATGGACGACCTGTTCCGCGTGGCGGACGCCGGGGAAATCATGCCCCCCAAATCCACCTGGTTCGAGCCTAAACTGCGCAGCGGGCTTTTCGTCCACACCATTGAACATTAACCCTCCCCTCTCCATACCAACATGAACAAGGTTCTCATTCCCACCAAACTCTCCGACGTAGCGGCCAACACGCTTAAAACGGCAGGATATGAAGTCATTCAGGACGCGGACACGCCCCTGGACGTACAGGCGGCCAGCCACCCGGATACCGTGGCCCTGATCGTCCGCAGTGAAAAAGTCACTCCGGAAATCATGGACTCCCTCCCCTCCCTGAAACTGGTGATCCGCGCCGGAGCCGGCTACGACAACATCGACATCGTGTACGCCCGCAAGAAGAATGTGGACGTCATGAACACGCCGGGCGCCAACTCCAATGCCGTGGCGGAAGAAGTCATGGCCATGATCCTGGCGTATTACCGCCATCTCGTCCAGGCGGACACCACCACCCGCGCCGGCCTGTGGGAAAAGAAAAAGTACATGGGCAGCGAGTTGACCAAGAAGACCGTGGGGATCATCGGCCTGGGCAACATCGGCCGCAACCTCGTCAAACGCCTCCAGGGCTTTGAACCCACCCTGCTGGGGTACGACCACTTCCTGGCCCGCCAGCGCGCCCTGAACATCGGCGTCACGCCCACCAGCATTGAAGACATTTTCTCCCAGTGCGACATCATCACCCTGCACGTTCCGGGCGGTCCCTCCACCCACCACATGGTGAATGCGGAACTCATCAGTCGCATGAAGGATGGAGCTGTCCTGATCAACTGCTCCCGCTACGGGGTAGTGGATGAAGAAGCCCTGGCCGCCGCAAAAGCCGCCGGCAAAACCATCGGCTACCTGACGGACGTGCATCCCAAGGACGCCGCCGGAGAGAAACCCTCCGCCGCCGTAGCGGACCTGCTCCTGCCCCATTTGGGAGCCAATACCAGGGAAGCCAACACCAAGGCCGCCAAACGCGCCGCGGAACAGATGGTAGCTTATTTCTCCGACGGGGATACCTCCTGCGTGGTCAACGGGGAATCCCCCAACGGCCTCAATCCGGCCCACCTGCAACTGGCCTTCCTGCTGGCCGCCCTGGCCCGCAAGGCCGGCGGCAACAAACCCATACGCCGCGTGGAATGCACCTTTTACGGCAATCTGCGCGTTTTCCGCAAATGGTTCACCGCCCCCATTCTGGAAGGGTTGCTGCCGCACGCGGAAAAAGGGCTCATGCCTCCCGCCGCGGAAGAGTCGCTACGGGAACACGGCATTGTCTTCAAGGCCCGGGAACCCAAGGACGACAAGCCCTACGAAGACTCCATCACGCTGGACGTGGTCATGGAGGACGAAGGGGAATATTTCAACACCAGTGTGCGCGGCGTCGTGACGGAGGGCATTCCCATGGTCTCCCGACTGAACAACTTCAACGGCCTGTATGCCGACCTGCGCGGAACGACCATTTTCCTGCACTACAAGGACCGTCCCGGCATCATCGCCACCATCGGTTCGGCCCTGTATTCCAACGGCATCAATATCGACAACATCGCCGCCCCGGCCGACCACTCCACCCAGGAAGCCCTGGCCGTCCTCAAAACCAACAAGCCCGTTTCCGACGAGTTGCTCAACAAGATTGCCGGAGAGATAGACGCCATAACCGCCTTCTCTCTGGACGTCTGATCCGCAACATGCTTCCGGAACCTGTCCGGAATGGCCCCAAAAAGACCGTTTTCCTTGATACTGAGGGAGAGCGGTCTTTTCTCATTTCTGCCTGATTGACAAGAGAGCCTTATTTTTGTAGTTTTACCCGAATCATTGGAACATTCCCATGCGCTACGTACTTCTCTTGCTGACTATACTGACTGCCGCTCTCTCCGTTTGGTATTACCAACATAAAATCACACCGGAAGGAGAGGCCCTGGCCGCCCGGAAACAGACCATGGAAGAAGCAGCCGTGACACTGCAGCAAACCGTCAACGAAAGCCGTACAAAATTGAACAACGCCCAGGACGCTACGCGGGACGCGGAGCTGGCGTTGGAAAAATTCCAGGCGCATTACCTGGATAAAAAAAGGCAGCAGTACCAGGAAAATGCCGATGCCTCCTACCGGAAAGCCATGGAGGACCATCAGGAGGAGGTAAACGATCACAACCAAAAAATGGAACACTTCCGGCAGCGCGCCGCCAAGCAGAGGGAAAGCACCAAATCAGCCCGGCAGGAACTGCTCCAGAAAAAAGAGCAGATGAGAGGCCTTCTTGCCAAACTGACAGACAAGCAGCGGAGCATCCAAAAGGAACTGGCGGATGCGGAACGCGAGGCGGCAAAATCACGGGAAGATTCCAAAACCAAGAAAAAATCTGCCGCCCGTGCCCCTTCCCAGAAAGTCAACACGGAAGCCTTGCAGGCACAACTGGGCCGCATCCACCAGGCAATCGCCGGCACGAATGAAAAAATCCGCCAGTTGGACGCCGATCTGACGACCCAGGAACAAAAGGCCGTCAAGCTGGAACTCCGCCTGCAGAACGCCGAGAAAAAATTGACTGAGCAGAAAGATACCGCTCTGGCGGATGACAGGGAGGAAAAAGTGCCGGACATGATGGACGTGACGGACGACGATCTGCTGGCAACCGCAGAATACAGGGAACAATCCAAAACCGTCCGGGAAGCATTCGCACGGGCCCAGAAGGAAGAAGCACAGGCTTCCCATGCCTATGACAGGGCGCGGGCGGCCATGGGGAGAGCCTCCAAAGAGGAACTGGCCGATTTGAACAAGCAGGAAAAGGACCATGCCTCCTTCCAGAAGCTATTCACGGGAGCCGTTTCCGTCGTCGGATTCATCCTGCTGCTATTCACCGTGGGCGCGTTCCGCCGCAGCAACGGCTGACGGCTCCCGCAGGGAGGCGTTGACGGATGCGGGGGATATGGTAGTCTCATGCGGCTTGATGATGTTAAAACTGGCCCAGCTTCACGGAGAACCGGAGATCTTCCATTCCATTCAGGGGGAAGGAGCATCCCAGGGTACGCCCTGTGTTTTCCTGCGCCTGGCGGGGTGTAATCTGGCCTGTTCCTGGTGTGATACGGCCTATTCATGGAACGGCACATCCCCGGCTGTGAAGCTTTCCCCTGAAGAGGCGGCGGCGGCCGTCCTCCATTATCCGTGCCGCCGCCTGGTCATCACCGGAGGCGAGCCTCTTGTTCAGCAAAAGGCCCTTCCCGGGTTGCTCCGGCTGCTTCCGGAACACTTCGTGGAAATGGAAACCAACGGCGCCATCCTGCCGGATGAAGAGTTGCTGCACCATATCGGCCAGTTCAACGTTTCCCCCAAGCTTCCCCATTCCGGCAATGATGCCGCCCGAGCCTGGAAACCGGATATTCTGCGCCGTCTGGCGGAAACGAAAAAAGCCTGGTTCAAATTTGTGGCTTCCTGCGAAGAGGATGTGGCAGGCGTTTTGCGACTGGCACAACAGGCGGGAATACCTACGGAGCGCATCCTCATCATGCCTCTGGCCGCCAGCCGGGAAGAACTGGACATCATGCGCCCGCGGGTTGTGGCATGGAGCCTGCGCTACGGTCTGCGCTTTTCCGACCGTCTGCACATCGCCATTTGGGGCAGTAAAAAAGGCGTCTGACCGGATTTCAGTATTTTCCGAAATCGGACGGACGCCGTAAAAAAGAAGATATTGGTTCCCTAAGCCTTCTGCTTCAGATCCAGAAGCATCTGGGCATTGCTGGGGTACTTGTTCAGGAAGAACAGGAAGCGTTCCATGGCTTCCACGGGCTTGTGGCCTGCCAGCGCACGGCGGATCAGATTCATCTTGAACAGCCACGCATCCGGCATGATCAGTTCCTCACGGCGCGTTCCGGACTTCAGGATATCCACAGCCGGGAAAATGTAATGCTCCGCAATGCGGCGGTTCAGCACCAGCTCCATGTTGCCCGTTCCCTTGAACTCCTGGAAAATCAGGTCGTCCATGCGGCTGTTCGTTTCCACCAGCGCCGTGGCGATAATGGTCAGAGAACCGGCCTGCCGGGTGTTGCGGGCGGCGGCAAAGAGGCGGCGCGGCATTTCCAGCGCACGGGCGTCAATGCCGCCGGACATGGTGCGGCCGCTCCCCTTGTCCGCATTGTTGTAGGCACGCGCAAGGCGGGTGATGGAGTCCATCAGCAGGAATACATGCTGCCCCGCCTCCACAAGGCGTTTGGCGCGTTCGATGCAAAGTTCCGCCATGCGGCAGTGGTCGCGAACTCTTCCGTCATTGGAGGAAGCGTAGATTTCCGCGCCGGGCAGGGAACGCTTGAATTCCGTGACTTCTTCCGGCCGTTCGTCCACCAGAAGCACCATCAGGTGGACGGAGTCCTTGTAATTTTCCAGAATGGCCTCAGCCATATGCTGGAGGAGCGTCGTCTTGCCCGCGCGGGGCGGAGAGACGATCAGCCCGCGCTGGCCGCGGCCTATGGGGGCAATCAGGTCCAGCGTACGCGTGGTATAGCGTTCCGGACGGGTTTCAAAGGAAAGGCGCTTGGTCGGGTTGACCGCCTTGAGTTCTTCAAAATGCGGATGCTTGCGGGCTTTCTCCGCAAGGTCTCCGTTGATGGAGGTGATTTCCGTCAGCAGAATGCCGCGGTCATGGCGGCAAGCCTGCCCGTGAACCCACACGGCGGGGCGCAGGCCGAATTTGCGGATCATGTCCTGCGGGACGTACACGGCCTCCGCAAAAGCGTCAAAATCATTGTCCGGCTTCCGCAGAAAGCCGAATCCCTTGTTCGTAATCTCCAGCAGGCCGTCCACCGATTCCGGCGGCCCCAGTTCCCGCGGAGCATTGTTCTGGGGGGAGGGATTGTCCTGGAAATTGCCATTCCGGCGGTTTTTAAATCGGCCGTTGCCGTTTTTATTATTATAATTTCCGTTGCGGTTGTCGGGCCGGTTGGTCCGGTTTTTGTTAAAACGGTCGTTATTGCGCTGGTTGTTCCGGTCAAAACGCTGGCGCTGCTGGTCATTCCCCCGCTGGGGTTCCCGGGAAGATTCGTCTGACAGGTCTGCCGCCCCTTCCTGCACCACCCTGATGGCAGGAGGTGCCGCATCGGGATTTCCCTCCGCATCCTGCGCCCGGTTCTTTCTCACGAACCGCTGGCGGATCACCTTGGGCTTCTTTTCCTCAGCTTCTCCGGAAGAAGATTCTGCGGACGTGGCGGAATGCTGCGGCGCCAGGGCGGGAGTGGAGGAATCCGGGGCATCAGCCTCATGTTCTCCGGCGGAAACAGTCTTTGTGGAACGCCTGCGCACCGGCTTGACTGCTGTCTCCGCAGCAGGGGCAGGCGTTTCGGCCTGATCGGAGACTTCCTCCACAGGCTTCTTGCGGGGACGGCCCCTTCTGGGTTTGGCGGGGGCTTCCTCCGCCGGGACTTCTTCTACGGCCTTGGCAGTACGCTTGCGGACGGAGGTCTTCTTTTCCGGCTCCTTCGTTTCCCTTTCACCTTTGATTTCCGTTTCAGGCACCTTTTTCCTGACAGTCCGCTTGCGCGGGGCGGGGGAAGATTCCTGTGCGGATGCGGAAGAGTGCGCGTCCACCAGGGATTCCGCCGGAGCCTCCGCAGAGGATTTGGTCCTGCGCACGGTGCGTTTTTTGACTGCCGACTCCGGAGAACCCTGCTCCGGAGTCAAATCTGGGGAAGTATCAGACATGAAAAAGAAGGTTAAACTGCAAAAAGCGTTTCCTGAAAGACAACGGCGCTAGTCAAGCTGTTCGAGGATTTCCTCCGCCACGTCAAAATTGGAAAACACGTTGAGCGCATCATCGTAATCATCCAGCGCTTCATACAGCCGCATGGCGGCCCTGGCCGTATCCGCATCATTGATCATGGTCACATTCTGGGCCACGGAAATCAGCTTCATGGAGGTCACCGTGTGTCCAGCGGCGCGCAGGGCGGCGCATACGTTATTCAATTCCGTGGGATCGGTCACAAACACCCATTCATTGTCGGAATCTCCGGTTTCCACGTCGTCCGCACCGCATTCCAGCGCCAGGTCCATGGCGGAATCTTCCGTGAGGCCTTCCGCCATGATGCGGGCTTCCCCCTTGCGTTCAAACTGGTAGGCAACGGAGCCGGGAGTGCCGATGCTGCCGCCGTTCTTGGTGAACAGGGTACGCAGTTCGGAAGCGGAACGGTTCGTATTGTCCGTAGCCACTTCAATCAGGAAGGCCGTTCCAGCCGGGCCGTAGCCCTCATAAGTAATTTCCTGAATGGAGGCTCCTCCCAATTCCCCGGTTCCTTTCTTGATGGCGCGCTCAATGTTTTCCTTGGGGGTGGACACGGCCTTGGCTCCGTCAATGGCGGCGCGCAGGCGAGGATTCAGGTCCGGATCTCCCCCGCCGCTCTTGGCGGCCAGCATGATTTCATGGGCAAAACGGGCGAACACCTTGCCCTTTTTGGCATCTTCCTTAGCCTTAACGTGCTTGATTTTAGACCATTTGTTATGTCCGGACATAGAAATTAACTGGGGATAATAGTAAGTGAATGAAAAGAGACGAACTAGCAAGTGGCGCTATCCTTCAACCCGGGCGAACATATTGCTTTCTGCATCATACCACGCGGGGGGGATCAGGGCTCGATCATCCGTAAACATGCTACAGGGACCAGATACTCTGCCGGAAAATATGCCGAACTCCCAAAAAGGATGACGGCAACCACTTGGCAGTCACTCTCAACGCAAGCAAAATACAGCATTCCCCGGCGTTGGCAATACTTTTTTAGGTCACCTCCGTGCGTCCCTGCACCGCATGGACCGGACAATCCGCCGTGGTTCCGACTCTTGAAAATACCCTGTCGGAACGGGGGCTCCTCGAACTCCGACTCTCAGACAAAAACTGCCGTCCCTACCGGAAAAGCTATTCCGGTAGCGCCGCTTTTCCCGACATTTTCCCAACCTCCAGACAATGGATGTTGGAATATTAAAGCCACAGAACGGCCGGAAAATTTCCCGAATTTTTGATCATCTCCCTCTGCGTAGTTTTTTCCCGGCTTTATTTGAAACGAGATTCTCCTGTCTTATCCCAATCCGGCAGGAATGGGAGAAAGCTATTCTTCAGCTTCCCGTCGCCACTTTTTCAACAGTTCTTTGTCGAAAACAATCCGATGCCCGGAAACATCATATTTCCCCTTATATTTATCCTTCATTTCAAAACTTATCTGAATGCCGTCATCCTCTTCGAAAACTTCCATGTCCAGCCCTTCGTACCTGCCTTCCTTCATCCCATACTGAACCTGCTCCCGGGCAGACGGCAGGCGTCCATGGGATTCACGGAAAGCCCGGACCCATAAACCCATCTGCTTCAATTCTTCTCTTACGGAAGAGATATTCGTATGCACTTCTTCCAGTGTTTCAAACCACAGCACCACATTCAGCGAAACGGATGCCAAAAGAATGATCCCCAAAGCAATGGCCATCTTTTTCATCCAGGAATGCCTGGGGACCTCGGAAACGGTTCTTTTATGTTCAGTCTCATTCATCCCAGTTTTATGGAACATTATCGTATTGGATCGCAAACTCATCGGGAGAACCGGTATAATAATGTATCCAATACTTGTTATAAATGATCAAGCCTACCCATAATTCTTCATCTTTCCATTTGCCCATATTGACAGATACGCCTCGGGGGAACCTTACATTCGGCATAAACGCTCCGCGGGTCACCGGGAGGCAAACAATACGCCTGCTCCCAGTTGCTCTCTCCCCAGTGTTCTATCCGCAAGACCGTTTTATAAAGGCGGTCCGGCGTTATTTCACGCATTTCCCTGATTCCAACAATTAAAAATACATTCAACAGAATGGAGATGCACAGAGAAATCAGCAACAGAAATAGAAGAATGCCTTTCCACATATTCAGAATCAAGGTCATGGTACTTGTAAAAGTTTCCAGAAATATGGGCTGTGCTCATGCCTCATTCCTCATTTCCCTCCTCCTCATCATCATAGCGGTTACCGCCTTCATATGCGGTCACATCCTCATTAATCATGGAAAAACAGGCATAAAATTCATTCCTTTCCAAAGGACCTTCTTCCGCCTCCCGCAAATGCTTTAGCTCCCTGCCATGCTCGTCAAAATAGCTGATCTGTTGAACACCGTTTTCCGGATAGGAAAAACGGATAATCGCACATTGCTGCCGGTGATCGGAGCTTAACTCGCCGTGCTGGTCATAGTAACGAATTTCCTTCACGGCACGACCCCCTCCCAAATCACTTCCAGGTTCATAATGATCCGCGCAGCGCCGTGCCCAGCCCTGCAGACCGCGCGTCAGCCGTCCGAATTTGTCCGTATATTCCGCCTCGGCTACGTCGTAGGGGTCCAGATAAAATCTGGCCTGCAGCAGCTTTTCAGGCAGGAGCATTCGTAATTCATCAATGCCATAGTTGTAGCCGAACCTGCCCTTCAAATAAAATGTTTTTCTCGTAGAAGCCGTCACTTCCGCCTCCCAGCCCTTGTGGACTTCCAGGCAGGCCACACCGGCTCCGGGAGCGGGCGTTGCCTTGTATTGATGGTACCGTATTGTCCGCCCCTTCGGATAAATTGCCGGACGCTCCACATCTACAGGCTCCTGATAGAAGATGCCGCTTTCCTTCTCCGCTTTTCCAAAAAAGGATTCCTTGAAAACAAAAGGTCCATGAAGAATCCACCCCGCCTGTTGAATTACATCTCCGCGGTGATAGCCGTCTGCGCAATGGCATTCTTCTCCCTCCGCATTATAAAAAGTAACACTGTTTCTCCCCCTGTTCTCTTCCACTACCCGCATATGGTATCCCTGATCGTCAAGTTCGCAGATTTTGCCATCCATCGTAAAATACGTGTAAATGAAAAGTCCGTAATCCTGAATATCAGTCCACTTCCGGTCGTTTGCCTCATCGTATTCTTTTTTGGGATAAAAACTGGAAAGGACATCCAAGAACGCCCCCTGCCGCACCGTTGGCGGGGAAGGAGCATCCACCCATTCTTCACAGGCTAGAATCAATGTTGACTGCAGAAATTTCCGCCCATTGAATTCTATCGGCTTCAACTCAACACTCCTGGAGTTGACGGGAGGATATTTTCGGTCGAAATATCCGGGATTCGGTGGTTCCCACAAGTCCATCACCGGCAATCCTCTCACATCAAACATGCGGACACCTCCTTCAAACAGGCTCATCCCCGGCAGAGCCATCATCAAAAAAGCCAATAAATATTTCATATCCATATGATTTTCTTCCTATAACCTGGAAGATAAAGATTCTCTGGGCAAAATTGACCACATGTGGAGCATGGGAAACGGCAAATGTCTTTTATTAAATGATTTGGCCTTCAACATCAAGGAAGCTTTCATCATCCGGCAAAAATTGTTCCCCGCATCTTCCGTCCGGCTTGACGATTTTTCGTCAGTATGCCGTCTGAAACCATAGCTGTCCCAAAAAGGCAGTCGCCCCGTTCAACAAAGAATGTGTTATCGTTGACTAAGAGAGAGGACCCGGCTTAGATTGGCTTTCCGTTCTCTTCAGTCTTATGGATCAAGCAGCCCACCATGAAAAATCACGCGCGGCCTTCTCCTCCGTCCTGTGGTCTGCCTTCCTGACCGGAATCAAGATCTGGGCCGGCGTGAAAACGGGCAGCCTGGGCATTATCTCGGAGGCTCTGCACAGCGGACTGGACCTGATGGCGGCGGGAATGACCTTTTACGCCGTAAGGATAGCCGCACGCCCGGCGGATGAAAGCCATCCCTACGGGCATGAAAAGATAGAGAACCTTTCCGCCCTGGCGGAAACGGCCCTGCTCCTGATCACTTGCGGATGGATTGTCTGGGAGGCCATAGACCGCCTGTTTTACAATGAAGCGGAAATCACTCTCACCTGGTGGGCCTTTGCCGTGGTGGCCGTCTCCCTGCTGGTGGACGTGAACCGCTCCGCCATGCTCCGCCGGGTAGCCAAAAAACACAAGAGCCAGGCTCTGGAAGCAGACGCCCTGCATTTCACGACGGATATCTGGTCCTCCGCCGTGGTGATGCTGGGCCTCTTCTGCGTATGGCTGGCACACCTGGTTCCTGCGGATTCCGTCTGGCACGGCCTTCTGGAAAAAGCGGACGCCGTGGCCGCCCTGTTCGTGGCCGCCCTGGTCTGTTCCGTGGCCTACGGCCTGGCCAAGCGTTCCATCCACGCCCTGATGGACGGCGGTTCCTCCGCCCTGACGCACCAGGTGCTGGCTGCCATGAAGAAGAACGCTCCGGATTACCCGGTCAAACGCATCCGCCTGCGCGACGGCGGGGCGCGCATTTTCGTGGAACTGGATGTGGAAGCCCCGGCGGAATTGCACGTGGACGTAGCCCATGACGTGGCGGAGTCCATAGAAGGGATTGTGAAGTACGAGCTGCCGGAGGCGGATGTCATCGTGCACATCGAACCCGCCCATGAAGACTTTGCCGGCATGGAGCCGGATGCGGTCGTCCACCGCCTGGCCCTGCGCCATCACGTCCGCATTCACGGTTTTTATGAAGGAAGGGGCAAACATGACTCCTGTTATTTCATGGATGTGGAAGTTCCCGCGGACTGGCCGCTGGACCGCGGATACGAGGTTGTGGAAGCGTTCAGGAAAGACGTTATCCAGGAGCTCCAGCCGGAAAAGGTTGTCTGCCGCATTGAACCGGATTGCCGTGAAATGAAGGCCAATTCCGTCCTGGAACACGTTTCCCCGGAAGAAGTACATTTGAAGGTGCGCCTCATCCTCCAGCAGCACCGCGACATCCGCAACATTGTCAAGCTGGATCTGGACAAGGAAGACAGCTTCCCCACCCTTACCTGTCTTTGCACGGCCGATCCGGAGCTGACCGTCCGCCAATCCCACCAGATAGCTTCGCAACTGGAAGACCAGATAGAAAACGCGCTGCACCATCTGGGCCGCGTCACCGTCATCCTGAAGCCGGAGGCCCGGACCTGAGCCGGGGCAGTCAGGCTCTTTCCTCCTTTCCCTCCGCCATGAAGCAGAACAAGTACGACGAAGATTCCTTTTTCCGGAAATGCAGCCAAATGGACCGTTCCGTCAAGGGACTGGCCGGAGCCGGAGAATGGAAAACGCTGGAACGGATGCTGCCGGATTTTCACGGGAAACGGGTTCTGGACCTGGGCTGCGGATTCGGCTGGCACTGCCGGTATGCGGCGGAACACGGAGCGACTTCCGTCACGGGGGTGGATATTTCGGAAAAAATGCTCGCCAGAGCCGCAAGCATGGAAAAGACGGATATCATCAACTACATCTGCATGCCCATGGAGGACATTGATTTTCCTCCCTCTTCCTTTGACATAGTCATCAGTTCACTGGCCTTTCACTACACGCGGGATTTCCCCCGCATCTGCCGGGAGGTTTCCCATTGCCTGGGCAGCGGCGGCGCATTCGTTTTTTCCGTGGAGCACCCCGTTTTTACCGCCCAGGGACGCCAGGACTGGCATTATGACGGCTCCGGCGGCATCATGCACTGGCCCGTGGACGGTTATTTTGCGGAAGGCCCCCGCAAGGCCGTCTTTCTGGGGGAGGAAGTAACCAAATACCACAGGACGCTCACCACCTACCTGGGCGCCCTAGCCGCAAACGGATTTGAGATCATTGCCGTGGAAGAGCCCCAGCCTTCCGGAGAGCTTCTGAATACTGTTCCCGGCATGCGGGACGAGTTGAGGCGCCCGATGATGCTCATCATTTCCGCCCGCAAAAAGTAGCGCGCCTCACGCGTTCAGTTCCTCATGGCAGAGATCGGAGGTGCATTCGTTATTCAGTTCGGCCCGGATGCGCAAACGTTCGGAAACGATCTTTTCATCGTCCGCTCCACCCTCGCGCAGGAAATATTCCGCCATGGAAAGGGCCACTTCCGATTCCGAGGAGAAAACCTGGGAAGCTCCGGCTTCTTTCAGAATGTCCACATCCCGCATGTATTTGGTGTGAATCATCACATCGAGGCGGGGATTGAGTTCAATGGCCATCTCCACAATATCCTTGGCATCCGGAATGGAGGAGGAAAGAATCAAGCTTTCCGCGTATTCAATGCCCGCATGCTTCAGCACCTCCCGCTGGCGCGCGTCCCCGTACACGATTTTACCCCCCTGTCCCCGTATTCTGGTGACCGTATCTATGTTCATTTCCACGATGACGACTTCCACGCCGTTGTCGTTTAAAATGCTTTTAAGCATGCGTCCCGTAGGGCCGAACCCCACCAGCACCACACGCCGGGCATCTTCCTCAGGCGGCGGAACGACGTTTGCCAGGGAGTGAGCAGGAAGACCGATGCCGCGTCTTTCCAGCCATTTGACCACAGGAGTAATCTTACGATAGAGAATGGGATTTAATGAAATGGAAATGACGGCGGCGAGAATGATGGCCTGGTTGGCTTCCGGAGGCAGAATGCCGTACACCAGTCCTATTCCGGCAAGAATGAAGGAAAATTCCCCCACCTGCGCCAGCGCCACGGATACGTTCAAGGCCAAAGCCAGCGGCCTCCGCAGGCAGCGTACAACCACATAGGCGGCCAGGGGCTTGCCGATCATCACCACGGCCAGCGTTGCCAGGGCCAGCGGCCAGCAGTCGCCCACGGACATCGGATCAAACATCATCCCTACGGAGACGAAGAAAAGAACGGCGAAAGCGTCCCTCATCAGCATGGCCTCCGCCGCGGCGCGCGCGCAGAAGTCCGACTGGCCGACAACCATGCCCGCCAAAAATGCGCCCAGCACCATGGATGCCCCGAAAAATTCGGCGGAACATACCGCCACCCCCAGCGCAATGACCAGCACGGCAAGCGTAAACAGGTCCCTCGCGCCCGTTCGCGCCACATAACGCAGGACCAGCGGAATAATCTTTTTACCGGCAAACAGGGTCAGCGCGACCAGGACGGACAGCTTGACGAACATCCATCCTAATTCGGAAAGAATGCTGTCCCAGCCCCCTGCTCCGCTTTGCCGGGCCTCCATGACAGCGGGTATCAGAACCAGCAGAAGAATGGTGAACAAATCCTCCACCACCAGCCAGCCGAGAGCCACATGCCCGCTGGGGGTGTGAAGATTCTGATGGTCCTCAAGAACCCGCGTCAGAACCACGGTACTGGCTACGGAAATAGCCATGCCGAACACAAGGCCGGAAATCGTGGACCAGCCGAAGCACCACCCCACAATCACCCCAAGCACCGTAGCCACGGAGATTTGCACCACCGCGCCAGGGACGGCCACCTTTTGTACGGCAATCAGGTCCTTCAAATGGAAATGGAGGCCAACCCCGAACATCAGCAGAATGACGCCCAGCTCCGCAAATTGCTCCACCGTATGGCTGTCCGCTACAAAGCCCGGCGAATAAGGCCCTACGACAACGCCGGCCAGCAGGTACCCCACCAGCGGGGACAGGTGCAGCTTTCTGGCGATGAGACCGAAGAGAAGAGCGGCGGTCAAACCGCCGACGAATGTAAGAATGAGGCTGAAATCGTGATCCATAAATGGGGGAGTGACGGGTCTGAGGGATGGAATTGGTGAAGGTCCCGGCGGTTTTCAAGGCTATCCTGTTTGGACCGCCCCCACAAGAACGCAGTGCGCTTCACCCGGATACAGCCGTATTTTCACCGTGTCCGGGGAAAGATAGAAAAGAGATCATGGGAGTTACATGGATTTATGCCGTTTTATTGTATCAACGGTCCCGTTCCTTAACCGGCATCCACAACCGTGATTCAAAAAGGGCATGCCTCCATTCTGCCGGGCATGGCTTTCTCCTGGCCGCCTTTCCTGAACAAAACGCAGTGAACGGAGTCCCCATCCGCCAGCGTAGGCGCCTTTCATGTCGCTTTTATTTATCATTATTTATTATTTATTTGAATTAAATCATGAACATCATAGTCTCACCCATGATTATATTATCAAAGATATGCCACAACATTCCAATTTTAACAGACAATGGAACAGCCTGAAAAGCGAGATGAAACTGGAAGACCGTCCACTCCGGAGGCAACTGGAACACTTCATTGACCGGAAGCATGACCTTTTTGTTCTCGTGCAGTATGTAAAATCTCTGGCAGCCCTGGACCTCAGTCTTGATTTTCACCGCCGGTTCCACAAACGCAGCAGGGACGTGGCCGCCTCCATCCATTACTGGACTATTCTCTGCGTCACCGGCATTCACATGCGGATGGACAGGCTCCACAACCTTCCGGCCTGCACGAAAACGTTCCGCTTCAAACTGCTTCCCAAAATCGACCTGCTCAGAAGCTGCTACATAGCTTATCTGACGGATCAGCGGGAGAAAATCTGGAAGCCGGATTCGCGCATAAGCCGTTTCATCCGGTGCAAATGGAACGCCCCGGACCTGGAAGCCTCCTGCCTGGATAGAATCTGCAACAAGGCGGACGCCGGCAGATATGCCAACATTCTTGTCGTCATCCTCAGTGAAATTCTTCACACTCTGGGAGAACTCCAGAACACGCTGGACCTCGGAACGGCTCTGCTGGAATTCAGCCGGGACGCAGAGAAGCCCTGAGCATTACAGGATCAGCATGCAGTCTCCGTAGGAAAAGAATCTGTACCGTTCCCGAATGGCCTCCATGTATGCCTTCATGACCAGCTCCTTTCCGGCAAAGGCGCTCACCAGCATGAGCAGGGTGCTTTGCGGCAGGTGGAAATTCGTGATCAGCGCATCCACCACCTTGTATTTGTAAGGCGGATAAATGAAAATGTTCGTGAAGCCGGAACATTCACGGAGGGGCAATCCCTCCGCCGCGGCCACATGCTCCAGTACGCGCACGCTGGTAGTGCCCACGGCAATAACTCTTTCGGCTTCATTGATCGCCCGGGCGGTGGCTTCCGGCAGGAAAAAATGCTCCGTGTGCATTTGATGGTCCTCAATATTGTCCGCCTTGACGGGACGGAACGTGCCCACGCCCACGTGAAGCGTCAAAAAATCATGCGGTACGGAGGCAAGCAGTTCCGGTGTAAAGTGCAGACCGGCCGTAGGGGCGGCAATGGCCCCCTCATTCCTGGCGTATACCGTCTGGTAACGTTCCTTGTCCGAAGGATCGCTCTCCCGGTTCATGTAATGGGGAAGCGCCAGCCGTCCGTACTTTTCCTCGTCCACTTCCCGGTCAAACCGGATCAGGCGGTACCCTTCCGCATCGATTCCCTCCACCATTCCCACGGATTCTCCGATGGAAACGGCGCGTCCCACCTTCATTTTGCGCCCCGGACGCACCATGCACTTCCACAGAAGGGGATTGAGCACCTCGGCCCGGACAATCTCAATGGAACCGTCATTGGAAAAATACCTGGCGGGGACCACCCTGGTATCATTGAGGATGAAATGGTCTCCCGGCCTTACGTACTCCGGCAGGTCGCAGAAATGCCTGTGTTCCATCAAACCCGTATCCCGGTGGAGCACCAGCATCCGTGAGGCGGCGCGGTCCGGCAGAGGGCGGTCCGCAATCAATTCCTCCGGCAGAGGATAATCAAAATCAATGGTGCGCACGGCCAAGTGCATTGCCACGAATCCGCCGAAAGGTCAATACCTTTGAACATCGGGGAACACAATTATCTCTTTACCCTCATCCGGCAAGTATGGTATGGAGGGAAGCATGAACAATTTGCTGTTAGCGGACATGTCCAATGCAACTGTCTGGGGAACGTTCCTCATTGTCGTTCTCGTCATCTTCCTGGTGATCTTCTTCGCCATCATTGCCAAATTTTTCAAAACATGGCTGCGCGCGCGCCTGGCGAAAGCCCCCGTTTCCATGGGCAACATGCTCGGAATGTGGCTGCGGAAGGTGCCCTATCCCCTGGTGGTCGACACCCGCATCACTGCGGCCAAGGCCGGGCTGGACATCAGCACGGACGAGCTGGAAGCCCATTTCCTGGCCGGCGGCGACATCGTGGACTGCGTTCTGGCCCTGATTGCCGCGGAAAAAGCCGGCATTCCGCTGAGCTATGACCGAGCATGCGCCATTGACCTGGCGGTGAAAGGCACCTCCAAGACTGTGCTGGAAGCCGTGCGGACCTCCATCAATCCCAGGGTGATCGACTGCCCGAATCCGAGTTCAGGACAAACGCGCCTGACAGCCGTAGCCCGTGATGGCATCGCCGTAGCGGTACGGGCCCGCGTGACCGTGCGCACCAATCTGGACCTGTTCGTAGGGGGCGCCACGGAAGAAACGGTGGTGGCCCGCGTCGGGGAAGGCATCGTCTCCGCCGTAGGCTCCGCGCCATCCTACAAGGACGTTCTGGAAAAGCCGGAAGTCATTTCCCGCACCGTCAGCGACAAGGGGGTGGACGCCGCCACGGCATTTGAAGTTCTTTCCATTGACATTGCGGATGTGGACGTGGCCGGCAACGTGGGCGCGCGCCTTCAGGCGGAACAGGCTGAAGCGGACAAGCAAATTGCCCAGGCCAAGGCGGAAGTGCGCCGCGCCGCCGCCGTAGCCACGGAACAGGAAATGGCCGCCAAAACGCAGGAAATGCGCGCCAAGGTGGTGGAAGCGGAAGCCCAGATTCCCATGGCCATGGCGGAAGCCTTCCGCAATGGCAACCTGGGTGTGCTGGACTACGCACGCTACCAGAACGTGGTGGCGGATACCAAAATGAGGGACTCCATCGCCAAACCGGAAGCAACTCCTTCCTCCATTAAATAAACTTTCCGGTGTCCGGCGGATGTAAAGCCTCCTGCCGGACGCACGGCCCTTCTTCATGAATCTACTGGCAAACATCCTTGCCGCGCGCGGCGAAGACGGCAATCCGGAACTGTGGTTCTATCTGGTCCTAGCAATTGTCTTTATCGGCAAAAGTGTGATCAGCTACCTGAAAACGAAGAGAGAAGACAACGAGGAAGAGCCCGACCTGGAAACGGAAGACCATCACGAAAAACGCGTCAGGGAAGTCATTGCGGAAATGAGGCGAACCGTGCCCGAACGCCCGCAGCAGGCTCCCCGCCAGGAAGTGCCGCAGCCCCGTGTTGCCGCACGTGCGCCCCGACCCGCACCTTCCCCTGTAGAACTCCCGAATCCCTCCGTGAAGCGCAAGCAGCGTCCACAACCGGACCCCGTCCCGGACTGGGGGCACGGACATGCGCAGGAAGCCGCCAGAAATACGATGGAACGCTACGTGAAGGCAGAGGAGGGAGCGCATGAATCCATCCGTTCCCTCTCTGATGCGGAGCAGGCCGCTCTTCAGCGTTTGCAGCAACGGGAAAAGGAACGGCAGCCCGAATCGATCCCTTCTTCCTCCCTTCCTGGTCCCCGCCCCCTGAAAGATTCCCTTCGGCATTCCCAGTCTCTGAGAACGGCCATTCTCTATCAGGAAATCCTCGGGAAACCGAAAGCCCTGCAAGGTTTCCGGCAGTAGCTGGAGCTCGCGTTTTCTCCGGAATACATCCCATCCCGGTAATCCGGCCCTGGCTGAAAGGCGGCCTGTCTTCCAGCATTCGCTCTTGCACGCGGAAGGTGGAGAAGGTAGTCTTCATGCCGCAATGACAGACACACCTTTGCGGATTGCCGATCGTGAATTTACCTCCCGCCTGATGATGGGAACGGGGAAATTTGCCTCCAATGAGAGCATGAAGGAGGCGCTGGAAGCTTCCGGCTCCCAAATCGTGACTGTAGCCCTGCGCCGAGCGGACCTGACGGGCAATCACGATCCCGCCGCCAACATCCTGGATTTCATCAATCCGGAAAAATACCTCATTCTCCCGAATACCAGCGGAGCGGCTACGGCGGAAGAGGCCGTGCGGCTGGCCCGTCTTGCCGTGGCGGCCGGACTCCCCAACTGGATCAAGCTGGAAATCCACCCGGATGCGCAGTACCTGATGCCCGACCCCATTGAAACGCTCAAGGCAACGGAAACCCTCGTCCGGGAAGGCTTTACCGTTCTTCCCTACATCAACGCAGACCCCGTACTGGCCAAACGCCTGCAGGAGGCGGGCGCCGCCGCCGTCATGCCCCTGGGCGCGCCCATAGGCACCAACAAGGGCGTACTTACCCGTGAATTGATCAATATCATCATTGAACAAGCCACCGCTCCCGTGGTGGTGGACGCCGGCCTGGGCGCCCCCAGCCATGCGGCAGAAGCTCTGGAAATGGGTGCGGACGCCGTCCTGGTGAATACGGCCATTGCCGCCGCAGGCAACCCCTCCCTGATGGCGGAAGCATTCGCCCAGGCATGCCGTGCAGGCAGGTCCGCGTGGCTGGCCGGACTGGCCGCCGTCTCCGTCAAAGCGGCAGCCACCAGTCCCCTTACGTCCTTCCTGCGGTCATAAACTTTCCGAAGAGTTCTTTTACAGATATCCTGGCGGCTACGGTGGATTCCCATTTTAGGCATCCATAATTGTATTAATCGCTGATGATTAGAACCTCGACTATATTTCTACCGAATATAAAAAATAGTAGGAGGTTATCATTTTTTAAGTTTACTTTTTTCTGTGCTTACCAAATTATAATCTTTCACCATAATTAAAAATATAAGT
Source organism: Akkermansia biwaensis (assembly GCF_026072915.1). NCBI lineage: Bacteria > Pseudomonadati > Verrucomicrobiota > Verrucomicrobiia > Verrucomicrobiales > Akkermansiaceae > Akkermansia > Akkermansia biwaensis. The sequence goes on from NZ_AP025943.1 coordinate 1,041,882, forward strand.
TAATCTTAAAATAAATTTAAATAATTTCCTTTCTTCACATAGAATCCTATTAAAAAAAATAATGAGAAAAATTTCATGAAGGATATTATAAAAGAAAATGCATATACACAACTATATATTGATATAAATGAAATATGATTAATTACAGATTTTTTTCTTTTTCTATACAATGTTGAAATAGCATAGATCATAAACTTCCCAAAATAGATTACAATCAATAGCCTGAAAACCCAAATTACAAACCATATTAGCCACCATAAAAATATATAATAAATTAAATTGGAATCAAAGCTTCTGGCGAGAGCGTATCCGAAATAAATAAGACAACCAACAGGAAACCAGAAAACGAAAAAATTATTACTTGCTTTCTCTATCTCATTTCTTACATCCCCAGATATTTTTACTGATTTTTCTAAACGAGAATATATATGAGTTTTATTTATAATAAAAGAAATTAATATGATAATAATCCAAAATAATATCCAGTAAAAAAATACTTCTCCATAATATAATTTAAAGAAATAAGGAAATGTGTATATAATATAATATATCCACCATAACAAAGAATATAAAAAGAGAGATTCATTAAGACTGTTTCTCTGTAAGCCATAATTAAGATAATATCTAAGCGATACGGGACCTAAAAATGCATTTATAAGAACAGATATTACTTTATAATCTCCAGAATTCATTATTTAATTAAATCTCGCAAATAGTTATATAAACCTTCGACGCCACGAAATGCAGTGACGTTAAGCAAAGAGTCCAAAGCTTGCCATTGCAATATCTTTAAAGGGAAAATTTTCGCACATCCCTCGACAGTACCTTTCATTGTGATGGTATACCTGGAATGGTAATGACCCAACATCCGTTGTACTGTAGAGATCGGGCCCCCCACTGGATTTTTAAAATAAGGATATACGGATTCAGGTATCGGAATCTGAACAAAGTTATCAGGTTTTCCATACCCACCTACTCTTCCTAATGTTCCACGCGTTATAGGTTGCATAGGATTACGATTCACAGCATAAACAGGACCTTTTATTTTTCCAGATTGACCAATTAATTCCCTAGTTTTTTTGTAGTAATATGCTGAAGTTTAACTTTTGCAGTATTTTTCAAAGCATTTCCACTTGTAGATGACGCCCCTCCACATCCTAAACTCACCACTGTAAGAGCAACAGAAAGAGCTCCTAAACCACCGTGAATCATACGCTCTCCATCATCCATAGGTATAGTTACAGGAGAAAAATTTACAAATTCTACTTGGCTTCCTTCAATGGCTTCTACAATGTCAACTACACCAATGAAGTTACTCATACCTGTAGCCCCTGCTTTAAAACTACTAGTAACTATATTGTTTCCTTGTTTTCGACTATCTTCATAGGTACAGGTGGTCCATTCTATTGTGTCATTTAAATGTTTTTCTATATTTCCAACAATTTCATTTTTTATCTTTTCTGTTTCAGAAATAAACCTTTTTATCATACTCTCTAACCCAAGAGAATCACTATGCAAAGTTGTTGCATTTTTTACAAAGGAGTATAGATTCCAGCCATCTTTTTCTTCAACTGGATCCCTATTGATCCATCTTCCATCATGTGGATTGAGATAGCGGTAATTATAGTAGATAAGTCCCAGTTCATTGTCTGCATATTCGCAGGAAAAGCGGAGTTTATTGGCCTGAGCCATGTCTCCTTCTGTCATAGATTATCTCTGAAGGGCGCATTATGTGCATCGTGCCATTTACATTTGTTGTCCGTTGAAAATAAATTATAAATTCTTCAAATTATCATGAATGAAGAAAATAGCTAAAATTTATATGAGAATTATATTTTGAATTGTTTAGATAATCAGGGTTCTCTTTTATTATGAAAATTCCTTTTTTTATGTTTTAATTCTTTTCGAAGAATCTTATTTTTTTGCCGTCGAAATGTATGGTATGATTTTCCATGTTTGATTCGAGCATTTGGAAACGCCTGACGACTGAGATTTGACTCGCCGACAGGTGTTTTACTAATATTTTTTGATTTAATATATTTTTCTATGTATTCATATAAAAAACTTATTATGAACAACACAATTACAGTAATTACAGAAGAATTATTAAAAAGTATATCTTCTGCCCAAGATAATAAAATCATTAAAATGAGCGTAATAATTCCTAAAATTAAACCTTTCTTCCATCCTTTTAAATAAATTATAATAGTGAAAGCAATAAATAAATAAACTACGCTCAAATAATTCATAATGTGGATTTATCTTAAGGGATAAAAAGGACGTATAGGCGGTATATAGTTTGGATTTGTCTCAAGGATATCTGGTCCTGGAGTGGATGGTCCAATTGGTTGTATTGGGTTGTAAGGATCGTAAGGATCGTAAGGATCGTAAGGATTATGTTCTTCAAAATCTTCTATTCTAAGAACTGATATTATTGTTATTATAACAATGATATCCTGACAACACCCCTTGTTTTGTTGTTCTATTTCTTTTTTCGTCTCTTCATATATTTCACTTCCAATACGTTTTAATAATATTATAGAAACAAGTAACAATGCATTGTCTTGAGCACCGTTTTTATACATTTGGTATACCTCATTTTTATTTTGTTGTCTCTTGTGAAGTTTTCTACCATGCGGCGTTTTTGGCTTTCCATCACACATCCGAATCTTTTGACCGGCTTTAATGCGTTTACGCATTTTCAATCCACCTTGAATATTTTTATATATTTTGGTTCCTGTTTTGAGAGCTCCTGGCACTCCTACTGCCCCTAAAGCTGCTGATGTAGTAACAGAACCCCAATCAATATCTGTCCACGGTTCTTCTTTACCTTTTATATAGTTAGTAGCTACTTGGAATCCGTAATCAATTAACGCTCCTCCTAAGGCTCCGAATATTCCAATACATCCTAATCGATCATAAGATTTAGTAGGTAGATTTTTTACAGTCCTGTATAAATTCCATCCTGCCGACTCCTGAAGAGGATCACGGTTAATCCATCTGCCGTCTTGGGGATTGAGATGGCGGTAATTGTAGTAAATAAGCCCTAACTCGTCGTCCATATGCTCACAGGAAAAGCGGAACTTGTTGGCTTGAGCCATATCTCCCAATGCCGTGAAAAGACCTCCAAAAGGAGCATATTCGTAATAGGCTCTTTGTTTTTGCTCCCTATCAAAGACAAAAGCGACATTTTTCAGCACATCGTGCATGTAATAAAGATGCTCTTCTATCTCCATGGTGTTCGTCTTCCAGTAGGTCATCATCAGGATACGTGTGGCTGTCGGCTCTGTTGGATCCCACAAATAGCTTTTTAACAACGCTGGGATTGGATACATTAGATCCAGTTCCGCTATCTGCAGATAGCCATGGTATAAATAGTAGATGTGGCCGGATGTGGTTCCATTAATGACTATTTTTTTCTCAAAGCGACGACCTTGGCAGTCATAATTACAGGTGACGACAATCCGTTCATCTTCACTTATGAAGGTGACAGGCCGATCATTGGCATCGTAGCAAATATTCCAGATTCCTGTGGAGGTTTTAATCCTAGTCTGGTTGCCATCCGTGTCATAATCAGGAATGAAGAGTGTCTTTTCCGTAGATATATTAGTGTATTGGTTGAGATCATTAGCTTCGTAAGAAAGTTCTTTTTCTAACTCATAGGCAGTTTTACGGTTGCCGATATTATCATACTGATAGGAGAAACTTCCTCCAGCTTGGAACTGATCCTTGACCAATTCGCTACGGTTATTGTAAGTGAAGTTTCTCGTTGCGGTGGATGTGATCGCTTCTCTAGAATCTCGACGCTGGATGGGGCGCATCAATTCGTCGTATTGGTAAGCGTATCCGATAGATGCACTGCCATCCTCGGAATTTTCATAATCAATGGAGGTGATGAGGTTGAGTGTAGGATCGTAGGTATTCTTGCGAACCATGCCGTTGGGATAGGATAATTGGTTGAGGAAACCACTGGTTTCGTCATACTGCCACATAAAAGGAGTATCTAGACCTTCCAGATTCATCCCAATAATGGCACCTTTGTGGTCATAGTCAAGATGGGAGTGCTGCACGGCGCGGGTCCCCAGCATCAGGCGGTATCCGCAAGAACGACCAAATGCATCGTATTCTTCCTGGAGACAGTTTTCTATGGTTCCAAAGGTAGTATCCTGGATCATCCTGCCATAGGCATCGTAAGAGAATTCTCTGGTGCCCGAAGCATCAGAAACAGATATTGCCTGACCAAGGTGATTGTAGGAATAGATCCAAGGCTGGGTATCATCACTGTGGGAGACAGAGACAAGCTCCCCGGTGGCCGGAGCGTACTGATAAGTTGTTACAATGCCCCTGGCCTTGGTGAGTGTTTCCAGGCGGTTGAGTCTGTCGTAGGTTTTGGAAATACAGGAGCCGTCGGCATAGGTTTTCTTGAGTTCCAGTCCCGTAGCCGTGTCGTAGAGCCAGGTAGTGGTATCTCCATCGGTACGGTTGGAAGGATCGGTAATGATGTCTCCTTCATCCACCCTAAAAGTGGTCAGGGCAATCATATGGTCATTGTCGTCATAGACAAAGCAAGCCGGCTGAATGGCGGTACCGTATTCGGCCGTCTTTCTGCCCCGGATATCGTAGGAATAACAGGTGGTATCTCCCAAAGCGTTGGTAATGCAAGCAGGGGTGTCGCAAGAGGAAGGATAGGTGGTGGTAGTGATATTGCCCTGTGCGTCTGTTGTTCTGATGGTGCGGCCGACCAGGTCGGTTTCGATGGTAGTGATATTGCCGCGAGCATCGGTTTGCTTCAGAACTATTCCAGAGGAAGTGAAAGAACGTTGTTGCGAAGAATGGATGCCTGCATAGTTGACCTGACTTATGGTAAACCCGTCGATGATGATGGCTTCGGCTATGATATCGGAAGTAGGAATACTGCTGAACTGGGTGCGTTTAGCGGGAGCAGTGTGTTCTGTCCATCGCGTGCTTTGTTGTCCATAGGCATTAATAAAAAGAATTTTATTTTCTAATATGGAGTTTAACTGCGAAACCATGGTTTCGGTAGTTTGTGTCAAGGGCAGTCCTTGGGAATTATATATAGTAGACGTCTGAACCTGATAAATGCCGTCTTCCCGGGCCTGATAGTACGAGGAGCTTTCCGATATCCTGTTTTTAGCAGGATTATCCGGTTGAAGTTCATCTAGAAGAATGATCTGTTTTACAGTTTGGCCCAATTCATTATACTTCGTTAAGGTGGGAGCCATGTTTTCAATTTGGGTACGCACAAGCTGTCCCTTGTTATTATAAGTGTTTTTGGTGACAATAAATCCTCCCAGAGTATTGGGGTGTTCCTGCCACACGGTTTCTCCAAAACCGTTGGAAAGAGAACGTGAGAGGATGATTCCCTTGGAAAGAGTGGTGGTGAGTATGCCTTCTTCTTTCAACTCAAGTTGAGTTTCGATTTCCCGCTGACCGGTTCCGCCCTGTAAAATAGTGGTGCCATCATAATAAGTCTGGGTAATCAAGGTGGACCCTGAAGGGGTGATGACGGTTTTAGTGAGATGATTGTCACTATATGCGGTCTTGGTTACTCGGCCAAGTGTATCTGTTGAAGAGACAATTCTTCCTAAATCGTCGTACTCTGTGCTTTCAGTTGTTGTCAGAGCACCGATGTCACGCCGTATGGAAAGAATGCGTCCATCTGCATCCCTTATATAGGAAATGATTATTTCGGGTGTGGTTTCCGTTGCCGAGCGGATGGTTTCCACGAGTTGCTTGGCCGTGTTGTAGCCATAGGTGGTCACTACTCCATCCTCGTCGATCTCCTTCAAGGGACCGCAGCACATCCATTCCGTCGTGCTGAAGCGGCCGTTGCCCTTCGTCGTCTTGACACGTCTCTGCTCGTCGTCATATTCATAATCCTCCGAGGTAATCAGCGACCAGCCTTCCCCGGTGTGAACATACTGTTCACTTCTGGAAATCGTGCCGTTTTCAGCGATGTATTGTACGGTTTTGGTGCTTTGACCGGGAACAATGCTTCCATTGGCTTGAACAGTTTCCGTCACCTTGTGGATGGCTCTATATTCCGCGGTTGTTTCATAAGTGTAGAGCGTCTGTATGCCTTCAATGTCTTGGCTCATCTTCTGTCTGCCCCTGGCATAGGGATACTGTGCTGCGTCTCCATAGGTTTCAGAGACGCTTGTGTGAACCTGGTCCGAACCCAAGGCCGTTTCTGTTATCGTCGTTCGGTTCACCTGAGAAGTGTCTTCATAGGTGTAGGTCTTTGTCTTCAGGACGGTTTCCGTTCCGTCCTGGGCAATGATAATTTCCTTTTCCGTTGCTGGCCTGAAATCATTGAAGCGTAGATCGGCGTACGTGGTACGCATCCCTTTCTCTCCTCCTCCAGCCCACGGCGTAGCTTGCAAAACTACCCGGCCCTGGCCGTCGTACTCGTAGCGCGTGTAGCCTCCGTTGGGCTGGATTTCCAAAGACACGCGGAACTGGTCGTTGTACGTGTAGAGGGTGGTCTGTTCACTGGAAGTATTGTATCCTTCCGTGCTGCTGATGGTCAGCCAGCCGCCGTCGGTATACTTCTTCACCGTGCGCGTACTGCGGGAAGGCTGGGAATCATTGATGCCCCTGATAGTTTCAATCCGCTCCCACTTGGAGCCGGGCAGGGCGTTGCGTTCAATCGTGCGCACGATACGCTCATCCCCCTCTCCCTTGATGATGCTCACCTTGTTGCCTTCTTCCCGCCGTTCGATGAAGTGCGGTTCCTGCCCGACCCGTTGATTGGTGATGTAAGTCACTTTTACGCCATCCTCCATGGAAGTTCTATAAACGGCCGTCTTGTAGGGCTCTCCGGTAACCACAAATTCCCCATCATGGGAGGCAGAAACATTCCCGGGAGCGTACCACTCCAGGGCAAGGCTGTTGTTTCCGGGAATGCTTCGCATCAGCCCCTGGGCCCGGGAATAGACGCTGCTGAGAGAGCCGTCCGGGTTGTAGGCCACTTGAACCTTGCGGGCATACTCCTCGGCGGTCATAACGTGGCCCGAGGAGCTGGTGACGGAGACAACCTCTCCGGTGGCTGCTGAGAAGCGCAGGCTCATGCCGGAAGGAAGCACCATGTCCATGTAGGCGGGAGTGTCCTGGATATTGGGAGTGAGGTTTTCATTGAGCAGACGTACACGATAGTCCAGTTTCCTGGAGCTGCCGACGGGAGAAGCCTCGGAACTTCCCATTTCTGCCTTGAAATAGATATGGCTTCCGGAGGGACGCTTGACGGTGACGCACCGTTCATCTTCAGAGAAGGAAGCGCTCCATGCCATGGGGTGGTTGTAGCGCATGGAGGGGCCGCTGCTGGAATTGAGGGTAAGGGGAGTGGAAGAGTGTGCCATGCGCACGAACCTGGTCGGAGAGGGAGGCGGAGGAGTTCCTGCAAAAGGGGGATTGATACATGCATCGCCTTGACAATCCTGTTCATTGTCGGGATCGCCCGGAGTAGGTAATTGTTGGACACAGTTTTCGTCGCCCTCTTCATCGCACTTATCACAGGGACACGGGCATGGTTCCTCTTCGGTGGGCGGTTCGCTGGAGGAAGAAGACAGGGAACTGGAACTGGAACTGGAACTGGAACTGGAGCTAGAGCTGGAACTGGAGCTGGAGCTGGAGCTGGAGCTGGAGCTGGAGCTGGAGCTGGAACTGGAACTGGAACTGGAGCTGGAGCTGGAGCTGGAGCTGGAACTGGAACTGGAACTGGAACTGGAGCTGGAACTGGAGCTGGAACTGGAGCTGGAGCTGGAGCTGGAGCTGGAGCTGGAACTGGAGCTGGAACTGGAGCTGGAACTGGAGCTGGAACTGGAGCTGGAGCTGCTTGACTTGGGATCAAACTCAAAATCAAACCCTCCTCCTTCCGAAGAACTGCTTGAAGTACCCTCATCCTCTTCATCCCGATAAAGATTGACCAGGGTGATAACTTCCTCCCCTTCCTTGTCCGGAGGAGTTGCATTGGGGTCGAGGTAGGAATTGATGTCGGGCGCCTCCGCCTTGTCGGAAAGAACGGCAATGCAGAACTCCTGTCCGGAGCCCAGGGCGGGGTGGTATTCATGGACGATTTGGCACCAGTAATACCCCTGTTCGAGCACGACGCTCTCCGGCTTCACGGAAAGGTCCTTTGCTTCGCTGGTCAGTTCCACATTCTTGAAGGGAATGGACAGGGAGATGGAGGAATCGGCGTCCAGGGAGAGGAAATAGGTACCGCGTTTCATGATCTTGAGGTACCCGGTCCATTCATGGCGAGTGTCATCGGAAGCGGAGCGAGGGGAGATGAGAACGGGAGCGGTGATGCCGTTGACGTAGAAGTCGGCCTGCGGGAGGCCATTGGCGAACATGGGAACAAAGGGATAGCGGGGTTCCAGGGTGTTGTCGGTATTGTTCATTGTCTTGTAACTTAGGTTTTTGAATGATTTGTAAAATGTAAAAATCAGGATCAGAGTTAGTTGTTTTATTCAACGGTACAAGAGAGAAAAGGGAGAAAATGTTACAGGCAACTTACCTTGAACGATTGTGGCAATAATTTGTGCCACAAGGGTTTCCACGCCTTATACGTTTACGTGTGAACACCCCCGTTTTTAAGAGAAGAAAGGATATAGAGGGAGCGGGCTTTTTGGCCAGCAGTCAGGGCAGTTTTTGAGCAATGTGCCCAAGTGAAGAACTCATTAATTAAGATCGCAAAAGAACAGTCGCATTGATTAATCACCTTCCCAGAACCACGGTTCTTCTAGCTGACTGGAAATATGATCCGTCTGATTCAGGAAAATCCACTTCCCCAAGAAATCACTCCCTGTATCCCATCCATGAAATGCCGCAATTCATCTGTTCTTATGATAAGGCTCTTTACAAGCACCGCTTCAAATCAGAAAATATATTAAAATAAAAAAGATATGGCCTTAGTACTGCCATGCGCTACATGAATGTCCCACATCTTTTCACGACCATTTAAGCTATCATTAATCAATGATCCCTCAGCTTAATAGTCAGATTTTTTCCAGAGCAAAAGGAAAGTTTTCCCGCAGGGAGCATTTTAAAAAGAATTCCTCAAACCAAATCCTTTTCAGATCAGATTCTACTCTCAGGCGCCCTTGGGCCCAATCTTTTTCCGGATTACGATTTCCAGTATAAAGCAGCCGGCCACAAACAGCACGATCAGCGGAATGAGGTAAGGCTGGCTGAAAAACATCTGGTAGAAGAATGCCGCCAGAATGCTCAACATCAGGACAAATCCGGCAATGATCAGCAGGGCGTTTCCGTGCGTCTCTTTCCGTAGCCGCCAGTGGGCTACGAATACGGCCAGATAACTGATCAGGAAACAGGCCCCCGCAAGGTTGGCGATGGCGACAAGATTAAACGCGTTGGTCAGCACCAGAATACCCAGCAGCAGATAGAAGAAGCCCTGCGTTCCCCTCCCCCAGAAAGGCTGTTTGAACATGGCGTTCAACTGCCCGTTGCGGGCCAGTCCCCGGGAAATGTCTAGCATGCTGAACATTGTGGCGTTGATTGCGGATGCCGTCGCAATCAGGGCCGCCACGGATACGGCCACGAATCCCCACACGCCCAAAACAGGAAAGGCCGCCTGCGCCACGGCGGTTTCCGCATGCTTGTCCAGGGAGGACGCGGAGACATTGGTCAGCACCACGTATGACAGCACCAGATACAAAACCATCACAACGCCGATCGCCAGAAAGATGGCGCGGGGAAGCGTCCTGGCGGGATTTTGAAGATTGCCGGCCGTGTTGGCCATCATGCCGTATCCGGCAAAAGCAAAGAAGGTGAGGCCCACGCTTCCCAGCAGTCCGTCCAGGCCCTTGACGGGAATAACGTCCGCCCCAACGGGCACGGAAGAACCGAAGCTGGCGAGCATCAGGATGGTCAGAATCAGCAGTTTGAAGGCTACCAGCACCACTTCCGATTTGCCGACGGCCTTGACGCCTCCCATGTTCAGCGCCCCAAGCAGCAGAATGGCAATACTGGAAAAAAGACCCGTAGTAAACACCGTGACGGATTCATCCGGCAGGAACAGGCGGGAAGCGTACGCCCCGAAGGATTTGGCCACTAGGGCCACCGTGATGACCAGCGTGCCTAGATAAATCAGTGTGAGGGCCCCAGCCAGCGTTTTGTGGGAGAATCCCTTGTTGAAATAATCCATGATGCCGCCGGAACCGGGATAACGGGACCCGAGGCGTGCATAGGTATATCCGGAAAGCAGGGCGGCCACTCCGCCAATCAGGAAGGACCAGTACACGTTTTTGCCCGCCATGAGGGTCGCCTGACCCATCAGGGCGAATATGCCCGCTCCCACCATGGAGCCTATCCCCAATGCAATGACGTTCCACAGGGACAAATAAACTTTGGGAGCCGCTCCTTGCATAAAGGAATTAGAGGCTGCCAGCCGCCGGAACGTTGATCTTTGCACGCGGCATGACACGTCTCCCGCCCATCCGAGGGCCTCTGTCATCATGACTATTCCGGCACGGCTTTCCCCTTGAACCTGCGGGATGCGGCATGTAGGGTACGGCCATATGATCAAGACTGCCATTTTCGATTTTGACGGCACCCTTGCAGACACGATCCCCTTGTGCCTGGAAGCTTTCCGCCGGGCGGTAAATGATCTGGACGGAAGAGTCCTGACAGATAGGGAAATAGAACGGAATTTCGGTCCGGACGATTTAGGCGTCATCCGGAAGCTGTTTCCCGGCAAACCGGAATGGCACGAACACGGGCGCGAATTGTTTATCCATTATTATCAGGAATTGCATGCGGAAATGGCTCCCGCTCCGTTTCCCGGCACGGTCGAATTGCTCCACAGTCTCCGCAACAGCGGCATTCGTCTGGCGATGGTTACGGGCAAACGCAGGGAAAGTGCGGATATTTCCCTCAAGTTTTTTCATCTGGACGGTTTTTTCCCCGTGCTGGAAACGGGTTCTCCGGAAGGCGGCGTAAAAACGGACCGCATCAACCGGGCTCTGAAACGCCTGGGAGCTTCCGCACGGGAAGCGGTTTACATTGGAGACTCCCCGTCGGACGTGGACGCATGCCGTGCCGTACCCGTCCGCATCATTGCCGCGGGATGGGCTCCCGGAGCCGACGTCAAGGGACTGGAAGAACGCCGCCCCGACTGGCTGCTGACGCGGTTTGAAGACCTGGAACCCTTTTTCCGAAAGCACGCCGCGGATGCAAATCATCAAAATGCAGCCCTTTGATATTGCAATCCCCGGCAAATTCGACCAACATTATCCGGCTCATTTCACCCCAATCCATTGATGACTCCTCAGAAAGAACCCGGAAAAGAAGGCTTGAAAATCCTGCTTATGCTGGCAAGCGCCATCATTATCACGGCCGGCCTTCAGGCAGGCAAGCAGGTGCTGCTCCCCATCGTCCTGTCCGGGTTTCTGGCGATCGTCAGTTACCCGATCACCACATTTTTCAAAAACAAGCTCCGTTTTCCGCACTGGCTGGCAGTCCTGTTTACGGTCATCATGGACTTCGGCGTCCTGGTCGGCCTCGGTTATCTGGCCCAGTATCTGGGACAGGACCTGGCCAAGACCATCAATGCCAAATATTATCCCCTGCTGTTTGAAAAAGTCCACGAATTCCGCGCGTTCCTGATTGAAAGGGACTGGAACAATCTGGCAGACCAGATGCTACAGGAAATTCCCGACCTCCTCAACAGCCAGCGCATTGTGGCTCTTTCCACCGGGGTCATGGGGCAACTGGCCTCCATGCTCACCTTCACCACCTTAATCCTGATTCTGATGACCTTTTTCCTGGGGGAAGCCCCCAGATTCCGGGCAAACATCAACAAGCTGGGAAGCAACAGCGACACGGGTATCCGCAAATTCTCCAAAGCGCTTGAAGGTGTCCAGAAATACCTGGTCATCAAGACATTCATCAGCGCCCTCACCGGTCTGCTGGCTTTCCTGCTCTGCTATTACATGGGGGTGGACTTCCCCCTGCTCTGGGGCATCGTGGCTTTCGCGCTCAACTTCATTCCCACGTTCGGCTCCATCATCGCCGCCATTCCCCCCACGCTGCTGGCCCTGCTGCTCATCAGCCCCACGGCGGGCATCATCGTGGCGGGAGGATACCTGCTCATCAATACGGCCCTGGGCAACTGCCTGGAGCCCATGCTGCTGGGACGCCAGTTCGGGATCGTCACCAGCATGGTCCTTCTCTCCGTCATCTTCTGGGGCTGGGTATGGGGGCCTATCGGCATGCTTCTGGCCGTCCCCATCACCATGCTGGTGAAGCTGGGCCTGGAAAGCTCCAAGGATCTGGCGTGGATCGCCCAGCTCGTTGACAATCCTCCCGTATCCAGATTCCCGCTCCCTCCTCGTCATTCCGGGAAAACAAACGAAAACATCAACAAGGAATAAACCCATGCACTCATTCGCTTACAAAAACGGCTTGCTGTACTGTGAAAACGTCAACCTCCAAGAACTGGCGGACAAGGAGGGGACTCCCCTGTACGTTTACAGCAAACATACCATTCTGAGCCACTTCCACCGCCTGAGGGAATCCCTGGAACCGCTGAATGCGGAAGTAGCGTACGCGGTGAAGGCGTGCTCCAACATTGCCATCCTGAACCTCATGGCCCGCAATGGAGCGGGATTTGACATCGTGTCCGGAGGGGAACTCTTCCGCGTTATCAAGGCCGGAGGAGACCCGGCCAAATGCACGTACGCCGGCGTAGGAAAGACGGAAAAGGAAATCCGCTATGCCCTGGAGCAGGGCATTTACTGCTTCAACGTGGAATCCGAGGCGGAAATGCGAGCGATCAACGATATTGCCGCCTCCATGAACCTCACGGCCCCGGTAGCCGTCCGCGTCAACCCCAACGTGGAGGCGGGCACGCACAAGTATATCACCACCGGCAAGTCGGAGAACAAATTCGGGGTGGATTTCGAACAGATCGAATCCCTGTATGAAATGGCCGCCCGCGCATTGCCGCACGTCCATCTGAAGGGGCTGCAAATGCACATCGGCTCCCAGCTCACCCAGGCAAAGCCCTTCATGGAGGCCGTCAGGAAAGTGGCGCCCCTGGCCGCACGGCTGAAGGAAAAGCACGGCATTGAATTCTTCTCCATCGGCGGCGGTATAGGCATTGTTTACCAGAACTCCCTGGAATCAGGCGTTCAGGAATGGTGGAACGAGGATTGCGCCCAGCTTACGCTGAGCACATACGCCCAGGCCGTCGTTCCCGTCCTTCAGCCTCTGGGACTGCATATCATTGTGGAGCCGGGACGTCTGATCGTCGGCAACGCCGGAGCCCTCATCACGCGCTGCCTGTATGAAAAATCAGGCAAGGCAAAGACTTTCAAGATAGTGGACGCGGGAATGAACGACCTCATCCGCCCGGCCCTCTATCAGGGATACCATGAAATCATTCCGGTCAGGGAACATCTCTCGGAATCCTGCATCACCGCGGATGTCGTGGGGCCCATCTGCGAATCCGGGGACTTCCTGGCCCAGGACAGGAAAATGACGGACGTACGGCAGGGAGAATTGCTGGCCGTTCTTTCCGCCGGAGCCTATGGCTTTTCCATGTCTTCCAACTACAACTCCCGTCCGATGGCGGAAGAAGTGCTGGTGGACGGGGGCCAATGGAGCGTCATCCGCCGCCGCCAGACCTGGGAAGACCTCATTGCCGGGGAAACCATTCCGGAATAATTCCGTTTGCGGAACCGGGAGTAGGCAATTCCCTTTCTTCACACACGTCACCATATCATCCAACACCATATCACAAGCCAATACACATGAAAAAAACCTTCTTCCTGTTCCTCTGTCTGGCCTTTGCGGGTTCCTCTTCCGCGCAGCGGGTGGACCAGCAGGTCATGGGAGAATCCCCTCGTGAAGTCTACCAGATAGACAAGGGATGGAAATTCTACCGCGGCCATCTAGACCAACCCAAGCCCAAAGGCCACCACTGGGTTTATAAAAGCGTCAAGGCCGGCGCAGGGCGCGGCCCGGCAGCCTTCCAGTATGACGACGGAGGCTGGCGCACCGTGGACCTTCCTCATGACTACGTGGTGGAAGGAACGTTCACCCAGAACCCGGAACTGGTCTCCCACGGCTTCCTGGACAGGCCAGAAGGCTGGTACCGCCGCAAATTCCGCCTTCCTGCGGAAGCCAGGGGCAAAACGATCTGGCTGTATTTTGACGGCGTCTTCGGACAATCCCAGGTATGGGTCAATGGCCAGGAACTCCGTAAAAGCGACAACGGCTACATCGGCTTCCGCGTGGATATCTCCGACGTGGCCCACTATGGCGACCGCCCCAATGTCATCTCCGTCAAATGCGATCCTGGAGAAGCCCAAGGCTGGTGGTACGAAGGCGGCGGCATTTACCGCCATGTCTGGCTGACCATCGCTGATCCTGTCCATGTGGCGCCCTACGGCGTTTACATTAGTGCGGACAAAAAGAAGGGCGGCAAATGGCAGGCCTCCATTGAAACCGCCATTGAAAATGAAAGCGAGAGCGATGCCCGTGTGAAAGTCGTCAACACAATTCTGGATAAAAAGGGCAAGCCCGTAGCCGTGACCACCAGGGATGTGGACGCCAAAAGCGGAGAGACCACGAAAATCCAGCAATTCCTCGCCATCCCGGAAAACAGGGTGGAGCCCTGGGACCTGAACAGCCCCAATCTGTACGGAATCCGCACGGAACTGTTCGTGGATGGAAAAAAGGTGGACTCCCACGGCGACCACTTCGGCTTCCGCACCCTGGAATTCAACCCGCAAAAGGGATTCTTCCTGAACGGAAAACCGGTCAAATTCAAGGGCGTGTGCATGCACCAGGACCATGCTGGCGTAGGAGTGGCGCTGCCGGACGCCATCCACAGCTTCCGCATTACCCGCCTCAAACAGTTCGGCGTCAATGCCTACCGCTGCTCTCACAACCCACCCGCACCGGAAATTCTGGACGCCTGCGACCGCCAGGGCATGCTGGTTCTGAATGAAAACCGCTTCTTCAACAGCGGAGAGGACTACCTGCGCCAACTGGATGAACAAGTGCGCCGCGACCGCAACCACCCCTCCGTTATGATGTGGTCCACCTTCAATGAAGAAGACTGGCAGGGCGACGAGCGCGGCGTCAAGCTGGTGAAGCGCATGAAACGCATCATCGACGCCGGAGACCACTTCGCTAGGCGTCCGGTGACGGGCGCCATGAGCGCCGGATTCAGCAAGGACGGAGCGTTCGCCCCCTTGGACGTGCTGGGAATCAACTACTCCCTGGGCGTGCACGACCATGTGCATAAAAACCTGTACCCGAACAAGCTCATCTACAGCTCGGAATCCGTATCCCACAGCGCCTCCCGCGGGGAATGGCAGGACAAAAAACACGTTTACAACAACTACGACAACCATTGGGTGGGCTGGGGGGACTCCCTCCGCAAAACCTGGAAATTCGTGGATACGCGGGAATGGGATGCAGGCACCTTCGTCTGGACCGGATTCGATTACCGCGGAGAACCCACCCCCGTCAACGCGTGGCCGGTCATCTCCTCCTACTTCGGCATCGTGGACACCTGCGGCTTTGCCAAGGACTCCTTCTATTTGATGCAGGCCCTTTGGACAGACAAGCCCATGGCGCACGTCTTCCCCCACTGGAATCTGGGTAAGGACATGATCGGCAAAAAAGTGAAAGTCGGCACCTACACCAACGGGGATGAAGCGGAACTCTTCCTGAACGGGAAGACTCTGGGGAAAAAGCCTGTGGACAAGTACATGCAGCTCTACTGGGATGATGTGGAATACCAGCCCGGAGAACTGAAAATGGTCGCCTACAAAAAAGGAAGGAAGCATGCCGAAGCCAAAGTAGTGACCACGGGCGAACCGGTCGCCCTTGGCCTGGAAGTGAAATTCGACAACTGGCAGCGCAAGAGCGCCCGGACCGGCGTTAGCGACGCCCTGCCCGTAACCGTCTTTGCCGTGGACTCCAAGGGTCGACGCGTTCCTACGGCCTCCAACAAGGTATCCTTCGCCGTCAAGGGGGGAAAAGTATTGGGTGTGGGCAATGGAGATCCACTTTGCCATGAACCGGACATCGCTACGGAACGTTCCCTGTACAATGGGCTGGCATCCGCCATCGTGGCTCCCGGGGATGAAGAAGGCGTGCTGGAAATAACCGCCTCTTCTCCCGGCCTCAAGCCCTATTCCCTGAAGCTTTCCATCCGCAAGGGGAACGGCTTCATCCAGTATCCCACAATTGACGGCAGCATCGTGCTGACGGACTGGCGCATCTCGGAAATCACGGACAAGCCGCAGAATCCCAACCGCCCCATTGCGGACGGCGACATGAACACCTGGCAGCCCATTGCCGTAGGCAGCGGTCCCCAGCCCCAGTGGGACCAGAAGCAGGGCTGGGCTACCTACCGCGCCCTGTTTGACATGCCCAACGGCAACAACTGGGAGCTGGTGCTGGAAGGCGTCAAAGGAAACGCCCAAGTCTTCGTGAACGGCCAGGAAGTCGCCAAA
Organism: Akkermansia biwaensis; assembly: GCF_026072915.1. Classification (NCBI taxonomy): domain Bacteria; kingdom Pseudomonadati; phylum Verrucomicrobiota; class Verrucomicrobiia; order Verrucomicrobiales; family Akkermansiaceae; genus Akkermansia; species Akkermansia biwaensis. The sequence goes on from NZ_AP025943.1 coordinate 1,058,396, forward strand.
AAGGACAATCCCGCCTCCGGCACGGTCAAGGCCCCAGTCAAAGCCCCTGCCGGGTCCAAGGTAACCGTTTCTGTCCAGATGAAGAGCAGCGAAGCCAAAGCCGGCCTGACGGGAACCGCCAAACTGGTTCAGAAAAAGTAATATCTTTCAGAAATCCGTCCCGCTTCCAGGGCCGCTCCGTTTTCCCGGGGCGGCCTTTTCATATATCCGGAAAATCAGGTTTCATGGAGTTGCCTTGCAGTGACTGGAAAAAATATATTATCAATAATAAGCTTCCGTGATCCAGCAGGAAGGCCCCCATTCGGAAGGTCCGCAATACGAGATGGCTACTTTCTCCACTATTCCACTCCAGAAGGGTTACAATATGAATCCCATTCCATCCGGCCTCACCAGGGAGGAAGAAAAAACGTCCTGGGAGTTCAAGCCAGCTGCTGGAGTGAATACATGACCACGCTGGCCAAGTGGCAATATATGGTTTTCTCCCGCATGTTCGCCATGGCGGAACTGGGCTGGACGCCTGCGGAACGCAGGGACTTTACGGACTTCAAGGAACGCCTGGACAAACACAAGCCTTTCCTGGATGCCCTGAAGATCAACTACCGGACGGACTTCGGAGAACCGGCGCAGCCGGATGCCAAAATGATCCGCGAGTAAACGGAACCCCAGAAAAATCACGGACGCCGCGCCGTACCGCGAGCGCCGGAGTTCAGTCTTGCCCTTCCCTGAAAAAGCGCCTATCATAACCCCGTTATGCCAATAGCCACACCAGAACAATACATCACCATGCTTGAAACGGCCAAGAAGGAAGGCTACGCCTACCCTGCCGTTAACGTAACCACGATTGAAGTGATCAACGGCGCCCTCCGCGCCTTCTCCGAAGCCAAGAGCGACGGCATCATCCAGGTTTCCATCGGCGGCGGCAAATTCGCCTCCGGCACCTCCGTCGGCAGCTCCGCCATCGGCGCCATTGTTCTGGCGGAAGCCACCCGCCGCCTGGCTGAAGAGCACAAGGTGCTCGTAGGCTTGCACACGGACCACTGCCAGCCCGAACACGTGGATACCTTCCTGCGCCCCCTCCTGGCCGAATCCCGCCGCCGCGTGGAACGGGGTGAAGCTCCCCTTTTCAACTCCCACATGCTGGATGCCTCCACCCTGCCCATGGCCGAAAACCTCAAGCTTTCCCAAGAACTGCTGAAGGAATGCGCCGAACTGGGCATCGTCCTTGAAATTGAAATCGGCGTCGTGGGCGGTGAAGAAGACGGCGTGGACAATTCCGGCCACCCGGCCGACAAGCTTTACACGTCCCCGGAAGACATGCTGATGACCTACGAAGCCCTGGCTCCGATCGGTAAATTCATGCTTGCGGCCACCTTCGGCAACGTTCACGGCGTCTACAAGCCCGGCCACGTCAAGCTGAAGCCCAGCATCCTGCGCGACGGTCAGGACGCCGTAGCCGCCAAGCACGGCGAAGAGGCACGCATGCCCCTCGTCTTCCACGGCGGTTCCGGTTCCGAACTGTCCGACATCCGTGAAGCCGTCTCCTACGGCGTGGTGAAGATGAACATCGACACCGATACACAGTATGCCTTCACGCGCCCGATCGTCACCCACATTTGTGAGCACATCAACGGAGTGCTCAAGATTGACGGTGAAGTCGGCAACAAGAAGGACTACGATCCACGCTCCTATCTCGCCAAGGGTGAAAAGGGCGTTGCCGCCCGTCTCCAGGAAGCCGCAGACAACCTCATGTCCGCCGGCAAGACCCTCTTCGGCAAGATCTAATAGTACCTGAAAGGTGCTTGTACAAAACCCGGCCTCCCGAAAGGGGCCGGGTTTTCTCTTTTGTTCTTCACATCGGAAGAAGCAAAAGTTAGACTGTCAGGCTCAGACACTTCAGCAAGCATGGCCATTCTCCCTCTCCTGCAAAAGCTCTCTTTCCATGTTCCCGGACTCTCTGAAAAAAAGCGGAAAAACATGGAACGCAGGCTGGCATTCCATGAATGGACCAAGGGGTTCCGCCGCTTTTTCAGACGCCCGTTCGTCTTTCTTTTCGGTTCCCCGTTTCATTCTAATCTGGGGGCTCAGGCGCAGACGGAATGCATTATTGCCTGGATCAGGAAAAATCTGCCCCGGCACGAAATATTCATTGCCACCTACATGAATACCTCCCCGAGGCTTCTGAAGATGATACGCAGGCATATCCGGAAAAATGACATCCTGCTGTGCCACAGCGGCTACCATATGACGGACCTGTACAATGAACAGAGCCACTATCTCCGCATCGCCCAGCTCTTCCCCGACCATCCTCTGACCATTCTGCCCCAGACTATTCATTATCAAGATGATTCCCATGCACAAGCCACGGCGGACATTCTCAACTCCCATCCCGACTGCACCCTCCTTTGCCGGGATGAGCATTCCTATGAAACAGCCAGGGCATTATTCAATAAATGCCGCCTTTTTCTTTATCCGGACATCGTAACCTCCCTCATCGGCAACATCAAGCTGCCTGAATATTCTCGGAAGGGCGTCCTCTTCTGCATGAGAAATGACAAGGAAGCCTTCCACCGGCCGGAAGCCATTGAACAGCTCCGCCGGAAACTGGAAGAGTTTATCACAACGGAGCAAACGGACACTACCGTCGATATTCCTCCCGGCGAAGTCATTGCGGACAGAAAGAAAATACTCCATTCCACCTTTGATTATTTCTCCCGCTTCCAGGCTGTCGTCACGGACCGCTACCACGGGACCATCTTCTCCCTGATCGGTAACACCCCCGTCATTGTCCTCAATTCCAGCGACCATAAACTCGCCTCCGGCGTCCAATGGTTCCCCGAATCTTTCAGCCGGCACGTCTATTTTGCCGAAACGCTGGACCAGGTACCCGGGTATGTGCAGCATATTGTTGACCAACCGCCCAAGGAGCCTCTTCCGCCTTATTTTTCCACGGAATATTACGACCACCTCCTTGAGAAACTTCATTTTCCCCATACATGATCGACATTTGCCCCACAACCGACTGTACGGGATGCTCCGCATGCTTTTCCATCTGTCCCAGGCATGCTGTTACCCTGATCCCGGACCAGGAAGGATTTCTGCATCCTCAGATTGACCAGGACCTCTGCATTGACCGCGACCTGTGCCGGAAGGCCTGCCCGGCCCGGCAAACGCCGTCCCGTAAAGACAGGCTCCCGGAAGAACTGTTTTTTGCGGCCTATCACCGGGATGAAGACATACGCATGGCATCCTCCTCCGGAGGCGCCTTTTCCGCGCTGGCTTCATGGATGCTGAAACAGGGAGGATACGTTTGCGCCGCATCCTATGACGACGATTTCAAGGGAGTACACCACGTCATCATCCGCTCGGAGGAAGAGCTGCCCAGGCTGCGAACATCCAAATACACGCAAAGCAGAACCGGAACCTGCTTCCGGGACATCCTCCGGCTCCTGAAGCAGGGGGAAAAGGTCCTGTTTGCCGGAACTCCGTGCCAGACGGCGGGGCTGCATCTCTTCCTCAGAAAAGAATATGACAAACTGCTGACCGTGGACATCGTCTGCCACGGAGTTCCATCTCCCGTCATTTTTGCGGACTACATCAGCTACCTTGAACGCAAGTACAAATCCCCGGTCAAAAATTACAATTTCCGTGACAAGAAATGGAGCTGGTACCATTTCAATACAAAAGCTGAATTTAAAAACCGCAAGGCCGTTTATCGGGGTACATGGGAGGAGGACACGTTCATGCGCGGGTTCCTGAGGGACTACTTCCTGAGGGAAAGCTGCTATACCTGCAAATACAGCAAGCACGAACGCTACGCCGACATTACCTTGAGCGATTTTTGGGGTTATGACGCCTCCGACGGAGGCTTTCCCAATGACGACAAGGGGATTTCCATGTGCATGTGCAACACGGTATCAGGCAGGGATGCTTTCGAGTCGGCCAAATCCTCTCTCATTTGGTGTACGCGTCCACGGAAAATGAGCCTCACGAACGGAGGGTTCTTCCCCAGACTGGCTACTCTGAAAGAAAGGCAGGCTTTCCTGGAGGAATACCGCCGTATCGGATTCGACCGGGCTGTGCCAAAGTACATGTATCCCGAGCCCGTACCCGATGATCTGAAAGTCCTGTATTTCTGGGGCCGTGGGAGCCGTGCCTTGAAACGCTCCAGGAAATTGCTGCGCCTTGTGAGAAAAATACAGCGCTTCTTCCGGGGTTCTAAAAAACAGGCATAGACCGGAAACCCCAAGCCCTCCGCATCCTGAATGCTGTTCCCTAAAAGGAACGGCAAAAATGCCGATTCACCGTAGATTTGCAGTTCCGGCGTCCGGAGCCCCCGTATATTGGACCGGAAAACTTCCGGAGGCAACGAAAGGCAAGCTCCTCACTCAATCCTGCAACCCTCCACTTCTAGTTCCCTGCCTTGCGGGATTCCCGGACGCGGTCGTTGGCGTTCAGGATGCGCTTGCGCAGGCGGATGAAATGAGGCGTGGCCTCTACCAGTTCATCCGCTTCAATGTATTCAATGGCGCGTTCCAGGGAGAAGTTGACGGGAGGTGAAAGCTGGATGCCGTCCCCCTTCGTGGCGGAACGGATGTTGTTCAAATGCTTTTCCTTGCACGGATTCACGGGCATGTCCATCTGGCGCGGGTTTTCACCCACGATCTGCCCTTCGTAAATGTCCTCCTGCGGTCCCACGAACAGGCGCCCGCGCTCTTCCAGGGCGGCCAGGGCGAAGGGGGTGGAAACTCCCGTTTCCATGGAAACAAGCGTGCCCGTGGTGCGCGTGGTGATTTCCCCGGCGTAGGGGCCGTAATCCCGGAACAAGTGGGAGAAAATGCCGTGGCCGGACGTCAGGTTCACCAGCTCGAATTCAAACCCGATGATGCCGCGGGTGGGGATGTACGCCTGGATGAAGGTATGACCCGTGCCCTCCTTGCATACCATGTCTTCCATCTGTCCCTTGCGGGCGTTCAGGAGCTTCATGACGCCGTTGGAATATTCGTCCGGCACTTCCACGTAAATCGTCTCGTACGGCTCCGTCAGGCGGTCGTTCTCATCCCTTTTCATGATCACGGTGGGACGGGAAACGCACAGCTCGTAATTTTCACGGCGCATGGTTTCCACAAGCACGGCAATCTGCATGGCCCCGCGGGCGGAAACGGAGAACACGCCGGCCTTGTCCGTATCCTCCACCTGGATGGAAATATTCGTACGCATCTCCCGCATCAGGCGGTCGCGAATCACGCGGGAAGTAACGTTCTTGCCGTCACGGCCGCCAAAGGGGCCGTTGTTGATGGAAAATTCCATGGAGATCGTAGGCGGATCAATCGCCACGAATGGCAGGGCTTCCGTCTCCTGGGAACCGCCGAGGGTTTCACCGATGTTTACGTTCTCAAACCCCGCCACGCCCACAATATTGCCCGCCACGCCCACGGCGGAATCCGTAGTGCCCAGTCCGGAATATTCAAACATGCGGGTGACCTTGCCGGAAACACAGGTTCCTCCGCTCTGGTGGAGCCAGACGGTGTCTCCCTTCTTTACGGAACCGGAAGTGATACGGCCAATGGCGACGCGGCCCACGTAATCATCCCAGTCAATATTGGAAACGAGCATCTTGAACTCCCCTTCCGGGTCGGCGTCCTTCGGTGCCGGGATATGTTCCACAATCTTGAACAGGAGGGGCGTGCAGTCCACGGGAGGTTCCCCTTCCATGGAATTCATGAAATAGCCGTCGCGGGCGGAGCCGTACACGAAGGGGGCTTCAAACTGTTCGTCCGTAGCGCCCAGCTCCAGGAACAGTTCCAGCACCTGGTCATGCACGGCGGCGGGATCGGCGTGCGGACGGTCGATCTTGTTAATCACCACGATAGGCATCAATCCTTCCTGGAGAGCCTTGCGAAGCACGAAGCGCGTCTGGGCCTGCGGCCCTTCAAAAGCATCCACCACCAGAAGAACGCCGTCCACCATCTTCATCACGCGTTCTACTTCACCGCCGAAATCGGCATGTCCAGGAGTATCAACGATGTTGATGGTGTATCCGTTCCAGAGGATGGAAGTGTTCTTCGCCTTGATCGTGATGCCTTTTTCACGTTCCAGATCCATGGAATCCATGGCGCGTTCCTGCACGGCCTGGTTGGCCCGGTAGGCGCCGCCCGCCTGCAGAAGTTGGTCAACCAGGGTGGTTTTCCCATGGTCAACGTGAGCGATGATGGCGAGATTGCGGAACTTGGAAGGATCTGACATTTCGCGCGAGAGCTAAAGGCACGGGAAAATAAATGTCAAGCCTGCTCCACGAATACCGTCATAATAATTCCACGCGCGCGAGGCTTCCACGAAGTGCCGTGATTGACGGAACTTTTCCCTCACGCGTGAATTTATAGCTTTCCCCGGCGGGCAAATGCGGCTATCCTGCTCCGGCACAAACAATTTCCTAATTTTAAACGACAATGAAGATTTGGTTAGACGGCAAGCTAGTGGAACAGGAGGAAGCCAAGACCTCCGTGTTTGATCATGGCACACTTTACGGCGACGGTATTTTTGAGGGCATCCGCTTTTATAACAGGCGCGTTTTCCGGCTGGAAGATCACATGGACCGCCTGTTCAACTGTGCCCATTACTTGCTGCTGGACATGCCCTACAGCAAGGAGGAACTGTCCAAAGCCGTTTGCGAAACCGCGGCGGCCTCCGGCCTGGACGACGGCTATATTCGCCTGGTAGTCACGCGCGGCATCGGCAACCTGGGGCTCAATCCTTTCAACTGCAAGCGTTCCTGCGTTTATATCATCGCGGATAAAATATCCCTGTACGATCCGGCAGTTTATGAAAACGGCCTGTCCCTGATCACCAGTTCCATCCGCCGCAATCGTCCGGACACCATTTGCCCGCAGGTGAAATCCCTCAATTACCTCAACAATATCCTGGCCAAGGTGGAAGCCGTGCGTCAGGGAGCGGCGGAAGCCCTGATGCTGAACGACCAGGGCAACGTGGCGGAATGCACGGGGGACAACATCTTCATCGTGAAGGACGGTACCGTTTATACGCCCCCGGTGACGGACGGTGCGCTGGACGGCATCACCCGCCGCGTGGTTCTGGAAATTTGCCGTGAACAGCAAATCCCGGCGGAAGAAAAAACCATGAACCGCTTCACGGTTACGTGCGCGGACGAATGCTTCCTGACCGGAACGGCCGCAGAATGCGTTCCCGTCACCAAATTGGACAGCTACGAGCTGGGTTCCGGCAAAATCGGCCCCGTGACCGCCCGCATTCTGGCGCGCTTCCAGGAACTGACCCAGCACACGGGCACGGAATTTTAATTCCGTTTCCTTTTCAACCGTAAAGCCGCTCTTCTTTCCGGGAAGAGCGGCTTTTTCTTTCAGGAGGATTCCTTAAAAGTTAATCCTGAATGAGAGGGGAGGAACTGTTCCAACCCCTTACATCGGAATATGAAAAAACAGGCTTATTACTTCTTCGGCAGACCGGTTTCCGGGTCAAACTGCTTGGCCTGCTCCATGTGTTCCTTGGTCTGGTAAAAACGCACGTAGTCAATCAGGAACTCAACCGGATATCCCGTGCCGTCCTGGGGAGCTTTTTCACACCAGTTGCCGCCTACGGCGGAATTGAGGATCAGGTAAAAGGGCGTCCGGAAGGGATTGCCCGCCCCATTCGCGTAATTTGTGGTATTCAGGTCGATGGACTTTACCAGCTTGTCGTCCACCATCAGCTTGATGCTGTCCTTATCCCACTCCATGACGTAGATATGGAAATGGTCGGAAAGATTGTTGATCTTCACCGTGCCGCCGCGTGAGGCGTCTTTCTTGGAGACGCCGTCCGGGCTCAGATGGAAGGTGGAATAAACCACGTCCGGCTGCTGGGAAATATTTTCCATCATGTCAATTTCCCCGTTGGTGGGCCATCCCCACTTGTTCTTGCCCAGCAGCCAGATGGCGGGCCAGATGCCCTTGGCCTTGTTGGGAAGTTTGGCGCGGACTTCCAGTCTGCCGAACAGGAAAGTCTTCGTTTTAAGCGTGCTGACGGAGCCGGAAGTATAAGGCATGAATTTGGTGTTTTTAATCCATTCCGCGTTGCTTTTCTTGTAATTGATGTTGGCAAATTTCTCAAAATGGGTCTCCAACACCAGATTGCCGTCTTTCACGCGCAAATTCTTCGGGCGTGCGGTATATGTCTGCTGGGAACCTTGGTTGCGGACAACACCCAGTTCCGGCTGCCATTTCTTGGGGTTGACCTTGGTGCCGTTGAACTCGTCGCCCCACACGTACACCCAGCCGCCCGGCAGGGTCTTGGGAGGATTGACGTTTTCTCCCTTTCCGGACGTGCACAGACACGCCGCCAGCAATACGGCAAACAGGCCTTTCTTCATCATATGGACCAATACTGTACTTGAAGGGTCCGCCTTTCAATCAAAATCCAGCCCATGCATGCTTGCCATTGAAAATTCCGGAGCGAGCCTGTTCAGGCCCTGGTAAAAATTTAAGGAGAAATGGCCTCCTGCCTGTGTTATATTCCATCCATGAATACAAATTTTCCGGAGAAATGCTCGGCGATGCTCCATCAAACGCCCCTGGGGCCGGTCGGCATCGTGGAAAACGGAACGGCCATCACGCATATCTTTTGGGGACACATGGTGCGGCCGGAGCAACTGCGATGGAAGGATACTCCCCTGCTGAAAGATGCCGCCGGACAGCTTGACGAATATTTCCGGGGAGTCCGCCGCATTTTTGACCTGCCGCTCGCTCCGCAGGGCACTCCCTTTGAAGAAGCCGTCTGGCAGGCTCTTCTGACCATTCCCTACGGGGAGACGAGAAGCTATGCCGACATCGCCCGGCAAACGGGCAGGCCGTCTGCCTGCCGCCCCGTAGGCCGAGCCAATGGGCACAACCCCATAAGCATTATTATTCCCTGCCACAGGGTCATTGGCGCCAACAAAAAATTGACTGGGTATACAGGAGGGTTGTCCATCAAACAATACTTGCTTGAACTGGAACAGGGGGCGACATCTTCCTTCCTGCCCCTGCCGGAAGAGCAACACATGTCCCGGGACCTTTCCTCCACCTGTTAAGACGGGAAAACTGGAAAAAGCCTATTCCTGCGGAGCTTCCTCCTGATTCTCCTGGTTTTCCTGATTCTCAAGGGATTTCAGGGCGTCCTTGGGCGACTCAATGCCCAGCCACTGCAAAGGAAGGAGTTCTCCGGTAACCTTGTAATGCTTGTAAGTCAGCCCAGCGAACAGCGCCAGGAAAAACATCAGAACGGCATACAAAGCCATCCACATGTAATTTTTCCGGGCCGTGCGGGTAGCCTGGTCCGCAAGCTGCTGCAAATTCTGCATGGCGGGAGAAATAGATTCTTCCTTACTGTTCTCTCGGTCCGTTTCGGAGACCGGGAGGGAAACCGGTTCTTCAGAGAACTTCAAATGCACCTCTCCCAAAATAATATCGTCCCCTTCATACAGGGCGGCAGGCCCCATGGGAGTCAGGCCGTTGATTTTGACGCCGTTGGTGGAACCCAGGTCTTCGATGACATAACCGCCGTCCTTGTACTGGAGCAACGCATGTTCTCCTGATACGGAAGGAGAGGGAATGGCAATTTCACAATGTTCATCCCGACCGATGCGAGCGAAATATTCGCCGTTTTTCGGGAGAACAATGGTTTTCTCGGAACCGTCAGGCAGCAGAATGGAAAGGCGGGGCATGATTTACAGCTGATGATGCCATGCCGGCACTTCTTTTCAATCCAAAAGACCGTTTGCACGCATTCCATTGGAAAAAGCCGCACCAATGCCATCTATTGACACCTCTGATTGATAGTGATTTAATAACTCGTGCCTTCTCTCTCCCCTTCTTTTACAGGCTACAATCTGGCCACAGCCGTCAAAAGCGTTTTCCGCAAATACGCACGCTTTTCAGGCCGCGCCACCTTGTCCGAATTCTGGTACTGGACATTGGGACAAACGGTGATTTTCATTCTCTTGTGGATGCTCAGCCTGGCATTTATGCTGAACCTTTTTATTTTCAATGATCCCCAGCAGATGCCGCCCTCCAGGGTTTTCAACCATGTTCTGGCAGGAGAAAGCCCGGTGCTGTTATGGGCGCTCTTCACGCTGCTCCCTTCTCTGGCCGTGGGATGCAGACGCCTGCATGATACCAATAAAAGCGGCGCGCTTCTTCTGCTGAACCTCATTCCGCTGGCGGGCCCCATCCTTCTCATCATCTTTTTTTGCGAGGACAGCCAGCGGGAAACAAACCAATACGGCCCTTCGGAAAAATATCCGGAAGGCAGCGATCGGGCCGGTCTTATTCCTCCCGGACGTATTCCACCCCCCTAGGTGGCATGAATCCCATGCCGTGGAAACGGACGTACAGTCCTGCACTTGTCTTGCTTTCGGGCCAAAAATGCCTAAGATCAAGCCATGTTTGTTGACAACATCCGCATATTTGCCAAGGCAGGAAAGGGAGGAAACGGGCTGGTCAGCTTCCGCAGGGCCAAATTCGTGCCCAAGGGCGGCCCGGACGGCGGGGACGGCGGCGATGGCGGTAGCGTCATTCTGGAAGTGGACCCACACACGAATGACCTGCGTTCCTTTTTCTACGATCCCAAGCTGATCGCTACGGACGGCGTAGGCGGCCAGGGAGCTAAAAAACACGGCAAAAACGGGAAATCCGTCATCGGGAAAGTTCCGCCCGGCACCATCATCTACCGCAGCAATGCCTCTTCCATGTCGGAAGCCACGTGGCTGGAGCGGGAAGGCGACGGCATTGAACTGGAAAAAATCGCGGACCTGACGGAAATAGGAACCCGGTTCACGCTGTGCCAGGGCGGCATCGGCGGCAAAGGCAACTGGCACTTCCGTTCCGCCACCAACCAAGCCCCCACGGAAGCGGAACTGGGCAGGGAAGGGGAGGAAGGCGTCTTTTTCATGGAACTGCGCCGCATTGCGGACGCGGGGCTGGTGGGCTACCCCAATGCCGGCAAAAGCACGCTGCTGGGCGACATTTCCGCAGCCAAGCCGAAAGTCGCCAACTATCCGTTCACGACACTTCAACCCATCATCGGCGTGGTGGAATTCAACAGTTTCCGCCGCTGCGTGGTAGCGGACATCCCCGGCATCATTGAAGGCGCACACCGCAACCGCGGCCTGGGGCACGAATTCCTGCGCCACATCACCCGCTGCAAGGTACTCGTCTTCGTTCTGGACATGGCCGGAAGCGAAGGGCGCGACCCCATTGAAGACTTGCAGAACCTCCGCACGGAAATCAAACTTTACAGCGAAGACCTGGCCAAACAACCCTGGTTTGTCGTCGCCAATAAAATGGACCTGGAAGGTGCGGAAGACAACCTGGCCAGCTTCAGACTGCGCTTCCCGAAGGTGGATGTGGTCCCCCTTTCCGCCCTCAACGGTGACGGCATCGCACAACTCAAGAGCAAGCTCGATCAACTCGTAGGCTATAAATTCGTTCACTGATTCCCGTTCCGCCCAACACTGCCTCAAACACAACCCCATGAACGCTCCGCTCTCCACGCCAGCCGATCCCGACCAGCTGCTGTGCCGCATTGCCGGAATCGGAGACCTCTTCGCCATTGAAGGGGAATTCGTCACCGGCAAGGAAATACCCAGCGGCCACATCAACACCACTTACAAAGCCACCTACCGCAAAAGCGACGGGACGGAAGACTCCTACATTCTGCAGCGCATCAACGACTATGTCTTCAAAGACCCGAGGGCCGTCATGCGCAACGTGGAAAAAGTCACCCGCCATATCAACTGGAAAGTGCTGCGCCGTGTGAAAGACTCCGCCGGGCAGACCCTGAATCTCTACCCGGCGCGCGGCGGGCGCAACTACATAGACATCCCCGGAGACGGCATCTGGCGCTGCTACAACTATCTGGCCGGCACGCATACGTACGACGTAGTGGAAAACACGCGCCAAGCCTATCAGGCCGGTTTCGCCTTCGGATCTTTCCAGGACCTGATCAGCGACATGAATCCGGACGACATTGTGGAAACCATTCCCGGCTTTCATCACACCCGGAATCGCTACAACCGCCTCATGGAAGTGGCGGAGCAGGATCCCCGGGGGCGGCTTTCCTCCTGCCGGGCAGAGCTGGAATTCATCAGGGCGCGGGAGCAGGACGTAGACCGTCTCCTGGACCTCCAGACAAAAGGCATACTGCCCACCCGCATCACCCACAACGACACCAAGATCAACAACGTCATGCTGGACGAAGACACGGACCACGCCGTCTGCGTCATTGATCTGGATACGGTTATGCCCGGCCTCGTCCTGTACGACTTCGGGGACATGGTGCGCACCGTCACTCCGCCAACGGAAGAAGATGAGGAAGACCTGAGCAAAGTCCGCATGCGCATGCCCATGTTCCAATCCATTGTGGAAGGTTATCTGCAGGCCGCGCACGGATTCCTGACCCAAGCGGAAATAGATCAGCTCGCCTTTTCCGGAAAGCTTATCACGCTGGAAATCGGCATCCGCTTCCTTACGGATTATCTGGAAGGGGACCAATACTTCAAGGTTTCCCGGCCCGGACACAACCTGATCCGCTGCCGGACCCAGCTTAAGCTGGTGGAATGCATTGAACAGGAACTTCCAGCCATGGAGCAGTATGTCCAGAGGCTGGCAAGGGGCCTGACCAGGAAATAGGAAGGCCCGGGCGCTTTTCCTTTTTCATCTTCCTTCCGCCGGGACGGTGATACCGCCCCTTATTATTTATATTGTTTGAACACGTCGGCAATTTCCATAATCCAAGAAACATTCCACACAATCACCGCCACGTATGTTCAAAGTTCCGGAAATTCAATTAAACGCCTACGGCAAGCCCGCAAGAATCCTGTATCTGGCCCCCTATGCGCCCGACGCTCCCGATTTCTCCCAAAAACCCTACACGGGCAACGGAGGTTATCCCCAGTACCACTACAACATTTATAAAGCCATCCAGGACATAGGCTATGATGTAGTCTCCTCCTCCAAGCCGTACTCCGTACAATTCGCCAAGGGAAACGTGGACTATGTCTTCTCCCTGATGAACAGGTTCCAGATGGCCAAGCCTGAAATCTTCATCTCCTCCTACTGCGAATTCATCCAGGTGCCCTATCTGGGCGCCCCTCCCAACATTCGCGCCATTGCAGAAGACAAGCTGCTGACCAAGCTTGTCTTCCGCTCCCTGGGCCTCAACATGCCGGAGGGCATGGGACTTTCCAAAGAGCGGGAAATTCCGGCGGAAGCCCCCTTCCCCGGTCCCTACTTCGTCAAAAAACGCTTTGGCGCCGCTTCCGGGGGAATCCGGGAAGACAGCATCTGCGGCACCTGGGAGGCTGTGGCTTCCTGCGCCAAACGCCTTATGGAAAAAGGGCATGAAGTTCTTGTGGAACAATACTGCGAAGGCATTGACGTTACTGTTCCAGTGCTGGGGGGAGAAGAACCCGTCATCCTGGGATTCGTACAGCCGAAGTCCGACAAACCCGGCAACATCATCACGGAAGACCTCAAACTGCATGACCATCTGGGCTACCAGCTTGTATCCGTGCACGATCTGGAGCAGGATATCATTGCAGACGTCCGGAAAGTTTGGGCGGCCCCGGGGCCCCTGGACTACTTTCGCATTGACTACAGGATCGACTTTGAAAAGGGCGAACGCCGCATTCTGGAAATGAACATCTGCTGCCATCTGGGCAAAAGCGGCTCCATCTGCCTGGCGGCCGCACAACACGGCTACACCCAGGCGGATATTCTTAAATACATCCTTGATTACAGCATGAGAAGGCAGAAGGGCCTCCAGCAATACGGAACGTGGCTCATTTGAGCCTGACACGTGCCTTCCTATACACAAAACCGCTCGCCAATTTACGGACAGGAAAAGCTCCTGTCCGTAAATTTTATTGCATATTTTATAGTAAGGAATGTTCGTGTTTTGCTTCTGAAAAGAAAGTTCCTTCTAAGAAATATGGGAATTAGCTATTCTCTGCCCTGAGAAATAAAATCCTAATGAGCTTTTCGGCATAACATTTTAGGCGTCTTTCATTTGGGCGACCGGTAGTTCTACATTGTCTGCAAATCATTTAACAATCCTGATTTACAAGACAATGAACAATACCCAAATTACCCTGGATCCCCGCTATCCCTTCGTTCCCATGTTCGCCAACGGGCAACCGCAGGCCGACTTCTACGTCAACGGCATCACCGCCCCCGTTCTCATCTCCCCTCGCTCCGTCTCCGAGGATACCCGGCACGAATGGACCGGGTACCTCAAGATCATGAAACGCGGTACCTATTTCCTTTCCCTGGACGCCGATTCCTCCATCTCCCTGGCCATTCCCTTCAAGAATGTGGAACTGACCAGCGAAGCAAAAGACCTTTCCGTGAAGCCGGAGAGTGTCCTCCTCGAACAGGGGTATTACTGGTGCCAAATCGTCCATGAACACCATGCCGCCCTGGGCTCCGCACAAGAGTTCTGTATTGCCATTCTTTCCGACAAGGAGGAGGCGCCCGACATCAATTCCTACCTCAATCCCAATGTAACTCCTCCGGACAAGGAAGGGGAGGAAGTCATCACCCTGGTCAATCTTTATCGGGACGAGGAAGAGGAGAATACTTCCAGCAGCTCTTCGGAGGGAGGAGGGGATGATTTTGAGTTTGATCCCAAGTCAAGCAGCTCCAGTTCCAGTTCCAGCTCCAGTTCCAGCTCCAGTTCCAGCTCCAGCTCCAGTTCCAGCTCCAGCTCCAGTTCCAGTTCCAGTTCCAGTTCCAGTTCCAGTTCCAGTTCCAGTTCCAGCTCCAGTTCCAGCTCCAGTTCCAGTTCCAGTTCCAGTTCCAGTTCCAGTTCCAGTTCCAGTTCCAGCTCCAGCTCCAGTTCCAGTTCCAGTTCCAGTTCCAGTTCCAGTTCCAGTTCCAGTTCCAGTTCCAGTTCCAGCTCCAGCTCCAGCTCCAGTTCCAGCTCCAGTTCCAGTTCCAGCTCCAGTTCCAGCTCCAGTTCCAGCTCCAGTTCCAGCTCCAGTTCCCTGTCTTCTTCCTCCAGCGAACCGCCCACCGAAGAGGAACCGTGTCCATGCCCATGCGATGCGTGCGATGAAGAAGGCGACGAAAACTGCGTCCAGCAGCAGCCCACTCCGGGCGACCCCGACGATGAACAGGACTGCCAGGGAAATGCATGCATCAATCCTTCCTCTCCAACAGGACCAACGCCCCCCGCTCCGGTCAGGTTCATGCGCATGGCGCGATCTTCCACCCCCTCCAGCCTCAACTCCAACAGCGGGCCTTCCCTGCGCTACAACCACCCCATGGCATGGAGCGCTTCCTTCTCCCAAGACGAACGGCGCGTCACCGTCAAGCGCCCCTCCGGAAGCCATATCTATTTCAAGGCAGAAGCGGGCAGCTCTGATGCTTCTCCCGTCGGCAGCTCCAGAAAACTGGACTACCGGGTACGGCTGCTCAACCAAGACCTTACTCCCAATCAACAGGGTATGCCGTCCTACATGGATATGACGCTTCCTTCCGGCATGATCCTGCGCTTCTCTTCCTCTACCGGAGAGGTTGTCTCCGTCACCAGCTCCTCAGGCCACGTTATGACCGCCGAGGAGTATGCCCGCAAGGTCCAAGTGGCCTACAACCCGGACGGCTCGCTCAACAGTGTTTATTCCCGGGCTCAGGGGCTGATGCGAAGCATTCCCGGAAACAACAGCCTCACCCTGGAGTGGTACGCTCCCGGGAATGTCTCTCCCACTAACGATGGAGAATTTACCGTCACCGGAGAGCCCTACAAGACGGCTCTTTATGAGACTTCCATGGAGGATGGGGTAAAAGTGACCCATATCACCAACCAGAGGGCCGGAGAGGAACCTCGATTCATTGAACGCCGGGAGGAAGACGGCAAAGTGACCATCATCAAGGGAGAGGGGGATGAGCGCATCGTGCGCACGATTGAACGTAACGCCCTGCCCGGCTCCAAGTGGGAGCGCATTGAAACTATCAGGGGCATCAATGATTCCCAGCCTTCCCGCAGTACACGCACAGTGAAGAAGTATACCGACGGGGGATGGCTGACCATCAGCAGCACGGAAGGATACAATACTTCCAGTGAACAGACCACCCTCTACACGTACAACGACCAGTTCCGCGTGTCTTTGGAAATCAAGCCCAACGGAGGCTACACGCGTTATGAATACGACGACCAGGGCCGGGTAGTTTTGCAAGCAACGCCGTGGGCTGGAGGAGGAGAGCGAGGAACACGTACCACCTACGCCGATCTGCGCTTCAATGATTTCAGGCCGGCAATGGAAAAAGAAGTGATTATCGCTCCGGACGGCACGGAAACCGTTCTGAACCAAAGGAGCTACACTTATGAAGACAGCCCCGAAGTCAACCGCACGACAGTGACCGAAACAGCTTTGGGTTCCGACCAGGTTCACACAAGCGTCTCGGAAACCTACGGAGAAGCAGCGCAGTACCCTTATGCCCGGGGAGACAGAAGATGAGGCAGGGTATTGACGGAGTGCAAACCGTCTATACCTATGAAGCCGCCTCCGACCATGGAGCCGTTCACAAAGTGATAGAAACTGTGCAAGCTAATGGAAGCATTGTTCCCGGCCAAAGTACCAAAAGTGTGCAATACATTGCCGAAAACGGCACGACCACAAGAAAAGAGCAGTATGTCCACACGGGAGAAGACTGGTCATTGATTTCCACGGAGGACTATGAATACGATGCCGAGCTCAAGCGAATCAAAACGACGAAGGGCAACGGCCGCTTCAGCACGACGGAATGGATGTGCTGCGGTCCCTTGACGGAAACCGACGAGGATGGAGTAGTGACCACCTATGGCTACAACTCGGCTAAACAACTCGTGGAAACCATCCGTTCAGCCACGGAAACCACGCCTGAAACGATTACCTCTTACATGCGGGATGCCACGGGACGCATTCTTTCGACACGGCACGATGTCGGCGCCATGACGACAGTTGAAAGCACGGAGTACGACGACTTGGGAAGAACTATTTCCACAACGGACGTTCTTGGGCGCATCACCCGGACCGAGTATAGTCAGAATCAGCTTGCCATAACGGAAGTACTGCCTTCCGGCGCCACTCTAGTGACAAAAAGGTACTATGATGGCGCTATCCTTTGGGCAGGAGGAACGGGACAACGGGAAATGGAAACCCAGGTTGAGTTGACGAAAGAAGGCATTCTTACGACTACCTTGTCTCACGGAGTTGTGCTGTCTCGAACTCTTAAAAACGGTTTCGGACAAATCAGCCACCAGGGACAGCCCAATACCCACGGGGGATTCATCATTACCAGAAACTCATACAATGGAAAAGGTCAGCTTGTGCACTCCCAGATGGAGGGTATGGCTCCTGCCCTTACGGCTTACAACGAACTGGGAAATGTCGTGAGGCAGACCGTCCTTCTGGATGAACTCCATCCGGATGATCCCACTAAAAATAGGATATCGGAAAGTTCAATGTGCTACCAAATTAGGGAAGACGGAATCTATCAGATTCAGACTTCCACTACTTACAATGCCGAGGGCCTTCCTATCACCCAGACTACGGAAACCATGGTTTCCCACCTAGATCCCGTGCTGGAAAGCAAGGTCCTTTCTACCGACGTCTACGGACAACAGAGTATCCAATGGTCAGAATACACTGCTCCTGCCCGGCGAACTCAATTCAGCCGCATCCCAACCTCTGATATCACAGCAATATCCCTCGTCGTCGACGGTTTCACGATCAATCAAAACGATCATGCAGGCATTCATTCCTCACAAGAATGCTCTTATACCTCTACAGGCATGATTCTGAAGCAGACGGACGGCCGCGGCAATGTCACCACCATGGAAACCGACCTGTCCGGACGGAACATCAAAACAACAGATGCAGAAGGCAACATAACCTCCACCAGCTACCTGCCCTGCTGCGATGCCGTGACCTGCATCATGGATGCCCTGGGAGGCACTGCCCGCTATTCCTATGACATCCGCGGCAGAAAGACGGCCGAGTACGGCACCGCCGTCCAGCCGGCCTGTTTCTCCTACGACGAGGCTGATCGAGTGATTGCTCTGACTACTTTCCGGGCAAAAGAGGAAGACGTGACTACGGATCCTTCCGGCCGCACCGACGGAGACACCACCACCT
Organism: Akkermansia biwaensis; assembly: GCF_026072915.1. Taxonomy (NCBI): domain Bacteria; kingdom Pseudomonadati; phylum Verrucomicrobiota; class Verrucomicrobiia; order Verrucomicrobiales; family Akkermansiaceae; genus Akkermansia; species Akkermansia biwaensis. The sequence continues at coordinate 1,076,556 of NZ_AP025943.1, forward strand.
GGCTCTACGATGTGGCTACGGGGCTAGAACTCAAGAAGACCTATGCCGACGGCTCTTTCATTTCCAAAACTTACGATGATCTCAACCGTCTGAAAACATTCACCAAAGCGCGTGGCATCGCCACAACCTATGCCTACGCGCCGCTGACCGGGGAACTCATCTCCGTTTCCCACAATGACGCTACTCCAGGATGGGAGTTTACCTACAACCATCTGGGACAGATGACTTCCGTTCGGGACACCTCCGGACTTAGGAAACTCACATATGACAACTACGGCAGAATGATTCAGGACACTTCCTTTGGACAGGCGGAAAGCAGCATCCAGGAAAAATACGATGCCTTCGGACGCCCCGCCGGATACAGGCTCATGCTTGGATCACGCACCATTCAGCACTCCCATCTTGACTATGGCCGTCAAGGTGCCATGATCGGGATGAATCTGGAAGGTTTGGCATCTCCCTTTACTTGGGAATACGATGACGCCAGTGGTTTCCTTAATCAATTGTCCTATCCCAACGGCATGGTCCGCAGCAACACTTACCATCCCAAGCTCAACCTCCTGACCTCCATCGGTTATGAGAAGACCCAGAATGGGCAAACAGTTGCCGCTCACCAGTATGAGTATGACAGCCTGATGCGTCCCGTTCAACGGAGGGATTCCTGGGAAGCCGCCACACCGGTGACCACCAGGGACTTCACCTACAACAGCCGCAGTGAACTGGTAGAAGACCGGATCGGTCAGGATGGGAGCTTCAGTTATCAGTATGACAATATCGGCAACCGTAAGTCCGCCCGGGAGCTGGAAGAAGAGGTATCCTATGAGGCCAACCAACTCAACCAGTACACGGACGTGACTGGGGAGGCAGAACTGTTCACACCCTCCTTCGATGCCGACGGCAACCAGACCAGGATCAAGACTGCAACGGGTATCTGGGAAGTTTCGTATGATGCCAACAACCGCCCTGTAAAATTTACCAGCCAGGATGGACGGACTGCCGTCACCTGCCTCTATGACTACCAGGGCAGACGCTTTGAGAAAAAAGTTACTTTCAATGAATCAACTATCAGTCACGTCTATTACCTGTATCGAGGTTATCTGCAAGTTGCCGAGCTAAACATGATGAATCCCATGCCCGTACTGGAAAAGAGTTACCTGTGGGATCCGACGGAGCCGACAGCCACGCGCATTCTGATGATGACATGCTGGAAGGAAAACGGAATGGCAGCTGGAGAACATCTCTGCTTCACCCATGACGCATTGAAGAATGTCACCTCCATTTTCGATGAACAGCAGGTACAAAGGGCACGCTATGAGTATGCCCCCTTTGGCGCCCTCATCACGGCACAGGGAGACATGGCTCAGGAAAACAGGTTCAGGTTTTCCTGTGAATGCATGGATGATGAACTGGAGCTTGTCTACTACAATTACCGCCATCTCAATCCCCTGGACGGCAGATGGATCAGCCGTGATCCCATTGCTGAAAACGGAGGGGAAAATTTATATGGTTTTGTTTCCAACTCTCCTTCTGTTTATTATGATTATCAAGGGTTAAAAAATAATAATTCCGGAGGAGCTATAGCTATAAATTTCACTCATCTTTTCGGCATGGGTTCTTCGCCTTCTGATGGCTATTCCATTGATCTCACACTCACGGCATTTACACAAGATAGAGATTGCCGAATAAGAGGAGAACTTTTTGGGACAGTATCGTATAGAAAAAATATGCCGTCAACTCCCCATCAGGGTGGGGGAGATGGATTTGACTTTAGTTGGGGTGCAAAAGGCGCCGTTGGATGGGGTGGCCCTCATGGAAGTAATATTCCGGAAAGAATTTTAAATAACTACGGCAAGCTACCACCCATTCCCCACGCACAAAATGAAATATCTTACGGGTATGTATTCAATTTCAACTCCTGCATTCCAGAGATAACATCGCATAACCTGGTTCAATTGAAATTTGATAATGTGGTTCTCATGTATCAAAATGACCAATCATGGTTAAAGAAGTGGCATCCGACAACGGATCAGGCATGGACGGCAACTTTTGCATTAGATATAGAATTAGGCAAAGGCACCATCTGTTCTTTACTTTATCAACAGTTTACGGGGAAGGCTAATTTAAATGAAAAAAGGAGCCTGACAGATACGATTTATCATCAAACACCTTATCAAGAATCATTAAACTGGGGATTGGGGGGAATATCAATCGGACAAGGCGGCAATAGCTTTGGATTTTATACAGATACACATGCAGGACAAGATTTGATTCATTGGTTGATAGGTGACAAAAAATTTAAACAAACCGACTCTCCGCGATTTTACTTTGAGCAACAAATGATGATTGAAACAAAAAAGAAATAATAATCTTAAAATATAATAAATAAATGATTAAATACATATTTTATCTCATCTGTTTCTTCATATGCCCCCTAGGGGCTGCAGCGGTTCATACTGAATTCGTACCACAAATTCGGCAAGAAAAGAATTCATTGGCTTTTCAGCTTGTTGTTGACGATTTCAGTAATTGGAAAACCGATTTCTTCAGCGTTTCCGAAAAAGAAAATGATGCTTACCGCCTGATAAAAGACGAACATATTCCCGTTGTTGAAGTGGTCAAAAAACTCCAGTCCCTGGAAGAAACAGGAGACAACTGTGCGGCCCGAGCATTAGCGGGTATGTATTTACAAGGAGAAAAACTCCCATACGCCCGGCTTGATGCCCTTAAAATTCTGAAAAAGGCGGCAGGCCGGGGAGACAAGGTGTCCAAACGGATAATCGGTCAAATGCTGCTTGATTTTCAGTACACGGATTTTTCCCCGGTAAATGCATTTTCCTTTTTAAAGGAAGCAAAAGAAGGGGGAGATCCGGAAGCGGCTGTTCTTTTCACGACCGCCTGCATTTTAGAGGACCTCGAAGAAGGGAAAGAATCTGCGGAAAAGATTCAAGAATTGAAAGAACTCTCGGAAAAAGGTTCTCCACTAGCCCAAATGTATCTTCTCCTCACCCGGAAGACACTCCTGAAGCAGGCAGGAAAAGACACAGGCAAGATTGACGAGGCCATGATCCAATTAGCTTTGCAATCTCCTCGCCTGACTTACATTGCAGCCTTGAACCAGGCAGGGGAGCGGCAAAAAGAATGCGTGGAAAAGCTTGTCAAAGCCAATCATCCCCTTGGAATAATTCTAAAGGCAAAAACCTATATGGCAGACGGAGATTGGAGCATAGCCGCCTTCATGTTGTCCAGGCCGCCCGTCAATAAAATGCCGGAGGCCCAACATCAATTGGGAGCGTATTTGTTTCTCAGCTTCATGAACCAATCCGATCCGGACCTCAAGGAACATTTGAGGGAGAAATTCATCTCTTCATTACGGTCTGCCGCCGACCAGCATCACCGAAAAGCGGAGTACAAGCTTGCTTCCTTTTTAATGCTTGCAGGACCATCTCTCATCGAAAATTATTCTCCTCAGGAAAAAATGCGAATGGTTGACGTTTTAAAACGGGAAGCACTGAGTGGGGATGCCATGGCCATGAACAATTATGGTTACCATTGTCTGACAGGTTTTTATTCAAGGAAGAACCTGAAGGAAGCTGAAAAATGGCTGTTGAAAGCAGTTCAGGAAAACTATGTCCCCGCTTTAACCAATCTGGCCCTGCTTCACGCCGGAGAATTTAATGATGGGACCGAGGGAGACGCTCCCATCAATTATAAAAAATCAATAGAATTTTTGGAAAAAGCCAAAGCAATGGGAGATGCCGATGCACAACGGCACATTGATTATCTCAAGGAAATCTCTTCCAAACATCAAAAAACCAAATCAGAAAACCTGTAAAGCAGAATATTGAACTATGGAATCAAGACCATAGTCTTGCAGTTTCTTAGCTCTTTCTTCTTTTCCTGATCTGCGCCCATTCCAACAGATTTATTTTTCCGGCCGAGTCACACGGCCGTTTTCCATGCCGTCATCCTTTGAATGTAATATCCCAGTAAAACGCGCAAAGCATGCTTCTATACCTGGCCTCTACAATTTTCCCTTCTTTTATGCATTGTAGATAAGTCAATTGCAAAAAAGAATAGATTGTGTTGATAAAAAATAGAAAGATATGGAAACAAGCAGATTCTCCAGGAGAACATAGGGCCATCAACCGTTTCTTTAAAAAACCTTCTGGCTGTAAATTTGAGGATCATCCATTTATGGGAAAATAGACGTAAGGAAAGATTATTCCTAATCCTGCGCCTTTTCCTTCATGCCCCGCGCCTCAAACCGCGCCAGATCCAGATATACCAAGGATTTTGACGATGACCACAGTGCTGTATATGATCCTGGAAAAATCAAAACTACCGGGAGGATGTTGCAGAATCCCTAGAATGGAACCCTCCAAACGACATATCAAATATGAAAACAATAAAAATTATTTTCAAATGCATTGCGGGCATTATTATTGTAATGGGGGTCATGTGGATCGTCATGCCGTTTGCTTTCATGTATCCCTTTTTATACATAAAATAAACACATAGCGAAATAGTAAATTTGAGAAAAGCGTAGCGAATGTACTGGAACAGCGTTCGTTATGCTATATTTTTCTCTCGGCAAAAAGCCAAAGAAAACCATAATATAGACAAATGACGCAAAAGTTCAGTTACCACATCATTACCCGTGTGATGATGCAATTTTTTTGCGAAACCTAAATTTTGCATCGTTTGGCTTCATTTGTCGTATCTGTCGGTAACTCACTATAAACTAATTTTGTAACCAAAAAAATGAGTGAGTTATGAGAAGTACTTTTAAGGTCTTGTTCTATGTAAAGAAAGGCAGTGAGAAAACCAACGGCAACCTGCCTTTAATGTGCCGCCTTACGGTGGACGGAGAGATTAAACAATTCAGTTGCAAGATGGATGTTCCCTTGCGGCTGTGGGATGTGAAGAACAACCGTGCTTCGGGCAAAAGTGTCGAAGCGCAGCGAATCAACATTGCCGTTGATAAAATCCGAGTAGAAGTAAACCGTCGCTATCAGGAACTGATGCAGACGGACGGATATGTTACTGCCGCCAAACTCAAGGATGCCTATCTCGGTATCGGTGTCAAGCAGGAAACCCTGCTAAAACTCTTCGAGCAACACAACACCGAGTTTTCCAAGAAAGTGGGACACAGCAGAGCAAAGGGAACGTTCCAGCGTTATGTGACCGTTTGTAAGCACATCCGTGAGTTCCTGTCCCATACCTACAAGCGTGAGGATATTCCGCTGAAAGAATTGAACCTCACATTCATCAACGACTTCGAGTATTTTTTGCGCACGGAGAAGAAATGCCGTACCAATACCATTTGGGGCTACATGATTGTGCTGAAACACATTATCTCCATAGCAAGGAATGACGGTCGTTTGCCGTTCAATCCATTTGCAGGATATATCAATTCGCCCGAAAGCGTGGACAGGGGATATATCACAAATGAGGAGATACACACGATGATGAACACCGATATGCCCGACAAGACACACGAGCTTGTCCGCGACCTGTTCATCTTTTCCACGTTCACAGGGTTGGCGTATTCCGATGTCAAGAACCTCACGGAAGACAACCTGCAAACATTCTTTGACGGCAATCTATGGATTATCACCCGAAGAAAGAAAACCAACACGGAATCCAATATCAGACTGTTGGATGTTCCCCGAAAGATAATAGAGAAGTACAAAGGCATGACAAGGGACAACAAGGTATTCCCCATGCCGAGCAACACGACTTGCAACAAGAAGTTGAAAACTATTGCCGAGTTGTGCGGTATAAAATCCCGTTTGACCTATCATGTCGCAAGACATTCGGCAGCGACTACAGTCCTATTATCCAACGGAGTACCGATTGAAACCGTCAGCCGACTTTTGGGACATACCAACATAAAGACGACCCAAATCTACGCAAAGATAACCGCCCAAAAGATTAGTCAGGACATGGAAACCCTGTCGCACAGGCTGGAGGATATGGAAAAGAACATTTGCAACGCCATTCAATAACCCTTGAATCAAACGGAAATGAAAAAGGAAAGAAATATCATCACAATGGACGAGTTCGGCAATGTGGTTATGCCGAAAGATATAACCGATGTGTGGATGAACGAAGCCGAGTTGTTGGATTTGTTCGGTGTAACCGTCCCGACCATTCGGGCAGGGATAAAGGCTCTTTGCAAGAGTGGCACATTAAGGGAGTATGGGATAAGGCGTACCATACGCATATCCGACAATTGCAGCATGGAAGCTTACAATCTTGAAACGATAATCGCCCTCGCTTTCCGCATCGGAACATTCGGAGCGGAGCAAGTGCGCAATGCCATTCTGAAAAGACTATACTTGCGAAAAGAAAAACAAACCGTTTTCTTTTCGCTGAATATGGGCAGGACAAACGGCATACCATTGTCATAAACGTATAAACAGGCACTCTGATTTTTCTCCCGAAAAGCGCAATCCGACAATTCGTTTTTCGGGAGTTTTTTCATCTTCCTAATCCGATTCCAGCACCAAACCATTGATTTTTTTGTTTCGAGAGGCTTTTTTCCGCATTCTGCTATATTTTACGTAACAACCTATACATTAAATGCTTATACTTTTGTAGCTGGTATTTTTCAAACTTAAAACCATTTGATTATGTCAGCTAACAAACAACAAGACAGCCACCGACCGCCATCGGATGACGGCATGGCAAAGGAAGAATTCATCCGAGTGGGGACAACGCTTTACAAGATTGTGGAGCAACCCAAACTGAACGGAGGGTATATAAGGAAACGCATAGCGTGGAACAACGAGACCCTGCGTCAAGACTACGGCAAGGACTACATCGGCAGCGTTCCCAAGTATGACGGCTTTTGTACCGTACCCAAACACATCGGCTACCGCCCTGTGGTCGGCAAGTTCCTTAATCTCTATGAGCCGATAGACCATGTACCCCGACAGGGTGATTTTCCCTCTATCCGTTCGTTGGTGGAGCACATCTTCGGGGAGCAATACGAGTTGGGGATGGACTATCTGCAACTGCTTTACCTGCAACCTATCCAAAAACTGCCTATCCTGTTGTTGGTATCGGAAGAACGCAATACAGGCAAAAGCACGTTCCTGAACTTTCTGAAAGCCCTGTTTCAGAACAACGTGACATTCAACACCAACGAGGACTTCCGCAGCCAATTCAATTCCGATTGGGCTGGAAAGCTCCTTATCGTGGTGGATGAGGTGCTGCTCAACCGCAGAGAGGACAGCGAACGGTTGAAGAACCTGAGTACTACATTATCCTACAAGATGGAAGCCAAAGGGAAAGACCGTGATGAGATAGCGTTCTTCGCCAAGTTCGTATTATGTTCCAATAACGAGTATCTGCCCGTAATCATAGACGCAGGGGAGACACGCTATTGGGTGCGGAAGATAGACCGCTTGCAGTCGGACGATACCGACTTCCTGCAAAGGCTGAAAGCGGAGATACCCGCCTTTCTCCATTTCCTGCAACACAGGCAGCTTTCCACCGAAAAGGAAAGCCGAATGTGGTTCGCTCCGTCATTGTTACATACAGAAGCCTTGCGGAAGATAATCCGCAGCAACCGCAACCGATTGGAGATAGAGATGCACGAGCTTATACTTGACATTATGGACAGTATCGGCACGGACACATTCTCGTTCTGCTACAACGACATTCTTCTTTTGCTGGTACATTCGCAGGTAAAGGTGGAGAAACACCAAGTCAGGAAAGTATTGCAGGAGTGCTGGAAACTTACCCCTGCATCCAACGGACTGACCTATACCTCCTACCAATTGGACTATAATCGGGAATGTCGGTATGAGCCTGTTAAAAGGGTCGGGCGGTTTTATACCGTCACAAGAGAACAACTCGAATCCCTGTAATACCATTCTTTTTTTGTTGAATTGATGAATAAGTATATAACCATACTGGTAATGAGTAATATACACTTTCAACAAAATCTCAACAATCGAAAAGAGAAGTTGAGAGAGGAACAACACACAATTGTCGGTTTCTCTTTTGGCGAGTGGTTTGTTGAGAAGATGTTGAGCAAATACAGTGCTGTATATAAGCGGATTACATTACCCGTTCAACAATTCATCGTTTTTACAATTATCATTAAATCCGTAGAAAAATTATGACTACACAAGAAGCAAAGAACATACGCATTGCGGACTATCTGCAAAGTCTGGGCTATACGCCCGTCAAACAACAGGGCAACAGCCTTTGGTACAAATCACCGCTGAGAGAGGAAAGGGACGCATCTTTCAAGGTGAACACCGAACTCAACAGGTGGTATGATTTCGGACTTGGCAAAGGCGGCAACATCATCGCATTGGCTGCGGAACTCTACCATACGGAAAATGTAGCCTGTCTGTTGAAGCGCATAGAGGAACGGACACCATACATCCGTCCTGCATCGTTCTCTTTTAGTGCGCAACAATCCGACAACCGCACTTATCGGGGTTTAAGGGTTGGCGAGTTATCTTCCCCTGCGCTCATCGCCTATCTGCAAGAAAGGGGAATAAACATCGAACTCGCCAAAAGAGAATGCATGGAACTTCGGTTTATGAATGCCGACAAACCCTATTTTGCCATCGGCTTTCCGAATATGGCAGGAGGATATGAAGTGCGCAACAGATATTTCAAGGGGTGTGTCGCCCCGAAAGACATCACCCATATCCGACAACAGGGCGAACCGAGAAATGTGTGTTATCTGTTCGAGGGCTTCATGGATTACCTCTCGTTCCTCACCATTAGAGTGAAGAACAATCCGCAATATCCACGATTGACAACGCAGGACTATATCGTACTGAACTCCGTTTCCAATCTCACGAAAGCGGAAAGCATATTGGCGACCTACACCCGAATCGGCTGCTACCTTGACAATGACACGGCAGGACGGAACGCATACGACAACTTGAAACGGATGTTGGGCGACCGCTTGCAGGATATGTCGATACACTATGCAGGGTACAACGACTTGAACGAGTATCTGTGCAACAGACAATCAGCTAATCAGACAGAGCCGACAAAGCAAGTCCAATCCGCAAGACGGATGATACAGCCACCGAAAAAGCGAAGGCTGAAAATGTAGAGGGAAACAGGCTTGCTGCGGCACGGATATTTACCGAGGGAAAATACCGTAGCTTATTAGGGAATTTTCCAAGCCGCATTGCAGGCAACGCTGAAAATTCCCCAATAAGCCAAAGAGGTTGCACCTCTCTGGACACTCCCCAGCCAACGGCAACAGCCGTATAATAATAACCAAACATTGTTTCACAAGCAAAATAAGAAAGGAAAATTATATGGGATTCGTAGTATTACACATGGAAAAGGCGCACGGTTCCGACAGCGGAACAACCGCCCATATAGAGCGTTTCATAATACCGAAGAACGCAGACCCGACCCGCACGCACCTTAACCGAAAACTTGTCACATACCCCAATGGGATAAAAGACCGCTCGGCAGCCATTCAAAAGAGATTGGAGGAAGCAGGGCTTACACGCAAAATCGGGAACAACCAAGTTCGTGCAATCCGCATCAACGTATCGGGAACGCATGAAGATATGGAGCGTATCGAAAGGGAGGGCAGACTTGATGAATGGTGTACCGACAATATGAAATACTTTGCCGACCTGTTCGGCAAGGAGAATATAGTGGCAGCGCATCTGCACATGGACGAGGAAACGCCACACATACACGTTACACTCGTCCCGATTGTCAAGGGAGAGCGCAAGCGCAGGAAACGTGAGGAACAGGCGAAGAAACGCTACCGCAAGAAACCAGCCGATACGGTAAGGCTATGTGCCGATGACATCATGACACGCTTGAATCTGAAATCCTACCAAGACAGTTATGCTGTTGCTATGGCAAAGTACGGTCTGCAACGTGGCATAGACGGTTCTAAGGCTTGTCACAAGTCCACGCAGCAGTATTATCGGGACATACAGAAACTTACTGACAACTTGAAATCGGAAGTGGTGGATTTACAGGATCAGAAAGAAACGGCACAGGAAGAACTCAGACGAGCCAGGAAAGAAGTCCAGACAGAAAAACTGAAAGGCGCAGCCACAACAGCAGTGACCAACATTGCTGAAAGTGTCGGTTCTCTTTTCGGTAGTAACAAGGTCAAGACATTGGAAAGGGAAAACACCGCCCTGCATAGGGAGATAGCCGACCACGAAGAAACCATAGAAACCCTGCAAGATAGAATACAGACCATGCAGGCAGACCACAGCAGAGAGATACGGGAAATGCAGCAGAGGCACGGCAGGGAGATAGCAGACAAAGACACAAGGCACAAGCAGGAAATATCGTTCCTGAAAACGGTAATCGCAAGAGCGGCGGCATGGTTTCCCTATTTCCGTGAAATGCTCCGTATCGAAAACCTCTGCCGACTTGTGGGATTCGATGAAAGGCAGACCGCAACGCTCGTCAAGGGAAAGCCGTTGGAGTATGCAGGGGAACTTTATTCAGAGGAACACGGACGGAAATTCACGACCGAAAAGGCAGGGTTTCAAGTCGTGAAAGACCCCACGGACGGGACGAGACTGGTTCTTGCCATTGACCGAAAGCCCATTGCCGAGTGGTTCAAAGAGCAATTCAACAAGCTACGGCAAAGCATACACCGACCTATACAGCCACAAAGGAAAGGCAGGGGAATTTAAGAACGAATAATTAGCTGTACCTCAGCAATTGAAATCAAAACAACCAAATTATTGTGGATTCTTATAGGATAAATCAGTAAAAGTAGTTACCTTTGTAACTGATATAATAGACTTTATATAAAATGGCTAAGAATAAACTTGTAGTTCCTTTTTTGAAATGGGTTGGAGGAAAAAGACAACTTATTCCAGAAATTAGAAAGATGTTACCCAAAGGGGTAGCGAATCGTCCCTACTATGAGCCATTCATCGGAGGCGGAGCTTTATTTTTTGAACTCCAGCCAAAACAAGCTGTTATAAATGATTATAACGAAGAGTTGATCAATGTTTATACGGTTATAAGGGACAATCCCAATGAACTTATTGAGGATTTAAAGAAACATAAAAATACGTCAGAGTATTTTTATGAAATTCGATCTATGGATAGGCAACCTCTTTTTAAAAATCTTACCACTATCGAGCGAGCATCGCGGATTATATATCTCAATAAAACTTGCTATAATGGATTATATCGGGTTAATAATGCCGGGGAATTTAATTCTCCATTTGGGAAATATAAAAATCCAAATATTGTCAATGAGCCTGTGATTAAGGCGGTAAGTAAATATTTAAGTTCTAATCGGATTCAAATATCAAATGGTGATTATGAGGTGATTTTGAGAGATATACCAACAAACTCATTTGTGTATTTAGATCCTCCGTATCATCCTATTTCAGAGAGTTCTAATTTTACAGGATACGTGCAGGGTGGATGGAGTGAGAGGGATCAGCTTAGGCTAAGAGATGTTTGTAATAGATTAAATAGCAATGGTATAAAATTTCTCCTATCAAATTCTGCATCTAATTTCATAAAAGAAATTTATGCGGAATACAATATTCATGTAGTACAGGCAAGTCGTGCTATAAATTCAGATTCTTCTAAAAGAGGGCAAGTTGATGAATTTTTAATTAGCAATTATGAGTAAATCCAAAAATGACATAGCATGGGAGAAAATTTTTGAGAAGTATTGCATCTTGGATAAACTTGCCAATAATGAACGTATATCAATTTCTTCAACAGAAATTAATCAGTTTAGAGAGGCTCGTTTAATGACAAAGTTTGACCATAGATCTCAACTTCCAAAATTGTTTATAGATCATAACTTATCAATATTACCTACATCCAGAGGCACATATGAAATCGGAAAATTTAAAACTTTTTGTGATTTCAATAAAGATGATATAGAGATAACTCCTATTGACTTTCCAACTTTCTTGGAAAGTATAGATTATAAAGATATTACGAGTGAATCAATAGCTATAAATTGTGCTTTTGTATCTAAGATATTGCATGATTTTACAGGAGAGGGAAATCTATTACCTACCGTCTCTGGTCGGATGAGTTCTTCAGTCTTTGATTTTACGATTAATTCAGGACAAAACATTTTAAAAATTAATGTTGACAATTCACAAATTGAAATAGACGGAGGGTATGAAGGAGATAGTTCTTTAAATTTGATTGAAGCCAAAAATTATATTTCAGATGATTTTCTGATTCGACAACTATATTATCCATATAGATTATGGAGTAATAAAATAGGGAAACGTGTTCGTCCAATATTCTTGACGTATTCAAATGGTATTTTCCATTTGAGAGAATATGAATTTGTTACGCCTGAATTATATAATTCCATCCGATTAATACAACATAAAAAATATGCAGTTCAAGAAGGAGGAATTAATGTTGAGAATATACAGAATATTTTGGATAGTATTCAAGTTGTAAAAGAACCTGAGTTGCCTTTCCCTCAAGCCGATAGCTTTGAACGAGTAATTAATCTTTGCGAGCTATTAAAACAAAAAGGATTTATTTGTAAAGATGATATTACGCAAAATTATGACTTTGATCACAGACAAACTGATTATTATTCAAATGCGGCAAAGTATTTAGGATTAGTAGAGGTTGTTCGTGAGAATCAACAAATAGGGTGCATTCTAACTCGTAATGGCTCTCGTATATTTAATCTGCCCATTATTGAACGGCAATTGGAATTTGTAAAACTTATATTGGCACATACGGCATTTCAAAACACCTTGAAACTGTATTTTGATAAAGGCAATGTTCCAACAAAGGGCGAGGTCGTTGAAATAATGAAAAGTGCAAAATTGTATAATATTGATTCTGAACAAACATATAAACGAAGGGCATCTACTGTTATATCTTGGATAAATTGGATATTAGAACTAATAGAGTAATAATTTAAAGAATAAGAATTATGGCTTGTGAAAAACAACATCGTTATGATCCTCAGTACAATAATTTACCTGTCGATCAAGGTGGGGCAGGAAGACATCGCTGTGCTGGATGTGCTTATGAGAGAGGGTATGAAGATGGACTAAATCGTAAAGAAAAATTAGATTTGGACTTGGATTCATTACCAGAGAGTCAAGCTGGAACAGTTAGGCATAAAAGCCCACATGCAGCTTATGCTGCTGGTTATTTAGCTGGAGTAGAAGATTCTTATAAGTAAATACCTGTTCCTCCGTTTCAAATAACATCCCCATACGATAAATATATATTGTATGGGGATGAGTAAATTAGAAAAATCGTATATTTGCACTTTATAAAGAGTTATTTGACAGCGTAGCACCGCAAATCACTGAAATTCGCACGGTTACTAACTCGTTACCACTATTTCTTAAATAATTTGCTAAAAGTTTATTATACAATTGGTTAAGTCAAACCGTTGAAAATCTAAAATATACTTTAAACCCCGAGATGACTCCTGGGATGATGGATGAAATTATCAAGAAAAATCCTAAAGATATATACGATATAGAACAACGATTAGGTAAAAACAGAGTTCTTCCCAGGCAGGATGATTCCGCCTTTCAGTCCTATATAGAACGGCTGGAGCGAGCCACAGCCAGATACATAACGGAAGGGAAATTAAATTCCCTGCACATCAATTGGTACCACGGCAATAAAGAAGCCGATGAAGTAAAATATATAGTTGAGTATGAGACAAGAACAGCATGGGGACGCACCAAGGCCAATGCGGGAGATCTTTCAGATAAAACGATTTACTATTTCCTGCTTGACCGAGATCTCTACATACTTGGATGGATGAAAGAAAAATTAGAGAAATAGAAATATGTGGCGATAATTCATTTGTCATGAATTCCTTACTTATACAGAACACCATCATTTCATCTATAAATTTCACGCCTCACACTATCCTTCACGCATGTGTGTAACAATCTCTGTTTCCTCTCCTCAGTCATTAAAAGGATATCTTACGGCTTCTACAGCAGAATTGGTCCAATATTTCTTTTGTATAAGCAAAAAGATTTTTAAAGAAAATTTCTAGATTGCGGAAAACTCTTTCAGTTGGGGGTATGTCGAACTCAGCAATTTCTTCAAACAACCTCAAACTATACGTAAAGAAGATTAACTACACACTCTTTCCCCTTGATCTGTCGCCTTAACCGATTAAAGAAAAAACGCGTTAATTAATGGTTCCTGCTATCTAATTACCCCGTGTAAAAATGTATAACCCTCCCATTCCCTGGAATAAGAGGACTTTTAGGGTACAAGGCCGTTCCAAAACGGAACAGGGCTTCACAGTCTCCCGGAGGGGCGGCTGTAAAGGAGCATTATCCCTCATCCCCTGTCTTTTCCTTCGCGTCGAGAGCTTCAAAACGGGCCAGAACCCAACAGAGGTCGGACAGGCGGTTCAGGAACAGGGCGGTGTTTATATTGCTCAAGGCGTTGTCCAGCCTCAATGCCACCACCCGGCGTTCCGCGCGGCGGCAGACGGAACGGGCCAGATCCAGATAGGCGGATCCCAAAGATCCTTCCTTGCCGGGGCGCGCCCAGCCTTTGAAACGGATGTCGCATTCCTTTTCCAGTATGTGGGCCTGTTCCTCCAGCCATGCTACGTCCTCCGCCGTAATACGGGCATAACCCTTGGCATCGTACTTCGGCAAATCCTCCTCCAGCGTGGCAAGTTCCCCCATGGCGCCCACCAGACGAGCCTGAACGCCGTCCAGCACAACCACCGTACGCGGATTTACTCCGGAATGCCGCACGACGCCTATCAGGGAATTCAATTCATCCACGGTTCCATATGTTTCTATGCGCGGCGCCGTTTTGGGGCTGCGCCTGCCGAACATCAGATCCGTTTCGCCATCGTCTCCACGCTTGGTTATCACGCTCATACCCCGTACCCTATCATGCCATTCCCAGCCTGCACGCAAAAAAGAAGGCATGATTCCCGCAGGAAAAGCACTCATACAACGCTTCAAAAATAACAGGTTGCCTTCCTGCTTACCTACCTTGACTTTCCGGGCGTGAAAATATTAGACTGAAACCATTAATCCTATTTTCTCCATGATTCAACTTCCCTCCTGCGTGCTTTCATTTCTCTTTATCCTGCCATTCTTTGAATGCATTCACGACAAGCCTTATTCATTAACCAGCGACGTGGTCGTGAACGCCTCCGAGCTGCCGGGCCCCCTTCCGGTATGGAAGACTCTTCCTACGGACTCCGGCAGGCGCCTGATCATCAACCTGGATCATCCGGAACTTCCTTGGGCGCACGTTTCCAGAAGCATTCAAGAAGCCTACAACTTTTGCCTCTGCATGGACATCCGCCTGCGCCAGGGAAACGCCTCCGCCTCTGCTTTCCCGAACTACTTTGAACAAGACCTTCCTGTCGTCGTCAGCCCTGAACCCATGCCGGAAATGGAAAATTCAGACCATCTGGTCATGGAAATCCCCGTTTCTGCCAACTCCTCCCCTGCCCTCAATTCCAACCAAAAAACATTTTCCTACCCCTTCACGGAATCCATCCGGTCGCGCGACCCGGCCAGAGGAATCTACCAGCTCACCTGGTGGCGCATTCAAAAAGAAACGGATGCGGCCGCCCGGGAAAATGACCTCATGGCTTTTGCCGCGACGGCGAATGCCGATATCCGGCAACGCAGGGCATTCATGTTCCATGTTGACGATGATATTCCCTGCGGAGAAGTGTTCCGCTATCTCCATGCCATCAAAGAACCGTCCACCCTGGTCGGAGTAAGTTTCAATCAGCCTGAAGCTTCTTCAGACAAAGAACCGTGATTCCTCTCCTTTTCCATCTCACCCTTCCGCATGACACGTCCATCATTTGAAACTTTTGGAGATGGCTGTACAACCCCTGCATGAACCGGACGAGAGATGAATTGGCGGCGGCAGCCATTCCACCGGTCAAAGTCCCTCTCTGGACCCGGGACTATATGCTGGCCTGCTGCGCCAACCTGATGATGGGGCTGGCCTTTTTCGAGCTGGTTCCCGTTCTTCCGCTGTACCTGACGGGCCAGCTTCAGGTCTCCTCCGGCTGGCTGGGCTGGATCATGTCCATTTACGTGCTGGCGGCCATCCTGTCCCGTCCCTGGTTCGCACACCGGGTGGATTCCGGAGACCGCAAAAAGATTTACGTCACGGTTTACATCCTGCTGGCCCTGTCCTTTTCCGGATACGCCGTTGCCGCCACGGCCCTGATGTTTTTTGCAACGCGCTTTATCCAGGGGCTGATCTGGGGCGGCATGACCACGTCCGGCCCGACGATGGCCGTGGACATCATTCCGCCCTCCCGCCGCGGCGAAGGCCTGGGCTTTTTCGGGATGACGATGACGCTGGGCATGTGCCTGGGGCCTGTGATCGGCCTCCAGGTGTACCAGCAGTACGGCTTTTACGTAATCACCTGGAGCTCCCTGGTCCTGTGCCTGGCCGGAGCGGGCATTGCCTCCCTCATCCGCGCCCCCAAACGCCCCGTTCAGGAGCCCGTGCAGGAAACGCCCAAAAAGGTGCTGGACCGGCTCGTGCTGCGCGTGGGCATTCCCCTGGCGGTCAACGTCATGATCGCTTCCTTTTCCTACGGAGTGGTGGCCGTTTACTCCGCCTTGTACGGCAAAATGTACGGCTTCAAGTACGCGGGCCTGTTTTATGCCTTGATGGGGATCGGCATGCTGGTCTCGCGGTTCATGGTGGGCAGGCAGATCGACCGCGGCCGCGTGGCGGAGCTTTCCGTCATTTCCCTGGGCATCCTGACGGCCAGTTTCGCCGCTCTGGCCCTCTTCCCGCTGGAATGGGTGTATTACACGGCCGCCATCCTGATCGGCTTCGGGTTCGGCATCTTCATTCCCACCTTCCAGACCATGAAGCTGAACATGGCGGACCGCGGCCACCGGGGAGCCGTCAATTCCACCTTCTTCACAGCGTTCGACATCGGCGTAGGAACGGGCATGTTCTGCGGAGGCAAGATTTACGCGTACCTGAACCTGAACTGGGCCTTCGGCATAGGCGCCTTGCTGAACCTGCTGGCCATTGTCTATTTCTACCGCATATCACTGGACCATTACCGGAAAAACAAGCTGGGCGTGGATTCCGACTGAAGCTCCCGGCCCTCCTCGGTCAGACCTGTCCCGGAACGGCAAAGGCCTCGATCACTTTTCCGGCGGAAGGCCGTACGCGCAGCAGCCGCGGATTCCAGGCCAGGGAAATGCTGCGGGCCAGTCTGTCCAGCGCGGGATGGGTGACCTTGAAAAAACCCTTTCCCAATTCCTCCTCCGCCATGCAGGGCAGGATTGCCATGAAGGCGCCGCTTTTCAACATGCGCGCCGCAAAGGGGAACGATTGAGTTTCACACTGCACCCGCAGGTCTATTCCGTATTCCATGCAGCTCCGTTTCAGGGAGGCATAAAATCCGGAACCGCCGGCCAATGTGGCCAGAGGCAGCGTTTCCATCAGACGGGGAAAATCTGCGGACGTTCCGCTTGTTCCCTTTCCCGCCAGCGCCGCAGGAACGTACAGAGCATAGTCCATGGTCCGGATCACCCGGCTTTCCAGTCCTTCCGCCGCCAGTGCGCTGGTGCGGACAATGCCGAAGTCCACGTCCATGTTCTGGAGCTTGAGAGGAACGTCGCTGTTGCGCAGGTTCTGCAGGGCAAACAGCCAGGGCAATCCGCGTTTCTGCATCTCCGCCAGCGCGGGCGCCGCAATCCACGCGTGAAGGCTGTCCCCGGCTCCGATCGTGAAGCGGTACGGCATATTCCGGCTGCGGCTCTTAAAATCATCCAGCAGGCACAGGCTCTCATGGGCGCGCCTTACCAGCTCCCACCCGGGGCGGGTGAGCACCAGCACCTTTCCGCGGCGGCGTGTCAATTCCACGCCGAAGAATTCTTCCAGTTCCTTGATCTGCCGGGAATACAGGCTCTGCCGCGCACTGTCGCCCCGGGCAGCCCCGGCAATGCTGCCTGCCCGGGCAACTTCAATCAGGGTCTTCAACCGGTCCAGGGATAATCCGCGTTCGGAAAAAAGATGCTCAAACATGACTATATAGTCATAGTACATGCATCTTCCTATAATGCAAGAGTCAGAAAATACGTTATGGTCACGAAGTCACAGGGCGCCTCCCGCACTTCATGCACGCCATTACGGCCGCCCTTCAACCATAGGAATGAGACATATGATTACCATCAACGGAAAATACACGGAAGCCCGGGTGTTCACGGATGAACTGGAAGACCTGGCACGCACCCAGATCAGGGACGTTTGCCACCACCCGGCCTTTGAAGGAAGCCGGGTGCGCATCATGCCGGATGTCCACGCCGGAGCCGGCTGCGTGATCGGCTTCACCGCGGAACTGAAAACGGACAAGGTGATTCCCAACCTGATCGGCGTGGACATCGGCTGCGGCGTCCTCACGGCGCGTCTGGACGCTCTTCCGGATTTTGCCGGGTTTGACGCCCGTCTGCGCGAACGCGTACCGTCCGGCATGCACGCCCGTTCCGCTGTCCACCAGGCCCTGCTGGACGATCCGGAACTGGATGAAGAGATCGCCCGCATCTGCGTGGACATTCTGAGGACGGACAAGGACAAGCACCGCCGTTCCGTAGGCTCCCTGGGCGGCGGCAACCACTTCATTGAAATAGCGCAGGGAGACCGGGACGCCTTCCTGTGCATCCACTCCGGCTCCCGCAACTTCGGTCTGAAAATAGCGGAACATTACCAGAAATTGGCTACCGCCACATGCCCGAACGAATACCTGGTCCAGCGCAAGAAAGGGCTCTGCTACCTGGAGGGGGAAAACACGCTGAATTACATGCGGGACATGAAAGTGGCCCAGCGCTTTGCCGCACTGAACCGCCGCGTGATGCTGCACGAACTGATGGACAATGCAGAAGAACTGGAAAGCTTCGACACCGTCCACAACTACATCGCGGAAGACAACATCATCCGCAAGGGCGCCGTCCAGGCTTCCGCGGGCTGCAAGCTCATCGTGCCTTTGAACATGCGGGACGGCTCCGTCATCTGCATCGGCAAGGGAAATGAGGAATACAACAATTCGTCCCCGCACGGGGCAGGTCGCAAAATGTCCAGAAAGAAAGCCAAAAGCAGCATCTCCCTGGAAGAGTTCGAGACCTCCATGCAGGGCATCTTCTCCACCTGCGTTTCCCGCGCCACGCTGGATGAAGCGCCCATGGCCTACAAGGACGGAGACAGCGTGCTGGACAACATCCATGAAACGGCGGAAATCGTGGAACGCCTCCGGCCCGTATACAACTTCAAGTCGCCTGAATGGTAGACGCCCCGTCGCCCGCCCCTCCCGGAAACGTCCTGTTCCAGGAGGGGTCCGGGAGCTTCCGAACGGCGTTCAGGATTTACCGGCCTGGTAAATCAGCTTGTAGGGTTCCGAGGCCTGGATCGGAATGGCATACACCCTGGAGGTATCATTCCATTCCACTGAAGAAACATCAAATTGCTGGCGATCATAATACCCCACCACCTTGCCGTTGGTCGTCACGCAGAAAGCCGCGGCATTTTCCCCGTTCCTGACCACGATCATGCTGCCTTTCCTGGTGGCGGAAACGGAAGAACTGAGCCGGGCGTTTTTCTTGTACTTGGTCCAATAGCCGTTGAGCTCGGAACCGTGCAGGTTCTTCCCCCATAAATTCACCGTCTTCCCGTGCTGGTGCAGGAAAGCGATGCGGAACTTCGGCTTGGGATACCTCTTGGCGGCAATGCGCGCCTTGGAGGCGCGGGCCATTTCCTCCGTCATCTTGAAACTGTACTCCCCATACTGGTTCCCCTTGTAGTCGATGGGAACAAACCAGTTGAAGATCTCGAAATCCTCCGTGAAGTCCGTTTTGGAGACATTGCAAACGCGTTCATACCACGCCAGATGGGCTTCAGAAACCTCATACTGCTGTTTGGCAAGAGGCTTGCGCCGCAATGACTCAAACAGCACGGGATAAAATTCCGGATTGATCCCCAGCTTGTGGAAGTACAGATAGAAGGAATATTGGGCAAAGCCCCATTTCGCCCATCCATTGATATCGTGAAAGGGCTTTCCCTTCACGACGTCCTCCAGCAGGTATTTGCAGGGATTCTCCATATCCGTGGCCCGTTCGTTGCCATTGATCCGGTTGGCCACCTGATCCAGAATCAGCTGCGCGAAGAAATTGTTGGAACTTTCCGACATACTGCGCCAATTGAACGGATGCTGATAGCAGTGACCGATTTCATGGCCTATTCCCCAGAGGCGGTTTCCCTGAAGCACGCCGGGCGCTATCACTTCATTCTTCATCGTGCTGCCGTTATCACCGATGCTGTAGCCGCAATAATACCAGGTGGCGAACATGTGGACGCCGTTGCCCACGGAAACGCCAAGCTGACGGTTATTGTGCGGCTGGGGGTATTTGTCAAAACCCATGATCTTCCACATGGCCTTGACGCTTTCATCCCATGTCTGGACGGACTTCGTGATGGAATCCGGGCTGTAGGCCCTGAGGTATTCCGTATGAAGAATCATCATGGAATAACGCCCCACGATGTCAAACATGCTGTGGGGAGCCTTGCCGATCATCCGCTCCCAGTCCTTGTCCGTATGCCTGGTAACATCGAAATACCCGTTCACCGTTCCGCTGCCTACGGGAATATGGACGGTTATGGGCCGCTTGGGCTTGCTGATATCCGTATGGTACATCACATACAACAGCCCTGAACGGGAAATTTTGATCTTGTTGATTCCTTTGTCAAGAGGATAGGAGGAGGATTCTATCCCCGCCGGAGAAACGGAAGCCAGGGCGATATCTTCCCCATGCGTGGGCCCGACGAACACCAGAATTTCATCTCCTTCCTGCGCTACGATCCCGGTAGGATTGTCAAATTTATTCAATGCGTTGATGTTTCTTACTTTCGCAGAAAATTCGGGATGGCTGTAAGCGTTGTAGGAAGCGATGCGGAATTCCTTGTCCTCATACCGTCCGGATTTCAGCTTCCGCGCTACTATCTGGAGAAACTCCGGCAATGCTTTGAGATCTGCCAGCGTGCACTTGGGATTCAGGGAGGAACAGGACGTGTCTTGGAATACTTTCAGCAATTGCCGGTTGAGGCCGGATTCCGGTTTCTGGTAAAAACCTACTTCCCGCACGGTGAATGAAGGAGACGTTCCTTCCGGATAATCCACCTCCATCCTGATTTTCTGCACCTTCTGGAGCGGCGTCTTGAATTTGACGATCCTGGAACCGCCCAGATTGAACTTGCCGAGCTTCCGCCAGGAGGATCCCGTCATGACGGAAAGGGACACTTCGTTGAAATTGGCTCCGGAGAAAGACACGTAATGAAGGGTGGACGGTTCAGCAAGCTCAAACTCTCCCTCCACGTGCCTCGCACCGGGCGCATGCCAGTTGGCGGATTCCAGGGAACCGTCTATCGCCTGGTTCACGGAATGACCGGAAGAATAGGGGGACTGGGGGGAGGAAGCCTTGTTCACCTTCAACGCAATGTCTGCGGGGACATCCAGGGCAGGATAATCTTTAGCTGGGGAAATCCCTGAAAAGAATACTGCCAGAACGGCAAGAAGAACCGTCAGCCAGCGCTCATGCCGGAGTGCGGAGACAATGGATAGGAGCTGAACATTCATTGGACTATCTCATCTTACGCGTTTTTCATCTCTTTTTTTCACCAAAAACCAACAACAGCAAAAAGACCACATGTTCGCCCTTCTTCTTCCATCTTCACCACCCCCTATTTCCGAATGGACAATACGCATCCCTCCATGCCATGCTGTGAAGCCGTCCTCCACCGGAACACAGACGGCATGCAGGTAAAAAACACATTCAGCAAATGTTGCGCCATTCTGGCTGTTCCCATATTCCTTCTGGGCACGGCGGTATTCTCCTTTGTGTGGAATATTCCATTCGACAAGCTTTCCGCCCTCCGTTCCGCAGAATCTTCCCCTGAAATCCTTTTCCGGGACGGACCGTCCCCTTCCCCCTGTCCGGTGGATTCATCCCTCCTCCCCTGCATCCTGCCGGTACTGAATCATTACGTGGGCAGCATCAACAACTGCGGCCATGTTGATTTCACTTCATATGCCCCCGCAGAAGCGGAAATACGGCTGGACCACCTGGTCATCGGAATGAATGCCGGCAAGGTGATTTTCAATTTCCGGACCAAATACGGCTTTTATCTGCAAACAAGCCGGAAACTTACCGCGCGCGACCGGGCCATTTACGAATGGTTGAAAAACCTGCCGCGCGCCGGGAATACCCCCCGGGCGGCAACCTTCCGCTGACATTCCTGGCGAACACAACGACGCCGGCATTGTCTAACTTCATAGCCTTCCGCAAAATATCCGGACATATTCCGGAAGGCAAGCGCAGCAATATGGTTATGAAACGTATCTACCACGGTCCCTGGACCCTAGCTGGCCTGGCATTCGCCATTCTGGCGGCCGTGGCCTTGCTTTCCCTGCTTTCCTGTGGAGAAAACGGCCATGCGGACAACAGCAAACATCATATGGACAACAAGAATTTGAAGACAATTTACCTAGCGGGCGGTTGCTTCTGGGGGGTGGAAAAATATCTTTCCCTGATTCCCGGAGTCAAGGAAACGGAGGCCGGGTACGCCAACGGCTCCACTCCCTCCCCCACGTATGAAGACGTGTGCCGCAAAGGCACAGGGCACGCGGAAACGGTGAAAGTAGTGTACGATCCGGACGAGGTCAGCCTGCCCTTCCTGCTGGAACAATACTATGCCGTCATTGATCCCCTCTCCGTCAACCGGCAGGGAAACGATTCAGGGGTACAGTACCGCACGGGCATTTACTACACGGATGAAAAGGACAAGCCGGTCATAGAAATGTCTCTGAAACGCCTCCAGCAACACTTCAAGCAGCCTCTGACCATTGAAGTCCAGCCCCTCAAACAGTTTTCCAGGGCGGAAGAGTACCATCAGGACTATTTAAATAAAAACCCCGACGGCTACTGCCACATTCCGGCCTTCCGCTTCCAGGAAGCCAGACAGGCCAGGGAAACTAAACCCGTCTATCAAAAGAAATCGGATGAAGAACTGCGGAAATCCCTGACGCCGGAACAATTTGCCGTCACCCGGAAAAACGCTACGGAACCTCCCTTCCGGAACGAATATTTCAACAATGACCGTCCCGGCATCTACGTGGACGTCACGACGGGAGAACCCTTGTTCCTTTCCACGGATAAATTTGATTCCGGCTGCGGATGGCCCAGCTTCAGCCGTCCCATCAAGGAAGACTTGATTCAGGAAAAACAGGACCTTTCCTACGGTATGAACCGCACAGAAGTCCGCAGCAAGACAGGAGATGCCCACCTGGGCCACGTCTTCCCGGACGGTCCCAAAGAACGCGGCGGCCTGCGCTACTGCATCAACAGCGCTTCCTTGAAATTCATTCCGGAACAGGACATGGAAGCCCAGGGGTATGGAAGATACGTTCCCCTCCTGCAAAAGAACTCCAGAAAAGATCGATAAGAAGGCGGAGTAAACAACCGCTACATGCAGAAACCAACTTTCCGGCACGGTCACGGAGAAGCACCTACGGCTGCATGCCAGCCGGTACGTTTGCCGCGCGGCGTGTAGACACTCCGATCAACAGCGCGGGCAGACTCGCCCACGGAACGGCTCCCACAAGCCGTATTTTCTCCATAAAACAGTCAACCCGGGCGGAATCGTTACAGAGTGAAAGCGAATGCCGTGCTTCTACCACCGTAAATCTTAACGATCATTCTCATATGCCCCATAGACAACAGGGGCGCACATGATGGAAATCCATTCATGCCGCTGCCGGCCGAATTCGGGAACCGTTCAACCGGCAGTAAGGCATGGGGGAGGGTTTGGGTTGTTGGGAGCAATGCGACTTGCGGTACAAAACCGGTTATCTTCATACGTTCCTATTTTGATAGCGGCAGCCAGTTCGATTTTGTGTAAGAAAAATCATTTTTTATCTTTTTTTCATGCCCCGTACGTCATTCATTATATTAATGCAATAAATCTATTATGGAAATAATTAACAAATATCCTCCTGACTTCGGGGTTCCGTCATGAACAAAACCCCCTCTTTCATAAGAAAACTTCAGCGAAAGCAAGAAGGTTCCCAGACGGAAAACGTTCCCCTTCTTGCGGGAAGCACCGGCCTTTTCCATCTTTCCCGGTTCCATTAATACGCGCAGTTTTTCCGGACCTTTTTTGAGAATAAGGAATACCGCAATAAATCATGGAGTGTGAGATTCCAGAAAAACCAGCGCTTCCGGCAGATCATTCAGTTCGTCCGCATGTTCTAACGGGAGAATCCATTGCTTCCTCATCATCAACAAAAAGCAGATGCCACTGCCGATTACGGCCATTTTTCCCCGTTACGGCACAATCCTCACGGGCGTTCCTACCTTGACGGTCTTGAAAAGCGGCACGCAGGAGGACCGCGTCATGCGGATGCAGCCGTGGGACTGTGGCGTTCGGAAGACGGGTCCCACATGCATTCCAATTCCGCCATCCGTCAGGCGCATGAAATAAGGCATGGAAGCATCATACAAATTGGAAACGTGATGAACTTTTTTCTCCGTAATGTTAAAATGCCCCAGAGGCGTCTTGTGTGTAGAAGTCCCCAGGCAAACGGGAAAGTCCATGGCAACTTCATCACCCACCATCAGCTGCCCCCTCTGGGCGCTCCGGCTGATCACCACCCGCGTATTGCCGGATTTGGCCTTCTTCATGATATCCGGGTTCATCCATTCATCATGTACTTCCGTATAATCCACGCCGGCTACCACAACCCGCGTATTGGGATTGTAGGATGCCATGGGCATCGTCAACGGCACTACTCTCAAATTCTCCTCCGGCGGTCCCGAACAGGAAACCATCGCCAGCGTTCCCGCCAGGGCGCTTCCCATGATTATCGAGCTTTTCTTTGCATTCATAATATTCAACTCCCTTTTATGAGTTGGACACATCACAGACTTATTTTCAATGTTTCATGACGCATTCTGCCACAATTCGCACAGGCGTTCCAAGGCGAATTCTATTAAATAGAGAAACACAGGACTCCCGCGTCATGCGGATGCAGCCGTGAGACTGGGGCGTCCGGAAAACGGGCCCCGCATGCAGGCCGATTCCGTCTCGGGTGAGTCTCATGAAACACGGCATCGCCAAACCGTACAGGTCCGAATAATGGTCCTTGTCCTTCTCCAGTACGGTAAAAGTTCCTGCGGGGGTAGGATGATCCCGGTCCCCGGTGCAAACGGGAAAATCCATCACTACCTGTTCATTTGCGTACAGCCGTCCCCGCTGGCTTCCCAGATAAATAACCACATGGAGGACCCTGGCATCCACTGCTTTCAGCAAATGGCGATCAGACCATTGTTCCATGCTTTCCGGGTACCCTTTGCGGGCTACGAATTCCGCATGGGTTTCCAGATGCTCCGCCTCCATAGCAGCATGAACCGTGCCGGGGACAAACAGCAGAATCATTAATGGCAAATAAGGCAGAAGTTTCATGGGAAGCCGCTTATGGCACTATCCCATTCCTCCGCAGAGAGGGCAAGTTCATTTTTCCGGCGCGCAAGCCGCCTTTATTCGTTGCTTGCCGTATCGGGCCCCGGAACGCCGGCCTGCATTGCCTCCCTGTTTCAAACGCCGCTACAGGCACGGGAGATTGCGCACAACCGTAAACACCACAAGCACCCCTGCTCCTGCCAGCAATGTCCGGTTAAACACGCGCCTGTTCCGGATGAAAAAAAGGGCGCCCAGCCATACCAGGGTCGGCACCAGCAGGATATTGTACTTCAAGGAATCCGCCCAGTGCCCGTGCAGAAGGGCATGGAGAGCCCGGGTGGAACCGCAGCCATAACAAAGCCACCCCGTGGTTTTGTAAAAAGGGCACTCCGGGAGCCAGCTGGAGCGGGAGGGGTCTCCTGTATAGACGAGCACGCCGCACGCCAGAACGAGGAGAGCCCCATACAAGGCAAACAGTTTCATGCATGGAGAAAGCCTGCGGAATGTCCTTATTCCGCAAGCCTTGAATTCATCTGCACTTCCTGCCGCCTTACCAGCGGCCACGGAGCATGAAGGCTCCCACCATCATGAGCACGCTGATGATGATGGCAATAACACTCATGGTCCTTCCACTGGTGTTCTTCGGGTATTTGTTCATGCCGATAATACCGAGGACAAGACCTACGAGACTGCACAAGACAGAAAAGACAAGGGCGCAAATAGCAAGGGTGTTATTCGGCCTGACCGGCTGAGACATATGTTCCATATCCATTTCTTGAAAATATTGGTTAAGTACGGTTACGACATTAATCTTTTCCCCCATGTTCAACGCAATAACGTCTTGGCATGACAACAGTTTGTCAGCCTCCCTCCCGGGCGGCCGCCTTTCTCCGGCGGAAATCAGGCACGTTGCCGGTCTGGAAAAAGGCCCCTTCCGCGCCGTGAACAGGAAAATCCTTCTTCCGCCGCATAGAGTCCTTGCCTTATTGTCTTTGCCCTGTATAGTACCCGCGACTGCCAGGAGCGCAGCCGTCTGTTTATTGTTAACCGCTATTCAGCATCATGACCCAGATCGCCAAGAGCACGTTCACCACGGGAACCGGAACCCCGGGACAGTTTTATTCATTGCCCACCCTGACGGAAAACGGCTACCCGCGCCTCAACCGCCTGCCCGTTTCCATCCGGATCGTGCTGGAATCCCTGCTCCGCAATTGCGACGGACTGAAAGTGACGGAAAAGGACGTGGACAATCTGGCCTCCTGGAAGGCGAAAGATCCCGGTTCCTATGAAATTCCGTTCACCGTAGCCCGCATCGTTCTCCAGGACCTGACCGGCGTTCCCCTTCTGGTGGACCTGGCCGCCATGCGTTCCGCCGTGGCCGGGCTTGGAAAAGACGCTTCCGTTATTGAACCGCTGGTGCCCGTGGACCTGGTCGTGGACCATTCCGTGCAAGTGGACTGGGCGGGTCGCACGGACGCGCTGGAAAAGAACCTGGACATTGAATTCCAGCGCAACGCAGAACGCTATGAATTTCTCAAATGGGGCCAGCAGGCTTTCCAGACCTTCTCTGTGGTTCCTCCCTCCGTGGGCATCGTCCACCAGGTGAACCTGGAATATCTGACGCCGGGCGTCATGGAAAAGGACGGAGTTTATTTCCCGGACACTCTCGTGGGTACGGACTCCCACACCACGATGATCAACGGCATCGGCGTGGTAGGCTGGGGCGTGGGCGGCATTGAGGCGGAAGCCGGCATGCTGGGCCAGCCCGTCACCTTCCTGGTGCCGGAAGTCGTAGGCGTCCACATGACGGGAAAACTCCGGGAAGGAGTCACTGCCACGGACCTTGCCCTGCACGTCACCAAAATGCTGCGCCGGCACGGCGTGGTAGGAAAATTTGTAGAGTTTTTTGGAGAAGGCGCCGCGGCCCTGCCGCTGGCGGACCGCGCCACCGTGGCGAACATGGCCCCGGAATATGGCGCCACCATGGGCTTCTTCCCGATGGACGAACACTGCTCCGACTACCTGCGCCAGACCGGCAGAAGCGAGGAATCCATCGCCACGTACGAAAACTACTTCAAGGCACAGAACCTCTGGGGCATGCCCCGCAATGGAGAGCTGGACTACACGGACCAGCTGGAGCTGGACCTTTCCACGATCCAACCCGCCGTTTCCGGCCCCAAACGTCCGCAGGACCACATCCGCCTGGACTCCATCAGGGACAGCTTCCGCAGCATGGTCAGCGCACCCATTGCGGAAGGCGGTTACGGAAAAACGGAATCCCCCTCCGTAAAAGTGACCATGCACTCCCCCGCGGGTGTCCCCGTTCCGGTGGAAGGTTTCAGCCAGGAAGCCGAACTGAAGGACGGCAGCATCCTCATCGCCGCCATCACCTCCTGCACCAATACCTCCAACCCCGGTCTGATGCTGGCCGCCGGGCTTCTGGCCCAGAAAGCCGTGAAACTGGGGCTGACGGTCCCCCCCTACGTAAAAACATCCATAGCTCCGGGCTCCCGCATCGCTTCCGACTACTTCGCCGCGAACGGACTCCAGGCCTCCCTGGACGCCCTCGGCTTTGAAACCGTCGGCTACGGCTGCACCACCTGCATCGGCAACTCCGGCCCCCTGAACCCGGAACTGGAACAGGCCGTGAGGGAAAACAACATCATCGGCGCCTCCGTGCTGTCCGGCAACCGCAACTTTGAGGCGCGCATCCATGCCTCCATCAAGACCAACTTCCTGATGTCGCCGCCTCTGGTCGTCGCTTTCGCGCTGGCGGGCCGCGTGGACATTGACTTCCAGAAGGAACCCCTGGGTACGGACAAAAACGGCAAGCCGGTATTCCTGAAGGACATCTGGCCCAGCTCCGCGGAAATTGCGGAAGCCGTCGCCAAATCCCGCAACCCGGAGGCCTACCGGGAACTTTACACCATCACGCCGGACAAGAACCCGCGCTGGGCCGCCGTCCACGCCCCCTCCGGTTCCGTCTTCCAGTGGAATGAAAACTCCACCTACATCCAGAACCCGCCCTTCTTCTGCGGCTTCAACGGACAGACCCGCACGCTGGCGGACATTACAGACGCCCGGCCCCTGGGCATCTTTGGCGACTCCGTAACCACGGACCACATCTCCCCCGCCGGAGCCATCCGGGAAACGGGTCCCGCCGGTCTGTACCTGCAATCCATGGGCGTCTCCCGGAACGACTTCAACTCCTTCGGCTCTCGCCGCGGCAACGACCGCGTCATGACCCGCGGCACCTTTGCCAACGTCCGCATCAAGAACCTGATGGTAGACGGGACGGAAGGCGGCTACACGCTGTACTTCGGGAACAGGGAAATCCCGGCCCCGGACAAGAACATCCCCGCCTCCGCAGGCTCCCCCGCCTTCATTTACGATGCCGCCATGGCCTACGCCCGTGACAACACCCCCCTGATCGTCATCGGCGGAGAAGACTACGGCATGGGTTCCTCCCGGGACTGGGCGGCCAAGGGAACGAACCTGCTAGGCGTGAAAGCCGTGGTAACCAAGAGCTTTGAACGCATCCACCGTTCCAATCTCATCGGCATGGGCGTACTGCCGCTCAACTTCGCCAACAAGGAGGATTACGACCGCATCGCTCCGCTGAAGGATGTCACCTTCTCCATTCTCGGCCTGAACAACGACATCTCCCCGCGCCAGCAGGTCACCCTGCGCGTGCAGCCCGCAGACGCTCCGGCCTTTGACATTCCCGTAGTCGTCCGCATCGACACCCCCATTGAAAAGGAATACTACCTGGCCGGGGGCATCCTGCAATACGTGCTTACGCAAATCCTTAAATAACCATTCCATACCGGGAAATCCGGTACGGAATCCGTGCAGACAGTCCGCGTGCCTCTTCCCGGAAGCGCGGGCTGTGCACGCACGCATGGCCCTCCCCGTTTCAGGGCAGGCATGACACGGCAACTTAGTTTGAGTAAACTAATTCCAAATTCTGCTTGCAATCGCTCCGGCCTGTTTCTAGAACAGGCACATGGAATACAGATCTTTGTGGACGGGCCTTCTTGCCGTGTTTGCGGCCCTGACATTCGCCGGCTGTTCCCAGAACGACAAAATGAGGCCGCCTGCCATCTCCTTCAAACCGCAAAACGCCCCGGTCGTGCCGCGCTCCATGAACCAGATGAGCCGGGAAGTAGGTATCCGCGTATCTTACATGCCCAAAAGCACTTATGCCCGGAAGCGGGCTTCCTCCATGACCCCCCGCTTCATCACCATCCACAGCACGGCCAACCCCAAGGGGGACGCCAACGCCCATTCCCGCTATCTGAACAGCGGCAAATCCCGCAGTTTGAACTGGCACTTCACGGTCGACCAGTTCGGAGCCTACCAGCACATTCCCACGACGGAAACAGGCCATCACGCAGACCATTCCGGGCCGGGAGACAAATACTCCGTAGCCATTGAAATGTGCGAATGCACCACGCACAACCCCGCCGTCATCTACAACAAGACGGCCAAGCTGACCGCCCTGCTCATGCAACGGTACGGAATTCCCCTGCGCAACGTAGTCCCCCATAACTACTGGTCCGGAAAAAACTGTCCCGCCCCCCTGATGACCAACGGGCGTCCCGGTTATAAATGGAGCTGGTTCATCTCCCGCGTGGACTACTATTACCGCTGCCTCCAGGCCGGGAAGTAGCCTCTCCGCCCGCTTGCGATGCGGCTCCTGCATGCCGCTTTCATGACAATAAGGCCTCTTTACGCGCCCCGGCAAAGGGTGCTTCATGGAAAGCATGAGCGCCATCACTTCTCCCGGAGATACGCACCGTCTGAACAACGGGCTGCCGATGCCCGGCATCGGTTACGGAACGTACCTGTCCCCTGACGACGAGGCCGGGGTCCGCTGCATCCTGGACGCGCTGGAAGCGGGTTACCGCCTGATAGACACGGCCAGCCTGTACGGCAATGAAGACACGGTGGGCCGCGCCGTGCGTGAAAGCGCCCTGCTGCGGGAAGAAATATTCATCACCAGCAAAATCTGGAACACGGACCAGGGATACGACAGTACCCTGAGGGCATTTGACGCCTCCATGCAGCTTCTCCAGATGGACTATCTGGACTTGTACCTGATCCACTGGCCCGTGCCCGCCGGACATGCGGACGACTACAGGCAGCTCAACCGGGAAACCTGGAAAGCCATGGAACAGCTCTACCGGGACGGACGGATCAAAGCCATCGGCGTCAGCAACTTCCTCCCCCACCATCTGGAAGCCCTGATGGACCGGGCCGAAGTCATGCCCATGGTCAACCAGCTTGAAATCAATCCCCGGTACCATCAAACGGCCACGGCCGCCTTCTGCCGGGAAAACGGCATCCTCGTGGAATCATGGGGTCCTCTGGCCAGGGGAGGCGCGCTGGAGGAACCGATTCTGCGCCGCATTGCGGACAAGCACAACAAATCCGTCGCCCAAATCTGCATACGCTGGGTGCTGCAGCGCGGCATCGTGCCTCTGCCCAAATCCGCGCACAAGAATAGAATCCGCGCCAATCTGGACGTTTTCGACTTTTCCCTTGACGGGGAGGACATGGCCCTCATTGAAACGATGGACGCTCCCGGCAACTACTCCATTCATCCGGACTATCTTTCCGAGGAATAACCCTCCTGGAAAAACAGCCGTTCATCCGTTCCTCTTCCGGGCGGACTCCACCAGACGCTGACGGGCCTCCAATTTGGCCCGAAGCGCCTTTTCCCGTTCCTTCTCCTTTTCCTCTACGACCTTCTTCTCCGACTCCCGGAGCTCCCCGTACCGCAGCGGGTCCATTCCGGCCTCGTCCTCCGGCCCTTCATGGTGGTAAACGGGCAGGCCGTCCGCGGCCAGGCCCACATGGTAATAATGTTCATCCCTTACCTTGGGGTCCCGGCTCTTCTTGTTCATGCGGGAAATCATCACGGCATACCCCAGACCCGGAGCGTTCATGAGCTTCTTTTCCGCATCAAACAGAACGGCCACCCGGGCATTGTCGTACTCCAGCTTCATGACGCCGCAGACCATTTTCCCCTCCGTACTCCATTGAAAAGACAGAATTTTCCGGGTCAGGAAATTGGGTTTGCACGTCTCGTAGCCGCCCTTGACGGAATTCTTCGCCATTCTCAGGGAATAATCAGCATTGCTGAAAGTTTTTGATTCACGGGCGGCAATCTTCTCTCCCGGCGGCAGAAGGGAGGATACCGGACCGCGCATTTCCGTCCGCGCTTCAAGAAAGTGTTTTCCCGGCGCCAGCAGCCCCTTTCCCGTATCGTAGCAGGCGTAAACTTCTCCATTTTCCAGAACCATGTTGAAATTCTTCGGGCCGCCTCCGCTCGTGGAACGTACCTGCGGACTGTAATATTCCCGTATCACGAAGGGATTCCCCCTGATGGAAGTAACGGAAGTCGTGCAGGAAAAGCCGTCCACCTTCCTGGTTCCTGTTGTGGTCTTGGTGGCGGCTTTCCGGGCGGCCCCGCTGAATCTCGGGGAAATATCCTTTTCCACCGGAATCCAGGTAACCTTCTCAAGCTCCTTCATGATGTAAGGCCAAAACGTTTCCGCCAGCTTGATATCCCGCCGGGCTGTCGTGCCCGTCAGGGAACGGACCAGGGCGGCATCCTCCTCGTCCAGACGATTCAGGGGAATCTCCACGCGCTTCCGGTCTACCTTGACCGCCACCTTGGCCCCTGTACAGGACTGGAAAGTTCCCTTCACCACGTCTCCGAGCTTGGAGACCCATTCCCGTTCTCCCGGGAAAGGATAATCTTCCGCCAGGGCGCAACAGGCGCCGCACCACGCCAACATAAGGATTAATGCATGTTTCATCACAGGGAGAGAGGGTCGCAACTCCAGATTAGCACACGGAAGAAGGGGAAAAAGCTTTTTTCACACCTCCCACCGGCACAGGCCATGCGGAACCGCTCGTGCCCCGGTAAAAAGATGGCCGAATCACAGCTGCCGGGAAACCCACCCGCAAAAAGCAACCGCCTCCGGCAGAAAAATGCCCCCTGTGCCGGCCTTTCCGGTTATCTCCTCTTGAAGCAGAGGAAATCCGCCATCCGCGCCTCTACAGGGAAAATCCCTTTATTTGGCCTTCGGCTTGCCTTCCTTCCCCTTGCTTTCTTTGCTCTCTTTGGCATTCTTGCCGGAGCCTGCCGCTTTCCTGGCAGGGTACTTCTTTTCCCGGGGTGGGAATTCAAAGCCGATCTTGCCCAGCTTGGCATTGAACACGAGATAGGCGTCAAACGGACGCTTGGTGCGCTGGGAAATGAATCCCTTCATCAAATCTGATTTGCCCTCGGAAAGAATCTTCAACACCTGGTCCAGAGGAATCTCACGCCCCAGGATGGTACGGGCCACGGAAACGGGAGTATTTTCCTTCCCTGCCGTCAGGGTGGGCAGTTTCCATGCCTTGGCGGTTTCCATCACGTCGTGTTCTCCCATGCCGGGGACGATGACGCTGGCGGCCTTCACGGCTTCTTCATTGACTGCGGACTCGTCCTCCTCCCTGGCGGGGAAGTACAAGGTGGCGCGGCACTTGTCGTTGAGTTCCAGCCCGGCCTCAAAGGGCTTGCCGAAGCGGGATGTAAATCCTTGCAGAATCCCCGTCTTGCCGTCCACAATCAGGGTCTTCAACTCTTCATCCGCCATCTCGCGGCCGGAAATCACCTTGCGGATGCTGAACTTGCAGGAGCGGCAGGAAACGGCGTCCAGCGTGTTCTTCAGGCCGTGCGCATGGCAGCACGGGCAATCCAGGTCCATTTCCGGCAATTCCACCTGCTGCTGGGCTTCCTGGAAGTCATGGACGCGCTTCACAATCTCCCCGGTCAGCTTCTTGATGCCGTCCATGAAGGATTCCCGTCCCAGGGACGCCTGCTCCATCTGCTTGAGCTTGTATTCCCATTCTCCGGTCAGGCTGGGGGATGTCAGAGTTTTCAGGCCGATGCGCTCCAGCAGGGCGATCAATTCAATGCCGCGCCGCGTCGCCAGCAGGTCCCGGCCGTCGCGCGCAATGTATTCCTGGGAAATCAGGCCTTCAATGATGGAGGCGCGGGTGGCGGGCGTACCCAGGCCGCGTTCACTCATGGCGGCGGCCAGCTCTTCGTCGTGCACCAGTTTTCCGGCTCCTTCCATGGCGGCCAGCAAGGTGGCTTCATTATAGCGGGCCGGGGGCTTGGTCATGGCGTTGCGTATCTCGATTTCGCGCACGGCCGCCTGTTCGCCGTCCTGCACGGACACCAGTTCCTCCTTGGAGGAGCTGCCGGCCTTGCGGCCGTACACGGCCTGCCAGCCGGGTTCCACAAGCACGCGCCCCGTGGTCAGGAAGGCGTCCGTGACTCCGTCCCGGTGGTCGATGAGAGTGGTTCTCCTGGTATCTTCAAAAACGGCGGGAGGGAAGAAAACGGCCAGGAAACGCGCCATGACCATTTCAAAAAGCTTCTGCACGTCGCCACTCAGTTTTTCGATCTTGCCCGTCGGAATAATGGCGAAGTGGTCGCTCACCTTCTTGGTGTCAAACACGCGCCTGTTGGGCTTTACCCGCTTGTTGTCCAGAATGTCTCTGGCAAAGGGGGCGAACTCCGCATTCTCCTCCGCCACGGCGCCGACGATGCCGTACACCTTGCCCAGATAATCTTCCGGCAGGTAGCGGGAATCCGTACGGGGATAAGTCAGCACCTTGTGCTTTTCATAGCATTCCTGCGCAAGCTGGAGCGTCCTTTTGGCGGAAAAGCCGTAGCGGTTGGCGGCCTCCCTCTGGAGGGAAGTCAAATCGTACAGCAGGGGGGCAATCGTCGTAACGGGCTTCTTTTCCTCCGTCACCGTGCCGGACTTGCCCCGGCAGCGGTCGCGGATGACGGTAGCCAGCGCAGAATCCCAGATGCGCTCCGCACGGGAATGGGGATTGTCGTTCTTCTTCCAGTCACGGTCAATCCAGCGGCCGGAATAAACTCCGGATTGAACGCCGAAATCCGCCCACACCTCGGAATAGGGTTCCGGTTCAAACGCCTGGATCTCCAATTCGCGCTGCGTCAGGATGGCGAGCGTCGGCGTTTGGACGCGTCCGGCGGGCGTTACGCTGAACCCTCCGCGGGATTGAAGAATGGTCAGGGCGCGGGTGCTGTTCAGGCCTATCAGCCAGTCGGACTCGGAACGGCAGACGGCGGCGTTGGTCAGCGGCTGCATGTCCGCCTCGCTGCGCATGCTGTGCCAGGCGTTCAAAATGGCCTCGTCCGTCATGGACTGCATCCAGAGCCGGCGCGCGGGCTTCGTCCACTTGCCGTACCGTACCAGATTATGGAAAATCAATTCCCCTTCGCGGCCGGCATCGCATGCGTTGACGATTTCCGTCACGTCCTTGCTCCTGGCAAGCTGAAGAACCTTTTTCAACCGATCTTCGGACTGCTTGATGGGTTCCAGTTCAAAGGATTTGGGAATGACGGGCAGATAATCGAACTTCCAGGGGAGCGACTTGCCGCCCTCCGTCATGGGCTTCTTCTGCTCCAAGAGATGGCCTACGGCAGAAGTGATGATGGCTTTGTCGTTCTGGTAAAAGGAACCGGACTTGTCACGGGTGAATTTTCCAAGCTCTTTGCCGAGAACTCTCGCCAAATCAGTGGCTACGCTCGGCTTTTCTGCTATAATTAAGGTTTTGGACATATGAAAGGCTCGGAAAGATGAAAATAGTGGAAAATACGTGCACGTCAAAAACCGCTCCCGGCGGCGCGTTGCATCTGGAGGTGAATTCCTACTCCCCTACCCCCCATCCTTGTCAATCACCAATTATGTATCTACGGAAAAAGTGCCCCTTTATGTCAGGATTAAGGGCATTTCCGCCATTTCTCACTCGGTACAGCCTCGCTGTTCCCTTGCCAGCCGCGCAGCCGCATGCTATGAAACCGGATGATGAAAAGAAGCCTTTTTCCCGTTCTGTTTCCGGCCTGCATCGCCCTGCTGGCGGCCTGTTCCCCTACGCCATCCGACCGCATCGCCAAAAACATGCCGGTTTACCAGCAACTGCCAAAGGAACAGCAAGTCAAAGTAGCTCGGGGAGAACTTGAAAAAGGAATGAGTCCGGAGGCCGTCCTTCTGGCATGGGGAGAACCGGAACAGAAAATGGCGGGGTGGAGCAACGGCAAAAATACGGAACGCTGGATTTACACGCGTAGCGGCACAGGCTGGTCCCTGGGGCTGGGCGGGGGCGGATTCCGCGGCAGGGACTCCGGCGTCGGTACCGGAGTCGGCGTAACCATGCCGCTGGGAGGCAGGCCTCCCATTTCATACAACGTCCTGTTTGAAAACGGAAAAGTCGTTAGTTGGGAAGCCGTCAAGGGCTTCTGACACATCGGCGTCCCAAGACGGAACCATGCGCCAGAAGGCACGCGGAGCCACGGCCTTCTCCCCGTTACTTGCCGCAGGCCTTGAGGATGGCTTCCACCAGGCCGTTGATATCATGCTCCCTGGCCTTGATGGCAGGGAGATGTCCCAGTCCCTTTAAAGTATCCGTAGTCACGGGGCCGATGCTGGCCGCCTTGCACCCGGCCGGCCAGGGCAGTCCGAGCTTGAAGAAATTCTCCGCCGTGGAGGAGCTGGTGAACGTCACGATATCCGCCCCCGTCTCCCGGAAGACAGCCTGGGCTCCGGCCACGTCATCCGTCTCCGGTTCCGTTTTATAAGCTACGCATTCGTCCACAATGGCTCCCATGGATATCAGGCCGTCGTAGATAACGCGGCGGGCGTCTTCCCCGCGCACCCACAGAAACGTGCTGTGTTCGATGGTGCCTATTTCCTCCCGGGCGTCCTTGAATGCCTTGACCAGCCCTTCCGCCACGTACTTCTTAGGCATGATATCCACGGCCAGCCCGTATTCCCGGAGCTTGGCTTCCGTCCCCGGCCCGATGGCGGCAATCCTGGCGCCCCCGATGCTCCGAATGTCCTTGTACACGGCAAAAAACGCCTGGAAGAAGCGTTCCACGCCGTTGGGACTGGAAAAAACAAGCCAGTCATAGGTATGGGCATGCACCACGGCTTCCGCAAATTCCCGCTTGTCCGTAGGGGGGGCGATGCGGATGGTGGGCATTTCCAGCACTTCCGCACCCAGGCGGCGCAGCCGGGAACTCAATTCCCCCGCCTGCGCCCGCGTGCGGGTCACCACGATGCGCTTTCCGAACAAGGGCAGGCGTTCAAACCAATCCAGATGAACGCGTTCCTCCACCACGTCCCCGATCACGACCACGGACGGAGCGCCCAGCCCGGCCTTCAACACTTTTCCGGGCAGTGTCTCCACCGTACCCGCCACGGTGCGCTGTCTCCCCGTCGTGGCCCACTGAATGGCGGCGGCAGGCGTGGAAGGGACCTGCCCGTAACCGATCAGGGCCTTGCATATTTCCTCCAGCTTCTGCATGCCCATCAGCATGACCTTCGTCCCCCGCGCCTCTGCGATTCCCTTCAAGTCCAGGGAAGACTCCTTCTTGTTCACGTCCTCATGGCCCGTAAACACGGTAAACTGCGTGCAATGCCTGCGGTGCGTCACGGGAATGCCCGCATAGGCGGGACCCGCAATGGCGGAAGTAATGCCCGGTACAACTTCAAAAGCAACGCCGGCAGCATTCAGGGCTTCCGCCTCCTCTCCCCCCCGGCCGAACACATACGGGTCTCCCCCTTTCAGCCGCACCACTTTTTTCCCATGGCGGGCCAGCTTGACCAGCAGGGCATTGATTTCCTCCTGCGGCAGCGCATGCCGGGAAGCTCTTTTGCCTACAAAAATCCTTTCACAGGAAGCGGGCGCCCAATTCAGCATCTCCGCGGAACTCAGCGCGTCGTACACCAGCACTTCCGCCGTTTCCACCAGCTCCCGGCCGCGGACCGTAATCAGACCGGGGTCTCCCGGACCCGCTCCAAGCAAATAGACGATACCCTG
Source organism: Akkermansia biwaensis (assembly GCF_026072915.1). NCBI lineage: Bacteria > Pseudomonadati > Verrucomicrobiota > Verrucomicrobiia > Verrucomicrobiales > Akkermansiaceae > Akkermansia > Akkermansia biwaensis. The sequence continues at coordinate 1,113,966 of NZ_AP025943.1, forward strand.
TTGCATGTTGTCATTCAACCTCACGAACAGTCCCTTGGCGATAACAAACCCCGCCATGCGCACATGCACGCCCGTAAAATGAAAACCGTTCCTTTGAACTGGGGAAAATTCCCGGATACAAGCCCTTCGCACCCAAATCCGCCCCATTTTTCCATAGGCAGTGCGCAACGCAACTGTCACACGGAAGCCTGAAAAAAATCTTGTTTTTTTGAATGAATAAAATTATTGCATATGTATGAACATCTCAAAAATTCTTTTACCAGTCGTCTGCGCCGCCTTCATCGCACCCGGTCTCGCAGACATCCCGGCCTCCAATGTGCCCGCTCCCGTCAAAGCCCAGGTGCAGAACCAGTTCCCGAACGCCGGTGTCATCGAATGGGACTTTGATCATGACGAAGACGTTTATGAAGCGGAATTCCGCATCAACGGCCTGGAATACGACATGAAGCTCTCCGCAGACGGCACCGTCTTCCTCATCAAGGCGGACATTCCTCTCCAGAGCCTCCCTGCCCCGGTCAAGGCGGCGATCGCAAAGGACTTTCCGGAATACGCCCTGCGCAGCGCCAAGCAGATCACCGCACGGGGAACCGTAAAATACCGCGTTGACTGCCGCTCGGAAAGCGCCGCCGTCCGGAAGCTGGAACTGTATTATACCCCGGACGGCAGGCTCCTTTCCAAAAAAATTGACGACTGACCCTTCTCTCAGGAGCGTGGTTCCTTTATAACGAACGGGCCGTACACTGACACGCCGCCCTCTGGATTCAATGGAACCATATGATATAAAGTCAACACTGCAATGATTGAATTCCTCAACATAGACATCCTTTCCTATTACGTGCAGAATGCGGAAACCGCTCCGCAGCACTCCTATACCATTTACTGGATCATCCTGCTGGGCTCCATGCTGCTCAGCTGGCTGGTCAGCGCGCGGATGAAAAGCCGTTTCAGCGAATACTCCCAGATTCCCATCCCGATGACAGGACGGGAAGTGGCTGAGCAAATGCTGAAAGACAACCACATCACGGACGTCAAGGTAACGTCCACCCCGGGACATCTGACGGACCACTACAATCCGGCGGACAAGACCGTCAATCTGAGCGAATCCGTTTACAACTCCAACAGCATCGCGGCGGCGGCTGTGGCGGCCCATGAAGTGGGCCATGCCGTCCAGCACGCCCAGGCCTACCACTGGCTGGGGCTGCGCTCCGCGCTGGTACCCGTGGTGCAGCTCTCCTCCAACCTGGTCGGAATCGTGCTGATGATCGGCATCGTCCTGCTGGTGATGGGCGGTTCCCCCTGGGTATTGGGACTGGGCATCGGCCTGTTCGCTGTCACCACGATATTCGCCTTCATCACGCTCCCGGTGGAATTCGACGCTTCCGCCAGAGCCCTGAAATGGCTGGACCGTTCGCACCTGATGAACTACTTTGACCACGGCAAGGCCAAAAGCGCCCTCTTCTGGGCGGCCATGACCTATGTGGTGGGGGCTCTTTCCTCACTGGCCATGCTGCTGTACTACGTGTTCATTTTCATGAACGCCAGGGGCAGAAACTGACCCCTGCGAACCTTCCGCGCCGGACCTCCGGCCGACCGGAAGGCCGGGAGGCCCGGCGTATGATGAAATGACATTGCATTTCCGCATGCAGCATATAAAATAAGGACGTGGCACATGGCGACACTACATTACCGGATTTGCAGGCAAGCGCCCTCAAGGCCTATCAAGCCATTCTTCTGGCGCGCGCCTTCGACACCAAAATTTCCAGCCTTTACAAAGCCGGAAAAATCACGGGCGGCGTTTATCTGGGCAGGGGCCATGAGGCCATTGCTGCCTGCGGCGGCGTTTTCCTTACTGCCGGCTACGACGTAATTGCACCCTTCATCCGCGAACAGGCCGCCCGCGTCGCATGGGGGGAACCCATCATTGAGGCGGCGCGCGCCTATCTGGGGTCCGCCCTGGGGTACATGAAGGGGAGGGACGGCAACGTTCACCGCGGCCTTCCGGCTGAAGGCTACATGGCCCCCATCAGCCATCTGGGCAGCTCCGTGGCTTTCGTCAACGGCTGCCTTTTCGCCAAACGGCTGGACGGCAAGCTTCCGGGCCCCGTAGGCATGGTTTTCTGCGGGGACGGCACCACTTCCACGGGAGCCTTTCATGAAGCGGCCAACATGGCCAAGGTGGAACAGCTTCCCCTGGTGCTGGTCGTGACGAATAACCAATTCGCCTACTCCACGCCCAACGTCCGCGAATTCGGCGGCGCCTCCCTGGCGGACAGGGGCCGCGGCTACGGATTCGCCGTTCATGAAGTGGACGGCACTGACTTCATGGCCCTTCTGGAAACGTTCTGGAAGGCCGTGGGCGCCGCGCGCAACGGAGAAGGCCCCCAGTGGGTGCTGGCCAAAACCCTGCGCATGTGCGGCCACGGGGAACATGACGACGCCTCCTACATCCCTAAGGAACTGAAAGAGGAATATGAAAAGAAAGACCCCGTATCCGTCGCGGAGCGCCAGCTTCTGGAAGCCGGATGGCTTACTCCGGAAGAAGCGGCGGACATGAAACGGCAGTATGCGGACGAAGTGCAGCTTGCCGTAGCCACGGCACAGCGGGAACCGGAGCCGGACCCCTTCCGGGAAGACTGGAACGCCACTGTCTGGAGACCTTATTAAGACCGCAAACGGAACATTCCCATGAGCGTAACATACATTGATGCCATTCACGACGCCCAGAAAGACCTGCTGACAGAAGACAAGGACGTCTTCCTGTACGGGCAGGACATAGGCGTTTTCGGCGGCGCATTCAAGGCCACCAAGGGCCTGAAGGATCTATTCCCGGACCGTGTGATAGACGCCCCCATCAGTGAGGACGCCATGGCGGGCATGGTCACCGGCGCGGCCGTCATGGGCAAAAAGCCCATCATGGAAGTCCAGTTTGCGGACTTCAGCACGATTGCTTTCAACCAGATTGTCAACATGGCTGCCACCCACTACTACCGTACGGGCATTCCGGCCAATATTACGGTGCGTCTCCCCTGCGGCGGAACGCCCGGCACGGGCCCCTTCCACAGCCAGAGCATGGAAGCCCTGTTCGCCCATTATCCCGGTCTGCATGTTATGACGCCGGCCACGGTGGCGGACGCCTACTGGATGCTGCGCCAGGCCGTGGAAATCCCTGATCCGGTCATCTTCCTGGAACACAAATTCCTGTACCGCTGGTTGAAGGCGGAAGACAACTACAAGGAAGCGCCCGTCGTCCCCTTCGGCATGGCGCGCATCGCCCGCACCGGAAAACACGCCACGGTAGTGGCGTACAGCGCCATGGTGCATGAAGCCGTCCGTGCGGCGGACCTTCTGGCACGGGAAAGCGGTTATGAAGTGGAAGTGGTGGACATGCGCACCGTGCGTCCGCTGGACATGGACACCGTCATCGCCTCCGTGGCGCGCACGGGCCGCGTGCTGGTAGTTGGGGAAGACTTTCCGTGGGGCGGAGTCACGGCGGAAATAGTCTCCCGCATCGTGGCGGAAGGCTTCCACCTGCTTGACGCGCCTCCCCAGCGGCTCAACGCCAAAGACACGCCCATCCCCCAGCATCCTAACCTGTGGAAAGCTCACCGTCCCACTCTGGAATCCATCGCCGCGTCCATCCGCCATCTTTTATCCATCTGATTCAACCCAGTTTCCAACCATGCCTAAAGTACCCATTCTCATGCCCCAGCTCGGGGACTCCATCGCGGAAGCCACCGTGCTCCGCCTGCTGGCGGCTCCGGGGGACTCCGTAGAAGCCGACCAGGAAATCTTTGAGGTAGAGACCAACAAGGCCACGATGGGCGTCACCACCATGTGCGGCGGCATCCTCAGCGACATGTTCATCAAGGAGGGGGACTCCGTCGTGGTCGGCGCCTGCATGGCGATGATTGAGGCCACGGACGAGGAAATCGAACGTTCCGGAGCCACTCCGGCGGGGGAAGACAACCAGCCCTCCTTGCCCGCCAGCCCGGAATCCGTCCCTCATTCCTCCCCTGCCGCCCCCGCCGCGGAGGACAAGCCTGCCGGCGTCCACTTCGGCGTAACGGGAGACTCCTATCAGGAACACGGCGCAGACCTGAAGGTACAGCCCAGCGTGCGCGGACTGCCCGTTCCCGCCGGCATGAAAGGCGCCCACTACATGTCCCCCCGCATGAAGGCCCGCATGGATGAACTTGGCATGAGGGCGTCCGACATAGCCTTCATCTCCGGTTCCGGATCCGGCGGCCGCGTCACCATTGACGATCTGGAGGAATTCCTGGAATACGTCAGCCAATGGCCGCGCCGCAAGGCATCCTCCATGCGCCTGGCCGTGGCGGACGCCATGCGCCGCAGCTGGACGCGCCCCCTGGCCTCCGCCGGGCGTCCCGTATTCATGGACCCCCTGATCAAGCACAGGCAGCACTCCCCGCACCGGCCCGGCATCACCCTTTACTTTGCGCGCGCCCTGGCCCTGGCCCTGGCGGAAAACCCGGAATGCGCGGGCTACCTGGTGGGAGAAAACATTCTTTCCCCCCGCGCCATTGACATCGGCATCGCCGTTCAGGTGGCGGACGGCGTCATGGTGCCCGTACTGCGCCGTGTGAATGAACGGACAATGGAAGAACTGCTGGAGGACTACAACCGCCTGATCGCCCAGGCGCGCCGCAGAAGGCTGGCCCCGGAAGACAGCACGGGGGGCATCGCCACTGTCACCAACTTCGGCGGCTTCGGCCTGACCTTCGCCGCTCCCATGCCCATGCCCAGCGAATCCATCATTCTGGGCGTAGGCGCCGTGACCAAGACCCCGGTATGGAGCGATGAAGTGGAAGCGTTCATTCCCATTTCCAAAGCCAACATCGTGGCTACAGGAGACCACCGCGTGGTGGACGGCGCCGACATCGGCCGCGTGCTCAAGCGGGTGGCGGAACTGCTCCAGCGCCCGGAATACCTGTAACTCTTTCCATTCCTCCCGCCTGCCCAAGCCGCATGACCACCAACCCGCCCGTCTTAGGTCTGGTAGCCGGTGACGGAGCCTATCCGGAATACATCGTCCGGGGAGCGCGCCGCCACACGCCGCACCTGCGCATCGTGGCCGTGGGCTTCAAGGGGGAAACCAACCCAGCGGTCATTCCCTTGTGCGACGAGTACCGGGAATTCAGCGTAGGGCAGATCAGCAAGCCCTTCTCCTTCCTGAAAAAACACGGTGTGACCGACGTCATCATGGCGGGGGGCATCAACCCCAAAAACATCCTTTCCCTCCGGCCGGACCTGCGCGCCCTTTCCGTCCTGATGCGCATGCCGGAGAAAAACGCGGACTCCCTGCTGGGGGCGGTCATCACGGAAGCGGAAAAGGAAGGCTTCAACATCCTGCCTGCCTCCACATACATGGAGGAACACATGCCGCAGCCGGGCCACATCGCCGGCCCCAGGCCCACTCCGGAACAATGGAAAGACGCCGTCTTCGGCATGCAGACGGCCAAGGAAATCAGCCGCCTGCACATCGGCCAGTCCGTCATCGTGCACCAGGGTACAGTCGTAGCCGTGGAGGCCATTGAAGGCACTAACAACTGCATCCGCCGCGGCGGCCAGCTTGCCGGGGGCAAACCCGCCACGCTGGCAAAAGTGGCACGCCAGGGGCACGACATGCGCTTCGACATCCCCACCGTAGGCCCCGCCACCATGGAAACATGCGCGGAATGTGGCATCCGCCAGGTTGCTCTTGAAGCGGGAAAAACCATCCTTCTGGAACGCGAGCGGGTCACGGAACTCTGCAAAAAACATAAAATCAGCCTCCACGCCATTTAGAACCATCCGTCCGTTCCGGCGTCCGGCACCTCAACCTTCCTCATGAACCAGCTCAAGGCAGGAGTCGCCCTCAATTTCGCCAGTACGGCCCTGCGCCTGGGAACGGCGTTCTTCATGACCCCCTACGTTCTCTCCTGCCTGGGCGCAGTGGAATACGGAACGTACACCCTGGTATCCTCCGTGATCATGTGGATGATCCTAGCGGACTTCGGCATCTCCGCCACCGTCTCACGCTACGTAGCGGAATTCCGCGCCAAAAAGGACCAAAAGAAGGAAGCCGTCTTCCTGAGCAACGTCATGCTGCTCAACATCATTTCCGGATTGGTCGTTTTCGTGGCCGGAATAATCGTCTATTGGAACATCTCGTTCCTTTTCCCCTCACTGCATGGAGAAAATCTGGAAAACTTCAAGGTCATGTACCTGATCTCCTTTTCCTACACGGTTCTCTACTTCCCATTCAAGGTATTTGCCGGCATTCCCGCCGGCCATCAGAAATTCATTGTTCCCGGACTTATCAACATCGCTTCCGCCATGCTGGCGGTGGCTGCCTCCGTACTCTTCCTATGGTGGGGATATAAGGCCATTACCCTGGTCATCATCAACGTAGCTTCCGGATTTGCTATTCTGGCAGGCTCTATCTTCTACTCCATCAAGAGTCTGGGCACCCGCATCCAGTGGGAAATCTCCCCGGAAATCGTGAAAATCATTCTCAAATACTCCTGCTGGATCTTCGTAGGAAGCATTGCCGACCTCCTTTACTGGAAAACGGGGAACATCATCATAGCACGCACGTCGGGCCCCATGGACGTGACCCTGTTCTCCCTGGGGATCAACTTCTCCAACTACTTCATCATCGTTTCCAGTGCCGTGGCAGGCGTCTTCTTCCCCAAAATCGTTTCCATGGTTGCCCTGAACCAAACCAACCAGGCACTGACCAGGCTCATGGCACGCGTCGGACGCCTCCAGCTCCTCTTCATAGGCCTGCTGATGATGGGCTTCATCTTTTTCGGCCAGCAATTCCTGACCCTGTGGGTGGGCAGAACTCTGGGTTCCAGCACTTATATCTGCTGGATCATCGGGTTGCTTGTGGTCATTCCCCTGAGCCTTCCTCTGGTCCAAAACCTGGGAATCCAAATCGTGCAGGCCAAAAACATGCACAACTACCGGGCCGTCATACTGCTGCTCATTGCCGTTTGCAACGTCATCGTGGGATACATGCTGTCCAAATCCTTCGGCGCACCGGGACTGGCGGCGGGAACGGCCCTCTCCCTCATCTGCGGACAGTGCATTGCCATGAATTACTTCTACCACAAAAAAGTGGGAATCAACATCAAGGTCTTCTTCTCCCGCCTCCTGAAAGGTAGTCTGCTGCCTGCCCTCATTCTATCCGCAACCGGGGCCCTGCTCGCCCGGCTGATTCCCATGTCGTCCCTGGTGCCGTTCTTTACAGGCATCTTTCTCTTTACGGCATGCTACATCCTCTGCGCGTGGCTTTTTTATATGAATGACTCGGAAAAATCACTCATCCTGAATACATTCAGGCGTTTTCGGAAAAATACCTGACCCCTTCATCCCGGATTGTCAGGACTTTGCCTTCCATGTGCGTATGAAGGCCTTCCACTTTCTCCATACCTTCCTCAACAACCGCATGAGAAAAGAAGGATTCCAGCGCCTGGAAATGCGGTTCATCCACCGCCGCTCCGGCCCTCTCTCCAGGCCCTCCGCCCATTTCCGATAATCCGCCGGCATGTTCGCAGAATGGGAATAGGAAGGATTCTGGGCAATTGCCTTTTGAAAATCCACTCTCTCCAAATAAAGACGGCCGCCTGCCGCACGCAAGGCTTCACGCCCCTTCTCCGAATGCTCCAGCACCAGAGACACCCCGTCATCCCTGTCCAGCTCCGGGGCAACCCATTGCACGCCCCAAAAATCCCCGAGCGTAATATCGGCCTGCCGGGGCGTCTTGTGGAACATGCATGCATAACATCCCGGCCTCAGGCAAATATCCATTAAAAATCCCCCCATGAAAGGGTCTCGCGTAAACGGGGCGACATAACGTTTTCCTTCCTCAAACTCCAGGAGCAGGCTGTAATTCTTCCATCCGGTATTCTTGTTCCTGAAATCCACTTTCCGCACACGTGAGCCATAATTGGCTTCCTGCCATTTGACGTAAGCCTCAAACAAATGGTCGGACGGTACCCCGTGGCAAACAATATCGACGGTCAGCAGGAGCTCATGCCGGCCGCCCAAAAAACTCAGCAACCCTCCAATCTGGCAGGGAACACCGGAAAACAGGACCGGAATACCGGCCTTCAAATCCTGCCGCACACTTTGATAAACAGTCCCTATGTCACTTTGGCGGTATTTCGACCCCCGCAGCCGGAAAAGCTGCCCGGCATCATCCACACGAACATGGCGTACGCGGAGATCCTCCCCCATGGACGCCCCGTACACGGCTCCCCCCTTCTCCAGAACGGACATGGCCAAGGCACTGAACACGCCGCCGGAAGAACTGGCAAGCCTGACTTCATCATCCAGATTCCAGCCTCCGTATGCGGCAGGCTCATGATCCGCCCCGGTGGAGGAACAGCCGCGCGCTTCCCCATTAAACACCGGACACACCTTGATGCACTTCCTGCACCCGATGCATGAAGACTCATCAATATGAGGATACCGGAAACCGCCGCCGTCCTCTCTCATCACAATGGAATGCGCAGGGCATGAATTCAGGCAGGCCGAACAACCGGAACATGAAGGTACGGACTGTATTAAAAAATTCTGGCTCAAGGCCTTTCTCATAAAAAGTTCTAATGCTGAACAAAACAGAAACTGGCGGATTTGGAATCCGGAGTCAAGCTACAATTCTGAGGAAAAGGCATTTGGCATCATTCTCTCCTCATTTGTTGGAACTCCGCCTTTCCGGACATGGACCCCGCCGGGTTCCAGCAGAAGGAAAATTTACACAACGCAAGCGGAAGGGAATTTTTCTTCATCTTTTTATTGCTCGAGATCAACAAACATCATTCTTGACTCTCTATCAAAATATTACGTGTTTTTCCGAAATATGCGAATTTTCCTATTGCTTGGAACTCAAAAGCCGGACCGTCCGAAAAGGGAACTTGGCTGTCTCTATAAAAAACCAGGTCGAATTCCAAATCCGTGCCGTCGAATTCCAAATCCGGTATGTCCCCGCTCCAGCCCCTTAATCGGCCTTTCATCATGTTCTTATGAATTCTCCACTGGCTCCAGACACACTGAACCAACTGGTTCCCCTGTGCAGCGGTTGCGGTGCATGCATGAACTCCTGCCCGAAAAATGCCATTAAACTCGTTCCGGATGCGGAAGGCTTTGTCCGTCCCAGGGTTCATTCAATGGACTGCACGGGCTGCAAAACATGTATCCGCATCTGCCCCGTGCTTCATGCGGAATCCCACCCTTCTCCTCAACAAAACCCCTTGGCCGTGTATGCGGGATGGAACAAGGACGAATCCATACGGCTTGCCAGTTCTTCCGGCGGTATATTCAGCGCGCTGGCCATATCCACCCTGAAAAAAGGAGGAACCGTATATGGAGCGGCCATGGGAGAGAACCTACGCGTCCGGCACATCCGTATCACCACGCCGGAGGAACTCTCCACCCTGCGCGGCTCCAAATATATCCAGAGCGACACCGGATGGATATACCGCACCGTCAAAAAAGACTTGAAAGAGGGCCTTCCAGTACTCTTCTCCGGAACACCGTGCCAAATTGCCGCGCTTCACCAATATCTGAAGCACGCCTACCCTCTGCTGCTCTGTGTGGATATCATTTGCCACGGCGTCCCCTCTCCAAAGCTCTTCCAGGAATATATCCGGCTCCGGGAATCCGGAGAGGAAAACCGCAAAGTAACCTCTGTCCAATTCCGGGACAAGCGGGTGGGATGGAAATCATTCAGCATGGTGTGCCGGTTCGGCGATGGAAAAGCCGCCTACGCGGAAACTCTCCACCGGGACTTGTTCATGCAGGGATTCCTGGGCAACTTCTGCCTGAGGCCTTCGTGCTACGCATGTGCCGCCCACAAGGAGCGCAGGCATGCAGACATCACGCTGGGAGACTTTTGGGGAGTGGACCTGCATATGCCGGAACTGGACGACGACAAGGGGACATCCCTTATCTTCATTCATTCCGCCAAAGGGGAAAGCATCTGGCGGGAGATTCAGGACGCCGTCTTTTCCAAACCCGTTCCCTATGAACTGGCCGTACGGTACAATCACGCCTACCACCAATCCTTTCCGCATCATCCTGCGGAAAAGCTGTTCCATGACAACATCGGCACCATTCCTTTGGAAGCCCTCATTGCATGGTGCCATAAAAAAGGACAGCCTTCCTTGCTGCGCCGGATCGCCAGAAAAGTAAAGCGCTCGACTAAAAGAATATGGAACCGCAGAATGCGCTGACCGGACTGGAATTTTCCCTTTCCAAACACAAAAGCCGCATCACGGCAGGCAAATCTCTGCCGTGATGCGGACATGTTCCGCTATCGGATCATTCCGGTCAGCCGTCACGTCGGAAAACGGTTGAAAGACGGCTTCCATGCCTGAAATGCGCGGAAAGGAACATGTAAAACAATTCTACCGTCCTCAGGCGTCTCTGGCCGCATCCTTGGCGGCTTCAGCCTTGTCGCCCATCCGGTCAGCCGCATGCTGCATGGCATCCTTGCTGTCCTGATAGGTATCCTTCACGGCATCCTTGCTTTTTTCGTAAGTGTCTTTTACTGCTTCCTTGCCTTGTTCCATCTTTTTGGCGGCGGCATCCTTGGCGGCTTCGGCGCCCTTCTTCATATGTTCCTTGGCTTCAGCCATATCCTTGTCCCCCTTGTCTCCATTGGGGGAAGAGCCTCCACAGGCCCCCTGGGCGAAAGCGACAACGGGAACCGCTGCCAGTACTGCTATTGCTGTATAAATGAGTTTTTTCATGATGTTGATCTATTTAGATTCATTCTAATAGACTACGCTTTCATGAGAAATCGTCAAAGGACGTGCGTCATTGTGCGTTCACGCCTTTGCCCCGGCGGCCAGGGAAACGGCTGTAGAAACACATTCACGGCAAGAGACTTGGCCCTCCTTTTTCAACTCCCTGCACCGGGAATAACCCAGTCTGTCCACAAAACGCGCCATGATGTCTGCGCGGCATTCCTCCGGACTGCATTGAAGCGCTCCATACAAGGCTCCGCACAAGCCGTCCGGGGCCCTTCCTCCGCTGCATGCAGACAGGGGCTCCACCAAATCCATGCGCTCCAGGGCGGCGCACACGGTCTGGGCGCAATTGTAACGGTACGGTTCCGCACGGAACATGGACAGGGCCTTTTCCTCAATATTCATGGCCGGAACCGTAAGCCATGGAGCGGGAAGGGTCAAGTTCCTCCCCTATCTTCCCGTCAGCACGTACCACAGGAACAGGCTGTTGTGCTTCACGTACCTTTTGAGCAGCCGGCGCGGCTCCCTGCAAATGCGGTACAGCCATTCCAGACTGTTCTTCTGCATCCACACCGGCGCACGTTTCACCGTGCCCGCATGAAAGGCAAAAGCCGCTCCCACGCCTGCATAAACGGCGGGAGGAAGCAGGTCCTTTTGTTCCGCCATCCACCGTTCCTGCTTGGGACACCCCAGCCCCACCCAGACTACATTGGCTCCGCTGCTGGCAATGGTCTCCCTCATATCCTGCAAATCCTTCTCACTCCAGGAGCGGAACGGCGGAGAATAAACTCCGGCCAAACAAAAACCGGGGTACTTTTCCGCCAGCCTGGCCGCCAGGGTTTCCAGTGTCCTTTCGTCGCCCCCCAGCAGAAAATGTCTCAGGCCGGGATATTCGGCATTCGCCTTCACCACGGCTTCCATCAAATCCGGCCCGCTCACGCGTTCGGCGGTCCCCCCCCCCCCGCACTCTGTTGAGCTTCCATACCACCGGCATGCCATCCGGACAAATCACATCCATCCTCTCCAAAACCGCGCCATACTCCGGTTCATGTACGCCGCGGGTCATCACGTGCACATCCGCGGCGGCTACCAGAAAAGGAGCTTCCCCGGCCAGGGCACGTTCCACCAGAACGGAGCACATCTCCTCAACGGAGCTCACGGCCACGGAAAAGCCGAACACGTCCCTGGTGCCGATATCCGGCGATGCGTCATTCCTGTTCTTGTCGGGAAAAGAGGTCATGTCGGCAGGGAAGGAAGAAATCATGGCAGGGACAGCCGCAGGCCATCATAGGCCGCCCCCACGTTCTCCGGGAGCCTGCCGGACAAAATACGGTAATCCATGTTATGGGAAAGGTGCGTCAGAAAAGCCTGTCCGGGTTCGATGGCCCTGATGGCGGCCAGAGACTCGTCCAGGCACATGTGGGTGGGATGAAGGTCATAGCGCAAGCCGTCGATAATCAGAAGATCCGCCCCCTTCATGCGCTCCAGGGAGGCCTCCGGAATACTCTTGACATCAGGCATGTATACCAGCCGCATGCCTCCGGACTCCAGCATGTACGCACAAGTGTCCACGGCCGCATGGTCCACGGGGAGGGGGGTGGCCAGAACGGAGCCCACGCGGAAGGGTTCCGTCGCCTCGTGGGGTTCCGGCCGCACGTAGCCGGTTCTGGCCTTTCCGGACTCAAACGCCCAGCCGTACATGGTCCTCAAAGTCTTCATGGTTTCCGGGGAGGCGTACATGGGCAATCCTCCTGTTCTGCGCCAGCAGAAGGCTCGCAAATCGTCAAACCCGCCTATGTGATCCACATGAGCATGCGTGTACAGCACGGCATCCAGATCGGTAATATTTTCCCTCAGGGCCTGCTGACGCAGATCGGGAGAGGAATCCAGCAGGATGCGGGTGCCGGACGCCTCCACGTAAATGGAAGAACGCAACCGCTTGTTTCTGGGGTCCGGGGAGGTGCACACCGCACAGGAGCAACCTATCTGGGGGACCCCGGTAGACGTGCCCGTGCCCAAAAAGAGAATGTTCATCACGGATGTCATGGTTGCGTTTAGAGCTGATTATGCCATAATGCATTCAAAATCCAAAGCCCGAATGCTTACTTTGCTGAAAATCAGGAACCTGGCTCTCGTGGACCAGCTGCTGTGGGAACCCAGCTCCGGCTTCATCTGCATCACGGGGGAAACGGGAGCGGGCAAATCCGTCATCATCGGCGCCATTCGTCTGGCGCTGGGCGAACGTGCGGACAAAACGCTCATCCGTTCCGGAGAACAGCAATGCAGCGTGGAAGCCGTGTTCCATCTGCCGGACTCATCCTCCGTCCACGCCATTCTGAACGAACACGGAGTGCCTCCCTGTGAAGACGGCAACCTCATCATCAAGCGCATTATCTCCCCCACCGCCAACCGCCAGTTCCTGAACGACAGCCCCTGCACGCTGAACCTTCTGCGGGAGGCGGGCGCCTGCCTGGTGGACATGCACGGCCCCAATGACCACCGTTCCCTGACCTCCCATGACAGGCAGCTCTCCCTGCTGGACGCCTTCGGTGAACACGCCCGGCTGACGCAGGCCTACGCGGACTCCTGGAGACAATGGCAGGACGCGCGCAGGGCATATGACGACCTGGAGCACGCAGAAGCCGCCGCCGACCGGGAAATAGAACTGCTGCGCCACCAGGTGGACGAGATAGACGCCGCCGGATTCACCCCGGAGGAAGTGCTCACCCTGGAGGAACGCTGGCAGCGCGCCCGCAACGGAACAAGGCTCCAGGAGCTGGTATCCAGAATGCTCTCCATGCTGGAGGAAACGGACGGTCCCGGACTCGGCTCCCAGTTGCGGGAACTCTCCCGTGCCTCCCACGACCTGGAACGCATGGACTCCTCCACAGCTGCATGGCTGGCTCCGCTGGAGGGAGTGACGCTGGAACTTAAGGAAATTGAAAACCGCCTGGCGGACTACTCCGCGGAACTTGACTGCGATCCCCAGGAACTGTTCCGGCTTGAAGAACGCATCAACCTGCTGGAATCCCTGAAAATGAAATATGGGCATTCCTTTGAAGACATCGCCGCACGGCGGGAGGAAGCCGTATGCAGGCTGGACCGCATCGAGCACCGGACGGAACGCCTGGAAGAACTGCGGGCCGCCATTGCCCAGCTGCGCAAGCAGCTGGACGCCGCCGGACAGGCCCTGACGAAAGCACGCCAGGCCGCCGCGCCGCGTCTGGCGGAATCCATCGTCAAACACTCACGGGAACTGGGCTTCCGTCAGGCCGTATTTGAAATATCTCTGACTCCGCTCCAGGAACCCGGCTCACAGGGGATGGAAACGGTGGAATTCCTCTTCGGCCCCAACCCGGGAGAACCCTCCAAGCCCCTGAGGCTCATTGCATCCGGAGGGGAGCTGGCCCGCATCATGCTGGCGATCAAAAGCGCCCTGGCCCACAAGGACTCCACGCCACTGCTGGTGTTTGATGAAATAGACGCCAACGTGGGCGGGGAAGTGGCCCGGTCCGTGGGCTTTAAAATGCAGCAGCTGGGCGCCAGGCACCAAGTCATCTCCATCACGCACTTTCCGCAGGTGGCCGCCCTGGCCTCCCATCACTATCTGGTCCAGAAAGCCTCCGCGGGCAACCGCACCATCTCCTGCCTGCGGGAAGTGGACCAGGAAGAAAGAATAGACGAACTGGCCCGCATGCTGGGCGGCGGGGGCGATCACGCCCGCACACTGGCCCAGGCTCTTCTGCAAACCTCCTGACATTCTCTTTCAGCCCCTTCTCCATCAAGGGGAAATCCCTGCCCTGCGACGCCTCGCGGACTTACTTCTCCAGATGGGGCTTAAATGTGCGCAGCCTCAGGGAATTGAACACCACGCACAGGGAACTCAGGCTCATGGCCGCCGCGGCTATCATCGGATTCAATGTAATGCCGAAAGCCGGGTACAGGGCTCCGGCAGCCAGGGGAATGCCGATCGTATTATAGAAAAACGCCCAGAACAAATTCTGCCTGATAATGTGAAGCGTGGCACGCCCCAGTTGCAGGGCCTCCGCCACCCCGCGCGGATGGTTCTTCATCAGCACGATGTCGGAAGACTCCATCGCCAGGTCCGTCCCGGACTTCAGGGAAATGCCCACCTGGGCGCATGCCAGGGCGGGCGCGTCGTTCACACCGTCTCCGACCATCGCCACCCTGGCCCCCGCCTTCTCCATCTTCATGATGTGGGAGGCCTTTTCATCCGGCAGCACGTCGGAAACCACTTCGTCAATATGCAGTTCTTCCGCCATATGCCGCGCCGTAGCGGCATTGTCCCCTGTCAGCATCACCACGCGCATGTGCATTCTCTTCAAATTGTCCACGGCGGAAAGGCTGTCCGGCTTCAGGGAATCCGCCACCATGATCGCCCCGGCGGGGCGTCCTTCGCGTCCCACGTAAAGGGGAGAAGCGCCCTGCCTCATGAACTCCCTGAACCTCCCCTGTTCCTGCTCCCATGAAATCCCTTTCTCCTGCATAAACGCCAGGTTGCCGATGACGTACGGCACTCCGTCCACCGTTCCCGCAATCCCGCGGCCGGGCACGATGGACAGGTCCGCCACGGGCCGTACCGGCAGTTCCAGCATTCTGGCGTGCTCGTAAACGGCCTTTCCTACCGGATGCTCCGATCCCTGCTCCAGGGCGGCCGCCACTTCCATCAATTCATCCGCATTCATGCCGTGCTCCGGCAGGACGGCCACCACACGCGGTTCTCCGACAGTCAGGGTCCCCGTCTTGTCAAACACTACGGTATCCACGCGGCTCAGAGCCTCCAGCGCGCCGGCGGACTTGCACAGGATACCCAGGCGCGCCCCCCTGCCCGTGCCTACCATGATCGCAATGGGTGTGGCCAGGCCGAGAACGCAGGGACAGGAAATCACCAGCACGGCAATCGCCCTGGCAAGGGCAAAGGAAAAGCCCTCCCCGGCAGCCAGCCAGATGCCAAACACCGCAAGGGCAATCGCAATCACTGCGGGTACGAAAAAATAACACACCCGGTCCGCCAGCCGCGCAATGGGAGCCTTGGACTGTCCGGCCTGCTCCACCAGGCGGATCATGCGGGCCAGCGTGGAATCCCCGCCCACCCGTTCGGCGCGGACCTTGAGATACCCGGCGCGGTTGAACGTGCCGCTGATCACCCTGTCCCCGGCGCTCTTGTCCACGGGCATGCTTTCGCCCGTCAGGTCGGACTCGTCCAGAGCGGCCTGGCCCTCCGTAATCACGCCGTCCACCGGAACCCTCTGTCCGGTCTTCACCACAATCAGGTCGTCCACCTGGAGTTCATTCAGGGGCACGGCCCGTTCCTCCCCGTCATGCCAGACCAGGGCTTCCTGGGGAATCAAATTCACCAGCCCTTTCACGGCGGCGTTCGTCTTCCGGTAGGAACGGCGCTCCAGATACTTTCCCAGGGAAATCAGGGTGACGATCATGGCGGCGGATTCAAAATACAGCTCCATGGTATCCACTCTCCCGCCCCGCAGCATTCCGCCGCACAGCAGAAACAGGCCATACAGAAAGGCGGAACCGGAACCGATGGCGATCAGGGAATCCATATTGGGAGACAGGGTGGCCAACTGGCGCACGCCGTTGACCAGGTAACGCCTGTTCAGCCACAAAATCAGGGCCGCCAGGATACACTGCCCCCACAAATTCGCCCAAATCCCCCACTCTCCGGAAGGCGCCGGCCAGCTCCACATGGGCCCCATGGACAAATACATCAAAGGCAGCAGCAGCAAGACGGACCACACAAGCCGGGCGCCTCCGGCATCTTCCGCCTTTTCCTCTTCATCCTTGCCGGAAGGTGTTCCGTCCACCCAGTCCGCCAACTGGAATCCGGCTTTTTCCACCACCTCCGCCATGCGGCCCCTGGCGGGAGAACCATGCTCCCGGAAAACGACGGTCATGCGGCCTGTCAGCAAATTCAACTCCACGCTCTCCACTCCCTGCAACTCTCCCACGGCCCGTTCTACTTTGGCGGCACAGCCGGCGCAATGCATGCCGGAAACCAGATAATTCTTTTCTTCCATGGTCGTTAAAAGTGATTGTTCCCTTATTCAGACAAACTGAAACCCCTTATTGTTAGCCAATCCTAACACATGCCATGAAATTCTCAACACTCTTCCGCATCAACGAACTTTTATGGCAAAAAATGACAAACCGCCTTACCTATGACCGTAAAAGATAAAACAACCGTCATTTATATCATATGAAAACCGCCTCCCTTTTCCGGCCCCTGGCCTGCGCCGCACTTCTGGCCGTTCCCGTTCATGCCCAGCTCTACTCACTTCACGGGGACGGTGTCAAAAAAGCTGACAGAGTCGTGGAAAAGGCGGACTATTCCGATTATGAACTTGTCTGGAATGACGAATTTGACAAGGACGGCCGTCCCGACCCCGCCAAATGGAACTATGAAAACGGATTCGTCCGCAACAAGGAAGCCCAGTGGTACCAGCCGGAAAACGCCTACTGCAAGGACGGCATGCTGATCATTGAAGGCAGGAAGGAAAAGCGTCCCAATCCCCGCTACAACCCGGAAGGAAAAGACTGGCGCACCACCAGGAAGGAAGCGGAATATACATCCGCCTCATTGACGACGCAGGGCAAATTCTCCTGGCAGTACGGACGTTTTGAAATCCGCGCCAGATTCAGCCCGCGGGAGGGCATGTGGCCTGCGTTCTGGACCCTGGGGGTCAGGGAAGGCTGGCCCAGGTGCGGAGAAATAGACATCATGGAATACTACCAGTCCACGTATCTGGCCAACCTCTGCTGGGGGTCCGCCAAAAAACACGTGGGCAAATGGAGCTCTACCTACACGCCCCTGAAATGGCTGCGGGAAAAAGACCCGCAGTGGGATTCCCGCTTCCATGTCTTCCGCATGGACTGGGATGAAAAGGAAGTGCGCCTGTACGCGGACGACATCCTGCTGAACAAGACCTCCCTGGATAACACGATCAACGCCGTTTACAAGGAAGTCGCCAATCCCTTCCGGCAGCCCCACTTCATCATCCTGAACCTGGCTCTGGGAGCCACCGGAGGCGACCTGAACAAGCTCCCTCTGCCCCAGAAATATGAAATAGACTACGTCCGCATTTACCAGAAAAAGGATTCTCCTCACAAGGGAACCATTCCGTACCAGCCGGAAAAGAAGCCGGAGGCCCGGATAGAATGATGGCCGGGAAGAACACGGTCCCGGAATTTCTCCCTTCAGGAGCGTTACCACACTGCCAGGAGGCGTGAAAATCTTTTAAAATACCCGGCAGGCAGTCTCTATTCCGCGGCCTTCCCCTTGAGAACCAGGAGAATGTGTTCCGCCATGAGGGCGTGCCCCTCCGCGTTGGGGTGTACGCCGTCCACCAGCAGGCCCTCCTTGTCCTTCATGACCTTGTTGAGGTCGATCACCTTGGAATTGGTGCTTTTGGCCACTTGCCGGATAAGCGGAATGACTTCCCTGGAAATGCGCTCCCTGCTGATGCCGCCTTCCCGGGCCTCCTGGGACGGGATGGGTAGCAGGCAATACACCTTCAACCTGGGATTTTCCTTCCTGAACTCCGCGATCACCTCCTTGTAATTGTCCGCAAAATCGGTCTTGTGCTTCCAATTCACTTCCTTGCTGTCATTGGTTCCCAGACCGATCAGCAACATGCCGGGTTTGAATGCCAGAGCGTCACGGTAAGCCTTTTCCCGCGTGATGGGCCGGTCGCCCTTGAACAGCAGGCAGCGGGCGGACACGCCAAAATTTCCGACTTCCGCCTTCTTGCCCAAAGCTTTGGCCACGCGCGACACCCAGCAATCCTCCTTCCTGACCAGCATTCCGGCGGTAATGC
This sequence comes from Akkermansia biwaensis, assembly GCF_026072915.1. NCBI lineage: Bacteria > Pseudomonadati > Verrucomicrobiota > Verrucomicrobiia > Verrucomicrobiales > Akkermansiaceae > Akkermansia > Akkermansia biwaensis. The sequence continues at coordinate 1,132,579 of NZ_AP025943.1, forward strand.
TGTCCCCCAGGCACGCAATCCGGACCGGAGACGCGCCATATGCCGGAATCAGCGCGTACCACATGCAAATCCATAATAAAATGATCAACTTTTTCATGGCCGGAAACCTGTGATGAAAATGGTGTAACGCAAGCAGGGACGGATGTAAAGGAATCGGGCCGCCCGGCTTCTGGTCTTTCCGGCGTTTTGCCGCGGACATAAAAAGCCCTTCCCGGCGGAAATCGGCCGGAAAGGGCTTTTTAAGAAAAAAGAACGCTTAGTTCACGCGGCCCAGGTAGGAACCGTCTTCCGTCTTTACGGAAATCTTTTCGCCGGGCTTGATGAACAGGGGAACCTGCACAACTAGGCCGGTGGTCATGGTGGCGGACTTGTAAACGTTGTTGGCGCTGTCACCCTTGATCCCTTCCGGGGCTTCCGCCACTTCCATCGTGATGGAGGCGGGCAGTTCCACGGAAACGACCGTTTCATCAGTGAAAAGCAGAATGTAAATATTGCCTTCCATCAGGTAATCCTTCACGGGCTCTACGATGTCCGGAGACACGGTGATATCCTCATACGTATCGGGATTCATGAAATGGTAGCCCATGCCGTCAATATAGCTGAACTCATACTCCTCACGGGCAAGGTTCACGCCTTCCAGTGATTCATTGGAAGTCAGGCGAAGGTTGTACACTTTTTTGGTGGAAATGCTGCGGATGCTCATTTGCACATAGGAAGCCATGCGGGGGGGGCACTTGTGCTCCATGCTGACTACAACGCAAACGTCATTGTTATGATTAACCGCGTGTCCCTTGCGAAGATTGATTACGGGTACTTTTGCCATGCGGCCCGTAACATACCATGTTTTCCCTCTCCGTCAAGCTGAAAAAACCCGTCAACCCCTTGATCCGCTTGGGTGAAACGCTCTTCCGTCATGACGGAAAAACCGCCCCCTGCCATGTAATTCTAACGGCTGAGATCCTGCTGGAAAAGCACTTTGATGCCGGAGGAATTCAAAACCGTGCGTCCGAAATTCATGTCATCCACATGCAAGGCTATCAGGGACACCCCGGCAACGCGCGGCAGCAGGGGATACACGAAATTGACGTTCATCTCCGCCGAATACAGAACATCCAAACACCTCTTGAGGTCCGCGGGACCGTGGCGCAGAGCCGCCACCAGGACGTCGGAATCCGTGTAGCAGATGCCCTTCTCCAGAAAAATCTCGGAAGTCCGTTCCGGATCGCTCACCACCAGCCGGGCGATTGTCGCTTCATGGCAGTCATGCATGCTGAACCCCAGGCAGAAAATACCGTGCATGTCCAGCAGGCCCAAAAGGGCGGACAAGGCCCCCACCCGGTTCTGGAGCATCACGGAAAACTGCTTGACCGTACTGCCGGGCGGTTGAATGGCTTCATCCTGCATGACTGCGAAAAAACGGGTTGGAACTCTCTTTACTTCACGTACGTCTTGAGCACGCGCCTGATGATGGCGAGCGCCTGCTGAACCTCCTCTTCACTGACGTTCAGGGGGGGCAGAAGGCGCACCGTTTCCGGTCCGGCGGGAACGGAAAGCAAACCTTCCTGCCGCAGGGACTCCACAACGACGGAGGCAATTGTCTTGCCTTCCGGCGCGTCCACCATTTCCGGATTCAGGCCGATGCCCAGCAGCAGCCCCAATCCGCGCACCCCCTGCACCACGGGCAGGTTCCAGGACTCTATCTCCGCACGGATTTCCGTACCCAGCCGGTGGGCGCGTTCCGGCAGCCCTTCGGAAACGACTTCCCGGAGAACGGCCAGGCTGACCGTGGCGGCAAGAGGATTGCCGCCGTAAGTGGAACCGTGGGAGCCGGGGTCCATGATGGAGGAAAGCTCCGTGCCGCTCTCGTCAATGGCGCGGTCGGAAATCCAGAAGCCGCCGATCGGGAAGCCGCCGCCCAGGGCTTTTGCCCAGGAAACGCCGTCCGGCTCCACGTCCGGGGCCACAGCGCGCCATCCCATGATATTGCCGCAGCGGCCAAAGCCGCACTGGACTTCGTCAATCAGTAAAAGAAGGTCATGCTCCCTGCATAGCTCAGCCAGCCCGCGCAGGAACTCCGGCGTCACGGAATTGACGCCGCCCTCGCCCTGAACGGGTTCCAACAGGAACGCGACCGTTTCCGGGCTGATGGCCTCGCGCGCCGTCTCCAAATCATTGAAGGGCAGGTGCCGGAACCCCGGCAACATCGGATCAAAGCCGATCTTGATCTTGTCCTGCCCCGTGGCGGACATGCTGCCCAAGGTTCTGCCGTGGAAGGACTTGTTGAACGTAAGCACCTCAAAGCGCGGTTTGCCGTCCGGCTGGGGGCGCCGGTGGCCATAGCGGCGCGCCACCTTGATCAGCCCGTCATTGGACTCCGCCCCGCTGTTGGAGAAAAACACCTTTCCCGGACGCTCCACGCACTTGGTCACGATGAACTCCGCCAGATCCGCCTGCTGGGGAATCTGGTACAGGTTGGAACAGTGCACCAGCGTGGCGGCCTGCTTCTGCAGGGCCTGTGTGACAACGGGATGACAATGCCCTAGCACGCAGGTGGCGATGCCGGCACAGAAATCCAGATAGCACTTGCCCGTGCTGTCCCACAGACGGGCGCCTTCTCCGCGAACGGCTGCCATGGGATAGCGGCCATAAGTGTGAAGTACGTACTGGTTGAATTTCTCTTCTGTATTCATGGAGGTGAGGTTGAATAATGCCTCTGTAGTTTGCGCTTCTGGCCCCGTCTGTAAATGATTTTTTTAGGACCCACGTCATGATTTGCACATTTTATCCGGAACGGAAGTCATATCTCTGTTCAGGGCAGGATTTGATTTTTCTTTTCTTTTATCCGCATCACATCAAAATAAATCCATCAACAGCACCAGTCCACTATGGCACATTTTCTTAACCCCAAGGGATTCCTGGAAGAATTCAAGGCTTTTGCGCTGAAAGGCAACGTCATTGACCTGGCCGTGGCCGTCGTCATTGGCGGCGCGTTCAATAAAATCGTCTCCGTATTCGTTTCCAGCATCATCACGCCCATCATCGGCTACCTCACGTCCGGCGTGAACCTTGCGTTCCTGACCCTCAAGCTGGGAGACGTGGAACTCCGGTACGGAGAACTGCTCCAGGCTACCATTGACTTCCTGATCATCGCCTTCTCCATCTTCCTCGCCATCAAACTGATCGGTGCCATGCACCGCAAGCAGGCGGAAACACCCGCCGCGCCCGCACCCAAGCCGGATGACGTCGTCCTGCTGGAACAAATCCGCGACATTCTTCAGAAACAGACGGAAACCAAATAGGCATTCCGCCGCCCGTGCCGGCTCTTGACGGAACCGGCGCCTTTTTCCCCTTTACTTGTCCGCTCCATGGCGGGAAAGTGGAGGCATGACTCTCCTGTTGCGTGTCCTGGCCTGTGCCCTGCTGCTTGTTCCGCCCCAGCTTCCGGCGGCGGATACGCAGAGTTTTATATCGGAAAAGCCCTACCCTGTGGCGAACATCCGGGAGCCGGAACAGCACTTGCCCGTCAACAACGTCATCCTGATGATCGGGGACGGCATGGGCATCCACCACCTTTCCGCGGCGTGGGCCGCCAACCGGGGACGCCTGTTCATTGAAAACTGCCCGGTGACGGGCATTGCGAAAACCTGGTGCCGGGACAAGCTGGTCACGGACTCGGCCGCGGCGGGAACCGCCATGGCGACGGGGACCAAGACACTTTACAAAAGGGTGGCCACATGTCCGGAGGGCAACAAGCTGGACTCCCTGATCGACAAGGCGAAAGACATGGAAAAGTCAACGGGCGTGGTCGTCACCTGCGAACTGAATGACGCCACCCCGGCAGCCTTCTGCGCCAATAATGAAAAAAGATCCGACTCCTACGGCATCATCGGCGACTATCCACGCTCCCGTGCCGACTTCATCTTCGGCGGCGGAAGCAAATATTTTACCCAGAGGCCGGACGGGAGGGACATCTTCAAGGAAATGGGGGCCCTGGGCTATAAAATCGCCCGTTCCTGGGAGGAAGCCGCCGCCCTGCCGCCGGGAAAAACGCTCGCCGTCGTAGCTCCGGGGAACCTGCCCCCTCCCGGCAAAAGGGGCGCCGTACTCCGCCAGGCCACGCTGAAAGCCCTGGAAACCCTCTCCCGCAACCCCAGGGGATTCTTCCTGATGGTGGAAGGCTCCAACATCGACAAGGCGGCCCACCATGGCAAACTGGCGGAAATGATGGAGGAAATCTTCGACTTTGACCGGACGGCGGGAACAGTGCTGGAATGGGCGGCGCGTCATCCCGGCACGCTGGTGGTTATCACGGCGGACCACAACACCGGCGCTTTCTCCCTTTCCGGGGGCAATCTGGAAAAAGGGGAAATCACGGCCTTGTTCTCTTCCGGCAACCATGACGGAGTGGCCGTTCCCGTTTACGCCTTCGGCTCCGGAAGCGGCGCCTTCACCGGCATCTATGAAAACACGGACATTTTCCGCAAAATCATGGCGGCCATGAAAGGGGAGGAAAACAAGGCTGTTCCCGTCAAAAAAGACTCTTGAGCAGTCTGCCTTCTTCCTGCTGCCCGCTATGCTTCGCCCTTCCGTGGCGGCGCATCCATGTGCCGCGCCACCAGGCCGGCTCCGGCCGTAGCCAGGCCGCCTATCAGGAATACGGCCTGCGGACCGCCCGTGCTCATCCAGATCAGGCCGCCCAAAACGCCGTAGGAAATGGAGGCCACATGGTTGATGGCCAGCCCTGTGTAAATACTGGGCGTGATCTCCTCCGGCCTCTCGCAAATGCGGGCCACATACGTGCTGCGGGCCATGCCGAGCGCAAACAGCAGGTTATCCAGAACGAAACAGGTGGTCACTACCGCCACGGCCCAGTGCGAAGGCAGCAGCCCGGGGGCAAACGCGTAAGCCAGGCACAGCAGGGACAGTGCAATGCTGTCGAAAATCGTGACATTCCTCTCCCCGAACCTCTTGATACTCCACCCGATCAAAGGCTGCGTTCCCAGACCGACCACTCCGGCAATCAGCAGGGTCTTCCCGATATGCTCCGGAGACTGACCCAGCGTACTGACCATCAGCCAGAACCCGAATGTAAGATACAGCTGCTTGCGGATGCCGTGCAAAATCTCCAGCCCGTAATAAACGGTGTACCTGCGCTTGAAAACAAAACATTCCCGCCACCCGCGGCGCTTGGGAAACACGGGCGTCTTCACCCGGCTCAGGAGCACGGCCGCCAGCAGGCACACGCCGCCCATGATGAAAAAATCCACGGCAAAGGACTGGTTGAACTTCCACTTGATCCAGACGCATAAAGCCCCCAGCAGAGAAGCCGCCGTGCCGAGCGCCTTCATCTGCCCCAGCCTCAGGCTACGGTTCTCGGGCCGCGCCGTATGAATCACGATGGTATCGATCATCCCCATCAGAACGTGCTGGCCCAGGCTCACCGTCAGAATCCACGCGGACAAAACCCACAGCCCGGTTCCGGGACCGCACAGGGCCAGCGCATACATACCGCCGAACATCAGCAGGCAGGCCACGCCGGCCATGCGCACCTCATTGAACATGAAAAGCATGCCGACCACAAACAGGGAAAGGATGCCGGGCAGCTCCCGCGGCAGTTCGATAAACCCGCGCATCTCCACGTCCAGATGCTGGGCGTCCCGCAGGAAATTGCTGAACACCAAATCATACACGCCACTCCCGAACTGCCCCAGGAACAGGGCCAGCAGCACAAACACCATCCTCTTTCTGATGCGGGGGAAGCGGCATCACTCATAGCGGCAGGATACTCTCACAGGCCTCCGGCAGGAGCAACCGCTTTTTCGGCCCCTTCCGCCAGGTTCCCGCAGGAAAAATGCACGGCAAAGAAATATTCTTAAGGAAATTCCGTACTTAGATCATGAATCTCAGGCATCTTTTCCTCACTGCTTCATCCACCGCGGCCCCTTTCTGCTGGGGCGCCCCTTCCGCCCCCGTCCGGGAGGCTCCCTGCATCATTCCGCGGCCCGCTTCACTGGAATTCAAGGCCGGACAGCCCGGTTTTGCGCTGAAAGACGGCGGCGTGAAACTTCCGGCGGGGCACCCCCTTTCCGTACAGGCGGAGCGCCTTTTCCGGGAAAACGGCGTCAAAACGGCAATGGTTGAACAGGGCGCGGACATTGCCTTTACGGAAGACAAATCCCTGGGCGGCGAAGGCTACCGCCTGACCGTCACCCTGGATTCCATCTCCATTGACTGCGGCGCGGCCAACGGCGGCCTCCATGCCCTGCAAAGCCTCATGCAGAGCATCGTCAAAGACGGCGGCGGCGCTCCTGCATTGGCCGCGCTGGAGGTAAGGGACCAGCCCCGCTTCTCCTGGCGCGGCATCATGATGGACAGTTGCCGCCACATGATGCCCGTGCGGGACATCAAGAAAGTGCTGGACCTGATGTCCAGGTACAAATTCAACATCCTGCACTGGCACCTGACGGACGACCAGGGATGGAGGCTTCCCGTTGCCAAATACCCCAGGCTCACGGAAACAGGGGGGACCCGTGCGCAATCTCCCGTGACCGGCAACCGCAGCAAGCCGGACGGCAAGCCCTATTCCGGTCATTACACGGCGGAGGAAATCAGGGACGTGGTCCAGTACGCAAAGGACCGGGGTATCACCGTCATTCCGGAGGTGGAACTGCCCGGGCATGCCTCCGCAGCTATCGCCGCCTATCCGGAGCTGGGAAACGCGGACATCCCGGATTACGCCCCGAAAGTGCAGGAAACCTGGGGAGTCCACCCCTACACGTTCGCCCCCACGGAAAAAACCTTCCGCTTTCTGGAAGACGTCATTGACGAAGTGTGCCGCCTGTTCCCAGACAGTCCGTACATCCACATCGGCGGGGATGAAGCCCCCAAGGACCAGTGGAAGCAATCCCCCACGGCTCAACAAGTCATGAAAGACAAGGGCCTGAAAAATGAGCACGAGCTCCAGAGCTACTTCGTCAGAAGGGTGGAAAAAATGATCAACGCCCACGGCAAAAGGCTGATCGGCTGGGATGAAATCCAGGAAGGGGGGCTTTCCCCGACCGCCACCATGATGGTCTGGCGAAGCTGGATGCCGAACAGCGCCAGGCATGCCCTGGAACAGGGCAACGACATCGTGATGACACCCAACAGCCACCTGTACTTTGACTATGACCAGGGACCCGGAAAACCCGCCGCCGCGGAATACGAAACCATCAACAACGACTCTCTCACCTGGCAGCACGTGTACTCCCTGGAACCCGTCCCACCGGGGACGCCGAAAGCCCGGGAAAAACAGGTCCTGGGCTGCCAGGCCAACGTCTGGGCGGAATACATCCCCAACCTGCCGAAGTGGGAATACCAGGTTTTTCCCCGCGCTCTGGCGCTGGCGGAAGTAGCCTGGACGCCGCGCGAATTGAAGAACGAGCAGGACTTCCGGCTACGGCTGGAACGCCAGCTCCCGTTCCTGGACGCCCGCGGCGTGAACTACAAGAGGCCGGACAACGGCGCCCCCGCACGCCCGGATGCCGTCATCACCCGGGAACTCCGCTGAATCCGGGAGAAAACCATGCCGTGCGGCCCTCCCCGAGGCCGCATTATGGACTAGCCAAGCCCCAGGAAAACCATTACATTGGCGGCATTATGAATTTGGAACTGCTTCGTCAGGTTTGCGCAACTCCGGGCGCTCCGGGGTTTGAAGACAAAATCCGCGACTTCATCATTCAGGAAGTGGCGCCCCTCGTAGACGCCATACGCGTGGACAACATGGGCAGCGTGATCGCCATTGTGGAAGGCAAGGATACGGAAAAAACCATGATGGCCGCCGCCCACATGGACGAAATCGGCTTCATGGTCCGCCACATCGACGACAAAGGGTTCATCAAATTCCTGCCCCTGGGCGGATTTGACGCCAAGACGCTGACCGCCCAGCGCGTGATCGTACACGGGAAAAAGGACCTCATCGGCGTCATGGGCGTCAAGCCCATCCATGTGATGTCCCCCGCGGAACGCACCAAGCTTCCGGAAGTGACCGACTTTTTCATCGATCTGGGCATGAGCAAGGAAGAAGTGGAAAAATACGTCTCCGTGGGCGACTCCGTCACCCGCGAACGGGATCTGGTGGAAATGGGCGACTGCGTGAACGTCAAATCCCTGGACAACCGCGCCGGATGCTACGTACTCATTGAAGCCCTCCGCGCCATCAAGGCTTCCAAAAAGAAACCCTCCTGCAACTTCGTGGCCGCATTCACCGTGCAGGAGGAAGTGGGCCTGAGAGGCGCGCAGGCCGGCACGCTGGACATCCTGCCGGACTTCTCCATCGCGCTGGACGTCACCATCGCCTGCGACATTCCCGGCACCCCGGCGCACGACCAGGTCTCCCGCCTGGGCGAAGGCGCGGCCATCAAGCTCTATGACGGCTCCATCATCGCGGACCGCCGCATGGTGCAGTTCATGAAAGCCACCGCGGAAGCCAACAAGATCAAATGGCAGGTGGAAATGCTGCCCGCAGGCGGAACGGACGCCGGAGCCATGCAGAAATTCGTGCCCGGCGGCTCCATCGCCGGCGCCATCTCCGTTCCCACCCGCAACGTCCACCAGGTCATTGAAATGGCCAGCAAGAGCGACTTGGACGCGGCCGTGGACCTGCTGGCCGCCTGCGCCATGAATGTGGACAAGTGGGACTGGTCCTGGAACTCCGTCAATCAATGCCAGAGCGTCTGCGACAAACCGGCCAAGGCATCCAAGGCCGCTGCCAAGACCGGCAAAGCCGCCGCCAAGAAAAAGAAGGCCAAGTAAAGCCAGTCTTTGATACATCCCTGAACAGCAGGCCGCACCCGGGAACGGATGCGGCCTGTTTCATGGGAAAGCTTGTCCGCATAATTACGGAAAACGTGCATGACCGGCAGCGCCATGTCTCCATAAACCGGGTCTGACATTTCCCTTCCCCTTCGGCGGCATGCCGCAACCGGCAAAAAAATCTCCCGGCATCCTGAAAGACACCGGGAGCGAATCAATGAGAAAAGGAAAATTACTTGGCGGCGGGAGCCGGTGCAGGAGTAGGAGCGGGAGCCGGCGCGGCATCCACTTCCACTTCTTCTTCCTCTACTTCAACGCCTTCTTCCGGACCGGAAGCGCCGGTCTTCTTCATGGCGTCCTTCAGAGCCTGGCTGCCGAAGAAATCGGCCTGCTGCAAGCGCTGCATGTCAGTCATCATGCCCATGAAAATAGGCAGAAGTTCGGCCTGGCGGGCCTGCATGGCGGCGTCCACCTGGTCCGCCAATTTCTGGGCGTCCTTGGAAAGGGCTTCGCCCTTTTCATTGATCTTCGCCATCTTTTCAGCGGCCGCATCTGCGGTGGCCTTGTCCTTTACCGTGCTGAGCGTAGCGGACATTTCCTTCATCAATGCCAGCATCTGGTCTGCGGCTTCCTTCGCTTCCTTGGAAACTTCAGCGGCCGGTGCTGCCGGCTCCGCAGGCGTTTCAGCAGCCGGCGCGGGGGCCGGAGCCGGGGCATCCTGGGCGGAAGCCATACCTGCAAATGCCAGGGCACATGCTGAACTAATTGTTACAATGCTCTTCATAGCGTTCTCCTTGTACAGGCTCTCCATGTCTGCGTCAATGCCTCATTGCGTTACGGCTCCCTCTGATGCCGCAGAAAACGTGTTTTGCAATTTTTTCAAGCTCCCGGGCTTTTTCAGTTGCATCTTTTTAGAATTATTATAAATTTAATTCCGATGACCAAGACCATAGAAAATCTGAAAGCCGCCATTATTGGCGAAAGCACCGCCTCCGCCACTTATGCGGCCTATGCAGCCAAAGCTGCTCAAGAAGGGCAGCCTCTCATCCAGAAACTGTTTGAAGCCGCTTCCAAGGCTGAATCCGTCCATGCCGCCAACCACAACAAGGTACTGGAAAAACTCGGAGCCAACATGGACCCCTTTGACATTCAGATTCATGTAGGCTCCACGGCGGAAAACCTGAAAGCCGCCATCGCCGGGGAAACTCATGAATTTGAAAGCATGTATCCGGAATTTATCGCCGCAGCGGAGGAAGAAGGACAGAAGGCCGCCGTCCGTTCCTTCACCTGGGCCACGGAAGCGGAAAAGGAACATGCCGAATTTTACGCAGCCGCCCTCCAGGCCCTGGAAAACGGAGACACCAGCGCCCTGCCCGGACAATACTGGATCTGCCTTGTGTGCGGGGACACCTTCAAATCTCTGGAAGGTGTGGAAGCCTGCCCCCTCTGCGGCACCAAGGCTGAAAAATTCCTCGTCATTGGATAAACTCCGCTTGAGCACCGGAGACCTTCCATGACATTGCAAAACCGCCCGGGTTATTCCCGGGCGGTTTTTTACACCGGCTTCCGCAATACACGCGGGCCGGAAAAGAGCAAGAGTTTCTATTTAGCGAACTTTTTCTGCAGATTCTGCGAATATTGTTCCAGTGCCTCCTGCTGCTCCTTCTTCAGCTCCTCCACCTTCTTCAGGTCGCCGGCCTTCTGGGCAGCCTCGATTTTCTTTGCAAACTCTACCTGAATCTTGCCTTGATCAACGAGATTCAAATCCTTGGCTACGGAGAACAAATACCCTCCGGTAGCTATCCCGCCGGCAATCATGCCCACGACGATCATGATGATGCCGAACATAGTAGCCTTTTTGCATACGGCGATAATGGCACATACGATGGATACTACCGCAAGCAGAATACCGATAAGGGCCGCCATCATGCCGAACCATGGAAGCACCACGGCCAGCACGGCACAAGCGACCGTAATACCTTTAAGGACTCCAGAACATTGACAGGCAACAGGTTGGTTTTGAGTTTCCATATGTCTCCTATATACCTTGCCGCAGCTGATTGTCAATCATTGCCAAAGAATCTCAGATAAAAAATTCCAACATCATCCGGTTTACGGAATTTCGGGTAAATAATGCCGGTAGCCGGAAATTTGCTCCTGTGCAGCCACAGCTGCGGCCTCTTCCATGAAACTCCACTTGCAAGCAAATCCGGCAAAACCTGTTTATCTCCCTTTCCCATGTGTACCAGGCGTCCTGACAGATACGGAGGGCATCATCCCCATTAAAGATGGGCTTGCAGAAATGAAAAAGCAGTGCTAATGGGTGGAAATCAACTAATCCCAATAATGAAAAAAATCTTCCTCATACTGACTATTTGCTGTCTGTGGCTGTGTACTGTCGCCGCCGATGAAACTTGGCTGCAGGATATGGAAAAGGCAAAACAAGCTGCGCAAAATGATGGCAAGGATATCCTGGTGCTTTACCAAATCGGGGAATACCCCCTGTTCAGCGACGAAAATCCGGAGCCCTTGTTCCATTCCATTCACTTCACAAATGCCGCACGCCGCAACTACATTCTGGTGGAGCAGCAAATGCCCCTGTCCGACCCGGAGGATTCCCCCTCCACCGTCATCGTTTTTTGTGATGCCTCCAGCCGCCCCTACTACAGTTTCTCCGGTGAATGGACCATGGGAATGGACTGGGTCCTGGAAGAATTGGTTATTGCGGCCGAGCGCAAACCCGTCATCCAGAAAATTCTTCAATCCCTGGACAGGCAGCCCGGCAAAAATCCGGATTTCCGCCTCATCGGACAATTATTCCTGTCCATGCCTGACGGAATAGAACAATTCCATGCTTCCTACCGCAACTGGATGGAAGAAACGCTGAAAAACGACGGCGAAGATTCCAGCGGATTAAAAAAACGCGCTCGCCGTATTGAGCAGATGAACCAGCTTTTGAGTGAACTTCTCAAAATCATCTCCAACGCAGAAAACATGGAACAGCTGCAATCATTCCTCCAGCCTTATCAAACACGGCTCAATGCCTCTCCTGTAGTAAAGCAGTTCCTGGAATCTTACCTGGCTGTGGAACCATACATCCACCCCCTGAAAAAGGACCCCTCCTTCCTGGATTCATTTCTACAAGAGCCAGTGGAAAAAGTGCAGGCCCGAATTATTTCCATTTCTCCCCATTCCAAAATGTCCCGTTACCTGCGTACGCATGCCTGGGACAATATCCGCATGGGGGCAGAGATTTTCAAATTGGACGACACTTATAAAAATAATCCGTCACTAGCCCTTCAACGTCTGGAAAAATCTTTCTCCAAATACACCTCTTATGCATCCCGTCAGTTGCTGCTGTTGCTCAAAGGCCGTTTTTTTGCGGAACAAGGAGAGTGGGACAAAGCCCGGCAGGCTTTGAACCAGGCAATCCCCATGGACCCTCTTTCCGGCAATGCCGGGGAAGCCAAAAAACTGCTTCAATCACTTTCCTCCAACCGGGTGCGTCTGCAGGAACTTTTTTATTTGAAACGTCGGGGAAACCAGGAAATAGATGACGAATGGGATAAACTATTGCTCATAGAAACGTCAGGAAATGTATTTTTCAATTTTTCCACCTTTGACGAATACTTCAATTAGATAAACCCTCGCCTCCATTAAATTCATTCCGGCATAATTCTGCTTGAGCCTCGTTCCTGAGGCCTTACAATAACTTCTTTCCGGGGCGGAAGGAACCCCGCCCCGTTCATCTGATGGCAATACCCCGGACAACTACCGACTCTCCGGCACGGCACCTTGCAAAACAACACGTATGGACGGCGGTTTTGCAGGCTTTGCGTGCCGCGTTCATACCCCGCCGCATGCGCTGCCTGTGGACGGCCAGCCTCGTAGCGGCGCTGGTGGTCAATCCATATGTACTCAATGACGGTCAAAGCGTGCTGATGAGCTGCATGGGGATTGTCTGCTCCGCCAGCCTGCTCTGCGGCGTCATCCTGCTTTGCCTGAAATACCGCTTCACGGCTTACGCCGTTCTTCCGGCCGTCATCCTGTTCAATGCGGGCCTGTACATGATGCAAATGCGGTACGGAGTGACCCTGAGCCTCTCCGTCCTGGCCAGCATCGCAGAGACCAATTTCCAGGAAGCCTGCGCCTTCTGCACGGTCGGGTCCATAGCGGGAACGCTGCTGCTGGCCGGCTTTATCTACCTGGCCATTTACTGGAGCCGCCGTTCCCTTCACCAGACGGCCACATGGCCCGCCCTTGCCTGCATCTGGGGCCTTTACGGCGTTTCCCTTCTTTTGAGTATTCCGGCCGTCTCCTGCAGCGCGGAACCCCTCTACCTCTATTATACTTCCGACAAGGCGAAGGGCTGGCCGCTGGTAGATTTTGTAATGGCCCACAAGCTGGTCAACGAATACGTCGCAAATGACGCCAGGCAGTTCAACATGCTCCGGGAGCTTCCGTCCTGCGCGGAGCCGCTTTCCCACTGTGATGCACCGGACAATCTGGTCGTCGTCTTCCACATGGGCGAGAGTGTCCGGGCCGACCATCTCCCCCTGAACGGCTACCACCGCAACACAATGCCACTGCTCTCCCGTGAGCCCAACGTCGTATCCTTCCCCCACGCCACCTCCTTCGGCATCGTTACGCGCATTTCCGCCATCGGCATGTTTACGGATGCGGAACTGGAGCGGCGCCAGCCCGGCCATTCCTCCTTCATTGACCTTTTCAACAAGCACGGCTTCAAATCCATCCGCATCATGGACCTGAACGGGGATTCCGTACACGACTATTCCCTGGGCATCCTGACCCGGAACTGCCGGGTGCAGAAACAAACGCCGCCGCTTCACCGGACACCGGACATGATGCAGGAGCGCACTTCCCTGGTAATGGAGGGATGCCTGGAAGAGTACGGGAACGCCAGACAACTGTACGTCATTTACAACGAGGGCAGCCACATGGCGTTTTCCTATCCGGAAAAAGCCGCCCGTTTCACTCCGGCCCGCTGCAACATGGACGACCCCAAGGCGCATCTGGACGAAACGATCAATGCCTACGACAATTCCATCGTGGACCTTGACGCCTCCGTGCACCGCATGATCAGTCGCCTGAAAGACCGGCCCGCCATTTATTTCTACTGTTCCGACCACGGCGTGGCCCTGGGAGAAAAAGGAAAAATGTTCCAGGGCCACACGCTCCCCTGCGTTTACCGCCCTGCCATGTTCGTCTGGTATTCGGACGCTTTCGCCGCGCGTTACCCGGACATGGTGCGCGCCCTGAAGGCCAACCGCCTGAAAGCCGTTTCACACGACCATATTTTCCATACCCTCCTGTCCCTGGCGGCCATCCGCTCAGAGACCGTGCGGCCGGAATTGAACCTGGCCGCCCCGCGGGCAAAGGAAACCGCCGTTCCCATCCAGCCGGAAGTGCTGGCAGACTGGCAGCCGTTCGCAACGGCCACGGCAGCCGGCCTGTGAAGGAAACCACGACATTCTGCGATAAAACGGCATCGCCGGACCTCAACGCACTTTGACCCGGAGCGGAGTCCGGATGCAATCGCGGACGCGGCGCACCTCTTTTTCCCATTGTTCAGCGGACTTGACGGGAGAAGCCTTGCTCCATACCGCCCCCATGTACCAGTCAAAGGAATTCCCGCTCTTCATGGAGCGGGTCCAGTAGGAGCATCCCTCCCCATCCTCCGCGGCGCCATCCGGCGCCCACGGCACCATAACGGCGGTTCCGAAACAGCCGTTATCCCCCCTGGGCCTGCTCCATGCGGCCACGATTCCGGCTTCCCGGTCCGCCGTGACAACTTCATAACTGTTCCTTTTCTTCCCGGTATCCATGCCAGCACCGACTCGGATTTCCGAAGAATTGCCCCCGTTCAGGGTCACGGAACTTCTTACCCTTGTGAAATGGCTTCCGGCATCCAGAGTCACCTTCCTGGTCTCGGCAGCCTTCATTCCTCCTCCCACGTTCCACGGCGCGTAACTTACTTCAAAGGCGGTCTGAACAGGTCCGTTGTACAGGGTCCGCACCCTGGCCCAGTTGCTGGAAACATGGGCTTTCCCGTCTCTGAACACGGCAATGCCGCCGCATCCGCGTCCGGGTCCCACATGGTACATGTCCAGTCCGTTGCCGCGGTCACGGTGATAATCTCCCTTCTTGTAAAATTCATTAATTACAGGCACCCCTGCCTTCTTGCTCCATACGTCCGTTCCGCTGGAAACAAGCCCCTCCCCCTCCGGCGCAGGCCTGGAAACTGCCGGACCGTAAATACGGTGGGCCGTACGGTCGTTTTCCCACGCAAAATCGTCCAGCCGCTCCGGCACATGACGACTGAAGCACACCTCTTCCGCAGGAGCGGCATCCAGGGAGGAATTCTCCAGAATCCAGAAATCGCGGGACGCTCCCGCGCGGAAATTGCTCTGGAACAGCAGGGTGTCCATCCTGCCGTCCCCATCGGTATCCGCCAGCTGGTGGACAATCACGCAGCCGTTGCGCACGTCAAACACGCGCAGCCGGGAAGAATCCCGCCCTTTTCCGGGATTCCACGGAACGGACACCGTTTCCCGGGGCCGGAAAACATTCAAGGGGTTGGCGACGGAAACGGTCTTCCGCCGCGGATGATCTTGACGAATCACCCATTTGCGCAGTTCACAGCCGGCCAGAAGGTAGGCTCCGGAACCGTACACCTCCGTATCATTTCCGGAATAATGCCCCGGTTTGTCCGCGATCGGCTGCACCCAGCCCAGCGCTCCCTCCGCGTTCACGGCGTCGCAGGCCGCCTGCCATGCCTTCCGGATGACGGGCAGGTATTCTTTTTCGTCCAGGTAACCCTGGTTCACGCCCCACATCATGCCGTACATGATGAAAAGGGTTCCGCTCATTTCCTTCAGGGGCGGTTCGGCGGGGTCCATCAGGCTGGCGTGCCAGGAACCGTCGGGAGACTGGCATTTTTTCAATGCCGCCGCCATGCGCTTGAGCAGGTTCACGTAAAAGGTCCGCGTGGGCCAGTCCCGCGGCATGTCCTGCAGAATCATCGGCAGCCCGGCAATCACCCAGCCGTTCCCGCGGCTCCAGAACATCTTCTTTCCGTTGGCCGCCGGAATGGTGAAGTAGCGGGAATCCCGGTAAAACAGGCCTTCCTTCTTATCGAACAAATAATCGTATGCGGCCTTGTATTCCCGGTCCATGAACTCCAGATACCGGCGGTCTCCGGTATAGGCCGCCAGCTTCGCGAATACGGGGGGCGCCATGAACAGGGCGTCCGACCAGCACCAGCGGTCCTGGCATCCGGGCGTCTGGAATTTAAGGGAGGCGGACGAGGGCCGGGCCATCACCTTGTCCAGAACGGCACGGATTTTTTCGGCGGCGGCGGGATTTCCATCTTCCATGGCCATCTCCATCCAGGCATGGCCGATCACATGGTCATCCGCATGGTAGGGCCGTTTCAGAACGCCCCATTGGCTCCCTTCCCCGACCGTCCTCACGGCCTGAAGCTTCATGCTCTGCGGATGGGCCAGGGCATACTGCACCAGGCCGGAATAAAACGCCCCGTAGGTCCAATGCAGATGGGAACGCTTGACGGGATGGGCTATCTGCCACGAGGCTACAAGTTCAAGATTTTCCCTGATGGTTTTCTCCTTCCAGTCCGCAGGAGCGCCGGAAGCAACTCCGAATAAAGATAAAAAAGACAGGAACAGGACCAGAATCCTTTGTTGCAGCATGTTGAATGAGAGAGTAAATTGTTGCATATTCATATATACAAAAAAACCAGTTATAAAATTTCTTCATTAACCATTTTTCGGAATGATATAAAATAAAATCCCGCGGCATCGCTTTTTCCCTTCAAGGACGGCGTTTGAATGATCAGCGCAGAATTCTGACGCCGCCGTTCCATCATCTGATATATAACCCGGCCAAATCAAACAATACATGAGTAAAACGGAAAACCCGTAATTTTTCATCCATTTTCTCTTGTTGGCACCCAGACAGCCTTTCCGGGCACATATGGTACCATGATGAAGGCGAATATCGCATTTTCAATCCTCCCTCTCAGAGGTGATACAATATATTGTATGATAATAAATATTTAATACATCATTTGCACATTTTCCTTGCAGACCCATATATTTTATGGTTCATTGCAGTCCAGCGCAGGTAACGGAAGACGGTGAAAATCCGTCGCGGACGCGCCGCTGTAACCGGTAGACGATGGACCGGACACTGATTGCCAGGCAATCGGGAAGTCTCCATCACATGTCGCACCGGGAGCCAGAAGACGACCTGATGCTGCCGTATCTCCCATCCCGCGGACAGGATGAACATACGCACAGGTTCCCTCGTGTACCGTTTTTCGGACGAGTTGCACGCGGCTTCCCCTGCTTATGATTTTCCAGGCTTGTGCCAGGCTCGCGGATGAGCGGTCATCATCCTTTCAAGCGAGACATCCACTATGGCGACAAGCATCATCAAACGTTCCGGAAAGAAGGAACCATACCAGGGCTACAAGATTGAGGAAGCCATTAAAAAGGCATTCCACAGTTCCGGCACCGTTTACAACCGCGCCATTTATGAAGAGGTGGAGGCCAAGCTGGGCCACCAGGACAACGCAACCGTAGAGGAAATCCAGGACCTGATTGAACGGGCCCTGTTCCGCTGCGGATACTTTGAAACCGCCAAGGCTTTCATCACCTACCGCTTCCTCCACAAGATGCAGCGCGAACAGATCGCGGGCCTGTATTCCGGCAATACGTATGTGGACTGCAAGCTGACGGTGGAGGAATACATCGGCCAGAGCGACTGGCGCATCGCCGCCAACTCCAACACCACGTATTCCAATGCCGGGCTGATCAACAACACCGCCGGCAAGGTGATCGCCAACTACTGGCTGGACCAGGTCTATTCCGCACGGGAAGGCGCCGCCCACCGGGAAGGGGACTACCACATTCACGACCTGGACTGCCTGACGGGCTACTGCGCGGGCTGGAGCCTGCGCAACCTTCTGAATGAAGGGTTCAACGGCGTGCGCAGCCGCGTGAACAGCCGGCCGCCCCGCCACTTCCGGGAAGCCCTGGGCCAGATGGCCAACTTCCTGGGCATTCTGCAGAGCGAATGGGCCGGAGCCCAGGCGTTCAGCTCCTTTGATACTTTCCTGGCCCCTTACGTTTTCAAGGACCAGGCGGACTTCACGCGCATCAAGAAGGACATCCGCAGCTTTGTGTACAACCTGAACGTTCCCTCCCGCTGGGGGCAGTCCCCCTTCACCAATGTGACGATCGACTGGACCGTTCCGCGCGACCTTCAGGACCAGCCCCCCTTCAGCGGAGGAGAGCACCTGTTTGAAGGAGTGGAAGACCCCGCCCTGCTCTTCCTGGCCAAGGAACGCGGGGTGAACAGCCTGACGGAATTGACCTACAAGCACTTCCAGAAGGAAATGAACCTGATCAACAAGGCCTTCTATGAAGTGCTCACGGAAGGCGACAGCACGGGACAGCCCTTCACCTTCCCCATTCCCACCGTCAACATCACGGAAGACTTCGACTGGGAAGGGGAAAACGTCCCGCTCCTGTTTGAAAACGCCGCCAAAATAGGCTCCTCCTACTTCCAGAACTTCATCGGCAGCCAATACACCGTCAATGAAAACGGGGAACGCGTGCCTGACGAACGGGCCTACAAGCCGGACGCCGTGCGTTCCATGTGCTGCCGCCTCCAACTGGACCTTCGGGAACTGCTTAAACGCGGTGGCGGCCTGTTCGGCTCCGCGGAAATGACCGGCTCCATCGGCGTGGTGACCATCAACCTGGCGCGCCTGGGCTACCTCTTCAAGCAAAACCGGGAAGCCCTGTTCGCACGGCTGGGGGAACTGCTGGACCTGGCCAAATCCTGCCTGGAAAAAAAGCGCGCTTTCGTCCAGGAAATGTATGACCGCGGCCTGTACCCCTACACCAGGCGCTACCTGCCCACTTTCCGCAACCACTTTTCCACCATCGGCGTCAACGGCATGAACGAGCTGCTGCGCAACTTCTCCAACGACTCCATGGACATCACCACGGAGGAAGGCAGGAAGTTCGCGGAAGAAATCCTGGAATTCATCCGCCTCCGCATGCAGGAATACCAGGAGGAAACGGGCAACTTGTACAACCTGGAAGCCACTCCCGCGGAAGGCACCACGCACCGCTTCGCCCGGGAAGACCAGAAACGCTACCCGGACATCATCCAGGCCGGCCCTGTGGGCCAGCGCTACTACACCAACAGTTCCCAGCTCCCCGTGGACCACACGAACGACCTGTTCCGGGCTCTCCAGCTCCAGGACGAACTCCAGTGCTGCTATACAGGGGGCACCGTCTTCCACATGTACATGAATGAAGCCATCAGCTCCCCGGAAGCCTGCCGGGACATCGTCCGCAAGGTGCTGACCCGCTTCCGCATGCCGTACCTGACCGTCACCCCTCTCTTCTCCGTCTGTGAGAAACACGGCTACCTGCGCGGAGAGCACCAGTACTGCCCCTTCTGCGACGAGGAACTGCTCCACATCCACAGGCACGAATAACTCCCTTTTCAACCAGCCGCCTCATTTCAACCCAATCATCGAAACGACAATGACCAAACAGGAAATACTAAGCAAATAC
The DNA here is from genome assembly GCF_026072915.1 of Akkermansia biwaensis. Lineage (NCBI taxonomy): Bacteria > Pseudomonadati > Verrucomicrobiota > Verrucomicrobiia > Verrucomicrobiales > Akkermansiaceae > Akkermansia > Akkermansia biwaensis. The sequence continues at coordinate 1,152,006 of NZ_AP025943.1, forward strand.
GCCCAGGACCGCACCCGCTGCACCGTGTACACGCGCGTCATGGGCTACCACCGCCCCGTGGAAACCTTCAATGCCGGCAAGCAGGGCGAATTCCACGACCGCGTCCACTTCGTGGAACCGGGCGCTCCCTGCAACTGTTCCCCCCGCACGGAACAGCCCCGCTGATTTTCCCAATAACATATGCGAAGTCAATGGGAACGGGTCGGGGCATAGCGGACATCACGCCGCTCACCTTGCTGGACTTTCCAAACAAGGTGGCCTGCATCTTCTGGCTGGGAGGCTGTAATTTGTTTTGTCAGTACTGTTACAACGTCTCCCTGGTCAAAAATGCGGTCCCCGGAACCGGCGGACGAACGGACTACCTCAACTTCCTCAGAGATCGGGTGGGATTTCTGGACGGAGTGGTTTTGTCCGGAGGCGAATGCACGCTGTGTCCCGACCTTATTCCCATCTGCCGTGAAATCCGGCAGCTCGGCTTCGCCATCAAGATAGACACCAACGGAACGCGGCCTTCCGTCGTGAAGTCCCTGGTGGAAGAAGGGCTTTGCGACTACATTGCCCTGGACTACAAGGCCCCCGCCGAACAGTACGGCGCCGTCACGGGAAGGCCCGGCCTGTTTCCGTTCTTTTCCAGAACGCTGGACTATCTGATTGCCTCAAAAATCCCTTTCGAAGTCAGAACGACCGTGCACCCGGACCTGTTGACGGAAGATCACGTCAACACCATCATACGCGACTTGACAAAGCGGGGTTATGAAGGCAACTACTTCGTGCAAAATTTTTACCAGACCACACAAACGCTCAACTCTCTCCCCACGCCGGACCGCCCGTTTGACCGGAGCAGGGTGGATTCATCCTCCCTCCCCGTCCAATTCCGCAACTTCGACCTCGGCAACGGAAGAAACTGATACCGCCCCACATGTTCGACATCCTGCTCAACCACAACACCCTGGTCCTTTTCGGAATCATCTTCTTCGGCATCGCCCTGGGCAGCATTAAAATATACGGCCTCAACCTCGGCCTTTCCGGCGTGCTTTTCGTGGCGCTTGCCGCCGGCCACTACCGGCTGGCCATTCCCAATGGAGTGGGGCAGCTTGGCCTGGCGCTCTTCGTGTACTGCGTGGGGCTGAGCGCAGGCAACCGCTTCTTTTCCGCCATCGCCAAGCAGGGCAGCAAACTGGCCGTGATGTCCGCCGTAATTGTGGGCGTTTCCGCCCTGTTCACCTGCCTGTGCGGCATCTGGTTCAATGTGCCGGCGGGTATTTCCTCCGGCATCTTTGCGGGGGCCTGCACCAGCACTCCGGCGCTTGCGGCCGCCACGGAAAGCCTGCCCGGGGCTTCCGGCAGCGGCGTCAGCATTGGCTACGGCATCGCCTATCCGTTCGGGGTCGTAGGCGTGGTTCTGTTCGTTCAGCTCCTGCCGCGCCTGCTGCACTTTGACCTGCACAAGGAGGCCAGGGCCATGCACGCCAAGCAAGAAGCCAGCATCATTTCCCGCCTGGTGCGCGTCAACCAGCCCAACCTGCTCGGCCAAAACATTGCGGACTGCAAGCTGCTGGACGGCCTGCACTGCATGGTGACCCGCGTGGTGCGCGACGGCAGGCTGATGCCCCTGACGCCGGAAGACACCTTCCGGGAAGGGACGGAAGTCCTCATCGTAGGCAACAGCGATACCATGCCGCACGACATCGCGTTCCTGGGGGAAGCCTGTGAAAACCCCTACCCCATGGACTCCCAGAAGGAACGCCGCAAACTGATCCTGACCAACAAGGACTATGCCGGACGCAAGCTCCGCGACCTGAAAACCCTCCGCACGGACGGCGTCATCATCTCCCGCATTTCCCGGCTGGGGTTCACCTTTGTCCCCACGGGCGACACGACACTGGAACGAAACGACGTGCTGACCGTCGTCGGTTCGCCGGAAAACCTCACCAAATACGGGGAAAAAATCGGCCACCGCAGCCAGGACATGAACCAGACGGACCTCCTTTCCCTGGGATTCGGCCTGTCCCTCGGCATCATTCTGGGGCTGGTCAACTTCAGCCTGGGCAACGGAATGGGCATTTCGCTGGGAATTGCCGGCGGTCCGCTGATCGTCGCCCTGCTCCTCGGCCACTTCGGCCGCCTGGGGCCCATTGTGGGGTACATCCCGCGTCCCACACGCCTGCTTCTTCAAGACCTCGGCCTGGTCTTCTTCCTGGCAGACGCGGGCATCAAGGGCGGCGCGGACCTGGTGGACACGGTGGCCACCCACGGCGCGGCCGTCTTTGTGATGGGCATCATCGTCACCTGCGCGGGCATGTTCTCCGGCTACTTTGTCGGCATGAAAGTCTTCAAGATGAACATTCTGGAATGCCTGGGCGGCATCTGCGGCGGCATGACCTCCACCCCGGCCCTGGGCGCCATCGCCAGCAAGACGGATTCCCAGGCCCCTGTGGTCAGCTACGCTACCGCCTACCCCGTGGCCCTCATCCTGATGACTATCATCGCGAAGGTCATCATCCAAACCATCGGCGGTGTGGTTGGCGTATAACCCGTCGCCAAACTCACACATGCCTAAATAAAGATGAAGAAGGCAAAGACGGAATTCGCTCAACTTCATGTGCACAATATACAAGTGATATTTGAAAGGAACTTTGCTTGAGAATTTTTCTCTCCGAATCGCTACGGGAAAATAATTTTATACATTCGCAAGAATACACTAATTCCTCCAACGTTTTTTAAAAACGTTATTGGATGCGCTAAAAAATGGGAACTTATTTCTAAATTTCAGAATTGAAAAACCATCCCATGCTTTTGTTCATAAAACTTATGAACTGATTTGAACAACGAGCCCCAAATGCAGCACGATTTGGAAATCACCATCATCAATCACTACGGAGGTAAAATTGAGATACCTTTTTATTGTTATAACATTATGACTCTTCATAAATACGTCTAACAAATTCACGAAATAAATAGAAAGAATCTTTTTTCTTTCAAAGGAAGCGAACATCAATCCAGTTCTCACAAAAAAATTAAGCCATATATCATTCTAAAATAAATATTTATGTAAATCCTCGAATCATCGTTCATAGGAAATATTGGATTTTTTGTTGACGCAAAGCAAAAAAATGTTAGATTGCCTCTTTCAAGAAGACAAATCTTCCCCTCTACCCCATTTAATTTGTCTCACCTATGAATCTCATTTTACGGAGCGCTATCTTTTGTATGGTTGCATTGGCAGGTTTTACCTCTGTCCGTGCCAATCCTTCTGAATACAACATTCAGAACCTACTTGCAGTCGGACGCTCTTCTGCCATCTCCGACGAGACTCGAAATATCTTGCGCAGCCGGCTTGATTTCGGCCCCCTGACCATTGAGAAAATACATGAAATGGTCCAATCCTCCCAAGTGGCACAGCTATGCTATTTAAGCCAATTTTTTAATAATGCCGGGAGTGAAAAACCATATACTCAAAGTGAACTGCGTGATAAAGAGTTCACGGCATGGCTTTCCCGGCATCCTGAAATTTTCAAGATGCTTGCCCATTCCGGCTATGCCAATCGAAACGTTCTCAGCGTATTTTATCAAATTTGGAAAGTAAAAGATAAAAAACTCACCCCTGTCGAAATCAGCATGGCACTGGGAGCCGGACTAGCTGCCAATACTTTCACTATTGAGGAATGCATTGCCAAGTTTAACTTTTACCAGGATTCCCATCATCACGGCAGATGCTACCCTCATGCAGATACTCTTCAGCCTTGGGAGTGGGCTATTGTACTTCAGGGCAGAGAAAGTATTGAAGATCTAACATGGGCACAACAGTTCATTGAAGGAAAAAAAATCAAATCTGCACAGGCAGGAGATAAATTCACCAGATTTATCCCTTACCGCTTGAAAAATCATAAGGGCATCAGCGTACATGCCGGAGGAGCTTTTTATGATAACAAACCCATCACCCTGAAACTCTATACGGAATATGGAGGGGTATGCGGCGCCGTATCTAAAGGAGCTGCAGGATTTTTACGGTCCAAAGGTGTCCCAGCCTATCCAATAGGCCAACCCGGTCACTGCGCCTTCGTTTGGAAGCATCCCAATGGACACTGGCAAATCGGCAATAATATCGGCGGCTGGAACTGGGCCAACGGGGGAGCCCAGATTCCATGGAAAGGCTCCATCCAATTTGTTCCCACTTATGATGCCTTTATTCACCATCCCAATGCGGAAAAATCGACTCTGATGTACTACCTCTCCCTATGCACGCAAAAATCAGCACATATAGAGTTGTTATTGCAAGAGGCATGTAAAGCCAATCCTTTTAATTATCCGGCATGGCTCCATTATTTGAAGATTAAGAGTAAAAACGCAGATGATCAAAAGAAACTCACCTGCCTTAAAGAGTTAACTCAAGCTATGCCCAATGAACACAACCTTATTTGGCATGTGGCGAGTAAAGTGCTAAACATCCGGGAAAACAGGGTTGATCCATACGAACTTTACTCATGCGTGCTCGGTCCCGATTGCACACCTCACGCAGAAGAACTCTTCAACCGCCTAGTTTGGAACAGGCTTGTTGCCGATTGCCCTGAAATCAAAAGCATCACCGAATATAAAGCAGGATTCACAGGAAACCATCTGTCCATCTGGACTCAAAAAGGGGGACACGCCAAATGGACTCCCAAAATGAAAAAGTACTCCGCCAGGATGTTGCAGAATGCGATTGTTGCACTGGAGGGGAGGGACAAGACGAGGGAACGCTACATAGAAGCCTACCAAAAATTGTTGAACATCTGGAATGACGGAAAGTTAAGCCAAGAGGGAAAAGAGTTTATCAGAAAAATTTCCAATCTGACGAAAAACGACGTCGGAATGGACTCCAACACCAAAAAGAAATTGACATGAGAAAGAAATCAGTGATAGCAATACTGCCTATTATAGTAGCAGTCGTTTGCTTGTTCAGCTTCTCGCCTGCACAGGCAAAAATTTGTGACTATGAGGTAAAATATTTTACTTACATGACCCCTAACGGTGCTTCCTCTGCAAAATTGGAACTCGTGGGGAAATCATTAGATGGAATTGCTGCAAAAGTGTTACAACACACAATTAAACTCGCGATTGATAAGGCTGGCGGAATACTCAAATTATCTGAAGCGATGAGAACTGATAAGGCACTCCGGAATGTACATATCTTTTATCTTTATCGATTTATTCATCAAAAACAGGTTGGAGTGTGGCGGCTCGGTCATAAGACTAGGGTAACGCGAAACGGAGTGGACTACTTCCAGCCCAAAGATCTTCCCGGTGCTGTAGTGGAAGGAAAAAAGCAAATTGAAAGACAATTAGATAAAGAATTGGAAAAAGATTGTAAAAATCATCAATAATCAATAACAGAGATAAAACTATGAAATCTATATCAAATATTACTACTATCTTGGCCTCTTGTATGCTGGGGTTAGTCAGCTCGGTTGTGGCACAAGAAGAAAAAGCCAATCAACCAGACATGCAACAACAAGAGGCTTCCTCTAAAATCCAGGAAGAAAATAAGGATATACCAACCATTACAAATCCTATTATTTTCAATGAGAAAGATTTGGACAAGCTTAAAGAAAAACAACGAGAATATGTGGAAAAACATTATCCCGACTATCGCATAAAAGGAAAGGGCGAAGAGAATGATATTATGGACGGCCATCGGTATTCATTTTTTTACTTAGAAAATGAACAAGGCGAGCGAGTTATGACAATCCGTTTTGATATAGAAGAAGCGTATCAGGCATACATGAAAAAACATCAAAAGGAAATAAAACGGGAAACGGAAAAGCTGATCAAAAAAGGCATCATCCAGATTGGATGACAACCTGCTCCCTGATCAAAAGAAAAAACAATAATCAATAACCCAGTGTTGGAACGTGTGCACCGTCTGTCAAATAGGCGGTGTACTATTGTATAGTTAACCTTCTTCAAGTATAGATTGTTGTGATTTTTTGAAGGCTTCGATCGTCTCTATCGGACGTCTTCCCATGTTACGGTATCCCTGATGTGGACGCTCGTAGTTGTAGTGCTTGAGCCATTCGTTGAGATCTTTCTGGAGTTCTTCCACGCTAGTATAGAGTTTCTGTCTCAAGGCTATGTCGAAGAACTCTTCCTTGACTGTTCTGTTGAAGCGTTCCGCAAAGCCATTAGTTTGAGGCGTGGCGATGCGGGTTTTACGATGCTCAATTCCATTTAGCTCCAGATAGATTTCGTAATGGTGATGGGTGAGTCTGCCGCAGTATTCCCTCCCATTGTCCGTCAGGATGGCTTCTATCTTCAATCCGTGCTTCTGATAGAAGGGCACTACGTCATTATGAAGGATAAGAGCTGCATGGTCGGGCAGTTTGCCCGTGTGCAGGTAGCCAAAGGCAAAGGAACCATAGGTGTCTACAACCGTCTGCATGTAAACTTTCCCTACTTCCTTGAGTTTGCCCGCATAAAGGGTGTCCTGAGAGAGAAGGTAGCCGGGAGCCTTACTTTCCACATGCCTTTCCTTGAAGCAGGGGTTGGCTTTTTCAATGGATTTAATCTGCTCTTGGCTGAGTTGTTTGCCTTGGGTAAGGTGCTCTTTTTCCAGCTTGAGAAGCCGTTGGTAACGGCTCCCCAATCCATGGCGCTCCATGATTTTTTGAATAGTAGGCTTGGAGCAGTTTTTGCCTTCCAGTTTCAAGAGCTGCTCAATGTGGCCGCATCCTTTTTGCGGGTGTTGGGCAACCAGTTCCAGGATGCGCTGTTCTACTTCGGGCGGTGTGGTTTGAGGGTGTGTTTTATGAATGGGTGGCAGGTCTCTCAATCCTTCAAAGCCTTGTTCTCTGAACCGTTTACGGTATTCATAGAACTGAGTGGGTGAGATTCCCCCCCCTCCCGGCAGACGCGGCTGACGTTGCCGAGCTCTTCGGCTAGTTGGAGCGCTTCGAGGCGCTGATACATGATTTTGGTTTCCGCTTTCATTTCCTTCTTGCTATGATATTTTTATATATTTGGAAAGAAGGTTAACTATACACCGTTTATCATTCCTAGTATCATCGAATTCAAGACAACTCATCATGGATGATGGCTAATTAGTTTTCCACAGTATTCCCTCCCGTTATTCGTTAAGATAGATGATACCCTCTATGCATTCCAGGCAGACGGACTGAAACGTCTTTTTCCAGTTGATACGGATGCCCGCATTCATCAGGAAATCTCCGCCCAGGACCTGTTCATGAACATGCGTCAGGGAGCCATTGCCATCCATGTTTAATTCCCGCAGCAAGTACCTGGTCCCGGGCTTCAGGCCCTTCAGCCGCAGGGGTGGCGGAGCGTCCGCAAGCCACTTGTCCATGAGCCACGCAAACACGACGGCGCGGTCCTCCCGCACGTACATCAGGGAAGCCATCCGGCTTTCATACGGGGAGGACAGCCGATACAGGTCACCGAACTGGACCACGGGACGGATGCGCTTGTATTCGGCAAGCGCACGTCTGGAAAAAGCCGCATCCTCCTCCGTCATATCGCAGGGCTGGAGCTCGAAGCCCAGACGGGCCGCCATGGCCGCGTCAAAACGGAATTTCAGCGGAACGGCGCGGCCCGTCTGATGGTTGGGAGAAGCCGTCACGTGGGCGCCCATGGAAATGGCCGGGAACAGGTGCCCGATGCTCCACTGCATGAACACGCGTTCACAGGCATCCGTATTGTCGGACGTCCAGAACTCATGATGCCGCCGCATGGTGCCGTAATCGGCGCGACCGCCCCCGGAGGAGCAGGCCTGGAACACCACTTGAGAAAATTCCTCCGCCAGCGCGTCCAGAACGGATTCATAGCCGCGCACGTAATCAATGGCCAGATTACCCTGGTGGCGCGCATCCAGCCATGCGGAACCGGGATCGGAAATTTTGCGGTTGCAGTCCCATTTGACGTAGGCGATGCCCGGATGTTTTCCCAGCAATTCACGCATCACGCCCAGAATGTAGCCGCGTACTTCCGGATTGCTCAGATCCAGCAGGTACTGGCTACGTTCCAGCCTGTTTTCCCGACCAGGCAGCCCGATCACCCAGTCCGGATGGCTCAGGAACAATTCCGATTGCGGATTTACCATTTCCGGCTCCACCCAGATGCCGAAGCGGATTCCCAGTTCCTCCGCCTTTTCCGCCAATCCGTCAATCCCGTGGGGAAGCTTGGCCCGGTTCTCCTGCCAGTCCCCCAGCCCGGCACGGGCGTCATTGCGCGGGAACCGGTTGCCGAACCATCCGTCATCCAGCACGAAAAGCTCTATCCCCAGGTCCGCCGCACGCTTCATCATGCCGTGCAGCACATCCTCGGTAAATGTGAAATACACGCCTTCCCAGGAATTCAGCAGCGTCATCCGCTCCTCATCACCGCCGCGCAGGCCGTAGCGGCGCGCCCAGCGGTGCATGCTGCGGGAAGCCTCTCCCTTGCCCTCTCCGCTCCAGGCCAGGATGACGGGAGGCGTCTCCAATACGCCGCCGGCATCCAGTACATACGGAGCGGGAGCCACATCCATTCCCGCACCCGCATACAAATAATGGTACGGGCTGTGCCGGAACCATATCCGGTAATTGCCGGGCCACGCCACCGCGCCCATGATCACTTCCCCGGAATCCTCGGGGGCCGGACCGTCCAGGGAAATGATGAAGCCGGGGCTCCCCTCCTGCGCGGCGCGGGTCCCGGTACCGGAAGCCAGCACCAGTTCATGGCCCCGCGCCACCTCTTCCTCGCTCATTAGCGATTCTCCGCCCCAGGTACCGCGAAAACTGGTCACAAAATACCGTTCCGCCTTCAAATTCAGATGGCCGGAAGCCGCCCGGTGAATCCGGATGCCTTCCTCCCCTTCATTGCGGATGACCGTCCACTGCATGAACACGCCGGATTCGCTGTGGGCGCGCACATGCACCTCCACTCTCACCGGATAGGCCGGATCCTTCAGATAAAAGACGGCTTCCTCCCGGTCCTCGTCCAGCCGTACAACCTCCTGCCGCTCGCATTCCAGGCACAGGGAGAGGGAACCGTCCGCCTGGGTAATGCAGAGATCGTACTCCCCGGACGCATTCGGCAGGCCGTCCAGGGAGTCCGCCAGCGTCGTACACAGGAGAGGGGCGGAGGCGGAATCTGAAAAGGCGTCTTCCGGCTCATGCAGGCGCGCGCCGTAATAGGCGCGGCGCACCCTTCCCTTTCCATCGCGGAACAGGCTCATCTGGGAGGAACGGGTCAGCAAATGCACGGAATCCGGCGTCATGGTCGCAAAAAAGATGGATGGTTCTATTCCGGACCGGCCATCCGGGCCGCCCCTGTCATCCTCATTAACTCTGCGCCGGAACGGGAAGTCAATGGCAAAATGGGGAGGGCGGCCCGGCGGTTTTGCCTACTTTTTCCATAAACGGCCGGAAGGCCGGAATTTCATGGTGCTTGATTCATGCACGAACAATTTGCCGCCATGGCCCGGATGCCGGACCACGCGGGCCTGGCGCCGCTTGATGCCGAAAGTGCCGAAGCCGCGGAATTTAACCTGCGACTTCCGCTGCACGGACCGCGCAATCGTGTTCAGCACGGCGTCAAGCACCTGTTCCGCCTCCCGGGAAGTGGTTTCGCCTCCCAGTTCCTGCCGCAATTCCTGAATGAATTCTGTCTTGTTCATAAGGCCGCCAGCATGAAATGTCGCCTTCTTCGGGTAAAGCGAAGACGGCGGCCCCCCATTCCTGCCACCCGGACCGTCCCATTCGCGGCAGGGGAAAAGCCGCAAGTTTCTCCCTTGCCTCTCCGCGCCTCCGCCATTAAGGTCCGTCAGGACATGCCCCCATCTTCCATAGATCATTCCGGCCCGGACGGAACCTTCAACACGGTTCTGCTGGAACGGCACACCTGCGCGTGGCTGCTGCTGCCCGTGCTGGCGTTCATGGCCGGATGGATGCACTGGTACATCTCCCTCCCTGCGGCGGCGCTGCTCGTGTGGGGGATCATAAAAGGGGCGCGGTCCTCCGCTCCAGACCGGGACGGCATGCCGGAACAAGCGCCTTTCCCCCTTTTCACGCGGCAATCCCTGTGCGTACTGGCGGCCTTCATCGTCGTGATGATCTTCTCCGGATGGGGAGGCTGGGTCAACCAGCACCCGGACCACATCGTCAGGAACGCCTGCCTTCAGGAACTCGTTTCCTCCCCGTGGCCCGTCGTCTTTCCCGACGGAGACGTACTGATATACAACATCGGTTTCTGGATCATCCCCGCTCTGGCGGGCAAACTGGCCGGACTGGACGCCGCCCGCATCCTGCTTCCCCTGTGGGGAGCCTGGGGATTCTTTCTGGCCTGGTGCTGGATCTGCGTCTTTTCCGGACGCCGCTCCGCCGTCTTCGCCCTTCTGCTGATCATGTTCGGCTCCCTGCTGAACCTGCAATGCTGGCTCTCGCTGGACCTGTTCCGGCTCCATTACTTCGGAATCGCGGAACAAATCATGTGCAGCGCCAACGCGTCCATCCCCGTCATTCTTTTCTTCACCTGGCTTGCGGCAGGCCGAATGCTGCCCGGCTGGCTGCTGCCTCTGTTCTCCTGCATGGCCTTTTATTCGCCCCTGGCAGCCGTTGGCGGCCTGCCGCTGATAGTCTGCGAGGGCATCAGGGAATGGAAGGCCGGACGCAGCGGCCAGGCAGTTTGGAGCGTGCCTGCCGTCCTTGCCGCCGCCATTCCGGGAATCTGCTTCCTGATCTACTACGGCCATGTGAACGCCCCGTCCTCCCGGATGGGCCTGCGGCCTTTCTATACCGGGTGGGGAGATTTCCTGCTCATCGGCACCTCCTTTCTCACATACGCGCTGTTCTGCTGGCGCGACTTCCGGCGGAATCCCCTCTTCCTCTGCACGCTGGCAACCGGACTGCTTCTTCCTTTCCTGTACGTCAACGGAGACGTCAACGACCTGCTCTGCAAAGGCAGCGTTCCGGTCATGGGCTGCCTGCTGGCCTTTCTGGCGCGCACTTATGCCCTCCATCCCTCCCTCCGCCTGTGGATATGGATTCTCCTTCTGCTGGGGCTGGCCCCCCGATTCAACCTGCCCTATTACTTTTCCGCGCCGGAACCCATGCGCCTTCATCTCAAAAACCTCCCTGCCCCGGACGGTTGGACGGCCAGGGAACTCCGGAAACTGATCCTCGCGGAACACGCCTGCGTCCAGGACGGCTGGAAAGGCACCATGTATCATCCCGGCCACCGCTGGCATCCCTATTATTCCGGCAGTCCGGGCTGGTGGTACCGCCTGGTTTTCCGTTAACGGCCCTCCCCTGCGTCTGGAATCTTCCCGATTATCCTTTGAAGACCAATCCGGGACCCGTCTGGTGAAAGACAAAATCCGCGGAAAGGATTTTTTGAAAAACGGGATTCCCACGGAATGAAGACTCGGCGTCAAGGCCCTTTGCATTGTCATTGCCATTCCATTTCATCCAAGGTATACACGAGGCCGCCATGCGCCATTCCAACCCATATTCCCATCACCCCAAGCCCTGGAGCAAATGGCGCGTGCTCTTCTGGCTGTTCATGCTGTTTTTGCTGGCATGCGGAGCCCTCATCTACTTTCATCCCGAAGACGACTGGAAAACGGCGGACCGCAGCAGCAGCCGCCTGGCTCCGCTGCCTTCGGAAGAGCCGGAAGCCGTCGTCCAGGTCTATGCCGCGCGCACTTTCGGCTGGCGCAAGTATTTTGCCGTTCATTCATGGATGGCCGTCAAGGAGAGAAATGCCGATGCCTACACCGTTTACCAGGTTCTGGGCTACCGCCTCCCCTCCACGGGAACGAGCGTCTCCATCGCCACAGACATTCCGGACCGGAAATGGTTCGGGGCCGAACCCGCACTGATTCAGGAACTGCGCGGGAAAGCCGCGGAAAAAGCCATTCCCGCCATCCGCCGGGCGGCACTGGAATACCCTTATGCGGGCACCTACCGGATCATCCCCGGCCCCAACAGCAATACCTTCATTGCGGCCCTGATGCGGGAAATTCCCGAACTGACGGTCGAACTGCCCCCCCACGCCGTGGGGAAGGACTATCCCGCCGGCGGAATCGTGGACCTCACGGAGACCGGCAAGGGAGTGCGCATCAACTTCTGGGGAATAGCCGGAGCCAGTCTGGGACTGGCGGAAGGCGTGGAAATCAGCCTGATGGGGCTGAACGCCGGAGTCGACATCCTGCGGCCTGCCTTGAAACTCCCCATGATCGGACGCGTGGGTGTTCCCGACGCTCCCGTAACCTGGGACTGGTGGAGCATTACCCTGCTTCTGCTGGCCTCCGCCTTTCTGGCGTTCATCCTGCTCCGGCGCATTCATCAGCAACGCCGGCAGGCGCGCCGCATTCCCCATTTCCGCCATCCCCGGGTAAAAACGAGCGACCGGATATAAAAATCCCCCCTTGCGGAAGGTTTTTCCATGCACGGCCTTCTTTCACGCGCTGAAGAAAGGGAATGAAACGGAAATTCGATTGCCAAGCGGGAATGAAGCTGTAAGAATCCGCGCCATGAAAAGACTCCTGATCCGCTCCTGTCTGATTGCCGGGCTGGTCTGTGCCGCTTCCTGCGCCTCCAACAAGGAAACGGCCGTTCAGGAACCTGCCGCCGCCCCGGTCATGCAGCCGGAACAGACGGCCGCAGCCGCCCGCCCTGCCCCGCCGTCCCCTGTTCCCCTCACCACCAGCCTTCTTCCGGAAAAAGAGGATGAAAGCGATATCTCCGGACCGGCCGTGCTCCCCGGCGATTTCCGCCCGGGACTGCGCACGCCCAAACTGCCGGATACCCTGCTGTACGACCTGGACGGCAAGCTGATTACCCCCGCCACCCCGTAATCCACCCCCCTGAACCATGACCGCCACCATTCCCAAAGGCTTCCATCCCGAACCCTTCTCCTACCACCAGGAGCTTGAACTGGACATTGACGCCCTGTCCAACGCGGGCGACGGCATCGGCCGCGTAGACGGCTGGGTGGTGTTTGTCCCGTTTGCCCTGCCGGGGGACCGGGTAAAAGCCCGCGTCTGGCGCAACGACAGGAATTATTCCTCCGCAGACCTGGTGGAAGTGCTCCGGCCCAGTCCGGACCGCGTGGAGCCGGTGTGCCGCCTGTTCGGCACCTGCGGCGGCTGCCAGTACCAGCACTTCTCCTACGGCCGCCAGCTTTTCTGGAAAACGCGCCAGGTGGCGGACCTCCTCCGTCTGCAGGCGGGGCTGGAACTCCCCGTAAACCCGGCCATCGCCTCCCCGCGGGAATACCATTACCGTTCCAAGATTACGCCCCATTTCGACAAGCCCAAAGAAGGCGGCAAACCCGCCATCGGCTTTCTGAAAGCCGGCTCCAGAAGGGAAGTAGTGGACGTGCCGCAATGTCCGATTGCGATGGAATGCATCAACGAGGTCCTGCCGATGGCCCGCAAGAGCGTCTATCAGGCGGTGGCCCGCTTCAAGCGCGGAGCGACGATTCTGCTCCGGGCGTCGGAAGGCGGCGTCATCACCAATAACAACGCCGTGGCCTGTGAAAAGGTGGGCACTCTGGAATTCCACTTCCTGGCCGGAGATTTCTTCCAGAACAATCCGTTCATCCTGCCCCTGTTCACGGACTACGTGGCCCGGCAGGCCAGCATGGACGGCGAGGAATTCCTGGTGGACGCCTACTGCGGTTCCGGCCTGTTCGCCCTGAGCCTGGCGGAAAAATTCAAAAAAGTGCTCGGCGTGGAAGTCAGCGAGACTTCCGCAGACTGGGCGCGCAGCAATGCCCGCAGCAACGGAATCAGCCACGCGGAATTCCTGGCGGCCGACGCCGGAGCCATTTTCGCCCAGGTGGACTTTCCGGCGGAAAAAACTGCCGTGGTGATCGACCCGCCGCGGAAGGGGTGCAGCATGGAATTCCTGACCCAGCTGTTCGCTTTCGGCCCTGGAAAGGTCGTGTATGTCTCCTGCAACCCCGCCACCCAGATACGGGACCTGGCGGAATTTGACAAGGCCGGCTACGCCGTCACTGCCGTCCAGCCCTTTGACCTGTTCCCCCAGACCAAGCATCTGGAATGCGTGGTCACCCTGAAAAAGAAAAACTGACCTTTCCATGCCCAAGCTTTACATCAAAACCTACGGCTGCCAGATGAACGAACGGGACTCCGAACAGGTGGCCCGCATGTTCGTCCAGAAGGGGTACACCATGACGGACCGTGAGGACGAGGCGGACGTGATCCTGTTCAACTCCTGCTCCATCCGTGAACAGGCGGAGCAGAAAGCCCTGGGCAAGATGGGGCTGCTCGCCAAGCAGCAGCGGCACCGCCCCCACGTGGTGTACGGCATGATGGGCTGCATGGCCCAGAGCCGGAAGGATGAATTGTTCAAGGAGCTTCCCCGCTTGGACCTGGTGATTGGCACCCAGAAATACCACCGCGTGTTCGAACATGTGGACGGCATCCTCCGGCAGCGGCAGGAACGCCGTATGGACAACCTCCGTAGCGCCTTCTCCGGCAGCCATGTATGTGACGTGGCGGAAGAGGAGGACTCCCAGAACCGTATCCGCGACCACCTGGACCCGGGCGCACGCTCCACGGCCTACGTTTCCATCATGCAGGGGTGTGAAATGAAATGCGCCTACTGCATCGTGCCCTACACGCGCGGAACGGAGCGAAGCCGCCCCATCCGGGACATCGTGGACGAAGTGGCGATGCTGGTGGACTCCGGCGTGAAGGAAGTCACCCTGCTGGGCCAGATCGTCAACCGATACGGACGCCAGATGGACAGCGTGGATGGAAAAGGCGGCTTCGTCCAGTTGCTGGAAGCCGTCCATGAAGTGGAGGGCCTGCGGCGCATCCGCTTCGTTTCCCCTCATCCCATCGGCTTCCGGCAGGACCTGGTGCAGGCGTTCACCTACCTTCCCAAGCTGTGCAGCCATATCCATTTCCCGATGCAGAGCGGCAGCGACCGCATCCTGAAAATGATGCGCAGACCGTACAGGAACGAAACCTTCCTGGATCTTTGCGCGCAAATGAAGCAGGCCCGTCCGGACCTGTCCATCACCACGGACATCATCGTGGGTTTTCCGGGAGAAACGGAGGAAGACTACCTGCTGACCAGACAGGCCGTGGAACAGGTCCAGTTCGACAACGCGTTCATCTTCCGCTATTCCCCGCGCCGCGGCACGCCTGCCGCCGCCATGGAGAACCAGATTCCGGAAGAAGTGAAGGAGGCGCGCAACCAGGACCTGCTGGCCGTCGTCAATGAAATCGCCGTCCGGAAAAACCGTGAACTCATCGGCACGGTTCAGGAAGTCCTGCTGGAAGGGCCGTCCAAGACCAACGCCGCGCGCCTCTCCGGCCGCACCTCCCAGAACAAGCCCGTGATGGTGGATGCGGAGCCCGGCCTGACGGGACAAATCCTGCCCATCCGGATTGAGGAAAGCACCGGATTCACCTTGTACGGCGTTCCGTGCCCTTCCAAGGAGTAACGGTTACGCCGTTCTCTTCCGTCTTCAGGTACAGGGTTCCGGTTTCCGGCAGCCGGTACACGGCCACGCCTTCCGGCACGGGGCATCCCCATTCCGTCGTGAAAATGACTGCCTGGGCTCCGGTTTCCCTGATCCATGCAGCGCTGCTGACCGGGTCGCGCGGATGATGCCCGATAATCAGGACATCCGCCTTTTCCGTTTCCTCCGCCCGTGCCAGGGAGGAAAACCCGGCATTTCCGACCAGCAGCACGCGGTGTCCCCGGCACGTCCACGCCAGCACCGGATTCCGGTCCTGATGCAGCCCCGTAGGCAGCGGCTCCGGCAAGTCCGCCGTCTCCACCCTGTTGCCGGGGCTCAATACCCACTCCTCCGCAGAATCTTCCGCCCCCGTGCGGCCCCAGTTCCGCATGCCGGGATACTCCTTCAGCAAGACTTCCATCCCGGCCCGTTCCGCCCTGCCGCTCCTGGCCGCCACCACGCCGGAAGGCCGTATATGAAGGGATTTCAATATGGGAAGAAGAGTGTAGCGAACTGTATTCTCCGTACCGGCATCCACCACCAAGGCCGGATTGGAAATGACGACGGACCAGGCGTTTTTCTGCATGGGAATCACCAGGGCTCCGTTTTCCGCAGCAGGAAGCCGGGCGGGAAGATAGCTGCACGGCAGATCGGCCGCAAGCTGGGTAATGCCCAGCATGCACCCGGCCAGCCAGGCCGCCGCGGCATTGCAGACGGACAATGCCCAGGGACACCACGCAAACATCAGCCCGAACAGGGAAATACCCATCAGGAAGGGAACCAGCAACGCCAAGCATATGTTGGTGAGGGGCGCATACAGGTTCCAGGTGCCGAAATGCCACGCCGTCAGCGGGATGGACATCAGCCATGCCCCCACGGACACAAGCAGGGTTCCGCGGCACGCTTTTTCCAGCCATACCTGTCCCCTTTCCCGTGCGTTGTAAATCCGGGGAGGAATGAACGGGTCCGGCGCCCACAGGGGCTTTTCCCGGTTCATGTACGCTACGATGCACACAATCACGGCAAACACGCAGAAAGAAAGCTGGAACCCCGGCTGGAAAACCTGAAGCGGGTCCACGAAGCAAAGCACGATAAACGCCAGAGCCAGAATGTTGGCGGGATGCCCCTTCCTGCGCAGGACGGAGGCCAGCAGCCAGACCACCGCCATAATCAGGGCGCGCAGGGCTGAAACGGACATTCCCGTGACAAACACATACAGGGCCAGCAGAGGGATGCAGGCCAGCCGAGCCACGGGGGGACGGATGAGCAGCAGCCTCAGCAGGCCCAGAATCAGCATGGCGGCCAGACCCACATGCATGCCGCTGACGGCGAATACATGCATGCAGCCGCTCCTCATAAAGCTGTCCATGGTCTCCGGCCGGGCGTCCGTCTTGTCGCCCAGCACGGCGGAAACCATGACCTGCCGGGCCTCGTCGTCCGGCGGCGCGCCCTGTTTCAGCAGGCCTGCCGCCTCTTCACGGAGATGCAGGGAAGCCGCCAGAAATCGGCTGCGCCAGTCTCCCGGCCCCAGCTCGGAAAATCTTTCCAGCCGGACTCCGGCCGCTACCCGGTGCAGATAGCCCCACCGTTCCCGGTCAAACAGACCGGGCCCGCAGGGAGGTTTCAGGGAATAAATCTCTCCCTCAATCCGGTACCGTTTTCCCGGTTCCAGCGGAAGCCCTCCTTCACGGGCGGAAACCGTGTAAAGCCACCTGGCCCCGTGCGGCCTGAACAGGACGGAACGCCCGGAAACGGCATCAACGGAACCTTCCGCCGCAAATCTCCCGCCCTCTTCCACAGCCAGATTCCCGTATTGCCGCCCGTAATCCAGCAGACAGCCGCCGGCCCAAACCGCCAACGCGAGAGCCGGCAGGCTCATGACGGGCATCCGGAACAGGCAGGGCAGCAAAACCCAGCAGGCGCAACACGCCCAGAACCACGGGGAAACGTCCACGGCCGCACAGGCGCACAGCATGGCCAGCGCAGGAGCCAGTAGCGGAGCGGAAGTCATCATCCGTTCCGGCCAAGGCCGCAGCAGGTGCCGCTCCTTCTCCATGAGGGGGGACGGTTACGGCATGGCGTCCGCTCCATCCGGAACCAGGGGAAGAACGGAAGGCAGCGGGAGAACGACGTTGGCAGGGAGGGGGGCCTTGCGCTGGAGCACTTTGGGCGCCAGCGCCTCACTCGTTTCATAGGCGCCGCGGAACATCTCCAGCTTGGCGTCCAGATTGTCGATATAATGAAGGGCCACGGCCTCCGGCGTCTTCGGGAACACCGGGGAGCCGAACGCCAGTTCCCCGTGGTGGGAGGCAATCAGGTGCAGCAGGTGCATGCGCACGTCCGGGGAGGGCGGGTCCAGTGTTTTCCAGGAATCCGCTTCCGGCAGAGCCATGATGCGCTTCCACAGATTGTTGACCAGTTCAATTCCCAGAGGAATGTGGCCCAGCAGTTCGCCGGCTTCCGAATACGGCATCGTGAAATCCTCCTTCGGGTAGCAGTTCTCCCACAGCTTTCCGCAGTCGTGGAACAGGCAGCCGGCCAACAGGAGGTCGCGGTTCAGCTCCGGATTTGCCTGGCACACGGCGGAAGCCGTGCGCATCATGCCGGCCACATGCTCCACCAGACCGCCGCGGCGTGCGTGGTGGTACGTTCTGGCGGCGGCGGCACGCTGGAGCCGTTCTGCGAACTGTTCCATGAATTCGACGCACAAGGACCGGATGCGCGGATCGTTCATGCTCTTGATCAACACGCAAATTTCCTTCAAATCCGCCTCCTGCTTCTTCTTCAAGGTCCCGGAACCGGCCAGAAAACTTTCTTTCTCCGTCTCCTCCAGCAGGCGCACGTCCAGATCGGCGGCCTCCATCCCGAAAGAACCCTTGGTCCACTGGCCGCGCAGGCTTACGAAACTGCGGAGCGGCAGGGAGGCCAACACCCGGAACCAGGGCTTGTCTTCCCACACCTTCAATCCCATGGTCCCTTCCGCATCGGCAAAAGTTACGTCCAGGTACGGCTTGTTGCTCTTGGTCAATTTCTGCGCACACTGGGAAATCTGGGCAAAAACTTCCGCTTCCGTCTGGCCTTCCGCGGCCAGTTTTCCCAACTCCATGAGACTGACTTGTTCCATGCGTGCCATCTTGCCCCGCTTCTTCCCATCCGTCAAGAAAACGCCGGGAGCGCGGCCACTTATCTCCGTGCCGTCACGGCAGGTTCCGCAAAAACAGGAATACGCTATTTTTCCAAAACGCCCAGTTCAGCAATGACGACATGACTTCCTTCCAGCACACGCCTGCCTACAAAACGCAGGTAGCGGGCTTTCACGGGAGTTTTCAAATCAATTCTCTGGAGGACGGGATTGGCCCGGATATTGGAAAACTCTCCCTCCGCCGCGGGAGCCCCCCATTCCCTGCCGTCCTCACTGAAATAAACGGCGTATTGGTCAATCGTACCTTTGGCGGAATCCGCGCGCGGAGCGTACAGCACGGCCGCCACATTCACCGCGCGGCCCATGTCGATATCAAGCGCCTGGGGCGGAGCAATCTCTCCCTGCGGGGCATGCGTGTGCCACAAGGTACCGGAATCACCGTCAAAAGCCAGTTCCGGCGCGGAGGCAGCCCTCTCTCCGCCGATCACTTTCCAGTCCCGCGAAGGTACCGGAACCACCCGCGCCGTGACGGAAGACTTCCTGCCATTCCCCTCGCTCGCCGCCTTCACGGTTCCACCGCCGGAAAGGACAAACGGCTTTTCATAAACGGGTGACTGCGGTCCCGGTTCCGTTCCGTCCATCGTGTACCGGATAACGGCTCCCGCCGCAGCCGTCAGCGTTACCCGGCCGTCGCGGTCGTAGCTGACGGAGGGAGCATTCAGAAAACCGGGGTATTTCCACAACGAAACCTCGCAAAGCGCCGGAACGGCCTTGAACCCTTCCAGCACCACGCGCACTTCATCCGTTGTCACGGGCCTCCCTTTCAGCATCACCCTGGCCCCGATGCTGGAACCCTCCGCCCATGGGACGAACCGCCCATTTTCGCACACTTCCACACGGAACTTGCGCACTCTCTGCCCAAGCTGGATGGGCTCCGCCAGGCGGATGACGTCAAACGTCGCGGAATCGGGCAATTTCAGGGTGAGGGAGGGGTTCCTGTCTCCCTTGGAGGCGATCCAGTATGTGGTGCGCTTCCGGTCGAGCACATGCCGCGCCCCGTACCCGTTCAGGGTGGAGGAAGCGCTCGCCTCCGCTCCTTCGGCAAAATTGCGGGAATAAAGTTCGTTCAGCAACGCACGAAATCCCGCCAAGGATTTTTTATCTTCTTCATGGATGCGCCCGCTCCGGTCCGGCGGCACATTCAAATTCAGGTTCGCCCCTCTCCCTACGCTGTTGAAATACAATTCCAGAAGATTCTCCGGCGTCCGTACACGTGCATTCTCGTGATCATGCCAGAACCAGCCCGGACGAATGGAAACGTCCACTTCCGCGGGAATCCAGTACTTCCCGTCCACGGTGCCTTCCACGCCCAGCTGGTAGCGGACCGTGCCGGGGGCAGGTTCCGTTCCGGCCTGCAAGGGTACGGGCGTATAAGTGGCCCAGCACGGATAACCCGCATAGCCGCTCTCATTCCCCACCCACCGGACATCAGGCCCCACATCGGAAAAAATGACGGCGTTCGGCTGGAGCTTCTTCAACTCGCTCCACGTCGTTTTCCACCGATAATAAGTGCTTCTGTCAATAGACCTCTTTTCCCGCGCACCGCCGTAATAACCGTCGCCGCCGTTCGCTCCGTCAAACCAGGCGAGAAAAAGGGGGCCGTAGCCTGTCGCCAGTTCCTTCAACTGCCTGCGGTACATCCCGATATATTCCGGCGTGCCGTAGGAGGAGGCGTTGCGGTCCCAGGGAGACAGGTAAACTCCGAACTTGAGGCCGTATTTTTTGCACGCGCGCGAGACGTCTTTCACAACATCCCCCTTTCCGTTTTTCCACGGGGAGGAAGCCACGCTGTGTCGGGTGGTCTTCGTGGGCCACAGGCAAAACCCGTCGTGGTGCTTGCAGGTCAGCACCACCCCCTTGAATCCGGCATCCGCCAGTGTCCTGACAAGGTCGTCCGCATCAAAATCGGAGGGGTTGAAAAGTTCCGGTTTTTCGTCTCCATAGCCCCATTCCTTCCCGGTAAACGTATTGATCGTGAAATGAACGAAGGCGTACATCTCCATGTCATGCCAGGCCAGCTGTGCCGCGGAGGGAACGGGAAGCAACGGTGCCACCCTCTCCTTCGCCCCGGCGGTTCCCATGCCGGCCGCCAGCACGCACACTCCCAGCAGCGCCGGCACCAATCTGTTTAATAATCTTTTCTTGCAAGTCATCTCGTCCAATCATGTACGTGGAAACGGGTTCCGATTCTTTCCGGTAAACGATGCCTCTCTTTTGGTCTTTTTTCTTCAGGCCGGAATGCTACCATTCCTGCAACTTACGGAACCGCCTTCATGTTACACGTCGGATGCCATCTTTCCTCCGCAAAAGGGTACGAAGCCATGGGCAAGGTAGCCCTCTCCATCGGCGCCAACACCTTCCAGTTCTTTACCCGCAACCCGCGCGGCAGCAAGGCTAAAGCCATTGACGAGCAGGATATCTCCCGCTTTCTGAAGCTCGCCGGGGACAACGGATTCGGCATTCTGCTGGCGCACGCCCCCTACACGCTCAATCCCTGTTCTGCAGACCCCAAGGTAACCCGCTTTGCGGCCCAGGTCCTTCAGGAGGACCTGGCGCTGATGGAATATTTGCCGGGCAGCCTGTACAACTTCCATCCGGGCAGCCATGTAGGCCAGGGAGTGGAAAAAGGCATTGAACTGGTGGCGGCGCAACTGAATGACGTGCTCTCATCCGGACAGACCACGACCGTGCTGTTGGAAACCATGTCCGGAAAGGGCAGTGAAATCGGAAAAACCTTTGAGGAACTGGCCGCCATCATCGAACGGGTGGAACTGAAGGAAAAACTGGGCGTCTGCCTGGACACGTGCCACGTCTATTCCGCGGGCTACGACCTTGTCAACCGCCTGGACGGCGTGCTGGAACACTTTGATTCCGTGCTGGGCCTGGAACGCCTGCGCGCCATCCACCTGAACGACAGCATGACGCCGTTCGCCTCCTTCAAGGACCGCCATGAAACCATCGGCAAAGGTTCGCTGGGTGAACAGGCCTTCATCAACCTCATCAATCATCCGGTCCTGCGGGAATTGCCCTTCTTTCTGGAAACGCCCCGGGACGATGCCGGGCACGGCCAGGAAATAGCCTGGCTGAAAGAACATTACCGCGCCTGAATCCGGCGGAATGCAGCCCCGGTGCCGCCACAGCGTTCCTTTCCTCCCCCGGAAAAAGCTTGCAAGAGCGGTCCATTCGGAATAAACAGGGCGTGCAAATTAGTTTAAACTAACTCATGCGCCTGTTTTTCCACAGGCACCATCATCCGGTTTTATGAAAGAAATGCGCATCGCAAAAATAACAGGGCGTGAAATCCTGGATTCACGCGGCAACCCCACCATTGAGGCGGACGTGTACCTGGAAGGCGGAGCCACAGGCACTGCGGCCGTCCCCAGCGGAGCCTCCACGGGCGAACATGAAGCCTGGGAGCTGCGCGACGGAGACCCGGCCCGCTACCAGGGCAAGGGCGTCACCAAGGCCGTAAACAACATCCGCAACATCATCGCGCCCGCCCTCATCGGCCTGGAAGCGACGGAACAAACCACGGCGGACGCGCTCATGCGCTCCCTGGACGGCACGTTCAACAAGTCCAAACTGGGCGCCAACGCCATTCTGGGCGTTTCCCTGGCCCTGGCCAAGGCCGCTGCCGAGCAGCTCCAGCAACCCCTGTACCGGTACCTGGGCGGCCCCAACGCAAAAGTGCTCCCCGTACCGATGATGAACATCATCAACGGCGGCGCCCACTCCGACGCCCCCATCGACTTCCAGGAGTTCATGATCGTTCCGTCCGGAGCGCCCACCTTCCGGGAAGCGCTGCGCTACGGCGCGGAAGTATTTCATGCGCTCAAATCCGTTCTTCACGGTCGCGGACTGTCCACCGCCGTGGGGGATGAAGGCGGTTTTGCCCCCAATCTTGATTCCGCTGAAGACGCCCTGGACTGCATCGCCCAGGCCGTGGAAAAGGCAGGTTACCGCTTCGGGGAAGACATTGCGATTGCCCTGGATGTAGCCTCCTCCGAATTCTACGATCCCGAATCCGGCCTGTACGTCTTCAAAAAGTCCGACGGAAGCCGCCGCACGGCGGAAGAACTGACGGACTACTACGTGGAACTGAAAAAGAAATATCCCATCGTCTCCATTGAAGACGGCTGCGCGGAAAACGACTGGGACGGCTGGAAAATCCTGACGGACAAGCTGGGCAAAAACACCCAGCTCGTCGGGGACGACCTCTTTGTCACCAATGTGGAATTCCTGCGCAAGGGCATCCGCCTGGGCGTAGGCAACTCCATTCTTGTAAAAGTCAACCAGATCGGCTCCCTCACGGAAACGCTGGATGCCGTGGAACTGGCCATGGGCAGCCGCTATACGGCCGTCATTTCCCACCGTTCCGGAGAAACGGAAGACGCCACGATCGCGGACATTGCCGTAGGCACCAACGCCGGGCAGATTAAAACCGGCTCCCTGAGCCGTTCCGACCGCATGGCGAAATACAACCGTCTTCTCCGCATTGAAGAGGAACTGGGGGAATCCGCCCGCTACGGCAACGGATTCGGTCTCTTCTAACCCATTCCCGCCGAGATTGATACAAAACAATCTCCCATCCCCGCGCCGCATTTGCGGCCGGGGATTTTTCTTATTCCGATGGAATGGAAACTTTTCTTTGCAGGGAAATATGCAATGCTGTGGCGTCCCCTGCCCTGCACTGACTGACTCTTTACCCATCCTCCCCATACCATGCCATCCCGCCTTTCCCTGCCCGCACGCCCCCTGTTGTGCGCGAGTCTGCTGTACCTGGCGCTGCCCATAATTCTGTTCCTGTGGGGATGGCTTCAGCCTCTCTTCTCTCTCCCTCTCTGCGCCGCCGTGGCCTGCGGACTGTACGCCACGGGCCGGAAACTGCCGGAAGGGCGGCTTTCCCTGACGGAACGCGGAACGGTTCTTCTCCTTCTTCTGTCCGCCGGGTGTCTGCTTCTGGCATTCCTGTGCGGTTTTACGGGCCACTTCCAACAGCATGCGGACTTCACCATCCGCAACGCCATTTACGGACAGCTCATCGCGGAACCATGGCCTCTCGTCATGCCGGACGGGCACCATTTCATCTACTATCTGGGCCATTGGCTGCCGCCTGCCTGCGCGGCGTCCTTCTGCCCTGCTGCATACGCCCCCTGGCTGCTGACGGGATGGACTTTCCTGGGGCTGGAACTGGCGCTTCTGACAGCGGCATGCCGCTGGGGAATCCGGAAAACCGCCTGGTGGGCCCTGCTTCTCCTCTGTCTCGGTTCGCCCGCCGCGTCGCTGAACTGCCTGGGCATGCCCCTCTCGTACCTGTTTCCGGAATACCACGCCCAAATAGCCTTGTTCATCGGCATTCCATCCCAAATATTCAACACATTCAACCATGCCGTTCCGGCACTTCTGTGTTCGGTCCTGGTCCTGACGCGTTCCCTGCCCGCCTCCGGCTACTACCTGATGGGAGCCCTGCTGCTGCCCGGTTCTCCCCTGGCGGCCCTGATTCTGCTCCCCTTCATTCTGCATGAAACACTCTTCCGAGACAGCCGGAACAAGGCATCCGGGCCCGGTACGGGCGAACGCCTGCGCACTCTCCTGCGCCGTCCCGTTTTCTGGATAGGGTTCCTGTGCGTGGCGGTTATGAGCCTCTTTTACGCCCATCTGGACGGGGGCGGCCAATTCTCCTGCCTGCTTGCGGACCGATACGCGGCGGCGTTTCACTACACCATGCAAAGGATGGTGCTTTATCCGGACTCCGTCAAGTACGCCAGCTTCCTTCTCTCCCTGCTTCTGAATGTACTCCTGCCGGGGACACTCCTTTTCCCTGCCTGCAGGCGCATGCCCCTGTATTACATCACTCTGGGAGGAATGGCATGCGGCCTCTTTTTCCGGACGGGCATGATGAACAACGAACTTCTGTTCAAGGCCCCCGCCGTGCTTTACCCCTTCCTCGCCTTTCTCTTCCTGTACGCTTTCCGCACCGGAGGCACGCGGTCCCGCATCCTCCTGGCCGTTTACGTGGCACTCACTGCCATTCCTTCCGTGATTTGTGTAACGGAAAAGCTGAGGACATTCTCTACGGACGTCGCCCTCATGCGGACACACCGGCAGGAAAGCTACGGAGGAACGCTCTACCACCCGGAACAACCGCTCTACCGCCAATTCATCAAAAAAGACGGCCACCCTCTTCCCGGCTGGCTGTTCAAGGGATGCCGGAAGCCGTAAAGCCGGAAACCGGCTCAATCCAGCCGAATCCCGAACATGTCGGACAGGGAGCCTGCATCCCTGTCCAGGGCGTCTTCTCTGCCGGAAGCCGGTTCCGGAGCATCCGGAATCAGAATGGACGCGTCAATTCCCCGCAACATAAACAACAGTTCCGGCTGATCGTCCAGCATCACGCCGAACGCGTACAAGACCGCCGCCGCATGCTTGCACAAATCCGCCCAGTCCGGGCAGGAACAGGAAAAGCGCCACTCTTCCGGCCTGGGAAAAAGGCCGCTTTCAGGGTCGCACAAAATACGCAGCAGCTCCGGGGATAAATTCCCTTTCAGCAAATCAATCCAGGACCCGATATGTCCGGCGCACTGCGCACGGAGCCGCTCCAGCGATTCCTCGTCCGGAGTCGCCGCCTCCACGCTTGCCTCATACAAATGCTCCCCCATCACCAGGGCGTCTATCCGGCCGGGGGACACCTTCATGTCCAGAACGCAGCTATAGCGCAAATACGTTCTTCCGGGAGCCAGCCGCATGCCGTACACCTCGCAGGCTCCCAGGCTCTTCATCCATTCCCGGCCCCAGAAGTTCCTTGCCAGATTCCGTCCGGAAGCCGCCACGGGGTGCAATTCCACTCCTTCCGCGGCCAATTCCGCCGCTTTCGCCTCCGCGCGTTCTCGCAAATCCGCCCGTTTCCATTGTCCGGATTCATCATTCATTGAAAAATATCTTACATCCATTCCCCCCAATTCACAAAATATGCATTCCGGCATATCCCTCGTTACGGGAATCAGAATACATTAAATCAAAAATAATCAATAAATTCCGTACATCGCAAAATCGCCTTTTCTCATTAATTTTCACATAACATTCAATACATTTTTTAATTTTCCAACATTTATTCCAAATCAATCTGAGCATGAATCAAAAGGAAGAAATGAATGGAACTTATTTACTATTAAAAAGAATATTGACATCACATTCCCATCTGCATTACCATAATGGCAATAACTTACATAGTTTTTGATATTCCTTGATTTCAGGAAATCCCCCAAGATGCTGCCCGCCTTTCATTCAATCCAACATATGAACATGAACAAAATAATTCCGATGATCGCGACACTCAGCCTGGGGATCAGCCTGCTGGGTTCGTGCGCCTTTACGAAAAATTATTCCGGTTCCGAGGACGATAGAACCCGGGCCCAGGCCAAAACGGTAGGAACAGGGGCTGGAGCCGCCATCGGTGGAGGCACCGCTTTTGGAATAGCCAAACTTTTTGGAGCAAACAATAAAACGGCCGGTTTAATTGCCGGGGCGGGGGCGCTGATCGGAGGATACGTAGGGTACCATATGGGGTCCAAATGGGGGGACTCCATTGTCCGGGAACGTGCGGCCTACAGGAGCCAGGAAGAATACCTCCAGGCCAATATCAAGCAAAGCCAGAAACGCATCAAGGACTTGAACAAGGAAAACAGGCACCTTTCCAAATCCATTGCCTCCCTGAAAACGGAAAAACAAAAACTTAAATCGTCTCATGACGCCATGGCCATCAAAAACCACAATGAATCAATCAAACAGGGATTGAAGGACATAGATTATAAAATGGCCCTGCTGGACAAGGACATACGTACGGCAAAACAGGCAGTTGCCAGTTCTCCGAATACTCAGGAAGTCAACGACCTGAAAGAAGAATTATCCAAACTTCAAAGCTCCAGGAAAACCTACTCCGCCCAGCGCAAGGACCTGAAAAACCTCAGTATCCGTTAACTGTGCCTCAATAATCATGAATACACATATCTTCCTTTTAGCTACCTTGGCATTGCTGCCCGCCTGTTCATTCGAAGGAGGCATCTTCGATTCCAATACAGCCGCAAAAGCCCGCATTCATCAACTGGAACAGGACAATGCGAGCCTGCAACAGCAACAGAAACAACTGCAAAAACGTAATCAATCCCTGAAAGGTGAACAGAAAAACGTGCGCAGCCAATATTAGCCATTCATCCCACGCCCATACCATCATGGAAAACCAAGCCATTTACTATTACCTTTCTCCCGAAGGCGCAAACGTCGGCCCCCTGACTTTGACCCAACTGAAAAACCTTCACCAAGACGGAACCATTACAGACAGCACTTACGTTATTTCCACCATTGAAAAAAAATGGATCACATTTGCGGAACTGCCTGCTCCCATTCCGGCGGATGTCTCCGCTTCCGTTCCAAAACCCGCGCAAGCAGTTGCTGCCCCTGCTCCGGCAGACCCTGTGCAGCCTCTTCGGAAAGGCTTTACGCACAGACTTGAACGGCTCATTCAATTCAATAGCGAAGTCGGTGCATGGCTGGCCAAAGTTATAACCTTT
The DNA here is from genome assembly GCF_026072915.1 of Akkermansia biwaensis. Taxonomy (NCBI): domain Bacteria; kingdom Pseudomonadati; phylum Verrucomicrobiota; class Verrucomicrobiia; order Verrucomicrobiales; family Akkermansiaceae; genus Akkermansia; species Akkermansia biwaensis. Next base: position 1,179,246 of record NZ_AP025943.1, read on the forward strand.
GGAAAATTCAATCCTGAGAATTCCGCCTCATTTGAGCATGCCCTTATTAAAATGGGGATGCTCCAGGTATACTTTGTATGGTTGTCCACAGTTATTTTGTGCGTGACAATCGGACTAATCGTCAATCCTGCTTTTGCCTGGGTAGGCATCTTCATCGGCATTTTTCTTGGATTTTTCTTCCAGTATATTTGCTATCTGTTCACGGAGACCAATATAAAGCTGTTAACTTCAGTTAAAATTCCGTTGGCCAGCATGCTCTTTCCCCGTCTGATGGCAATCGCCTCTCTCTTTCTGATTATTCCCTGCATTATCGGAATGTTCACGGAGCCCGTATATATACCGCTCTTCCTGGCGGTCGGGTTTACTTGTTATCTGACGGCATGGCTATGCCTGCGTTCCAATCGGTTCTTCACATGCATCTGGAAAAAGGCGGAAGCCCAGCACGAACCCATTGCCTTTTTCCGTTTCTTCATCCGCCTCTTTGGAATTACCGCCCATTTAAGTGCTCCAATTCTTCTTGCGGGGGCCATCCTGACTACCGTTATTTCCAGTATATCTCTTTCTACCGCCACTCAGAACAACGATGCAAGAAATACCTCCCCTGTTGCCACGAGCTATTATAACGGACCGTCTCCTTATGGCGGCATGAGAACAAGAAACTATTCTCCTTCCTACATGGATAGTCTGCCAAATACCGGAAAAACGCCAGAAGCTTTCGGATTAGTCACGATATTATCCATCGTATTCCTTTGTTTTCCTGTGATCACTTATTTTGGGGTATGCGTCCTTTCTCTCATTCCCTATATCCTTGATTCATTCAAAAAAATGCCAAAGAGGAAAGGAAAGGAGCCGGATTACGACGACGATGAATTGCAGGAAAGCAAATCATGTCAAATTAGATAAAACATATTGATTCATCTCTCATGAAGGAACCCGTTCTTCCAGACTTTCCGCCGCCACCGCCAGGCGCCCCCCTGCATTCCCATGCTTCCGATGCACCGGGCTCCTCTCATGATTCCCTGGATCTGCCGGATCCCCCTTTGCCCCCGCTTCCGAACAAAGCCAATCCCTTTTTGCAAAAAGGGATTGGCGGTGTTCCCCAAGAGCATCCTGATGAAGCGGATATTCCACTGCCGCCCCCTCCGGCAGAAGCCATTCATAAAGCGCAATCTGCCGATCCGGCCAAATCCATTCCGCAGGAAAGCGCTCTACCCGACCTGCCACCTCCCCCCCTGCCGGAAATTCCATGTCCGGAAGAAGAAACAGCCAAGCCTTCCTCAAAGCGAATCAAGCCGGCAAATGATTCATTACCGCCTCCGCCAACAGTATGCGTGCCTGCCGCTTCTTCTGCCGGACCGGTACCATCTCCCCTCCAGAAACAGACGGTTCCGGACTTGCCTCCCTGTCCGGATTCGGAATCTTCCGCTCCAGAAGGAAAATTTCCCAATCCCTTCGGACAGCAGCCCGGTTCATCAGGCTGCCAATTGCCTCCTCCGCCGGCCTCGCACCGCAGGCATTCTTCTTTCCAGACAAAGGGGATAATAGCCGCTATTTCCCTGATCATTCTTGGCGGCGTCATATGGTATCTGGTCGCTTCCCGCGGAACAGAATCCGATCAGAATGCTGTTGCAGCGGATACACCTCCCTGCGAAACTCCCCCGCCACATGTCGAGCCATCTGTAAACCCGCCACTGTCTCCTGAGCAGTCGCCTCCCGTAACGAAAGAAAATTCGCAGGCTCCATCCGTTCCACCAGTGGAAAAAGAAAAAACGGCGCAGGACTGGGTTGCGGAAGCAGATTTTCTGCTTTCCGGTGAAAAGCCCACGGACTCCGACTATCAACAGGCCATCCAGTGCTATGAAAAAGCGGCGCAGCAGCATCACGGACATGCCCTTTTCCAGCTGGGGCGCATTTATCTGGCCGGAACGGGAGTGGAACAAAACACCAATAAGGCATTCCGCTACTTTCAAGAAGCGGCGCAACAGCACCATCACGGTGCGGAATTCGCGATCTACCGCATGTACCATGCCGGTTTAGGCGTTGCCAGGGATCACCAGCAGGCCTTTTCCTGGCTTGTCCGGGCTGCGGAGGAAGAACCGCTGGCTCAGCTCAAGCTTGCCGAATTTTATTTGAAGGGAATTCCTCCCGCAGAACAATCCCGGAACAAGGCCATTGAACTTATTAAAAAATCCCTGCTGGCGGAACCCTCCCCGGAAGCCGCCATCCTTCTCGGGCGTATTTATTACGAAGGGAACGATGCCTCCGCCCACCGGGAAATTCCAAAACTGGTCCAATCCCATGCCGATCAGAACATTCCAGAAGCCATGAGACTTATGGCGGATATGTATCTCAACCAAAAACACGGTTATCCGGACATTTCCCCGGAAGCGTCACTCAACCTGGCGGAGCTCTGGCTTAACCGCCTTATGAAGCAAGGGGATGCCGATGCGGCATGTCAGCTCGGAATCCATTGGCGGCGCCGTGCCGTGCAGACCAGCGGGCCTGAAAAACAGCAGCTTCTGGGTAAGGCGAAGGAAGCTTTGCAAATGGCGGCCAAGGCAGGCAATCCCGTCGCCATCAAACTGCTGGAAGAAGAAGCATCAAATAATAAATCCGGACTGCTTGATGAAAGACAGTTCAAACCGCTCCTGCAATCCTATGTGGCCGCCAGACAAAATATGGACATGGGTCATTTAAGCGGCTTTTTTGCACGAGAATTGGATTATCAATATATTAAAGGCAAAAAGGCAACTCATGACGCCGTGATGGAAGATATTCGGGAAGGATGGGACAACTGGAAAAACAGGCAATGCACTTACATAGCCGGCGGCAGAAAAGACAACCGGATTGAACTCATCTACCGTTTCCATTACATCTCCGCACAAAATAAAGTCATTCAAGGATACGCCAAGGAAAAATGGACACTGGATGCCGAAGGAAAAATCATGCACTGGAGAGAACAGATTTTCAAAAAGAGCATGCCTTCCCTCTCTCCCGGTTTTAAATAAATCAAAGAAGAATAAAAATACGGCACACATCCCCATATTGGGGTACTGCATCCATGAAAAGGCTTCTCCTGTTTTCCTTTTTTGTTACCGTCTTCGTAATCATCTGGTTTGGCGTGCGGCTTTATCAATCGTTTCACCAGGATGAGACGGCTGTGGAGGCAGCCTATCACGGAACCATCCATGTCAACAAAAAGCCGGAGGAATTTCTGCTGACCATCCTTTCACGGGAAGGAAATTCGTTTAAGGGGAAATTGGAAATGCAGAACCGTTTTCAAAATGCGAAAAACCTTGCACGTTTTCCGGTGCAGGGAACCTGCTCCAATGACACCATTCAGATCCAAATGCTTAATTCCGTCTCCTGGAAAATAATCGGAGGCTTGATGAATCGGTGCTCCGATGCGGGAAACGACATGCTGGAAACAAAGGTTCTGCCGAAAACGGATCTGCCAAATCAGGAAATACTGGCCAATTTTACCGGAAAAACTTCAGACGGAGGGAATACCTTCCACGGTACGTATGCTCCTTACGACCGCCAGCAGGGAATCTTCTACTTTGAACTGCATCTGCGGAAGCCGGAACAATAAAAATGCCCCATATTCCATTCATTTGCGGGGACAGGCCCTCATAATGGCCCGCCATTTGATTCCATTACCCATTTCAGGCTTTTAAAACTGCGCGGCTTGGGGCACAACAGGGGCGTCATGTGGAAAGGCAGATTTTCTAAACCCACCGCAGACCTGGTTCAACGCTATGGCGAGTCCGTCTCCTACGACTGGAGGCTCTTCCGCCAGGACATTGCCGGGTCCATTGCCCACGCCCGGGCGCAGCTCAAGGCAGGATTGCTCAACCGGGAAGAGTTCGACGCCATCGAATCCGGCCTCAAAGACATCCTGAAAGACATTGAAGAAGGAAACTTTACCTGGAGCCGGGAGCTGGAGGACGTGCACATGAACATTGAGAGCGAGCTGACCCGCCGCATCGGCGCGCCCGGCGCCAAGCTGCACACGGCCCGCTCCCGTAATGACCAGGTGGCTACGGATACGCGCCTCTACTGCCGCACGGAGATTGATGAAATCCTGGAAAAGGTGCGCCGCCTGCAGCGGGCCCTGGTCATGAAGGCCAGGGAATACGCGGATGCCATGATGCCCGGCTACACCCATCTCCAGCGCGCCCAGCCCGTCACGATGGGCCACCATCTCCTGGCCTACGTGGAAATGCTGAACCGCGATGCGGACCGCCTGAAGGACTGCCGCAGGCGGCTGAACGTCTCTCCGCTGGGTTCCGGAGCCATTGCCGGTTCCACCATTTGCCTGGACCGCCACGAAATAGCCGTGGAACTAGGTTTTGACGCCGTCACGGAGAATTCCATGGACGCCATTGCGGACCGGGACTACATCATGGAAACCCTGTTCGACCTGGCCGTCATCGGCGCCCATCTTTCCCGCCTGAGCGAAGACGTCATCCTGTGGTGTACGGCGGAATTCGGCTTTGCCACTCTTTCCGACGCCCACACGACGGGCTCCTCCCTGATGCCCCAGAAGAAGAATCCGGACGTCGCGGAACTGACCCGCGGCAAGACGGGGCGGCTGTACGGCAACCTCACCGCCGTCATGGTAGCCGTCAAGGGCCTGCCGCTGACCTACAACCGCGATCTTCAGGAAGACAAGGAACCGCTTTTCGATTCCATCGACACCATCAAGCTGGCCCTGGATGTCAACGCGGAGATGATCGCCGCCATGACGGTCAACACGGAGCGCGCCCTGGAAGCGGCCTCTGATCCCATGCTGCTGGCCACGGATCTGGCGGACTACCTGGTGCGCCGCGGCGTTCCCTTCCGCCAGGCCCACGAATTGGTCGGCAAGGCGGTCGCCATGAGCATTTCCACCGGAACTCCGCTTCATCAGTTGAGCGACGATCAATTCGCTTCCATCTCGGATGCCTACGGAACGGATGCGCGCAGTGTATTTGAATTGACAAAAGCCTTCTCCCAGCGTACCAACCCGGGGGCTCCCAATTCCGAAAATACCCGCCGCCGCATCGCCTACTGGGAAAACGTCCTTTCCAAATAGCACGGCTTCAGGAGGCGGACGGAACGAAGAGCCGGCCGTCCGCCTCCACGGCGCGCCCTCAGGCGCAGACAGGGGGAGTTTTCCAACCATCCCCGGCATGGCACAGCGCCATAGCCCCAGATCCGGCAGCCATGTTCAAACCAGCTCTCGTTTCCTCCCTCAAAACCTACACCAGGCAAACATTCCTCTCAGACCTCTTCGCGGGGCTGACCGTGGGCGTCGTAGCCATTCCTCTGGCCATGGCCTTCGCCATTGCATGCGGGCTTTCCCCGTCCCAGGGGCTTGTCACCGCCATTGTGGCCGGGTTCCTCATTTCCCTGTTCAGCGGCAGCAAGTACCAGATAGGCGGCCCCACAGGCGCCTTTGTGATCATCATTATGGGCGTGCTGGAACAGTATCACGCCTCCGGCCTGCTGATCTGCACCTTGATGGCGGGCGTCTTTCTCATCATCTTCGGCGTCTGCCGCATGGGGGCGCTCATCCGCTTCATCCCCTTCCCCGTCACCACGGGATTTACCTCCGGCATTGCCGTGGTGATCTTCTCCACACAGATCAAGGACATCTTCGGCCTCACCATTGCAGAGAAAATTCCCGGTGATTTCATCGACAAATGGGCGTGTTACTTCCAGCACTTCCACACCGTCAACTGGGCCGCGCTGGGACTGGCCGCCGGAACCGTCATTCTTACCCTGCTGAGCCGCCGCTTCTGGCCCAAGGGCCCGGCCATGCTGGTAGGCATGCTGGGAATGACGGCCGTTTCCGTGGCCTTCACACTCCCCGTAGCCACCATCGGGCAGGCCTTCGGCAGCCTGCCGAACACATTGCCCATGCCATCCCTCCCCCATATCGAGTGGCACAACGTGGGCGCGCTGACGGCGCCCGCCTTTACCATCGCCCTGCTGGCGGCCATTGAATCCCTCTTGAGCGCGTCCGTCGCGGACGGCATGACGGGCGGACGGCACAAACCGAACATGGAACTTATCGCCCAGGGCATCGGCAACATCGGCTCCGCCCTGTTCGGCGGCATTCCGGCCACCGGAGCAATTGCCCGCACGGCTACCAACATCAAGGCGGGGGCAAAAAGCCCGGTTTCCGGGATGATCCATTCCCTGACACTGCTGGCCATCCTGATGGCCTTCGCGCAATATGCCCAGCAAATCCCGCTGGCCGTGCTAGCGGGCATCCTGACCGTCGTGTGCTACAACATGAGCGAGATGCACACCTTCCGCCGCCTGCTGAAGGGCCCCAGGCAGGACGCGGCCGTGCTGGTGATCACCTTCCTGCTGACCGTCTTTGTGGACCTTGTCGTGGCCGTGGAAGTGGGCGTGGTGCTGGCCGCCCTGCTCTTCATGGGCCGGATGGCGCAGATCAGCGACGTTTCCGCCATCAAGAACGAACTGCTGGACGACGATTCCGAAGACAGCGGAGACCGTTCCACAGCCAAACTCAATATCCCGGAAGGAGTGGAAGTGTTCGACGTCAAGGGCCCCTTCTTCTTCGGAGCGGTGGAGCAATTCAAGGACCAGGTACTGAAAACGCTGGAACACGATACGAAGGTAGTCATCCTGCGCATGCGGCTGGTTCCCGCGCTGGACGCCACCGGTCTGAACGTCCTGTCCGACTTCTGCCACCAGTGCCGGGAACACGGCTGTACCCTGCTTGTCTGCGGCGTGCAGCCCCAGCCGCTGGATGTCATCCGCCACGCTCCCTTTTACCGGGAATTGAAGCGCTACAACATTTGCGAGAATATTGACGCCGCCCTGATCCGAGCCGACAAGGTTCTCAACGGCCCCGCTCCAAAACATCTGTAAGAGAGAAGGAGGACGGTCAGGCTCCGTGCGCCTCCAGATAGGAAGCTCCCCACGCGTTCATGGCTTCCAGCACGGGAAGAACGCTCCTGCCGAACGGCGTCAGGGAATATTCCACCTTGGGAGGAACGACGGGATAGACTTTCCGCTCCACCAGCTTGTCCGCCTCCAGTTCCCGGAGCTGCTGGGCAAGCATCTTGGTCGTGGCCTCCGGAACCAGCCGGTGCAGTTCATTGAACCGGAGAACGGAGTTCTGGTAAAGAAACCAGAGGATCACAATCTTGTATTTCCCCCCGATCAGGGAAAGAGTTGCCCCGCAGGGGCAGCGGTAGGTGGAAGGGGGGTTCTTCATGGCTTCAGTAACTTTTTGGGTACTATATTACAAAACAGTGCCTACTTGTCAAAAAATCCCTGTCGCCCTATTCTGAGCGGAACTCCATTTCCGCCAGATATGAAAGTGACTATTGACCAAGAAAAGTGCATCCATTGCGGCCTGTGCAAAAAAGCCTGCATCCTCACCCGCTTTTGCGGATTCGACTCCCTGGAACAAGCCGCAGAACAGCACTGCATCAACTGCGGCCACTGCGTCGCCGTCTGCCCTCGGCAGGCTATCAGCCATGCCACCGTTAAAAAAACGGAACCCATCGGTCCCGTCCCGGATGAGCAGGGATTCCTGAATCTGCTGATGAAAACCAGGAGCGTCCGGCATTTCAAGCCCTCTCCCGTCGGCAGGGAAGCCTATGACCTCATGCGCCGCGTGGCGGAATACTCCCAATCCGGCCTGAACGCCCAGGAAATCCGTCTGATAGTCATCGAGCATCCGGACGCCCTCGCCCACATCAGGAAGGCGGCCATGCATATGTACGGGAAACTGGAGAAGCTGGCCCGGTTCCCTCTGACGCGCTTCTTCCTGAAACTGGCCCTGAACCGGAGGGACTACCGGTCCGTGATTTTTGAAAGCGCTACGCATACCCTGCGCCGGCAGACTCAGGCGCGGGGCGAAGACCCCATTCTGTACGGAGCTCCGGCACTGATTCTGCTGACCGGTCCGGCGGCATCGCAAACCGGCCGGGAAGACGCCACCGTCATTTCCCAGAATATCATGCTGGCCATGACTTCCCTGGGACTGGGATGCTGCTACATGGGCGGATTGGTCCTGGGATGCCGGATGCTCAAATACCAGCCTCTTCTCCAGGCTCTGCAACTGCCGGAAAAGCAGGAAGTGTACCAATCCTTCGTTCTCGGCGCCCCCACCCTGCAACTCAGACGCATGCCGGAACGGAAACGCCGTGAAATCACTTTCCGCCGAATCTCCGGTCAACGACCGGAATCCTCTTCCTCATACCGGGAAAGCAGGAAGTCCAAATCTTCCAGCAAATGCTGGCTGGTGCTGTTCCAGCGCTTCTTTCCCTGCAGGGCCAGAACACATTCCTTTTTATCCGTAAAACGGTAGCGGGTAATGCCCTGTTCCCGGAGGCGGGAAAGGTACTGCCTCAGCTCACCGTCAAAGAACAGCCAGAACGGCACGCTGCGCGCGATCTCCGCCACGCTGACCGTCATGGGCGGCGTCATGTCTTTCAATTCCCTGGCCAGATGGGCAAGGCCCACGTCCCGGAGCATGCGGCGGATGCGGTCATACAGGTCGGACAGGGACATGACGGACAGGTCGCATTCATGCTCCAGATAATAGCGGACGGAAGCGAGCAGGTCTTCCTTGAACGGCAAAGTCGTTCCCGCCTGGCGCGCGGCGGATTCCAGCGCGTCGGCCAGCCACTGCTCACCGTACTCGGCGATCAGGAAGTCGCCGAGTTTGAGCAGAGGTCTGTTGTTTCTGAAGCCGATCATGGAAAATGGATGGGAAGACGTTATAAAATGGGCAATTTGCGCTGAAGGGGATCAATCAGCGTCTGGTGGCGCATCTGAGTGATTTCCTGAATGAATTCCTCCACATTGGAAAACTGGCGGTACACGGACACGTAGCGGATGTAGGCTACGGGATCAATGGCGTACAGCTTTTCAATCACCTTCTTGCCGATCTCGCTGGACGGCACTTCCCGCAGGTGGTCCCGGTGCAGTTCGGAGATGATTTCCTCCACCGCGCGGTCCAGGCGGTCCATGCTGACGGGGCGCTTTTCACAGGCTTTGACGAGGCCCCTTAAGATTTTTTCACGGTTCAGGGCTTCCCGCAGGTTGTCCCTCTTCACAACGCGCAACTCCGTACGCTCGATTTGTTCATACGTCGTGTAGCGGTAATCGCACCTCAGGCAGACACGGCGGCGGCGAATCGTCGTCCCGTCCTTGGACATGCGGGAGTCGATGACCTTGTCCTCCAGATGACCGCACTGAACACATCTCATGCCGGAACCATACTACCATATAGCGCGTCCATAAAGAAAAAAGTACGCCAAATATAGTGCAGAAGGCTTAACCATCAATATTTCCCAAACACCGTTTCATGTAAATAAAACGCGCGTGGAATATCCCTTTTTCCCGCCATGAAAAGGATTTCCGCACATGCCGGGATTGTGAATAAGCGGCAGACAAAAGCCCGCATGGCTTGCATGGAAGGCTGCCATTATTTTCAGGCGAGCCCTACCGCCGGGGAAAACCGCCCCCGGAGTACCCCAAGACATGCTATTTCTCATTGCCGGTCATTCATTCACCGTGCCGCCCTCATTGACGACGGAGCCTGCGGGCAATCTCGTTCCGTTCAAATTCAGGACTGCGCCTTTCCTGACCGTAATCCGTCCCAAATTCAATGACTGTCCGTCCATCCCTTCCAAAAACATCTCCGTTCCCGCGGACAACACCCAGGAACACTTCAGGGAGGAAGTCCGCACATTCCTGAACACAATCTTGGCCGCACTCTGCTGCTCCCCTCCATTTTCCCGGACGACATGCACCTCCGCCTGTCCGGACAGAAGCCCAGGCAGAGCCTTCCCGTCCAGCGCCGCAGGTTCCCGCGACGCTATCGTTACCGCGGAACCACCGGGAATGTTCCAGGTCTGCCGTCCCGCCAGTTGAACATTTCCCTTGATGAGCAGATTTTTTCCTTCCGACAGGCGAATGCCTCCCGGTCCCAGCACCAGCCGGTCCCCGGACGCGCCAGCACCTTCAATCACCACCGTATTCACCGCCGGATCTTCCACCCGTATGCCGAACAATTTTACTGTGCCGGACACCACGCTCGGCTTGATGGAAGAAGCCACATTCCATACACACACGTTTTTTCCCGGCTGCTTCCTGTTCATCCATGCTTCCGGCGCTCCCAGCGGAACATCGTAGCGGCCACTGCGGACAGAGCCCGCATCCTTTCCCGCCAGCCGGGCCGCTTCGTAGGCAAACCGCGCACCGATGCTGATCTGGGCAGCCCCACTGTAATGCACTCCCATAGTGTCCCCTGCCGTCAGCTTGGGAAGGTCTCTGGTAGGAGCATAGCCCATGCCCGGACGGGAAGCCGCCAGACTCTTCATGACCTGCTGAGTCGTTTTTCCCTGTACGGTGGTATCGCGGCCTTCCAGCCCTCCGGTAATATTTCCAGTCTCCGCATCCGTTTCATTCCTGCCGTCCCAGTTCGCATTCTCCCCAATGATGGCCTTCTGCGCAGCCAGAGCAGACGTATCTCCGTAAGGTTTCAGATCTGCCGACAGATCGTTCAGCAACTCCAGAAAACGGGACGCACTTTCCGGAACGGAAGTGCCCGTGTTGCTCTCCCCCTGCAAATACAGGAGCCCGGAAAACGTTACCTTGGAATATCTGGACCTGTCCACAGCCCCGCAAGCGTTTTTAACAGCCTGCACCAGTGCCTGATAAGCCTGGCCGTGCTTCTGCCAGTGGGAATTGTCCCCTCCGTCCCTGGAGGCCTTTACGACTGCAACATCCGCATCCTTGAACCACCCGTTTTTCTCCAAGGTAAAGGCAAACCCGTACTCCGGCCCCATGCACAAATTACCGTTATAGCGCGGCATCGCAGGCCGAACTTGTTCCCAGGCCGTGGAAGCTCCGGGAAACACCCCCTCCCGCTGCCCGAAATTCTCATGCCAGTACAGCGTGGCCTGCGGTTCATACTTCTTCAGCAGCTCCGGTGAAGCGGGACTGCCTTTCACTGCCCCCAAAGAGTTGGACTGGCCCGTCAGTAAAAAAATCTTCAACTCTCTGGCTGAAGCCATGGAAACGGAACAAGCCAACAGGAAAAGCAGCAAAATTTTTTTCATGGTGAAAGCTTATCAGAAGCTTACCATACGCAATTTCCTTAATGGGGCAAGATCACAGACAGCGGTTTGTATAAAGACCAGCCTTTGTTTTCCAGTGGTCCTTAAGTTCCGTGGTTCTTTTCAAGTGTTCGTTACAATTTTTTAGTGGACATATTGGCCGTAATGGTGCCGACATCAAACTCTCTTTGTCCCTTAAGTTTCCGGAGCCCCCTCTGTCCCTTAAGTTTACCGTGTCCCTTAGGTCCATTGAGTCCATTAATATCTTAATGGCATGTTTAAATGGGTTGTTTTCAAGAAAAAGAACAAGCCCCTGGAGTTGTTTAAACTCCAGGGGCTTGATGGTAAAAAATCCCGGCGGCGACCTACTCTTGCGGGACCTATCGTCCGACTACCATTGGCGCGGCAGCGTTTCACTTCCGGGTTCGGAACGGGACCGGGTGGGACCACTGCGCTCTGGCCACCGGGCTTCAGGGGGGAGCTTCTCTGTTGGGAGGGGCTTCATCCTGCCTGCCCGGCGCCCTTGTTAGGGGTGCTTTTTTGGGGGGGATTTTTTTAGTGTTTGTTGTGTGGCAAGGAGATTTTCTTCCTGTTTAAGGTGAATGTGTTATTGGGAAGGGGGTCAGCGTAAACTGACATCTGCGTGGCTGGTGGTGTTATTTCATGCATATGGTGAATAGGACATTTGGTAAGTTGTATTCACGATTGGGAGTGTGATGTAATATGATGAAGTCTATCGGTGATTAGTATCGCTTGGCTCAATACATTGCTGCACTTACACCTGCGACCTATCGACGTGGTGGTCTTCCACGAACCTATAGGGAAAACTCATCTTGGGATGGGCTTGGCGCTTAGATGCTTTCAGCGCTTATCCCTTCCGCACTTAGCTACTCGGCCATGCACTTGACAGTACAACCGATGCACCAGTGGTGCGTCAGACCCGGTCCTCTCGTACTAAGGTCTGAACCCCTCAATTTTCCAACGCCCACAGAGGATAGAGGACCGAACTGTCTCGCGACGTTCTGAACCCAGCTCGCGTGCCGCTTTAACCGGCGAACAGCCGGACCCTTGGGACCTTCTCCAGCCCCAGGATGCGACGAGCCGACATCGAGGTGCCAAACCACGCCGTCGATATGAACTCTTGGGCGTGATCAGCCTGTTATCCCTAAGGTACCTTTTATCCGTTGAGCGACGGCAATTCCACTTTCTACCGCCGGATCACTTGGGCCTGCTTTCGCATCTGCTCGACTTGTTGGTCTCACAGTTAGGCGGGCTTATGCCCATGCACTCGACACCCGGTTGCCAACCGGGCTGAGCCCACCTTCGCGCTCCTCCGTTACTCTTTGGGAGGATACCGCCCCAGTAAAACTGACCGGCTGACACGGTCCTCTGGCCGGATTCACGGCTCAGGGTTAGATCCTCCAGTTTCAAAGGGTGGTGTCTCATTGATGACTCGGATGCCCCCTAAAGGGCATCTTCAGCGTCTCCCACTTACTCTGAGCATTAAAACCGAAGAAACAATGACAGCTTACAGTTAAGGTCTATAGGGTCTTTCCGTCCTTCTGCGGGTAGGCGGCATCTTCACCGCCACTACAATTTCACTGAGCGCCTGGTTGAGACAGTGCCCAACTCGTTTCACGATTCGTGCAGGTCGGAACTTACCCGACAAGGAATTTCGCTACCTTAGGACCGTTATAGTTACGGCCGACATTCACCGGGACTTGGGTTCAGAGCTTCGCCTTGCGGCTAACCCCTTGCCTTAATCTTTCGGCATTGGTCACGTGTCACACCCTATACTTCGACTTGCGTCTTTGCAGAGTGCTGTGTTTTTGATAAACAGTCGGTTGGGCCATTTCTCTGCGGCCTGCATCGCTGCAGGCACCCCTTCTTCCGAAGTTACGGGGCTAATTTGCCGAGTTCCTTAACCAGGTTTCACTCTTACGCCTTGGTATATTCTACCCACCCACCTGTGTCGGTTTGCGGTACGGGTCGCTTAGCATACGCTGGGGCTTTTCTTGGCACTCGATTTGATGATGCGCTGGGTCCGTGGACCCAGCTCGGAATTCAATAACCTGGTCATCTCTTCTCATGCGTCCCCCCAGTTTAAGGGTCGCGAGCTCAGGATTATTAACCTGATATCCATCGCCTACGCCTCTCGGCCTCGGCTTAGGTCCCGGCTAACCCAGGGACGAAACACGTTGCCCTGGAAACCTCGGGTTTACGGCGGCCGGGGATTTCACCCGGCTTTACGTTACTCATGTCTGCATACTCACTTGCATGCGCTCCAGGGTCAGTCGCCATCACCCTTCAATGCGCATGCAACGCTCTTCTACCACTCTGCCTTGCGGCAAAGTCCAGAGCTTCGGTATAACGCTTGATCGCCAATCATTTTCGGCGCAGGATCACTCGATGAGTAAGCTATTACGCATTTTTTAAATGGTGGCTGCTTCTAAGCCAACATCCTCACTGTCTGTGTAATCCCACATCCTTTCCACTCAGCGTTATTTAGGCACCTTAGCTGCTGGTCTGGGTTGTTTCCCTCTCGACAATGAAGCTTATCCCCCACTGTCTCACTGCCACGTTCCATTGCACGGTATTCGGAGTTTGATAAGGTTTGGTAAGCGGGTGTGCCCCCTAGCCTTGTCAGTGCTCTACCCCCGCGCATCAGCACGTGACGCTGCACCTAAATGCATTTCGAAGAGAACCAGCTATCACGGGGTTTGATTAGCCTTTCACTCCTACCCTCAGCTCATCAGAGAACTTTTCAACGTTCACCTGTTCGGTCCTCCACATGGTTTTACCCATGCTTCAACCTGGCCAAGGGTAGGTCACCTCCGCTTCGGGTCCAGTACCTGCGACTTAATGCGCCCTATTCGGACTTGCTTTCGCTGCGACTCCGGGCCGGAAGCCCTTAGTCTTGCCACAAACACTGACTCGCAGACTCATTAAACAAAAGGCACGCCATCGCAGATTGCTCTGCTCTGACACTTTGTAGACATACGGTTTCAGGTTCTATTTCACTCCGCTCACAGCGGTTCTTTTCACCTTTCCCTCGCGGTACTTGTTCACTATCGGTCGCCAACTAGTATTTAGCCTTGCGCGGTGGTCCGCGCTGATTCATACATCGTTCCACGTGTGATGTATTACTCAGGATACCACTAATTCCCACTCTGGATTTCGTCTACAGGGCTTTCACCTTCTATGGCCAGCCTTTCCAGACTGTTCTACTATCCACTATGGTCGAATATGTCGTGGTCCTACAACCCCGAAGGAGTACCTTCGGTTTGGGCTCCATCCGCTTTCGCTCGCCACTACTTACGGAATCGATTTCTCTTTCTTTTCCTCCGCTTACTGAGATGTTTCACTTCAGCGGGTATTGCGTTTCATACCCTATGTATTCAGGTATGAACGACCAGGTATTACCCCAGTCAGGTTACCCCATTCGGACACCCCCGGATCATCGCTTGCTTGCAGCTTCCCGAGGTTTTTCGCAGCTTGCCGCGTCCTTCTTCGCCTGTTGGCACCAAGGCATTCACCGTACGCCCTTACTTACTTCATCATATTGCAAAAGTTTTTTACCACTCCTACAATACCACAAAGCCCTTTCGTGACTTACTGTATTGTCTTTTTATCTTGGTATGCATGTTTTTGTGTTGTTGTAGTTGTTGTTATTCAACTACCCACTTGTTGGAAAGCGATTGCTTCTCAGCAATCGTTTTCTTTGCCACGCAGATGTCAATTTTCGTCTTCCTTCCAATAAGCAATTTCTTGGTGGGCCTGACAGGACTTGAACCTGTGACCCCGCGCTTATCAAGCGCGTGCTCTAACCAACTGAGCTACAGGCCCGGCTTGGGTCTCTTGCAGTTGATAGGGAATAGGTAACAGTTAATAGTTAACAAGTAATGGTTAATAGTTAACAGTTCTTTTCCTCTTTCAACCCGCTTACCGAAACTGGTGGAGGCACGGGGACTCGAACCCCGGACATCCAGCTTGCAAAGCTGGCGCTCTACCAACTGAGCTATACCCCCAGTTGCGGTTCTTTCTGAAAAAAAGGCCGTGACGCACGTCGTACCGGCTCCGCTCAAAGGCGAGCCTGCTTTACACATCTTGTTGTAGTTCGTTGCGCTCCCTCGCGAGATACGCTTTCTCATCCCTCGGGACGAGAGCCGACCTATGCAGTCAATGCTGCACTTACTCCATAGAAAGGAGGTGATCCAGCCGCAGGTTCCCCTACGGCTACCTTGTTACGACTTCATCCCAGTTACCAGTCTCACCTTAGGACCCTGCCTCCTTGCGGTTGGCTTCAGATACTTCGGGTGCGACCGGCTTCCATGATGTGACGGGCGGTGTGTACAAGACCCGGGAACGTATTCACGGCGCCGTAGCTGATGCGCCATTACTAGCGATTCCGGCTTCGTGTAGGCGGGTTGCAGCCTACAGTCCGAACTGGGCCCAGTTTTCAGGATTTCCTCCGCCTCGCGGCTTCGGCCCCCTCTGTACTGGGCATTGTAGTACGTGTGCAGCCCTGGGCATAAGGGCCATACTGACCTGACGTCGTCCCCACCTTCCTCCCAGTTGATCTGGGCAGTCTCGCCAGAGTCCCCGACATTACTCGATGGTAACTGGCAACAGGGGTTGCGCTCGTTGCTGGACTTAACCAAACATCTCACGACACGAGCTGACGACGGCCATGCAGCACCTGTGTAACGCCTCCGAAGAGTCGCATGCTTTCACATGTTGTTCATTACATGTCAAGCCCAGGTAAGGTTCTTCGCGTTGCATCGAATTAAGCCACATACTCCACCGCTTGTGCGGGTCCCCGTCAATTTCTTTGAGTTTTAATCTTGCGACCGTACTCCCCAGGCGGCACGCTTAACGCGTTAGCTCCGGCACGCAGGGGGTCGATTCCCCGCACACCAAGCGTGCACCGTTTACTGCCAGGACTACAGGGGTATCTAATCCCTTTCGCTCCCCTGGCCTTCGTGCCTCAGCGTCAGTTAATGTCCAGGAACCCGCCTTCGCCACGAGTGTTCCTCTCGATATCTACGCATTTCACTGCTACACCGAGAATTCCGGTTCCCCCTCCATTACTCTAGTCTCGCAGTATCATGTGCAATCCAGGGGTTGAGCCCCTGCCTTTCACACACGACTTACGAAACAGCCTACGCACGCTTTACGCCCAGTGATTCCGAACAACGCTTGAGACCTCTGTATTACCGCGGCTGCTGGCACAGAGTTAGCCGTCTCTTCCTCTTGTGGTACTATCTTTTTAATTTGCTCCCACATGACAGGGGTTTACAATCCGAAGACCTTCATTCCCCCACGCGGCGTCGCACCATCAGGGTTGCCCCCATTGTGAATGATTCTCGACTGCTGCCACCCGTAGGTGTCTGGACCGTGTCTCAGTTCCAGTGTGGCCGGACATCCTCTCAGACCGGCTACCCGTCATCGCCTTGGTGAGCCGTTACCTCACCAACTAACTAATAGGCCGCGAGCCCATCTCCTAGCGCATTGCTGCTTTGATCTTTCAATCGTATGCGGTATTAATCCCGGTTTCCCAGGGCTATCCCCCACTAAGAGGCAGGTTACTCACGTGTTACTCACCCGTGCGCCACTAGAGAATTATTAGCAAGCTAGCAATTCTCCCGTTCGACTTGCATGTCTTATCCACGCCGCCAGCGTTCGTTCTGAGCCAGAATCAAACTCTCCATCAAATATAATTTTTGAAATTGCTGGACCAAATGGAATCTCTCGATTTCATTTGCGCCATGCTTCGCAAGCTCTTCACTCGGGTTTGTCTCCCTCATGCCTCTTCGCTTATACCAGCACGGCGCGCGTCACGACCTTTTTTCCTTCCCTTGCTTCTACCAACCCTACCCTCTCAGAGCTAGGTCGCTCCTTCAAGCCGGTACTCCTCCGGGCGATTCTCATCGCTCAAAGGACGGCCCTGCGTAGGGTTCGGTAGTCATTCCCTTGAAAATCTTCTTATCGGCGCTCTCTATCTAAAAAAGCTTCCTGCAGACGGCCGGCTTCCCTTCCCATCGATCCCCTCTCCGGGTCCCTCAGGGCCGTTGGCCTTTCGTACTGCCGCCGTGTTGGCGTGCCGAGAAGTCTACCAAAACATACTTATTTGTCAATATATTTTGAACCAAAAATTATCCGGACTGCTTTCCAATTTAGAAATGTCCATTCCTAATATTCTAATAATGAATAAAATACGTTTTTGTCATACTCCTTTTTCCACTCGTCATTTTTTTGAACATTCTCCTTTTCTTCCCTTTCATATACCTTTCTTCCCTCCTTGCCGCATGGTTGGAGAAACAAAGGGCATCCGGCGTCATATCTCTATGGGCATGGATGGCCTCCGCGTTCGCCTGGGCTGACTTATCTTCCCTGATTGCGTGATTGTTATTGAAAAAGCTGCTTATATAAGCTGACGCGTCCTTGCAGGGATCATGGCGTTTTCCCCTGTAGCGACCCTGTTGTTTTCAAAGGTCAGATTGCCCAGGTCAATAGTAACAGTTCCACTGTTTATCCTGTGGAGAGGAAGGAATAAGGAGATATGAAACCCATGCATGTCCTTTTCTCTCCGCGCTACCCAATAAACAGGGGCGCAGCATGATGCCGCGCCCCTGTCCGCTTCCGGATCACGCCGGAAATACGGGCTTTTCAGTTATTTCTTTTCCTTGGTAAAGTCAAGCTTGCCTCCCTTTTCCCGGACCACGATTTCCGTCCCTTCCGGGAAGTCTCCTTCCAGGAGTTTAAGGCTGAGGGGGTCCAGCAGGTCGTGCTGGATGGCACGCTTGAGGGGACGGGCTCCATAGACGGGGTCAAAGCCGTGGTCCGCTACCAGGGCCGTAGCCTCTGGAGTCATGCGCAGGAACAGGCCCTTGGCTTCCAAGCGCTTGCGGACACGCTGAAGCTGAATGTCCACAATACCCTTGAGTTCTTCCGCCGTCAGCCGGTCAAAGATGATGATTTCATCAATGCGGTTCAGGAATTCCGGGCGGAAGTGACCCCGCAGGGCTTCCATCGCCTTGGCTTCGCGCTGTTCCGCGTTGATTTCATTGAGGATGTACTGGCTGCCGATGTTGGACGTCATGATGATGACCGTGTTGCGGAAGTCCACCGTACGTCCCTGCCCGTCCGTAATGCGGCCGTCGTCCAGAACCTGGAGAAGTACATTGAAAACGTCCGGATGGGCCTTTTCAATTTCATCAAACAGAATCACGCAGTAGGGACGGCGCCGCACGGCTTCGGAAAGCTGGCCGCCTTCTTCGTAGCCCACGTATCCGGGAGGAGCCCCGATAAGCCGGGCTACGGAGTGTTTTTCCATGTATTCGGACATGTCTATCCGGATCATGGCGTTTTCATCGTCAAAGAGGAATTCCGCCAGCGCCTTGCTGAGTTCCGTCTTGCCCACGCCCGTGGGCCCCAGGAACATGAAGGAGCCGATGGGCCTGTTTTCATCCTGAAGCCCCGCACGGGCACGGCGCACGGCGTCAGACACGGCCTTGACCGCCTGCTTCTGCCCGATGACGCGGGCTCCGAGGCGTTCCTCCATGTGGACGAGCTTGGCGCGTTCCCCTTCCTGCAGGCGTGCGGCGGGAATGCCGGTCCAGGTGGCGACCACCTTGGCGATGTCCGCCTCCGTGACTTCCTCCTTCAGCAGGCCTCCGTCCGCCTTCTGCATCTTGTTGAGTTTTTCCTTTCCCTCCGCCAGGGCCCGTTCGGCCTCCGGCAGTTCTCCGTAAGTGATTTCAGAGGCGCGTGTCAAGTCGCCCATCCGCTTGGCCCGTTCGCTTTCAATCTTGAGGGCCTCTATTTTTTCCTGTTCCACGCGGACGGCGTCCAGCGCGGCTTTTTCACTCTTCCACTGGGCAATCATCGAACCGGATTTTTCCTTCAGGTCAGCCAGTTCCTTGGTGATCTTTTCCAGACGGGCCTTGCTGTCCGCGTCTTCCTCCTTCGCGAGCGCCTGCCGCTCCATTTCGAGCTGCATAGTTTCGCGTTCAATCTGGTCAATTTCCGAAGGCATGGAGTCCAGTTCAATCTTGAGCCGGGCGGCGGCCTCGTCCACCAGGTCCACCGCCTTGTCGGGCAGGAACCGGTCGGAAATGTAGCGGTCGGAAAGAGTGGCGGCGGCCACGATGGCGGCATCCGTGATGCGCACGCCGTGGTGCACTTCATACCGTTCCTTTAATCCGCGCAGAATGGCGATCGTATCCTCCACGCTGGGTTCCGCCACCATGACGGGCTGGAACCGGCGTTCCAGGGCGGCATCCTTTTCAATGTACTTGCGGTATTCGTCCAGCGTCGTCGCGCCGATGGTACGCAGTTCGCCGCGCGCCAGGGCGGGCTTGAGCAGGTTGGACGCATCCACGGCCCCTTCGCTGGCGCCCGCTCCCACAATGGTGTGCAGTTCGTCAATGAAGAGGATGATTTCACCGTTGGATTCCGTCACTTCCTTCAGGAAAGATTTCAAGCGTTCCTCGAATTCCCCGCGATACTTGGCCCCGGCAAGCATGGACCCGATGTTCAGGGACACGATGCGCTTGTTGCGCATGCTTTCCGGAACGTCGCCGTTCACGATGCGGCGCGCCAGACCTTCCGCAATGGCGGTCTTCCCTACGCCGGGCTCGCCGATGAGCACGGGATTGTTCTTGGTTCTGCGGGAAAGTATCTGGAGTACGCGGCGGATTTCCGTGTCACGGCCGATCACCGGGTCGATTTTTCCGGCGCGGGCGCGGGCCGTCAGGTCCGTGCCGTATTTTTCCAGCGTCTGGTACTTGCCTTCCGGATTGTCGTCCGTTACGCGCTGGTTGCCGCGCACTTCCTTCATGGCGGCCAGATAATTGTCCTTGGTCAGGCCGAACGTGTCGGTCAGCTGGTGCACCTTGTTCTGCGTGTCCAGGGCGCCCAGCATGAAATGTTCCACACTGAGGTAGTCGTCCTTGAGCTTTTTGCGCTCTTCCTCCGCGGCCTGCATCACGGTAGCCAGGTCACGGCCTATCTGCGGCTGTGTGGAAGCTCCGCTCTGGGTGGGTTCATGGGCCACTTCACTCTTTGCGGCCTGAAGGAGAAGTCCCGGATCACAGGATGCCTTGCGGAGAATGGGAGGCAGAATGCCGCCTTCCTGCTCCAACAACGCCACCAGAACATCAAGAGAAGAGATTTCCGGCTTTCCCAGCCGCCCCGCGGCCTGCTGCGCCTGCATCAGCGCTTCTTGAAATTTTGTTGTTAGATTATTAAGCATGGTATGTTGGTGTTTTAGACATAAGAATGGTCCCAACCGTTGAATAGGTAAACAAGATTTTTCCTGTTATCTAAAAATTTATCTCCGGAAATCTTACTATGTCGTTGCCATGGACTGCTTCTTTTCATAAATTGAATTCTTCCTTTCTCATTACCTTTTATTCGACATCACAATGACCTCTTTTTTCCCCTCGCTCGCCTGCTCCGTTCTGTTCCTGGCTCCCATGCCCGTTTTCTCCAAGGAAATGCCTTCCCCGTACCCGGCCCCTGAATCCGGGCTGCGCCTGACTCCTCCGGAATCACCGGCTCCCCTCCTGAATGAACCGCGGCTCTTCGGAGCCCGTCCCGGCTCTCCCATCCAGTTCTCCGTCTGCGCCAGCGGAGAACGCCCCATGAGCTTCGCCGCCGCCAAACTTCCTCCAGGGCTGAAGCTGGACAAGGAAACCGGCATCATCACAGGTAAAATCAGCCGCCCGGGAGTTTATTCCTTTCCCGTGCAGGCAAGCAACAGCCACGGCAAAACACAAGGAACCATCACCATCCGCATCGGGCAGGAAATATGCCTGACGCCTCCCATGGGCTGGAGCAGCTGGTATTCCTACAGCGGCGGCGTAAGCCAGGAAAACATCCTGAAAACCGCCCGTCTGCTCGTAAATTCCGGGCTGGCCCGCTACGGCTACAGCTACGTCAACATTGACGATTGCTGGCAGGGCGCCAGAGGCGGCAAGTACCGCGCCATCCAGCCCAACAAGCGCTTTCCGGACATGAAGGCCATGTGCAATGAAATCCACAGCCTCGGACTCAAGGCGGGGATTTATTCCTCCCCGTGGATGGGCACTTATGCCGGCTACATAGGCGGTTCTTCCCCCAATCCCCAGGGAGATTATTCCTCTCTGGCTCTTCCGGAAAACAAACGTCCGCAACCCGACCAGTTGTTTGGCGCCTGCCCGGGGTCCAAACAACTGGGAGCCACCAAGGTCGGCCCCGTATGGATGGTTACCCAGGATGCCCGGCAGTGGGCGGAATGGGGGTTCGATTACGTGAAGATGGACTGGTACCTGATCGACGTACCTAATACGGAGAGAATCGCCTCAGACTTGAAAAAAAGCGGCAGGGATATTGTCCTGAGCGTCTCCAATTCAACCCCGTTTGAAATTGCCGGTCCCATCAGCAAAATAACCAACGTATGGCGCACTACCGGAGATATTGAAGACCATTGGGGCAGCTTGAAAAAAATCGCTTCCTCCCAGGGGAAATGGCAGCCTTACACCAGACCGGGACACTGGAATGATCCCGATATGCTCCAGATCGGCCGGCTGGGCAAAGTCGGGCGTGCGAACACCACTTTCGAACCCACCCGGCTGACTCCGGATGAACAATATTTCCAAATGTCCTTCTGGTCCATTATGTCCGCCCCCCTGATCATTTCATGCGATCTGGAGCATCTGGACGATTTTACCCGGGGCCTCCTGTGCAACAGGGAAGTGATTGCCGTCAACCAGACATTTTACGGACCTGCGGAAAAGGTCTTATCCGCCAATGATTGCGAAGTATGGGTCAAACCATTGGACGGCACCCGGTGCGCCATCGGCTTCTTCAATACGGGCAACCAGCGCCGGACCGTCAAGGTGCCGCTTTCCCTCCTCAAATTGAAATCTCCGCAAAACGTCCGGGACTTGTGGAAACAGGAAGACGCCGGCACCATCCGGCAGGAAATGAATGTGGAACTTAACCCGCACGGGGCGTCCCTGTTTCTTTTGGACGGCAAAAAATAAAGAGGGTGCCGGTTCATCCCCGGATGCCATCCTGCAAATGACAAGCGCCCGGGGACCGGAAAAAGACGCAGAGCCAAGGCGCCGGCCAAAACCGGGCGATTTCTCCGCAGGGGTATTTTCCGGACCGGGGCGCTTGTTGCTCCCTGCCGCTAACTGCGGGGCAATTTATCCAGGGCGGCGTTCAAAGTCATCACGTTAATCACGTTTTCCCCCAGAATGCCTCCACTGATGAAATGTTCGGCCACCGTCTTCCGGATTTTTTCCGGGTCCTCTCCCCGGGCGGCGGCAACGCGGTTCACCTGGAATTCCGCCGCCTCCGGTGAGATGAAGGACTCCAGACCGCTGCCGGACGCAAAAAGCAGGTCCGCCGGAACGGGCGTCCCCTGCGGCAGGCCGTGGGCCTTCAGTAGCGCTGCCTTGCGTTCCGCCACCGTCTTCACCAGCTCTGCGGAAGTCCAGGAAAGGTTGCTGGCTCCGGAAGGCATGGTGGCGTAGTCTCCGGCGGAAGGCCTGGGCCAGAAATATTTGGCGGAAGTAAAGGGCTGGGCGATGAGCTCCGACGCGATGACTTCCCCCTGCTCATTCCGGATCAGGGAGCCATGCGCCTGGTGGGGGAATACGGCCAGGCTGACGAGTGTGACAGCCGCGGGATAAATGCCGCCGGTGATGACGGCCAGCGCCAGGAAAAGGCGCAGATTGGGAAATGTCCATTTCATAATAATTCGACAGGTTGGGTTTTGATTGTTCAGACGAGGTGCAGGGCCGTGACGGCCATGTCTATGAGCTTGATACCGATGAAAGGCGCAATCAGGCCTCCGACGCCGTAGATGAGGATGTTGCGTTTCAGCAGGGAGGCGGCCCCGGACGGACGGTAGGAAACCCCTTTCAAGGCCAGCGGGATCAATGCCACAATGATCAGGGCATTGAAAATAACGGCGCTCAAAATGGCGCTCTGCGGGGAATGCAGCCCCATGACGTTCAGTGCGGAAAGCGGGCCGTTGACCATGCCGTCAGCAACGAACAGCCCCGCGAACATGGCGGGAATGATGGCGAAGTATTTGGCCACATCATTGGCAAAGGAGAAGGTCGTCAGCGCACCGCGGGTGATCAGCAGCTGCTTGCCGATCTCCACGATCTCGATCAATTTGGTCGGGTTGCTGTCCAGGTCAACCATGTTGCCCGCCTCCCGGGCGGCCTGCGTGCCGGTATTCATCGCCACGCCCACGTCGGCCTGGGCCAGGGCGGGCGCGTCGTTGGTGCCGTCTCCGGTCATGGCTACCAGATGGCCAGCCGCCTGTTCCTCCCGGATGCGCGCCAGCTTCATTTCCGGCGTGGCTTCCGCCATGAAATCATCCACGCCGGCCTCCGCCGCAATGGAAGCGGCGGTCAGGGCATTGTCCCCCGTCACCATGACGGTGCGTATGCCCATGGCCCGGAGACGGGCGAAGCGTTCCTTGATGCCTCCCTTGACAATGTCTTTCAGATAAATGACGCCCAGCACGTCCCTTCCCCTGGCTACAACCAGCGGGGTTCCTCCTGCGCGGGCTACGTTCTGGACGGTCATCTCCACTTCCTGCGGGAAAGTCCCGCCCTGCTCCTTCACCCACTGCGCTACGCTTTCCGCCGCGCCTTTGCGGATGGAGACGGCCGGCTGGCCGTCATGCCCGGCAATGTCCACGCCGCTCATGCGCGTGGAGGCGGAGAACGGGACAAAGGCGACATGTTCGGCATCCATGTGGCTTCCCCGGATGCCGAACAGCTTCTTGGCCAGTACGACGATGCTGCGGCCTTCCGGCGTTTCATCGGACAGGGAGGCAAGCTGGGCGGCTTCCGCCAGCTTCTGTTCCTCCACGCCGGGAGCGGGCAGGAATTCATTCGCCATACGGTTGCCGAAGGTGATGGTGCCGGTCTTGTCCAGCATCAGCACGTCGATGTCCCCGGCCGCTTCCACGGCGCGGCCCGACGTAGCCA
Organism: Akkermansia biwaensis; assembly: GCF_026072915.1. Classification (NCBI taxonomy): domain Bacteria; kingdom Pseudomonadati; phylum Verrucomicrobiota; class Verrucomicrobiia; order Verrucomicrobiales; family Akkermansiaceae; genus Akkermansia; species Akkermansia biwaensis. The sequence goes on from NZ_AP025943.1 coordinate 1,203,343, forward strand.
GCACATTCCGGCGCACCAGACGGTCAATGCCGCTGATGCCGATGGCGCTCAGCAGGCCGCCGATCGTCGTCGGAATCAGGCACACCAGCAGGGAGACCAGAACCGGCAGGGAAATATGGCCATCCGCACGGAAGCCGAGCTCCCGCGCGGAATCCTCAATGTACCCGGCCATGGCTGGCAGGGAAAACACCACGGCAATGAAAACGATGGTCAGCGCCGCCAGCAGAATGCCCAGCGCGATTTCATTGGGCGTCCTTTGACGGCTGGCGCCTTCCACCATGGCAATCATGCGGTCCAGGAAGGTATTGCCCGGCTCCGCCGTGATGCGGATGACAATGCCGTCGCTGATCACGCGGGTGCCGCCCGTCACGGCGCTGCGGTCGCCGCCGCTTTCCCGGATGACCGGGGCGGATTCGCCCGTAATGGCGGACTCGTCCACGCTGGCAATGCCTTCAATCACTTCGCCGTCAAGCGGAATGACGTCCCCTGCTTCGCACAGCACCTTCTGTCCCTTGCGCAGTTCGGAAACGGAAACGATTTCCTCCGTTCCCTTGTCCGTCAGCAGGCGGGCGTTGACGTACACGCGCATTTTTTTCAGAGCGTCCGCCTGGGCCTTTCCACGCCCTTCCGCCCATGCTTCCGCAAAATTGGCGAACAGGACCGTGAACCAGAGCCAGAGCGTAATTTGCAGGGTAAAGCTGAAAGGCTGCCCCGCGGCCACGTCCCTGACAAGGACGATAGTGGAGATCAGGGCGCCCAGGGCCGTGACAAGTATCACAAAGTTTTTGGACAGGGCGCGCGGATCGAATTTGCGCAATGCGTCCCGGAAAGCCGTTTTCAGCATGGCCTTGTCGCACCAGAATGTATTTTTCTTTTCTTCTCTCATCATCTTGAAATTTGAATTGTTGGCAAATGCGCCTTACAGCACGCTTCCCGAATACAGGAGCAAATGCTCCAGAATGGGCCCCAGAGCCAGAGCCGGGAAAAAGGTGAGGGCGCCTACGATCAGCACGACGGCTACCAGCAGGATCATGAACATCAGGTTGTCCGTCGCCATGGTGCCCTGGGCGGGCGGGGCGGTCTTTTTGGACACCATGCTCCCGGCAATGATCATCACCGGAATAATGGCGCCGAAACGGGCCAGCAGCATCGCCAGGCCGCCCAGCAGGGAATAGAACGGCGTATCGCCCACGGACAGTCCCGCGAAGGCGCTGCCGTTGTTCCCGGCCTGGGAGCCGAAGCAGTACAGGATTTCCGTCAGCCCGTGGGGACCGGCGTTGCAGATGGATTCCCGCCCCACCTCCGTAGCGGCCGCCAGGCCGCTCATGGCCAGAACGGCAATGCCGGGCAGCAGGACGCCCACCATGGACCACCGCACTTCCCGCGCTTCAATCTTTTTGCCCAGGAATTCGGGCGTGCGGCCCACCATCAGCCCGCACAGGAACACGGTAATCATGGCGAACATCAGCATGCCGTACAAACCGCAGCCCAGTCCCCCAAAAATCACTTCCCCCAGCAGCATGTTGAACAGGGCGATGCCGCCGGCCAGCGGAGACATGCTGCAGTGCATGCAGTTCACGGAACCGTTGGAAGAAGCGGTAGTGGCTACGGACCACAGGGAACTGTTCGTGATGCCGAGACGCACTTCCTTCCCTTCAAGCATTTCCAGGCCGGGGAACAGCGGGTTCCCGGCGTGCTCCGCCCACTGGGACAGGCCAATGGTCGTTACAAGCAGAAGCATCATGGCTCCGAAGATTATCCAGCCCTGTTTCCTTTTCCCGATCATCACGCCGTAGGCGTACGGACAGGCGCAGCCGATCAGCAGGAGGGAGAGCATTTCAATCATGTTGCTGAATGGCGTGGGGTTTTCAAACGGATGGGTACTATTGTTCCCGAAGAAACCGCCGCCGTTCGTCCCAAGCTGCTTGATCGCCACCTGGGAGGCCGCCGGACCGTTGGGAATCACCTGCTCCACGCCGTCCATGCCAGCCACGGTCGTGGGGCCGTCAAAGGACTGCACCACCCCCTGGGATACCAGCAGGAGCGCAACGACGACGGAAATGGGAATAAGGAAATACAAGGTGCTCCGCGTCAGGTCCGCCCAGAAATTGCCCAGGGTGGAAGCACATTTCCTCTTCAGGCCGCGGATCAGGGCGGCCATGACGGCAATCCCCGTGGCGGCGCTGACGAAGTTCTGCACGCCCAGCCCGGTCATCTGCACAAAGTAGCTGATGCCCTCCGGCCCTTCGCCGGAGTAGAACTGCCAATTCGTATTGGTCATGAAGCTGACTGCCGTATTGAAAGCAATGTCCCACCTCATGTTTTCCGTACCGGCGGGATTCAGCGGCAGCCATTTCTGACACAGCAGGGAAAGGAACAGAATGAGAAATCCGGCGGCATTGAATAAAAGAACGGCGGCCAGATATTTTTTCCAGTCCATTTCCCGGGAAGGATCCACGCCGGCCATACGGTAGGCGCAGGACTCCACGGGCCCCAGGAGCCGGGAAAACCAGGTCGGCTCTCCCTGTAAAACATTCGCCAGCCACTTCCCGAGCAACGGGGTGAAGGCGACCAGTATGCCTATGAATAAGACAATGATGAACAAGTCGTGTGAGGACATAACGCAACTCTATACGCATTCCCGGAATTCCGGGTAGTTAACAAAGGGTTTCCGGGCATTAAGAAATAATTAAAATCCCGCCCGGAAGCCCGTCTTTCCTGCCGTCAGGGCACCCCATCAGAATTCCATGCCCAGACGGAACCCCATCCAGAACTCATCTCCGGCGCGTCGGCGGTGAAGCACCGTAAGCGCCTGGGAATAATTGACGGAGCAGGAAAGGAAATAATGCTCCGCAAACTTCCAGGTCACGCCCAGGCTCCAGTCAATGCAGTTGGAACCGTCGTCGTAATCCACATTATAGCCCCCGTTGTAACCGTACCGGACCAGCGGCGTCACAGTCACGTTCTCCATGGGAGACCATTCCATCTGTACAAACACGCTGTAATAGGATTCAAAATCCTGATGCTCCACTTTCACCTGGGTTTCCACGCCTGCGGTGAGCCAGTCCGCTACCGTGTAGGAAACGGTCAGGGCCGGATTGGCCACATTGTAATCCTGCGTGAAATAGAACTGGTGTTCGTACCAGGGATTGACGGTCCAGTCACCCAGGTTCCAGGCGTAGCCCAGTACCAGGTCCAGTTCATCATAATTGGCGGAATCCCCTCCGGCATACCAGGCGCCAAGCGTAAAATCCTTCCAGGAAATGCCGGGAGCCACCTCCCAAATGCCGCTGTGCGGCAGACAATCCAGCCCTTCCGTCACGTACTTGCTGGACCATCCGGCGGAAAGGGAAAAGGACCAGTCCCTGTCCGTGGAAGGGATCATGGCCTGCTGCACTTCCGCCAGGGAGGATATGGACCTGGCGGCGACTTCTTCCCCCCGGCAAATGTTTCCTGTCATCATAGCGCAGCCCAGGGCTGCCGCTCCTATCTTCATTGCGGTGTAATTAATCTTCATAAAGACGTATCGAATACGTCCTGAATACTACACAGCCTATTGACCCGCGTTAAGTTAAGCCATGCTCCGCAACCGTTAGGAAAAAATATATTTCCGGCAGTGCGGAATCCGGAGCCGCGTCTCCTCCCTGCCGACGGAAACGGAAAAAGCTTATTCCGCTCCGTCCGCCGCAATCCTGTATCCCAGACCTGACTCCGCGCGGATAATGCGGTTTTCCGGATCGGAATCTCCCAGTTTCTGGCGCAGGTGGGCAATGTGGACCCGCAGGTAATGCGTATCCTCCTCATGCCGGGGACCCCAGATTTCACGGAGAAGCTGGCGGTGGGTCATCACTTTGCCCTGGTGCAGCAGGAGCAGGCGCAGGATATCGTACTCCTTGGCGGTCAGGTGAACTTCCTCCTTCCCCTTTTCCACGCGCCTGGAGCTCAGGTCCACCACCACGGAACCCAGCCGGAACACGGAGGGCTCCCTCTCCGGACGGCCCCGGCGCAGCATCACGCGCAGGCGCGCCAGCAGTTCCCTGCCGCTGAACGGCTTGGTCAGGTAATCATCCGCCCCGGCGTCCAGGGCAGCCACCTTCTCGTCCTCCCGGTCCCACGCCGTCAAAATCAGAATGGGAACCTGCGTCCATTCCCGGAGCTGCGTCAACACTTCCAGTCCGGTAATGTCCGGAAGTCCCAGGTCCAGAATAATGGCATCCGGCCGTTTCAGGGCCGTCTCGCTCAGACCCAGCTGCCCGGTTTCACACTCCCGGACATGGTAGCCCGCTCCGGACAGGGTCAGCTTCAGCAAACGGCGTATCTGCCGTTCGTCATCAATAATCAGAATATCTGGAGGAATGTCGGTCATCTTTTCTAAAGCCGGAATTTTATTCTTCAGGTACCTCGCCGTGTTCCACGAGGGGGAGCGTCAGACGAAAACAGGTTCCGGAGGAAACGGGTACCAAAGAAACGGACCCGCCCTGCACCTCCATGAACCCCCGCACAATGGAAAGCCCCAGGCCCAGCCCACCGACGCGCGTTGTGCGGAAGCGCTCAAAAACATTCTCCGCCTGTTCCGCGGGAATTCCCGGTCCCAGGTCGTGCACATCCAGCCAGACCTGGCCGCGGACGGAATCAATCCCGCCCTTCAATGTCACGGGCGTTCCGCCGGGCGTGTGCACGCAGGCATTCAGCAGCAAATTGACCAGTACCTGTTCCATCAGGGAAAAATCCGCCTTCACCAGCGGATAATCTGGCGGCAGGGCAACGGAAACGGAATGGTCCCGGCGCGCTTCCCTAGTAGCGGCCATCGCTCCTTCAATCACGTCCCCCAGGTCGCACCAGTCCAGTTTTGGTTTCAGTGCTCCGGACTCCAAGCGGCTGACATCCAGCAAATTCTTCACCAGACGGCGCAGACGGCGCGCAGCCAGCAGAATTTCCGCATACTCTTCCCGTTCTTCCGGTGCGGAGGCGGTGCTGACCGCCAGCTTCTCGCAACCTCCCTCAATTACGGCCAAAGGCGTCTTGAACTCATGGGAAACGCTGTCCAGCAGGGAACGGTGCAGTTTTTCCGACTCTTCCATGAGCCGCGCCCGCGTCCGTTCCGCCCGCAATTCCTCCCGTTCCAGCGCCATGGCCAGCTGTGCGCCCATGCTCTCCAGCAAATCCTTCTGACCCGCCGTCAGGCGGTCCTTTCCTTCCGCCCTCACGCCCAGCACGCCCATGCAGTGTTCCCCGGACATCATGGGCAGGTAAAACCCTTCCGCTACCGGAAGCGTATCCGTAAACCTGCCTGCGGGGCGGCGATGCTCCAGACACCAGGCTGCCACGCTCCATTCCTTGTCATCCATGGGAAAAGCTCCGCCGGACTCCCACAGCTCCAGGCCGCGCGTCCCTTTCCCGGGCGTCATGGCGGCCATGAGCACCCCCATGATCTGGCTCATCTGTCCCAGGGCAACGGAAATCAGGGAAGGCGCATCCGCAGCGGAGGCAATGGCCCGCGAATACAGGAACAGCGCATTGGTCTTCTTCTCCCGTTCACGTTCCTCTTGCTCGCGGATCCTCAGACGGGAAGTAAGTCGCCCCGTGGAAAGAGCCACCAGAAAAAAGAAAAGACACATCAGGGCGTCCTCCAGCCGTTCTATCTTGAACGTCATGACCGGAGGAATGAACAAAAGGTTCCATAACAAGGCGCTCAGTGCGGCGGCCATCAGCATGGCCCAGCGGGAACGGATGAAAAAACCCAGGCCCACGACTCCCGCCAGATACAGGAATCCGGGAGCGAAATAACCGGTAAACGATGCAATCAGCAGGCCGATTCCGGTCACGGCCGCCGTCACGCCTGCGGCCAGCCAGTAATCCCGGCCACATCTCCCCGCTTCACGGTGCCAGCTCCTCCACCGGTTCCTCCCCGGTCCGGGAGCCGCGGGAACCACATAAATGTCGATCTGGTCGCTTCCCTTCACCAACTTGTCCACCAGGGACATGGGCCGCACCAGCCCCCAGAGGTAGGTTTCCTGCGGTTTGCCCACCACGATCTGGCTTACGTTCCGTAAAAAAGCCATGCGGAGCAGCGTCTCCGCCAAATCGGAACCGGGCATCACGATCACTTCCGCTCCCAGTCGCCGGGCCAATTCCAGATTGGCGTCCAATCTCTGCTGCTGTTCCGGGGACAGCGGGGCACCCGTGTCAACGGAAAGAGCAATCCACGGAGCATTCAGGGCATACGCCATGCGCCGCGTCCAGCGCACCAGCCGGGCGGAAAAAGGGCTGGGGCCCACGGCCACCATCAGCCGTTCCCCGCTGCGCCAGATGGAATGGTCCCCGGAAATGGTGCGTACCTCCGTCAGCTCATGATCCACCTTCTCCGCCATGATACGCAGGGCCAGCTCCCGCAGGGCCATCAGGTTGGACTCCTTGAAAAAATTGTCCAGCGCGGCGGAAGCCTGCGGCGCGCCGTATACCTTCCCCTCCCGCAGGCGGGCGCGCAGCTGGTCGGGGGCAATGTCCACCAGCTGAATGCAATCCGCCTCCGCCAGCACGGAATCCGGCACGGTCTCCTGCACGGGAGCGGCCGTGATGTCATGCACGGTATCCGCCCGGCTTTCCAGATGCTGCACGTTCAGAGTGGTATAGACGTCAATGCCCGCAGCCAGAAGCTCCTCCACATCCTGATAACGTTTTTTATGGCGCAGGCCGGGCACGTTCGTGTGCGCCAGCTCGTCTATCAGGATAAGCCGGGGCTTCAGGCGCAGCGCCTCCTCCAAATCAAATTCCTCCATCTCCACGCCGCGGTAAACCGTCTTCTTCATGGGAAGACGCGGCAGCCTGCCGATCAGCCGCATTGTGTCCTCCCGGCCATGAGACTCCGCCACACCGATGATCACCTCCACCCCCTTGTCCGCCGCCTGGATGGCGGCCTCCAGCATGGCATACGTCTTTCCCACGCCCGGAGCCATACCGAAGAAAATTTTCAACAGGCCACGGCCTGAACGGGATTCCTCCCTCCGGATGGAGGCCAGAATTCTGTCCGCCCGCTGGCTGTCCGAGTGCACTTCTGAAAACATGGAAAAAGGGGGGAGGGGTGATGGCCTCCTCAACAATGGATTCATGTTAGAGGAACTCTGTTCACAGCACAAATAAAACAGACCAGAACAACCGTTAAAATTTTATTAATTTTCCCCCTCCCTTTTCTATTTTTGTTCTCATTTCCCGTCCTTTCTGCTATCAGGCATTTTTAAAAGTTTTTCTTTCCTTTCTCATGATGAACACTTTCCAGACCCTCCGCCACACCTTCATTTCCGCCGCCGTCCTGTTTTTCCTGTGCCTGGGCACCGGCATGACGAGGGGAGCAGACGAGGCCGTTTCCGAAAATTTTGATTCATTCCCGACGGGCGGCTTCACCACCCTGGCCACCGCTCTGGGAACCATGACAGCGGAAAGCGGCCACGCCGCCATTGCTGACAACCGTTATTCCTCCCTGCCCAACTGCATGCGGCTGACAGGCCAGGGCACCGGAACCAAAAGCACAGCCACACTGACGTTGCCTTCCCCCCTGACGGCCAGAAAAATTCTTTCCCTGACGGGGGAACGCTGGACGCGCGATAGTCCCTTTTCTTTCACCATTCATGCCGCGGACCAGGAAGGGAATGAAACGCTGGCCGTAGACGGTTCCTCCCTGCAAACGGGAAACAGCCCCATGACCCAGCAAGTGCAGGGAGTTCTCCCGTCCGGGACCGTCCGCCTTATTTTCCGCTGTGAAGCTCCTGCCAATACGGGCGTTCTTTTCGATGATCTGGTCCTTTCTCCCTTCCAGCCCTTTTCCAGCGCCGCAGAAGCATGGCCGGCCATGATCCGCATGGAGGCCAACGGCATTCTCCGCTTTTCCCTGACGAACGTCCCCGCCTCCTATGCCGGCATGTCCGTCACCGTGGACATGAGCCCGTCCGATGACCTGGGAGACATTGAAAGCGTCTCCCTTTACACCGGGGACGCCAACAGCATTTACTCCACCCCCCGCCTACGGCAGCAGCGGCCACGGCGCCATGAGTTCCCCCGGCATCCTGGCCAGCCCCGCCCAGCCGCCGGCCCCCGTCATGACCTTCCCCGTCACTCCGGGGGCGCTCACGGACGGCCAGCAATATTACTTCTGGGTCAGCGTTAAGCTCAAGGATTCCGCCAGCATGGACCACAAGGTGGGCGCCAGAATCGCCTCCGTTACCGTGGACGGGGAAACGACGGATGTTACCGGCGGAGTGACGGCCCGGCAGCGGATAGGCTATGCCATCGCCAAGGCGAACGACCCCGTTTACGGAGGGCCCACGGAAGGAAAGACCTCCAGGAAATTCCGCATTCCGGGCATTGTGCGCGCCAGGAACGGAGACCTGGTCTCCGTCTTTGACATCCGCTACGACGGCCGGAACGACATGCAGGCCAATATTGACACGGGGTGCAGCCGCTCCACGGACAACGGCCGCACCTGGACGCCCGTCAACGTGGCCGTCAACTTCAACCCCACGGGCAATTCCGCCAATGATTACAACTCCGGCTACGGCGTCAGCGACCCCTGCATCCTGCTGGATGAAGTCAACGGCACCCTGTGGGTGGCAGGCATCGCCAGGCACGGGCTGGCCTCCTCCAAGGCCAACGTGGACGTGGAAAGCCTGGAAACCGTCCAATACGTGGTGGCATGCAGTACGGACAACGGCCAGACGTGGGGTTCCATTGATCCGGATACCGGGGAGTTTGTAAAAACGAAGCCCAGGAGCATCAACAAGGATATCAAGAACAAGGCCTGGAAGTCCTTCTTCCAGGGTCCGGGCCACGGCATCACCATGAAAAAGACGGTCAACGGCGTGCGCCCCATTGTCTTCCCCTCCCAGATATGGACGGGTACCAGCGGCGCGGGCACACCCCAGTCCTGCATCATTTATTCCCTGGACCGCGGCCAGACCTGGATCAGCGAGGATACGGGAAAAGCCGGCACGCTCGGCATCGGGGCCAGCTCCAGCGAATGCGTGGTCACGGAGCTCAGCGACGGGCGCCTGATGCTCAACGCCCGCAATGAAAACAGGAGCGGGTACCGGAAAATCTTCACCACGGATGACATGGGCAAGACGTGGACGGCCCATGCCACCAACCTGAAAGCGCTGCCGGAGCCCGCCGCCTGCCAGGCCAGCCAGCTTGCCGTGGAAAACTCCGGGAACATCGGCAGGGCCCTTCTCTTCTCCAACCCCGCCAAAACCGCCGCCCCGCGCGCCCTGATGACTCTCAAGGCCTCCTTTGACGAAGGCTCCACATGGCCCTCCGGCAGCCAGGTTCTTTACGATTCCCGCCCCTCCTCCGGCTATTCCGACATCTGCGAAACGGGGGACGGCCACATCGGCGTGCTTTATGAAGGGCTCAACGGGGATGAAAACATCTTTTTCCTGCGCATTCCGTATGAAGAATTCCTGCCTTCCCTGGACGTTCCCGCCACGGGACAGATCATCCGCGTGGGAGCGGAGGGAACAACGGCGGCCACATTCACCGTCTCCAGCGATGCTTCCTGGACAGCCACCTCCTCCGCAGGCTGGATAACCGTCTCCCCCTCTTCAGGCTCCGGAAACGGCACGGTCACCTACAGCGTGGACCGCTGGGAAGGAGCGGGAGAACGCGCGGGAGCCATCACCATCTCCGTTCCCGGCATCCAGCCGGCCGTCATGACCATCATCCAGTCCGGCAGGGAGCCTTCTCTCACCTTTTCCCCTTCCATCCTCATTCTTCCCAAAAACGGGGGAACAGCCGTTTTCTCCGTCACCTGTGACGTTGCGTGGAACGTATCCAAAACGGCGGACTGGCTGGACATCACCGGAACGCAGGGCACGGAGACGGGCAACGGAACCGTGTCCGTTACCGCAGCGGCCAATGCCGCAGCAGGCTCCCGCACGGCGGAGCTTGCCTTTTCCTCCTTCGGAACCGTCCGCTCCGCAACCGTGGTCCAACGCGGTCAGAAGCGCACCTGGGACGAATGGAAGGAGGATGAAATCGCCTCCCGGGACCCGGATACGGACCAGACAGGCCCCACTGATTCTCCCGCCGGAGACGGCATCCCCAACCTGCTGAAATACGCTACGGGACTGGACCCGCTCAAGCCCTGCGGAAACGTCGTGCAGATCTCCACGGAAAAAACGAACGGCGGCGCCTTCCTGGTGCTGGCCTGGCCCGTCAATCAGGAGGCCACGGGAATCAGGCACCTGGTGGAATCCTCGGAAGACCTTCAAACCTGGACGGAAATGGCGGAAGTGGAAACGGAAGGCAAAAGCTCCGCCATCTTCCGGGATACCGTGCCCATCAACGCGGAAAGTCCCCCGCGGCGCTTCCTGCGCCTGAAAATCTCCCGGGAAGAAGAAAACCCGCATTAACAAGGCGGAATCCTGCGGTTCCCGGAAACCGTTCCGTCAAGAAGGGAAGGAGGCTTTATCCTTCCGGTTCATCCTCTTCCTGTGCCGGCGGCGGAATGGGCTTCCGAACCGCAGCCGTTTTTCCGGAAGGAGAGAATGCACGGCAACCAGCCTGCTACAGCTGCTATCCTTAACGCTTTCCCACGCTCCGGCGTTCAACAGCTTTCCAAACCGGGGCATTCGAAAGAAAGAATCCATTTTTTCCAACGTTTTCTTTTAAAAGAAAACCGTTTCCTGGCTGATGCCCGCACCCTTGAAAAACGGCATGGCGGAACCGGAGGCATTCAATCCCAATCATCCAAGCAGATGAAAAAACCTACATTCATTATTCTGGCGCTTCTCTGCCCATTCCTCGCCTGCGGCCAACCCTCTCCCGCTGTGGATATAGCCGTTCCGGCCCTCCACCAACTCAAATGGCATGAAGCGGAAATGGGGGTGGTTTTCCACTATGATTTGCATGTGTTTGACGGGAAAATTTACAATCAGGGCAATAACCGCATCAAACCGGTGGAAGACTACAACGTCTTCAATCCAGTCAAACTGGACACTGACCAATGGCTGGCGGCAGCCAAGGCGGCCGGAGCCAAATTCGCCATCCTGACCGCCACGCATGAAACCGGATTCGGGCTGTGGCAGAGCGACGCCAATCCTTATTGTCTGAAAGCCGTGAAATGGCGGGACGGCAAAGGCGACATCGTGCGCGACTTTGTCGCCTCCTGCCGCAAATACGGCATCCAGCCGGGCATCTACATCGGTATCCGCTGGAACTCCCTGTTGGGCATCCACAACTTCAAGGCGGAAGGCGACGGCGAATTTGCCCGCAATCGCCAGGCCTGGTACAAACGCCTGTGTGAAAAAATGGTGACGGAACTCTGTTCCCGTTACGGAGAATTGTTCATGATCTGGTTTGACGGAGGGGCGGACGATCCCAGGGGGCTGGGTCCGGATGTGGAACCCATCGTCAGCAAATACCAGCCCAACTGCCTGTTCTACCACAATGTGGACCGGGCGGATCTGCGGTGGGGAGGCTCGGAAAGCGGAACGGTGGGCTATCCCTGCTGGTCAGGCTTTCCCTATCCCTACAGCCACAGCAACGCAAATGACAAAGCTGCGGACCATAACAAGCTCCTGAGGCACGGGGATCCGGACGGAAAACACTGGGTTCCCGCCATGGCGGACACTCCCCTGCGCGGCTACAACGGCCGCCACGAATGGTTCTGGGAACCGGGAGACGATGACAAGGCTGTCTATCCCCTGGCCAATCTGATGGACATGTATGAAAAATCCGTGGGCCGCAACGCAACGCTGATCATTGGCCTGACGCCGGACCCGGACGGCCTGCTTCCTCCCGGCGACGCAGCGCGCCTGAAGGAACTGGGGCAAGAAATCCGGCGCCGTTTCGGCACGCCTCTGGCCTCCGTCTCCGGGAATGCGGAAACGCTTACCCTTCCGTTGAAAGGGGAGCAAAGCGTCAACTACTGCATCATCCAGGAAAACATCCGGCACGGAGAACGGGTGCGCGCCTACCGCGTGGAAGCAAAAGTCAACGGCAGCTGGATTCCCGTATGCGAGGGAACTTCCATCGGCCACAAGCGCATCCAGTCCTTTGCCCCTGTCAAGGCGTCCGCACTCCGTCTGACGGTGGAAAAAGCCGCCGGCACGCCGGAAATCAGCAACTTCAGTGCCTGCTGCGTCATGGACAAACAGCAGGAATCTCCATAATTCTCTTTCTGCGGGTAAAGACCATTCATCACGCAAAATTGAAAATTCAGAACGTTTTTCCCTTTCTGAATTGACAAATGATGCCCTTTCCCCTTAATGGATTAATGTTTATGAATCCGGTACATTGCCTGCCAGCTTGTTTCTGTACCTGTGCCCTGTTTCCGGTCTTCTCGGCGACCCTGCATGCGGAGACGGCCTACAGCACGCCCTGCGGCTATATTCAAACGGACCTGTACGCCAAGCAAGCCAATTACCTGGGGCTGGGAGTCCATCCGGAAGCCCTGATGCAGCATACATTGAAAACGGACAATGTCACTTCAAGCGGAAGCAAGGTCACCATCACAGACCCTGACGTCAATTTCAATGAATTGATGGACGAAAATTCCGCCTATATCCTGGCCCTCCACTTCGGCAACGAGGTCGTGGCTCTTCCCCTCAACCGGGACGGCTGGAAAAAACCGTCTTCCTGCTGGAAGGAGCATGAGATCGAGGTAAGCGACTCCCTTCTGGCCGAATTCCTCAAAAAGGGGAATTTTCCTGATTTCTATGTTCTCCGCAAGGCGAGGACTTTGAATGACGTGCTGGGCGATGACAACAAATTCGGACTGAAAAGCGGCTCTGCGGCTTCCGCCGACAATGCGAGTATTTTCAACTCGGAAACTACCAAACAGGCGGTATATTACTCCGGAACGCAATGGATGCGGAGAGGGTCCAAGGAGGATGTCGGCGGCATGCCCGTCTTCGGCCATGAGCCGTTGGACATTACTCGCAAGGCCGGGGAAGATATCAAGGCTTTCGTCATTGGGGAAGTATCTCCTAAACATCAGAAACTTCTGCTGGCCGGGCAAAATTCGCTGCTCCACACAAGGCTTCCCCTGGCCCACTCCCTCCGGGAAACCGGGCTGCAGAATACTCTGCAATCAGGAGATGCCGTTTACGTCCCCCTCGGTGACAAGAACGTCATGGTAAAATGTACTTATCAGAGAGACCGTTGGGAAGACGAGAAGGGACAGGATGTGTCCGATATCCCCTTCCATGGAGTTCTTTCCATTTCTTCCTCTTCCAAGACTCCGGCCTACATCAATATTAATTCTTCAATCTCCACTCAACAATAACCTTTGCAAACCATGTCCCACTATTCCTTCTTTACTTGTGCGCTTGCTTCAATCTCCTTCCTTGCCGGCGGACTTGTCCAGGCGGGCGATTACCTCATTTCCAACGAGGAGGATTATAATACCTCCATCGCTGATACCCTGGGAATCCCTCTCAGCAGCGGTTGTGCCATGCTCGGCACCCTGACAAACTGGAATTACAACTTTAACGACGTCAAATGGGCCAACGGAGGAAATGAATACGATCAAGGCAATCTGAGCTATAGTCAAATAGTCGATATTCGGAACAATTTTGTCAGCACGCTCAACGTCAGTTCTTCCGACAACGGATCTATTACCAATGGCGGACTCTTTTCCCTGTCGGGATCATACCAGCAGCCTGCGGGATTGACCTTGGAAAATACCCCTCTTTATCTGATGGTCGGCAACGGTTCAACCATTGATGCATCTACCGAAATCGCCGTATTCGTCTTCCGCAACACTGAGGATGGCAGTCTCGCCACCTATCCCTCCGATCCGAATTTTCCTAGTTCCAATTATCTTGATTTTCTTTCCCGGGATAAGGCTGCTGCACTGGGAAGTGAATGGTACGTTGAATGCATCCTTGGCCACAACACTCCCGATGGATTCCAGCTCATTCCCGAACCGGCCACGGCCACATTGGGCCTGCTTGGCCTGGCGGCCCTGATGATGCGCAGAAGAAGATAAAAAACAGGCTTTCCTTGACCAATCAGCCTCCGTGCGGATTACTCTGTACGGAGGCTTTTTCATGCACGAAAACATGGATGGAAAGAGTCCCATGAAGCCGCATGCCATCAGCAAACCGCTATTAATTCAGAAATGGCCGTCGGAATGCCGCAAGCCTTGACGGCAATGGCGGCCGAACGAATACCTGCGAATGTACTTTTAAATACAAGTGCAGCCGGAGACCGCATGGCGATTCGACTGGCGCCAGGATTTGCGGCACTTTGCCAACCTTGCAGGAAGGAAAAGGAACCGCCCCGCGCGCTTTAAAAAACGGCGGGGCGATCGTGCAAGCGGGTTGAGCCGCAGAAGCTACTTCTTCACCGGAATAATTTCCAGTTCAGCCACGGCGGCGTAATCCCTGCCCCCCGCCTCGCTGAGGGCGGAGAAGCGGAAATAACGGGCTTTTACGGGTGCGGCGAATTTCACCTGCTGCAGGTCCGCATTGTTCGGGAAGGAACCCTTGGCGGCAGGCTGCCACTTCTCGCCGTCCATGCTCACTTCCACGGAATAATCCTTCACGCGGCCGTTGGCGCTGCCGTCCTGGCGGGGCAAATAGGTAATTCCGGAAAACTCCCGTTCCTTGCCCAGGTCCACGGCCAGCACGTGCGGGTGCTTGGTCACGGTCTTGTTATATTCGGAGTGCCAGAAGGTGCCGGGATCGCCGTCAATGGCAAACTCGGCGTCCGCTTCGCCCTGTTCCTGGCTGGTCACGCTCTTGACCGCGTACTTGTCTGTGCGGGTCAGCATGGTCATGTCCAATTCGGCAGCGGGTACGCGGAGCTCTCCCTTGTAGGACTTGGCCGTGACGGGACGGATGAAGAAGGACATCGGGTAGGGCTTATTGGCCTTGATAATGTCCCGGCTCATCGGTCCCGGACCGCAGGAGGCGCCCCCCAGGCCGCGCGTGGCGGCGGAAAGAACCAGCACGGTCCTGTCCGTCGTCTTCGGCAGTTCCACGGGGTGGTTGGCCAGAATCAGCTCCGTCGTGGTATACGGAATTGCAGAAAAGGCAAACGGAGTTCCCAGGGAACCGAAAAGCAGCCCCTGCCCCTTGTCGTCCGTAACGGCCACCCAGCGGGTGTCTTCATGGTTGCCGCAATCCTGCGGCCTTCCGTACGGAAAGAAGGAGTCCTTCGCGGTGGTCTTGTAAACGCCCAGCGGCATCCCGCTCTTGCGGTCCGCGTAATTCTCCTCCGGCCCGCGGCCGTAATAGGCCACGTTGCCCAGATTGGCGGGGAACTGGAACTCATAACCCAGGCGCAGCAGCTCCAGGGGATTGCCGCGCGGCAGCAGCACGGACTGACACACCACGGTGCCGTCCGCGTAAATGGTCCATTCCTGATTGTTGATGAAATGCGTATTGGCATCATTCAGCGGCTCCTTCACCGGAGTGATGGTGGTCT
Organism: Akkermansia biwaensis; assembly: GCF_026072915.1. Classification (NCBI taxonomy): domain Bacteria; kingdom Pseudomonadati; phylum Verrucomicrobiota; class Verrucomicrobiia; order Verrucomicrobiales; family Akkermansiaceae; genus Akkermansia; species Akkermansia biwaensis. The sequence continues at coordinate 1,218,766 of NZ_AP025943.1, forward strand.
TGGTATCCCCGTAGCCGTTGACCTTTTCAGCCTGGACTCCGCTGACCTTGACGGACTGCTTGACCGTCACGCTGCTGCCGTTGTCAATGGCTTCATAGCTGACCACTTCCTGCTTGAGCTGGCGGAGGCCGTTGGCCATGCTCTTGGACATGACGCCCGGCTCATTGCTGGAGGCGGCGCGCAAGGCGTTCACCGCCATGGGCGTCTTGAACAGGGGCTTACCGTTCACGGTGAACTGGCTGAGTTCCCCGGTAGCCGGGTCAAACTGCACGGTGAAATCCTTGCCGGACACCGTGTGCTTGTCCGCTCCCAGCGTGACCTTGCCCGCGGGGGCCGTGAACATGGGCAGTCCTCCCTGGACGGGAAGCTGAAGCTGGTCAAAGGCCAGTTCATAGCCCTTCTTTGCCCAGTCCGTGTCCTTCTTGAGCTTGTAGCTGACGCGCAGGGCATATTCCGCACCGGGTTTCCGGTTTTTCAACTGGGGAATGTCCGGTACGGGCACCACAATCTTCTCCCGCGGTCCGGCCGGAGGCGTGTTCAGCGCGCCTTCCGCCACCACATTCCCGTTTTCCGTAAGGGTCCAGGTAATGTCATACGGAGACAGGTCCGTGAAGAAATTCTTGTTGAAGATGGAAATCTTGCCGTCTTCCGTCAGGGACGTGGAGATATTCTGATGGACATGCTTGACTTCAAAATAGCCCGGTTCCGGCGTACGGTCCGCCAGGATGGTGCCGTTGAACACGAACTGGCCACTGTTGGGATGGTCGTTGAAGTCGCCGCCATAGGCGAGCATCTTCTCCCCGTTCGGCAGGGTCTTGTACAGGCCCTGGTCCACCCAGTCCCAGATGGCGCCGCCCATGATGCGGTCGGAGGATTCGATGGCCTCCCAGTAATCCGCCAGGTTGCCCATGGCGTTCATCATGTTGTGCGCGTACTCGGAAATGTAGTAGGGCTTCGGGAAATCCTTGTTGGCCGCCATGGAGCGCGTCCAGTCCACGGAGGGATACTGGTTGGAGCCCAGGTCCACAATATCGTTGTTGCGTTCATAATGGGTGGGGCGGGACATGTCCCGCGCCTTCACCATCTTTTCCGCAGTACGGAAATTCTGGCCGGGGCCGGCTTCGTTCCCCAGGGACCACATGATGATGCTCGGGTGGTTCTTGTTGCGTTCCACCATCGCCATGATGCGTTCCACATGGGCGGCCATCCATTCGATGGGATGGGACAGGGATTCCTTGCCGTAATAATAGCCGTGGGACTCGATGTTGGCCTCGTCCTGCACGTAAATGCCATACTTGTCACAGAGGTAGTAGAAATAGGGATCCGCCGGATAATGGGAGCAGCGCACGTGGTTGATATTGGCGCGCTTCATCATCTGCACTTCCTGCTCCATCTGTTCCGGAGTCAGGTAATGCCCGGTCTCCGGATGGCTTTCATGACGGTTCACGCCCTTCACCTTGACAGGCTTGCCGTTCACCAGGAACACGCTGTCCTTGATCACCACATTGCGGAAACCCACGCGGGAGGAAACCATTTCCTCCGTCTTGCCGTCGCGCTTCAAGGTCAGCACCAGGGTGTACAGGTTGGGGTCCTCCGCGGACCAGAGCTTCGGCTTGGAATAAATGCCCAGCAGGGAAGTTTTGAAATCCTTCATGCCGGTAATGCGCAGGGGCTTTTCCATCACGCCGTCGTAGGGAGCGTCCTTGGGCTTCACGGGTTCCACCAGTTTTCCGGCGGAATCGTAGAGCGCCATGGAAATCGTGCAGTCGTCCAGCTTCTGCGTGGCCGGGAACAGGTTGCGCACATCCACGTCCACCTGGAGACGCCAGTCGCCGTCCATGGTGCCGGGCTTGGTATGGTCGATGTTCAGGGCCCAGTCCCTCTGGTCCACCGGATTGGTATGCACAAAGAAATCGCGCACATGCACCTTCGGCAGGGCGAAGATGGAAACATTCCGGAAAATGCCGGAGAGGCGGAACATATCCTGGCATTCCAGATAAGCGCCGTCGGAATGGCGGTACACCTCTGCGGCCACTACGTTCTCGCCCTTTTTAAGGTAGGGGCTGATGTCAAACCGGGCGGGATTGCGCGAATCCTTGGAAAAGCCCACGTATTTGCCGTTGATCCAGAGATAGAAAAAGGAATCCACGCCGTCAAACTGCATATACACTTCCCGGCCGTCCCAGTCCGCGGGCACCTCAAACGTGCGGCGGTAGGAACCCACGGGATTCCGTTCCTTGTAGGACGTATAATTCTTATTGGAGGGCTCCTTCATCACATACGGCCACGCGCGCTCAAAAGGATAAGGCTGGTTGGAATAAATGGGGGTGCCGTAGCCCTGGGTCTGCCAGGAGGCGGGAACCTTGATCTCCTTCCAGTCCTTCACGTCGTAATCCGGCTTGTAAAAATCGGCCGGGCGGCTCTGCGGATCCTTGGCCCAGTAGAACTTCCACTGTCCGTTCAGGGACCTCCACCATTTGCTGTTTTCCGGCAGCACGTTCAGGGCGGACTTCAAATCACTGAAAGACATGAAGGAAGCCGTGGGGGCCTCCTTGTTCAAATGCAGGTTCTGCTCCTGTTCCCACTCCAGCCCGGTGGGGGCGGGTTCGGACGGAGGCGCATCCCCGCCATGGGCGGACAGGCCGCACATCACGGTGCCTGCCGCCAGCGCGGTGCAGGACAAACGCCAGTATCTGGTTGTTCTCATGAATATATGGGGTGTGTCAAAGGTTGTATGTACGAACGGATCGTCCTGTTACATACGAATCCGCGATTCTAATTCTAACAGCAAACCTGCATTTTGCAAGCTGCCGCCCCGCTATGCGCCCTGGCCATATGAAATGCGGGTATTAAAAGGTATGCCTCAGCTGAAGCACGCCTACGCACTGGAGGGACTCCTGCCGCGTGTATTCTTTGGTAATATAATGCAGCCCGAAAAGGAATTCCGTACGCTTGTAGGTGACGCCGAATCCGTAGCCCCATTCCGCCACCACGGGATATTTGTTCACGTAATCCGGGGAGGAATGGAAAACGGTGCCGTCCAGATACAGATCATGCGCCACGGCGCGCGCCGACGCGTGAAGATACCCGTAATAGCCCCAGTTGGAAACAGAAGTACGGTTGTAAACGAAGGGGGGAGCGGCGCTGGTGGCCCCGCGGATGCTGTTTTCCGGCGAGGTATTGCCCAGATTGTAGCCGAAGCGGAAGGTCATGCCCCCGCCCGCCTGCACCTTCACGGTGCCGGCATCCGCATGCCAGTAGGCCAGAGCGTCCGTCTCCAACCCGGAACCATAATGCCTTTCCAGCCCGCGGAGGCGGTAATAGCGCTTGAAAAACAAATTGGCGGTCATTTCGCTGGGAAGCTGGTTGTTCCAGCCGGGCCATTGCTCCATGCCCCACATCTTATGGACCAAGTGCTGGGAACCCTTGGCCAGGGAGGGCGAACCCGTGGTACCCAGCTGGAGCTCCAGGACATTTGCCCGGTCCTCGTTTTTAACCAGGGATATCAGACCCAGCGTCAGGTTGCCCACGTAGGGATGCTCTCCGTAAATCGGCTCGCGGAGCTTCCGCTCCGGTGTAAACATTAACTGGGTCAGGTCCAGGCCCCACTGCTGCCGCAGATTGGAGGAACCGTTCATTCCCATGAAGCGCCGCCAGGAATCAGAAGCATTCGTACCCCCCAGCACCGTTCCCAGCATGCCCGAAAACGTTCGGCTTTCCGCGGTGGTGCCGGACATCCAGCCAATGCGGACGCCGCTGGTATAATTATCGTCATCCCCTACGAACATGTCGTTCTCCACATGAAGGCTGATAACAGACCCTTCCTGAGGGGCTGCGGCAGGGGCGGTTCCTGCATAAAGAGAAGACGCTCCTGCCATTAACAGGCTGGCGCATACGCGCAAAGCTGCACATTTCATGCGGGGCAGTTTGTCCGTTTCCCATCCGCCTTGCAAGGAAAAATCAGGCATGCTTCCGGTTTGGACTTTTCAATAAGGGAAAATATCCACAGACTTCCGCTTTACCCCACAAGGGTTCCACACCATGATCATTGACACGCACTGCCATCTGGCTTCCCGGCAATTCGACCAGTCCCGCCGGGAAATTTACGTACGGCATGCCGCTGAGGCAGGAATAGACCGCATGATCACTCTGGGAGCGTGCATGGACGACTGGAAAGAAAACCTGTCCTGGGCGCGCCAATTCCCCGGCACGGTTTTCTGCGCGCTGGGCATTCATCCTGACGATGCACACGGCGCGCCTGAAAACTGGGCGGAAAAGCTGACCGCGGCCGCGGAAACCGTTCCCCTCGCCGCCATCGGAGAGACCGGCCTGGACTACTTCCACCCTGTCCCGGAAGGCTGGGAAACGGCGGACTTCCACCGCCGCCAGCAGGAACTCCTGGAAGAACACTTTGAACTGGCCGCGCGCCTGGGATTGAACATTGTTCTCCATACCCGGGACAGAAAAGGCTCCCGGAGTTTTGAAGACGCCCTGGCAATTGCCGGAAACCATGCGGGCCGCGTCCGGCCCGTCTTCCACTGCTTCATCGGGGACACCGCACAGGCAGCGCGCATCTTTGACAGGCTGGACGGCATGGTCTCCTTCACGGGGGTGGCTACCTTCAAAAACGCTCCCGTCGTGGCGGAAACGGCGCGCTGGTGTCCGGAAGACCGCATCATGCTGGAAACGGACTCCCCCTACCTCAGTCCGGAACCGCTCAGGGGCCGCATGAACGAACCCGCCCATCTTATCCATACGGCCCGCTTCATCGCTGCGGCCAGAGGGATGGAGCTGGAAGAATTCGCCCGTTTGACCACCCGGAATGCCGGAACATTTTACAATTTGCGCCAGCAGTGAAAAAAAATCCGCAAAATCAGCGTTAGCTCCTTGAAACCGAAATGATAAATTAGTAAGAACAGGCACACATGAAAGCGCACCTTATTTTAACCTGCACCTGCGCTGCCGCGCTGGTCCTTCCGTTTTCCTCCTGCTCCAGCCAGAAATCTTCCACGGCTGGCTACGATACTGCGGAACCCATAGCCAACGGGGAAATTCCGCCGTGGATTGCGGAAAGTTCCGATCCCTCGTATGAATCCGGCCATTACAGCCCGGTGGCGAGCAATTCGGACTACTCCTACAACCCGCCCGCCAAACCCTCCGTCAACAAGAAATCGACCACGCGGAAGTCGGCGGCCAAATCCACCAGCTCCTCCCGCAACGCCGTTGCCAAAAAAACTACGCGGAAGCCCGCTCCCAAGGCCCGGACCTATACCGTGAAGAAGGGCGATACCCTGGGCGCCATTGCCCGCAGAAACGGCACTTCCGTAGCCGCACTCAAAAAAGCCAACAGGCTCAAGTCCGACTTGATTCACATCAACCAGAAACTGACGATCCCACGTTCCAAATAATCCGGAGCCTTCGTTCCGGATCCGCCACTTATGAAGCGCCTCCTCCCTTTGGCCATCCTCCCCGTGCTCTGCATGGGGTGGATGTCCTGTTCCCACTCCGGCAAGGAACACTCCTCCCTGCCGGACCCCCGCACCCTGGACAAATCCGTTCCGGAATACAAAAACCCCTTCCATCCTTCCACGTACGCGCACTTCGTAGCCCGCAAGGACTACAAGAAAACCTACGATATTTACAAGGATGACACCCTGCTGAAGCGTACGCCGAAGAAATCGCGCAAGATCTTTGTCTGCCTGAATGACCAGCGGGGGCAGTACCTGGTGGACGGACTCGTCGCCATGGACTTCCCGCTCTCTTCCGGTGTCAAGGCCTACCCGACCAAAACGGGCGACTACACCGTCATCTCCAAAAAGGAGGACCATATTTCCAATCTGTACGGCAAAATGTATGATGCGGAAGGCAAATGCATCAACTACAATGCGGAATCCACCGATCCCGTTCCGGAAGGCGGCCGTTTTGACGGCTCTCCCATGCCTTACTGGCAGCGTCTCACCAACGCAGGGCTGGGTCTGCACGTCGGCAAAGTGCGCCGTTACCCCGTTTCCCACGGCTGCGTGCGCCTGCCGCGGAACGTAGCCCAAATCCTCTATAAGCAGACCAGCATAGGGACTCCGGTCACTATTCAGAACACGCCGCTGCCCGTGCCGGAGGCCCAGAAAACGCCCATGGTGCAATAATGGAAGTTTCCATTCCCTGTCTCAAAAAGGACTGCCTTACCGGCAGTCCTTTTTTCGGTCTTCATTCTTTTGAACCGCATATCTCGCTATTCCACTGCACTAGCTGCACAAGGTCTCCTGTTTTCGTGTCGGCCAGACTCCTGTTAAAGTGTTGGCTGTGGTCTGGTTGCTATTGGTGTCATATGGCGGTACGAAAGGTTATTCCGGTATGGAGCGTTAAAAGTAATATAGGAGATGCGAATATACTGATTGAATTCATTGGATGCATGGGACAGTCCCCCTCACTTCCTGTGCCGTCTTGTGTTTGCCAATGTTGTAGAGCCCAAGGTGGCTCCGATGAGTGCATTTCTGCCGTTATAACTAAAATTGTCGCTGTAGCCTGCTTTTGTTTCTTGCTATTGCGTGCAGGTGCCGGGTGTCCCCGCACATCGTACCACTGGAAGCGGAAGACAAGAAATGATGCTCATAATTGGATTTCAGCGGTTATTTCTTAAATTCAAACAATCTGTTATCTATTTCATCCATTAATTGGTAGAGTTTATGCTTTGTTTCTTCATCCGCTCTTTTTCCTGGTACATGGATAGTCCTAAAAAAATCATCAAACAGAATTGTGACAGAGTCATATGAAGTGATATTCACCTCTCCTATCCCATCCATGGCCATTTGTGGGACTGGCCCTTCTACATATTTATTTCTAAATTTTTTAATAAGTCTCAAAAAATCATTACGTTCCCGTTCGGTTAATTCTACCGGTTTTGTTTTAGCCTTTTTATCCTTGTGCTTGTAGCGTTTTATGATTGCTCATATAAGAATAGCATCCTGCAAAAAGAAAACAGCAACAGAAAGACAATATGCCATTATAGGAAATATTAGATATTTTCATATTAAATATCCTTATTACATTTTGAATACATGAATGAAACATTTTCATATATTTGATTTATTTACAATGCTTCTGATACTTTAAACCATTCTATGAATTTATATAGTATCAATAACGCTTTCTCCGTTGCCTTGGGCTAGTGATATTCCGCATCCATAAGTATTATTTCCACATCCTCTTTAAGAAATCCAGGCTGGACTTGGCGATAATATCAGCCTCTTTAATCTTTTTGGCCCAAGGTTCACCTTGGGCAATACTCTTTTCTAACAAATCGGAAATCATTTCTTTCTGTTTATCTATGCAACCCCAGGTATTTTCCCATGATAAATCATGATACTGGCTCAATATAAAACGCAATCTATTTTGCCGTTCTAGAATAAGAGCCAGGGCAAGGGAACATATCCCCTCGTTACTGTTTTTCAGTAATATGGACATGGCATTCTGATTACCTTCATAAGCTTCCTGGATGAGAAAAAAAAGACCGCGTATCAACCACTCTTTTTCATTGCCCTGTTTTATCAAATGGCTCCTGAAATTGTCATAATTAAACATATCACAATCCAATTCTGATAAAGACTTAAATATTTCCTGATCTACATCCCTTTCTGCTTGTTTTATCTCATTGCTCCTTTTAAGAAAAGCGGAAACAAGTTCCTGCTGATATTCAAATATCTTATTTTTTACATCATATTTTGTAGCGATAAATTTATTTCCGGGGAGGTAAAGTGATTCATGCAATCTCAATATCTTGCCACACGATATTAGACCTTTTTTACTTATGCAATTCCCGTCACCATACTGAATTCTTAAATAAGCATAGATAGATTCCCGTGCTTCATCAAGTATGCTTTGGGCGTCATCTGTACTATCCAGCCTGCTGGATATTTTATTCAGTTTCTCTAATAAATGAATAAAATGCAAACCGTCTTCATGTAAATCAATGTCAGAATTAATACACATGGGAGATGATTCTTGATAGTGAACCGGCTGGCTTAAACAAGAATTTGTTATGATGCAAAATGTTAAAAAATAAAAATAGTTCATTTATTATTAGAAATTTTGAGAATAATAAAACCATTCCTTTTCCTAAATCACTTTTTAAAAATACCTTTGCATATTCTGCCATGGCCAGACATAATTCAAAACAACTTGAATATGTCTTTTTCTTCAGCGTTTGATATCGTTTCGCTGCCTCATAAAATTTTTGATAAGCATTTTTTTCATCTGTTTTTATATAAATAATAAGTAAAAAATTACGAGTATAATTCCAGACTTATTAGGGTATACAAACTACAGTTAATGTCATAAATAGAAACAATAATAATAATATAAAAATGCTAATAATTACACACTTTCTTACTTTTCTGTTTGATAAAAATAACAAAGATATATAAAAGAATAGTATTAGAAAAATAATAAATATATGAATATTTTTCCATACGCTATCTACAATCAAATTTTGCATTTTACAGTATACTACTGCATAGTCATGTATCGCAAATAATGACAGTAAAATAAAAAAAACTAAAATGTATGTTAACGGATTTTTAGATAATTTATTCATTGGATTTAAATATTGTTCCGTCCGGATTGCAACATTTCCCAATTCCTGGTTTATCCATTCCATATGCTGCAGCCTTACTAGACCATATTATACAACTACTGAATATCAAGTTATATAATGGCGGATCTGCTTCATCCTCCTTCAATTTAGAAAGCATCTCGATATCTTGGCATGGAGATGAATTCATTGTAATGGGAGATTCAAGATTTAAACCTTCTGATGATACAATTTTTCCTTTTGCAATTACAATAGAAGATATGCAATTCAGAATATTCCCAACAGAACACCAAAACCCCGTTTTCTCTGTTAAAACAGCCGCAAAATCATATGTTACAATTCCATTCTTAATATATTTCCCCTCTTTTTCAATCCATTGATCTACTGCTACTCCAACATGTAGTGTTGTTGTTCCAGATCCTCCATACCCTGCTATATCAAAATGTGTAATATATCTGTTAAGCCCTATATAATCCGATAAATATGTTATACCATTTGAAAGATAGAGATTCCATCCCCCTTCTTCGGCGATGGGATCGCGATTGATCCACCTGCCGTCTGAGGGATGGTAATAACGATAATTGTAATAGACCAGGGACAGTTCCCCGTCGTTCATCTCGCTGCTCCACTGCACCGGCTGGACAAGGTCTCCCGTGGAAGCAACCTGTCCATAGGGAGAGTAGTCATAAGCTGCCGCAATACTTCCCTCTTCATCAAACACCTCCGTAACGTTCTTGTTGAAGTCAATGCCATAGCAGTATAGGGCATTGTCTCGCACCAGGGCCAGGGGGCGCGTGGCTACCTCTTCCAGAGGATCCCACAACAGTGTCCGAAGCACGTTCCGGCTGTTGAGCATGTCCAGCGCAGCTATCTGCAGGTAGCCGCGGTACAGGTACCGTTCATGGCTGGCGACCGTTCCGTTGACGGTTACTTTCTTCATGTAGCGGCGCCCCTGATCGTCATACCCGCATTCCACTACTATGTTTCCGTCCTGGCTTGTGAAGCTCACCGCCCGGTTGGCCGCATTGTACACGGCCGTCCAGATACCCGTTGATGTTTTGATGAGAGTCTGGTTGCCCGAGGCGTCGTACTGCGGAACGAAGGGCTGTTCCAGGGTTGAGAGTGGTGAGTTGAGAGTGGAGTTGGTGATGCTGGTGTACTGGTTGAGCTCGTTGACCGCGTAGGTAAGTTCCTCGGCCAGTTCCTGCGCCGTCTTGCGGTTGCCGATGTTGTCGTAGCTGTAACCGTAGGGAGCGGTTCCCAGGGAAGCTCCGGTGAGTTCGTTTCTGCCGTTGTAGCTGAAGCTGTCATTGCGGGCAGCTTCGGTTCCCCGCTGCCGGGTGCGGGCAGTCGGGCGTCCCAGTGCGTCGCAGCTCTGGGTGCGGGAGACCAGCCCGGTTTCTCCCAGCCGGCAGTTCATTCCGGTAATCAAGTCACGCCGCTGTTCGTAAGAAAGTTCCCTGACGATGCCGTTGGGCATCGCCAGGCTGGAAAGCAGGCTGCTTCCCGCCAGATAGCCGTAGGCAAATGTCTGTTCTTCTCCCCCGTGCATGATTCCGGCGCTGGCCAGCCGTCCGTCGTCTGCGTAGCCCTGGCTGACTTCCTGAAGGACGTCGGTTCCCTGCTTCAAGGTATAGCCGGAGGACCGGCCGTAAGTGTCGTAGTTTTCCTGGAGCTGGTAGAGAGCTCCCCCTATCGTGATGCTGTCGGTGTCCGGTTCGCTGTATTGGTTGTAGGCGATGGTGCGCGTACCGGAGGCGTCCGTGACCCGGGTCAGCTGGTTGAGGTAGTTGTAGGCGTACTGGATGCCGGGCGTGGCGTCGCTGTAGGAAACGGAGGTGTTGACTCCTTTTTTCAGGTTGTAGCCCCAGGTGGTGACCACACCCCGCGCGTCCGTGAGCGTTGATTTGAGGTTCAGGGCGTTGTAAGTCGTATCCTCATGGGTGCCGTCCGCATAGGTTTTGCGCAGAACCAGCCCGGTGGCTTCATCGTAGCTCCAGGTGGTGAGGTCTCCGTCCGTGCGTCCCGCGGGATCGGTGGTGATGTCGCCCGCGTCCTCCCGGAAGGTGGTGAGGCTGACCATTCTGTCTGCCTCGTCGTAACCGAAGAGGACAGGCTGGGTGGCCGAGCCGTATTGCGCCGTCTTGCGGCCCCGGAGGTCGTAGCTGTAGCAGGTCGTGTTCCCGAGAGCGTTGGTGACCACGGAAGGCTGGTCGAAGTAAGGGCTGTAGGCGGTGGTCGTCGTGTTGCCCGCCGCGTCCGTCACCGAAACGGTGCGCCCGGCGATGTCGGTCTTCGTCGTAGTCGTGTTACCCCGTCCGTCCGTATTGGTGTAGACGATTCCCACTTCTGTATACGTTCGGGATGCCGTACTCATTAGTCCTGCGTAGTCTGTCGAACTTATGATGAATTCTTCTACTGCGTGAATAATCCCCGTGATATCCGAGGTGGGAACGGCGCTCTTTTGCGTCCGCAGGGCGCCCGCTCCGTATTCGCTCCACTGCGTGGATATATTTCCCCTGGGATCGGTAGCGATGGTTTTGCTTTCCAGCGTGGAAGAGAGGCTGGAGATGAGTTCCTTTTGCGTTTCGTCATAGGTCGTGCCCTGGCCGTTGTTCCTGGTCGCCGTGACGACACGGTACACGCCATCTTCCGCCTGTTCCGCTCCATAGCTCCACGTAGTGATGCGCGAGTTGGACACGGTGGCCGGATCGGCCAGCTTCCAGGTTTCTTTCGTCCTGTTGCCGAAGGCGTCGTATTCCCACAGGGTCGGGGCCATCGTCGTGGCCGCGTTGCCCGCATCCGTCTGTGTTTTGGTGAGCTGTCCCTTGGCGTTGTAGGTGTTTCTCGTGTAAATGACTCCGCCGACGGTGTTGGGGACGCCCGTGCGCAGGGTTTCCCCGATTCCATTGACAATGCTGCGCTGCAGTTCGGTTTCCGTTTCACCGGACACGGCTTTCGTGAAGGTCCGCACACCGTCATTGGCCAAGTCAATGGAGTAAGCCAGATGCCGCTGTCCCGTACCGGATTCTTCCAGGACCGTTCCGTCCGGTGCATGGCGCGTGATGAATGTGGCTCCCGAGGGAACGGTTTGCGTCGTCGTCAAACCGTCCTGGCTGTAGGCGTAGGTAGTGATCCGGCCCAGGACGTCGGTGGTGGTTGTTGTGCGGCCGAGAAGGTTATACAATGAGCTTTCTTGGGTCGTCATGGCCCCCGTATCCCGGCGCGTGGAGAGGATGCGTCCCGCCGCATCCCGGGTGTAGGTGGTGATGGTTTCCGGCGTAATGACGGTTTCCCCGTCCATCACCGCCGAGCGAGTGGTTTCCACCAGTTGGCGCGCCGTGTCGTATGTGTAGTCGGTCCTTACGCCGTTTTCATCAATGTTCCACAGCAGGCGTCCGTCGCACATCAATTCGCGCTGCGTCACCCGGCCGTTGCCCCCCGTTCGCTTCACCCATCGGTTCTGCGTGTCGAATTCGTAAGAGGAGCTGTCTGTGATGACCCATTCCCCGCTGCTGAGCAGAACGTGGCTTTCCTCCCTGACGCGCTGCCCTTCCGCCGTGATCCACGTTGTGGTGCGCGTGCTCTGTCCCGGTACGGCTTCCCCGTTGACGCGCGTTTCCACCGTTTCCGTGTAGAGGGCTCCGTGTTCCGTCGTAGCCGCGTAGTCGTGCCAGGTTTGCACGCCGTTGACTTCCCGGGTCATCCGGGTGCGTCCGCGGGCGTAGACGTCGGGAGCCCCGGCCAGCCATTGTTCCGTAGCCGTCAGGCGCGTGCCCGTGACGCCCAGCCCCGTGACCCGCTTTTCCGTCCTTTTGACGTGGTTGGCCGTCGTGTACTTGCAGGTGGTGGTCGTCAGCGTCTTGATGTGCCCTTCCAGCGGAAGCAGGTCCACTGTTTCCGAGGCCGGTTCGTCGTTGAAGTCGGCTTCTCCCGAAGACGCATAGGTGTAGCGCGTGATGCGCCTGCCGCTTTCCGCCCACGGTTCGTCGCGGGTAAGAAGGCGGCCGTAGAAGTCATAGGCGTAGTGGATCTGGCTGCCGTTCGGAGCGGTCTCTGTTTTGAGCCTCCCGCACTGGTCGTAGGCGTATTGCGTAGTTTGCGCCTCCGGACTTTGGTAGCCTTCCACTTGAGTGAGCAACAGGTCTCCTACGTCCGTGGTCTGGTAGATGGCGCAGGTGCGCGCCGCTATGATGCCCCCTTTGGAAACTTCCGTCACCAGTTGCCAGACCGAGTCTTCCGCTTCCACCTCCGTGCGCGTGCGGATGGTTGTAGTCGCGTCTTCCCCCGTTCCCTTCCGCATGTTCCAGGCCAGGCCGTTTTTCCACCACGTGACGGCATAGGGCTGCCTGGCTGGCGTTTGTTCCGTGATGGTGAATTGGCCGTCCGTGGAAAGGGAGAGGACAAATGTTTTGAAGGGAACGCCCGTAACGGTATAAAATCCCTGTTCGTCCGTTCCGGTGATTTGCCCCGGCGTGTAGAGCGCGATGGTGTAGCCCGTAGCCGTGACATCTTCCACGTTGAGCAGGCCGTCCCACAGATTCCAGATTTGCCTGATGGAGCCGTCCTGGGCATGCCTGACGTCCAGATAAGTGGCGGCATTGGAGATGACCTGCCTGTCCGCCGTGGTGTAGGAGAGAAGCGTTCCTGTTTCCGCCGAGAAGAGATACTGGCTGCCGTCTTCCACCACCCAGCGCAAGCAGGATTGTCCTTCCACCGTGGCCAGCGCCGCACGCCCGCCGCCCGACGTGTCCACCCCGATGGGCAGCACGGACCCGTTGGTGTAGCAGCGCATCGCAATCACCCGGTCTCCCTGGATCAGATTAAACCGCACTCCGGGCACAATGCCTCCTTCCGGAACGTCCAGACGGCTGTTCAAGGGATGGTTGTAAGCCAGAGACGACGGGTTTTCCAGGCCCTGCACACTTTCCTCACCCCTCAGTTCCACCCGGCCCGCAGGAAGGCCTCCCAGTCCCCTGAATGCCCCGAAGTTGCACGACCAGTACATCAGCGTGGCCGTGCTTTCCGCCGTCACGCTGCACCCTGCCGAGGAATAATCTCCCAATGTACTGCTTCTCACACCCGCCGCGGATCCCGACCGGGCCAGCGACGGGGAAGGCGGCGTTCCGCCGCTATGGTCGCACGTGTCTCCCTCGCACGGGCATGGATCGGGTTTCTTTTGGCCGCCCGGTTCCGTCGGCACCACGTCGATGCTGTAGTTGCAGATGGAGACGTTGGCGCTTTCAGGCTTGTAGTCGATGTTGGTCTGGTTGACTTCCCAGCTGTAAGTGCCGGAAGGCAGCTGCGCCCCGCCGGTGCCCGTGTGGTATTTGTGGCCGCCCTGCTCGCCTTCCGTCTGCGAGTTTTTCTTCAGGTCCACCTGCGCCACCACCTTGCCGCCGGAGTCCTTCACCTCCAGGCTCCCCCAGTCGTCCACCCCCAGGAAGAGCGAGCAGGTGCCGTAAAGTTTTTTGCCATCGGCTCCTTCCGGAATGGTGAAAGTGCCGTAGGTGTCGTACCCGTCCGCCGAGGTGCTGGGAGGACCTACTTTATGGTTGTCTTTTTCGTGGATTGGTTCAAACGGCAGCGGATCGGGCTCCGGGGCACCGGATGACCGCACACCGCGAATAGAGCCGGACTGTTTTGCACCGGAACCAAAGTACCACTTGCGGTAAACAGGAACGGAAGAATGATGGCCGGAGGAAAAACGATGGGGTGTGTTCATAAGGTATTAAGGTGTTGGGATTAATAATGAAATGAGAGGAGGGCAGTTCTCTATGATCATTTCCCCAGTAGTATTATTCAGATCCAGTGTCAATAAAGTTTATTTGAAAATTTCTGTTTGCTTATGAAATCATGGTGAATATTTTCCATCAAAAAATAAGTATATCATTTTTATGATCAGCTTCTCCATGCCATGGACATAAATATTTTCTATTTGTTAGATAAAATAAGAAGAAAGGAAAACCAGGTATGAGAATCAACTAAATTCTTATGCAAAAGATTCTCGTAGGGGAAAGAAAAATACTCATGTCTTCAGAAACAGGTCTCATTCGAATTTCTTACACTCTGCAAAGCGTCAAACAAATGCTGCGCACTTGCCAAATTTTTTCATGTGAAAAACCAGAAGGAGAAAGATTGCTCCTTTTCCATGGAATCCGTACACTTTTGCCATGCCTGTGACTCCGGCACATATTCTCCAAGACATTTTTTCTTTTTACCGGGAAAAAGAACTCCCCGTGCTGCTCGACCAGTATAAAAGATGGTTGGAAAGCCGCCCGCTGGAAGGATGTCGGGTGATTGACGCCTCCCCTGTATTCCGGAACACCTGCGCCAAATACGCCGCCCTGCTGGCGGCCGGAGCGGATTTGACGGTGGCCGTCTCCCGGGTCATGCCCCATGATCCGGAAATCCTTCTCCTGCTGGCGGCCTATGGAATTCCCGTGATAGGCGCGGAACGGACCGAAGGTCCTTACGATGTCGTCCTGGATTGTGCGGGCGCCCTTTCCCATGTCCCCAGCCTCTGCGGTTATGTGGAATTGACGCGGTCCGGTGCGCAACATTATGTGGGATGTACGCAGCCCGTCTGGATGGTGGATGCGGGGAAAATCAAACAGATTGAAACCTGCCTGGGCACCGGGGAAAGTTTCTTCCGCGCCCTGGCCTCCCTGGGATTTGATGACTGGCATGGGAAAACACTTGTCGTCATCGGGTATGGGAAAGTGGGCCGAGGCATCGTCCTGCATGCCCTGAACAACCGGATGCGCGTCATTGTGGCGGACATAGAAGAAAAACGCCTTCCTTCCCCGTCCGTTTCCTTTCTCCGCGCGACGGATGGCGCAGCTCTCAGCCACGCGGTAAAACAGGCCTTCTGCGCCGTCACGGCCACCGGCAGGCGGCATGCCCTGTCAAATCTGATTGATCCCGCCCTGCCCTGCTCCTCCGGTGTTCTGCTGGCGAATATGGGTGTGGAAGACGAATGGGGGCCATCCATCCCGAAAAACCGCATTCTGAATGAAGGGCGTCCCCTCAACTTCATCCTGCCCGATCCCACGCAAATGTGCTATATTGATTCTTCCCTGGCTCTTCACAACCAGGGCGCCGTGGAACTGGCCGCAGGCCGCGGAAAGCCCGGCCTGTTTCCGCCTCCTCCGGAAACGGAGGAATATTTCCTGTCCCTGGTCCGTTCCGGGGGAATCATTCCAGAGCAACTGCTGGACTCCCTTTCCTGACTTATCCTCTTGCGTTCGGAAAGCCGGAAGAGTATCGTATAGAGTACGGCTGAAAACTCAACATTCCTGCCGGATCCGTTTCATTGGCTTCGCAACTCATGAACACTTATTATTCCTACCACAGTTATCACCTGGCCGGAAAACTCTACGGCACTCTGGGGTGCGCTCTGGCATGGGGCATTTTTGGAGCCGGCTGGTGGGTTCTTCCACTGGCTGCGGTTCTAATTTGCCTGTGGCTTCCCGTCATCCTCGGCAGGCCGCATTTTCTGACTGTCACGTCCGTCTTCATCGCATGGGGCAACGGAATCACGCGCAGGCAAATTCCCTGGGAAGCCATTGAAAGCATAGGATATACGCCGAACCAGGAAAACAAGCCGGGACTTAAAATAAAGTTGAAAGACGGCAATATTCTGGATGTGGATTCCTCCTGTTTCTCCTCCCTGCCCACCGTACGGGAAGCCGCCCTTCACGCCTCCGGCAAATATCCCGTGCATCTTGCTCCGGACCTGTTTGCCGCTCCGGGCATGCTGAGCGAATAATCGTTCCAAATGCCTGTTCTGCCACTGGGAAAAGGAAGGTGTTGGCTTTTTATTTTCTCCAGGTCCATACTTCATCTCATCCGGGAAAATGAAAAATGTTCCACGTAGAACATTCATGTGAATAACATATCCATTCCATTCACTTTCAAACAATAAAAAACAGGCGCCATGTTTCCACGGCGCCTGTCCCTTTGTATGAATGATTTTGTGCCAGTCAAAATCAGTTGGGAGATCTCATCGGCATGAGCACGTACAGGAACTCATCGCCAATCTTCAGCACGCCCGGGCTCATTTCATCAATGAGGTTCAGCGTGATCATCGTGTCGCCGGGCATGGTTTTCAGGGGGGCCATGAAAAAGTCCGGATTGAAGGAGATGGAAAGGGGCCTGCCGGAATAAGTGATGGTCACGGATTCGTGCGCTTCACCCACGCCTTCCGCGCTGGATGCCACTTCCAGCTCGTTTTCCCGGAAGTTTAGCTTGATGTTCGTGCTCTTGTCCACGGAAAGGAGGGAGACGCGGCGCACGGTTTCCAGCAATTCTCCGCAGGGGAGTTCGATGCTTTCCTTGCAGTCCGTCGGAATCACCTGGCGGTAATTCGGGTAATTGCCGTCAATCAGCTTGCTGATCAGCAACGTATCGTTGATTTCAAAAGCAGCCTGGTTACGGGTGAAACGGATCGTGACGGAGCCCACTTCATCCAGCAGGCGCCTCAGTTCCCCTACGGCCTTGGTAGGCAGAATGGCGTCCAGCTGCTGTTCTTCCGGGAAATCCAGAGCAGTTTCCGCCAGGGCCAGGCGGCGGCCGTCCGTAGCCACCAGAGTCATCTTCCCGTTGCGGAAGGAAAGGGAAATGCCATTGAGCACGTAGCGGGTCGTATCCGTGGAAATAGCGTATTCCGTCCGGCGGATGCAGTCGCGCAGAAGGTTCTGCTCCACCTGGTACACGGTTGCCTGTTCAAAGGAAGGAAGCTCGGGGAATTCGTCCGCCGGAAGGCCGTTCAACTTGAACTGGGAGCGGCCGCATTCCACAGTCGCCTGGTTGCGCTGGTTGACATCCACCTGCACTTCCGCCTCAGGAAGTTCGCTGATAATGCTCACCAGCTTTTTGGCGGGGAGGGTAACCGTACCGTCCCTCACCACGTTGGCAGGCACCACGCCCGTGATGCAGACGTCGAGGTCGGTTGCAGTAAAGCGCACCTGCCCGTTTTCAGCTTCAATCTTTACATTGGAAAGAATGGGCAGCGTCGTCTTGGAAGACACCACACTGACTACCTGTCTCAGGCCATCCAGAAATACTTGCTTGGAAATAGTAAACTTCATGTGACTGTGCTTTTATCTGCCTCGCATCCTCTCACAAATGCCTCCCTCTCTTCAAGTTCTTTCTCCGTCAAATCGGCATATTTGGCAGTATTTTTTATAAAAGCATACCATATATAGTAATTCTCCATTTTGAAGGGCATATCTTGCATGGTGCGTTTTTTGAGATTATTTAAGCATTCTTAAAAGTCTGTTCCACAAGCCGTGCGTCTCCGGCATTTCCGGTTCGCCGGAGCATTGGAAATGCAGCTTCAGCAAGGTTTTCGGACAGAAGTTTTCGCAAATGCAGGAAACGGAAAGATATAAAGTGGTAAAAACTTTTTCATCCGTACTCATTCCGGAAATCTTTGAATGAAACAAAAAACTTTGTGGGTTTCCACTCAGGATACCCCCGTTCACGGGCAAACCATGTGTTCGGTTCCGGAAAACCGTCCTACCGGAAAACTTCGCCGGGCATGGTCCATGTTCCGGGGGAAACCACTCGTCCCGGCAGTACAACGGTATTGGCTCCAAACCTGACGTGATCTCCAATGACGGCTCCCAGCTTGTTCCTTCCCGTTTCTACCAGCCTCCCTCCAGCCATCATCCGCTGCTCCGCCCCGTCGTGCCTGAAATTGGAACAAACCGTTCCCGCGCCAAAATTGACATCGTTTCCGATGATGGAATCCCCGGCATAACTCAAATGAGAAATAAACGTCCCGTCCCCCACAATGCAATTCTTCAACTCAACGCCCTGCCCCACAACACACCTGTCTCCCAAAGAAACATATCCCCTCAAATAGCAATTCGGACCAACCCTGCAACCGTCTCCCACCCATACGCAGCCTTCCACCACCACGCCGGGCAACACTGCGGAATCCCTCCCAAGCCGCAAGGTTCCCATAACATGCGCGCCGTCTTTTATGAAACCGCCATCTCCTTCCATTCCCCTCATCACTCTCTCCTGCCAGTCCAGCAGATCCCACGGATATACCAGCCGCTCCACGGCCATATCCCTTTTCAAGGAACTCCGCCGTACTCCCGGAGCCCCTTTCCCCGCCAGAAAACAACCCTCCGCATTCCTTAGCTCGCATTCCCCCAGTCCGTAATCCGCCAGCCACACAGCAGCCTCCGGTGAAAAATCATGCATGGACACCTCCACAGCTCCATCCCCGCTCCCGCGCTCTTCCTCTTCCGGTCCCAAAACGGCTTCAAAGCCCGCTTCCCGGAGCTGTAAGGCACAATACGCACCGATGCTTGTCCCGGCCACGGAAAACGCGTGGAAGGGCCTTTCAGGACCCGTTGCCGGAAAAGTGAGATCCCTCTCAGGAATATAAATCAATCTGGCAATCCGCATGCAGGAATGATATTCCCTGTTCCGTACTTTCTGCAAGAGCAATGCAGTCGGTGCCCGGAGTGACCTCTTCAGGCAATAACTGTGTGAAAGGAATAGTGAATCACGGGTGAACAATCTGTGAATAACTTATTCGGACATTATTCACATTCCTGTTAACGGAATTTATTCACATTTAAAAAAAGACAAACCACACTCATTTTAAACGCGGAACCAGTGTTGTTCACAATTGCCACAGGGTAGAAGAAGAAGGAATTTAAATATTGTTAAATCTAATACTCTTCAACGCACATCTCTATTGTCCTTTTTCCATGATCCATGATACAAGGTCCCCATGAACGCAGAGGATCGGGATGCCCGCTGGATGAAACTGGCCATTGAACTTGCCGGAAAAGGGCTCGGACTGACCAGCCCCAATCCCTGCGTGGGCGCGGTCATCGTTCACAAGGATCAGATCATCGGCTCCGGATTTCACGAAAAAGCTGGCCTCCCCCATGCAGAAAGAAATGCCATTGCCGACGGTATTGCCAAAGGCAATGTCGGGCTGTTTCCGGATTCCACCCTTTACGTTACATTGGAACCGTGCAGCACGACGGGAAAAACTCCCCCTTGTACGGAAGCCATTATAAAACACGGTTTCAAGAGAGTAGTTTACGGTTCGGAAGATCCCAATCCCGGTCACAAGGGAATTGCCGCGGAAATCTTGAAGAATGCGGGCATTAAAGTTACCCGGGGAGTTCTGGAAAAGGAATGTGACTTTTTGATCAGGGCTTTCCGTCTGAACATGATGGAAGGCCGTTCCTGGGTAATCGCCAAAAGCGCCATGTCCCTGGACGGACATATTTCCCGCAGTCCGGAACGTTCCCAATGGCTGACCGGAAAAGCGGCTAGGTCTTTTGTGCATACGCTCCGTTCCGAATGTGAAGCTGTCATGACAGGAGGAAACACGGTGCGCATGGACAATCCGTCTTTGACGATCAGGAATCCGGAAAAACCCGTTTCTCCCCTTAAGGAACAACCGTGGCGCATTATCCTGACCCGGAATGCCGCTTCCATCCCGAAAAATTCCATCTGCCTGACGGATGAATTTCGCGACCGCACCCTGATCGTAGAGAATGTATCCAATTATTTGGAATTGTTACAAAATTTGTACACGGAAAGAAAGATAAGCTCCCTTCTGCTGGAATCTGGAGGTGTTCTGATGAAGGAATTTTTGAAAGCCGGGCTGGTGGATGAATGGGTGGGGTTTTATGCTCCCGTCATTACGGGCGGCGGTGTTGATGGAGTGGAAGGAGGGGATTTCCTGGAGCGTGAAGCTCATCTTGTAAAGCCGTCTGCAAAGATGTTTGGAGACGACGTGTGCATCCGGGGTGAAGTGCGTTATCAATAACAGGAAGCTTTGTCTCCGGATGCTGTAACGTTATCTTCCTTTTTACGGCAGACTATTTCCGTTTTTCTTCTGGAATTCCGTTTCAGATCCTGGTGAGCCTGCCATTTGACCATCTCTTTCATCATTGCCTGGTGCCTGTCGTTGCTTTCTTTCTGCAGGACAATTAATATGGCATGGACCATGCCGGGAATGTATCCGACAAGGCAAAGGATGATATTGAGGGTAAAGCTTCCGCATCCTCCATAAGCCAGTGCCATGGAAGGCGGCAGCAAAATGGCCAGAACGTACCGCATGATGTAATGATCATATGTCGTTTTCTATAGATCAACAAGCACAATGATTTTTATCTTCGCGTGCTGAAGATTTCCAAGACAGGAAATTTCACGCGGAAAAAGTAACGCGAATGCTGTTTATCTGTTCCGTTTCTTCAAATAGACAAGCAGAAGCGCTATATCCGCCGGAGTAATGCCAGGAATGCGGGAAGCCTGTCCTATGGTGGCAGGACGTATTTTACCCAGCTTGATGACGGCTTCCTTTTTTAAAGCGTGGACGGATTCGTAATCAATATCGTCAGGGATATTTTTTTCCTCCATCCGCACGATTTTTTCTGCCTGTTTTTTTTGCCTTTCAATGTGGCCCTCATACTGGATGTCTATAGCTATGGCATCCCAATGTTCCACGTGGAACATTTTTTTCATATTTTCCGGCAGCATGGACCATTCGTTTCCGGGGCGCTTGAGCCAGATGGAGACGGGAACGCCTTCATATTTCATTGCTGCCGCCTGCTTTATTCCCTCTTCAATAGCCTTCCGCCTGTTTTCCGTTTCCATGAACAGATCATGGGTGATGAGGCCGTTTTCAAACGCCAGGGGAGCCAGCCGCAGGTCCGCGTTATCCTGCCGCAGCAGCAGCCGGAATTCCGCACGGCTGGTAAACATGCGGTATGGTTCGTCCGTTCCTTTGGTAACCAGGTCGTCAATCATGACACCTATATAAGCCTGGTCCCTCCGGAGAACCAGCGGAGGCTTTCCGAGAACTTTCAAGGCGGCGTTCGTTCCCGCCATCAGGCCCTGTGCGGCAGCTTCCTCATATCCGGAAGTCCCATTGATCTGTCCGGCAAAATACAGGTTCTCCACGAGCTTAGTTTCCAGAGTGGGGTGAAGTTGGGTGGGTGGGCAGAAGTCGTATTCCACCGCATACCCCGGGCGTATCAACTGGGCATTTTCCAAACCGGGAATAGTGCGGATAAATTCGCGTTGAGCGGAGTAGGGCAGGGAAGTAGACACGCCGTTGAGGTAGAATTCCTCCGTGCTGCGCCCTTCCGGTTCCAGAAAAACCTGATGGCTCGTTTTTTCTGCAAACCTCACGATTTTGTCTTCAATGGAAGGGCAGTAGCGCGGCCCTATCCCTTCAATGATACCGCTGTACAGGGGGCTGAATTTCAGATTATCCCGGATAATGTCGTGCGTGGTCTGGTTGGTGTACGTGATCCAGCAGGGCATCTGCTCCATCCGGAAATCTTTGTCTCCCCACGTGTTCAGTGTACAATAGGGTTCGGAAGAACGCTTCAGCAGGTTGCGTGAGCGGTAGCTGAACAGGGCAGGGGGAGTGTCCCCCGGTTGGAGTTCGCAGACGGAAAAATCAATGGACCTGCCGTTGATGCGGGGAGAAGTGCCTGTTTTCAGCCGTTCCACCTGAAAGCCCAAATCCGCCAAGCCGGAGGAAAGCGTGGAAGGTGCACAACCCATGCGGCCGCCCGTGATATGCTGCAGTCCTACATGCAGCAGGCCTTTCATGAAGGTGCCGGAACAGATGACCACGCTGCGTGCATAAATGGTATAGTCCAGGGAAGTGACGGCGCCCGCGGCCTGTTGTTCTCCATTGACAAGCAGCTTGACGACGTCTCCCTGGAACAGC
Organism: Akkermansia biwaensis; assembly: GCF_026072915.1. Classification (NCBI taxonomy): domain Bacteria; kingdom Pseudomonadati; phylum Verrucomicrobiota; class Verrucomicrobiia; order Verrucomicrobiales; family Akkermansiaceae; genus Akkermansia; species Akkermansia biwaensis. The sequence goes on from NZ_AP025943.1 coordinate 1,241,082, forward strand.
CGTACGCCGGGAGCGGTTTCCAGCACTCTTTTCATGCGCGTACGGTAGGCGGTCTTGTCACATTGGGCGCGCGGTGCGCGGACGCTGGGGCCCTTGGAAGCGTTCAGCATCCGGAATTGAATGGCGGTGGCATCCGTATTCAGGCCCATGGCGCCGCCCAGAGCATCTATTTCCCGGACAATATGCCCCTTGGCAAGGCCGCCGATGGCAGGATTGCAGGACATTTGGCCGATGGTGTCCAGGTTATGGGTAAGAACGGCTACGGAACAGCCCATGCGGGAAGCGGCTAAAGCCGCTTCAATGCCCGCGTGTCCTGCGCCGACGACGAGAACGTCGAACACGGAAGATGCTTGGGTGGAGGAATTCATCAGGATGCTGAACAAATGGCAAGACGGTGCAGGACCAGCCGAGGATCAAGAGAAGAGGAAACCAGGGCCTTGTCGGCCTTCATGCACTCCTTCAGGGTCTGTTTCAGTCGCTCCGTCTTGAATTTGGCGGCATTTTGGGCCGCCAGGAAAAGCGGGTAGGCATTCGGGGTGCCGTCCTTCTTCAAGGGAATCAGCGCGGATGCATAGGAGGGCAGGGAAGAAATTCTGGCGGTGAAATCCTTGAAATTGGTAGGCTTCAAATTGAAAGCATCACACAAAAGCTTGGCGGCCAGCAAATTTCTAAGGGTCGGAATAAACGCGGCACGCATGATGGTGACGGCATTTTCCCCGCGTTCCAGTTGAAAATCGATCAGGGAAATGGCCGTGTCGCTCTTCTTGTTTTCCAGCGCCCGTGAAATTTCAAAAATTACTCCCGTGCGGGTGAGTGGAACCATTCTTTCCACATCCTCCGGCATGACCGTCCGCCGTTCCGCTCCCAGGAAAAGATCCAGCTTTTCAATTTCGGAAATAATCTGGCGGGAAGACTCGCTGACGCGGTGGATGAACAATTCCAGTGCGGAAGGGTCGAAGGCCATCCCTCTTGCGGCCGCCTCCTTGTTTACCAGGGGCATCAGGCTGCCTTCCCAGCCAGCCTTGGTAATGTCCGGCTTGTTCAACTCCGCCGTGGCGGAATGCTGGAGCAGGAATTTATTGAAGGAGCGGCGCTTGTCGAATTCGGAAGCGGAAACAACCAGGATGACGTCCGGACCCAGCCCGGCTTCCAGCAATTGCCTCAGGGAATCCAGGGCCGCTTCCGTGGCAGAGGACTTGCCGGTGACGGAATCCCCCAGGAAGTTGCAATTCTTCATCCAGACCACCTTGCGGCCTGGGAAAAAAGGCAGTGTGCGCAGGGCCTCCATGACCTGGCGGACAATTTGGGCCGCTTCATCGGAATCTCCGCAGCCCGCTTCCAGGATTTCATGGGAAAACTCATTCGTTCCTTCCGTCAGGGCGGCAAAAACGCCGGAAGCCTTTTCACGCACCATCCCTTCATCCGTGCCGAAAACGAGATGAATGGCCTGTTGTTCTGGAATGAAACTGCCCATAAAGCGTGCCCGTTCATACCACAAAATCCGGTTTTTTGAAAGACGTATTTGTCATTAGAAAGTTTTTTCATTTGAAGAAGATAAGCTTAAATAGTATCAATGGGAAAGGAATGAGGGGCATAATCCGGAGTTTTTCCGTTCCTTTCCTTCCCATACCCTTGTGATCAAGCCGAAAACCGTTTGATCATCACCACGGCAGGGCATTTTCATGAGATCGAACATCTGGACACGGACTCTACTTGTCATCATGATGACGGTTATGATGACCGTTGTCGCCGTGGCTTATTGGAGGTGGGACAGCCGCGTCACGGAAAGGAACATTTCCTTCCGGTCGGAAGTATTCACCACCGCCCAGGAATCCGAATTGAAGGATACGGACATTCCCACTCTCCATCAGCTCAATGAGGAATACTCAAAAGTGGCGCAGCTCGTGGAGCGGGTGCTGGTCAGCATAGACACCACGGGCGTAACCAATGTCACCCAGCCTTCGGAAGACGGCCAGTCCGTCATTGAAAAAAGGCTGGCGGTGCACGGCCTGGGTTCCGGAGTCATCGTCACCAAGGAAGGGCACATCATCACCGCCTACCATGTCATCCAGAACAAACATGCCCTGCGGGTCACCCTGAGCGACGGAAGGAGCGTCTCCGTACATCTGGTAGGCGTGGACCCGGAACTGGACATCGCCGTGCTGAAAGTGGACAAGCCGGACAACCAGACGACCTTCAATCCTCTTCCCTTCGGCAACAGCGACAAAGTGGCTCCCGGCATGATCGTTCTGGCCTGCGGCAACCCCTACGGACTGGGCACGACGGTTTCACGCGGCATCATCAGCGCCCGGGAACGCAAGCTGATGGATTCCGGCCTGGATCTGATTCAGACGGATGCCAGCATCTTTCCCGGCAATTCCGGCGGGCCTCTCATCAACATTCGCGGGGAAATCATCGGTATCAACAAATCGATTCTCCCCAATACGGAAAAAAGTTATACGGGTATCGGTTTTGCCATTCCTTCCAATCTCGTCCAGCACTCTTTCCAGCAAATATGCGTGCATGGCCGTCCCATGAGGGGGTATCTGGGACTGGACATCGTACCCAATACGCCCCCTCTCCGCAGTTTTCTGGACTATCATGAAGCCACGGGCGCTGTCGTGAACATGGTCAAATCCGGATCCCCGGCTGAACAGGCCGGTCTCCGGACGGGAGACGTCATGCTCAATTTCAATGAAGTTCCCATTCTGAATGTCCAGGACGTGCTTGACCGCATAGAAAACCTTTCCATTGGCGATAAATTCCGGTTGAAAATCTGGAGAAAGGGGCAAAAAATGAATCTTACCCTGAAAGTTGGTGACAGCATTCTGCAAAATGCCCCCTCTCCGTGGGCGGACTTCATGGACGGTGTGGGCATGCACTTGCGCGAACTCACGGCGGAAGAACAATCCATTGGCGCACGGGGCTTGCTGGTCATTCAGGTGAACCCAAAAAAATCCGTGGGCCAGATCCTCCAGACGGGAGACATGGTCTTTGCTGTAAACCACCAGAGCGTTAGTACCATGGAAGCACTGGTCAAGGCCCTGCGGGAAGGGCCGGCACTGCTTACTGTTTCCCGTGACGGACAGCAGTTCAACGTGAAAGTGGATGCCCGTCCGGTGTCGGAAAAAACCCTGCTCCCCCGCATTCCCACGGCTACGAAAAACAATGCCATCTTGCCGAGGGAACTTTAAATTCCGCCGCTGCGGTTCCCATCGGAACGCTTGCTCTTCCGCCGCATTTTGCGGCATTCCCCGGCACAGGCTTGACTGCCAGATAAAAACGCATATAATATATCACCTTTAAGAAATTAAACTTATGACTCGTCATACCATCTCCGTACTTGTTGAAAACAAATTCGGCGTGCTTGCTCGCATTGCCGGTTTGTTCAGTGGACGGGGCTACAATATTCATTCGTTGAACGTTGCCCCTAGCCAGGATCCGCGCTTTTCACGGATGACCATCGTCGTACGTGAAAAGGAAGACGTCCTGGACCAGATCATCAAGCACCTGGAAAAACTCGTCAACACGGTGGAAGTGGTGGATTTCCGCAACACGGACAACGTGTACCGGGAGACGGTATTGACCCGCATCGGCGTGGATTCCGCCACGCGGCATGAAGTCATTGAATTCTGCCAGATCCTGGGCGCCTCCATTGTGGACGTCACCAAAGACGCCCTGACCATCGAGGTTACGGGCGGCGAGCATAAAATCGACCGCTTCCTGTCCCTTATTGAAGACTACAACGTGCAAATGCTGACGCGCAGCGGCCGCATCGCACTTCCCAAACCCCGGCAGTAAGAAACCTTTCCGGCTTTTCCATCAAACCCTGCAGGACGGTCTTGCAGGGTTTTTTTCTCCCTTCCTTCCATGAACATCACTTATCCTGACCTTCCCATCTCCCGCCGCCGGAATGACATTCTGGCGGCCCTGCGGGAGCATCAGGTCATGGTGGTGGTCGGGGAAACGGGTTCCGGCAAAACCACCCAGCTTCCCAAAATGGCCATGGAACTTGCCGGAGACAGGCCGGGCAGGGTGGGCTGCACCCAGCCCAGAAGGCTCGCCGCGGCTTCCGTCTCCCGCCGTGTGGCGGAAGAACTGGGCTGTGAACTGGGCGGCCTGGTGGGGTACCAGGTGCGGTTTGAAGAAAAGGCGGGACCGGATACGCGTTTGAAATTCATGACGGACGGCATCCTGCTGGCGGAAACTCAGCATGATCCGGACTTGCGCCAGTACCATACCCTGATCCTGGACGAGGCTCACGAACGCAGCCTGAACATCGACTTTCTGCTTGGATATCTCAAGCTCCTGCTGGACAGGCGGCCGGACCTGAAGCTGGTGATCAGCTCCGCTACGCTGGACGCGGGGGGATTCTCCGAATTCTTCAACGGCGCGCCCATCGTGCAGGTGGAAGGACGTACCTACCCGGTGGACCTGCACTATTTGCCGCCCTTGCATGAAGACGAAGAGCTGGCCGCCCATGTGGCGCGCGCCGTGGACTGGCTGGACACACTGGACGACCGCGGGGACGTGCTTGTCTTTCTTCCCGGCGAACGGGAAATACGGGAGGTGGCGGAAAAACTGGAAGGCCGCCGGTTGAGGAACACGCGCATCCTGCCCCTTTTTGCCAGGCTGGGGCTGGAGGACCAGCAAAGAATCTTCCATCCGGAGCAGGGGTACAGACGCATCGTGCTTGCCACGAATGTGGCGGAAACGTCCCTGACCATTCCCGGCATCATTTACGTCATTGACTCCGGTCTGGCGCGTGTCAGCCGCTACAGCCCCGCGCGCCAAGTGCAGAGGCTCCAGGTAGAGCCCGTCTCCAAGGCCAGCGCGCGCCAGCGTGCGGGACGCTGCGGACGCGTGTGCGAAGGCGTCTGCATACGCCTGTACAGTGAAGAGGACTGGGAAGACCGTCCAGACTTTACGGACCCGGAAATCAAGCGCAGCGCCCTGGCCGGAGCCCTGCTCAGGATGAAGGACCTGGGATTGCCGGAAATGCCGGAATTCCCGCTGCCGGACCCTCCTTCCTCCAAACTGGTGACGGAAGGCTACCGCACCCTGCGGGAAATAGGAGCCCTGGACAAGGCCCGGCAGCTCACGCCCGTAGGTAAAAAACTGGCACGCCTACCCATTGATCCGCGGCTGGGCCGCATGCTGCTGGAAGCCCGGCATGAACAGGCCCTGCCTGAAATGCTTGTCATCGTGGCCGGCCTGGGCATCATGGATCCCCGTGAGCGTCCGTCGGACGCCGCCCAGAAGGCGGACCAGGCTCATGCGCAATGGAAGGACGAAGACAGTGACTTCCTGTCCCTGCTCAAGCTGTGGAAAGATGCGTGGCAATTCAGGGAAGGGCGGCGTTGGCGTAAAAACCAGCTCCGCAAATGGTGCGGAAAAAACTTCCTCAACTTCAACCGCATGATGGAATGGTTCAACCTGTGGGAGGACCTCTCCCGGCTGGTGAAGGAAACCTTGAGGTGTAAAATATCCCCTCTGGAACAGGAAACGGACCGCCAAGCCTCCTTTGCCATGATCCACCGGAGCATTTTGGCCGGCGTGCCGCGTCAGTTCGGCCTCTGGGATGCGGACAGCCGGGAATACCGCAGCGCGGGGGGGCGTTCCTTCGGCATTTTTCCCGGCTCCGGCCTGTTCCGCCGCAAGAAGCGGAGCGAATGGGTCATGGGCGTGGAACTGGTGGACACCACCCGCCTGTGGATGCGCCGCGCCGCCCGGCTGGAACCGGAGTGGGTGGAGCAGGTGGTTCCCCATCTCTGTGAATCCCATTACTCCGGAGCGCGGTGGGACAAGGAACAGGGTGCGGTTTACGCGGTGGAGCGCGTGGTATGCGGCGGCCTGCGTATCATTGACAACAGGCGTGTTCATTACGGACGCATCAATCCCGCCCATGCGCGGGAAATCATGATCCGCGAAGGACTGCTTGGCGGTGGCTTCCGCACGAAGCCCGCCTGCATCCGGCATTTGGAATCGCTCCGCGAGGAAGTGCGGCAGATAGAACTTAAACTACGCCGCCCGGACCAGGTCTGGTGCGAGGAAGGCGTTTTTCAATTCTTCAACGGCCTTGTTCCGCAGGACTGCTGCACGGCGAAGGCTTTTTTGCGGTGGGCCGCAGGCATGGAAAAAAAGAACCCGGAATCCCTGCATGTTCCCGCGGAGGAAGCCATGTATGAATTCTGGGGGAAGGACTTGCTGGCCGGTTTCCCGGATGAAATTTCATGCAACGGCGCGGAATACGCCGTCTATTACCAGAATGACCCCGGCGCGGAAGATGACGGCGTAACCTTGGGAGTCCACATCGACCAGCTTCCGGACGTGCCGGAATGGCTGCCGGAGTGGGGCGTGCCGGGCCATTTGGCCCAGAGGGCGGAATGCCTGCTGCGCACCCTTCCCAAAGACCTGCGCGTCTTTCTCCAGCCCATCAGCCAGAAAGCCGCCTACTTTGCCGAACTGCGGCATGGGCTGGAACCGGACGGCCCGCTGGCGCGGAAGCTGGCGGAATTTGTGGAAGCGGAAACAGGGAGGTTCTGTGCTCCATCCTTCTTTGACATGAACCGTCTTCCGGCGGAACTGGTTACAAAAGTCTGGGTGTGCGACGATGAAGGCGAAGAACTTGCCATGGGTACGGACATTGCGGAGCTGAACGGCCGCCTGGATAAAAAACTCTCCCGCCGGTTCAGGGAAACAGCGGCGGACATCGTATCCGTGACCGGCATGAAGGAATGGAGCTGCGGAAATTTGGAGCGTACGGTGAATGTGGCGGGAAGGCCGGGTTATGTGGCCCTGGTGGATGAAGACGGATCTGTGGGCGTCCGTGTTTTTGAGGATGAACTGCGCGCGGCGGAATCCCACCGGAAAGGGTGTTTGCGCTTCATGCGCCTGCGCCAGACGGACCAGCTCAACCATCTCCGCAAGAAATTTCCTCTGAGGCTGGAAGGGAAACTCTCCCTACATACGCTCGGGCAGGTGCCGTCCACCAATGCGGACGACTTGGTGGACGTTTCCGCGGAGATGGCCATGGGACGCCCCTTGCCGCGCACGGCGGAACAATTTGCTGCTGCGGAAATGAACCTGCGCCAGAACCTCTTTGACGCTGCGCATCATGTAGCAGAGATATGGGAACTGGTGGCGGCTACGGAACATGCTGCCAGAGACTTCATGGCCGCACAACAGGGAGTGCGCCATACGGAGCGCATCACGGCTGATCTCCAGAGCCAGCTTGACTGGTTGCTCCGCCCCCGTTTCCTGTGGGCGCATGGAGCGGAGCGCCTGCCGGACCTGAAGCGGTACATGCAGGGCATCGCGGAGCGCATCAGGCGTATCGACCAGCAGCCTCTTGCCAGAGAGCTCGAACGTCTCGACCTCTTTGAACGCGTATATCTTCCCTGGCATCAGGCCCTGCCGGAACATTCCGGAGACCCGCGCTGGACGCAGTACGGCTACCTGCTGGAAGAATACCGCCTGGCCGTCTTCGCGCCTGCCGTCTCCGTCAAGGGCCGTATCTCTGAAAAGCGCCTGGGAACCGCTTTTGAAGAATTAAATATTAGGTAGAAATTGAAGAGATTTTTTACCACTAGCCGTATTTTTTTCTCATACCATTATTTTACTGATTTAATTAAAAATCTTGCCAGACTTGTAGATCACAAAACGGAGGAAATACAAGAATTGAATTATTGTCTCCGAATATGGTTCATTAATTCACTCAATAAAAAATCCTGTTTTTTATTTGAATGAATACAATACGAATCTGGCAGATGGAAAAAATGCCGTCTTATTGTAACGGGGCTGATGGGACGAAATAAATTTGAAACATTGCGAAAGCTGAGAATTTAAAGCAATGGATTGACGTTCAGTATTTTTTTGTGGATGATTCAGGGATTTTTAGAAATTCTTTCTCTCCTATGGGCATGGAAGCATCGGGAAAATAATCCCTTGCTTTTATCTGTTAACTGTTCATCCTTCCTCTGTCTGGTTGCCGGAATTTATTTAAACCTGCCTCCTCCGCTGGCCGTAGTCTTTTACTGAAGGCGGGAGGATATGCTGGATTTCCATTAATACCAATCCGCAGGGATACATGATTTTTAAGAAATTTGCCATTCGGAAAAAGACGGCAAATAATCCGGGAGAATCTTATTCTCCATTCCTTGCGGCAGTTTCAATAAAAAATGCGGGTTCCGGCTTGAGCCGTGGTCCCCTGTCCATGGAAAATGTTTCCGGACTACAGCCCCTTGGACAACTGGGCGAAGTCGATCAGGTTCGTTTCCTTGCCGAACAGCACGAGAATGTCGTGGTCCTCGAACACGAGGTCCGGGGACGGGGTGCCGATCACGGGAATGCGCGGGATGGAAAGGATTTCACGGCGTCCCTGGGGCGTTTGGGCCTCCCCGCGGCGTACGGTGAGCAGATTGAGGTGGTGTTCCGTGCGCAGGCCCACGTCGCGGAGCTGCTTGCCCACCCAGATGCGCGGCACGGCTATTTCCACAATGCTGTGGTTTTCATCCATGGGGGAAACGCGCAGAAATTCGGGGGACTCCAGCTGGCTGGCGAGCTGCTTGGACGCCACGCGGGACAGGTTGATGAGCGCGTAAACGTTCATCTGGCTCAGAATATGTTCGTGTACCGGACTCATCACGCGTGCGTAAATGTAGCGCACGCCCATTTTCTGGAGGTGAGTCACAACAAGAAGGTTTTCTTCAAAGCTGTCCCCGATGGCCACAATCACGGCGGACTGGTCGTCCAGCTCCAGTTCCCGCAGGGCGGCCGGATTGGTATAATCCGTCACCACGGCGTAAGTCACCAGGTCCTTGACCTGCTCCAGTTCTTCATCGGAGGAGGCGACGGCCACCACTTCAATATTGCGGGCGGAAAGCTCTGTGCAGAGTTCCTGTCCAAACTGGCCCAGGCCGATAACGGTGTATCTCATAACGGTATATTCAGGTTAGCGGGATTTTGACGGATGGATAGCGGTAATGCCGCGGGGTGGGGGTGCCGGCCAGGGCGATGAGGAAGGCGAAAAGCCCCACGCGGCCGGCGAGCATGTTGATGATAAGCAGGTATTTGGAAGGGTCGCCCAGATGGGGCGTGATGCCCCGCGACACGCCTACCGTAGCAAAAGCGCTGCAATTTTCAAAGAAGATATCCAGGGAGCTCAGAGCTGGCTCCAGGCTGCAGATCAGAATGGTAAAACAACCGATCCACGCGCAGGACACCACCACGGTGATCACGCATCGCGCGACGGTCCGCTGGTCGATGCGGCGCCGGAAAAACTCCACATGCTCCCTGCCTTGGAGAATGCGCAGGATTTCGGCCCCCGCAATGGCGCAGGTGGTGGTGCGCATGCCCCCTGCGGTGCCTCCGGGGCTGCCGCCCACGACCATCAGTCCGCACATGATCAGGCTGGCGGCAGGCAGGTAGCGGCTGTAATCGCTGATGTTGAATCCGGCCGTGCGCGCCGTCACGCTGTCGAAAAGGCAATTCCAGAAATGCTGGGCCAGTGGTTCGGAGGCATGTGGGGCGGATACAGTGAAAATCGCCAGTGTTCCTCCGACCAGAAGAATGCCGGTGGTGATCATCACCAGCCTGAAATAGGGAGTCCATTGCATGCGCAGGCGGCGGTGCCTGGCCGTAAAGCGGTTGACCAGCCGGGCGTAGAGTTCCTTGTAAATGCCGAATCCCAGGCCGCCGCAGGCAATCAGGGTCATGATGACCGCCTGCCCGGTGTGGCACAGGCGGATACCCGGTTCCATCAAATTCATCGGGAACGTGGAAAACCCCGCGTTGCAGAAGGCGGAAACGGAATGGAAAAGGGAATGCCACCACAGCGGTTCCCCCATCAGGTTGATGTCCTTCCCCTCCCAGGAAAAATAGAGCAGTACGGCTCCGCACAATTCGATAAGCAGAGTGCTGGCGATGATGGTGGTGATGAAGGAAACCACGGAACCCAGGTTCCCCTCGTCCAGCAGGTCCGTCAGCAGCACTCGGTCGCGCAGGGAAAAGCCCTGTCCGGCCACCATGGCCACAAAATAAGCGAAAGTCATGATGCCGAACCCCCCGATCTGGATCAGCGCCAGCACGAACATTTCCCCTAACGGCGTAAACACGTTGGCAAAGTCAACTACGTTCAGCCCCGTAACGCAAACGGCGCTGGTGCTGGTGAACAGGGCGTCCGTAAAGCCCAAGGTAATGCCGGGATAGGTGGAATTGGGGAGCAGAAGCAATCCGGTCCCGGCCAGAATGACTATTCCCAGGGAGGCGACGAACTGCATGGCCGGAGCCATCAGCGGCTTTCCGTGTTTCTGCTTGCGCAGCAGCCATTCGAAAATTCTGGTCAGGGACATCAATGTGGGAATGGCGATCAGGCCCGCCGTGATGACCAGACGGGACAGCTCCGTAAAACGCATGAAATTGTCTTCCTGCTGCTCCCGCGCGATCAGGGCGAAAATAAGCAGGCAGCTGACAATCTGGAAAACAAGCAGCCGCGGCCGCGGCCGGTTGATCTCTTTCCGGAAGTAGGAACCCAAGACGCCCGTCAAGTGCCCGAAAGTGGCCACGGCGGCAATCAGGCGCGCCCATTCGTGTTCCGCCCGGTCCAAAGGCCAGCCCAATTCCCAGATCACCGACCCCAGAAGGATGGCAATGCAGATGGCTGCAAGTTTGGTGAATCCCGAGCGCGTGGTTGTCATGGGTGAAATGCCTTGCGCGGAGTCTACCACCTGGACATGGAAAGAAAAGCTCTTAAGCCGTTTGCCGCTCCCCACCCGGGTTCCTTAGATTAATTTCGGGACCTATGCCGTGAATACGGCTGAGGGAAAAGACCGGCCTCTCGGGAAATTCCCGGCATGATCCGGAACGGTTCTGGAGAACTGGAATCCGTTCTTTTTGGGTAACTCGCGGGCAGATAAATATCCGGGAGAAAAAAATCACCCTCGGCGGCGCATGGTCAGCAGGGCCGCCATCCCCAGGAGTCCCAGCAGGGCTGAAGACGGCTCGGGAACGGAAAGCGTTACGATTCCTGTGGAAGTGTCGTAATCCAGCACATTCCAGCCATGGGCGGCGTCCGCCATGGAAAAATCTTGCGCGGAGGAAAGCCCTTTCAGGCTTCCCCCTGAAATGTCCATGATCTTGAATGACATGGTATCTGCGGCACTCACAATTCCGCTGATGTCCAGCGTCAATCCGTTCAGCAAATTCAAGGTTCCGCCCGTCATGATGATGGCGGCCAGCCCTTCGCCTCCCTCTACCAGGTTCATGGATGAAAGTTCCACGGTAAAGTTTCCCGCCGTCAGACCGTCGCCCGTTCCGACCGTCATGGAATTGCCGGCCAGGATGCGGGAACCGTCGGACAAGGTGAGTATTCCTGCCAGATGCTGGTTGGCCCAGACAACCTGGTGGGCGATTTCCACCCGTGCCGCCGTTCCCCAGTTCAGCACCTCTCCTCCGGCCAGGCGGATGATGTTGGAAACATTGTAATGGTTCAGGTTCAGCGTGCCTCCAACGTTGACTGCTGCCGTTCCATTGCCCAGGGCACCCTTGTTCCCCAGTTGCAGCGCGCCTCCGTTAACCTGAGTGCCTCCTTTATACGTATTGGCGTGGGCCAGCACCAACGTGTTGTTCGTGGTCTTGGCCAGCGTCCCTTTTCCAGAAATTTCACCGTCCAGGGTAAGAACCTTCCCGGCGGTATTGGAAGATCCGCCGAAAGAGGATACGGTACCTTCCTCCAGAATAAAACGGTTGTTCCATGTATTGCCCGCATTTTCCCAGCCGGCAAGAACGGTGGCGCCCTGCAGGGTCACCGTTCCGGTTCCCCATCCGGACCCCGCTGTCTGGGAACCGGCTCCGTTCATCGTCATTTCGACACCGGGGCCGATGGACCAGCTACCCGTGAAAGCGGGGGCGGTCGCGCTGAGATAGGTATTCACCTCCACCCGTGCCACGCCGGAAGGGCTTTCCACCAGCGTGGAATTGCAGATGGCGATGTCTCCGGTTCCCGTGATGAACGTGAGCTGGTGGTTGCCGGAGGAACCGCTTCCCCGGATGGACAGGGCGCTTCCTCCCGCAATGTCCCATTGCTGGGTGCCCTGAAGTTCCAGTACGGAGGCGATGGTCAGGTTTTTTCCGGCGGCGATGTCAATGCCGCCGCTCTCCAGGATCAAGTGGCCGTCCTGCATGGAGGGAGCGGAACTGCCATCAGCGGCTACCCCACGGATGGTGATGGTATTCAGGTATGTATCTTCAATCCTGATGCCGTAAAGCGTGGCGTTGATTCCGGCGGCTGAACTCACCATATTATCCTTGGCGGAGGAGGCTACGTCCCAGACGGCCACGCTGTCCGTCGGCAATTTGCCGTTCATCCAGGCATCCGTGGAGGAAAGGACGGCGTCGTAATTCCCGCTGCGGACCGTGCCCACGTCATAGCCGGCCAGTCTGGCCGCCTCATAGGCATACCGGGCTCCGATCGTAATCTGGGACTTTCCGTCGTAATGAACGCCCATGCTGTCGCCGGAGGTGATTTTGGCGAGGTCCCGTGTGGGAACCCAGCCCATCTGGTCGTTTGCCCGGGCCAGGGCCTCCTGCTGTTCACGGGTCGTTCCGGAGGAACCTTCATTGCCGTTGAATCCTCCGGTGACGTCTCCCGTTTCGGCATTGGTGACATTCGTTGTATTCCACTTGGCTTGTTCTCCCAGTATGGCTTGGTGCTCCGTCAACCGGGAGACATCCACCCCTTTCTGTGCCACATCCCTTTGCAAATTGTCCAGAAACGTTAACAAGGAATTGGTTGCATTATTGCTTTCGGCGGCTGTGTTGGATTCCCCCTGCAGGTACATCACGCCCATGATCTCCACCTTGTCGTAGTTATTGGCCAGGGCGTTTTCACAGGCCTTCCTGACGGTTTCCACGACCGCATTGTAGGCGTTCGTACCCTTGTTCCAATAGGAATTGCCTCCTCCGTCCAGGGAGGCTTTCACGATCCCCATGTCCGCATTGCCGGAGGACGGTCCGCCCAGGGACCATCCCTTGCGCTCCATCACGGCAGCGAACCCATACTCCGGCCCCATGCAGTTGTAAGAACTGGCGGCCGTTCCGCATACCTGGGGAGCGACGGAGCCCCAGGAGGAAGAGGGTGGAGGATTGTAATCCACGGAATTGCCCGTATTTTTGTTGAAATTGTTGTGCCAGAATTTGGTACTTCCGTCGGACTTGTACTGCTCCAGCAGCTCTGCGGACGCCGGGGAACCCTTGACGGCTCCCAGGGAATTGGATTGCCCTGTCAGGATATATAATTGGAGCGTTTTGGCTTCCGCCGCGCTGATTAAAGCCGCCGCCAGACAGGCGTACAGCAGGCTGCGGCAAAAGGGAGTCGGTTTCATTGTTGTTGTAGTTAGAAGGGTAAAAATGAAATCCGTTGGCAGCGCAACACGGTCAGCGGCTTTCAGGGAGTGGAAAAGCCGTGGCCTATTTCCTCCGGCGGTGCAGGAACAATGCGCCAAGTCCCACAAGGCCCAGAGAGGCGGTTGCCGGTTCCGGGACATTAATGATGGCGGCCAGGTCGTCCTGGGTTGCCGCTCCCTCCCAGAAGCTGATGCCGGATATCGTTGCGGCAGACTGGTATCCGGGAAGAGTAGCCCAGGAGCCGAGGTACAGCGTGTTCAAAGTTCCGGATTGTTTTTGGCTGGGCCAGGATAAGGCTTGAGCAAAGCCGTTTTGTGTAATAAACAGCGTGTAGGCACCCTCCGCCTGGACGGAAAGAGTCAGGGAAAAAGGATTGTTGAAGTCAATGGCTGTTCCGCTTAATCCGCTTCCGGGGCGGCCTGTACTGCTGCCGTTGTTGGCAATGCCAATCTTGTCTCCATTTTCGTAACGCCCTATCAGGGAATTGCTATTGGCTTCTCCTATGGAAGCGCAAAAAAGGGAATCCTGATTGTTGAGGTCCGTTGCCTTTTGAAAATTGATGTTGACAGTGTACCCGCTGCCTCCGGCCGCACCGGAAAGTCCCAGAGAAGATACGTCCAGCATCGTTTTCGTATTATTCGCAGGGTCGGTGGTGAAAGTCCCGTCGTCGTTTCGGATGGCATTGGCAAGTGACAGGGAGATAGATTTGGAACCCAGGTCGGAAACTGCGGTTTCTCCCTGTCCGAAATGGGAAAATCCGGAAACAAGAGTAACGGCCGCTTGTGCGGCGGAAATTGTGGCGGCGCTGATGATCAGCATAGAGAGTGTTTTCTTCATTGGCATAATGCTAGTTCGAGTTAAAAACATTTGCAAATAACGCTCCTCTTCCTCTATCGGATTATAAATCCGGTTTCTTCCGAGTATGAATTAGACTTGATACAAGTCCGAGAAAGTTTGGAAAGAGGAGAAATTAAAAAATACCAGGTGCAATTCAATGATCTTATTTTCAATAGATTAAAATATATAATATATTGATTGTTAATTTTTCTTATTGTTTGCGGATTTATAATCCGGAAGTACTTGTTTCATGAAGGGAGATAATTTAATGGAAAATGCGTTAATACATAATATTATTTGTTGAAATACAATGTACATTTTACAGAAATGAAGGAATTCGTCGGAAGGGAAGAAAAAGATCTTGGGTAGAAAAAACGGCACACTCCTTTTTGAAAACATCCTGAATCAAGCCGCACTTTAGGCTTTTCCTTTGCTGGCGGGAATGGCTTGATAAGACCGTGCTGGCTAAAAGAATCATTCCGTGTCTGGACGTGACGGACGGCAGGGTCGTCAAGGGAACCAATTTCGTCAATTTGAGGGATGCCGGGGACCCGGTGGAATGCGCCAGGGCGTACGACGCCCAGCAGGCGGACGAGCTCGTTTTTCTGGACATCACTGCTTCTTCCGACGGCCGCGCTACCATGGTGGACGTCGTGCGCCGCACGGCTGCATGCTGTTTCATGCCGCTGACGGTAGGCGGCGGTATCCGTTCCGTGGAGGACATGCGGGAAATGCTCTTGGCCGGGGCGGACAAGGTTTCCCTGAATACGGCGGCCATCAACCGTCCGGCTTTGATTAACGAAGGGGCGGCGGCATTCGGCAGCCAGTGCATCGTCGTCGCGATTGACGCCAAAAGGCAGGCACCCGGCAAGTGGGGCGTTTCTACCCACGGCGGCCGGAAATTCGTGGGACTGGATGCGGTGGAATGGGCCATGGAGGCGGAACGCCGCGGCGCCGGGGAAATACTGCTCACCAGCATGGATGCGGACGGCGCCAAAACCGGGTATGACATTGAACTGACCCGCGCCGTCAGCGAGGCGGTGCGCATTCCCGTGATCGCCAGCGGCGGAGCGGGCAATCTGGACCACATGGTGGAAGTGCTCATGGAGGGAAAGGCGGACGCCGTACTGGCGGCCTCCATCTTCCACTTCGGCGAGTATACGGTACCGGAAGCCAAAACCTACTTTGCCTCCAGGGGGATTCCGGTGCGACCCTTGGCGGAGTAGTGCGGATGTTCTTTTTTCTTGAGAGAAAATGGAATTCCGGTACGTAATGTACGCATGCGCCACCTTTTTTTTCCTCTGTGCTCAGTTATTGCGTTAGCATCTGTTGTTCAAGCCCAGTCGCCGGACAGGCACCCCCTGTACGAACCCGCCCTGGTTTCCGCCGGAGCGGCGGGTGATGCGGGCAATTTGTTTGCCGGAGCCAAAGTCACCGCTTCCGGACATTACGGCAATGACCGTCCGGAACTGGCCGTGGACGGGCAGGCGAACAACGCCGGCAAATACTGGGGCTGTGAAGGTGTTCCCGTCTGGCTTCAGGTAGACATGGGGAAGCCCCGCACGCTTTCCGCCCTGCATGTCTGGCCGTATTGGGAGGGGGGTCGCATTTACAAGTACAAGATAGAAGGTTCGGAGGATGGCAAGAACTGGAAGATGCTGGCGGACCAGTCATCCAACAGCATTGCAGCCACTTCGGAGGGCGTACCCTTCAAATTCAATCCCCAGACGGTCCGGTACGTCAAAATCACCTTCTTGGGCAACAGCGCCGGCAATGACAAGGGAGGGCATTTGGTGGAAATCAAGGGTTACGGTCCTGATGCCGCTCTGAATCTGCAGGCCGCAGCGGTGAAGGACTATGACCGTATTCCATGGAGCGGCGCTCCCAGGCAGGAAATGCTTCAGGATGCCGTGCGCCTGTCCGGATGGAGGGGCGAACGTGCCGCCGGCCAAATTGCCGTTTGGTCTTCCCAGGTGCAGCCCCAGTTGTCCGCCTCCTGCGCCGGAGTAAAAAACGCTGCCGGGCAGGTTATTCCCGTCCGGACCACCATGATACGCTATACCAAGGGCGGCAACAGGATCATTTCTGATATTATCGGCAGTGAAAACGGCTGTGACCTGCAGGCGGGAGGCGTCCGGCCCGTCTGGGTGGAAGTCAATATCCCCCCGTCCGCCAAACCCGGCGTGTACAAGGGAAAAGTAGTGGTTTCCGCTGAAAGCGGCTCTCCAGTGAGCGTTCCCGTAACTCTGGAAGTGGCTCCGGAATTTCTGCCTGCTCCCTCCAACTGGCAGGTTCATCTGGACCTTTGGCAGCATCCGCAGGCTGTGGCCCGCTGGCATGATGTGGAGCCGTGGTCCCCGGAACATTTCGCGCTGATGAAGCCGGTGATGAAAAGGCTGGCGGACGCCGGGCAGAAGGCCATTACCTGTTCCCTCATTGATGAAGCCTGGAACGCCCAGACTTACGACTGGTTCCCCCCCATGATCGAATGGATCAAGGGCAGGAACGGAACCATGCGCTGGAACTATGCCAACTTTGACAAATGGGTTTCCTTCATGATCAACGAGGTGGGCATCAAGGGGCAGATATCCTGCTATACCATGATTCCGTGGAACATGAAAATCCGTTATCTGGATGAAGCTACCGGAAAATACAAGTTCCTGGACCTCAAACCGAACGATCCTTCCTACGAAGCCATCTGGGGACCTTTCCTCACGGATTTCCGCAAGCACGTCAAAAGCAAAGGCTGGCTGGACAAAACCTGCATCGGGCTGGATGAACGGCCGGACGCCATGGTGAAGGCGGCCAAGAACGTGCTGGACAAGTATGCTCCGGAATTCAAGATCGTCTCCGCCGTCAACCGCCCTACCGCCATGACCCGCGACGTGTATGACGTCTCTCCCGTGATCGACCATGCGGGCACAGTCACGGGCGATCTGCTGGCGCAGCGCAAGAAGGAAGGGAAAAAGACGACCTTTTACGTTTGCGTGTATCCCAAAAAGCCCAATACCTTCACTGTCTCTCCCCTCGCGGAGGCGGAATGGCTGCCCCTCTTTGCCGCCGCCAACCATCTGGACGGTTTTCTGAGGTGGGCCTACAATTCCTGGAACCGCAATCCGTTTGAGAAGACGGACTTCGGCAACTGGCCCGCGGGGGACTGCTACCTGGTTTATCCCGGCAATCTCAGTTCCCTGCGGTTTGAAAAACTCCGCGATGGGTTGGAAGAATTTGAAAAGGTCAATATCCTGCGCTCCCGCGCCGCAAAAAATCCGAAGGCGAAAGCCGCCGTGGCCCGCATGGATGAGGAGCTTTCCAAACTCTTCACCGTGGAAAAAAGCCGCGGCGATTCCCATGAGGACGACGTGCGCAAAGCCCGTGAAATCATCCGGAAGACGGCAGAAGCCACTAGGTGATTTCATAGATTCCGCATTTCTCCATCTTTATCTGATAAAACGCTTGTCTCTGTCTTTCCGGCTGCCGGAAACAACGGACAGGCTTTTTATTGTTCTATCACCGATGGAAAGAGGGCAATTCTGCAAATACTCTCCCTGTTTTCCTGATGATCCCGGGAAACCCGGTCACTATTGATCGTGATTGAACGCTTCTCGACAATGGCCCATTTCCAGATATAATAATCACGGTTTTGATGACGAGGACAGGATTCTGACCGGAATAGAACAATTTAGCATGAACGTCTTGCTCACAGGGGTATGCTTTTTATGTTCTTCGGCCGCCTTGTTAGAGGCGGCAGAAATCCCTGTTTTTTCTCTTTCTTTTTCAGAGCTTCCCTCTTTTCTTCAGTGGAACATACGGAAACAAGTTTCTAGACAGGGCGACCTTATTGAATCCTGGACGGGCTGGAATTCTGCATTAAAGAATTCGGAAGGCCCTCACGGAGGCCTTGTTTTTATGCAGGAAATCGATCTTGTGGGGGATGAGCGGAAAGAAAGAATCTTCTTGTATCAAAGCCCCGAAGTAGCCCGAACCCTTCCACGGCAGGATGAACATGTGAGGGTCATCTGCAATGCAGATGGTACCTGCCTTTATACAATTCCTTCCTTCTGCCTGCGCGGGAAGAAAATCGGCAATGTTTTCCGCGGTGAAGAAGCCTATTATTTTTGTCCTGACAGGCATGTTAACAGGTTTCGCTTTACCTATGGATGGAAGCAATGGGAACTAACGGAACAGTATGGCAGGGTATTGGAATGGAGTGGCTGTGAAGAGACTGATCCCAAAGATGGAACCCACTGGAAAAGCGGTGTGGAGCAGACGGAAAGCGTTTATGTAACTACGGGCGTCATTAAGGAAACATGCTCCCTTTCCCCAGGCAGACGCCGGGTCCCTCTTTCCCAGATAGCCGAAGGTGAAGATCCGTTTGAAACAATAGTAAAAGAAAAGGCAAAATCGCCTGCATCACCTGAACAGGAAAAATTGAAAGAAAACAAGCCTTCTGAAACAGTTTGGGTTGTTTCCCTATTTGAGCTTCTTACGCAGGATATTCCCCATTGGAAATGCTTTAGGGAAGTTTCTTTAAAAGAGGCGGAAAAAGAATGGAGGAAAGTTTCCGGTCCTGCCATTGAACAATCCCGGCAATGGAACCAGAAAGAAGCCGTGCGGGCCATGGATGCGCTTCTTCACGTAAAAAATCTCCGAGAAGTAAAAGCCTGTCCCTTATTTCCATCTCCGGCTGAAACTGTATTTGAAAGAAGTTCAATGAAGCCGGAAGGAGCTGTGGACCGGGAAGAGCCGTAAAAACAGGAATATTCTTTGTCTAGCGGGCTTGGTGGATGTCCATTTGCTGATAGGCCTTTCCCCAGCGGGACATGGAAGCCAGAATGGGATGCAGGCTGTAGCCCAGTTCCGTAAGTGTATATTCCACGCGCGGGGGGACTTCGGCATAAACCTTGCGGGTGAGCAGGCCATCTTCTTCCATGGCCCGCAGATTGGCTGTCAGGACTTTCTGTGTTACGGGACCGATGGATTTCCGGAGTTCTCCGAATCGTTTTGTTCCTTCCAGCAAATCCCGGATAATCAGGACTTTCCATCGGGAGGAAATCAGTTGGAGAGTCGTCTCGACGGGACATGGAGTCATTTTGCAAGTCATTGGTTTCAAATGATGGTTTCCTTTTGGTAACTAAAGCACAATTTTCTGCCTACTTTACAGATGGGATATTCAGGCCTACTGTAGGGAAGGTTTGCCGGACAGGCAAGCATGATAGGGAATAAATCACAAACACGGGAATAAAATGAAACGAATGGAAAAAATAGCCGGCGGTGAAAATTTCAGCGCGTCAAGTGTCGGCAAATTTAATGAATTGGGCGATTATGTTCTGGAACTTTCTCCGGAAGTGAAAATTCCGGGCAAGGTATTCGGAGGAGCTGCCCTGCATACAGGCGGGGGGGATTTTTCCTTCCAGCTTTTTCAGCCGGGCACGGAAACGGGATTCCTGCACACGCACAAGAATCATGAGGAACTCTACTTTTTCCTCAGCGGCAGGGGAGAATTCCAGGTGGACGGTACAGTTTTTCCCGTAGCTGAAGGTAGCGTTGTCCGCGTAGCGCCGCCGGGGAAGCGTTCCGTGCGCAATAATGGTTCGGAGCCGCTCGTGATGCTCTGTGTGCAGTATCGCGGAAATACGTTTACGAGCGAGGATGCGCTGGACGGCGACATTCTTGATGAACCTGTGAAGTGGCAATAGCAGACTGCGGCGCGGTGCTCCCGCCAGGCAAATCACGGAAAGAATGCCGTTTCGGATTGTCCCGGAGCGGCGTTCCTTTTGGCTGTCAGCCGTTGGGAGGAAAAATTGGCCGGGATTCATGGCGGTTTTAAACTCGGGCATGCTTTATGCGGCGCCTGGCAAACAAGGGAAGGGCGGGATCATGAAAGCATCATGCCCGGACAAGCCGTAAATCAATAAAAAACGCCCCTGGCGGAAGAACCGCGCAGGGGCGTTGAAATTCAGAAGCGATGACCCTTATTCCGCGTCCGCGGGTTTTTCAACGGGCATCGCGGCCATGTTCTGGTACAGGTTCCAGCGGCGCCAGACGTCCTTCTGGGCCTGTTCAAGGAGGTTTTCGAATTCTTCCTTGTTGGTCTTGGCCAGAAGCTTGAAGCGGTTTTCGCTGAGCAGGACGTCGCGGAGGTCGCCCTTCGGTCCCTTGCCTTCCACGATCAGCGGATTCTTGCCCTGGAGGGCCAGGTCCGGATTGTAGCGGTACAGGAGGATGCGGCCCGTGTCCACCCAGGCCTTCTGCTGCTGCAGGCCCTTGGCCATGTTGATGCCGTGGGAAATGCAGTGTGAGTAGGCGATGATCAGGGCGGGACCGTCGTAGGCTTCCGCTTCCACGAAGGCTTTCAGCGTATGTTCGTCCTTCGCGCCGAGGGCGACGGAGGCCACGTACACGTTGCCGTAGGTCATGGCCATCAGGCCCAGGTCCTTCTTCACGCTGTGCTTGCCGGTTGTGGCGAATTTGGCCACGGCTGCGCGCGGGGTGGATTTGGAGCACTGGCCGCCGGTGTTGGAATATACTTCCGTGTCCATGACCAGCACTTTCACATTCTTGCCGGTGGACAGGATGTGGTCCAGGCCGCCGTAACCGATGTCGTAGGCCCAGCCGTCGCCGCCGAGAATCCAGACGCTCTTGCGGACCAGTTTGTCCGCCAGGGTAAGGAGGCGCGCGCATTCCGGCTTGCCGGTGATTCTCTGCTTCAGTTCCGCGATGTTTTCACGCTGTTCGGCGATGTCGGCTTCGTCCTTCTGCGGATTGGCAAGGATCTTGTCCACCAGTTCCTGGCCGACGATGCCGGCGGCGTCATGAAGGAGCTCGATGGCGTGTTCCATCTGCTTGTCCAGGGAGACGCGGAAGCCAAGGCCGAATTCGGCGTTGTCTTCAAACAGGGAATTGGACCAGGCGGGGCCGCGTCCTTCGGCGTCGTGGGACCACGGGGTGGTGGGCAGGTTGCCGCCGTAAATGGAGGAGCAGCCCGTGGCGTTGGCGACCACCAGGCGGTTGCCGAAGAGCTGGGAAAGCATCTTCACGTACGGGGTTTCGCCGCAGCCGGCGCAGGCGCCGGAGAATTCGAACAGCGGGCGCAGCACCTGCATGGAGCGGATGTTGTCCGTCTTCACCTTGGTGCGGTCCACGTCCGGCAGGCTCATGAAGAAGTCCCAGTTGGCTTCCTCCTTGTCGTGGATCTTCTCGTTGGGAACCATCGTCAGGGCCTTGTGGGTCGGGTCCGTCTTGCTCTTGGCCGGGCAGACATCGGAGCAGAGCGTGCAGCCCGTGCAGTCGTCCGGGGAGACCTGGATGACGAATTTTTCGCCCTTCCAGTCCGGATGCTTGGCATCCAGGCATTCAAAGCCTTCAGGAGCGCCGGACAGGGCGTCCGGGGAGAAGAACTTGCTGCGGATGGCGGCGTGCGGGCAGACGGCCGTGCACTTGCCGCACTGGATGCAGAGGGTGGGGTCCCATTCTGGCAGGTCCAGGGCGAGGTTGCGTTTTTCGTACTGGGAGGTGCCGTTCGGGAAGGTGCCGTCCACGGGCATCTGGCTGACGGGGATGCTGTCCCCTTCACCGCACATCATTTTGCCCAGTACGTCCTGGACGTATTCCGGAGCGTTTGCGGACATGACCGCCGGGATGACGTGGCCGTTGACGGTCTTGCCGGTGGTGTCCACCTGGTGCAGGTTGTCCAGCGTGGCGTCCACGGCGGCGATATTCTTGTCCACCACTTCCTGCCCCTTCTTGGCGTAGGTCTTGGCAATGGCCTTCTTGATGTAGCCGATGGCCTCATCTGCGGGAATCACGCCGGCCAGCTTGAAGAAGCAGGTCTGCATGATCATGTTGATGCGGCCGCCCATGCCCGTCTTGCGGGCCACGGAGAATGCGTCGATCGTGTAAAGCTTGATATTCTTGTCCAGGATCTGCTGCTGCATGCGGGCGGGCAGCGTGTCCCACACCTTGTCCGCCGGATGCGGGCTGTTCATCAGGAAGGTGGCGTCGTTGGCGGCGTTCTTCAGGAAATCGAACAGGTTCAGCAGGGAGGGCTGGTGCAGGGCCAGGAAATTCGCCTTGGTGATCAGGTACGTGGACTTGATCGGGCGCGGGCCGAAGCGCAGGTGGGAGATGGTGGAGGAACCGGACTTCTTGGAGTCGTATACAAAGTAGCCCTGAACATACAGGTCCGTGTGCTGGCCGATGATCTTGATAGCGTCCTTGTTGGCGCCCACGGTACCGTCGGAACCGAGACCGAAGAACATGGCGCGCGTCACGTCGTCCGCTTCCGTGGAGTAGTCTTCGTCGTAGGGAAGGCTGGTGCCCAGCACGTCGTCGTTGATGCCGATCGTGAAGTGGTTCTTGGGCTTGTCCTGGGCCAGGTTGTCATAAACTCCCTTGACCATGGCAGGGGTGAATTCCTTGGAGGACAGGCCGTAGCGTCCGCCGACCACCGTGGGCATGCCGTTGGTAAAGGCAAGGTCTCCGCTGGCCTGGGCGTCAAAGAGGGCCTGGATAACGTCCTGGTGGAGCGGTTCGCCCTGGGCGCCGGGTTCCTTCGTGCGGTCCAGCACGGCGATCTTTTTGACCGTGGCGGGAAGGGCCTTGATGAGCTCCGCGGCGGGGAAGGGGCGGAACAGGCGCACTTTCAGCACGCCTACCTTGGCGTTTTCACGGGCGATCATGGCTTCCACCGTTTCTTCCACGGCTTCGGCGCCGGAACCCATCAGGATGATGACGTTTTCAGCGTCCGGCGCGCCGGTGTAGTCCACCAGGTGGTAGGAGCGGCCCGTCAGGGACGCGAATTTGTCCATGGCCTTCTGCACAATGGCGGGGGTGGCGGCATAGAACGTGTTGACCGTTTCACGGCCCTGGAAATAAACGTCCGGATTCTGGGCGGTACCGCGCAGTACCGGGGCGTCCGGCGTCAGGGCGCGTTCGCGGAAGGAATCCAGCCATTCCGTCTTCACCATGGCGTTCAGCGTATCGTCGGAAATATCGGCGATCTTGCCGATTTCATGGGACGTGCGGAACCCGTCGAAGAAGTTCATGAAGGGAATGCGGGATTCCAGCGTGGCGGCATGGGAAATGGCGGCAAAGTCCGCGGCTTCCTGCGTGGAGGAACCGCAAAGCATGGCCCAGCCGCAGGAGCGGGCGCTCATCACGTCGCTGTGGTCGCCAAAAATGGAAAGGGCCTGGTAGGCCAGGGACCGGGCCGCCACATGGAACACGGCCGGAGTCAGTTCCCCGGCAATCTTGAACATGTTCGGAATCATCAGCAGGAGGCCCTGGGATGCCGTGAAGGTCGTCGCCAGGGAACCGGTCTGGAGGGCGCCGTGAACGGTGCCTGCGGCGCCGCCTTCACTTTGCATTTCCACGACGGAGGGAACGGTCCCCCACAGGTTCTTCCGGTTGACGGCCGCCCAGCTTTCGGCGGATTCACCCATCGGAGAAGACGGGGTAATGGGGTAAATGGCAATGACTTCAGAAAAACGATAGGCTACAGAGGCTACGGCTTCGTTAGCGTCAATCGTGCTGTAAGTTACGGTTTTTTGATCACTCATAAGTCTGCACGGATAGTATAATTGATAAATAAGGTGCGTCTTAACGGGGCTGGTTATAACATGTCCGGCTGCAAAGGTAAAAGCAATTATGCGTATGTGACCCCCTGCCGTTCATTTTTTATAATAAGACCAGATACGAACCAGAGAAAAAAATGCCGCTTGCGGCGTATGATATTGGTTTTCTTAGAGAAAGCTTGTCTTTTTAAAAAGAAGGCAGGACGTTAAAAATGCAATTTCAGAATATTTGCCTGAACTTCCTCGGCTGTGGAAAAAGCGGCTCTTCTCTTCGCCGCAGGCCGGTCGCGGAGAATGGAATCCTCCCCGTGGGATGCCTGGGGTAAACGGCATTTCATGCAGGGCGGGCCGCCAAAAATGGATTCTGCCTGACAATCCGCTAGCCAAAACGGAGTCAAGCCTTTAAAATCCCCGCACTATGTCCGAACAACAGCAGGCACATCCCAATACGACGGAATCCGAACTCATTGCCGTGCGCCGCGACAAGCTCGCCAAAATCCGCGAGCTGGGAATCGACCCCTACGGTGCAAGATTTGACGCGACCACCACGCCCGCCGAGTTGAAGGCCGACTTCCAGGAAGACAGGCAGGTGGCCGTGGCCGGGCGCCTGCTGGCCATTCGGGACATGGGCAAATCCCAGTTCTTCGTCATTGGGGACGTGCGCGGCAAAATCCAGGGCTTCCTGCACCGGAATGAAGTGGACGAAACCACCTGGAACCTGTGGAAGCTGCTGGACCGCGGGGACTGGGTCGGCATTACGGGAACCACGTTCCTGACGCGTACCGGGGAGCCTACCGTCAAGGTCTCCGGCCTGGTCATCCTTTCCAAGAGCCTCCGCCCCCTGCCGGACAAATGGCACGGCCTGGCGGACAAGGAAGTTACCTACCGCAAGCGCCATCTGGACCTCATTTCCAATGAGGAAAGCGCCTCCCTGTTTGTCACCCGCTCCCTGATGATCGCGGAAATCCGCCGTTTCCTTCAGGACCGCGGCTATCTGGAAGTGGAAACCCCCATGCTCCAGGACGTGGCGGGGGGCGCCGCCGCCAAGCCGTTTGAAACGTACCATAACGCGCTGGACATGCCGCTCACGCTGCGCATTGCCCCGGAACTCTTCCTCAAGCGCCTGATGGTGGGCGGATTCACCAAGATTTTTGAACTCAACCGCAGTTTCCGTAACGAGGGCATCGACCGCCGCCACAATCCGGAATTCACGATGCTGGAAGCCTACTGCGCCTGCGGAGACTTTGAAACCATGGCGGACATGGTGGAAGAACTCATCTGCCATCTGGCGGAAACGTTCTGCGGCGGCCTCCAGATCGACCACAAGGATGCGGAAGGCAACGTGCTTTATACCATTGACCTCACGCGCCCGTGGAAGCGTGCCGACTACCAGGACCTGATCCGCGGCGTGGCCGGCCGGGACTGGTTTGACATCACGCCGGAAGAACGCCGCGCCCGCTGTGCGGAACTGGGTGTGGAAATCAGCCCGGACATGAAGGACGTGGACGTTTCCCAGCAGGTATATGAAAAACTGGTGGAGGAAAAAACGATGAACCCCTGCTTCGTCACCCACGTTGCCAAGGACCTGGTGCCCCTGGCCAAGCTCAACAGGGAAAACCCGGACGTGGTGGATGTGTACGAGCTGGTGATCAACGGCCAGGAAATCTCCCCCGGCTATTCCGAACTCAATGACCCGGACGTCCAGAAGGAACGCCTGGAACACCAGGCCGCCGGGGAAACCCAGCGCGTGGACTACGACTTCATTGAAACGCTGGAATACGGCATGCCCTCGGCGGGCGGCATCGGCATCGGCATTGACCGGGTCATCATGATGCTGACAGGCGCGTCTTCCATTCGCGACGTCCTGCTCTTCCCCCAGTTGAAGCGGAAGGACAGTTAATTTTACCGCATGCCGCATGGCCCGACGCACTCCCGATACCCTGGACTGCGCTTCCGCTCAATGGATCGGCAAACGCCGCGAGCAGGAAGACGTGGTCAAAAGCCTTTCCGTTGACGGCGGAATGCTGGGAATCGTGTGCGACGGCATGGGCGGCCATCTCCGCGGCGCCTGCGCCTCCTGCGTGGTGGCGGATGCATTTGCCTCCGCGTTTGCGGAAAGCGGCCAGCAGGAAATCCCCGCCCGCCTGGCGGAAGCGCTGCACGCGGGCAATGAGGCGCTGGCCGCTACCCAAAAGGAACCTGAAGAATCCGGAACCACCCTACTGGCCGCATTCATCCGGGACCGCTGCCTGTGGTGGATCAGTGTGGGGGATTCCCCCCTTTACTTGTGGAGCGGCACGGACGGGTCCTGCATGGACCGCCTCAATGAAGACCATTCCATGAGACCGATTGCGGACTGCCTTTACCGGAAGGGGGAAATGTCCCTCCAGCGGGCCCTGCGGCAGCGTTGCGTGCTCCGCTCCGCCGTGATGGGCGGCCCCGTGGAGCTGGTAGACATCAGCGTGATGCCCCTGCTGCTCCATCCCGGGGATGCCGTTCTGGCCTGTTCGGACGGCTTGCAGGTCTGGTCCGAACTGTTGAGGGAGCCTTCATTCTTGGCCCTTAAGGCGGCGCGGGAGCGTTCCAGCCGGCATCTGGTGGAAACCGTCATGGAGCAGGTAAAGGACATGCTGGAACCCCAGCAGGACAATGCTTCCGTCTGGGCCGCCGTGGTTAGGAAGTCTTGAAAACCTTCCTCTACAGCCGTTAAAACGGATTCAGCGTGAACCACAGGGCGGGCGCCACCTTCCCGTTGCGTCCCTTGGCAATCAACTCCGCCAGTTTGGCGCTCCACATGTCGATCGTCTTCCGGTGGTTGCCGTACATCGTGTAATCCCTGGCGCTTCCGAAAACGGTCGGTTCGTCCGAACGGTAGTCGCCAAACACGGCCAGGCGCTCCCCGGTGCGTGCATCCGTCACACGGCCCGACATCGCCATGTCCCCTTTGGAGATCAACCCCAGGCCGTAGGAAACCCCCGGAATGAAAAAGGAGGATCCCAGGGACAGGAGATTGACGCCCACCAGGGTGCGGTTGATGCTGACAAAGGCTGTCTCCAGTACCAGGTCAGCTTTTTGACGGCTGTCCGCCAGGGCGATGGGAAGTCCCGGCTGTGCGGCCAGATCTTCCCGGAGTTTTCGGTCAAACTCTCCCGCCAGTTTCATGGCCTGGGCCTTGAACTCTTCCGGATGCCAGTGCCGGTCCGCTCCCGGCGTCAGGTAGTCGATGGTCGTTGGAGCGATGTAAAGCCGCTTGTAATGCTTCTCTTTTCCCTGGACTTTCGGGTTCACCCAAAGTCCTTCAAAGGGGGCGTTCCACGGTTGCAGGGTCTCGGGGGCAAACTCTGTCTTCGGTATTTTGGCAAGCAGATGTTCCGTGCATGAGCAGAACAGGCCGGCCAGGGCGGCGCAGGCGAATGCCAGCGGGAAAAAGGATTTCATCAGGGTTTTCATGAGGACGGAATTTGTGTGAAGACTAGCAAAGCTCGGGAAAATCGGCAAGGGAATCCCTCTGGTGAAGAAAAATGCTGCGGACTGTGCGGAAACGGCACGGTTCGCGCTCCGGAAACCGGGAATATGAGAATTCGGGTTGAAATCACGAAAAAACGGACTAATGATACAATCCTGTGAGAACTATCCTTTGCTCTTTATTGCTGGCTTCCTCCGTTGCCGTTGCTGCCCCTGTTTCCATTGGAGTGGCTCCTTCCGGCGTCGTTGTACGGTTTGATATGCAAAACTCCCCCGGCTTTATTTTTGTAAGCGAGCCTTTTCCCGGTGTGGAAGTAGGGTTGATCCTGACTCCCTCCGGGGAAAAGGTACAGCTGGCCGCCGGCAGGGAGGACGGACGCCTTGTTTGTACGGATTCCACAGGAAAGGACTTGGGCAAGGTAATGATGATCCCCGTTTATTCCATGGGGGTTGTCCTGCCGCCGCAATACGGATGCGCCGTGGCTGCCCGGGAAGCGCCTGCCCCGGAAGCGCAATGGATTCATGTCAAGGGAACCTTGCCCGTGCAAGTGCTGGACGGAGAGGAACAAATGGAGCCTGTCGCGCTTGAAATGAAAAAGGGGGCAACTGCTTCCGCGGGCCATGTGGCGCTCACGGTGGAAAACGCTGTTGTCAAGGACGGTTCCGTCACGTTGAACTTGAAATTATCCCGGAAAAACAGGGACGTTCCGGTAGATAGAATTCTCTTTCAGAAAATGGATGGGGCCGCGCTTGAAGCGGAGGGCAATCCGAAACAAGTCCACATGGCAAATGAGAACTATACGGTTGAATACGAATATGTCATCCCTTCTACGGATGCGGAACTTAAAGTGGTGCTCTTCAAAAAGACGGGCAGGGAAGTACAGGTGCCTCTTGACCTGAAAGTGGGTCTCGGAGGCCCCGCCAGGTAGGGAAGGCCGTTCCGGCGTCCGGGGCCGGGAAATTCTCAATTGTCATTTCCCCGGTGCAGGGGTAGAATGCTTTCCACACGAAATGACTGCCTGGATAGTTCTCTACATTGCGGCCTCCTATCTGGTGGGAGCGGTTCCGTTCGGCTACCTTGCCGGCAGGTGCAGGGGGCTTGATCTCAGAAAGGAAGGGTCTTGCAACATTGGCGCTACCAACGCATGGCGCGTGTTGGGCTGGCGGTGGGGCGCACCGGTATTTGCCCTGGACTTTCTGAAAGGGTTCATTCCCGTATTCGGCGCATTGCACTGGCTGCCGTTTCTGACCGGGGACAGTGCCGGATGGGACTTCAACACGGCGGTGGTCCTGGTATGTTTTGCCGTGGTGCTGGGCCATACGTACACCTGTTTTCTCGGATTCAAGGGGGGAAAGGGCGTGGCGACAACGGCGGGCGTTCTCTTTGCCCTCAATCCGGCAGTGGCCTGTACGGCTTTGGCTAC
The DNA here is from genome assembly GCF_026072915.1 of Akkermansia biwaensis. NCBI lineage: Bacteria > Pseudomonadati > Verrucomicrobiota > Verrucomicrobiia > Verrucomicrobiales > Akkermansiaceae > Akkermansia > Akkermansia biwaensis. The sequence continues at coordinate 1,269,787 of NZ_AP025943.1, forward strand.
ATGGCTGGTGCTCGTAGGAATATCCGGCATCGTCTCCCTGGCCAGCATTCTGGCGGCGGTTGCGATGATCGTGGCGGGATGGTGGATGTATCCGCTCGCCGAGGGAGGAAGCATCTCGTCCCAGGTTCTCTATATTGCCTTCTTTACGTTGATCGGCCTGCTGGTCATTTTCAAACACCGTTCCAACATGGCAAGACTGTTCAACGGAACGGAACACTCCTTCTACTCCAAAAAGTCCAAGTAAGATGATAAATCGGTTACATAAAATAGCGGTGATCGGCGCCGGTTCCTGGGGCACGGCTTTGTCCATGGTGCTGGCAACCAGAGAATGCGAGGTTGTGCTGTGGACTCCCGTGGAGGCCCAGGCCAGGGAACTGGCGGAAACGAGGCGCAACCCTGTTCTATCTGAAACCGCCGCTCCCCTGGCTCCCAACATTCATCCCACTTGTGATCTGAACCTGGTGAAAGATGCGGAACTGATCGTGGTGGTGGTGCCTTCCGTAGCCATGCGTTCCGTAGCGCAGCAGCTGCGTGATCTGCCCGTGCGGCCGGATGCCGTCATTGTCTCCTGCACCAAGGGCATTGAACAGGGCACCCATAAAAGGATGACGGAAATTCTCCAGGAATATCTCCCTTCAAACCCCATCGGCGTGCTTTCCGGTCCCAACCATGCGGAGGACATTTGTCTGGGCCTTCCCTCCGCGTCCTTGATTGGTTTTGAGGATCCGCAATATGCGGACTGGGTGCAGCAAATATTTGCCTCCAAGACCTTCCGGGTTTATTCCGCTACGGATATCATCGGAATGCAGCTCGGAGGAACCATCAAAAACGTTTTTGCCATTGGCGCCGGATTGTGCGAGGGGCTGAACCTGGGGGATAACGCCCAGGCCGCCCTGCTGACCCGCGGTCTGGCTGAAATGACGCGCATCGGCGTAGCCAGCGGTGGCCGAAGGGAAACTTTCATGGGTCTTTCAGGCGTGGGTGATCTCATTGTCACCTGCTATTCGCGCCATTCCCGCAACCAGACGGTGGGGCGCAGGCTGGCGGAAGGAAAAAGCCTCCAGGAAATCCTGGATACCCTGGGCATGGTGGCGGAAGGGGTGCCCAACACGCTCTCCGTATATGAAATCGCCCGGAAGCTGAAAGTGCGCACGCCCCTGATAGATGCGGTTTATGCTGTGCTTTATGAATCCAAGGCGCCGATGGAGGTCCTTACGGAACTGATGACGCGGGACCCCAGACCGGAAATGGATGCAGACGATCATTGATCGGGGCTGTGGTGGGGGTGAGCCGGCACAGGCTTGCTATGGAGCAGCAAAAAATTTCGTTCGCGAACCGGAACGGCCAGGGTGTCACGATGGCGGCCTTCATCAATTTTCCCGACGGGTTTGATGCCTCCCTGCAAGATCCCGCCGTCATCGTCGCCCATCCCGGCGGCGGCGTCAAGGAACAGACGGCAGGACTGTACGCCCGGAAATTGGCGGAACAGGGTTTTTGTCACCATTGCCTCTGATGCCTCCTACCAGGGTGAAAGCACGGGTGAACCGCGGCATCTGGAAAATCCTTGCGTCAGGACCGAAGACATCAGCGCGGTGATTGATTATTTGACTATGCTTCCCTATGTGGACAACGGCAGGATAGGAGCCATGGGCATTTGCGCCGGAGGCGGCTATGCGGCCAATGCGCAATCAATGACCGCCGCATCAAGGCGCTGGAAACGGTAAGCGCCGTCAATATAGGCGCCATGCTACGGAATGGCTGGGAAGGGAAAGGCAGTTCAAGGGACGCCTTTCCGTTGCTGGAGGCCGGCTCCCAGGCCAGAACGACGGAGGCGAACGGTTCCGCCCAGGTGATATTCCCCCTTGCTCCGCTGAAGGAGGAAGACGCCTTCAGCGAAGAACTGCGCGAGGCATGGGAATATTACCGGACTCCCCGCTGCGCGTGCTCCACGGCTCCAAGCATTGCCGCGTCAAGAAGTCTGACCCAGCTCGTTACCTACGATGCGTTCAACATGGCGGACGTATTTCTGACGCAGCCCCTGCAGATTGTGGCGGGCAGCGCAGCCGGGAGCAAATGGATGAGCGATGACCTGTATGCCCGCGCGGCAAGCGGGGACAAAAATTACCATGTCGTGGAAGGCGCCGACCACATGTCGTTATATGATGTGCCGGAATATGTGGATGAAACCCCCTCCGTTCTGGCCTCCTTTTTCAAAAATCATCTTTAATTGTGGCCGGAAGCCTTTCTCTTCCTTTTGCGGCATGCCTTGCCGTGAACCTGTGCCGGAAACGGGGAGAAACGGGCTGCCGCCCCCGGCTTTTCCCTTTCCAGGGGAGCCAGGTACAGGGGACGGATGTTTTTTTGTTTTTTTGAGTTGCTTTTCCTCGACAAATTATACTATATAAACAATCAGTATGAAACGTGCCATCATCTCCGCTCTTTTCGCCGCCGGAGCCCTTGGGGTTGCCAGTGCGGACATCCAGGCTCCGCCCGCTTCCGAATACACTCCCACCCGCAAGCTGGGCCGCGCCCTTGCCAACATCATTTACTCCGTTGAAGAAATCCCGCTGGGGATCATCAACTGGACGAGCCGCGAAGGCGACTACGCCGGATTCTCTGTCGGCATTGTGGATGGCACCGCCACCATGTTTGAACGCATGGGCTACGGCATCTATGAACTTGTCACTTTCTGGGCGCCTACCTACAAGTGCACCTACAGGCCTCCCTATCAGGGCCGTTGCGGCATGAGCGGCCTCAAGGAATACAATCCCAATGGCGGCCTGAGCGAATTCCCTGCGGAACTCAGCTTCCAGAGCTACTATAACTACTCCCGCCAGCAGCGCGACTAAGCCGGGAAGCTGGTTGATCAATTTCAAAAGGGTTGCCTGTACATGCGGGCAGCCCTTTTTTATGGCAGCCTTGTCCCTGCCGGGCGGAGAACCCTTTTTGTTCCGGAAAGGAAAGTTGCGCTCTCCCTTGAGGGAATGAAAAACAAGCCCGGGAGAAACGCTATTCCGGAAACAGCGACGACTTTCGGAGAAAAGAAAACAGGGCCGGTAGCGTTTTACATCACGTGACGGCCGTCACGGTTGACGGAAGACAGGGAAAGAAGTACCTTTTCACAACGGAAAGGCTTCCATACCATGAATAACACAGTTGCTTTCATCGGCCTGGGCGCGGCAGCCTGCATCACGGCGCCTGCATTTGCCCAGGATACCCATACTTCCCTGACCAAGCAAAGCGTGGCCTGCATGCAGGAAATCACCGCCGCAATGGACAAGGTGACGGATGAGCCCGGAGCTGCCGCCGCGGTGGAAACCGTCAAGAAAGTGCATGAAAAGCTGGTGGACCTGGGAAAACGGCAGTTGGAGCTGCCCGGCGCCACTCCCCAGGAACAGGCCCAGATTGCGGCACAGATGGTGGAAATACAGAAAGTTTCCGGAGAACTGGTGAAATCCCTTGCCCGTCTCAAAAAGGAAAACCTGCTTACTCCGGACTTGCAGAAAGCCTTGATGAATTTGCAGTCCGTTCAGACGGAACTGGCGCAGGCTTCCAAAGACAAGGCTGCCCAGGCGGAGCCGTTCCCGAAGGATGCGGAAGGCAATACGCATGAAACCCTGCTGGAAAAAACCGTGGAAGAAGCAAAGAAGCTGGATAAAGCGCTGGCGAACGTGAAAGATGCGGAAACCAGCGCCGCTGCCGAGGAGCAGGTCAAGCACTACCGGGCTGCGTTGCTGGACATTGCCAAAAAGCAGGCCGCCCTGCCGCCCCTGACCAGAAACCAGCAGGCCAAGCTGATGGGAACGCAGCAGCAGCTTGTGGAAATGATGCAGCCCATCATCAAACACATGGCGGCTGTCATGCTTTCTCCCAATGCCACGCAGAACCTGAAGGATTCCATGAAATCCCTCTCCGAACTGCCCAGGGAAGTTCAGAAAATTCGGGAAGAAGCGGCCAAGTAGCCATTTTTGGAAAATGCCTCCTTTTGGGCTGGTCAAAGATAATAATTGTTCTAAAGTGGCAGTCCTGAGGAATGCGACCGACTTTTAGTGAAACAGATCTCAATGAACGTCCCTTTCTGGTTTTCTGGGAGGTGACGCGCGCTTGCGCCCTTGCGTGCAAACATTGCAGGGCCGTAGCCCAGCCGCGTCCGCATCCTGAGGAACTGAACCATGAAGAAGCCTTGCGGCTCATTGACCGGCTGGCGGAACTCCGGCCGCCCATGCTCGTGCTGACGGGAGGGGACCCCATCATGAGGCCTGATATTCTGGAACTGATCCGCGCGGCGGCGGACAAGGGGCTGCATGTGGCCTTGAGCCCTGCCGCCACGGCCAGGTTGGTGCATGCGGATTTTCATGCGTTGAAAGAAGCGGGGGTGCAAAGCATGTCCCTGAGCCTGGACGGCGCCCATGGAGCCACGCATGACGCCTTCCGGGGCGTGCCGAACACGTATGAACGGACCCTTCGCGCGGCGGAAATGGCCAAGGAGGCGGGCATGCACCTCCAGATCAACACCACCATTACCAGGAGCACGCTGGGTGAGTTCGACGACTTTGTAGAGCTGATGAAAAAAATGCAGCCGGGCATGTGGAGCGTCTTCCTGCTTGTTCCTACGGGCCGGGCGGCAATGGATGAAATGCCCGCCGCGGAGCAGGTGGAAGCCGTCTGGAAAAAACTCAGCGAGGTCAGCCGGGAAGTCTCCTTCGGCGTCAAGACCACGGAAGGGCACCATTACCGCCGGGTGGCCCTTCAGGAGGCACGTGCTCAGGGAGCCACGCCGGCGCGGCGCGCCATTCCCACGCGCGACGGAAAAGGCATCATGTTCATCTCCCACACCGGTGACATCCAGCCCTCCGGCTTCCTCCCCATCACGGCGGGCAATGTCCGCACGGACGATGTGGGCGAAGTGTACCGCACGCACCCTCTCTTTCTCAAGCTCCGGGACGACAACGCGCTGCTGGGCAAATGCGGCCGCTGCGAATACCGCACCATTTGCGGCGGCTCCCGCTCCCGGGCATACGCCGTGTACGGAGACATGATGGCAGAAGACAACCTCTGCCCCTATCAACCCAGGCTTTCACAACACCATGATTAACATCACCAGACTTTGGACAGGGGCGGAACAGCCCGCGGACCATTTGAGATACGGCCAGGGCCACGGGCACGGCCGTTCCGCCGGGGGAGCCGTGGAATCCTGCGCTCCCGCCTCTTCCCGCGTCCGCAAGCCCATTGTAGTATGGAACATCACCCGTACCTGCAACCTCAAATGCGTTCATTGCTATGCGGACGCGTCCGCCCGGAAATTTGACGGAGAGCTGGACTGGGACCAATGCTGTACCGTCATTGACGATCTGGCGGACTACAAGGTAAACGCCCTCCTGTTCTCCGGCGGCGAGCCCCTGGTGCATCCCCGTTTCATGGACCTGCTGGAACGGGCCACGGGAAAAGGGATGAAAGTCACCATCTCCACGAACGGCACCCGCATCACGCCGGAATCCGCCGCGCGGTTCAAGGAACTGGGTGTGGCGTATGTAGGCATCTCTCTGGACGGCATCGGCGCCGTTCATGACCAATTCCGGGGGGTGGAAGGCTCCTTTGACCAGGCGGTGCGCGGGTTCAAGCTGTGCAGCGACGTGGGCCAGAAAACGGGCCTGCGCCTGACTCTGACCCGCAACAACGTGCAATGCATGGAGCAGATTCTGGACTTCATTGACGCCAACGACATTCAGCGCGTCTGCTTCTACCATCTGGTGCCTACCGGCCGCGGCGTGGAAGTGCAAACGCTTACCCGGGAGGAAGCCCGCCATGCCATGGACACCCTCATTGCCCGTGTGGAAGAATGGAAGGCGAAAGGCAAAAACCGGGAAGTGCTTACCGTTACCCAGCCTGCGGACGGCATTTATCTGCTGCTGCGCCAGCTCCGGGAAGGTTCCCCTCTGGCGGAGGAAACGTTGAAACTGCTTCAATGGAACGGCGGCGGAGCGAACAGTTCCGGCCGCGGCATTGCCAACATCGACACGCAGGGCATGGTGCATCCGGATCAGTTCTGGCAGTCCGTGACGCTCGGCAACGTGAAAAACAACCTGTTCTCCGACTTGTGGGACGCCAAGGCGGGAGCCGCGGCGGAAATGCTGCCCGAATTGCGCGGGTCCGACGACCCGCTGGAACGGCAGAAAAAAATAGAAGGCCGTTGTGGCCGTTGCGTCCACTTTGCCCTGTGCGGCGGCGGATTCCGCACGCGAGCCGCCTTTGCCAACGGGCACTGGTACGGTTCCGACCCCGGCTGTTATCTGACGGAAGAAGAAATCTCCACTCCGCTTCCGGAAATCAAATAATCCTATTGGTTCCGGTAGGGGCGGAGCGGCATATGCTCCTGCCCCCTGAAACCATGGGCGGAAAACAATCTTTCACCGCAGAAAACGTTCTGCATGGAAGAAAATATTCCGTTGTGAAAAGGAAATGGCCTTGAAGGCATGGAAACCCGGGAATTCTCCGGTTGACAGTTGCGTAGTGTAAAGCCTCCGGAACGGGCAGATCCGTTCCAGTCCCAATTTTCGGCAAAAAGACAGCTTTCGGAAGTGCTTTAGATAATAAGTAAAAGTGGCTTTGCGGCTCTGTTTTCCGGAAATCCGGTGTTCCTCCCTGATGAATGGAACACTTCTCTCCACTCCGGCGGAGAAGGCGCCGGCGGAACAATTCACCGTAGAAATTTCTTCTCAATAAATGCACGGACCCAATGTCCGGCGAAGGAGGGAAACTCCAGTAAAAACACTCTGCGGGACGTCCCTGAGCAATCGCAATATTTTGTTCCCCGGCCCATTTGAAACCACCGCATTCCCGTCCTGTTTTTCCCTGCTTTACAAGGATGGGAGCATCGCATAGCATCCCTGCATCATGAGTCAGGAATTGAGACCGGAAACCCTGTGCGTGCAGGCGGGCTGGACGCCGAAAAAAGGCGAACCCCGCGTGCTTCCCATTTACCAGAGTACGACATTCAAATATGAAACCAGCGAACAGATGGCCAAGCTGTTTGACCTGGAGGAACCTGGTTTCTTCTACACGCGACTGCAAAACCCCACCAACGAGGCGGTAGCCAGGAAAATAGCTGACCTGGAAGGCGGCGTGGCCGCCATTCTCACTTCCTCCGGCCAGGCAGCCTCCTTCTTTGCCGTCTTCAACATCTGCGAGGCCGGTGACCACATCGTCAGTGCCGCTTCCATTTATGGGGGAACGTACAATCTCTTCGCCGTTACGTTCCGGAAAATGGGCATAGAAGTCACCTTTGTGGACCAGGACGCCCCGGCGGAAGAAATTGCCAAAGCGATCCGCCCCAACACGAAAGCCCTGTTTGCGGAAACCGTCTCCAACCCGACGCTCTGCGTACTGGACATCCATAAATTTGCGGACATCGCCCATGCCCACGGCGTGCCCCTCATCGTGGACAATACGTTCACCACGCCCATCAACTGCCGCCCCTTTGAATGGGGAGCGGACATTGTCACCCATTCCACCACCAAATACATGGACGGCCATGCCGCCGCCGTGGGCGGCGCCATCGTGGACAGCGGCAACTTTGACTGGGAAGCCCACAGGGACAAATTCCCCGGGTTGACGGAACCGGATCCGTCCTATCACGGTCTTTCCTACAGTAAAAGCTTCGGCAAGGGCGCTTACATCACCAAGGCAACCGTCCAGCTCATGCGCGACCTGGGTTCCATCCAGTCTCCGCAAAACGCCTTTCTGCTCAACCTGGGATTGGAAACCCTGCATTTGCGTGTCCCCCGCCATTGTGAGAACGCGCAGAAAGTAGCCGAATTCCTGCAGGAACAGGAAGACGTGGCCTGGATCAACTACCCCGGTCTGCCTTCCAACAAGTACCATGATCTGGCCCAAAAGCAGTTCCGCGGCGGCCAGTCCTGCGGGGTGGTGACATTCGGCATCAAGGGAGGCCGTGAACGGGCCATCAAATTCATGGACAGCCTGAAACTGGCCGCCATTGTCACCCATGTGGCGGACTCCCGCACCTGCGTGCTCCATCCCGCCAGCCACACGCACCGGCAGTTGACGGACGAACAGTTGATGGAAGCAGGAGTCAGGCCGGATCTCATCCGCTTCTCCGTAGGGACGGAAGCGGTGGAAGACATTATTGCCGACCTCAGCCAGGCTCTGGAAGCCATCCGTTAAATCTGTCTTACCTTCCTGTACATGCAGCCGTTCCGTGGAAATGTCCGGAACGGCTGTTTTTCATCTGTGATGGATGAAGCGGACGGGATGGCGGAGGAACGTTAAACGGTACACCTGAAAAAATAGCCGGTACATCCATCCCCGCTGCAAGAAACGGACCTATGGCAACGAAGGCCGGTCACCTCTTATAAAATCTTGCAGAAAGTCATGAAGGGGCAATAATTTCATCTTCTCTTTGTTGGAAAGTTTGTTTTTACGTAAAAAACGGATTTTAATGACGTTGTGCAGAGAAAGACAGAAACGGAGTTTCCCCGGAAATGGCTTGTCTTTTCAGTTTCAACAGGATGTGATTGATTTCAGAAAAGGAGGAAATTTCAACTTCTTTTCTTCGTAATTGTAAATTGACATACCGTAATAAATTTATTACAGTGTGGTACTTATGAAAAGTAGATATTGTGCTGTATTAATGAGTTGTACCAGTGTGGTGGCTGCAAATGCCGCTACCATCATTGCCGAACTGCCTGAATCCGTCAATCTGTCGCAAACTGCGACGATGGCGCCGCAAACAGGAGAGCAACTGCTGAATAAGGTAAAAAACAGCGGGATTGGCGTCTATGCGGGAGGCAACAACAACAGTCTGGCCAATTGGCCCCAGAACGGGGAGGGAACCTGGATCAACAATGATAATATCGGCTCCATCATCCTTTGTGGCAGAAGCGGAGTGGCGGGCGATTCCTTTGCCATGGTGTTGGGCGGACCCCAACAGGGAGACCTTGTTTCCTCCATCGTCTTTTCCTGTGATACGCCTACCTCCGTCATCACCAGCTACACCATGGTTCTGGCGGTTTATGACTCTTCCGGAACGCTTGTCCAGAACCTTTCCACCGTGCAAGGCTTTACCTTTGATTCCACGTCAAGAACCACGTCCGTTTCCTTGAACATGGCGGATTCTCCACTGACGTGGGGTGAAGGGTACAAGCTGGTTGCCGGGGTACGCGGCGGTGCGGGTAGCGCTACCTCTCCCTACACGCTCACCAACATTCAGGTAGCCTATGAAGTTGTTCCGGAACCGGCCACCGTCTCTCTGGGCCTGCTTGGTCTGGGAGCATTGGTTATCCGGCGTCATCGGGGCCGGTGAGCAGCAAGCGTGCCCATCGGGAGAAACTTGTTCGAAAGCCGTCCCTTTTTCCTCTCCCTGTCCGGGAGAGGCTATCCTTTGGAACGGAACGTGACCTTCTAAAGGCCGCGCGTTTTCCGGGATGAGGTCATTCCCGGAGGGAACGTTCAAAGGTCCGGTACTGGACGGCTTCATACAAGTGGTGATCCTGGATTTCCGCGCTGTCCGCCAGATCTGCTATGGTGCGGGCCACTTTCAGAATACGGTCGTACGCCCGTGCGGAAAGGGCCAGTTCCTCTACCGCGCGCAGCAGGATGGCCTGCCCCTCCGGCCGCAGGCGGCAATGCTTGTGCAGGGCTTTTCCGGAAAGGGCGGCATTGCTGCGGATCACGGTGCCTGCATATCTTTTCTGCTGGCGTTCCCGCGCGGCCACGACACGTTCCCGGATGCTGGCGGAGCATTCGCCGGAAGGAGCCGCCGCCAGCATGGCGGGATCTACGGCGGGAACCTCCATCAAAAGATCAAACCGGTCGAGAAGGGGACCTGAAATCTTCTGGCGGTAACGCGCTATTTGGGCCGGGGAGCAGATGCAGGTTCTTCGCCGGTCGCCCAAATAGCCGCAGGGGCATGGATTCATGGCTGCCGCCAGCATGAAACGACACGGAAAAGTCATGGTCCCGGAGGCACGGGAAATGATTGCGTGGCCGGACTCCAGAGGCTGCCGCAGCGTTTCCAGCGTCGCACGACGGAACTCCGGCAACTCGTCCAGGAACAGCACGCCGTTATGGGCGAGAGACACCTCTCCGGGCGTGATATTGTTGCCCCCTCCCATCAGGCCTGCGTCGGAAATAGTGTGGTGCGGGGCACGGAATGGCCGCTGCGTCACCAAGCCGTTTCCGCGTTTCAGCAGGCCGCACACGGAATGGACCTTGCTGGTTTCCAGGGCTTCTTCCCGGTTCAGAGGCGGCAGAATGGTCGGGAGCCTTTGAGCCAGCATGGACTTGCCGGACCCCGGAGAACCGCTGAGCAGGATATTGTGGGCGCCCGCCGCCGCAATCTCCATGGCGCGGCGCGCGTAAGCCTGCCCCTTGATCTCGTCGAAATCGACATTCGCTTCGGAAATATCCCCGGCCTTTTGCGGTGCCGTAAAAGGCGCAGGCAGTGCGGCGGACGTCAGCAATTCCCAGGCTTCCTGCAAGGTGGAAACGGGAAAAATCTCCACGCCGTGAACGGGTGCGGCCTCATGCGCATTGGCGTGAGGCAGCATGATGCGTTTCCTGCCCATGCGCCGCGCTTCGATCACCTGCGGCAGGATGCCCTGTACGGGGCGCACGGTTCCGTCCAGGGCCAACTCCCCGATGATGCACCAGAGAGAAGCGTCAACAAGCTTCTCCGCCGCTCCGGCAATCATTCCCAGGGCAATGGGAAGATCGAAACCGGGGCCCTGTTTCTTCAAATCCGCGGGAGCCAGATTCACCACGAAAATCCCCTGCTGGAACGGCAGCCCGCTGTTCTGAATGGCCGTGTCCACGCGCTGCCCGCTCTCCTTGACGGCCGTATCCGGCAAACCCACGATAAAGGTGCGTTTTTCCGCCATGGGGCGGAAATCCACTTCCACCTCCACTTCTACGCCTTCCACGCCCAGGACGGTGGAGGAATATAACCGCGTCATCATGCCCGTATCCTAGGCGGAAACGGGGAAAAATAAAGAAAAATGGAATTAAATATGGGAAACTCCAATATAATCTTCAGCGCCGGGAGGCACGCTTGAGGATTTCCCTCTCCTTCTCCGTCAGGCTGGACAGGCCGGAACGGGAAATCTTGTCCATTACTTCATTCACTTCTGCTTCCGTAGGGTAGGGCTCCCTTTCGGAAGAAGGGAAAGGTCGCGGAGCGGGTCGGCGGCTGTAGGAAACGGGTCGGGGAGAAGACAGCTTCTCCTTCAGCAGGATCAGCAGCGTTAAAATAAACCCGGCCAGCATGCCGCCCAGGTGGCCGGCTTCGCCGCCCGCATTATTCCACTGGAAAATCACCACGGCACAGGCAATACCCAGCACGACCAGCGCAAACTGGCGTACGCTCAGGTTCACGGGGGGGAACAGAAGCTGGACCCGTGCATGGGGGAAAAGCACGGCGCAGGCGGCCATGATGCCGTAAATGGAGCCGGAAGCGCCCACCATCGGGATAAAGCGCCATTCCGGGTCAAAAAAGCCCATATAACCCAGCAGGGAGGAAAACAAAGCCGCAGCCACGCCGCAGAACAGGTAATACAGCAGGAAGCGCAAATGCCCGAAACGTTCTTCCACCACGGGGCCGAAAAACCACAGGGCGATCATGTTGAACAGGATGTGGCCCAGATTGGCGTGCAGAAACTGGTAGGTGAACAGACGCCACAATTCCCCCTCGTGAAAACACATATACTCGCTGTAGGCCCCATACAGCTGCACCAGGTCCAGGCGCCCCGGCGGGTAAATATCCCGCGGAACCTCTACCTGGAAAAAGAACCCGAGGAAAAAAATGACCACATTGAGCAGGATCAGCCAGTGCACGACAACGGCGCCGCGCTGGTCGAACAGGCGCTCCTTCACCGTATTTCCCCAATTTTCCTGCTCTGCTCGCATATAAGACCGTATGTAAACGTGTTCAGGGCGCTTTGACAAGGAAAATGCATGTCCCGTTCAAGGTAGGCCGGAAAGAGGGAATACTACTTCCACAGAGCGGCGGGGAGCAGGTCCGGAGGCAGTACCGCTCCGTGAACCAGGTGTTCCGCCAGTTGCGCCGCAGTCCAGGGGGATGTCGTAACACCCTTGCTTCCCAGCCCGGAAAAGACGAACTGCCTTTCCAAACCGGGAATGGGTCCGGCTACGGGCTGGCTGCGCCGGATGATGGGACGAACAGCGGCACGGGCGCGGATAACGTTCATTTCCCCGGAATAGCGTTTAACCATGTCCAGCATCAGTTCCTGGACGGCTGGCGCTTCCGGAACGCCCGGGGCATCCCAGGCCCAGGCGTACGTGGCGCCGAACCGCCAGAAAAATCCGTTGTGAACCAGCCAGTGCCCGAAATGCAGAATGCCGGCGTGCCATTCCAGATCCTTCAGCTCCAGATCCAGAATCGTTCCCTTGGATGGCCTGCCCTTCAGGGGGGCCATGTCCGGATGCATTCCGGCCTCCCAGCCAGTGCACCACACAATATGTGAAAAAGAGTCCCCGCACCAGTGAAAAAAGCCGTCTGCACCCGGCTGAATATCGCCGGGAGCCACCTCCGCTTCTACAAACCGGCCCTCTTCCGAGAAAAAGCGGCGCATGGCATTCACCATCGTCTCCACATGCAGGACGCCGGAACCGCGTGTGTAGGCCGCCTGTCCTTTGCCCTCCCAGTGCTCCGGCCACGGAAACAGGGGACCGGCGTAAGAGCAGGACTCCGGGGCCGTCTGGCGTTCCTGCCATATCTCAAGTTGATCCTCCGTTTCCAGCTCCCGGAAAATGGGAGTCTTCTGCCACCATGAACCTCCCAGTTCCCGTTCCGTTTCCGGGTAAAAAGAGGAAAGGGCGGAAAAACACTCCTCCTGCCGCCACCCGGGCCGGAAGGCGCGGCCTGTCAGCGGATTCACCAGTCCGGCGGCTACGCGGGATGCCGTTTCCGCAATGGGACGGTCGGCAATCGTAAAATCCGCTCCGCGCCGTTTCAGCTCCCATGCCAGGCAACTGCCGGCAATACCTTGGCCGATGATAAGAACTTTCATGACTTGTTGTGAAAAGGGACCGGACATAAGCCGGAATAAATGGAAAAGAAAGGCGGTAGTACTCCATTCCCTTCCTGGAAGGGAAAAGGTCCGCAGGTGCATGAAGCGCCTGCGAACGGTAAAAGGAGCATTTACAGGGCCGCCACGACGGCGTTCCCCATCTCCGCGGTATTCACGCGGATTTCCCCGGCGGCGCCCGTAGCCAGGTCTCCCGTGCGGTAGCCCTGGTCAATCACGCTGCGGACGGCGGAATCAATCGCGTCCGCCGCCTTCTTTTCTCCGAGGGAATAGCGGAGAAGCATGGACAGGGAAAGAATCTGGGCGATCGGATTGGCAATGCCCTTGCCGGCAATATCCGGAGCGGAGCCGCCGGAAGGCTCATACAGGCCGAAAAACAGCCCGTTATCCTTGGCGCCCTGGCAAAGGCTTGCGCTGGGCAGCATCCCCAGGGAGCCGCAAATCATGGCCATCTCGTCGGAAAGAATATCACCGAACAGATTCTCCGTGACCAGCACGTCGAACTGGCGGGGATTGCGCACCAGTTGCATGGCGGCATTGTCCACGTACATATGAAGCAGCTCCACGTCCGGGTAGTCCCTGGCAACCTCCGTCATCGTTTCACGCCACAGGAGGGAATTGGTCAGGACATTCGCCTTGTCCACGCTGGTGACGCGCTTGCGGCGGCCGCGGGCTGCCTCGAAAGCCACTTTGGCAATGCGCACCATCTCGCTCTTGTGGTAGCGCATCGTATCCACGACGACTTCGTCGTCCCCTTCCTCTTCGCGGAAACGGGGCTGGCCGAAATAAAGGCCCCCCGTCAATTCCCGCACGCACAAAATGTCAAAGCCGCCTTCAATCAGCTCGTTCTTGATAGGAGAAGCATGCGTCAGGGCGGGGAGGCAAACGCCGGGACGCAAATTGGCATATAGGCCGAAATGCTTTCTCAGCGGCAGCAGGGCGCCGCGTTCCGGCTGTTCATTGGCGGGCAGGTGTTCCCACTTGGGACCGCCCACGGAGCCGAACAAAACGGCATCCGCCTCTTCACAGGCGCGGATGGTCTCCTCGGGAAGGGCCTTGCCGCAATGGTCGATGCCCGCGCCGCCCACGAAAGCCTCCTTGCGGCTCACGGTAAATCCAAACTTGGCGCTCACCGCGTCCAGAACCTTCAGGGCCTCCGCCATAACCTCGGGCCCGATGCCGTCGCCGGCCAGAACAGCAATATGATGGTGATGTTCACTCATGTCGCTGACAGACTGAGCGTTCTCCCCCCAAAGGTCAAGAAGCACCGTTGCCATGCCTGCGGTGCGGAGTCCTTTTTGCGTCAAAAAACGTGCAGGAACAAAAAAGTACTTGCCAAACGTCTGAGTCTCCGCTAAAAACCCCTCCGCGTTCTATGGAACGCAAACTCCCCTGTAGCTCAGCGGTAGAGCGGGTGACTGTTAATCACTAGGTCGTTGGTTCGAGCCCAACCGGGGGAGCCATTAATAAGCCCTGTAAGCCAAAAGCTTGCAGGGCTTTTCTTTTGGCAGGAATAGAAGATCTGATGCCGGAATGGTTTTACATTTACAGAGATTATCAGGAATTTCTAGCTATTCTGGAAGAATAGGCAGGAACCCTTTTTAAGGCTATTTCCCCATATGGGGAAGTAATTATTAAGAGTTTGATAATAAAGTGCTCCAATGATTATACTGGCAAATTCCGGGAGCTCCCTATAAAGTGAAATCGCCAGAATACTATAAAATATGGAAAAACTTTTGTACAATAACAAGTTATACGTTTGTCACGAGTATCTGCTGGAAAAAGATTTTGAATCGGCTGTCATTGAACAAGCGCCTCATATTTTTGGAGAGAACAGTATCTATATTGATATTAAGAAACAAATCGGCGAAAGCATCATCACAATTCCGGATGGATACTTGATAGATTTTTCTCTTGAGGTTGAACCCAGGCTACACATTATTGAAAATGAATTATCCAGCCATGATCCTTATAAACACATAGGTTCTCAGCTTTTAAAGTTTGCTATTTCATATAAGGCCAGTGGCAGAAAAATAAAAGAATTTCTGCTTGATGCTTTAATGAAAGACGAAAGCATGAGAGGACGTGTTGAGGCAGGTTTTCTTCGTGCAGGATACAGGAATATAGATGCTTTTCTTGAAAGTCTTATTTTTGAGAAACCGTTGAACGCTGTCGTTGTTATTGATCAGTCTTCTCCAGAATTGGAAAATGTTCTTGGCCAATTGACTCTTAATACGGATATTGTTGAATTTAAGACATTTAAATATAGAAATGATTACATTCATCAATTTACTCCATTTAATGCAGAGGTGAGGGACGTCATAGAAAAAGGTAGAATCCTTAAGCCTGAGACATTGAATACCGTGGTCGTACCTGCAAGAGAAGAAGGATTTGAAAAAGAATTTCTTGGCAATAATCGTTGGTATGCAATACGTATTAGTGCATCCATGATAGATCGGTTAAAATATATAGCTATTTACCAGGTTTCTCCTGTATCAGCAATCACCTGCTATGCTGAAATCGTATCTATGGAAAAATATCAGGATACAAATAAATACTTGCTGTATGTGAAAAATTTGAAAAAAATAAAACCTATACCGCTGGATGCGAATAATAAAAGGTTAGCACTTCAAGCGCCTCGGTATACCGCTATAGATCAGTTACTGAAAGCCAAAAAACTTTCGCAGGTATTTTGTTAATCCGTGGAAATATCAGATAGCTTGTACCAGCATAATATTTTTGTGCCGATTCTTGGTTGATGATGACCAAAAAAGCCTCCTCCTTTTTCTTCACTTCCGGTTGGAGGTACGCATCAGCACGCGTTTTTTCAGCCAGTCGCGGACGGGTTCATCGTACAGTTTCAGGCAGGCATAGGCCAGGGCTATGCAGATAACGAGCGTGCCGGCGATGACGGGGAGCGCCTGGGAGAGGGGGACCTTGTTGTTGTAGAGCCATGCCGTATAGAGGTAGACGATGGGATAGTGGGTGATGTAGAGGGGGTAGGAAATGTCGCCCAGGAATTTGCAGGCTTTTGAGGAGAAGCGGTCTTTCGTGTGTCCGCTGGCGGCCATGAAGATGATCAGGGGGAAGATGACGATGATGCAGAAGGCATCGTAAAGGCCGTTCAGGCGGAAGTATTCCGCGCCTCCCACATGGGGCATGGAAATGGCCGCGACGAGCATCAGGCTGCACCACCAGAAGGCGTTCCGGATGCTGGCGAGTTTCCCCAGGCGGAACAGGAGCAGGCCGCCGAAGAACGGGAAGATCAGCCTTGTCGCGCCGATTTGGAGTTGTTCCAGGTCCAGTGTCCAGCCGCCGATGTTGTTGCCCTGGCTGAAGCATTGGTGAATCAGGGCGCAGCCCGCCAGGAAGACCAGGATGGAGAGCCAGGTGTTGGAAAACCTTCTGACGACGGTGGCGTACAGGATGTTGGCGATGTATTCAAAGAAGAGCGACCACGCCGGGCCGTTCAGCGGATGCATTTCCGCCCAGCCGCGGACGTCCATGGAGGTGGGAACGGGAAGAAGCGTAAAGCCGATGGTCATCACGAGCAGCATTTCCCACATGGGCGTGGAGGCCATGGCCGGATAGATTTCTGAGTCCTGGAAGTAGAAGAAGATGCCGCCGATGAGCATCCCCATCACCACCATGGGCTGCAAACGGACCAGGCGCCGCTTGCAGAAGTCCCACAGGCTCATTTTGCCCCAGCGGTCATCGTAGGCGTAGCCGATGACAAAGCCGGAAAGCATGAAGAAGAAGTCCACGCAAAGATAGCCGTGGTTGATGATTTGGTCGGTATGGAATTCCCGGTCGCTCAGGCTTCCTTCAAAAAGGTGGAACAGCACGACCATGACGGCCGCCACTCCCCGGAGGCCGTCAAGAATGGCGTAATGGGGCTTGGGCGCCAGCAGGGAGGTACCATTGGAGAGAGAGGTGCTCATGGTCGGAATGTACGTGAACAGGGATTGTTTTCTTACAGGGAGAAGGCTTGCCGCCGCCGCGAGAGAGTCGGCGGGGGAAACGTACGAAGGCACAATCATATTTTTTGATACCCCAGAGTAAAGAAAGAAAAGCGATGATTTTGTACGGTTTCTTTTCCGGAGGATGGACAGGGAAAGTTCTTCCAGGGGCGACGAATGCTTTCTGTCCGGGAGCTTCGGGAAACGTGCCGTTTGAAATGGGAAAGAAAGCACGCTTCGTTATCCTGCCTGCGCCGTTTTTGAAGAAGTAAAGGCTTCCCTTCCCCCTGTTGGGAGAGGGAAGCCGGTAGAGATTTATGATCCGTGGATGCCAGGAACACCCGGCGCCGACGGAAATCCGGCAGTCCGCATTTTTTTGCGGACAAGGAATCCGCATCAGGCCAAATGCATACCGCCGGTGACGCCGAAGACTTCAGCCGTGATGAAGCTTGATTCCTGGGAGGCCAGGAAAACATAGAGGCCGGACAGTTCCACGGGCTGTCCCGCCCGTTCCAGAGGCGTCTTTTGGCCGAATTCCGGCAGGTGTTCCTGCAACTGGCCTCCCGTTACCTGCAAGGGTGTCCAGACGGGGCCGGGAGCCACGACGTTGACTCGGATGCCTTTGGAGGCCACCTGTTTGGCCAGGGCGCGGCTGAAGGCAATGATGGCCGCCTTGGTGGAGGCGTAGTCAATCAGGTTTTTGCCCGGCTGGTAGGCCTGAATGGAAGAACAGGTGATGATGCTGGCTCCCGGCTTGAGGTGGGGGAGGACCGCCTTGGCAATCCAGAATAAAGAGAAAACGTTGACTTCAAATGTTTTGACAAGCTGCTCCGTGGTAATGTCCTGAATGTCCTCGGTCGCTACCTGCTTGCCGGCCACTAGGGCCAGGATGTCCAGTCCGCCGAGCTTTTCCAGAGCATCGTGAATAAGATTTTTGCAGAATTCCTCGTCGCTGAGGTCGCCCGGAAGAAGGACGATATTGCGGCCTTCCGCTTCCACCAGCCGGGCCACTTCCTCCGCGTCGCTCTGCTCTTCCGGCAGATAGTTCAGGGCAATGTCCGCACCTTCCCGGGCGTAGGCGATGGCGGCCGCCCGCCCGATGCCGGAATCTCCTCCGGTCACCAGTGCCTTCCTGCCGGCCAGCCGGTTGCATCCTTTATAGCTCTTTTCACCGGAATCGGGAACGGGGGCCATGTCAGATTGCAGGCCGGGCGCTTCCTGCTGCTGTTTTTCATATTTCCCGTCATAGAATTGATGGCGGGGGTCCTGCATGTCGTGAATGTCTTTACTGCTCATTTTTCCATTAATCGTGATGTTCAGAGGGGAATACCGCGGGCCGGGGAAAGTCCGGACAAATTTGATGCCGGAGCTTGCTCAGGGCTTGCTGCTCCTGCATGCATTCCCATAGGCGTGGAGGCCTGAAAGACGGACGACCGTTCAATTGAAAACGCTGTTTAAGCGTTCCATGTCATTGATATTTCAAGGATTTTGCCAAGTTGAACAATATTGTGCCTTGGTTGGGATTACAGGCTCAACCGTACCTTTTCCGTGATCTGCACAAATTCGCCGGGCAGATTAGGCCGGGAAGAAGGCCGCCTGTTTTTTCCGCCGCCATGCCTTTTCCCCGGAGAAAGGAGCGGATTGACGGAGATTCAGCGCAGCCCGTAAACAAGGTATCCGGCCGCTCCCGTCAGAGTCATCAGCAGGATGGGGTTGACGCGCCATTTTCTCAGGGCAAACAGAGCGGCTCCAAACAGGATGAAGCTGGGAATATCCACCCTTTCCACGGATTGCCAGTCAAAGGTGCCGCAGAAGGTCAGCATCAGGATGGTTCCGCCCGCGGACATGATCAGGCCCACGGAAGCCGCTTTCAACCCTTCCAGAACGCCGGAGATGTAAAGGGAACGCCGATGCCTTTGGAAAAAAAGGTGCAGCAGCAGCGCCGCCGCCACGCCGGGAAGGACGCAGCCCAGTGTAGCCGTCATGGCGCCGGGAATGCCCGCTATCTGCAATCCCACGAAGGTAGACGTGTTGATGGCCAGCGGGCCGGGCGTCATCTGGGAGATCGTGATGATGTCGGTAAACACCTTCTGTGTGATCCAGCCGTGATGAATGACCACCTGGTCACGGATCATGGGGATAACGGCATACCCGCCGCCGATGCTGAACGCTCCGATTTGAAGGAAAGCGCTGAAGAGCTGCCAGAGCATCTGCATTATCCGCATCTCCTTTCCTGTTTTATTCGGACGTGCCACAGGCTCAGGATGCAGCACACGGCCAGAATAACGGCTATATGGAGGTGAAAGACGAAGCTTGCCACAAAGGCCCCCGGTACCATGGCGTGCAGCAGGGCCGATTTTTTGCGGAGAATCATCCGCCACATGTCCACCACAATGTCCACGATGAGGGCTGCCACGCCCGCCTGCATCCCCCGCAGGACGGCTTCCACCGCAGTGCTGGAGCTGAATGCCTCATACCAGGACGCCACGGCGGACAGGATGACCAGAGGGGGAATGACGGCGCCCAGACAACTGGCAAGCACGCCCGGAAGCCCTGCGGTGCGGTGGCCTGCCAGGGCGGAGAGATTGACGGCGATCGCTCCGGGCGTGGATTGTGCGATGGCGGCCATGGACAACAATTCCTCCTTGGAGAACAAGTGTTTTTTCCGGACGTAATATTTGCTGATCATCGGGACCACAATGTAGCCGCCCCCAAAGGTGAACGCACCGATGAACAGATTGATCCAGAAGAGCCAGAGGCATGTTTTTATTTTTTCTCCGGACATGCTGCCTGAATGGAATGTGCAGGGTACCGCCGGGGATGTACATAAGAGGTGTTTTCCTCCATTTTTTCCTGCTGCCGGAAATGTCTTTACACCGGAAAGCCCGTTTCTGCGATACGCCGTGCAATGGTAACGGCATGCTACCACATCCGGAAGAAAAATGCATGCGATTTCACAGGAAAAATGAGGGAATTGCCCGCCTCCGCAGATAAAATGGAGAGGTCTGGAAAAACACCGCCGGAATTGCCTGCTTTTACCGGCATCCAGCAGACTGTTCCGGAATACTTCATGTTTGACGGGCAGCGGAATGGCCGTAATCACCCACTAACCGGCGGCATTTTTTTATCAAGCAGTACTTATTAATTTATTTTAACAAGGTAATTATCTACCTGCGCCATGAACCGTATATCTCGCCTGTTCATGTATGTTTTTTGGCGGCACTTCCGGGATTCCGACTCCTGGTGACGGATATGTGTCTGCGTGTGTCGCCTATGGCGGCGGATCGAACCCCTTGTATTTCCGATATGCGGAACAGACGTCGCCGTGCTGACGGGAGCGATTCATGGTGGCCCCTGTTTTTTCAGGGCCGGATACCGTTCCTGATAAATCCGCCGTCCCCGCATTTCGCGGATTTCAACGGCGGCCTTTTTCCAGTTCGTCCCTGCGCGCCATGATCTTTTCCATGACGGCCTTCCGGTCGCGTTCCGGGATTTCCACCGGATTGCCGCGGTAGTCGCTCGTCATGGCGGCCAGGGCGCCGCCTACATGGTGGGCGTCAAAAATCGGGAGCTTCCAGGTGGAAGGTTTTTCCGGATCAGGCACGTAGGCGAATTCGGAAGCGGGGTATTCCTTGCCGTCCACTTCCTTTGTCTTGGGCTGGTGGTCCTGTTGCATGAGGGTGAGACAAGTTCCGGAAGAAGATCATTGCAGGAAAAAGCCCGATAAGACGCAATACTTCACGCGGCAAACCAATACGGTCACATTTCCCATAGCGGCCAAAAGGACTGTGAATACCGGACGAACCTATTCCACGAAAACGATCTTTTGCGGGGGAAAGCCCGCTTTCTCTTTTTCTCTTTACACCCGGAGGGAAATATACGAGCATTTTTCTGTTAATTATAATAATTCCTAAAATGAAAGACACCATATACGAGGAGAACAGACTCCCGGAAGGGCGCATGCCCGCCCTGCGCGTGGAACCCATGCCGGCGGATACCAACCAGCACGGCGATGTGTTTGGAGGCTGGGTGATGAGCCAGGTGGACCTTGCGGGCGCCAGCACGGCCATGCGTTATGCGCTGAGCCGCTATATCGTGACGCGTGCCGTCAGCAGCCTGACTTTTGAAGCCCCCGTGATGGTGGGGGATGTGGTCTCCTTTTACACGGACATCATCAGGGTGGGGCGTACGTCCCTGACGGTGAAGGTGGTGGTGTATGCGGAGCGTCTGACCAAGCTGTGCAACAACGTGGCCAAGATCACGGAAGCCGAACTCGTTTACGTGGCCCTGGGGCCGGACAAGAAGCCGATTGACCTGGAAGAGTCGCGCGCGCAGTTTGCCCAGTGCTGTTCCCTTGAAACGGGTGGCGAGGTTTCCTGTTCCTGAACGGGAGGGAAGCTCCGCGCGATGTCACGCGGTTTTCCGCTTTTTGCGGGTTTTCCCCTTGTCCTTGTCCACCAGGGCGAAGATGAAGGAACTTGCCGCCGCAATCGTTCCGATGGTGACGAAGGTGGCGTGAAAGGCCGATTCCACGGCAGGCCCGGAGGTGGCGGCATGGCCGCCGAAACAGTCCAGCAGCAAGGAGGCCGTCGCGATACTGACGGCAATGGACAACTGCATGATCATGGAAAGCAGGGAATTCCCGCTGCTGGCATCCGCGTTCGGCAGGTCGATCAGCGTCAGGGTATTCATGCAGGTGAACTGGATGGAGTTGGCCGCTCCCAGCAGGGCTAGCATGGACAGAAGAGTGAATTCATGGGTGCCGGGGCCGATGAAGTAAAAGGCCGCCAGCAGGGTCCCGATCGTGAACGTATTGATGACCATGATGTTCCGGTAGCCGAATTTTCCGAGCAGCCGCGGCGCCACCGTCTTTGCCAGAAGGTTGCTCACGGCCAGCGGAATCAGGGACATGCCGGATTTAAGGGCGGAATACCCTAGCACCACCTGGAAGAAAAGGGGAACCAGGTAAGGCAGGCAGCTCCCGCCCAGGCGGCAGACGATGTTTCCGGCTATGCCGATGGCAAAGTTCCGGATGCGGAACAGGGAGGGGCTGAAAAGCGGCGTTTCCGACCGGAACGCCAGCGCCCAGTATACGGTCTGGAAAAGAATCCCTGCCGTCAGGAGAATCCCCATCCGGGTTTTGTCCGGGGACCCTCCTTCCGTGGAAAGGCTCATCGTGATCAGCAGGGCGGAAGCGGAGAAGAACAGAAACCCCGGCCAGTCGAACTTCTGTTCCTTGACGGCCTTCAGGTCCGGCATCAGCTTCCGCGTGGCCCACAGGCCCGCCAGTCCCACGGGAATGTTGATCAGGAATATCCAGTGCCAGGAGATGTACTGCACGATGATGCCGCCCAGCACGGGACCGAGCAGGGGCCCCAGCAGAGCCGGAATGGTCACGATGTTCAGCACGTTGACGAACATGGAGCGCGGGTAGGAGCGCAGGATGACCAGCCGCCCCACAGGCATCAGGAACGCCCCGCCGATGCCCTGGACGACACGGCAGGCCGTCATCATGGCGACGGAGGTGGAAAGGGCGCAGAGCAGGGAGCCGAACGTGAACAGGGAGATGGCGAACAGGAAGGTGTGGCGCGACCCCAATTTGTCGGAGACCCATCCGGAGGCCGGTATCAGCACGCACACCGTCAGCATGTAGGCGGTGACCAGGGAGTGGAGCTGCAGCGGATGGGTGTGGAAGCTGCGCGCAATCGTAGGAATGGCCGTATTCAGGATGGTGGCGTCCAGCATCTGCATGAAGAACGCCGATGCCACCAGAAAAGGCAGGTAGCGCAGGGACCGGGAGGATGTCGGCAGTTTTTCCATGAATGCTGGCCGCCAGTATCCGGCGTCTCCCCGGCGGGGGCAAGGCCGATGTCTGTCCGGCTTTTTCGGAACACTTTCTTGCCATCCCCGGGTTAGGCGGTGTTCATGTCTCCCCAGAACGCCGGCACCCTTGTCTCATGGGCCGGGGAATGGAACCCTGGTTCAGGTTTCCGGAACGAGCATGATGGATTTTGTTTCGGCGCCGCTCGTTATTCCCTTCACGGTCAGCGTGCATTTCCCTGGCGGCAGGGTGATGCCGCCGGGAGAGTATTTGGCAAATTTGGTCCAGCCGCCCGTTCCCGGAAAGGTGAATTCCTCCAGGTTGCCGTTTACGGAATAACCTATCTTGAGAAGGGTGGAGGCAGGCGCGGCTATGGCGTAATCCGTCGTTACCGTGTACGTGCCTCCCTTTTTCGTCTCAATGTCCCAGCTGACGGAACTGAAGTGAGACAAAACATTGAATTTTCCGAGGTCCTTGGCCTGTGCGTGGGAAATGAAGCAGTTCTCCGGAGTGAGGATGATTTTTCCTCCCGCCGTCGGCTGCACCACCGGAAAAATGTCTGTCGGAATCAGGCGGATGTAGCGGACATAGATGCCGTCCCTTCCTTTTTTCCTGATGGTAAAGGTTTGTTTCCCCTTGGTGAGTTTCATGCTCCCCGGATGGTAAATGCTTGCGTCATTGATGCCTCCGCCGTTGGTCGGTACTTTCCACACGAAGGAGGGGGCGGAACCGGATTGCAGTTCATATTGTGCGGAAGCGCTTGCCGTCCAAGGAAAAACGTACCAGATTTCAAGAATGTATTCCCCGTCGTTGGGGACATTGATTTTCCAACTGGCGCCGGAATCCTTTTTGGCCATGCCGGCAATGAATTTATTGGAGTGTATTCTTTCCAGCTTGCTGTCGACCAGTTCCGCGTTTTCCGCCTTCATCAAAATGGCTTTGCCCTGAATGGCTCCGCTACTGGCCGTCTTGATCAGTCCTTCCGCCGGGAATTTGGCCTGGGCACCCAGGCAGAGAAAAAGGGATGAGGTTAGAATAAAAAACAGTTTCATCGTATAGAGGGGAGTATCCCTTTTCTCCTTTAAATACCATTAGTTGTCAATGGGAAATAGTCCATGCCTAACGTAAATCGTAAAATTCCCCCGTGAGGAAGAGCCGGAAACGCGCAAACGGACGGAAAACATTCAGCCAGGGAAGCATTTTATGCTACTGGCCGAGAACTACCTGATTTTCCAGCGTTTTCCCTTCCACAAATTCCCGGATGTTATGGAGGGTGACTTCCGCAATGTTGTGCAGGGCTTCCTTTGTGAAAAAACCCTGGTGGGAGGTCAGGATGACGTTGTTGAAGGAGAGCAGGCGGGCAAGGGTGTCGTCGTCAATGATCTTGTCGGATTTATCCTCGTAAAAATATTCCCCTTCCTCCTCATACACGTCCAGCCCGGCGGATCCCACCTTTTTGGATTTCAGGCCGTCTATGAGCATATCCGTGTGGATCAGCTTGCCGCGCCCCGTATTGATGATCATGACGCCGTCCTTCATTTTCCCGATGGAGTCGGCATTGATCAGGTATTCCGTCTCCGGCGTGAGCGGACAGTGCAGGGAGATGATGTCCGACCGCGCGTACAGGTCGTCCAGCGTGGTGTAGGTGATGCCGTTTTCCTCGGCAAAGCGTTTGTCCGGGTACGGATCATAAGCCAGAATATTCATGCCGAATCCCTTGAGGATGCGGATAAGTATTTTGGCGATCTGGCCCGTGCCGATGATGCCCGCCGTCTTTCCGTGCATGTCGAATCCCATCAGGCCGTGCAGGGAAAAGTTCCCGTCTCTCGTGCGCCAGTAGGCGCGGTGGATCTTGCGGTTCAGAGCCAGCATCAGGGCCACGGCGTGTTCCGCCACGGCGTAAGGCGAGTACCGCGGCACGCGCACGACGGGCAGTCCGTAGCGCTCCGCCGCTTCCAGGTCCACGTTGTTGAACCCGGCGCAGCGCAGGGCCAGCAGCCGGACGCCGTTTTCCTTCAATGCACGGATGACTTCCTCTCCCGCCGTGTCGTTCACGAAGATGCAGGCCACATCCATCCCGCTGGTGAGCGGCACGCTGTCCGTATTCAGATGCCCCTTGAAATAACGGATATCGTAATGGTATTCGCGTTCGTTGATCGGGTTGAAGGAGCCCCGGTCATAGGACTTGGCGTCGAAGAATGCTATGCGGCAGGGATGGTCGGTCATGTCGGGAATGGGTTAGGTGGCGGGGGTATTTCCGGACGCCTGCCCTTGGCTGGCGACGGCTTCCATGCGTCTGCGGACTTCATCCGGATCTCCCAGGAAATAGTCTTTCTGCAGGTTCAGCGAGTCGTCAAATTCGAATACGTACGGAATGGCTGTGGGCAGGTTCAGGGAAAGGAGCTTTTCGTCGGGAATATGCTTCAGGTACTTGATGATGCCGCGCAGCGTATTGCCGTGGGCTACGACGAGGATGTTGTCCCATGTTTTCAGGGAAGCCAGAATGGTCCCTTCCCAATAGGGCATCAGGCGCTCAATGGTGGATTTCAGGGATTCCGTGCGCGGCAGTTCGTCGTCCGGCACTTCCCTGTAGCGCGGGTCCCAGCGGGGGTTGTTCATGTCGTCTTCCGCCACGGGAGGGGGTGCTACGTCATAACTGCGGCGCCAGACCAGGACTTGTTCGTCGCCGTATTTTTTAGCCGTTTCACTTTTGTTCAGGCCCTGGAGCATGCCGTAATGCTTTTCATTCAGCCGCCAGCTTTTGGCAACCGGCAGCCAGTCCTGGTCCAGGCGGTCCAGAACGCAGTTCAGCGTCTTGACGGCGCGCTTGAGGTAGGACGTATAGGCCTGGTCAAAAGCCATTCCCTTGTCTTTCAGCAGGTCGCCCGCATAGTACGCTTCCTGCACCCCTTTTTCCGTCAGGTCCACATCCGTCCATCCGGTGAATCTGTTTTCCCGGTTCCAGGTGCTTTCCCCATGGCGCAGCAGAACAATTGTTTTCATCTCGGTTAGTTTAGACAAACTTTTCCCTGTTATTGTGCAAAAAACGGGATGTATGACATTATTCGGGAACTTGTCCGCGCCGGCAGTGCGGAAAGGGAAAATGTGATTGGCAAGCGTCTTCAAAAAGGGTAACAGTTCGGGATGATGAAGCAACATGGCTGCATGGGGGCCGTCGCCCTGATAGCCGGCATGGCCGCCCTGGCATGGGCCGGGCCGGAAGCCGTCCTGAATGTGGAAAAGCCCGCTCCTTCCCGGGGAACTCCCGCCGTTTTCAAGTTCGGCGGAGAGGACAACCAGGAATTCATGCTGAACGGCAAACCGTTCCAGATACGCGGTGCGGAAATGCATCCCCAGCGGATTCCCAGGGAATACTGGAGGCACCGCATCCGGACCGCCAGGGCCATGGGGCTGAACACAATCGCCTTTTACGTTTTCTGGAATGACCACGAACAGCCGGACGGCAGCTTTGATTTCAAGACCGGCAACCGGGATTTGGCCGCGTTTCTCAAACTTTGCCAGGAGGAAGGCATGTGGGTGCTTTTCCGCCCGGGGCCGTACGTTTGTGGGGAATGGGACCTGGGAGGGCTGCCTCATTACCTGCTGAAAGACCCCAAGGCCAAACTGAGGACAACGGAAGACGCCAAATTCATGAAGGCCCAGGCCCGTTATCTGGAAGCTGTGGCCAGAGTGGCGGAGCCGTTTCTGGCCAAAAATGGCGGCCCCATCCTGATGACCCAGCTGGAGAACGAATACGGCAGCTACCAGCGCAAGGACCCCAAGTACATGGAATGGCTGAAAACGTTCTGGACGCGGAAGGGATTCGGGCCGTTTTACACGTCCGACGGCGCCGGGGAACATTACTTGAAGGGAGTCACACTTCCCGGCGTGGCCGTGGGGCTGGACCCCGGATTGAACGACGGGCATTGGAAGATTGCCAACAAGTGCAATCCGGGCGTCCCTGTCTTCTCCTCGGAAACGTATCCTGGCTGGCTGAGGCACTGGGGGGAAGGCAACTGGAATCCGACTCCCGAAATTGTCGACCACGTGCGCTGGTTCATGGACAAGGGGCGTTCTTTCAGCCTCTTCGTTTTTCACGGGGGCACCAATTTCGGCTTCACGGCGGGAGCCAATAACGGGGGGCCGGGGCAATACCAGCCGGACCTCACCAGCTACGACTACGGCTCCCCTGTGGATGAACACGGCCGCATGAACGAATATTATACCCGGATGAGGGAGATCATTCTGGCCAAACTGCCTGCGGAGGCGGCCGTTCCGGAACCTCCCGCGGACATTCCTTCCATGGAAATACCGGAATTTACTCCGGAAGTGCATGCCGGATTATGGGAGAACCTGCCCAGGCCGTTCCGTTCCAAATTCCCGCAGCCGCCCTACTTTGAACAATGGAACCAGAACCAGGGCATGGCCATTTACATCACCGCCGTTCCGGCGGGGCCTTCCGAAACGCTGGAACTGTCCAGTGCCAGCGATTACGCGCAGGTGTACCTGAACGGAGAACTCATCGGCACGCTGGACCGCCGCCTGGGGCAGAAAAGCCTGGTTCTGCCGGAGCGCAAAAAACCGGGGACGCTGGAAATCCTGGTGGAAGCCATGGGCCATATCAATTTCCACATCAGCATGGAGAGCGACCGCAAGGGATTGCACGGCGCCGTGAAGCTGGGACCGCGCGAATTGAAGGGATGGACGGTCAGGGCGCTGCCGCTGACAGCCGCTTCCATCACTCAGGCTCCCAAAGGGAAGGGATCGTCCAAGAATCGGGCAGGAGCCCATTTCCGGGCCGTTCTGAACATTGAGGACCCTCACGACACGTTCCTGGACATGTCACGCTATACCAAGGGATACGTTTGGGTCAACGGCATCAACGTGGGACGGTACTGGAACGTGGGACCGCAGTTGAGGCTGTATGTGCCCGCGCCTTTCCTGAAAAAAGGGGAGAACGTGATCGACATCCTTGACCTTCACGAAACGGAGCCCAGGCCCGTCCGCGGCATGACGGAGCGCAACAAGGAACCGGGCAAGGTCAATACGAAGAACCTGGATAACCAGTGGTAAGGGCGGATGATGGCCGTCTTTTTCCCGGCAGGGAAGAATCCGGAGTTCTTCCGGCGTTGTTTCTGCCGTCAGGACGCCTGCGCCGCCTTCCGTTTGCGAAAGGCGGACTTGAACTCCTCCCAGTCCGTAGTTCTCAGCAGTTCGGAAAGGTTGGAATAATAGGACTTGTGGTGTCCGAACCGTTCGTCCTTCAATTCTTCCTCGGCTTTTTCCGGGCTCCAGCCCTGTATGACGATGCGGTAAGCCGCGCAGACAATGCCTGTGCGGTCGGAACCGTGCCAGCAGTGCACCAGGATGGGTTTGGGAGCTTTATCAATCAGTAGCAGGCACTCCATCAAATCCTGGGCGGTTACCTTTCCGGCGGCCAGCCTGATGCGGTAAAGGTTCAGGGAAGTTCCCTGCGCCTCATTGTCGTCACGGTGGTATTCCCGCAGGTTCAGCACGGATTTGATGCCCTGTTTTTCCAGGGCTTTAAAACCATCGTCGTCCGGCTGGGCGGAACGGTATAATTCCCGGCTGAGCTTGTAGCAGTTATTAACGTTTTTCACAGACACGGGTACGGCAGCTGCTATTTTTGCATCCGCATGAATGGGCGGCATGCAGCCTGCCATCAGAAAAAGCATCAACAGAACGGGCTTAAGAGGCATGGCGGCATCAGGGAATGGCAGGATAACCCACGCTCTGGGCATACAGAACCTTCTTGAACATATTGAGCTTCAGCCGTTCATGAAGATTTTCCTCATTCAGCATGGCGCGGAAGACAGTGCCAAGCCCGGCGGAAGCGCAGAAGAGATAAACGTTCTGGCCGACAAAACCGACATCCGCGCAGGCCGTCGTCAATTTTCTTTTTGCGTCAAAATCGCCGGGCTGTTTGGACTGGTCCACTACATACACCAGATTAAGGGGAGCCTGGGCTACGAATTCCTGCGTACCTGTTGAAGCCCTCAGGTCCCCCTGCATCACTTTCTTCAATTTATGCGTTTCCGGCTCGTAAAGGTAGGCTGCGTCCGGAAGAACCGCGTAAATTTCTATTTCATTGGAGTTCCGGGATGACGGCGCGGTCCGGTAATCCGCGTCCTCGCGGTTGACGCCCTGGGCGGCCCAAAGCAGGGAGGAGAGCACCTCAAGAGGAATGGGCCGGTCCGCGAAGGTCCGGATGGACCGGCGTTCCTGCAGGGCCTCCATGAGGGGCTTGCCGCCCTTCCTGTCCGGCTCCGGCAGGATAATGTCGTTGCAAAGGGCGTTTCCGGAGGAAAGCCATGCGGAAACGAGAAACAGACCGGGAAAATGGATGCGGGGGAGGTTCATGCGGGATAAACAGTAGTAAAGTCTCTTGAACAGAATATATGTTGGATGTTTCCCTGACTTTTTGGGAAGAGGGGGGGAGCCGTTATCCTAGAAAATAAATAGGGTTGTGCAAGAAAAAAGAAATGATCCTGTTTTTCTGCGGATGTCTTGCCGGAAAGGGCGCCGCGACTTTCTGTTTTCCCAGCTTCAGGCGCGGGAAGGAAGGCAAATGGAAACTTATCTCTGTAAACAGGTTGTTTCAGATTGACCTTGAAATAATATTGCGCTTTTATGTCAAACGGAACCGGGTGCTGCGGCTCCTTCCAAATTGTTAATTTACCTGAATTGCTTTAATTTCTTAAACTGCCTTATGAATATTCCCCATTCCTGGAATCCGCCTCCGCCGAAACGTAAAAAATCATCCTCGGGCGGATTAATTATGGCGATTGTCGTGATACTGGCACTGGTAGGCGGAGGCATGGTGTACTACCGCGTTTCCGAACAAAGAAAAGCGGAAACAGCAGAATTGGCTGCTAGAAAAGAAGCGGAGGCCCAGGCCGAGCGTGCGCGCGAAGCCGCAGCCCAAGAAGCCAAAGCTGCCCGGAAGGAGGCGGAAGCCCGCGCCCGTGCGGAGGCTGAGAGAAAGGCCCGGCTGGAGGCGGAACGCCGAGCCGCCGAAGAGGCCGCCAAAAAACAGCAGAAGGAGCCGGAGGAAGTGAAGCCGGTTCCGGTGGAGCCCAAAGAGGAGCCCATCGTCCAGGAAGAGGACCCCCGCCTGGAGATTTTCAAGAAGCCCGTGCTGCTCGTCAGCCTGAAAGCCAATGATGCCGCCAACCGGAAGTTGTTCAAGGACGCCTTTGACCTGGCCCTGGAAACGAGCCGTTATGATTTATATGCGGAATTTCTGCGCACTAATCTGGAAAGGGATGCCGTAAAGGTCATCAAATTCGGCAAATTTGATGAAACCATGTATAAGCAAAGCCCCATGCTCATGCGCGCCAACGAGCTGTACCAGCTCATCAGCAAGGTGGGGCCGGACACCATCCGGGAGCAAACCATGGAAAGCACGCCCAGGTATTTTTATCCGTGGCTTTTCTCGGATGAATCCAATCCCGTAAAGCTCTTTCTGCGTACGGTGGCACGAGAACAGACCCCCAAGGAACAGTGGGCCGGCATCCTGCGGAAATGGGCTGAATTCTGGATGAAAACGTCTGCCATGCCCCGCAGCAAATATTCCTCCCTGGCGCTGGCATGCGCCATGCTCCACCCCGGTATTGCCTCCAGTCCGTCCAAATTGCGGGCATCCTCTTCCGGCAACATTTCCACGACGCCCCTGACGCTGGAGCAGGTATTCGAATATTTCATGGAAATGGACGAGAAGCATGAACTGCTGACGGACATTACCAAGCTGAGCCCGTCCGAGCTGCTGTTCGTCGTGGATGTCCGCCTTCCGCGGTCGGAAATGGACTGGGCGCGCAAAAAGGTGCGCCTGACGCGCAAGGGGTGGGGAGGCGCCTACTCCATGATCCGCTACCGCATGGACCGCGCCGCCCTGGGCAAAGACCCGTACAATACCTATTCCTTCCAGGAAATCCTGGATGAAGGCGGCATTTGCATGGACCAGGCCTATTTTGCCGTCAACACGGCCAAATGCAACGGCATTCCCTCCGCATACGTTACCGGCGACGGCAACCGCGGAGCGCATGCCTGGGTGAACCTGCTGACGGCGGACGATACCTGGCAGTCCTACGGAGGCTATGGATACAATACCGGCCATTTCTCCCATCCGCACAACCGCAAGTCCAAACATGAATCCACTCTTCTGCAGGGAATGGACAGGAAAGTGAACGGCGCCAGGCTGGACGCCACGCTGGATTACCTCTCCCTGGCGGACCTGTTTGAAGAAATGCAGAAACCGGAGTGCGTCAGGGTCATGCTGGAGGCCGCCACGGAGAACACACCGGGCAGCCCCCTGGGCTGGGAACGGCTGATTGAAGTGATGGCGCGGCCTGAAAGCGGGACAAAGCTGGAGGAATGGGACAGGCTGGCCACCCTGATCAAGCGGAAATTCCGCTCCCGGCCGGACTATCTGGCCATGGCCGCGCGCGTGGAGGATGAATATATCTTCCCCCAGCGCGATGCCGCCACCAACAAGCGCAATGTGGCCCGCGACTTGAAAAAATTGGAAAAGGAAACGGACGAAGGCCGCAGCGACCTGACCTCCGCCGCCATCAAGCGGCAGGCGGACATCCTGATGGAAAAAGGCGACAAGGCGGCTGTAGCGGCCCTTTACCGGAAGTCCATGAAGGACTATGCCGTGCGTGCGGAAGTGTTTGAAGCCCTGATGGGGCAGTATTACCGCTACATTTCGGAAGACCAGGCCGCTGTGCTTCAGCTGGCCAAGGAGGCGGAATCCTCCTACAACAGGTATATCCGGACGAAGTCGGACGACTATTTCAAGGTGAAGAAAGAAGTCTCCATTCAGAAAAGGATTGCCGGCTATTATGAGAAGGGCGGGAATGAAAAGAAGGCCGCCCTGTTGCGGAAAGACGCGGAAAAGCGGGAGAAAAACAGTAAGAAAGGCATCAGGGAGGAACGTTGATCCGGACGATTGCCGGAGTGGGGAAGGCACGCTCCGTTTCCGCCGGGAAGGGAGCGCCGGCCTCTCTTGTCCCGGGTTGCGGCATATCCGTGGAATGAACGTTTTTAAGCTGGAATGCTGTCTTATCTTCAACTAATACATGTCCCATATGGCAAGAGAACCTTACGCGAACTTCTGGCCCAAAGTGACGGATACCGCTTTTGTGGCGAACAGCGCCGACCTGATCGGCGATGTCACCATTGGAGAGCACGCCAGCATCTGGTATCACACCACCCTGCGTGCAGATATCAACAAGATTGTCATTGGAGACTATTCCAACATTCAGGACAATAGCTGTATTCACCTGGCGGACGATTACGGCTGCTATGTGGGCAATTACGTGACCGTGGGCCACGGCGTGATTCTGCATGCCTGCACGGTAGAAGACGAGTGCCTCATCGGCATGGGGTCCACCATTCTGGACGGCGCGGTTATCGGCCGCGGATCCGTCGTCGGCGCCAATTCCCTCGTAACTAAGGGCACGATTATTCCTCCCAATTCCCTGGTGCTGGGCTCCCCCGCCAAGGTAGTCAAGGACCTGGGGCCGGAATCCCAGGCCAACAACCGCAAGTGGGCGGAAAAATATGTGAAGGTGGCTACCCGCTATACGGAACGGGTCATCAATCCCGGTTTTTAATTCCCGAACTTTTGCCTGCCATGCCGGAAGAAAAGCTGATTACCGTGGAACCTTATGCGCTGCTCTATACGCGGGCAGGCGCGGGGGTATGCCTGCGTGATCCGCTTACCGGCAAGGTAGGCGTCATTTTCATGGAGCTGCCGGACGGCATGGCTCTGGAACAGGTGCTGAAGGGCGAACGCCCGACCCGGCCGGACACTTCCTCCCTGCTGGCGCACCTGCTCTCCGCCATGGAATGCCGGGTAAGACTGGTGCTGATTAACGGAAGGAAGGATGAAGTCTTTTATGCCCGGGTGGCGGTGGAAGCCGTCAATGAAGTCATGGAGAAGCTGGTGGAACTGGACGCCCGTCCGTCCGACGCCTTGATGATTGCCGCTCGCTTTGGAACCGGGATCAAGATCATCCCCGCCGTATGGGAGAGCATGGAAAATATTTTCCCCCAGCTTGAACAACTGGAGACGGACTCCGTGGACAGCCGCGCTCCGGTATATGTGGCTGACTTGTAGGAGGGGCAATGAGCTTTTGTTCCATCCGGATACGGCTTAACTGAAAAAAAACTTGCCAAGCGCGGGGGAAGTCTATACATTCGGCCCACATCACTTCAAGTGGGTAGATTCCCGAGCGGTCAAAGGGGGCAGACTGTAAATCTGTTAGCATTCGCTTTCGAAGGTTCGAATCCTTCTCTACCCACCACTTTATCACTTTCATACTTGCTCACAGCCCTTGATTCTTCAAGGGTTTTTCATTTCTTGCTTGCATGAGCTATCATGAGTACGCATGAACCAAGTGTATACTCAAGTGTACATTTCCATTTTCTACAAGTGTGCATCATCAAAAAACACTATTAAACAGGGGTGGATGATCAAATGTAAAAATTCTGGATTGCCCTTTTTAGTGTTGCAGGGAAGCAGATCCGCAAGACGACAAAAATAGCTATTATTTCTTCTGTTATTCCTTCAGGGAAAAGTAAAATGGCTGTAGGAAGGGAGAATGAAGCCAAGGTCCGTTTGATTGCTGAAAAGCTGGAAAAGGCCGCCAATAGGGAGCAGGTGGACGCCAAGAAGGTAAAGGTTCTTGCCGGGGAAAGAGCAGGGAGGAAATTTTTGCGTGGCAAGCAGTACATGAAGGATAGGCTGGATTTTTGAGACAACTACGCGCGGGAAAGCGGCGCTTATACCCTGGTAGAAGAAGGATTTGCCATTCTGGACATCGCGCCCCGGAACGCGCTCACATGGACAACAGCCGCGCCAATTATCGCCGCTGGCTAGCCGGGAAGATGAATGCCCGCTTGCCTGCCTTTCATGTTGCGGCGGCCTTTCCCTACTACCCATGAATCACAGACCAACCGCGCAAGCAGGATGAATAAGGATTGAATCTTGATTGTTGAAGATGACTTTGACATTGTGAAAATACTCAAGCTCTTTCTTTCTTACCACGGGTACTGCCACGTACGCGTTGAAAATTCAGGCGTAAGCGGATTGGAAGCGGCGCTGAGCCGGACTCCCGGTCTTATTTTACTGGATATCATGCTGCCGCACACTCAGGTCCACCTCCCCATACGGCGGCTGTTCCCATCATCATGCTCACGGCAAGGAATGAAGTTTCCGGAGACCGGAGCGGATGATTATGTCACCAAGCCGTTTAATACAGAAGAGCTTCTGGCGCACATCAAAACCCAGCTCATGAAGAGTGTGGCTGACCGGCTGCGGGACCGGTTGTCCAATTTGATTATTAAAAGACGTCACGGCTTGAGCTTGCCGCAGTGAAAAACCGTTGCGGTTCCGGCGGAAGGCCCGTGAGTATGCCGCATGGATGACTTCTGGGCTGGTCGACAAGGAGGGGCCGGATATGTTAGAAAAGGCTCCCTTTTCCAACTGCTGTATTGATTTGATATGTTAACCACACTGATTATTCTGGGAGTCTCCGCCATTTTGTTTGTCCAGGGGAGGATTCGTTCGGATATTGTCGCGTTGTGTTCCCTGTTGTGTCTGATGGTATTCGGCATTCTTGGCCCGGAGCAGGCGCTTTCCGGCTTTTCCAACTCCATCGTTGTGATGATGGTGGGGCTTTTTGTGGTGGGCGGCGCCATTTTCAGGACGGGGCTTGCCAAAATGATAGGCGGCAGGATCGTGAAGATGGCCGGAAAAAGCGAATTGCGCCTGCTGGTGTTGACGATGCTCGTGACGGCCGGGATAGGCGCGTTTGTCAGCAATACGGGCACGGTGGCGCTGATGCTGCCCATTCTTGTGAGCCTGGCGGCGGACGGCGGGATTCAGACGCGCCGCCTTCTGATGCCCATGGCCTTCGCCAGCAGCATGGGGGGCATGCTGACGCTGATCGGCACGCCGCCCAACCTTGTGGTGAACAACCAGCTTCAGGAAGCCGGACTGGAAGGGCTGGGCTTTTTCTCTTTCACTCCCATCGGCATCGTGTGCATTGTCACGGGCGTTCTGGTCCTGATTCCCCTGAGCAGGAAGTTTCTGGGCGAACGCGGGGAGGAACCGCAATACGAGGCCAAGGGAAAGTCCCTGAGCCAGTTGATAGACGAATACCAGATCATCGGCAACCTGTACCGGCTGCGCGTGCTGGAGGATTCCGAGTTAACGGAACATCCCCTGCACGACTTGCACATTCCGGACCGCTACCATGTGAACATTGTGGAGGTGCGCCGCAGGCATTCCGGCCGCCATTCCTTTCTGCAGACGGTCAGCCAGACCATGGCGGGGTCCGATACGCGGGTGAAGAAGGCGGATGTGATTTACGTGATGGGAGAGTTTGAGGACGTGGACCGTTTCGCGCGGGATTTCGGAGCCGTGATGATCAACCGGAAGACGCCGGAAGATACGGATTCCATGCTCAGGAGCAAGTTGAAGTTTGAC
The DNA here is from genome assembly GCF_026072915.1 of Akkermansia biwaensis. Taxonomy (NCBI): domain Bacteria; kingdom Pseudomonadati; phylum Verrucomicrobiota; class Verrucomicrobiia; order Verrucomicrobiales; family Akkermansiaceae; genus Akkermansia; species Akkermansia biwaensis. The sequence goes on from NZ_AP025943.1 coordinate 1,305,148, forward strand.
GAAATCGGCATTGCGGAGATGCTGCTGATGCGCAATTCCGACTTGATCAATACCCCGGTCAAGTCTTCCGGGCTCCGTGCCAAGTACGGCGTCAACATTCTGGCCATCCAGAGGGACAATCATTACCTGTTCCACAATTTGAAGGACGTGAAGCTCCAATATGGGGATACGCTTCTCATTCAGGGAACGTGGGCGGACATCGCGCGACTGAGCGAAAAGACGTTTGAATGGGTGGTGGTGGGCCAGCCCCTGGCGGAGGCTTCCAAGGTGACGCTGACGCACAAGGCTCCCCTGGCCGCCGGAATCATGATCCTGATGATCGTCGCGATGGTGTTCAACTGGGTTCCGGCCGTGGCCGCCGTACTGATTGCCGCCGTGCTCATGGTGTTGTGCGGCTGCCTGCGCAACGTGCAGGAAGCGTACAAGACGATCAACTGGGAAAGCATCGTGCTTATTGCGGCCATGCTGCCCATGTCCCTGGCGCTGGAAAAGACGGGGGCGTCGGAAGCCATTTCCCACGGCCTGGTGGCGGGGCTGGGAGGGTTCGGCTCCATGGCCCTACTTGCCGGCATTTATTTCACGGCGTCTTTGCTGACCATGTTCATCAGCAATACGGCTACGGCGGTGCTTCTGGCGCCCATTGCCGTGCAGTCCGCCGTGAGCATGGGAATCAGCCCCTATCCGCTGCTGCTGGCGGTTTCCGTGGGCACCAGCATGTGTTTCGCCTCTCCCTTTTCCACGCCTCCCAATGCCCTGGTGATGCCGGTGGGCAAGTACACGTTCATGGATTACGTGAAGGTCGGCGTGCCGCTCCAGGTGATCATGGGGCTGGTAATGATCGTTGTGATTCCCCTGTTTTTCCCGTTCGGCAAGGGGTAGGGTATGCATAAGCAGGGGAGTATGGCAGGGATTTCCCGTTTTTTTGCAAGAAAAAGAGAGACAAGGGCGCAGTCCGGGAGTAGAACGGGAGGAGTTATAAAAACCTTTTATTTTATCATGAAAAAGTATTTGTTTATTGCCGCTGCCGCCATGTTTGCGCTGCCGTCCATGGCTGCTGAAGACGCTCCCAAGAAGATGACCTCCGCAGAGAAGAAGGCCGCCATGCTGGAAAAGTATGATACCAACAAGGACGGCAAGCTGGATGCGGAAGAGAAGGCCAAGATGAAGGAAGACCTGAAGAAGCAGAAGGAAGAGGAACGGGAAGCCAAGAAGCACGGCTCCCGCAAGTCCGACTGATGTTTTTCTGGTTCATTCACGGTGTTCCGTATGAAAACGGCCTGAAACATGTTTCAGGCCGCAGGAGAGCCGGACATTTTAAGACGATGAGATATGGGAAATGGACCAGGTGGTGTACCGCCGGCATGCTGGTTTTACTGGCAGGCTGTACGGCGGAGGAATGGGCGCAGTTTTCCAAGGAAATGGAGGAAAACCAGCGTGCCGCTGCCGAACGCCGCGCCACATACCACAATATCAGCGTCCAGTGCTCCGACTGGGACATGAGGGGTACGGCCACGGCCGGCCTGTCCGCCAAGGGATTCCGGGTCATGTATCCCGGAGAGGGGGATTACGGGGCTGTCGTTGCCGTCAACAAAACGGCGGAAGAACATACCCTGATCCGCAAGGGCCTTTATTTTGTCTCTACTCCGGGGCCTGACACACGGCCGGGATACAAGACCAAGGTCACGGTCACCGTGCATGATTTAAATGGCAAAAAGCTGGCGGAATACCAGGGAGAAAGTTCCCCCGGGGAGTCCTACCACCGTTCCGAGGCGGCGCGCTCCGCCTGCCGCAAGGCAATTTCCCGAATGCCCGCCAGCAGCTCTCTTTATTGGTAAAGGAGCAAGGCTTTTCGTAAAAGTTACAGCCGGAATCCGGGTTATGCCGGGGTTCCGGTTTTACGTTTTTTGCGGGACCGGATTTTATAGGCCAGCGTGTCGATCAATTCCCGGACAGCATTGACCGGGTTTTTCCGCAGGACGTGGCGCCCTTTCAGAATGGCGCCGGGCCGGACGATTCCCGTTCCGCGATGGTTGCGGATGACTGCGGCCGTCTGGGCAAACATGTTGTATTTTTCCAGAACCAGGCGGCGTGCTTCCCGGATGGCGGGGAGGCGTTTTTCATATTCGCCGTCGTCCATGGATTTGCGGATGATTTCAAAGGCTTTCCCGGGATCGTCCATGGGGACGGGGATGAAACTTTCCGGCGGGAAGCATTCCGTGGCAAGCGGATCCCCGGCATAGAAGGGGAGGGTCATGGCGACAAAGGCGTCCGCAAGCTTTTCCGTCCAGTGGTGGGGTTCCAGATGGTTTTCCACGCACAGATGGTACTTGTAGTCGTCCATGGCGACGGTTTTGTTGTCTATTTCCCGGATGCCGTGCCCGAACCAGTCCAGTTCCGGCAGTCTGTCCGCCAGGTAGCGCGTGAGGTCGTAGCGCATTTTATGCATCGTGTGCGTATGCTGCTTGGCGGAGCAGATGGTGGAAAGCATTTTGGTCTTGGGAAATTCCTTTTGGTCCAGGATTTCCTGCATGGGTTTGATGTACAGCCATTCCAGGCAACCACGGCCCAGCGTGTGGTTGGGGTGGGGAAGGTCTGTCGGGGAATGCGTGGTCAGGACGGTACCGAACTGGTGCGTGTATGCACGGCTGTATATTTTGATGGATGGCGGTTCCACCGTGATCAGGATGGTTTGGTCCGGCGGGCAGAGCAGGGGTTCCGTTTCATTCCTGATGGTGCCGATGTCGTGCCTGGGGAATTCGTCGTACACCAGCACCCAGTCGTAGTCCGTCATGGCGGCATCCGTGCAGAACAGGCAACCGTCCCAAAGCAGAGAGTCCGTCTCGTCGGGAGAGGCCTTGGTGGATTTTCTGATGACCTTGATGCGTATGGGGCTGCTGGAATCCTGCATATGAAGCTGGTGTTGAAGAAAGGGGCGGGAAAGGTGCCGCATTTCCGGAATGCGGGGAAGCTGCGGAGCGCCTTCGTGCCCGTAGTGTAGGGGGAGCACCTGCCTTGTCAATGTCAAAGGGTCCGCCGTTTTCCCACGAATGGCGGCAGGTCGGTTGGATGCCGTGTTCTCCCATTCCGGGAAAAGCCGGTCAATGGCGCTGGCGGCCGTTTTCCTGGTGCCGCAGGGCATCAGTGGGCGGAAAGTATGTCCCGCGAAGGGGCCCCGGCCTTGCCGGGAAAAAGGGGAACAAAAGTTTTCAGAAAGGTATTTGCAGATAGGGATGAAGAGGGGAAGCGAGAGAGATGGCAGGAAGGAATAAAAGACTTGTACGCGGAGTGTCCGTGTGGGATACCGTGGTCGTTATTTCCGGCGACGGGATTTCAGACTGTGCCACGCCAGCCGGCCCTTGTGGCCGCGTTTCAGAAAACGCTGGTAGTAGGATATCCAGGTGCCGTCCCCTTTGCGGTGCGCTTCTTCCGGAGGCCGGTCAAAAATCCTGTAGAGTTTTTCCGTCTCCCGGGCCGTTTCTTCCAGAAACAGGGTTTCCTGTTCCGGCGTTTTCCAGGGGCGGGACATGATTTCACACCAAAGATCATCATTTTCATCCACCTTTTTCACGTAGGCCACAGCGTCGTCCAGTGTAGCAAATTCATGGCAGTTGATGAAGGAAAGGGTATTGAATTCCTTGCCGATGTCCGGATTGCCCCAATAAATGGGGATGGTGCCGGCAAGCATGCTGGTGACGATTTTCTCGCTCGTGTAGCCGGGATACCAGGCATTCTCAAAGGCAATGGAGAATTTGTACGGTTTTTTCATCTCAATGGATGAGGCGTACCAGTCTTCCGCCCGGCGGCCGTCTCCCGGCGTGTTGTTGAGATGGCTTCCCAGGGAATTGACGAATTTATAACCGGAAAGCTTGTGGAACATGGCGTCCCGGTTGGGATGGGATTTGCGGTTGGCGTAAATGAAGTTGCAGAACCCCGTTTTGGCGGCGAGGAGATTTTCCGCATTCAGCCCTTCCTTGGCCCCGTGCACTTCCTGCAGGTGGGGCCGCAGGCTGGGGAGTTTCACGGTACGGTCATAGTAGGGGATGGCATCCACTCCTATATAGTAGTCAAACAGCATGAAGTCGGGTGCAATGGCTTCATGACAGCCGTACATGATGGTGACATGGCCCGGTGCGCGTTCCAGAAAGTCGTAGAATGCTTCACGATTGACGTAGAACCACGGCGTGGCGACCAGGTAATCGAAGTCGGAATCATTTTCCTCCACGTGGTACCGGTCCTGAAGAAGCCGCCGGAAACTTTCCTTTCCGAAGTCCGGAGTGGATTGTAAAAAGGAAATTTTAAGCGTTTTCATGGAAGGACAGGACGAACGAGTTTAGAAGGATGCCTTTTGTTGTCAATTCCAAAGGGATATTCCCCTTTCCGCAGGAAATGCAAGGCACGGCTAGTTGTTTTCCGTTTTTCGTGCATGGAATTCCCGGAGCGTTTCTTCGTATAGTTTGGCGTGCCGTTCGGCAATAACGGAATAGGAGAATACCCGTTCCGCGTGTTTCCGGCCTTCTTCCGCAAGGGAATGGAGCAGTTTTCTGTCCAGCATCAGCCGTTCGCAATGATTGGCCATGGCCCGGACGTCGCCCTGGTCTGCAATGAGGCCGGTGAGGCCGTCCAGCACCACTTCCGGAATTCCTCCTGTCCGGAATGTAACGGATGGCGTTTTACAGGATATGGATTCCAGAGCGACGTTGGGAAGTACGTCCTGAAGGCTGGGATTCAGGAAAATATCTGCCGTGCTGTAAAGGGCCGCCAGTTCACGGGCGTCTGTAATGAATCCCATGCTGGTGCAGGCGTACGGAAAGTTCGGTGATTTTTCCTGGGAGCCAAAGAGGATCAAGTGGATGTTCCTGTGGCCGCGGCGGTGCAGTTCGTCCAGGATGAGAGGAATAAAGCGGCCGCCTTTGACAGGATTGAACAGGCCCGTAGCGCCGCACGCAATGACGAAGGCTTCCGGATTGATGCCCATTTGCTTCCTTTTGGCCTGCCTGTCCTCTGCCGGATGGAAGATCTCCGTATCCACGGGGTTGTAGATTTGTACGATGCGCCTGCCGGGAAACATGCAGCTTTTTTCCACTTGCTGCCTGAGCCACCGGGAGGGGGTTACAAGAGTCAGGGAACGGATGCTGCCGAATGCTTTTTTCTTCCGGTCAAACAGCCATGCAGGCAGGCCCGGAAACAGACGGGGAGTTCCCAGTTGCGGGCATTTGCCGCGGCATCCTTCATGAAATCCCGTACATTCCAGCGGGCAATGGCATCCCGCCGTACAGGCGAACAAGTCGTGCAGGGTATGGACCAGCGGGCGGCGGATCCGGCCCAGCCTGCTGAAGTCGAGCGTCCGCCCCCCTATCCAGTGCAGATGAATCAGGTCGGCCTGTTCCATTTGGGACAGATCAAATCCCATGCCGAACACGTTGAGGGAAAAGGGAAGGTCCTTCCTTCTGTCCGGAAAAAGGCTTTTAACCGCATCCGCCGCATGGCGGCGCAGGGCGTCCGCCGTTCTTCTTGGGGCGGACCGTTTGATTTCAATGCCTTTTATTTCTTTTTTTCTTCTCAGCAGCAGGACGGATTCCAGGCCGGAGATATTTCTGGCCAGGGCATCGTTCAGACGATAAGGGGCGGAACTGGATGAAACGCTGTGAGATACCTGAAATACTTTTGAACATTGATGCAAAGGCACATGGGGATTATGTGGATTAGGAATCCGGAGTCAATATAAACGGCTGTGCCTGAGGTGGAACAGAATGATGGGCCTGCCAAGGCTTGCGCATGAGGTGCCTGGTTCGTTCCGGCCTTTCATTTTATAATATTTTCCGTTCACATGACTTACATGCATGTGAAGGAGGCGGGGGATTATTTCCGGATTCCTAATCCGCTGGATTTGCAGGAGAAAAAGTTCCTGATTTTTTTTATCCACTTTCCTTTTCCGGGCGGCCGCAGCCCCATGTCCCTCCGGTCCTGGAAAGGGAAGGCGGCAAGCTGGTTCCAATCTTCCGCGTAGGTTTCCGAACAGTCGAGCGGAGTAATGCCACGCAGTTTGCACAGGATGGAAAAAATGCTTTGGTCATACCGGTTTTCCACGAAGCCCTCCAGATTGGGAGAGACGGAGGGGGAGTTGTCCACCAGATTCAGATGGTTGTAGAAGATATGGAGCCAGTCCCGGATCAATTCTACCGTCCATGGGGTTTTTTTGATGAAGACGTGTCCGGCCGCGATTTGCTGGGTATGTGTGATGCGGGTATTTTCCGGGGAGATGGAGAAATGGCGGAAGATATCCCCCTTGGTCCATTTGTATTCCGGCTGTCCATTGTAGAATACCAGCATGCCGTTGCTGTGCCGGTCCAGAATGTCCACGTGTTCCCGGAAGCGTTTCCTGCCTTCCGGATTGATGTGGCAGCCGGCATCCAGATACAGGAGGCGGTCCCCTTCCTTCATTTTCCGCAGGGCGTGGCTGATGATCCAGGGTTTCCAGGACCAGTAGCCGAATCCCTTGCAGGAGGGGATCAGGTATTTTCCCATGCGGCTGGTGAATTCCGGGAGAAGATCGTGCTCCGTGAACGATGTGATTTCATCGAAAAACTCCAGGGCCTCCGCCTGACGGCACAGACGGTTCAGGGAGTCCGTCATGCGGGAGTCTGCGAATGAAATAAAATGGTTCATCAAGCGGCAAGTTAATGTGCTGCGTTATATAGGGAAGGTGAGGGATTGTCAATCGGGCCTTTGCCCTGAAATTTCCGGGAGGCCTGAGAAAGGAGGGACATCGGAAAGGTGGGTGGAAAGAATCCGTTTGCAGGAATAGTACCTTCCTTTTTGCCCAGGAAGGCAGGAACCCGCCAGCAGCAGAATGCGGCTGAAGCCGTTGGGGGGAGGAGGAACTGCATTGAGCAGGTCGGCTAGCTGCCTGTCCCGTTCGGAAAGGGTGGATAGGAAGATGTCGCCTCCGGCCTGCCGGTAGAATTCATGCCACCATGCCAGAATGATCCGCTTCTGGGGAGAGGTCATCCGGTTGAAAAGCGGATGCTTGGAGATGAAAAAGGGCTTGAGCTTCCGCACGCCGTAGGCAAACAGGCCGGCGTTTAACCAGCCGTGTTCCTTCCAGTAGTCCACGATGTACAATAGCCTGCGGAATTCCTGCACGCATTGGGCGTGGGTAATGTCGTCGCAGTGTCTGGAAAGGGAGCCCCGGCGCATCAGGCGGTAATAATACAGGCAGTCCGGAATGAACAGAAGGCGTGAAGCATGAGGAAGGACTGTCAGGCGAAATGTTTCGTCTTCCCCTCCACGTTTCAGATCGGCGTGGAACCTGAGGCGGTGCGTTTCCAGCATACTTCTTCGAAACAGCTTGCTCCATACGCAGATATCCATCTTTCCCCAGACGGAATCCCGGAAGAAGTTGGCAGGAGAGGCATCCGGTTCAAAGTTCCATGCGGGCGATCTTCTTCTGGAGGCGATCAGCTCCGCCGTGGTATCGGAAAAAACATGATTTCCGCATTCCACTACGTCCGCATCATGTTCCAGTGCTCCGGAAAGGAGGCGCCCGTACATTTCAGGGTCCGCATAGTCGTCCGGGTCTGCAAAGCCGACGTAACGTCCCCGCGCCGCATCCAGCCCCGCATTCCGTGCGGCGGAAACGCCTGCATTGGACTGGTTCAGAAGGATGATTCTGCCATCCTTCATCTGCCATCGGAGTAGGCAGTTCCATGTGTTGTCCGTGGAACCGTCATTGATGCAGATAATTTCTATGTTGCGAAGAGTTTGCCGGGTCAGGCTTTCCAGGCAGATATCTATGTAAGCGGCCACATTAAAGCAGGGAACGATAATGGAGACGTCGGGAAGCATAAGAAGGTTTCTTGTGTGTAACGGATTTAAAATCCGCGGTCAATGGTAATTTTTGGCAAGCAGGTCATTGAAAACTTTCCCAGCGTGTAAGCGTGTGTCCGGGGACCGGGGCAAAAGTACGATAAGCAGGCTGATATGGTCTCATTCCCATGGATTTCCATCTTGTCGGGATAGGAGTTGGAGTACCCGAACCGTAAATTTGTTGAAAAGTCGCCTTCCGGGACATCTCAAATGGCAGTTGCCTAGCACAGGGAGACTGTGGTAAAAGAAGGCGGTACAACTTCTTTATCTATTTTTCTGTTATGATCATTGTCACAGGCGGAGCCGGGTTCATCGGATCAAATATTGTCGCAGCCCTGGAGAAGGCCGGCAAAAAAGATATTGTCGTCGTGGATACGCTGGGTTCCTCTGACAAATGGAAAAACATAGCCAAACGGGAGTTGTGCGCGGTGGTGCCGCCGGAAGACATGCTTGATTACATGGAAACGCACGCGGAGGAAATCGAAGCCGTCATTCACATGGGCGCGATTTCCGCGACGACGGAAACGGATGCGGATCTGATCATCCGGACGAATTTTACATTGAGCTGGTACTTGTGGGAATTTTGCACCCTGTATGGGAAGCAGTTTATTTACGCCTCTTCGGCAGCCACTTACGGGGACGGTTCCATGGGGTTTGACGACAATCCGTCCCTGGAGCATGTCAATGCGCTACGGCCATTGAACGCCTATGGATGGAGCAAGGCCCTGTTTGATCGGAAGGTGGCCAGGGAAGTGCGGGAGGGGCGTCCGGTTCCTCCCCAGTATGCCGGCCTCAAGTTTTTCAACGTGTACGGCCCCAATGAGTACCACAAGGGCGGCCAGAAGAGCGTGGTGGCCCACATTTTCCCCCAGGTAAAAGTGAATGAGACCGTCAAGCTGTTCAAGTCCTACCATCCCGATTACAGGGACGGCTGGCAGCTCCGGGATTTCGTGTGGGTGGGGGACTGCGTAGACGTGGTTCTCTGGCTGCTGGACCATCCGGAAGTGGGCGGCCTGTTCAATGTGGGTTCCGGGGAGGCGCGTTCGTTTTACGATCTGGCCAAGGCGGCGTTCAATGCCCTGGGCCTTCAGGAAAAAATCGGTTACCGGGAAATGCCTGAGGAACTCAAGGGCAAATACCAGTATTACACGCAGGCCGACCTTTCCCGGCTGCGCGCCGCCGGATACTTGGCGCCCATGACTTCCCTGGAAGACGGCGTACGGCAGTATGTGCAGAAGTATCTGGACCGGGAGGACAGCTACGTTTAACCCCGGATTGTTTTTATTCATGTCTGCACAGCGCATTTTGATCATCAAGCACGGAGCTCTGGGCGACGTGGTGCTGGCCATGGGAACGATGAAGCGCCTCCGGGAGCTGCATCCGGATGCCCATATCAGCCTGATGACGATGGGGATGTTCGTTCCGATGGCGAGGCAGCTGGGCGTGTTTGACGATTTCATCGTGGATGACCGGGTTCCATACTGGAAGCTAGGCACCACCTGGGCGGCCATCCGTTCCATTGTGGAAGGCAATTTTGATGTAGTATATGACCTTCAGGAATCCTCCCGCACCAGGAAGCGCTATTATCCGGCCGTCCGCTTTCTACTTAACCGCGATATGGACTGGGTGGCCTGCAATTCCGGTGAACGCCGCAGGTTGTTGAAAAAAAATAGCTTCCGGCTTGGAAGGGTGGAAAGGACGCCGTATCGGCTGGAGCGCGTCCTAACGGATTTGTCCTTCATGCACGGGGAGGGCCGGCATTTTGACGAGCTTCCGGAACGTTATGTGCTGATGATTCCGGGTTGTTCCCCCTCCCATCCCTACAAACGCTGGCCGGTTGAGAATTTCTGCTCCCTGGCGCGGCGCCTGGCGGAGCGAAGCATAGCATCCGTAGTGATCGGCACGAGGGCGGAAGCCGTGGAAGTGGAGGCCATTGCCTCCTGTTCTCCGCTGGCTGTCAGTTTTCTGGGCAAGTCTTCCCTGATGGATATTCCTCAGATGGCGTTGCGCTCCCTGGCCTGCGTGGGCAATGATACGGGCCCGACGCACATGTGCGCCTATTCCGGCGTACCCGTAACAGCCCTTTTCTGCCACCGGACGCGCAAGTCCGCCATCACGGCCCGACGCATCACGAACCTGATTTCCCCGGGAGGCATTGAGGAAATCACGGTGGACCAGGTGTGGGCTTCCCTGGAACCCTATTTACATGGATAATCCTTATATTCTTATGAAAAGTTGACCATGGACCGGCCTGCCAAAATATCTGTTCTGATACCCGTTTACAATGTGGCTCCTTATGTGGGAGCGTGCCTTCAAAGTATTTGCAGCCAGACGCTGAAAGACCTGGAAATTATTTGCGCGGATGATGCCTCTACGGATGAGTCCGCATCCATTGTGAAGGAGTGGATGGCAAAGGATTCCCGCATCAGGCTTGTCAGCGCTCCTGTGAACGGCGGCATTTCCCGGACGCGGAATCTTCTCATGAAACATGCCGGAGGGGAGTTTCTCATGATGGTGGATTCGGACGACTGGCTGGAGGTGGACGCCCTGGAGCGCATGTATGAGACGGCATGCGCCTGCCATGCGGACCGCCTTGTTTGTGGCTACCGCTATTATTACGAGGATGAACCGGACCGGGAGGATTTCTTTCTACCGGGAAGCGGGACGGACGCGGACAAAAGCTGGATTTTCTGTACTCCGGATACGATCGGAAAGGTTCATCATGGAACCAACGGTCTGATGATACGCCGTTCCGTGGTGGAGGCGTGCGGGAGGCGGTTCCCTGGAGGGCTGGTCTGTGAAGACATGTATTTCCATTACGTGACGTATCCTTTCTGCAAGCGCGCCTCCATTGTCCGTGAACCGTTGTACGTGTACCGCAAACGGGCAGGTTCCATTACGGAGGAATTCACCTCCGGCTATTCCCTGAAATCCCTGGATTACGTAAAAGTGGCCTTGCTGATTCTGGAAGCGTGGAAGGAGGATGGACTTATTGAGGAGTACAGGACGGCTTTTCTGAAGATGCTGGTGATGAGCGTGCGCAATGTACGCAAGTATGCGCCTCATTCCGAACAGAAGGACGTTACCCGGACAGTGTGCCGCGTGCTCCGTGAAGAGGGCCTGTATCGCCCGCAGGAGGATGACGGCCGCCTGACCGCCAGGGAAGCCAAATTGCTGAAATCCTGGCTGGCCGGAAAGTCCGAACTGGGCTTTTCCTATTATTGGAAGAAGATGCGCAAGAGAGTGCCTCAGCTGTTCCGCCATTGATCCTACCCGCTTCCTCCGATGAAAAAGAATGAATTCGCCGTCGTCCTTGCCAGTGACAACCGGGGGATATTGCCCTTGAGCGTCACGGTTTTTTCTTTGTTGAACACGGCGGGGCCGGACACTTTTTACAAGGTTTACATACTTTCCGACGGCATTGATGCCGGAAACCGCAGCAAGCTGGAAGAGCTGGCGGCTCCGTTCGACTGCCGGCTGGAGTTTATTGAGATTTCCAATATCCTGGAGGAGCACGATTTTCCCCATACTCAACAGTGGCCCGTACCCGCCTGGGGACGCGTATTTATCCCGGAGCTGCTGAAGGAGGAAAAGGGCAATGTCCTTTATCTGGATATTGATGTTCTGGTTTGCCGGGATTTGACGGAGCTTTTCCGCACGGATCTGGCCGGAAGGGCGGTTGGAGTGGTGTTTGAGAATTTTTCAAAGCCCGGTTCCCATTTCAACGAACGGCTGGACATGCCGCTGAGCTGCACGGGGTATTTCAATTCCGGAGTGCTGCTGATGGATGTGGATGTTTTCCGGCAGAAGGGGCTGGTGCGCGCCGTGCTGGATTATGCCGTCAGCTACAGGGACAGGCTTACCTGCCCGGACCAGGACGCCCTGAACGGCGCTTTGTGCGAATTGACGGCTCCCCTGCATCCCCGGTGGAACTGGCATGACGGGCTGACGCGCCGCATTTTGAAAAATGATCCCGCAGAGAAGTTCTGGCGAGGTGTGACGCCGCGCCAGGCGGTGGAAGCCGCCCTGGAGCCCGGAATTCTTCATTATCAGGGCGTTCACAAGCCCTGGCGGTATAATTGGCGCTACGAAGGGGAGCGCTATGAACGGGTCATGCGGGACGCCGGGCTACTCTGCGGCCCTCTTCCCGGCAGAACTCCGCTGGCGGTGCTGAAAAAATACCTTTACAAGCCAGTTTACAGGATGACCGGAAACAAGATACTGAAGCTGCGGGAGCGGTTTGATGAAGAGGACAGGGGATGATTTAACTGTGGGAAGGTCAATTTTCGGATTGCTGCATTCCGGATTTAATGACTTTTAGAACACGTTTGTAATAATTTTCATATGCCTGTTTCTCCGCGTTTTTGCCAGGGGGTTTGGGAGAAGAGGAACGGACTTCTACACTGAATTGTTTCAGCAGGGCTTTCACAGCATTGGTCGGCTGCCCGTAAAAGACGATGCGGTTCCGAATGCGGTTTTTGATTTTCGGGTCGCGCAGCCATCGTGACCTGAGATTCAGGATATACAGTAGGTCTATTTCTTCCGGGGAAAGGTTCAGGCCCAGGATATGGACATTGGAGAAAAAGAAGAGATCAATCCATGATTCTCCTTTCCGAAGCTTGTCATCCTGTAATTTTTTATACATGGGCGGAATGGAGATTTCCTTTTTGCGCAATTGATAGGTGTATGTGCCTTTTAAATAATTGTCGATTTTCCCGATGCATCCGCAATAATGCTCGTACCCATATTGGATAGTGAAGGAATCCGGCCTGTCATTGTAGGTGCCGTGGATGTTCCAGAGGCGGCATGAATGTGAAGTCTCCTGTTTCCTCATGAGAACATGACGCCGGATGCTGTATTTGGTTTCCGAATTCTGGCTGGCTGCTTGTTCATAATCCCTCAATTCCAGAATCCGGTGCAGGAAGGTATCATAGTTGGTGGTCAGGTAATCATCCGCCCGGAGGTCCGCGAGGGCGTGCAGGACGGATTCCGGATGGTTCTGCGGAGTGAACCGTTCCAATTGTTTTTTAAGTTTTTCACGCATCATGGCGGAGATGGCGCGCATGTTCTTTTCCTGATATTGTTTTTGCTCTTTCAAGATCAGGTATTCATAGATCAGAGGAAAAGGGAGGCAGTCTTTTTCCTCGGTGAAAGGGCAATAGGAGCCTGCGCATTCTCCGCAGGGCCTGCTGCAAATGGTCTGTTTGAGGAGGTCCGGGCTGCTGGGGCTTCCCAGGGTGCGCATCAGCCCGTTGCCGAACAGGATGGCATTTTTTATTGCGGGTGTTTTATTGGTGGAAACAGGCATGGATGGAGAGGCAGGTGAACTCTGCATGCTGGCATATGCCCGGAGAAAATCAAGCAGTGAAAAACAGATCTGCGGCTGTTTGCCGCCATGCGGAGACGGGTTGCCGCCGTTAGTGCAAGGTCAGCAGGTAGATTTCCGGCGGGCAGTTGAAGCGCAGGGGGAGCGTGCTGGTGCCCAGGCCTTTGGTGATCAGATATTTGTTTCCGGCGGAAATGTGCCAGGGGTAGGTATAGGGCTGGGTATGGTCCGGACTGGCTTCAAACCATAGCAGATTGAAAGGGAGGCGTATCTGGCCGCCGTGGGTATGGCCGCTGATAATGAAGTCCGCGTCCCCTTCTGAAAGGATGCAGTCGATTTCCGGCCGGTGGCACAGCACGATGTGGGGGATGTTCGGGGAATGCCGCTGCGGGAGTTGCTTTTTTGAGTAGCGGAAGGATTCCCGAAGCCCGGAAAGCTGGAGTCTGCGCCCGTCGTTAAGCGTGATGAGAACGCTTTTGTCGGCAAGAATTCTGAAGCCTATCCGGGTCAGTTCCTTTTTCCAGTTGTTCCACCCAAACGTGAAGTCATGGTTGCCCTGAATCACGAATACTCCGCAGGGAGCTTCCAGCCCCTGGAGGAGCTGGGCCGCCTTTTGCGGGCTCATGCTGGCGTTTTTACTGGAGCCGCGGGCATAATCCCCCACCAGCAGGATCAGGTCCGGCTTGAGCTGCATGATTCTCTGAACGTAGCGCAGGGCTCTCACTTCGTCAAATGGGGTGGGCATGAAATGGAAGTCCCCCGCGACAACGATTTTCAGGGGTCTGCCGCGGCCATTCCACTGGGGAATGCGGTAAGCCACTTGCCGGACGAACAACAGGTTGGGCTCAATCAGATAAGCCCAGGTTATGCCGGCTACCCCCAGCGCGCAAACACCCAGCAGCAGGATGCCGAAAAACCGGAGTATTCTGACGGAGAAGGGCATAGCAAAAACGGCTTTGCAAATATTATACCTTTCTCTGCCGGGAGGCGAGAGATTTATGTGTCTTGCTCTTTGCTGGGCCATCCGTTTCCGTCCGGGTTTCCCGCCGGAAGGAGTTCCGGGGACAGATTTTATCAAATTTGATTGACGGCCGCCCGGATGGTGTGCTTTTATGCTCCAAGATATTTCCATATCCTTTATCACCCATCATTTAACCACGCATATGAAGAAGATTACCATTCTGGCTCTTTCCGCTTTCGCGGCAAGCATCATGGCTTCCTGCTGCTGCCAGGATCAGGGCGCTCCGCCTCTGACTCCCCTTCCCAAGTTCAACGACCTGAACCAGCCGGGCACCGAGATTGTCCCCATGGTCATGAAGTCCAAGAAGTAATCCTCTTCAGGGATTGACACAACTTTTCAAGCCGCACTTGGTGATTGTCCAGGTGCGGCTTTTTCTATACAAACGGGGCAGACCATATGGAAGATTGGAAACATTGTCCCGAATTTGCGCCTTTGGCGGACTTGATCCGCAATTATGACAGCTTTGCGGTAGTGGCGCATATCCATCCGGACGGGGACGCCATCGGCTCCACGCTGGCTCTGGGGAATGCCCTGAAGAACATGGGCAAGCACGTGGTCATGATGAATGAGGACGGCGTTCCTGCCAGCCTGGCCTTTCTTCCCGGCGTGGAGGACATTATTTCCACGCCTGACGAGCCGGTGGATGCGGAAGTGGCCATTTCCGTGGATAACGGCGCCTTGAAACGCCTGGGGGAACGGAGCCTGCGTGCCCTGGCCGGAGCCAAGGTGTGGGCGAACATCGACCACCACCAGACCAATGAGAGGTTTGGGGACGTGCAGTGCGTTCTGCCGGATGAATGCGCCACGGGGGCGGTGCTTTATTATTTTTTCAAGTACCTGGGAATTCCCTTTACTCCGGTGATGCGCGATGCCCTTTATGTGGCCGTCAGCACGGACACGGGGTCTTTCCAGTACCAGATGACGACCGCCGCCGTGATGGAACTGGCGGCGGACCTGATCCGGATGGGAGTCAATGTGCAGGATATCAACCGCCAGCTCTATCAGGAGAAACCGTGGGTGAAGATGCAGTTGTTCCGTGAAGTGCTCAATGGCATGCAGTTGACGCCGGACGGCAGGATTTGCACTTTTTGCCTGACGAATGAGGCCAAGGCCCGGATAGGCTGCCGCCCGGAAGATACGGAAGGATTGATCGATTTGCTGCGTTCCGTTCAGGGCGTCTGGCTGGCCGCTTATTTGGAGGAGTCCGAGGACGATCCGCGCATCCGCATTTCCCTGAGGTCCAAGGTACCGGAAATTTCCGTGGCCGAGCTGGCTTCCCGCTTTGGAGGCGGCGGCCATGCGATGGCTGCCGGAGTGCGCATCAGGGGGCCGGTTGAGGAAGTGCGCTTCGTTGTTCTGGAGGCCATGCAGGCGGAAGTGGAACGCGTGCTCCAACAGCAGATTTCATGAATAATTCCGATTCCATACAAACTCCGTCAGGCGTGCTGCTGATCGACAAGGAGCAGGACATGACTTCCCACGATGTCGTGGCGATTGCGCGCCGGTCCCTGGGGATCAAGAAGATCGGGCACTGCGGCACGCTGGACCCCATGGCTACGGGGCTGTTGATGTTGGTGGTGGGAAAGGCCACCAAGCTTCAGGACAAACTGATGTGCGAACACAAGGAATACGCTGGTACGCTGACGCTGGGCGTGGAGACTTCCTCCCAGGATGCCATGGGGGAAGTGGTGGCGGAGTATTCCGTGGAAGGTGTTACCGATGAGGCGGTGAGGGATGCCTTTGACCGGTTTGACGGGCAGTTTGAGCAGATTCCTCCCATGGTGTCCGCTATCAAGAAGGACGGCGTGCCGCTGTACAAGCTGGCGCGCAAGGGGCAGGAGGTTGTCCGTGAACCGCGGCCCGTAGAGGTTTTCGGCCACCGGATTACCCGCATGGCCATTCCGGAAGTGGATTTCACCGTTCAGTGCTCCAAGGGTTTTTACGTGCGTTCCTATGCCTATGATATAGGAAAGGCGCTGGGCTGCGGGGCCCATTTGAGCGCCTTGCGGCGCACACAGTCCGGCCGCTTTACGCTGGACCGGGCCATTACGGTGGAAACCCTGAAAACCGCGCCCAGGGAGGAGTTGTTCCGGGCAATGCTTTCCCTGGAGGAACTGGCGGCCATCCTGATTGCCAAGTAAAAGCATGTTTGTTTACCAGGAGTTCAAGCAATTGAAGGACGTGTCCTCCCCCGTGCACTGGGCCATGGGGATGTTTGACGGGCTGCATGTCGGCCATGCGGCGGTGATTGGCGCTGCGGTGGAAGGCGCCCGTAGGAACGGCGGAATTCCCGCTGTACTGACGTTTCGCCGTCATCCGCTGGCACACGTCCGTCCGGAGGAGGTTCCGGCAGCCATTATGGCCGCGGACCATGAGAAGTTCGCCCTGCTGGAAGAAATGGGCGTGGAGATGGTGCTGAGCCTGGAGTTTTCCGCGGCGCTGGCGTCCATGAGCCCGGAAGAGTTCATCGGGGAATTGTGTTCGTCCTGCCGGGTGGCTGAGGTTGCCGTGGGCGAGGACTGGCATTTTGGACGCGACCGTGCGGGCGATGTGGGAACTTTGCGCAGCCTGGGAGAACATTACGGGTTCAAGGTGACGGCCATTCCCGCCATTCTGCGCGATGGGGAGCGGGTCAGCAGTACCCGCATCCGGGAGGCCGTGCGGCTCGGAAACTTTCCTCTGGCAATGCGGCTGCTGGGGCGTCCCTTCCGCTGGCAGGGAACGGTGATTCATGGCCGCCAGCTGGGGCGTTTGCTGGATTACCCCACGGCCAACATGAGGCCCGGCACCGAGTTGCTGCCCCCCCAGGGAGTTTACGCCGTCCGCGCCCGCGTGAACGGAACGGGTTACGGCGGCGTGGCCAATCTGGGAATACGCCCCACCGTGGAAGGAGAAGCGGGTGAGCTTCTGCTGGAAACCCATCTGTTCGGCCAGCCGGGGGATATTTACGGAGCGCAGATGGAGGTGACGCCCGTACGGTTTCTGAGGCCGGAAGCCAAATTCCCTTCCCTGGACGCCTTGAAAAGCCAGCTTGCGCTGGATGCCCGGCAGGCCGCGGAAGTGCTAGAACGGGCAGAGTAAGACACAAAAAACTGTAAAATGAAGGATGTCGGCTTGACCGCGGGGGCGATCGGGGGTTTTGTGTTCGCACGTCATGTTGGTTGAGCAGTTAAAATCAAAAATCCATCGTGCCATGATTACCCGCGGCGATGTTCAGTATGAAGGCAGCATCGAGATTCCTGCCGATCTGATGGCGGCGGTGGATTTGTGGCCCGGGGAGAAAGTGCTCGTGGCCTCCGTCACGTCCGGCAATCGTTTGGAAACATACGCCTTGCAGGGCCCGGCGGGAACGGGGAATATTATCATGAACGGAGGCGCCGCCCACCTGATCAAGACGGGGGAACGCGTGGTGATTATGAGCTTTGCCCTGTCCGACAAGCCCATTGTTCCTAAGAAAATCGTCTGCAACGAGCATAACGAAATCATTTCCTAGACTTTACAAACCATTCGAATTCACACATACTCCCCGCGCTCATGAACCTTTTTCTAGCAGATTCACTCAATATCAGCATTCAGTTGCTTTTTGCCGTTCTGATCGTTGTATCCCTTCTTCTTCTGGGCGTGGTACTTATGCAGAGACCCAAGCAGGAGGGCCTGGGCGCGGCCTTCGGCGCGGCCATTACGGACCAGGCTTTTGGGGCCCGCACGACGGACGTGCTGAAAAAGGCTACGGTTTATTTTGGGTCCGCATTCATGCTTCTTTGCCTGGTGCTGGCCATGCTGATCAACCGCCAGCATGTCAAGAGTTCCGAAAGTCTGCTGAGTCCGGAAATGCAGGAAGCCGCCGCCAAGCAGGAAGCTTCCGTTCCCGTCAAGACTCCGGAAGAGCTTCAGCAGGAGGAATTGCGCAGACGCGCCGCAGAGGCTGAAGCGGCGGCGGCCAGTGAAACGCCCGTTTCCGGTACTCCCGAGGCTCCGGCTCCCGAAACGCCTCCGGCGCCCCAGCAATAGAAGTTTGCTTTTCCAAATATCCCCGGCATGATTTTTGTCTGCCCGGGATGTTTTTGCATAAGGCAACGGCGCGTGTTTCCGGATAGCCGGGAAGCGCCTTTTGAAATTGGGCGCCCGGCAAGTTTTCCGCTTGCCCTCAATCGTAATTGCGGTACTCTTGGCAAAGTATGAAAGCACCTTTTCTGAACCGTAAATCCAAGGGATTCACGCTGATTGAATTGCTCGTGGTGATTGCCATTATCCTGACGCTGGCCGGCATCTCCATGATCGTGGTGAACGGCGTGATGGAAAAATCCCGCATTACCACGGCGCGGAGCGACTGCAACGGATTGCAGACAGCCATAGAAAATTACATGATGGACAACGGCCGGCCCCCCGTAGCCTGGACCGGCCGGGAAATGAGCAGGAAGGCCCGCAAGGACGGCCAGTATTATCTGACCACCGCCCTGGACGATGACAGCCGCATCATGAGCATTCTGACGAATTACATGGACCGTGGAGATGAAGACAGGAAGCTCAATCCCAAGAAGACTGCCTACTTCAACACCACCACCACGGACGTGGAAGGCGCTCCCGGCCTGTTTTTTGAGAGCCGCGGGCGTGTGAGCCTGATAGACCCATGGGAATCTCCCTACCACATTGTTCTGAACGCCAATCCGGACGACCGTTCCCCCCGCGTCCAGGTGGGTTCCCGCATGGTTACCAAGAACGTGGCCGTTTACAGCGTGGGCAAGGACAAGCAGGGCAGCACGGAAGACGGACATATCAACAATCAGGAATTTACGGATGACAATGTAACGTCCTGGTAACGCATTCGTGATCCGTTCGTTTCCGAATGGGTTCATTCTTTTTAAAAGGGCTTTCCGGCATGCCGCCGGAAGGCCCTGCGATTATTCAGGCATACTGGCTCCAAACCGTATTTTTTTCTTTTCAACCCCTGTCAAAAACCCCTCAATAAGTCCCAGACATGAACTGGTTCAAAACAGACGACGTACGCATTCAAGACATCGAGCCCCTGATTTCCCCCGCCATCCTGATCAAGGATTATCCGGCGACCACGGAGATCGCGAAGATGGTGGCTACGACACGTAAGAATGCGGAGAACATCATTTCCGGCCATGACGACCGCCTGCTGGTGGTGGTGGGGCCGTGCTCCATCCACGATCCCCAGGCAGCGGTGGATTATGCCGCCCGTCTCAAGGAGCAGATGGTGCGCTTTGAGAAGGATCTGGTGATCATCATGCGCGTGTATTTTGAAAAGCCCCGTACTACGGTAGGCTGGAAGGGGCTGATTAATGATCCGTTCATGAACCACACGTTTGACATCAACCGTGGATTGCACATGGCGCGCGGCCTTCTGCTCCGCCTGGGAGACATGGGCGTGCCTGCCGCAACGGAGTTCCTGGACACCATCACGCCCCAGTACATTGCGGACCTCATCACGTGGGGCGCCATCGGCGCACGCACGACGGAAAGCCAGGTGCACCGTGAGCTGGCCTCCGGCCTGTCCATGCCCGTGGGGTTCAAGAACGGCACCAGCGGGAGCCTTCAAATAGCGGTGGACGCCATCATTTCCTCCTCCTGCCCGCATTGCTTCCTTTCCGTGACCAAGCAGGGTGTTTCAGCCATTGTCTCCACGACGGGCAACAAGTCCTGCCACCTGATTTTGCGCGGTTCTTCTCTGGGCCCGAATTTCGATGAGATGCATGTGAAGGATGCCGGGGAAGCTTTGCAGAAGGCCGGTATCAACAACCGCATCATGGTTGACTGCTCCCACGGGAACAGCTGCAAGGATTACCGCAACCAGCCGGGCGTTGCCGCCGCTATCGCCAAGCAGATTGCCGAAGGTTCCGACCAGGTGGCGGCCGTGATGATTGAAAGCAATCTCGTAGAGGGAGCCCAGCCTTTGAGTTCAGATCTGGTGTACGGCAAAAGCATCACGGACCAGTGCATCGGATGGGACACGACGGTGGAAGTATTGGAAAACCTCGCCGCCGCCGTCCGTACGCGCCGCGCGAAGCGTCAGGAAGCCTGATGCCTCCCGCGGCAGGATGAAAAGAGGCGGGTGAACGGCAAAAGCCGGAGAGAGCCGGCAGTTTTTCGTCTTTTGACGGAGAGGCCGTTCCGATTCCAGTTTTATTATTAACCCTTCGGCGAGGAGCCGGAGGGTTAAACTTTATCGTTCCAAAGGTAGGAATGGCGTTCCGACAGGGTTTTGCCGTTTTGGTCCTTCAGGAGCAGTTTCCACGCCAGTATCTGGCCGTTTTCCTTGGCATCGTCCCCAATGAATTCAAAGACGGGGGATTGCGTGCCGCCTTTCCGCCCGGCAGGGTAGGAAATGGATTTGGTCAGGATTCTGGATCCCGTTTTTCCCTGGCGGTACATCATGACCAGCGTGACCGCCTGGTCCGGATCCGCATCATACCAGGTGACGAAGTAGTACTGGCCCTGGCGCTGGACGCGTTCCTTGTTCGAAACGGCTCCGTACAGCAGGAAAGTAGCCTGGGAACGGTGCATGCCCACGTCTTCCGACGGGAGTGACGTGGTTTTCAAAGGCACTTCCCTCACGTGTTCAATCGTGGTGATTTTCCCTGCACAGGAAAACAGAAGCGGAACCGTGGCCGCGATGCAAAAGAGGGCAGGGAATCTCATGAAGCACATTCAATACATATCCGCCTGGAGAGTCAACACAAAGGTAGGGCTCCCTCCGGGCCATGGTTTGCGGATAGAGGGAATTGGGGCGGTTTTTCCCTTCCGCCGGGTGCCCCTGCCGTTCCGGACGTGACAGGCGGTCAGTGGCTCCGGACTGGAGGCGGTTTACAGAGCCGGACGGGGAATGAAGGTTGAAAGGCGAACAATATCCAGGATGGCGGCACGGGAATGGTGAGTACCGTCCACCACTGGCAGGATCAATATAAGGGAACCACCAGCATGGACCCCAGGGTGAGCCAGCAGGGCAGTGTCAGGAAGGAGGCTACGGTGGTGGTCAGCAGGATTTGCGTGCCCAGGTCCGGATGGCCGCCGAACCGTTTGGCCAGAATGACCGGAATGACAGCGGAGGGAATGGCTGCCTGGATGACGATTACCCGCTTGATGTAGTCGTCAACCGGAAGGAAGTACGCCATGAGCAGGAGCAGGGCCGGGGCCAGTCCCAGGCGTGTCAGAAGGCCGCAGACGATAGGCTTGGGCTCCCATTTCATGTTGTGCCACAGGTCCCGCATGGAACAGCCGAACAGGATCAGGCAGAGGGGGGTGGCGCAGTTGCCGATCATTTCCAGGGCTTTCATCAGGGGCGCCTGGGCGACGTAGGCTCCCAGGCCGGACCATGCGAGTGTCAGGCCTACGATGACAGCCAGCAGGGGACCGCGGAAGAAGACGCCCATGTTCAGGTTGCCGGGACCTCCGGCAATGATGATGACGCCAATGCTCCAAACCACCAGTTCACACCCCACGTTGTGGACGAAGAGAATGCCCAGTGTGGGGTCATTGCTGGCCGTGAACAGCATCTGGATGATGGGGATGACGAAGAAGGCGTAGTTTTGCACCCCTGCCGTCAGGGTGAAGGTGCGCAGACCGGTGCCGATGCGCATGCGGAGCATTTTGGCTACCAGCCATGCCGCCGCAATGCCGAGCAGGAGCTCCAAAGCGCCCGCACCTATGGCCTGGAGGGAGAAGGAGACGCTGCTGAGCGTTTCATTGCCGGAGAGCACCATGTATTTCATGATGCTGTGGAAGACCAGGCACGGGTAGGCTACGTCCATGGCCAGTCGCATGATGGGGGCGTCGTGGTCCGCCTGGATAACCTGCTTGTGCCGCAGGTAAAACCCCGTGGCAAAGAAGAGGTAAACAGGAATAGTGGAGAGAAAGGAGGCGACGATGATGGAGCTGGTGTCCATGGCGGGGATTTTTGTGGGGGAAATGGACGGAAACTGGCGTCGGGGGATGGTTTAACGACACATCATCCGGCATTCAACACAAAAAATGCAACAGGTCTTTGACACTGGAAAATACCTTGGAAGGGTTGGCCTCTTTCAAGGCGGCAACGTCTGCGCCTGCACTCCAGGCAGCGGACAGGCAGGTTACGCCCGCGGTTCTGCATGCGGCGACATCGGAGACCGTGTCTCCCACATAACAGAATTCCTCTTCGTTGAGTTGGTAAAAGTGCAGCAGTTCCGTGATGGCGTCCGCCTTGTTCGGCTTGTCTTCCGATCCTGTCTTGATGGAACAGAACAGGTTCTGCATGCCGAATTTTTCAAGCGTGATCATGCAGCTTTTTTCTCCCTTGCCTGTGATCAGGGCAACCAGTATCCCAGCGGCCCGCAGCGTTTTTATCAATTCACAAATGTCCTCATAGGGTTTGGGGCATTCCTCATGCATCCTTTCATAAATCGGATAAAAGTCATGAAGCGCCTCCTGCCATTTTTCTCCGGCAACCATTTTGATCATTCCCTCTTCATTCAAGCCGAAGGTCTGCACAATTTCCCGTTCGCTCAGCACATGGCCCGCGTATGGTGAAACCGCCTGCTTGAACGCCTTGATGCACATGGGGATTGTTTCCCCTATCGTGCCGTCCAGATCAAATGCTATCAATTTAATCATTGTCCGGGGTTCCCGTTGATTTTACGGATAACTTTGCAGGGATTCCCGGCGGCCAGGCTGTCAGGCGGAATGTTTTTGGTGACCACGCTGCCGGCGCCGATGACGCTGCCTTTTCCAATCGTGATTCCGGGCAGAATAATGACACCGCCCCCGATCCAGCAGCCGTCTTCTATCGTCACCGGGAGGGCGAATGTACGGCGTATGTAGTCAACTCCGTCATCCGTTTCAACAGGGGCGAGGCGTTCATTCAGATCAATGGGATGCGTAGCCGTATATATTTGGACGTTCGGGGCTATCAGGACATTGTTCCCGATGGTGATTTTGTTGCAGTCCACGAAAGTGCATCCCGTATTGACCGTGACGTTGTTCCCGATGTGGATGTTGCAGCCGTAGTCGCAGATGAACGAGTGGCCGATGGAGACTTTGGTTCCGATGCTGCCGAACATTTCCTTCAGCACCTCGTATTTTTCCTCCTTCCGGTCGTAAGGCAGGGAATTGTACTTCATCAACAGGCGGTGGGTTTTGCTCTTGAATTCGAGGAACACCTTGTCATGGCAATCATACCATTCACCCGCCATGCATTTTTCCAATTCGGTCTTCATGTCAGTTTCATGATTGTCTGGTTGAAGAGAGGGGCTGCACCCTGCCGCACGGGCGGCGGCGGGACAGTAGAGCCTTTATTCCCACTCGATGGAGGCCGGAGGCTTCGTGGAAATATCATAAAGGACGCGGTTGATGCCCTTTACTTCATTGAGGATGCGGTTGCTGGTTTCACGCAGCAGGGCGGCAGGCAGTTCCACCCAGTCCGCCGTCATGGCGTCTTCCGACACGATGGCGCGCAGATTGGTGGCCCATTCGTAGGAACGTTCATCCCCCTTGACGCCCACCGTCTTGACGGGAATGAGGCCGGCATAGGCCTGCCAGACTTTTTCATACCAGCCGTATTTTTTCAGGTTGCCGATGAAGATGGCGTCGCATTCCCGGATGATGTCCAGCCGGTCCCTGGTGACCACGCCGGGGCAGCGCACGGCCAGGCCGGGGCCGGGGAAGGGGTGGCGCCACAGAATGTCGTGGGGGATGCCCATGGAGGCTCCCAGTTCGCGGACCTCGTCCTTGAACAGTTCCGCCAGGGGTTCCAGTACCTTCCCCTGCGCCTGAAGCTCCAGCACGCGTTCCACGCGGTTGTGGTGCGTCTTGATGACGGAAGCCTTGGATTTGGCGTTGGAGGCGCTTTCAATCACGTCCGGATACAGGGTTCCCTGGGCAAGCATTTCCGCATTGCCCACGGCATCCCAGAATACGTCAATGAACAGGCCGCCGATGATGCGGCGCTTTTTTTCCGGGTCTCCCTCTCCGGCCAGGGCCGTCAGGAAGCGTTCGGAGGCGTCCACCGTTTCAATCTTGACACCCATGCGTGCGAAGTTGGCGCGGACTTCATCCGCCTCGTTTTTCCGCAGAAGGCCATTGTCCACGAAGATGGCGCGCATGTTTACCCCGGCTTCATGCAGCAGAACGGCCAGCACGGTGCTGTCCACGCCGCCGGAAACGCCGCAGACGACCTGCTTGTCGCCCACGCGTTCGCGAATTTCACGGATGAGTTCCCTTTTGAAGTCGCCGATGTCGAATTTTTTCAGATTGGCGGCGCAGGAAAGGAAGTTGCGCAGAATGGTCCGCCCTTCATGGGAGTGGGTCACTTCCGGGTGGAACTGGATGCCGAAGGTGGTTTCCCCCCATTGCAGGGAGACAGGAATTCCTTCCGCATTGCGGGCGATGACCCGGCAGCCTTCCGCCAGATGGTCCACCGTGTCCGAATGGCTCATCCATACCTGGGAGGAAGGGGACATGTCCTGATACAGACCCGTGAGGGATTCCGGAATGAGGGCGGCGGGGCCGTATTCCCGCTTGTTGCTGGCCTTGACACTCCCGCCGTGCTTGATGTTGAGAAGCTGCATGCCGTAGCATACGCCCAGAACGGGAACGTTCAGGCTCTGGAGCCAGTTGAAGTCGATATCCGGCGCGTCTGCGTCCGTCGTGCTTTTGGGGCCGCCGGAAAGGATGACGGCTCCGGGTTCGTGGATTTGGTCCAGGTCTTCCAGAGCGTACAGTTTGGCCATGTAGCCCAGTTCGCGCACGCGGCGCACGATGAGCTGGGTGTATTGGGAGCCGAAGTCGATGACGGCTACGAGATGTTTGTCGTCCATGAGAGAGGTTTTAGCAGGAATAGTTGATAGGTTCTTCCGTGATGGTGATGTCGTGGGGGTGGCTTTCCTTCAGGCCGCCGGACGTGATCTGGACGAACCGGGCCTTTTCCCGGAGCTCCTGCAGGTTGCGGGCGCCCAGGTAGCCCATGCCGGAACGCAGGCCGCCCATGAGCTGAAAGACGACGTCCGCCAGCATGCCCTTGTACGGGACGCGGGCTTCCACGCCCTCCGCAACGAGCTTGCCGGAGCTGTTCTGCCCGTACCGGTCGCCGGAGCCGCGGCGCATGGCTCCGAGGGAACCCATGCCGCGGTATTGTTTGAAGTGGCGTCCCTGGTAATGGACTACCTTGCCGGGGCTTTCCTCCGTGCCTGCCAGCAGCCCGCCCAGCATCACCAGGTCGGCGCCGGCCGCCAGGGCCTTTACAATGTCTCCGGAATAGCGGATGCCGCCGTCCGCAATGACGGTTACGCCTGCGGGGCGGGCCACGGAAGCTACTTCCTTAATGGCGGTAAACTGGGGCATCCCCACGCCGGAAATGACGCGGGTGGTGCAGATGGAGCCGGGACCCACGCCCACCTTGATGGCTTGGACGCCCGCCTTGATCAGGTCGGAAGCGCCTTCCGCAGTGACTACGTTGCCGGCCACGATGGGGCGGTCCGTCAGCTTGCGGAGATTGGAAACCACATCCATCACGCGTGTGGTATGGCCTGTGGCGGCGTCGATGAACAGGGCGTCAGCCCCTGCGGCGACCAGGGCCTTGGCCCGGTCCAGGTAGTCGGGGCCTACGCCTACGGCAGCGCCGCAGCGCAGATGGCCGTGGTCGTCCTTGGAGGCGTCCGCAAACATGGCACGCTTCTGGATGTCCGTTTCCGTGATCAGGCCGGCAAGAACGCCGTTTTCATCCACGAGGGGGAGTTTTTCAATGCGGTGCGTGTAAAGGATGTGGCGGGCTTCTTCAATAGTGGTGCTGGGGGCGGCGGTAATCAGGCGGGAAAGAGGGGTCATCACATCCTTCACCAGCACGTGTTCGTAATCGTCCACTCCGCGCATATCGCGGCCGGTGACGATGCCTTCCAGCTTTCGGTTGGCATCTACTACGGGGAAGCCGGAGTAACCCTGGTCCATCATGACGTGGTGGACTTCTTCAAGCGTCATGTCCTTGCTCACCGTGACGGGATTCGGGATGACAGCGTTCTCAAACCGTTTCACGCGGGAGACCATGGCCGCCTGGATGTCGATGGGATTGTTGCGGTGGATGACGGCGAGGCCGCCTTCACGTGCCAGGGCAATGGCCAGTTCCGATTCGGAAACGGTGTCCATGGCCGCGGAAAGCACGGGGATTTTCATGTTGAATCCGGGAACGAGCTGGGAACTGATGTCCGCATCACCGGGAAGAATCGCGCTCAGGCGGGGCAGCAGGAGCACGTCGTCAAAACTTAATCCAAGAGGGAAATCTGCCATGCGACAATCTACAGTCAAATACCCTCTGACGCAAGCCGAAACACAAGAGGGGCGTTTGTTTTTTTGAGATAACGCCGCACCGCGGGAATGGTGAATCAACGTTGCGGCATGATGCGCCACAGGCCAGGAACAGGGGTCTTCTCCATGTCGCATTCTTCCTGCAGGACGTGGAGGATTTCGGGGTTTTCCAAATAGATATATCCGACATTGTATTCCTTAAAGAAGGGAACGGCGTTTTTCTTTCCGAGATTGGAAGGGGAAAGAGTGAAGGGGATTCCTGAGAGAGAGGCGAATCTGGCGATACTCATTGCCGAGTTTCTGTCCATCATGAGTACTTTGTTTTCAGGATTATTGCCCTTCAGATAAGTGTCCATTTGCCGGGCGACAGGTTCCGGGATGGTCATTAATTCAGCTCTGTCAAAGGGCGACAGAAGGGAGCGCAACTGCCCTCTATTGATATAAAGTGCAGCGATGGCTATGGTGAGTGCGATGAAGATATTTGTTGTTTGAAATTTAATATCCTTTTCCCCCGAGGCGAAGCGGAAACGGAAGAGAATAATGGTAATGAGAGCCGTATAAATCCAGGGAACATGATAGCGGGAGTCGGAGTATCCGGTAATGATAATCGGAGCAAGTGAAAGGAGGATGATACAGAAAAAGATCCATATTCCGGAAGGGATGGGGGATGGTTCCATATAAGTTTTTGATTTTCTTAAAAATAAGGAGCCAATATAGAATACCAGGAGAAGAAAAGCCGCGGGGATGATCATGTGTACCAGCGATGTGCATGAACTTTTCATGCGGACCAGAAAAGCCTGCATCCACAGGGAAAAATTGTCGCGAATGGTGTGCGCAGGGCAGCTATCACAGAAAAATGTGGAAGGGCGTGTATCTTCAATGGTCCAGATTCGTCTGGCGTTGTCTGTAACGAAAATAACATCAAAATGATGTATGGAATAATAAATCCATGGGGAAATGGTCAGAAGAAAAGTCAGGGAAAGTACTGATATTGCTTTGATATTTCTTTTTTTGAGGCAGACGAACAAATAGTAGATGATGATTAATCCGGCGAATCCGATAAAGTCAAACCGGTTCATGACGCCAAGACCAAGGAATAAGCCTGTGAAAAAAGAATTCCTAAGTTTGAATCCGTTGATCCGGTTATCAAGATAAAAATAAAATGTACCTAAAATATAAACGAGGCTCCAGGATGTGGTGCCTCCGCAGCAGACTTCCAGGGAAAATTGACTGAAACAGAAAATAGCCAAAACAAGGATTCCCCACAGGGAGGAGTCGTTGGTATTTAGAATACAAATTTTCCGTATGAAATAGGCAAAGAGGAAAACGGATATAAAGTTGACGTACAGGTAGGAGTTGATTTGCTGTTCAAAAACAAGATTGAATATATAAAGGAGAAATGGGTAAAGAGGAGGGAATCCGATTGCCTGGAAAGTCGGATAAATATTTTGCCGTATATAGTTTATTTTGTAAAATTCATTTTCAAATGACTTTGAGAGATCAAACAATTGCCATATATCGAAATAGACATTCTGTCCATAAAGCGCAGAAATGAAAAAGACCCATAAAAAGGACAGTGCCGAAAACGGTATGATTTTTTTAAGAGGGGCATGTTGCTTCAAGTAGTAGGCAACCAGCCATAGGGGAACGATGAATACCTGAAAAAGGGGAAGCGAAGAAGGAAAGAAGGGGAAGGCAGCCAAAGCTACCGCCCCCCAAAGGGAAGGAATAAAAGAAGTTTCAATGAATGCCGGATAGCGTTTATGTATCTGATGCGCAGCAAGAAAAGCAATGAAGGAAATGGCTATATATCCTTGGACGGGAAGTTCATGAATGAACAGGGAAAGGAGAAGGCCCCAAATGACGGCGAATGCAAAGAAGTAGCGGCATATACTTTTGGCGAATTGACCGTTTGCGGGATAAGTAGAAGCCATGATTTACAAGGGGGCTGATTTTTATGGGTGGTACTTCCGGAAAAGATTCTTCACCAGGGTGGCAAACAGATTGAAGTTGCCTTTGAAGAAGCTGATTTTGGTGGGGACCTTTCCTTTGGGAGGATAGGCGCGTGTAACGGGTATTTCACAGGCTTTCAAGCCAAGCTGTGAGGCACGTACGGAAAGATAGGCAAGCAGTTCGTAGGTTTGGAATATATCCCTGAAGGGCTGTACTTCGGGGTGCTCGAGATAATGACGGGAATAAGCCCGGTAGGCGTTGGTTGTATCGGTAAACCATTGACCCGCGCTCAGGGAAATGAGAGGGGCGTGCATGAATTTCAGGGCGACATGGCGGATGAAAGGCGTGTTGATAGCCTTCCCCCCCCTCCTAAAACGCGAGCCCTGAATGAAGTCGAAACCTTCCTGAAGCTTGGATATGAATTTAGGTACGTCTTCGATGCTGTCCTTGTCATTTCCGTCAATGGTAATGAACCCGTCGTAACCGCGTTGCAGAGCCCACCAAAGTCCCATGCGCAACTGAGCTCCCTGCTTGCCGGGGCCTGTTTTGACAAGAAGCGTGTTGACACCGTATTGACGCAGAAGGTGTTCTTCCGTAGATCCGTCTGTGGACCCCCCATCACAAATGATTATGTCCCCAAAAGATGGAATCTTTGCGTTCGTGGCTCTTTCCAGTTCGTGATGGATGCGTTCTCCTTCATTGATAATAGGGATGAGAATGCAGTACTTGCTTTGTTTGGTCTGATAGCTTTGAACCGTAAAAGCGGGGACTCCCGGTATGGAAGAATGAACTGATATAGAGTCGTCTGGAGTGTTTTCCGGGTCTGAAGAACTGGTCATGGCTTTTGTAACTGGGTTGGCTGAAGGAGAACGGTTGATTTCTGCCGCATGAGATGGGAGGCAGTTTTCCGGAGCCGGTAAGGAGGGATATATTGATTCTTGGAAGGTTGATTAGCGGTCGCGGCCGGTTTGAACTTTATTGTTATGGCTGCCTTGGCTTTCTTCCCTGACATTGAGCGCCTGCATGTCCAACATGACGGAGGAGTGTCTTTCCTGGACGATATGGTATGCGGCTGCATTGGCATTGAGGATGACGAGCCTGAGTATGTATTCCCCCAGGATGGTAAGAATAAGGAAAAGGCTGATGAAGAAGATGGACAAGGTAAGCATCAGCGTGGTCCAGCCTTCGACGACATGATCGGAAAAAAAGCGAATGGCAATGGAATAAACGGCGACGAGAAAAGCTATGAAACTTGTGAACAATGCGAGAATGTTGACTGCCCGCAGAAGGCGCGTGGAGTTGTAAATGATGATGTTCATCCCCTTCATATACCCGTCGATAATGCCTTCTTGACGACTGATGGCTGCGGGCAATGTGTATTCTACAATATTGGTGGGGTACCCTGTGCGGAAGAGGCAGTAAGAGAGCATGTGATGGAAATAGAAAGCTTCCATGACGGCATTGACTGCCCGACGGCTGATGACTCGGAAACCGGTATCGTTTGGGGGGATTTCATATTTGACTATATGGCCGAAAATCTTGCGGAAGATGAATGATCCTATTCTGTAGCAGGTATTTTTCCTTACATCCGCACATCCACAGACGATGTCGCTTCCCTGACAGCAGATATCTACTCCCCGTTCCAGTGCGTCCGTGGAAAAATTTTCATTGTCGGCCAGAATGACGATGTCGCCAATAGCATTTTCCATGCCGGCCGCGAGAGAAATGTCGTCGGCAAGATGGTGGGAAAAAAGAAGGTATCTCAGCCTGGGAACGGTAGAAAGTGTTTCCGATATGCTGCGGCTGAGCAGACGGCGCGGATCGCAGATGACGATTTCAGAGTTCGTATAGCGGGCATTGAGAAAATCCGATAGAAGAAGGAATTCTTCTGTTTGCATCGGACGGGTCACATTGAAAACAAGGGAGATGAAAATGTCTTTTTTCATGATGTTAGCTAGAGGAGGGGCCGTTCCGTTCAATCTGGCGGATGAAATCCATACAGTCATAGATATTGTCTATTTTTCCGCCCATGATGCAGTGGTAGCCGGAAATGCCTGCGTAATTGGATTTAAAGAGAATGGGGCGGCTGTCATCTACTTCGCTTATGGGAAGGACGGTTTTGACCTCCCAGAGAGAATCACGGTATACGGTTTTGCCGATGCTGGGCATGTAACGGGCGGCATCATGTACCATGGCTTGGTAGGAACTGTGTTTTGGATCTTCAGCCAATATCCGGTAGGCGTCGGTATAAGTATCGTTTTCCTCTTTATCATACCATTCATAATGAGGTGTATACCGTACATGGCTCAGGGTATATAACTGACGACTGGGAAAGGGCATGATGGAAAAGAATGGTCCGCACATGACAGTAAATCCCCGGTTTTGAATTTCTTCCGGTACTTCGACGAGGGCCATTTCAGTCATTTCATGCTTGAGGGGAATTAGCCTGATTCCCGAGGCGGCATTCAGTTTATTGATGCGGGCGTAGGTGCAATTATAGAGATTGCGGCAGCGAATGGTAAAAAGCCCACCTTCTTTTTTTGATGTAATGTCTGTCTCCAAGCCTCCCCCTGCGATCTGGCGGAATTCCAGAACCTGCGTGCCTGTACAGATTTCTACGCCATTTGAAGCGCAGCGCTGAAGAATATTGTCACGGAGAATAGTGGCATCAAAAGCAAATTCCCGGGCATCGAAAACCGCTTCAATGTAATGGGAGTTGAACAACCTGCAAATGTTTGAGGGAGCCGGCTGGCAGGGAGCTCCGATGTGCTGGCAGAAGTTTTGAAACTGCTGAGCCGTCACTTTACCTAAAATCCGGCCAATGGCGTAATATTTTGCAAAATCATCAATGACGCAATCTGGGAATTCCTTGATGAACCGTGGAAAGGAAAGGCATGAGCGCATGCCGGTCAGAAGACTGCGCGGGTAATGATACCCTGAATGGATGCGAGCCTGGTTATTGTAACTGGCATGAGTCATGCATGAGTCTTCGTACTCGCACAACAGGACTCTCTTGCCCTGAGAGGCAATAAAATCAGCAATATAAAGCCCGTAAAACCCTCCTCCGATGATGATACTGTCGTATATGTCTTTTTTCATGGGGTCTGGTTCCAGATACCGGCAACAAGAGAGAGGCTATTTTCCATGTTCTGGATAGGATATCCTTTTGCCGGGCAGCTCATTTCAATGGAAACAAAGTGCTCGTATCCCCCATCTTCCAGAATTCGCTTTAAATCTGTCAGCAGTCTTTTACGCGGAGTAAGGGGAGCAAGCATGGGTTCGCTGAGATGAACATGGCTGATCATATGGACCTTATCCGCGACCAGGCTGAGCAGTTCTCCGTTGGTAATTACGCAGCCCGTATCCAAATTCAATTTAAAGCCGGGATGTGCGATTGCCTGGCAGAGATGAATGGCTTCTTTTACGGAGGTTACGAAGTTGCCGCCATAAATGCCCGGGTTAGGTTCCATGCCGATCACGCACCCATGGGCTGAAGCGAAATGGGCCAGCTTAGTGAAAAAATCAATAGCAGTCTCCCAGTCTTTTTCATCGTGGGAAATTCTATTTTTAGGACTGCCGAAGACAAGGTTGCGGATACCCCCTGCTTCAGCAAAAAGTACGGCCTGTTTGAGGTAGGCAAACAGTGCCTCCCGTTTTTCTGTTCCTTCAAACAATCGTAGTTCCGGATGTCCTGCGAGTAATGACTGCATGCTTGGCAAAGTAAATCCGTGCTCCCGCAGCCGGGCAGCAAGTTTTTGCATCGGAATAAGATGGGAGTAGGGGACTTCAGGGAAAAAACGGGTTGGTGCAATCTCCAGCCCAGTGAAGCCGTAATGTCTCATGAGGGCATAAACCGCCTCATCGTGTTGCTCCTTCCACGCTATATTGGAGACCGCCAGTTTCATGCGATTCCTCCTTTTGTGTTGCGGACGCGTTCCGCCTGCTGATGAAGGAAGGCTTTCAGCCTCCTCAGAACGTTTTCACGGTCTTGAAAGTAACCTCCTTCCACATGGCGGCTTTTCATGTTATAGTAAACAGGTTTTTTTCCGGGAATGTGATTGTGCAGGGTAAGTCCCAGACATTCCTCCGCCACTTCTGCACAGGAAAGTGGTTCGACGGCCATGTTAAGTATCTTCCAATCTTCTGCCAGACCGCGTTTGATTAATGGCCAGATATCTGAAATATCCAGAAAAGGAAAGACACTGCGGCTGTCTGTAAGGTGCCATGCCGTGAAATTGGATCTTTTGAGTATATCGAGAGCCGCTTTTTGTTTAGTTGCCGGAGATTCTCTGTTGATGATATGGTTGTGGTCCCCTTCTTCCTCATAGACAGCTTCCAGCCGTTTTACCTCTTCGTCCTTAAGGGAAGATACCAGCTCCATCCATTTGCCGGCGGAAATCATGCTGGGAAGAGGATGCATCAAATCAAAGATGAAGTTTTTCTTTAACCCGTTGGCGAAGAGGGCTGGAAGGCGAACGATTAATGAAGAGGGGAAATGTTTTCTCACCCAGCATTCGAGCTGGTAGCGGTTTTTTCCGTAGGCATCCTGGCGTGTTTCGTCAGGAATTGAAGATTCATCCGGAGAGGGAATAAAGGAGGAATACACATCAATCGTGGAAATGAGAATGAAGTGTTTGGCTTTTACCGTAGAAAGGCAGTCCATCAGTATTTGAATGGCCGCCTTGTCTTCCTCCGGGTGTAAATTGGCATACCATTTGACGGCATTTACTCCGGCGCATACGAGCAGGTCAAATTCCCCACCTTTAATTTCTTCAATATTCCGGGAATTAAAGAATACATCGAACTCGTGCTGCTCCCGGAGATTGCTTCCAACAAAACCTGTATGACCGATGAGAGCATCCATAAGGTGAGTTTAAACTGACAGTTAGTAAATATGGAAGGCCCCTATTCTTGTTTCGAAATGGAATAAAATTTGTGAACCGGGAGCAATGCTAACGGATTTACAATCCGGAGTCAAGCTACAGTTCTAAGGAAAAAACATTTGAGATAATTTTCTCTCTTATTTGTACGACTTCCATATTACGGAGGAATGGGGCCTTTCTAGTTTGGAATTAAATTAATCCTCAAGGGAAACACAGAAGAAATTCTTCCATTCTTTCTTTATATTTTATAATAATAAATCACTTATTGTTAATAATATATGAGTATTATTGATGATGAAATGCATCATCAATATGGCGAATCATAAGATGTCACATCAATTGATGAAGGATTCAATGATTCTTATAAAAATGCCAGCCGGATTGTAAATCCGTTAGCATATAATTTACAAAGAGACGAACTGTTTTTATCTTTGTTTGAAATAAGGAAAGTTTTAGCTTGATTTAAATAGTACGCATGGTTATGAAACGCCGATGGAAAATGAGTTGTTCCCGATGGATGTTTCTGCACCCTGCCGTATCCTTTTCGTCTGCTTGGGCAACATTTGCCGTTCTCCCGCTGCGGAAATCATTTTCAAGACCATGGTAAGAAAGCAGAGGTTGGATGGAAGGATTGAAAGCGACTCCGCCGGCATGATCGGCTACCATCGGGGATGTCCTCCCGATGCCCGGATGCTGGAAGCCTTGAAAAAATACGGCTACAGCAATCCAGGACTCAAATCACGCCCTGTCCGGAAGAATGACTTGGAAGAGTTTGATCTGATTGTGGGTATGGACCGGGAAAACCTGCGCGATTTGAAGAAGATGGACAAGAATGGGCTCGCAGAACGAAAAATCGTACCCATGTGCTTTTTCGCAACCCATTTTCTGGATGAAGAGGTACCGGACCCCTATTATGGCGACCGGGAAGGATTTGAACACGTCGTGAAACTTCTGGAAGATGCCTGCTCCGGTTTACTGGGACATTTGAAAAAACAGATGAATCCCTGAGAGGTGTCTAAGGCTATTATTTCATGATGTCAAAAGACTGCCGATATGACGGCTGTTGGGAGAAATGAATAGGAGTCGCTGTCCCTCATGCTTTTAAATGAAATTACAAGGGTATCGTAATTTTTATAGACTTATTATTGACTGACATTGCGGTCATGCATCATTTCATTAATGAATTCTTCCTTAAATTTGTTGGACTTTTCTAAATAATCTAATTGCT
The DNA here is from genome assembly GCF_026072915.1 of Akkermansia biwaensis. Taxonomy (NCBI): domain Bacteria; kingdom Pseudomonadati; phylum Verrucomicrobiota; class Verrucomicrobiia; order Verrucomicrobiales; family Akkermansiaceae; genus Akkermansia; species Akkermansia biwaensis. The sequence goes on from NZ_AP025943.1 coordinate 1,339,716, forward strand.
CTTTCAATGTTGTACATCTCATTTCAAGAAAAGAATATTTTTCTTCTTCTTTTATGGATATTTTATCTTTATTTTCAACACCTTCAAATTTTAACATTGCATATTCATGACTCCTATTTTTAAAATTGCCAAATTGTTCTATAATATAATCAATATTTATATCTCTGTAGTTGTTTTTAAGATAATCCCTGAATTGGCGAAATACTGGCGCCATTTTTTTATTCATTTCAGCATGGGACATGTCTTTTTCATGGTCGGATATTTTTGATAAATTCAGCATCATCACTGCATATTCTCTTTGAAATTCCTGGGTAGTGTTTTTTAAATTGATAGAAAATAAAATGCCTCGATAAAATGCAGCAGGTGCTAGTCCTTTCCAAGTAAAACATTCCTCACCATTCATCGCGAGAAGAGTAGTAGCAATCACGTCAATGATGGCTTTTTTTCTTTCTTCCTTGAGAGTGTTTTCCATAGATCCATTTTGACTTTGAGGTTTTTCAGTACCAGATTGATTCTCTTTGCAAGACGAGGTGAGCATCAATGAACTAAAAGAAACGATTTTTATTACTTTAAAAAACATATTATTATTCAACATCTTTTTTTTCTTTTGTGCAACAACATTCTTTTGGCACTTCTTTTTCTTTTTCTTTAGCATTTTTGAATTTGACAAATTCACTGCCACCCATCCACAAGAATGAAGGTGTATATGGATTGCCTCCATCAAAATTTAATTTCCCCTTTGAACCAACTACTGTTCTACAAAAATGTTTACTTATGGATTCAGAAATAGAATTTTCACCCTTTGCGGATTGACATCCAAAAATTGCAGAAGTATTACACGGAAGAAGATTGTCTACAGGTAGACAGGTGGGCGGATATCTATGGGGATTTCCTTCTGTTTGACTTGACGCAATACTTTTTTGACCATTTGCAGCCGGGTCAAAAATCATTCTAGAGGGATTCGTAGACGAATGACCGATGTATACAATTCCACACAAACATTTTTCTTTTTTCATTGTTTCTATAAGACATTCAGGTGTGTGAGACGGTACTTCTTTGATTGTTAAACAGTCCTTATCGAATTTTTTCTGTATCAACATTTTCACTTTTTCTACAACAGCTTTGGTATCAAATTTTTCGCCTACAATATTCCCATGTTGTGAATAGTGATTAAAAAGGTGCACTTATACTCTGAAAGTGTTTTTAAATTTTCATTTAGTGCTTTTTCAAAACTTTCTAGACCATCTGGCTCATCCGGTTCGGGCGTAGAAGAAGTTGGTCTAGGTAGGGGCATATTTGCAGTTGGACTCCAGTAACAGTTATTCAATCCTAAATAGTCTATTTTGTTGTTGGCATTGGATACGAATTCATATAGATTCCATCCTCCCCGTTCGGTAATGGGGTCTCTGTTGATCCACCTGCCGTCTGTAGGGTTGAAATGCCGATAATTGTAATAGATGAGTCCCAATTCATCATCCATATATTCACAGGAAAAACGGAACTTATTAAATTGAGCAATATCACCTTCTGATTTAAGAACTTGTCCGAAGGAACTATATTCATATAATGCCTTTCTTTCCTTCTGTTCTCCAAAGATAGAAGTAACATTTTTTAAGGAATCGTATAGATAGTAAAAATGTTCTTTTTTGGCTGCCATGTTTTCTTTCCAGCATTTCATCATTAGAAGGCGTGTAGTTAATGGCTCATTTGGATCCCACCAATAGCTTTTTACCAACATAGCTTCAGGATGCATCAAATCTAGTTCGGCGATTTGTAAATAACCCCGGTAGAGATAATAAATGTGACTATCTGTTATTTTGTTGACTACAACTTTTTTTTCGAAGCATCGACCTATGCAATCATATTTAAAAGAAATCACTAGACGGTTATCTTCACTGGTGAAGGAGATAGGTCTGTCATTAGCATCATAGGAAACGTTTCAAACGCCTGTTGAAGTTTTGATATGTGTTTGATTGCCGTCTGCATCGTAAGAAGGTATGAATGACGTTTCTTCTCGGTTGATAGTTATATATTGGTTGAGTCGGTTGGTATTATAGTATCTTTCTCCTTCCTGCTCCCGGGAGATTTTGCGGTTACCTATATTGTCGTATTGGTATACAAAGTTCTCTCCTGCTAAGAACTGGTCATTGACCAACTCACTTCTACTATTATAGGTAAAATTTCTTGTTGTACTTGTGGTTGCATCCCAGAAGTTTTGGCGTTGTATTGGACGCATCAGTTCGTCATATTGATAGGTATGTCCGGCAATCATATCGCCATTTTCCAAGTCCTCATAGTTGATGGATGAAAAAAGGTTGAGAGTGGGATGATAGATGTTCTTGCGGACGAGACCATTAGGATAGGATAATTGTTTAAGGAAACCACTAACATTATCATATTCCCAAGTGAAGGGAGATGTCAATTCTTCTAAATCCATTCTAGTGATAGCTCCTTTGTGGTTATAACCAAGAGAGGAATGTTGAACAGTACGTGTTCCAAGCATCAAACAATATCCAGAAGAACGGCCAAAAGAATCGAAATTTTCCTGAAGACAATTTTCTACAGTTCCAAAGGAAGTATCTTGGATCATTTTGCCATAGGCGTCGTAGGAAAGTTCTCTAATACCGGAAGCGTCAGTGATAGAAATTATCTGTCCGAGATGGTTGTAGTTGAAGTGCCAAGGAGGAGTGGCGTCATTATGGGTGACAGAAATGAGTTCTCCGGTAAGTTGTGCATATGCATAGCTGGTAATGATACCACGTGCTTTGGTGACGGTTTCCAGACGATTGAGCCGATCATAAGTTTTGACGGTACAGGAGCCGTCCGCATAGGTCTTTTTCAATTCGAACCCCGTAGCCGTATCATATAGCCATGTAGTACTATCTCCATCAGTACGGTCAGAAGGATCAGTTGCGATATCTCCTTCTCCCGTTCTGAAAGTGGTGAGAGTTACCATATGGTCGGTTTCATCATAAGCAAAACAAAGGGGGCGTGTAGCAGTTCCGAATTCAGCCGTCTTTCTACCACGAATGTCATAGGAATAGCAGATGGTGTCTCCCAGAGCATTGGTTATGCAGATTGGAGAATCATAATAAGATGAATAGCGGATCGCTGTTACGTTTCCAGCAGGATTGGTAACCTTGACGGAGCGTCCGGCAATATCAAATTCTGTTGTGGTGACATTTCCTCGGGCATCGGTTTGCTGTAAAATCATGCCTTTAGTGGTGTAGGATCTTTCCTGTGAGAAATGGATACCGGCATGGTCGGTCTGAGTTACCGTAAAATTATCTACAGCAAGAAATGTAGCCACGATGTCGGAGGTAGGGATTTGACTGTAATGGATACATTGAGTAGGGCCTCCGTATTCTGTCCACCGCATACTCTGATGTCCATAAATGTCTGTAGTAATATTTTTCTTTTTTAATACTGAACTCAATTCAGAAATTAAACTTTCTTTGATTTGTGTAAGAGGAAAACCTGCAGTATTGTACGTTATGAATGTTTGTAATTGGTATACGCCATCTTCCCTGATTTGATGACATATTGTATTTTCCGATATTCTGTTCTTCGTGACATTGTCCGGGTTAAACTGATCCAAAAGAATGGTTTCTTTAATTGCGTAACCAATTTCATTATAGGAAGTCATTGTAGGTGCCATATCTTCTGTCTGGGTACAGATGAGCTGTCCTTTGCTATTATAAGTGTTACTGGTGACAATGAAACCTTCCAAAGTATTGGGCTGTTCCTGTCGGATAGTTTGACCGAATCCATTTTGAAGAGTTTGGGAAAGAACGACTCCCTGGGACAGGGTGGTGGTAAGAATCCCTTCTTGCGTCAACTCAAGCTGGGTTTCCATTTCCCGCTGTCCGGTTCCTGTCTGCAGAATGGTAGTGCCGTCATAATAAGTTTTGGTAATCAAGGTAGCACCTGAAGGAGTGGTTACAGTAGTGGTGAGTAGATCCTCGTTGTATTGAGTACTGGTCACACGTCCAAGGATATCGGTTGTGGAAACAACCCTTCCCAAGTCGTCGTATTGGGTACTTTCAACCGTCGTCAGAGCGCCGACATCCTTTCGTGTGGAAATAATCCTGCCATCTGCATCCCTGATATAGGAAATGATAGTTTCAGGAGTGGTTTCCGTGGCCGAGCGGATGGTCTCCACCAGTTGCTTGGCTGAGTTGTAGCCGTAGCTGATGACCACTCCGTCTTCATCGATTTCCCTCAGAGGCCCACAGCACATCCACTCCGTCGTGCTGGTTCTGCCATTACCTCTTGTAGTTTTGGCAAGTTTGAGCTCGGCATCGTATTGGTAGTCTTCGGAAGAAATCAGAGACCAATTTTCACCTGTATGAACATACTGTTCTTGTCTGGTAATTGTACCGTTCTCAGCAATGTACTCAACACTCCGGGTACTTTGGCCGGGAACAATGCTCCCGTTTGCCTGGACGGTTGTCGTTACCTTGTGGATGGCTCCGTATTCTGAAGAGGCTTCATAGGTATAGACGGTCTGAACGCCGTTGATGCCCTGGCTCATCTTCTGTCTCCCCCGGGCATAAGGGTACTGCGCTGCTTCTCCGTAGGTTTCCGAGACGCTTGTGTGAACCTGGTCGGAACCCAAAGCCGTTTCTGTCACTGTGGTCCGGTTGATTTCAACGCTATCTTCATAGGTATAGCTCCTTTGGCTTAGAACGGTTTCGGTTCCGTCCTGGGCAATGATAATTTCCCTTTCCGTTGCCGGCCTGAAATCGTTGAAACGCAGGTCGGCATACGTGGTGCGCGTCCCTTTTTCTCCCCCTCCGGCCCACGGTGTTGCTTGCAGAATGACGCGTCCCTGGTCGTCGTACTCGTAGCGCGTGTAGCCTCCGTCGGGCTGGATTTCCAGAGATACCCGGAACTGGTCGTTATACGTGTAGAGTGTCGTTTGGGCCAGGGGAGTATTGTAGCCTTCCGTCCTGCTGATGGTCAGCCAGCCGCCGTCCGTGCTCTTCTGGACGGTGCGGACGCAGGATACGGGTGTTTCCTCGTTGATCTTGCGGTAGCTCTCAATCATCTCCCACTTGCCCCCGGGCAGCGAGTTGCGCTCAATCCGCCGTACGATGCGCTCGTCCCCTTCACCCTGGGTGATGGTTACATTGTTGCCTTCCACTTTCCGTTCTGTATGGAAGGCGGCCATGCCCTGCCTCTGCTCGGTGATGAGCATCACGGGTGCTCCATCCTTGAGAGTATTTTCATAGCTGACCGTCTTGTAGGGAGTCCCGGAAGCAGTTACGCTCCGGGCGGTTTTGTTCACCTGGGAGGGGGAGTACCACTCCAGGGTGAGTTTGTTGCCCTCAGGCACTGCCTGGAGAAGACCCTGCGACTGGGACCAGATGCTCTGGATGGCGCCGGTGGAGGGATGGCGGTTGACCTGGAGTTTGGCAGCATAGGCTTCCGCCGTGGTTTCCACCCCGGAAGAAGAAATCAGGGAAACAACCTTGCCGGTGGAAGCCGAGAAGCGCAGGGTGCTTCCATTGCTCTGGACCATGTCCAGATAAATGGGATTTCCGTCCGTACAGGGAGACTTGTCCTGGTTGAGCAGCCGGACCCTGTAGTTGAGCTTGCGAGAACCTCCGGAAACGGGAGCGTCGGCGCTTCCGGCGGCGGCGCGGAAAGAGATGGAGCTGCCGGTGGGGCGCTTGACAGTTGCCTGGCGGGAAGCGGAGTCCCAGGAGCAGGTCCATTCGAGGGGATGCTTGTAGCGCAGTCCAATGGAGCATTGAGGATTGGCCCGGAAACTGAAGGAAGCTGCGCCGCCTCCTTCACCCCCGCCTCCGGAGTTTTCCCCGCCGACTTCCAGCATGCCTTCACAGTCGTCGGCATCATCCGGGTTGCCGCCGAAGGAGTGGCCTCCGGCAGAGTTGGGTCCTCCATTCTTGTCACACTCGGATTGAGCGCTTTCCTCCTCGCATTTGCAGGAACAGGGGCACGGGCAGCCTTCTTCTTCGGGTCCGCTGGAGGAAGAAGAGAGGGAACTGGAGCTGGAACTGGAGCTGGAGCTGGAACTGGAACTGGAACTGGAACTGGAACTGGAGCTGGAACTGGAGCTGGAACTGGAACTGGAACTGGAACTGGAACTGGAACTGGAACTGGAACTGGAGCTGGAGCTGGAGCTGGAGCTGGAGCTGGAACTGGAACTGGAACTGGAACTGGAACTGGAACTGGAACTGGAGCTGGAACTGGAACTGGAACTGGAACTGGAACTGGAACTGGAACTGGAACTGGAACTGGAACTGGAACTGGAACTGGAACTGGAACTGGAACTGGAACTGGAACTGGAACTGGAACTGGAACTGGAACTGGAACTGGAACTGCTTGACTTGGGATCAAACCCAAAATCAAACCCTCCTCCTTCCGAAGAACTGCTTGAAGTACCCTCATCCTCTTCATCCCGATAAAGATTGACCAGGGTGATGACTTCCTCCCCTTCCTTGTCCGGAGGAGTCGCATTGGGATTGAGGTAGGAATTGATATCGGGCGCCTCCGCCTTGTCGGAAAGAACGGCGATGCAGAACTCCTGTCCGGAGCCCAGGGCGGGGTGGTATTCATGGACGATTTGGCACCAGTAATACCCCTGTTCCAGCACGACGCTCTCCGGCTTCACGGAAAGGTCCTTTGCTTCGCTGGTCAGTTCCACATTCTTGAAGGGAATGGACAGGGAGATGGAGGAATCGGCGTCCAGGGAGAGGAAATAGGTACCGCGTTTCATGATCTTGAGGTACCCGGTCCATTCATGGCGAGTGTCATCGGAAGCGGAGCGAGGGGAGATGAGAACGGGAGCGGTGATGCCGTTGACGTAGAAGTCGGCCTGTGGGAGGCCGTTGGCGAACATGGGAACGAAGGGATAACGGGGTTCCTGGGTAATTTGGGTATTGTTCATTGTCTTGTAACTTAGGTTTTTGAATGATTTGTAAAATGTAAAAATCAGGATCGGAGTTAGTTGTTTTATTCAACCGTACAAGAGAGAAAAGGGAGAGAATGTTACAGGCAACTTACCTTGAATGATTGTGGTAATAGTTTGTGTCACAATGGTTTCCACGCCTTATACGTTTACGTGCGAATGTCCAGGTTTTTGGGAGAAGTAGGGACACCAGGAAAACAGCTTTTTCTTATTAACAGATTTTTGAACAAGGCGGGAACTGTATGAACTGGAGCAATTGTAAAATCTCCCTTTTAATTGGTGTTGAACTGGCAATTTTCAACGTGTTTTAAGAGGAACCTTTCACGAGAGCGGAACAAGGGGCCGATGTCATCTAACAAATAGCTCCTGCTTTGCTGCGTGTGTTTTTTGCCATTCACGGATTTTCTTCTTGTCTTGAGAACCTAAAAGGGAGAGAAGATGGAGTGTATAGAATCCCCTCCCTGCATGAAACCTCATTTTTTTATTGCTGCCTGCCTATTAAGTATTTGCGGTATCGTCTCCTCTCTTGCCGCCACAACGGTGCGCTATCCGTCTTCCGCTCCTTCCCATTTGGCGGCGGGACAGCCGTTCCAGCTCGTGTTTGACAAGGCCGTGGTGGCGTCCTCCGAGGTTGGCAAGCCGTTGAAGCCGGGCTTGCTGAGTGTTTCTCCAGACTTGAAGTTTTCTTCCAAATGGATTGCCCCTAATGTTTTAGAATGCCGTCCGCAGGATACCATCCCTTTCAGGGCCAGTTATGAATGGAAACCGGAGGAAGGAGCGCGTTTTCAGGACGGCTCCCTCATTCCGCAGGATGCCGTCCGTCTGACAGGACGCAGGAAGTTGAATGCCTATTTGGAATCTACAAGCCGTTATTGGAGGAATGATGAAGTTTATCCTTGGGAGAGTTTCTTCCTGGTGCTACCCGATTACGTTCCGGGAGAAGAGGCCCTGCTGAATAAGACTTATTTTACGACGATTCCGACGGATGAGCAGAAAAAATCCGGCGTGGAACCCCATACGATTGCTTCCAGAATGAGGCCGGCACTGTTGAAGGAGGTTCGGGAGGCGGAGGCGTACCGGGTAAGGTCCCGCGTGCGGGACAGAGAATTCCAGGGCAAACCGGACGATACGCCCGTTCCAGGCGTGTACGTGGTGGAACCGGAAACCCTGTTTTCTTATGACGGCGTTTATCATTTCGTCATCCCGGAGGTTGGAGAGGCCTTTCCGCAGAGCAAAGAGCCTGAGAAGTGGGATGCGAGGCTGGGCAAGGTGGCCAAATTTTCCTGTTCCGCGTATTATGGCACGGTGTCAGATCAGGAAGGTCGTCTGACCATGAAATGGACGCAGCCGGTAAAGATAGAGAATGTGGATCAATTTTTCCGTGACCATGCCGAGTTTTTCATCGGGAAAAATAACAACCCCATGCCTTATGATGAAAAGGCCCGCGGCTTTACCGCCATGGTGGAGAATGAGGTTACGGGACAGAATCAAGAGGTAGTGATGCGCCCGGATCATGAACGTCTGGCAAAAATGAAGCTCGTGCGGCCGGATTGGTACGGTTCCCTGCCCGTGCTGATATGCGGAAGCAATCCCGTCTTTAATTTAAAATGGAGGTGGAAAAACGTCCGTTCCGTGGACGGCCAGAGGCTGGAAGGCACAAATGCCGGCTCCCATGTGGAAGTGCGCCCGGAAAATCCCTCCCTGTTTCTGGATGCGGGGAATAACGGCATCATGTCTGCCGGGGCGCGCAAATTGAAGGCTTCCGTCAGCAATTTGAAGGATTTGACCGTACGCGGTTACCGCATTCGTGAAGATGCGCAGCACCGGACGCTCACAGCCTACAAGAAGATTTACGAACGGGACCAGGCGGCTCCGCTGCCGCGTACCGTCACGGACAAGGACGACAGGCATTTTCTTCCTGCCGAACTCCTTTCCGCAGACAGAAAGGAAATGATGAAGGTGGATGTGCGCGGCAAGACGGAAGCCGTGATCGGATTGGATGAGCTTTTCGGCGGGAAGGCGGACCCGGGCATGTACTTCATTGAGGTGGAAGGGCAGGTGAGCGATCCGGTATTGGCGGCGTACAAGCTTTTCGGCGTGCCGGGACCGGACGGGACCAGGAAGGAGTTCAACAAGGAGAAGCAGGCCGCCTACGCCGTACAGGCTGTCGTGCAGGTGACGGACCTGGGCGTCCTGCACAAGAAGACGGCGGATGACATGTTCGTGTACGTATATTCTCTGGCTACGGGCAAGGCGGCGGAAAAGGCGGAAGCACAGCTTCTGGATGCGGACGGCAGTCTTCTTGCATCCGCCTCCGTGGAGAAGGGCACGGTACGCCTGCCCATGAGCGGAAAGGCCGCCTATTTGCGCGTCCAGTCCGGGGCGGACAGTTATCTGAGCCCCTTAAAGGATTGGAACGGCCGCGTGGGGCTGTGGTCTTTTGACGTGGAGACGCTGCCTTACTGGTGGAATGAACTTGGCCTGAACCCTGCCACCACGGCGGAGAACAAGGTGTTCATGTTTTCGGACAGGAATCTGTACCGTCCGGCGGAGACAATGCATTTGAAAGGGATCATGCGTACCTTGCTGGATAACAAGCTCAGCGTGACGCCCGTGGAAGAGGTGCAGCTGACGATCCGGGACGGTCGGCAGCGTGAAGTTGCCGTCAGGCAGGTAAAACCGTCGGATGCAGGTACGTTTGATCTGGATTTCACCTTCCCGGAAGGGGAAACGGGGATGTATTCCATTACCGCCAAATTGCGGTTGAAAGGAGATGCGGAGGAAGATTCCGATGAAGACAACGACGGCGAGTACGACAGCAACCGCTATTACCGCAGGGAGTTCAACCGGAAGAACCGGGAGTTCCGCTATTCCGTGGAGGTGGCGGAGTTCAAGCGCAATGAGTTTGAAGTGGAATCCGTGATTCATGACCTCAAACCCGGCGACAAGGTGTTGAAGGCCGACGTGAAAGCCACGAATTTCACCGGAACGCCCGTTTCCGGAGGCAAGGTGAACTGGGGGCTGCGCAGCATTTTTTCCAATTTTTATCCGGCAGGATACAAGGATTACCGTTTCGGTGATTACCGGAATGAGGATTACGGGTATTGGGACGCTTATTACGGTTATTCCGGCGGAAGTCCCTCGTCAGGAATGCAGCAGCAGTCCGCTGTTCTGGACGCGAACGGGAAGAATGCCGTGGAGTTTTCCCTGGACGGGCAGGCTTTTCCGCGCGTCCGGAAATTGATACTGACCGCTTCCGTTACCAACGGGAATGAGCAGTTGATCAAGGCTGCGCGCAATGCCACGTGGAATCCCGCCTCCGTATTCGTGGGCGTGAAGAATATTTCCTCCATCTGCCGCCAGGGTACGCCGCTGGATTTGCGGCTGATTGCCGTGGGTCTGGACGGCAAGCCTTACGCCGGAGGGGATTTGCCGTTGAATTTGGAGGTAACCCGCACCGCCTTCCAGTCCACGCGTTATGATGGAGACCATACCACCACCGTGCGCAACGAACCATTGACAAGCACCGTTGAGAAGAAGGAACTGATTCTCGCTCCGTCGGATTCCGCCAATCTTCAGGAAGGCGGCAAGCCCGTATCCATCCCTACAGGGCAGGACGGTATTTATGAAGTAACGCTGTCCGGACGTGATCCGGAAGGCAGGGAATTCCGGACTGCCGTGAAGTACTGGGTGTACGGCAGCGACGTTTCCCCGTGGGAATATCATGACGGCCTGAAGGTGAAGATTATTCCGGACAAACAGTTGTACCAGCCGGGAGATACGGCTCGCCTGCTGGTCCAGACGCCGATTGAAGGAGAGGTCGTCGTGACGGTGGAACGCGAGAAAGTACTGCGGAGCTTTACCAGGACGCTGACGCTGGACAATCCCGTTATAGAAATTCCGCTGGAAAACGTGGATGCTCCGAATGTTTATGTGTCCGTTTTTCTGGTCAAGGGAGCGGATTTAAGCAGCCGCAAGGTTCAGAATCCCCAGTTGAAGTTGGGATATGCCGCGCTGAAGGTGCAGCCGGCAGACAATATGCTGAATGTGGAGATGAAGGTTCCCGCCGGCATGTCCCTGCCGGGCTCCACCGCCACAGTCAGCGGCGTGATCACGGACCACCGTGGCAAGCCTGTCCGCAATGCGGACGTATGTCTGTTTGCGGAAGATGAAGGCACCCTTCAAGTCATCGGTTACCGGACGCCGCAGCCCATCCGGTATTTTTATGCGGACCGTCCCTTGTCAGTGGGCACCTGGACGACGCTGGAGCAAATTCTGGATGAGGACTGGGGAAGCCGTTCCACGGATAACAAGGGCATGTTCATCGGAGGTGGGGACGGCGTTTTCGGTTCACCCATGAACGCTGCGGCGCAGCAGGCGGTGTATTTAAGGGAGGATTTCAACCCTTGCGCGGTCTGGCTTTCCTCCATCCGGACGGATGAACAGGGACGTTTCAAGGCCTCCTACAGGAATCCGGACACGTTGACCCGCTACCGGGTCATGGCCGTCGTTCTGGCGGGGAATTCCGACTTCGGCAACGGAGAAGGGGCCTATGTGGTAAACAAGCCCATCATGCTGGAACCTGCTCCTCCTTTTACCGCCACAGTAGGGGATTCCCTGAATATTCCGGTGACTGTCAGCCAGACGGGTACCAGGAAAGGGAAATGGACGGTAACGCTGAAGTCCAATGATATTGCCGCTGTTCCCCAGCCCACCCAGACGCTGGCGCTGGAGGGAAATCAGCCGAAAACACTGATTTTCAATGTTAAATTCAATAAGTCCGGAAAGGCCCGGCTGATATGGGAAATTCGTGCCGCGGATGCGGAAGGAGTGCCGTATTCCTCCGGTGTTTACTCCCTGCTGCGGGATGCCACAGCCAATACGTTTGAGGTGGTTCCTCCCTTCCCGGATTTGCGTGAGTTGCGCTGTTTCTCCCTTTCTTCCGGCAGCACGCTGGATGTTCCCGGCATGCTGTCTACGCCTTTCCTGCCGGGCACTCCCGTACAGGTGACTCTCAGCACATCGCCGCTCATTTATGCGAACGGAAGCGTGAATTTCCTGCTGCGTTATCCCTACGGCTGCCTGGAACAGCTTTCTTCATCCACCTTGCCCTGGATTTACGAACCGCTGCTGGCCAAATATCTGCCTGATTTCAAAGGAAAGAATAAGGAAGAACGCAGCAAGGCTCTGAGGGGAGGCATCCAGAAGATTCTGAGAAACCAGCTTCCCGACGGGGGACTGGCCTACTGGCAGGGCGGAACTTCGGTGAGCGAGTATTGCCCTTATGCCGCCCTGGTGCTTACTCTGGCACGGGAAAGCGGAATTGACGTTCCGGAAAAGCCCCTGGACAAGTTATACGGTTATCTGGCAAGGAGCCTGTCCAATAATCCCCAGGGGGATTTGCTGGGAGCATGGGTTCTTGCGCGGGCAAAGCGCCTGCCGGACTCCCTGCTGAACCGCCTGCTGGACAGGTCCGGTTCATTGAGTCCGGAAAACCGGATGTATCTGGCTTTGGCCGTAGCATTGTCTTCGCGGCCGGATGCCGGGACGCTGGGGCTTCGTCTGATAAATACGGAACCGGAGAAGAAGGAATCGTCCCATGTTCAGCTTTTAAGAGGTCTGGCGGACATGTCCCTGTCTTCCGGCGATGCCGCCGCCCGGATCCGCCTGGCCCGGTTGATCATGGACAGGACGTCGCGCCCCTTTGGAGAAAGGCCTCTGTACACGACCTGGTCTTCCGGATGGGACGTCATGTTGCTGGGCGAGTATCTCAAGGGAGTGAAGGAATCTTCCGTTTCCGCACCCTTCCGGGTGGACCGGGGGGCGCAGGTGACGAGCGGAACATGCTCCCTGACTTCCCCCGCGCAATTCCGTACGGCAGTGGGGGAAAAGGCCGTGCTGAGCCTTCCTGATGCCGGTTCCACCGTTTACGGTACTGCGGAAGCCCACGGGCGCAGCAAGACCCAGGAAGATGGCGCCGCCGTCAACCGGGGCTTTGCCGTTTCCCGCGTGTATGAAAAACTCAATTCCGAAGGCAAATGGGAACCTGCCGCGGAATTTGCGGTGGGAGACCTCGTGAGAATTACGCTGCATGTGGACAAAGGGCCTACCCCCCTTTCCTATGTGGTGATGGAAGATTATCTCCCTTCCGCCTTGGAAGCCGTCAATCCGGCTTTGCTTTCCCAAATACCGGGAGGCCGGGAGAACGAGGCTGCCAGCCAGGGAGACCGCTGGTTCTACTGGAATTCCTGGGTATCGCACCGGGAGTTCCTGAAAGACAGGGTGCGCTTCTTTGCCGATACCTGGAGCCGCGAACGTTTTACGGCCCGCTACCTGGCGCGGGTAACCAAGTCCGGCACCGTCATTGCCCCATCCGCCAAGGCGGAGCTGATGTACAGGCCGGAGGTGTACGGCTTGAGCATTCCCCAGAAACTGACTGTGCTGCATGGTGAGGAGAAGTAAACATCGCTGCGGGAATAAGCTCCTGTGCCCGTTTTTTCTTAATAACCCGGAAGGGTGCCGTCATCGCGGCACCCCTCTGCCGTGAAAAGGGCCATGAAGACTCTGGTTGCAAGAAGGCTTTTTAAAAGGAAAAAACTGCTCTGCACAGTGGCTGGGCTTGCCGTTGCATGGCTGTTTGTCTGGTACGTGCTTCCGTGGTTCTTTCCCGGACCCGAAGGTCTGGAGCATCCGGAAAAGCCGGGAGCCGTCGTGCTGGACAGGGACGGAGGCAGAATCGCCACCCTGCCGGGACGGGATTATTACCATTGTGAACCTGTTCCGCTGCGTGCCGTGCCGGAAATGCTGGTCAAAGCCACGTTGGCCGCGGAAGACAAGCGGTTTTACAGCCACGGAGGGGCGGATTTTCTGGCATTGGGCCGCGCTGTCGTGACGAATGCCGCAGGCGGGGAAATTGTGTCCGGCGCATCCACCATCACCCAGCAGCTTGCCAAAAATGCCAATCCTCCAGGCAAAAGAAATCTGGCCTCAAAAATGAGGGAATTTTTTCAAGCCCGGCGTCTGGAAATGACCATGAGCAAAGAGGAGATTCTGGAGGCTTACTTCAATCGTCTGGATTACGGCAATTTGCGCCGCGGGCCTGCGGCTGCGGCCCGTTTTTACTTTGGAAGGGATATGGACCATCTTTCCCTGGCGGAATGTGCCCTGCTGGCGGGTCTGCCCCAGGGGCCGTCGCGTCTGAATCCCCTCAACTACCCGGACCGGGCCCTGGAACGCCGGAACCGCGTTCTCCGCAGAATGAAGGAGGAAGGCATGTTTCCTGTGGAGATGCTGGACCGCGCCTTGCAGGAACCCCTGTTCAGTTCCGGAACGGAAAAGCGCCGGCAGGCCCTGGCTCCCCACGTGACGGCCTCCTTTCTCCGAGCCTTCCGGACCGGGGAAGTTCATACCACGCTGGATTCCGCCTTGCAGCGCGGAGTTCAGGAAATCGTAGGGAGGGAGCTGGCCAACCTTGAGGATCACCATGTGACCCAGGCTGCCGTGGTGGTGGTGGAAAACGCTACGGGAGACATTCTCTGCCTGGTTGGTTCCGCGAACAGAAAGCATCCGCAGGGGGGGCTTCTGGATGGAACATCCATGCCGCGCTCCCCCGGGTCCGCCCTGAAACCGTTCGTGTATGCTCAGGCATTCACCCTGGGTGCGTATCCGGGAACCGTTCTGCCGGATGTTCCGACCACGTACAGGAGTGCGCACGGCCTGGAAGCGCCGCAGAATTACAACAAGACGTACATGGGGCCCATTTCCATCAGAAAGGCGCTGGCATGCTCCCAGAACATTCCCGCCATGCGGGCGCTGGGCTCGTTCGGCGGCCCGTCCCGCCTGTTGAAATTGTTGAAGGACCTGGGTATGCAGGGCATTGACGGGAATGCCCTGCATTACGGCCTGGGGCTGGCTATCGGAAATGCGGAAGTGACGCTGAGGGACCTGACGGCCGCATACGCCTGTCTGGCCCGCGAGGGAAAGGCCGTCACTTTGAATCTGGAGAAGGCTCCAGCGGGAGAATCTTCTCCGGAGCGGTCCGTGTTGCCCGCGGCTTCGTGCTTTCTGGTAGCGGACATTCTGGCGGACCGGGAAGCGCGCCGGGCTACGTTCGGAGATCATGAGTTGATGAATCTTCCCTTCCGTTACGCGTGCAAGACGGGCACTTCCTCCGATTTCCGCGACAACTGGTGCGTGGGCTTTACCCGTGAAATTACGGTTGGCGTCTGGGTGGGCAATTTTGACGCTTCCCCCATGAGGCAGGTAGGGGGAATGACGGGCGCGGGGCCTATTTTTGCCGGAGTGATGAAACTGGCGCACCGGAACAGGAAAGCGACCTTTCCACAGCCCGGTGCGGACTTGGTGCGCATCCTCATTGATTCCCGCACCGGAAAGCGCACCGGGGCCATGCAAATACCCGCCGCCTATGTGCGGGAAGAATGGGCATCCCCGGCGAACATGCCGGGAGAAGCTTCCCCCGGAGATTACGATGCGCGGGGAAGGGCATATCTGGACAGCCGTTATACGGAATGGTTCACCAGTCCGTCCTGCACGGCGGCGGACGCCTGGTGCCTGCTTCCCGAGTACTGGTCCGGAGAACCGCCCCGCGTCCTCGTTCCCCTGTACGGCTCCCGCCTGATTCTGGACCCGGAAATGCCCGGGGGCGGGCGCATGCTCAAATTGCGGTCCAACCTGCCCACGGGAGCTCTCTGGTCATGTCCCACTCTGGAAATCGTGCAATACGGAGATGAAGCCCATGCGGTGCTGGCGCCCGGTACGCACGTCATTACCGTGCGGCATCCGGAATTGAATCTGGAACAAAGTTCAACCTTTTCCGTCAGGGAATTGTGACTTGATCACATTTAATGGTTCCCGGCGCGGGCCCTCCCGGACGGGAATGCCGTTCAGTCCAGCGGCAGAATGGAGGTAACCAGCATTTTGAAGCGCTCCCTGGCTATGACGGAGTGGGGAACTCCGGCCGGGATCATCAGCGCTTCTCCCTGGGACAAATCTGCTTCCGCATTGCCGATGGTGAAGTAGGCGGTACCGTCCACGACCTGGACGAGAGCAGGCCCCG
Source organism: Akkermansia biwaensis (assembly GCF_026072915.1). Lineage (NCBI taxonomy): Bacteria > Pseudomonadati > Verrucomicrobiota > Verrucomicrobiia > Verrucomicrobiales > Akkermansiaceae > Akkermansia > Akkermansia biwaensis. Next base: position 1,355,729 of record NZ_AP025943.1, read on the forward strand.
GAGTCTGATGGGTCGGCAGGAGCTGTTCATCGTCAAAGGCGAGAATGGTTATGTTGACTCCCTTGGAGCGCAACAGGGCCAGGCTGGTGATCTGCCCCTCGCGGTAATCGATCAGATCCGCATAATTAAAAGGCGACTGTTCAGGGATATGCTGCATTTCCGTCATGCAGGTTGGACACTTTCAGGGCTCTCCCCTGTTTCCTTCATGACGGAGCTTTTTGGAAAAAGGCCCGCTCCTGACCCAAGAGCGGGCCTTGGCATTCAGCATTCATATGGTGCGTGCTTACAGATTCAACATCCTGATTTCATAGGCGTGGGGTCGGTAGTTAGTAAACAGCAATCACCTTATACATAAAATAACTCCGCTGTTTCAAGTTAATTCTGAAGAATCGCCGCAGGTGGGGCCGGAAGGCTCCGGACACAGGACTTGCCGGATTATTTCCGGGGGCGGTGCCGCCCGTTTTTTCTCTTCACAATTTTCTTGCCCGGACTTTCCTGGTTCTCCCTGGGAACGATTGCAAAGTCAGCCCACTGCTGTTCCCGGTCCACCTTCACGGGAATTACGGGCACGCGCAGGCCTGCACACAGAACGAACCCCTGATCGTTCTTCCAGCGGTTGGCGAAGGCTTCATACACCCATCGTCCGCCCGGAAGCTTGTCCGGCTTGATCAGCCCCTTGATCTGGAGGCGCGGAATTTCCAGCAGAATGCCGAAGTGGCGCGCGTCCGTAATCAGGGCATCGTGCACTTCCGGATGGTCTGCGAAGCACTGGCCTTCCAGCCATTCAAAAAGTTTCATGCGGTTGGCATCCTTTTCCGCACTGGCGGAAACGCGTTCCGTTTCGGAAATATGTTCCGCCGCTTCCTCCAGAGCCGCCACACTGCCGGGGCCTTTTGCCCCTTTCGGCGGGTTGGCCAGCAGGGGATCCAGCGAACGGTGCACCACCAGGTCCGCGTAACGGCGGATAGGGCTGGTGAAATGGCAATAATTGGGGGTAGCCAGCCCATAGTGCCCCAGGGGCTCCGTATCGTATCTAGCGCGCATCAGGCTTTTCAGCAGGGCCAGCTTGAGAAGCTGTTCATCCGGAGAACCCTTGATGGACTGCATCAGTTCATTCAGGTACTGGCGCTGGCCGATGTCATGAACCGGATGACCGTACAGCTTGCAGAGCTGGCCGAATTCGAACAATTTGGCGGAGTCCGGTTCCTCATGAACACGGTAAATTGTGGGGCGGTTGCGGTTTTTCAGGGTCAGGGCCACGGCCTCATTGGCTGCCAGCATGCATTCCTCAATCAATTGGTGGCTTTCGTCGTATTCCTCCGTGACAATGCCCGTTACGCGGCCGTCCTTGTCCATGACGGCGCGCACTTCCGGGAAGTCCAGGTCCAGCGCCCCTTTCGCATAACGGTTGCGGCGCAGGATGGAGGCCAGCTTCCATGCCTCCCTGACCAGGGCGGGAATTTCCGCCTTGTCGCGGCCGTTCATCATGGCAAACGCCTCCTGATAGGTAAGCCGGGCGCTGCTGCGGATATAGGCGTCCGCAAAGCGGGCGTGGAGCATTTTCCCCTTTTTGTTGAATTTCATCTCACATGCCTTTGTCAGCCTCACGACGCCCGGCCTCAGGCTGCACAAATCGTCGGAAAGGCGCGGGGGAAGCATGGGCAGCACGCGGTCCGGAAGGTAGGTGGAATTGCCCCGTTTGCGCGCTTCCCGGTCCAGAGCGCCGCCTGGCTGAACAAAGTGGGAGACGTCCGCAATGTGGACGGCCAGCACCCACCCTTCCGGCGTGGTTCTGATGGAAATGGCGTCGTCAAAATCCTTGGCGCTTGCCGGGTCAATGGTGATGACGGTGCGGTCCGTCCAGTCTTCCCGCCTGGCCAGTTCCCTGGCGGAGGGCTCTGCGGGCAGCGCGTCCGCTTCCTGAAGCGTTTCGGCGGGGAATTCCACGGGCAGGTCGTATTTTCTGATGACGGCTTCCATATCCACATGGGGTTCGTCCGCATAACCGAGCACTTCCACGATTTTCCCGCGCGGTGATTTCTTGTCGCCGCCGTAGGTGACCGGCTCCACGGAGACAAGCTGCCCCGGCAGTACTTCCATGGCGGGGGCTTCCGTCACCTCAATGTATGCCGGAGACCCCGAACCGTCTCCCAGGACGCGCCCGAATTTGTTCTTTCCGGTGCGGAAAACGCCCAGCCAGCGGGATCTGGCGCGTTTCGTCACTTCCTCCACGCGCGCTTTCCAATTTGCGTCTGACGCGGAAGAACGGCTTCTGCGGTCGTTGCGCCTGCCTTTGGCTGCCTTGCGTTCCACGCGCACGGCCACCTGGTCTCCGTCCAGGGCGGTATTCAGCCGTTCGGGTTTGAGTTCCAGCTCCGGAATGGAATCCAGATCCCAGCCCATGGACGCCGCTGCGGAATCTCCCTTCTGGGGGAGGAAAAGAATTTTACCGGAACGCAGGATACGGACTTTGCCCTGTACCAAATCGCGCCGCTCCCTTTTCAGGGCATATTTGCCCTTTTGCAGGCGTACAAGCATGCCCTCTTCCTCCAACTGGTCCACCAGATTCCGAAGGTCCAGGCGCTGGCGGGAATCCACATTCAGGGCGCGGGCCAGCTCTGACTTGCTCTGCGGTTCATAATGCCCGTCTTTCATGTGACGGATCAATCGGTCTTTCAGGGAGGTGCTCATACTGCAAAAGGGTCGGAAGCATGGAAAAGGAGGGGATTAATCATCCTCCAAAAGTTCCATTACTCCCTTTTTTACCATGATAATGCCGTTTCCACCGTGCTTCAAGACACGGGCGGTGCATTTTTCATTCCCGTTTTTTCCGGGACTTGTTTTCCGAAACATCCCTTCGGTTGAGGGGGACGGCGCGGCGTGCTATTTCGGGCGAAGCGTTCCTTCCGTCGTGCCGAGCTGTTCCGCGACATCCAGTTCCCTGACGAGCCGGGCGGCGGAACAGGACCCGTCCAGCAGGCCGCGGTAGCGGGAGACGAGGCGGCGTGTTTTGGCGGGGGAATCGTCCAGCAGTTCCACGCGGAAGCGGAAGAGGCCCAGTTGACGGAATTCCCGGAAAAAGCCGGCTCCGGTCTGGGCCCTTCCGTTGAACAAGGTGTTCCGGCATCCGGCGTCCGCCAGAAGGGGATGGACGTGGCCCACGCGGTCGCGCAGCTGAACCCGGTATTGTTCGCAGGGCCTTCCGCAGTTTTTATAGCTGGTGCCATCCGACAGGAAAGTGCAGAAAACGCAGTGCTCCATATGGAACATGGGCATATGCTGGTGAATGGTGAGTTCAAACCACTCCGGCGGGGCGGCATGGAGCAGGTCCGTTACCTGGGTGGCGTTGAGGTCATAGGAAATGGTGAGGTATTCCAGATTCCCCTGTTCCTTCAGAATGGCGGAACTGCATGGATTGGCCGCGTTCAGGGAAAAATCACCGATGCGCAGAAGAGGGGAATGGCGGAAATGTTCGGCCGCTCCCAGGTTGCGGATGAGCACGCCGTCCGGTTCCGCCCTCTCCATGACCTTGAAATAGCCCGTTTCCGAGGGTTTCTGGATGCGGGGCGTCGCCAGGAAGACGGGAACCCGGTTGCCTGCCTCCTTCACGGCGCGGACGCCTGCCGCATAGTCCCGGATGTCTTCAAAGTCCAGATAAACGGCATCCGCCCCGGAATTCACCGCGGCGGGAATCTGGTCCATTCTGCGGCACAGCACGGAAAGTTTCCCCCGTGTTTCCCGGACATCCTGTTCCGCGGCCATGACGGGGATGCTGTAGGGTGCGGGAGCCCGGCGGGTTTCTCCGGAAGGAGCCTGCGCGGCCTGGAGCCGCTCCACAAGGGCCCGGCGCGTTTGGTTGAGGGTGCTCAACGGAATCATCACCCCGTCTTCCAAACGGTTTTCGCAGGAAAAAAGCCGGAATCCCGTGCCGCCCAGCCTGCCAAGCTGCCGTTCCAGCGTTTCAGAAGTTAGGGGGCGGTTTTCAGCGCGTTGAAGGGGCTGGGAAGACTGCACGGAACATCCGTATTCCGGGCAAAATACCGTGAGCGGCTCTCCGGCGGCTCCGGTGCAAACCAGATGAATGGGCGTTTCCGCTTCCGGCATATGTTCCCGCATTTTCTTCAATTCCGCATTCAGCGCCGGATCGTCCGTTTTCCAGAGTTTCTGGCCCGGCATGACCCTGTTCCAGTCAATATGGGAAGCTTTTCCGTGGAAGAAAAGGCGGTTTCTCTGCACTTTCCAGATGCGGCCGCCCTGTTCTTCGTCGCGGTTTTCTCCGGCGTCAATGACGAATCCGTCTCCGGGAGCGAGCGGAATGTCCGCTTCCTGCCGGATTTCCAGCCAGCCCTGGCCGCAGGCGGTGATGACGCCCGCATAAGCTCCGCGTTTTTTGCCGTGGCGGCCATGAGTCAGGCGCGGATGGTCCGTCCCGTCCAGCCAGCCTGTGGAGAATCCGCGGGAAAACACCATTTGCAGGGCGTAGCGGTCCCGTGCGGTGACCATGCGGTCCACGGGAATTCCGGCGCAGGCGGCATCCAGCGCCTTCCTGTAGGCGGCCGTTGCCGCCGCCACGTATTCCGGGCTCTTCAAGCGGCCTTCTATCTTATAGCTTCTGACTCCCATCCGGACCAGTTCCGGAATGCGGTCAAGGGCGCACAGGTCCTGCGGACTGAGCAGATAGCGCTTTTCCCCCAGCGGCACGTGCCTGCCGTCCACAATCAGGGCATAGGGCATGCGGCACGCCTGGGCGCATTCCCCCCGGTTGGCGCTGCGCTGGCCCAGGCTTTCCGACGTAAGGCACTGCCCGGAATAAGCCACGCAGAGAGCGCCGTGAACGAAGACCTCCAGCGGAATGTCCGTGTGCCGTGCGCATTGCTCGATTTCCTTCAGGCTCAGTTCCCTTGCCAGCACCGCCTGTTTCAGGTCCAGAAAGCGGGAGGCAAACTCCAGCCCTTCCGGGGAGGTAAGCGTCATCTGGGTGGAGGCGTGCAATTCCAGTTTCATGGCCGGGTCCCGGCGGCTCCATTCCGTGAGGCAGCGGGCAAGCCCCATGTCCTGCACGATGACGCCGTCAGCCCCGGCGGCATTCAGATACCCCAGGTAGGCGAGGGCGTCCGGAAGCTCGGAAGTGAAAATGAGCGTGTTCATCGTGACGTACCCTTTTACCCCGTGCGCATGGAGAAAACGCATCAGCTCCGGCAGGGAATCCAGTGTGAAATTGTTGGCGCGCAGGCGGGCGTTGAAGCGGTCCAGGCCGAAGTAGATGGCATCCGCGCCGTTGGCGACGGCGGCGCGGGCGCAGTCCATGTCTCCGGCGGGGGCCAGCAGTTCGGGGCGAACATCGCCGGGGCGCAGGGAGGAAAGGGTGGTGTCGTCTTCGGGAATCACAGCCGTAGGTAAGTTCTGTTTACTGGGAGGTAGTGCGCTTTTCCGTGCGGTGGAGCAGGGCTTTCAAGTCTCCGAGCAGGAAGAGAGACCCGGCGGCCAGGGCAGGCAGCGGGGATTCCACTGCTTTGCGGAGCCCTTCGGAGAGGGAAGAATGAATGAAAACAGGTTCGGATACGAGGTTTTTCAGCAGGGCGACCATGTCTTCCGCAGGCATGATGCGCGGGGATGAACAGGGCACCAGGTGCCATTCTCCCGCAATTTCCCGGAAAACGGGAATCATGTCCCGAATCTGCTTGTCCGCGGCCGCGGCAAAGACCAGGGCCGCCTTTTGTCCGGGAAACTCCTCGTTCCATGTGGCGGTCAGAACGCGTGCGGCGTGTTCATTGTGCGCTCCGTCCAGCACCAGGGGCGGCGTGCCGATGCGCTCGAACCTGCCGGGCCACTGCACGGATTTCAGGGCCCTTTCTATCAGGGCGCTTTCCGGGAGGGCATTCAGTTGTTTCATGGTTTCCAGTGCAAGTGCTGCGTTTTCAATCTGGTGCGGTCCGGGAAGAGAGGGGCGGGGAGTTCCGGAGTTCGCCCGCGCCACAGTGAGCGGGGAGAGCCGTTCCCGTGCCGTCCATTCGATGACGGCCATGGCTTCCGGTTCCTGAACAGCGGTAACGACGGGTTTTCCGGGGGCGATGATCGCCGCCTTTTCTCCGGCAATTTCCGCAAGGGTGTTTCCCAGATACTGCTGGTGGTCCAGCCCGATGGGAGCCAGTACGGAGATGTCCTTGCGCAGGGCGTTGGTGGCGTCCAGCCTGCCGCCCAGGCCCGTTTCCAGAATGATGAAATCCGCCCCGTTGCTGATGAAGTGGCGCAGGGCGACGGCCAGGGCCAGTTCAAAGAAAGTGGGGGGCTGTTCCCATCCTTCCGCAAGGTTTTTCATGAAGGAGATTTCTGCCGCCAGAGTGTCCCGGGGAATCATTTCCCCGTTCACGCGGATGCGTTCGGCAAATTCCACCAGATGGGGGGAAGTGAACAGGCCGGTTTTATAGCCTTTTGCACGCGCCAGCGCTTCAATCATGGCGCAGGTGGAGCCCTTGCCGTTGGTGCCGGCCACGTGAACCACGGTGGCGTCCGGCCGGTCTGCGCCTGCCGCCGTCAGCAGTTTCCGGGTGTTTTCAAGTCCCAGCTTGATTCCGAAGAATTGGGTGGAAAACAGCCAGTCAAGGGCGGCGGACGCGTTCATGGGCGGCATTCTACCATGAGAGGGCCCCGGTTCAATCCCGGCGTGGGCCGTTCAACAAAATACCGCCGGGAACGGACGCGGCAAACACGAACAAGCTACCGTTGCTACCTCTCGGTCCTGGCGGGGTTTGCCAGTCGTGCCTCCACGGGTTCCCGGCGGCTTGGACAGTAAACTAGGTTTGCCGTGCAGTGTCAACCATCAAAGAGTTCATTTCCTCCTGGTGAAGGAGAGCAGGAAGGAGACCAGAAGGATAGCGCCGATAACGGTGGCAGCCGTGAAGAAAATTTGTTCCTCCTGCTTCAGGCGGCTGCGGCTTTCCTCAATGCTCCCGTCCCTGATCCGCTGCAGGTTGTGCACGACCTTGGCCTGTTCCTCCACGTTCGCCTCCGTCCTCATGGTCAGGCTCTCTTCATGGCTTACAGCCCGGTCGAACGGGGCGATCATGGCCTGGAATTCGGGGTCCTCCGCCAGAATGGCCGTATCGTCATATTCCTCCGCCAGGGGGGAATTCATCGTGTCCCTGATGCTGGCAATCTGCCTGTCCACCTTGTTCTGGAACAGGGAGAGTTCCCTTTTCGCCTTTTCCCAGGCTTCCGTCTTTTCCCGGATCATGGTCTCGCCCTTCCGGGTAATGCGTTCCAGTTCCTGGGGAAGGCTGGCCTGGAGCTTGAGCAATTCCTCCCTGTTTTCCGTTACCTTGAATTCCCTGCTCTTCGTGTTGGAGGCTTCCGCACGCTGAATGCGGTCGATATCCAGCCGGGTTTCCACCTGGCGTATTTGCTCCTGAAGGCGCGCCTGGGCGGCGGAAAGCTGTTGTTTGGTGGTATTTAGCTTGCTCTGGAGTTCCTCCACATCCGCGGCGCGTCTGTCGTATTGTTGCAGCAGCCGGGCAATCCGGTCTTCCGCAGTACGGGCCTGGGGCGTCCCGGAAGCGGCCCGGGACGTTTTTGAAACCGCCGCGGCTTTGTCCGCCTTTTCCATCTGGCCGTCCCAGTATTTCCGGACGGCTTCCTCCTTGCGCTGGATGGCCGACTGGAGGCGCGCCGCCTGCTGTTCGTGGAGTTCCGCCAGTTCGTCAAAGCGCATTTGGGCCGCATCCAGTTCCGGATAGGGTTCCATTTCCATGGCCTTGATCTCCTCATGCCGGGGCAGAAGGTCGGTTTGATAATAATTCCAGCCGTAATAGCCTCCGGCGAGCAGCAGAATGAGAAGAAAGTAGCGCATAACTTGAAGTAGGACAGTGGGCAGTAGGTTCTGTCATAGTGGAAGCTTGCCCGGACTTTGCAAATCACAAAATGAGGCATCCGCCTCTTTTTTCCTTCTCTTCCGGAAAGGTGATAAATCCGGTATGGGATAGGCGTATTTTCCATTGAATTATACTTGCAGATTATGTCTATTTTTTCATCTCGCAGAGAATTTCTCAAATCCCTGGGGCTGGCAGCCGGCGCGGCTGCGGTCGGGAACGGTTTCACGGCTCAGGCTCTGGACATTCCCTCGGAGGAGCGTCTTTGGAGTACCGGCGTTCCGGCGCCTTCCCGTCCCTCCGGCTCCGTGTACATGGGCGGGTTCCGGGCTCCCGCGCTGGACCGGGTCAGGATAGCTTTCATCGGCGTAGGCGGCCGCGGCTTCTCCCATCTGGCGCAGATGTGCGTGATGGACGGGGTGGAGATCACGGGCGTGTGCGACTTGAAGCAGGATCTGACGGAACGCGGCGTGGACAGAGTGCTGAAAAAAACGGGGAAAAAGCCCGCGGGATATTCCGGCGGTGAAAGGGAGTACCTCTCCATGCTCCGCGAACTGAAGCCGGATGCAGTTATTATCAGCACGGACTGGAGCTCCCATGCCCGCATCGCATGCGACAGCATGCGGAACGGAGCGCACGCTTTTGTGGAGGTGCCCATGGCCGTTTCTCTGGAAGAACTCTGGAAGATCGTGGATACCAGCGAGGCGACGCAGAAGCACTGCATGATGATGGAAAACGTCAATTACGGGCGCGACGAGCTTATGTTCCTCAACATGGTCCGGCAGGGAGTGATCGGGGATCTGCTTCACGGGGAAGCCTCCTATATCCATTGCCTGGTGACGCAATTGGGGGATACCCGCGGGGAGGGAGCCTGGCGGCCGGAGTACCATACCAAAATCAACGGCAACCTGTATCCCACGCACGGTCTGGGCCCGGTAGCCCAGTACATGAGCCTGGCGCGCAAGGACGACAATTTCAGCCGTCTGGCGGCGTTTGCCTCCCCGGCTCTGGGGCGTACGGCCTACGCCAAAAAGCATCTTCCTCCCGACCACCGCTGGAACCGCACGCCCTTTGTGTGCGGAGACATGAATACGGCGATTGTGAAAACGAACCTGGGACGGACCATCGTCGTTCAACTGGACGAAACGTCCCCCCGCCCCTATTCGCGTTCCAATCTGATTCAGGGAACTGCCGGCACCCTGGCGGGTTTTCCCACCCGCATAGCCGGGGAGAAGCTGGGCAACGGTAATTATCACGAATGGATTCAGGGGAAGGACGGGCTGAAAGCTGTTTATGAGAAATATGACCATCCTCTCTGGAAGCGCATAGGGGATCTGGCCATGAAGATGGGCGGCCACGGGGGCATGGACTTCGTGATGCTGTATCGCATGGTGGAATGCCTGCGCCGCGGAGAGCCGATGGATCAGAACGTTTATGAAGGAGCCTACTGGTCCTCCCTGCTGCCCTTGACGGCGCATTCCATCGCGCAGGGCGGCGTTCCCGTGGAGTTCCCGGATTTCACCCGCGGCGGCTGGAAGACCACGGCTCCGCTGGGGGTTATTTCCTGAACCGGGAGTTTTTCCGGAGCATCACTACATATGAATAAGCCTCATGGACGCCATCATGCGGGCCATGAGGTTTGTTTGCCCGTGCAGGCGGAATAACGGAATGCCCGGCTTGTCCGCCGCCGGCGGCAAAGCCGTTGTTCAGGATTGGCAGAGCAGTTTCTTCAATTCTTCCGGGCTCATGTTCATCAGCCATTGTTCCGGTCCTCCGGAGAACAGGTCGTCCGCCATGCGGCGTTTTTCAGTCAGCATGGCGTCAATGCGGTCCTCAATGGTACCGCGGCAAATCAGGCGGTGCACCAGAACGTTGCGGTGCTGTCCGATGCGGTAGGCGCGGTCGGTCGCCTGGCTTTCCACGGCGGGGTTCCACCAGCGGTCCACATGGATGACGTGGGAGGCCTGCGTCAGCGTCAGCCCGGTTCCCGCCGCTTTCAGGGACAGAATGCAGAAGGGAGGACCTGATTCCTTTTGGAAGGAGGAGACAATGTTCTGACGTTCCGGAATGGGCGTGCCTCCGTGCAGCGTGAGGCCCGGACGGCCGAAAACCCGGGAAAGCAGGTCGTGCAGGTGGGGGATGACGGAACGGAACTGGGTGAACAAAATGGCTTTTTCCTGCCGTGCCGCGATGGAGGAGCACAGTTCCTGAAGACGGAGGAATTTTCCGGAGCGTTCCGGAAGATAGTCGTCCGTGCCCTGGAATTGGGCGGGATGGTTGCAGATTTGCTTGAGCCGCGCCAGCACAGGAAGAACGAGCATGAGGCGTTTGGCCGGGTCCGGCTCGTCCAGCATTGCATGCAGGGTCTCTATCTGGTGATGGTACAGGGCGGCCTGTTCCGGGGTCAATTGGCAGTAGGCGGGAATCTCCGTCTTGTCCGGCAGGTCTGGAAGCAGGGCCGGATCCGTTTTCATTCTGCGCAATATAAAGGGGCGAATCAGCCGGCGGAGAGGGGCGTATCCCCGTTCCAGGGAGCGCGTGAATTTCTCAAAACTTTTTTTGTTTCCCAGCAGTCCGGGATTCAGAAACTCCATCAGGCTCCAGATTTCATTCAGGGTGTTTTCCACGGGAGTTCCGGACAGGGCAATCCGCCTCTCCCCGTGCAGGGCGCGGATGGCGCGGGAACGCGCGGAAGAAGCGTTTTTAACGGCCTGCGCCTCATCCAGAACAATGGCGGGAAAATGCAGGTCCGCCAACGCCGGAGTGCGCACGGCCATGCCGTAGGTTGTGATAACGGCGTGGCATGGGGTGTCCATCCGTGTTGGGGACGGCTGCCAGGAATCCGGAGCGGAAGGGTGCATGATGCGCAGGACAAGTTCCGGGGCGAAGCGTTCCGCTTCCTCCTTCCAGTTGCCCAGCAGGGAGGCCGGGGCGACGATGAGCGCCGGGACGGTCTCCAGTTTTCCCTGCCGTCTCAGCGTGTCTAGCCATGCAATGGCCTGAAGGGTTTTTCCCAGCCCCATGTCGTCCGCCAGGCACGCGCCGAACCCTCTTTCCGTGGTTCTGTACAGGAAAGAGAAGCCTTCCTTCTGGTAAGGCCGCAGAATCCTGTCCAAATGCGGCGGCAGTTCCGGCACGGGTACGGGGGAATTTCCCGCCAGCACATCCAGAATGCTGCGGAGATTGCCGCCTGGTTCCATCAGGCAGTCTTCGTCCGGCTCCGGGAGTTCCGCCAGGCGGTCCGCAGGTCCGTTCACCAGCAGCCGCAGTCCCTGCACCAGGGGAATGCCCAGAGAACTCATCATGCGCGCCGCCCTGTTCCAGCGTTCCATGAGGTCTTTAACCTTTTGGGCGTCCACGCGCACCCACTCTCCCTTGAAACGGATAAGGCCGTCTCCGTTATTGAGCAGTTCTTCCAGCTCTTCCGGCGTGAGGTCCCTGCCGTCCAGCGTGGCGGAAACGGAAAATTTCAATAGGGTGGAGAGGGAAAGGCCGGAGGAATGGACGGCTTTTTCTCCGTCCGCCGTGTCCGCCGTAACTTTCACCTGAAGTTTGGGAGGCGCCTTTTTCCACAGGTTCACCATGCGGACCATGATTCCCGCCCGCTCATAAAGAGGGCTGTCCTGCAGGAAGTCCCTGGCTTCCGAAGCGCTCCAGGCCAGGGGGGAGTATATTTTTCCGCTTTCCAGCAGGTTTTGGAGCAGCCGGCTTTCACGGGCGGCTTCCTGCAAAGGCTGGAGGACGGCCAGCAGGGCCGTATGATTGCCTTCGTGAAGTTTCAGGGCGGAGGAAAGGGGCAAGTGCCGTATCTGATTGTCCGCCGCGCTCTGGTGCGCGAAAGTGGCCATGAAGGCGAAAGGGCGCAGTCCCGTGGAATCGTCCCGGTTTTCCGCCAGATGAAAAAACACCTTGCCGATCTGGTCCCAGGGCGCTCCCAGGGCCTTCAGCCAGGCGGCGGGCGTGATGCCGCGTGTGCCGGTTTCCTTTTTCACTAGGCGGCGGAAGTCTTCAAACCATCGGGAGATGACAGTGGGCGTGATATATTCGCCGCCCGGCACGGGAGGGAACTGCTCCGCCAGGGAAACCCTTTCCGCTGCATTGGGCAGAAGGTGGTCCAGCACGCTGTCCACTTCGTCGGGCCGTTCGGCGGCGGCATGGGCCATGCGGGTGAGGGCCTGCCTTCCCATGGTTTTCAGGAAAAAGGCCGCCGTACCGAGAGGCGTTTCCCAGTTGGAAGTGGCAAGAGCGTACAATCCCTGGCCGGCGCCTGCTTCAAACAGCCGGTCAAAAGGCGGACTGGCCATCGCTGGCGCTCCGGATGGCAGGATATGGAGATCGTCCGTGTTCCTGTTCCGCTCCGGCGTTGCGTGATGGGATTCCGGCTGCATGGCTGTCTTGATGATAACATGGGCCTGCGGTGCGTTCAACCGCTCCCTGTGTTTCTGCAAGGCTGCCGCAAAAAAGAACGGAGACGGAAACGCGGCCTGGGAAAAGATGCTGAGGCCGGAGTCTCTCGACTGCGGAAATGGCGTTCGGAAAATGATTCCGGCGCCGCATGTGTGTTGGATGCCGCAGCTTGCCGGAAAGCGGAGGAATGTTCCATTTCCTCCGGCATGTTTTCCGTGTTTACAGGGAGAATGTCGTCTTCCGAATGATGGGAAGCTGGGTAGGCGGGGGATTCACCAGTTCCTTGAGCTGCATGAGGTAGGAGATTAACGCCTGGCGTACGGATTTCCCGACGGCGCAACCTTCTCCCTGCTGGGGAAAGTTGAAGTTGTTGCACAGGTAGTCGCCCATGGCGACGGTGTATATCACTCCGTCCCTCAACGTACTGGTGATGCTTGGGTTGATGCCGTCCATGATCTGGTAGGAAAAGCCGGCGCAGTAAACTTCCAGCATGCCGCCTTCCTTTTCCATGGGAGCCATGAATTTGGTCAGGATCAGTTGTTCGATGTCCGCCTTGGTCATTTTGCAGGTGACGACCGTTTCCCGGAACGGCTCCATTTCATAGACGTCCTTGATGGTGACGGGGCCTTTGGAAAGATGGGTTTTGGCCCGGACTCCGCCGCGGTTGTAAATGGCGATGTCTGCGTTTGCCGCTTTCTGGATGGCTTTGCAGAAATACCGGCCTATGGTGACGTGCGTGATTTCTTCCTTGGCAATGGCAACTTGCTGGTTGAAAAACGGGTTGGAGGTAAACTGCCTGACAATCTCTTTCACTTCCGGATCGTCCGGAAGGGGGTCCAGAGATACGGCTTCCGTAGATTTGGAGAGGACGGCCGGCTTTTTATCCGTGGAGAAGATGATCTTGGTGACTCCTGCGTAGCTCAGCCTGTGCCCCGTGTGGCTGAGCAGGGTGCCGGTCCGCAGATGGCCCTTGGGCAGCATGACATGGGTATGACCGCCAAGAATGACGTCGATGTTCGGGGAATATTTCATCATTTTCAAATCGTGATCATACCCCATGTGGCTGAGGATGACATTGATTGTGTTGTGATGCAGGCGGAACCTGTCCATGACGCCTTTGTAGTCCGTTTCATTTGGCAGTTTCCAGGTGATGCCGTCCATCTTCAGGATATCCGTGGTCTGCATGTCCACCAGCCCGATGACGCCTACGGAGATGGGAGTCCCCTTGATGGGAATGGAGGCATAGGGAAGGAAGCAGTTTTCCAGAGGCGGGGAGGGGGAAAGGTTGGTAACGACGAATTTTGTTCCCGGCATTCCCTTGATGTGGTCGCGGAGGGCCGTTTGTCCGTAATCCATGTCGTGGTTGCCGATGGTCGCCGCGTCATATCCCAGCTTGTTCATCAGGATGGTGATGGGCAGTCCGGGTTTTTCCCAGTCGTCCACGAAGGGATTGCCCATGAAATAATCTCCGGAATCCATCAGCAGCACATGAGGGAATTTGGAACGGTATTTTTTCACCAGAGTGGCGAGTTTCGGGAATTTATCCAGATTGCCGTGGATGTCGCTGGTGGAGATGATGATCAGCGTATTTTTGGGGTCCGGTTCAATTTTCTGTGCCAGGGAAAATGGACACAGGCAGAAGAGTCCGGCAAGGAGAATGCGGGAAGAGATCATGGATGAACGGAAATGCGGAGAAAAGTAATGGAAATGTATGGCTAACGGGCGAAGATTTCATAGTTGCCGTCGCCCACGGAGACTACTTCCAGACGAACCTTTCCTATGCCGCGGCCGTTCAGATTGATACGGTGCGCGGCCGCTGAGGTCAGGTCGATCAGACGATTGCTGTGAAATGGTCCGCGGTTGTTGATCCTCACAATGACGGATTTCCCGGTTTTCAGACAGGTAACCTTTACTTTGCATGGCATCGGGAGTGTCTTGTGGGCCGCCGTCAGGGAGGTCCGGGGATTGATATATTCTCCGGAAGAAGTCCTGAGGCGGTGTTTTGTTCCGCCATACCAGCAGGCATATCCCGTTTCCTTGTAGTTCAGGGCTTCCTGCACGCTCATGGGAACATATCTCTTTCCTCCGACTTTGTAGGGAGCATTTTTTACATGTGCCTCCGTTGCCTGCACGGCCGGATCCGTATTCCGGACATGCGGGCTTTTTCCTGTTGTAGAACAGGCGGGCAGCAGGCAGGACAGCAGAATAAGGATGGGCCATTTCACGTTTTTCACCCTTAGCACATATTTATAATCCTGTATAACAAAAAAGAACGAGGAATTGGAAATTAGTGGTTTTCCGGGGCTGGCGGGAATCTTTGCCCGGCCGCGGTTTACCAGTTGAGCAGGGAAGGGAAATGGAGTACATTGCGCGTATGAACCCTCCCAAGGTAATTGGCCTGGTTGCTCTGGCGGAAAAACCCGGCCTGGTGGAAGCGCTGCGCATCATGCGCCGCGAACTTTCCCGCCACGGATTGAACTCCTGCGTTATTGAGACGCCGGAAGTGCTGGAACAGACGATCGGCCGGTGCAGCATGCTGGTGACGTTCGGGGGGGATGGGACCATGCTCACCGTATCTTCGCTGGCGGCCATGCATCATGTTCCCCTGGCCGGAGTAAATCTGGGCAGGCTGGGCTTCATGACTACCTGTTCCGTGCAGGAGCTTCCGCTGCTGGCGTATGCCCTCCAGGAGGGTTCCTACCAGACGGATGAGCGCGCCATGCTGGAAGTGACCAGAATCAGGGTGGACGGCGTTCCGGAATCCATACGCAAGCTGGCCCTGAATGAGGTTTCCCTGATCCGTGCGCAGACGGGAAAAATGGTGGACCTGGATGCGGAAATAGACGGAGAATTGCTGAACCGCTACCATGCGGACGGCGTGCTGGTTTCCACCCCTACCGGTTCCACGGCGTATTCCCTTTCCGCCGGAGGTCCGCTGGTATGGCCCATGTCCCGCGTGGTGTGCGTTACGCCCATCTGCCCGCACAGCCTCACGAACCGTTCCGTGGTCCTGCCGGATACCATGACCATCCGCCTGAGGCCGAGGGAGCGGCGCGGCCGCTTCGATTCCATGGTGTATTCCCTGGACGGCCGTTCCGCCTATCCCATGGAAGTGGGGGAAAGCCTGCTTATCCGCAAGGCTCCGGAAAGTCTGACCCTGGTGCATCTCCGGGAGCAGAACTTCGGCGCTCTCCTGCGCGCCAAGCTGCGCTGGCAGGGTGCGGAAATTCCTTCCGATGAGGACTGATAAAGTAAAAGCGGCCGGCCATGATCCGGCGGCGTGCGCCCGTTGCGGGAAGGTCTCCTCTCCATGAAAAACGGAGCTGGAAAAAAGGAATTGGAACGGACGGGCGGAGTTTTCCTTTTTCTGCGTGCGTTTTTCGTGTTCAAGAACTAAAAACGATTTTTTTAGGATGCGGGCTTGACGAAAAGGCCCATCCTATAATACTCTTCCTGCCCTGCCACCAAGGGAGTGGTAGATCTTAATCGCATAAACGCGTAAGAAATAGTCATATATGAAGACCCACGTGAAAAAAGGTGATGAAGTAGAAATCATCACCGGACGTAACCACAAGGGCAAGCGCGGCACCGTTCTCGCCGTAAATGCTGCTAAAGGTACTGTCATCGTAGAAGGCGCCCGCACGCTGAAAAAGGCCGTGCGCCCGACCGAACAGAATCCGGAAGGCGGCATTCAGGAGATCAACGGCCCGATTCACATCTCCAACGTGAAGAAAGTAGGCTAGGCTTTTTGCCTGACCCTGCGCTTAAGCCATAATCATTATCAAGAGCTGACCCGCTAAAACAATGAGTACACCAACACTGCAAACATACTACCGTGAAAAGGTCGTTCCCGGCCTTCAAGCGAAGCATGCATACAAGAACGTGCATCAGATTCCCCGCCTGGAGAAGATTGTTGTCACCTCCTGCATGGGCAAGCACCCGGACCGCAAGCAGGCCGTGGAAGATGCCGTCAACGAAATCGCAAAAATCACCGGCCAGAAGCCGTCCATCACTTATGCCCGCAAGAGCGTGGCCAATTTCAAGGTGCGCGAAGGCGAACCTCTGGGTGCCCGCGTAACGCTGCGCGGCGTCCGCATGTGGGAATTCCTGGACCGCTTCATCAATATCACCGCCCCCAATATCCGCGACTTCCGCGGACTTCCCTACAAGTCCTTTGACGGCAACGGGAACTATGCTATTGGTATTTCCGACCAGTCCATCTTCCCTGAAATCGAACTTGACCAGATCAAGCGCCAGATTGGCTTCGATATCATTTTCGTGACGTCCGCTCCCACGGACGATGAAGGTCGCGACCTGCTCCGTGCCCTGGGCGTGCCCATGCGCGAAGCGAAGAAGGCTGAAGAAACTCAAACCGCTAACGCTTAACTATTTCTTATTATGGCCGTATTAAGTGACCCTATTTCCGACTTCCTCACCCGTTTGAAGAACGCCAGCCTGGCCGGCAATGAGGAATTTACCGCACCCTGCTCCGGCATCAAGGTGGAAATCGCCCGTATTCTTCAGGAAGAAGGCTACATCTGGAGCTACGAAGTGATCGGTGAAGGTGTGAAGAAGCAAATCAAGGTGAAGACCAAGTTTACCCCCCAGGGCAAGCCGGTTGTCACCGACGTGAAGCGCAGCTCCAAGCCGGGCCGCCGCCAGTACGTTTCTTCCCAGGACATTCCCCGCGTCCTCAGTGGGCTTGGCATTGCCATCGTCTCCACCTCCCGTGGTGTGATGACTGGTGCGCAGGCGCGCAAGCAGAGCATCGGCGGCGAACTTCTCGCCCTTGTCTGGTAACCATTAACATTTCCTAAATCATATGTCCCGAGTTGGTAAAAAATCCATCACATTGCCGGACAAGGTAACGGTAAAGGTTAACGGCTCCTCCGTACAGGTGGAAGGCCCCAAGGGCAAGCTTTCCTGGACTCTCCCGGAAGGCATTACCGCTACCGTTGAAGGCAATCAGCTGTCCGTTGACCGCGCCGGCGAAAGCCGCCAGCTTCGCGCCTTGCACGGCACGAACCGTTCTCTTCTGAACAACATGGTCATCGGCGTTTCCGAAGGCTTCGTCAAGAACCTTGAAATCGTCGGCGTCGGTTTCCGTGCCGCCGTCAAGGGCAACATCCTGGACCTGAACCTGGGCAAGTCCCATCCGATCAACCAGGTGATTCCCGAAGGCCTCAAGGTGACCGTGACCGAAAACACGAAAGTGACGGTCGAAGGCATCGACAAGCAGGTCGTAGGCCAGTTTGCCGCTGAAGTCCGTGCGTACTATCCCCCGGAACCCTACAAGGGCAAGGGTGTGCGCTTCGCCGGTGAAGTTATCCGCCGCAAGGAAGGCAAGAGCGTCGGTAAGTAATTCAGGTAATAACTATTGCAACATATTTATACACGATGAGTACTATCAATCGCAAAGCCGTCCGCGCCAAGGTGCACCGCCGCATCCGCAGAAAGCTCTCCGGTACGGCTTCCCGCCCCCGGCTGGCTGTCTATTTCTCCAACCGTCACGTCTATGCCCAGATCATCGACGACACGGCAGGCAAGACAATCTGCTCCGCGTCCACGGCCGATGCCTCCATCGCCGATCCTTCCAAGCTCGCCAACTGCGCTTCCGCCGTCAAGGTGGGCAACCTGATCGGCGAACGTGCGAAGGCCGCCAACGTCACCGAAGTCGTCTTCGACCGCGGTGGGTTCAAGTTCTGCGGCAAGGTGAAGGCCCTGGCCGACGCCGCCCGTGAAACTGGTTTGAAATTCTAATTGAAAGATTCCCTAAATGAATAACGAAACGGAAAACACTGCTCCTGCCACGGAAGCTCCCGCTCCCGCCCAAGCGCAGCAAACCGCACCTGCCGGTCGCGACTTCCGCGGCCCCCGCGGTCCCCGTCGTGACGGTCAGAATGGACGCGGCCCCCGTGGCCCGCGCCGTGACGGACGCCGTGGCCCCCAGGCTGAAGCTCCTGTTGAAGAAGGTCCCCAGCTGGCTGAAAAGGTTGTGTTCATCAACCGCTGCGCCAAGGTCGTCAAGGGCGGCCGCCGCTTCTCCTTCTCCGCCCTCGTCGTGAGCGGCGACATGGAAGGCCGCGTAGGATTCGGCTTCGGCAAGGCTAACGAAGTGGCCGACGCCATCCGCAAGGCTACGGAATCCGCCAAGCGTCAGCTGCGTCCCGTGTCCATCGTCAACGGCACGATTCCGCATGAAGTCTATTCCGAATTCGGCGGAGGCAAGGTGCTCCTGAAGCCCGCCTCCCCCGGTACCGGTCTGATCGCCGGCAACACCATCCGTGCCGTGCTGGAAGCAGCCGGCGTGCGCGACATTGTTGCCAAGTCTCTCGGCTCCTCCAACCACGCCAACGTGGTGAAGGCCACCCTGCAGGCTCTCGCTTCCCTGCGTACGAGCGACCAGGTGCTTGCCGACCGCGGCAAGAAGAAGGAAAAGGCCATCTAATTTGACAAGGAGGCGGCAGCCCCGCGCCGCCGCCTCCACGACAACCCAACCATTGTAAATAACATGTTACAGCTTCATTCTATCCAGCCCAATCCGGGCGCCAAGCACCGCAAGAAGCGTCTTGGCAACGGGGAAAGCTCCGGTCTTGGCAAGACTTGCGGCAAAGGCAACAAGGGCCAGAAGGCCCGTTCCGGCGGCACCATCCGCCCGGGATTTGAAGGCGGCCAGATGCCCCTTCACCGCCGTCTGCCCAAGAAGGGGTTCAACAACACCCGCTTCCAGGACAAAATCCTCATCGTCAACCTCTCCCAGCTCGAACGCGTGTTTGAAGCCGGTGCCACGGTTGATGAAAACTCCCTGCGCGCCGCCAAGCTCGTCCAGGGCCCCTGTGACGCCGTGAAGCTTCTCGGCAACGGGACTCTGACCAAGAGCCTGAACGTGATCGTGGACTTCGTGAGCGCCAGCGCCCGCGAAAAGGTCGTCCAGGCCGGTGGCTCCGTCACTGTGCTTAGCGAGGCCTAATCACATTTGGCGAACCGGGTCATGCAGCTTGACCCGGTTCGCATCATTGTGTTTACTGTTGCGGCCCCCATGGATGCCCCGGGTACAAGCCGCCGCGACAGGGACTTAAAGCTGCGCGACAACTTTTATATAACAGGACCATGATATCCGCATTTGCAAACTCCATGAAAGTACCGGAGCTCAGGCACCGGATTTTGTTCACATTGGCGATGATCGTCGTTGTCCGCCTCGGGGTGCAGATACCCCTGCCGGGCATTGACGTCATGGAGCTGCAAAAGGTGATTGAAGCCTCCGCCAATGCCAGCGGCCCCGGCGCGGGACTGGCTACCGTCCTGACCATCTTTTCCGGCGGCGGTTTGCAGCAGTGCGGCATTTTTGCCCTCGGCATCATGCCCTATATCTCCGCTTCCATCATGACCCAGCTTCTTTCCGCCGTGGTTCCCCAGTGGGCCAAGATGGTGCGGGAGGAAGGCGGACGCCAGAAAATGACCAAATGGACGCGTGCCATTGCCATCGTCATTGCCATCGTGCAGGGCTGGTTCCTGGTAGGTACCCTGGAGCATCCTGACCGCTTGAAATCCCTGGGCCTCAACATTCCCGCGGACTGCCAGCTTGTCATCAACCCCGGCATGCAGTTTGCGCTGATGACCGTACTCATCATGGTGGCCGGCACCATGTTCCTGATGTGGATCGGTGACCAGATCACAGAGCGTGGCGTAGGCAACGGCGTCTCCCTCATTATCTCCGTGAACATCATTCACGCCCTTCCCGGTGCGGTCACCCTGGCGTGGAAGACCCTCGTGTACAAGGACGGAGCGGTTGTTCCCATGGGCGCCATGCTGCTCGTGGCCCTGATAGCCTTCCTGATCATCGTCGTGGCCCTCGTCGTCACGGTAACACAGGCCCAGCGGCGAATACCCGTGCAGTACGCCAAACGGGTCATGGGCAATAAAATGTTCAGCGGAGCCACGCAGTACCTGCCGCTCAAGCTCAACTACTCCGGCGTGATGCCCGTCATCTTTGCCACGGCCATTCTGTCCCTGCCGCAGGTACTCTTCTCCCAGATCGCCCATTACAACACCACGCTGCAGTGGATCGCCACCAAGATGAACGACTGGATGAACCCCGCTTCCTCCGGCTACTACATCATTTCCGGCCTCATGATCTTCTTCTTCTCCTACTTCTGGGTGGCTACCATGTTCCAGCCCTCCCAGATCGCGGAAGACCTGAAACGCAACGGCGGCTATATCCCCGGCATTCGTCCCGGTCCCCCCACCGCCCTTTTCCTGGACCAGACCATGCAGAGGCTGACCTTTGCCGGGTCCGCCTTCCTGACCCTCATCTATTTCCTGCCGTCCCTGCTGAACATCGGCGGCAGCATCCCCTATCTGGTCACCCAGTTCTTCGGCGGCACCAGCCTTCTGATTCTCGTCGGCGTGCTGCTTGACATGATGCGCCAGGTGGAAACCACGCTCCTTTCCCGCAACTACGACGGCTTCCTGAAGAAAGGCAAGCTCAAGGGCAAATACGGCCATGTCCAGGGCACCGGCTCCGCCGCAGGCAGCCGCACGGTCGCTGCGATGTGGATCGTCATCGCCGTGCTTGTACTGGCCGGGGCCGTAGCATATAATGCCATGCATTGAAGCAGCGCTTCACAACCTTTCTGAAAGTGACAGACATGAAGGATCTCAAGCATTTTATTCTGGTTGGGGCTCCCGCATCCGGCAAAGGAACCCAGGGACGGTTCCTGACCGATACTTTCAATCTGAATTCCCTGAGCACGGGTTCCATGCTGCGGCGGGAGATTGAATCCTGCACGGAGCTGGGCCGCAAGGCGCTCAGCTATATGGACAAGGCCATGCTGGTGCCGGACGAGATCGTCAACGACATGGTGCGCGGCTGGCTTTCCGAGGTGGACAACGATGCCTGGCTGCTGGACGGCTATCCCCGTACCGTCGCCCAGGCGGAGGCCCTGGACCATTTTCTGACCCAGCGCGGAACCGCCGTAGATGTGGTCGTCTGGATGGACGTAGCCAGGGAGCTTATCGAACAGCGCATCCTGCGCCGCCGGGAATGCTCCACCTGCGGCTACGTGGTACAGACCCCCGATGAAGTGTGCACCAGGTGCGGCGGAAAGATGGTCTCCCGCAAGGATGACAACTTGGAATCTTTCGCGCGCCGCTGGAAAGACTTTGAGGCCATGACCCTCCCGGTGGCCAAATATTACGAAGCGCGCGGCATGGTGGTCAAGATGACCGTGACCGAGGAACGGGAGCCTTCCGAGGTTTCCCGCGATCTGGCCCGCAAGCTGGAGGAATACCGACAATAGAAAACCGAATCTCATGGCAGAACGAATCCACATCAAGTCTCCCGGCGAAATCGCCAAGATGCAGAAAGCCGGGGCCGTCACGGCGGAAATCTTGATGGAGATCGGGGCGGAGGTCCATGCGGGCCGTACGACGCGGGAAATAGACGACATTGCGCGTGAGATTTTCAAGAAGCACAAGGTAGGCAACGCCTTTTACCAGTACCGCGGTTTTCCCGGACAGCTTTGCATTTCCGTGAATGAGGAAGTCGTACACGGCAGCGGCGGCCCCCGCCGTATTGAAAACGGCGATATTGTGAGCCTGGACGTGGGAGCTATTGTGGACGGCTGGTATGGAGACAACGCCATGACCGTGCCCGTGGGCATGGTGGCTCCTGAAACGCTCCGCCTTCTGGCCGCCACGGAGGAATCCCTGTTCCGCGCCATCGAACTGGTGAGGCCCGGAGCTCTGCTGGCGGACGTGTGCGGCGCGGTGGAAGCCTTTGTGCGCCCCCGCGGCTTTACGGTGGTGAGGGATTTTGTCGGCCACGGCATAGGCCGCCATTTGCACGAGGAGCCCCAGATTCCGAATTACCGCCCCCATTACAAACTGCCGCGCCTGAAAAAGGGCATGGCTCTGGCGATTGAACCCATGGTAAACGCCGGCAGGCCTTCCGTCAAAATCCTGGATGACGGCTGGACGGTGATCACGGCGGACGGCAAGCCCTCCGCCCACTTTGAACATACCGTCATCGTGACGGACGGCGCACCCCTCATTGTGACGGAGCGTCCCCGGATTGCGCTTCCCGAACAGCTCGGGATTGCTCCCCTCTAAAATCCTGACGGAAAGGGAATCATGACGCCCGCCGCCCCCATTCCCGATTCCGTGATTTTTGAAAAAACGGCCACTCACCGCATGGTCTGGGTGGACGTGGCGCGGGTCGTTGCCTGCATCCTGATCATTGCCAATCACATGGCTTTTTATTCGGCGGAACTCTACCGCTGGGTCTGGGCGGAGTTTCTGGCGGCGCGCACCCCTTTCTTTCTGCTGGTTGCCGGATATTTTGTCGGGCGCGGTTCGTTCGGTTCCCTGGACGGACGTCTTTTCCTGTGGAAGCGCAGCTGGTTTCTGCTGCGTCCCTATCTGATCTGGGGAATGGCGGCGGCTGTCCTGATCGGCTGGTCTCCCCTGCATGAATATTATGAATCCTACGTTCCCCTGTACGCGTGGCTGCGCGGGGAGCCGGGGAGCGGCTTCTGGTCTGCTCTGGCGGCGTTTGCGCGCTGCATGGGCATTGCGGGGCATCCTGTGGACGCCCCCATGTGGTTCCTCCGGGACATCATCATTTATACCGCCGTGGCTCCTCTCCTGCACCGGCTGGGAAGCTATCTGCTCTGGGTGGGGCTGCTCATGCTTTCCCTGAATTATTTTGCGCTGGACCTGGCGGACCATGACTATCCCATTGCCAACAGTCTCGGCTTTTTTCTGCTGGGAATGTTCATTTCCCGCTATCCCCTGCCGGATTTGACGGCCGCCGTGCGCCGATACGCCGTATCTTTCCTTCTCTGTACGCTGGTGCTTACCTGGTGGCTGGTAGGCCACAGGGACCAGCATAATTCCATGCTCATTGCGCTGGGCATGCTGGGTTTGATGTCCCTCGCCATTTTGTTCACGGAGTGGTTCCCGCGCGCCGCCCGTTGGGTCGCGGGGCTTGCTCCGGCCTGCTTCTTCATCTTCGGGACGCATTACATTGTCATCATCCTGCTGCGGGAAAGCGGCTGGATCACGTTGAAGGGAACCTCTTGGGACGTTTTCTGGCTTTGCCTGGTGCCTGTCATTTTCAGCGTACTGGCGGGGCTGTTCTTCTGCATGAGGCGGCTTGTCCCGCGCCTGGTGCCTGTGCTGGCCGCCTATGGGAAGTAGGCCCCCGGAAGAGACGGGGCCCCGCCGGAAAAAGGAGCCGCGCTTATCTCTTGCCGTCAAATGGCAAATCCCTTATTCTTCCATTTGCTGGAAGGGCCGGCGTGACATTGTTGTCACGCTGCCGTTCTTGTCGTACGGCAGGGGAAACAATACATGGTAAGGCAATGATGCAAGGCGATCAGGTTCAGGATTCTGAAATATCAACGCAGGCGGTCATCTACCTGGGGCCCAGTTCCATGAGCCTGATGGTGGCGGAGGTGGTCCAGGACAGGATGCGCATGCTGGATTTCCTCCAGCAGCCCGTTCCCATGGCGCGGGATATTTTCCGCCTTCACCGCATTTCCCGCCATACGATGGACCGCTGCGTGCAGATCATCGGGGATTACCTGGAAATTCTCAAGGAATATGGAACCGGCGCCCGGCTTTCCGTCCGGCTGATGATCTCCAACATCATCTCGGAAGCGGACAATGTGGACGTATTCGTGAACCGGATGCATGTGGCCCACGGCTTGCGCGGCCGCCGCATTGACGACGGCAAGATGACGCGCCTCATTTATGTGAAGGTGCAGGAAACATTGGCACGGTATCCCGGATTCAGCAAGAAGAAGGTGCTGGTGGTCCATACTGGACCGGGAAATACCCGCGTGCTTCTGTTCCAGAAGGGGCGCATCATGCGCTATTCCTGTTACCGTCTGGGAACGCACCGCACGGGCGAGGCCGTCGGAGAGATCGAATACGGGGACGACGTCACAGAACTTTCCCTGCTCCGGGAGCACATGCGCGGGCAGGTGGACCAGATCTGCCTGGATTACGGCGGCGTCAAGGGACTGGCCGGCCTGGTTGTCATCGGGCAGGAAATGCAGCAGTTGCGGGAGCGCCTGAATCCGTCTGCGGAGGGCAAGGTTTCCTGCCCCGCGCTGGTGGCGGAAGCCGAAAAAATGTCCCGCACCACCATGGAGCAGCGCATGAACGTTTACGGCGCCGACTTTGCCGGGGTGGATTCCCTGCTGCCCGCCGTGCTGATGACGGAGATGATCGCCCGCAGCCTGGACTTGAATGACGTCATTATTCCCGACAGCGGCTATGACGAGGAATTTCTCGGCAGTCTTATTCGCGCGGAACGGCATCCGGAGGATCTGGAGGCGGAAGTGCTGCATTTTGCCGGCATTCTGGCGGACAGGTACAAGGCAGACAAGGGGCACCGGGAACATGTGGCGCACCTGTGCATGGAAATGTTCGACCAGCTTCAGGACCTGCACCGCCTTTCGGAGCATGACCGGCTGTTGCTGGAGGTGGCCTCCATCCTCCATGAAGTGGGGTCTTTCATCAGCCAGCAGAACCACCAGCTTCATTCCCAATACATCATTCTGAACAGTGAAATCTTCGGTCTTTCGCGCGACGACGTGGAAACCGTGGCCCTGCTGGCCCGTTACCACCGGCATGAAGTCCCTTCCAATTCCGATCCCATGTACGGGGAGCTGGAACTCACGGACCGCATGCGCGTGGCGAAAATGGCCGCCATCCTGCGCGTGGCGGATGCCCTGGAACGCGGGCACGCCCAGCGCGTAAACGGCGTCAGGGCCCATATTCGCGGCCGGATGCTGGAGCTGGAACTTCAAGGCGTGCGGGAAACCGCCGTGGAAGACCTGGCCCTGCGGCTGAAGGGCGACTTGTTTGCGGACATTTTCGGCTATGACGTCGTGCTGGTTCCGCAGAGGTGACCCTGCTGCAGTAATTCTCATTTTCTTTTTCCCATGTCTAACGAATACATCAACAGAGAACTTTCCTGGCTGGAATTCAACCAGCGCGTGCTGGACCAGGCCGTGCGGACGGACCTTCCTCTTCTGGAACGGCTCAAGTTTCTGGCCATTACCGCCTCCAACCTGGACGAATTTTTCATGGTGCGCGTGGGCGGCCTCCAAATGCTCAGGCATTCCGGTTCCCGCGTGAAGGACATTTCCGGAATGACTCCGACCCGCCAGTTGAAAGCCATCCGTACTCGTGTGGGGCGCATGATTGAGGACCAGTACCGGCTTTTCCATGAGGAAATCCTGCCGTGGATGGAAGTCAACGGCATTAATCCCCTGGCTCTGGAAGACCTCAGCACCTCCCAGAAACTGACGCTGGAACAATATTTCAACAACCAGATTTTCCCCCTCCTGACGCCGCTGGACATGGATGCGCCGGAAGCGCCGGCCCTTCCGTCCCTCAAGCTCCTGATGGGGGTGGAATTGCGCGACAATGAGACCGGGGACGTACGCGTGAGCGTGGTAGCCCTCCCGGACGGCCTGCCGCGCCGCGTTCCCGTGCCCTCTGCGGAGACGGAGCGCTACGTGATGCTGGAAGACTTGGTGCGGGAATGCATAGGTTCCGTTTTCCCGGGAGAAACCGTTCTTTCCGCCGCCGTGTTCCGCGTCACGCGCAATGGAGATATCGCCGTGCAGGAGGAAGATGCGCTGGACCTGGCGGATGAAATGGAGGAAGTGCTTGTAGCCCGCAAATTCTCCGAATGCGTGCGGCTGGAAATAGAATCTTCCGCTCCCGTTCCCCTTCATGACCGGATCATGCTGATCGTCGGCGCAGGCAAGGCGGAGACCTACGATCTCAAGGGGCCTTTGATGCTTTCCGACTTCATGGAAATGGCCTTTGCCCCCGGCAATGACCAGCTCAAGGTGGAGCAATGGTCTCCGCAGCCGTCGCCCGCGGTGGATCCCGCCGTCAGCATTTTTGAGAACATCGCCAATGGGGACATTCTGCTCAACCATCCTTATGAAAGTTTTGAGCCGGTTCTGCGTCTGGTGGAGGAAGCGGCGGAAGATCCGGACGTCATCGCCATCAAGCAGGTGCTGTACCGTACCGCCAGGAATTCCCGGATCGTGGCCGCACTGAAAAAGGCGGCGGAGAGCGGCAAGCAGGTGACGGCGCTGGTGGAATTGAAGGCCAGGTTCGACGAAGCGCGCAATCTGGAAAAGGCAGAGGAACTCCAGCGCTCCGGCGTGCAGGTGGTTTATGGCGTCAAGGGGCTGAAAACCCATGCAAAAATCTGCCTGGTCGTACGCAGAGAACAGGGCATGCTGCGCCGCTATTGCCATTTCGGCACGGGAAATTACAATGAAGTCACGGCCAAGATTTACACGGATATTTCCTACCTCACCTGCGATGACCAGCTCGGGGCGGACGCCTCCCAGTTCTTCAATTCCGTGACGGGCCGCACCAAGCTCATGCGGTTCCGCAAGCTGTACCCCTCTCCGGCGCTGATGAAGGCCCGTCTCATTGAGCTGATTGAGGGGGAGGCGGAGCGTGCCCGGCAGGGTGAGCCCGCACGCATTTCCGCCAAGATGAACAGCCTTCAGGATGTGGAAATCATTGACGCCCTGTATAGGGCCGCCGATGCCGGAGTGGACATTGAACTGAACGTGCGCGGCATCTGCTGCCTGAAAACGGGGCCGCGTCCCAACGGGAAAGTCATTCGCGTCGTCAGCATTGTGGACCGTTATCTGGAACATGCCCGCATTTTCTTCTTCCACCACGGTGGCAATCATCAGCTCTTCATCGCCAGCGCGGATTGGATGACCCGCAATCTGGATAAGAGGGTGGAACTCATGGTCCCGGTGATCAACGGCAGGCTGGCGCGGCGGCTCAAGTCCATTCTGGATGCGTGCTTTAGGGATAACGTGCAGGCGTGCAACATTCTGCCGGACGGCTCTTCCGAGCACGTTGTGCGCAAAAAGGGCCAGAAGGCCTTCCGCCTGCAGCAGTACCTGACCAAGGAGGCGCGTCGGCTTGCCAAGGATAAGGAGCGGGAGCGCCAGCAGATGCTGGAGCCGCACAAGCCGCATGAGTAGCGGATGATTCTACGCGTTTCGCAAGAGCTGGGAGCGGGGAAGCGTGCTTGCCTTGTTTCCGTCTGTTTGCAGGTACACGGGAGCCGGCATGATTTTTTTCTTTTTTTGATAATGAGTATGTTGGATATATCCGGCCTTGATGCCGCCCCGTTGGAGAATGTCCGTCTCCGCCTCCGTAAGACCGTGCCTGCCGGGTGATTTTCTCCTTCCTGATGGCAGGGCGGAAATGGAGAATTTTGTCCGGATTTCTCAGGCCGGGAGGTCTGGCATCCTCCGGCATGCGTTCAACAGGAAAAGGGCGCGGATGTGTCTTCTTAGGAAGACATGTGTACCCGCATCTTCTGTTTTCTTCTTGCGGGCCTGGTTCTGGGGCCTGTTTCCGCAAAGGCCGACGGCTCCGCCTGGAAAGCTTCCGGCCCTGCGGGGCCGGGTGCTGCCGTGAAGGCTCCCGAGCATCCGGCGGAGGACGGGCTTTATGCTCGGTTGAAGGAGATGCCCTATCTTTACAAGAACAAGGATTCGGAATTTCTGAACCAGTTCAAGCTTCTGCTGACCGGGCAGTATCAGGCGGCGTGGGTGGTTCCGTCCGGAGCCAACAAATTCCGGAAGGGCTCCGGCGGCCATGAGGATGAGTGGCGGCGCCTTCAGATCGGCTTTGAAGCCGTTTTCCTGAAAAACCGCCTGACTCTGCACAGTCTGACCAACATGGGGGAGACGGACGGCATGTACAAACTGGAAAATGGCCGGTGGAGCCGGACAAAGACGGACTGGAGCATCTTTGAACTTTATCTCAAGTACAAGGTCAACCCTTCATTTTTCGTGCGCACCGGAAAAATCACGACGAAGATGATGACCGAGTTCCGGGAGACGGCCAGCGAAATCAAGACTCTGGAACGTTCGGACCTTGTCAACCAGCTCGGCAGCATTTCCAACTGGGGCGTCGTGCTGGAAAATCCGCGGCAGGATGTTCCCGTGGGGTGGGAAGCGGCTGTTTTCCTGAATGACACCAGTACCAGCCTGGCTCATGAAATCCAGTTCAATACGGAGGACAGCGCCTTTGCGAAAGCCTCCGTCCATATGGATGCCCGTGGCTTTCTGCCGGGGGAGAAAAGCCGTGTCTGGCTGACTTATGCGCATAATTTCACCCATTACGCGGGACGCGCCCTGCCGGAAGACTCCTACTATTCGGGGCTGGGGGCCAGGGATGTGGTGACGATGGACTGGGTAATGTCCCAGGGGAAGTTTTCCATGGTGACGGAGCTGATGTCCGGATTCCGCGTGGTAGGGGATGCCTACGGAGAGAATGTTTACGGGCTTGTCCTTCTGCCTTCCTACAGGTTTTCCCCCCATCTGGAGGGCATCTTCCGGTATCAGCTTTCCCATGGAAGGGATGCGGTCAAAATGTTCGCCCGTTACGTTCCCGCCGTGACAACCTACCCCAAATGGGTGAGTACGATGAACTCGTTTTACTTTGGGTTGAATTATTATGTGTTCCCGAAAGACCCGGACATGCTGAAATTCATGGTGGGCGGCGAATACACCGCTACCAGCGGCGCGCGCGGCGGAGCCAAATGTTTCAACGGCTGGACCTGGTTCACCGCCGTCCGTTTTCATTTCTGAACGGGATGGCCTTCCTCCTTCTCCATGAAGTTGGATTACGGACAGCCTGCAGCGGAATCCGGGATGCATTTGTAACAAACAACTTGTCATGTGGGGCTTTATGTGTTAACGGGATTGGACTGTAAGAAGGTCGGTTCTTCTTTCATCTCCTCACCCTGACTACCCTGGACATGAAACTGCTGTATTTTTTCTGCCTGCCTGTTGTTGCCGTTTGTGTGGCTGCCGCCCAGACGGCGGCTTCCCGCCTGCCTTCCCTACCTCCCCCTTTCATGAAGACGGAATGCCGCCAGGGGGAAAGTCCCGTTTCCGTCGTTCAGGCGGAAATCAAATCCCGTGTGATGGAAAACCTGGCGGAAACGGAAGTGACTCTGGTATTCCGCAATCCCAACAGCCGCGTGATGGAAGGCGAACTGGCCTATCCCCTGCCTGCCGGCGCCACGGTGCAGGGATATGCCCTGGACATCAACGGCCGCATGGTGGACGGCGTCCCCGTACCCAAGAAAAAGGCCCGTGTCATCTTTGAAAATGAAGTGCGCAGGCAGATTGATCCCGGATTGGTGGAATGGTCCGGCGGTAACATGTTCAAGACGCGCGTTTATCCCATTCCCGCGGGGGGCACGCGCACCATCCGGCTACGTTATTCCTGTGTTCTTCCAGAGAATGCCGAAGGCGTTCCCTCCTTCCAGATTCCGATGAATTTCAAGGAAAAGCTGGACTCCCTCAAGTTGAGGATGGAAGTACTCAACAGCCGGAAGCCGGTCGTCGTTTCCTCCCCGCTGGACAATGTGGAATTCAAGGGCTGGAGCAGCGCGTTTCTGGCGGAAAAGGAATGGAAAGGCCTGTCCCTAACGGAAGATTTGTTCATAGCCCTGCCGCGTGCGGAAGGAAAAAAAGCGGAAGAGGCTTCCGTATTTGTAGAGTCTTCAGACGGCAAGTCTTATGCGGCCGTTTTTCTCCCTCCGTCCCAGGCGGCTGTGAATACGGAAGCCCGGGCATGTCCCGGTTTCATCCATCTGGTTTGGGATGCCTCCGGTTCCATGAAGGATATCGATGTAACGAAAGTCCTTGATTTTTTAAAGAGTTATCTTTCTTACGGCAACGTTGGGAAAGGCGTGGAACTGTGTTTGACCGTAGTGAGGGACAGGGTTTTGCCGTCCAAAACCTTCACGGTGGCTCCTGACAGGCTGGAAGATTTGTCCAGGGAATTGAAGGCCCTGGATTATGACGGGGCTACCGGGGATTTGGGTGTGGCCGCGGCCCTCTATGCGGACCGCAAGGGGGCTTGCATGGTTGTGAGTGACGGATTGGTCAATTTCAGCGCTGCTCCCGGGCGGACCACACCTCTTCCAGAAGAGGCGTATGCCGTGGTGGCCGTTCCCCGCAAGGATGTCAACCTGTTCAAGAGCATGGGTTTTCGGATTCTTGACCTGAGTACCCAGACGGTGGAGCAGGCCATGGAAAAGGTCCGTTCCGGAGAGGTACATGCCGGTTTTGACGACAAGGGAGACATGCCCTGGGGTGCTTTTCTCCGGTATGAATCTCCCGGGCTTCCGGCGGGCTCCGTTCTGCTGGTGGCGGAACTGGAAGGGAAAGGCGTGTTTACGGGAGGAATAAAAGTTTCCGGCGGTGGTGTTCCGGACAGGAACATCCCGGTAAGCGTAGATACGGATCGGGCCCTTCCAGGCACCATGTTGCGGTCCTTGTATGCCCAGGCCAAATTGAACGAATTGATGCGCCAGCCAGCTTCCGGAGGCAGGGATGAGGCAGTCAGGGAACTGGGAATGGAATACGGCATGGTAACTCCCGGCACATCCCTGCTGGTGCTGGATTCCCTGGACCAGTACCTGGAATACGGAGTCCGGCCTTCTGCCTCTTCTCCGGAATTGCGTGCTGAATATGACAGAATGATGATGGAAGGAGAAAAGAGGGAAGTCTTGAAAGAAGAAAGCTCCCGGCTTGACAGATTGAAAACTTATCTTGCCTCCTGGGAGCGGCTGCAGAAGTGGTACGACAGCTTGAAATATGTTCCGGCGGAAGTTTTGTGGAAGCAGGGAAAAATGGAGGAAGCTATTGATGCATATGAGAAAATATTGAAGCAGGATGCCGGAAACAGATATGCCATGAAACGCCTGAAAGAGTTCAGGAATACTCTGGAAGGTGTGAAAAAGGCCGCGAAGGCGAAAGAAGAACGCCAGACCTTGAAAAGAAAACTGGAAAAGGAATATGCCGTAGGGATGCCGGAAAGCGTTCAGGGCATGTTGTCCCTGGCGTCCGGATTCCGCGATGTCGGCGATTATGAAAAAGCGGTGCTTCTGTTTGGCAATGTGCTGAAAAAAGATCCTGATAACGCAGCAGCCCGCCGTGAGCTGGAAAGTATTAGCCGCAGAATGGTTTTCTCCTGCAGGGCCGCCTTTGACAAAGCCAGGACCGCCATGCAGGAAGCTGTGGATGGCGCGTCTGACGATCCCTTCATGTTTGTTCCTGTTCCTGTTTCTTCTCCTGTGATGCAGTTTTCCGGTAACGATGAGAATTCGGATCCTTTTGGAGCCGATTTCGCGGTTGATAGCGCCAATGGAGTTCCAGAAAGAGCACCCGCCAGCACGGTTGTCGAAGAAGGAGACCTTTTACCGCCTATGTTGGAAGAGGGCGCCGAGTTGGGGTTGGAAGAGGAAATTTTTTTCTCCGGTAGTGCTACGGGAAATACGGATAAAATAACATTGCCGACGATTTCCGGTGCGGCCGGAGGGTTTGGCAGCTTAAGCGAAAATGCAGGGGCTTTGAGAAAGAGCCGTTCCGGCAGTTCCCCCGTGGTCAATGTGAAGGCATGGAATTCCAAGGCTCCGTATCTGGCTGCCCTGGAGGCAGCCGACCGGCCTGTTGCAGTGTATATGAGGCTTAAGGAACAGTATGGAGAAAGTCCCGGATTTTATATGGACTGCGCGGACTGGTTTGCCGGAAAGGGGGAGAAGGCGCTTGCCATTCAAATTCTCTCCAATTTGGCAGAACTGGAGCTGGAAAACCGTTCCCTGCTCCGGGTTTTGGGCTACAAGCTGCGCTACATGGGGGAACTGGAACAGGCAAAATACATTTTTGAGATTGTAAAAAACCTGTTTCCGGAAGAACCGCAGTCTTACCGGGACCTGGCTCTGGTGCTGGACGAACTAGGAGAAGCCCAGGCGGCGTTCGATATGTACAAGGAGGTGCTGGACCGCCCGATGCCGGAACGTTTTACCGGTATAGAGCAAATCGTACTGGTGGAAATGAACCGCCTGCTTTCCCGCAGCAAGGCCCAAGGGCTGGATTTGGATACCAGAAGAATTGACCCCGCCTTCATCAGGCCTGTTGAAGCGGATTTGCGCGTGGTTATTAATTGGGATACGGACGCATCGGACATGGACTTGTGGGTGACGGACGCCACCGGGGAAAAATGCTATTACAGTAATAAATTGACCAAGTCCGGCGGTCATCTTTCCCGTGACGTGACGCAGGGCTACGGTCCGGAAGAATACCTCGTGCGCAAGGCAATTCCCGGTCCCTACAGAATCCAGACGGACTATTACGGAACCCATTCGCAAAAAATGCTGGCGCCCGTTACCCTCTATGCGGAGGTATATACGGACTACGGCCGCCCGGAGGAAACCCGCAAAACGTCCGTGTTCCGTCTGGACGGAAGAAAGCAGGTGGTTCACGTGGGAGATGTGACGTATGGCCGGAATCAGCAGGAGGGCATGACACGCGATTACCAGGTGAAAGCCGGGGAAACGCGCTCTTCCATTGCAGCGGATCAGTTGGGAGATAAGGAACGGAAGAAGGAGATCATCCGGTTGAATCCAGAATTAAAGGAACGGGAGCCGAAGGCAGGAGAAATCATCAAGCTTCCCCAGTGAAGAAAAATGATGGAGCGTGTTCCGTACATCCCATACATGCCCGATCATGCCCTGCCGTTTTCAAAAGCGTGCAGCAGGCGTTTCAACAAGCGGATTCTTTTCTGGCGTTTGCGGAAATTCTTTCCGAAGGAGAAGGGAAGGTGCCATTGGTTGTAGCGGAGCTGCTTGCGCGTCCAGCGTGTGAATTCATCCAGCAAATTCTTTACGTAGGGCTGGTGGGAAGGGGTTTCCATGGCCGCTTCCCACCAGACATTCGTGGACATAAGGTATTCTTCCGTCTTTTCAGGCTGAAGCCAGGGTTTTTTGGAGCCGATCATATGAAAGAGCTTCCATGAGCGGTTGGCGTAAATCGTGGAAATGCCGGAGAATTCCGTTCCCTCCGCTGCGGCTTCCAGGCCGTCTTTTTTCAGTTCAAACTGGAAGTGATAATTCCATTCAACGGGGAGAGGGGATATCCGGTCGTGAAACACGATGTTCAGGGCGTCCTGGTCCGGATGCTCCAGTTGTTCGTTGTATTCTTCAATCACCTGAAGGAGGCGCGGTTCCGCATTTTCCGCCCGTATCAGGGCCAGATCCAGAACCAAAACGCCCGAGTTGAAGTAATGGCGGGGATTGCTCAGGCCGAGCGGTTCCAGTTTTCTGAGCTGGAGGCGCGGATAGCCTGCAATCAGGCTGCTCAGTACAGATACGTCCCGAACGGCACCCAGAGGATTTCCGCCGAGGTCGGCATCATAAAGTTCCGCTACATCCGCATAGATGACCGTATCCGCATCCAGATACACTATTCGGTTGTGAGAGGGCAAAAGGCTGGCGGCCAGCAGACGTGCATATGCCAGGGAAGAGAAGCGTTTGACGTCCCGGTGGTCCAGCACAGCCGCCAGTTTGTCCGGCATCGTGCTGAAGTGCAGGAGCACATGAGGGTATGCGGCAACGGCTTTACGCAATTCCTGTATGTTTTCTCCGGTCAGGCCGTCGTGGACGATCCAGATTTCATAGCTCCGGTCCGGATTGGCATGGGCGCACAGGGAGTGAAGGGTGACGGCCAGGCAGACGGTCCATGGTGCAGTAACGGCAAACATGACAGCAACGGCAGCCTGTCCGTGCGGGGAATGGATTGATGTAGATTGCATAAGGGTAAAAAATGGAAATTTTTGAAAATATAGTATTATTGCCAGCTGCCGTCAAAGACAGCCAGCAGTCTTTGAAGACCTTTGATCTTTATCCGGCGTTTCCGGAAGACTTTGGGGGAGGAGATGAGCAGCCTCCATTGGTGGCGGTGCATCCGGGAACGGATGGGGCATGTGAATTCCCGGTAGAGGGAACGCAGTTCGGCGTGGAATGCGGGAGTCCGGCGGGCGGCCGGCCACCAGAGGGAGAGGTAGAGGCGGTGGTAAGTCTTTCCCATGTCCGGCGGAAGCCAGGGCTTGTAGTCGCCGACCAGATGGAACAGCTTCCATGAACGGTTGTTGAACAGAGCCTGCACTTTCTCGAATTCGGTTCCGGTGATGAGAGCCTGCATTCCTTTGTGGTGCAGTTCGAATTGGAAGTGGTAATTCCACTCTACGGGCAGGGGCATTATGCTGCCGTGAAAGGCGATGTTCAAAATGTCCTGATCCCCGTACGGAAAAGAATCCGGGCGGGAGCGGAGTATCCGGAAAAGAGTATTTTCCATGTCTTTTTGCCGCATTTGACGGAGATCCATGACCATTACTCCTGTATTGCAGTACAGCAGCGGGAAAGTTACGCCCGTGCCAGCCAGGCATTCCAGATGGGGCGCGAGCCTTCCCGTGCAGATGCTCTGCAGGGCGGCGCAATCCCGGACGGCGGCTATTGGCTTCCCCTGAAGTTCGGTATCGTAAAGTTCAGCCACGTCTCCGTTCAGCAGGATGTCTGCATCCAGATACAGGAGCCGGTCATACTGGGGAAACAGGCCGGCAGCCAGAAGGCGGACGTAGGACAGGGAGGAAAATCGGCCGCAATCCCTGTTCTGGAGGGATTGGAACAGTTTTTCCGGGAGCGTGGCAAAATGAATTGATATATGGGGATGGCCGGAGATGGCCTTGTGCAGTTCCTTCATTTCTGAAGCTCTCAAGCCGTCATGAACGATCTGGATTTCATAAAGGCGGCGGGGATTGGAATGAAGGCAGAGAGAATAAAGGGTCACCGCCAAAGGAACAAGCCAGGAGGAAGTGACGGCAAACATGACGGGAACGGGATGCCCCTTTTTCTGGCAAGGAGAAGATGAAGTCGGCATGGGCTGGATTTCAACAGGAAGCGAAAAATGGGCGGAATGAGGAGAGGTTCCGTTGCCTGTGAAGAATCCTTATGCAGGGAATGGTGGAAGAAGGAAGTTTCAGTTTCATGATGAGGATGAATCCCGGTGCGCTGGGGAGGAAGCGTAAAAACACGTCTGCAACTGCTTTTTCCGTTATTCACAGCATAGGACAACTTCTGCGGCAAAAACGCTCATGATACGGAATTAATCATACGGATTAGAAATCCGAAGTCAAACCAAACAGCCGGGCTGAAAAGGGCATACACACTGCCAGAGGCACATTCCTGAAAAAAGATTTTCCTAGGAGCTTCTTTCCAGAATTTAACATAATTGTTTTATTAACAACTGGTAATCAACCTTGGGAAAAATCGAAAACAACCTTCCGAATTTCTAATCCGTTACATGAGGATTGCATTGCATGGCGGTAAGCGTATCCATCATTGTCCCTTGTTATAATGTAGCTCCTTATGTGGATGCCTGCATGGACAGCCTGGTGCGTCAGACTCTCCGGGATATTGAAATTATTTGTGTGAACGACGGGTCCACGGACGGTACCCCGGTCTTGCTGCACGCCTGGGAGGAACGGGACAGCCGCGTGCGGGTAATTGACCGGGAAAACGGTGGCCTTTCCGTGGCCCGTAATACCGGCATGGAGTTGGCGTCCGGGGAATACATCGGCTTTGTGGACCCGGACGACTACGTGGAACATTCCATGTATGCCCGTCTGCTGGAAGAAGCCCGCAGGCATGATGCGGAGATCACCGGATGTGGTTATACTGGTTTTTCCGATGGCGATGGAATGGTACTGGAGGAATGGTGCTGGACTCCGGTTGCCGGAGTGGAAGAAAAATTGCAGTCAAGTGTGTTTCATGAGGATTCCGTTTGGAAGAGGATGGGCGTTTTAGCTTGGAACAAACTGTACAAAAAAGAATTTCTGGACAAATACGGCCTTCGTTTTGAGCCTTCTTTCAGAAAGGGGGAGGATGATGTATTTTATCTGATGCTGCTTGCACATGCAAACCGTTTGGCTGTGATACCGGACCGGCTTTACTGGTACCGCAAGCAGAGGGAGGGCGCCATTTCACGTGCGTGGGAAGAATGTGGCTGCCCTTGCACGCTGGATGTGGAGCGCCTGGTCCATGCAACGGTTTATTGGAAGAAAGTCGGCTGGCTGGATTCCGGGTTGGAGAGAGGATGGGTGTTGCATGCCTTGTGGTATTATCTTTTGAAACGCCTGGTGCCTGCGCACAAGCCGCTTCCACATTTAAGTGGGGAGGAATGGGAATGGCTGCACGGCAAGTGCCAGGAGTGGTTTTCTTTGGTGGGGAATGTGGAAAGGCTCGGAAAGCTGGATAAATGGGAAACTTCCTTCTGCCATTTGCTGGGCTGTCCCGCGGAACATCCCGGCTGGATGGCCCGTATCCGATGGAAACTTCTTTCCCACCGCCGCGGTCGCCGGGGCCGCTATTATACCCTGAGGATGTTTTTAACTGCCCATAAATGAAACAATTATCTTTTTACATTCATGACTGTTGCCGTATCCATTATCGTTCCCTGTTATAATGTAGCTCCGTATCTGGATGCCTGCCTTGACAGTTTAGTGAACCAGACCATGCCGGATATTGAAATTATCTGCGTGAACGACGGTTCTACGGATGATACCCCGGCCCTTTTAAGTGCATGGGCGGGGCGGGACAGCCGCGTGCGGGTCATTGACCGTGAAAACGGGGGACAGGGCGCGGCCCGCAACACCGGCATGGATGTGGCCGAAGGGGAATATATCGGCTTTGCAGATCCGGACGACTATGTAGAGCATTCCATGTATGCACGCCTGCTGGAAGAGGCCCGCAGGCATGATACGGACATCACGGCGTGCGGCTATACCGGTTTTTCCGACCATGATGGGGAATTGCTGGAAAAATGGAGCCGGTCTCCGGCCGCCGGAGTGGAGGAAAACGTGAAATCCAGTTCATTCCATCTGAACGCCCTCTGGATGCGGACGGATGTCGTCGTCTGGAACAAGTTGTACAGGAAAGACTTTTTAAACAGGCACCATCTCCGGTTTGAAACCTCATTCCGGGCCGCGGAGGATGATGTTTTTTGCCTGATGCTGCTGCCGCATGCAACTCGCGTAGCTGTGATTCCGGACCGCCTGTACTGGTACCGCAGGCAGCGGGAAGGTTCCATTTCCTCCTCGTGGGACGAGCGGGGAGCCCCTTTCATGATTGCTGTGGAACGGTTGATGCATGCGACGGAGTATTGGAAGAAGGTCGGCTGGCTGGATTCCGGGCTGGCTCAGGGCTGGGTTTCCCAGGCATTGCGGGTTTATTTGCTGGGCCATTTTCTGGCCCAGGATTATCCTTTGCCGCAGTTGAGTGAGGCGGAGTGGGCCTTGCTCCGCGCCAGATGCCGGAAGTGGTTTGCGATGGTGGGAAATATGGATGCTTTCCGGTCCCTGGGAAAATGGGATTTTGCCTTTTGCCGTTTGCTTGCCGCTCCGCCGGAAGGAGCCGGCTGGCTGTCACGCGCATTGTGGAAGTTCCTTTCCCGTTGCCGTGGGCGCCGCGGCCGTTATTACGAAGTATGCTGGAGACTGTCTCTCCCGGAAGGGAGGGAAAAAACTGCGGCCCTGGAAATTGCTGCCGGTGAAGAGCATGAGGACCTGAATGATGAGAGTTGAGTCTACCATAAGTGGTACGGTTTCCGTTATTCTGCCTTGCTACAATGTAGCTCCGTATCTGGACCAGTGCCTGGAAAGCCTGGTCCGCCAAACCTGGGAGTCCCTGGAAATCATCTGTATCAATGACGGCTCCACGGATGGGACATCGGCCGTGCTTCACTCGTGGGCGGCAAGAGACCGCCGCATCCGGGTAGTTGACCGGGAAAACGGCGGGCAGGCCTCTGCCCGCAATGTTGGCATGGATATGGCTTCTGGCGAATACATCGCGTTTGCCGACCCGGATGATTATGTGGAACATTCCATGTATGGCCGTCTGATGGAGGAAATTTGCACGCATGATGCTGATGTTGTGGCTTGCGGATATACAAGTTTTTCCGATGAAAACGGCTCCGTGCTGGAAGAGTTGAGCAGGTCCCCCGGTTTCGGTGTGGAGAAGGAGGCGCGGTCAAGTTTTTTCCATGCGGATTCCGTCTGGATGAAGATGGACGTCGTTACGTGCAATAAGTTGTATAAAAAGGAATTCCTGAATAAGTGCGGAGTTCGTTTTGAACCTTCCTTCAGAAGGGGGGAAGATGACGTATTCTGGCTGATGGTGCTGCCGTATGCCGGGTGCCTCGTTGTGGTACCTGACCGGTTGTACTGGTACCGCAGGAAGAGGCAAGGCACCGTTTCCCATGCGTGGGAGGAACAGGGATGCCCCTATTCATTGGATATGGCCCGGCTGGAATACGTAACCGCCTGCTGGGAGCAGATCGGCTGGCTGGATACCGCTGTGAGCCGGGGATGGCTGGCCCATATCATGAAGCGTTATTTGTTGTCCCACGTCACTTCCGGAGAGGAAATTTTCCAAAAGCTGGATAAGCAGGAAAGCCAAGCTTTGGTGCAGCGCTGCCGGAAATGGCTGCACGGCATGGAAACAGGCGCGGACCCTGTGGGATTAAACAAGTGGGACCGCGCTTTTTGCCGCCTTTTGCGCACAGAGCCTGTGAAAGCCAATCCGGTTGCTGAAATTTACAACAGGCTCATGTCGGCATGCAGCGGCAGGCGCGGACGGTACTACCGCCTCAAGTCCCTGATGTCCAGTTTATCCTGAGGAATACTCTTCCGCAAGAGAACATGGCCTTTTGGTTTTCTGCCGTGCACCCGCTGTTCCTGCTACCGGGAATTACACCCCGGTGTAGCACATTTGCTCCTTGAGCTGGGCTACCTGGAGGTCTTCTCCCAGGTATTCCCCGATGGAGTAGCCGAAGAGCATAGCAGCTCCGGGGCCGTTGGCCGTGAGCATGTTGCCGTCAAGAACGACGTTTTCATCCTTGACGATGCGGGCTCCCGCCTCGTTGAGTTCCCGGTACACGTCTTGGGCGGGGTAGGCGGTAATTTCCCTGTCCTTGACCAGTCCGGCTTTTGCCAGAACGATGGGAGCGGCGCAGATGGCGGCCACCAACTTGCCCGCTTCATGCATTTTTTTTACCAGATGAATGACTTCCGGCGTATCCCGAAGAATCCAGGAGCCCGCCCCGCCGGGCAGGACCAGAGCATCCAGCTTGTCGGCATGGAGCTTATCCAGCATGGTGTCCGTGGTGACGGTTACGTCGTGGGCGCTGACCACCTTGTCTGATTGCACACCGGCAAGCATGACTTCCATGTTCAACCGGCGCAGGATGTCCAGCGGGGCAATGAGTTCGATTTCTTCAAATCCGGGCGCGGCAAGAATGGCGACTTTTTTCATGCTTGATGAGACAGAGTGGCGGGATGGAACGTTCAAGGAAACGGGCGGCCGCTACAGGAGCAGCAAGACCGGGTTTTCCAGCAGGGTCTTGAATTCGGCTGCGATTTTGGACGCCTTGCATTCCGGCAGGATGTTGGCGTTCACGTACAGGGTGACGGGCAGGATGAGCTTGGAAACGGGACGCCCCGCTTCAATGCCTGTCTTCGGCGTCGTGCCTCCGATGCTGATGATGCTGTGGGGCATGTCGCGTATGACGGAGCGCTGGGCTTCCACATTCACGCCGCTGTCGCAGAGCAGGATGTTGGGCGCCACGGTCCCCGGAGCGGGAGCACCGGATTTGGGTGCGGCGAACCGTTCCATGGCAATGTTGTAGATGGTCTTGGCGCCGGCGTTTTCAATGAGAACGTATTTTTCTCCCTTGTCCAGCACCATGAGCAGTTCCGCGGAAGCGTCTCCCGCCAGCCATTCCGGTTCGCTGAGGCATGCCTTTACGGCGGCGCGCACGACGTAGTCGAACAGGCTGTAGCGCCCCCCGATGAGCTTTTCACACTGGACGGCAATGGGCGTGCTGATGGCGGCCAGGTAGGACATGTTGGCCCCCAGGGTATAAAGATAAAAGTTGTCCACGCGCGTGGCATGGCGCGTATCCTTCGGCGCCAGGGGGGTCTGTACCTTCCGGGCTGGGCCTTCGGTCCTGCGGACTGCGGCGCGTACGTCCGCCGCCATGATTCTGCCGTGCGGACCGGTGCCGTGCAGGCCGGCGGGGTCCATCCCGGCTTCCGCCGCCAGTTTGGCGGCCAGAGGACTGAATTTTACCGCGGGGGAGGAAGGGGGACAGTCACAGGAGGCCGCACCGAATTCCGATTGAAGCAGGGCAATGGGAGTGCCCACGGCGGCTGTGGCGCCTTCCGGCACCAGGATTTCCGTCAGGGTTCCGTCCTCGCATGCCTGAAGTTCCACGTGGGCCTTTTCCGTTTCGATGTCGGCCAGGTGGTCTCCCACTTCCACAAAGTCTCCTATTTTTTTAATCCATCTCAGCACGATTCCTTCGTGCATGGAATCGGAAAGGCGGGGCATTTCAATGGTAATGGCCATGGAGAGTGAATATTGAATGTTGGAATATGGGAAAGTGCTGTGTGATGGAGCGGCTTTGCCGCTCCATCACACAAGTGTGCGCATTCAGGCGCTGTATTTTTCTACGCCGTCGATGAACACCCTGGAGGTGTTGAAATCATCGTCCAGCAGGACCATGTCCGCCGTGAAGCCGGGCGCGATCTTGCCGAGGCCTTCCAGTCCCAGGGATTGGGCCTGGTTCCAGGAGGTGGCCTTGACCAGCTCGCTGAGGGGCTTGCCGGTCAGGCGGTGTACGTTTTTCAGGCCGTGGGCGTATTTGAGAGTGCTGCCGGCCAGGGCGCCGGATTCCTGCAGGCGGGCCACGCCGTCCTTCACGATGATGGGCAGGCCGCCGAGGTCGCCGGGGCCGTCCGGCATCCAGGAACAGGCCAGGGAGTCCGTAATCATCATCATCTGGTCCGTTTCCTTGTTCTTGAATACGGTTTTAAGCATGTCCGCGCAGAGGTGGATGGTATCGCAAATGATTTCGATCTTGATTTCCCTGTCCAGCAGTCCGGAACCTACGAGTCCGATTTCACGGTGGTGCAGGGGAGACATCTGGTTGCAGTAGTGGGTCAGGTGAACCAGGCCGGCGGCTTTTGCCTTGTTGAAATCCTCGTGGGTAGCCGCGCTGTGGCCGGCGGAGCAGCGGATGCCTGCGGCGGATGCTTTCGAAATGAAGTCCACGGCGCCGGGCATTTCCGGAGCCAGGGAGACCAGCAGCACCTTGGCGATGGAATTGAGATTGGCTACTTCATCATAGTCCGGCTGGCGAACAAAGGCGGGGTTTTGCGCACCGCAGCACTTGGGATTGATGAACGGCCCTTCCAAATGAACGCCGGGGGTCTTCGCGAATTCCTGGTTTTTCATGTATTCCGCCACGGTGGCGCATACGTTTTCCAGTACCTTGGGAGACAGGGTGAGGGTGGTCGGCAGCCAAGAGGTGACGCCTTCCTTCATTTTGCATTCCGCGATGGTGCGCAGGCTTTCCAGCTTGGCGTCGCAGGTATCGCAGCCGCCGGCGCCGTGGCTGTGGATGTCGATGAATCCGGGAAGGAGCATCTTGCCTTCCGCGTCCACCACCTTGTCCACCGCGGGAAGTTCGCTCCCGGCGGGATAAACGGCGGTGATGACCGTTCCTTCGATTTCCACGGCTGCCCCGGGCAGGTCGATGCCGGGGGAAATGATGCGTGCGTTTTTAATGAGTGTTTTCATAAAAATAAATAATTGTTTGGTGGAATGGATAAGTATGTTTGATGAATGATGGGGAAGAGATGTTACAGTTCCTTTCTTTTGTCAATGACAAGCCAGGACCATTTGCGGCACCGGGGGCAACGGCCGAAGTTCCTCTTCCTGCCGGATGATTTGTAAAGGATGCCGTATTTCCCGAAGGGTTCTTCCAGACTGCACTTGTTGCAGTGCATTACCCAGCCGGGCGCCCTTTTCTCCCATTTGGCCAGGTTTTCCGGCGTTGCCTCCACTTCCCTGGGAGTGGAAATGTAGTCGATCAGCCGGGTGAAGATGTTGGGAGCCATGGGAGGGGCAATACGGGACGGTCGGCATGAATTACTTCTGTGCGTCCAGCGTCTTGTTCCACTCGGCCACCCGGGCGGCTTCCGCTTTCAGAACGGCGTCTGCCTCGGCCTTGTCCAGAATGCGGATGTCCTTGATTTTGTCTCCGCGGGCAATGGCGTTGACGACGGCTTGCCCTTTCAGCACTTTCCCGAAGACGGTATGGCGTCCGTCAAGATGGGGCGTAGCCACGTGGGTGATGAAGAACTGGGAGCCGTTGGTCCGGGGACCGCGGTTTGCCATGGAAAGGATACCGGGACCGTCGTGTTTGAGGTCGGGGGAGAATTCGTCTTCAAACTCATAGCCGGGACCGCCCATGCCCGTGCCCTGGGGATCGCCTCCCTGGATCATGAAGTCCGGAATCACGCGGTGGAAGGTTACTCCCTTATAATAGCCCCTGTTGATGAGGTTCAGGAAGTTGGCGACAGTGACGGGCGCCTTGGAGGGATAGAGGGCCAGTTCAATGTCCCCCTTGGTGGTGGACATGACCACTTTCACGTCCTTGAGTCCGGCGGTGGAGTCGGCGCAGGCCGTAAAGGCCGCCAGGGCGCACAAGGAACACAGCAGAAGGGTAAAATACTTTTTCATGGCTTCTTGTTGTTCCCCCATGTTGCCCTAAGAGAGGCCGGTTTGCAAGTAAATCGCGTGCCCTGGCGGGAGAGTGCCGCACGCCAATGGGAATTGAAGGCGCGGGATCAGAGGCGTCAAAGGCATTTTTAATCTCAATATGCTGTTTTTAAATGATTTTTCATACCACTCCCCCGGCTGCACGGGAAAAACGGAAGATCAGCCAGGTCATGCACAGGCTCAGGACGCCCATCACGACGAACTGCCAGGATGGGGGGATGACCAGCATCATGGCGTACTGGAATCCCACGGCCGCAAGACCCAGAACACAGTCCACCAGGTTTCCGGCGGCAATCATGTCGCCGCGCTTGTCGTTGTCCGCCCGGTCCTGAAAGAAGGCGTTCAGCGGCACCAGGAACAGGGCGGCGGAGATGCCGGCCGCCATCAGCAGGGCGTAGAAGACGGATGAAGTCATGGAAACCGTGGAAAGGGCCAGGCAGCTCAACGCCA
This sequence comes from Akkermansia biwaensis, assembly GCF_026072915.1. NCBI lineage: Bacteria > Pseudomonadati > Verrucomicrobiota > Verrucomicrobiia > Verrucomicrobiales > Akkermansiaceae > Akkermansia > Akkermansia biwaensis. The sequence goes on from NZ_AP025943.1 coordinate 1,398,998, forward strand.
TCAGCGCACCCCCCGCCACGGAGACTTTCATGCGGATGTGGTGCCTGCACATCAGGGAGGCGAGGATGCCCCCCAGTACGGTACCGCCGCTCATCCAGGCCATCAGCACGGCCCCGACGGAGCTGAAATCGTCGCCGCCGCCGGAGATTTCCTTGGCCATCTGGATGGTCATCAGCATCACGGTGCCCCCAAAAAACCAGAAGTAGCCTATGCCCATTTCGCTGACGCGCAAGTTCCTGTTTTTCCACATTTTGGAAAGCTGGTGGAAGTGCTCGTAAAACAGAGACCAGGAAAAAGGCCTGAACCCTTCCGGAGCGTACCGCGGAAGATAGAAGCTGGAAATCGCCACGGGAATGGCCAGCAGAAGGAATACCAGGCACGGGAAGGAGGCGGCGTACCAGCCGTCGCTGAGGCCGGAGGGTTTCAGCCATGCGTCAAACCACTGGAAGAAGCCCTCCCCCAGCAAATGATGCCAGACGGTGTCCGTGGAAGGTTCCAGCAGGTAGCGGAACCAGACGAAGACGCCTATCTGCCCGATCAGCAGGCTGAGGATGGAGGCCATTTCCACAATGCCGCTGGCAAATCCCATGCGGGACGTTCCCACAATATCCTTCACGATTCCCTTTTTTGACGGACTGAAAATGGTGGCCTGCAAGGCAAAGACGCAGAACCACAGAATGGCTCCGTTCAGGTTGTGGGAGCGCAGGCTCCAGTACATTCCCCCCAGCACGCATATTTGGAGAAGGGCCATGAATTGAATGATGCGCGCCTTGCAGAAGCGGTCGGACAGCCACCCGACAAAGGGGGAAAACAGGATGAAGGGAAGAACGATGATGGCCCCCAGCGGATATTCCAGGTCCCCCCGCGTACCGTACAGCCATACGCCCAGGGGAATCAGCAGGAACTGGGCCCCCTTTTCGTTGAAGGAGTTCTGCGCCTGGATCAGCACGAGCCGCCAGAAGGCGCCCCAAGGCACCTTGTCAACCGGTCCGGGGGTGTGGGAGTCATGTTTCATGAAATCATATGCTTGGTTCCTCCGTTTTTCTGGATTCAGTACGGGATTCCGGACCAGGCAGGGCGGCCCGGCAAAGGGCGCCTGTCCGCGGAGCTTAACTTTTCCCCGTGTCGCTGGCAAGCCGGAAGAGCCCTGGGGGCCGCATCCCAGGGGGGGCATCAGTATCCGGGGGCTGTAGGTGGAAGGGATGCCGCTCCCGGGGGAGATGCCGTGGAGGAACGCAGAAGGGAGGCTCCGTACCTTCAGCTCATGGGACCTCCCGTTTTGGCTTCCGGTATTTTATGCAATTTCTTCCGATTCCCTCAGCCCGGAGCTGCGGAACAGGCAGAGAACACCGATAACGGCCACCGCCACGACGCTGGCGATAAGCGACGCCTCATAACCGAACCCGCACATTTCCGGGCTGGAAAACAGGTATTGGAGGACAACCAGGCTCAGGAACGCGGCGGGAACGGCGGCTATCCAGCAACAGCGGGTTTTGCTGCGCAGATAGATGGAAACGGCCCACAGCGTGGACGCCGCCAGGAGCTGGTTGGCCCAGCCGAAGTACTGCCAGATAATGTTGTAATCCATGCTGCTCACGGCGATGGCCACAGCAAACAGGGGGATGGCGATCATCAGGCGGCGGCTCAACTGTTCCTGGTTCAGCTTGAAGCAGTCGGCAATCATCAGGCGCGTTACCCGCAGGGCTCCGTCTCCCGTGCTGATGGGCAGGATCACGACGCCGATCATCACCAGAATGGACCCCACATGTCCCATCCAGGATTCCGAAATCATCTGGATGGCCAGGGCAGGGGCTTTCCCGTTGGCGGTGGCTATGCCCAGCGCTTCCGGAGAACCGTAGAAGGTCAGGGCGGCTGCGGCCCAGATGAAGGCGATGATGCCTTCCGTAATCATGGCCCCGCCGAAGACGGGCAGGCCTTCCTTTTCCGTTTTCAGGCAGCGGGCCATCAGGGGGGACTGGGTGGCGTGGAAGCCGCTCACGGCTCCGCAGGCAATCGTGATGAACATGACCGGGAACAGCGGGAAGTACGCCGGATGGCGGTTGTGGAAAAGGTCCATGTCCGGCAGCACCTCCATGCGGGGGATGTGCATCCAGTACGGCAGGGATTCCGCAAAGGGCATCAGCAGCATCACGCCCAGGATGCCGGCCACCATGATAATCAGCGCTACGGAAAAGAGGGGGTACACCCGCCCCATGATGGCCTGGATGGGCAGAATGGTAGCCAGAAAATAGTAGCCGAAGATGATCCAGACCCATGTGGAGACGCTCCACCCCGTCATCGGGGCCAGAATGGCGGCAGGCCCTACCGCGAACACCACCCCCACCAGCACGCTGAACACAATGCAGGCCGCGCGGCTGATCCACTGGGCCTGGCTTCCCAGATAGCGGCCCAGGATTTCCGGAAGGTTCTCCCCTTTGTGCCTCAGGGAGATCATGCCGGAGAAATAGTCGTGCACCATGCCGCCGAAGATGCAGCCGAACACGATCCAGAGCAGGGCGGCAGGGCCGTACAGCACCCCCATCACGGCTCCGAAAATGGGGCCCAGCCCTGCGATGTTCAGCAATTGAATCAGGAAGATGCGCCAGCGCGGCATGACCACGTAATCCACGCCGTCCGTGTATGCCACGGCCGGCGTCCGGCGTTCCGCGTCCGGCTGGAAAATCCGCTCCAGCACGCGTCCGTACGTGAAATATCCGGTCGCCAGGACCAGTATTCCCAGAATGAAGTAGCAGTAACCGTTCATGTTGAAAAGGCGGCTTCCCGGGCAGAAATAACAAGAGGCCGTCCGCGTGTGAAACGTAGCTTTTCCACTGCATTCTGGCAAGACGTTATTGATCTGTAGATTCCGGATTTTTTACCCGGAAACTGAAAAGAAACGCAAGACCAGTTTCCGGATAATCTGGGCGGATTAGAAATTCGTCCAAGATGTATTCTTGTTTGAAAACTTATATAATATTTTAATAATAAACAATATGTATAGTGATTAAATGATAAAATAAAATTTGGATGACCTGACTATTCTCTCGGAGCCAATCGTTATAAATCGTTTTGTCTGAAAAAAACATGTTGACTTCGAATTTCTAATCCGCTAAGAAGATGAGGCTGACTATTTGGCACCTTAACTTACTTTGCAGTATCATGAAGAAAACTTTGTTCCTGCTCTCATCGTTTGCCCTGGCTGCGGCATCAGCTCAGGCTGCAGTCTTGTGCACGACGACATTCAACCGTACGGGCGGCAGTCTTGATACGGTAACGGTTAATACCCAGTCCGAATACGGGCTGACCAGTTCCACCTCCATTTCCAACTTCAACAAAGGCGGAAGCCCGGCCGGCGGTCAAGGAGATCTACTGGGACAGAGTTCCATTCCGGCCTCGGTGGTGACTCCCAATTCCAATGTAGCAAGCGGCGGCTCTTGGAGCATGTCCTTTACGTTCACCAACACCGCTTCCCAGGACATGCAGATTTCTTCCATTGACCTGACCATGATAGGGGTGACCGGCAGTGGAGCTGCCCAGAACACGGGTAATGGCGTAGCAGGCCAGGAAGGATGGATCGGCGGTACGGCCACAGGCAACAAGCCTGTCAACCTGACCCTTTCCATAGAAGGGAGTGGTTCGCAAACGCTTGTTTTCAATGCTGCCACGGGTGGATCCAGTTCAGGAAACTGGAACATGACCAAAACGGGAGGATATGATTTTTTCAACGGTTTTATTCTGAAGGCGGGAGAGTCGTTGACGATCACGATTGACGCTTCCAAGCATGAGGCCTATGACAAGGGCTGTTTTGCAGGGTTGTCCGGCATTCAGATCAATGGGGAGCTGGTTCCCGAACCGGCCACGGCGTCCCTCGGACTTCTGGGGCTGGCGGCATTGATGGTGCGCCGCCGCAGGGCCTGACCATATCAGCAAAATTTAATCAAGCCGTCCTGTGGATTTTCCGAAGCAGGCGGCTTTTTTCTTTCAAACGGGACTCTCACATGTTGTTTGCTTAACTGATGCTTGTTGCCATCATCCAATCCGTTTTCTCCGCTAGAATTTCCTGTCCCGGTTCTTTTCATCCGGGGTCTTTTTTCCATTGACTGTCATGTTCATGTTTCGCTTCTTATCTGTCCTGATTCCCTCCCTGCTGATTCTGTCTCCTGTAAAAGGAGAGGATGTAGAATATACCTGGAGGGGAACGGCAGGAAACACTTGGGAGACCTTGTCCAATTGGAGCGTAGGGGTAAGTACCCCGTCAGTTGCTCCGGGAGCCCAGTCTTCCGCCTACACGCACTGGATGACCACTAATGGAGCGGATTCCGTGGGAAGAACGGATGTGGGGGGCCTGGGTTCCGGAGGAAGGTATCTTAAGGGTGTCCGGGTGGAGGGTGTCAATAACCAGCCCGGAGGGAAAATTCAGTTGTTCATCAAGAATACAAACGAAAAGGTTTACCTTCGTGTTAAGGATGGCGGAATCACCGTATCAAACACAAGCACGGGGGGATACAATGCGGATTTCGGGATTGCCCAGCTGCGCGTAGCCTCGGATCAGACCTGGCATGTGGACGAAGGCCGCAGTTTTTATGTGGGGAGCGATGAAACGGCCCCCGCCGGCGGTCTCTACTCCCTGACTTCTGAAAACGATGACGCCCGGCTGGTAACGCTGACGGGCGCCGGCGCCGTGCGCATCGGGGAGGGAATGCTGCTGAACAATATTTCCGGCATGATCGGTTTTGTGATGAGTGCCGGACAGGGAACGCCCACACTGGATTTGGCGGACCGGGGAATGGCCAACACCATCACGGTTCAGGATACAGGGTGTCTGGAAGGCATGGCTCTGTATCAGGGTTCCCTGATTACCCGGGAGAATTCTTCCGTGACTTTCTCCGGGACTACGGCGAAGGTTTCCAGCTTATGGAATATCGGGAAAAACACGGCCATCGCGCTGGAAAGTTCCACCTTGGACATGTCTGAGGCGGGAGTGGAGGCGGAGGCGACTCTTTCCGGAACAGCCGGAATTTCCGGTTCCCAGGGCACGCTGAAGCAGACGATTCTGGATGATGCCCTGATTACCTACACGGACAGGGAGGGCAAGCCGGGCGAAATTCAGTCCGTAGGGAAGAACGTCACCATTACCTTGAACAATTCCTCCGTTGATTTTAATGGAGAAGTTCCGGAAGTGAATCTGGTCGTCCAGGGCAATTGCACCCTGGCCGGAAGCGGAAATTTCAGCGGCACGATTACATACACTCCGGGCGCCACTCTCGCCGTGAAAGGGGAGATTACCCTTCCCAGTTCTTCCCTGACCTTGAGCCGTTCCCATGTAACCGCCCTGGACGGTGTGCCGCAGACCGGAGCCGTGCCGCCGGAAAATCCCTCCCTGCAGGCGCAGGAGTACGTCATTCAGTTTGATTCGTCTTTTGAAGACCTGATTGCCGAATGGCCCGGAAGCCATACGCTGACGGTGCAGTTTGCGGAAGGGATGGAAGCGGAAATTACCGTGAAGGACCTTCCGAAGGGAGCCGTTTCCTGGAGCTATGACCGCGCTTCCAGAAGGCTGAACCTGGTGACGAATGTGGCTGAAAAGCCTTCCCTGCCCTCCGGTGTATCCGGCTCCAAACCCAATATCATCTTTGTTCTGGTGGATGACATGGGATGGGGGGATTTAAATGTCAACTGGACGCAGCAGGACAAAAACGGGCGCCAGGTCACCCGCCGCAACAGCTTTGAAACTCCCACGCTGGATACGATGGCGGCGGAAGGGATGCAGCTCCGGCGCCATTACAGCGCGGCTCCCGTATGTGCCCCGGCGCGAGCCTCCCTGCTTCTCGGGGTGCACCAGGGACATTCCCGGGTGGTGCGCAACAACACTTTTGATTTTCCCATTGAAAATTCCCATACGCTGGGAACCCTGCTGAAGAGCGCGGGCTACCATACGGCAGCCATCGGCAAATGGGGCGTGGGCGGAGCAGGGCAGAGCGGCAAGGCGCTGACGGGCGCACCCCATATGCGCGGCTTCGATTATTTTTACGGAATCATCAAGCATCTGGCAGGCCACTACCATTATTTGACGGCGGGCAATCAGGATATTTACGAATATGACGACCAGGCTTCCTCTCCCGCATGGACATCCGTCAATTCCAGGGTTCCCGGTACAGCCTATGATACGGATTTGTTCGGAGCCCGTGCCAAGCAGTGGATCATGGACCACCAGGCCAAGGCTTCCTCACAGCCTTTCTTCCTGTATCTGGCCTTCCCCGCCCCCCACGGGTGCCTGTCCGCTCCTGCCTGCGCCTATCCTGCCGGATTGGGAAAAACCGGCGGCCTGCAATGGGAGAAAAAAGACGGATATGAAGCTTCCAATACGGCTGCGTCCGGCTGGTCGGGCGTGAATGGCTCTTTTGGGCCGGATACCTATATTTATCCCGGACATGAGGCTTTTGGTAAAACGGAATCCCGGCACGCCACCATGATCCGGCGGGTGGACGACGTGATGAAGGACATGATCCAATTGCTCCGGGATCTGGGCATTGACGACAATACGATGATCGTTTTCACGTCCGACAACGGCCCCCACAATGAGTCGGGTTCGGGAAATTACAACAACGGGGCCCAAAACCCGCGGTACTTCATGAGCTATGGAATGATGGACGGCATCAAGCGCGATTGCTGGGAAGGAGGCATGCGCGTGCCGACGATAGTACGCTGGCCCGGAGTGATTCCGTCCAACGGCATCAGCCTGCACGCCAGCCAGTTCCACGATTGGATGGCCACTTTTGCGGATGCGGCGGGTGTTCCCGTTCCGTCCCGCTGCGATGGCGTTTCCCTGCTGCCTACGCTGGTAGGAGTTCCGGAATGCCAGAGAAACGGAGTGATTTACTCGGAATATTCCAATCCCGGCGGCAGCACTCCTTCCAATGACGATTTCCTGGCCGCGCACAGGGGAAGGGGACGTACCCAGCAGCAAATTGTCTTTGTGGACGGTTTCAAGGGAGTGCGTATGGGAAATGCCGCCCCCGGTATGGATTTTGAAATTTACGATACGGAAAAGGACCCGCAGGAGTCCACCAATCTGGCTTCCTCCCGTCCGGATCTTCAGGAAAAAATGAAGGCGCAGGCATTGCGCATGCGCCGTCCTTCTCCCACGGCAACCACGAACTTCGACTCCGCGTACGTTACACCCGTTACGGCTCCTTCCGGTCTCCGGCAGGGGAGGTTGCGCCAGCGTGTGTGGAACCGCAGCTTTGACTGGGTGCCGGATTTCCGCCAGATGAATGAAGCCCCGGTCGTCACGGGGGCTACGGACGCTTCCGGCGTTCTTGACGTCAACCCGGGAATTTCCGGTCCGAAGGGCGTGGAACTTACCGGCTATCTTACCGTGCCTGTTACGGGGGAATATAAATTTTACCTGAAAACGGATTCCGATAAAGGTTCCAAAGCCTTTGTCCATTTACACGACATGCAGCTCCTTGACGCGGACTATGCCTATACGCCGGGAACGGAAATTGCCTCCAATGCGCGGGAAGGCGTTTCCAGCGATGTGCAGCCCAATGCCGTACAGACGGTCAAGCTCACGGCAGGCGTCCACCCGATCCGCATCGGCTATGTGGGCCAGGGTTCGTCGTCTTCCCTTTCCATGCAGTGGGAAAGTGCCGATGCGGGCATTTCCAAGCAGGACATCCCCGCCAGCGCGTTTTCCTATGAATACGTGAATCCTTTCAATGTCGATAAAACGGAGGAAGCCGTAGGCTTTGCCGCAGCGGAAACGACGCTGACCGTGCAGACCCAGCTCCCCTGGACCGCTTCCTGCGACCAGTCCTGGGTAACGGTCACGCCCGCCTCCGGGAACAGTACCGCGACGCTGGCTGTCAGTGTGGATGCCAATAACCAGGAAACGCAGCGTACGGCGGTTGTAACCGTTACCTGTGACGGCGAACAGAGGACTTTCACGCTGACGCAGAGTGCCGCACCGCCATTGACCGGATACGATAAATGGAAGAAGGACAAGTTTCCGCCTGGAACGACGGAAGACGACATGGCTCCGGAAGCCAGCCCCGCAGGGGACGGAATCAGTAACCTGATGAAGTATGCTACCGGACTCGATCCCTTGAAACCGTGCGGCAGCGTGACAACGCTGGCGGTACGGAAAGAAGAAGGGGGCCGGGAGTACCTGGTGCTGGATTGGCCGGTCAATACGGAAGCCGTGGATGTGGTTTTCAGCGTGGAAAGCTCCGCGGACCTGAAGACCTGGAATGAGGAGGAAACGGCAGTTCCGGCAGGTGGCAAGGGAGAATACCGGGATACAGTGGCCATTGATGAAAATGCGCCGCAACGCCGCTTCCTGCGTTTGAAGGTAACGAGAGAGTAGAATCTGGGCCTGTATTGGCATCGAAAATTGAATGCCGATACAGGCGGTACTCCATACCGGGATTTTTTGTGATCCGGTTACCTTTTATTAATAGCGAATCATCGTTCCGGAGCCTTTCGGAAGATTTCTCCGGAATTTCTTCTCTTTGCCGAGGTCTATTTCCGGCCGAAAGCAAAGAATCCGGCAGGGGCCGCAAGTCCGGCTGCACGGATTGCGCAGCGCGAGATTCACGAAGGGTAAAGCGACTGTGGGAAGCAGTGACCAAACGTGTACTCCCAAAGGCGCTTATGGAAAGATACCTCCGGAAATCCCTGTTTGCCGGGAGTCACGGCTCCGGTGTCCGGGGTGAGAGTATCCTGTTTTTGACGGACAGATTTTTTTCTGCCTTCAACGGGTAGGGGAATCCCTGATTTCCAGTATCCGGAGTGTTATCCCAGGGGGACCACAGGATTCAGGCCTGTTCTTCCTCCGGATCTGCGGGAGGGGCTTTAGGCAGATTTTTGTCAATGTCGTCCAGCAGGTTGACCAGATCAACTCCGCGCTGCGCGGAGTCGTCCAGCCGGAAGGAGAGGCGCGGAGTGTTGCGCAGAACGACTCTTTTGGCCACGGCCGACTGAATGAGACCGTGGCGGGAGTTCAGTTTTTCCAGCACCTGGGAAGGAGCCATGCGTCCCACGACGCCCACCCAGACCCGGGCTTCTTTCAGGTCATCCGTCACTTCCACTTCAATCACGGTGACAATCGTGCCGGGGAATTCAAAGTCCCGCTGGATGGTGGTGCCTATTTCCCGGCGGAGGAGTTCATTAACCTTGTCTGTGCGTCTGCTCATATGAAGAAATAGAGTAAGGGGCTGTCCGATCGTTCAATCGGAAGGGAGGATGATACGCGAATGGCAGAGATGGAAGCCCCATATCGGTCCTGCAGGAGGCCTGCGGGGCGGTTCCATCTCCGCTTCGGGAGAGGTATGTACTGGCTTAAAGCGTCTGCTGGATTTTTTCCAGCGTGTAGCATTCGATGATGTCGCCAGCTTCGTATTCGTTGAAGTCACCCAGGCGGATGCCGCATTCCAGACCGGCCCTGACTTCTTCCACTTCGTCCTGGAAGCGCCTGAGAGTGGACATCTTGCCGTCGAAAACGGGGGTTTTGTCACGGATGACGCGCGCTTCACAGCTCCGGAGGATTTTGCCGTCCTCAACCATGCACCCTGCGGCGCGGCCCTTGTTGAGCTTGAAGACCTGGAGAACCTTGGCATGGCCGATGATGGTTTCACGCGTTTCCGGTTCCAGCAGGCCCAGCATGGCATCCCTCACCTGGTCGATGAGTTCGTACACGATGGAGTACAGTTTCACCTGCACGCCTTCACGCTTGAGCAGTTTCACGGCGTTGGATTCCACCTTGACGTTGAAGCCCAGGATGACGGCGTTAGAAGAGGAAGCCAGCAGCACATCCGATTCCGAGATGGGACCGGCGGCGGCGTTCAGGAAGACACATTCCACCTTGTCTGACTGGATGTCCATGATTGCCTTTTTAATGGCTTCCACGGAGCCCTGCACGTCCCCCTTCAAGAGAATCTTGAGCTGGGCCTTCTGGGTTCCGTCGCCCATCATGGCAAGCAATTCCTCCATGCGGGCCTTGCGGGGCTGGGCCAGGCGCTGCTTGCGCAGTTCCTCCTGGCGTTCCTCGCCCAGTTTCTTCGCCGCGCGTTCGGATTCCATTTCCACGAGTTCGTCGCCCACGTTCGGGGTTTCGGAAAAGCCGATGATTTCCACGGGCATCCCGGGGCCGACCTTTTTGACGCGTTCGCCGTGGTCGTTGACCAGGGCGCGCACCTTGCCGGCGTAAGGACCGCAGATGAAGGGCATGCCGATGCGGATGGTGCCGCTTTCCACGATGGCCGTGGCGGAACTTCCGGTGCCGGGCTCTACGCGGGCTTCAATGATGGATGCGCGGCAGTTGGCCTTGGGATTTGCCTGGAGTTCGAGCACTTCCGACTGGAGGGAAAGGAGGCCGAGCAGGTCGTCGATGCCGTTCCCGGTCAGGGCGGAGACTTCCACGCATTCCACATCGCCGCCGAAGTCCGTGGGAACCAGTCCTTCTTCCATCAGGCCGCTCTTGGTCTTCATGGGGTCTGCCGCAGCAAGGTCGCATTTGTTGATGGCCACGATGATGGTCTTGCCGGCCGCCTTGGAATGGGCGATGGCTTCCCGCGTTTGGGGCATGATGCCGTCATTGGCGGCTACGACGAGCACGACGATGTCCGTCACGTCCGCTCCGCGGGCGCGCATTTCCGTAAAGATGGCGTGGCCGGGCGTGTCCAGGAAGGTGAGGGTGTTGCCGTTGTAGTCAACCGTATAGGCGCCGATGTGCTGTGTGATGCCGCCGGCTTCCCCCTTGGCCACGTGGGCCTTGCGGATATAGTCCAGCAGGGAGGTTTTCCCGTGGTCCACATGGCCCATGACCGTGATGATGGGCGTGCGGGTGATGAGGGTGGCCTTGGGTTCTTCCACGACCGGGACGGGTTCCGGTTCCTTCAGCGGTTCCTGCTGGGCCTTGACTCCGCCTCCTTTTTCCCGTTTTTCACGGGCGAAGGTGTAGCCGTGCAGGTCACAGATGGCACTGACGGCGTCAGCGTCCAGCGGCGTGTTCGGGTTGGCGAAGATGCCCATGCCCATCAGGTCCTTGATGATCTGGAAAGGCTTGGCTTGAAGCAGAGCGGCCAGTTCCGAGACGGAAACGGGCGGCTTGAGGTTGATGACCTTGTCTCCGGAAGACGGTTCCTCTTCCTGCGGCGCGGGTGCGGCGGCAGGGGCTGGCTGGACGGATTCGGGAGCCGGTTCGGCGGGAACGGGAGCAGGCGCTTTTTTCTTGGGGCCGGAAAGCAAGTCGAGAGCTTCTTTCTTGGCCGGAGCCGGACGGGGGGTGGGCGCCGGAGCCGGAACGGGTTCGGGCTGCGGTGCGCGTTTCTTTTTGGGAGATCCGCCGATCAGATCCAGCACTTCTTTTTTGGGTTCGTTCTCTTCTTGTTTATTAGGCATTTGATTTTAAATTGGTTAGATATTGAGCGCCGTGCTCAATGGTTTATTGGGAAATGAGGTCCCGGGCCTTGTCCAGAATTTGGGCGGCTTCCTCTGCGGGAATGCCCATGCTTTCCGCGATGTCGGAAGCTTCAAATCCGGTGAGGGCCACCAGGTCCGTTCCCCCCATGGTCACGAGGCCCATGGCGGTTTCTTCCGGGATTTCCAGTTGTTCGCTGAGGGTTTTCGCCGCGGCCTGGCACTGGCGCATCACTTCTTCAGCGGCTGCCTGGCTCTGGAGTTTTTCAGCTTCCTGAACGTCAAAGACGCGCACCTGGACATCCCAGCCCATCAGGCGGGAGGTGAGGCGGGCGTTCTGGCCCCTGCGGCCGATGGCCTTGGAGAGGTCCTTGTCGTCCTGGACGATGACGAAGACTCTCTTGGCGTCTTCGTCCACGGTGATTTCCCGGGGCTCCACGGGGCTGAGGGCCTCCCGGACGAATTCGACGGGGTCTTCCGTCCATTCCAGGATGTCCACCTTTTCATTGTTGAGTTCCCGGACAATGTTTTTAACGCGGGCTCCGCGCATGCCCACGCATGCTCCCACGGGGTCCACCTTGTCGTCGTGGCTGATGACGGCCACCTTGGTGCGATAGCCGGCTTCGCGGGCGATGCCGTGGATTTCCACCGTCTGGTCCCCGATTTCCACCACTTCCGATTCAAAGAGGCGGCGCACCAGGTTCGGGTGGCTGCGGGAAAGGATGACTTCCGGTCCGCGGCCTTCCGTGCGCACTTCCACCACGTAGAAGCGCATGCGGTCGCCTACGCTGTAGTCTTCGTTGGGCACGCGCTCGCGGGAGGTCATGACGCCCTCGAATTTTCCGAGGTCCACGAAGATGTCCCCTTTCTCAAAGCGGCGGATGGTGCCCGTGACCAGATCGCCGGCACGGTCCTTGAACTCGTCGTACAGCATTTCCTTTTCGGCATCCAGCAGTTTCTGGAGCATCGTCTGGCGTGCGGTCTGCACGGCGATGCGGCCGAAGCCCTTGGGGGTGATGTTGGTGGCCAGCAGGTCGTGCAGGACGGCATTCTGGTCCAGCTTGACGGCCAGGGAGAGGGGGATCTGGTTGAATTTGTCCTTGTATTCTTCGTCCGGAACTACTTCCAGATCAGCAAAAATGCGCACTTTGCCCTTGTCCACGTTGATTTCAGCCCGGAGGTAGTTGATGGAGCCGGAGCCGGGGACCATTTTGCGGTAGGCGGACAGGAAGGCAGATTCCAGAGCGAGGAGAATTTTTTCACGGGAGAGCCCTTTTTCCCTCTCGTAGTAGTCGATCAAAGCTTTAATGTCGTTTGTCATGAGCGTAGAGATGTGTGATGGATAGACAAAAAAGAGCGGGTCGACAGACCCACTCTCGAGTGCCTCTCGGGGTGTTTGCCTATCTAAGTAAGCATGGCCCCTGCCGGTTGGCAAGAAAAAACACTTGTTCCGTGCGACATGCAAGATACTGGGGATGATTCCGGAAGAAGGGTTTGCACGGAGGGACGCAACAGGGGCGCCGAAGGGGAGTTTGAGGGCTTGACGGGAAGGGGAAAAACGGGAAGTATGCCCGCATGAAACTCGTTTCTTGGAACGTGAACGGATTGCGCGCGATTCTGGGCAAGGGGCTGGGAGAAGCCGCGGATGCGCTTGGGGCGGACATTCTCTGCCTTCAGGAGATCAAGGCGCGTCCGGAACAGGTGGATGATTTGTGGCTGTCTTCCTGGCCGTACCAGCTCTGGAATCCGGCGGAAAAGGCGGGTTATTCCGGAGTGCTGGTTCTCAGCCGCGTGAAGCCCCTGTCTACGTCCACAGGCATCGGCTGGCCGGAACACGACCGGGAAGGGCGCGTGTGCACCATGGAGTTCGAGCAGTTTTACCTGGTCAACTGCTATACGCCCAATTCCCAGAGCGAACTGGCAAGGCTTCCCTACCGGCAGCAGTGGGATCAGGCGTTCCGCAATTACGTGGCCGGCCTGGCGGCCGTCAAGCCGGTCGTTTTCTGCGGCGATTTGAACGTGGCCCATCAGGAGATCGACATCGCGCGGCCCAAGGACAACCGTTTCTCCGCCGGGTTCACCGACGAAGAACGCTCCGGGTTCACGCAGTTGCTGAAAGCCGGATTTACCGATACGTTCCGCCTGCTGCATCCGGAGGAATCGTCCTGGTACAGCTGGTGGTCGTACCGCGGGGGCGCGCGTGCCCGGAACATCGGCTGGCGCATTGATTATTTCTGCGTTTCCGATTCTCTGGCTCCCAGGGTGAAGAGCGCGGCCATCCATATGGACGTGATGGGTTCCGACCATTGCCCCGTAAGCCTGGAGATTGACTGCTGAGAAAAAACACGATACGAGAATTTCAACATGATGCAGCAGGAATTGCCATTGCTGGTGGTTGCCACGCGCAACGCCCATAAAACCGGGGAAATCCGTGCCATGCTGGCCGGGAAATGGGAGGTAAGGGACCTTTCCGACTATCCCCAGGCTCCTCCCGTGGAAGAAACCGGCGTTACGTTTACGGAAAACGCCACGCTCAAGGCCGTCTCCGCCTCCAAATGCATTCCCGGCATTGTCCTGGCGGACGATTCCGGGCTGGAGGTGGATGTTCTGGGTGGCCGTCCGGGCGTCTGGTCCTCTTCCTTTGGGGGAGAGGAAGGCAATCATGAGCGGAACAACCGCCGTATGCTGGAAGAATTGCGGAAGGCCGGAGTGCGCCCGGGAGACAAGCCTGCCGCGCGCTTCCGCTGTGTGATGGTTTTGGCCCGCGAAGACGCGGTACTGGCGGAATTTTCCGGCTCTGTAGAAGGGCACATGCTGACGGAATTGACCGGGGAAGGGGGGTTTGGATATGATCCCCTGTTTGTGCCGGAAGGGTATGGGCAGAGTTTCGCCCAGCTCCCCATGGAGGTGAAGAATTCCATGTCCCACCGGGGCCGTGCGCTGGCGCAGGTGGTGGAGTGGATGCGCCGGGCGTGAGAAAAGCAGTTTCTTGAACATGTCCCGGTCTCCGTCCGCCTTTCGTGAGGGCTGAGGGATGTCAATCCAGCCTGAATGCGCAGATTTGGAACGGTGCGGGCGTGGAAGTGTTCAGAAGCTGGTATTTGCCTGTTCTCCACAAGTGATGGGGAAGCCGGGAAAGGAGTTGTTCCACGGCGGCGGCCTCCGTGTTTCCTCCCTCGTGGCCCGGATAGCACATGACGCTGAGGATTCCGTTGGGGGCTGTCAGGTTCACGGCCTGTTCCAGGGCCGCCAGAGTGGAATCCGTACGGGTGATGAGGTTCCTGTCCCCGCCGGGCAGGTAGCCCAGGTTGAACATGATTGCTTTGACCGGGCCGCGGACCAGTTCCGCGAGGCGCGAGTGGCTGGCCAGATGGAAACAGACGGCATCCGTAAGCAGCCCCTCTTCCCTCAGGCGTTCCCTGGCGGAGCGTAACGCCTCTTCCTGAATGTCGAAGGCGTGCACTTTCCCTCCCGGGCCGACCAGGCGTGCCAGAAACGCAGTATCGTGCCCGTTTCCCGCTGTGGCGTCCACCACCGTGTCTCCGGGCAGGACGAGACGGCTGATCCAGTCGTGCGCGCAGGTCATGGGCCGACTGAGCAGGGAACACTTCATGACCGGGTTTTATAGGAGCCCGGCGTGTATGACAATTAGTTTGTGAATTTCCCGCAGGGAAAATGATTGACAGGTTGTTTTTCCATTTTCCGTATGATAAGGTAGGCACTAAGGCATCGGAAATGCTCCGTTGCCGGAAAGATGAACATTTGACTTTGCACCAATATGACTGACAGACGTACATTTTTGAAGGGAACCGCCGCCGTGGGCGCTTTAGCGGCCATTACGGACATGGAAACCCTCTTCGCCCAGGAGGCGTCCCCCCAGGCGGCTTCCGGCATTCCCGACCTCGTTGCCGTCCGCAACGGGACTCGCGCGGAAATGGTTAAAAAGGCCGTGGAAACGCTCGGCGGCATGCAGGCATTCGTGAAGCCGGGCCAGACCGTGGTGATCAAGCCGAACATCGGCTGGAACAAGGCGCCGGAGTTCGGGTCCAACACCCACCCGGAAACCGTCGCCACGCTGGTGGAATTGTGCAAGCAGGCCGGCGCGAAGGAAGTGAAGGTTTTTGACCACTGCTGCCATAATGGCGCGTATGAAGGCAGCGGTGTGAAAGAGGCCGTGGAAAAAGCCGGAGGCGTGATGGTGGACGGCGGCAATGAAGGGCAATACGTTCAGACGGAAAACCCGAAGGCCAAAAAATTCACTTCAGCCAAGGTGCACAAGGCCGTTCTGGAAGCGGACGTTTATATCACCTGCCCTCCGCTCAAGCACCACAGCGGATCTGAAATGACCGCCTGCATGAAGAACGTCATGGGCACCGTATGGGACCGCGGCGCCATGCATAAGAACGACTTGCACCAGTGCATTGCGGATGCCGTGTATTTCCGCAAACCGGACCTGTGCGTGCTGGACGCCTATATGCCCATGGTGCGCAACGGTCCCGTAGGCAAGGACACGAACGATCTGGTGGAGCGCAAGACTCTGCTTGCCTCCCGCGATATCGTGGCGATTGATTCTGCGGGCGCGGCCCTGCTGAACAAGGCGGGCAAGATCCGCCATGTATTGCTGGGAGAGGAAATGGGGCTGGGAACGGCGGACCTCACCAAGCTCAATATCCGCCGCATCAACATGGCCTGATATTTTTTCCGTCCGTCCGCAAATATTGCGGACGGACGCCAACTTTTCGCTGCGGGCGGTGTTTCATAGATTGGTATGTCAATTATCAAAGCTTTTTTTGTGAGTCCGTTGAAGTGGCTCCGCGTAACCGTGGCCGTCATTTTCTTCGTGGGGATTGCCTATGCTTTCCTGCGCGGCATTCCCGCGTGGAATGTACCGAATATGACTGGAGGCGGGGAGGGGATGGAAGATTCCTTTGCGCTGGCGCAGTGGCAGTTTGTCCCTTCCGTGCTGGGGACGTTGAACTGGGTGGGTGTTTCCGTGGCCGCTCTGGCCATTCTGCTGGCCCTGACCTTGCTTTTCGGCCGCGTTTATTGCTCGTTCCTCTGTCCCCTGGGCATTTTGCAGGACATTGTGTTCAGGATACGCAGATGGATCAGACCGAAAGTTTTTTTGAAATTTTCCCGGCCGGTGCCGTGGGTGCGGTATATCATTCTGGCGGCGCTGGTCGTCTGCTGCGTGACCGGTTTTGCCGGGTTGACGCTCAATTGGCTGGACCCGTACAGCATTTTCGGGCGCATCATGTACGCGCTTGCATGGCCTGCCGCCGTCTGGGGCAACAACCTGCTCGCGGCGGACAGCGCTTCCGCGGACCTGGTCCGCATGGACTATTATCCCGTCGCGCTTCCCGCCTTGCTGGCTTCCGCCGGGATGCTCGGGCTGGTGGTCGTCATGAGCGCCTGGAAGGGGCGTTTGTATTGCAACACGGTGTGTCCCGTGGGCGCTCTGCTGGGGCTCCTTTCCCGCGTTTCTCTTTTCCGGCTGGGTTTTGATCCCGCATCCTGCAGAAAGTGCGGCAAGTGCATCAAATCCTGCAAGGCCCAGTGCCTGAATCTCAAGGAATACCGGATAGACGCCTCCCGTTGCGTGGCGTGCTACGATTGCGTGCGCGCCTGTGATGAGGGAGGAATCCGCTACCGCTGGTTCACCAGGGCCCGGAGATTGATTCCTGCCAAAAAGGAAAGGAAAGAGGCTTCTTCCCGTCCTTCGGCGGTAGCGTCTTCTCCCGTTGTCGTGAAAAGTTCCCGCCGTGAATTCCTGGGGGCTACCGCTGCCGGGCTTGCCGGCGCCGCCCTGTCGGGATGCCGCGGGGACGCCGCCCAGAGACTGGACCCCACCCAGTGCGTTCTTCCGCCCGGAGCCGGTTCCCTGGAACGGTTTCTGGACGTATGCACCGGCTGCCAGATGTGCATTGCCAGCTGTCCCACCCACGTACTCCAGCCCGCCTATTTCCAGTTGGGCATCAAGGGATTCATGAAGCCCCGGATGGATTTCAGCACCAAGTACTGCCTTTACGACTGCCACCGCTGCGCGGAAGTGTGCCCTACCGGAGCTATCCGCAAGCTCCCCATTACCGCGGAAAAGGATGCGACGGAAATCACGAAGGACACCACGCGCATTGCCGTGGCCCAGTTTTACGTGTGCCGCTGCCTGGTCAGGAGGGAGGACATGGACTGCGGCGCCTGTACGGAACATTGTCCTACCAAGGCGCTTTACACGGTGCCCTACATCGGGCGCGACGGCCAGGAACACCGCCTGCCGAAGCTGGACCCCTCCCTGTGCATCGGCTGCGGGGCGTGTGAACACGCCTGCCCCGTTACGACGGAAAAGCCGGAGGAACGCGTACGGGTAGGCCCCTGCAATTTGTGCGAGGAAAAGTGCGAATTCAAGAAGCGGGAAGCGGTGCCCCCGAGAGCCATCGTGGTGCGGGCCGTGAATCCCCAGCAGAAGGCCGTAAAGAAATTTGAGGAAAAAGCCGTGGACCCGGTGGGCGATACGGATTTCCCGTTCTGATGCGGTTGCAGTAGGGCGGCACTTGGGCCTTGTTCATTTATCCGTTGTTTTTCGTGGTTTGTTCTCCTATCCGGCAGGAGAGGATGAAAGGCATGATGTCCCCGCGCCATGTCCCTGCTTGTGCTTTTGCGGAGAGGGGTGTAAAATGGGCCGTGTGATTAATTATTAATATTAAAGTCCATGAGTGTTTTGGAATTCATCTTGCGGCACATGATGGTTTTTTTGGAGGACATCCTGATGAAGGTTTTCCTTATTTCTCCCTTCTACCCGGAGGAATGGAGCCTGATGCGTGTGATCAACACGTTTTTGCTGTGGTGTGCGCTGATATTCCTGGTATGCGGGGTATTGCTGGAATGGTTTTCCTTTTGGGTGGCGGCAGGGATTTTTCTGGCCGGGTACTTGATCCGGCTGGCCGTAGGGAAAATGTTGGAATGAAGTATTCTTCTTCCTGCGGGGGCCGTTTTTTCAAACCTTCTTTTCCAGAAACGCCATGACGGTGCTTCCGGTATTCCGCGTGTACAGCTTTTCGTAACCCAGTTTGCCGTACAAGTGCAGGGTTTCCGGAGTTTCCTCCGACGTGAACAGGAGGTACCGGGAAGCTTTTCCCTGAAAGTATTCTTCCAGCGCCTGCATGAGCTGCCGCCCGATTCCCCGGTTCCGGCAGTACGGGTCCACAATCAGCCTGCCCACATGGCAGGTGCCGGAGGCATCCAGACTTCCTCTGACCGAACCAATGATATGCCCGTTTTCCGTATATTTGTAAAATACGGCATTCTGCTCTTCTTCCAGCAATTGTTCAATGGTTTGTTCCAGCGGAGGCAGACTGGCAGCGTTCAGGCGCTGCGCAACTTCTCCGAAGGCCCGGAGCTGGAGGTCCAGGATTTCCGGAAGATCGTCTTTTACCGCCCGGCTGATCATAAGACCATGATGCCTCCGTCAGGGCGGGGAAGCGAGGAAAAAAGGTCCGGTCTTTTTCTTCCGATTCAATCTGGAGGTGGTCATGAAACTCTTTTTCCGGAGTCCCGGCGCCCTGGGGATCCGTGAAAAAAGGACACTGCAGGAATCACAAGTAGCTCTGAAGGACAGGGAGGGAGTGCAGGGAGGATGCTTTCCGGCGCAGAGGCCGCAAATCCACAACATGAGGGTAGTCAGGTGTTTCGCCATCCGGGGCGGAACCTTTTCAAAATAACAAGTTTGCGTATGGATTTAGGATGAGGAGGAATAGGCCCGATTTTCCTTGATGATGTAGAGACTGATGGGATAAGGTAGATGTATTATGTTGCAGGCGGACGGCATTACGTACGAGATAGAGACCCAGGACGGTCCTTTGAAATTGCTGGACAATGTGAGCTTTAATGTGCCCAAGGGGCATTTCATGGCGGTCGTGGGGCCGTCCGGCTGCGGAAAGACCACGTTGTTGAAGGCCATTGCGGGCATGATTGCGGAGACGGACGGCCGTTTTTTCTGGAATGGGCATGATTTGGCGGAAGAGGATTTTGAACCGACGGAAATCGGGTTCGTCCCCCAGTTCAGCATTGCCTATGACCAGTTGAGCGTGGATGAAAATGTGGAGAGCGCCGCCAAGCTCCGCTGCAAGTTCGAGTCCCTTGACGATCTGGACGACAGCATTGACAACGCCCTGGAGGTAACGGGCATGGAGGGGATTGCAGACAGAGACGTCAAGATTCTTTCCGGGGGACAGAAGCGGCGCCTGGCGCTGGCCATGGAACTGGTGTCCAATCCCCGGCTCCTGATTTGCGACGAGGTGACCTCCGGCCTGGACCCGCGGTCCGAGCACGATATCGTGAACCTTCTGCATGAGGTTTCCCGTTCCGACGGGCGCATCGTCATTTCCGTTACGCACAGCCTGGCTCATCTGGACAGGTATGATTCCATCCTGGTCATGCATCAGGGATGCGTTGCCTACCACGGTTCCCCCAAGACGATCCTGCATTACTTCGGCGTTTCCGCGCTGGAGGAGATTTACCCCAAGCTTCAGGACCGGAACGGGGTTTCCTGGTGCCGTTCCTGGGCCAAGCACCGGGAGTCCTATTACGCCCGGCTGGAAAAGGAACGGGAGCAGAAGATGCTTTCCGGAGAGTTGCCGGATCCGAATGCCGGTCCCACAGACGAACAGAAGGAAGGGACCTCGACTCCTGCCGGAGAGGCGGATGGGGAAGGGATTTCTTCTGAACGCGCTTCCTCTGGAAAGGAAACTGCCGCCGCATCTGAGACCGGGGAGGAAGCCATTCCGGAAGTGCCCGGGTTCTTCACCCAGTTTTTCTGCCTGCTGGGGCGCCGGTGGCGCATTTTCTTCCGCGACCGCTCCCAGCTTGTCCTTCAACTGGTGATGGTGCTGTTGTTTCCCATACTGGTAGCCATGTTCACGGACAAGGGAACCGGGCAAATCGTGGGGCTTTCCGCCACGCAGGACGTGCAGACGCTGCAGAAGGATATTGAGGCGCAGCAGTTGAACATGAAGACCGGTTCCGCCGTTTCCGGCATCATCATGTTTGAGGTGATCCTGCTGGGGCTGATGGGGTCCAACAACGCCGCAAGAGAGGTAGCCGGGGAACGGGCCATCATGGAGAAGGAGAAATACGCTGGCATGCGGCCATCTTCCTATCTGGCGAGCAAGCTGGCGTATTTGAGCGTGCTGGTGCTGGTGCAGTCCGTGTGGATGTTCGCCTTTGTGGATTTCTTCTGGGACCGGGGCGGCAGCCTGACGCATTTGTTTTTCCTGATACTGGCCAATGCCGCCATGACGTTTGTCTGCCTGGGCATTTCCTCCCTGGCCAAGAGCGCGGACCAGGCCTCCCTGCTGAGCATTTACCTGGTAGGCTTCCAGCTTCCCCTGTCAGGGGCGGTATTGGCTCTCCCGGAGCAGGTGGAAAGCTTCATCCGGCCGTTTATTTCCGCGTACTGGTCCTGGTCCGGAAGCATTTCCGCACTGAAGCCGGACGTGTACAACGCGGTCAAGAATGTGCTGGATACGGGACTGACTCCGGCCCTGATCTGCTATATCGTTCTCGGCGCGCATGTTGCATGCGGCATCGCCGCCTCCTACATCGGCATCCGCCGTTCCAGTTGGGAACTGTAATTTAATGCGTGCAATCGCTGCGTGTTCGTTATACATTTTCTCGACAAGAGATTATGGCGAGACGACGTGCAGCGAAAAAGAAGAGTTCATCATCATCTGCTCCGATGCTGGTCATCGGGGCGGTGGTTCTTGTGCTGGCGCTTGTCATCGGCTATGCCGTGACGCGCTCCAGCAACAAGGCCCAGGCGGGATCCGACATCCCGCTGGATATTCTGGCGATGAACGCCTCCCAGCTTTCCAACAACAATTACGTGCTGGACGGCACCGTGATTGACCGTTTTCCCCGCGGCGAATCGGAATTGATTTCCTTTTTGTACAAGGATGCGTCCGGACGGGAATACATTATTCCCATCTGCGTTTCCGCAGAAGCCAGAAATGGACTGAACATCAACAGAGACCAGCAATACAGAATAGAATTCCGGGTGGAGGATATCAACCCGAACGTGCGCGGCGTGTGTATGGCTACCTCCATCCTGCCTAAATAACCCGAGCTTTTTCGATCCATGAAATACTGCTTTCTTCTGACCTTGGCCTGTACGTTTCCTGCAATGGGGCAGATGATGTACAATCCTCCGGCAACGGGAGGAACCCCCGCTCCTGCGTCTCCACAGCCGGCCAATCCATCCGGCTCCATTCAGCCCAACGCCTACCAGCCGGGCAGCCAGGGGGATGCCAAATCCCTGTACGGCAACGAACTGCCGTTTCTGAATCCTCAGGACGGCACGGTAACCATCAACGGGCAGACCCTGAACATGGGCAGCTTCCGGGAAATTGAGGCCCGCTTCAATAAGTACCTGAGCCAGCCGGAGGAGAATACGGAGGATGCCCGTGAGTACCAGAAGATTTTCAACAAGATTCACGATGTGCTTTCCATGCGCAAGGAAAGGCTGGCGGCGGACAATGTTCTGCGGCAGGTGGTGGACCTGCTGACCGCCGCTTCCAGCAATCCGCTGGACGGCGGTGTTTCCGACGCTCTGTGCCAGGCCATCTATACCGCATGGCAGGCCAAGACCAACGGGAAGAACAAGGGAAAGATGATGGACGCGATGGAACGCGAAATCCGTACCAATACCCAGAAAATGAGCTTGATGGAAAGCGGTGTGACGACGTCCTCCGGTTCTGCCTCCAACCAGAAGGGGGGCAAGAAGGGGAATTCCGATTCCAATCCGGCGCGGGACAATCCGCGCTACAAGTATTTGGAAAAGCGCGTGGTGGAGATGCAGGCCCGCAAGCTGAAACTGGAAACCGAGCAGGTGCTTACCGTAACGGAAGCCAAAATCGTGTTCCAGTCCACACTCGTTCAGTTGTTTGCCCAGCGCCGTTTTGACCATGTGTCCATCGGTTGCGGCGTGTACAGCCGCCTGTTCAATGACGGCGATACGAAACTGCGCCTGGAGAAGGGGTCCGATGCCGCCAAGATGTTCGGAGGTACGCTGGGCGTACCCCCTACCGTGTCTGTCCTGGACAATCTTTCCCGGGAATTGGCGCGGGATTCGGACCGCCACATGAAGGCCGTGAACAATCTGGTGGATTCTCACCATTACGTGGATGCCCTGGAGCGGTTGAATGAAGCTCTCCTGATCGGCGAATTCATGGCACCCGTCAGTACGTTCCCGTATGAGAAGAAGCAGAAGCTGTATGCGTTCAAGCGGGATGTGGAGAAACTTTTTGAGCTGATGAACGGCAAGGATTACGAGGAAGCCCTCACACTGGTGGAGGACCTCAAGAAGACTTCCCGGGATTTCAGCACGGGCCGGGCGGAATCCGCCATCAGCGCCGCTGTGTTCGCCAGCGACGCCTATATCGCCCAGGGACAGGAAGCCCTTGCCAAGGGGGACCGCGCCAAGCTGGAGGAATGCCTGAAGAAGGCCATTGAGATCTGGCCCAAGAATCCGCGCCTGCTCCCCCTGCGCAATGCCATGATGGCCGCAGGCCAGCAGTCCCATGCCCTGGAGGATTTCAAGCGTTTCCACAAGAACAAGAACTACCGGCGTATTTTCGACAATCAGCACGAGTTTGCCGTGCTGGTGAAGGATGACCCGGAACTGCAGGCCCAGTTTGTGGATGACCTGGCTAAAATGGCGGTCATTGAGCGGGCCCTGGGCGCGGCGCGCCAGCGCGAGGCCATGCAGGACGTTTACGGCGCCTGGGAGGAATTGCAGCAGCTGCGCCTGCGCGACCAGGAATTGTTCGTCAATGACCAGGAGCTGAATTCCCAGTATCTGGACCTGACGACCAAGGCAAGCAGGCTGGTCAAGCTGCTGGACGATGCGGAAAATGCGCGGAATGCCAAAGAAGTCGGTTCCGCCCTCGGCAAGTACATGGAAGCCAAGAAGCTCTATCTGCATTCCCGATTTGCCAAGGAGGGGATAGAATCCCTGCTGGACGAGGTGCTTCCGTTGAAGTAGGCCGCTTGTGCACGTCTGCCGGATGCCGGGGAAGGACGGAGTATTTGCTTCCCTTCCGGGGCTTCCCCGGTATGCTACGGCGCATGAAGGGTATCTATGTATGCGTGTGCATGCTGGCGGCGTTTTGCGCTGCGGCCATGGCCCTGCCTGAAGACTGCCGCCAGGTAATTGTGGGGACGTCCGACGGCTGGAACAGTTCGCATGTGAAATTGAGCCTTCTGGAGAAAGGTCCCCAGGGGTGGATGATGGTGAAGGGGCCGTTTCCGGCCCGCTTGGGGAAGTCCGGACTGGTATGGGGCAGGGGTGTCAGCAGCCCTCCCGCGGAGGGTCCCGTGAAGAAGGAGGGGGATTTGCGTTCTCCCGCCGGAATTTTTGAATTGGGCGGGGTGTACGGCACCGTGCCCGTTCCCAAAAAGAAGCGTTCCATGCCGTACCGCCGCATCACGCCCCGGGATATGTGGGTCGATGACCCGTCCTCCCCCCTTTACAATCAGCATTTCGTATTGAAGCATGATCCCGTGACGCCCTGGGAGTTCAAGCAGCAGATGAAGCTGAACGATTACGCCCACAGCCTGAAGCTGTTCATCAGGCATAACGCCGCCGGAGATCAGGGGCACCCCGTAGCAGGGGGAGGGTCTTCCATTTTCTTCCATATCTGGAGGAGGGACGGTCAGGCTCCCACGGCCGGATGCACCGCCATGAGCGAGGAGAATTTACGTGCCATGATCGCATGGCTGGACCCTTCCAAGCATCCCCTGTATGTCCTGCTCCCTTCCAGGGAGTACCTGCGGCTGCGCAAGGCATGGGGTCTGCCGTGAAGCTGGTTCCGTTCGTGCGGCGGGTTCTCTCCGCAGCTTTACAGTTTCTGGAAGCGGCGTGAGCGGCAGGAAAGCAAAGAGCCGGCCCCCCCCTCTGAGGAGAGCCGGCTCTTGGTTTGTAAAAACTTGTCTTATGCCTGAGGCTGGGTTTCCGGCTGAATCAGAGGGGTGGAAGTTTCCTTCATTTCTTCCACAGAGTTCTGTTCCTCCTGCGGAGCGCGGGGCTCGCGGGCCGGCCTGGACTGTTCCTGGCGTTCGTTGGCGCCGCTGACCAGCAGGTTTCTGCCCATGAAAGGCTGGTTGTGAAGAATGTCCACGGAACGGACGGCGTCTTCCAGTCTCTTCATTTCCACGAAGGCGTAACCCTTGGATTTGTGGGTGCGGGGATTGTAGATGATTTCCACGGAGGTTAC
This sequence comes from Akkermansia biwaensis, assembly GCF_026072915.1. Taxonomy (NCBI): domain Bacteria; kingdom Pseudomonadati; phylum Verrucomicrobiota; class Verrucomicrobiia; order Verrucomicrobiales; family Akkermansiaceae; genus Akkermansia; species Akkermansia biwaensis. Next base: position 1,423,684 of record NZ_AP025943.1, read on the forward strand.
TTCGCCAATGCCCTTGAACACGTCTTCAAGGTCGCTTTCCGTAGCTTCGTAGGAAAGGTTGCCCACGTACAGCCTGCGGTTGGAGACGGGCTGCTTGGGAGTAGCGACGCGCTCCTGCTTGGGGCGGGCCACCCTGGTGTTCGTTTTGGCGGGGTTTTTGTCTTTGACGGCAGGCTTGCCCTTGGCCGGGCGGATGCCGAAAATGCCCAGGAAGCGCTGCCATAAGGAGAGCTTGGCAGGAGCTTCTTTTTTATATTTGGGACGGTATCCGCCGGATTCCCGGCGGTCATTGCCATAGGAATGGCCGCCCTTGTGATAGCGGCGACGGGGGCCTTGGCCCTGTCTTCCCTGTGTGTGGTGTTGAGACATACTTATATGCTAAGTTGATGATTATGTTGGTGTCATGCCGGATTTTCATGCTCCATGCAATAGGTTCCGTCCGGCGAATCGCCGGGGTGTTCCGTTTCCGTAAGGAAAACCAGAAGTGCGGATGCCCCGTGCCCCGATCAACGGTCCGTGCATGGTCTGATAAGGGGAGATCCGGCTGTGTGCGGTGTCAGTCCGGCGGATTGACGCGTATACCAATGCACACGGAGACCGTTTCTTGCAAGCCGGTATCCCGTCATTTTGGGCTTTCCAGCTCTCAGGAAGCGGAAACCCGTTGGCGAAGCCCGGACTGGTGACGGGAAGCCAGGCCGGAATCGGATGGAACTTGACAAAAACTTTGGCATCATTAACTATGTGGTTCACTAGCTCCTTCACTCTCGATGCTTATTCAAAACGCAGACCGTACAACCTACGGAATCAATAAAATGGCGGTCACCATTCTGGCGTTTGTCGTTTTTATGGTTGTCGGGTTTATTTCCTGGAGTTCGTTGGGCGTGCAGCCTGAACCCTGGCGGCTCCGTACGCTGGTGCTTGCTCCCCTGACCATGTCCCTACTGCTGTATTTCTGCTGTGACCAGTTTGGCGTGTATTACCGCTGCATGACGTTGAGCGGCACCGTTTGGCGGCTGGCGCTGGCCTACGCGTGCTTTGTGGTGCTGAGTTCCATCATCTGGAAGTATCTCGTCCCCTTTTCCGGAGACCCTGTCGTCCAGATATTGGCATATCTGCTGACTTTTCTGGGAGTTCTGTGGCTGTGCATTTTCCGGTTCCGGTCGGAAAAGAAGCTGGAGGAAGAGGCCCCCATGCTTCTGGTAGGCGCTCCGGAACATGTGGATACATTCCTGAAGCAGATGAAACGGGACCGCGTGGATATTCAGGGAGCCCTGACGGTGATTTCTCCCAAATCCGTGGATTCCGTCACAACGCGGGATATACTGATCAGGAATTGCATCAGCAAAGTCGTGTTTTTGCCGGAAGGGGTGGATGCTTCCGTGGCGGAGTGCCTGACGGATCTTTGCGGCAAGATGGGAGTGGACTTTTATGCTTCCATGATGGTGAGGATGCCAACCGTACACAAAACTTACTTTGGAGTGATGGGCGAAGTCAGGATGCTGGTGTACAAGTCCACCCCCATTCCCTACACCACGTCCTGGCAGATCAAGAAAGCCCTGGACTGGTTCGGTTCTCTTGCCCTGCTGGTGATTACTTCGCCCTTGTGGCTGGTTGCGGCCGCAGGCATCAAACTGTCCGCTCCCGGTTCCGTTTTCTACCGCCAGAAGCGCTCCGGACTGCATGGAAGGGAATTCGGCATGTGGAAATTCCGCACCATGTATCAGGATGCGGAGAAAAGGCTGGATGAAGTGAAGGCCAGCCATGGCAATGAGATGGACGGTCCCCTTTTCAAGCTGGAGAATGACCCCCGCGTCTTTCCTTTCGGTCGCATTCTGCGCAAATTCAGCATTGATGAGTTGCCTCAGCTCATCAATGTGCTGAAAGGGGAGATGAGCCTGGTAGGCCCCCGGCCGCTGCCCGTTTATGAAACGGAGGCTTTTACCAGTGATGCGCACCGCCGCAGGCTGAGCGTGCTGCCCGGTGTCACCGGATACTGGCAGATAGCGGGGCGCAGCAACATCAAGGAATTTGAGAAACTGGTGGAGCTGGATATGTATTATATCGACCACTGGTCCCTGTGGCTGGACGTTAAACTGCTGCTGAAAACAGTTCCCGCCGTGTTGTTTGCCCGCGGGGCCAAATAAGGATTTCCCCCGGCGGCCGGGAGGGTGCGGGGATGCCCTGTTTACAAGCCCGGCATGCGTTTGTAAGTGTATTTTTCCGCGGTCTGTCCCATGCCCGTCATGGCATCGGCCGATCTTTTTCGAGAAAACCTCAAAAGTTTGGTGAAAAATGAAGTGATTTGAGGCCGGGCGGAGACTTTAACCTTGAGGTGCGGGAGGCGTTGGGGCAGAATCAGCCCACTATGGATTTAGTTCAGCGAGAAATCTCTAAAGAAACGGTGACTCCGTATTTCATCGAGTATTTCGGTCAGGCTCCAACTCATGTGGCAGCGGCACCGGGACGTGTGAACCTCATTGGCGAGCACACGGATTATAATAATGGTTTTGTGATGCCCATGGCTCTGGACAATCATTGTGTCGTCGCAGTAGCTCCTTCCCCTGTCAGCAAACATCGCTTCTGCGGTTCTCTGGGAGACCAGATACATGAAATTGCCGTGGAGGATGCCCTGGTTCCCGGCGAGCCGTTCTGGTCCAATTACGTGCGCGGCGTGCTGGCCAATCTGCATCGGCGCGGCATAGAAATCGGCCCGGTGGACATGCTGATTGACAGCAACGTGCCTCGCGGCGGCGGCCTTTCTTCCAGCGCCGCCCTGGAAGTCGCCGTCTGCACCGCACTGGCCGCCTTTGCCGGTGTCAGGATTGATCCCAAGGAGGTAGCCTTGATCGGGCAGGCCGTGGAACACGAGTTCGTGAATGTGCCCTGCGGCATCATGGACCAGTTCATTTCCGCCAACGGCAAGAAGGGCATGGCCCTTAAGCTGGATTGCGCCACTCTGGAATATGAGCTGGTGCCGATGAATAACGATTCCGTTTCCGTGCTGGTTCTGGACAGTGCCGTGAAGCATTCCCTGGCGGACGGAGCCTACGGCCAGCGCCGCAAGCAGTGCGAGGAAGCCTCCGCCATCATGGGGGTGCCTTCCCTGCGCGAAGCTTCCCTGGAATTGCTGGAATCCTTCAAGGAACAGCTTGGCGACGTACGTTACCGCCGTGCCCGCCACGTCATCGGTGAAAACGCCCGGGTGGCCGTTTTTGCGGATGCCCTCGCCCGCGGCGACTGGGATGAAGCCGGCGTAGCCATGCGCGGCAGCCATGCCTCCCTGCGCGATGATTATGAAGTTTCCTGTGCGGAGGTGGATACTCTGGTTTCCCTTTGTGACCGCATTCCTTCCGCTTCTTCCGTTTACGGCGCCCGCATGACGGGCGGCGGCTTCGGCGGTTGCATCGTCGCCCTGGTCAAGACGGAAGACGTGGACAAGGTAGCGCAGGAACTGCTCCAGGCCTATTGCCAGGAAACAGGGATTGAAACCACCTACCTCGTGACGAGCGCCGGTGAAGGCGCCCGTGTATTGTACCAAGCTTAATCCACACTGATTATGAGAAAACTAGCAACCATACTCGGGGCTGTGGCCCTGATGACGTGGGGCGCCGCCGCCCAGGAGGGGGCCGTTCCTGCAACAGCTCCGGACGCCCAGCCCACGCTGTCCGCTCCGGCTTTGACGCCTGCTGCGGAAATGCAGCCAGCCGCTGAAATCCAGCCAGCCTCTCCCGTGGCTGTGGAAAACGCCGCCCAAAAGGCTGAGGAACCCAAGGAACCGGTGACGGCGGCACCTCTTTCCATGCCGGAAGTCATTCTGTTCTGCGTGGTGGTCGTGGGCGTCATTGCCCTGGGTATCTGGAAGAGCCGTGATCCGCAGGAGACGGAGGAAGAGAAGAAGACGAAGGGTGCTTCCGACTATTTCCTGGCCGGCCGCGGCCTGACCTGGTGGCTCGTCGGCTTTTCTCTGATTGCCGCCAACATTTCCACGGAACAGTTCGTGGGCATGTCCGGCAAGGCCGCCAACTGGGTGGGCATGGCGATTGCCGGGTATGAATGGCTGGCCGCCATTACGCTGGTGATCGTGGCTTTCTGCTTCCTTCCCAAATTGCTGAAAGGCGGTGTGTACACCATTCCGGAATTCCTGGAACAGCGCTATGATACTGCGGCGCGTTCCCTGATGGCTATTGCCACGCTGCTTATTCTGGTGGGCGTGCCGACCGCCGGCGTCATTTATGCCGGGGCCAAGGTGATTTCCGTATTCTTTACCGGGTACACCGCTATGGGCATCGACTTCGGCAACATTACCGTCGGCTGCATCATCATTGCGTTCTGCAGTACCGTGTATGTGTTCGTGGGCGGTTTGAAGGCCTGCGCCTGGACGGACCTGTTCTGGGGTGCCGCCCTGATTGTAGGCGGCGGCGTGGTGGCCTATTTTGCCCTGATGGCCCTGAGCGGGGCCGACCCGAACCACCTGGTGCAGTCCGCAGCCGCCAATTCCGGCGCTACGGTGGCTTCTCTGGGAGACCCCTCCAACAGCCTCTGGCACGGGGTGACGCGTTTCTTTGAGCTCAACTCCGGGGATGCCACGAGCGGTGTGAATACCGTGGGCGGCAAGCTGCACATGATTCGTCCGGCGGACGATGCCGAAATCCCGTGGACGGCCCTTTGCCTGGGCCTGTGGATTCCCAACTTTTTCTACTGGGGCCTCAACCAGTACATCATGCAGCGTACGCTTGCTTCCAAGTCCCTGGCGGAAGGACAGATGGGCATCGTGTTCGCCGCTTTCCTCAAGCTGATCATCCCGTTCGTGGTGGTGGTACCCGGCATTCTGGCCTACAATCTGTACCGCAATGATCTGAAGGAACAGGCGGAAGTCAAGTATGAGAAGCAAATCGATAAGACGAAGGATGCCGCCGTCGTCAAGGGGCGTCCCGTCATTTACAGGATCACGGACAGCTTCCTGGTAGAAAACGTGGAAGCCGGGTGCGCCCACGCCCTGCACAACGCTACGGTCATGAAGGCCGGTGAAGACGTGATGACCGAGTTGAAACAGGCCTGTGACGAACTCAAGGCGGACGCCGCCAATGAACAAACCACGCTGGCGGAACGCGCTCCCTTTGTGGCAAAAATCGCCACTCTCAATGACGAGATCATCAAGCCTGCTGCAAGCGATACGGACAATTATTATTTGACGGATACGCTGGTAGGTTTTGACTATGATTCCGCTTTCGGCACGTTGATTAGGAAACTGCTGCCCGGTACGGGGTGGACCTGGTTCGTACTCGCCGCCCTTTTCGGGGCAGTGGTGTCTTCCTTGGCGTCCATGCTGAACTCCGCATCCACCATCTTTACGATGGATATTTACAACAAGCTGCGCCGGAATGCGAAACCTACGGAGCTTGTCACCGTCGGCAAGATAGGCCTGCTGGTGTGCGCCCTGATTGCATTGTGCATTGCCCCGTTCCTGGACAGCCCGGCCTTCGGCGGCATCTTCAACTTCATTCAGGAATTCCAGGGCTTCCTGAGTCCGGGCGCCCTGTGCGTGTTCCTCTTCGGCTTCTTTGTGCCCAAGTGTCCGCGTATCTTTGGCTGGCTGGGTATCGTCATCAATGCCGCCCTATACGGCTTCCTGAAGATCTGGCAGCCGGAAATGGCGTTCCTGAACCGCATGGCCATCTGCTTCATCACTGTGGTGATCATCGGCTTCATCTTTACGGCCGTGAATACCGCCCGCGGGGGCCAGGCCATCGTCCTGCCCGACAGGGGAGTGGTAGCCTTGCAATCTTCTTCCCGTGCCAAGGTTTTTGGCTGGTTCGTGGTTGCCGCAACGGTTGCCCTGTACATCATCTTCTGGTGATGTAAGGCGACAGGAATTTCTTTCATCCTCCCGGCGGTTGCGCCGGGGGGATTTTTTTGTGCCCGGAATGCTTCCGTCATTGGAATAAACGGAAGTGAAAATCACATGATGGTGGAACTGAGGACAAAGGTTCTGTTTTTTCAATCTGTTGAAAGATAGATGGGGATGGCTTCTCGTAAGATTGTCCCCCGTACTTTTTGCCAGTCTCCCTAATTTTCATGAGAGATTGGAGTCAAAGATTTCATTGCCTGCCGATGAGAGAGCAATAGTAAATAACAGCCCCTGTTCCTTGATAATATGAAAATGCGTTTCTATGTAATGCCATGCCTTGCGCTTCTGTGCTGTTCCCTTGGCCGGTCCAAAACAGCGATGACCTCGTCCGGAGAAAATGGGAATGTCTATTCCGGCCATTGGAACATGGCAAACGGCACAGCCGGAGCAACCTTTATTTCCGGCCATATGTCCCGCGCGCTGAAACAACGGACAATTCTCTTTTCGCGATCCAGGGGACATGGACGGACGGGAATTCCGGATGGACCGAACTTTCCGGCATATCCCTGTTTTTTGCCGGAATGGAAACCGATACCGGAAGTTTGAACCTGTAGAAGCAAGCTCATGGCTATTCTCTTGATTCCGGGAAAACGATCCGGGGAAGGAAGGAAAAACCGGAGTGGAATGTGAGCGGCCCGGTTGATGCCGGGGATGTTTTTCCTGGAGGTTTGCCGAAAAACGGTTCCCATACCATTTCCCCTGCCTTCACCGGGAGCGGTATGTCCCCTCTCTCTCCATGGCATTCAGATCATCCCGTGAATGTGGAGAGAACAGAATTCCATATTCAAGGCACCTGTCTGCCGGATAGGGACGGACAGGTTGTGGACTTGCCGCATATCGGCAGCGGCGGCCCGGAGATTCTATTGTCCGGAGCCCCCTTCGTGACGACCTGACAGCGGGAAACGGATTCTGCGTGCCAGTCCTTTATCAATACGGATTTTTCCAACGGATTGCTTGGACTGGATGCCAAGGGCGGCATCCCCTCCATGGCGGTAACCGACGGTGTTTCCGTCTTGACCCTTCTTGAGCCCGCAACGGCTGGTCCGTGCCTGTTGGGAGCGCTCTTCCTGCTGATGCGCCGCGCGTTCGTTAATTAAGGCAAACCTTTGTATTCATGAAGGGATCCCGGCTGTGCCGGATGCTATTCATCTTCCAGAAGCATGCTGCGGAGGGAGTCGAAGAAGTTCTCCGATTCTTCTTCCGTAGCTTCCGCATTCATCAGGTCTTCCCATTTGGAATATTCCATCAGGTGGGGGGGAATTTCGCTCAGGAAAGAGGAACGCTGGCAGGGCATGCGGTCTCCGTAGCGCAGGCGCGTGGCGCAGTAGGTCAGCATGAGCCTTTCCTGCGCACGCGTGATGCCCACATAAAGCAGGCGCCGTTCCTCGTCGCAGTTGCCGTCTTCCAGCGAGCGTTTGTGCGGCAGGATTCCTTCCTCCAGTCCTACGAGGTAAACGACGGGGAATTCCAGTCCTTTGGCGGCGTGCATGGTAATCAGGCAGACGCCCGGCTTGTTTTCCACATCGTCGTCATTGTCCTCCTTGTCCAGGGTAACCTGGGCCAGGTAGTCCCTCAGGCTTTTTTCCGGCTGCCAGAAATTGCGGAGGGAGGCCTTCACGTCTCCGATGGAAACGAGGCGCTTCTGTGTTTCCACCTCCGTCTTGCACAGCCGGGTAACGTAGTCGCTGAATCCCGTTTCCTCAATGAGCTGTTCCATGGCATCTCCGAAGTTGGTTTCCCTGTCCTGGAAAATGTCGATGTATTTGGTGATCAGCTCATTGAATTCCTGAATGCTGTTGCGGGCGCGGGTGGTCAGGGTTTCCAGGAATTCCTCGTCCTGCAGGGCGGCCCAGACGCTGTTGCCGTGTTCCCGGCTCCAGTCGATGGCAAGCTGGGCCGTCAGGTCGCTGATGCCGCGGGGCGGGGTGTTGAGAATGCGCAGCAGGTATTCGTCCGCCTGCGGGTTTTCAATCGTCGCCAGATAGGAGATAAGGTCCTTCACCTCCTTGCGGTCGAAAAAACTCTGCGCTCCCACCATGCGGTAGGGTATTTTGTGTTCCCGCAGGGTTTGTTCAATGACGCGGCTCTGGGTATTGGCCCGGAACAGGATGGCGAAATCCTCCCAGGGGCGTTCTTCCTGCCTGCGGACGTTTTCAATGTCCGTGATGATGAATTCCGCCTCTTCCGCATCGCCGGGCATGGAGATGAGACGTACGGGGTCTCCGCCGCCCTTGTGGGCGCGCAGCGTCTTGTCCCTGCGGCCCAGGTTGTGCCGTATCAGGGCGTTGGCCGTGTCCAGGATGGGGGCGGTGCAGCGGTAGTTTTCCTCCAGCTTGATGACGGAGGGATTTGGAAAAAAGCGTTCGAATTCCAGGATGTTGCTGATCTGGGCGCCGCGCCATCCATAAATGGATTGGTCGTCGTCCCCCACTACGCAGACGTTGTGATCCGGGCCAACCAGGTGGCCGAGGAGGCTCATTTGCAGGCTGTTGGTGTCCTGGAACTCGTCCACGGTGATGTACCGGAAGCGCTGCTGCCAGGCCGCCCGGACATCCGGGTGTTCCTTCAGCAGTTTGTCCGCCAGAATCAGCAGGTCGTCAAAGTCCACGGAATTCTGGGCCTGAAGCTCCCGCTGGTAGGAGGCGGCGATGTTGGCCGTCAGGTTGTCTTCAATGGAGTCAATGCCGAGGCCGTTGTTTTTCATCCGGCTCATGGCGGACAGTACATCCTTGGGCCCGATTTTTTCCTTAATGCCTCCGTGACGGACGATGAGGCGGCGGATCAGGCCGCTCTGCTCGGACCCGCTGTAAATGGTGAAGTTGGTCTTGTAGCCCAGACGGCCTATGTCCTCCCTCAGGATGCGCACGCACAGGGAGTGGAAAGTACTGACCATGATCTGGCGCGCCGCCTTCCGGTCCACCATCTGGCCTACGCGTTCCCTCATTTCCAGAGCGGCCTTGTTCGTGAACGTAACGGCCAGGATGCTTTTCGGGCTGATGCCTCTGTCCACCATGTGGGCAATGCGGCAGGTGACGGTGCGCGTTTTTCCCGTTCCCGCTCCGGCCAGGATCAGGACAGGCCCCTGAAGGGTCTGAACGGCCCGGCGCTGGGCCGCGTTCAGGCTTTCCATGGAAAATGACTTGGCCATTTACACGTCGAAATGGATGTCTTTCAAATTCGGGTGCCCCGCGATGAGCTGTGCAATGTTCATGCGCGTGCTGCCTTCCAGTTGAACGTCCGTCACCAGCAGGCCTCCTTCACCGCAGGCGATCAGCAATCCCTGCTCCCCGGCGGAAAGCACCTGGCCCGGTTTGCCGGAAACCTCCGGCACGATGGTGAAGCCGGGGAAGATTTTCATGTTGCGGATGCGCCCCTTGCGGTTCCAATAGTTGGTAAAGGTGCCCGGCCAGGGATCGTAGGCCCGGATCATCCGTCCGATTTCCTCGGCGGGAACGGTCCAGTCTATTTTGCCGTCCGCCCGCAGAAGCTTGGGCGCGTATGTGGCCAGAATTTCCTGCTGCCGTACGCGTGCGGCCGTTCCCTTTTCAATGGAATGGATAACGGGAAGAAGAATGTCCGGGGTCATTTGCGCCAGTTTGTCGTGCAGGCTGCCGCCGGTCTCCGTGCCGTCCAGGGGCATGCTGATCTGGGCGATAATGTCTCCGGCATCCAGTTTTTTGACGATGTGCATGATCGTTACACCCGTATGGGAATCCCCCGATTTGATGGCGGACTGGATGCAGGCGGCTCCGCGGTGGCGCGGGAGCAGAGAGGCGTGGGCGTTGATGCAGCCCATGGGGGCCATGTCGATTACTTCCTGGCTTAAAATCTGCCCGTACGCCATGACCACGATCAGGTCCGGATTCAGCCTCCTGAGGCCCGCCAGGGATTCCGGCGCCTTCAGGGAGGCCGGCTGGAACACGGTGATGCCCGCTTCCCGGGCAATGTTCTTGATGGGAGGGGCCGTGAGAATCTGGTGCCTGCCCACCGGACGGTCGGGCTGCGTGACCAGCCCTACCAGATCCGTGTGCCGGATCAGGCTGCGGAAGGCGGGAATGGCAATGTCGCCCGTGCCCATGAAGACGATGCGCATGGCAGGGAGATTGCCTTGCCGGCCTGCGCAGGTCAATGTTAAATCGGGAGACAGGAAGGGAATATCGCTGCGGGGAACCGGTTTTTTACGTTATGCCGCGGCGGTGCGCCGTCGTCCGCCTCCCGGCGGCCCGGTTCGTGGGGAAAGAAGTTCTTTCCGATTGGAAGGAATATGGTATATGTTTACCCATGGAGCATGGAAGGCTGCCGCGCATGTTGATCATCACCGCAGGGTATGGAGAGGGGCACAATTCCGCCGCCCGCGGCGTGGAAGAGGCGATGAGGGGCAGGGCGGAAACGCGCCTCGTTGACTTGTGCGCGGAGGCCATGCCCGCTACGTTCCGGATGACCCGCGCGGGATATCTCTGGATCATTTCCCGCATGCCCGGCCTCTGGAAGCTGATGTACGACGTGAGCGACCGGCGCAACATGGCGGAAAAGCCCGTCAAGGGCCTGGGCCCGGTGGAAGGGCTGCTGGAACGGCTGCTGCTGGAATGGAAGCCGGACGCCGTTGTCTGCACATACATGGTGTATCCCTACATGCTGGATTCCATCGCCGCGCGTACGGGACGCGCCGTGCCGTATATCACCGTGGTGACGGACTCCTTTGTTATCAACAAGTCGTGGTTGTGTGCGGATTCTCCTCTTTTTGCCGTTACGGATTCATGGACGCGGGACGTCATGGCGGGAAAGGGAATTGATCCGGAAAGAATTCGCGTGACCGGTTTTCCCGTAAATCCCTGTTTGGAGGCGGTCCGGAAGCATCCCATTTGCTGGAAGCCGGGGGAACCGTTCCGCGTTCTTTATTTTGCCCAGCGTTCTTTCCGGCATGCCCGTGAAGAGCTGGAGGCCATGCTGGAGGCCGACCCCGCCGTGTATGTGACCTGCATCCTGGGCCGCAAATTCAGGAGGATTTATCCCCATATCCGCGATTTGCGCGCGAAATACGGTAAAAGGCTGACCGTGCGCGGCTGGACGCGCTGCGTACCCTCGTACCTGACTGTAAACCATGTGGTGGTCGGCAAGGCCGGAGGCGCTACGGTGCATGAGGTGCTGGCCGCCGCGAGGCCCATGCTGGTGAATTTTCTTCTGCCCGGACAGGAAGAGGGAAACGCCCGCCTGCTGGAGACCCTGGGCGGCGGCGGCCATGTGCAGGATGCCGCCGCATTGGCGGAAGCCCTGAAGAACATGATGGCGGACGGAGGAGCGCCATGGAGGCTCCTGCATGAAAACCTGCTGAAGGCGGATATGACCGGAGGAAGCGGAAAGATAGCGGATTTGGCCTTGAATCTGGCGGCGGAACGTACTAACTGATTCCCGTGACCTATCTGCTGATCGACAACTCCAATACGCGCACCAAATTCGTGCTCTCCACCCCGGAGGCCCTGCTGAAGGAGCGGCGCATGATTCCCACCCGGGAAGTGAGCGAGGAACGGCTGGACGACGCCCTCAAGGGACTTCACTATGATGCCGCCGTCGTGTGTTCCGTGGTGCCCCGCGTGGCGGATGTTCTGCGGAACTGGCTCACCAGGCCGAGCCATTTTCTTTCCTGCGATTCCCGGCTGGGCGTGGGCATAGACTATCCTTCCCCGCGCCAGATCGGTGCGGACAGGCTGGCGAATGCCGCCGGGGCTGTGGCCTATTACGGTTATCCGTGCATTGTGGTTGACTTCGGAACGGCCGTGACGTTTGACGTGATCGGCCCGGAGCGTACTTATTTGGGCGGAGCGATTGCCCCCGGGCTGGCCAGCATGGGGGATTACCTGGCGCGCAATACGGCCCTGCTGCCCGCCATCGAACCCCATGAGCCGAAACATGCCATCGGAACAAGCACGGTGGAAGCCATGCATTCCGGCGCCGTGTACGGCTACCGCGGCATGGTGAAGGAAATTCTGGCGAAGCTGGAAGAGGAAATGGGGAAGCGTCCCACGGTGGTGGCTACCGGCGGAGATGCGGCCCTGATTGCCCGGGGAGTGCCGCGCATCGACCATGTGGACCCGGATATTACGCTGAACGGCCTGCGGATGGTTGCCGGGCTTAATCTTTGAAAAGTGGTGCAAGAGCCTGCTTCAGAAGGGATTTTCCTCCGGGTGGCATGATAGATGACACGTAAAAACTCATAAATAGGTATTGCAAAACGTGCATGCCGCATGTAGTATCCATGAACCTTAACAATAAATATCATGTCTGATAACAGCATCGAAGAAAAAGTAAGAAGTATCATCGTTGACCAACTTGGCGTTGAATCCGATAAAGTGACTGCTGATGCGAAATTCATCGAGGATCTCGGTGCTGATTCGCTGGATACCGTTGAACTTGTGATGGCTTTCGAAGAAAACTTTGACATCGAAGTGCCTGACGAAGAAGCGGAAAAACTTCAGTCCGTGGCAGACGTCGTTGCCTACATCGAAAAAGTTCAGGGCTAAGTTGAACTGCTGAAATCCTTTATACAAAAAGCGGCTTCCCTGTAATTCTGCAAGGGAGCCGCTTTTTCATGGGATAAGCCCGGTTCCCGCCTTTCTGCCATGAGTGAATTGCCCCCCTATTCCCGTGACGACATTCGCTACGCGGCGGAAATGACCCGCGTGGTGTATGAACCGGACCGCCGCATAGACACGTTCGGCGATACCCGGTTCAATTTCCTCCTGATCTCCGAAGTGATGGACGAGATTGACGTGGTGCGCGTGCGCAGCGGCTGGGTGGAGGCGGAAAAGCCCAAGATCATACGCCCCTCCATTTACAATGAAGTCAGTACGGAGGGTTTTTCCGGGGAGGCCAAACGCTTTTTTGACTGGCTGTCCAAAAATGGTCCCGGTTTCCTGACCCTGCTGGAATATGGATTCCGGTTCAAGAGGTCGGAGGTGCGGGAGGAAATCCTGCATGAACCGCTTGAATCCGTTCGCGGCCGGTTGCTGGACCAGGTGCGCAACGGAGAGGACACGTTCATGGCCCTTGTGGAAGGGGTGGATGACGCATGGGAGGTCTCCCTCTTGAAATTCACCGTGGAAATGATACAAAAATCCCATGAGATCAACATTTTCGACTTCAAGCGCAAGGGCCTGCTGTAGCCTTCTGGTAGCGGTATTCTGCGCCCAGGCCACTTTGGCCGACGGGGAGAATTACTCCCTCTGGCCGCGCCGTCCGGCAGCCCTTGAAGAAGCGCGCAGGCTGATGGATCGCGGCAGTCTGGCGCAAGCCCTGGAACTGCTCCAGCCCCTGGTGAACCAGGGCGGCGTGGTGGGTCGGGAGGCCAAGGATCTCATCGGGGCGCTGCGCATCCGCCAGGTTCTGGACCCCAATGGGCCGGACGTGAAGGAATACACCGTCAAAAGGGGAGATACCTGGATACGCATGGTCAAAAAGCTGGGATGTTCCCCGGCCATGCTGGTGCATTTGAACGGCCTGATGGATGTTCCTTCCCTTCAGCCCGGGGATGTATTCAAATACCGTCCCCTTAACTTTCATGTGGTGGTCAACGTGCCTGAAAAGGAAGTCTGCCTGTACGACGGGGAAAACTTTGTGAAGGCCTATTCCATGGTGGCCATGAAGGACACGGGGCGAAAGAATTTTGAGACGACCGTCAAGGATGAACAGGCTTCCTTTTCCATTTACGACAAGCACTATCCCGCAGCGGACAAGACCCTTCTGCTGGCCGCCGGAGGATATGTCATCGAAGCCGGAAACGGAGCTCCCCGTTCCCCCGGATTTTATCTGAACCGGCAGGACTGCAATGAACTGGCCATGCTGACGAGGCCGGGCACCAAGGTAACTATCATCAGGGAGAAGGGAACGGAACAATGAGGCTGGTCGTCCAGCGGGTGACGGAAGCCGCCGTCCATATCGGGGGAGTCTGTGCGGGCCGCACGGGCCGCGGGCTGATGATTTTGATAGGCATTGAGGAGGCGGATACGGAAGAGGACGCGCTTTGGCTGGCCAAAAAGGCGGCTGACATGCGCATTTTTTCCGATGAAGAGGGAAAGATGAACCTCTCTGTGAAGGACATCGGGGGAGGAGCCCTGGTCGTCAGCCAGTTCACGCTGCACGCTTCCACCAAAAAGGGGAACAGACCCTCCTTCATCCGCGCCGCGAGACCCAATCATGCCGTTCCCCTCTATGAACGGTTCAAGGAGGAACTGGCCGCACTGCTGGAAGGCCGGGTGGAGAGCGGGGAATTCGGTGCGGACATGCAGATTTCCCTGGTCAATGACGGCCCCGTGACAATCTTCATGGATTCCCGGAACAGGGAGTAAGTTTTTCCTCCCTGGCGAGCGCATTGTTCAGAGAGGAGTCTCGCGTTTCATTTGGGACGGATAGCCGTTAAGACTGGGAGAGCTTGATTCCCGTTCCGCAGACAAGCGGGAAAAGACGTGGTGGATATCCCGGCTGACTCTGCATGGCTCCGTCCGTGCGGAGGACGGGGAAAGAATTTCCTGCCTTTCCGGTGAAGGCGGCATGATTGAATACTATTCTCAGTAACCGTCATCGCTGAAAGACGGCGGTGTTTCAAAAGGGATTTAAAAAAACAGGGGCTGTTCCGCTTTTGGCAGAACAGCCCCTTGATGGGGATTTTGCTGAAAGTCCTCTTAGTAGCAGAGGCCTTCCTTGGCATTGGCGCGGATGAAGTCGCGGTTGAGGCGGGCAATGTTGTCCACGCTCACGCCCTTCGGGCAGGCCGCTTCACATTCATACTGGTTCGTGCAGTTACCGAAGCCTTCCGCTTCCATCTGCTTCATCATGGCCAGGACGCGCTTGGTGCGTTCCGGCTGGCCCTGGGGCAGAAGGTTGAGGTGGGCAATCTTGGCGGAGGTGAACAGCATGGCGGAGGCGTTCTTGCAGGAAGCCACGCAGGCGCCGCAGCCGATGCAGGCGGCGGCGTCGAAGGCGGCTTCCGCTTTCACCTTTTCCACGGCGATGTTGTTGGCATTCGGGGCCGCTCCGGTGCGCACGTCGATGTAGCCGCCGGCGGCAATGATGCGGTCCAGGGCGGAACGGTCCACCATCAGGTCCCGCAGGATCGGGAATGCCTTCGCGCGGAAGGGCTCGATCCAGACGGTATCGCCGTCCTTGAACTTGCGCATGTGAAGCTGGCAGGTGGTCACCTGGCGTTCCGGTCCGTGGGGGATGCCGTTGATCGTCAGGGAGCACATACCGCAGATGCCTTCCCGGCAGTCGTGGTCAAAGTGGATGGGCTCCTTGCCTTCCTTCACCAGACCTTCGTTGACGATGTCCAGCATTTCCAGGAAGGAGGCGTCCACCGGGATATCCTTGGCGGCGTAAGTCTCAATGCGGCCCTTGGCATCCTTGTTTTCCTGGCGCCAGACCTTGAGGGTGAGATTGATTGTTTTAGCCATGTGATAATCTTTCTTTTAAGTGTTAATGTAGTGGCTATTTTTACTTGTAGCTGCGGATGGCAAGGTGCACGTTGTCGAAGGTCAGCGGTTCCTTGTGAAGAATCGGCAGTTCGTCCACCCCGGCGTATTCCCAGGCGGCCACATAGGCGTATTCTTCGTCGTTGCGCTTGGCTTCGCCGTCCGGCAGCTGGTATTCCACGCGGAAGTGGGCGCCGCAGGATTCCTGGCGGTTCAGGGCGTCGTAGCAAAGGAGCTGGGCGAATTCCAGGAAGTCCGCTACGCGGCAGGCTTTTTCCAGTTCCGCATTGATGCCTTCCGCCGTGCCCGTAACGAGTACGTTTTCCCAGAATTCCTTCCGGAGCTGCGGGATGCGTTCAATGGCGCGCATGAGGCTTTCTTCCGTGCGGGCCATGCCGCAGTCGTCCCACATGATCAGCCCCAGTTCGCGGTGGAAGGAGTCCACCGTCTTGGTGCCCTTGACGTTGAGCAGCTTGTTGATGCGTTCCTTCACAGCGTCTTCCGCGGCCTTGAATTCCGGAGCGGCCGTAGTGACGGCGCCGGGCTTGGTGGACGTCAGGTAGGTTGGCAGCGTGGCGGGGATGACGAAGTAGCCGTCGGACAGGCCCTGCATCAGGGCGGAAGCGCCCAGGCGGTTGGCGCCGTGGTCGGAGAAGTTGGCTTCACCGAGGACGTGCAGCCCCTTCACGTTGGACATGAGGTTGTAGTCCACCCAGAGGCCGCCCATGGTGTAGTGGGAGGCGGGGTAGATCATCATGGGCGTTTCATGGGGATCGTCGTCCGTGATTTCCTCGTACATGTCAAAGAGGTTGCCGTACTGGCCGTCGATCCATTCCCGGCCCATGCGCTTGATTTCGTCAGCAAAGTCCAGGAATACGCCCTTGCCGGTGATGGCCACGCCGCGGCCGTCGTCGCAGGCCTCCTTGGCGGCGCGGGAGGAAATGTCGCGCGGAGCGAGGTTGCCGAAGGAGGGGTACTTGCGTTCCAGATAGTAATCGCGTTCTTCTTCGGGAACGTCGGAGGGCTTGATTTCCTTCTTGCGGATCTTTTCCGCCGTCTCGCGGGATTTGGGCACCCAGATGCGGCCGCTGTTGCGGAGGGATTCCGACATCAGCGTCAGCTTGGACTGGTAGTCCCCCTTCACCGGAATGCAGGTGGGGTGGATCTGCGTGAAGCAGGGGTTGGCAAAGAATGCGCCGCGCTTGTACGCCTTGTAGGCGGCGGTCACGTTGCAGCCCATGGCGTTGGTGGACAGGAAAAACACGTTGCCGTAGCCGCCCGTGCAGAGCAGCACGGTATCGCCGGCGTAGGACTTGATTTCCCCCGTCACTAGGTCGCGGGTTACGATGCCCTTGGCTTCGCCGTCCACGATGACGAGGTCCATCATTTCATGGCGGGTGAACATTTCAATGTGGCCCTTGGCGATTTCCTTTTCCATGGCCTGGTACGCGCCCAGCAGGAGCTGCTGGCCGGTCTGGCCGCGGGAATAGAAGGTGCGCTTGAGCTGGGCGCCGCCGAAGGAGCGGTTGTCCAGCAGGCCGCCGTATTCGCGGCCGAAGGGAACGCCCTGGGCGACGCATTGGTCAATGATGTTGGAGGATACCTCCGCCAGGCGGTACACGTTGGCTTCGCGGGCGCGGAAGTCGCCGCCCTTCACGGTATCGTAGAACAGGCGGTACACGGAGTCGCCGTCGTTCTGGTAGTTCTTGGCTGCGTTGATGCCGCCCTGGGCCGCGATGGAGTGGGCGCGGCGGGGGCTGTCCTGGTAGCAGAAGCACTTCACGTTGTAGCCGAGTTCGGCCAGAGTCGCAGCGGCGGAACCGCCGGCCAGGCCGGAACCCACGATCAGGACGGTGTACTTGCGCCTGTTGTTCGGGTTGATCAGCTTGGCTTCAAGCTTGTACTTGGACCATTTGTCCTGAATAGGGCCGGAGGGGATATTGGCGTCCGGCATCCAATCGCTTACGGGAAAATTAATCATGTCTTTGCAGTGAGTTGAGGTTATTTGATGATACCCAAAAGAACCGACACCGGCACGGAGATGAAGCCGGCGCAGATCACCACGCCGTAAGCGATGGCGATGAAGTTGTACACGGGGCGGATTTTCCGGGAGTCAAGGCCCACCGTCTGGAAGATGGACTGCACGCCGTGGCGCAGGTGGCTGAAGAGCATCAGGATGGCCAGGATGTAGAACGCAGAGCACCATACGTTGCTGAACCCGTTGACAATCATCCTGTAAACGTCGAATGTCTCCACGTTGCCGTCGGAGATGTAGGCGACGTATTGTGCGGGATCATAGCCGACGCGCAGGGTGTATTGGTAGAGATGGTAGATCAGGAACACCAGGATGGTCAGGCCGGTGTAGATCATGTAGCGGGAGGAGAGCGTCGCCTTGATCGTGTTCTTGAACACATAGGGTTCACGGGCCGCGTTGTTCTCCAGCTTCAGTTGGATGGTCAGCCAGATGTGGATGATGAAGATCACCGCAAGGCCCAGGCGGATGCCCCACAGGGCGGCTTCCGGCATGGAGTGCAGGCCGTGGGCGTATGTGTTGATCCACTCAGGCCCTCCGAAGATGAGGAGGTTGCCTGCCAGGTGTCCCGCAAGGAACAAGACTAAACATAACCCCGTCAGAGCCACAATGATTTTGCGGCCGATGGAGGATGTCACGAATGTACATATGGTTTTTACTAGTGCATTCATAGGCGCTCTAATGAAATAAATGCGTCTCCACAGGATGACGGATTCAGGTTCGGATGGCAAGCCTCTTCTTGAATTCCCGGTGCTTTTCGGATTTTCGCAAAGGCGCGGGAACCCCTTGCAAATCACTAGTTTGGAATAGTTATAAATTTGTTACCCATTCCGGCTTGACTGGGCTTTCCGCACGGGCGTATCGTCACTGCATGAAAAGGAGCAAAAAAGAGGTTCTGGACGCGGACTTTGCCGCGGCGCGTGCGGGCGTGCTGGATGTAGCCGCATTTCTGGACCGTGTGGATAGAGGAGAAGGAGAAGCCGATTTCCGCTACCGGGCATTGCTGGAAGTACTCCCGCTGCTGTCCGTCCCCGGCCCCGGGCGAGCCCGCGCCGTGCTGGAAGCGCTTTCCTGCCGGGATGCCGCCATAGCTGAAACCGCCGCCTCCAAGGCTGCCTGCGGAGCACCGAACCCGAACAAATAACCGTCATGGCTTTCATTGAACCACATATTCACATGGTGTGCCGCACCACGGACGAATACCGCTCCATGGCCCAGGCCGGATGCCTGGCCGTGGGGGAACCCGCCTTCTGGGCCGGGTATGACCGTTCTTCCGTGGACGGGTTCCGAGATTACTTCGTCCAGCTTACGGAATGCGAGCCGGCCAGGGCAGCCAAATTCGGCCTGGATCATTATACCTGGCTGTGCATCAACCCGAAGGAAGCGCAGGACGTAGTCTTTGCGCGGGAAGTGATGAAACTTATTCCCGAGTTCATTGACCGGCCCAATGTCCTGGGCGTCGGGGAAATCGGACTGAACAGGAACACGTCACGGGAACTGGCCATTTTTGAAGAGCATCTGGACCTGGCCATCCGCCTCAACCAGCTTGTCCTGATTCACACTCCCCATCTGGAAGACAAGCTCAAGGGGACCAACATGATTCTGGATGCCCTGAAAAATCGTCCGGAACTGGAGCCGGGCCGGGTATTGATTGATCATTGCGAGGAACACACGTTCCCGCTGGTGAAGGATGCCGGTTACTGGGCAGGCCTGACCCTGTACCCGACCAGCAAGCTCAATCCCAAACGTGCGGCGGATATTCTGGAAATGTACGGAACGGACCGGGTCTGGGCCAATTCGGCGGCGGACTGGGGAGATTCCGATCCTCTGGCGCTGACTGCTCTGGCCTGCGAACTTTACGGGCGCGGTTTTTCCCGGCCGGAAGTGGATCGCCTTCTTTTGTCCAATCCGGAGGCGTTCATGAGCCAATCTCCCAAGTTCCGGAAGGTGTCCGCCCGGCTGGGTTAGGGAAAATTTCCGTTCCCCCTGTCCCTGCCTGGAAACAGGGCAGGGGGGAATAGCGGCATTTACCCGTTTCTGAAAACGGGAGGGAAGCGGTGGAAATGAGCTATCAGCAGGGTTGCTGTAGTGCCCGGCGGCTCTGTCTGCCGGGTCCGGAAAACTCTAAGACTTTCCGTTAGCGCAGAAAAAGAAGGATGCCGGTCAAGGCTTCCACTCGTTGATGGCACGGGCGACTTCCACACAAAATTCGCGGACGCGGTTTTGGAGCCGTTCATTGTCCTGCGGGTTGGAAGCGGCGAAGGCCGGTTCCACCAGAACGGCGGGCATTCTGGTTTTGGCGAAGTAGGAAACGGCTCGTGCGCTGTGTCTGTTGACCGGTTTTAATCCCCGGTTTTTCAGTTCCAGAACTTTCACCATGGCATCGTTTACCAGCGCGGCTGCCAGTTTGCCTTTGGGAGAACTTTCCCAGTACAGGGTCTCCGTGCCGGTGGCGGCGGGAGAATCCGCGCTGTTGAAATGGAATTCAATGGCCAGGTCCGCTCCGGTGCTGTTGCAGGCCGCGGCCGCATGTCCCGGAGTGGTGCCTCCGGCATCGAAACGGTTGACAATGGGCGCCTGGTGCCCCATCTGCTGAAGTTCCTCCTGCAGCAGGGGCAAATGATGCTTCCAGAAAGAATATTCGGAATATTTTTTATCATATGTTTCCGCTCCTCCGTCTTTTGGGGAGTGGCCGATGGATAAGGCAATTTTCATGGCGATGTGTTGTCGGGATTGTTAATTGAGCCGGGCTCCTTGGACCCATGAATGACAGACTAGGATAAAGACGGCGGGAAATCAATGTGCGTAACACGTTTTGAAGATATTGCCGCCGGAGCGGAAGCCCTTCAGGAGGAAATTTTTCCGTTAAAGATACCGCAGGAATAAACGGACGGTATGAAAAGAAAAATTCCGCTTTTCTGGTTCAGGAAACGCCTGGGAATGTACCGCGGCATTTGGAAATGTGCGGAACGGAAGAAGAGCAGCTGTGCATGAATGCAAACAGTACCGGAAAAGAATACCCTTCAGTATCGCCTGCCTTGCGTAAACATTTTTAGAGATGAAAAAAGGACTGCCCCGTATTTGGCGGAGCAGTCCCGAAAGAAAGATTAAAAAGGATGGAAAGCCTATGCTCTGCGGCGGCGCATCATCAGGGCGGCCAGTCCCAGCAGGCTCAGGGAAGCAGTGGCGGGTTCCGGAACGCTTGCTATTTCAGCCATGAGCTGGCCTATCTGCTCTTGTGAAAGCGCGGAATCATGCACATAGAGCTGTTCAATGGCGTCCGCCATTCCCGCGTTAATCAGGAGCTGGGTGATATCCACATTGCCGAATTTCAGAGCACCAGCAGTATAATAGGCGGACTCGTCCCCCAGATAAATGCGGGTTCCGGATTCTCCGGTAACCACGGAAATGGTCAGCGTGCCTTCCGTACCCAGGGTTGTCGTCGTAGGGCCGCCGGAATAGGCTCCATTGTTCCACAATCCCTGCAAGGTGCGGTTTGAATTGAGGCCCACACCCCAGCTCGTACTTCCGCCTTTGGCGTTGAACAGAGCGGTGTAGCTTTCAGGGGTATTGAGTTTTGACAAATCCAGGACCATGGAAACGGTCATGTTGTTGCGCGTGCCGGAACCGGAAACGGGCGTGCTGAATTTGACGTCGGGACCGGACAGGAGCAAGTTGTCGCCACTTGTGGTGATTGTGACGGAGTCCCGCTGGGTGCCGAAATCGGCAATGCGGGAATCAAAATCGGAATATCCCACGATCGACTGATCCAGAAGAGTAGTGGCTGCGGAGGCGGCTACGCTGAGACCTGCCGTAAGCATTAGAATGGACAATGTTTTCTTCATGGCTGGCTTTAAGAAGGGTTGCTTGTTTCCTGCCTACATAACGGTTTTGGAATCCGCCAACAACCAAAAATATTAACTGTCAATATTATGTTTACATAAAAAATTAACATTCATTGGCTTGTTGTAGAACTGGTTCTTTCTTTCAGAGGGCTTGTTATCCCTCGTTTTACATAGATTTCATAATTTCTTCAGTCTGCATGAAAAACAGGCCGGATTCCAAATTCGCATGAGTGAATTTCAAATGCGTTATTTCATCTGGAACAGCAGGAACAGTATGAAGAAAATATTGATCAACCTGCTGATATTAAAGGGACGGAGTTCTTGATAAAATCAAGAGATGGTCATTCCTTTTTATGGAAACCTGTGGGAAACGGCTTTGGAATCTGCCACGGCAGCTTTGAATCTTCCAGATCCGGCTGCGCTGCTGATGCCTTGCCGCAGCGTGCATGAACGCTCCATTGATGGATTATCCTTCAGCCCCGGATTGTTGATCCGAAAGCCAGGCAAGGATAAGGTACCGGATAGGCCATTATTCCATAAACGAGTCGGAGGAATATGTTGGAGCACTCCGGATGTGCAGTCATTCGCCGATTGAAGCGGCGGTGCACGGAGAAGAGTTGCCTATGGTTCCCCTTTGGAAAAATTCCAGAGGCGGTGCATGGTGATCACGTCCGGAATGTGCAGGGGGCGTACCACGCGGAAGCCGATCATTCCGCCGTCCGTCAGGTACCAGATGCTTTTGGGGTTCTGCGGGTCCTGCCGGTTCCAGGCAGGCGTGCTGGCGCGGCGTGCGGCGCTCCGCAGGCGGTCCGGATCATCTTCCCATGAACCGCCCCGGACGATGTGGGGCGTTCCGGGACGGATGACAAGCGGGTCTTTCACGGAACTCCCGGCTCTTTTTCCGTAAGCGTCAGGTACGTAGGAATCCAGAACCCATTCCGCCACGTTTCCATGCATGTCGCGCAGGCCCCAGGCATTCGGTTCCCTGGTTCCCGTTCGCTGGTAGCGGTCGTTGGAGTTGTCCCAATACCATGCGTACCGGTCCAGCCGGTCTTCTCCACTGCCGTAGCAATAAGCGCCGGAATTTCCGGCGCGGGCGGCGTATTCCCATTCCGCTTCCGTGGGAAGACGGTAGTAATGCCCCGTCTGGGCGCTCAGCCATTCGCAGAATTTGCTGGCGGCGTGATGGGACATGGAAATGGCCGGTATGCCGTGTTCATAGCCGTGGCCCATGCCCAGGTTCATGGCGGTATAGGGCGCCGTGGGCTGCGTAACGGCATCCCAGAGCTCGTCGTCCGGCTGCTCTTCCAGCAGCTGGCCGTCTTTGGCACGCGGGCGTCCGTTTTCCATGAAGGCAGTATAAAGCTCCCAGGGGATTTCCATTTCCGAGATCCAGAAGGGAGAAATGCTCACTTCATGCTGCGGGCCTTCGTCCGGCTTGCGGTGGGGTTCGTCCTCCGGGCTTCCCATCAGGAAGGAGCCCCCCGGAATGGCAATCATGCGCAGGGAAGCTCCCGCCGCGGGCACGGCCTCCGTATAGGATTCAAACCGGGCCGGCGTTCCCGTTGATTCAATCAGTTGATGAATTTGGCGCGTGGTTCCCACCAGTTCTGGAGAAGGCAGGTCGTCGGGGATGGGAAGTGCCGGTCCCGCGGCGCGTTCCAGTTCCCGTTTTTGCAGAGCGGAGCGGCTTTCCCCCCACTGGCGCGCGCCGGTAATGCGCGCGGCATCTTCCGTGGCCGGCCTGGGGCCGCCGTCATCCCGGCACCCTGTCAGCAGGGCGCCTCCTCCGAGGAGGCAGGAAACAAGGAAAATGCCGCGCATGGAAAAGTGATATCCGGACCTTACATCGTCATGCCGCCGTCGCAGGTGATGACCTGTCCGGTGATATAGCGGGCATCGTCGGAGGCAAGGAAAGCGGTAAGGGAGGCGATGTCATTCGGCTCTCCAAGGGAACCCAGAGGAATCTTCTTGAGCATTTCCTCCTTGATCTTTTCCGGGATGGCGTCCGTCATGTCCGTGGCGATGAAGCCGGGCGCAATGGCGTTGCTCGTCACTTTACGGCTGGCGAATTCCTGGGCAAGGGACTTGGTAAAGCCGATGAGGCCTGCCTTGGAGGCGGCGTAGTTGGCCTGTCCCATGTTGCCCGTGAGGCCTACGACGGAACTCATGTTGATGATGCGGCCCGCAGGGGATTTCATCAGAACGCGCTGGAAGGCCTTCACCATGTTGAAGGCGCTTTTCAGGTTGGTGGCCATGACGGAATCCCAGTCTTCCTCCTTCATGCGGAGCATCAGGGTGTCGCGCGTAATTCCGGCGTTATTCACCAGAATGTCGATCTGCGGAAAGTTTGCCAGGATGGCCGCCGCGGTTTCCTGAACCGCGTCGTAATCCGCCACGTCACAGGGATAGGCCGTGCATGAACCGGGGAATTCCTTGTTGATTTCTTCCGCGGCTCCTCCGCAGCTGGACGCACTGCGGCTGATCAGGATGACCGTGGCTCCTTCCGAAGCGAAGCGCCGGGCAATGGCGTTGCCGATGCCGCGGCCTGCGCCGGTGACGATTGCTGTTTTACCTGCTAATTGTTGCATGCTGCCTTCAGTAAACCCGTTTTCCGCCTATCCGGCAAGCTTGAAATGGAGCGGAATAAGAAGCTGAACCCGGTGTTTCCGTTTCTCTCAGGGTAGGCTGTCCCTTGCTCGCCTCCCTTGCCTAATCACGCCGTAGATTCAAAACACGATAATCCTTCCATCCGTCGTAACCGTGTAACGGATAGTCTGCCCCTTGGCTAGGACTTTTGGCTGTCAACCGCGCTGCCAGGGTCAATGTTACCCAGGCAGACAGGTCCGCTTGAACCGTATTTCCGTGACTGGCCTTTTGATGAGGACGGCCGTTTTCCGGGCAACGCGGAAGATGCGGGGTGTTATTCCTCTTCCTGCTCGTCCCCTCCGGCGGCAGGCCCTCCCTCTTCTTCGTCCTGCTCAATGAATTCGCTGAATTCGTCCGAATTATTCATCACATCTTTCAGGGCGGTGGAGTTGTAAAAATCAGCTTTCACCAGGCGCTTGCCTTCCTGTTTGCAGCTTTCTTCCAGCCTTTTTCCACGTTCTTCCATCTTTTCCAACAATTCGAATGCCTTTTCCTGTTCCGCGTCGTTGAGTTTGTTCATGATATCCTGGAAATGCTTGATGTCTTTCTGAATGCCTTCCAGGGTTTTGGCGGCTTTGTCTGCGCTTTCCTTGTCCTGCGCTGCGGCCAGGGTCTGCTGTATGTTGATCAGCAGGGAAAAAGACTGATTAACGAGTGAATCGACCGAAGGGATGGACTCCTTTCCGGTGGCAGTTGCAGCCGGGGTGGATGTCGGCGGAGCCTGGGAAGCGGCAGGGGTATCAGCCAGCAGGGGTGCGGCGGACAGAAGGGCGAAACTTAAGACGGGAATGGAAAAAGTCTTCATTTACTCTTTGTAAGGCAGGGAGGAACGCGGAGCAAGGAGAAAAGAAGACGTACGGGGACTATTCCGCCGTAATGCCGCCCTTCTCGTCGTCCAGAATCCCGGATTTCTCCAGGTAATAATCGTACCCGCCTGCATAGGTGGTGATGGTTCCCCGGTTGACGTGCAGGGTCTTTTCCGCCAGGGAGCGGATAAAGTGCACGTCGTGGGAGATGAAGACCAGCGTGCCTTCATAATGCTTCAGAGCCTGGACGAGGGCCTCCACGGAAAGGAGGTCCAGGTGGGTGGTCGGTTCGTCCATCAACAGGAGGTTGGGAGGGTCCACCAGGAATTTGACCAGGCTGAGGCGCGATTTTTCTCCCCCGGAGAGCACGCTGACGCGTTTCTCCACATCCAGGCGGCGGAACAGGAAGGAACCCAGGATGGAACGCGCTTCCTCCTCCCGGATTTCCGCATTGCACTTCATGATTTCCTCCAGAACGGTATTCTCCGGATTCAGGTTTTCCGTGCGGGCCTGGGAAAAGTACCCGATGCGCGTTGTGGTGCCGGGAATGCGCTTGCCGGAGTCTATGGGGATGATGCCGGCGAGAATTTTCAGCAGGGTGGATTTGCCCGCACCGTTGGGGCCCACCAGTACGGTCCTTTCCCCTCTTTCCACCAGCAGATCCAGGTTTTCATAGACCTTGTGGTCGCCGTAGGACTGGCACACCTTTTCCAGCTCAATCACTTTCTGCGTACTGCGCGGCGGCTGGGGGAAGTTGAACTTGAATACCTTTCTGCGTGCTACCGGCTTTTGGATGACTTTCATCTTTTCCAGCTGCTTGATGCGGCTCTGCACCTGACCCGCCTTGGAGTTGATGGAGCGGAAACGGTCAATGAACTCCTGAATGTGCGCAATTTCCTTCTGCTGGTTGCGGTAGGCGGCCTGGAGCTGTTCAAAGCGGACATCCCTTTGCTTCAGGAAATCCGTGTAATTGCCGCGGTACTCCACCAATTCCTCGTTGTCGATGTCGTACACGCTCTCCACCAGCTCGTCCATGAAATCCCGGTCGTGGGAAATCATCAGGATGGCGCCGGGATAATTTTTCAGGTAGCGCTGGAGCCAGAGCAGGGAAAGAAGGTCCAGATGGTTGGTGGGTTCGTCCAGCATCAGCAGGTCCGGCTCCAGAACCAGCAGTTTGGCTAGATAGGCGCGCATGATCCATCCGCCGGACATTTCCCGCGCGGGACGGTGAAAATCGCTTTCCCGGAAGGCAAGCCCTTTGAGAATCTTCTTGGCCTTGGGCTCCAGCTGGTAGCCGTTGGCGGCATTGAACGTGTCAATTGCTTCCGCGTACTCCGGCGTGTCCGTTTTATTGGCATTCTCGCTCATCCGGATGACATGGATTGCCCGTTCCATTTCAGGCGTGATACCCATCGCTATTTCCAGCACGGTCTCGTCCTTCGGTTCGCTGGCCTCCTGGGGCAGATAGCCCACAATGGCATATTCGTCCAGGCTGATGGAACCTTCGTCCGGCGTATCTTCCCGGAGAATCATGCGGAACAAGGTGGATTTGCCTGCGCCATTGGGTCCCACCAGGGCGACTCTTTCTCCCCAATTGATGGTCATTTCCGTTTCTCTGAAAAGGGTGCGTCCGGCGTGGGCTTTCGTAAGTTTTTTAATGGTCAGCATGGTGGAAGAAGGGGCGCATTCTACCGGTCAGACGCGAAGAAGGCAAGAGCGGCCAGGCTGTTGCCGGGAATTTTAAAAGCTTTGCTGGATTTTCCCGCGCAGTTTGATAGCCTTGCCGCGCTATGCCAGCCATGCACACATTCAGGCTTTTTCTTGCTGCCGTACTTTTGGGCGGTTGGAGTTCCTGCTGCACTCCACCTGATGAAGATTATGTGCAACAACCTTATGCACAGCATCAGATGTCCCGTCTTAAGGAATCCTTCCTGGCCTTGCTGCCGGAAAATCAGGCTTCCCGTCCGGCGGCGCAGGAGGAAGCCAAATGGCTGGCTGATACGGCGGTAGCGCAGTCAGCCTCCATCGCCCGGAAAAACAAGGTAGTGCTGTTCGGCTGGCTGAACAATATTCTGGTGAATTCCAATTTGAGAGACCGTGGCCTCTGCTGGGAAGTTCAGCAGGACCTCTACCGGGATTTACGCCGCCGTCCGGTCAAGTATTTCCGCGTAGGGCTGGCTATCCGGGACCGCGGGACGGGGCGCGAACACAGTTGCGTGTACATCAATGCGGCCGGAAAAGGGCTGAAGGATTCCCTGGTGCTGGATGCCTGGAAAAACTGCGGCTACCTGGTTGTACTGACCCAGGAGGACAGGGAAGGCGACAAATGGGAGGAAGACTGGCGGGAGCCTTACGTCTCCTCCGCGTATCCGGAGGGCCATTCCTATGACATGCAGTACCATCTCGTCTGGCCCGGCTGGACTCGCAAGCGCAACATGTTCCAGAGAATGCAGGCCCAGAAGGAGGCTCCTGAACCCGCTGCTGCCGGGTCAGCTTCCGGAAATTGACGGAATTGTCCGTGCATATCCGACAACCTGCGGTGAAACCGCGGAAAGCTGCCGTTTTTCCAGCCGGCGGCAAATTTATTCCATGGACGGAAGGGCGGCCATTTTTAAATGGGAGGAAACGTCTTCCGGGAAAATAAAAACGCACTCAGTGCGTACACCGAGTGCGGATTAAATGATAATTTGCTAAGTAGCAGGGCGCGCCCTGCAGCAAACTTACTTCTTCATGGGCTGGACGACCGTAGTGGTGGTCTGCACAGGCTGCTGTTGCTGCTGCTGCTGCTGGGAGCAGGAAGCAACCAGGCAAGCTGCGCCGGCGATGGCGAGGATAGCGATGTTCTTCATAATTCGAATTAAATTACAGTGTTTATTAACTACTGGAACCTCCGCATCCACGGAGGTTTGCTGGGACCAATGTAAATGGTGGCAAGTAGAAATCAAGAGATTTTCTTGTTCCATGTCACGGCATTACAGAAAAGGGCAGGACTCCCTCATAAGGAATCCCGCCCTGTGCCGCATGGTACGGAAAACGTCCGTATCCGGCCGGCGGCTTCACTCTATAAAGTAGTGCCGAGCTCAATAATGGAGTAATCCCCGTCCGGCCTTCTGTACACGATCTGGAGAACGTCGCGCCGCGCGTTGCGGTACAGCACGAAAGGCTTGTCGGAAAGCTCCAGTTCCATAATGGCCTCTTCCTTGTAGAGTTTCTTAAGATTGTAGCTTTCGCGGTGAATCAGCATCGGTTCCGGGTCTTCCTTGGAATCTTCCGGGTAATCGAGTACGGAATCGTCATACACGGTTTCATCCAGCTTGCGGATGGTTTCCTGATGATGAGGGCGGAATTTCTTCATCAGGCGTGTTTTGTGCTTCCGCATGCGACGCATGATCTTGGTGATCGTTTCGTCGATGCAGGCGTACATGTCCGCTCCCTCCGTGGAAGCGTCAATGGTGATGTGGTCCGAGCAGAACAGGATAACCTCGGAAATCATGCGGTCGCGTTGCACATCAAGTAAGACTTTAACCTCCATAATGCGCGGGAAATCCAGACGGATCCCTTCAATCTTTTTCGTTACGAATTCCCGGATCGCGTCGGTTACTTCCACATGGCGCCCCGTGATCGTAATAGGTGTATTTACGTTTACCTTTTGCATTGTCGTACCTCTTTCTATTGATGTTGATTGCGGAACCCTGTCCGCACCTTTCAAGATATACAGATTTGACAATGTTTGTCGAGGAATCCTTTCTTTTTTTCCGCCCGTGATGTCGGAAGCCATCTGTTCCTCCTTCTGTTTGCAAGGCCCGTTCTTTGCGCCTAGCGGTTGTTTTCCAGTCTGCGGCGCGGGTGAGCCCTGGCACGGAGCGAAAAAAGGAAGCATGTGGAGGCGCTGCGGACCTTTGTCATGCGGCAGGAAATATTAAAAATTTTATATAAAAAAACTTGACATCCTGCAAAAATAGACTATAAAGATTCCGCACTCCTCTACGGATGCCCTCCAAATCGCGGGATGGAGCAGCCAGGTAGCTCGTCAGGCTCATAACCTGAAGGTCGCAGGTTCAAATCCTGCTCCCGTAACCAATTTCAAAAACCCTGCAAGTCAAAACCTTGCAGGGTTTTATTTGGACCAAAATCTTGGTTTTCTCCCTTCGAATATTTTCAAGGGAAATAAAAATTGTCGCTGCTGCGTGAAAGAAATTCCGGGTATAATTAGGTATATTTGAAAAAGTTTGTTAAATATCCCCTGCTTTTGAAATACACCGGATGAATAAACTGAATATGAAAGTTTCAATCTCTCTTTTTCTTGTCGTTCTTTTTTCAGTCTGCGCACCGGGACTTCGGGCGGAAAAAGGGAAAGAGTCCCAGCCTCCCAACCTCGTGGTATTGTTGGCGGATGATCTCGGTTACGGTGATTTGGGTTGTACGGGCTCTCTCCAGATACCTACGCCCAACATTGATAATCTGGCTAAACAGGGTGTATTCTGTTCCCGGGCCTATGTGTCCGCCCCGATGTGCGCCCCATCGAGAATGGCGCTGCTGACGGGAAGATTTCCCAAAAGATATGGCATCACGACGAATCCTAATTCAAAGATCGACTATCTCCCGGAATCCCATTACGGGCTGCCCCAGACGGAAAAATGTCTTCCCCAGTATCTTGCCGAATTTGGTTACAACAGCGCCGTGATCGGCAAATGGCACTTGGGACATACGGAGGGATACCAGCCCACCGACCGCGGTTTCGATGCCTGGTGGGGTTTTCTTGGAGGTTCCCGATATTATTTTCCCAATCGGCCGGAAAAAAAGGGGCTGAACCCGTCGAAGATTGTATCCAATTATACGGAGGAAACGCAGGTAAGCTATCTGACGGACGATATCGCACGCGAATGTATCCGCTTCATACGGAAACAGAAGGAAGCGGGGAAGCCATTCTTCCTCTATGCTTCGTTCAACGCCCCCCATGCCCCCTTGGAAGCGTTGCCGGAGGATTTGGAACGCTTCAAGCATATCAAGTCCAAGAACCGCCGGACCTATTGCGCCATGGTGCATGCTCTTGACAGGGCCATGGGGCGTATTTTGACAGCTTTGGATGAGACAGGACTGGCACGCAATACGGTCGTTGTCTTTTTGTCCGATAACGGAGGTGAACCTAATATTCCCACTTGCAATGCTCCTTTCAAAGGAGAAAAACGCATGCATTTTGAAGGCGGCGTTCGCGTGCCCATGATTGTCCGCTATCCTGCCGATTCCCGGATCAGGCCTGGTTCCGTTTGTGAGCAGGTCATTTCCGCCGTCGACGTGCTTCCTACGATGCTTGCGGAAAACGGGGCATCCATTCCCGAAAACCTGGATGGCATGAACATGCTGCCGCTGCTCGCCGCGAAGGAAAACAAAGTGCCGCGGACGCTTTACTGGTGCACGGATTATACTTCCGCCATACTGGATGGAGATGAGAAATACCTGCTCGTGCCCGACCGGGCTCCCCAGTTATATAATGTCGTGAAAGATTATCAGGAAATGAACGACCTTTATCCTCAGCACATGGAAAAGGCGGCTCCTCTGGCCCGCAAACTGGGTACTTATCTGACGACGACACCCGCCTCCCGCTTTCCGGATACCATTTCCTGGTCTTCCGGTTTGATGCGGCAATACGACCATGCGCGCCCGGCCGTCCAGCCCGGTGCAAATAAGTAATTTTTCTATTCCGTACATTCGCTGAGGTTCCCGGAGAGGTCATGTCTGCCGGATTGTTTCAGAGTAGATGCGTGTTTCGGCATCCTCAGGGTTGACGAGTGTTTGGATGCCTGGTCTTTTGCCGGAAGGCTATCCCCCGGCTTGAAGCATGGCTGTCTTTCTTCCAGCCGGGGAACGCAGTGGTTTCTTTGAGTAAAGACTGCCATACGTGTTTGGGATTCCTGCTGCTGCCATCCTTTAAAAAGACCTGCAAGTTGACATCTTGCAGGTCTTTTTTCTCGAACAGGGTAATTGAGGAAATACCCGGAATATCAGGGAAAGCCTTCCAGGGAAGTCCCTTGATGGCCTGTAAAAGAAATTCTTCACGCTCCTTCCATGATGCGCTGCCTTTTCCCGGTTCTTGCGTTGCATATGATTGAAACAGAAGAAAGAAGTGGCATGTAACTCCGTCGTATCATATCCAAACTTGTCCATTGCCAGGATAAAAGTTTGCGTGCTAGCGTCGCTCAGTGAATCCACTTGAGAATTAACCCATGAGCACCTCCTTAAAGAAAATCTATGTCAACGGCTTCCCCAGCCTCTACGGTGGAGCGGGAACCGAACTCCACCACCAGATCCTGGTCTGGAAACACATGGACATTGACGTCCACATCATCCCCACCAACGACGGCTTCCAAAACGAAATCCTCTATCTGGACATGGTCAGGCTGGGCGTCCATATCCACGCTCCCAACGACTGGTCCGTTCTGGAAGAAGGCGATGCCATCATCGGATTCTGCAACGGCGAATACCTGGAAAACCTCCCCGCCATCCGCCAAAAAACCAGGCGCACCATCTTCGTCAACTGCATGACCTGGCTCTTCAACAAGGAAAAGGAACTCATGAAGCAGGGGCTCATTGCCATGTTCCTCTACCAGAACGAAGAAGTCAGGCAGAAAAACATGCCCCTGCTCAAGCGCTGCAACGACGACCCCTCCATTGCGTTCATGACCTTCAAGCCCTACTTCCACAACGACTCCTTCCCCTTCATCGCCGAGAGAAGCGGGGAATACTTCGGCTGCGGGCGCATCTCCCGGCAGGACGCGGACAAATTCGCCGCCAACACGCTCCACATCTACGAATACTTCGTCTCCCCCCTCTTCAAGCGTGGCCTGTTTCTGGGCTTCGACCAGAGGAGCCGGGAGAAAATCGGAGAACCCTACGGGTGGATACGCACGGCGCGCGACCAGAGGGAGGTGAGCCAGCAGGACTTCTACAAGCACTGTGAAATAGTGCTTCAGCCCACGGACACGACGGAAAACTGGCCGAGAGTGGGCTTTGAGGCCATGGCCAGCGGAAGCGTACTGGTGGTGGACAACCGCGGAGGTTGGCGCCAGATGGTGGAGCACGGCAAAACCGGATGGCTGTGCGACCATGAAAGGGACTTCATCTACTACGCCAGCAAGATGGCCTACGAACCGAACCTGAGGAGGGACATGGCGGAGGCGGCTCGGGAGCGCGGTATGGAGCTGGGGGGGCTGGAATCGTCGGTAGCCAGCTGGGAGGAAATCTTTGAAGCGGTGGAACAGCTTCCTGCCTAGAAAGGAGAAAAGACATGAAAAAGCAAGTGAAGATACTGGTAGGAATCTGCTCGTGCCAGCGGATGAAGGAAAAGAGGGATGCGGTGAGGGAGACGTGGCTGAGGCATCCGGCGGATGGGATAGAATGCGTGTTCTTCGTGGGAGGAAAGGAAGGAGTGGAAGAGGAAAGGAGGGATACGGTGGTGCTGGACACAGCGGACGGCTACAACGAGCTTCCGGGGAAGGTGAAATCTTTCTTTGTGTATGCGCTGGAGAACTACGACTTTGAGTGGTTGTTCAAGTGCGAT
The DNA here is from genome assembly GCF_026072915.1 of Akkermansia biwaensis. Classification (NCBI taxonomy): domain Bacteria; kingdom Pseudomonadati; phylum Verrucomicrobiota; class Verrucomicrobiia; order Verrucomicrobiales; family Akkermansiaceae; genus Akkermansia; species Akkermansia biwaensis. Next base: position 1,455,943 of record NZ_AP025943.1, read on the forward strand.
GACGACACGTATGTGGACTTGGGACGTTTGGAATCCCTGGTTGATGATGAGTATGACCTGATCGGGGATGTGCTGGTATCGACGCGCAACTCACCGAGTGGAGGAGCGGGTTATTTTCTGAAGAGAAGCATGGTGGAGAAGCTTGTGGAGGCGCCCGGTTTTCCTGACTGCGGAGCGGAAGACCTGATCGTGGGTGAACTGGCAGGAAGGCTGGGAGGCCGGATGAAGTCAACCGGCCGTCTTTACACGAGCAATGTTCATTATCCGTATAAGGACAACGACATGGTGACGGCGCACTGGTGTACGCCCGCCATTCTGCGTGCCCTGCATGAATTCAACTACTCACGGCCGGATGTGGTGGGGGATGCCTGCCATCCTCAATGGAAGGATGAACTGCATTTTTATGCCAGTGGAGTATTCCGCCGCAAATCTTCCGGCTGTTATGGGTGGTGGAGTATGGGCAGCCAGGGAGAGCTGATACTGAAATGGCTCGTCTGGCCCATGGAACAACTACTGCCTCAGCATGGAAAATATGTGGGGTCATCCATCACAATTCAATTCCGTATCGGAATGATGCCCTTGGAACAATGGCGTCAGGAACATGGGAGCAATGCCGGATTTCCGCATTCGCCCAAATTGTATGTCCATCTTGGCTGCGGAGATCGGCGTTTAAGCGGCTGGCTGAATCTGGATGTTCCCAATTATGATATATCCCGCCCTCTGCCTTGGGAAAATGAATCTGTAGATGCTTATTATTTGGAACATGTCATTGACAAGGTAAGCTCGGAGAAAGTCTGCGGCTTCTTTTTTGAGGCGTTTCGCTCCCTGAAGCCCGGCGGCATGTTGAGACTTGCATTCCGGGATGTGCTGTCTCTGGCGGGGACCGTTACCCCTGCATTCCGCCGGTATATGAAAAACAAGTATCCGGACACGTTCATCCCTTCCAATGAAGTGGGGGCCATCCTGGCATTCTACAGGCAAAAATCCTTGTGGACGGTTGATTTACTGACGGAAATACTGAAATCCGCAGGTTTTGAAGTGGAGGTTCTGGATCCGGGCGTGTCGGAGCATACCCACTTGCAGTCGCTGGAACGTCGTTCCGACCGGGATGAACATCCTTTCGATCTGCTGGGAACTGTTTGCATGGAGGCGAAAAAGCCGGCATACAGAACCCAAGTCAGACAGGCCCCCGCCGATTTCCGTGTCCTTTCCACGGATAAGTGGAATGATTGCGTGGCTCCTTTCTTCACGAATTGTACACGCACGGGGAACCACCTTTTCCAGATTGCCGCTATTTACGCTCACGCCCTCCGCCATGGGCTTGAATGCAGAATCCCTTGGAAACGGAAGGAAGAAACCGTGAAGTTGAGGGCGTGGCTGGGGGACTCCTGTTCATGCTGTCCTGAAGGGGGATACGAGTTTCCCGTTGTTTACAAGGAGCCGTGTTTTTCCTATCGCGCCATTCCCGGCATGATTCGGAAGGGAGCCATAAAAGGTTATTTTCAGAGTGAAAAATATTTTGAGGAATATGGAAACGAAATACGCTCCCTCTTCGGGAATTTAATCGCTCCCATCCGAGAGGGAAGGGCGGGTGTCCATTTAAGGATGGGCGATTACCTCCATCTGACCTCCCTCTACCATACTCCGGATGTGCCCTTCCTGAATGAAGCGCTTGCAAGGCTGTCCGGCAATATCAGCAAGCTGGTCATTTTCTCCGACTCTCCGGGACTTGCCCGTAAACTAATGGATAATGTTCCTGAGGCCCGGCGTTTTGAAATAGTGATGGATGAACATGAAACGCTGGGCGCCCTTCGGGAATTGACATCCATGCAGGAACTCGTTCTTTCCTGTTCCTCCTTCTCCTGGTGGGGAGCTTATTTGGGAGATCAGGACAAAGTCTTTATCCAGAAGGAGTGGTTTGCAGGTAAAATTACGGATTATCAGGATGTCTATCGGAACAAATGGATAAAAATTTAAGTTTCAGCACCTTAATATAATAATATGAAACTTGGAATCAATTCACCATGAATACAAAAACAAAACGAAACATACGCGTTATTCATTCGCGATGGCAGGGAAACTGCCGCATAGAGGGGCTCCGGCTTTTCCGCGAACAAGGGAACGACATGGCTATCATTACGGAAGGGGACGGAGAAGACCCCCGTGCCCTGTTCTGGCCCGGATACGAAAGTGTCGAACTGCTCATCTACAACCCGGCTACCGATGAGTATTTTGCAACGGGGGCGGCGGGGCAGTGGCAGTCCCGGCATTGTGCTGCAAGCGTAACCGGTGCGAAATATGTTCTTCACGAACCGAGCAGAACATTGATGTACCTGATCCCCAAAAACGCGTGCAGTACGCAAATGGGAACCGTGCTTCACGAATTGGGATTCAGGCCCGCAGCGGGCAGCCCGTCGAGGGTTTGGAACGGCAATGCCTACAGTCACTGCCTGAACAATGAGGACTACGATGCGGACAAATTCGGGAAATACACTCATCTGGTCGTTTTCCGCGATCCTGTCGAAAGGTTTGTCAACCTCGCCAATTATGCCTGGTGCATCAACCGGGGAATGTTTTCTCCCTTCACTTCATCCTGCAAAAGCAAAAGGCAGCTGCTGGACACCATGCATCTGCTTGTCCGGATGAATGAAGCCAATCATCCCGGCAGATTTGAGCAGCATCTTGAAGGGCAGGCCTGGTATTACGACCATTGCCCCCGCATTGACACGGTGGTCCGCGTTGAAGACCTGACCGACTATATGAAAACCGTCATGAACGTGGAGCCGTACAACTGCAATGTGGACGGCAAATACGAACTGACGCGCGACGATTTGACAGAGGAAGACATCGCCAGGATCAGGGAAAACTGGGCCGGTGATTTCCTGCTTGAAGAACGCTTCAAGGAACTTTTCTGGATTAACCCTACGAAATAACAAACCATGACTGACTGGATAGAAAAAACGCACAGAATCATTGAAACGGCTCTTTCCAAGGCAAAGCGCCCGGCCGTCCTCTGCTCCTACGGCAAAGACAGCATCGTCCTGCTGGATTTGCTCCGGCAGCACGTCAACCTGGACCGGCTGAGGGTCATTCACGTCGATACGACCTTTGAATTTCCGCAGCTTTATGCCTACAAGAAAAGCATTATCAAGGAATTCGGCATTGGTTCCGGTGATCTCACCGTGACCAATACGGCTGCCCTCAATTCCGGGATGAACTATGAAAACACGCCTGTTTTCGAAGTGACGGCTGCCCTCAAGACGGAACCCCTCAAGCAGGTTATCCGTGATGAAGCAATCGACTTCCTGTTCACGGGAATCCGCCGGGACGAAGAAGGTTCTCGGGCCAAGGAACGCTACTTCTCCTACCGGGACGCCCAGGGCGTTTATGAACCGTCGGACAACAATCCGGAATTCCACCCCTTTGAAGGAGTCAATATTTCCTCTCCGGAAAAAGGGCATTACCGGGTCAATACCCTGTTGGACTGGACGGAACTGGACATCTGGCAATATACCCTGGAACACAAACTTCCCCTGTGCCCCCTTTACCTTGCAGTTGACGGCAAACGCTACCGTTCCCTCGGGTGCATGCCTGTAACCACTCCGGTTGATTCCGGGGCGGATACCATTGAAAAAATCATTGATGAAGTAGCCGTGACTCTGGTTCCGGAACGCGCCAGCAGGGCGCGCCAGGACGAAGCCGTGCCGCATTGCATGGAAATGCTCCGCCGCAACGGTTTTTGCTGATTCATCCCCCACATTCAAACATATGAAATCAAAAGCCACAATAGCCGTATGCGGCCTGATGGACAGTGGAAAATCCACGCTCATCAAGAGCCTTCTCCGGAAGAACACCGGACGCGTGATTGAACCGGATGCCCTCTGCATTGAACAGGCCACGGGCCGTACGATCACGGGGACCCGCATCGCCTGCCCCGTCAATGACCATACCGATCTGGTCTTCTGTGACTGCCCCGGGCATCTGGAATACCTTCCGGAAATCGTGTCGGGGCTGTGCGCCTCCAGGGGATATATCCTGATCATTGATGAAAATCGGAGGGAACAGTCGGAAGCCTACCAGCGGAAGCTGGGAGAAATTGCCGCCGCCATCGGCGTGGAAAACATCGCCGTGGTCCACAGCCATTCCATGGAGGAACAGACAGAGCAAATCCATTATGATACGGAACAGCCTTCCTTTGATGCCGCCATGGATCGGCTGCTGGAAATCATGGACCGTTTTCTCCGGAAGGAGCATCAGGTTCCGCCAGACGAATCCCGCGTCGTATGGTTTGATTCCCTGGACGGAACGGCCCGGTACGTTCTATATGACTCCGCGGGTCATGCTCTGGACTGGTCCCATGAAGGCAGCCATGATCCGGGGGACTGTTCTCCCATTGACGGCTTGCCGCCTTCCCTCTCCGGCCGTTTTCTCGTCTGCCGCGCCAAAAAGGGAAATATCGTGGGCGTGGGATGCGCCGCCTGAAACATTCGGGAATAACCTGCATGCCGTCGGTTCTTGGTGAAAGAGCCGGCGGCATGCCGCATTTTGCGGCGCTCTTCAATATAATGTCCGGATTTTCTATTACATTGACCAGGAAGGGCGTTGTGAAATAATTCAAAAGCGGATTTGGCCGGACGGAATGCAGGCAGGGGAAAGTATGAAAAAAGCGCAGGAAACCGCCGGTATATCTGGCAACTGGAAAATGCCGGAGCACCTGACTCTTTTTTGTATGATTCAATACACATGCGATGTCGCGGGCACAGCCTGTACAGGAAACCGCATGGTGGAAAAAAAGGGGATGCCATTCACCTTTGGATTGATTATTTGAGTTCATTTTGAGACGGTGTTCCGGCTGACGTGATAAAAATGATATGATAATGGGAAAATCAACTGACAGCGGCATGCTGAGGAAAACGGTGTTACTGACCTGCGGCCTATCTCTCTTCTTCTCCGGCTTTGCCTTTTCCGCCCAGAGCGGTCCGCAGGAAGGGTCGCAGTCCCCGATGGTGGAGAATGCCAGGAAAATCAATCCTTCAGCAGTCGAGGTGCTGCTCGGGAAAGACCACCGGATGACCTTCGACTTTTACGGGGACAACATCTTCCGCCTTTTCCGCGACGATTCGGGAGGAATTATCCGGGATCCGAAGGCGGAGCCCGAAGCTAAAATACTGGTCGACCAGCCCAGGAAGCCCGTTTCCAGACTGGATGTCGGCACCGAAGGGGATACGGTCACGATCACCACGGGAAAAATCAGGGTGGAAATTGACAAGAAGACTTCCCTCATCAAAATCGTTGACTTGAAAACCGAAGCCGTGGCTGTTGAGCAGGCGGCTCCCGTCCTCTTTGAAAAAGGCAAAACCACCCTGTCCCTGAAAACGGGGCCGGAGGAATACTTCTACGGAGGAGGCGTGCAGAACGGCCGCTTCTCGCACAAGGGAAAAGTAATTTCCATTGAAAACCAGAACAGTTGGACGGACGGAGGCGTAGCCTCCCCCACTCCCTTCTACTGGTCCACGAACGGCTACGGCCTTCTGTGGCATACGTTCAAGAAGGGGCAGTATGACTTTGGCGCCAAAGAAAAAGGCACCGTCAATCTCAGCCATGATGAAAACTATCTGGATGTCTTCTTCATGGTTGACGACGGAGCGGTCAACCTGCTGAGAAAGTTTTACCAATTGACGGGAAATCCCGTGCTGCTGCCCAAATTCGCCTTCTACCAGGGTCATCTGAATGCCTACAACAGGGACTACTGGAAGGAAGATGAAAAAGGCATCCTGTTTGAAGACGGCAAGAGATACAAGGAAAGCCAGAAGGACAACGGGGGAATCAGGGAATCCCTGAACGGAGAGCTGGACAACTACCAGTTTTCCGCCCGCGCCGTGATCGACCGTTACAAGGCCCATGACATGCCGCTGGGCTGGCTCCTCCCGAACGACGGCTACGGCGCCGGGTACGGACAGACGGATACTCTGGACGGGAACATTGCAAACTTGAAAAGCCTGGCAGACTACGCTCTGAAAAACGGGGTGGAAATAGGCTTGTGGACCCAGTCGGACCTGCACCCCAAACCGGAGATAAGCGCCCTTTTGCAGCGTGACATCGTCAAGGAAGTCAGGGATGCCGGGGTGCGCGTATTGAAAACGGACGTCGCCTGGGTCGGAGCCGGCTATTCCTTCGGCCTGAACGGCATTACGGATGTTGCCCAGATCATGACCTATTACGGGAACAACAGCCGCCCGTTCATCATCTCCCTGGACGGCTGGGCCGGGACCCAGCGTTATGCCGGCATCTGGACGGGCGACCAGACGGGCGGAGCGTGGGAATACATCCGTTTCCATATTCCTACCTACATCGGCTCCGGCCTCTCCGGCCAGCCGAACATCTGTTCGGACATGGACGGCATCTTCGGCGGGAAAAATCCCGCGGTCAACATCCGCGATTTCCAATGGAAAACCTTCACCCCCATGGAACTCAACATGGACGGATGGGGAGCCAATGAAAAATATCCCCATGTATTCGGGGAACCCGCCACCTCCATCAACCGGTGGTATCTGAAGCTCAAATCGGAACTGATGCCTTACGCCTACAGCATTGCGGAAGAATCCGTCAGCGGAATGCCCATGGTCCGGGCCATGTTCCTGGAATATCCCAATCCCTATACCTTGGGCAAGGCAACGCAATACCAGTTCCTCTTCGGCCCCTATTTCCTGGTGGCTCCCGTCTATCAGGATACGAACGCGGACAAGGAGGGCAACGACGTGCGCCACGGCATTTACCTGCCGGAAGGCCAGTGGATCGACTACTTCACGGGCGACCTGTACGAAGGGGGTAAAATCTACAACTGTTTTGACGCCCCCGTCTGGAAATTGCCCGTCTTCGTGAAAAACGGGGCTATCATTCCCATGACGGGCCCGAACAACAACGTGTCGGAAATAAATCCGAACCACAGGATATATGAAATTTACCCCCATGGCCGCACTTCCTTCACCACGTACGACGACGACGGCGTAACGGAGGAATACCGTCAGGGCAGGGGCGTCAAAACCCGGATTGAATCGGCCCTTGACGGCAGTAATAACGTCACCGTCACCGTTCATCCGTCGGTTGGCGACTTCAACGGATTCGACAAGAAAAAGTCGACGGAATTCCGTATCAACGTGACACGGAAGCCGGACAAGGTTTCCGCCCGGATTGGCAAGGATAATCTGGAACTGGCGGAAGCGGCGTCCAAAGACGACTTCCTGTCCGGGGAAAACGTTTATTTCTACGACGCCGCTCCCAACCTGAACAAATTCGCCACGAAGGGAAGCGACTTTGAAAAGAAGGTGATTTCCAAGAACCCGCAGCTTTTGGTGAAACTGACCGCGACGGACGTCACGGCAAATCCCGTGGTGCTTTCCGTGGAAGGCTTCCAGTTCCAGCCTGCCGAAAAATACCGTCTTTCATCCGGTCCTCTTTCCGCTCCTGCGAATGCCGGGGTCACGGAAGAAAACACGACGGCCTACACGCTGAAACCCACTTGGAATGCAGCAGCCAATGCGGACTACTATGAAATTGAGTTCGGCGGCATGCTGTACACCACCATCAAGGGAACGGAATTCCTGTTCGAGGACCTGGAAGCCGAAACCCCCTACTCCTTCAAACTGCGCGCCGTCAACCGCGACGGCCATTCGGACTGGACGGCCTTTAATGCCAAAACGCAGGCTAATCCGCTTGAATTTGCCATTGAGGGAATTGTCGGTGAAACGACTGCGGAAAACCAGGGCAATTCCCTGACCAAGCTGTTTGACTTCAAGGAAAAGGATGCCTGGCACACGAAATATGGTGCGAATGCCCTCCCGTTTGATCTGGTCATGGATCTGAAAACGATCAACAAGATTGAAAAATTCCATTACGTCCCCCGTGAAGACGCCGGGAACGGCACCCTTCTGAAAGGTACCGTCTTCTACAGCATGGACAAGGAAAACTGGACGAAGGCCGGAACCTTCCAGTGGGACAAGAACAACGAAGTGAAAATCTTCGGGTTCAAGGACGCTCCCACCGCCCGCTACATTAAGCTGAATATAACCGAAGGCGTGGGAGGATACGGTTCAGGACGGGAAATCTACGTCTTCAAGGTACCGGGAACGGAAAGCTACCTTCCGGGCGATATCAACAATGACGGCAAGATCGACAGGAACGACCTTACCTCCTACATCAACTACACGGGATTGAGGAAAGGGGATTCCGACTTCGAGGGCTATATCAGCAATGGGGACATCAACAGGAACGGCCTTATTGACGCTTATGACATCTCCGTCGTGGCCACCCAGCTGGAAGATGACTCCGACCAGCCGCAGGAGGATGCCGGCCAGGATAAGGGGGATGCCGAAGAGAAGAAGGACGCAACCGAGAAAAAGAAAGAGGAACTGGGCGGAAAACTTCTGATCAGTGCGGACAAAAAGAGATACGCCAAGGGAGACATCGCCAAGGTTACCGTCAAGGGCCAAAAGCTTAGTCTGGTGAATGCCTTGAGCTTTGCCCTCCCGTATGATCCCAAGGATTATGAATTCGTGGGTGTGGAGGTCAAGGACATGAATAAGATGGAAAACCTGACGAACGACAGGCTCCATACGAGTGGAGACAAGGCCTTGTATCCCACCTTTGTCAACATCGGCGACAAGGAGCCGGTGGAAGGAACCAAGGAACTCTTTGTGTTGAAATTCAAGGCCAGAAGAGATGTCAAATTTGATTTAAAACTCAAGGACGGCATGCTGGTGGACAAAAAACTGAATACCAAAAAATTGTAAAAACCCCTATTTTCACGGCCCCGTTTTCCGGTTGAATGATTGCCGGAAGACGGGGCCGTATTGTTTTTGCCGGCAGAGCATCATGACGGCGGAGAACCCTGCATGATGCGGATTGCCGCCGCTCCCGTCATTTCTGAGACCAATGGACAGCTTTTTCTAAGTGCCGCCGATAAGAAAATTGGAAAAACAAGAGGCGGCTCATGCCTGCTGAATGAGGCCATTTTGAAATATTGCGAGTGTGAGGCCGTCCCTGGCGTTGGCAAGGTGCTTCCCGCCATGCGGAGGGAAAACCGTATTGCCATCTCCGGAAGCAGGCTGTCGGAGATTTCCGACGTGGAGAATAGTTTTTATATACTGGATGCAGTTTGCTGCGGCAGAGACAAGCTGGAAAATCAGGCCTGTCCCGCAATCCGTGCAGCGTCATTCATTCTCAAAATCCCACACGCGGCGGCGGGCGTTCTTCTTTGTCCTGCCGCCGTTGGCCTTCCGGAAAGGGTCAAAAAGGTTGTCCAGCCCGTTCCCTTTCAGGAGCAGGCATTGCTCCATCAGGCGTCCCAGTTTGCCCTTGGGAAACCCTTTGGCCTGGAACCATGCCAGATATTCCTGGGGCACATCCATCAGGGGGCACCCCTTGGGCGGGTATTTGGCCGGACCGTACATGCCGAACGGGATGTGGGTCTGGGCTATTTCCTCCACCAGTTTTCTCAAGTCTTCCGCGTCCGGGATTCCTGAATCATTCATAAGTTGCAGTGATTAATTGTTGCAGGCATTCCGCCAGCTTTTCCGGAGCTTCCAGGGGAATCCGGTGGCCGGCATGAGGGATGATCGCCGCCTTGTCCCCGGCTGCCCGGCGGGCAAGGGCGGTGAATTTGGAGTCCCGTTCCCCGGCTATCCACAACTGGGGGACGGGCGATTGCTTCAGAGAAGGGGCCAGGTCCGCCTGTGCTCCCACGGACCAGTCGATAAACGCGCGGGAAATGGACCTGCGCCACGGTTTCAGCAGGGAACGGTCGCGCCCTTCCTCCCCCCGGAAGATTCCCTGGGCATCCCATTCCCTTAAAAAATCCTCCCACGGGGCGGAGAGGCATTTGACGGCCCATTCCGCATCCGCGGCGCGGCGGGCAGCCTGTTCCGCTTCATTCTCCAGGCCGGGATTGGCGCTGACGAACGCGGCTCCCTTCCAGAGGGGGGGATGCGCCAGAACCGCGTGCATGGCCAGCCTTCCTCCCAGGGAATAGCCGCAGATATGGGGGTGCTTGTCCTGCGCGGCGATTTCAGAGCAAAGCACGCGGCCCATTTCGGGAAGGCTTTTAGGGCAGCATTCCAGGTATTTCCAGAGGTTCAGGGCGCGGGATTCGATTCCGTTGGAACGCAGCGCGTCCATGACGGGCTTCCAGTCCGCCGGAGATCCCAGATTGCCGTGAAGGAGCCAGAGCATGGTCGAATTCCTGTTCTATTTGACGCCGTATCCCGCCAGGCCATTCATGAACATCTGGACGGAAATCATGATGAGCACCATGCCCATCATCCGTTCCAGGGCGATCGTTCCCTTTTCCCCCAGCAGGCGGAGGAATTTATGGGCGATGAAAAGGACCAGTCCGGAAAGCAGCCATGCCGTGACGATGGCGGCGGCGTAAGTCATCTGGGAAATGCTGTCCGGACTCTGGGAGGCATGCAGCATGATGATGGCCAGCGAGGAGGGGCCTGCCATCAGCGGCATGGCGATGGGAACGATGAAAGGTTCGTCCTGTCCGGACGCATGGGCCGCAGACGTGAGCATATCCTTGGCGGGGAATACCATTCCCAGAGCCACGAGGAACAGCAGGATTCCGCCGGAAATATTCAGGGTGGCCGGTTCCAGGCCGAGCAGGTTCAGCAGGAATTTCCCGGAGAAAAAGAACAGTAGCAGCAGGCCCAGAGCAAAAACCAGTTCCCTTTTCAGAATGGCCTTTTGCTTCTCCGGCGTGTATTTTTTCAGCATTCCCTGGATCATCGGCGCCAATCCCACGGGATCAATGACGATAAACAAAAGAATGACGGTGGAAAGAAAGTCCTGCATGGAATATCTTCTTTTTAACCCATGCGGAAGCGTCCGTCAAAGGCAACCGCCGGCAGCGGAAAAATTCCGGCGTTGGCGTACTATTCCCTTCAACCGTTCGGGAGAGAGAACCAGAATCTGGTAAACTTGGTCCTCCTGCCGGATGAATTCATCCTCTCGGAAGCCCAGGGAAAGGTACAGGAAACGGGCTGCGGAAACGCCCGGGTAAACGTGGACAAACACTCCGCGGTCCTGCGGCATGCAGGAAAGAGCCTCCCGTATCAGCAGGCTTCCGATGCCGCGCCTTCTGTATTCCGGACGGACGGCCAGAAAACCGATCCCGCCGTACTTCGGGGAGAACGCCGTTCCTCCCGCAAACTCCTCTTCCACGCAGGCGCAAAGGGCCGTATTTCTGGCAATGCACCGTTCCATGGCGTCGCGGTGGTCGGCGGAAGTCATGCCGGGGAAATCGTCCCGGACGTCCGCGGCCATTTCCATCCAGGCGGCAAAATCCGCAGGCACGGCCGGACGAATGAAAGCCGGGGAATGGATGGGCTGGGCAGGCATCGGACGGCGGATAAAAAACCTATACTGCTTTTTGGAAAAGACTGCAGGGAAGCCGGACCGGGTGCGCGGCTCTTCCGTGTTTCCTTTTCAAGGGCTACAAAAGCAGGTCCTGAATACTGTCGGAAGAAATAATGCCCGTTTCCGTGGAAGACAGCGTGCAAATGGCGTCCACCAGGTTTTCCTGGCCCAAAGCCAGCCCGGCTTCTTCCACAAGTACATCGTCGATGTCCAGGGAAGCGACGGATATGAAGGGAACTTCCGGCGCCGCAGGCTCCATCAGTACGGAAATGCCGATGACCCCGGCTATCAGCGCCGCCGCGGAGGAGGCCCAGATGCGGAAGGAATTCCACTTGAAGCTGCGGATGGATTCCACGGGAACGGGCTGGGTGCGTTCCTCTTCGGCAATACGCATCATGACCTTGCGGGCAAAATCATCCCCCGGAGCCGCCTGGGAGGCATGGCCCAGCAGTTGCCAGAGTTTTGTATCGTCCTGTTCGTTCATCGTGATTGTTCCATTGGGGGTTCTATTACAGAAACCCCGGAGGGGAGGAAAGGTTTCTTGGCCGCGTCATTTTTTCTTTCTTCCGCCGCCCGGCGGATGACAGGGGCGAGAACGGAGGCTATCCGTTCATAACCTGGAGCGGATGGATGCAGCCCGTCGGCGGAAAGTTCCTCCGGAACGCGGCCGGATTCATCCGTCATCAGCCGCCCCGGTTCCGTATAAACAAAGCCTTGTTCCGAGGCCAGGGCCTTCAGCCGAAGATTGATGGCGGCAATGCGCTCCGTCGTTCCCTCCCGGACGCTGTTGCGCGGATAAAAACCCTGGAGAATGATGAAAGCTCCGGTGAGCCTGTTCCTGATTTCCCCGCATACGGCGCGGATGCCCAGCAGAATCTCTTCATCCGTGTTTTCCGCAAGATTGTTCGTACCGATCAGCACCACGCATACGGCATTTGAGGCAGCGCCGTCCAGCTCGCCGTGGCGGAGCCTCCACAGGGCGTTTTCCACGCGGTCGTAGCCAAAGCCCAGATTGGCGGCCCTCATGCCTTCCGTGCATGCGGCCCAGGTTTCCGGGGACTTTTGAAGGATATCGCGGTGCGGCTCGTCCACGGGATTTCCTCCCCAGAAATGGGTGATGGAATCTCCGATGAAGAGCAATTCCGGCTGCGTCTTCCGCACCAGGCGGCAGACCGCTTCATGCCGCGCGGCCCAGTCATAGATCAGGAAATCCCTGTTCTGGGTGCACGGAATCAGCGTGGAGGGAATGGGCGGAACGTCGGGAATGCCCGGCATGACGAAGGTTTCCGGTTCCCCAAGACCCTTTTTGCCGATAAAAAGACGGTAGCGTATGCGCGTCCCCGGAGGCGCCTGGATGGGAGCCAGGTACTGCCCTTGCGTGCACAGCATGCGGGGAGACTCTGCATTAAGGTCCACGCGGATGACGGCCCCGTCCGGAGCATGGACCGCGGCAAGTTCCAGTTCTCCGGCATTGTTCAGAATGGCGCGGATTTCAGGGGATGGAGGGACAGCCGTCATGATACGTCGCGCATGTGCTGCCGCATCTGCCTGCGGCCGATGGAGTCGGGATGGCGGCCTTCCTGCATGCAGTAATTGACGGGGCGGCTCTGGGAGGCCCCGTGCGGCGCACCGAGCCTTTTATCCGGTTCCGACGGAAGCAGGCGCACCACCCGCTTGTTTTTCCAGACCAGCCAGAGAACCACCAGGGAAACCAGTGCGGAGACATGCAGGATGATGCCCGCGACATTCGCCAGGGCGAAAGACATCCAGGCCTTCATCAGGATGTGCAGGTGGGATTCCGGGGCTTCCTCCGTCTCCAGGATGGTGATATTGGCTTCCGGGATGCTGTCAGGATTGTCCGCTTCCAGGGCGGGCAGTGCGGGCTTGGGAACGGCGGCCATGTTGGCTTCCGTTCTCCGGGCCAGGGAAATCATGGCTGTGACCAGTTCGTCCTGCGGATGGGTGAAGCGGGATGCGTCCTGCTTCACCTGGTAGAGCAAATCGCGCCGTCCGGTATCCCCCAGATGGGAGCTGAGGTCGGGATCCAGGGCTATCTGGGCGCTTTTGATATCCCCCATATGGAAATGCAGCAGCAGGTTGCGCTCCTTGTCCTTGAAAATCTGGCGCGCGATGGTGGGGGCGTTGACGGAGGGGGGGACCTTCTGCCCGGCGGCGAAGATGCTGACAAACAGATTGACGTTGTAGCGGTCCTTGATGAGCCGGATAAGTTCAATGACGTCGTTCCTCTCCACTTCTCCAAGCAGCTTTTGCGGATCTATCAGCCCTGTCGTGGTCCGGATATACTCCGGCAGGAAATATTCGTTCACATCCGTGAAATCTTCCGGAATGGGGTCCACGGCGGGGGAATCCGCGTCCGCAGGCGTTTCCGGAGCGGAGGGAACCGGGGAAACGGCTGCCTCCACGGGGGGAAGGACGGGGGCGTGGGTTTCCCACCATGTCCCCTTCATCAGGGACTGCTGGTCTTTGGAAGACCATTTCAGGAGGGGAAGTTCCTGGGCGGGGGCCGTCAGGACCGCCATGAGGAACAGGGCCGCGGGCAGGAGCTTTTTCATGCCGCACCGCCTCCTTTCCTTTCCGGCGGAGGTGGCGGCGTAAGGCCGTACCTCATGGGATGCCTGACTTTGGAACGCGCCTTCCGGGCCACCAGATGGACGGCGTCCTTCATGATGGAGCCCGCGGCGTGCAGCAGCATGCTTTCCCGGAGGGGAATGCGGGCTTTCATGATGGACTTGTTGATCAGGTCCGGTTCCACATAGGGGTCCAGTTCATAACCCCACATGAAGCACGCCGTATCCGTCCGCACATCCAGCACCAGAACCAGGAGCCACTGAGGATCGAGGGGGCCCTGGTGGTTGGGGAACCCGGCTTCATCCACCGTCAGGTGGTTCATCATCCAGAAGCTGTGCGGAATCAGGGAAAAGGGCTCCAGAATATTGGGAAAATAGACGGAAAGAAGAACGGGGGGAATGCGGCGTTCCAGTTTTTCCAGCAGGGCGTTCAGCTTCACGCGGTCCTGCTGACGGAGCGCTCCCGCGTTGTCGCACACGCGGCGGTAGGGGATGGAATCCCTGCCGTATTTCTTGTCCAGATTTTCCAGGGAAAAGCCGCAGTGAGGGCACAATGATTCCGCCCCGCGGTGGAAATTATGTAAACACTTCGGACAAGTCGGCACGAGGAAAGTTTAAGCACGAATTTCGCTGCCGAAAAGGCTAATTGTCAGAAAGAAATCGTGTATGTCTCAATCTTCCAGATTTTCTCTCGTCACGCGGTAGATGGCGGCGCATCTGGGGCAGGTGATTTCCAGTTCATTTTCCCCCTGGAACAAATCTTTCTCCTTCTCCTGGAGCGCCTTGAGCGTTGGGAGTATGCGGTCCAGGGTACAGCCGCAGTAAAAACGGAAGCGGCGGGTTTCCAGCACGCGCGTATTTTCGTTTTCTTCCAGGTGGGCCATCTTTTCCTGGTTGAGGGAATTGAGCCATTCCTCGTCGGCGTCCGGCTGGGCCGTCACCATCGTATAGCATTCGTCCGGCAGCTCGATGCAGCGCGCCGTTCTCTGTTCGCTCTGCTTGTAAAATTCCTCCACCCACTGGGCAGGGGATGCACCGGGAATGGGAACGACGGAATAACGCGGCTCCTGACCCTTGCAGAGCATGGTGGAATACAGCGTATTCTCTTCCGGTTCTTTCACGTCCTGCGTGAAGACCCGGCCCACGACGGATTCCGTCAGGGATGAACCGGAAACAAACAGGTTGGCCACGACCGGAGTATTCAAATTGACCGTCCACGCATGCTGTTCCGCCCACGGGCGGGCAACCATGTACAGCGTAAAATAGGCCATCAGCTCTTTCAGCAGGCTGTCGTAAATCTCTTCATTGCGCAGGCCGTACTGCATGAGATGAAGATAGTAGTCCGTAAACAGGGGTGAGAACTTCGCCCTAAGCGCCAGGCAGTTGCGTCCGCGCACAAAGATAGATTCAACCGTAACGAATTCTTCTACCATTTCTTCGCTCATATAATGCAAATTCATCCCTTTTACAGGGAAAATCAATCATGCCTCCTGTCATCGCCGGCTATCATGACAGGCCGGAACGGCCTGTTCCGGGGAAATTGCGGGTATGTTACCCTCCTGAAAAGGAAGATGAAAAATGAAAAAGAATTCTTTCCGGAAGTACCTGGCAGGTTCCTTTTAATGATGGAACGGTTGAAACAAGGGGGGGCAGGAAGGGAGGAAAGCCGGGAACCTTGGGGATTTCCGGGACGCTGCGTTCGGAATCGGGCATTCCCGACGGATGAACTAACGTATTCTCCGGAGTGAGGATGGGACCGCCGCAGTCCCTGCGCCATTTCTTTTTTCATCCATGAAATGCGGCAAATGATCTTCCGCAACATGGACCGGAGGCGGCACCATAAAGAGGCGCGTAAACGCGAGACAAATCCCTGCGCACCAGCGTGGGAAAGTGAAAAGGAATTGCGAGGGACCAATAAGAAACAGGCCCTCTATTTGCACGCAATACAGCCTTTACCATGCCTTTCCATGCGTTTAACATGTGTGCATGGCAACCGACAAGAATATTACCATCCATACTTCCAAGGGAGACATCAAGCTGACGGTGTTCGCTTCCAAGACACCCGTGACGGCGGCTTCCTTCCTGAACCTGGCTTCCCGCGGCTTTTACGACGGCCTCAAATTCCATCGCGTGATTCCGGATTTCATGATCCAGGGCGGCGATCCCACCGGAACGGGCATGGGAGGTCCCGGCTACCGTTTTGAAGACGAATGCCGCCCGGACCTCAAGCATGACGGCCCTGGCGTACTTTCCATGGCGAATGCGGGTCCCGGTACCAACGGCTCCCAGTTCTTCATCACTCATGTGCCTACCGACTGGCTGAACGGCAAGCACACCGTCTTCGGCAAAGTGACGGAAGGCCAGGACGTGGTGGACTCCATCAAGCAGGGGGATACTATTTCCCGCATCACGATTGAAGACGACACCGCCGACCTGTTCACGGAGCAGGCCGACCGCATCGCCGCATGGAACAAGGTCCTCGGCAAATAAGGATTAAAAGGAAAAACGGTGGAGGCGGCGCGGAAAACGTTCTTGGAACGTTTTCCGCGCCGCCTGTCCCGATGATTGATTCCGGCACATGGTTCTGGCCGTTCAAAATCTGCGCGTGCAATATGGCGCGCGCGTGTTGTTCAACGATCTCTCCTTCACGATTGAGGACGGGGAGCGCATTGCCCTGGCGGGGCATAACGGCGCGGGCAAGTCCACGCTGATGAAATGCATTGCCGGCCTCAATGAGCCGGACTCCGGTTCCATCATTCATTCCAAACACTGCCAGGTGGGTTATTTGCCGCAGGAGGGCATTCACGTCCGGGGGCGCAAACTGGTTGACGAAGCCATGTCGGCTTTTGCGGACCTGATGGACATTCAGCAGCGTATTGATGCGCTGACGCAGGACATGGCCGGGCTGGACCCCCGTTCAGCCGCCTATTCCGAGGTGCTCAATGAAATCGGGGAGCTGGAACTCGTGCTGCACGCCCATGACACCGCCCGTCTCCGGCCGCGGACGGAATCCATTCTACGCGGCCTCGGATTCAAGGACCGGGATTTCGACCGGGACTGCGGGGAATTCTCCGGCGGCTGGCAAATGCGCATCGCGCTGGCGAAGCTTCTTCTCCGGGAGCCGGAAGTGCTGCTGCTGGACGAACCCACCAACCATTTGGATATCCAGTCCCAGCGATGGATGGAACAATACCTGCGCACCTACCGCGGAGCCATCGTAATCATCTCCCATGACGTGGCCCTGCTGGATTCCCTGGTTTCCCGGACCATCGCCTTTTATCATGGCCGTGCGGAGGAATATGCGGGGAACTTTTCCTACTTCCTGAAGGAAAGCGAGCTGAGGAAGGAAATCCTTCTGCGCCAGAAAAAGGCCCAGGACCGGGAAATAGCCAAAACGAAGGAATTCATCGACCGCTTCCGCTACAAGGCCACGAAGGCTTCTCTGGTGCAGTCCCGCATCAAGCAGTTGGAAAAAGTGGAACTGATTGAGGTGGAGGAAGACGATGCCGTGATGGACTTTCACTTCCCCACTCCCCCGGCGGGAGGTCATTCCGTCGTCAAGCTGGAAAAGGTTTCCAAAAATTACGGCCCCATTTCCATTCTGGACAACTTCGACTTTGAAATCGTCAAGGGCGACCGGATTGCCATCGTGGGCGTGAACGGAGCGGGCAAGTCCACCTTTTCCCGCCTTGTCTCCGGCGGAGAGGAACCGACTGCGGGCCGCGTCACGATGGGCCACCACACCCGGATCGCCTTCTTTTCCCAGACCCACGCCGACGATCTGAACCCGGACAAGACGGTGCTGGAATGCGTGGAAGCGGCCGCAACGCGGGAATCCGCCCCCATGGTGCGGAACCTGCTGGGCTGTTTCCTGTTCCGGGGGGACGACGTGCATAAAAGCGTGGGCGTGCTGTCCGGTGGAGAACGCTCCCGCGTGGCCCTGGTCTGCATGCTGCTGCATCCCGCCAATTTCCTGATTCTGGACGAACCGACGAACCATTTGGACATTCAGTCCCAGCAGGTTCTTCAAAAAGCCCTGGCCGAATATCCGGGTTCCTACTGCATCGTTTCCCACAACCGCAGCTTTCTGGACCCCATTGTTACCAAGGTGCTGGAATTCGTGCCGGGGGAAAAGCCGCGCCTGTACATAGGCAACGTATCCGATTATTTGGAAAAGGTGGAGCGCGACCAGGCCCTGGGCGCTGCAGCGCGTTCTGCCGCCGCCGGAGGAACGGAGCAGGGCGGCGGAGGGGATCGGAAGGCACGCAGGCGCATGGAGGCGGAAATCCGCCAGAAAAAGACGCGCCTGCTTCGTCCCCTCCAGGAAAAACTGGAAGGCCTGGAAGCGGAAATAAGCCGTCTTGAAACGGAAAAAACGGACATTACGACCCGTCTGGAACAGCCGGAAACAGCGGCGGACACGGATGCGGTGATGGAATTGACCATGCGTTTCCAGCAGGCGGACCGCCAGCTGGAAGCCTGTTTCTCCCAATGGGCGGAACTTTCCGAAGAAATTGAGGAGACGGAAGCCCGCATTGAGGCGGAAACCGTCTGAGGCAGTTTTTATCAAACACGGATTCCTGTGGAGAAATCCCCGGGAATGGAAAATCCGCTCCAAGCCTGGAGCGGATTTTCACAAAGGCTTTTATAAGATGAATTTATTTTTTGCGGCGGCGCATCAGCAGAAAAGCCATTCCGGCCAGACCTGAGGAAGCGGTGGCCGGTTCCGGGACAGCCAGGCCTTCTCCGGACAATTGGAAGTTGCTCATCAGCACACCCTGGTTGCTGCCGGTAACGCTATCGGTGGAAGCCAGAAATACCAGGTCCTGGTCGATTCCGGCATCTCTCATTGCTGATACCTCTTCCGCCGTAAATGTCATTTGAACATAAATGGAACTAGAAACAGAAAGCAGATTGTCTCCCGTTTTACTGTTGTAAGTAAGGGATTGCAGGGTTTCGCCCCCATTCATCAGGAAGAAACTGAAGGCATGATTTTTGTTGTTGTTTCCTGCGGAAGTAAGCTTGAGATCAAAGGAAAAGGTCAAATCTCCGGTGCATGTCGCCAGGGTGGAGTGAATGCCGCCTGCTACAGACGTCATGTTATTCGGAGAACCGCCAGTCACCAGAGTAACTCCGTCAGACGGACTAGTAGAGTCGCCGACGTTAACCATGGACAGGAAGTTGCATGGTATTTTTTCTTATCTTCCTGTTTATCCTACAGAATTTCCTTTTTCTCATCATTTAATGTTGATTCCAGATTTAGAATCCGGGGAAAGAAAATCCCTGCTGTTCTCTTCTATATATCAATATGTAAATGAATTCAGCGGTCTTTCTCGAAAGGGCCTTACTGATTTGCTGTATTCAGCCTTTTTTCCTGTATTCGGAAATCATGACGCCGCAAAGGGTCAGAAGAATCCCCGTTATGGAAATCCATGTCAGGGTTTCCCCCAGGATGAGAGCGGAAGCTATCACGGCCACGACAGGGACCATGTAAATGTAAACGCTGGATTTGACGGCTCCCAGCACTTCCACCACCCGGCTCCAGGCCAGGAAGCACAGGGCGGAGGCAAAGAAGCCCAGATACAGCAGGTTCGCGGCGTTGACGGGCCGGATGAACAGATCCCAGTCAAAGTTCACCGGCAGCAGGAACAGAGCCGGCACCATCATCACGATGCCGTAGAAGAAAATGCGGCGCGTGCAGGTTACCATGTTGGACGTGTTGACACCGATTTTCTTCATCAGGATAGAATAAACCGCCCAGACAAAGGCTGCTCCCAGGGCCAGCAGGTCGCCTGCCGGATTCAATTCCAGAACGAAAGCCCCATTCGCCATGATGAGGAAAATGCCTGAAAACGCGGCGACAAAGCCTAGGAAGAATCGCGGCGTGAACCGTTCCCCCTTGATCAGGAAGTGGGCCAGGAGGGCTGTGAAGAACGGCACCACGGCCACGATGATTCCCACGTTGGAAGCCAGCGTGTACGTCAGGGCGATGTTTTCCAGCAGGAAATACAGGGTGACTCCCGTCAAACCGGCCCCGGCAAACAGGAATTCCTTTTTCCAGCCGGAGAAAGGCATCCAGCGAGGTTTCAGGCACCAGAGAAAGGCATAGCCGATAACAAAGCGCGTGAAGAGCACTGTAACGGGTGTGAAGTCCTGCAGCAGCACTTTGGTGGAGACGAAGGTTGTGCCCCAGATCAGGATAGTCAGCAGGGCGGCAATGTGCCCAAGGGTTTTTTGGCGGCGCGGCATGAAAAAGGGGCGGAAAAAGCTCGGCGCATTCTGTAGGCCCTTGCGGGCATGATCAACCACAAATATTCCTGAGCTCTGGAAAGGGCACTGATATTTCAGTCATCCCGGAATATTCGTCAGGGAGTGCTTTATTGACGGAAAAGAAAAAGCCGTTTTCCCGTGGGAGAAAACGGCGTTGAAATTTTCAAAGACGGGAATCTATTTTCTCCTCCTGCGCATAAGCAGGGAAGCCAGCCCCAGCAGGCTCAGGGAAGCGGAGGCCGGTTCCGGAACCAGCTCGGCAGGCATGGCATGCTGGCTCAGGTAGGCGAAATCGTTGCCATTGAGCACGCCGTCATAAACGGCCACGTTGTCTATATAGACCTGGGAATTAGTAGCGGCATGTTCGCCTCCGCCTCTGATGCCGGTAACGAGGGTGGAATCTGAAAGACCGGTCGTGATGGAATTAGTCAACTGGCCGTTTTTGTACACATTCATTTTGTCGCCTTGGAAGGTCAGACCCAGGTAATCCCAGTTGCCGGGGTCTGCCTGGAAGAGAAGAGTTCCTTGCGGAATACCTATGTCGGCCCCGTTGTAAATCACCCACTGGTTGGAAGAAGTCATTTCCACCCTGATGGTTGTGGTGCCGAATGTGATGGAAAGGGCATTCTGCCAGACGGGATTGTTGCCGTTTTTCAGATGGAGACCGACGCTGAACCCGGTGGAAAGGTTGATGCCGTCAATGCCGCTGCTGCTGCTGATATTGAATGTTCCGCCGTTGACCCGGTGGGCATAGCCTCCATCGGCAAGGGGAAGATCGTCTCCACTCCAGTTGATGTATCCGTTTGTTCTGCCTATGGCGGTTGTTCCGCTCCCCAGATTGGTTAAATTTTGTTCATTTAAATCATTGAAATCCAGACCATAAAGTAGGGTGGAGGCATCGGCGTTGGAAGCCAGGAATGTTGCAGCCACCATGACGCTGGAGAAAAATATAGTCACCAAGCTTTTGCGCATGGCCGGATCAAAGCGAATTTGTAATCCGGAAAAGATTTCAACTTAATTTAAAAAACATATAAAACATTGATGATAATGTTATTGAATATTCATCCCCATAATCCCTTCCTGTTTCACAAGTTTTTTATTTTGCTTTTTCCAACTTTTTTAAAGCGCTTTGCATCAAAAATTGTCGTTGACTCCGGATTACAAATTCGTTGATGGAAAGTGATTTTAATATTTAAGAAAAAGAGAACCTTTCCGAAAAAGAACGGTTTTGTTTTTTGGTTATGAGCCTGAAAACCCGTTTAAAGTGTTTTAATTGAAGTAATCAATTAAGTAATGAATACGAAAGGAAGGGTGCAGGTCAGCTTCTTTTTGTCCTGATCGAAAAAGATCCGGGCAATACTGGAAAAGTATTACCCGGATTCATGATTGGTGCTTAAAGAATTGTCAGGAATATCCCGTCTTAGTTCCTGACGATGTCGTAGCCGTCCTTCCGGTCCTTGATGGTCCAGCCCCGGGCCGTCACTTCCGCCCGGAGACGGTCGGCTTCCGCCCAGTCCCTGTTCTGCTTGGCCTGCCAGCGCTGTTCCGCCAGCGTGCGCACTTCCTCCGGTGCTTCTTCCTTCTCCTCTTCCGGCAGGATGATGCCGAAGGCATTCAGGATGAAATGGAACGCGTGCCGCATATGAAGCGCTTCTTCCGGAGACAGGGAGGAAACGTCCGCCTTTTTTATGGCGGTGAAAACGTGACCCAGGGCTTCCGGAGTGTTCAGGTCGTCGTTCAGGCTGTCCCAGGCAGGCTGGAAAATCCCAGGTTCGGAACGCAGCGTGCGGAACTCGTCATAGGAAGGGACGGTGTCCGTTCCCGCGGCGGTCCGGAGTTGTGCGTCGAATTTGGCCATGCGGTTCAGGGCGGCTTTTGCATCCTCCAGGGAGGAAAGAGTGAAATTCAGCGGCCGCCGGTAGTAGCCGCCGGCCAGCACGTAGCGTACGGCTTCCGCTTTATGACCCAGCTTCGCCAGATCTTCCAGCGTGTACATGTTGCCCAGGGACTTGGACATTTTGCCGCCGTCCACCAGCAGGTGGGCAATATGGAACCACAGGCGCGCAAAGCCGCCTCCGCAGGCGCAGCGCGATTGGGCTACTTCGTTCTCATGATGGGGGAAGACGAGGTCCACACCGCCGGAATGAAGGTCGAAATCATTGCCGAAGTATTTATGGATCATTGCGGAGCATTCCAGGTGCCAGCCAGGGCGTCCTTCTCCCCACGGGGACGGCCAGTAGTTGTCTCCGTCTTCCGGCCGGCGGCTTTTCCAAAGCACGAAATCCGCCACGGAATCCTTTTCATACTCGTCTGCATTGGAACGGGCGTTGGCGGTTTTGCCGAGGTCCAGTTCCCGCTTGTCCAGATGGGAAAGACTGCCGTATTCCGGGAAAGAGGAAATCCTGAAATACACGGACCCGTCTTCGGAAGGGTAGGCGTGGCCTTTTTCCACAAGGGCTTTCACCATTTCTATCTGCTCCGGAATGTGGGCGACGGCGGAGGGTTCCACATGCGGGGGGAGGCAGTTGAGGGCCTGGCAGTCCCGGTGGAACTTGTCCGCCCATGTGGCGGTGAATTCCGCCAGAGTGACGGCCGCCTTGCGGGAGTCGCGGATGGTTTTGTCATCCACGTCCGTCAGGTTGCGGACATGTGTGGTGGCCGTTCCTCCCAGTTCCACAACGCGGCGGAACACATCCTGCATGATGAAGGTGCGGAAATTGCCGATGTGGGCGGGAGCATACACCGTGGGACCGCAGCAGTAGAAGCGCAGCGTTTTTCCGTCCATTGGGGAAATCTCCTGTGCCTTCCGGGTGCGGGTATCGTAAAGGTGTAACATGGCGGGACGATTAGAAGGGAAGAGCCGCGTCCGGTCAAGCGGGAAAAAAAGAACGGGGACATGCGGTTGCCCGTGTCCCCGTCCTGAATGAATCGAATGGCTCTGAAAGGGTGGAAAAACTACTTGTCCGCGTTCTGCTGACCCTTCTTGTAGTTCTCGTTAATGCGGTCGATCTGCTCCTGGGTGATGAACTTTTCACGGTAGGGCTTGTTCTCGACCGTGCGTTCCAGCGTATAGCCGAAACGCTTCTGGAAGTGCTTCTTGTGGGTTTCCATCTTCTTCTCGAAGTCTTCCAGGCTGGGGCGGTTCTTGTGGTTGCCCCAGGCGGTTTCAGAGACGGCCATGGCCCGCGGATAGGTCATGTACATCAGCAGTTCCCCGGAAGGAATCCATTCCGCCCACATGCACAGGTTGATGCCCTTGATGTGCTTGACGTCGTTTTTGTCCCGTCCGTTGCGGGGATCGAAATTGTAGCAGTCCTTGAGCAGGATGGGGCCGCCGCCGGGCCTGGCGCGGACGTCGTCCTTCGGGAACTTCATCTGGGTGCGAGCCAGGTAATACTTGTACTGGGGAGTGACGATCAGGTCGATTCCCTGTTCCTTCGTCTTGTCGATGCACCGGGGAAATTCTCCCGGCAGCCAGGACATGACGGTTTCTCCCTTGTGGTAGTAACCCTTGTTGATGTCATACCACAGGATGGGCTTTTTCTTGTTTTTGGCCAGAAGGGCGCCCAGGTTCTTCGTGAAATCGCTCATCTGGGCTTCCACATCGTCTCCCTGGCCCTTCTTGGCGCGTGCCGCCTGGCAGTCCGGGCACTTCTTCCAGTCGCCCATGGGGCATTCGTCCCCGCCGATGTGCACATAGTCAAAGGGGAAGATTTGTTTGACCGTGTCAAACGTGTCCTTGATGAACTTTTTGGTTCCAGGTTTCTGGGGGCAAATCAGCTTGGAGGAAACGCCGCCGTGCGTCCATACCTGGGCGCGCTTGGTATTGCAGCAGAATTCCGGGTAGGAGGCCGCCAGTGCCATATTATGGCCGGGCATTTCCACTTCCGGCAGTACCTGGATGCCGCGTGCATTGCAGTAGGCCACCAGATCCTGGAGCTCCTTCTTGGTGTACATGCCTTCATTGGCCAGCAGGGCGTTCCCCTGGTTGGGCGGGGCGGAGGGGCGGACGGCCCCGATGGTACGGAGCTTGTCGTAGCCCGGAACGGGCAGGCGCCAGCCCTGGTCTTCCGTCAGGTGCAGGTGCAGGACGTTGTACTTGTAGTAGTGCATGGCGTCCACAAAATTGTAGAGTTCCTTCATCGGGTAGTGATAGCGGCCCACATCCACCATCATGCCGCGCCAGCCGAAGTCCGGCGCATCCTGGATGCTGCCGCAAGGCAACCCGGACGGAGTATCCGAGAGCTGGTCCTGAAGCTGGAGGAGGGTTGCCATGGCCATGGCTTTTCCATTGGGCGTGGTGTAGCGCAGCTCCACGCCGCCGGGCGTAAGCTTCATGGTGTAGCCTTCACTGCCAAGCCCCGAAACTTTCTGTTCGTTCAGGATTTTGAGGTTCTTGGTAGTGCCGGAGGCGGTCGTCACCTTGACGGGCTCCGGAATGATGTTATAGGGGTTGGTCCCTGCCCAGCAAAGGGAGCAGAGGAACGCTGCCGCAAATAGGAATGCTTTCATATATAGTGACTGGTGTCAGGTCTTGTTTGGTTTGATTTTAGTTGTTGTAAAAATTGGGCGCCGCCATGCGGCCTTTTTCAGATGCGGAACAATGGAGTGCGGAGGCTTTTCAATTCTTGCCGGTCCCGCAGTCCCATCTGGGGGTGACGGAGAGCTTGCCCGTGGCGCCGGGAAAACCTTCCGGAACCTGGCAATCCTTGCGGAGCTGCCGATACAGTTTTTTGAGTTCCTTCATGGTTTCCGCATACTCCGGCTTGGCGTGAACGTCCATCATCTGGGCGGGGTCCTTGTGGTTGTCGAAAAGCATCCATTCGTCGCTGGTCCAGAGGTAGGAAAGAGTATAGCGTTCCGTACGGAGGCCGTCGTGGCGCGGAGCGTTGTGTTCCCCGGGATTTTCATAGAAGGCGTAATACAGCGGACGGTCCTTGAAGTCCGGGTGTTCTCCCGTCTTGAACAGCGGCGTGAGGCTGCGCCCCTGGAAGGTGGACATGTTTTCCGGGGTGGCGGCTCCGGCCACTTCACAGAAAGTGGGGGCGTAGTCCAGTTCCTGCACCATGGCGTTGGAACGCACGCCGGGCTTGATGTGCCCCGGCCACTTCATGATGAGGGGCATCCGGAAAGATTCCTCGAAAATCCAGCGCTTGTCGTACAGGCCGTGTTCTCCCATGTAGAAACCCTGGTCCCCGCAATAGAGGACGATGGTGTTTTTCTCCAGGCCGTTCTTCTTCAGGTAATCCATGATTTCCCCGATGCTTTCATCCACGGAAAGCACGGTGCCCAGGTAATCTTCCATGTAATGGCGCCAGCGGCGGAGCAGGATATCATTCTTGGTCTTGATCTTGCCGCTGCGGATGTCTTTCACAAGCTGGAGGGTGCGAGCCTTGTGGTAATTATACCAGGCTTCCTTCTGCTGCGGGTCCATGCGCACCCATTCCGGCATTTCCCAGTCGTACTTGGTGTGCAGGGTCTTGGATTCAGGGCACGACAGCATCTTCTGGATGTCTTCCGGAACCACTTCCTTGATCAGGTGTTCGTCGGACCAGACATTGAAATGGTTGAGCAGCGTCTGTTCCGTCATTTTCAGGAATTCCGGACGGTTGGCAAAGTCGTCTTCCAGATTGGCGGGCGGATCGGCAAGGTCCGCATACTGCTTGGCGCGTCCCAGATTCTGGATGGAAGGGCACCAGCAACGGTGGGGAGCCTTGTGGCCCACGACAAGCATGAAGGGCTTCGTCTTGTCACGCTGGTCCAGCCACTTGAGGCTCTTTTGCGTGACCAGCTCCGTGGCATAGCCGGGTTCCGTCTTCACCACGCGTTTGCCGTCCTTGCCGGGCGTGATGAAATCCGGGTTGAAATAGTTGCCCTGGCCGGGGAAAATTTCCCAGTAGTCGAATCCGGTGGGATTGGACTCATATTTGGACATGTCTCCCCTGGCATTCGGCGGAATGGCTTCCAGGTGCCATTTGCCTACAATGGCCGTCTGGTATCCGGCCTTCTGAAGCATTTTGGGAAAGGTGGGCTGGGAACCGTCGAAAGGAGCGGCGTGTTCATTGAACAGGTAGCCGTTCATGTGGGAATGGCGGCCCGTGTAAATGCAGGCGCGGGACGGTCCGCAAAGGGAGTTGGCGCAGTAGCTGCGGTCGAACACCATGCCTTCGTCCGCCAGCTTGCGGAAATTCGGGTAGGGCATGGGAGAATCTTTTTCACAGGTGCCCAGGGTCTGGTAGGAATGATCGTCCGTGACAATGACCAGAATATTGGGCCGTTGGTCTTCCTCCTTGGTCTGGGCGCTGAATGCCAGGGAGGCGGAGCAGGCCGCCAGCAGCAGGCCGTTCGTTAGATATTGGTGCATGGGATATGACAATATAGTGAAAAAATACCAGGAAAGAGGCAGTGCGGAGAATTTCCCGGCGCGCGGTCCTCCATGAAATGGAGACATTTGAAATACACTAGCACTCCCCTTCTCTCTTGCAAGGTAAAAAGCAGACCAGAGGGACGCTGTAATGACATGGCCAGTCTGAAGCGATATCCGGCTATGTGTTTGATTGGCCGGAGCCAGTAGCCGGATGGAGAAACTCTTCCGGAGAAAATTTCAATTGGGAAAAGAGGGAATGAAAGAAACTAGAGCCTTCCGGTCGCGGGTGCGGAAGCCTTCCGCGCCGCCTTTTGATCCAGAACCCATTTCCTGTCTTCTTCGCTAAGGCTTCTCAGGGAGGTTTTATTCTGGTGGCCGTCGAATTCCTGAAGCCAGATGGCCTGATCCTTCTCCGAATAGCGGGAAAGTTTGGCGAACAGGGTATTGCCGTTTGCCCCGGTCCAGGTCCTGTAGCCTTTGGGGATCAGGGTTTCTTTGAATTTTTCATACTGCTGGTTCGCCAGTTTGACGCTGTTCTTGATCTGGTCGAAATAAAGGCGGCTTTGACCGTTGTAATAACCGCGGAGGGTATCCACCTTGGTGCCGTCCGGAGACATGATCAGCAGGACGGGCGTCCCCCTGACTCCGAACAGGGAAGGGGCCTTGCTGACATAATCCTTCATCCGCTTGCGCTTTTTGGCGTTCGGCTCGCTTTCAAATTCTTCCGCCTGGTCATAGCAGACGCGGATAATATTTTCCTTGGCCCATTCCTCGAACTCCCGCGTGTGGAGCAGGTCCGCAGCCAGTTTCCTGCTGGGGGGGCTTCCCTTGGAATGGTGGAACCAGATCAGGATGGGATAGCCGGTTCTCTGGGCCTCCCGGAGGGCGGACGAATAACTTTGTATCCACCGCTGGTTTTCCTTCTTCCGCGTGAAGGCTTCATCCAGGCCGGGAATGGATGCGTCTGAATTGTAGGGGTCCGTGAAAAACACGGCGCCGCTGTCCGCACTTGCCAGCATTTCCTCCTGGGTGGAGGCGGTCAACTGGGTGGCCTGCTGCGTTCCGGGGCCGTTTCCCATGAGCGAAGGGGGAACGTTGGCGATGGATGCGGCCAGATTGTCCTGCAACTGTTCGGAAAGGCTTTTCCGGACTTTCGGCTTGTTTGCATCCGGAGATGTTCCCGCGCAGGAGGCCAGGAGGAGGGATGCCGTTATGAGCATGAAGGGCCTGAACAAACTCATGCCCGATCTGATAACATAACGGGAAAGGAGATGCAATCCGGGAATTACCCGGGCGACCTTCTGGCGTTCCGGGGCGTTTGTCAGCCGCTTTTATTGTCCGGCTTTGGCTTTCTGTGCTTTCAAAGCTCTGTCAATTGAATGCAGATGCCGGTCGTTCACGCTGCTCTCCTTTCCGGAACGTATCTTCCTTTCATATCTTTTCCCACGGGCGCCTTGATACAGGAATTCCGTTTTTGGAGTTCTTGCCAATGTTCTGAAGATAAGTTCGTCAATCTCTTCTTCACTCTGGTAACCTGCCAGTTTGATATACTTTTCCACCTCCCGCGGCTGACCGTGAAAATAACTCCACAGGCGCCCCATTAAAAGCTCTTCCATCATGTTGATGTAACTGGGAATGGTACTGTTTCTGTTATCCCTGAGAATTTGTTTGTTGATAAAAAAGAGATAATTGCGTTTGCTTATTTCCGCAGGGTCGTCTTTGCGCGGTTGGAATTTCATTTTTTTCAATTTTTCTCCCAGGTCCGGGTCGTAGCTTTCCCTTACTCTTTTTAATAGACCTGCAGAATAGGAAGAGAATAAATACACTAATTCCTTGTGATGCTGTCGTTCGTACCTGAGGTAGTCTTCGTCGGAAATCAGCTCGAACGCGATTTGCATGAGAGCGGCACGTTTTAAAACATAGTCGTCTTTATTAAACCGGGGATGAGGAACATCTGGAGAATAATCCACGGTGAGTAGAGGCACTGCCGTGATGTAATATAGCATCCAGAGTCTGTCCAGATAGCCTTTCTCGGAAAACCGGTTTGTTTCTTTCAGTTCTTGGCGGGAATCATGCAGTTTCTTTTTAGCCAAAACATAAAATTCTTCCAGCCGCCATTCCTCAAGCAGACTTTTTAATTGGGAGGATGCAGTTTCCGTATCTTTCAAAATCTCCTTGTTCCATGGAATGGGAATTGTCCTGGCCAACTGGACGGGTTCTCCTCTGCCGGTCGCAAGCGAAAGTATCAGGGCAAGCATGCAATAAGTGATAGATTTCACGGCTCTTGTTTTTCTTTTGTGAAGCTATGGTTTCCTCCTGTAACGCGGCTTACTTTACAACCGAATTTGCTTAAAATGGTTTCGATTGTTTTGACGTCTCCCGGTTTGTGTTGAAGAAAATCTATTCTTTGCTCGTAAATTCCTATGCGGGAACGGATCTCCTCATGGCCGGCATTCTCCAGGGCAGTATAAAAACCGCACAACCATGTCCAACCAACGGGAAGAGGCAACGTCAGATTCATGAATTTGCCCAAGCTTTTGCGTGCTCCTATATGATCCCTGCCTCCATTTTGTTTTGTGATGAGCGTTGCAAATGGAGTAGGCCGGTGCACTTCAATCAATGATGGCTGAATCTTATGAAATTCAACCTCTTGGCCATTGTCATCATATTTTTTGAAGCCATGGTCCACCTCAATTTTTGCGAGGTTGCAGAAGCTGACATCCGTAGGATGAAAGTCAGGTTAAGAACGGAGGATGCTCCGGCAGGCTCCCAATCTCCATCTTGCGGAAATCCTTCCCCGTATTCTCCATCTTTACCGGAAACCGGACGCCCTTCATGTTCAGCAGTAATTTTGGAGGGAAGAACGGCAGTGAAGGTTTTTTTTGCTATAATTTCTTCTCCTTGTAGGACTTGCACATTGAATTCTCCTTCCGTTTGCAAAGCTGTATCTCCTATTTCCTTTTCGGGATCCTGTGCTTCAGAAGTGTCGAAAACGAGGTCTTTGTTAATAGTCAAAACAACAGGAACCCATAAACTGGGATTATTTCCATCGTCTACCTCTATTTGAGCCCAGTTGTCTCTTTTCTCGGTTCAATTCTCCATACCAGTTTTTTGGGATCTTCAATTAATGCTTCCTTTCCTGACAATCTTAACTTTACCAATTCACCAGCCCCAAAGCGGGGCCTTTTTCGCTCCCTTTCTTTTTCTTCGTCAGAGATAGGCTTTCCCTGGGCCTCGGCAATGCACAAGTCTGCGGAAAATTCATCCGGCTCCGATTCAATTTCCAACTTGGCTTTTTCTTCTTCATCAAAGGCGAAATGATGGAGGCCAGATAACAGGCAAAACGAGATGATGAATAATCTTGACGGAAAGATGAATTTCATTTTTATCTGGCCTTATGATAAAACTCTAATTTTCTTAAAAGGTATTAAACAATAGAAAAATCAATATTTTTTATTTCAATTATTATTTCATGAATATTATCTTGAATTTTCATAAAATCAAGATTTTTAAATGAAATCTGCAAGAAGACATGCTTCCTGTACGGCAGGATGATTTGGAACCGCAGGAATGGAAAAACAGAGCAGGAGCCGGAATCAAGTTAGTCCCCAGTTTTCAGCACCTTGATGAAAGCTTCCTGCGGGATATTGATTTTCCCGATGGCCTTCATGCGCTTTTTCCCTTCCTTCTGCTTTTCCAGAAGCTTGCGCTTGCGGGTCACGTCACCGCCGTAACATTTGGCGGTAACGTCCTTGCGCATGGGAGAGATGCTTTCACGGGCGATGATCTTGCCGCCGATGCAGGCCTGGATGGCGACGGTGAAAAGCTGGCGGGGAATGACGTTTTTCAGCCGTTCCGCCAGTTCCCGGCCGCGGGAGGCCGCCTTGTCCTGGTGAACGATCATGGAGAAGGCGTCCACCGGCTCTCCGGCGATGAGCATGTCCATCTTGATCAGCTTGGCGGCCTGGTAGCCGGAGTATTCATAATCCATGGAGCCGTAGCCGCGGGTCATGGACTTGAGCTTGTCGTTGAAATCCACCAGGATTTCCGCCAGCGGCACGGTGCAGGTGAGCATGACGCGTGTATCGTCAATGGTCTCCGTATTGTCCACACTGCCGCGTTTCTCCAGAACAAGCTGCATGATGTCTCCAATGTATTCGCCGGGAAGCATGATAAACACCTTGACGATGGGTTCCCGTATCTCCTGGATTTCCTGGGGTTCCGGAAGCAGGCTGGGGTTGTCCACCTGCATTTCCTCGCCGCTGGTCTTGGTGACTTCATAGATCACGGAAGGATATGTGGAAATAATATCCATGTTGAATTCCCGGCGCAGGCGTTCCTGGATGATTTCCATGTGGAGCAGGCCCAGGAAGCCGCAGCGGAAGCCGAAGCCGAGGGCCACGGAAGATTCCGCCTGGAAGGAAAAGGCAGCGTCATTGATCTGGAGCTTGGCCATGGCGGCCTTCAGCGCTTCAAAATCAGAGGAATCAACCGGGTAAATGCCGGAAAAGACCATGGGGCGGATTTCCTTGAAGCCGGGCAGAGGCTCGGGGCACGGGCGCATGCAGTCCGTGTAGGTATCCCCGATCTTGACGTCGGAAGCGGACTTCATGTTCGCGATAATGTAGCCCACGTCCCCGGCTTCCAGCGTATCCGTTTTTGTCATTTTGGGCGTGAAAATTCCCACTTCCTTGACCTCATACACTTCATCCGTGGCGAAAAGCTTTACCTTCATGCCCCGCTGCACGCTGCCGGAGATGACACGCACGTAGGACACTACGCCGCGGTAGGCGTCATAGACGGAGTCGAACACCAGGGCGCGCAGGAGTCCGTCTTCCTCCGTTTTGGGCGCCGGTACCCGTTCCACGACGGCCTCCAGGATTTCATCAATACCGATTCCCATCTTGGCGGAGGCGTGAATGGCTTCCTCATGGGGGATGCAAACGATGTCTTCCAGCTGGCGATACACATTGGGAAGGTTGGCGCTCGGCAGGTCGATCTTGTTGATGACCGGAATGATGGCCAGGTTCAGATCCATGGCCAGGTGCATGTTGGCCAGCGTCTGGGCTTCCACGCCCTGGGCCGCGTCCACGATGAGCAGGGCCCCTTCGCAGGCGGCCAGGGAACGGGACACCTCATAGGAAAAATCTACGTGGCCGGGAGTGTCCAGCAGGTTGAGCTTGTAGGTTTTTCCGTTCTTGGCCTTGTAAAAGATGGTGACGGGGTGGGATTTGATCGTGATGCCCTTCTCCCGTTCAAGGTCCATGGCGTCCAGAAGCTGGTCCTGCTTTTCCCGGTCGGAAATGGTATTCGTCTTTTCCAGCAACCGGTCGGAAAGGGTGGTCTTTCCGTGGTCGATGTGTGCGATGATGGAGAAATTGCGAGTCAATTCAATGGACATGATGCTTCCTTACTCTTCTAACGTGAGTGCCCTGTGCGCGGCGAGGGTAACACAGCCTTCCTCCCGGTCAAGACCGGAGCATGACCGCTGCACGGTTTTCACCGGCTGCGGCGTGAATGCCCGTTCCAGTACGGGGGAGGAAATCCGTCATTCATGACAGCGCGCGTCCGGTGATATTGAACAGGAAGCCGGAACAGCGGCTCTCAATGCGTGAGGGGCGTGCAGAAGAGGCCGTCCGGATCAATTCTATTTTTTAAGCATATGAAATCATTCCTGGCAGCTGTTTTAAGTTTGTTCGTCCCCGGCCTGGGGCAATTGTACAAGGGCCACTTCGTCCAGGCCATTGTCTGGTTCCTGGTGGTGGGCGCGGCTTACGGCCTGCTGTACTGGTTCGTCTTTGCCCTGGTTCCCATTGTCCTGCATATCATCTGCATCCTGCAGGCCTACTTCATCGACAACGAATAGGAAGCGGGAAGCGTGGCATTACGCTTTCAGCACCGGAAGGCGCAATACGGTTTTCAACCGTTCCGCAGGCGTCTTCCGGGGGTCCGAGAGATAAATCTCATGATGTGCCCGCACACCTGATGTATCCGGGCGCAGCCCCGACTGTTCCATGAAAACATGCATGCGGGCCAGAGTGGCTGGTTCATCGTCATAGGAACCCGTGTGCAGGCATTGTACGCAGAGCCCTTCCGCAAAGGAGGCCATGCGCGCTATTTCCACGTTCAAATGGGGCTTTTTCTTCATGGCGTTACTGCGTGCGTACTCAAATGCCTCCGCAGTGATGAAGCCGGGCTGGCGTATCATGGAAGTCCAGCGGAACGTATTTTTATCTGCGGAAGGGTTTTGCCCCGAATTCCACCAGAGCCCTTCCAAGGGAAGGACGACGTATTCCAGATAATCCGGAGCCGGGAAAGCTCCTTTTTTCCCTCCCATCCGGACGGCGTAGGAAAGGGTGTACAATAATTCCAGGGCGTGTGAATACTCTCCGTCCGGAGCATTGGGATCGCCCGTGCCGTCCACCATGAAAAACTGCATTTCCGGCACGTCCACCACGGCGGGAACGGCAGAGGGAAGGTAAAGGCGCCTGGCCTGTTTCTTGTAATCCAAAGGGGGCATGGAGGCATGCTAACGGCAGAGGGGAGCTTATGCACGAAAAAAGAAGGCCGCCCCGTTTACGGGACAGCCTTCCATATATAAGAAAAATGAAAGAGCCGGTTCAATTCCTGCGGCGGCGAAGCATCAGGGCGGCCAGACCCAGAAGGCTCAGGGATGCCGCAGCGGGTTCCGGAACGGCCAGCGTTCCTTCCAGGGAAATATCGCGGATGGTTCCGCTGTAGTTGTCGCTGCCGCCCGAACTTCCGATGACAGTGTAAACCTTGCCGTTGCCGTTTGCCTTCATGGCCGCAAGCTGTTCGTCGGTCACATCGTAAGAAACGTTCCACTGTGAGGCGTTGTTGCCCCTGCTTCCCCTGCAGAGTTCCAGCAGGTCTCCGTTCATGGTTTCATACCAGACGGAATAGGTGTACGTGGGGCCCGTTCCGGGAGGAGTCAGGCTGAAGCTGAAAGTGAGTCCGGAATAAGCCTGGATGTTTTCAATGGTCATTTTCAGGCCGGCGCAAACCCCGATCGTGCCGGGCATGTTGGGAAGGCTGATAGTCTGGTTGGCTGTATTGACGGAAGCTTTGCCCCAGCTCATGCTTCCGTTTCCGGTGGTGGTGTACCATCCGTCCGCGCGTCCGGCGCGTCCCAGCCATCCCTTGACGTCGGCGGCTTTGATCGTGTTATTGGCAAGGCGTCCTGCGGAATCGTAGCTCTGGCCGGTGATGGCGGTGATTTCCGGCATCAGCTCAATGGTTGCGGCGGAAACGGAGGCTCCCAGAGAGACCAGGCCCAAACAGATGGTATATAATATTTTCTTCATAGCTGTAGCCTCAATATGCCGGATTGCTAACCCGCTCGGATTCACATGAGACTATAAGCAGGTTCAATCAATTCAATGTGTTACAGTTATCGTGGACATGCCCTGACCTGGAACAATGTTCCCGGATTTTTCAAACATGCTTTTTTACAGCAAGGATCAAAGTTTTAAAATATTTTCTTGACGCCGGATTAGCAATCCGTCTTTGGAAAAAATGCCTTGATTGTAAGATATCTCAAGGCAGCAAAAAGGCCGCTTCCCGCAGGGAAGCGGCCCTGGAATATGACTTGGGAACGGACTAGCGTTCGTTGTCGAAGTTGATGGTATCGTTCAGGACTTCTTCAATGGAGTCCATTTCATCATCTTCGCCGGCGAGCACGATTTCTTCAGCTCCTTCCGCGGGATCCACTTCAATCTTGCTGTAGCGGGAGAACCCGGTACCGGCGGGAATGAGGTGGCCCATGATGACGTTTTCCTTGAACCCTTCCAGTGTGTCGGTCTTGCCGAGGGTGGAAGCTTCGGTCAGAACGCGCGTGGTGTCCTGGAAGGACGCGGCGGAGATAAAGGATTCCGTTTCCAGGGAGGCCTTCGTGATGCCGAGCAGAACGGGCTTGGCGGCGGCCGGCTGGCCACCCTGGGCGATCGTCTGTTCGTTGATGCGGTCAAAGGTGGTCTTGTCCACCTGGTCGCCCCACAGGAACTCGGTGTTGCCGGGTTCCGTGATGACAACCTTGCGCAGCATCTGCCGCACGATGATTTCCACGTGCTTGTCGTTGATCTCCACACCCTGGAGGCGGTACACTTCCTGCACTTCGTTGACGAGGTGCTCCTGGAGGCGTTCCTTGCCGCAGACATCCAGAATTTCTTCCGGAGAAACGGGGCCTTCCGTAAGCTGGTCGCCCATGTGGACGTGGTCGTCTTCGTGAACGATCACGTGCTTGTTCATCGGCACCAGATGGTCCACCAGTTCGCCCGTGGGCGTTTCAATGGTGATGACCTTCTTGCCGCGGGAGGTGTTCTTGCTGCTGAGGCGCACAATGCCTTCCACGCGTGCGATGGTGCAGGCGTCCTTGGGCTTGCGGGCTTCAAACAGTTCCGCCACGCGGGGAAGACCGCCGGTGATGTCCTTCGTCTTGGCCACCTTGCGGGGCGTCTTGGCCACCATGGTGCCGGCGGAAATGGTCTCTCCGTCCTTCACGGTCAGGTTGGCCCCGGCGGGAATGGCGTGGTGGGCCAGAACCTCGCGGGTCTTGACGTCGCGGATGACCACCTGCGGGTGGAGTTCCTGCTTGTGTTCCATCACGACGAGGGTGGACGTACCGGTTTCACGGTCCGTTTCCTTGGAAACGGTGATCCCCACGATCATGTCCTTGAACTCGACCATCCCGCCCTTTTCAGCGATCACGGGCACGTTGTACGGGTCCCATGTGGCGAGGGTTTCATCCTTCTTGATGGAGCCGCCGTTGGGAACGTACAGGATGGTGCCGATGACGGGCTGGTAGGATTCCAGCTCGCGGCCCTGTTCGTTTTCAATGCGAACGGAGCAGTTCTTGTTCAGAACCACGAAGTTGCCGTCCACGTTTTCCACCGTGCGGAGGTCTTCCGTGTAGATCACGCGGCCGTCGTTCTTCGCCTTCACGATAGGCTGCTTGAACGCCGTAGTGGCCGTGCCGCCCACGTGGAACGTACGCATGGTCAGCTGGGTGCCGGGCTCGCCGATGGACTGGGCGGCGATGATGCCGACCGCTTCACCGATCTTCACTTCCTGGCCGGTAGCCAGGTTCAGGCCGTAGCACTTGGCGCAGCAGCCCTTCTTGAGTTCGCAGGTCAGCACGGAACGGATCTTCAGCTGTTCAATGCCGATCTTTTCCAGCTGTTCCGCCTGCTTCTCGTTGATGAGGTCGTTGATGTCCACGATGATCTCGCCGCTGACGGGATCGACGATACGCTCGCAGGAAACGCGGCCGTAAATGCGGGACGAAAGGGAGGCCACCTCTTCATCGCCGTCATAGATGGCGTGAACGGTGATGCCGTTATTCGTACCGCAGTCGTCCGCGTAAACGATGACGTCCTGGGCCACGTCCACGAGCTTGCGGGTCATGTAGCCGGAGTCCGCCGTCTTCAAGGCGGTGTCCGCCAGGCCCTTGCGGGCGCCGTGGGTGGAAATGAAATATTCCAGCACGGAGAGGCCTTCACGGAAGTTGGCCGTGATGGGGCGTTCGATAATTTCGCCGCTGGGCTTGGCCATCAAACCGCGCATGCCGGAGAGCTGCTTGATCTGCGCTTTGTTGCCTCGGGCTCCGGAATCCACCATCATGAAGAGCGGGCTGGCCATCTTGGAACCTTCGTTGTGTTCCAGCTTGCGGTACAGGGCCGCCTGGATCACGTCCGTAGTCTGGGTCCAGATATCCACCACCTTCTGATAGCGTTCGCCGTCCGTGATGATACCGTTCTTGTACTGCTTGGTGACCTTGTCCAGCTCTGCGTAGGCCTTTTCGATTTCCGTCTTCTTCTGGGACGGAACGACCATGTCCACAATGCCGATGGAGCAGCCGGAACGGGTAGCTTCCTTGAAGCCCAGGTTCTTCAGGGCGTCCAGGGTCTGCACGGTACGTTCCTTGCCCACCGTCTGGTAGCAGCGCCAGATGATGTCGCCCATCTGCTTCTTGCCCACGTTGCGGTTGATGTAGCCGAGTTCGCGGGGCCAGATTTCATTGAAGCGCACGCGTCCGGCCGTAGTCACGATCACCTTCTTGGTTACGTCTCCGTACACCACTTCGGACGGCTTCTTGCCGTAGTCCGGGTTGTGGAGGCGAATCCAGTCATGGTAGCCGATCTTGCGGGCGGCAATGGCGTATTCCACTTCATCGATGGATTCGAAAAGGGGCAGGTGCTGGTGGTTGTCCTGGTAATTCTGCACTTCCGCGGCACGGGTGTGCGTCAGGAAGTACGCGCCAAGAATGATGTCCTGCGTAGGCGTGGCGATGGGCTTGCCGGATGCCGGGGAGAAGATGTTGTTGGGCGCCAGCATGAGTTGGCGGGCTTCCATCTGGGCTTCCACGGAAAGCGGCACGTGCACGGCCATCTGGTCGCCGTCGAAGTCCGCGTTGTACGCGTTACAGACGAGCGGGTGCAGGCGGATGGCGGAACCTTCAATCAGGACCGGTTCAAATGCCTGGATGGAAAGGCGGTGCAGCGTGGGCGCACGGTTGAGCATGACGGGGTGGCCCTTGGTAACTTCTTCCAGGATGTCCCACACTTCCGGCGTCTTGCGGTCAATCAGCTTCTTGGCGGAGCGCACGGTGTGCACATAGCCCAGCTCCTTGAGGCGGTGGATGATGAAGGGTTCAAACAGGATGAGCGCCATCTTCTTGGGAAGGCCGCACTGGTTGAGCTTCAGTTCCGGGCCGATCACGATCACGGAACGGCCGGAATAGTCCACGCGCTTGCCCAGCAGGTTCTGGCGGAAACGGCCTCCCTTGCCCTTCAGCATGTCGGAAAGGGACTTGAGGGGGCGGTTGCCGGCTCCCGTAACGGCGCGGCCGTGGCGGCCGTTGTCGAACAGGGCGTCCACGGCTTCCTGGAGCATGCGCTTTTCATTGCGGATGATGACTTCCGGAGTTTTCAGGCTCAGGAGGGTCTTCAAGCGGTTGTTGCGGTTGATGACGCGGCGGTACAGGTCGTTCAGGTCGGACGTGGCGAAGCGGCCGCCTTCCAGCGGAACCAGCGGTCGCAAATCCGGAGGGATGACAGGCAGCACGTTCAGGATCATCCATTCCGGGCGCGTGTTGGACTGAAGGAAGCCCTGGGCCAGCTTCAGGCGCTTGGCGATCTTGCGCTTGTTCTGCTTGGAGTTGGTGTTGTCCAGCTGTTCCTGGAGATCGGCCACGAGGGAGGGCAGGTCAATGGAGGCAAGCATCTTCTGGATGGCTTCCGCGCCCATGCCGGCTTCAAAGCTGTCATAGCCGTATTCGTCTTCCGCATTGCGGAATTCCTCTTCCGTCAGAATGGCGCCCTTTTCCAGGGGAGTGTTGCCGGGGTCCACCACGATGTAATCTTCGTAGTAGATCACGCGTTCCAGATGGCGCGCCGTCAGGTCGAGCATGAGGCCGATGCGGCTGGGCATGCACTTGTAAAACCAGATGTGGGACACCGGAACGGCCAGTTCAATGTGGCCCATGCGTTCGCGGCGCACGCGGGCGTTGGTCACTTCCACGCCGCAGCGGTCGCAGGTGATGCCCTTGTGCTTGATGCGCTTGTACTTGCCGCAGGCGCATTCCATGTCGCGGGTGGGGCCGAAAATGCGTTCGCAGAACAAGCCACCTTTTTCCGGCTTGAACGTGCGGTAATTGATGGTTTCCGGGTTGACTACTTCGCCATGGGACCAGCTGCGGATGGTATCCGGATCAGCCACGGTGATGGCTACCTGGTCAAAGGTCTTGGGCTTGTCGCTCAGACCGTGCATTTCCCGAATGGTAGGGGTATCAGACATATGTTAAAAATCTTAAGAAGGGTTGATGCCCCCTCCCGCACCGTGCGGGGCGGAAGGGGAATGCGATGGATGTTAGAATTTAAGGTCGGAGAAATCGACATCCGCCAGTCCGGCCATGTCGTCGCTGTCAAAGCCTTCCGTCATGCCGTCCACCGGGGCGAGGTCCGTACCGCCGAGCTGCAGGGAAGGTTGTTCATCCTTGCTGCCGGGGCGTACGTTCAGGCCCAGGGACTGCATTTCCTTCATCAGAACGTTGAAGGATTCCGGAGTGCCGGCTTCCAGGGTGTTGTCCCCCTTCACGATGGATTCGTAAATGCGGGTGCGGCCCTGCACGTCGTCGGACTTCACGGTGAGGAGTTCCTGGAGGGTGTAGGCGGCGCCATAGGCTTCCAGCGCCCACACTTCCATTTCCCCGAAACGCTGGCCGCCGTACTGGGCCTTGCCGCCCAGGGGCTGCTGCGTGACCAGGCTGTACGGACCCACGGCGCGGGCGTGGATTTTGTCCGCCACCAGGTGGTTCAGCTTGAGCATGTAGGTCTGGCCTACCACAACGGGGTTGTGGAAGGGTTCGCCGGTAAGGCCGTCGTACAGGATGCTCTTGCCTCCCACAGTGCCGTCCTTGCCGTCGCCGATCCAGGTGAAGCCGTCCACCTTCTTGGCTTCGGACATGTAGTTCCAGATGGTGTCTTCACTGATGCCGTCGAACACCGGAGTGGCCACCTTGAAGCCGAGGGCCCGGGCCGCGATGCCGAGGTGGGCTTCAAGCACCTGTCCCACATTCATTCGGGAAGGTACGCCCAGGGGGTTCAGCACGATATCCACCGGAGTACCGTCCGCGAGGAAGGGCATGTCCTGTTCGGGAACGATCTTGGCTACCACGCCCTTGTTGCCGTGGCGGCCGGCCATCTTGTCACCCACGCCGAGCTTGCGCTTGGCGGCGATGTACACCTTGACTTCCTTCAGGCCGCCGGGTTCGGATTCGTCCCCGGATTCCATCTGGTCCAGTCTGTGTTCGCGTTCGTCGTCCAGCTCGGTGAAGCGGCCTTCGAAGGAGGTGATGATTTCCAGAATCTTGTTGCGGATCGGGCTGGGCTCGATTTCGATATGGTCGTGAACCAGCGCCAGCTTGCGCAGCAGGGTCTTGGTGATCTTGCGGTTGGCCGGAATGATGATTTCGCCGGTCTGTTCGTTGACGACGTCAAGCGGGATCTTTTCACCCAGAAGAATGTCGGAAAGCTTCTTGGTCAGCTGGTCAATAAGCTGTTCCTTCTTCTTCTTGTGCTCGTCGTTGATCTTCTTGAACTGCTTCTTCTTCTCCGCGCTGTCCACCACGAGGTCGC
The DNA here is from genome assembly GCF_026072915.1 of Akkermansia biwaensis. NCBI lineage: Bacteria > Pseudomonadati > Verrucomicrobiota > Verrucomicrobiia > Verrucomicrobiales > Akkermansiaceae > Akkermansia > Akkermansia biwaensis. The sequence goes on from NZ_AP025943.1 coordinate 1,495,734, forward strand.
CGCGGTGATGGCCGGAACCCGTGGAAGAAATGCGTACGTCCATCACGATGCCGGTGCAGCCGGAGGGAACGCGAAGGGAAGTATCCTTCACTTCCGCAGCCTTTTCACCGAAGATGGCGCGCAGCAGGCGTTCTTCCGGAGCCAGTTCCGTTTCAGACTTGGGAGTGATCTTGCCGACGAGGATGTCGCCGGGCTTCACTTCCGCACCGATGCGGATGACGCCGTCATGGTCCAGGTTCTTCAGGGCTTCATCACCGGCGTTCGGAATGTCGCGGGTGATTTCTTCCGGGCCCAGCTTGGTATCGCGGGCCTGCACTTCAAACTCGGAAATGTGGATGGAGGTGAAGGTATCTTCCTTGACCGTCTTTTCGGAGATGACGATGGCGTCTTCGAAGTTGTACCCGTTCCACGGCATATATGCCACCAGTACGTTGCGGCCGAGAGCCAGTTCGCCCTGGTCCGTGTTCGGGCCGTCCGCCAGCACGTCGCCGGCCTTGATCTTGTCCCCGCGGCGCACGATCGGCCTCTGGTTGATGCAGGTGCCGGCGTTGGAACGCATGAACTTGCGCAGGGGATAGACGTAAATGCCGTTGTCGCGGTCGGTGCGGACGCTGTCCGGATCGGACAGGTACACTTCCGGGCGTACGGGCAATTCGCCGTCCTTCGTGGTGATGATGACTTCCGCAGAGGCGGAGGCAACGATGCCGTCCGCTTCCGCCAGCACGACGGAACGGGAGTCCCGGGCGCACTTGCCTTCGATGCCGGTGCCCACGTACGGGGATTCCGCCACCATCAGAGGCACGCCCTGGCGCTGCATGTTGGAGCCCATCAGGGCGCGGTTGGCGTCGTCGTGTTCCAGGAAGGGGATGAGGCCTGCGGCGATGGAGACGAGCTGCTTGGGAGACACGTCCATGTAATGCACGTCGGCCGGGTCCACTTCGATGAACTCGCCCTTTTCACGGGCGGTCACACGGGAAGTGGTGAAGTTGCCCTGTTCGTCCAGCGGGTTGTTGGCCTGGGCGATGAGGTAGCCTTCCTCCTGGTCGGCGGTGACGTATTCGATGGTATTGGTGACCCGTCCGTTTTCCACCTTGCGGTAGGGCGTTTCAATGAAACCGAATTCATTGATGCGGGCGTAGGTGCACATGGAGTTGATCAGACCGATGTTGGGGCCTTCCGGCGTTTCGATCGGGCAGATGCGGCCATAGTGGGAAGGATGCACGTCTCGCACTTCAAAGCCGGCGCGGTCGCGGTTCAGGCCTCCGGGCCCCAGGGCGGAAAGGCGGCGCTTGTGCGTCAGTTCCGCGAGGGGGTTGATCTGGTCCATGAACTGGGACAGCTGGGAACGGCCGAAGAAGTCGCGCACGACGGCGCTGAGCGCCTTCGGGTTGATCAGCTTGCTGGGCGTGACGCCTTCAATGTTCTGGTCGATGAGGGTCATACGTTCCTTCACCAGGCGTTCCGTGCGGGCGAGGCCCACGCGGCACTGGTTGGCCATGAGTTCGCCCACGGCGCGCACGCGGCGGCTGCCCAGGTGGTCGATGTCGTCCACCATCCCTTCACCCTTCTTGAGGCGCAGGAGATACTTGAGGGCGGCCAGGAAATCTTCCGCAGTCATCAGGCGCTGGTCCAGGCTGGTGTCCAGACCCAGTTTCTGATTGATCTTGTAACGGCCCACGCGGGTGAGGTCGTACTTCTTGGGATCGTCGAAGAGTCTCTTCAGAAGCGTGCGGGCCTGTGCGGCCGTAGCGGGGTCGCCGGGACGCAGGCGCTTGTAAATTTCCTTGAGGGCGGATTCCTCGTCGTGGGCGGGATCCTTCTTCAGGGTCTTGATCAGCACGTCGTCCTCGTTCTGGTTGATGACGTCGATTTCCTTGATGCCGAACTGGAGCAACTGGCGCACGACGCCCATGTTGAGCTGTTCGAAGGCTTTGGCAAGAACCAGGTCCTTGTCCTTGATCGTATCGACGGCGACGAGGTTGTGCAGGTCTTCTTCCGTCATGTCCTCGCTCAGGGGAAGAGTGCGGATATCATAGAACTGGCTGACGATGTCGCGGTCGGTCTTGAAGCCCAGATAGCGCATGAACGTAGTCGCAAGGAACTTGCGGCGGCGGCGGCGGCGGTCAAGATAGACGTAGAGCAGGTCGTTGGTGTCAAACTGGACTTCCAGCCAGGAACCGCGGTCCGGAATGATGCGGAAGGAATGCAGGAGCTTGCCGTTCAGGTGCTGGGCGCTTTCAAAGCAGATGCCCGGAGAACGGTGAAGCTGGGACACAATGACGCGCTCGGCGCCATTGATCACAAAGGTGCCGCGGTTGGTCATCATGGGCATTTCACCCATGTAAACAGTTTCTTCCTTGGATTCGTTGTCGGATTTGAGCTTGAAGGTGACCTGGAGGGCGGCGCTGTAGGTTTCCCCGGCGCGGATAGCCTCGTAGTCGCTCATCTTGGGCTGTTCTATTTCATAAGAAAGAAAATCGAGCTCAATGTTTTCGTCATAGCTCTTGATAGGAAAGATTTCCTTCAGAACACCCTGCAAGCCGATGTTTTTCCTGGCCGCGGCCGGCGTGTCCTGTTGTAGAAAATCGAAGTATGATTGCAGTTGAATCTCAATAAGGTTGGGAGGTTCGATGACTTCCTTGATATTCCCGAAGTAGAGTCGCTTTGACATGGGCTGCTGTGGCGGAGATGTTATGAATGTGCATCCTTGCTGCCCGGATGCGGGGCAGAACGGTTCCTTCCTTGGGGAGACGGAACCGACTGGAAGCGATTTGATGTGCAAAAAGCCTCTAGTCGGTCACGCGGGATGTGAAGACGAGGAAGCGCAACAGGAGAAAAAACGGGATTTCTCCTGTTGCGCGGGAAGTAAAAAGCTTACTTGACGTCGATCTTGGCGCCGGCTTCTTCCAGCTTGGCCTTGGCGGCGTTGGCTTCGTCCTTGGAAACGCCTTCCAGGATGGTGGCGGGAGTGCCTTCAACCAGTTTCTTGGCGTCCACCAGGCCGAGGCCGGCCTTCACTTCGCGAACAGCCTTGATCACGGCGATCTTGTTGGCGCCGGCGTCCGTCAGCACAACGTCGAATTCGGTCTTTTCTTCTTCAGCTTCGGCAGGAGCGGCGGCAGCGCCGGCGGCGGCTACGGGAGCAGCGGCGGAAACGCCCCACTTTTCTTCCAGGAGCTTGACGAGGTCGGCGGCTTCCAGAATGGTCAGGGTGCCGAGTTCTTCAGCGATTTTATTAATATCAGCCATTGTATTGTTTTCTTTTTTGGTTCTAGTCGCGCCAAGAGCCACTTGGCATTTCAGTTCTCCGGCCGGAGTTCCGACAAGGAACCTCTAGGAGAGGTCGGGCCCGGTTTTCACGCATTTTGGCTAAAGTGCAACCGGGCCGTCCGGTCAAGGGGTTAGTATTAAGCAGCGGGTTCTTCGCTGCCGCCGTTTTCCTTGTCCACATATGCCTGAATGACTCGGGCAAGAGCGGAACCGGCAGCATTGATGGTGCCAAGGAGCTTGGCCAGCAGCTGGTCGCGGGGAGGCAGGTCGCCGATGGCGCGGATCTGGTCGGCAGTGAGGACTGCCCCGTCCAGAATGGCTACCTTGTATTCGGCCTTCTTGGAAGCCTTGTTGAAGGTATTGATGGCTTTAGCGGCGCCAGCCACGTCGGATGCTCCGGTGATGAAGGCGGTCTGGCCGACGAGGTGTTCGCCGATGTCCGGCAGGCCGGCATCCGTCAGGGCCGTGCGCATGAAATTGTTCTTGGCCACGTGGCACTGGGCGCCGGAGGCGGCCAGGGCGGAACGCAGATTGGTGAACTCGGGCACGGTGATCGCGGTGTAGTCCACAACGATCAGGAACGGAGAGGCGTTGACGCGGGCGGTCAGGTCGTCAATGATGATACGCTTGTCAGGATTCATGATGTGCTAAATCGGTTCGGGTTACAGTTTGGCGATGGAAGCGGTGTCAACCGGGAGACCGGGGCACATGGCGCATGAAACGGTGACGGATTCCACATAGGCGCCCTTGGCGGAAGCCGGGCGTGCTTTGATGACGGAATCAACCAGAGCGGCGATGTTTTCGCAGATGCTTTCGTTGGAGAAGGACAGCTTGCCTACAGCGGCGGAGATGTTGGCATTCTTGTCAACCTTGTAGTCGACGCGGCCTGCCTTCACTTCCTTCACGGCCTTGGCCGTGTCGTCCGTAACCGTACCGGTTTTCGGGTTGGGCATCAAGCCGCGCGGACCCAGTACACGGGCAACCTTGCGAACCTCCGTCATGGCGTCGGGGGTGGCAATGGCCGTGTCAAAGTCAACGAAACCGTCCTGGACCTTCTTGATGAGGTCTTCAAAACCCACGTATTCGGCTCCGGCTTCCTGGGCGGCCTTGGCGGCGTCGCCCTGGGCGAAGACGAGGACGCGGACGTTCTTGCCCGTGCCGTTGGGCAGGGAGACGCTTCCGCGGACCATCTGGTCGGATTTGCGGGGGTCCACGGTCAGGTGGAAGGAAACGGTGACAGTCGGGTCAAACTTCGGCGCCGGGAAGGACTTCATGGTTTCCACGGCTTCGGAGATGCTGTAGTTCTTGTTAGGAGTAACAAGCTTGGCTGCTTCTTGATATCGCTTGCTGCGTTTGGTAGACATGTGTGTATTTGGCAGTGCGTTCGGATTGGTTAATCCTCCTGCGGTGAGTGTTACATACCTTCAACTTCGATGCCCATCTGGCGTGCCTGTCCGGCAAGGATGCGGGCGGCGCTTTCGGGATCTTTCGTGTTGAGGTCAGGGAGTTTGGTGTTGACAACTTCCATCAGCTTGGCCTTGGAAAGGGTGGCAACCTTTTTCTTGTTCGGTTCGCCGGATCCGGAGGCAATGCCGGCGGCTTTCTTGAGAAGCACGCTGCCCGGGGGCTGCTTGGTGATGAAAGAGAATGACTTGTCCTTGTAAACCGTGATGACGGTCGGCAGGAGGTCGCCGGCCTGCTTTTGCGTGGCGGCGTTGAACTCCTTGCAGAATGCCATGATGTTTACACCGGCCTGACCAAGTGCCGGACCCACGGGCGGGGAGGGGTTAGCGGCTCCGGCGTTGATCTGGAGCTTGATGATTTTGGTTATTTCTTTTGCCATGGTTTTGCTTTGTTAGCGGAGAAAATGAACGGCGGGAATGTTGCGGGAAAAGCTTCAGGCCTTTTCAACCTGCCAGTATTCCAGGTCCACCGGAGTGGCGCGGCCGAAGATGGAAACGCTGACACGCAGTTTGCCTTTTTCCGGATCGATTTCCTCGATGGTGCCTTCCTGGCTCTGGAACGGGCCTTCGCAGACGCGCACCGGGTCACCGACGGCGAATTCCACCTTGGGACGGGCCGCGACGGCTTCCGCGTCCAGCAGGGGCAGCAGGTCCTCCACTTCGCGCTTGCGCATGGGGAGGGGGGCGTTGCGGGAACCGGCAATGCTGATGACGCCGTCAATCTGCTGAATGAAGTACCAGAGGTCCTTGTTCAGGGAGCCGTCGGCTTCCAGCAGATACATGTTGGCGTAAACGTACCCGGGGAACAGCTTGCTGTGGCGTTCCGTCTTTTTGCCGTTGCGGACTTCGGAGATAAGTTCGGTGGGGACTTCCACCCGGTAGATGAAGTCGGAAAGTTCGGCGTCCTTGGCCTTGCGGATGATGCGGTCACGAACGCTGTTTTCCTGTCCGGAGAGGACATGAAGCACGTACCATTGTTCGTGAGGCTCTGGGGTACTGGGCATGATCGGAAAAAGAAAGTAGGGGATAAAACTAGACTGCCAACTTGATGAGGTAGTTGACCACGCTGTGGAGGAAGATGTCGAACGATGCGACAAACGCGCCAAGGAAGACCATGGCAATCAGGACGACAAGAGTGGAACCCCAGAGTTCGCGGAATTTTTTGAACCCTTTCACCTTGGGATCGCTTTCCCAGGGCCAGGTGGTCTTCTTAAGCTCGCCCTTAACTTCGGCGATGAATTGAGAAATCTTGCGAAACATGCTTCAAGGTGGGGTGATGTATTTGGAAAGAAGTGGCAGGTCAGGAGGGACTCGAACCCCCAACTTTCGGTTTTGGAGACCGACGCTCTACCGATTGAACTACTGACCTGTTGGTTTTCTTCTTTCGTGGGAGAATGAGGGGACCCCGCGGGGAGGCCCCCTCATTCAAACCGGATGTGTAGATTCCTCTACTAGTCCAGAAGGGACTTAGTCAAGGATTTCGCTGATACGACCGGCACCTACGGTGCGGCCGCCTTCGCGGATAGCGAAGCGCATGGCTTTTTCCATGGCGATCGGGGTGATGAGCTGAACTTCCAGGTTGACGTTGTCACCAGGCATCACCATTTCCACGCCTTCGGGAAGGGTGCAGCAACCGGTCACGTCCGTCGTGCGGAAGTAGAACTGCGGGCGATAGTTGTTGAAGAACGGAGTGTGACGGCCGCCTTCTTCCTTGGTCAGGACGTAAACTTCAGCCTTGAAGTTTTTGTGGGGCTTCACGGTGCCGGGCTTGATGATCACCTGGCCGCGTTCGATGTCTTCCTTCTTCACGCCGCGGAGCAGCAGACCCACGTTGTCGCCGGCCTGGCCTTCGTCAAGCAGCTTGCGGAACATTTCGATGTCCGTAACGGAGGTCTTCTGGGTATCGCGGATGCCGATGATTTCCACTTCTTCCATCTTCTTCACGATGCCGCGTTCGATACGGCCGGTGGCCACGGTACCGCGGCCGGAGATGGAGAACACGTCTTCCACGGGCATCAGGAAGGGCTGGTCAACGGGGCGTTCCGGCTGGGGAATGTAAGCGTCAACGGCTTCCATGAGGTCCATGATGGACTGTTCGGCAGCGGCGTCGCCTTCCAGAGCCTTAACGGCGGAACCCTTGATGATGGGGGTGTCGTCGCCCGGGAATTCGTATTCGTTCAGAAGTTCGCGGACTTCCATTTCCACGAGTTCGATCAGTTCGGGGTCGTCCACCAGGTCGCACTTGTTCATGTAAACGACGATGGCGGGAACGCCTACCTGACGGGCAAGAAGGATGTGTTCACGGGTCTGCGGCATCGGGCCGTCGGAAGCGGCAACCACGAGGATGGCGCCGTCCATCTGGGCAGCGCCGGTGATCATGTTCTTCACATAGTCGGCGTGTCCGGGGCAGTCAACGTGAGCGTAGTGACGCTTGTCCGTTTCGTATTCAACGTGTGCCGTGGAGATGGTGATGCCGCGTTCGCGTTCTTCGGGAGCGGCGTCGATCTGGTCATAGCCGCGTGCTTCGGCGAAACCCTTCTTAGCGAGCACTGAAGTAATGGCGGCGGTAAGGGAGGTTTTGCCGTGGTCAACGTGACCGATGGTGCCCACGTTCACGTGGGGCTTGTTGCGCTGGAATTGCTCTTTAGCCATAATGATATGTTTAGGTTTGGGCTGCTATGGGTCTAGCTTGAAGATGGAGCTTCTGGCGGGAATTGAACCCGCGACCTCATCCTTACCAAGGATGCGCTCTACCCCTGAGCTACAGAAGCATAGACTTCTTCCGCCTTTCGCCGCTCTAAGAGAGTTGTAACTCCGCCCAAACCTGCGGTTCTAGCGGATAGATAGCATCCTCCCGTGTTGCCTGACGAAAAGCGGTCGCTAGATTACGCTTTTAAATACCGGATGTCAATGAAAACGTGAACATTTTTTCGCCTGTATGCCGCAATAATGTGGCATGAGTTTCCAATATGCTGATCAGGAATGCGTTGAATACTTGGATCTGTTCAGGTCTTCCGTCAGTTTCAGGTTGGGGTCAACGTCTTCATCCAGAGAATGGAAGAGACCCCGGCGCGCCTTGAGGCAGGCTACATAGGCAATCATGGCGGCATTGTCCGTCGTCAGGTCAAAATCCGGAAGGATAAGTTCCACGCCTTCGCGTGCGCAGATTTCCTGCAGGCGCGTGCGCAGCTCCCTGTTGCAGGAGACGCCTCCGGAAACGGAAAGGGTGCGGTGGCCGGAAAGGCGCAGGGCATACAGGGCCTTGCGGATCAGCACATCCGTAACCGCCCTCTGGAAAGAGGCGCAAAGGTCGCAGAGAGTTTGTTCCGCCAGGTCGTGGGGATTGCCGCTTTCCGTCAGCTTGGGCAGCTTGTAGAGAACGGCCGTTTTCAGGCCGGAAAAGGAAACGTTGGCCGTGGCTTCCTTTATCAGCGCGCGCGGGAAGGAAAAGGCCTCCGGATTTCCCCGGGCGGCCATGCGGTCTATTTCCGGGCCGCCGGGATAGGGCAGTCCGAGCATTTTGCCTACCTTGTCGAACGCTTCTCCGGCGGCATCGTCCAGAGAACGGCCCAGCAGGCGGTAGTCCCCCACTCCCCGGACGTCCACAAAAAGGGTGTGGCCGCCGGAAACGACCATCCCCAAATGCGGCACGGGGCCTTTCGGCCGTTTGACAAAGGGGGAGAGAAGATGCCCTTCCAGATGATTGACGGAGACGAAAGGCTTGCCTGTTGCCAGCGCCAGGGCCTTGGCCGTGCTGTTGCCTACCAGCAGGGCGGCAACCAGGCCGGGGCCCGCGGTGGCTCCGAATACGTCAATGTCCGCCGGGGTGACGCCGGCTTCCCGGCACGCGGAGCGGATGACGCCGGGAAGGTCCGCGGAATGGTTGCGGGAGGCCAGTTCCGGAACCACTCCGCCATGCTGGCGGTGAATGGCGATTTGGGAGGAAATGACGGAGGAGAGGATATCCGGCGCTTCTTCCTCCCCGGAAGAACGCAGCACGGCGACCGCCGTTTCATCGCAGGAGGATTCTATTCCCAGGACGGTGAGAGTATCCGGCATGGCTGGGGTGTGGGAAGCGGGATCAGGACGCCTGCCGTATCTGGGCCGGTTCCTTGTCAGTGACTGTTTTCCTGGTAATGGTTACGGAATCCGCGTTTTTCATGCTGGGAACCTTGTACATGATGTCCAGCATGAGGTTCTCGAAGATGGCGCGCAGGGCCCGGGCTCCGGTGCCGCGCTCCATCGCTTCCGCAGCCATGGCTTTCAAGGCGTCCGGATGTACGTCCAGTTTGGCTCCGTACATGGCGAGCAGCTTGGAATACTGCTTGACCAGGGCGTTTTTCGGTTCCGTCAGCAGGCGGACCAGCTGGTTTTCGTCCAGCTTGGAAAGCGGGCAGAAAATGGGCAGGCGGCCCACCAGTTCCGGAATCATGCCGAAAGAGAAAAGGTCTTCCGGCATGGCCTGGGCGAGAATCTCCTCTTCCGAGTATTCCTTGCTGCCGCGCTGTTCCGTGATGGCTCCGAATCCCATCTGGCTGGCGCCGAGACGCTTGCGGATGATATCCTCCAGGCCGACGAAAGCCCCTCCCACGATGAAGAGGATTTTTTCCGTGTTGACGCGGATATACTCCTGCTGGGGGTGCTTGCGCCCACCGGTGGGGGGCACGTTGCAGATGGTCCCTTCAATGATCTTCAGCAGGGCCTGCTGCACGCCTTCCCCGGAAACGTCCCGCGTGACGGAAACGTTCTGGGTCTTGCGGCCGATCTTGTCGATTTCGTCCACGTAAATAATGCCCTGTTCCGCCTTGGCTACGTCAAAATTGGCTGCCTGGAGCAGGCGCAGGATGATATTTTCCACGTCTTCACCCACATAGCCGGCTTCCGTCAGCGTGGTGGCGTCCACAATGCAGAAAGGGACGTTCAGCATCTTCGCCAGAGTCTTTGCCAGCAGCGTCTTGCCGGAACCGGTGGGGCCGGCGAGCAGGATGTTGGACTTCTCGATTTCCACATCGTCCAGGGACTTGTCCTCCAGTGTTATGGAATTCTGGCGCAGGCGCATGTAGTGATTGTACACGGCTACGGAAAGCACCTTCTTGGCATGATCCTGGCCGATGACGTACTGGTTGAGCGTGGCGCACATTTCCTCCGGGGTGGGCAGGGGGCCTTCATAGGAGGCCGCCGGGGCGCCTGTCTCGCGCAGCATTTCCGTTGCTGCGGCCTTCCGGGCTTCCGCCTGGCACATGGCATAGGCGGAAGGCTCCATGTTCAGGATGCCGCGGATGAAACGGGTGGCAAGCGGAAGGCCGTTGTCCTTCACAATCATGTTGACGCAAATCTCAACGCAATTGTTGCAGATGTAGAAATCTTCCGCGATTTGAATGAGCTTGTCCACCTTGTTCCCCGGCTTGCCGCAGCAGGAACAGGCTGGAATATTGGGGTTGGTACCGGACATAATCTGATATTGAGAGAGTAGGGGCAGCCGGCAGGATTCAGGCCTTGCCTTTCTTCTTGTTTTCCTGTCCGTCCTCGTGATGGGTCAGCACCTTGTCCACCAGCCCATAGGCTGCGGCTTCTTCCGCGGTCATGTAATTATCGCGGTCGGCGTCTTTCTCAATTTGCTTTTCCGTCTTGCCGGTGTGCTTGGCCAGGATGCCGTTGAGGCGTTTTTTCAAGTTGAACATGAATCCGATGGTACGTTCCACGTCAGAAGCGGTTCCCTGGGCGCCGCCGGAAACCTGGTGGATCATCACATGGGAATTCGGCAGGCAGAAGCGTTTGCCGGGCGTGCCGGCCGCCAGCAGGACGGAACCCATGGAAGCGGCGATGCCCAGGCAATACGTATTCACGTCGCAGGAAACGAACTGCATCGTGTCGTAAATGGCCAGGCCCGCGGTGACGGAGCCGCCCGGGGAATTGATATACACGTGGATATCCTTCTTGGGATCGGCCATCTGGAGGAACAGAAGCTGGGCGATCACAGAATTCGCCACGTCGTCGTCAATGGCGGAGCCGATGAAAATGACGCGGTCCTTGAGAAGGCGGGAATAAATGTCAAAGGCGCGTTCTCCGCGGCCGTCCTGTTCCACCACCATGGGAACGTAATAGGACTTCACGGTTTCCGGGTTGGAAGAGTGGGGTTGAAACATATGATTGTTGCAGGTTCGATGTTTTATATTCGATATAGTTCCCCTTCTGGCGGATACAAAACGGGGGAGTCGGGCATTCGCTCCAACTCCCCCTGGTAAGGTTTCTTGTGCAGAGGAGGGTTATTGCTCGTCTACGGTTACTTTGGCTTCTTTCGTCAGGAAGTCCAGAACCTTGGCTGTCAGCAGGCTCATTCTGATGCCGTGCACGCGGCCTTCCCGCTGGATTTCCCGGATATAAGCCTTGAGCGCCTTTTTCTGCTGGCGGGCCTGACGTGCCACTTCATTATAGAGTTCCATTTCCGTGACGGAGATCTTTTCCACCTGCGCCACTTCCTGGAGCATGAAGAAAACCTTCAGGTTGCGCCGGGCTTCGTTTCTGGCTTCCTCGCGGGCGTCTTCCACAAACTTGTCCATGTCGGCCGGGGGATTGCCGCTGTACATGGCCTGCTGGAGCTTCTGCTGGAGGATGCCGTACACTTCCCGTTCCACGACGGCTTCCGGCAGGTTGAAATCAAGCATGTCGGCCAGCTTTTCCGTGATCTGGTCGGCTTTGGCTTCGTCGATCTGGAGGGTCTTGCGCTGGGCGATATTTTCCTTCACGGCGGCCTTGAGTTCTTCCAACGTCTTGCCGGGCAGCACCTTGGCGGCGAATTCGTCGTCAATGGCCGGGAGCTCCTTCTCGCGCACTTCCTTCACGGTGGTGTGGAAAACAAGATCCTTGCCGCGCAATTCCGCAATCGGGAAAGTATCCGGAATGACCACGGTGATATCCTTGCTGTTACCGGCCTTCAATCCTTCCAGGGCGGAGGCGAAGCCGGGCAGGAACTGGTCGTCTTCCACCTTCATCCACTGGTTTTCGCGGCCTTCCAGGAAGCCCACCGGCTTGCCGACGGCTTCCGCTACGGGCTTGTCTTCCAGCGTGGTCTTGAAATCGATAATCGCTACGTCGTCCATCTTGGCGGCACGGTCCACGGGAACAAATTCCGCAATCTGTTCGGCCAGGGAGTTGAGGGATTCCTCCACGTCCGCTTCCGTTACTTCGGAGGAGGGAACCTTCACTTCAATTCCCTTGTACTCCGGCAATTCAAATTCGGGCACCACGGTCATCGTGCTGGTGGCGGTGTAATTGCCCTGTTCGTCGATGGACTGTTCCGGCTTGCCGAAATTGAGAACTTTCAGCTTGGGGTTCTGTTCCAGAGCCGTGGAGCAGGCCGTTTCAAACAGGGTGTCGAGCAGCTCTTCCTCAATCTCCTTCTTGAAGCGCTTTTCAATAATGGACTTGGGAGTCTTGCCGGGGCGGAAGCCGGGCAGCTTGGCCTTGCCGGCGTAGGAATCCACAATGGAGGCGCGGCGCGCGGCCGTGGTTTCTGCGGGAATGGAAGCTTTCAGCGTGGCTGTGCAGTCCGGTTGAATATCAACGTTGATTTCCATAAATAATACGGTCAGTGTTAGAATGAAAGTGGTTTATCCCGGCTTCCGGCATCAGGGCGGCGTCAGGACACGGGCGGCGGTAAATGTAATGAGAGGCTATCTTAAGTGCAAGCTATTGCACAGGAATGACACAATTGCCATTTCGGCGCATGAGGGCGCAACAAGTAAAATGCGCGGCAACTGCGTTCTACGCGGAATGTCGTCTTGACTATGTACGGGGAAAAGTCCTTTATATCCCAAGTATTAAGTTCCGCTCTCATGATTCGTCCCGTTTTCCTGATTGTTTCTCCTCTTCTTCTGGCGTGTTCGTCCGCCTTGTCCCAGGACAAAACTACTCTCAACAGGGGCGGTTACGGCTCCGTGATGACCCCGGAGCAGGTGGCCCGCGAACTGGGGCCGGAAACAGGTATTCTGCCCGGCGACCAGGCGTATGAAGGCAAACCCGTCAAAAGCGTTTCCGTGCGCTACAGAAGCAGCGGCAAAACCGTCTCGGAAGACCGCCTGAAAAACCTGCTGGCTACGCAGCCGGGCACCAAATACTCCCCGGATGTGGTGAACAAGGACCTGGAGCGCCTGCTGGAAAGCGGTCTGGTAGGGGGCAATACGACGGTTGCCGTGGACCCCTCCGGAGACGGTGTCAGCGTGGTATTTGAAATGGCGGCCCAGAACCTGCTGGGCGGCGTCGGTTTTCAGGGCAATACCGCCTTCGACAGCCGGGACCTTTCCGAAGAATGCGGGTTAAAGGGTGGGGAAGCCCTCAGTGACAAAGCGCTCAGCAGCGCCATCACCAAACTGCGCACCTACTATCAGGAATCCCGGTATCCGGACGTGCAGGTCTCCTATTTTTACCAGAAAACGGAACGGCCCGGCTTTGTGGACGTGATCTTCAATATCAATGAAGGCAAAAAAGCCAACATCATCAACATTGATTTCGTCGGCAACGAGCATGTCAGTTCCAAGGACCTGCGCCAGGTGATGAAGACCAAGGAAAAGGGCTGGCTGACCTGGATCACCAAATCCGGCCGTATTGACCGCGAACAACTGGAGGACGACCTGGCTGAATTGGTGACTTATTACCGCAACAAGGGTTATCTGCGCGTCAAGTTGGAAAAGGTGGAATACTTTGATTCCGGCAAGGGCAACGAGCAGAAGCTCACCATGAAGATCACGATCTCCGAAGGCCGCCGCTACAAGGTCAACCAGGTGGCGTTCGGACCCACCAAGGTATTCACTTCCCAGGAACTCGTGCCCGGCCTGAGCATGTACAACGGAGACACCTACTCCGCCCAGAAGGTGGCCGACGACGTGACCATGATTCGCCGCTATTACGGTTCCCGCGGTTATGCGGATGCCACGGTTCGTCCGGACATCCAGGAAGTGGGCATTGACCCCAAGACCGGCTACGGGCAGATCAACATCGTTTACCATGTGTCGGAAGGCAATCCCTACTGCGTGGGCAACATCCGCGTCATTGGCAACAACCGCACGAAGGACTACGTCATCCGCCAGGAACTTCCCCTCCAGTCCAATGACCCGATGAATTCTGTGGACCTGGATACCGCTCAGAAGCGCCTCCAGAATTTGAACTACTTTGACCTGGTAGACGTAGCCCAGGTGGGCTCCACCCGCCCCGGCTACCGGGACGTCAATATTGAAGTGGCGGAAAAACGCACCGGTTCCCTGAACATCGGCGTGGCGTTCTCCTCCATTGAAAGCGTGTACCTGTTTGCGGGGATTACCCAGTCCAACTTCGACATGTACGACTGGTCCTCATTCGTGGGCGGCGGCCAGCGCTTCGCCATCAACACGCGCGTCGGTTTTGAAACGCAGGATGCCAGCATCTCCTGGGTGGACCCCTGGTTCCTGCACCGCAAGCTCGCCTTCGGCACGGAAATCTTCTACAGCAACTCCTCCTACTACTCCGACTACTACGACCAGCAAAACTACGGATTCGCCGTTTCCCTGCGCAAGCCGATCGGCGAACTGGACTATGTGAAGCTGGAATACCGCCTGGAACAGTACCGGATTGACGCCAAAGGGAACGCCCCCATCTTCTTCTGGCTCCAGGACGGGGACTACCTGCGCAGCCATGTGGAATTCTCCTACACCATTGACACCCGCGACGCCCAGATATTCCCGCGCAAGGGCGGCAAATTTGAGGTGCTGGCCGGTTATTCCGGTCTGGGCGGCGACGTGCATACCTACAACTTCGGCATCAACGGCGCCTATTACTGGAACCTGCGTGGAGACACCATTTTCAGCATCAATGCCGGTGTCGCCACCGTGGACTCCTACGGAGATCATGACGTACCTATCTTCGAACGCCTCTACCTGGGTGGCCCGTACAACATGCGCGGCTTCCGCTTCCGCGACGTGGCTCCTTACAACCCCGCCCTCAGCGGTGACGAAACCATGGGCGGCCGTTCCTCCTTCTTCTGCCAGTTTGAATACTCCATCCCGGTCATTGAGGAAGTCCGCATCGCCGTCTTTTACGACATCGGCTTCGTAAATGGAGACGCCTTTGACTTCGGCACCTCCAAAATCGTTTCCGACTACGGCATCGGCCTTCGCCTGAACCTGCCCATCGGTCCGCTGGCCGTGGACTACGCAATTCCGGTTCAGAAAAACAATGCTATTGACCGCGGCGGCCAATTCCAGTTCTATCTTAACTATTCCTATTAATTTAACTCCTCCCTCCTGACCTATGAGCAATTTCCGTATCGTTATTCTGGTGCTTCTGGTAGTGGCCCTGGCTGTGCTGGGACTGATATACGTGAATCTTTCCGGAAGAATGGACGTTCTCCAGCAACAGCAGCAGCTTGCCGTCTCTTCTTCGGCGCCTGCCGCGAATGCTCCCTCTCCTTATCTGCCCATGCCCACGCAGGCCGCTCCGGCGTCCATGCAGCCGGCGGTGGTGGCGGACCCCGTGATGGTTGAGGAACTGGCCCATGCAACGGCGGAACTGGAACGGATGAAAAAGGAAAATGAAGACCTGCGCCGCCGCCAGGATGTAGCGGAACAAGAACGTGCCCTTTTGGTACGGCGGAATTTGGAAAAAGGGGATCCCCAGCTTCAGTGGCTCAACGACATCAGGGACGCCGAGCAGGTGGGCCGGGTGACGGAATACATCCGTGAAGCGAACCTCGTGTTGTTTCAGGCGATCGGCAAGCCGGAATTGACGGTGGGCCAGGAACTGGGCATCCGCCGCCGCGGGGGCATCTTCGCCGCGCTGATCGTGGATGGCGTTGATCCGGACGGCAAGACCTACCAGTCCTATGTGAAACGAAACAAGCTCTTTGACAGCAACGACAAGGAACCTCTCAAACCAGGGGATGAGGTGATTATTCCCCCTGCAAGCTGGCATGCCGGTCTGCCTGAGCTGGACGAAAACAATGCGACCCCTGCCGACGGCGCTCCCGCTGCCGCGCCCGCCTCCCCGGCGCCCGAGCCTTTTGTTGTTCCCATGGAACCCTGATCCGCCCCGCCGGATGCATCCAAGCAAAAAAGAAAAGACGTGCACTTGAAAGAAAGATTGCAGTCGGACGCCGGTCCCACCCTGTCCTTTGAATTCTTTCCGCCCAAAAACGAACAGGCGGCAGCCGCCTTGTACCAGACTATTCGTGAACTGGAGCCCTACCGGCCCAGTTTTGTCAGCGTGACGTATGGCGCGGGCGGCTCCACCAGGGAACTGACGCATGAAGTCGTCTTGCGCATCCAGAATGAATCCCGCATTCCCACGGTGCCCCACCTCACCTGCGTAGGGCACAGCCGGGAGGAAATATGGAACATTCTGGACCGGTACGCCCAGGCGGGAGTGCGCGCGGTGCTGGCCCTGCGCGGCGATCCCCCCCGCGGCGTGGAACATTATGACCGTTCGGCGGATGCCTTCAGATATGCGGCGGATCTGGTGGCGTGTATCCGTGAATACAATGAATCCGGCCGCCATCCGGACCCGGACGGTTTTGCCATTGGCGTGGCGGGCTTCCCTGAAGGCCACCCCTCCACCCCCAACCGTCTGCGGGAAATGGACTTTCTTAAAGCCAAGGTGGACGCCGGAGCGGACTATATCTGCACCCAGCTGTTTTTTGACAACCACTGTTTCCTGGATTACCGGGAACGCTGTCTGCTGGCCGGAATCAAGGTGCCTGTTCTGGCTGGCATCATGCCCGTCACCAGCCTGTCCGGCATGAACCGCATGGCGGAACTATCCGGAGGCACCTGCTTCCCCGCCCGGCTGCTCAAGGCCCTGAAGCGCGCCGGGGGCAATGCGGAAGCCATACAGGAAGTGGGCATCCAGTATGCTTCCAGCCAATGCGCGGAACTGCTGGACGCCGGCGTGGACGGCATCCATTTTTACACGCTCAACCAGAGCCGCGCCACCCGCCAGATTTACCGGAATCTGGGGCTGAGAGATTCCCTCCAGCTCCTGGAACATGGCGAAGATAAGTAAAAAGCTGATTGATTTGGTCGGCGCAACACTGTAGAACCCTCTTCAACGTACTATGGATATCAAGGATATTAAGCGGGCCATGGACAATATGCCCATGGGGGATGGAAGCGCTTTTGCGGAAATTTCCGTCGGACCGGCCAAACATGAGCAATTTCTGGATGAGCATTACGGCAAGATTGCCTTAATCGTGCTGCTGTGCATTCTTGGCGCCGCCGGCTGGATCATTTACAACGGCATGCAGGAATCCATGGAGAAAAAGGCTGGAGCCGCCCTGGTGGCCGCCATGCCTGAATCTCCGGCCACCGGAGAGATTTCCCTGAATGAACAGGGCCTTCAGCAGGTCATGGCTGACTTTGATGACTCGCGAGCCGCCGTCACGGCTTCCTATCTGCAGGCAGTCGCCCTGTGGAATGCCGGAAAGGAAGAGGAAGGCATCTCCAAAATGAAGGAGTTCATTGATTCCGCTCCCACGGAAGAATGGAAAGCCCAGGCATCCGTTACGCTGGCCTGCCGTCTGATGAACGGTGGTAAGGCGGACCAGGCGGCAAGCCTGTTCCGTTCCGTGGTTGATTCCGGTGATCCCACGTTTTCCGCTTTTGCCACCATGTGCCTGGGCGATATCGCCAGGGCTGGAAAGGACAGCGTTGCGGCCGGAACCTTCTACCGTGAACTGGCCGAGAAATTCCCGTCCAGTGCGTTTGTGCTCGATTTGCAGCGGAATGGCTATGTGCGCCGCAAGGCTCTTTTTGATGTCCAGAGTCCCGTAAGGATTGAGCCCGTTGCGGACAAAAAATAAAACCTTCCCTTTAAGAATACAGCTTCACCGGACCGCATGCCGCAGTAATGCCGTGCATGCGGTTTTTTGTGTTCTGATGTCCGGCTGACGGTCCGTTGTTGACGGGTGCGTGACATATTTAGACAAAAAGGGAACCTTGTCCGCGCTTTACGGGTGTGGATCTGATGGCCCATGATTCATTAAACCATTTTCCGAACCATGAACAAGTACATGAAATCTTTCTGGCTTCTTCCGCTGGCGGGACTGTCCCTTTCCCTGCTGCCGTCATGCACGACGGACAGCTACGGGAATACGGCAGTAACCCCCGGAGGCGCTGCCGCCATTGGCGTGGGCGCCCTGGCTGCCGGGGCGGCCATTGGTGCGGCTGTCCAGCACGACCGTGACAAGGACAGGTACCGCAATGACTGGAATCATCACCATCCGCCGCCCCCTCCTCCTCGTCCCTACCATCGGCCTCACCGGCCGAGGTAACTCTCTCTTTTTTGCGGAATGATTGAAAGCGGCCCGTAAACGTACTTGTTTACGGGCCGCGTATTTTTCAGGGAAATCGAAAAGACGGAAACCGGAAAGCAGAGCCGGCCCATCATTGCGGCATTCCGGGAGGCATCTTCCCTTTTAGGCCGCCTTACTGGCGTAAAGGAAGAGGTTTGGCGTGGATGCTCAAGTGCGTTCTCCCTCGCGGATGCCGTTCAGGGCCCAGTGCATGCGCTGTCTGGCGCTGTCCGGATCACTGAGAATGGACCCCAGTAACTCCAGAACGGGACGGGCCGCCTGGGAATCGTGTACCTGGAGCTGGCCGGAAAGAATGAAAGGAGCGCCGCCGCAGCAAACCAGATAAATAAGAACGTTCATGGGATTCCCGCTCACGATGGACCCTTCCTCCTGGGCCGCCTGAATGGTCTCCAGCAGCACGAAAGGATGCCGCGTATGCAGCCCGGAAATAAAGCGGATCGCCTCTTTTTCTCCTGCCAGGGCGTCCAGCACCAGCTGGGCGATAAACTCTCCGTGGAGAAGGAGGAAATCCATAATATCCTCTAAAATAATCTCCAGCTTTTTTAAGGAGGGCAAATGAACATTGGCATGCGTCCTGACGCCGGTAAACAGGGGCTCATACCAGCGTTCCAGCAATTCATTCAAAAAGGCGTCGCGGTTTCCGAAATGATAGACGAAACTCCCCGGATTGGTTCCTGCACGCAGGGACAGGCCTCGTACGGTAAGGCCGCGTAATCCGGATTCGCTGGCGATCATGGCTCCCGTATTGAGCAAATGCTCTCTGGTGGATCTCCGTTTGGTCATATGGAGGGAATGATAAAACCATGTGTGCTCCTTATGATCCGGAAATGCAAGGACTTGTTACGTCTGTTATTGTAAAGGGCGGAACCGGGTCTTTGTCTATTCCCCGGTTCCGCCGTCCGGAATCCCGTCTGGTCAGGACTTGGATTCCAGTTCTTTCCTTCGGGCCGAAATCCAGCGGGAAAACAATTTGGCCGTAGCCGGAATAATGAGCAGGTTCAGGATGGTGGCTGAGACCAGTCCGCCGAACTGCACGATGGCCAGGGGGCCGAGCAGTTCACCCCCGGGCTTGTCAATGGCCCAGATCAGCGGCAGCAGGCCCAGAACCGTGGTCAGGGATGTCATGATGATGGGAACCACGCGCTCACGCGATCCTTCCCGGATGGCTTCCACAGGCTCCATTCCCCTGTGTTCCAGGGCCCGGTACCTGTTGAGCAGAATCAGGCCGCTGCGGATGGCAAAGCCGATGACGGTCACGAACCCGACGATGGAAGCCACGGACAGAATGGGCGGAATATACGTGGCGCCGAACAGGGAGGACAGGGTGCCCGGAGACGCCAGGAAAACGGCCACAATGCCGCCCACCAGGCACAGAGGAATATTCACCAGCGTCAGCATGGCGCGGCGCACGCTTCCCAGGGCGGAGGACAGGAGCAGCACGATCAGCACCATCACGATGGCTCCCAGCACGTAAAGCCGTTCGGAGGCCGACTCCCTCGCCTTGATGGTGCCGTCATAATCAACGGTGCAGCCCATGGCGTTCATGACCGGGTCCAGCTTCTCCCGGCATGCCTTCGCCAGATCCCCCAGATTGGAATTGGGGGAGGGATTGCAGGAAATCATGGCTTTCCGCATCGTATTGTCTCTCAGAATCAGGTTGGAAACCTCCTCCCGGTACACCTGGGCCACGTCGTCCAGGCGCACGGTCTTTTTGTCCGGGGAAATAAGTTCCAGACTCTTGACATCCTCCATGGACGTCTTCAGCTTGGGGTCGATGCGGAGAACGATATTCCAGTGATCCTGATTCTTGATCACCTCTCCCAGCTTCTGGCCGTTCATGGCTGTGGAAACCTGTTCCGCGGCATTGGCCATGGTCAGGCCGTGGGAGGCCAGGGCCTCCTGGTCGTACTGCACGCGAATGGTATCCACCATAATCTCCCGGTTGGCGCGTGCGTCGGCCACTTCCGGCAGGGAAGCCAAAATCTCCTTGGCCTTCTGTGCCGCCAGCCGTAGCTGGGGCAGTTCCGTTCCGTAAATGTTGATCGCGATTTCGGAATTGGAACCGGACAAGGCGGAACTGATGCGGTGGGCCAGCGGGTAGCCGATCATGGAACTGGTACCGGGAATATCGTCAATGCACTTCTTGATGGCGGCGCGCAATTCCTTCTGGTCCTTGTTCAGGTCCACCCGGACAAGCAGCTCGGAGGCGCTGACAGGTTCCGCGTGCTCGTCGTTCTCAGCACGCCCCGTGCGCTGGGTAACGCTCAGCACGCCGGGGATGTGTTCTATATCCTTCATCACCTTGCGGGAAATGCGCTCCGTTTCGTCCAGGGACGTTCCCGGCACCGTGCTGACGAACACCGTATAGCAATCTTCGTTAAACGGAGGCAGGAAGCTCGTGCCGAAAGTGGAGCCCAGCCACAGGGCCAGCAGGGTGATGGCCGCCATGATGGCGCAGACCGTCTTGGAAAAACGCAGGCAGAACTCCAGTACGGGCGTGTAAATGCGCTTGATGAGGCGGGAGCTGAAGGAATCCCCGCTCTCCAGGGTAGCGGCGTTCTTGCTCTTCTTGAACCACATGTAGCACAGCACCGGCGTGATGGTGACGGCTACGATGAGGGAGGAAAGCAGGGCCAGCATGTAGGAAATGCCCAGGGGGCGGAAAAACTGGCCTTCCAGCCCGGACAGGAAAAGAACCGGGGTAAACACCAGCAGGATGATCACGGAGGAGAAGGAAATGGACCCCACGATCTCTCCCTTGGCCTCCATCAGCACTTCATACTTGCTCTTTCGCTGTTCTTCAGGCAGGGCGGCGTTCCGGTTCAAATGCCGCCACGCTATTTCCACGAAAATGATGGCGTTATCCACCACATCCCCCACGGCCACGGCCAGGCCGCCCAGCGTCATGATATTGATCGCCAGCCCGAAAACCGGAAACATCATCATCCCGAACAGGACGGACAGGGGCATGGAAATCAGCGTAATAATCGCCGTCCGCAGGTTCAGCAGAGTCAGGAAAATCACGATCATGACGACGGCGCCCGCTATGAGCAGCGTTTCCGTGCCATTCTCCAGGGACATCTCGATGAAATCCGCCTGGCGGTACGCGCTGGTGTGCAGCTTCATTCCCTTGGGAAGCTGGCTCTGGCTGAACTCCTTCATGGCCGCATCCACGGCTTGCGTCAGTGCCAGCGTATTGGCTCCGGGCACCTTCTGCACGGAAAGCACCACGGCATCCTCTCCCATGAATCCGGCGTCGCCGCGCCGCGGAGCTCCGTCGATCTTCACCTCTGCCACGTCCTGAAGTCGTAGAATGCCGGAAGGATGCCCCGGAACCAGGGCGCGGTTGAGCTGTTCGATATTGGCCGTGCGGGTATCCTGCTGAATGGGAAGCTCCTGCCCGGCCACGTCTTCCAGATACCCGGCGGGCACGGAAGACTGCGACTCTTCAATGGCCGTTTTCAGGTTGGAAAGATCAACCCCGGCCAGCTTCAGTCTGTTGGGGTTGTAAACCACCTGGTATTCCGGCAGGCGGCCGCCCAGCACCGTCACCTGGCCCACGCCGGGAATAGCCAGCAGGCGCGTGCGCAGCTTGTACTCCGCAAGCTGCCGCATATCCAGCGTGGAAGTATCCTTGTCCCCCGTCAGGGCAATCAGCATAATCTCCCCCGTCACGGAAACGATGGGGGCCAGTTCCGGGGATGTATTCTCCGGCAGGGTGTCCCGAACCGCGGCCAGACGTTCCGCCACGATCTGGCGCGCCTGGTAAATATCCTTGTCCCAGTCGAAATCCACCCACACGAAGGAAAGGCCGCTGCCGGATGAAGAGCGCACCCCCTTCACCCCGGCCGTGCCGTTCATGGCGGACTCAATGGGAATGGTGATATACTGCTCCACTTCCTCCGCCGTCAGGCCGGGGGCTTCCGTCTGGATGGTGACGCGCGGCACCTTCAACTCCGGGAACACGTCCACCGGAATATTCTTCACCACGAAAATGCTGATCACCGCCAGGGCGAGCGTCAGCAGAATCACGGTGATTCTGTTATTCAGGCAGAATGAAATGAGAAAATTCATAAACTCTTGGTGATTGAATGCTGATGATTAAGGATCGGGGAAAATATTTCGAAAACCATGCACTGATTCATTCTCTCTTTAATCTTTCGTCTTTGGTCATTATTCAGTGCTCTCCTTCGTGGAACTGTCCGTCCGCATGGAAATGCCCGGCCGCTTTTTTGCTGCCTGAACCTTCCGCGGGCAGAATATACTTCAGCTCATATCCCCCCTTCGTGACGATGGTCTGGCCGGGAATCAGACCCTTCACGGGCGTCTTTCCCTGGCGGGCGGGCAGTATCTGCACCTTCTTCATGACAAAGGCGTCCTCTCCCGTCTTGATAAACACCACGTCATTCACTCCCACTTTCACCACGGCGCTGTTCGGTACGGGAATAAAGCCGTCCGTAGCGGAATCGCGGGAATACAGGTCCAGCCGTGCAAGCTGTCCGGCATGCGTGCCTTCCGGCAGGCGGTCCGGCGTAAAATACAGGGCGCGTGACTGCGTGGCGGGGTCCACCTGGTCCGCCACCCTCAGAGAACCGTCCAGCAGCTCCGTATTCTTTCCCCGGGTCAGCGCAAGCTGGGCCTTGGCGTAATGAACGGGGTCCGCCCCGTAAATAGTGGTGGCGAATTCCAGCTCCCCCTTGTTGGTCATCACGAGCGCGGGAGCGCCCTGTTCCCCCCAGGCCCCCTGGGTCATGTCCACGGACTGCACGGAGCCGTCTGCGGCGGCGTACACGTAAAGCAGATTGTCTTTCAGCTCTCCGGAAGCGGTTGCCAGTTTCAATTTGTTTTCACTGGCCTTCAGGGCGGCTTTCAGGCTCTCTTCCTCCGTTTCCTTGAACCGGATGGTGGTGTTCAGCTCGCTGTTCTTGGTCCCTATCTTTTCCAGTGTGTCCCGGCGTTCCTTGAGGGCGGCCAGGTCTGCAATGCCGCGGTTCAGTTCCGCTTTGGCCTGGGCGGCTGCTCCCTCCATCTCCACAATATCCGGAGAGGCCAGCGTATACAGGAGCTGGCCCTTGCGCACCTGCTGGGCGGATTTCACGTGGAACGTGACCCGGCCCGCTGCGGGCAGGGCGTAGGTATTCACGGCGTGCGGAGGAATGACCATCTGGCCGTGCAGGGTCTTTTCCGCCCCGTGGGGCACGGCGGTCACCTTCTCAAAGCGCATGTCCAGGGAATGGCGGGCTTTTTCATCCACGTGCAGGGGAATCATATCCGCCAGGACGCCGGCTCCTCCTGCTGAGAGCTTGCCGTGATCGTGATCATGGTCGTCTGTGCAGGCCTCCCCTTCCGCATGCTGGTGGCCTTCATGGTTGTGGTCGCCGGTGCAGACGGCGCCGTCCGGATGAATATGCTCCTTGTGGCCATGGTCGTCTGTGCAGGCCTCCCCTTCCGCATGCTGGTGGCCTTCATGGCCGTGGTCGCTGGTGCAGACGGAGCCGTCCGGATGAATATGTTCCTTGTGGCCGTGGTCGTCCGTGCAGGTTTCCCCCTCCTTGTGCTGGTGTTCGTCATGGCCGTGGTCTGCCGTGCAGGGAGTGCCGTCGGCGTGGTTGTGTTCTGCGGAAGCCTCCTGGGCGCCGAGAACAGGGCTGAGACCGAAAACGGGGGCAATCCCCAGAATGATGGAAAAATAAAGACGTTTCATGTTTGTAAAAATGGTTGATGGAGGTGAATGAACTATTTTGATTGAAGATTGGCGTGGGTGATGTAGCGCAGCTGTGCCTGAATACCCAGCAGCTTGTCCAGACTATCCAGGAATGCCAGGCGGCTTTCGTAAAGCTGGTGGCGGTTTTCCGCCAGTTCCAGCAGAGAGGCTTCCCCAATGCCGTGCAGCTTCTCCATGGTCTGGACGGAAGAAGAAAAGGACTCCATGCGCTGAAGCTCCGTCCGGCAGTGGCGGATCACCATCTGCTGGGTGGCCTCAAGCTGGCGGGCATTGAACAACTCCGTTTTCCAAAGCTGGACGGTTTCCAGACGGGCCGTATTCCGTACGCCGCGCGCCTCCGCAATGGCCTTGCGGTTGCGGTTCCAGAGGGGAATATTGAAACCTATTTCCCCTCCTACTTCCTTCTCCTCATCGTCGCGGGTGAAGGACGGCCCCAGTTCCAGTTCCGGATACTGCCTGCGGATTTCCGTCTTTAGCAGGGTTTCCGTAGTGGCATAAGTGGCCATTTGGGCTTTTACCTTGGGAGACTCCATCAGTGCGGCGGGAGACGGGGCGGCTACGGCGGCGGGAAGGCTGAAGCCCTGTCCGGTGAGGAAGCGGAGCCTTGGAGCGCTGGAAGGGTGCATGCCCATCAGCTTGACCAGTTCCATCTGCTGCTCCAGTTCCGCCTCCGTGACATTCTGGAATTCCCGGATGGCGTCGTTCATGCGCTGGGAGGCCACCTGGCGTGAGGAAAACTCAACTTCTCCCGCGCCGATCAGCTTTTCGATCATGCCGTTCTCCTTCTTCAGCACGGCCAGGCGGTCCTGAATCACGGACTTGCGGCGTTGCGTAACGGCCAGCTTGCTCCAGGCCTGGTCCAGGGAACGGAGAAAATCCAGTTCCGCCTGCCGCAGCATCCAGAAATCCGCTTCCTTGTACTGTTCCGCCACCTTCTTCTCCAGGGCGGGAAGGCCAGTTACGGGAATCGTGAAGCCCAGGCTGCCGGACATGTTGAGCGTATTCTCCTGCAGGACTTGTTCAATGTCCCAGGAAAAGGAGGGATCATTCCACCAGCCCGCTTGTTTGGCTGCCTCCTTGCTGGAAGCCAGCTTCAGGCGCGCCTTGTTCAGGTCCGGATTCAGAATCAGGCCTATCTGGCGCGCCTGGACCTGGGTGACGGCAGTATTGCGGCCGATGGCCCCGGACTCCTGTCTCCACGCGGCTTCCTCTGCGTTCAGGTCAATGGGGGCGTTCTTGTAAACGCTGCATGATGCCAGGAGAGCCAGCAGGCCCAGCCCGGAATAAAATGGTATGGATTTCATGTAGTGAAAGAGATGGGTAAACAAGGGAGTCCAATTTGAGTTGGACAATGCGGAAGACGATTCCGCGGAAAAAAGGGAACGTCCGGATTCAAAAAACAGACGCAAAACGGAAACACCGCCAAAAAAAGGTGTTCCTGAAAAAAATCCTCTCTAAATCAGAAGGGGGCGTTGAAAACCCGCATGTCCCATGCCGTCGTCCGCCAGCGGGTCGGGAGGGACTGGCGCAGGGGGCTTTGCCGTCTGGCTTGTCAAAAGAAGAACGTGGGCCAGCTGATGGAAATCCGGCAATACTTGCCAGACGATGCAGGGAAGGGAAACCGGGGAAGAAACGGCCGGAACGACTGGATCGTCAATCTCCAGTTGACCGTGTTCGCACCGATGGTCTGCCGCGGGAATGGAATCCGTGGAGCTGGAATCATGGCGGCCACAGCCGCAATCGACTGCCTTTTCATGGCAGGAACAGGAGAACAGGAAAATCTCCGCATGGCACGGGCACACGGAAACGATGCCCGCTCCGCCGATAATAACCAGCAGAAGGGAAATCAGCATGATGCCGTTGCGCAATGCTCTAACCATTGTACGTGGCGAATCGTAGAAAGGTGCCGTGGAAGCGTCAAGAGCAAAGTGACGGATGGCGGAATCACGGGCGGCAAGAGATAGCAGTGATTCTGTAGAAAAAGAGCAATCGTTCTCTGATTGAACTTGTAATGAAAAATTATACATTGTATTAAAATAACAGTAAAAAGGAATGTTGATTTTCTGTATGGAGAGGCAACAAAGGCCAAGTATCCGTTATCCTTGGCCGGAATCCTTGGCCGGATTCTCTTCTATGGAATAATCTGAATTCCTTTCTGAATTGATTTTGCTCATATAAATATATTGATGATCAAACATCTGTGCATTTAATACATTTGAAAATGGTAAGAGTGCAATCAATAAGGAATTGTCTGAGACCGTAAAAAAGAAAAAGCGGGAACAGGAAAAGTATATGAAAATTCAGAAAGTTTACCAATTAAGAAAATAAATGATATGAAAACAAAAGTAATCATCATCAGCCTGTGTTCTCTTCTGGCATGGAGCATTTGCGCGGCGGAGGATGTAAAAGATATAAGTAAACAGCCTGAAAGAAGGAGCATGCAGGAAGGACCTGTTAAAAAGGCTGTAAAAGTAAGGAATGAGGTTTCGCAACTGCAGCAGGAGCTCAAAAGATTCGTTTCCGCTTACGAAGAAAAGAAAATATCGTTGGAGCAGCTCAGGAATTTCTATGAAAAACGGGTGAAGAGTTTCTGTCTTTATTACCATAAGTTATCCAGGGAGGAACTGGCCGTTCTTCTCGATATACCTTCTAGATTTTCTATGAATACAGGTTTCTTATGGGATATGAGAGTCAGGTTGAATGATTTGACACAAATATTCATAGATGAAGACCAGGGCGACGGATATGTTTGGGGCAATAAATCCTACACGGGGCCGAAAGAGGTGGTGGCGTTAAAAGTGTTTTCCGACGGGATGGATAATTTCCTGGAATGGATGGAAATATTCAAAGACAGCATGGATGGCGCATAATTGGGACAGTTCCACTTACCTCTTGGATTAAATGAAAGTTGCAAGATCTTCGGATTTATGGATAAGGTCTTCGGGCTTGGGCCTGCCTCTTGAGAAAATAAACGGTATGAAAACAAAAGTAATCATCATCAGCCTGTGTCCTTTGCTGGCATGGAGCATTTGCGCAGCGGCTGAGGTAGAAGATATGGGAAAACAACCTGAAATAAGGAGCATACAGGAAGGACCTTTTAAAAAGGCTGTAAGATTAAGGAGTGAGGTTTCGCAACTTCAGCAGGAGCTCAAAAGATTCGTTTCCGCTTACGAAGAAAAGAAAATATCGTTGGAGCAGCTCAGGAATTTCTATGAAAAACGGGTGAAGAGTTTCTGTCTTTATTACCACGAATTGTCTCGAGAGGAGCTATCCATTATTTTTGATATAAATCTTATATTTTTTAAAAAGGTAGGTTTTTGTGCGGATATGAGAATCAGGTTGAATGATCTGACAGAAATATTTCTCAGTGAAGACCGGGGGGAGCCCGTTCCGTTTACAGGACGCAATAATTCTTATACGGGACCAAAGGAAGTGGTGGCGCTGAAGGTGCTTTCGGATGGGATGGATGATTTTCTGGAATGGATAAAAAATTTAACTGATTATTAAGAAATGCAATGAATAAAAGGGAGAGGCTTTCTTGCTTAATGAAACATTCCTCATCTAATTTAATGCAAATTATTTATGAATAAAAAAGTGGTTCGTACAGCCATTATTTATATCGTGTCTTTAGCCGTGTTTGCCTGTGCGTTTGCGCAAGTCAACACCTTTTCGGCAAACTGGAGAGCGGCTCTGCTTTTTCAGCTTCTTGTATTTTTCATTATTAATGAAGTTTGGTATTGGCTATGCACGTGGCCGGGCGTCTTTCTATCCCTTTTTCAGCAGATAAAGAATAAAAATGTTCCGGAGCAAAACCGTGGAAAATATGTAGGAGGGTTGAACAGGCTCGTCAGAATGACAAGCGTCATTATTCTTATTCTGCCGCATGTTATTTATGGCACGTTGTGGCTGGTCAATCTCCTGTCGCAGCATGCCTTGCAACGGTGGGGAGGGGTGAGCCTGGATGCGTCTCTTTTCTTGCCTTCCTACTTATCATGCATCGTCTTCTTTATTCTGGTTTTTATCTTTCCCATTCAGCCGTATTCCATCAGCCATTTCATGATGGAATGGTTTGAACCGGGTCTGGGTAAGGAGAAAGTGACTGAGGAAAAGGATGATTCAAGCGCTTCTTCATATACTGCGCCGCTGAATGTACGGAACGAAGAATACGAAGGCCATTCCATCCTGTTTGACGCCCATTACGGAAGGGTAATGAAAGAGATGGTGGCCAGCGAGGAACTCCTGATGATGACGGCCCCCATTCCCTATGCTTTTAACAGGCAGACCCGTATGGAATTGATGATAGGCGTGCCATTTATTCTGGCCTCTGCATGGGTGGCATCCATGCTTTTCAGGGTCGTTCCCCAGTCTGGATACTCTTTTATTTTCTGGGCGCTCCTCCTGATGCTTCTTGTCTTTTTCCCGATGGGGTGCTTGTTGGTCTTCTCTCCGGCCCGGTGGAAAAAAAGGCTTTCCCGGACTGATTATTTTATCACTTCCAAACGTGTTTTTCTGGCGGAGGAAAACGATTTACGACAGTTTCTCTGGAAAGATGAGCCGTATATCTCCTTGCAGATGCACCATGAATTACTGGGAAGCGTCTATATTTCACGCAGAACCCGTGTTAGTGCCTGTCTGGATAAATTATTCGGCAAAGGAAAAGTCAATGCCTATGAGACGGATGAAACGGGCAAAATGAACGGATTGCTAAACATTCCACAGGCAGAAAAAGTATATGCGATGATTGAATCCCTCATGGAGCATTCAAAAGAGCCGTAAATATCTGTTTTTAAGACGGAGCCCATCATTTGACCGGAATTCTCCGGCCACGGACTTTTCATTTTCCCAGCCTTGTTAATAGCGGGTATGCCGTCTCTTTAGGGGAAAACAGGAAGCGAACTTTTTCACTAAAACAAACTCTGGCAGTAATTTTTCTTCCCCATCCGCCTCATTTCCATACATTTTGTCCCATCCTGCCTTCATTGCCTGGGCCTGAAATGGCGTGGGAACCGCACTTTCGGGAAGGCATCGCTGTCATCGCCGGGGAGTGGGGGATGATATAGGGGAGTGGGCCGGGTCTTTTTGAAAGCCGGGAAAAAACTTCCCCATGAAGCCGGCCGGGTATGCGTACAGGAAATTCTTTTCTACATCGGTTGTTTCGCCGCCGCCTTGCGGAGCAGGTCCACGGTGTACTCAAAAGCCACGCCGCGCACGTCGATTTTCTGGGAATGCTCGGCCACCGCTTCCATGATTTCCTTCTTGAACTTGTCGGCAGTTTTCTCCGAGAGCAGTTCCCTGGAAATCAGGCTGCGCGTGATGACTTGGAGGACGTAGTCGGTTTCCGTAAAAGCCTGGCGGCCGACTGCAGTTTTCATGGCTTCCATGAATTCGGAAACGTGTTCTGGGTATGTGGCGGAGACGACCTTTTCATACGCCTCCGTAAAGATATCAAGCGGAGTCTTGTCAACTTTCGTTTTGGTCAGGTCAAAGCTGGCCTGGTAGGCTGCGGCCCCCTCTTCCGCGAGTTGAAGGGCGGTTTTTCCGAATTTGTTGACGGCGTTCATGTCCGCTCCTTTGTCCAGCAGGAGGGCGACTACCTGGATATTGCCGCGCATGGCCGCCAGCATCAGGGGCGTGAAACCATTATCCTCCTTGTTGTTGATGTCCGCCTTTTTCTCAATCAGCATTTCGGACAGGCGGTCCAGCCCGCTCCAGGAGGCCCAGTGCAGGGCGGTCCAGCCGTCCTTGTCCTTCTGGTCGATCTGCAGGCGAGGATCCTGCAACAGTCTTCCCAGATAGGGAGCCCGCTTGGCTTCCAGCTTGAGCGTGGTTTCAATATTATTGTAATTGGCGTAGCACACCCACATGACGGGGGTTCTGCCGTGCTGGTCCGTCATGTTGACAAAGGCTTTCCCTTGTTTTTTAGCCAGTTCTTCCCCTTTTTCCAGATTCTGTTCAAATTCCTGCATGCCCTTTTCCCGGGCTTCCCGTTCCTCCTTTTCCGTGGAGGCATTCACTTCCTTGGACTCCGCCTTTTTCATGACGGTGATGAGGTCCAGGGCCGGATTGTCCTCCCCTGAGAAAGATTTGGAGATCAGCAGGCTGAGGCCGCCGAGGATGGAACTGAAGGCTACCAGGACGAGGGAGTCCAGAATGATGTCGCGCGTGTGTTGGTTCATCGTCTCGTTCTGTCAGGAGTTGGCTTCCGTAAGTTCTTCCGCCGTCACGGCCGGGTCTGTTTCCGTTTCAATGGCTTCAATGGGCGGTGAATCCGCATCCTCTTCCGGATGGTCGGAAGTAATAGTCTTGCGGGTCATGATGATGGCAATGGGACTGATGACGGCCAGGGCGAGGTAAATGGTCCACATGAATTCGGGGGAGGACCAGAAGCCGATGTGCCCGGTGTCCATCTTGGCGCAGATGCCGTCATAGCAGAGGTAGGCTACGAGCAGGCCGCCGATGATCCCGTTGATGGGCTTGGCGATGAACATGGGCAGGGCGGCCAGGGACATGTAGGAGGCCACCTTGTCCTTGGGAGCTACGCGTGCCACATATTCGGAAAAACGGGGGGAGAACAGCAATTCTCCGAATGCAAAGACCAGAATCTGGGCCACGATGGCCACCAGATACGCCTGGGAGCGTGTTTCAATTCCGGGAACCACATAGTACCATTCAATGGGAATAGCCATGAAAACAAGGGAAAACGCGGAGATGGACATGCCCACGATCATCAGGCTGACGGTGGAGAAGCGTCCCAGCAGGGGAATGAGAAGAATGAGGCCTGAAACGATAATGGCCGGATTGATGGCATTGATGGTGCCGATGGCGAAATCATCGTAAAGCGTGCGCACATAATACTTGGGCATGACCAGGAATTGCAGCGTGAAGACGATGCGCACACCCATGGTGAGAACGAGGAACAGGATCAGCTTGCGGAAGGCGGATTCCTTCCAGACCTCCCTGAAAAGCTGGAGGGGACGGCGTTGCGGGGCGTTGAGGTTCGCTTCCTTTTCGCTTGGCTCCGCGAAATTGTTTTCATCAATGAACCGGGTGGTGATGCAGCCCAGCAGCACCATCAGCGTGCCGAAATTGATGATCCAGAAGCCGCTGTCCACGGCCCCGAAGTGTTTCCGGAAAAATTCGATCAGGAACACGTTCGCGACGACGGCGGAAATGTTCATCAGCAGATAATAGATATTGAACCCCGTGGAACGCGCATTCAGCGGGGAAAAGCGACGGATGGAAGTCTGAATGACGGGAGACATGAACGCCGTGCCGAACGACATGATCAGGATGCCCGTCATGACGGCCAGCCGTCCGCTATCCACCGTGGGGCAGATATCCGGGCCCAGCCCCATGATGAGGCGTCCGGTGATGAGGATGATGAAGCCGATCAGGTAGGCGCGCCGGATGCCGATGATGTCGCAGATGGAACCCACTGCAAATACGAAGGCGGAGATAAACAGGGTATACAACCCCACCCACAGGGCCGCGTCGGCATCGTTGAAACTGCAATAATCCGTCAGATAAAGAACAAACACCGTGATCATGGAGAAATAGGCCATGCCGTCAAAAAACTGGACGACGTTCGTGAGCCAGAAATCTTTGGAGACGGTTTTTAGTATCTTGAACTCGGAAAAATATTTAACGATGGGGTTGACTGATTCATTCATGCGGAAAGAGGGAGAAGAAGTAAAATTTGACGACGGTGAAAGAGTGGGTTACACGCCCTGCCGATTCAAGATTTTTTTCTCCCAAAAGCCGGATTATCCGGCAAAATGCAGCATGCCGCCGTCCCCCGCCGCCTACCTGGGCAGGATGCGCCGGAAACCGGCTACATGGCACCAGGTCAGCGCTTTCAGGCACTGTTCAATGGCCATGGCGTCCGAAGGAAGCTGGGGCCAGAGTCCGGCTTCCTTAAGCCCGGATTTGGCCATTTCCGCGGCTTTCCATTCCCGGAACTGGGTAGGAATGGCGGAGAAGGTAAAGAAAGCCCAGCATGCCAGGCCTATGGCCAGGGCAATCTGGAATTTCAGCAGGCCTGCCGCTATCATGCCCAGAAGGACCAGGCCGGTGAAAAAGGGAATCATCGTGGCGCGTGCAATAGCCGTTTTGCGGGCTTTTGCCGCTTCCGCGTTTTCCTTGACCAGAATGCTTAGCGCCCAGGTATGGGCCACACAGGCCATCCGTCCCGCGGTCACCTTGCCTTCCCAGGCGGGCGGCAGGCTGATCAGTCCGTTTTCATCCACGCCGGGTGTGCGGGCTTCCGCCAGTTTCCTCCGGCGTTTTTCCGCGCCGTCCAAACGGCGGATCAGCCCCACGGGACCGGGAAATCCCGGCAATTCGCGGGATTCATAAGTTCGCAGCGGAATGACGCCCTTGGTGAAGCGCAGCGCTGCAATGACGCCAAGCACCACCAGGGAAAGGAAAATCACTACTGCGAAAAGCATAGGGTGATCTTTCGCATATCCCGCTTTTCCCGTCAATCTCCGCTCACGGCATGAGGCATGCCCGGTACAGGCTGGATTTGGATTGCTTTTGCGGAGTTTTTCGTGTAATTGCTGACCGCAATGGCGTACCTCCGGGAATGTATGGGGAAATGGCTGCCCTTCGTTGTGATGGCGGCGGCGCTGGAGGTGTGCCCGGCCCAGGATGTGGCCAGCCCGGGCGCTTCGGAACTGGACCTGGATCTGGTCAGATTGAAAAACGGCCCCGCGGGCAGGCAGAGGGAAGCCATGAGAAGGGTGCTCCTGCTCGTGTACTTGAAGCAGAAGGAGGCCTGGCTGGCGGAATCCGCGGAAGATACCTCCGTCCACCTGGCCGCGGAAATAGCCTTCCGGCGTTATCTTTCCTCCGTGGACGTATCTGCATGCCCGGAGGAATTCCAGCGCACTTTCCGCCGTTATGCCGGGCTTCTGAACTCCTTTGAGGAAAAGAGCCTGAAAAGCGTCAAGGACTTCCCGGCCGTTCCCGTTCAGGAGGCCGGCAGAGAGCTGTTCCGCATATTGCTCAACTACCGTCTGGAACCGAACCTCCTTCTGGAGGAAATGAAAGCCCTGGTAGATGAGGAAATTGAAGGCAAGGAGGACCTGTCCGTGGAGCGGACGACGGCCATCGTCCAGGAATTGAGGGAATCCCTGCAGTCTGGAAAGCGCCCGTTTCCGGAAGAACGCTCCGCCGATGAGCTGGTACCGGAGAATTAAGTGTCTCCGGTTCAGTCAGCCTTCGAGGCTTCAGAAAACATCTTTGCAAGCATTTTCAAACGCTTCTTCATTAATATTTTTCAAGGTTGATTTTACTTTTTCATTGGTGCCCATGGATTCCAGAAGAAACTTGAGAACAAATTCATATTCAAATGAATCCAGCTCATGAATGTCTTTAAAGGGGGGCAGCGGCGTATCATGCTTGCCGAGCGCCGTCCGGTAGCGTCGGTAAAAGTCAGTTTTCTTTTCTGCTTCTGTTAAGGGAAAGATATTCAACCGGTCCAGAGCGTAGAGGAGATAAAGGGCATCGGAATTATTGGCATCCGCCGCCTGCCGGAAGAGGGCGAGGGCTCTTTGCTCGTCTGGTACAATGTTGTAATTGTTGAATGATGAATAAATGCAGCCCAATTCCCAAAGAGCGGGTCCGTAAGACTGCCCGGCGGCTTTAGTCAAATAGCTGAAAAGCTCCTCCTCCGGAAGATCAACATTATAATACCGTCCATTTGAAGTGCCGGATCCCCTTCCGTATCGGCCGCTTTTTTCAGCCAGAACTCATAATCGTTGGATAAAAGGTTCTCTTTGTCCATGAAGATATCCTTCGTCATTTGGAGCATGGCCGGCACATGCCCTCCCTGCGCCGCTTTTTGCAGAAGCTTGTCTCTCTGGCCAAGCCGCTGGGATGGAGGTAACTCCATGTATTGCCGGTACAATTCCTCCGGCGAAGGTTCGCGGGAGGAAACCATCCCCTAGATGCCCAGTGCCGCGGCAAGAAGGCAGCCGGAAATAATCAAGGTAGTTTTTAGTTCATCAAAATATAAGCGTTGATCCAGAGTCTTTTTATCTGAAAAAACGGGTTACGGACGGTTTCCGTTCTCCCCCTTCCACGCGGCGGCCATCAGGGTCTGGAAATGGGGCGGTTCCGGCTCCCTGTCCACGATGTCCGTGTGAATGTTCCCGAATCCCGCTTCCTTCAGCATGCTCTCCAGGGTGGCGGGGGTGAAGCCCAGCCAGCGGTCCGCATACAGTTCCCGCGCCTCCTCCTGGCCGTGCTGGAGCAGGTCAAGAACGACCAGGCATCCGCCCGGTTTAAGGATGTTCCAGGCGGCTTCCAGCGCTTTGGCGGGCTTGTGCGCATGGTGCAGGGCCTGGCTGAGCAGGGCCAGGTCCACCGTTCCTGGCTCAATGGGGGGGGATTCAATGTCTCCCAGGCGGTATTCCAGATTGTCCAGGCCGTGCTTGCGGGCCAGTTCCTGCCCCAGTTCCACCATGCTGGGGGAATTGTCCACCGCAATGACCCTTTTGGCGCTGGGAGAAATAAGCTGGGAGACGAACCCCTCTCCCGCCCCCAGGTCGGCGACAACGTCGTAATTCAGGATGCGGAGCAGCGCCCCGGCCAGCGCCTTCCATGAACGGCCTGGGGCGTAATTCTTTCCCAGGCGGCACACCACTTCGTCAAAATAGGCCTGCGTACGGTTTCTACGCTTGTCCAGAATGACCTGGAGGGCCTTTTTGTCCGCCTCCGCCTCCGGCAGTTCCCCACAGGCCTTCAGCGCTACGTTGTGCAGGTCGTCGGCCAGGGAGAGCGTGTAAAAGACGTTCTTTCCGGAGCGCGTGTCTTCCACCAGCCCTTCCTGCCGCAACTGGGCCAGCTGGGTGGAGATGCGGCTCTGCCCCATGCCGAGAATTTCCTGAAGTTCCGCAACGCTCAGGGATTCTTCGTCCAGAACGTTGATGATGCGCAGACGGGTGGGGTCTGTCAGGAGTTTTAGCGTTTTTAGGATTGACTTCATGGCAGAATAATATATCAACGCATCACGATTTATCGATATGAGTAAAAACAACCCTCACATCTTCACCTCGGAATCCGTAGGAGAAGGCCACCCGGATAAAGTGGCCGACTACATTTCCGACTCTATTTTAGACGCCTGCCTGGCTCAAGACAAAACTAGCCGCGTCGCGTGCGAAACCCTGGTGAAAAGCAACATGGTCATCATTGCCGGGGAACTGACGACCAAGGCGGTCATCAATCCGGAAAAAATCGCCCGCCAGGCCATCCGGGAGATCGGCTACTGCAACGGGCAGGATGACGACGTGTTCCATGCGGACACCGTCTTTTTCACGAACCTTCTTACGGAACAGTCCCCGGACATTGCACAGGGCGTGGACGCCCGCGAGGCGGAGGGCAAGGGCCATGCGGAACAGGGCGCGGGGGACCAGGGCATCATGTTTGGCTTCGCCACGAACGAAACTCCGGAACTTCTTCCGGCCCCGATCGTGTTCGCCCACAGAATTCTTATTGAACTGGCCAAACGCCGCAAGCGGGGCCATGTGGACTGGCTGCGTCCGGACTGCAAGTCCCAGGTGGCCGTGGCTTATGGCGAGGACGGGCACCCGGCCCATATTGAAAACGTGGTCATTTCCACCCAGCATACGGAGGACGTAAGCCATGAAACGATCTCCGACTACTGCAAAAAGCTGGTCAAAAGCGTCCTGCCTGAAGAACTGCTGGATGAAAAAACGGAATACTTCATCAACCCCACGGGCAAATTCGTGGTAGGCGGCCCCCATGGGGATTCCGGCCTGACGGGGCGCAAGATCATTGTTGACACGTACGGGGGAATGGGGCGTCACGGCGGCGGCGCCTTCTCCGGCAAGGACCCGTCCAAGGTGGACCGCTCCGCCGCATACATGTGCCGCTGGGTGGCCAAGCACATCGTGGCCGCCGGACTGGCGGACAAATGCGAGCTTCAGGTGGCCTACGCCATCGGCTACCCCACACCGGTATCCATCCGCGTGGACACCTTCGGCACCGGAAAAGTGGCGGAAAACGCTATTGAAGACGCGCTGGAAGGCATCTTCTCTTTCAAACCTGCGGACATGGTCACCCAGCTGGACCTGCTGCGGCCCATCTACCGTCAGACGACCCATTACGGCCACTTCACCAAGCCGGACCTCCCCTGGGAGACGCTGGACGAAGCGCGCCTCGCATCCCTGAGAAACCTCCTCCATTAATCCATCACCAGACTGACCACATGTTTTCAGAAACGGAACACTACAAGGTGCGCGACATCAGCCTTGCCGGCTTCGGCCGCAAGGAACTGGACATCGCCGAACATGAAATGCCCGGCCTGATGGCCGTGCGTGAAAAATACGCCGCTTCCCGGCCTCTGGACGGAGTGCGCATCATGGGCTCCCTGCACATGACCGTGCAGACCGCCGTACTCATTGAAACGCTCACGGCCCTGGGCGCTTCCGTCCGGTGGGCAAGCTGCAACATCTTCTCCACCCAGGACCATGCCGCCGCCGCCATCGCCGAATCCGGCACGCCCGTTTTTGCCTGGAAAGGGGAGACCCTCAAGGAATACTGGGACTGTACCTGGAAGGCCATGAACTTCCCCGGCGGCCTGGGACCGCAGTTGATTGTGGACGACGGCGGGGACGCCACGCTACTCATCCACCGCGGCTATGAAATGGAAAACGGCTGTGATTGGGTGAACACCCCGTCCGAATCCGAGGAAGAACAAGTCATCAAGGAGCTGCTGAAAAAAATCTCCGCGGAAACGCCGGGCATCTTCCACCGCTGGCTGCCGGAACTCAAGGGCGTTTCCGAGGAAACGACCACGGGCGTGCACCGCCTGTACCAGATGCAGGCCGCCGGCAGGCTTCTGATCCCCGCCATCAACGTGAACGACTCCGTAACCAAATCCAAATTCGACAACCTGTACGGCTGCCGCGAATCCCTGGTGGACGGCATCAAGCGCGCCACGGACGTAATGATTGCGGGCAAGGTGGCCGTGGTCTGCGGCTACGGAGACGTGGGGAAGGGTTGCGCGCAATCCCTGCGCGGCATGGGCGCCCAGGTGGTAGTGACGGAAGTCGATCCCATCTGCGCCCTTCAGGCCGCCATGGAAGGCTACCGCGTGCTGACGGTGGAGGACACGCTGGGCTGGGCGGACATTTACGTGACCACCACGGGCAACTGCAACATCATCCGCATTGAACACATGGAAAAAATGAAGGACCAGGCCATTGTGTGCAACATAGGCCACTTCGACAATGAAATCCAGGTGCACAAGCTCCAGACCTACCCCGGCATCAGGCATCTGAACATCAAGCCGCAGGTGGACCGCTACACCTTCCCGTCCGGCAACAGCCTGTACCTGCTGGCGGAGGGACGCCTGGTGAACCTGGGCTGCGCCACGGGCCATCCCAGCTTTGTGATGTCCAACAGCTTCGCCAACCAGGTCCTGGCCCAGCTTGAACTGTGGAACACCCGTGAAACCCGTTCCGTGGGCGTGGAAGTGCTGCCCAAGGTGCTGGACGAGGAAGTCGCCCGCCTGCACCTGGGCAAGATCGGCTGCAAGCTCACCGTCCTTAGCCCGGAACAGGCGGATTACATCGGCGTTCCCGTGGAAGGCCCCTACAAGCCGGACTTTTACCGGTACTGATTGTGAAAGGTTTTTCTTCCGCAGCCTGGAAACGGGCCGCGGAAGTTTTTTGCCGTCTTGTCAGTTTTTACCGGTTTGGATTTCCACAGAAGTTTCTCCTGTTTTAAGATCCTTGGTGCGCGCCCACGCTCTGATGGTCCAGAAGGCGGCATGTTCCGGGAATTTTACAGGAATACGGATTTTCCCATTTTGATCCGTGGTCAGAGTGGCATGCCATTGAATGCAAGAAGGAAGCATGCGATGAAACTCCGGCGGCAGGGATCGGCAGGTAAAAGGCTCGTCAACGACCATGGATTGGAGGAAGGAAAATTGGAGATGCTCCCCGTCGAATTCCCTGAACACCGTACTGAAGCCTCGTTCTTCAGGAAAAATAATCCCTTCTGGAATGACGGGAAGACTTCCCGAAAGAGGTTCATAGCAGGATGCCTTTTTGAAAGGCTGGCGCTCCGGATTATCCAGGCTGTGATCCGGCAGGTAGTCCTTTCTCGTGTACATGTGTGTGTTATGTTCTCCGTCATACCAGCAAAGCCGGTTGGACCGTCCCCACGTAAAAGCAGTGAGGGACGGAAGAGGCAGGCTGGAAAGAGGTTGATCATAAAGGGCGACGGTGACACGGCAGCCGGAAGCTGCTTTTCCCTGTTCATCACGGATGAGGATGGTGGCGTATCCTGAGGTATTTGCCTTCTCTTGCGGATGTTCCAAATTGATCTGTATGGAAAGCCTTTTATCCGCAGGGGGAATGGAGAGCTCAATGAAATGGCGGGCGAATGTATTCATGGCAGGTAGAAAGGCTTCTACATGCATGTTGGGTATGTCTCCCGTATGGACAGGTATTTCGACAATTGCCTGCTGGTTCCGGAGACGAACCAGTTTCCAGCTTTCATCCTTCCAGCATGGGCGCAAGGCAAGCAAGGCCCACGTATCCGGTTGGGAAGACGTGACGAGAATTTTGGCGGTATCACCGGGCTGGTATGTCAGGCGGTCGGCGGTCAGCTTGATGTAATCGCTTCGGAAGGGGAATGAAGCGCCATTTCCGGCAGAAAGCAGAGGCTGCCGGGAAGTAATGATATTCCCGCTGCTGTCTTCCAAGGCCGCATGGAGATGATACTCTCCTGATTCAGGAGGAATGAACGTGAAAGTGGCCTGTCCGTCCATGTCCGTTTCCAGAGAACTGCAAGCTACAGGTTCTTCGGAAATGTTCGGGTTGTCCAGTCGGTCCGGTGTGAATTTGGCACGCAGCAATTCTATTTTCCCCTTCGCGTACGGAATTTTGGCTCCATTGCTTCTTGCAGCAGTAATAGTAACC
Organism: Akkermansia biwaensis; assembly: GCF_026072915.1. Classification (NCBI taxonomy): domain Bacteria; kingdom Pseudomonadati; phylum Verrucomicrobiota; class Verrucomicrobiia; order Verrucomicrobiales; family Akkermansiaceae; genus Akkermansia; species Akkermansia biwaensis. The sequence goes on from NZ_AP025943.1 coordinate 1,534,482, forward strand.
GTGAATGGTTTTCCTGTTGTTGCGAATTGCCGGTCACCTGAAAAAAAGATATTAAAATCTTTCTCCGGTTGACAGATAATGGTTGACCCGGCAGCGTGTTTCCCTGTCTCTGCAATTACATCTGCGGAAATGTGATAAACGCTGTAATTCTCATGATGGGGAATGTTCTCCGCGGGTTGGAAAACGAGAGATGCTGAACCTTCCGGATTTAATTGCATTTCTTCCTGATAAACGATGGGCGTTTTCCCTTTATTTGAGGACAGTTCAATCATATTGTGGTGAACCATATTGCCAAAAATGGCTTTTAAAAGATGTGGTACGGGGCGCCAGCAATTGAAATCTCTAAAATTCCTTTGTACAGTAATCAGTACCCGGCCTGGAACTGCCTGGGAATAATCATTGCTGGCCGCATGTATGTGTATCCGGATGGGTGATCCTGCTCTGGAGGAATCTGGTGAGGCTGAAACCTTCACCCTGAAGGGCTGAGTGCGGAAATCTCCTACTATAAAGGAGCTGCTGGGCATCCAGGAGGAGATTCCCTCTTCTTCATCTGGAGAACGGGACGAATTCGGAGCTGTCTCAATAGTGTAAATTCCCATGGGGACCGAATCCGGCAAATCATACGACAATTCAAATTCTCCCCAGTCATCCGTTGTGACGTTTTTTTCCAGAATGGCTTGTCCTCCCTGGGGGACGATTTTAACTTTCAGGCGCTGGCGGGCAGTCTGGGATGGAGAAGGATGCGTGGCGGATGTCTTCCACCGCATTCCTTTGATATGCACGGTCTGGCCCGGTTGGTAGGCCGGCTGGCTCGTGATCGTGAAAGAAGGTTCCAGACAGGAACTTTTATAGGCATCGGGTGGATGCGGATGGTTGTGAAATGGACTCGGGAAAGCTCCTTCATAAAGCTCCGAGCAATAAGCGGGAAGAATGGGGCAGGAATTCCCCTTCCGGTCAGACGCCCATCCCATGAAATGGAACCCTGGCTTCATGGCCGGTTGCAGAATCCATTTCCCTTCCGCGTCCGTCTTGCCTGAAATATTCCTGGTGGCGTTGTCCTTTCCAACGCATAGCAAATGTATGTCCGCACTGGGGATGGGTTCATGGGACCCGGTGCGGGAAATGTACCAGAGAAGCCCTTTTTTCGTAAGGATGCAATGGGCCTGGATGGAGTAATTATTCACCAGCAGGTATGAAATGCAGTCTTCGGATACCTGTGCCCGGACAAGGTAGGAGCCTGTGCGGGTGATCGGTAGAAGAAGCATGTTTGCGGTGTCTTGATGGCCGGGAGGCGCATTCAATCTGCAAGACTGGCGGGAAATATCTTTTTCCAGAGAGGGGACCGGATTGGCGGCGGATTCTTCTAGAGGTGAAGTATTTTTTAGAGGATTGATTATGTTCGAATTAGAGAAAAAATAATCTAGCTTTTCTATTTTCGCGCGTGGATGGTGCTGAGAGCGGAAGGCGCGCATATGTTCCTTGATCAGGTCAATCAGGTTTAAACGCTGAATATTTAATTTCACCTGGTCTGCATTTCTGTAGGCGAATGCGTATTTGATTCCGTCTTTCTCGGGAATGGGGAAATAATTATTCAAAAAGCAGCCACGGGGTTGGGTAATGGAGGATAGAAGATTATTCAGATGACGAAGTGTCGCCGGGTTTGAATGTTTGTCCGGAGATGATTGAAGGAGAGCTATGGCTCCTTTGAGCTTTTCCTCTGCTTTTTCCTGCTGGCCGCGTGAAGCGTATTCACGGACAAGAAGAGATGCCGCTTCCACCATTTGTTCCGAGAAAGGAGATATTCGATTGAAGTATTCCAGAGCATCACATTCTTCAGGCAATGTAAAAACGTAAGTGACGCGGCCTTGGCTGGTTTCCTTAACCAGGCGGAGCTGATGATCTTTCGCCGGAAGGGGGGCCTCATATTCGTTTTGTATCACATGAGGCAGCTTGGAGAGTATGTCTTCCAACCTGAAACGGGGCAGGAAATTGTAAGCGCCAAGCAGGAATTTTCCTTGTTGCAGTAAAACTTCATCCCTCAATTCCGGATCTCGTTGCTCTGCTTCCGAGAAAAGCCATAATATCCTTTCTCCATCATTGGCGGCCTGTTCAAAAGATGGAGGTACCCTGAATAAAGTAAACGGAGGAGGGACATAGGGCGGGATAAAGGTTTGCTGGTCCGGAATGGTTGGAATGGGAATATCATGGAAGTCAGGCAAGTTGCTTGGCCTGTCGAAGGAAGCCGCCATCATGTTTGCCAACTCCAGAAGGCAGCCGGCGCTGAAGGCCATATTCCCTTGCTGCCGGGCCGTTTCCGCCGCATTGAAAAGCAATATTTTGGAAATGGCCTTGTCACGCTTCTCCGTATCCAGAGTTGCCCGCTTGCTGGTTCGCATTAATTTTCCATTTTCCAGAAAGGCTGTGTGGATGGCATGGCGGTACAACTGGGAAATTTTTCTTAGAACAAAAGGATTATCACGGGCGACGGACAGCTGTTCCTCAAAGAAAGTATCCATGTCCCAAGGGACATCCAGTTTTTTCATGGACTGCATGTAAGTGTCCAACATGCGGCAGGCGGATTCGTTTTGTGCAAGCTGCAAATGAATCCGGATTTGTTGTGAAGCTTCCTGATAGTGGTGATTTTGAATTAAATTCTCCAGATGAGAAATGGAGAAGGAAGGAGGAGGTGCGCTTGAATCTTCCTGCTTCTTTTCTTGGGCAATGGCTGAAAGGGGAAACGTCCCCAAAAGCAGGAAGAATGTTAAAAACATGGAACGCATTCCATTATCTAAAAATAATTCCGGAAAGCTTCAAGTAAAAGATAGGGAGCATTGCCGTTTATTTTAAATGAAAAATTACGGCGGTAGGGAAATGTCCATGTAACTGATATTTTACGCATGTGGAAATTTGTTCCAGGTGTTTTATGGAACCAATGGTACTGGTTTATAAAGAATCGGCTCCAGTGAAACCGGGCAGGAATGTTTCCGTTAAGAGAGAAAAGAAAGAGAACGTTTATCAGAGCTGTCTGCGGTACTCGAAGTGCCAATTCAGAACAATGGATATCATTTTTAAAAACATGGAACGCATTCCATTATCTAAAAATAATTCCGGAAAGCTTCAAGTAAAAGATAGGGAGCATTGCCGTTTATTTTAAATGAAAAATTACGGCGGTAGGGAAATGTCCATGTAACTGATATTTTACGCATGTGGAAATTTGTTCCAGGTGTTTTATGGAACCAATGGTACTGGTTTATAAAGAATCGGCTCCAGTGAAACCGGGCAGGAATGTTTCCGTTAAGAGAGAAAAGAAAGAGAACGTTTATCAGAGCTGTCTGCGGTACTCGAAGTGCCAATTCAGAACAATGGATATCATTTCTACGCTGGGAAAAACGATAATAAGCCAATTGACATGACATTTTTGCACTAAAAAAGCGCCGGAAAATTCCGGCGCTTGGAAAGGGAGGATTGACAGGCCGCCCTGTTACCAGGTGGCGTCAAATTTGGGAATGGGCGTACCCTTTCCTCCGGGACAATTTTCCGGGACTTTGTAGGTCTTCCGGAGTTCCTGGTAGCGCTTCTTGAGCTGTTCCGCCGTGGTTTTGTAGGCCGGATCGTTAATGACGTTCTTCATCTGCATGGGGTCCTTCTGCATGTCGAAAAGCATCCATTCGTCGCTTGTCCAAATGTAGGAAAGTGTGTAGCGGTCCGTCCGGATGCCGTCGTGGCGCGGAGCGTTGTGTTCGCCGGGATTCTCGTAGAAGCAGTAGTAGATGGCATCCCTCCATTGGTCCGGCTTCTTGTTGGTGAAAGCCGTCGGGAGCAGGGAGATGCCCTGGAACGTGTTCATGTTTTCCGGCGTGTCGGCCCCGGCCGCGGATACGATGGTGGGGGCATAGTCGATGTTCTGCACCATCGTGTTGTTGCGCGTGCCCGCGGGAATCTTTCCGGGCCATTTCATGATGAGCGGCATGCGGAGTGATTCTTCAAAAATCCAGCGCTTGTCGTACATGCCGTGTTCACCCATGTAAAAGCCCTGGTCCCCGCAATAGATGACCAGCGTGTCTTTGGAAATGCCTTCCTTGTCCAGATATTTCATGAGGCGCCCGATGCTGTCGTCCACGGAAAGCAGGCAGCCCAGGTAGTCTTCCATATATGCGTGCCATTTCCATTCGGCGAAGGCTTTAGGATCTTTCAGCTTGCCGGACTTCATGCCGTCCACCAGGGACTTGGTGCGCTTGGCATAATAATCCGTCCACTTCTTCCGTTCTTCCGGCGTCATGCGGCCCAGTTCCCCCAAATCCCAGCCGTAGCCCGGGGAGACGATGCTCTTGCGCATTTCTTCCGGTACCTGGTCCTTGAGAACCTTGAGATCGGAATAGATCGCCATGTGTCTGGCGACGGTCTGCTGGTTTTTCTTCAGGAACTCCGGACGGTTGGCGTAATCGTCGTGGAAATTGGCGGGTGGCGTGAGTTTGGACGTGTTTACCTTGCCCAGGTGGCGCAGGGCGGGGCACCAGGCGCGGTGGGGAGCCTTGTGGCCCACCACGAGTAGGAAGGGCTTGTCCTTGTCGCGGTTTTCCAGCCACTGGATGGACTTGTCCGTTACGACGTCCGTGGCATATCCGGGAAAGCGCTTCGTCTGGCGTCCCTTCCCGTCCGGCTTGGGGATGATGAAGTCAGGATTGTAATAGCTGCCCTGGCCGGGGAAAATTTCCCAAGTATCAAATCCGGTGGGGTTGGATTCCAAATGCCATTTCCCGAACAGGGCCGTCTGGTAGCCGGCCTTTTGCAGCATTTTCGGATAAGTCGGCTGGGAGCCGTCCAGAGGATGCTGGCCGTTGAAAACGAAACCGTTCATGTGGGAATGCCGCCCGGTCAGGATGCAGGCGCGCGACGGGCCGCATAGGGAATTGGCGCAATAGCTGCGGTCAAAGACCATGCCCTGCTTGGCCAGCTTGTTGAAATTGGGCAGGGCAACGGGGGAATCCTGTTTGCTGGTGCCCAGCGTCTGGTAGGCGTGGTCATCCGTAATGATGAACAGGATGTTCGGCTTTTTATTCTTTTCGGACGCAGTCTGCGCCATCAGGGGAGAGGCCGCCAGCAGGACCAGCGTTCCGGCGATGATGGTTTTTAGAGAGCTCATAGTGGTGAAGGATATAGAACGCACGCACCATGTCAATGTCATAGGATTCCTTTTGCCGTGATTCTGCGTTATGGTACAATAACCGCCATGTATTTCTCCCCTTTGGAAGATGCGTTGCGCCGGTTCGGCAAACGGGAATTCCGCCCCATGCAACGGGAGCTGATGGAATGCGCCCTGCGCGGCCGTTCCTGTATCGGCATTCTTCCCACGGGGTCCGGCAAAAGCCTTTGCTACCAGATTCCCGCAGTTCTGATGGACGGGGTGGCTGTGGTCGTTTCCCCCCTCATTGCGCTGATGCGGGACCAGGTATCGGGACTGGAAAAACTGGGAGTGGCCGCGGCGCGGTATGATTCCTCCCTGAGTGATGAAGAAAAGGAGGCCTTGATGGCTTCCTTGAAATCAGGCGGCGTCCGTCTGTTGTTCGCCGCTCCGGAATCCCTGGAATCTTCATGGATGAAACAAGCGCTGGAGCATGTTTCTCCCGGCCTGTTCGTTGTGGACGAGGCCCATTGCCTGTCCGAATGGGGCCACAGTTTCAGGCCCGATTATCTGGGATTGCCGGATTTCTTTAAAAAATACGGTTTCCGGAGCGTCATGGCTCTTACGGCTACGGCCACGGAACGGGTCTGCCGCGATTTGTCCGGACTGTTTGACGTGCAGGAGGAATGCGTCTTCCGGGCCGCTCCCTACCGGGAAAATATCCTCCGGCATGTGGAAGTTCTGCCGGAACGGGACAAAACAGCGCGGGTGATTGAATTTTTAAGGAACGAAGCCCACCGTCCCGCCGTGGTCTATGCACGCACCCGGAAAGATGCGGAAAGCCTGTCCTATGAACTGGGCCGTGCCGGATTTGCCGCCAAATCCTACCATGCGGGCATGCCTCCGGAAACGCGAGCCGGAGTTCAGGACGATTTTTTGAAGGGAACGGCGGACGTCCTTGTGGCGACGATCGCATTCGGCATGGGAATCGACAAGCCGGACGTGCGTTCCGTCGTTCATTACCATCCGCCGTCCAGCCTGGAGGCCTATGTTCAGGAATCCGGCCGTGCGGGACGCGACGGACTGCCCTCCGCAAGCCTGGTGATGCTGTCTTCAGGGGACGGCGTGGCAGTGGAAAACCGTTTGCGGGCTTCCGTACCGGACCGATCCGGAGTGAAGGGGCTGCTTTCCTCTCTGGCGGCCAAGGGGGAGCATATTATCTCCCTGTATGAGGCCTCCGCCGTTCACGACCTACCTGATGTGGTTGTGGACAGGATTCTGTTTGACCTGAAACGTCGGGGCCTCCTGACGGAACGGGGGGCCGGGTATAAATACTACAAGGTTCGCCCCTTGTTCCGCATGGAGGAAATATTGTGTGGGCGCGACGAAGAAGAAAGCGCCTTTCTGCAATGGCTGGATGGCCACCGCGAAGGGCAAGTGCTGGATTTGGCCGTTGAATGCGGGATTTCGTGGGAAGAGGTGGCAGCCCGGCTTGAGGATCTGGCCCTTTCAGGTGAATGGAAAGTGGAACAGAGGCAAACGGCTTTGCTCCTTTATTCGGGAGGATTTCCCGTGAATGAGGCTGTGGAGGAATTGATGCGGTACTTCACCGGCGCCCTGCATCATGGGCTGGAACGCTGGGAACTCTGCGTTTCCGCCCTGACGGCGGAAGCCTGCCTCAACAGAAGGCTGGACGAATACTTCGGGTTTGAAAAGGCCGGGCCGTCCTGCGGCCATTGCCCCGCCTGCTGCGGCACGGTGCCCGGGAAGATGGAGGAGGAAAAAGAAGAACCATGGTCGGAGGAGCTCCGCGGGGCGGTGATGGAACTGGCCGGTCAAAGAAAGTCCGCCTTGTCCCGGCCTTCCCAAATGACGCGGTTTTTGCTGGGGCTGGCGTCTCCGGCAGCCATGCGCTCCCGGTTGTGGAGCCACCCCTTGTATGGGGCCCTGGCGGAACGGAAATGGAAAGACGTCTGGATTGAAGCGCGCGCGCTTATGGATTCATGATTCTTGCGTGTGCTTTTCCGGGAGGCTGCCCGGCCCCGCTGCTTGTTCCGCAATTTCCATGAAAGCGCCCAGCCAGGATTCCGGAGACCGGTACTCCCGGATGAAAGCCCGGCACTGTTCCCCCATCACGTTGATCCGGGCCGCAGGAGTGTCCAGGACGGTTTGAAGCGTATGGGTCAGGGAACCGGGATCGTCCGGATTCATGAGCCATCCGTGGAGAGGATTTGCCAGATGGTCGCAGGCGGCTCCCTTGGCAAAGGCAATGACGGGCCGCCCCCGCCCCAGGGATTCCAGAATGGTTGTGGCTCCCGCTTCCTGCCAGGCGGACGGGGCGATGGAAGCGGATGCCGTGTTCCAGAGCTGCTCCTGTTCTTCCAATGGAACAAACCCTTTAAAGAGGATATTGCGCGCGTTATGTTCCTTAACCCAGTTTTCCAGCTCCTGGCGCTGGGGACCGTCGCCGGCAATGACGAGGCGCCGTTCCGTATCAAGGCGTTCCCATGCCTGCAGAACGGGCATCAGGCCTTTCTCCGGTGTAAGCCGCCCTACGAAAAGGATGTCCCCCCCTTCCGGCGCCGGTACATAAGGCAGAAGGTGCGTTTCTACAAACAGGGGGAGTATGGAAGTTTTTTCCTCCGGAATGCCTGTGGTTTTTAAGAGTTCCGCATGCCTGCCGGAAAGGGCGATAAAACGGGCGGCATTGTGCAGAATGCCCGATTTCCTGGCCGCCGTCTGAAAGCAGGCGGAATACAGGCTGGGAATCAGCTTTCCCTGCCAGCAGCGGTTTTTGACGCCGGGCAGAAAACTGCCTTTCAGGCATTCCCGGCACTCCCGCCCCTCTCTGAACAGCAATCCGTTCAAGCAGCCGAAACGGTAATTGTGGAGCATGTGGATGACGGGAACGTTCAGCCGCCGGGCTTCCCGGTAAACGGCGGGGGACATGGCGGGGAAAACATTGTGGATCAGCCAGAAGTCGAACTTGTATTCCCGTTGCAAAAGCCGCAGTTGGCGGATAACGTGCCGATTTTTCAGCCCGCGGAAGGGAGCGGTGAATTTCCCCGCATCCAGCCATTCCTGCGTTGAGTAATTGTATTCCCTGACCAGGGCTTTTTGGGAAAGCGTTTCTGCAATCTTGGCCGCCATGGTTTCTTCTCCGCCGTATTGCAGGTACCGGTTGAAAATGGAAAGAATACGGAACTCAGGCATGAGCTTGGATAATGGATTTAAAATATCAGGTCAATGGCAAATTGGAAGCCTGGAGGCTGATAAAATTTTCTGCCGGGGAGGTTTGGAACGAAGGGCGGGCAATTCTTTGGAAAAAGGAGTATCCTTGACAAGAAGCCCATCTACCCCTGGAGCTGCCTCCTAAGTTTTGCGGGGTCTTTCATCAATTCCCTCTGGATGGCTTCCTGCTGCTGGCGCAGGCGATCTTCCTTGGTCTGGAGGGCCCTTTTGCCCGGACCCAGATCGGGATTGACAAAGGGGTTGTTGTCTCCCCACTTGGACCAGGGGCCGCGGGGAATGCGGTAGAATTCCACAAAGCGCCAGTGGACAATGGCCGTTCCGCCGGGAATGCCCAGATAATCGCGCACGGCGGGGGAAATGTCGATTCCGGCTCCCTTGTTGTGCGTGTTGACGGGGGGCTTGTCGCCAAAGACGTAGGGCCAGTCCTCCGTGGTGAACGGGCCGCAGTCCTCCCATTGGGCAAAGCAGCTCCGCTTGTTGTAGATGATCTGCACCCATCTTCCCTTGCAGACGGATTGCCCCTTCCCGGAGAATTCCCGGTGGAACCAGGGGATGACGCGGGAGGCCTCCGGCTTGTGCTCCCCCTTGCAGACGTCGTTGTAGGGAAGGGCCACATAAAAGGGATTCTGCCTGGGGATGAAAGTCTTGGGCCGGAAATCCATCGTGCGGTGCAGGGGGTCCGGATTGTCGAACCCGCCGAAGCTTTCCTTCCACGCGGAATCCCAGGAACTTTTGTGGTTGGCTACCGGATTGCGCTCCGTGGCGTCTTCCCCCACCCAGAACACGGTGGCGGTGATGTTGAGCCGCCACGGATAGGTTCCGGGGCTTTGCGGAGCCGTCCGGGGGAGGATGCGCGGCTGGGGCGCCGGTCGCTTGCCCGCTCCGGTCGCCGTAGGAGATTTGACGACGACGCCGGGCAGCGGGTCCCGGCGCGTGGGGGTGATGACGACGGGGCCTTTGGGCCGTTCCGTGCTGGACAGGGCGCGGGCGGCGGTCCGTCCGGCCTGGATGTCGGCTCGGGCATTGCCCGCCGACATGGCGGCCAGCAGCGGCAGCAGGCATGCGGCAAGAGAGGGATTCCAGCAGGAACCCTTCCATGATGCCTGTTGACGCTGCCTGTGATTTACCATCGGTGCAGTTGAGTGACGAAACGGTGATCCAGCTTACCGGGATAATCCGTGTTGAAATTCAGGCCGCGGCTTTCGTTGCGGCGCATGGCGCAATCCACGATCAGGGAGGCCACGGCTACCAGGTTGCGCAGTTCCAGAATATCCGGCGTAATGCGGTACCCCCAGTAGAAATCCTTCACCTCCCGGTGCAGCATGCGCAGGCGCGTTGCGGCGCGGTCCAGCCTTTTGTTGGTCCGTACGATGGAGACATAATCCCACATCAGGCGGCGGATTTCATCCCAATTGTGGTAAATGACGGAAAGTTCATCAGGCAGGGCCGTATCTCCGTGGTGCCACGCGGGAATGCTGTAGCCCGTAGGGGCGTCTTTCCGCAGGGGCTGCTGGGCCAGCATGGCGTTCAGGGCGCGCTTGGCCACCACCACGCATTCCAGCAGGGAATTGGAGGCTAGCCTGTTGGCCCCGTGCAGCCCGGTGCAGCCGGTTTCCCCGGCGGCGTAAAGGCCGTCCAGCGTGGTCTGGCCGTTGACGTCCGTCAGCACTCCGCCGCATTGGAAATGGGCGGCGGGGACTACCGGGATGGGCTCTTTGGCGGGGTTGATGCCGTAGCGGTTGCAAGTTTCGTAAATCAGGGGGAAACGCTCCTGGACAAAGCCGTCCGGTTTGTGGGAAATGTCCAGGTAAACACACATGCTGCCCGTCCTTTTCATCTCGGAGTCCACGGCCCGGGCGGTGATGTCCCGCGGAGCCAGGGACTTGCGGGGATCGTACTTGTGCATGAACTCCCTGCCGTCCGCGCCGATCAGCACGCCGCCTTCGCCGCGAACGGCCTCGGAAATGAGGAAAGAACGGGCTTCCGCGCCTTCCGCGCGCGTGTTGAAGAAGCAGGTGGGATGGAACTGGACGAACTCCATGTTGGCAATCGTGGCCCCCGCGCGCCAAGCCATAGCTACGCCGTCGCCCGTGGCGGAATCGTTGTTGGTGGTGTACAGGTACACGCGGCCGCAGCCGCCCGTGGCCAGCAGAACGCGGTCCGAACGGAAAATCTCCACTTCCCCGGAATTGCGGTCCAGCACGTAGGCGCCCAGCACCCTGTCTTCCGTAACCAGGCCCAGCTTGGTCGTCGTGATCAGGTCGATGGCGAACCGGTCTTCCATCAGTTCGATGTTGGGGTGCAGCTTGGCCGCTTCCAGCAGCTTGGAGGTGATTTCCAGGCCGGTGGCGTCCTTGGCGTGCAGGATGCGCCGTTTGGTGTGGCCTCCCTCGCGGGCCAGCTCGTAATCCTCTCCCTGCGTCGCCTGGTCGAAGTTGACTCCCCATTCCAGCAGTTCCCGGATGGCTCCGGGGCCTTCCTCCACGATCGTGCGGACGACTTGTTCATTGCACAGCCCGGCTCCGGCGTCCAGCGTGTCCGCGACATGGTCCTCGAAAGAGTCGTCATGGTCCCACACGGCGGCTATGCCGCCCTGCGCCTTCGCGGAACTGCAATCCAGAAATTTTCCCTTGGTTATGACCGCAACCCTGCCGTGTTCCGCAGCTCTCAAGGCGAAACTTAATCCGGCAACACCTGCCCCAATGACTAAAAAGTCGCTCGTCTTCATCTTGAATGGTACGGAACTGTAACATGCGGGGGGGCGGCAAGTCACGCCCAATGATGGGGGCAGGGGGCATATTTGTCTGGAAAAAAGGCAGGAAACACGCTAATTCATGCGCATGAGACCCCAAGGGAATGAACAGGAAGCGCGCCGGAACAAGCATGTCCGCAGCGCTCCGGCAAAAATCGCCGTCAGGGCGCTGGGCGAGGATGCGCTGGATGAAATCCTGGACGGCGCGGCCAACCCCCTTCTGCTGATCCTTGACTGCGTGCAGGACCCGCACAACCTGGGCGCCATCCTGAGAACGGCCGACGGAGCGGGAGTGGACGCGGTGATCGCCCCCAGGGACAAGTCCGTGGGCATCACGGAAACCGTGCTGCGCATCTCCGTGGGGGCGGCGGAAAAGGTCCCCTTCATCCAGGTCACCAACCTGGCGCGGACCATGAAGCAGCTCCAGAGCCGCGGCATCTGGATATTCGGCACGTCGGACAAGGGAGACCGGGATTTGTACGGAACGGATTTCACCGGCCCCGCCGCCCTGGTGATGGGCGCGGAAGGGGAAGGCATGAGACGGCTGACGGAAGAGAATTGCGACTTTCTCCTGCGGATTCCCATGAAAGGTTCCGTGCCCTGCCTGAACGTATCCGTGGCTACGGGCGTGTGCCTGTATGAAATCCTGCGCCAGCGGTCCCTTTCCTGATTCTTTTTACTCCGCCATTCTGCGCTCATGATTAAGGAACTTTCCCTTTCTCCGGGAGAACGCGTACGGTTTGTTTCCGACATCCACTTCGGCCATGCCAAGGCCCTGGTCAGGGAACCGGAAGAATTGAAATTCCTGTTGGAAGGGTGTACCCATCTGGTCGTATGCGGGGACTTGAGCGAAACCCGCGCAAGCCCCTATCAGGCTGAAGGGCTGCAAAAACGCGCCCGTTTTCTGCACATGTGCGCCGAGGCCGGAGTGCAGCCCGTCCTGTTGGCGGGCAACCATGACCCCGATGAGGAATTCAGCCTGCTGAAATTGCAGGGCGGCCGTTTTTACGCGCTCCACGGTCATGCCCTGTTCAAGGAAGTGGCTCCGTGGGGGTGGGAATACCTGAAAAACAAGCGTATATCCCGCGAGTTGATTGCCGCCTTTCCGGACGCGGATGCGGACCTGAGCCGCCGTCTGGAGCTGGCCCGCGCCATGAGTGTTCTGGTTCCGCCCATTTACACACGTTCCCGGGTTTACAGGAACAGGCTGGCGCGCTTTCTGGCGCATTCCGCATGGCCTCCGGAGCGGCCCGTGCAGATTCTCCTGGCATGGCTGACGATGATGCCGCGCATGCGTCGGTTTGCCGACCGTTTCTTTCCTGAAGCGGAGACGGTCTTTTTCGGCCATTTGCACCGCCGCCTGGTGAGCGGCGGCCGGGGAGGGCGCCGGTATGTCAACCTGGGAGCCTGTTTCCACCATGCCGCGTGCTATGCGGCTGATCTGACGGCGGAAGGTGAGGTGACCGTCCGCAGCTATACGCCTGCGGGATATGAAGGCCCGGCAAGGGCTGTCCGCTGAGAATTTACCCCTTGGGGCGGGAAAAAGGAAGGGGAACGCGTCCGGATTTGGCGATAATGTGTTAGAGCACCGGATGACTAGTCCATACAGTTTTTGGACGCGTTCCCCAAAGGGGCTGGCCGTTCCTGCGCTTCCTCCCGGGAAGGCGTGCAGGCCTTTCCGCAGCACTTCTGTGTGCATTCCCGGCAGCAGCAGAAGCGTGCAGGGGAAAAAAGGCGGGAGAAGAAACTGCCGGTTCCGTTGGGAGAACCGGAGGAGCGTTTCCGCCCTTGGTTTTTTTCCGGGATCGGGCTGACCATATGCAAAAGTTAGTATAAACTAACTGTGTTTGCAAGAAAAAAAGTTTGGCTGAGCTAATATTTCTCCGGGAAGAAATTGACTTCATTGAAACTTAAAGTATTGTTGTGTTAGGTAAATCTAATAATTTTGAGATGATGAATAAAAAGAATGCCTTCCCCGAATTGAGTAACAGCTTGGAAGACTATATTGAAGCCGTGCGCAATATTGAACTGGAAAAAGGATGTGCCACCGTCGGGGAGATTGCGGAGGCCCTGAACGTGAAAAAACCGTCCGTCTCCCTGGCCATGAAGCAGTTGAAGGAACGTGGCTTAGTGGAATATACGCAGTATTCTCCCATTGTCTTGACCAAATCCGGCCGCCATGAAGCCGACCGCGTGATCTCCTGCCATACCATGGTCAAGGAATTCTTGATGACGGTGCTTCATATGGAAGAACCGCGCGCGGATGAAGTGGCCTGCGGCATTGAGCACATCATGTCTCTGGAGGAAATTTCCAGATTCCAGTTGCTCACGGACCATGTCCGGAAATGCGGGAAGTGATGAACGGCATTGCCGGAGAGGCTCCCATGAAAAAGGAGGTTTCCCGCAAAAAGAGCCGTTTTGTTCGTGTGGTGGGCGTGAATATATCCCTTTCTGCGGGATCACGCGTTCCCCGGCCTGGAGAGCAGCCAGACATGGCCTGGCGCCGGGTGCGCTGGCGTAAAGTGTGAAGGCGTTGTAAAAGAATGCCTGCAGGACCGGCGCCATGAATCCGGAAACGCCTGGAAGAATCAGGGAAAGGTTGATGCCGGAAATAAAGCCCCGGAGTTCTTGTTGGTGAGGCGGCCGGTGGTGGGAGGCGCGGGGAGCCGGCTGGCCGCCGGAGATGTGCTGATGCCTGCGGAAAACAAATGATCGGAGGGAATTTGTGTGGCGGATTCTTCTTTCCCGGCTTGGTGGAATTAGTCTGAACTAATTTTTTCCGGTGGAGGAAAATATATTTCTGATAGAAAATAAATTATTTACAATAAGTAAATTATGTTTTCTCCTGAGTAAAGAAATTTATTCAACAGACGAATCAAACTTGAGAAAAAGAATTGACTTGAAAGTTAGATTTAACTAACTTATGGCCGTTGCATGAACCTGACTTATACAGGATATCACCGTTTCCTTCACCGGGCCTGCCGGTACTGGAAGTTTGCCGGCCTGCTGGTCCGGCGTCCCCGGTACCTCCTGCTCTGCGGAGACTGCCTATTCTGTAGGGGCGCATGCGGCAAAAACGTGGAAACACGGTCCTCCGCAGACCGGAAACAGGAATATTCCTCCGGTTCCGGGCAGGGCTGAACATCTGCCAATGACGAGGAAGACTCAAAATACAGCATTACTATGAAGAAAAGCTACATGATACCCGCCCTGTTCGCCTGCTCCGGCTTGTGCATGGCCGGTACGGCATCCGTAGCCACTCCCGCCGCCGCTCCGGCCGTGGAGGAGGCTGAAGGCAAAGGGTCCATTTTGGACGATATCGATCTGTTCGGAGACGAGTACGGCGACGAAAGCACGCCCATCCCGAACGATGCGCTCACCCGTGCCCTCACGGATCTGCACAAGGGAGCTTATGAAAAGGCGGGATTCCAGTTCCTGCTGGAACAGGCGTTCCTCTATACCAAGGGCCATCACGCCGCCCCCAATGAAGAGACTTCCGGTTCCAGCCAGAGCTGGTACAAGCTGCACGCCCAGGCCGGGCTGCAATTGTTCAAGTCCGGCCGCCACCAGGGCACCTGGATCAAGAGTGAGCTTTCCGGCTCCGTGGCCCTCAACAGGCACACCCACCGCACCACCCTGGACGATTCCTGGGGAGCTAGCGGCCCGGCCAATTGCGACGTTTTTGAAGACGGTTATTTCTACCTGCCGGAACTGCTCGTTTCCCAGGGTTTCCTGGACGGCCGGCTCGTCATCATGGGCGGCATGATCAACCAGACCAACTACTTTGACGCCAACACGTATGCCAACACTACCTTCGGCCAGTTCGGCGGGGCTCCCTTCGTCAACAACCAGGTGCTTCCGCTGGGCGACTCCAACTTCGGTTTCGTGGGCCAGTACCAGTTCAATGACAACTGGTTCCTCCAGATAGGCGGCAACATGATGGACAATGAGCCGCGGCGCAACCCCTTCCACAACACGACGGGAAAATCCTTCAACCTGCTTGGCGAAATCGGCTGGACGCATGAAAAGGCCTTCGGCATCGGCACCGGTACCTACCGTCTGCAGCCCTTCATGTTCCACGCTGCCGGCAGGAACCACGGCGGCGTGGCGTTCAACCTGGAACAGGACCTGGGCAGCAGCCCCTTCGCCCTGTTCGCCCGCGCCGGGTGGAGCAGTGCGGAATCAGGCAACATCTGCGGGGCGGAAGCCCAGGCTTCCGCCGGGGTGGTGTTCAAGAAACCGCTTGAAGTCATGACCGGTATGAAAGAGGCGGACGGCAACTTCTTCGGCGTCGGTTTTTCCGTAAGCAAGCCGGATTCCGATACGCTTGCGGAAACGCGTCCGGGACACGACCGGGAAATGATTCTGGAATGCACGTACAGCTTTTCCATCACGCCGTACTGCCTGATCCAGCCCTCCTACCAGTACGTGAAGAATCCCTCTGGGCGGGATGACGTCAATTCCGCCAACATCCTTTCCGTTCAGTGCGTGATTACTTTTTAGGCTGCCGTGCCCGCACGCCTGTGAAACCACGGTAACGGTTCCAGCTTCCCTGCCGCCCTGCATGTGGAATGCGGATTCCCGCATGCACCGGCATTGAAGAGGTCTGCATGACCTGGCAACGTCGCATTCTCAATCAGGTAGGGGGTGCGGCGTTGCTTATTTGCTGTGTTATCTCAAAGGAAGCGAGAGGCGCTTGAAACGCCTGTGTTCCTGGGCTTTCCTGTCCTGCTGGTCGGCCGGGGCCGCGGAGGACCGGCCCTCCGCGGAAGCCGCGGCCGGCGCTTTCCGGACGGGTTCCGTACGGACGGAGGCGGCTTGGCAGGCGGCCGCGAGCAGACAGCCGGCTCCCATCATGATTAATGCGTACTTGTTCATCATCGTATTATTCGCGGCTGGTTGTGGCCGCTGATGGTTAGAGTAGCACCGGAGCCGGGCTGTTGAAAGTTCTTTGGTTTGACTAACAATAAGTTAGGTGAATTAAACATGGAAAAGAATGTTAGGGACAGCACGTTGCGGACGGGCGGATTTATGACAATTAATGACGTTTCCGGCGTTCCGAACCGTTCAAAACCATGTTGACTTGCACGGAAAGCGTTCTAAACTGACAGAATGAGTAAGGTGCAATGGGAAATTTCAAATAACGAAGTGACCGACCGCGATACCGCTCTGCGCCGCCTTCAGGAAGGGACGACCGGCCATGTGGTGTGCGCCCGCGATGGAGCCTGCCTCCAGTCCTATAAGGAAATGGAAGGCATTTACCACTGTGAAATCGTGTTCAAGACGGATGGTTGCTGTCCGCCCGTATTCGCTGCTCCGGAAGGGGTGACGGGAAAAGAGCTGGAAACGCTGTATGACCGTTTTGCGAACGGGGACGATTTCTCCTTTGTGGAAAAGGAATGGGAACCCTTGGTTGCCGTGGAATACCGTCACCACCACAATGTCATGTGGTTCGTGTTCCTGTTCATTGCGATGGTAGTTGTGGCCGTGATGGCCTACGAACACGGCTGGATGTGAGATTGCCGGAAACGGGACGGCGGCGCTTGCCCGGCGGACTTTTCGCAGGGGAATGCTTTTTTGTCCTTCCGGGGTAGCATTTGGGGCGGAAGACCTGCCTTGAATTCAAAAGCCCCCGGAACATCTTCCGGAGGCTTTCGGGAGAAGCGCACCCTTGAAGATGCGCCTGACTTCATAGGCTGTTAATGGTGGCCGTGATGGTCACCGCAATGGCACGAATGCTTGTTGCCGGTTTCCCCGTCAGAGGAGGGAGCCTTTGACCGGCAGCAGCCGGAGCAACCGCCGCAGCACGATTTCCCCTTGGAGAAAAAGGTGCGGTAAATGGCATAGCAGAATGCCAGGAAAATCAGGGTTCCGATGATATATGTAGCCATGATGAATAGGAATTAATGGATTGATTTCTTGGGGGCCGCTTTGCGGAAGATCAGGTAAAGGCCTCCCACCAGGCCGATCAGGGCGACGACCTGTCCCGTGCCGAACGTGCCGTCTCGGACAAGGATGCCCAGCTGGTACACCAGGAAGGCCACGTAATAGGCCCAGCCACAGAGCCAGAGAATGGCGAACCATGTCCATTTGGCGCTGTTCATTTCCCGGCGCATAGCGCCCATGGCCGCAAAGCACGGAGCGCACAGCAGGTTGAAGAGGAGGAAGGAGAATGCCACGATGGAGTCGCCCCCCAGTGCATTGGCGGCACGGAGCACCCCGGCGGTGGCTTTTTCTTCCTGAGCCTCTTCATCAAGCGCTTCTTCTTCAGCCGCGGCGGAAGCTTGTTCGCTGCCGGACGGTTCATCGGCGGCGGATGCCGGAGCTTCCCCTTCCGGAACGGAGGCGGCTTCTTCCCGGGTCCGGCTGGAATTCCATGTGTCCAGGGCGGCTACTGTCAGGGCGCTGAGAGCGTTGCCCTGTGTGAAGAGGCTGAATTCCGGTTCCGCCGGGGCTTCCTCCTCCTCTTCTTCAATGTCTGTGCTGTACAGCATGCTCATGGTGGCTACCACGTTTTCCTTGGCGATCAGGCCCGTAATCGTGGCTACCGTGGGCTTCCAGTCGCGCACGTCATTTCCCGCTTGCGCCCACCCCAGGGGGGCAAACACGGGGGAGACCGCGCCGCCGATGCCCGCCAGCATGCTCTTTTCAATGGGGAGAGTGGCGGAACCTTCCTCCGTGGAGGCGGTGGCTTCGGCATGGTCTTCATCCAGATAGGTCATGCTCCAGTCATGGCTCTGAAGGAACCAGATGAGGGCGCAGGCAAGGAAAATAACCGTACCTGCCTTTTGGACGAACGCCTTGCATCGTTCGATCGCCCGAAGGCTGACGTTGGAAACCGCCGGAGTATGGTAGGCGGGGAGCTCCATCACGAAGGGCGCGGGGTCCCCGGCAAAGAGGGAACTTTTTTTCAGGATAATGCCGGAGACGATGATGGAAGCCAAGCCGATGAAGTAGGCGCTGGTGGTGACGAGGCCCGTGTCTTCCGGAAAGAAGGCGAAGGCCAGCACGGCAATGATCGGGATTTTGGCCCCGCAGGGCATATTGGTCGTCAGGATGATCGTCATGCGGCGGTCCTTCTCGTTTTCAATCGTGCGGGTGGCCATGATGCCGGGAACGCCGCAACCCATGGAAACGAGCATGGGGATGAAGGACTTTCCGGAAAGGCCGAATTTGCGGAAAATCCGGTCCATGACGAACGCTACGCGCGCCATGTACCCGCAGTCTTCAAGGATGGCCATGCAGAGGAAAAGCACCGCCATTTGAGGCAGGAAGCCGAGCACGGCGCCCACCCCGTTGACAATGGCGTTCTGGACGAAGTCCACCAGCTTGTGGTCGCAGTTCAGCGCGAGCGTCCCGAGCAGCGCTATGCCGAAGGAGACGAGGGAGAGCACGATGTACTGCACCCAGAAGGAGGCGACGCCCGTGCGCCCTTTAAGGGAGAAAATGTGGGCCAGATTCTTGCGGGAGAAGGGGGACTTGTCCGGAACGGGTCCGAATTCGTTCTTGTTCCTGGCGCCGGGCTTGAACAGGCAGAGAGCCAGAAGAGCGGCGTTGGCCGCAGCCAGTACCCACATCAGGGGCTTGTAGAGGAACAGGAGAACGGCTCCCAGTGCGGAGGTCAGGCCTTTCACGCAGGAATCGTAAAATTCCATGATGGAGGAAAGGGTGCCGATGACGGCTCCTTCATCGCTTTTCTCTCCTTCTTCCGCCGGTTCCGCCGCTTCTCCGGCGGGAGCGTCGGCTGCTGTGGCAACGGCAGTGTGAGCATTGGAGGTTTCCCCTTCTTCCGCTGCCGTGCTTTGGGAGTCGGCGGGGATGGCGGCGGGAGCTTCCATGGGCACGGTGTTTTCTTCGGAAGCCTCTTCCTCCTCAACGTTGGGCATCACGATGAACGCCAGAATAAAGGGAATGATGGTCAGATACATCCATGCCCCCTTGAGATTCAGGTCGTGCAGCCGGCGCAGGAGAAGCGGGAACAGCATGATCATGGAGAGAATGACGGCAATGAAGGCCACCAGGCCGATCCCTGCCGGGGCCGTGCCGATGAAGCCGTCCACCCAGGGGCCGACGATTTCCCCGAAGAAGGTGTCGTTGGCCCAGCCCGTGCCCCAGTCGCCCACCGTATTGATGGAAAGATAGTAAACGGCCCACATGACCAGGAAGAAAATGGGAAGGGCCAGAATGCGGTGGGTGACGATCCTGTCTATCTTGTCGCTGACGGAAAGCCCCATGTGTTTCTTGGTCTGGCTTTCCTTGACGATGGCGGCAATGGCGGTGTACCGTTCACTGGTGATGATGCTTTCGCTGTCGTCATCCATTTCTTCTTCCACGGAAATGATGATTTGCTCGATGGCCTGGGAAGCCTGCCCGTCCAGATGGAGATGTTCCACGACCTTCGGGTCCCGTTCGAAAAGCTTGATGGCGTACCAGCGCTTCAAATCCGGATCGCAGGAAAGGTATTCCGCAATCCGGGAAAGGGCTTTTTCCACCGTATCGTCGAAACGGACGGGCTGCGCCGGGCTGGCTTCCGGGTTTTTGGCCGTTTTGACGGCCAGCTCTACCAGTTCCTTGATCCCGGTTCCCTTGAGGGCGCTTATTTCCACTACCTGGCAGTGGAGCGCTTGGGACAGCCTGGCCTTGTCAATGGTGATGCCCCTTCTGGCCATCAAGTCCGCCATGTTGAGGGCGACGATGATGGGGCGTCCCAGCTCCTGAAGCTGGGTAGTCAGGTAAAGATTGCGTTCCAGATTCGTCGCGTCCACCAGGTCGACGATAACGGACGGTTCGTCCCGGACCAGGTAGTCGCGGCTGATGACTTCTTCCAGAGTGTAGGGGGAAAGGGAATAAATGCCCGGAAGGTCCTGAACCTCAATTTCCGGGTACTCGTTCAGCTTTCCGGCTTTGCGTTCGACCGTCACGCCGGGCCAGTTGCCCACGTATTGGCTGGCGCCTGTCAGCGCGTTGAAAAGCGTGGTTTTGCCGCAGTTGGGGTTGCCGGCAAGAGCGATAGTTATGTTGTCCATGGATGTTTCCTTGTATCTTGAGATGGGAATATCCGACGTCTTGCTGTCAGGTCAGGAAACGTGCGGCGGAAGAAGGTATTAGCTGATGTGAATGTTTTCGGCTTCCGATTTGCGGATGGAAAGTTCGTAGCCGCGGACGGTGACTTCAATGGGATCTCCCAGGGGCGCTACTTTGCGGATGAAGAGTTGCGTGCCTTTGGTTACCCCCATATCCATGATGCGCCTTTTAATGTGGCCTGCCCCGGACAGCTTGCTGACGGTGACCGTATCCCCGATGGCTGCATCCCGTAGTGTACGTTGCGTTGTCATAGATGGTGCGTGGTGAATGGAATGTGAATTCAGGAGACGAAAATCTTGCTGGCAAGCAATTTGCTGAGTGCTATCCTGGATTCCTTGATGTTGACGATCAGGTTCCCGTCGCATTCCGAGACGACGGAGACCGTGGTACCGGCTACGAACCCCAGGCTTTCCAGAAAGTGCCTGGTGTCGTTCTTGCCGTGAATCTTGTTGACGTGGCGGATATCGCCGATATTGAGCATGGAGAGTGGCATGATATGTTTTTGAATCAAATCCGAAACGAAAGTTAGTCTTAACAAACAACAAGTCAATGATATTATATGTCCGTTTCACTATGAATTTTTTTTATTGATTCATTATTAGAGTTTTATACATTAGTTAAAACTAAGTCCGACAAGATTTGAATTAAAGGGTAAATTAAGAACGATTCTCATTTACGGGCAGGAAACGTCGGCGGCTGGCTCTCCTGCCTGTTTTCCGAGGCACGGGAAAACAAAAAAGCCGCGCCATGAACGATTCATGGCGCGGCTGGAAAAGAGGGAAGAGGTCCTTACGGAGCGGGGCATACTTCACCCCGGACGGGCTTGCCCTGATATTCACCCGTCAAGGTTTTCAGGAAGGCGACCAGCAGACGCACTTCGGTTTTGTCCAGCTTGTCGTAACCAAGCTGGTAGTGGTACATTTTGGTAATGGCTTCTTCCAGCGTCTGGGCGGAGGCGTCGTGCATGTAGGGCCAGGTGAGCTCCACGTTGCGAAGGGTGGGAACGCGGAATCTGTGCTTGTCCGTTTCCTTCTTGGTGAAGTTCATCAGGCCGTTGTCGTCGTTGGTCTTGGCGCGGCCACCGAAGAAGTCGCCCTTGAGGTCGGCGTATTCAAAGGATTGGCCGCCCATGGCGGGACCGGTGTGGCACGTTTGGCAGCCCAGCTTGAGGAACAGGCGGTAGCCCTTCTTGGCGTTCTCGCTGATGGCGTTTTCATCACCCTTCAAGTAGCGGTCGAACGGGCTGTTCGGCGTAATGAGGGTTTTTTCATATTCCGCGATGGCGTTGGTGATAGTTTCTCCGGTGAACCCCTGGGGATAGACCTTCTTGAACTCCGCGGCAAAGGCGGTGTCCGCATTCAGCTTGGCGGCTATTTTGTTCCAGTCGTCCGGGTGTTCGTAACCCATTTCCACGGGGTTCAGGGGAGGACCGCCGGCCTGTTCCTGGAGGTTGGCGGCGCGGCCGTCCCAGAACTGCTTGGTGTGGAAGGCGGCGTTAAAGACTGTGGGAGCGTTGATGCCGCCCTTCTGGCCGCGTACGCCCGTGGAAGTGGCCAGGTTGTCCGTGCCTGCCTTTTCCAGGGAATGGCAGGTTGCGCAGGAAACGGTATTGTCCGTGGAGAGCCGTACGTCATGGAACAGCTTGTAGCCCAATTCCACCTTGGCCGGGTCTGCGGGCAGCTTGTCCGGGATGGGTGCGATGGGGGAAATGGCGTATTCCTCGCCCACCATGTCGCCGAAGATCTTCAGGCGCTCGTCCCTGATCCACTTCTGCATGGCCGCTTTTTCCAGGGGAGTGAGCGTGCTGCCCCAGTGAACCATGGTATAGGAGGTGGGGGGCATGGAGCCGGTCTGGAGCACGTGCTCCAGTTTGGAGAGGGTGACGGCGGAGAGCGGTTCCTCCATGTTGTAGCTGCGCTGGCCGTCCCTCATGTGGCGGGCGAGAAGGCCGCCGGAAAGGGTGTTCACCAGTCCCGGAACCTCGGTGCCGGGCCTGTGGCAGTCCGCGCACTTGGTATCCATGGTATGGGCGGTAATTTCCGCCGCTTCGGCGGACGTCAAATCTTTCGTGTTCTGATTGGGCAGGAACAGCGGGGCGACGGCGGCCGTCACGATGACGGTGCCGCCCAGAATGGCTCCGGCCTGGAGGAAGGAACGTGTTTTACTCATAAGATTCGCGGTTGCAGGAATTGGTTGTATGGTAAAGAGTGGACGAAGGAAATCAAGATTTATTCTAAAGTTCTCCCGCCTTTCTCAAATCTTCGTTGATGGCTTCCAGAACGTCCGCCTCCGGTTTGAAATTGGCGGCGTGGTAGGAACTGCGGACAAGCGGGCCGGACGCCACATGCCTGAACCCTTTGGCGCGGGCTATTTCCTCATACCGCGCGAAGTCGTCCGGATGGATGTACCGGACCACCGGCAGGTGGTTACGCGTGGGCCGCAGATACTGGCCCAGGGTCAGCACCGTGACACCGTGTTCCAGCAGATCGTCCATGGACTGGAACAGCTCGTCCTCCGTTTCTCCCAGGCCCAGCATGATACCGCTCTTGGTCGCCACTTTCCCGTTTACGCAGTCCAGCGCCATTTTCAGGACGCGCAGGGAGCGGCGGTACTGGGCACGGAAGCGCACGATGGGGGTAAGGCGTTCCACCGTTTCCAGATTGTGGCCGAAAATGTGCGGGCGCGCAGCCATCAGCGTCTGGATGGAGGCGGCTTTTTCATTCAGGTCTGAAGCCAGGACTTCAATGATGGTGGACGGGCTGACTTTTCTGACGGCGCGGATGACCTCGGCAAAGTGGGCGGCCGCGCCGTCCGGCAGGTCGTCCCGGGTCACCATGGTGATGACGGCGTGGCGCAACTTCATATGCACGACGGCGTCCGCCACATGGCGGGGTTCTTCCGGATCAAGAGGGAAGGGTTTGGCCGTCTTGACGGCGCAATAGGCGCAGGCGCGCGTGCAGCGCTCCCCGGCGATCATGAACGTGGCCGTGCCCTGGTTCCAACATTCGTAACGGTTGGGGCAGTGGGCTTCCTCGCAGACGGTAAACAGGTTTTTGCCTTCCACGAGCTGCTTGACGTCCCAGAATTCCCTGCCGTTGGGCAGGCGTACCTTGATCCAGGAGGGCTTGCGTTCCGTGTCGCCCGTAGTTTCGTTGTCGTGCCGGGGTTCCATAGAACCGTTAGCTTGCCGTGAGTCGGCCTTTTTGGCAAATGCAAAGTGGTTTATTCGGGGGCTTTCCCGCCATCCTCCTGCGGGGAGGAGGGAAGTTCTCCGGCTTGTTTCCTTTTCTCCCTGGCCAGCAGGCGGGCCTCCCGGAAAAATTGCTGCAGGTGGTACAGGCATTCCTCCCCCAGCACTCCGGACTGCACCTCGCACCTGTGGTTGAGGGGGGGATTGGAGTCCAGGAGGTTGATCCACCCTCCGGCGGCTCCCGTCTTGGCGTCCGGACAGCCGAATACCACACGGTCCGGGCGGCAGTGCACGATGGCTCCCGCGCACATGGGGCACGGCTCCTTGGTGACGTACAGGGTGCAGCCTTCCAGCCGCCAGTCCCCCAGGGCTTCCTGGGCGGCCGTCAGGGCGATCATTTCCGCATGCGCCGTGGCGTCCTTGAGCGTTTCCACCTGGTTCCAGCCGCGGGCGATCACATGGCCGTCCCTGACCACGACGGCTCCGATGGGCACTTCCCCCCTGGCCAGGGCTTTTCTGGCTTCCTTCATCGCTTGGCGCATGAACCACTCGTCCGAACCGGGCATTTCCATCATTGCGGCGTTTATCATGAACTGGGCGAAGGCCGTCTGGCAAGCCCTTTTTAATGGATGTTTATTGTACTATATACAAGAAGTTGGTCCTAGGACGGAATGGGATGGGCGCGAATGCGTTTTTGCGTTGATTCCGGGGGGATGCTGGCATAAGTATGAACCATGAGCTTTTCAGAACCCTGCGCACTGGCCGTGGACTTTGGCGGAACCAGCATCAAGATGGGCGTCACGGCGGGCGACCGCATTCTGGCAACTGCCGACCGCATTCCAACCACCATGTTTGAAAGCCCCCAGGCGATCATTGACGCCATGGTCGCGACGGCACTGGGCCTGCGCGAGCAATTTCCCACCGCCTGCGTGATGGGGATGGGCATGCCGGGATGGTGCGACTATTACAAGGGGGTGCTCTACCAGCTTACCAACGTGAAGGTGTGGGACCATGAAATCCCGGTCAAGGAAATGATGGAGCGCGCGGTGGGGCTTCCCGTCGTGCTGGACAACGACGCCAACTGCATGGCCTATGCGGAATGGAAGCTGGGGGCCGGCCGCGGCATGTCCAGCCTGGTGTGCCTCACCATGGGAACGGGCATAGGGGGCGGCATCGTGCTGCACGACCGCATCCTGCGGGGCAGGCGGATTTCCGCAGCGGAGTTCGGGCAGACGAGTATTCATTACCAGGGGAAGACGGGGCCCTTCGGCAACCGCGGCGCCATTGAGGAATACATCGGCAACAATGAATTGGCGGCGGAGGCCGTCAGACGGTATGCGGGAGCGGGCATTGACAAAAAGGTGGACGAATGCACTCCGCGGGACCTGGACGTCGCCGCCCGCGCCGGGTGCCCCGTGGCCCTGCAATTGTGGGAGGATACCGCGGAAATACTGGCCTGCCTGATCATGAACCTGATGTACACGCTGGTGCCGGACGCCTTCATCATTGGCGGCGGCGTGGCCAAGGCCGGGGACTTGCTGATGAAGTCCTTGCTGGCCAATCTCAGGGCCCAGATGTTCCCGCTGCTGATGGAGGATCTGGTGATCCTGCCTGCCCGGTTCGGCTCGGAAGCCGGGCTGCTGGGAGCCGGCGCCATGGCCATGGACGAATTCCTGGGGCATGGCGTTCTGGAAAGGTTCAAACGGGAATAATGCTGGCAAACCTTGTGTTAGGCATAACTAACAAGAGGCTTGCCATAGCGGCGGAGCGGGCGTACAAGCGGAACAGACCATGAGCAAGGAACATTCCCACGAACACGCTTTTGAAGAAATGTCCTGCGGGACCGGGTGTTGCTGCTCGGGAGGTTCCTGCGGAACGGAAGGGGCAATCAGGCCCGTGCCCGCCATCCTGGGGATAGCCCTGTTTGCCGCGGCTCTGGTGGCGGGGGGCGATACCTGGTTCGGCTTGGCGGCGTATGCGGGAGCCTATCTGCTGATCGGGTGGGATGTCTTGAAAACGGCTTTTATCGGACTGAGGCACGGGCGCGCCATGGATGAAAACTTCCTGATGAGCATCGCTTCCCTGGGAGCCATGTTCCTGGGGGATTATTCCGAGGCCGTGGGGGTAATGCTTTTTTACCGGGTGGGGGAATACCTCCAGGAGCGCGCCGTGGGGAGTTCCCGCCGTTCCGTCAGGGAACTGATGAAATTGAGGCCGGATGCGGTACATGTGAAAGAGGACGGCATCGTCCGGGACCTCCCTCCGGCGGAGGTGGAGCCGGGTACCCTGATTGAAGTGAGGGCCGGGGAGCGCATCCCTCTGGACGGCGTGATCGTGGGCGGCCATTCCGTGCTGGACACTTCCGCCATGACCGGGGAATCCCTGCCGGTGGAGGCGGGGGAGGGAACCTCCGTCATGGCCGGATACATCAACGGCCAGGGCGTACTGTACGTGCGCACGGACCGTGACTGGAAGCACTCCGCCCTGGCGCGGGTGCAGGAACTGGTGGAAGCCGCTTCCGGCAATAAGTCCCGCATTGAGGGAAGGCTGAGCAGGTTTTCCCGCATTTATACGCCGCTGGTTATCGCCATTGCCGTCCTGGTGTTTCTGTGCTACCCCTTTGTGACTGGCGGAAGCTGGGGAGACGGCCTTTTCCGCGCCCTGGTGCTGCTGGTGATTTCCTGTCCGTGCGCCCTAGTGCTGTCCGTCCCCCTGGGTTTCTTTGCCGGGATAGGCCGGGCGGCGCGCAACGGAATCCTGGTGAAGGGCAGCAGCTATCTGGATGCGCTGCGCAAGGTAAAGACCGTGGTGTTTGACAAGACGGGGACGCTGACGGAAGGCGTGTTTGCCGTGGATGAAGTTCTGCCGTGCGCCGGGGTATCCCCGGAAAGCCTGCTGTACTGGGCGGCCCACGCGGAAAGCGCCGCTTCCCATCCTCTGGGCCGTTCCATTGTGAAAGCGTATGGAGGCGCCCTGTTTCCGGAGCGTGTGGCGGATATGGTGGAAATGACGGGCGGAGGCGTTTCCGCCCGGGTGGAGGGCAGGTCCGTTCTGGCGGGCAAGAAGACATTTTTGAAGGATGCCGGTGTGGCGGTCGATGACCTGGAGGAACGCGGTGCCACGATTTACGTGGCCCTGGACGGAGTGCTGCTGGGGCGTCTGCGCATGTCCGACCAGGTGAAGCCCGGAGCGGCCCTGGCCGTCAGGGAATTGAGGGATTTGGGCGTAAACAGGCTGGTCATGCTGACGGGGGATTCTTCCTCCGCCGGTAGGGAAGTGGGGGACAGGCTGGGACTGGATGAAGTATTCAGCGGCCTGATGCCGGCGGAGAAACTGGAGCATATCCAGGAGTTGAAAGGCGTAGATGGCCTGGTAGCCTTTGTGGGGGACGGCATGAATGACGCGCCGTCCCTGGCCGGGGCGGACATAGGCATCGCCATGGGTGGAGTGGGATCGGATGCCGCCCTTCAGGCGGCGGACGTGGTGCTGATGAAAGGTGATCCCGTATCCGTCCCGGAAGCCATCCGCCTTTCCATGGCAACGGAGCGCATCATTGTGCAGAACATCGTCATGATTCTGGGAATCAAGATATTGGTCATGGTTCTCGGTATTCTGGGCCTGGCCGGCATGTGGGCCGCCGTGATGGCGGACGTGGGCGTTTGCCTGCTTGCCGTCGGCAACTCCATGCGCATTTTCCGCGTAAAAACCCGGCAGGGAAAGGAATAAAGGCGGCTTTCCTGTCCCTTCCGGCGTGACTTTGGCAGACATGGCAACTTGAGGGCCGTGTGACGGGAATTCATGCCTTTTCCTGTTCTCCCGCTGTTCATCTGCAGCAAGCGGCAGCATGGAATCCGGGCAGGAAGGGATGAAGGTTTTTTCCTCATTTTTGCCCTTGATTCATCAAAAAGCCTCCGTGCCGGGTGCGGCACGGAGGCTGGAGGAATGAAAAGCCCGTGATGCTGGGTTTTAACGCAGGCCGGTCAGAAGCAGCTCCGCGTTGTTCTGGGTTTTGGAAATATTTTGCAGCAGGGCCTGAAGACCCTCCCAGCCGGGTTTTATGGCAAGCTGGCGGCGGAGCTGCATGATTTTGACGAACTCCTGTTCGTTATACAGCCTGTCGTCATTGCGGGTGCCGCTTTGGGAAAGGGAAATGGCCGGATAAATGCGCCGTTCGGAAAGTTCCCTGTCCAGGCGGATTTCCAGATTGCCCGTACCCTTGAACTCCTCGAAGATCACTTCGTCCATCCTGGATTCCGTGTCCACCAGGCAGGTAGCGATGATGGTCAGGCTGCCGCCTTCCTCCACATTGCGCGCGGCGGAAAAGAATTTGCGGGGTTTTTCCAGGGCATTGGAGCCGAGACCGCCGGACATGATGCGGCCGCCCGTTTGATTGGCATTGTAGCCGCGTGCCAGGCGGGTCAGGGAGTCCAGCAGGATCACGACGTCCCGGCCCATTTCCACCAGGCGCTTGGCGCGTTCGATGACGAGGTCGGAGACCTGGGCATGGCGGCGGGAAGGTTCGTCAAAGGTGGAGGCATAAACCGGGGCGTCCACGGTCTCTTCAAAATCGGTCACTTCCTCCGGGCGTTCGTCCAGAAGAAGAACGATCAGTTCCACCTGGGGATAGTTGGCCCTGATGGAGCGCGCGATCGTTTTCAGAAGAACGGTCTTGCCGCCGCGGGGAGGCGCCACGATGAGTCCGCGCTGCCCTTTGCCGAAGGGCGTCATCAGGTCCAGCACGCGCATGGCCGCTGAATTGACCTCCTTGTTTTCCAGCAGCAGGCGTTCCTTGGGGAAGAGGGGGGTGAGGCGTTCAAAATCCTGGGACGCCCTGTATTCTTCCGCGGGAATGCCTTCCACGCTGATGACGGCGGAGGCGGAGAGGTATTTGTCATGGGGCCTCAGCTTGCGCAGCCTGACCTTGATCAACTGGCCCACGCGCAGATGCAGGGGCTTGATCAGGTTGCCGCCCAGGTAAATATCGTCCGGGGATGTGCGGAAACTTTTGACCGGATCCCTCAGCATGGCGTAATTGTCCTTGGCCTGCTCCATGACACCGGAGACGACTACTTCATGGCCCTTGGCGAGAAGCTGCCTGCCCAGTTCGAACACAAGCTGTGACTTGGTGAGGGAGGAGGAGTTCCGGATGGGGAGGGTTTCCGCCATTTCCTGGAGGTCGTTCAGGGGCCGCCGGCGCAGTTCGTTGATGTCGATCTGTTCCAGAATGGGCCGGGATTCCGGTTCCTCCTGCGCGGATTCCGGGGTGGACGGCACGTCCGGAGCGCTCTCTTCCGCCGGGGCGGGGAGCAGGACCGGAAGAGCCTGTTCCGGAGCGGGCGCGTTCTGTGCGGAGTCGGCCTGGGGAATTTCTTCGTCGGGGAGCGGCTTGTTTTCGCGTTCTTCAGTCATGGAAAAAGTGTTGATGAAATCTTTGGGTTTGTTGTTGGAGCAGGGAGGGGGGGCCTTCGTTCCAGATCACGAAATCGGCTTTGGCCACCTTTCCCATAATGGGATGCTGGGCGGCCAGAATAGCCTCAATCATATCCTCGCGGAATCCGTTCCTGAGGGCTAGGCGAGCCTTTTGCGTTTCCCGGGAAACGGCTACCACGCATACGGCATCCTGATGGTAGCGCGCCGATGTTTCAAAAAACAGCGGCACGTCAATGACAAACCCGTTTACCGCCGCATTCTGCCGCGCCGCCTGCATTTGCGCAAGACATTCTTGGTGCAGCAGGGGATGAATAAGTCCTTCCAGAATTTTTCTGCTTTCCGG
Source organism: Akkermansia biwaensis (assembly GCF_026072915.1). NCBI lineage: Bacteria > Pseudomonadati > Verrucomicrobiota > Verrucomicrobiia > Verrucomicrobiales > Akkermansiaceae > Akkermansia > Akkermansia biwaensis. The sequence continues at coordinate 1,563,655 of NZ_AP025943.1, forward strand.
ATTGCGGAAGACCAGCTCTCTCAGGAAATGTCTGTCCGCCCGTCCCGCGCCGTCCACGCTGCCGGGGCCGAACGCCCGGATAAGGGCGTCTTTCAGAAGGCCGCTGTCCAGCAGTCTGCCTGCTTCCGCATCACAGTCAAACAGGCGCAGATGCGGTGCGCCCATTTCCATGAGCAGGCGGATGGCTGTGGATTTGCCTGTGGCGATTCCGCCGGTGACGACCAGTGTTTTCATGATGAGCAAAGTGGGAAAGACGTCAGGTTGGGATGCAAAGAGCGGGTGAAAGGTCACCCTTTCACCCGCTCCGGTATGGACTTTATGCACGCTGACTACATAATAGGAGGCAACAGGCCTCCTTCAGTGGACGGCAACGCGTTTTCCGCGCCGGCGGCAGTCGTCGGGAGGGAATTCCCGCGGACAGGCTGGCCGGTGGCATCAATGATCTGACCGGTCACGAAGATCATCAGATTTTTCTTGATGTGGTTGTCGGAGTTGCTGCGGAAGAAGCGGCCGACGAGGGGCAGGTCGCCAAAGATAGGCACCTTGTCTTCCACCGTCTGGACGTTTTCCGTGATCAAACCACCGATTGCCACGGTGTGGCCGTCGTAGATGAACAGGGACGTTTCAACGGAACGCTTGGAGAAGATCGGCTGCTCAATGCGGTTTTCCGTCAGGGTCAGAGACATCGGCTTGCCGTCGGAACCCACGCCGGTGGATTGAATCGGGCTGCCGTAGTTCACGAAGCCTTCAAATTCCACGATGCTGGGCTTGAAGCTCAAGTCAATGATGTACTTGTTCTCCGCGATGGTGGGCACCACTTCCAGGGTAACGCCGACGGGCTTCATTTCAAACACGCCGGGAGTGGCGGGAGTGACGGGGAAGCTGGTCACCTGGGCCGGATTGTTATTGAGGACATCGTCCAGAATATTGTTCCGGTTGTTGTTGCCGCCCCAGCTGCTGACGTTGTTGGGAAGTTCCGGGGGTTCGTATTCGGTGGGATACCAGAATTCGCGGATGATCTCAATTTTGGCCGTTTCGCCGGACTTGGCGGTAACGCTCGGAGCGGTGAGGACGTCGGAACCCTTCTTCTGGGACAGGCCGCGCATCAGCATCTGGAAGGAGCCTTCATCATAAATGCCCGTGAGGGACATGATGCCGGGAGCCGGGCTCTTCTGCGTGGCTTCGGAACGGTTGGTGCTGTTGAGCAGGTTGTCCACGGAGTTCTTGGAGATGGCGAAGTCGCCTGTGCGGTTGCCGCCCACCAGGCCGTTCACCAGGCCGTTTCCGTGTGAGTCCGTGTTGGTGCTGTTTACGGGCCAGCCGCTGACGCCGCCGGGAGACTGGGTGAAATCGCTGGAATTGAGTCCGGAACCTTCGCTGGTGCCGCCGCCCAGGAAGGTGCTGCGGTCATTGCTGACGGAGAACGGAGTGACAATCCAGTCAAAGCCGAGTTCTTCCGTGTTTTCCTGGGTTACTTCCACGAACTTGGTCATGATGCGCACCTGCTGGGATTCACCGCGGGTTTGCTCAATAAGCTGTTCAATGAGGTCCAGGTTGCCCTGCGTGTTGCGGACAATGAGGGTACCGTTGCTGGCGCTGAAGATGGCGGATGCCCCTTCCGGGAACTGCACACCGGCTTTCTTGAGCAGGTTGTAAGCGGAAGGCAGGGGCTTGATACTGGAGGAGGAGCTGTCGCCGCTTCCGAAGGGATCGGTGTCGCCACCGTCGTCGCCGCCGCCCAGAGAACTGGACAGGGAACGGAGGAAGCCGGGAGGCACGGGGAATGTACGCTGGTACAGGTCCACGTCATTGCCGCCGGCGGGAAGGATGGTGACGGCATAGTCTTCCACTTTCTGGCGCAGGCCAGCATTGCGGCAGATGAAGTTGAGCACTTCCAGCATCGGAACGTTGGTGAGCTTCAACTGGCCGATCTTGCGGGTGCGGATGCTTTCCTGGGGAGCTGCCGCCACCGGAGCGGGTTCCGTGGATTCCATGCCGTCTTCACCAAAGCCGGGATCATCCGCAGGAACGGTGGCCACGGGAGTGGTGCCCACGGGCTGGGCGTCATTGATGACAAAGTTGATGCCGCGTTCTCCGTTTACGCCGGTACGGTCCAGTTCCACGGACTTCCTGCGCAGGTAGTCGATGGCATCTTCCACCGTGGTGTCTTCAAAGGAAACGGAGGGAATGATGATGCTCTTGAGCTTCATCAGGTTGGCGGTGGCGCCGCTGACTCCGGTGTCGGGACCAGGGCCGATATTCTCCGGGCCATCCGGAATTTCAACCGGAATGGGGCGTTCCCAGATCTGGTCCACTTCCGCCAGCATGGAGCTGCGGGTTTCGTCGTACGCAGCGCGGTAATAGGCGGACCTGCGTCGGTTTACCGTTTCCATGCCGCGGCGCGCCGCAACGTTGTAGCGGTCAATCGTAAGAACCTTGTTGAATTCGGCGATGGCTTTATCATATTCGCCGAGGTCATAGTAACCATAGGCCATGTGAAGGAGGGTGTTCACCTTTTCCACGTTCTTGACGTGTTCGGGAGTGAGCGCCGGATTCGTGCGAATCGGGTCCTTCATGTATTCGAGCGTCTGTTTGGCAAGCGCGGCTTTCTTGGGATTGAGCCGGATGGCGTCCTGGAGGAGCTTGTCGGCTTCATCATAGCGGCCTACCTTGATGTATTCCTGCGCAACGGCGATGCTGGCGTCGCCAATGTTGTTGGCGATGGCTTGCCTGCGCTGGTCGTTGACCGGTGCGGCGGGCAGCGTGCTGTAGGCGGCATTGAATTTGTCCAGGGCTTCCTTGTACTTGCCTTCGCGGTACAATTCACGGCCTTCGGAAAGGAGCTGCATTGCTTCCTGGGTTTGAGCCTCGCGGCGTGCCATGGCGCGGCGTGCCGCGTCTGATTGGCCCGCAGCATAGTATCCAGCATAGGAGGTACCCAAGGCGCTGGAGGCTCCGACGCTGCCGTAATCCTCACCGGCCTGCGCAAAAGGGCAGGACGCGGCAATGGCCATCAGCGCGATCAGAGAACGCTTCGATTGATAAAGTGGTGCGTGGTCCATAGTTAGGTTCTTCTTTTTACATGTTTTTCGGATTTGTGAAGCTTTTTTTTTAGAAAAGTGAAAATCCGGGTCTATTTTTTCTTGCTCAGTGTTGTTTGTTCTCCTGTTGTTTTGTTGGCAATGGTTACGGTTTGCGTTGCATTATCAACGGTTTTCAGCGTGTAAGTCTGCTTGGTGTCACCGGGTATCTGGAAGTCGGCGCCTTCCTCTACTTCAAAGCTGGTATCCCGTTTGGGACCGGCGGCAATAGTAAGGTTTACTTTCTTATCAATGATGGGTATGAAATACTTGGCTCCCCTTCTGACCGTGTAGGTTTGGCCGTTCTTGGTCGGCTTCAAATCCTTGACGGTCGCTTCGGGGTCCGTTTCCACCATGTTGAGGCTTTCATTCTTGAATTCCTTGTTGGCCACGCTGACAAGCTCGAACCTGGGCTTTTCATTCGTGTTCTTCCTGGCCCCGAACTGGCCGTTGAGCTGGACGGTGCTTCTCCACAGGTCCTGTCTGGCGCGATTTTGCCCCTTGAAGGTGAAATCGTTGCCGTCCGCCTGTGAGAAGACCAGGTAAAAGCCGAACTGCTTGATTTCGTCCACATACAGTTTGTTGATGAGAGGCGGGTGGCTGTTGGGATCGTTGGGATGCGTTTTGGCCTCGTATTCCTCCTGGACGGTAAAGCCGTCGTTGTCCGGGTCACGGGTCAAGACATCCGAATAAATGAAAATGTCTTCCAGCCCGTTGTCCAGGAACCATTTATTGGGGATATTCCCGTGAATGGGCGGTCCGGACACGATATCGAAGGGTTCCGTCCCCCCCGTCTTGATCCAGAGGTTGGGGGCAACGAACCCCACATATTCCTGGGTTTCCTGGACGATGGGTTTGAGTTCGTGGGAAGCGGAGATTTCCTGGTTGACTGTTTCCGCCTTCTTGATGCCGGAGGGCGGTTCCACGGGTTTTTCCGAAACACGGGTGGTAAATTTGTACTGGTCGTCCAGCTTCATGAAGGTCCAGGCGCCGTAAGCGGCCACCCCCAGGCCCAGAACGATGCCGGAGACCATCAGGATCTTGTCGTAGTTTTGTTTTTCAGACATGGTGAAATTGTTTTCTGCGAATTGATTGCCGTAATTAGTCTTCAGACGGTTCCTGCGCCTTGGGCTGTGCGAAGTGAACCAGGTTCAGAGAAACCTGGACCATCACTTGTTCCTTGCCCATGTAGGGCTTGATTATTTGCTGGATGGGGGGCTCGGCCGGAGCCGCCGCTTCCCCCGCCGGAGTCAGGCTCGCCGCTCCCGTCTGGGGCTGTGCGGAGGCAGGCTGTGCGGCTGCCGGATTGGTGATGGGCGGCGGCATCATCCGTTCGTTGCGTATTCTGATGGAATTGACCGTGAACAGGTATTCCTGGGAATCCGTAATGGCGTTCATGGCTTTCAGAACGCTTCCCCGGTCGCCCTGGAAGGCGATTTCCAGCGGCATGCCCGTCCAGGGAGCCTTCTGGTCTGAATCTTCCTCATCTTCCGTGTTCCGCGCCGGATTTTCAATGGGAAGCTGGGAACGGTAAACCTTGATGAATTTGGTCAGCCCGCAGTCTGTGAGTTTGTTGACCAGGCTGTTGATGGCCTTCATTTCAAAGGTCAGCGTGGGCGTAGCCTGCACGGAGGGAGCCTGGGTGCTGTAAAGCTGGAATCCAAGCCAGGAAGAAGTATCCGTAATCTGGATGTTTTTTTCCTTGCAGGAGGCTATCAGGGATTCCCGGAAGGCCTTCAGCTCATTCTGGAACGCCGTGGGGGTGGTGGGAGCCAGCACGGAGGAAGCCATGAAGGGCTTGTATGCCGTTTCCAGATTGCCGATGGCCTTGGCATAGCGGTTCAATTCCTTTTCCAGCTCCTTGTTGGACGTATGGCTCGGCGTAATTGCCGCGGCGTTGGCCGACTTGATTTCCTGGGAAGCGGACTTGATTTTCTTATCCAGGTCACTGCGTTCGGAATTAGCCATGTACCCAGCCACGGACAGCCCAAGGAATAAGAGGAGCCCCACGCCCGCTACCATAGCGGCAGGCTTGTTGTCTGTAATCCAATTGCTCATAAAATATATCTTGTTGGGGTTGGGTAGTCTTACTTGTTAAAATGTACGGGAATGGGCGTTTTCAGCGGAAGCACCAGCTTGAAGGGAACGAAGGCCCCTGCCGCGGCGTCTATCTTGGCGTCCTTGGCGCCCAGTTCCATGATCTGGCGGACTTCGAGTTTCCTGTCTCCATTCTTGAATGTGAATAGGGAATCCTTGTTCGCATCCATTTTGGCCTGGAGGTCCTGAATGAGCTTCTGGCCGCCGTCGGATCGTTTGGCGAGGCCGGTCAGACGGATGGCATTGACGCTGTAAACGGCATTTTCCTCTTCATCACTGGCGGAGTTTGCGGCCGTCTCCGTCCTGATGTTTTCCACCAGGGAGGTGTTTTTGTCGGAAAGGAAGGAGTCCTTGATGACGGAGTAGCCCGTGATCTGGGTGGCGTCCTCCGGATTGAAGTGCGCCACAGGTTCAAAATCCGTGAACCAATAGGGGTAATTCTTGTGTTCCGACTGTTCCAGAAGATGTTTGATAATGTCCGCATAGCCGTACCGCTGGAGAGTCAGCTGCTGGTAGGAGGCGAGGGTGGCGTCCATTTTCTTCAATTCCTGCTCCTTGAGGCGCAGGGCGGATTGTTCGGACTTGATGGAACTGACGGTGGGGGATACGCCGGAAAGGGTCTGCTTGGCCTTTTCCACACCCATGTAGCCCGTGACCGCATAGGCAGCCGCGCCGAGTACGGCGATGACGGCCCCGGTGATGATGGCGGGCATTTTCTTCTGGTTGGCCCGTTTTTTAGCCACTGCGGTGGGCTCCAGGTCAATGTTGAGGGACGCTCGGTCAACGGCGTTGATGGCCGTTCCGATCATGCCGCCCAGGGTGAAGGCTTCACGGGAAATGGTGTTCACGTCCACGCCGGAACCTACGCCCACGTTGTGCATGGGGTTGAAGAAGAAAATCGGTATGCCCAGCTTGTCTTCCAGGAATTCCTTGGTGTACGGAAGGGAGGAGCCCCCGCCGCACAAGTAGGCCTTCACGGGCGCGCTCCCCTTCATCTGGGCGCGGTAGTGGTTGGTCGTGCGCTGGATTTCGGAAGCCAGCCTGGTCATGGCCGTGCGGATGATGGTAGCCAGGTTGGCCGTGGCCGGGTCCAGCCCTTCCGTCTGTCCGTTGCTCATGGAAACGAGTCCGCTGGTGATCTTCAGACGTTCGGCTTCCACAAAGGACAGGTTGAATTCACGAGCGATGGCGGAAGTGACGAAAATACCGCCCGCGGAAATGCTGCGGGTGAAAAAGCGGCCCTGTTCGCTGTAGATCAGGTCGGTCGATTTGGCGCCAATGTCGATGAGCATGACGGGCTCCTTCTCTTCCGGGTAGCTGTCCACGTACGCGTTGTACAGGGAGGTCTGCGTGCAGTCCACCTTGCCGGTGGAAAGTCCATGGGAGGTGATTTCATCGTTCAGGGAATCCAGGTCTTCCGCCTTGATGGCGACCAGGACGGCCTCGCGTTCCAGCCCTTGGGCCGGCAGGAGGTGGTAGTCCCAGACGACTTCATCCAGCGGGAAGGGGACATGCTGCTGGGCTTCAAACCGGATGAGCTGTTCAACGTCCGTGTCGTCCAGGGCGGGAAGCTTGACAAAGCGGATGAAAACGGACTGTCCGGATACGGAATAATTGGCAACGCCGCCTTTGACGCGGAGCTCCTGGACGAGGTCGGCGACGGCCTCCCCCACTTTTGCCAGGCGCATGCCTTCTGCGGACGGATCCAGTACGATGAGACGCGTAGCGTAGCGGTCCAGGATGAGGTCGTTTTTATTCGTCTTGGAAAAGACGCCCATTGATACTCGCTGGGAACCTACGTTTAATGCGACGATTTGTCGTGAATTAGCCATGGGTGATTTCTGTTAAATAAAAAAGTGAAATGTGTACGGTCTTGGAAAAGCCGGAACGGAACGATACAAAAGATCAAAGATCGTCGGTTTCCGGCGGCGTCGGCGTTCCGAAGCCGGAAGGTTCCGGAGCGGAGCCTCCCTGGTGGAGGTTGGGCTTCATGATTTCCGGATAACGGTCATACCAATATACGGAGAAGGGTGTTTCATCCTTGTTCAGCAGGGGATAATAGGTGGTTTCCACAATGCTGGGGGACTGGATGGTCCACCATTTTTCCATCTTGCCGCGTTCAGAGGAATAGGTAGCCACTACCTTGCCGTTATATTCCACGACAACGCCTTCATACTTGACCCACTTGCCGCGGCCGCCTTCCGAGCCGGTGATGCGCTTGACGGAGGAGGGGGAAAGGTAAACGGAAGCGTAGGTGGATTCACCCACCGGAACATTGACGTACTTGATTTCCTTGTACAGTTTCAGGTACTGGCGCGCGCGGTCCGGATTGACCACGGCAATATAGAATTTGAACGTCAGGGAATCAATGTAGCCGGATTTGGGCATTGGAGAAGCTTCCACCTTGAAAGGCACTTCAAAATCCGCCCACCTCTTCGGCTTGGGCAGGGACCGCGGATCGTCCTGCGTGGGCACGTTCGGAGACTGGCGCATGTACAGGGACAGCTTGTCCAGGGTAACGCGCACCTGCGTTTTTGGGTTGCTCGTGCTTTGTGCGGATGCCGCAGGAATAAGAAGCACGGCAGCCAGCATAGCCGTGATGAAAGTAAGGATGGATTTCATAGCACAATTCGATTCCCTGATTAGTTACACCAAAAACCGGATTGTGGCTAGCAAAAATCTCTTGTTTCTTTCATGAAAACGGCAGGGAAAATTTGCTTGCGGTATTTGAGGGCCGCAAGCATCCGGTCAAGAAAAAATCATGCGGCACGGCTGCGGGCTTGACCTGGGAAGGGCGTTTTCACATGCTCGGCCCATGGCGATTGATTCGGATCTGCTGAAAAAATTTTCGGAAGCCCACGGTATCTCAGGACATGAGGATGAAGTGAGGGCGCTTGTGGCGCAGGAACTTTCCGGATATGGGGAATTTTCCGCGGACGGTTCCGGCTGCCTGTTCTGCACCAGCGGGGATTCCGGTCCCCGCGTGATGCTGGCGGCCCATATGGATGAAATAGGCTTTCTCGTTCAGAATATTACAGCCGGCGGCTTTCTACAGTTGGTGGGCATCGGCGGCTGGTGGCCGCATACCCTGCTGAGCCAGCGCGTTCTGGTGAGAACCCGCTCCGGACGCCGCATTCAGGGAGTGATCGGTTCCCGGCCCCCCCATTTTTTGCCGGAAGGCCAGCGCAACACCGTCATGGCCATGGATGCCCTGTTTGTGGATGTGGGGGCTGAAAGCGCAGAGCAGGTGAAGAACGAATTCGGCATCCGCCTGGGAGACCCCGTGGTGCCTGACGCAGCCTTTTCCCATCTGGAAAATCCGTTCCGCGTCATGGGCAAGGCATTTGACAACCGTGCCGGTTTATCCGTCATGGTAGAGGCTTTCAAGACACTGTGCCGGGAAGGGCACCCCAACACGCTTATTGCCGCCGCAACGGTGCAGGAGGAAGTGGGAACCCGTGGAGCCAGAACGGCGGGCGCCGCCATGAAGCCGGATTGCGTGATTGTCCTGGAGGCTCCCCCCGCGGACGATACCCCGGGATTTTCCTCCGGCGACTCCCAGGGAGCTCTGGGGGGCGGCGTGCAGATCAGATTGTTTGACCCTACGGCCATCACCAATCCCCGCCTGGCCGCATTGGCGGAGGAAGTGGCCGTGAAGGCGTCCATCCCCTTCCAGCTCACCGTGCGGCGTTCCGGCGGCACGGATGCCGGAGCGCTTCATCTCTCCGGAAAGGGAGTGCCCTGCATCGTGCTGGGAATCCCCACCCGGTACATTCATGCCCATAACGGGGTGCTGGACCTGCGCGATTACCGAGCCGCAACGGAGCTGACGGTAGCCCTGGCAAGAGGCCTGAACCGCGAAGCTGTGGAAAGCCTTACCCAATACCTGCCCGGAAAGGAACATTCATGAGTGCGTCTCCCTATGTACACGACCTGAACCCCGTTATCTGGCAGTTTACGGATTCCATCGCCCTGCGCTGGTATGGCGTTGCCTACCTGCTGGGATTTATCGCCGGGTATTTCCTGCTTTCCTGGCTCTCCCGCAGGAAGCTGTACCCCGTTCCGCAGGAAAGGCTGGCCGACTTTGTGACTTATGTGGCGATCTTCGGCGTGCTCTTCGGAGGCCGGCTGGGCTATGTATTTTTTTACCATATACCCAATCACGGCTGGGCCCAATTCCTGGCGGATCCCTTCGTGATCCTGCGCGTGTGGGAGGGCGGCATGGCCAGTCACGGCGGCATGATCGGCGTGGGGCTTTACACCTTCTATTATGCCTGGAAGCACCGTGTCAAATGGGTGGCCCTGCTGGATGGCCTGGCCATTGTCGCTCCCGTCGGCCTGTTCTTCGGGCGCATGGCCAACTTCATCAACGGAGAATTGTACGGGCGCATTGTTCCTCCCGGCTCCTCCCAGGGCATGATCTTTCCGGGGGAACTCGCACAGGACCCGGACTTGTTCATGCAGGTGGCCTCCCGCATTTATGGAGAGCCGGGACTGCTGGATAAAATGTATCTTTCCGGCATCTCCGTGCCGGAGCAAATGAATGCCGCCTGGGTGGCGGACAGGGTCAGGGATACCCCTGCCGTCAAGGAAATCGTGGCCCAGGTGATGGAGGGCCATGCGCGTTACCCCTCCCAGCTATATGAGGCCTTTGCGGAAGGCGTGGTGCTCTTTGCCATCCTGTGGTTCATCCGGGTGAAATTCCCGCGTGCCTGGAACGGCGTGTTTTGCGGCGTATTCGCCATTGTCTATGCCATCGGCAGAATCGTCTGCGAGGAATTCCGGGAACCTGACTCCCCGTTCTCCATGGGAATGACGCGCGGCCAGTTCCTTTCCGTATTCCTTATTTTCGTGGGTCTTGCCTTTCTGGTGTATGCTTTCAAGACCCGGAAGACGGTGCAGGACTGCGTTTTCTATGATCCCGCGGAAAAATCTGCCGCGGACGAGGAGAAGAAATCCGCTTAAAACGGGTTCAGATCAATCTGACCCGTCTTGGGAATGTAGCTTGAAGGGCCATCCTTGAAAATAGAGGAAATTCCGCTGGCGAAAAGCCGGAGGTTCCGCTTGTCAAAGGCAAAGCGTTCAAACTCCTTGACGGAAAACAGGGTGATGGGGTCCGTATTATAGGCTTTGAACTCCATGATGCCGGCATCCGTGCGCGTGTCCACAAGACGCCCTTCAATACCCACGTCCCCGCTCATGCAGCTGCCCAGCAGCAGGGATGTTCCCGGCAGAGGGGAGACCAGGGAAACCAGGTCCGACATGATGTTGCCGTCCACGTCCGTGGCTTTCAGCTTCACCATGGCCACGTCCAGAATGATGCAGCCCTTCGTGGGACGGGAAACCAGTTTCCAGTTGATTTTGCCGCCGGTCTGTCTGTTCTTTTCTTCCAGGACTCTGGCGATGTCCTTCTGGAGTTCCGTTCTGAACTGTTCCGCCAGCGCCGGGGCTTCCTTCGGGAACTGTGTCTTGATGTAATTGATATTGACGGGCGCTACGTACACGTTCAATTTTGGGGTGCTCCAAATGGCCTGTTCCGTGGGATTGTACCATACCCCTTCAAAGCAGCTTTGCCTGGAATCCGGGTGCAGGGGATGGGTGATCAGGGGTGAGGAAGGCAGTTTCTGGGAATTGGAGCAGGAAAGCGCCAGTCCGGCGCCCAGCAGCAGAAAAAATCGTGAAACCGTTCCGGACATGCAGGGTGTGACGGAATTCGAAAGACTCCTGTTAGGGGGTATGACCCGATTCCTTCCGAACGCTCTTCTTTTCTTGCGGAAGGCCGTTGAATCCATGCAATGCACCTGTCCCGATGCATGATTGACAAGCCGGAAAAGCGGAGCATGCTGTCGGTATGAGATACGAGCCGCTTCCCTCCTCCTTTTATTCCGGCAACCGTAAGGAACTGGCCTCCCGGCTGCCTGTCGGCAGCATGCTGATCCTGCACGCCAACGACGTATTCCCTACCAATGCCGACGGCACCTTCGCCCTGCATCAGAATGCCAACCTTTTTTATCTCACCGGCATCGACCAGGAGGAATCCGTGCTGATCATGACCATCCGGGCAGACGGGTGGGATGAAATCCTGCTGCTGAGGGAGACGAACGAACAGATCGCCATCTGGGAAGGCGCGCGGCTCTCCCAGCAACAGGCCCGGGAACTGAGCGGCATTCAGGACGTGCGCTGGACGAAGGAATACGACTCCCTGCTGGACCGCCTGGTGCCGACCGCCGGAATGGTTTTTGTGGAGGCCAACCAGCATCCCCGCTGCACCTGCCCGGTGGAAACGCGCAATGCCCGCATGACCAAGGAGCTGAAGGAAAAATTCCCGGACGTGGTTTTGAAAAACGTCTATGAAATCCTCTCCCTGATGCGCCAGATCAAAAAGCCGGAGGAAATTGAAGCGCTCAAAAAAGCCTGTGAAATCACCAATGAAGGATTCCGTGCGCTGCTCGGCTTCATCAGGCCGGGACTGGGGGAATGGCAGATAGAAGGCTTCCTCTCCAACGAATTCATCGGCAGGGGCGCCCGCAAATTCTCCTTCCTGCCCATCATCGCCTCCGGAAAGGATACCTGCGTGCTGCACTACATCCAGAACAGCAAGCGGTGTGAAGACGGCGCCCTGGTGCTCATGGACATAGGCACGGAATACGGCAACTACAATTCCGACATGACCCGTACCGTTCCCGTGAACGGGAAGTTCACGCCCCGCCAGCGCGCCGTGTATGAAAGCGTGCTGAACATGATGACCTATGCCAAAAGCATCCTGAGGCCCGGAATCCTCAAATCCGAATACGAACGCCTGGTACGCGTCTTCGCTGCGGGGGAACTCGTCAAGCTCGGCCTCATCACTCCGGCCCAGGTGGCGGAAAACCCGGCTGATCCCCCCATTGTCCGCAAATATTACATGCACGGATGTTCCCACTTCCTGGGGCTGGACGTGCACGACGTCGGGGAAAGCAACCCCGTCGTGCTGCCGGGCATGGTTTTCACCGTGGAGCCGGGCATTTACATCGCGGAGGAATCCATCGGCATCCGCCTGGAAAACGACATCCTGATCGGCGAGACGGAAAACACGGACCTGCTGGGGGACGTGCCGCTGCTGCCGGATGACATAGAACGGCTCATGGCCCGTTAAATTAACCGGCATGAGGTTCTGAACTTGACAATGAGGCTCGCGTGGGTTTTCATTTTCGTCCCATCATGTCGAAGAAACTCAAAATAGCACTTCCCAAAGGCAGTTTGCAGGACTCCACCGTGGAATTGTTCCGCAAGGCCGGCTACAACATCTATGTATCCAGCCGCGGCTACCGCCCGACTTCCGATGACGACGATCTGGAGCTCTTCCTGATCCGCGCCCAGGAAATCGGCCGTTACGTCAACGACGGTTTCATCGACTGCGGCATCACCGGACGCGACTGGATCTATGAAAACCGCGCGGATGTGGAAGTGCTGACGGACCTCCAATACTCCAAGGCCACCTCCAGACCCACCCGCTGGGTGCTGGTGGTTCCGGAAGACTCTCCCATCACTTGTGCTGAAGACCTGCAGGGCAAGCGCATCGCCACGGAAGGCGTGGGCATTACGGAACGCTGGCTTCAGGAAAAAGGCATCAAGGCCCATGTGGAATTCTCCTGGGGCGCCACGGAAGTGAAGGTGCCGGAACTGGTGGACGCCATCGTGGACATCACGGAAACGGGCAGCTCCATCAAGGCCAACAAGCTCCGCATCGTGGACACCCTGATGACCTCCTATCCCCAGTTCATCGCCAACAAGGAAACGATGGAGGACGAATGGAAGAGGCAGAAGCTGGAAGCCATGGTGCTCATGCTCAAGGGCGCTCTGGAAGCACGCCGAAAGGTGGGCTTGAAGATGAACCTTCCCGCCGCCGCCCTGGACGGCCTGGTGGAGGCCCTGCCGTCCCTGCGCCGCCCCACCATCTCCCATCTGGCGGAAGAAGGCTGGCTGGCCGTGGAAACAGTCATTGACGAATCCGCCGTACGGGATATCATTCCCCGGCTCAAGTCCCTGGGAGCGGAAGGCATCATTGAATACCCGCTCAACAAACTGGTTTATTAACCTTTTCTCACCATAGTAAAACAACAAACGAACCACAATCATGGGATCGCTCAAAAAACGCCGTAAAGCAAAAATCAACAAGCATAAGCGCAGCAAGCGCATGCGTCAGAACCGTCACAAGAAGCGTTTGCGTTACAAGTCCTAAGGTTTGTGCGCTTCGCTGCTCAAACTGGCAGTCAATCCGATTTCCGGAAAATCCCGGCGTCCTCCGTATCACGGAAGGGCGCCGTTTTTCTTTTGGACGGCTTCACGGCAACAATTTGATTTTATTTTGCTAATTTAAAGCATATGTATTGACATTTAGGATTTATTTGTAATAAATAGAATGTGTATTTAATAAGTAAAAAAATAACAACATCTGTCTTTGCCGGAGCCTTGTGTTTTTGTTACTTGCTAGCGGTTGCTTTAGGGAGGGATATTCCGCCGTGTCCCAATGCTTTTGTTATGGCCGCGCTGTACAGCAGGTCAGGAGATCTGTGGGTGGCGACGGAGGGGGAGGGACTGTTGAAACTTTCTCATGATTCGGATCATTGGGAAAAACAAAAGGGAAATGGTCTGCCGCGGACGGTCAATTTTCTTTCTTTGGTGGAAGACCGGCAGGGGCGTATTTGGGCCGGTACGGATAATCAGGGCGTGGCCGTCTGGAATGGAGAAAGCTGGATGCAGTATAATCAGAACAATGCCTTGCTGGGTGAGCGTGTTCCGGCTCTGGCGGTATCTCCCTTGAATGGTGATGTAGCCATAGCTACGTCCGGAGGATTGACCATTTATTCCGCTGAAACGGAAGAATGGAAGGACTTCACACGTGCCAACGGCTTGCCGGAGGATCAGATCGTATCATTGTCCTTCAATGAGCAGGGTGGGCTGTGGGCTGCTTTTTTGACAAACGGCATAGGGTATGCATCCCCTGCTTCCCGATATTCGGATTGGAAAATGGTACAGACAAAGTTTTATTGGGATAAGGAGCAGCGTATTCGCCAACCTGTGGAAGCGCGTGGAAAAGGACTGCCTTCCAACTTTAGTAATGCCGTTTGCGCAGCAGGTGGATCTGTGTGGGTGGGAACGATTGCCGGTCTTGGCTATGGAAGGAGCCTGCATGACTGGAATTTTTTAAGAGGCCGTGACTATAAAAGAAAAAATGCTGGCCTCTGGCTGGACACAGGGGACAAGCGCAAAAACAGGAGAGCGGGTTCTTTATCTGATTCCTCGTTGCTACCGGAAGACTACGTCACTTGTTTTTATCCGGTTCCCGGAGGAATGTGGGTTGGATTCCGTGAATCGGGGGCCTGTTTTGTTCGGACACCGTCCCTGACGATTCGTGAAGTGGATTTAAAGAAAGAAGTAGAAGAAAAGGCCCCTATTTATACGACCTGCTTCGTAGTGCTGCCGGGTGGAGAATTGTATGCGGGAACACACGGACACGGTTTGGTCAAGGCAGGGAAAACGGCCGTGAGACCTTCACCGGCATCTGGGAGGATAACCTCCGCGGATCATCCGCGCCCACCGCTTCTCCCGGCAATGCGGCAGATGGCAAGTCTGCCTGCCGGTCGCACGAGTCTGTCTCCAGAAGAAAAATTCGATACCTGCTACTGGTATGAGGATTGGGCCACGCAGGGAGATTGGTGCGGGCGTTACGGACAGGGGTACGCCCTGTTGTGTGCGGCTAATTCTCCTATAGGTGATATAGAGTATTCTTTTGATCCATCCTATGGATGCTTGCCAGTCCGGGGGCCGCATGCAAACGCAACATGGTTGAAAGGCGCTGTTACTTATATAAATGAACCCGGAATGCGTAGCATCCTGTATTGTCCGGAGAGTACTACAAGAACGCTGGCTTCATGGGGAGATGGTGGGGAAGATTATCCTTCCACTTTTGATGGTCCCGATTTGGGCGCCATTGTTACTGTTCCCGAAGGGAGACACCTTTTATCTCTTTATTTTTATGATCCCACTCCGCTTGCGGAGTACGATCTCCGCAATGGGATGCGGGATTATCTCATTGAAGTACGCAAAATGACTTCGGATTTCAACCTGGATATGGCTACAGGAAACGCGAAGTTGGAGAAAGGCCGGAATCCTCTTCAGTATTTGATGGAGGCTTTGACTACAACCAGCAGTATGCCCGTCCAGGCCAGGGGCCGTGTTAAGTCCTTTTCAGGAGGCGGAGTTTACAAGAATTTTATTCTGGATGGAAAAGGATGTTATTACATCCGACTGGTTAGGAATTATTCCGTCAATACAACGATCAACGGTATTTTTCTTTCTTCTCTGGATGAAACAAAAAAAGCTTGGATACGTTATAATAGCATTGGGAAGATGTCTGTCCCCTACGGTTTAAAGGCTCCTTATCCACCTTCTTTGAAAGAACAAGATTTGCACAAGTTGCCTGAAACTCTATTAGCAAGCTGGGCGGCAAGCCAGGATGTGGCCAGGAAAAACCTTCTTGAAATTTGGGAGAGCCGGAGGCAAGGAATTTATATTTATCGCCATTTGTTGACTTTAGGTGGTTTGGATCATGTTAAAATGAACTGGCGCTGGCATTTGAAGATATGGAATGACAGGGATAAAAATTATTTTAAAAGGCAGATGGAGAACGCGTGGGAGAGCCTGCAGGATTGTTTCGTCTTCTATCGTTCAAATGAATGGTCCCATTACGCACCTGAGACTACGATTCCTTTTTCCATTGAAGAAGTGGAAAAAATGCAAAGAAATAACATTGATTGGAAGCAGTACCGTGCCGATTCTGCACTTAAGCCGGAAGTGAGCGTTGAAGAAATGAAAAAATGGTTAAAAGAACATTAAAAATGACTTTGAGACAATTATTGCCGCTGACATGCTGTTTATTTTCTGCACAAGTTTTTGGTGCAGATGGAATATATGAATTTAAGGTAAAGATAGTTCCTGAAGAACTTGGTGAGTCTCAAATGACGCCGGATGGGGAAACCTTAATTGTGGGACGATGCGAAAATGATTCATCAACAGAAAATTTTTCATTGAAGGCGATAACACAATTCAAACCCAACAATTCCGGATATGAAGAAATGATCAGGCCTCCACAGAGAACGTATGAATGGAAATCTGGAGGAGATGTTGATATTCGGGATGAAAATAAGAAGATTGCAAAATTTGAGACAACTGAGAAAACATGGGGAAATGAATTTGAAGTTGAGGTTAAAGTTCAAACAATTATTGTGGGAGGGAAGAAAATACGTATTCCTGGGCAAGCCAAACAGAAAGCCATTGCTCCCAAGATAACATTGAAATCAGCCGTATTTAGTGAAACGGGAGGGGGAAGCGGCTTCAAAATATTGGATACATTCCGAGGGAAGCCAGTATCAACCCCTGAATTTATTAAAGATGACGAAAATGAGGAAAAAGAACAACCTCCAATAGGTTTTTATGCAGGTAGAAAAATCTCTTACATTCCTGAATTTGAAGTTTTGCCGCAAACCATAGAAACCTTGGTGGCGTGGTGTGAAGGGAACATATTGGAAACAGAAAAAAAAGAATTTTCCGTCAAAGGAGGGAAGGCTAGGGATAAGGTAGAAGGAAAAAAAGTTCCTCCACAAAAATGCCATCGTGGGCCTGAAGACCCATTTGACCAGAATGTATGGAAATTTAAAATATATGATGTGGAATTATCACTGGAAGAAAAAATGGATATTTCCTATTATGTATTATTGAATGAAGGAAATAGTCAGGACAAACCGTGGAAAAATTTACTGAAAGCGGCATTTGACAAATGGGAAATTGGGGGCGCTGAAAACAATAACGAATTGATGGATAAATTGAGTGGAGGAATCTCTCAGAGTTCAACATATCATGATGGCTGGAATCCCAAGGAAAATAAACGGACTTCTCTTTATATAGATCAGCAGCAATCTCCCATGCCGTTGTCCATAAGCAAGATGGTAGATGCTTTTTGCAATAGTAATGCAGAGATTATTTGTATAGAGGCCGCAGGATTGATGGAATATGCAGCCGGTGTATTGGGAAATGGAGGCGTTATCACCAAAGGTGTAAATTGGAAGGAGACAGGCCAGGTTCGTAACCCTGTAACGGGTCAATTGGAGGACAAGACTTGGTGGGATGGACATGCTTATTGTATTTTTGAAAGTCATGTTCATGATCCTGTTCCGAGGGGAGGCGGTCCAACAAATATGAATGAAAATAACTATATTGATCAAAAACTAAAGGATGGAAAACGAAGTGATTTCACTGATCCAGATCTCCGAAGCTTTGAATTTAAATAGATGTAATAATGATGATGAATTCCATGTGTCCGGCTAGTCGTTTCGGCCTATGTGTGATAGCATTTCTATGTATATTCTGTCAGGGTGCATATGGGCAATCAACGTTAAAGCCAGAGCCTCCTTTTGCCTTGGAGGATTACTATCTGAACAAGATAGCCTGGAGAATTGAACCTGGCATGAAATGGGAAAAGGTTTCGCTGGATATCTCTCCTGAAGAAAGAAAAATCAGCCTTGGGAATTTATATGAGGAGATTGATATAGATGAAAAAGAATCTGTAGAAAAACCGCCGCATACGGGGAATATTTTCGGATTACGCTCCTCTCTTAACTATTATATCGTGGGGAACAAAGGAGATAAAATGTGGAGCGTCGTAGATTCATTCGGTGAAGTATATATGAAATTCACTATTTTTTATTCTCCTGACAGAATATACAGCCGACAGGTAACGATGAAGAATTTCATGGAGATGGCGAGTCGTATGCCGCATGTACACCATGGACTGTTCATCTATCAGATACATGAAAACGGCTCAACGATGCTTGTCAGGAAGGATATGGTTCCCAGAAGTCTTTACTCTGTGGAGAGAGATGGCTACTCGTTATGGATAGATCCTTTTTCCTCTCTAAAATTGACGAATGAGGAAGCTATTCAGTTGACAGGAGAAATATTGGATGCCCTGGCTGGAAAGAGGAAATTTGGATTTTTCCCGACTCGAGCGCGTCATCTTGAAGCGATAAGCAAACTCGGTCCCCGGAAAAGGTCCATCCGGATGAGTCTTTTGAAAAGAGAAGCCAAATCGAAAATGGCTCCCGGGATTTGTGATGGCATAAACGGGAGAGGTTCAAAATTGATCAGAAAATTAAATACGATGGAAATCATCCGTCAAGCCGGTGCAAAGGAAAAAAGAGAGATCTTTCCAAACATCAGCAACGGCATAGGAACACTGGGCTGGATTCGGAAAAATATGGATGTTCCTTTTGAACCAAATGCCCGGAACGATGAGACGCATACTAACGGAATCAGTGGAAAGTTTACGATAAAACAGGAAGATCAGGAATACATTGTACATTACATGATAGCCCATTTGGGATCTCGAGCAGAAGCTTTGTGCTCCCTTTTTGCGATGCAGTGTAATCAATACGGACAGCGTGTTGATGTGGACCGGATCGCCGGCATGACCCGCGTGCATCCGGGACTGGTGGGGGATTATGATCTTTGTGTAAAGCCGATTTTGAATGAATTGGGGATGCCGGTGGCCGATTCGGAGAATGCGTGGATTTGTTTTGTGCGTGGCAATACAGCAGTGATGTTGAAGAGTGAGAACATGAAAATGTCCGTGTTGCCTTTGGCTAAAATCATCGACAAAGCGTTGAAAAAAAATATTGAATTATACGAAACCCCGGAAGTAGTCCGGTAATATTCTTGTAAAAATATTGGGAATGTTATTGTCACATAAAGATTAAATATGTTTAATTTTTTATTATTATTCCTGATTTTTTCATGGACATTGCAGGCCGGCAGCTTACCTCTTCAGCGTCTGGCATGGCAGATGGAGGGTGGAGATGTGCGGAGTATTGCCGGGCTGTGCCGGGAATATGTTCAAAAGAAACTGGAGGCGGAAAAAACGTTTTCCTTGGAATCCCTGTTGAAGGACCCGGAACTGGCGCAGGCTTGCCATATGGCCCATTTCTTTGCGTTGGTCGGGAAGGAGAGGACTTATATCCTTCATGAATTGAAGGACAGGGAATTCGTGAAATGGCTGCTGGATCATCCGGAGGCGTTTGAAAAATTGGCGTTTGCCAGGGCATCGGGAAAGGATACGCTGGCTGTATTGAGAAGTATCTGGGTGAAGGAAGGGAAAGAACTTGCCGGGGTCGGTTTCAACATGGCATTGGGCGCGGCGCTGGCCTCCTCGTCCCGGGAACCGGAGGAGTGCGAAGCGCGGTATGATTTTTACAAAAAGTCTTTTGCGGAAAAGAAATTGTTTCCGCAGTTCATTACACTGGAGCCGTGGGAATTTGGTATTCTTTTCCAGGGCAGGGAAAGTATTGAAGAACTTGCCTGGGCTCAGGAATATTCGTCCCGGAAAAAAACTTTTAAAGCTCAGAATGCCGGGTATGCGGCTTGTTCTTTTATTCCTTACCGGATGAAGAACAAACAGGGGGTCAGCGTACATGCCGGTGGAGCGTTTTACGATCATAAACCTGTTTCTTTGCAGATTTACGTGGAATATGGAGGAGTATGCGGTGCCGTTTCCAAAGGGGCTGCCGGGTTTGTGAAGGCAAAGGGAATTCCTTCCTACACGATCGGCCAGCCGGGGCATTGCGCTTTTGTGTGGAAGGGAATGGATGGAGAATGGAAAATAGGGAATAATATTTATGGATGGATATGGTCGGAGGGCGGTTCCGGGGGACCGTGGAAGGGTGCCGTTTCCACGATTACGGAATTGCCTCGTTTTTGGAAGGGGGAGAATGCCTCCTCCTCCAATTTATGTTACTATTTGTCTCTTCTGGCTGCCGATTCTCGGAAGTCCGAAGTATTGTTGGAAGAGGCGTTGAAGCGAAATCCTTCCAATTATTCCGCATGGCAGGCTTTAATGAGGAAGAAAGGACGTCTGGGAGAGAAAGACAAGCTGGCTTTGTTGGAACAGTTTAAGAAAGCTTTTCCCGGTAATCCCACCCTGTGGGAGTATTTTGTGAAGAGGGAACTGGGGATTGATTGGAAAAAGGCGAATGGTTATGCCGTCTATCCCCGATTGCTGGCGGAAAATGAATCATGGGATTCCGTAGATGCCTATATGCGCAATTTCTGTGCCTTGGCCCGGCAGGATATTCCGGACATGGCGGGAAAGCTGTCCTATGAAGTGAAGACCAAGAGAAGCTTTTTCAAAAACTGGCTGAAATTTTATCAACAGAACAAAGTGGACCGGAAGGTAAGAGTGCAGACATGCGCCGTGTTGGAAAAAGCGCTTCCCCACTTGCTGAGTCGTGAGAAAACGGCATTGCAGTTTCTTGGGTTTTATGGACAAGTGATTGACTTGTGGAAGGACAAGCAATTGTCGGCCCGGGCCGATGCATGTCTGACTGCATGGCTGAAGGAGGCCGACAAGCCCTCTCTTCGTAAGAAGATGGCGGAAATAGGGCTGAAAGCAGCTGACCATCTGGGCGATAAAAAAGCGCTGGTTCGTTATGCAGAGGCTCAGAATGGATATTGAATAGCGATGCTACTTTCCATTTGCACGGAAGAATCGTTTCTTCCGGACTAGTTCATCGTCGACGCGGTTTGAGATTGTCCAAACTTATATGGCCAATAGACTAGTGTATTAAAAAAGACTGCAACCTGTGGAGAAGTACAGAAACAGCAGGATTTGGAAAAACAGTATCCGGATTATAAAATGATCCGAAGGGAAATCCGGATGTTCCATAAGGAATTTTTAGAGAGGGTGAATTTGAAAAAAGATGGGATAAATTGATCGCCAACTTTGATGTTCCTACTACATGAATGGATATAGAAAGTGCCATCAATGGAAAACCATCCAATTGTTTCCTGGCGTAGAAGAGTAGAACTTGAACATGGGCCGCTTCCGTGAACCTTGAAGCCATTCCGCCGGGTTGGAGAGTATGTTTCTTCTCCCGGATTCAACAGTAACCATGTCTGGTTGCTCCACATCGGAATCTTATGCCTCTTTTCCTTTTCGGAACCGTTTCAGCGGAATGGTGATGGTGAAGGTGGTTTTCTGGTGGGGAACGCTGGTGACGGTGATGGTTCCGTCATGGGCTTCCACGGCTCGTTTGACGATGGAGAGGCCCAGTCCCGTTCCCTTGATTTCCGAGGAGTGATGGGTTTCCACCCGGTAGAAACGGTTGAAGAGGAAGGGGAGGCTTTCCGCGGGAATGCCCACGCCCGTGTCCGTCACGGTGATGACGCAGGCGTCCGGCGCGAGGGAGGCGGCCACGGTGACGGAAAGGTCCGGCTCCGTGTTCTGCTTGAGGGCGTTTTCCACCAGGTTGAACAGGATTTGCGTCCAGTAGAAGGGGTCTCCGTACAGTTCCCATTTCGCGGGGATGTCCATGTGCAGGGCGGCCTGCTTTTTCTCCCGGATGGAGTCCAGCCGGGAGAAGACGTCGTCCGCGCAGGAGGTGAGGCGGAACCACTGCTCTTTCAGGATGGCCTTGTGGCCGGATTCCAGCTTGGAGATCATGAGCATGTCTTCAATGATGTTCATGAGCCGCTGGCTGTTCTGGTGCATGATGCCGATGAATTTGCGGGCCAGGGCCGGTCTTTCCTCCATGAGCTCGTCTTCCATCAGGTTTTCCAGGTATCCCACAATGATGGTGAGAGGCGTGCGCAGTTCGTGGGAGGCGTTGGCCACGAAGTCCCTCCTCATCTGGTTGGTGAGGTAGTTCTGCGTGACGTTGCGCAGCAGGATGCGCTTTTCCCTGATGGGGGTATCCGTGATGGCGCTGTCCAGATGCCATGCCGTGATGCCGTTCTGCACTCCGCCGGGGGAGTTGATGGCGCTGAGGGTGAATTCCTTGGTGACGGGACCGTCCGTGTCAAAGGCTTCCTGCACGTGGAGCAGAAGTTCCTGATTGCACACCAGGGAACCGACTTTGCGGCCTTCCAAGCGTTCTTCCTGAAAGAGTTCGCGCGCCAGCGTATTGGCCAGCACGATGTGTCCGGAAGGGCCGATGAGCAGGAAGGCCTCCCCCAGCGCTTCCAGAAAGCGCCGTTTGTCCGCAATGGCCTGTTCCTGGGCCTCTTCCCCGCGTTTCAACAGGCGCTGGGCGTCCCTCAGAGCCTTTTTCCTGGCTTTCATGGCTGACCGGCATGTCTGTACCAGGTGCCAGTTCAGGTACAGGGAGGCCAGCAGCAGGAGGATGAGGATGTAGTCAACGGCCGACATGGCGTGAAGACGTTAGGCAGGCTCCTGCCGAGGACGGCGTCCGGGCAGGAGGAAGCGGTAGCCGATGCTGCGGACGGTTTCAATGCAGTCCGCATACGGGGCCAGCTTCTGGCGCAGCCGCTTCATGTGCGTGTCCAATGTGCGGCTCTGGGCCTGGTGGCTGTACCCCCACACGCAGCTGAGCAGGTCGTTGCGGTTCAGGGTCTGCCCCTCGCGCTCGATCATGTACACCATGAGCTTGAATTCCGTGGCCGTCAGATCCACTTCTTCCTTGTCGATGTAGAATTTCAGGGCGTTTTTGTCAAAAGTGAAGGGGCCGTACTCCGCGATGACGCTGCCCGGCGTGTGTTCGCACCGCTTCAGCACGCTGGCCACGCGCAGAACAAGCTCCTTGGGGCTGAATGGTTTGGTCACATAGTCGTCCGCTCCCAGTTCCAGCCCCTGAATGCGGTCTTCCGCCTGTGCCTTGGCAGTCAGGAAGATGACGGGAATGCCCTGGGTGCGGCTGTCGCGGCGCAGTTCCCGGAGCACGCCGTGCCCGTCCATGCCCGGCATCATCTGGTCCAGCAGGATGAGGTCCGGCTTGTCCCTGCGGGCCACTTCCAGGGCCGTCAGGCCGTCGTAGGCCGCCAGAGGGACGTGTCCGGCACGTTCCAGGTTGTAGGCGACGAGGTCCGAAATGGCGTGATCGTCTTCAGCGATAAGGATGGTTGCCATGACTGTTTTTTAGGATGAAGGCGCTGCCGTGTCTTGAGAATAGGTGTGACGATTTGTTCACATTTCCCTGCCGAGGACGGTGATCGGGGCGCGGCTCCCGCCCCTTCCGTGAAGGGATTGTAACGGAAGCGCTTCCGTTTTGCAAGACTGGCCTAGATTCAACTTCTCTTCCCGCCTTCATATGGTACACTTGCCCCGCACCATAGTATATTGCCATGCGAAGCGATAAAGTTAAAGCAGGTTTCGAGCGTGCGCCGCACCGCAGTCTGATGCGCGCCACAGGGATGACGGATGAGGATTTGAGCCGTCCGTTCATCGCCATTTGCAATTCTTTCAATGAAGTGATTCCGGGCCATGTCCATCTGAACAAGGTAGCCGCGCTGATTAAGGAGGAAGTGCGCAAGGCGGGGGGCACCCCCGTGGAATTCAACCTGCCCGGCGTCTGTGACGGCATCGCCATGGGGCACGGCGGCATGAAGTTTTCCCTGGCCAGCCGCGAACTGATTGCGGACAGCGTGGAGACGATGCTCAGCGCCCATGCGTTTGATGCCATGATCTGCATCCCGAATTGCGACAAAATCGTTCCCGGCATGATCATGGGCGCCCTGCGCTGCAATATCCCCACCATTTTCTGCAGCGGCGGCCCGATGGCAGCGGGCATGGCGGAAGACGGCGCCGTGCTGGACCTGAACAGCGTGTTTGAAGCCGTGGCCCGTTTCAAGGCGGGCAAGATCAATGAGGCGGAACTTCATTCCCTGGAATGCCGCGCGTGTCCTGGCGCAGGTTCCTGTTCCGGCATGTTCACGGCCAATTCCATGAATTGCCTGAGCGAGGTGATCGGGCTGGCCCTCCCCGGCAACGGCTCCCTGCTGGCGACGTCCGAGGAGCGCAAGGAGTTCTGGAAGCAGACCGCGCGCCGCGCCGTGGAAATGGCGAAGGCGGACGGCCCCCTGCCGAGGGACATCGTGACCCGTGACGCCATTGACAACGCCTTTGCGATCGACATGGCCATGGGCGGCAGTTCCAACACCGTGCTTCATACGCTGGCCATCGCCCGGGAAGCGGGCGTGGAGTATGACCTCCAGCGCATCAACGACATTTCCCGCCGCACTCCGAACATCTGCAAGGTGGCGCCTTCCTCCCGCTTCCATATGCAGGACGTGCTGCGCGCCGGCGGCGTGAGCGCCATCATCCATGAGATCGCCAGGATTCCCGGCTCCCTCCATCTGGATGCCATGACCGTCAGCGGCAAGACGCTGGGAGAAACCGTGGAAGGATGCGGAATCACGGATGAAACCGTGATTCACCCGCTGGAAAACGCCTATTCCAAAGACGGCGGCCTGGCCATCCTGTTCGGCAATCTGGCGGAAGAAGGCGCGGTTGTGAAAAAGGCCGGGGTGCACCCGGACATGATGAGCTTCCGCGGGCCTGCCGTGATTTTCGAGTCCCAGGAAGACGCCTGTGAAGGCATCCTTGCCGGGAAGGTGAAGTCCGGCGACGTGGTTGTCATCCGCAATGAAGGGCCCAAGGGCGGCCCCGGCATGCAGGAGATGCTGGCGCCCACTTCCTACATCATGGGGCAGGGCCTGGGCGCGGAAGTGGCGCTCATCACGGACGGCCGTTTTTCCGGAGCCACGCACGGCGCCTGCATCGGCCATATCTCCCCGGAAGCTGCGGAAGGCGGCCTCATCGGCCTGCTGAAGGACGGGGATATCATTGAGTATTCCATTCCGGACCGCACGCTGAACGCCTGTCTCACGGAGGATGAGATCGCACGCCGCCGTGCGGAGTGGAAGCCCACGTACAACAAAGTTTCCTCCTCCTGGCTCAGCCGTTACCGCAAGCTGGCCACCAACGCCAGCCGCGGCGCCGTTCTCCAGAGCGGTGAATAAATGCCATCCGTTTTATTTTCGGCCGCTTTCCTCCTCCGGGGAAAGCGGCTTTTCATTTCCGCCCGGCTTTGTTTTTTCACGGAGTTTCCTTCAAAAAGAGAGCCGCTCCCTTCCAGGGGGAGCGGCTCCGCTATCAACATAATACCGAAAAAGCATGCATTACCTGGTGATTCTGAAGGGGCCGCTCAGACCTACCGGGGACATGGCGGAGGAATCATAGTCTGTTACCCTGTAGGTTCCTTCCGTGGCGGAGGTAAAGGTCATTTCTCCGGAACTTTTAACGGTCCGGGGATGTTCGCGGTCTTTCTCGGTCAGTGTCATGGAAAACCGGGCGGAAGCGGCGCCGGGCGCATACGTGTATGTTCCGGAGAAGATGCCGTCACCCGTTTCCAGGGTGCTGGACGAGGTGATTTTGTAGGATACGCCGTGGCCGTCCGTCATCACGATGGTGCTGTCTGTTTCCAGCGCCTGAGGAGGGGCCACGGCGGATGAGTCCGATTTGCCGGCACCGCCGCCGCAGGAAGCCAGCAGACATGCGCAGCCCAGAAGAATGGCGGGGCGGATTGAGGTTGATGAGTTCATGGAAAAGAATATGTCCAAGTAAAAAATTGCCTCCCGGCCGGGTAGCAGACCGGGAAGGCGGGAACGGCTTTCCGTTAGAACGAGTAGCTGACGGAACCGTTGATACCCTGGGCTGTCAGGCCGGCGCGGCTTTCCAGGGAGTACCCGATGCGGGCGCCCCAGCGGCTGCCGAAGGTGGCGCTGACTCCTGCGCTGACGCGCAGGGCCGTGCGTCCCTTGTTGACGCCGCGTGCCGTCCAGGACCCCAGATCGCTGCCGACCGTGCCCTTGGGATTGATGCGGCTGAGGTCCTGTGCCACGGCCACCGTGATTCCGGGTGTTAGCGTGGTTTTGGTGCCTGCGGTAAAGGTGCGGGACACGGTAATGCCTGCGGGCAGAGTCCAGTTCTGGGCGCGGGCTCCGCTGAAGGTGCGTGCCAGGTCGCCGCTTTCAGTGAAGCTGTCCGTCTTCCCGGTCATGAATTCCAGCCCGGCAAAGGGTGCGATGACCAGCTTGTTCGCCAGCTCTTCCGTCCAGGTGGCGTAAACGGCCGCTCCGAAGGAGCCCGCGTCAAACTCCCCATGGGCGGAGGTATCCGCTACGCGGGCGTTTCCGTCAAAGGAGGTGGTGCCGAAGGCGGCGTATCCGTCCAGGGTCAGTTTCTTGTTCCGGGAGGGAGTATAGCGGCCGTAGGCCATGACCATGAAGGAATCCGCATCATAGCTGGAGAAGCCTCCCTTGTCCTGGAAAGTGCCGAAGGATTGGCCGACGGCCATCCCCACCAGGGCGGAAGAGGAGAACTTGAAGTCCGCGCCGACGGCATAGCCGCCCGCATCGTACTTGTACCCGTCAATACCGTGGCGGGCGTTCTGGTCCGTCCAGGAGCCCAGTCCGCCAACCCATACGGAGCCGCGGCCGGAGGCTACGGGAGCCATGGCGATGGGGGAACCCTTGGCATCCACGGCCTGCACGGGCCTGGCAGCCGGGCTGTTCAGACCCTGGGCTGCGGAAAGTGCCCCCTGCGTCCGGACGAGGGACGCAAAGCCCTTGAGGGCGTCATTGGAGGCCCAGGCCGCATTGACCACGGTTTCTCCGCTGACAGACTGGATCATGGCTGCCGCGGCATCCGCGCTGGAGGTTCCCAGCAGGTTTTCAAAGAACCTGTGGGCGGCGGAGCCGTCCCGCACGTTCATCCGGGCCTGCTCCATGCCTGCCGCCACTCCGGAAACGTTGCCGGAATATCCCTGCATGGGAGAAGCCACGCCCTTCATGTTCTGGGACAGCCGGATGGTGCCGTCCTCATTGGCGGCGGCCGTTGTGGAAACGAAGGCGGAGTTGAACAGGGGCAGCCCGGCCGCATCCGCCCCGGTAATGGTAACGTTGTCCACGGATGAGATGCCGGAGGCCGTGTGGGTAAGATCCCGTCCATTGCCCGCTTCGTCAATGTGCCAGAGCTTGACGGAGGAATTGCCGTTGAACGTGATGTCGTTGAGCAGCAGGGAGGAGCCTTCCCCCACTTCCACCACGGCATTCCCGTTGAGTTTCAGAGTATCGCCGGCCAGGGTGGAGTTGTCCGTCAGGATGATGCCCTTGCCGTTGATTTCATAGTCCGTCAGGTCTTCAACGCCCAGTTGGGCACCTTCCACGACAAGTTCGTTGTCAATTTCGGCCACATGGCCCACGATCAGGGAACCGGCTCCGGAATACTGGAGGAAGTCGCCGCCGAATCCGTTGTCTTCCTGGTCCCTGCCGCCATAGAGCAGGTTGCCGCCTCCCAGCTGGACCAGGCTGGCGGAGCCGCGGATCCATTCCGGATCGTCATCCAGGGTGAAATAGTCGGCGTCGGAAATGCCGCTATTGATGAGGGTGGTTGCGTCCGCGTCGGTATTGACTACGATGGTAGCTCCGTCTTCGGCAAAAATGTCATTGGCTTCACCTCCCGCCATGTTGCCGTCGAAAAAGGAACCGGAGCCGATGACCAGAAGGCGGTCTTCCATCAGGTGAATGGCGCCGCCAAGGCTGCCAGCGGTATTATCCGTGAAAACCGTGTTTTTACCGAGCCAGATATTGGCCCCTTCGTTTTCGAAAAGGTCGTCCACATTGTCGCCTTCCTGCCAGGCAAGGTTGGTCGTCAGTTCGGAGGCGATGGCGCCTCCGTTGGCTCCGGCCCGGTTACCGGAGAAGACGGAACCGTTGCCTACGACGATGTCCAGAACTTCCGTGGTCAGTTTGGAGGTCCGTTCCCCGTCAACGTAGGCCATTGTCTCGGCAATGTTGTTCTGGGCGAAAACGGCTCCCCCGGACCCGGAGGCCGAGTTGTCAATGAAACGGTTGTTTTCTCCGATCACGATGTCTCCATGCGCATACAGGGCTCCCCCTCTGGAAATATCCATGGCGGCGGACCTGCCCGGAGCCGTGCTGTTCATGAACGTATTGTTGCGGCCCGTGGTGATTTTGTTCTCACGCTCCGTAATGGTGACGGTCCCGTTGAGGATGTTTCCGTTTTCATCCGTGTCCCTGATGCTGGCCTGGATGAGGCTGTTGTCCGAGTCGCTGAAGGCGCTCATGTGGTAAACGGAGGCATCTTCCGTTCCCTGGTAGGTGACGTTGTCACCCAGCGTGATGGTATTTTCCGCCGCGACGGTGGTCATGGTCAGGGTGACGTTGTTGCCGATGACGATGCTGCCCCCGTAGGTGCCTTCGCTGTATTCTCCGGAGGCCAGAACGTAGTCGCCGTCCGCATTCTGCTTGAGCGTTCCTTCAAAGGAAATGGTCCCGCGGGTGGAAACG
Organism: Akkermansia biwaensis; assembly: GCF_026072915.1. NCBI lineage: Bacteria > Pseudomonadati > Verrucomicrobiota > Verrucomicrobiia > Verrucomicrobiales > Akkermansiaceae > Akkermansia > Akkermansia biwaensis. Next base: position 1,592,028 of record NZ_AP025943.1, read on the forward strand.
CCTTCATCGTCGATGTCTCCCACCGTATCCGCTGCCCAGATGTCGGCCATCTGGCTGCCGGAAAGGTCGTTGTCCCCGGTGATGGTGGTGTTGCTGCCAATGTAGATGTCTCCGCCCTCTGCGTAAATGTCCACGTCATTCAGGGTGGAATGGTCGCCGATGGAGACAGTGGCCTGGTCGCCCACGGCAGTGGTCATGTATACGGTCCGGGTGCCGTCTTCCTTTTCAAAGATGGAGACGGAATCCAGTTCCACGGAAATGGCGTCCAGCGTGACAGAGGTCAGTTCCGCGCCATTTCCTATGAAGATGGAGCCTTCGGCATCCAGATCATAATTTTCGATGGAGCTGTTGCTGCCGATGAATATGTCGCCGTACAAACCCATGGATTCCTGAATGCTGGTTCCGGGCTGGTAGCGGCCCTGGTTGTCCTGGATGGAAATGCCGGACGTGAGCACCAGGGCTCCCGTGGTGATTTCCGCCCGGTCCGTGGCGGAAATGTCGCTGCCGTCTCCCAGGAGAATGTCGCCGCCGGTATAGAGGTCGCCGTCTCCTGCCGTACTCAGGTCGGTATCAGTCATCGTAACGGCGCCGGCACTGAAATCGATGCCCCCCGTGGCTCCCACGGATTCCGACTTGCCGATCAGGGTTTTGGAATCTTCGTCTTCATAAACGGATGTCGTGTTGACGGCCCCAGTGGAGATGAGAGTGGAATCGGACAGGGAAATATCTCCATGGGAGATAATTTTACCGCGGACGCCGTCGTTCATGGACAAGTCCATTTCGTCGATCTGGACATCCTTTCCCAGTTCCATGGCAATTTCTCCTGGAGTATTGGTGACAACCGTGGAGATGAAGGCTCCCGTTTCGGGGTCGATTCTTGTCTCTATGGAGGTGGAATGTCCGGTGGTGACATTGTTTCCGTCAAGAAAGACGCCGTCTCCCGCTACCAGCTTGTTGTTTTCCAGTAACAACCATGTGCCGTCCAGGGTGGAGCCGCTTTCTATGGAAAGGATGATTCCACTTTCATCCGTTCCGCTGAGCATGCCGTCCGTCATGCTGCCGACCCGGACGGTTCCCTCTCCTCTTACATTCACATTCTGCATGGAGACTGCGGACATGTCCCCGTAGTTGAAATTGGAGACGGTGCCATGGCCGTCCGAGGCAAGGGTGATGCGGGCGTCTGCGGGCAATGCCGTCAGGTCCGTTCCCTGAAAGTCAATGGTTCCGGTGATCCTGAGCGTATCTCCATCAGCAAGCTGGTTCCAGGCTTCCTGAAATTCTTCCAGATTGGAAGCGGTATATTCTTCGGCTGCGAAAGCTTGGCAGCCGAGGGCGCACATGGCTGTCAGTAAAGCCCGGCGCAGAGGTAGTGGTAAACGAGGATTCATGATTTGGTATGTTTGTGTTCATCGGGAAGAAAAGGGATAGAAATGCCTTTTTCTTTCCACCACCTACATACAGGATTGACAATCCTGTGTTCGTGAATGCATTTGCCTCGTTTACATATTGTTAGAAAATCCTCTTTCCTTTTTCCCGGATAGGAGCGTCGATGTTTTTAATCTAACAAATAGATTGAAATTTGTACATGATGAATTAATTCTAAAACCGCCATAAAATATGAAATATTGTAGTTTTTTTACTTGCTATCAGGATTGTCAATCCTGTGACGCATAAAACATTATTTTACAATTACATTGCTCGAATGAGGGAACATGTCGAAAATCGCGCCGAATATTTGGCGGCGGAAATGTTGTTGAAAGGGAGCGGGCTGAATATGGTGGAGGCGGCTACCCTGGCTCTGGAGCTGGTGCAGCGCTGCGGCGGTTCCCGATGCAGCATGCGCCGCGCCAGAAAGGCCATTGAGCTGGGAGCGGAGGAACTGAAAAACGGAGAACAGACGGTATCCTTTGCGGCCGCGGTGGATGAAACGCTGAAAGTGAAGTGCGGCCGGCGCCCCACAACCTTGCGGGATATCAGGTACTTTACCGGCGCGCTGATGCGCAGATGCCCGGAATTAAAGAACTTCCCGGTCAGGAAACTGACCCCGCAACATTGTTCGCGTTTTCTTGAATCCGCCTTTTCTTCCGGCAGGCAGCGCTACAAGGCGCGGGCAGTGATGAGCGGAATTCTGAGTCTTTCCCTGCGGCGCGGGTGGTGCAGGCAAAATCCTCTGCTGCGCGTGGATGCCCCTTCCTTCCGTGAGCAGGTCATTGCCGTACTGAATCCTGAGGAGATAAAATGCCTGAGGAACGCAGCGGAATCTCCCGAATTCCGTGATTGCGCTCCTGCTGTCTGGATCATGATGTATGCCGGAATCCGTCCGGGGGAGGTGGCCCGCCTCCGGTGGTGCGATGTGGATATGGAAGAAAGGGTGATTTCCGTAAGACCGTTGGCGAGCAAGACGGGCGGCGCGCGCCATGTTACCGTTCAGCCCGTTCTGGAACGGCTTTTGACAGGGTATGGCATTCCGGAGGGGAACAGGCCTTTATGCCCGCCGAACTGGCCTTTGCGCTGGCGGCGATTCAGGAAGGAAGCAGGGTGGGGGAGCGGCGGCAGGTTCCGGGCATGGAGGCCGGACGTTCTGAGGCATACTTACGCTTCCTACCATGCCAAATGGTTCAGGGATTTTCCCCTTCTTCAGATGGAAATGGGGCACCGTTCCTCCACCCTGCTGCGCGCACGGTACTTGAATATGGAGGGAGTAAGCCGTGAGGGGGCGGCCCTGTTCTGGGAAGTGCCGGAAAAGGAGGAACTCCATGGATAGGGAAGCCTGACTGTTCCGGGCGCTTTTGCCGTTTCTTCATGGTACCCAGCTCGGACACGGCGCGGGAGGGAATATGAAAGCCGGGGCGCATGGCGTCTTGCGGCGGAATTCCCACGGTTTCTGTAAATGGCGCTCGGCACGCTGAGGCGCATCAGGGACAGGACGCCGGGTTCTTCCGGTTTGGCTGCGGCATGGTAAAAGGGAGCAGGGAGTTCATTCCCTGGGCAGGAAATAGCCGCGCTGCTTTTCGGAGACAGGCATGCCCATCCGTTCCATCACGGCCAGCATGTCTTCCCATACCTTGCGCTTTTCCCGCGGATTGTCGGACCTCAGCAGGTAGCTGGGGTGGTAGGTGACGCGCACGGGAATGCCGTTGAGGTCGTGGAACCTGCCGCGCATGGAACTGACGGAGCCCTGTTCCCCCAGCAGGCCGACTGCGGCGGTGCCTCCCAGGGCAATGATCATCTTCGGCTGGATGACCTGGATTTCATGCATGATGATGGGCAGGCAGGCTTCTATTTCCTCCGGCGTAGGGGCGCGGTTGTTGGTTCTCTGGTTCGGCAGGGCAGGACGGAATTTGACGATGTTGGAAATGTAAACCATGTCTCTGGAAAGCCCCATGGCTTTCAGAATCTGGTTGAGCTTTTCTCCGGCCCGGCCCACGAAGGGTTCCCGCTGTACTTCTTCATAGTATCCCGGCGCTTCGCCTATCAGCATGAGCTGCGTATGGGGATTGCCCGTGGCGAAGACCATCGTGTCCCGCAGGGAGTTGAGGTCCCGTGCAGGTTTCCAGTTTTGTGCCAGATCCCTGAGGTATTGCAGCTTGTCTTCCATCGTTCCTTCCGGGAGCGTGATGGAGGAAGACGGTTTCCGCTCTTCCGGGAAAAGCTCCGGAGCTGTGCCCGGGGGCGGTGTTTTTACGGGTTCCGGTTCTGGTCGCGGAGACGGGGAAGACGGGGAAGACGGGGAAGACGGGGAAGACGGGGAAGACGGGGAAGACGGGGAAGACGGGGAAGACGGGGAAGACGGGGAAGACGGGGAATGTGCGCGGCCTCCCTTTTTGGCGGTCAGGTACCACGTTCTCAGGACGTCCCGGGCCTCCTCCGTCAGGCTGGCGCGTGTGGTTCCCCTTTGGATCAGGGAATCGAGGTAATGGCGGAAAAGGCTGTTCGGCGTGGAGGTCATGGGAGGATAAGGCCAGATTAGTCCACGGAAGGCCGTCTGTCACGACGATTTGCAGCCTCTCCTTTTCTCCCGGAATCCCGCCGCACCGGGAAATGACACGGTAAAGGATGGAATCCCCGGCGCAGAAGGGAGCAAATTGGGCTTTTCCGGCCCTTGTGCGGAGATTCCGCACCGGGACCGCCCGTCTCTCATTCCTGATTAGTTATCTTATGTCCTTCTCTGAAGAATTAAGCGCCCTGACGGCCCATCCCTCTCCCCTCGTGCGCCGTTTCATGTCCCTGCTGGAACCTGTGGGCGACGCCCGGCTGGAGGCGATGGCGCAGGAGAGCCGGCGGCTGACCCGGTTGCATTTCGGCAGGACGATCCGGCTGTTCGCCCCCATCTACTTGTCCAACGAGTGCATCAATAATTGCAAGTATTGCGGCTTTTCCCGGGACAATCCCATCATCCGCACCACCCTGACGGTGGATGAAGTGGTTCAGGAGGCGCGCTACCTGCACGGCCTGGGGCTGCGCAGCATCCTGCTGGTGGCCGGGGAGCATCCCAAGTTCGTTTCGGACGGGTACATTCAGAAATGCCTGGACGCCCTGCATCCGTTCATCCCCTCCCTGGGGCTGGAAATCGGCCCCCTGCCGGATGACCGTTACGCGGAAATCGTGCATCACGGGGCGGAACAATTGGCCGTCTATCAGGAGACCTATGACCGGGAAGTTTACGAAACGCTGCATACGGCGGGGATGAAGAAGAATTTCAACTGGCGGCTGGACTGTCCGGAACGGGCGTACCAGGGCGGGTTCCGGCGCATCCAGATCGGCGCGCTGTTCGGGCTGGCCCCGTGGAGGCGGGAGGCGGTGGCCCTGGCCGCGCATCTGGATTATTTGCAGAAGCACTGCTGGAAAGCCGCCCTTTCCGTGGCTTTTCCGCGCATGCGGCCCTATGCCGGGAATTATGAATATGAGCCTGACCCGGAACTGATGCTGGATGACCGCCATTTTGTCCAGCTTATGACCGCCCTGCGCATCTGCTTCCCGAAGATAGGCATGTCCGTGAGCACCCGTGAGCCGGAGCCCATGAGAAACGCGCTGATGCATCTGGGCATGACCCATATGTCCGCCATTGCCCGGACGGAACCGGGCGGTTATACGGGGGTGGGAACGGCCACGGCCCACCTGACGGTGCGGGGGAACGTGGTGGATTTGCCGGAGGAAAAGAAGGGGCAATGCAAGGCGACGGAGCAATTTGAGATTTCAGACCAGCGTTCTCCGGAACAGGTGGTCTGCGCCATCCGGGGAGCCGGACTGGAACCCGTCTGGAAGGATTGGGATTCAGGGTTGGACGTGGTCTAATTCCAGAATTTTCAAGGCAGTCTGCCGGGCGTTCCTGCCTTCCGGCAGGGGAGGAATGCTGTGCCCGAGACCGGATGACAGCCTTGCCGTCCTGATGTTGTAATGTGGCATTGACGGCTTGTTTTCTCCACCATATTTCTGGAGGCCATGATTCGTTATTATTGGGGCAGGTTTTGGCCGTTTCTCCTGTTTGCGTTCGGGATTGAAGTGGTGGAAAACCTGTTTACGGTGTTCTTTGAATACCGCAACATGGATTTTGGTTTTCTGCCTTTGCTGAAAACGGGGTATGTTTTTGTAACGGAGTTCCTGATCACGATGTGCTACTGGCTTCTGCCCTATGCCATTTATCTGTGGCTTCTGCCCCGCAGCAAGGCCGGGGGCAGGGCGGACCGCTGGATCACCCTGGCGTGGTTTTTCCTGTTTGCGCTGGCCAGCCTGTTTGAAGACGTGGCGGAAGCTTTTTTCTGGAACGAGTTTGAGGCCAGCTTCAACTTCATTGCGGTTGATTATCTGATTTACACCAAGGAAGTGATCGGGAACATTTACGAATCCTACCCCATTATTCCCATTCTGCTGGGCATTCTGGCCGTCTCCGTACTCGCGGCGTGGGGCATGCGCCGCTTCCTGATTCCCGGGAATGCTGAAGCTCCCCGCGGATGGAAGCGCGGCTGCGTGGTGGCCGCCCTGCTGCTGTGTGTTACAGGCGGTTATTGGCTGGTGGATATTAAGGACGCGGATGCCGTAGGCAACCGCTATAATTCGGAAATGGCCAAGGACGGCCTTTACAGCCTGTTCAGCGCTTTCATCAAGAATGAACTGGATTACCGGACCTATTACAAGACCCTGCCGGACCAGGATGCCGCGGCTTTTCTGGCCGGGGAGTTCACGGCGGACGATACTTCCGTACCGGATGCCGCCTCCGGAAGCGTGAAGAGGCAGGTGCGCCCCGCCGCGGAGGCCATCCGCCCCAATGTGGTGGTGGTCATTATGGAGAGCATGGGCGCGGAATTCCTGAATGAATGCCGGAAGGACGGGGAGGACATCACCCCATGCTTGAGCCGTCTGGGCCGGGAGGGAATCTTTTTCCCGAACACGTATGCCACGGGCACCCGCTCCGTGCGGGGGCTGGAGGCGGTGAGCACCTCCATTCCGCCGCTGCCAGGCATGTCCATCGTGCGGCGGGAGGGCAATGAAAACCTCCGGACAATCGGTTCCATTTTCAAGGAAAAGGGATATGACCTCAAATGGATTTACGGGGGGTACGGCTATTTTGACAACATGAATTATTTCTTCGGCAACAACGGGTTCCAGGTAATGGACCGCAACTCCATGGATGATTCCGAGGTGACCCATTCCACCATCTGGGGCGTCTGTGATGAAGACTTGTTCCGCCGCGCCGTCCGTGAGGCGGATGAGTCCTGCGGACGCGGAGTGCCGTTCCTGCAGGTGGTATTCACGACGTCCAACCACCGGCCCTATACGTATCCGGAGGGCCGCATTGACATTCCCTCCCACACCGGACGCCTGGGAGCCGTGAAATACGCGGATTATTCCGTGGGGGCCTTTGTGGAGGAAGCCAGAAGCAAGCCCTGGTTTGACAATACACTGTTCGTTTTTGTGGCCGACCACGGCGCCGGGAGCGCCGGAAAAAAATCGCTCAATCCGGAAACGCACCGCATTTTCTCCATTTTTTACGCTCCGGCCCTGCTGAAGCCGGAACGGCGGGAGACGGCGATCAGCCAGATAGACGTGCTTCCCACGCTTCTGGGCCTATTGAAATGGCCTTATGACGCCTCCTTCTATGGCAAGGATGCCTTGAAACCCTCGTACCGTTCCCGTTACTTCGTGAGCAATTACCAGTACATCGGCTACTTGCGGGGGGACGACATGGTGGTGCTCAAGCCCCAGCGCGGCGCGGAATTCTACCGGGACGGGAATGAAGTGGCCCCGGACGACCGCATGAAGGAGCTTGAAAAGGAAGCGATTTATTACTATCAGAACGCTTCCGACTGGCGAAAGCACCTGAAGGAATAATCACTGGTTCCCCTGATGTGCGCCAGGATGAATGCACGGTTTTCCGGAGACGGAAGATTCCGGGAGCCGTCCTGCGCCGCCGGGTGCATGCGCCTGCCTGGTGAAGGCCTGGGTCGGGTGTTCGGCCTCTGGCGGGGAGAATGAATGCCCGTAGAAGGAATCTTTTTCTTTGATTCAGCTTGCTGTCCGCCCATACGGAGGGCGCAGGAACCAGGATTTAATCAGGATTTGTCCGTGTCCTTGTAGTCCTGGAGGGCGTCCCGCAGGAACTTGAAGTGCTTCTGTATCTGCTGGCCGTTGGCAAGCACGAACATGAGGGAAATGCGGAATTCGTTGTCTTTCAGTCCATCCAGTTCCTTTCTGTCGATCTTCATGGAGAACTTTCCGCTCTTTTTCCCGAGGCGTTCGGAGAAGGAGACGGCATCGTAATCCTGGTTGACGGCGTAGGGAGGGTCCTGGACGTAAACGTTCAGGGCCTTGACGGTCTGCGGGCTCTTGTAGTTTCCGGAAATCAGGATCTGGTCCCCCTTGAAGGAGATGGAAATGTTCTTGGCTTCCACTTCCGGTTTGCCTTGGTAGTATTGCTGGCCGGGTGTGACGGAAAACACCTCGCAGGCGTCCAGCAGGGCGCAGCTGGCGGGGGTCAGGAACGTGGGGCTGGTGCCGAACGTGTAGTTGCCCGCTCCCATCAGGGCGGTGCCGTACTTCTTGCCGTCGGACGTGGTCTGGTGGTTGTGGGGCAGGTTGAGGCCGTGGCCCAGTTCATGAGCCAGGCCGCCGTACCATTTGGTCAGCAGCCTCCCTTCCTTGGTCGGCTGTCCCAGGTGCTTGATGTCGAAGGCCGGGTAGTCCAGGGCGAAGCAATAGCGGCCCATGCCGTAAAAGGGAACGCCTCCGGGATTGTCCGGGCCGTTCTTGTCGTCGTTCCATGTGGGCATGATGATCAGGGTGTGCTGGCTTTTCTTTTTGTCCGGATTGGCCTTGAAAAACTTTTCAATTTCCTGGGCCGCTTTCCATCCGCCGCCGTTTTCGTAGGGGTAATGGCTGGCCGGATTCTCGGCCTTGTATTCAATGATGTTGACGCGGCCGGGCGACTTGATGTCCATCCCGAAGGCCCTGGCTCCGTAGCCGTGCCTCTGCATCTCCTTTCCGTAAAACTGCTGGAGGTAAAGCATCAGTTCGCTGATGCGGCGTTCGTAATCCGGCACGGGGGCCGTATCGCTGCCCAGGAAATAAACGATGTTGAGCTGGTGCTCCGTTTTTTTCAGCGGAATGCGGTTTTTCAAAATATCCGGGACTGGAACTTTGCCATCGGCCAGTCCGGAAGAAGCTCCGAGAAAGAGAAGGGAGAGAAGAATGGAGGCAAACCGTTTCAACATGATGGTAACGGTATGAAGCCTCCGGGGAAAGGCAAGGAAATTCCCTGCCCTCTTTTTTGCAGGAAAGGCGCGTACGGAAAGGGACTAAAGACTGGATATTTCTCCCTCGGAACAGTTCTGGTCTTTTTTTTGACGCATCATGAAGAAAGCTGAAAGATAGAGATTGCAGGAAGGGTACTTTTATGACAGTCTAATTAAAGCAATGCATCTTCAATCCCTTCTTTTCTCCGCTTTGTCCGTAAGTGCGGTATCGCTAGGCTGGAGCGCCTTGGACAAACCTTCCGCCTCCAACCTGATCTGGGACGACAAGCCTGCCGTGGTCGTCTATCCTCAGGCGGACAAGAACCCCGACGGCAGCTTTGGCAAGTACAAGAAGCCCTCAGCCGTATGGGAAGCGGAAGGCTATCCCATCGGCAACGGCCGCGTGGGCGCGATGATTTTCAGCGCCCCCAACCGTGAACGTTTTGCCCTCAACGAGATCAGCCTCTGGTCCGGCGGCCCCAATCCGGGGGGCGGCTACGGCTACGGTCCAGATGCAGGAACCAACCAGTTCGGCAACTACATGCCTTTCGGCGACCTGTTCGTGGACTTCAAGAAAGGGGACCAGCCCGCCTCCGTGTCCGTGGAGGACTTCACCCGCGCCCTGGATCTGCGCGACGGCATCTACAAGGTGAATTACAAATCCGACGGCGTGACCTATGACCGTGAGGCTTTCGCCAGCACTCCCGCCAATGTTCTGGTGATCAACTACCGCGCCAGCAAGCCCGGCAGTTTCAATGCGGACTTTTCCGTGAATTGCCAGGTGGATGCGGACATCTCCGCCAAAGGCCCCATACTCACGTGGAAGGGAACCCTGAAGAACGGCATGAATTTTGAAGGCCGTGTTCTGATACGCACGAAGGGCGGCACCGTTTCCGCCTCCGGGGACAGGATTTCCGTAAAAGACGCGGATTCCTGCACGGTCGTCATCGCCATGGAAACGGACTATCTGATGGATTACAAGAAAGACTGGAAGGGGGAAGCACCCTCCAGGAAGCTGGACCGTTACGCGGCTAAATCCGCCTCCACGGATTATGCCGCGCTGAAACAGGCGCATATCGCCCAGTACAAGTCCATGTTCGACCGCGTGAAAGTGGACTTCGGCAAGACTGAGCCGGAGGTGGCCAAACTTCCCATTCCGGAACGCCTGAAAGCCTACAAGAATAAGCCGTCCGATCCCGACCTGGAGGAAACCATGTTCCAGTTCGGCCGTTATCTGCTGCTTTCCAGCTCCCGGCCCGGAACCCTTCCCGCCAACCTCCAGGGTCTTTGGAACGAGTATGTGAAGCCGCCGTGGGCCTGCGACTATCACAACAACATCAATGTCCAGATGGCCTACTGGGGCGCGGAACCCGCCAACCTTTCTGAATGCCACCAGGCGCTGGTTGATTACGTGGAAGCCATGGCTCCCGGCTGCCGGGACGCCTCCCAGGCCAATAAAAAGTTCAATACCAAGGACGGAAAGCCGGTGCGCGGCTGGACGGTGCGCACCTCCCAGAACATCTTCGGCGGCAACGGATGGGCCTGGAACATTCCGGGCAATGCCTGGTATGCCCTGCACATATGGGAACATTATGCCTTCACCGGGGACAGGAAGTATCTGGAAAAACAGGCCTATCCCCTGATGAAGGAGATCTGCCATTTCTGGGAAGACCATTTGAAGGAATTGGGCGCGAAAGGCGAAGGCTTCCTGTCCGGCGGCAAGCCCCTGAATGAAGAGCAGCAGAAGGAACTGGCCGATATCAAGGCCGGCACCCTGGTGGCTCCGGATGGATGGTCTCCCGAACACGGCCCCCGTGAAGACGGCGTGATGCACGACCAGCAGCTGATTGCGGAGCTTTTCACCAACACGATCAAGGCCGCCCGCATTCTGGGCAAGGACGCCTCCTGGGCCAAGAGCCTGGAAGGCAAGCTGAAGAGGCTGGCCGGCAACAAGATCGGCAAGGAAGGCAACCTTCAGGAATGGATGATCGACCGCATTCCCAAGACGGACCACCGGCATACGTCCCACCTCTTTGCCGTTTTCCCCGGCAACCAGATTACCAAGCTCAAGACGCCCAAGCTGGCGGAGGCCGCCCGCCTTTCCCTGGAATGGCGCGGCACGACCGGCGACAGCCGCCGTTCCTGGACGTGGCCCTGGCGCACGGCCCTCTGGGCGCGCTTCGGGGACGGAAACAAGGCTCATGAAATGTTTGAGGGCCTGCTCAAGTACAATACTCTTCCGAACATGCTGACGACGCACCCGCCCATGCAGATGGACGGCAACTTCGGCATCGTGGGCGGCGTGTGTGAAATCCTGCTGCAATCCCACGCAGGCGGCATTGAAATCATGCCTTCCCCTGTGGATGCGTGGCCGTCCGGTTCCGTGAAGGGGTTGAAGGCCCGCGGCAACATTACCGTGGATTTCTCCTGGAAAAACGGCAAGGTGGGCAACGTGAAGCTTTATTCCGAGCAGCCCAGGGTGGTGCCCGTGCGCGTCAACGGAAGCGTAACCCGCGTGAAGACCCTGCCGCTGCAACCCAAGGCGGCGGTAGTGCCCGCCGCAGACAGGAAGGGCTAAAAGCTGGGATTTCAGCAAAGGCGGAAGCGGCGCGTGGAGAATTGACGGCGCGGTGTGCCGGGGATTTCCCTGTCCGGTTTCCGGTTTTCATCATTACCCTGCGGGTTGGCCCGCAGGGTATTTCTTTCCGGGTCATTCATTAAGGGCATCAAGAAGACGCGGCCTCAAACCGGGATGATGGGAAGCGCTCCATCCGGAAGCAGGAGGATGGATGGATTCTGCGGTGCGGCCGGATCAGGGACGGGTCAATTTTCCGCACCTGCGGATAGGGGCAATGGGCGCGCCTTCAGGATTTTTTCCCCGGGATTCGCTGGGGACTCATCCTGCCGGTTTGCGGCAGAGCACGGAAACTCAACTGATGCAACGGTGGTAGTAGTCCACGCGGGAGATGAACCAGGACCATTTGAAGCCGGGCTTGCCGTTGTCCAGCAGCAGATGGGGGCAGCGCTTGCCCGTCCAGTAGTAGTGCGGCACCACGTTGCGCAGCGGGATGTTCTGGGAGTACATCGTGTAGGCGGCCAGCTTGGCGGCGCGGTCGAAGGTTTTGACGATGCTTTGTCCGCGCTTTTCACACATTTCAATGCCGATGGAGTACATGTCTCCGGGGCCGCCGCGGTCCGCATGGCGGCCGGTTTCGTTCAAAGGGAGGTGCTGCATGGTCACGTACGGGTCCACCGTGTAGTGCCAGTTGCACCGCAGGGCTCCGTTGTTCAGGGCGCGGGCGTGCTGCATGGCGTCTGCGGACGGGTTTTCCGTGTTGTGCATGGTGATGAAGCGGGGCTTCATGCGGGAGGAACGCCGGCGCAGGGGGGAGGTTTTGGGCATGAGCATCGGCTGCACGTTGCATTCCGCCAGGAGCTGGCGCGGGGAACGCTTCACCAGCGGAACGCTGGAGGGGGTGAAGGAGATCATGGGCGCCGGGCCGGCCTTGCCGGAGGTTTCCGCGCAGCTTGTCAGGGCGAGCAGGGCGGCGGCTTCCAGCAGGAATGTCCTGCGGTCCATGCCCTGGACTTTTTCCAGCATGGGCTGGAGCTGGCCGGAAACACGGGAAAGATACGTGGCGATGGTGGAAAGGTTGTTCATACGACCTTCGGAGGGCAAGGAATGGTAGACTGGTGCAGGAAAAGTTTAGTCCAAACTAAGAGCCGCCCTCTTTCTTTGCAACGAAAAAGTGTGAAAGCCCCGGCTTTGTGCGGAATTCTTCACCCTTTTTGTCATATTGGACTGTTCAAACCGTCGTTGAGAGGAGAACCGTGTCCCGTTCGGCGGCCGTTACGGCGGCGGACCGGACGGGGGAGAGGATGAATTCCCCCTGCCTGGCCTCCCTGCCGTCCCAGGCCACGCCGCCCCGGAGCACCGTCAGCACGGCAAAGCGGGAGGGGTCCTGCGGGATGAACCGTTCCCCCCTGTCCAGGCGGTATTCCCGGGAGGTGAAGTGGGGCGTGTCGGACAGGTAGCGTGGATCGCGGCTGAGTTCCCTGAATTCACGGATGGAGTCCAGGGCCTGTTCCAGGTGTAGTTCCCTCCCCCGGCCGGAGGCGTCCGTCCGGTTCCAGTCGTAGAGACGGTAGGTGGTATCGCTGTTTTGCTGGATTTCCGCGATGAGATGGCCCGCGCCGATGGCGTGAACCAGTCCGGCGGGAATGTACAGGTGTTCCCCGGCATTCAGATGGGCGGAGCGGATGAGCTGATCCATCCGGCCCGCGTCCGCCGCACGGTATATGTCCTGCTCCGTGGCGGATTTCTCCATGCCTCCGTAGATCAGGGCGTCCGGTTCCGCGTGGAGGACGTACCAGACTTCATTTTTTACTTCTCCTCCCCATGCCTCCGCCGTGCGTTCCGGAGGATGCACCTGGACGGAAAGGTTTTCGCGCGCGTCCAGTATTTTGCACAGCAGCGGAAAACGCGGGAAGCGTTCATAGCCGGGGCCGAAGATTTCCTCCCGGTGTTCCTCCCACAGCCGGTGCAGGGGCAGGCCCTCCCATTCGCCTTCCTTCACGATGCTCATGGCTTCCGGCCTGTCGCTGATTTCCCAGGCTTCCCCGTAGGCCGTTTCCCGGTCGGGAAGGTCCCGTCCCAGCAGGGTTCTCATGTGCTGTCCGCCCCAGATGCGGGGCTGGTAGATCGAATGGAAGCGGAAGGGCTGCATCATGTCCGGAGGCTAGGGCATCCCCGGCCTCCAGACAAGCAAAATGCCCGCAGGAGGCCTGCGAGCATGAATGTGGGGGAACGAAAGGTTTTCCGTGCGTTATTTCACGGATTCCCAGACGATGCCGATTTCGTCGAAAGGCACGTGTTCCTTGTTCTTGTCCGGCTTGGGCACGCCGTAATTGGTCCGGAACAGCGGCAGGATGGGGGCGCCCGTCTTGGGGTCCTTGCTCATGGGTTCCATGCCCACTTCCTCCAGCAGCAGGGTCATGCCGAATTCCCCGCCGGGGATTTCACTGATCAGGATTTCAATGGGATAGACATCTCCCTGCTTGACGGTGAACGTCTTCCCGGCGACCACGCCGCCCATGGTGTCATTCCAGTGCTTGGTGGTGGAGTATTTGTAGAAGGTGGAGGGCGGCACGTTGATTCCGGCGTCCCTGAGTTCCTTTTTCAGGGCGTCGTTGCCGGGCTTGTTCTGCATGGCGTTGATCCATTTCATGTCCTGCGCCGCCGTCATTTTGCCCAGGGAGGCCTGGAACCAGCCGTAGTCGAATACGTTCTGGTTGTTGAAGCGGACGGCGATTACGTCGTCCCCCGCGCCCACAAAGCGGAACGTTCCGGATTTGGGCGCGCGCACTTTCCCCCGGTAGATGGCGATCCACCGGCTGGGCTTCACCTTGTCCGCGCAGCCGTAGGCCTTGGGGGCCTCACTGGCGGAGGTCCGGGGAACGTAGAACTGCGCGGCGTAAAGCTGCTGGGGGGATTTGTAAAACCGGTTCAGGTCGGCTTCATTCCAACCCCGGTTCACGAAGCGGGAAAGAATGGAGCAGAATTGTTCCTGGGACAGGTCGGTGGGGCGTCCGCCCTGCGTCTGCTTGGTATCGTAAAAGGTGCCTACCAGCGTGCTGCCCGCGGGTTCCTTGGAACCGAAGGCGGAGGTGGAGTCTCCCAAATCCGGGCCGAATCCGTTCCCCATGCCGAGCATGTTCCCTTCTTCCAGCATGACGGGTTCGTCGGGAGGGTCAATGTCGATCTTGGGCAGGTTCACCGGGGCGGCCGCAGCGGCCACCACTACCTTGACGGGAGTTTCCGCATGGGATGCGGAGGAAGTTTCCCTCTGCACTTCCGGCGGGGGCGGCGTATCTGAAGGCGGCGCGTCGTCAGGCGTGATGTAGCCTACGACCTTGGGTTCCTCGGGCGCGGCGATGATGATGGTCAGGGAGTAGAGGATGGCCCCGGCAAGGACTACGGAGAGAATGGATGTTGCCAGTGCGGCAATGTAATTTTTTCGCCTTTCCTTGCGCAGGGTTTCTACTGCTTCTTCTGTGGGTTCTATATGAAGGCTCATGAATGTATGATAACATGTTTGCCCCATATGTTGAGTAACATGCGGATAACAAGAGTAACATGTCGGTAACAGGAACCCTTTTCCCCCGCGTTCCGGGAGAGGGATTTTTCCCGAATGCCTAGGCCGGATTTTCCGGGCCGGCGGCATGTTTCCGGTCCGCCCTCCCGCCGAGAATGATGGCCGTCACGGAGCAGGCCCCCAGAATCAGGGGGTAGTACAAGTATTTCATGATCAGCAGGGGGGAGACCTGCGCAATGCCCGCGGCCATGAGCATCTGGGCACCGTAGGGAATGACTCCCTGGACCAGGCAGGAGAAGGTGTCCAGAATGCTGGCGCTGCGCCTGGGCGGGATGTTGAAGCGGTCGCTGATGTCCTTGGCGATGGGGCCCGCCGTGATGATGGCGATGGTGTTGTTCGCCGTGCAGAGGTTGGCGAGGGAGACCAGCGCGGCAATGCTGAATTCCGCTCCGCGCCTTCCCCGGATATGGCGCGTGATTTTTTCAATGATGTAGGCGATGCCGCCGTTGAAGCGTATCATGGCAAGCACGCCGCCCGCCAGCAGCGTGACGATGATGAGTTCCCCCATTCCGGTCATGCCGTCGCCCATGGAGCGGAACCAGTCCATGCAGGAGAAGTAGCCCATGCCTACGCCGACCGCTCCCGTGGCCAGCAGCCCCAGGGTCAGTACGGCCATCACGTGGACACCCGCCAGAGCCGTGGCCAGCACCAGCAGGTAGGGGAGCACCTTGAGCCATTCTATCTGCACGTCCGCGCCTGCCGCCGGCGCCTGGACATTCCAGCCCGCCAGCATGTAGCAGGCCAGGGCGAGCAGCGCGGCGGGCAGGACCACCTTGACGTTGGCCCGGAATTTGTCCCGCATGGCGCAGCCCTGCGTGCGGGTGGAGGCGATGGTAGTGTCTGAAATGAAGGAGAGGTTGTCGCCGAAGAAGGCGCCCCCCACCACGATGGCCGTCATCATGCCCGTGTTGACGTTTGTGGCTTCCGCCAGTCCCACGGCTACCGGGGCCAGGGCCACGATGGTTCCCACGGACGTTCCCACGGAGAGTGAAATGAAGCAGGAGGCGATGAAGACGCTGGCCAGGAGAAGGTTGTCCGGCAGGAGGTGCAGGGTGAGTCGGACCGTGGCGTCTATGGCCCCCATGTCCCGCGCGGACTGGGCGAAGGCCCCCGCGAGCACGAAGATCCAGATCATCATCAGGATGTTCCGGTTGGCCACTCCGGCGGAGAACAGGTCCACCCGTTCCGTGATGCTTTTCCCTTTCGTGATGGCTATGGACCAGATGGCCGCCGCCGTAAACGCCACGGTGACCGGCACGGCGTAAAAGTCCTGCACCGCCACGGAGATGGCCAGGTAGAGCAGGAAGAACACCAGCAGGGGGCTCAGCGCCCACAGGCTGGGGGCCGGGTTTCCGGAATCGTTGTGAAAGGCGTGGTGCATGTGGCGGAAAGGGAGGCGGCGGGGCAGGGATGTCTGTTCCCCGGTCGGCGGCTCAGGAACTCCGGCGGTCCAGGTACCACCGGTATATGGAGGCAATGCCCTGTTCCAGTTCCACGCGGTGTTTCCAGCCCAGGGAATGGAGTTTGGAAACGTCCGTCAGTTTGCGCATGGTGCCATCCGGTTTGGATGTATTGAAAGTGATTTTGCCCCGGTAGCCTGCCGTTCCGGCAATGAGTTCCGCCAGTCCGCGGATGGAGATTTCCTTCCCTGTACCTATGTTGATGTGGCAGTTGCGGATTTCCGGACCTTCACCGCGCAGTTGGGGGAAGTCCACGTTTTCCATCACGAAGACGCAGGCGTCCGCCATGTCCTCGCTCCACAGGAATTCGCGCAGGGGCGTTCCCGTCCCCCACAGTTCCACGGCTCCCGGCGTGACGCCGTATTTTCCCAGTACGGCCAGAATGGCTTCTTCAGAGGCGTTTCCGTCCACCTGTTCCACAGGGAGCATGTCCAGGTCCCGGCGCACGGCGTCCCAGGCCCCTTCCTCCAGGCATTTCGCCAGATGGATTTTGCGGACCATGGCCGGCAGCACGTGGCTTTTTTCCAGGTCAAAGTTGTCGTTGGGACCGTACAGGTTGGTGGGCATCACGGCAATGTAGTTGGCGCCGTACTGGAGGTTGAAGCTTTCGCACATTTTCAGCCCGGCGATTTTCGCGATGGCGTACGGTTCGTTGGTGTATTCCAGCGGGGAGGTGAGCAGGGCGTCCTCCTTCATGGGCTGGGGAGCCTCCCGAGGATAAATGCAGGTGCTCCCCAGAAAGAGGAGCTTGGAAACGCCGTGGCGGAAGCTTTCCCCGATGACGTTCTGCTGGATTTGCAGATTCCGGAAGATGAAGTCCGCCCGGTAGCGGGAGTTGGCGACGATGCCGCCTACGAACGCCGCCGCCAGAAAGACGTATTCCGGCTTTTCCCGGTCAAAGAATTCCCGGACGGCCGCCGGGTCTTCCAGGTCCAGTTCCCGGTGGGTGCGGCCGATGAGATGCGTGTAGCCCCGGCTTTCCAGCGCTTTCCAGATGGCGGACCCCACCAGCCCGCGGTGCCCGGCCACGAATATCCTGCTATTTTTGTCCATGCTTAGCGGAAATCGACGTGTTTGACGTATTCCATATCATGGCGGACCATGATGCGCACCAGTTCCTCAAACGGCGTGGAGGTGGGGTTCCAGCCGAGCAGGGTTCTGGCCTTGGTGGGATCGCCCAGGAGCTGTTCCACTTCCGCGGGCCGGAAATATTTGGGGTCCACTTCCACCAGGATGTTGCCCGTTTTTTTGTCCCGGCCGCGTTCTTCCGCGCCTTTCCCCTCCCATTCCAGTTCGATTCCCGCCTCCCGGAAGGCCAGCGTGCAGAATTCCCGCACGGTGTGCATTTCCCCCGTGGCGATGACGAAGTCTTCCGGAACGTCATGCTGGAGAATCAGCCACATGCATTCCACATAGTCCCTGGCGTAGCCCCAGTCGCGCAGGGCGTTCAGGTTGCCCAGGTAGAGCTTGTCCTGCATCCCCTGGGCAATGCGGGCGGCCGCCAGAGTGATTTTCCGCGTGACGAAGTTTTCCCCGCGGCGTTCGCTTTCATGGTTGAACAGGATGCCGTTGACGGCGAACATGCCGTAGGATTCCCGGTAGTTTTTCGTGATCCAGAAGCCGTATTGCTTGGCGACGCCATACGGGGAGCGCGGATAGAACGGGGTGGTTTCCTTCTGCGGGACTTCCTGCACCAGCCCGAAGAGTTCGGACGTGGACGCCTGGTAGATCCGGCATTTCTTTTCCATGCCCAGGATGCGCACCGCTTCCAGCATCCGCAGGGTACCTACGGCGTCCGTTTCCGCCGTGTATTCCGGCACGTCAAAGCTGACTTTCACGTGGCTTTGCGCGGCCAGGTTGTAGATTTCGTCCGGCTGGACGGTCTGGATGATGCGGATCAGGGAGCTTGAGTCCGTCATGTCTCCGTAGTGCAGGTTGACCAGGCGGCTTTTTTTCATGTCCCTTACCCATTCGTCCAGGTACAGGTGTTCAATGCGGCCCGTGTTGAAGGAAGAGGAGCGGCGCAGGATGCCGTGCACCTCATAGCCCTTTTCAATCAGGAATTCAGCCAGAAAGGAGCCGTCCTGCCCCGTGATGCCGGAGATCAATGCAATTTTACTCATGGATGGAATGTCTGTTCAGGGTTCGTCCGCCGGAACGTTTGTGAACCGGAAAACCGGCTCCGTTCATTCAGAGCCGCGGGTAAGAGATAACGCATTTTTCCGGAAGTGACGAGGAAAAATGCGCCGGCATGAAGAGTGACCGTTTTTTGTGCTCCGCCTACAGCCCGCGTGAGGCAATCATCTGTTTGAAGTCCCGGAACAGGTACTGGGGATCCCTGGGGCCGGGGGCGGCCTCCGGATGGTACTGCACGCTGAAGACGGGCAGCGTCTTGTGGGCGATGCCCTCCACCGTGTTGTCGTTGAGGTTCAGCAGGGTGATTTCCACGTCGTCCGGCACGGTGGCCGGGTCCACGGCGAATCCGTGGTTCTGGGAGGTGATGCTGATTTTGCCCGTTTTAAGGTCCTTGACCGGGTGGTTGGCGCCGCGGTGGCCGAATTTGAGCTTGAAGGTTTTCGCCCCCAGCGCGTGGGAGATGATCTGGTGCCCCAGGCAGATGCCGAACATGGGGATTTTCCCGATCAGGGCGGCCACTTCCCGGTGGATGTCCGTCAGCGTGGCGGGGTCCCCCGGACCGTTGGAGAGAAAGACGCCGTCCGGCTTCATGGCAAGCACCTCCTCCGCCGTCGTGTGCGCGGGCACCACGGTTACGCGGAAGCCGTTTTCCCTCAATTGGCGCAGGATGTTGTACTTGATGCCGAAGTCGAAGGCCACGATGTCGTGTTCCACGGGGGGCAGTTCCGTATCCGTCACCAGCGCGTCCACTTCCTCCGGCGTCATGGGGTGGGAACCGATTTTGTCCACGATGTTGCAGCCTTCCATGGAAGGGGCCTTTCTGGCGGCTTCCACGGCTTCCTCCGGGGCCAGTTCCGTGGTGAGGCAGGCGCGCATGGCTCCGGCGGAGCGCAGGTGCTTAGCTATTTTGCGGGTGTCCACCCCTTCAATGCCGATGACCCCCTGCCTTTCCAGCCACGGGCCCAGCGCTTCCGTGGCGCGCCAGTTGGAATGGAGCTTCGCCAGTTCCGCCACCACAAAGCCGCTGACCTGCGCCCCGGCGGATTCGTTGTCTTCCGGGTTGATGCCGTAGTTGCCGATGAGCGGGTAGGTCATGGTGACGATCTGCCCGCTGTAGGACGGGTCCGTCAGGACTTCCTGGTAGCCGGTCATGGAGGTGTTGAAGCAGGCTTCCCCTACTTCCGTGCCCGTGGTTCCGAAGTGCGAACCGATGAAGACGCTCCCGTCTTCCAGTGCGAGAATGGCTCTCATGATGATATAAAAATGCTGTGTGGTATGGGGTTAAAGGGTCTGGGCGTGGTATTCCTGGATGGTGCACACCTGGAGGTTCCTGTTCTTCAGCGCCTCAATGGCGTTCACGCAGGCCTGGGCGGAGGCCAGGTTCGTGCAGTAGGAGGTCTTGGCGGCGATGGCGGAGGAACGGATGATGATGTCGTCCGCCCGCGCGTCATGGGAGCCGGGCGTGTTGATGATGAAGTCGATGTCTCCGTTCTTGATGTGGTCCACGATGTTCGGGCGGCGCGCCTCGTTCACCTTGTAGGCGCGTTCGCATTCGATGTCGTGCTGGAGCAGGTGGATCATCGTGCCGCGCGTGGCGCACAGGGTGAAGCCCATGTCCGCCAGCTGGCGGGCCATGTGGAGCACCCGCTCCTTGTCCCGGTCATTTACGGAGATGAAGACCTTTCCTTCCGTGGGCAGGGGGTTGAAGGCGCTGACCTGTGATTTGGCGAAGGCGATGTCCGGGTCCGGGTCAATGCCCATGACTTCCCCGGTGGATTTCATTTCCGGCCCCAGCACCACGTCGATGCCCGGGAAGCGGCCCCACGGGAAGACGGCTTCCTTCACGCAGTGGTATTCCGGCGTGATTTCCTGGGTGAAGCCCAGTTCCGCCAGCGTTTTGCCGGCCATGATCTGGGCGGCCATCTTGGCGAGGGGCTTGCCGATGGCCTTGGAGACGAAGGGCACGGTGCGGGAAGCCCGCGGATTCACTTCAATGACGTAGAGCTGTTCGTCCTTCACGGCGAACTGGATGTTCATCAGGCCGCAGACGTTCAGGCGCCGGGCCAGTTCCTTGGAGGCGCGCGTGATTTCCTTGTGCATTTTCATGGAGATGCCCATGGCCGGGATCATGCTGGCGGAGTCCCCGGAGTGGATGCCCGCGGGTTCCACGTGCTGCATGATGGCGCCGATGACGGCACGCTCCCGGTCCGCGATGACGTCCACGTCTATTTCCACGGCGTTTTCCAGGAAGCGGTCGATCAGTACGGGGCGTTCCTCGGAGGCTTCCACGGCTTCGCTCATGTACTGGCGCAGTTCCTTTTCCTCATACACGATGATCATGCCGCGGCCGCCCAGCACGAAGGAGGGGCGTAGCAGCACCGGATAGCCGATGCGTCCGGCGATGGCGGCGGCGTCTTCCACGTTGGTGGCCGTTCCCGCTTCCGCCTGTTTCAGCCCCAGTTCCCTGAGCAGGGCGGAGAAGTGTTCTCGGTCTTCCGCCAGGTCAATGGCCTTCGGGCTGGTGCCGATGATGGGCACGCCATGGGCTTCCAGGGCGTTGGCCAGGTTCAGCGGCGTCTGGCCGCCGAACTGGACGATGACGCCGTCCGGCTTTTCCTGCCCGCAGATGTGGAGCACGTCTTCCAGCGTCAGGGGTTCGAAGAAGAGCTTGTCCGAGGAATCGTAGTCCGTGGAGACGGTTTCCGGATTGGAGTTGACGATGATGGTTTCATACCCCATTTCCCGCAGGGCCATGGAGGCGTGCACGCAGCAGTAGTCGAATTCGATGCCCTGGCCGATGCGGTTCGGTCCGCCGCCCAGGATGAGGATTTTTTTCCGTCCCGTGTCGCGGGCTTCGTTTTCGTCCCCGTAGGTGGAGTAGAAGTAGGGGGTGTAAGCCTCGAATTCCGCGGCGCAGGTGTCCACCAGGCGGTAGCCGGGAATGATGCCCTGTTCGCGGCGTTCCTGCCGCACGGCTTCTTCCGTAGTACCGCGCGCCAGCGCGATCTGGCGGTCTGAAAAGCCCAGCTTCTTGGCTTCCCGCAGGTCCAGGGAGGCCAGGCGGCCGCCGGCTTCCGCCAGGTCCCGCATCTGGGCCAGGAACCAGGGGTCGATCTGGGTGAGCTGGTGCACTTCTTCCAGGGAGAAGCCGCTGCTGAACGCCGTCTGGATCCAGAAGATGCGTTCCGCCGTGGGGACGGCCAGCTTCCGCGTGATTTCCTCTGCGGAGGGGTTTTGCGGCGCCTTGGCGTCGAATCCCCAGCCCCAGCGGCCCGTTTCCAGCGAGCGCAGGGCCTTTTGCAGGGATTCCTTGAAGGTGCGGCCGATGGCCATGGCCTCGCCCACGGATTTCATGGAGGTAGTCAGGTGTTCGTCCGCCTGCTTGAATTTTTCAAAGGTGAAGCGGGGAACCTTGGTCACTACGTAGTCGATGGTGGGCTCAAAGCAGGCGGGCGTTTCCCGCGTGATGTCGTTGCTGAGTTCGTCCAGCGTGTAGCCCACGGCCAGTTTGGCGGCCAGCTTGGCGATGGGGAACCCGGTGGCCTTGGAGGCCAGCGCGGAGGAGCGGGAGACGCGCGGGTTCATTTCAATGACGATCATGCGGCCGTTGGCCGGATTGATGGCGAACTGGATGTTGGAGCCGCCCGTTTCCACGCCGATTTCCCGGATGACGGCGAAGGAGGCGTCCCGCATGACCTGGTATTCCCGGTCCGTCAGGGTCTGGATGGGGGCCACGGTGATGGAATCCCCGGTGTGCACGCCCATGGGGTCTATGTTTTCAATGGAGCAGATCACCACGCAGTTGTCCGCGCGGTCCCGCATGACTTCCATTTCAAATTCCTTCCAGCCGATGAGGGATTCTTCAATCAGGATTTCCGAGACGGGGGAGAGGTCCAGCCCGCGGGCGCAGATTTCTTCAAATTCCGTCTTGTTGTACGCCACGCCGCCGCCCATGCCGCCCAGCGTGAAGGCGGGCCGGATGATGAGGGGGAAGGTTCCTATGTCCCGCGCCACCTGGCGGGCCTCCTCCATCGTGTGGGCGATGCCGGAGCGAGGCACGTCCAGGCCGATGCGGATCATGGCCTCCTTGAACAGGTTGCGGTCCTCCCCGCGGTCAATGGCGTCCGCGTTGGCGCCGATCATGCGCACGTTTTCCCGTTCCAGCACGCCGCTGCGGTGCAGTTCCATGGCGCAGTTCAGGGCGGTCTGGCCGCCCAGGGTGGGGAGTAGGGCGTCCGGTTTTTCCCGGATGATGATTTTCTCCACGAATTCCGGGGTAATCGGTTCAATATAGGTGCGCGGGGCGGTCTCCGGGTCCGTCATGATGGTGGCGGGGTTGGAGTTGACCAGCACCACTTCATAACCTTCTTCCCGGAGGGCCTTGCAGGCCTGGGTGCCGGAGTAGTCGAATTCGCAACCCTGGCCGATGACGATCGGGCCGGACCCGATCACGAGAATCTTTTTGATGGAGGTGTCTTTAGGCATAATGGCGATGGAAGAATCTTGCAGTCCTGGACCGTGGATTTCCGCCGGGGGAATTAAGTGCCCGCGGGCTCTAGGAGGAAAGTTTTTTTACGGCAAATGACGCGGATTTTTGAGGGAAAAGCACCGGAGGGGCCGGCGGAAGAGATGCGGGGCGCATCCGGGTGCGCCAAGGCTCCGGAGCCGGGCCGTTCCCCCTGCGGGCTGAGGCTTGTCCCGCAAAGGGGCGGCATGACTCCGGAGCTCCGTCGTTGCACCCTAATAGATGAACAGCATTTCCCGGTACTTGGGGAGAGGCCAGGACCGGTCGTTCACCAGGGTTTCTGCGGCATCGACGCTGGTTCTCAATCGGGACATCGCTTCCAGGATGTCCTCATGGCAGCTTGTGAGCGCCGTTTCCAGCGTGTCCAGGTCGGTCACGATGGAATCCAGGGCGTCGCCGAGCTTGTCCGCCAGTTTCCGGAGGGAGGCGGTACCGATGGTCTGCTTGGCGTCCAGCGCCCTGGAGAGCGCGGAAACGGTTTGCTTGTATTCATTGCGCAGGGCGGGGAGGATGATGGTGGCCGCCATTTCCCAGGAAAGGCGCCCTTCAATGCGGATGCGCCTGTGGTATTCTTCCAGGAAAATTTCAAACCGGGATTCCAGTTCCCGCCGGGAGAACACGCCGTATTTCTCAAACAGGTCCAGGTTTTTTTCATTCACCAGGGTGTGGAGCGCCGTCATCGTGTTCTTCAGGTTGGGCAGGCCGCGGTGTTCCGCCTCCTTCACCCATTCCTCGGAATAGTTGTCTCCGTTGAAGATGATTCTCTTGTGTTCGGAGATTCTCCGCTTGAGCGTTTCCTGGAGCTGGGACAGGAAGGTTTCCGGCGCGAAGGAGGAGAGCTCCTCCGCCAGGGAGTCGAAGGCTTCCGCCACGATGGTGTTCAGCGTCATCATCGGTCCGGCGCAGGACTGGGCCGAGCCGGGGGCGCGGAATTCGAATTTGTTGCCGGTGAAGGCGAACGGGCTGGTGCGGTTGCGGTCCGTGGCGTCGCGGGGAAGGATGGGCAGCGTGTCCACGCCGATCTTGAGCGTGTCGTCGCGCCTGCCGCAGCCGGAGGAGCCGTTGATGATGTTTTCGATCACCTCGTTGAGCTGGTCGCCCAGGAAGATGGAGATGATGGCGGGCGGCGCCTCGTTCGCGCCCAGGCGGTGGTCGTTGCCCGCGCTGGCCACGGAGTTGCGGAGCAGGTCGCTGTGTTTGTCCACGGCTTCAATGATGGCAGTCAGCACGGTCAGGAAGATGGCGTTCTGCTGCGGGTCGTTGCCGGGGTCCAGCAGGTTCTTTTCCCCGTAGGAGATGGACCAGTTGTTGTGCTTGCCGGAGCCGTTGACGCCCGCGAAGGGCTTTTCATGAAGCAGGCACACCAGCCCGTGGCGGTTAGCCTGCTGGCGCAGGATTTCCATCACCAGCATGTTGTGGTCCACGGCCAGGTTCACGTCTTCAAAGAGGGGGGCCAGCTCGAACTGTGCCGGGGCCACCTCGTTGTGGCGCGTCTTGGCCGGAATGCCCAGCCTCCAGAGTTCCTTTTCCACGTCGCTCATGAAATTGAGGATGCGGGGCTTGATGGAGCCGAAGTAGTGGTCCTCCAATTGCTGGTGCTTGGCGGGCGGCGCGCCGAAGAGGGTGCGGCCCGTTTGGACGAGGTCCGGCCGGTTCAGGTAGAAGTTTTTGTCAATGAGGAAGTATTCCTGCTCCGGGCCCAGCGTGATGGTGACATGGGCGTCCGGCAGGTTGAAGCACTTCATGAGCCTTTTGGTGGCGTTGCCCAGAGCTTGCCGGGACCGGAGCAAGGGAGTCTTTTTGTCCAGTGCGTCTCCCGTGTAGGAACAGTAGGCGGTGGGGATGCACAGGGTGGCGCCGTTTCCGTGCCTCTTGATGAAGGCGGGGCTGGTGGGGTCCCACGCGGTGTAGCCGCGCGCCTCAAACGTGCAGCGCAGGCCGCCGGAGGGGAAGCTGGAGGCGTCCGGTTCGCTCACGATCAGGTTCTTGCCGGAGAAGCTCATGACCGGTTCCATGCCTTTGGGGTCCAGGAAGGAGTCGTGCTTTTCCGCCGTGGAGCCCGTCATGGGCTGGAACCAGTGGGTATAGTGAGTGGCTCCCCGTTCGATGGCCCATTGCTTCATGGCGTGCGCCACGTCCGCGGCAATGTCCGCGTCCAGCGGCAGGCCGTCCTGGATGGTGGACAGGAGGGTTTTTGCCGTGTCCTTGGGAAGATATTTTTTCATCACTTCCGTGCTGAAGACGTCGGCGCCGTAATAATCAATGTTGACAGGCGCGCTCTCGCCCGGGGTGCCGGCGGGCACGGAGGCGATGGCGCTGATGGCTTGTGTTCTTGTCGAGTCACTCATAATGGTTAACTGCTGCATCTTTTATACAGCAAGAAGCGTGCCAACTTTTTTCATCCTTGTCCCCGGCAGGGCCGGGTGTCTATGCAAGGCATCCGCCGTCAATGTGTTACGGTACGATTTTCCCGGCGATTCGTGGAGGCGGCTCATGGAAGGTAAGCAGGGAGGTATTTACAAAAATGTAAAATAGCCGGGAAACGGTATTTACAAAATTGTAAAAAAGGATGGTGTTTTTTTCATGAGGCTTCCCGTCCTTGCCGCTTCCCGGAAAAGGCGGGGAAGCCGGGAATGCCTAGAAAACAGGACGGTTATGGCCGGAAGAAGGGGACGATGGAATCAGAGAGGATAAAGTTGGCACGGTTTTTGCTGTAATGAAGGAAGCTTAACCCAAACAAAACAGCAAACTGATGAATAGTGATCAATTCGAGACAGGCATTCCTGCGCCGCAGGGATTGTATGACTTTGAACAGGAGAGGGACGCCTGCGGCGTGGGCCTAGTGGCGGACCTGAAGAACGAACCCAGCCACAGGATTATTGAGATGGGAGTCACCGTTCTCAAGAGGCTGATGCACCGCGGCGCGGTGGGGAGCGATCCGGAAACTGGCGACGGCGCGGGTATTATGCTGGCCCTGCCGGATGAGTTTTTCCGTCTCGCCCTTCCCAACCAGCTTCCCGCGCGCGGCAGGTACGGCGTGGCGATGATGTTCGGCGGCTGCGGCCATGAAGAGGAGTTGGAAGCCGCCGTGACGGAAAACGGCGGCAGGGTGACTGCCTGGAGGCAGGTGCCTGTCAACCGGGACAGCATCGGGAAGAACGCCCAGCGCACCTGTCCCCTGATCCGCCAGCTGTTCATCGACGGCAGCGGTTTTGCGGACCAGGCGGAGTTTGAACGCAAGCTGTTCGTGATGCGCCGGGAGATGGAGCGGCGCGTGGAAGGCTGCTACGTGTGCAGCTGCTCCAGCCGGAGCATCGTGTACAAGGGGCTGTTCCTCGGCACGCAGATTGACGGTTTTTACGAGGATCTGGCGGATGAGCATTTCAAGTCTCCGCTGGCTCTCGTCCACCAGCGCTACAGCACGAATACCTTCCCCACCTGGAGCCTGGCCCATCCCTTCCGCTACCTGGCCCACAACGGTGAGATCAACACCCTGCGGGGGAATCTGAACCACCTGAAGGTGCGGGAGCCGCATTTATCCTCCTCCCTGCTGGGGGAGGACCTCCGGAAGCTCCTGCCCCTTATTCCCCCCGGCCAGAGTGATTCCGCCTGCCTGGACAACATGGTGGAGCTGCTGGTGGCCGCCGGGCGCGACCTGCGCCACGTGATGCTGATGCTCATGCCGCAGGCCTGGGGCGCCAACTATCATCTGGGGCCGGACGTGCGCGGCTTTTTTGAATACCATTCCGCGATGATGGAGCCGTGGGACGGCCCGACCGCCGTCGTTTTTTCCGACGGCGTCAACGCGGGGGCCATGCTGGATCGCAACGGGCTGCGTCCCGCCCGGTACACGCTGACCACGGACGATATTTTCATTCTGGCCTCGGAAACGGGCGTGGCGGACATTCCCGCGGAGAAAGTGGGCCGCCGGGGGCGTCTGCGCCCCGGTGAGATGATTTACTGCGACCTGGTGAACCACCGGCTGGTGTCCGACGCGGAGACCAAGAACGAGATGGCCCGGCGGATGCCCTACCGCCGCTGGGTGGAAAAGAACAAGATTTCCGTCCGTTCCCTGTTCGATTCCATTTCCGCTTCCGCGGAAATGCCGGACCTGACGGCGCACCAGCGCCGGTTCGGATTCACGCAGGAGGACGTGGAACTGATCATACGCCCCATGATGATGAAGGGGGCGGAACCTCTCGGCTCCATGGGGAACGACGCCCCGCTGGCCGTCCTTTCCGGGAAGGCCCCCCTTCTGTTCAATTATTTCAAGCAGTTGTTCGCGCAGGTGACCAACCCTCCCATCGACCCCATCCGGGAGGAACTGGTCATGAGCCTGACCACGTACATCGGCAACCATCCCAATATTCTGGAAGAAACGCCGGAACACGCCCGGCTGATCAAGATGGAGCGCCCCGTCATCACGGATGAGGAGCTCAACAGTCTCTGCAATATCCGGGAGGCCGGATTCCCTTCCGCCAGGCTTTCCATCCAGTTTCCGGAAGGCGGGGACGGGAAGGTACTGCGGGCCGCCCTGGACAACCTGGCGGAGTCCGCCGTAGGGCTGGTCAGGTCCGGCGTGCGCATCCTGGCGCTGACGGACCGCAACATTGGCCGCGGCTACCTTCCCGTTCCCAGCCTGCTGGCCTGTTCCGTGGTGCACCGCGCCTTGGCAGCGGAAGGGCTGCGTTCCGACGCGGGCCTGATCGTGGAGACCGGGGAGGCGCGGGAAACGATGCATTTTGCTCTGCTGCTGGGCTTCGGGGCTACGGCGGTCAACCCGTACCTGGCCCTGGCGACGGTCACTTCCCTGGCCGCGCCGCAGGATTGCCCGCTGGACGTGGTGAAGGCCTCCGGCAATTACATCAGGGCCATAGACAAGGGCCTGCTCAAGATCATGTCCAAGATGGGCATTTCCACCCTGCGCAGCTACCGTTCCTCCCAGTTGTTCGAGGCCGTGGGGCTGAACCGTGATCTCATTGACGAGTTTTTCCCCGGCACCGTGAGCCGCGTGGGCGGCATCGGGCTGGAGGAGATAGCCGCGGAGTGCAACCAGCGGACCGCGCAGGCCGCCGGGGAGGAAGGCAGGCTGGACGCCGGGGGCCAGTACAAGTACCGGAAGGGCGGCGAGAACCACCTCTGGAACCCGCAGACGCTCCAGGCTTTCCGAGCCGCCGTGCGCGACAACGACGAACGGAAGTACCGCGAATTCGCGGATTACAGCAACCATCAGGCGCAACACCTGTGTACGCTGCGCGGCCTGTTTGAGTTCGTTCCCGCGGAAGCCGTCCCCGTGGAGGAAGTGGAGAGCGTGGATTCCATCCTGCGCCGCTTTGTTTCCGGGGCCATGTCCCTGGGCTCCCTGAGTCCGGAGGCCCATGAGACCATCGCCATCGCGATGAACAAGATCGGGGCCAAAAGCAATTCCGGGGAAGGGGGCGAGGACGAGGCCCGGTACGAGCCCAATGCCAGGGGCGAGGTGCGCTACAGCGCGATCAAGCAGATAGCCAGCGGACGCTTCGGCGTCACCATCAATTACCTGCGGCACGCGTCCGAACTCCAGATCAAGATGGCCCAGGGAGCCAAGCCCGGGGAGGGCGGCCAGCTTCCGGCCCACAAGGTGGATCCGTACATCGCCCGGCTGCGCCATTCCATGCCGAACGTCAGCCTTATTTCCCCGCCGCCGCACCATGATATTTATTCCATTGAGGATTTGGCCCAATTGATTTACGACCTCCGGAATTCCAACCCGGAAGCCCGCGTCTCCGTCAAGCTCGTTTCCGAGGTGGGCATAGGCGCGGTGGCCGCCGGGGTGGTGAAGGCCCACGCGGACATGGTCGTGGTCAGCGGGCATGACGGCGGAACGGGAGCCTCCCCGCTCACCAGCGTGAAACACGCCGGGCTGCCGTGGGAACTGGGGCTGGCGGAAACGCAGCAGACGCTTGTGCTCAACAAGCTGCGTTCCCGTGTGCGGCTCCAGGTGGACGGCCAGCTGCGCACCGGGCGCGACGTGGTGATGGCGGCCCTGCTGGGAGCGGAGGAATTCGGCTTCGGCACCGCCATCCTGATTTCCATCGGCTGCGCGATGCTCCGCAGGTGCCATGAAAATACCTGCCCGGTGGGCGTGGCCACCCAGGACCCGGCCCTGAGGGCCAAGTTCAGCGGCAAGCCGGAATACGTCATCAATTATCTCCGCTTTGTGGCGCAGGAAACGCGGGAAATCCTGGCTTCCCTGGGGCTCCGTTCCCTGGATGAGGCCGTGGGCAGGACGGACCTGCTTTCCGTGAACCGCGCCATTGATTTCTACAAGGCGCAGCACCTGGACTTTTCCTCCATCCTTCATGCGGCGGAGGGTGACGGACGCAGGTTCGACCCCTCCTTTGAAAGGGAACCGCTGGACAATTACGACCGCCGCCACCTGCTCCCGGACCTGCGGCCCCTGCTGGAGAAAGGGGAAAAGAGCGAGCTTTTCCGCGAGATCCGCAACGTGGACCGGACGGTGGGCACGGAGCTTTCCGGAGAGCTGGTAATGAAGTTCGGGCCGCGCGGTCTGGCGGAAGACACGCTTACGGTACATTTTACCGGGTGCGCGGGGCAGAGCTTCGGGGCCTTTCTGGCGCCGGGCATTACCTTTGAACTCGTCGGGGAAGCGAACGACTTCGTAGGCAAGGGGCTTTCCGGCGGCAAGATTGTCGTGCGGCCTCCGGAGAATATTTCCTATGTTCCGTCGGACAATGTCATTGCCGGGAATGTTATCGGCTACGGCGCCACGTCCGGGAAAATTTTTCTGCACGGGCAGGCCGGGGAACGCTTTGCCATCCGCAACAGCGGCGCCACGATGGTGGTGGAGGGCGTCGGCGACCACGGGTGCGAGTACATGACCGGGGGCCGCGTGGCGGTGCTCGGCAAGGTGGGCGTCAATTTCGCTGCTGGGATGACCGGCGGCCTGGCCTACGTGTACGATGCGGACAACAACTTCGATCAGAAATGCAACCTGGGCAGCGTGGACCTGGAAACGGTCATGCCGCACTCCGCCGACGAGGCGGAACTGCTCCAGCTTATTTATGAGCATTACATGGCTACCGGAAGCCGCCGCGCCTGCGGCCTGTTGAGCAACTGGCTGGAGGAACGCGGCAAGTTCATCAAGGTCTTCCCGGTGGAATACCGCCACGCCCTGGCCATGCATTCCTGAAAGAAGCATTCAGCAGGTTTCTGTTGTTTGGGTAACGCTAGGGGCCCCCGCGGGAGCGAGGGCCCCGAATTATGTTGATACCCCTTCCCGGAATTGTTGCGGCGGCCGTCTTCTGGAAGGGAAGGGTTCAGGGCGGGATAAGCCGGGATGGGGCTTCTGTTCCGGCTGTGTGGGAAAAGTGAGCAAAACGTACGGTTTTGCATGGAATCGGTACGCCAAAGGGTTCGGCGGAATTTATTTTGTGCAGGAAATGGAGGCCTTTTTCCGTTGGAATATCAGTTTTTGAGTATGCGGCAAGAGGAATAATGATTGTTTGATAAGTTTATTAAATTATTGATGCTCAATATTATGGAATATTTTAAAAATGTTGCTTCCGGGTAGTGGGATGAATAATGAAAAATAAGGGTTTATGTATTTTTTCTAAAATAATGTGAACGAGTCAAAAAATAGTGGCGAAGTGGAGGAAGTGATCCCGGCGTTGTTGGCGGTATTGATGGGGGTCCTGCACTTCGATCTGGACATGAAGGATTTTTCGTATAGCTTATCGGAACTGACAGACAGTAAATTTATTATATTTTTAGATAGGGATAAATTGCTGTATTTGTTTGGAAATAAGTTGAATATTATTCGTCTTAATGAAAAATACCTTATATTATTAGAAATCATAATAAATTTAATGTATGTTATTGAGCATCATTCGTTTTACCGGAATAGCGGCAGTTGTTTTTTCTTTTTTTGGAATGCGGGTGCAGGCCGTTCCTGTCAATGTACCGGAAAAATTACCCGAGTGCCCGGTCAAGTTCATCCGGGGGATATTGGCTGACAGCCAGGGAGCCATCTGGGCGGTGGGGGAGCGCGAGAGCATCTACCGTCTGGATGTTAAAAACGGGGCTTATGAGAAGTCATGGGTGAACGTGAATTATTCTTCCAGCTTTCCGCGGAAAGCCAATTTCACCTGCAT
Source organism: Akkermansia biwaensis (assembly GCF_026072915.1). NCBI lineage: Bacteria > Pseudomonadati > Verrucomicrobiota > Verrucomicrobiia > Verrucomicrobiales > Akkermansiaceae > Akkermansia > Akkermansia biwaensis. The sequence goes on from NZ_AP025943.1 coordinate 1,623,186, forward strand.
TGCGGAAGACCGGCAGGGCCGGGTCTGGGTGGGGACGGACGATTGCGGCGTGGCCGTTTTCAACGGGCAGGGATGGAAAATGTATGACCGCAGCAACGCCCTGAATGGAGAGCATGTGTATGCCATTGCCGTCTCCCCTGTTTCCGGGGAAGTGGCCGTGGCCACTTCCGGAGGCGTGGCCTTGTACGATCCCGCCGGCGATTCATGGCAAATGCTGGACCGCTCCACCGGAATGACGGAAGACCAGGCGGCTTCCGCCGGTTTTGATTCCAGGGGGAACCTGTGGCTGGCGTATGGGTTTGGCGGTGTAGCCTGCGCTTCCCGCAAGTCCGGATATTCCCAATGGAAGGCGGTGCAGGCTCCATGGTTCTGGGACAAGAACCAGTTTGTCAGCCAGCCGTATCAGCCGCTTGGCGACGGGCTGCCTTCCAATGCCTGCAATGTTCTGGTTTGCATGGATAAGGACCGGATACTGACGGGAACCTGCTCCGGGCTGGCTTTCAGCAACGGCATCAGTTCCTGGAATTTTGTGCGCGGCAGGGATTACGCCCGCAAGAACAACAGCCTGTATGGAGCCGCCGCAAGAAAGACCGCCATTCCTCCCCAGGGAGATGCGCGCCTGCTGTCGGAGGATTTTGTGTCTGCCCTTGCCGGAAACGGGAAGGATATTTTCGTCGGTTTCCGGACACAGGGGGTGGATGTGCTGGATGCCGACACGATGAAGGTTAAAAAGAGACTGCGGAAAGGACTGGAAGGGACCCATATTTCCGATTTGCTGGTCCTGGGGGACGGCAGCGTGCTGGCGGGGACCTATGGGGGCGGTCTGGTTATGGTGCAGGCGGGCGTCTCATCCTACAACCTGGATGCGCCGGAGCGGGAAAAGGAGCCCGGCTTTCCCGCGGAGGCGCGGATGGAAGAGTCCGCAAAGGTGTTGAAAAGCCTGGAGGATCTAGGACGCCGCGGCGACAAGGGGAAAAGTATTGTTTTCAAGGGAGAGGACTGGTCCACCAAGGGTGACTGGGGCGGCAAGTACGGAATGACGCGCGCCACGCTGTGCGCCACGAATGCCCCCATGAGCAATTCCGAGTTCATGGCCAAGACGGTTCCCTTCCGCACGCTGACGTCGGTTCCGGGATTTCCGGGCGTTACCGGAGCGGTGTCTACCTATTGGATTCAGGGAATCATGGGCCTGAACCGCAACAAGAACGATGCGCTGCGGTGGTGGGTGGAGAAGGTGAAGGACGACGGGAACCGGAATGTTCTTTTTGATCCGACCGATTCCGTCCGGACTGAAGCGGAATGGGACGACCACGGAGAAGTGTATCCGCATTATGTAGACGGGCCGGATATCTGGGTGGCTGTGGAAGTGCCGGAAGGGGTTCATGAAATAGCCCTGTATTTTTATAATCCCAACGGCTACCTTCGGAACGAGTCCAGGCGGGATTACCTGATTGAAGCCAGACGGCACCCAACCACCTCCTTCATCCAGTTTCAGTTCAACAATATAGGAGATATTGAAATAGGGAGGAAGAGCAAAAATGGGCTGGCTCTTGCCAAGTCCATGGAGCAGTGGCAGTCCTTTCCTGTGGAGGCGCGCGCGCGCGTTTCACGCTTTGCCGGGTCCGGCGTTTACGAGCGGTTCATGTGCAGGCGGGGCGGCCTGTATCTGTTCCATGTCCGCAGGAACGGATCGTTCAATACTATCTTGAACGGAGTGTTTGTGAGTGAAAAAATTCCGTGGGAAACGCGGCAACCGGAAGAACTGCCCTATTATGTGCCCGGAGAATTTGCCGGCATCATTCCTACTCCGGGGAAAGTCAACTCATCCATTCCGGGGGAAAAGCACAAGGCCCTGTTCAAGCCGCTGTATGAGTTGCAGTATGATCGCAAGTACCTGACTCCGGAAGGGTGCAGTCTGCAGAACAGGTATCTTCTTGCCCTGTGGCGGGAGGCTTCCCGGCAGGAGGAACAGGATAAATACACGGTGGACGGCCTGCAGTGGGAGGCCAGGATCAGCGACGAACAGGTGCGGAAGTCATTTGACGAGACGATGAAGCGCTCATGGCACCAGAGCCAGATTTACTATCCGTGCAACCGGTCCAGGGAATTTATGCCGAATGCACCGGGAACTATTCCCTTCTCGCTCCAGGAGGTCATGCTCATGGCGAGACTGCGCATCGACTGGAGGCAATACCGGGACGATGCCAAAACCCTTCCTGAAAAATCCGTCCAGGAGATGAAGGAATACCTGAAACAGGAATTGTTGAAACAACAAAAATCAAGAAGAGAACGATGAATAAAATTGCATGTATACTAATGCTGATCTTGTCGGGGACATGCCTGCTGAACGCGGAGCTGGCTCCGCCAAAAACTTCGTGGTATGGCAAATACCTTGATTACACGGGCGTTTCCATCGTGAATAAAGTCCCTCTTCCGCAAGCGGGTATCAGGCGCCATGACGTGGATAGTACGGCATACGACATCACCCCCGTGAAGTTCAAGATGAGCACCACCCTTTCCAAGAAGCCCAAGACGAAGGAGGAGTGGTATTACAAGGGTATCTATTACATCATCGTCAAGTATTGCGGTCCGATTTCCGATCCCGATGACGGAGGAACCATCTATTTTGAGCAGAATTACGAGCACCGTGTCGTATTCGATCCCAAACATTACGGAGAATGGGGCATCATTTATACCTGGGTACACGTGATAGCGCGCTTTACCAATACGGACATTGATGCGGAAGGGGACCGCGGCATCAGCGGAGAGGATGGAAGCATCTTCTTCCAGTATCTTGAAAAATTGCTGGTGGAGTTTTAATTTTCCGCCTTTTTTCCGTCCGGCTGCGGGGCATGGCATGTTTATGCTCCCTGCCGGACGCGTTTATTTCTTGGGTGCATGGCGTGGGTCCGCGGAGGGGGCGGGAGGATAGGGGATGCGTTTTTTGATGCGGGGAAGACCTGCAAGAAGAGGCATTCCCCGGCGTGCGGGGAATGCCTCTTGAATAGAACAAGGTAAAGGTCAGGCGCGGCGTTTGCGGCGCATCAGCAGGGACGCCAGCCCCAGAAGGCCCAGCGTGGCTGTACCGGGTTCCGGCACGGCAAGTCCGGTGAAGGTCAGGCTGCCGTCGTTGAAGGTGACGCCGTCCCAGACAAGCCGATGTCCGTCCTGGGTGAGGGTCAGCAGGGAGTCCCAGTCGGCGGGTTCCGTGAAGGAGGTTCCCGTTCCCAGCGTGAAGAGGTCAATGGTCTGGGAGAGGGAATCGAAAACCAGGTCGCTGCCCAGGTTGAGCGTCAGGCCTCCGGTCAGGGTGAGGGATGACGTGCCCTGCAGGTCGACCAGCGCCGTATTGAAGCTGGTGAGATTCAGGGAAGCGTTGTTCAGCGTGGCCGTAGTGGCCCCTGTCATGGTCAGAACCTGGCCGGTGGAGATCATCGGCGTGTTGGCGGCGTTGTTCAGGACAACCGTAGAGTCGGTGATGGTTGCGTTCCCCGTCAGGCTGACGGTGAGGTCCTTGGGAGCGGCCGCATTCCCGAAGTTCTGAACGGCGCCCCGCTGCAGGGTGATGGCGTTCTCCAAGGCCTGGCTGTTGGCGTTCAGCGCGCCGCCGCTGATGATGACGGAGCCCTGGCCCAGCGCCGTGGCGGAGTTGGTCCGAACCGTGCCGCCCGTGATGGTGGTGCCCCCGCTGTAGGTGTTGTTGCCTGCCAGAGTGAGGTTGCCGCTTTTGTTGACCCGCACGCTCAATTTGTGAGAGGCGTCCTTGTCGGAAATGGCGGAGGAGACGGTATAGCCGTTGGTGCCTCCCGTGCTATCGGTGAACAGGATTTCGCCTTCCCCGGTAATGGTGCCCGTAATGTTGGTGCCGTTTCCGTAGAGGGAGCCGGCGATGGTGATGCCGGAGCCCGCGGCGTCAACGGTGATGTTGGCGTTGACCGGAGTATCGACATCGTAGGAACGGCTGTTGAGCAGTTCCAGGGTGGAGCCCCTCTTCATCATGATGTCCGGCGTCCCTCCCAGAGTGGTGGCCAGGCTGCTGAGGCTTAACGTCGCATTTTGGCCGATGCTGATGGAAGTGAAATTGTAGGAAGTATCCCCGGCGGTAAGTTTGACCGTTCCGGCGTCAATGATCAGGTGAGCGATGTCTGAGGCGTGGTCGGCGCCGATGGTGCCCGTGCCGTCCGTCACCTTGCGGACCGTCAGCGTGCTGTCTGCATGCGTGATGGGAATGAGCGTACCGCCTTCAAACGTGTATTCCACGTCCCCGGCGCCGGTAAGGGTAAGGGAGGCGGCGTTGTGGGCCCAGGAGTCATTGGCATTGTAGTTGGCGGCGGCCATGGTCAGGGCGCCTCCGAAGGTCCAGTTGGGGTTGGATGCCGTGATCGCAGCGTTTTCTCCCAGAGTCAGGGACCCCGTATAGCGGGAGACCGCATCTCCCGTGATGGAAAGGGAGGCATTGTCGCCCAGCATCAGGTTGCCGCCTCCCGACAGGCTTGTCAGGGAATTGGTCCCGTTCATGATGACGGTGCCTGCTCCGTCCAGGGCGGCGTTCCCCGTCAGAGCGGTGGACAGGGTAAGCGTTGTTCCCTCCGCCACGCGGAGAATGCCCGGGCCGGTCAGATTCAGGCTGCCGCCGGAGATGGTCAAGTTGCCGCCGGAAACGACAAGTGCGTCCGTACTGCGGGTTTCCCCGCCGGCGATGGTGAGGGTGGCGGGGCCGTTGGTGACGTCTATGGAGGCATAAGTGCCGTCAGAGGCCGTGGAGTCCGTCCAGGCGGCCGTTCCGAGCAGGGAATCCGTCCAGGCGGAAGTTCCTCCGTCAAGCGTGGCGGCAATTTTGGCGCCGTCATAGGTATTGACGATTTGGATGCCGGAAATGCATCCGCGCGTTCCGGTGCCGGAACTGTTGCCCGTGCTGCCGATCGTGAGACTGGATGCAGTTTGTCCATCAACGTAGAGGACGTTTGTCCCTTCGATTAGCTGGTCCGTGGTGCCGGTGGCGCCCCAGCCCGAGGAGCCGGTTACTGTGGAAGAGCCGTTCCATGTGTAGGAGATGCCGTTGACGGTTTTGGCGGAAAAGTCCGTGCCGTTGTCGGTGTTGCAGTAAATGTAGACACCGTAGGTAAGAAAATCGAGGCCGCTGACCGTGATATTGATTCCGTTGCCGTCGTCCAGATAGCCTTTAAGAAGCTGGCCGTCCCCGGTGGTGGGAGTGGCATCTGTCTGCCAGATGTTTTTGCTGGACCAGGTGACGTCGGCTCCCGTAGAGGCTCCGTTGTTGTCTTTCAGGGCCTGTCCGGTTGACTGGGAAGCGTCGCCGAACTGATTCCAGTTGGAACCTGTAACGGAGGAAAGTCCGGCGGTTGAAGAATCCGGGATGGTTCCTTCATTGGAGCCGAAGTTGATACTGATGCTTTCTCCGGCGGCCTGAGACTGGGAGGCCATGGCCCCGAAGACGGAGGCTGCAAGGACCCATGCGGCGAGTTTATGCGGTAAATGAGGTTGCATAAATTGTTTTGTTAATTTGGATGGATGAAATTGAACCGACTTCAGAATACGGAATGAATCGTTCGTAGCGGATTATGAATTCGGAGTCAATCCGAAAGTCTAAATAAAAACAGGTTAAGAGAACTTTAATTAAATGAAATTTAATAAATAAAAAATAAAAGTGAAAGTGATTATAACTATAATCAATTCATTTTCTTAGTATTCTCCATTTTTCCATACAATCCGAATTCATAATCCGCTGAATTTTGCCTTTTCAGTCGGGCTTTCCGGAGTGACAGAGGAAGGGCGGAAGACAACGCCATGACGGCGGGCGCTGTTGACAGGGGAAGGATAATTCCGATAGATACCGCCGAAGGTATGAAGATTGTTGTTTGCTGAATGCGGTATTTTTCAGGGGAAGGCCCCCTGAAGATACCCGTGCCGTGATTTTCCGGCGTTTTCTGTTCTCTTCAGGAACGTTCCAGGTACGACTTGCTCCATTTGCTCAAGCCGGATTTTCCCTGCCGCCCCGTCCGGGCAGCATTTGATTGAATGAAAAGGGCCTTTTGCGCCCTCTAATATAAATACATTACATATCTTGAAAGGAAATAAGACATTGAAAACATATCTTGAACAGCAATATTTGAATGAGAACATGATGGGTCCCAACGCCATTACTCTTCTCAAGGAGCTGAGCTGCCAAATCCCCCTTGAGCCTTCCATGCGCGTGCTTGACCTGGGATGCGGCCGCGGGCTGACGTCCGCATATTTGGCCGATACGTTCGGAGTCCAGGTTTTTGCCCTGGATTTGTGGATTCCGGCCACGGAGAATTATCTCCGTTTCCGGGAGCTTGGACTGGATTCCCGCATTATTCCCCTGCACGGAGATGCCGGGAACATGCCTTTCGCGGAGGAGTATTTTGATGCCGTAGTGAGCGTTGATTCCTACCACTATTTCGGCCGTGACGAAAAGTACATGGATTCCTGCCTGGCTCCGCTGGTAAAACACGGCGGCCTGATTGCCCTGGCTTTGCCCGGTTTGAAGAAGGAACTGACGGACGGGCTTCCTCCGGAAATGGCCCTTTCCTGGACGGAGGAGGATATAGAGACCATCCACAGCGCCGGCTGGTGGGCGGAGCTTCTTTCCAAATCCCGCGAGGTGGAACTCCTGTCCGTGCGGGAAATGGATTCCTTTGACGAGTGCTGGGCGGACTGGCTTGCCTGCGACAATCCCTATGCCGTCGGCGACCGCCGGGCCATGGAGGCCGGAGCAGGGAAGTACATGAATTTCATCTCCGCCGTCTGCCGCCGCAAGTAGAGCGCCGTATTCATCCGGAAATAGGGAAGCCTGCGGAACGTTTAGTTCCGCAGGCTTTTGTTCCGGAATGATAACGGGATTTCAGGGCGTCTCAAGGTAAACTGTGCCGTGGGAGTCATTGCCTCCGGCGCCTTTGAATTTGGCCCTGACCGTATAGGCGGCGCCGGATTTGACTTCCGGCACGTTCAGGATGTACTGGATGTTTTCCTTGCGGGTTCCGCTTTTCCCCGGATGGGCGTCCCGGGCGATTTCCCTGTCCCCCTCATACAGGGCGACGGACTCTATTTCAATGGCATGGGCTCCCTTGTCGTAAAGAAGGGTGACGGTGTAGTTGCCGGGGGATTTGATCAATTGCGTGGCGTCAAAGGAGTGTTCCTCCCTTGCAAGATCGCCGGGAGTCCAGGTTCCCAGCTTTGGCGTGTTGAAAAAGTCGGCCTTGTCCAGTTGACCTACGATGTCCCCGGCATAGCTGATGCCCATCAGGTCCATGCGTTTCCCGTAGTCCTTCAAGCGCTTTTTGAAGTCCGGGAAGTCCTTTTTGTCCCTGGCTGTCCAGCCCACCTCGGCAAAGGCGCAGGCACGGGGAAAAACCTGGTAGTGGAGGCGTTTCACATCCGGCACCCATTCCGTCCACATCTGGGCTCCCAGCCCCTTGACCTTGGAGTGGTATTGTTCCTCAAGCCCGTCGAAGACAGGTTCAAAGCCGTAGGCTTTTTGCAGCGGGATGCTGCCATAGCTGTAGTCGAGGTACGTGAATCCGTTGGTAGAGTTGATGACGTCGTGGCCTTCCCGGATGGCGTCCTTCGCCAGACTGGCGCTGCCTTTCCAGAAGTGGATGACGGCGTTCGTGTCCAGTTTGCCTCCCGCCTTGCCTCCGCCGTCCCCATTGACGTCATGGCCGTAGATTTCATTCCAGCCCATCATGCGGCGGCCTTTTTTGGCAATGATGCCGGACATGCGGTTGGTGAAGTGCATCTGGACGTCGGAAAGGCTTTTCAATTTGTTTTTCTTCATGAACGCCTCAATTTCCGGCACGCCTTTCCATTGCTTGTCGTAACGCACTTCATCCCCGCCGATGTGGATGATTTTGCCGGGGAACAGGGAGACGACTTCGTCCAGCACGTCGGACAGGAAGGCATAAGTTTTTTCCGAGGTGGGGTCAAAAGCCGTGTTGACGATGAAGGTGGTGGGCACCTCCGCGGGAGTTTTCAGGCTCAGGAAGGGATAGGCGACGGCGGCCGCACTGGCATGCCCCGGCATTTCGATTTCCGGGACGATGGTGATGTTGCGCCGGGCCGCGTACTGCACGATGTCCCTGATCTGCTTCTGGGTGTAAAATCCTTCATGCGGCGTACCGTCCGATTTGCCGCTGTTCCACGTTCCTGTTTCCGTTTCCCGGCGTTTGGAGCCGATGGAGGTAAGGCGCGGGTATTTTTTGATTTCCATGCGCCATCCAACATCGTCCGTCAGGTGCCAGTGCAGAATGTTCATTTTCAGCAGGGCCATCTGGTCGATGATTTGCTTGATGGCTTTTTCACCGAAGAAGTGGCGGGCTTCGTCGATCATCAGCGCGCGCCAGGAAAACCGGGGATAGTCCACGATCTTGAACGGCGTCCGGGAAATGTTCCATTGCACGGAGGATTTGTCCGCATTCCGGTCATGGAAGATGACGGGCATCATCTGGACCAGGCTCTGGGCAGCGTAGAAAATACCTTTCGGGTCTGCGGCGGCAAGGATGATTCCGCGGGGAGAGGATTGGATGGAGTAGGCTTCCTCTCCTCTGGATGCCAGGGAGGAGTCTTTTTTGATGATGATATTGGCGGCGTTTTTGGGCGCGTCCTGCGGGGTTTTCAGAGGAAGGGGAAGCCCCGTTCCTTCGCTCAATATCTGCTGCAACTGCGTGGCCCTGTTCAGGAAGGCCTTGTCCCGGACGTCGGGCACGATTGCGGAATCCCGGGTGAGTGTGGCCGGGGCGCCCTTTTGAAGCGTGATTTCCGCCGGTTTGGGGATGATCTGCTCCTGCGCGAAGACGGAGGGAAGACAGAGGAAGAGAACGCAGGCCGGCAGGGTTAATTTCATTTGTTTTTGCATGGAAATCTACGGAAGAATACCGGAATGGGGTCCGCAATCTTTCATGGGTTCCCTTTTGGCATTTCTCCGCATGAAGGATTCTTTTTTCCTCCGGTGGCCGTGTTTTCGGGAGGGGCGTTCTGATTATCGACTTGCAGGGAAAAAGAAGATGGACGTATAGTGCAACGGAGTGCGGTTCCCGTCCGGGCCTGCCGCCCTGGAAACGCTTTTTCAACACCGGAATGACATGAAGACGAGAATTGGAACGGGAGTGCTGCTGGCGGTCTGCGCCGCTTTTTCATGGAGCGGCGCCCTGGCGTCCACCACGAATTGCCTGAATCCGGCGCATTATCTGAAGACGGGAGGTTCCCACCCCCTTTCCCTGGCGGAGCCCGCTGAAGACAGGGTGTACCTGCGCTTCCAGACGGGATGGGCCAGCAAGTACGAGTGCGAGGGCCTGGACCTGTGGGACGGCAGTCTGTGCGCGTTCGTGCCGGAAATTCAGTACAGGGAGTGGGTGGGCAAGATATGGTACGGCGTTTCCACGGACCATCAGAATCATGCGGAGTTGAAGTACCGGCTGGATTACGTGAAGGAACTGGGGAACTGGACGGTCATGCCGTGGTACGAGCACAGCTTTGTTTTTCCCGGAGACAAGGGGATTCCGCGTCCGGGGCTGAAAACGACGTATCGCTTTTCCGACCGCTGGTTTGCGGGAACGGATCTGTACTGGCAGTACAACAATCATACGTTCCGCGGCTATTATGCGGCGTTTGCCGGCCTGCATGAAGAGATAGCGGATTGCGTCCGGGTGGACGCCACGATCCGCTACGGCTACAACGGCGGGTATGTGGGACCGGTGGTTCATCACGGTTCCAACGCGCTGGACTATAATTTGAGTTTTACGTTCCGGGCCACTTCCCGCCTGACCGTGGAGCTGTTTACCAATTTCAGCCAGGCGCTGACCGTCCTCAGCCGGAAAGGCCTGGGGAACGATTTTTATTACGGCATCAACCTGAAATATACGTTCTGACGCCTTTTCCGGGTTTTCAACGCATGGTGCCTTACGGGCGGACGAACTGGATGTGCATCCAGTCATATCCCAGCTCGCGCCCCAGGGAGAACGCCCCCTCTCCTTCCACGATGGACCAGAACGCATCGTATTCCGGACCGGAAAAGGCAGCTTCCGGCGCGCGCATGTACATGGCGTTGCGCAAAGGGTCCAGGTCCACGGCAATTCCCCATGCGTGCAGGGACGGCCTGCCGGCGCCCCTGACGGGCCGGTTGTTGAAGCAGCCGCCGTAAACGTCCAGATGCAGTTCCCGGATGCGTTCCAGGCCATAGTGGTCCAGCGTCTTTTGAAAGATGTTGATGAGGGAGCCGGCGACCAGCCCGTGACAGGTGATGGAGGTGATTTCCGTATCGGGAGCCCAGGAGGGCCTCAAGGGGTAGGGAAGGGTCACGGTGACCAGGGAGCGCGTGTCTCCCGGCTTTCCGAAGATGGATCTGCCGGAGAGCACTTCCCGTTCCGAGGGCCATGCGGATGCGGGATATTTCAGTTCATGCGCCAGTACGGTGAATACGGTGCAGGCAATGAGCAGGAATGCCAGTCTCCGGAGGCGGCCGGAGACCTGTTTTTGCGGCTGGGGGGAAGGCATGGCCGTTTATGGGTAGCGGGAGATAATACCGGTTTATCAGGTTTCCCTGCCAGTGCAAGGTATTTGAGTGGGAGGCCCTTTCAAGCCTTGTTTTTCTGAGCTTATTTTGTCGGTAGAGCGCGGAAGCCGCCAGACGGGGGGAGGAGACCGTGGCGGTATCTGCGCCTGATTCGAACGTCCGGACGGAATTTCATGTCTTAACGGAACAGTCCTGTTTTTTGCCCATGAATCCGTCTCCCCCCGATCCTCAGACTCCTCCCGGGACAGTCTGGTATGGATGGGTTTTAAACCTGTTCCACCATTTGAAGGTGGGGGAGAGCCAGGTGACTTTCATGTGGGCGGTGCTGGTAGGGATTGTCGGGGCCAGCATGTCCATGTGCTTTGAATGGCTGGTGGAGTTTATTCAATGGCTGTTGACGGGCATTTGGTCGGATTCCAGGGTGGGCGTTTTTTCCCTGCTGGAACCGGAATGGCGGATAGCCGTACCGGCCATCGGCGGCCTGGTGGCCGGGTTTATTCTTTTATTCGTGAAGAGAAGGATGCCGGGGCAGGCCATGGAGTACATGGAGGCCCTGGCCATAGGCAACGGACTGATCAAGGTCAGGGCTTCTTCCCTGAAAGTCCTTTCCGCCGCATGGAGCATTGCTTCCGGAGCGGCTATCGGCAAGGAAGGCCCCATTATCCAGTCTTCCGCCCTGATCGCCTCCGCCGTTGGGCAGAAGCTCCATGTTTCCATTCCCCGTCTGCGCCTGCTGGTGGGGTGCGGCGCGGCGGCAGGTTTCACCACGGCGTTCCACGCTCCTTTTTCCGGCTGCCTGTTCGTGAGTGAGATCATCATCGGCACGGTGAGCATGGATATTCTGGCTCCTCTTTTGATTGCTTCCTGCACCGGGTTTCTGATGCTGCACCTGCTGGGGGACCCCTCGCCTCTTTACAGTTCCCCGTTTGAGAGTTTCACGATGTTTTCCCAGTCCCTGTGGTGCGTGGCGCTGGGGGTGCTGGCCGCCGTGGCGGCCAAGGGCTGGGTGGCCCTGCTGGATGTGTCCAACAAGTATTTGAACGGGCGCCAGTCCCTGCTGCCCGTGCGCCTGATGGCGGCCGGGCTGCTGGTAGGCGTTCTGGCCTGCTTTTACCCGGAGGTGGTGGGCAACGGACAGGCTCTGATCACCGGGCTGGTGCATGAGGATTACGGGACGCAGCAGGCGCTGATTCTGCTGGCGGTGAAGGTGAGCGCCGTGGCGGTGGTGTTCGGCTGCGGCACCGTGGGCGGGGCGATGACACCCACCCTGTTTGTCGGGAGCATGGTGGGTTTTATTTTCAGCACCCTGCTGAATCTCATGGGCATGGAGGGCAATCACGCCGTGGCGTATGCCATGGTGGGCATGGCGGCCTTTTTTGCCACGGCGGCCCAGGCTCCGCTGACGGCGCTGGTGATGGTGGTGGAGTTTTCCATGAGCGGGCAGATGATTTACCCGCTGCTGATCGGCGTGGTGAGTGCCTACGGAACCAGCAAATTGATCCGGGCGCGTTCCATGTACGCCGCCAGCCTGTCCGGAAGCACCGCTTCCGTGGTGAGCCTGCCCATGGCGCAGGTTCATGTGCATGATCTGGCGCGGCACGTGGTGCCGCAGGTGCTTCCGGATGCTTCTCTGGAAGAGGTTTCCTCCCTGATGCTGAAGAATCCGGGGGATTTGATTTTCGTGGTGAAGCAGGACGGTTCTTACCTGGGGACCATTTATCCGGGCGATGTGCCGGGTATCCGGAAGAAGTGGAATCCCGGCCCCGGCGGGCAGCCTCCGTCGGCAGGGGACCTGATCCGTCCGGGCGCTCCCGTGCTGGACGGGGATACGCACCTGACGGATGCCCTCAAGCTGTTTGAGCAGGACCACCTGTCCGCCGCCGCCGTCGTGCGCCAGGCGGACGGCCGTCTGGACGGCGTGCTGTACCGCACGGCGCTGTTCCAGGTGATTACGGAGATGATGAAACGGGAGTCTTCAGGAGCGGAACCTCTTTGACGCGGAGAGGCGCCGGAACGCGGTATTACAATTTTGTAATTGTGTTGTCATGTTCGTGAATGTTTTATTTCATGTTGATGTTCAATGATGAAGATGGCGGATGATTTTGTCCTTTCTTTCCGCGGGAAACGCAGTGCACGAAAAAAGGGTTGGTTGGACGCATGAGCCCGGTTAGTATTCAGGCAGCTACGGGCTGCATGAATGGCATGAACAAGTCTCCCGATTTGGAAATGATCGTGTTGCAGGAGATTAGTTCTGCAATCGTCAACGAGCGCAACGGCACGGTCCTGTTGCAGCATATCCTTGATATTTTGTACCGCCGCATGAAGATGCTGCGCGGCACTTTCACCATCCGCCACGGGAACGACCTGATGATCGAAGCCTCCCACGGGCTGGACGAACAGGAAATGAAGCGCGGCCACTACCATGTGGGCGAAGGCATTACGGGCCATGTGGCGGAAACGGGCCGTCCCCACGTGATCGAGGATATTTCCCGGGACCGCAGGTTCCTGAACCGTACCCGCACCCGCAAGAGCGGGGAAAAGGTGGCGTTCATCTGCGTGCCCATCATTCATTTGCAGCAGGTGATCGGCACCTTGAGCATCGACCGCCCCGTGGATGCGGAGACGGATCTGGAGCGGGATTTGAAGCTGATGCAGATTGTGGGGAACATCGCGGGGGATGCCCTGGCGGCATGTCTCCAGGCCCACGAGGAAAGAGAGGCCCTGGTGGCGGAAAATGAGAAGCTGCGCGAATTGCTGACGAGCAATCCCGGCGAGTTGATAGGGAATTGCCGCCCCATGCTTCAGGTGTATGAGCAGATACGGCAGGTGGCCCCCAGCGACGCCACGGTATTGATCCGCGGCAGTTCCGGAACGGGGAAGGAACTGGTGGCGCGCGCCGTGGTGAATCTGAGCGCCAGGAAGGACAAGCCTCTGATTACGATGAATTGCGCGGCCATGCCGGAAAACCTGCTGGAAAGCGAATTGTTCGGCCATGAAAAGGGATCTTTCACCGGGGCTACCAGCCGCCGCATTGGCCGCGCGGAAGCCGCGGACGGCGGAACCCTGTTTCTGGATGAAATCGGGGATTTGAGCCTGCAAATGCAGGTGAAGCTGCTGCGTTTTTTGCAGGAGAAGACTTTTTCCCGCGTGGGAAGCAACCGGGAATTGCATTCCGACGTGCGCTTCATCGCCGCGACCAGCCGAAACCTGGAGGAACTAATGGCGGAAAACAAATTCCGTGAAGACCTGTATTACCGTCTGAATATTTTTCCCATCGTGATGCCGGACCTTATTCAGCGCAAGGGGGACATCATGCTGCTGGCGGAGCATTTCCTTTCCAAGTTCAATCTCAAGTACGGGAAGCATATCACGCGCCTTTCCACCCCGGCCATCAACATGCTGATGGCCTACCACTGGCCGGGCAACGTCCGGGAACTGGAGAATTGTGTGGAGCGCGCCGTCATTACGGCGCAGGACGATTGCATTTACGGGTACAACCTGCCCGCCTCCCTCCAGATGCCCAGCAGCGACGCCCCGAATTCCCGCGGAGGGGAGGAACAGGCGGATTTGCCCACGATGGTGGATTCCTTTGAACGGGAATTGATTGTGGCCGCACTGAAGCGCTCTCCGGGCAACATGTCCGCGGCGGCCCGGGGATTGGGCATTTCTCCGCGGGTGCTCCATTACAAGATGCACAGGCTGGGCCTGCAAAAGTTATGAAGGGCCTCCATCAGCTTTTATCCGCCGTTTCCCGGTCCTTTTACCTGAGCATGCGCTTTCTGCCCCGTGAGATGCGGCCCGGCGTGGCCGTGGGCTATTTGCTGGCGCGCGCCACGGATACGGTGGCGGATACGGTGGACATGGATTTGAAGGAACGGCTGGCTCTGCTGAAGATGATGGGCGCGGCTGTGGCGGGGGATGCCTCTCACGAGGCGGCCGCAACCTGTTTCGGCCGGCTGGGCGTGCTGTCTTCCGTGCAGAAGCACCGGGGGGAGGGGGAACTTTTGGCGCGCTTTCCCGAATGTCTGGCCCTGCTGGAAGCCCTGCCGCCGCGGGAGCAGATGCTGGTGCGGAACGTTCTGTCCACGATTGTGGAGGGACAGGCGTGGGACCTGGAATATTTTGCGGAGCATTCCTCCGTCACTTGTCCGGAACAATTGGAACATTACGCCTACATGGTGGCCGGATGCGTGGGCGAGTTCTGGACCAGGCTGGGCCTCCTTGTCCTTGGCGGCGCGTTCAGCACCCAGCCGGAAGAGGTGCTTTTGCGGTGGGGAGTCCATTACGGAATGGGGCTGCAGCTGGTGAACATTCTCCGCGACCGGGAGGAGGATTTCTCCCGCGGGAGAAGCTATCTGCCCGGAGACGATGCGGAACCGTGGCTGGAAAAGGCGGAGCTGTGGCTGAAGGAAGGCGTGTTTTATGCGGAGTCCCTGCATAACGGACGATTGCGTTTTTCCACGGTGCTTCCGGCGTGGCTGGGGCTGGATACGCTGGATTTGTTGAAACAGCGGGAAATTCCCTCTTCCAGAAAGGTGAAGGTTACGCGCGGCAGGGTGTATTCCCGGATGTGGAAGGCGTTTCTGTTTTCCTGGAAGGAAGCCCTGTAGTCCGGGAGGACTGCACGTCAGGGGGCCGCAGGCGAGGATGTGGCGGAAGGCGTGGGGGAAGACGGGGAAGAAGGAGTTTCCGACGGTTTGTCCGCAGCCGTTTTTCCGTCTTTTGCCGTGGTTTCCGGTTCCTTGCCGGAAGCGGAGGGAGAGGGAGAAGGCGCCGGGACGGGAGGCGGCTTGGGAGCAAGCAGGTCTTCCCACTGGTGGAGTTTGAAGGCGTCTCCCATGCCGCCTATGTCGTTGAGCAGTTCCCGGCATTTCGCCGTGAATTTTTCATAATCGGGCGGTCCGGCTTCCGGTTCCGCGGTGCCGGGGAAAATGAGGTAGCTCACCACCAGGTCGGAAACGGGGCGGCTGTAGGGGCCGGATTTGGGGTTGATTTCCCGGCTCAGGCGCAGGGAGCCTTCCCCCGTTTTGTACCTGGGGCCCGCGTCTCCCACCAGGGCCGGGTATAATTTGCCGTCCACGATGACGACGGCGTAGTCGCCGAATTGCGGGGAGAACGGGGAGGACTGGTTGACGACGCCCAGAGGGACCACAATGAAGGGATCGTATTCCGAGATTAGGAAGCTATACCTCTTCAGTTCCGCAATGACTCGTTCCGCATGGTCTATTTTGCTGCGCAGGGCGGCTTTTTCCGCGGTGGGGGCCTTGGCCAGGCTTGCCTTGTAGGCAGCCAGCCTCTGCTGCCAGGGCTTGAGCAGGGGATTGGGCTTGTCCGTGCGCTTTTTCCAGCGGTAGGAGGTGCTGGGCTGGTAGAAGGAACTTTTCAGGATTTTGTCCGGCATGGTGGACAGCCGGTCACCGTCCGACCCGTCGGAAACGACGTCCATTTCACTTTGAAGCCACAGCAGTTTTCTGCGGGTTTCCGGGTGGGTTATTTCCAGGATGGTTTCCGTATCGTAGAAGTTGTGGCGGTCCAGCAGCTTGGTCAGGGAGGCCAGGTTTTTGCGGATTTCCGTTTGTTTGCGGGCGTAGATCTGCCCGTAGTAGGGAGAGACGCGCGCGTGGCTGAACAGGGTGGACAGGTCCGGGAGGATGGCCTCCAGTTTGGGGTTGAGCTTCAGGATGTCTTCCTTTTTCGTCAGGGCTTGGGGCTGTTTGACGTTCAGGGTGAGCGTCATCTGGTAATTGCTTTTGGTTTTCTTGTCGCTGGAGGCCAGCGTGCCGGGCAGGAAGTTGGCCTGGGTTTTCAAGTTCAGGCCGCGGGCCAGCTCGTAAATGTTCGTGAGCGCTCCTGTGGACGGCCTGGTGGGCAGAACGGGCGGAAACGGCGGATACTGCACGGGGGGCAGGGCGATGGTGCGCTCCGGCGTCCAGGGAGACAGCAGGCGCACATCTTCCGTGGCCGTGCCGGGGCGTCCGGCAGTATCCGGGGCGGCCGTCTGCGTCTGGTCCGGCTGTTCCGGGGGCAGGGAAGTGTGGGGCGGGTAGGCGTCTGGGACATCTGTCGCCGGTTCCGGCTCTCCTTTCAGGGCGCGGATGATCTGGGCCGGATACGGCGTGAAGAGGGAAGCCGCCATGGCTGCCAGGCAGGCGCAGACCGTAAGCTTGAACCAGGTGATGCGGGTGATTCCGCGGCGGTGGGGTTTCATGGCGCGGGAGGGAGGGTTTCGGGTGGAGAAGGCTGGACTTTCCGGGGGCGTCTGCCCATGAAGAAGCGGATCAGCCCCAGGGGAGCCGCATTCAGCAGCAGGGCCGCCAAACGTATTTTCATGCCGGGGAAGACTCTGGCGCGTCCGCGGGACAGGGCGCGCAGGCTGTCGTTCACGACGGTTTCCGTGGGGGTGTCAAAGGCGTTTCTGCCCGGCATCATGTTGCCGGTGAAGCCGGGGCGGCGCGCCGCTTTCCCGAATCCCGTGGAGACGGGGCCGGGGCAAACGGCCAGGACTCGTATGCCGTGTTCCTTCAGTTCCAGCCGCAGGGCTTCCGACAGGCTGGAAACGTATGCCTTGGTGGCCGCATAAACGGCAAAGTCCGGGATGGGGAGCAGAGCCGCCAGGGAGCTGATGTTGATGATGTCCCCGCCGTTTCTTTTCAAGCCCGGTATCATGGCGTGGCACAGGCGCGTGAGGCTTTCCACGTTCAGGCGCAGCAGGGTGCGTATTCTGTCCCAGGAGCCTTCCGAGAATTCCCCGTAGTCTCCCGCTCCGGCGTTGTTGATCAGGAGGGTTTTTGCCGCAGGCAGTTCCAGAAGGCGCCCGGCCAGATTGTCCAGGGCGGATTCGTCCGCCAGGTCGCAGGGAAGGGCGGCGGCGCGCAGTCCGGGATGTTTTTCTTCCAGTTCGGCGGCAAGCTGTTGCAGCGCCTCTTTATTCCGGGCGACGAGAACCAGTTCCCCGGTGCAGGAAGCCAGCGTCCGGGCAAAGGCCTTCCCGAATCCGGACGATGCGCCCGTGATGATGATTCGTTCGTACTGTAGGCGTTGGTTCTGCATGATGGAGCCGGGTACCCCGTATCATGGTCAATCCGCTGCGGGACCGCAATGAAAAAGGGGACCGCTGGACGCAAAAAAACTTGAAGGAGTTGTTTTTCCGCCTTTCCGTGAACGCAGCGGAGCATCGTGAATTCCCGGCTTTGTTTCATCGCTTCGCGCTGTTGGTGGGATTGAATCGCCTTTTCCTGTGTGCAAGGGCGTGTCCGGGACGGTGTGCATGAAAAGAGGGGCGCTATTGCCGCTGCACGGCGTTTCCGACGGATCGCACCGATTTTTTCTGCGGGGATTTTCTAGAGGAATTGCCGTATCATTCCCTGTCTTGAATAGAAAACTCCGTACCCCGGATAAGGAGGTACGGAGTTTTTATCTCTCGGAAAAGATGAGTCCGGGTCAGTTTCTGCGGCGGCGCAGAAGCAGGGCGGAGAGCCCCAGAAGGCCCAGAGACGCCGTGGCCGGTTCCGGAACGGAGGTCAGCGCCAGAGTATTGATGCTGCCGCTGCCACCCTGGGACAGGATGTCAAGCCGGGTATTGTCGGCCGTTACGTCAAATGTATAAGTCATCAGCACCCAGTCCCCGGTGTGCGTATTGGCCGTAACGGTGGAACCGTTCAGCGTGGCGCCGGAACCAGTGGAGTAATCGTCAAGAATGGCGGAAATGTTGGCTATGCCGTCGCCGCTGAGGCTGAAGGAAGAAGTATTGCCTGTACCGTAATCGTTCCCGCGGCCTACCAGCATCGTCAGCGTGTAGGTGCCTGCGGACAGATTGTTCAGGGACATGGTGAAGTTGCCATTGGCGGAGCCGGCAGTGTTGACAACGCCCCCCATGGGGTTGCCCAGGGACATGTCCTGGCCGAAGACGTCATAGAACTTGTTGCCATGGCCCGCCAGCGCGGATCCGTTTGCGGTAGCGTCAGTCAGAACGCCGCCTGGACCGCAGCAAACGCCGCCGGTCGTGACGGTGATGGCGGTAGTTTCCCCGTCAGTAGTTGCCAGTGCTCCGGAAGTGTAGGAATTTGAACTCCCTGTGGAAACCTTGTTTACTTTTTGTCCGGCTTCCCCGCGGTAGGTTCCTTCCACAATGGCAGTGCCATTGCCGGAATTGATGCCGAACGATATCAGGACTGTAGAGGCTTCCGCAGCGACGGTTGCCGCAGTCATGGCGGTCAGAATAAATAATGTCTTCTTCATAATATGCAGGGGATAGTCAATGGAATACAACGAACGGGCTACTTGCTGTACCTGCCTATAACGAATTTGGAATCCGAAGTCAATCTACAATTTTAAGGGGAAGGGTTTTGAACAGATTTCCACCGCTTGTACAAACATCACAGGGAGGGAGGACAAGTCTTCCTTTTTCCACGGATAAAGTTGTTCCCGAAGCATGACGAAGGGATAATTTCGCTTCTGTTTTTCTGCCGTTACGGTCCTTGGAGGAGGTGTGAAGAACTTATTTCCAGCAGATTGCATTTATCAAAAAAGATGGAATGAATTCGTTACTTCACCAGGATATGGAATACTGAACCAGCCGAAAAGAACCGGATTGTTCCCCCAAAGTAAACCTGCCGGATTCCAAATTCGACCCAATTTTTTTCTTCAGTACAACTTTTTTATATTCAATATATATGACAAAATATCGCAAAAAAATCCTCCATGAAACATGGAGGATTGAAAGAGAACATCTGCGAATAACCGTTCTTAAAAAGCGGCTTCAATGGCGGTGATTGTGAACACCTTCTTTTTGTCGCCGTCCATGGGGACGATTTTTACCTGGTCGCCCACTTTCTTGCCGGTCAGTTCCTTGCCGACCTGGGAGAGATAGGAGACGATGTGTTTTTCCGGGTTTGTGTCCCACGCTCCCAGAATGGTGTACACCACGGGGTTTCCGCCGCCGAGGGGCTGTAGCGTCACTTTCGTTCCCATGGCCGCTCTGGAGGTGTCCGTTACGGTGAAGTCCGTGCCGCGGGCCAGGGACAGCGCGTGCTCCAGTTCCGCGCGGCGGCGGTTGAGCACTTTTTCCACTTCCTTGGCGTCCTGGTAGCCGCCGTTTTCACGAAGGTCGCCTTCCGCACGGGAAATTTTCTTGTTGTGCAGGTTTTCCGGAATTTTCACGTTCACCAGTTCTTCCAGTTCCTTCTTGCGCGCTTCCAGGCTTTCCCAGGAGACGAAGACCGGTTCCGGCTTGTCGGAGGTGTCCACCATAGCGTCCAGCACGATGGAATGAAGGTCCGGGAAGACGCTGATCACGCGGGCCATCAGCGCGCCGCGGTCCTGCTCGGAGAAGGCGGACGTGTTGTACAGCATTTTGGCGAACTGGCGCACTTCCGCCACGTCCTGCTTCCTGATCATTTCCTGAATCATGTTTTTGTCTTCCATGAACAGGTTTTTCAGGCGCAGCATGCGGTTGGGGCCGCCGTCCATGTGGTCCTGTTCAATCAGGGAGAGCATGGCGATGCCTACCGGAATGCCGAAGAGAGGCTTGGCGGCGTCATTGCGCTGGCGGCATATCCAGATGAGGGATTCCGCGGGAAGGGTCTGGCGAAGCAGGGAATGCTTCAAGTGCTTGATGAAGGTTTTTTCCTGTCCCTGTTCAATGAGGAATTTGGCGATTTCCCCCACGGCGCGGGCGCCGCTGGCGTCAAACAGTTCCAGGGTTTTTTCCGTCCATGAGTCGCCGAAGATTTCCGGAAGTACGGCGTACACGCACTTTTGGCGCACGGCGGGCATGGAATTGAGGATTTCCGCGAAGCGTTCCACGTCCTCAATGCCGTTTTCCACCAGGGAACGCAGGGAGCAGGAGGTTTCCGCCGCTTCCGTGTTCTTGACGGCGGCAATCAGGTCGTCCCGCAGAATGGCCAGTTCCAGCACCTGCTGGAGGGCCAGGCTGCCGCCGTTGCAAACGTCGGCGTTTACGGCCTGGATCAGGGTATTTACCGCCTCCGGTTCGGAGACCACGTTTTCCATCTTGACGCTATCCAGCACGCGCACTTTCGCTTTCAGGTCGGCGGCCTTGCCGTAGTCTTCCAGGGCGGCCTGTGCGCGGGAAAGCATGTTGGTGCGCAGGGTGATGCGTTCCCCCTTGCGG
Source organism: Akkermansia biwaensis (assembly GCF_026072915.1). Lineage (NCBI taxonomy): Bacteria > Pseudomonadati > Verrucomicrobiota > Verrucomicrobiia > Verrucomicrobiales > Akkermansiaceae > Akkermansia > Akkermansia biwaensis. The sequence goes on from NZ_AP025943.1 coordinate 1,643,870, forward strand.
GTCGGCATCATGAACTGCACGTTGGTGCGCAGCATGGCGCGCACCTTGTCCCACCAGTTTTTCCATTTGTCTTCCGCAATAACGGTGCCTTTCAGGGCGGCTTCCAGTTTTTCCGGGGTGAGGGAATTGCCGTAGCCCTTCAGCGTCAGGCGCACCAGTTCCACGGGATCGTCCGCGGCCAGGGAGATCAGGAATTCCGGGTCTTCATAGCGCTTGGCCAGGAAGTGGTCGTCACCGATGAATTCCAGAATGCGGGGAGCAAACTCCAGCGCGATTTCATGTTCCGGATTTTCTTCAAAATCAATGACCAGCTTTTTGGCCGGCAGGTTCCAGGAAATGACTTTTCCGGCTCCCCAGGTAGAGTGGAAGCAGTAATGGCCAGGTGAGATACAATCAAGTTTTTCAGCGAGAGCGGGGGTAATTCTCCCCAGAGACAACAATTTCTCCAAGTCGGCGTGCATACTAAAGCACATGATACGCCGGCCCCTACGGGTATCAAGACTAATATTCCCGGTGTACGCACAGAGAAGAGCGATCCGGCAGGATAGGCGCACCGGCGCAGAATCAATTCCACAGATACCGATTTCCCAAACTGTTCCAGATGCCGCTTGCCCCGGGGCATTCAGCCGCTCCGTCCCGGGCCGTTTTTCCCTGCAGGACGGCGCGTTTTTTTAAAATGTACTGCAGATAGTCTTCGTCGTCGATGAACAGGATATCTACCGTGTACCACAGTTCCATCAATTCGACCACGGTTTTTAAGTCCGCATCGGCAGAGGACATGATTCTTTCCGTTCCGTCAGCCCCGCGCACGATGCAGAAGGGAACGAAGTACATCCCGTTCGTTTCCTCCACTTCGTTGTTGTTCCCTTTTCCGCCGGCCATTTTCCCTTTGGCAATGTCCGTAAGCGTTTCTTCCAGCAAACGGCTCAAGTCCCTTCCCACGGAGATCCATTCCCGCCTTACTCTGGGTTCGCCATATCCTACAGGCTCCCGAATGCCGTCGTAGGGGAACAATGCCCTTTCCGGGACTTGGTTGTAAAACCACTCGTCATAAATGTCCAGGGGAGTATTGATCAGGGTTTCCGCACGTCCCATGAGTGTTCCGTCCAGGTAAAAACCGCTGATTCCCCTGCTTCCCACCCAGCATGCTCCCGGTTTTCCCTGAGTTCCGTTCGGGAATAAATCCCTCCAAAGCGGATTCCAGTCCAGAGGTTTCAAAAAACGCTCCCGGAATCCCCGTACATATTCTTCTTTCGTACGATGGGCAGGAGAATCGGCCTCCGGTTCTTTTTCCTTTTCCTCTTTCGCCTGCTCTTTCAAAGAGGCCTCTTTCACCCAGGATTCGGAAACCATGGGGGGCGGGGCTTCTCCCAAATCTGCGGCATGGCGCCGGATTTTGGCGCATTGATCCATAAGCCATTGTTCCCTTTCCGGATTGAAATCCTCCATCATGGCCATGTCCACGATTCCGAAAGCCAGCTCCCTCATGGCGGGCCTCAGCATTCCTTCACCTTCACACAGGTCTTCCCCTACCGGGCCGGAAGCTCCGCGGAAATAGATATGATCCCCGTCACTCCCGCTTATAAGCTGCCTGTACATGTCCATGACGAAAGTTTTCCGCTCAACTGCCTCATCCCAGGTTTTTCGCAAAGCGTCGGCCAAGGCCGGCTTCAATGTTATTTTTCCTCTTTTGACGTACAGATGCTTGTAAATAAAAGGGTTGATTATGGATTCCATCCATCCGGTCGCCCGCATGCGCCATTCCCCGAATTGGGGCAATTTGGGAAGCAGTCCTTTTCTGTCGGAAGGGGTGCTGAATATATCCTCTTCCTCCCCTCCGCTGGCCATGCAGTCCCATCCTTCCAGCATGTTCCCCAGAACGGGAAATTGCAGGCACATGAGCAGAACGGCGCAACGGTCCGCTCCCTGGCTCTGCAAGTCCACAATCGGTGCTTGGGAAAGTATTTGCATGCTGGAGGGTCCGATGGTCTGGGCCCAGATCAAATTGTTTCCCTCCAGATAAAAGCCAAATTCGCGATTAAACGAGGGGAGATAAAGGCACGCATAGGAAAATGGAGGATCGTCTGGAAACAGGACCGTCCAATAATGGGAATCATGAGATTCCGCCGCAAAGTACTGGGCGGGACTTCGCAGAGCGAGATAGGTTTCCTCTTCAGGTTCCTCCCCCAGCCCAAAAAACGGAATCGCCAGAGTCAGCCAGACACATGCAAATATCCTGAACATCAATGATCTTTCTAACAAGACGAAAGGATTGCGTCAAGATGATTAAGATCAATCAAACCATGCTGAGGCGTTCCGGTGATTCACGGGTTCATGGGCTGTCCTCAAACCGCATCGGGAAAGGTTCCTCGCCCGCGCCTGTTTTCCGTTTCCGGGTGTTCCGTGTTTTCCGGATTTTTCTCTGCAATTGTCTCGCGGCAGGTTATTTTCCAATGAACTTTCCGCCGCGCCCGGCCGCATTTCCGCGCGGCCTTCCGCCGCCCTGGCCGCAGGGTGTTCTTCGTCCAGTTGCGGCTTGACCCTGCGTACCGTCTGGCGTAACATCCCCGCACGCATTCAACCCTGCGTAAAACGTATCATGGAACCTATCTACGAAGGCAAGGCCAAAAGACTTTATACGACCGATACTCCCAACGTCCTCCGCATGGAGTACAAGGACGACGCCACTGCCGGAAACGGCGCCAAGAAAGCCCAGTTCGAGAACAAGGGCAAGCTGAACAAGGCCATCACCCTGCTCATTTACAGGATGCTTGAGGAGAAGGGAGTGAAGACCCACCTGGTGGCCGACGTGGACGACATCAACATCGACGTCAAGAAGGTTTCCATTCTTCCCCTGGAAGTGATCGTGCGCAATATTGCCGCCGGTTCCTTCAGCCGCCGCATGGGCGTGAAGGAAGGCACCCCCTTCAAGAAGCCCATCGTGGAGTTTTCCTATAAGGACGACGATCTGGGCGACCCCTTTATCAATGATGATTATGCCCGGGAACTGGGCGCCGCCACGGAAGAGGAGTGCGCCTTCCTCAAGAAGCAGGCGCTGATCGTGAACGACGTGCTGATCGACTTTTTCAAGCAGGTAGGCCTGACGCTGGTGGATTACAAGATCGAGTTCGGCCGCCTGGCGGAAGATCCCTCCCAGATCGTGCTGGCGGACGAGATTTCCCCGGACACCTGCCGCCTGTGGGACATCAAGACCGGCGAGAAGATGGACAAGGACCGCTTCCGCCAGGACCTGGGCAATGTGATGGAAGCGTATGAGGAAGTCCTTTCCCGCCTCCAGCACAAGGCCTGATCCGCAAGCTTTTCCCCATGGGAGCCGGCCGGCCAGCCGGCCCCCATTTTTCATTTTACCACATTCCTGAGCCATATGACCCTCCATTTTGAAGTTATCAGCCGATTCCAGGCCGCAGCCAATGCAGACGCCCTGCTTTACACCCCTCTGAATGCCGGCCTCACTTTCCGCCGCAGCCGCGTGTACACGGTGGAAATCACCGGAGACGAGCAGAAAGCCCGCGACTACCTCCTGAGCGTGCTGGTTGACCCCATTGCCCAGGAATGCAGCGAGCAGGATGCCCCCATTCTGACGGGAGCCCTTTTCACCATCGACTACGGCATGAAGGCCGGAGCCCTGGACCTGGAGAAGGAGGCCATCCTGCAGAATTACCGCGGCCGCAAGAACATGGGCTTCACCCTGGACGGGCTGAAGATCACGCAGCGCGTGTACGTTTTCGGCCAGGGGGACCGGGAGAGCCTTTCCAAACGCTTCGCCAAGGACGTTTGCAATCCCGCCATCCACAACTGGACCATCGCCTGATTTTTCCCCTCACGCCTACTTTTTCCCAGCAATATGTCCGCCAAAACCTACCGCACCGTTCCCGTGAGAGACCTGAGCAGCGACGAGCTGCTCGAGCTCAGCAAGCAGCAGAAGCTTTCCCTGTCCCGCGAGGACATGGAAGTCGTCCAGCAGATTTTCCGCGAAGTGGACCGCGACCCCACCGATGTGGAACTGGAAGTGATCGCCCAGACCTGGTCGGAACACTGCAAGCACCGCATTTTCTCCGCCTCCATCAGCCACAGCGTGAACGGAGGCGCGCCGGAGACCGTGAACAGCCTGTTCAAGACCTACATCAAGAAGCCTTCCGAGAAGATCATGGAACGCAAGCCGGGCTTCGTGCTCAGCGCGTTTGACGACAACGCCGGCTTCATCGCTCTGGACGACAAGCTGGCCGTCTGCCTGAAGGCGGAGACGCACAACCACCCCTCCGCCATTGAACCCTACGCAGGGGCGAATACCGGCCTGGGAGGCGTCATCCGCGATATTCTGGGCGCAGGGAAGGGGGCCAAGCCCATCGCCTCCCTGGATGTGTTCTGCTTCGGCGCTCCGGATACGGACCCCGCCTCCATCACCGCCCCGGACGTCATTCATCCGCTGGGCATCATGCGCGGCGTGGTGCGCGGCGTGCGCGATTACGGCAACCGCATGGGCATTCCGACGGTGAACGGGGCTATCCAGTTCGACCCCACTTACATTTACAATCCGCTCGTGTTCTGCGGCACCGCCGGCGTCATTCCCCGCGGGGACATCCTCAAGGAAATGCGCCCCGGCCTGAAGGTGATCGTCATCGGCGGCCGGACCGGGCGCGACGGCCTGAAGGGCGCCACCTTTTCTTCCGCCGCGCTGGATGAGGCCTCCCATGAGGAGGATTTCACCGCCGTTCAGATCGGCAACCCGATTGAAGAGAAGAAGACGCTGGATTTCATTCTGGAAGCGCGCGAACGCGGCCTGATCGTGTTCATCACGGACTGCGGCGCGGGCGGTTTTTCCTCCGCCGCCGGGGAAATGCTTTCCGTCACGGGCGGGGAGATTTTCCTGGACAACGCCCCCCTGAAGGAGCCGGGTCTGATTTCCTGGGAAATTTTCCTTTCCGAGTCCCAGGAACGCATGGTGATGGCCGTGGAGGAAAAAGACCTGCCGGAACTCCAGAAGCTGGCGGATACTTTCCAGACGGAACTGACCGTGCTGGGCCATTCCGACAATACGGGCATCCTCAAGGTCTGGCACAAGGGGGAACTGGTGTGCTGCCTGGATAATTCCAAGCTGCATGAAGCCCCCGTCAAGAAGCTTTCTTCCGTATTCATCAGCGGCCAGGGGCTCACCGGGCAGCCGATGCCGGACAAGGACCTCGGCAAGTCCCTGGAAACCGTCATGAGCGATTTCGCCATCGTTTCCCGCGAACCCATCATCCGGGAGTACGACCATGAAGTGCAGGGCAACACGATTCTGAAGCCCCTCGCGGGCGCCACGGCGGACGCTCCGCAGGACGGTTCCGTGGTGGACATCGACGGCTCGGACAAGTGCATGGCCATGGCCTGCGCCATTCTTCCGGAATGGGGCAAGACGGATCCTTACGCCATGGGTACCGGCACCGTGGACGAGTGCGTGCGCCAGCTTATCCTGGTGGGCTCCAACCCGGACAAGATCGGCCTGCTGGACAATTTCTGCATGGGCAATCCGGAAGATCCGGCGGAGCTCGGCCGCCTGGTGGAGTGCGTGAAAGCCATCGCCAAAGCCGCGGACGCCTACAACGCCCCGTTCATTTCCGGCAAGGATTCCTTCTATAATTATTTTGAGACGGAAGACGGCCCCATCAACGTGCCCGTCACCTTCCTCTGCTCCGGCTTCGGCGTGGTGGAAAGCCCGGACCACGCCACCGGCTCCTCCCTGCGCCGGGACGACAGCCTGCTGTACCTCATCGGCAATACGGAAGATGAAATGGGCGGCTCCGTCTTCGCACGCACGCACGGCGTGAACGACTGCAAGGTGCCGCAGACGGATTGCGCGAAGAATATGGAGCTGTACAAGGCCTATTACAATGCCCTGACTTCCGGCCTGGTTCTTTCCGCCCACGACGTTTCCGAAGGCGGCCTGGCCGTCACGGCGGCGGAAATGGCCTTTTCCGGCAAGGGAGGCGTCCAGCTTGACCTGACGAAGGTTCCCACTGTGAACGGCTGGAAATCCCCGGCCATTCCCCTGTTCAGTGAAAGCACGGGCCGCATCCTGGTGGAGGTGGACCCCGAATTCGCCGCGGATTTTGAGGCGGCCATGGAGGGCTTCCCCTGTGCCTGCATCGGGCGCGCAACTCCGGAAAAACGCCTTGCAGCCACCTGCTGCGGCGGGGAAAAGGTGCTGGACTGCGAACTTGCAAGACTCAAGAAACTCTGGAAGGACGGACTCACTCCCTACTATTGATTTCAACAGTCCCGGATTCAACTTATAACGATTTGACACATAATCACATGCCTCACGCACTTTTACTCAAATACCCCGGCACCAACTGCGATGTGGAAACGGAACGCGCCCTGCGCACGGTCGGCTTTTCCACCCAGGTCCAGCCCATCGCCACCGCCGCGCCGGAACACGTGGCCAAGTCCCAGCTCGTCGTCATCAGCGGCGGCTTCAGCTACGGGGACTACGTTACCAGCGGACGCCTGGCGCAGCTGGAAACGGAACGTTTCCTGGGAGACGCCCTGCACAGGCACCACGCCGGCGGGGGCCTTATCCTGGGCATCTGCAACGGGTTCCAGATTCTGACCAAGCTCGGCATCCTTCCTTCCTCCAGCTTGATTGACAACAAGAGCGAACGCTTTGAATGCCTGTGGGCCAGGCTGGTGAAGGTGGCCAAGGATTCCCCGTTCCTGCAGGGGCTTCCGGACGAGTTTGAATTGCCCTCTGCCCACGCGGAAGGCCGCCTGGTCACCAGGCCCGGAGATGCGGAAAAGTATCTGTCCGCCGGGTATGTGGCCCTGCAGTATGCGGACAACCGCGACGGCTGCGCCTGCAGCATTGCCGGGCTCCAAGACGCCACTGGCCGCGCCATGGGCCTGATGCCCCACCCGGAACGCTTCCTGCTTCCCCGCCACCATTACGACAAGGACTGGGCGGCCCATGAAGACTGGGGCTGGGGTTATTTCCTTTTCAAATCCGCCTTTGACGCCCTGAAATAAGTTCCGGGAGTCTGCCACAACCTAGCACCCTTCCTCCGCAACATGACAGATACGGTATTCATCAGTTCCTCGAACGCCCTGGGTTCTTTCTGGACCTCAAAACGGTATTTCGACTACCTGATTGACGAAACGAGTCTGCCGCTCCTGCGCGGCAGGGAGTTCGGCCAGGCTGTTCTCATTTGTCCGTCCCTGTGGGAAGGCCGCCGTGCCATCCGAAGGAACGAGGAGGCATTCATTTCCCATGTCCGGCAGTTGATAGACATTCTGCACGAGGTGAAAATCGAACGCCTGACTTACGTCACCAGCATCGATACCCAGCCGGAGACGGGGAATGAAGATTCCCCGCTGGTTCATGAGTTTGAAGACGCCTTCCTCTCCGCCCTGGCGGAATTGAGGGATTACGTCAACCTCAAATTCGGCCGCGTGCTCAGCGTGTACCTGCCGGAAGTCACCGGAACGGGTGCGGATATGAGCGTGGCGGATTTGCTGGCAAATGCGCCGGAAGGAAAGGGCGAACTGGACGTGGCCCTGCTGGAACGCCACCAGCTTTATCCCATGCGCCGCATCGTCAATGATGTGGAGAAAGCATGGGAATGCGGCCTTTTTGCCGTCAATCTGGTTCCGGAACCCGTCACTGCCTTTGAACTGGCGGAAGCATGCTTTCCCTCCCTCGCGGGGCGCCTTCCGGTAGCGAAGGAGGCGGATCCTTACGGAAGCGGCAGAACTTCCGTGCATTCCACGCAGTACCATGATCCGGACACCGGATACATCATGGGGAAGGGTGATGTTCTGGAGGGTATTTCCAGGGGGCTTCAGGCCTGATTTTTTCCCATTTATGGAGAGCCCGCGTGCCTTGCCCGGCATGCGGGCTTTTCCGTGTGTACACCCCTCTTCTGAAGATGCGGCATCCGCCCTTCTTTCCGGTTGAGCGGCATCCGGAACGGTGCTATAAAGGGGTATATGAAGATCAGCGACGACAGCCTTGAGTTTTTAACGGAACTTCTGGAGACTCCCAGTCCTTCCGGTTTTGAGATAGACGCCCAGCGCATTTGGGCGGATGAGATGCGGAAGTACACGGAGGATGTTCAGTGCGACACCTACGGGAATACGTGGGCCACCTTCCATGCGGACAAGGAGAACGCCCCCACCCTGATGATCGAGGCCCATGCCGATGAGATCGGCTTCATGATCCGCCACATTACGCCGGAGGGCTTCCTGTATGTGGAACGCGTGGGCGGAACGGATACGGCCATCGCGCGCGGGCGCCGCGTGCGCTTCCTGGGCAGCCAGGGGGAAGTGATGGGCATTACGGGGAATACGGCCATCCACCTGCGCGAAGGTGGGGAGAAGGAGCCCAAGATCTGGGAAATTTACATTGATGTGGGCGCTTCCTCCGACAAGGAGGTGGCCGACCTGGGGCTGCGTGTGGGGCATGTAGGCGTTTATTGTGACGGTCCCATGCTGATGAATGAGAACAAGCTGGTCTGCCGCGCGCTGGACAACCGCCTCAGCGGCTTCGTTCTTTCGGAGATAGCCAAACGCCTGTGCAAGCAGAAGAAGCCCCTGGCCTGGAACGTGGCGCTGGTCAATGCCGTCCAGGAGGAAGTGGGCTGCATCGGCGCCGGGATGATCACTTACCGCATTCAGCCGGATGCCGCCATCTGCATAGATGTGACGCACGCTACGGATTCTCCCGGCCTGGACAAGGGGAAGTTCGGGGATATCAAGCTGGGGAAGGGCCCCGCCGTCATTCACGGAACCGCCAACCATCCCAACCTGGTGGCCCGCCTGGAAATTGTGGCGGACAAGAACAAGATCAATCTCCAGCATGAAGCCGCGGGCCGCCGCACCGGCACGGATACGGACAGCATTTACGTTTCCCGCAACGGGGTGGCTTCCGCGCTGGTTTCCCTGCCGCTGCGCTACATGCATTCTCCGGTGGAAACCGCCGCCCTCAGCGATGTGGAAGATACCATCAAGCTGCTGGTGGAGCTGATCAAGTCCCTGAAGCCCGGCGATTCCTTCGGGCACAAGCTGTAAGCGGCACAAGACTTTTCATGCGGCGCATTTCCGCCTTCCGTGAAAGCGTTCCCTTGCTGCGGTTCCGGCCGCGGAAGGCTGGAGCTTTTCAGCCCGGGGCGGCGAGACGGAACCGTTGAGGATGGCGCGCGAGGCTGCCTTGTTTGCTCGCATGGGCCGGATGGATAAAGAGAAGGCTACCCCGCATCGGCAGGGCAGCCTTTGACAAATTGCATTCGGAAGCAATTCCGGGCCGTTTTATCTGGCAAGCACGTTTTGAACGGCGTTGACGACGTTGTCCACGTTCATGCCGAGTTCGTCCAGGACCTGATTGCCCGGGGCGGAGAAGCCGAAGCGGTTGATGCCCACGGCTTCACCCTGGCAGCCCACGTATTTCCACCACAGTCCCGTTACGCCGGCTTCCACGGAGACCCTCTTCATGCAGGAGGGGGGCAGCACGCTTTCCCGGTATTCGGCAGGCTGGGCGTCAAAGCGGAAGAAGCTGGGCATGGAGACCACGCGGATTCCGCTTCCGAGGCGTTCCGCGGCCTTCAGGGCCAGTTCCAGTTCGGAACCGGACGCAAGGATGATGGCTTCCAGCTTGTCCTGTTCCCGGCGGGCTACGTAGCCGCCTTTCAGCACGCCCTGGCGGCGCGTTTCCACGGGGATATCATTTAACGTGGCCACTTTCTGGCGGGTAAGGATCAGGGCGGTGGGGCCGTCGGCCCTTTGCAGGGCGGCCATCCAGGCTCCGGCCGTTTCTTCCGGGTCCGCCGGACGAATGACGTCCAGATTGGGGATTACGCGCAGGCCGGAGACGGTTTCCACCGGCTGGTGGGTGGGGCCGTCTTCACCCACGGCCACGGAGTCGTGCGTCAGGATGTAGGTGACGGGCAGCCCGCTCAGGGCGGCCACGCGGATGGCGGCGCGCATGTAGTCCACGAATACGCAGAACGTGGCGGCGCTTACGCGGAACAGGCCGTCGTACGCGATGCCATTGCAGATGGAGGCCATGGCGTGTTCCCGGATGCCGAACCAGAAGTTGCGGCCTTCCGGATTTTCCGCGGAGAAGTCTCCGCCGCCGTTGAGGTAGTTTTTATTGGAGCTGTACAGGTCCGCGCTGGTGGTCAGGAACCAGGGGTCGGCCTTCGCGATGGCGTTGATGGCCACGGAACCGGAGGAACGGGTGGCGTCGCTGTAGTGCGGGGAGAAGGCGGGGATGTCCTTGTCGGAAACGGAGGGGTCCACGCCCCTGGCGCAGGCGTCCATTCCGGCGTCCAGTTCCGCGGCAAGTTCCGGGAAGGATTGGCGCCATTCCCGGTACATGGCGTTCCAGGCGGAGAAGGCGGCTTCCCGCCGGGCCTTGAGGTCGTTGAAGTAGGCGCGGACGTCTTCGGAAACGTAGTAGCGTTCCCCGGAGGGGATGCCCCAGTTGGCATGCGCTTCTTCCAGGAGTTTGGCCCCGCCTTCGCCGTGGCCCTTGGTGGTGCCTTCAATGCCGGGGATGCCCTTACCGATGACGGTTTTGGCGATGATGAGCTGGGGCTTGCCGTTTTTGGCCGCCTTGGCGGCTTCCACCGCTTCCGCGACGGCTTTCAAGTCGTGTCCATCGATCTGGCGCACGTCCCAGCCCAGGGCTTCATACACGGCGCGGGGGTCGGCAAGCTGGGTGCGTTCTGCGGGGGCGTCCAGCGTGATGTCGTTGGAGTCGTAAATGAGGATGAGGTTGTCCAGTTTCAGCACGGCGGCCAGGGCGAGCGCTTCGCGGGCCACCCCTTCCTGCAAACAGCCGTCCCCCGTGAGACAGAAGATGTTCTGGGTGAAGATGTCCATGCCGGGCTTGTTGAACCGCGCGGCGGCGCGCCTGGCGGAGAGGGCGAAGCCGACGGCGTTCGCAATGCCCTGGCCGAGCGGCCCCGTGGTGCATTCCACGCCGTCCGTATCCCGGAATTCCGGGTGGCCGGGCGTGATGGAGCCCTTGTGGCGGAAGTTTTTGAGGTCCTCAATGCCGACGTTGAATCCTGACAGGTGCAGCCAGCCGTAAAGGAACATGGAGCCGTGGCCCGCGGAGAGAATGAAGCGGTCGCGGTTGAGCCAGCGGGGCTGGGCCGGGCAGACGTTGAGCAGATCACCGAACAGGACGGCCCCGATTTCGGCGCACCCCAGGGGAAGGCCCAGGTGGCCGGATGCGCAGTCGTGAACGGCATCCATGGCAAGGCCCCGCGCCTGGTTGGCGGCTTTTTGGAGAAGGTCAAGATTCATGCCAGGGCAATATGACGAGAACCGCCCTGCATGGAAAGTCTAAAATGCGTCTCCGGCAAGGGTTTCCGGATGGTCCGGGTGCCGTGGAAAAAGGGAAATTAGGGACGGTGATTTTTTCTTTCCGGTTTTCCGGGGATTCGGTCATTGACATGGTTGGGAAATTTGTTTTAATTATTCTAAATAAAAAATATTGCATGAGTGATTCGAAGAATTTAACTACCGAAGCCGGAGCCCCTGTTCCGGATAACCAGAACGTTTTAACGGCCGGGCCGCGCGGCCCCATGCTGCTGCAGGACGTCTGGTTTCTGGAGAAGCTGGCCCATTTCGACCGCGAGGTGATTCCGGAGAGGCGCATGCACGCCAAAGGTTCCGGAGCTTTCGGCACCTTTACCGTGACGCATGATATCACCCGGTACACGAAGGCGGCCCTGTTTTCAGAGGTGGGCAAGAAGACCGATCTCCTGGTCCGCTTTTCCACGGTAGCGGGGGAACGGGGCGCGGCGGATGCGGAACGGGATATCCGCGGTTTTGCCATCAAATTTTACACGGAGGAGGGCAACTGGGACCTGGTAGGAAACAATACGCCCGTGTTTTTCCTGAGGGACCCGCTCAAGTTTCCGGACTTGAACCACGCCATCAAGCGCGATCCGCGCACCAATATGCGGAGCGCCCGGAATAACTGGGATTTCTGGTCCTCCCTTCCGGAGGCTTTCCACCAGGTGACCGTGGTTATGAGCGACCGCGGCATTCCGGCTTCCTACCGGCACATGCACGGCTTCGGCAGCCACGCGTTCAGCATGTTGAACGCGGATAACGAGAGGGTCTGGGTGAAGTTCCACCTGAAGACGCAGCAGGGCATCAGGAACCTCACGGACGAGGAGGCGGAGGCCATTGTCGCGAAGGACCGTGAAAGCCACCAGCGCGATTTGTATGAAAGCATTGAAAAGGGGGATTTCCCGCGCTGGACGATGTACATCCAGGTCATGGCCCAGGAGCAGGCGAAGGCGTGCCCTTTCAATCCGTTTGACCTGACCAAGGTATGGCCGCACGGGGATTATCCGCTCATGGAAGTGGGCGTGCTGGAGCTCAACAGGAATCCGGATAATTATTTCGCCCAGATCGAGCAGGCGGCGTTCAATCCGGCCAATATCGTGCCCGGCATCGGCTTTTCTCCGGACAAGATGCTTCAGGGGCGCCTGTTTTCCTATGGGGACGCGCAGCGTTACAGGCTGGGCGTGAATCACAACCAGATTCCCGTGAACGCACCCAGGTGCCCGTTCCACAGTTACCACCGCGACGGCATGATGCGGGTGGACGACAACGCGGGAGGCACGCTGGGTTATGAACCGAACAGCTACGGAGAGTGGAAGCAGCAGCCGGAGTTCCGGGAGCCGCCGCTTGAGTTGGACGGGGCGGCCTGGCACTGGGATTTCCATGAAGACGACCACGATTATTATTCCCAGCCGCGCGCCCTGTTCCGCCTGATGACGCCGGAACAGAGGGAAGCCCTGTACGGCAATACCGCGCGGGCCATGGGTGATGCGCCGGATTTCATCAAGCAGCGCCATATTGACCACTGCATGGAGTGCGATCCCGAGTACGGGGAGGGCGTCGCCAGGGCCCTGGGCATGTTCAAGGGGTAGCCGGTTGGCCTTTTCCGGGCGGAAGTTCCTCAGATGCGGAGCTTCCGCCCGGTTTTTGGTGTTGGGGCGCCGGATCCGGCAATGCCGGGAGGATGTTGACGGGATGTTCCGGACGCTGGATGTGCATTTACTTCCGCGGTTCCGGTTGATAGGAGGCCAGGGTGCCCGTTCTTTCCTGTTTGTCGTAGTCTGACGGGGCGGCTCCCTCCTCCGTGAAGACGTGGGAGAGTCCGGCCGTGCCCAGGCACAGGAGAAGGAGGACGAACCTGATCATGTGGCCACTATGGCGCGGCAGACGTCGCGGGTCAATGAAAGTCCGTTTTCAAAAGGCGTTGTTACTCACAAGTTATTTTAGATTGTTTCTGCGTGTCCCGGTGAAAGGATGCTGCCGCTTCCCTGGAGCTCGGATGCGGAGGAGGGGCGCGGTTTTCCTCTTTTGCCGCAGCGTATTATTTGGAGGGAGAGACGATCCGGGGGAGTTTTTTTCTTCCTTTCTCGGGAAGACCGTCTGGTGTACAGTGGCGGCAGACGCATGAAGATCGTAGTGAAGGTAGGAACGGGCGTGCTGACCCGTGAGAACGGAACGCTGGACGGCTCTTCCATCGTGCATTTGGTGAGCGCCCTGGCGGATTTGATGCAGCAGGGCCACCAGGTGGTGCTGGTGAGTTCCGGCGCGGTCGGGGCGGGGGTTTCCGTACTGGGGCTTCCGTCCTATCCGCAGGAGCTGTCCCTCAAGCAGGCCTGCGCCGCGGTGGGGCAGACGCGGCTGATGCAGACGTATGAGAATCTTTTCAACCATTTTGACGTGGATGTGGCCCAGCTTTTGCTGACGGCGGACGATTTAAAGCGCCGCCGGCACCATGTGCAGGCTACGGTGATGCGCCTGTTCGAGCACGGAAGGATCATTCCCATCGTGAACGAGAATGACACCGTGTCCGTGGAGGAATTGAAGTTCGGGGACAACGATATTCTTTCCGTGCATATTGCCCGCATGCTGGAAGCGGACGCCCTGTTTATCCTGACGAGCGTGGACGGCCTGTATCCGCCGGGGGGAAGCCGGAAGGCCATCATCCCCAGGGTGGAGGATGTGGACGCCGTGCTGGCGTTCGCGGAGGAGGACCGGGGCCGTTTTTCCATGGGCGGCATGAGCGCCAAGCTCCAGGCCATCCGGGAAGCCGTGAATGCGGGGATAGGCGCCTACATGATGCATGGCCGCCATCCGGAACGCATCGGGGTACTGCTGGAAGGCGGCAGGGAGGAGGCGGGAACGTTTTTTGTACCGAAGAAGGGATGAAGCGATGAATATGGAGAATCCTCTTGAACCTGTTGGACGCGCGGCTGTGGCCGCTTCCCGTGAGCTGGCCGCCCTGAGTCCGGAGGAGAAGGCGGACGCCCTGCGCCTGATGGCCGCAGGCGTCCGGGGAGCCGCGGGGAGAATTATCCGGGAGAATTCCCTGGATATGGAGGAGGCGGAAAAAAACGGGCGGAATGCCGCGTTTCTGGACAGGCTGCTGCTGACTCCGGAGCGCGTGGAACACATGGCGTGCGGCATGGAGCAGGTAGCGGCCCTTCCCGATCCGGTGGGCGAGTGCATCCGTGAATGGACGCGGCCCAACGGGCTGCATATCCGCCAGGTGCGCGTGCCCCTGGGGGTCATCGGTTTTATTTATGAGAGCCGCGGCACCGTCACCTGCGATGCCGCCTCCCTGTGCCTGAAGTCCGGGAATGCGGTCATTCTGCGCGGCGGCCGCGAGTCCCTGCGGACCAACAGGGTTCTTGCGGCCGTGCTGCGGGAGGCCCTGGCGGAGTCTGCCGTTCCGGCGGACGCCCTCCAGCTTCTTGATTCGGGAAGCCGGGAGGAGGTGAAGCAGTTGTGCGAGCTGGATTCCTGTCTGAACGTGATCATTCCCAGGGGAGGGAAGGGGCTGATCCGGACCGTGATGGATTATTCCAGGGTTCCGGTGCTGAAGCATCTGGACGGCGTTTGCCATGTATATGTGGACGCCGCCGCGGATTTGAAGATGGCCCTCAATATTTTGGACGACGCCAAGACCCAGCGGCCGGGAGTCTGCAACGCGGCGGAGACCCTGCTGGTGGACGCCGCCGTGGCGGAACGGTTTCTTCCGATGGCGGCGGAGCGCATGCGCCAGCGCGGGGTGGAGTGCCGCGTATGCGGGCGCAGCATGCCGTTTTTCGGGCCGGAAGCCGTTCCCGCGTCAGAGGAGGACTGGTCCACGGAGTATGAAGACCTTATTCTGTCCGTGAAGGTGGCAGACGGTGTCCGGGACGCCGTGGAGCATATCAACCGCTACGGTTCCCACCACAGCGATTCCATTGTGACGGAGGACGGAAAGGCCCGCGATTATTTCATGGGCCGCGTGGATAGCGCGTGCGTGTACCACAATTGCTCCACAAGGTTCAGCGACGGGGAAGAGTTCGGATTCGGCGCGGAAATAGGAATCGGCACGGACAAGTTCCATGCCCGGGGGCCGATGGCCTTGCGGGAGCTGACTTCCTACAAGTACGTGATTGAAGGCTCCGGGCAGGTAAAGGACCCTTCCCGAATGCCGGATGCAGTCCGTTCCCGGCCGGAGGAGATTTCCTGATGCGGAGGGGGGCACCGCAGCGAGACTGCGATGCCCCCGGTTGCAATTACACCCAGAAGAAGTTTTTGTCAGAAGGCCAGCCTGTAGCCGATGCTTCCGTTGACGCTGCCGGCACGGCTGCGGAAGTCCGCGTTGACGTCCGCAAAGACGGAGCCGGTGTAACCCACCGGAATGGTGAGGCCCGCGCCTATCTGTACGCCGGTGGCGCCTTCCCGGGCCCCGTTCACGCGGAAGCCGGCTCCCGGCGCGCCGACGGGCGCCAGCGCGGCCGTGGTTTTCCGGTCGCCCAGGTTCTGGACAACCTGCACCCGCAGTTCACCCAGGCAGGCTCTTCCCATCAGGTTGTCGGAGAGTTCCCCGCGGAGCCTGGCGCCCAGTCCCACCGTGCCGTAGGTGGAGTCCATGTCGTCCACGCTCATGCCCAGGCCTCCGGTTTCCGTAAAGCCGTCCATCCGGCTCTTGTAAATGGAGCCATTCACCAGGGGCTGGAAGACGGAGGTCCTGTTTTCGTTCAGGTACAGGTCATAGGTGCCTTCATAGAACGCGCCGCAGCTGCTGCCGCTGGTACTGCCGTGCATGGAGTACATGCCGGTTCCCGCTACGCCCGCCGTGCGGTTCAGGGAGGCGTCATTCCATCCACAGGTGAGAATGAGGTTGTGAGCCCAGCGGCCGGATTGGAGGCGGAAGAACAGGTTGCCGTAGTAGGAGTCCAGGTCTCCGTTCGCCCTGTAGGCGTCCAGGTCCCCGTAGCTGGCGGAGAAGGCCGCGCCCCAGACGAAACTGTCGCTGCACGTGACGTCAAACCCGAAGGTGCCGCCCCAGGTGTTGAGCTTGTAGCCTGATTCGTCCCTCCGGTCATCCAGCTTGCGGTAGCCGCCTTCCCCTTCAATCCAGGCATTGAAGCGGGGCAGGTCGTCGTTGACGTATTGCAGGGAGGCTCCCATTTGCGCGACCCTGTTTCTCAGGTGCAGCACCTGGTCTTTCAGGGCCCCCTTCTGGGCGGAGTGCAGGGCGGTAATCCCGCTGCCCGCATAGAAGGAGAGGGCGGATTGAATGGTTCCCGCGTCACCGGCGGCCTGGGCGTTCCCCACGGCATTGAGGAATTCCATCATGGCTGGGCTGATGTTCTGCGGGGCGGAGGTGACGGTCCACAGGCTGTCCACGGCGGCTTTCTGGTTGTCTGTGGAGGCGTAGTCCTTCAGAGGGCTGTCTCCCAGCTTGGTGAAGCGGACCTGGAAGAGTCTGCCGTCGTCGGAAAGCATTTTACCGATGTCATAGACGAGGTTGGCGAAGCCGGCATAAGTCAGGTTCACCATGTCCGCCGTCCAGCTTGTCCCGTCCGCCGTGACCAGTCCGTTTTCCGCATAGAGGGCGTTGATGGTGAATTCCGGCAGGATGGCCCAGTCTCCCGCGGCGCCGAGGCCGTAAATGTTGACGTTGATGGACGGTTCCGTCCCGCTGATGCGGATGGAGCCGTTTTCCGCCTGGATGGCCGCCCAGCCGGAATCGGCGCTGCGGGAAACGGTTTCCGTGCTGACGGTGAGGTCCAGGGATGCGCCGGAGGCCAGGTCCGCCGCCACGCCTGTGTTGTTGCCCGTCAATACCAGCTGGACCGCCCTCTGATTGGGATTGCCGCCCAGGTACAGCTTGCCGTTGGAGGCGATGGAGAGCGTGCCGGCCGTGGTGTTGTTCATCAGGGAAAGGTCCGCCGTGGCGTCCAGGTCGGAGGCTTCCCGGGTGTTGTCCCCTATGGAGATGTTCCTGTAGGCCATGGAACCGTCCGCGGCCAGGTTCTTGTCCCCCAGGACGAGGTGGCCCCCGGTCCTGGTATGGCTGACGTCCACATTGCCGTTCCCGGAGGAAAGGATGATCTGCGTGCCTTCCCCCCGGTGGGTGATGACGCCCGTACCGGTGATTTCCCCCTTGAAGGAGTAGGTTTTGCCGTTGCTGGAGGCCAGTTCCAGATGGCCGTCCGCCCCCAGGTGGAGCGTGCCGTTTTCCTGTTCCTGGTGCAGGCCTTCCAGGGCGATCGTGGAGCCGTCCTGCAGGCGCAGGCCGCCGCCGTCCAGATGGAGCAGCACGTTTTCTCCCAGATTGCTGCCCGTTGTGAGAACCAGGTTGCAGTTGCCCAGTTTCAGAGTTCCCGCGCCGGTGATGGAGGCGTTGAGCGTCAGGTCTGAAAGCGTTTCCCTGGAGATGGTGAGCAGGGCTCCCCCGGCCAGGGTGATGGAGCCGGAGCCCGTCAGGTCCGCGGCGGCCAGGGAGGCGGAGTTGAGCGTCAGCGCCGCGTCCCGTTCCACGTTCAGGGTTCCGGAGATGATGGAGCTTTCCGCCCTGTTCTGCAGGACCAGTTCCCCCTGGTGAACGTCCAGCGCGGAGGCGGTGATTCTACCGTCAATGGTCAGTTTCCTTTCTCCGTCCTTGACCAGCCGGGCGCTTCCCAGAATGGACCCGGCGTAAGCGGTGTTGCCCGGTTTGCCCGGTTCTGCGGAGGTTTCATTGAGCAGCGTGATGATTACATCCTTGTCCGTTCCCGTGTTCACGACGGCATCGGATTCCGTCCCGGCCAGGTAGCGGATGGCGGTTGCCTTGTCCTCGGGAGCCGTCCCCTGGGGCAGGTCGATGTTCAGCGTTCCGTTGTTGGTGACGCTGGGCGTTGCTCCCAGAGTGGCGGCGGAGGTGACGTTTTTGACGGCGCCACTGTCAATGATCATGGCGTCCAGATGGCCGAAGGAGATGATTACCCGGCCGTTTTCCGTCCGGGTGATGTCCCAGGCCATGCCGTTGTATTCGCTCAGCGTGATGTTGTTGGGGTCTGCATGAAGAGCGGCGTTGGTGATGTGGAAGGCATAGTCTCCGGGAGCGTTCAGCAGGGCCACGGCATCAGCCGTCAGCGTCAGGGTGAGTTCTCCCAGCGTAAGGCTGGAACCGGCCGCGTCATTGAACCGGATGATGCCCGTGCCTTCCGCGCCCATGTTGGCGGCGGAGAGACGAAGCTGGGTTAATGAGCCGGAGAGGTCCGCATTTCCCGTCAGTCCGGAGATGGTTCCCGTTCCGGTTCCCATGCTGATGGAGTCCAGCTTGCCTCCGTCCAGGCCGCCCATGTTGATGTCGCCGGTGATGCCGGAAACGGAAACGCTTTTGGCTCCCAGTCCTTCGGTGTTGGCCAGTGTTCCCGCGGAGATGGATATTTTCCCGGAGACGGTCTGCCCGGCCAGGTCCAGCGTGCCTCCTTCCACCTGGTAGGTTCCGGTTCCGGTGTCTGCGGATTTGAGGGTGAGGTTGCGGGAAATGCGGATGGTGCCGTTGTTGGTGATGTCCAGGGAGGCTCCCTGGTCTTCGTTAAACCGGAGGGTGGAGCCCTGGTCCACGGCCAGGGAGGAGACCGTGTTGCCCAGGGCCTTGTCCAGCGTCAGGTCCGAGTTTCCGGTGACCTGCACCTTGTCAAAGTTCTGGAGTGTTCCCAGGAAGCTGGCGGTATAGTGGTCGAAGACGAGCTTCTTTTCCCCGTTGACAGTGCCGCCCCCCTTGCCGTCAATGGTTCCGGCGTATTTGTCGAATTTGTGCTCGGTTCCGTTTCCGGTGGTGGCGGCAATGTCCTTCAGGGTGATGGTGGTGCCTCCGTTGATGGTGCCGCTGGTTTTGTTGCCTCCGCAC
Organism: Akkermansia biwaensis; assembly: GCF_026072915.1. Lineage (NCBI taxonomy): Bacteria > Pseudomonadati > Verrucomicrobiota > Verrucomicrobiia > Verrucomicrobiales > Akkermansiaceae > Akkermansia > Akkermansia biwaensis. The sequence goes on from NZ_AP025943.1 coordinate 1,663,080, forward strand.
AGGAGCGTCCATGCCCAGTTGTCTCCATCGGCCTTGCCCAGAATGGCGTTCGTGCCCGTGATGGTCAGGCTGGTTCCCTGGGAGATGGTTCCGTCCGTCTTGTTTCCGGCGTAGATTTCATTCATGAACGTTCCGCCGTTGATGTAAAGGGAGGTAGAGCCGGAGATGGTTTTGGCGCCCGTGTAAACACCGCCGAAAATGCGGTGGGAGAAAACGCCGTCATTGAACGCCATGGTAATGTCTCCGTTCACGGCGGTGGCGTAGGCTCCCGCCACGGAGGTGCGGTCCGCCTCTCCGGCAGTGAAGGAGGTGTCAAAGTTTCCTGTGGAGGAGGAGAATTCCAAGTAAATGTCCCCGTGGACGGTTCCGGCGTTAACCGCGCCGAAGACGGTCGATTTGCCGATGGAACCTTCCGCAAAGCGCAAGTTGATATTCCCGTACAGGTCCCCGGAAGTATGGCCGCCTATCCATCCGTTGTTGGAGACCACTCCCTCTCCAAGCGTTACCCATAGGTCCTGCCGGTTTTCCGCGGTGCCGTACGCGCCGCTGTTGGCGTGAATGAGTTTGGTGCTTCCCGTTCCGGTTATGTTGGAGATGTTGGAGTTGGTGCTGTTGCGGACATTGTACGTGTTGTTGGCTCCCGCCGGCGCTACGGCCGTGGCGCCGGTGTCCGTGGTCCATTCAATCATGCCCGGTTTCAGGGCGGAGGCCCTCCCATGGGCCAGGTAGATGGCTTCCGGTCCGGTAATGCCGCTGGAGGAGGGGGCGTAGGAGAGGGTGCCGTCCAGCGCCAGATTGGACAGGATGGCGTCCAGCGTGCCGGAATAGCTGAAGGTGAGGCCGGAGGAATTGGCCCCCGCCGCCGTTTGCGCCTCCCCGATGAGGACATCCCCCAGCCAGATGTAGTAGCCTGCGCTGAGGCCGTTGGCGTTGTCCCCCGCTACGTAGGCCACGCGGATGGTGTCCGTGTTGGCGGACATGTCCCTGGAGTACAGGATGGCGCTTCCCCACTGGATGTACGCTTCATTGATGTTCAGCGTGCCGTTGCCCAGGTTCAGGGAGAAGTTGTTGGTGGTGTCCCAGCCTCCCGTACTGCCGTTGCCCAGGCGCAGGGTGAAGTCCACCGTGTATCCCGCGGAGCCGCCCTGGGATTCCCCCCATGAGTAGGTCAGGGTGCTCGTTCCCGCGTTGTTGAAGTTGATCGTGTTGTTGGAGATGGTGACGTTGCTGGCCGTGAATCCCCTGGCCGTGAGCTCCTCCCGGGTGATGGAGGGCGTCTGCCCGAAGTTGACGCCCAGTTCGTGGGAGGCTTTTCTTTCCTGCCCGGCCGACCGTCCTGCGTAGCCCATGCCCCTGGCCAGGTTCCCCGCCATGAGCAGGTCGCCCTGGGCGTTGGGGTGCAGGCCGTCCGCCGTGGGGTTGTTGAACATGGTTCTGACTCCGTAGAAGGGGGTGGAGGAGGCCACGTCGATGATGCCCTGGTTGACGTCGATGACCGTAACGCCGTCCTTGTCCCGGCCCCAGTTTTTGAGGGATTCGTTGTAGTCGGCCACGGCCTGGTGGGTCGCGCTGGAATTGCCGTTGGCGTGCTGGGTCCAGCACGGGATGGAAAGAACGATGATTTCCGCGCCGCTATTGGCGGTTTTCATGGCTTCCACCATGGTATCCATGTCTCCAAGCAGGTTTTGCGTGACGGCGGAGAGGCGGTCGTTGAGCGTGCCGTTGTTGCCGTCGGAGAGAAGGTCGTTGGTACCGACCAGGATGAAGAAGGTGTCGGGGGCGGCGGTTCCGGTGAACGTTTGTCCGGTGTAAGTGCCTCCTTTTGTTTTTTCCGTGCTCAGGCCCAGCCAGTTGCTGATGTTGGAACCGTTGAAGCGTCCGTAGTTGGCGCCGTCTGCGCGCCCTGCGATTTCATAGGCGCGGGCGCTTGCCTGGGAGGAATGGGCGTTGTTGAATACGCGGCCGCCGTAAGAGATTCCCGCCGCCACCCCGCCGGAGTAGTTGCCGGTGTTGATCCCCGCCGTGCTGTAGGAAATGCCGTTGTCCGCGAAGATTTTGTGCAGTGCCCAGCGGTAGGAGCCGCTGTTGACGCCGTGGGTGATGGAGTCCCCCACGTACATGACGTTGCCGAGGCTGCCGTCAGATACGGAAGCGGAGGTGGCGAAGGGGCAGAAAACGCAGGAAGCCAGAAGCGCGGCTTTCAGAGAAAAGGGTAACCTTGGACGCATATTTTATGAATATGCGAATTACGAATCCGGCCTCAATCCAAAATTCTTACGTTCAAAGTATTACGAATTTCAATATGTTGAAATGCAGGATATTGCGGCACGGCTGGTCTTTTTTTGTGTCATATCTCTTCCTCCTCCATGATCAAGGAACAGAGGCGTTTCCGCTCCGGCCCAGAGGGATGCTGCGGATTCGTAATCCGTTAGTCGTCAGTTACAAAGGCACTGGTTCATTTCCAGCGCGGGATTGTCCGGAACGGAGTCGTTGACGATGACGGCCGGAACGCCTGCCACGGTGGTGTGCGGAGGGACGTCTTCCAGCACGACGGAGCAGGCCGCGATTTTCGCGCATTGGCCGATGGTGACACGGCCCAGAATTTTTGCCCCGGCGCCGATCAGAACGCCGGATTCCACGATGGGGTGGCGGTCCCCTTCCTCTTTCCCGGTGCCTCCCAGCGTGACTTCATGCAGGATGGAGACGTTGTCGCGGATGATGGCGGTTTCCCCTACCACAAAGCTGGTGGCGTGGTCCAGCAGGATGCCACACCCGATGACGGCGGCGGGGTGGATGTCCACGGCAAATACTTCGCTGGCAAGGCTCTGGAATTGCAGGGCCATGATCGTGCGACCGTGTTTCCACAGCCAGTGGGAAATACGGTAGGTGGTGATGGCGTGGAACCCCTTGTAGAACAGCAGGGGTTCCAGAGGGGTGCGGCAGGCTGGATCACGGTCCACGATGGCGATGAGGTCGTGGGCGATCTGGCTCAGAATGCTTTCTTCATCCGCCAGGGCTTCCCTGATGAGGGGCTCGATCAGTTCCCGCGGCATGTCCCGGCGGGAGAGCTTGCGGGCCAGCCGTGCGGAGATGGAGGTGGCCAGGGAGTTGCGGGAGAGGCAGACGTCGTCCAGAATACCGCGCATGGCGGGTTCCTCGTCCGCCGCCTCACGGGCGCATTCCTCCACCCATTCCCAGACGCCGTTGATAACGCATAGGCAGTTGGTGCATTGCCGGAGTTTGGTTCGTTTCAAGCTGGTCATGAGTGGACGGAGATGGTAGACAAAAAGGAAGGGCCTCCCGCAAATGGGCGGCCTCTCCCTTATGAGTACCAGAGTGCGGCGGCGTTGAGAACAGGAAAGTATGTCCTATGCCTCCCGGAGGGGACATGCCCGTCAGCCGAAGATGGCGTGGACGATGTTCATGAACCATGCGTCTATGGACCAGGGGCCGGGACCAGTCAGCAGAAGGGCCAGCGCCGCTCCGGCGTAAAGCACATGGAATTCAATTCCTTCCCCCGCCTTTTTGCCGGACCAGTTGGCAAAGTAGCCGTTTTTGAGGTGCTTGGTCATGGCGACGATCATCATGATCATGACTCCCAGCGCAGCCACCCGCGTGAATAGCCCCAGGGCCAGGCAGATGGGGGCGCAGAATTCCGTGAGCATGGCCACCTTGGTGAGGAACGGCGGAATGCCCATTTTTTCCGTAAATGTCCGGTAGGTTCCGTCCCATCCCGCGCCGCCGAACCAGCCCAGCACTTTCTGGGCGCCGTGGGGCCACAGGATCAGGGCCAGAGTGAGGCGGAGGACCAGCAGGCCCCAGCCTGCCGCGGCGATGGTGATGGAATCAATGCTGTTCATGAAAGGGGAATGATTCAGTAAAGACCCTTTTGTCGTTTTAGGCGTTCATTTCCAGAAATGAAAAAGGCCGGAAGGAATGGAATTCCTCCCGGCTCTTGAAACCGTCAATGGCCGCCTATTTGGGTATGGAGTGGTAGAGCTGCTCCAGGGAAAGGACGCAGTATGCCGTGACCAGGACAGGATCCGCCTCCCACCAGCGGTTGTTGGTGTTCACCCAGGAGCCGTCGCTTTTCTGGATGGAGATGAGCTTGTTGGCCAGTTCGTCACGCCAGTCCACCTTGCGGCCGTCTTCCAGGGTCAGGTAGTCGATGCCCAGAGCGCTGAGGGCCTTGGACATGGCCTGGTAGTAGTAGTAAAGGCCCTGGACGCCCATGCCGGGGTTTTCATCCAGGTTATAGCTGTTTTCCAGCCATTTGAGGGCCAGCTTGACGCGGGGGTCGTTTTTGTCCACGTTGGCGTAAATGAGGGACTGCATGCCCGCATAGGTCATGCTGCCGTAGGCCTTGGGCGGTTCCGCCTTGTCAAAGGCGGCGCTTTTCGCATCCTTGGCGCTTGCTACGCCGGGGCGGTACACGAAGCCGCCGAGCTGGGATTTGTCATCCGATACCCAGGGTTCCTTGTTGACGGCGGGATTTTGCTGGCAGCGGTTGATGAATTCCGTGGCCGCGTTCCAGTCCAGGTCGGGCTGTTCGCCGTATTTGCCGTCCTTGGCGAGTTTCTGGGAGTAGTAGATGGCTTCCAGAGCCAGGGAGGTGTTGGAGAGGTCCGCAATGGGGGGAGCCTTTTTGTCCCCGTAGCCGATGCCGCCGTTGTAGGGGTTGTCCGGAGCGAAGTGGTTCTGCTGCTTGATGAGGTAGGCGCGCGCCTTGAGGATGGCGGGGGCGTATTCCTCCTTGTTGGCGGCCAGCAGGGCCATCATGCACACGGCCGTGTTGTAGGAGGACATGCCGCGGTTGAAGATGGAGCCGTCTTCTTTCTGGGATTTCAGGATGAAGTCGTATCCCTTCCGGATGTATTCCGGGAGGGGCTTGCCCTGGTTTTCCGGATCGCGCATGTAGGCGGTGACCGCCAGGGCCGTCAGGGCCGGGTAGGAGGGCTGGGCCCAGTAGCCTTCCGGGTTCTGCTTGCTTTTCAGGTATTCGTTCCCCTTTTCAATGGCGCGCAGGATTTCCTGCTTGATGGAGGCGTATTTGGCGGAGGCCGCTTCTCCCGGAACTGCCGTGAGGGTGGTTTGCCCCAATGCCGCCGTGCCCAGCGCGGCGGCCAGAGTTAATGAAAGTGCGGATTTAAACATGATGGTTATTGTTTGGGTTGGACCGTTTTTTGAGAGATGGTGACGGTGACGTTGGTGCCGACGGGCAGGTTTTTCCGGGGACTGACGATCCAGCCCGTGTCATTGACGCCGTCGTGAAAGTCTCCGATGTAGTTGATGGGGGAGGTGCGGCTGGCAAAGATGGAGATGATTTCCCCGCTCAGGCTGGCCTGGTAGGCCCCTTCGTAAAAGAAGGAGTTGGTGTAGAGCCAGTCCTTGGGATCAATCCCCTTGTGGGTCTGCGAGTTGACGATGAGGTCGGAAAAGTCGCTTTTCTGTTCCTTGCCGTCCTGCGTGTAGGTCATGACGATCTGGACGTAGGCGTCCGCATAGTCGGCCGGTTTGGGTTCCGTGAAGGGGAGCCATTCAAAGTTTTCATCCCGAACGGGGAAGAATTTTTCAAAACGGCGGAATTTGAGCAGGGTCATCCCCAGGCTGATGTGAAGCGGGTCCGCCTCGGACACCAGCAGGGATTCGTGAAGCTTGCCGTTAGGCATGCAGCAGACGTATTCCAGAATGCCCTCTTTCATGTTGACCTGGGCATTGAAGCTGACGGTGCGCTCCTTGTGGTTGACGATGACGTTGCCTATCTTGATGCGGTGGTCGTCCAGCGGTTCGAATTTGGGTACCGTCTTGCCGTCCGGCAGGGGAACTTCCGGGGAGGTTTCCTCCTGTTCCTGCTGTGCCGGGGTTTCCTGGGCAACGGAGACGTCCTGGGCATGGGAGAAGCCCCAGGCGCAGGTGATGAGGGGTATAAGGAATTTGAGAGACATGCCGATTTTTTTTAGATTGGAGAAGGAACGGGTTCCGTTCAATGAAAAAGGCATCCGTGATGGATTTGTTACTTTTCTACCACGGATGCCGGAGAGTGTCGGACGGATGCGGAGGTTAGACCAGCTTCATCCGTGCCAGGTCCTGGAGGTCGATGATGCCGACGGGCGCCATGTCCTTGTTGAGTACCACCAGGTCGTCAATGTGGCGGTTGCTGACGGCTTTCACGGCTTCCGCCGCCAGGTCATCTTCCATCACGTAGATGGGGTTGCGGGTCATGAGGCCGCCGACGGGCTGCTGGCCGATGAGAGGGTTGGCGCCGTACGCCCTGACGAAGTCGCCGTGGGTGAAGATGCCGGCCAGTTTGCCGTCCGCCGTGAGCAGGATGCAAGCTCCCGTGTGGGCGGTGGTCATTGCTTTCAGGCAGTCGTTGACGGTGGCCGTTTCCGGCAGAATGGCCATTTCATCCCCCTGGCGCATGATGTCGCTCACCCTGGTAAGGAGGGCGCGGCCCAGGGAGCCGCCCGGGTGGCGTTTGGCAAAGTCTTTTGCGGTGAAGTGGCGCGCTTCCACCAGGGCCATGGCGAGGGCGTCCCCCATGACGAGCATGGCCGTGGTGCTGGACGTGGGGGCCAGGTTCAGCGGGCAGGCCTCGCGGGAAACTCCCGTGTCCAGGACGACGTCCGAGTATTTGGCCAGAGAAGAATGGATGTTCCCCGTCATGGAGATGACGGGAAGTTCAAAGCGCTTGATGAAGGGAAGGAGGGTCAGGAGTTCCGTGGTTTCCCCGGAGAAGGACATGGCGATGCAGACGTCTCCGTCCTGGACGATGCCCAGGTCCCCGTGCAGGGCGTTCAGGGAGTCCAGCATGACGGTGGGCGTGCCCGTGGAGTTCAGGGTGGCTACGATTTTGGCCCCGACGTTGCCGGATTTTCCGACGCCGGCGATGACGATCTTGTTGCCGCGGTCCAGGGCCCGGGACATGAGGTCCACGGCCTTGTTGAAGTTTTCATCCAGCCGGGACAGGACGCCACGCAGTTCTTCAATCTCCATTTCAAAAACGGATCTGGCGCGTGTTAAATGGTTCATATCTGGCGGGAATGATGCCAGAGGCCCCTTCTTCCGTCAATTTTTCATTGCGGCTCCTCCTCCCCCTCCGTTCCTGCATTTGCAGGTGGGGCTGGGATGCAGGGGAATGACCGTGAAGCGCATGCGCAGGGTGTCCGCGGAGAGCAGCCCTCCCCTGAGCGGAGAGGGGATGCCGGCAAGGGCTTTCAGGGCTTCCAGCGCCTGGATGCACCCGATGATTCCCGCATGCGCGCCCAGGATGCCCGCCGCGGAGGCGGTGTCTTCCTCCTGCATGGGCGTTTCCTCCGGAAAGAGGCAGCGGTAGCAAGCCGTGCCTTCGTGGGGGGCGAACACGGTCGCCTGGCCGATGAAGCCTTTCACGGCGCCGTGCACCAGCGGGATGCGGAGGGCGGCACAGGCGTCCGCCAGGGCAAAGCGTGCCGCGTAGTTATCTGAAGCGTCCACGGCCAGGTCGCATTTTTCCAGCAGGGCCAGGGCATTGTCCGGCGTGAGGCGTTCCGTGGCCGTGGTGATTTCCACGGCGGGGTTCAGGGCTTTCAGGCGGCAGGACGCGCTGTCCGTCTTGGCGGTTCCGGCGGAGTCCGTGGCGTGCAGGATCTGGCGCTGGAGATTGGAGAGGGTGACCGCGTCCGGATCAATGAGGGTGAGCCTGCCCACTCCGGCGGCGGCAAGATAAAGGGCCGCGGGGGAACCAAGCCCCCCGAGGCCCACCAGGGCGATGTGCGCCCGTTTGAGTTTTTGCTGCCCTTCCTCGCCCAGTTCCGGCAGGGAAAGATGCCTTGCGTAGCGTTCCGTTTCTTCCTGGGTGAGGGGCATGAATGATTAAAGTGATTCGCGGAGACGGCCGGAGCGGCCGCTGAAGGCGTACAGGAGCAGCGTCCATCCGGAGAAGATGAGTTCCACTGCAACCAGCGTGCCGATGAACCAGGCGGAGGATTCCGGCCAGCCGAAGATGACCATGAGGCCAAGAATCAGCGTAATGATTACATTGAACAGGCGCCATCCGCTGGCGGGAAGGGAGCGGGTCTGGAGCCATAAGGCGCCCTGGAAGACGGCCGCGATGACCAGGCCCCATCCGATGATGAGCGTGGTGATGGCCAGGGAGATGTTCGGGTCACGGAACAGGAACCAGCCGACGATGGCGTACAGGATGGCCATCACCAGGTTCCACCCTCTGGAGGCCGGAACGGTAAATACCTGCACCAGCCGGATGACGGCCAGTACCATCAGCATGATGCCGATGACCCAGATGAAGCTGGCTCCTACGAGCCAAGGGGACGCCAGAGCAATAAATCCAAGAAATAGCTCAATGACGCCAAGGATGCCCATCCACCATGAACCGCCGGACACCGAGGTGCTGTTGACTTGAGGTTGAGTTGTCATATGGCGGTATGACCGGGCCCGCGCAGGAAACGTTGAAGAATGACGATTTTATTTAGCGGCGCCCGGTACGGCGGGTGCGCTTTTAGGGGCCATGGTCTTTAATAATTCCGGGGTGACGTTGATCAGCGAAGGCCCGTTTCTTGGGAGTTCCTTGGGCGGAACGAAGTAGGAGAAGGCGCGTGCGGGGAGGTGGCCCGGAATTTCCGGCATGATGTACACTTCCACTAGGACGGCCCCTTTTTCGCCGCTGGGGCTGTCTGCAAAGTTCAGCGTGATGGAGTTGCCTCCGTCCCTGAGGCCGCCGGAGATGACTTCCGCCTGCCTGGTGTTGTCGAATTCATGATGGGAGATGTTGTTGATATTGGCTTTTACGGTGCGGCCGGGGCAGTCCACCAGGATTTTGGCGATGTATTTGGCCGGAGGGCAGAGAGGAGGCACGGGCGGGATTTTTCCAAGAGGCTGGAATCCGTCCTGCTCCATCAGCACGGTGGCGTCTCCGCGTTTCAGGCGGTCCCTGACGGCGGGGAGGCGGGAGAGGTTGAAGAAGCGGGCCTGGTCGTATTTCCATTTGCCGCGTTCATTGGTGAACAGCAGGACCAGAGCATTGGCGTCTGTGGGCTCCTCGCCCAGTCCCAGGTCCACTTTTCCGTAATAGGTGGCCGCCGCCGTAGGGCCGTCCACCACGGAACCCACGTACATGAGCGGAGACAGGGCCGGAGGCGCCATGGGCTGCCTGAACAGGGAGGCGGGGAAAGGGCGCTTTTCGGAAACGGCCAGATTGCGGACTTTTACCTGGCGGTAGGCGGAGGTGGTGGCCCTCCATCCGTCATAGTTGCCGCGGAGCATGTGCAGGCGCCAGGTGTTGTAGGCCACGTCCAGATCGTCCCTCAATTGGGAGTCTCCGGGGCGCGGCGCTGCGAGAGCGGAATTCATGAAGGCTGCGGCGCAACAGGCAAGGGCAAGAAAGGAGCGGAAGGTCATTACACGATTATTTAGACATCAAACTTGCGCGGAGTGCAACACAATTGCATCATGAAGCCGTTCTCATGGAATTGTTCACGGAAGCCGATCATCTGGCGGAAGCCCGCTACAGGAAACTGTTGCGGGAGCAGCCCGGCTTTGCATGGAGGCGCTTTTCCGACGGAGAGGAACTGATGGCCTACGTGTTTTTTCCTCCGGGCCATGAGGCGTCTTCTTCCGTTCCCTCCGTCCTGTTTTTTCATGGCGGCATGTGGGTGGGCAAGAGCCTGGGGGATTTTGTGCCGTGGGCTCTTCATCTGGCGCAGCAGGGCATTGCGGGCATTATTCCGATGTTTCGCACACGCGGCGCATATGAAGTGGAGCCGCTGGATATTCTGGAAGAAGCGCGCGAGGCCTGGGCCTGGGTGTATGAGAATGCCTCCCTGCTGGGGCTGGACCCGGCCCGCATTACCGTAGCGGGCAGCGACGCCGGTGGGCTGATGGCCCTGCATGCGGCGCTGCCGGACCAGCCCGCCCGCTGGTCCCTTTTCCGTAAAAAAGCTCCTTTGCCACCCGGACCTGCGGCGGTGGCCCTGTTCCGCGGCGTATGCGACCTTTCCGCGGATTCCGTGTTCAAGCTGACGGACACGATGACTCCGGAACAAAGGGATTCCCTGAATCCGCTGAAGCGTCTGCAAAAGGGGCTTCCCCCCTTGTTCGCCAGTCATGGGGGACGGGACAGGTTGCTGCCGTGGCGGACTAGCGAACGCCTGGCGGAATTGTGGATGAAGAAGAGGAATAAGGCCAGGTTCGAGCTGCTGGATGTGGCCGACCACACGTTTTACCATTTTAATGTGAATGCCGCGTATTTTGAGCAGCTTCTCAACAGTTGGAGCTCTTTCATGGTGGAGCAGGGCCTGTGGGAGTATAACGAGGGGATGGATGCGGGCCTGCTGGGCTGAGGTGCCCGGCGTGTGGAAGGACCGTTTGTGCGGGTACGGAGGGCTTTATTTCCTTCCGCCCAGCATGTTTTCCCTGATTTCCTGCATGTCGCGGCGGAATTCGGCCTGCGTCCGGGGCGTGGGAGGTTTGACATCCCATTCCGCCAGTTTTTTACGTACGTGGAGGAGCAGTTCCTGTTCGTCCACGCCGTATTTTTTACACAGGGGGGACAGGGCCAGTTCGCTACCCGTGAAGCGGCCTTTCAGAAAGAATGGCAGGTCATGCCGCCATGCGCGGCGGAAGTCTTCTGGGCATTGTTCCGTATTGATGGGGGAAAAGAGCTCCCGGACCTGGCTTTCCCTGATGCCTCCGGCGTTCATGCAGATGGAGGTTTCCACGTAGGCGAGCGTGAATTCCAACATGACCCGTTCAATGGATCGGGCGGCTTTTTCCAACTGGGCCGGCGTGAGGCCCATGACCTGGGCCCGCAGAGCCGCCAGCGCCTTCAGGATGTCTTTGGGATTTCCGCAGGTGCGGGGGTCCATGCGGGGGATTTTTTCCTCTTCGTCGTAAAGCGGGATGGGGGGACGGACGCCGGGATTTATTCTAAAAAGGCTCCCCTGGAGCCGTTCCCGCAGGTCTTTTAGGCTGATGCCGTATTTGCGCAGAACCGGGGCGGCGTAGTTGCGGCCCGGTTTGGCCGCCTGCTTGAGCCAAGCCTCCTGGAAGTCCGCAGGGCAGTCTTGCAAGCCCGCGGCCAGCATGGCCTTACGGAAGTCTTCCGCCTTGGGCGTCTTGTTGACATAGGCGTGAGTCCATTCCAGTTCCAGCATCCAGATGGCGGTCAGGCTCAGGAATTGTTCAATGGCTTTTTTCGGTTCCTGGGCATTTGGCGCCGCCGCGGGCTGCGCCGCCGTGTTTCCGGATGCCGCAGGGGGCAGCGAGCACGTCAGCAGGACCACGGAAACCAGCGTGATACGGAGAATGCACATGGGTTTATCATGACAGGCCCGTTTTCCGGTGGCGAGCAAATTCATTCCGCCGTTACCGTGACGTCCAAGGGCCGGGAGGAGACGGGGAATTGAAGTTCATAGAATCCGTTCCCCAGATTTTTAACGGGCGTGCCGCCTGCCTTGACCGGGCCTTTTCCATGCCAGATGACGACCGGTCCCGATTCCCTGATGCGGAAGCGAAGAGAGGTTTCCGCATATTCCGGGCTGCCTTCGACGGCACAGGGGGAGAGGAATTTGTCCCCTCTGCCGATGACGGCCCAGCCGCCGACAATGGGAGCCAGGATGAACAGGCGGTCCTGGAAGCCCGTGATCTCCACGTCCAGCTCCGGCCGGGATGCCGTGAGGGCGCGTCCCCCTTCCGCCGAATAGGCGGCGATGCCTTCCACGGGTGTCCCGTAGTAGTTTAGCGCCTGCTTTCCTTTCAGCAGGGCGGCGGCGTAACGGTAGTCGTTCAGGGAGATTTTTCCGCGAACGGCCGTTTCCGGGGAGGGGTGTTTCAGATTGTACAGGACCACTGCGGCGCTTTGGCCGGGCAACGGGGCGATAACCCGGTAAAGGCGGTTTTCATTCAGGGCGTCCAGAAAGACGGAGTCCGGCAGGGGCACGGCGGGAGCCAGGGGACGGAGCAGCAGTCCGTCCGACCAGACGAGGGGCATGATATGTTCCGGGTTGAGTTTGTCCGCCGGGTCCGAGAGATAGACGGGGCCGCCGGATACGGCTTTGGAGATGGCCATCAGGCGGGCGCTGGAGGGGTCCGTGGAGTGGAACATGTCGTGGTCCGGCCATGCGGTCTGCCCCAGCCACAGCGTGTTGGCGTAGGACTGGAGAAGGTGGGATTTGCCCATGGCCTCGTCTCCCATTTTGTAGTCGATGCTGCACCGGGTGACGGCGCTGTGCCGCGTGTTCTGAATGTTGACGGTTCCCTGGGCCATGCAGTTGATCAGCTCCAGGCCTGTCTGGCGGCATGCCTTTTCCAGCGCCTCGGAGCATTTGGTGTTGTGGTGGACCGGATTATCCAGGCCGTCCGCCTGTTTCAGATATTCCGCCTGGACGTCGATTTTCACGAAGTCGAACCCGGCGTCCCTGACTGACTGGAGGAAGGGCTTGTAAAACGCCCCGGCTCCGCCGGGACCGTCGCCGGGCAGGATGTTGCCCTTGGGGGTGGAGACCAGCCCGCGCGCGACTTGGGGGCCGAGGCGGTGTTCGGGGTGGATGCCCTTCCAAAGGCCGTAATAGCAGTGCCACAGGCCCATCCATTTCAGTTTGGCGCTTTTGTGCTTCATGAGGGGCTTCCAGCCCTCCGGGAATTTGTCCTGCCTGGGCTGGAAGCTGATCAGTTTGAGCCCTTCCTGGACCTGGAAGCCGTCGTCCACCAGCAGCCACCGGACGGGCACGGGGGATTCTTCCAGATGGCGCGCCGTTTTTTCAAGAAGGGCGGAGGTGATGTTTTTCTTGTATTGTTCCCAACTGCACCAGCCAAGATATTTGAAGGGTTCCGGATAGGCCTTTTTTTCACGGGGAAGGGTTCTGCCTTTCACGAAGGGGAGGGACAGGGCTTTTTCCCACACGGCGGAGCAGGTGCTGTAAATATTGTCGTCCACGGCTATCACGGCAAGGACGGACTGGGGCTTGGCAAGGTTCTTCCCCAGGGTGCCGTATTCCACCATGAAGTTTCCCTTTCCGTCAATGTTCAGCCAGGCCAGGGAATCCGGTTCGGCGACGGGGAGAACGGCCATGTACCGGCCGTTCTTGAGATGGAACAAGGCAAACATGGCGTGCACGCCCGGCTTCGCGACGGTGGGATTCGGCTTGCTGTTCACCAGTTTTCCGGGGTCCGTTTTGCCAAACCAGGGCAGCACGCGGTTGCCGTCGCCGGGCCATCGGCCCCGGTCCGCCGCAAACCAGCAGAAGGATTGGTAGGGCGGTACGGAAAGGGGGAGTGCGGTTTTTCCCGGTACGGGACGCAGCAGGGAGGTTTGCGGCTGGGCAACGGCCGTCCAGGCAGTGAGTGCCATCAGCAATGGCATGATCAGGCGTGCGGTTGTCATCATGTTCAGTAGGCTACAGTCTGATAAAAATACTGCGTTTGTAAAAGAAAAAAAGAATCAGCCATTGCAGCAGGAGCAGGGTGACGGCCAGAAAAACGGGCTGGAAGGGCGGAAACAGGTCTGCCGCCCCGCTGAAGATGCGCTGATTGAGGGAGTGGATGTTGAGAAGCTGGTAAATCAGGTAGGCCGCCAGCGCGTTCAGGCCGATGATACGGAGGGGGAACGTCCATAGGCGGAACTTCCAGACGTCTATGAGCAGATGGAACAATGCCAGCAACATCAGGGAGACGCCTGCCGCGGCCAGCACGAATGTGCCGGTCCACATTTTCTTGATGATGGGGTAGATGCCGTCCAGCCCCCACGCCGTTCCGAACAGGCATGCTCCCGCGGCCAGCATCAGCAGGACGCGGCGGACTGGCGGCACGCGCCCGTCCTGCAGGAAGCTTCCGGCCAGCCAGCCTCCCAGGCACAGGGCGGCTGCGGAGATAATGCAGAGGGGGCCTTCCGGATCAAATGTCCCGCCGTGCAGGCTCCCCGGGAGCATGTGCGCGTCCAGCCATGAATTGACGGAGCCGGAAGGAGTGAAGTCCCCTCCGGAGAATTGGAGCAGGGCGACCAGGGCCAGAATGCCGCCTGCCGCGGCGGTTATGGCTTTCCGGCGCCTGAGCAGGAGCACGCAAGTGCCCCCCATGGCGCAGGAAAGGCCGATGAGCCCCAGCACGGACGCATACCTCATGTCTTCCGTCCAGGTAAGGGGGCCGTTGACAAGCATTCCCAGGAGGACCAGGAGAGATGCCCTCTTCCAGATTTTGAGCAGGCCCGGCCCCGGTCCGGTTTTTTCATCCGCATGCCGTGACAGTGAGAAAGACATGGAAACGCCCGCAATGAAGACGAAGACGGGGAAGACGAGGTCATACAGACGCAGTCCCTGCCAGCCGGCATGAGTCATCTGGATGGCGGCGGTGTTGAGCGGTCCGTTTCCCGGCGCCCTGGAAGCCAGCAGCAGGATAAGCGCGTCCAGTCCCAGGATGACGAGCATGTCCAATCCCCGCAGGGCATCCAGGGATGCCAGTCTTGGGAGGCGTTCGGAGGTGGAAGAGAGATGATTCAAAGCAGGCCGGAAAAGAGGTGGAACGGAGATATATACGCAAGAAAGGGCTTTTCTTTATCATTCCGTGAAAACATGCCGGGTCGGGAGGGAATCGTGCTTGATTTCCGCAGTTGGAGAGGGTAAGCAAGCCGCATGCCGCGCGCGCCCATTACCCTCCTCCTTTTCCTGTGTGTGTCCGTGCTGCTGGCGGGGTGCTCCTCCTTCACGAAGGCTCCCAACGGCAGGCCGCTGATGAAGGACGGCAGGTATGCCTCTTCCTACAATGCCTTTGTGGCGGACCCGAATTACCGCCATACGCGGGACGTCTGGTATCACGACGCCCGCATCAGCCAGGCCGGGACGAAGAACAGCAAAATTGTCATTCATCTGAAGAACCAGCGCGGCGTGCTGTGGGTCGACGACCAGGTGGCCATGGATTTCCCCGTCTGTACCGGAAGGTCCACCCATGAAACGCCGCGGGGCAGGTTCACCATCATCCAGAAGGATGAGGACTACCGTTCCCGGTCCTACGGCAGCGTGTTTGACGTGAGCGGCAAGTGCGTGAATTCGGACGCGACTTCCTCATCTCCCGTTCCGCGCGGCGGCAAGTTCATCGGAGCCAAAATGCCGCTGTGGATGCGCATTCACGGAGGAATCGGGCTGCATGTGGGGACCGTGTACCGGGATGCCAATTCCCACGGATGCATTCGGGTGCCTGTGGAGGCATGCCGCATTTTGTTTGACAAATGCGGCCTGGGAACGGCCGTAGTAGTTCAGGAGTAAGTGCAAGCGCGAATAATCGTTGATTCCTGCCCGTACATTTGGCACACTTCCGCAAGTTCATGAAAATGATGGCTTTGATACGTTCCCTGGTGTTGCTGGCAAGTTTGGGCGCCTTTGTTGCGGACACGGCCTGCGGGCAGGCCGCCCGCAGGGGAAGTTCTTCACGCCGGGCCGCTCCCGCGGCAACTCCTGCTCAGGCGCCGACAGAGGATGACGCCGTAAAAACCGTTGACCTGGGCGACAGGAAAACGTCTGACGGTACCGCTTCCGGAGAGAGGGAGGGGCTGGGCGATGTTCCGGAAATGCCCAGGGAAACGGACAAGGAGCAGAGCGGGCTGGATTCCCTTTCCCTGATTCCTTCCTTGAACGGAGGGCGCCTGGATGCCGCGCGCGAGGCCCACACCAGCACGCGGCCTTCCGCCAGGACGATGGCCCTCCTGATTCCCGCCCCCCGCGGCCCCATTTTGGACCGCCACGGGGAGCCGCTGGCCGTAACGCAGGTGGCCTA
This sequence comes from Akkermansia biwaensis, assembly GCF_026072915.1. NCBI lineage: Bacteria > Pseudomonadati > Verrucomicrobiota > Verrucomicrobiia > Verrucomicrobiales > Akkermansiaceae > Akkermansia > Akkermansia biwaensis. Next base: position 1,678,839 of record NZ_AP025943.1, read on the forward strand.
CCAGTTGGCCTTGAGGTTTGAGATTTTTGAGAATCCGGACAGGTCCCGCGTGGTGGAGTTTGCCCGCAACTGCCTGGAGCAGGCGGAGAAAATAGCCGGAAAGGCATGGACTTTTTCCGACGACCAGTTCTGGAAGCATTATGAACACCGCCGCTGGCTGCCCCTGCCGCTGACCAATGTCATCCGCGCGGAAGATGCGGAGAAGCTGAAGGACAAGGTGAAGAATGTCCGCGGCCTTCAGCTGATGCCCATTTACATCCGGTATTATCCAGAGAAGTCCGTTGCAGGCCATATTGGCGGTTATGTGGGCTCCCGCGGCAAGCTGCCTACGGGGCCTATCAACCACATGGACCCCCTGTTTGAGCAGGTGGAGGGGCGTGCCGGGCTGGAGAAGGAATTCAACAAGGCCCTGACCGGAACGCCGGGCGTATGGCGCCTGATGTTTGACGAGGACGGCAACAAGATTCTGGACGAACTGCAAATACGTCCCAAACCGGGCGGCGCCGTGGTGACCACCCTGAACCTGAAATGGCAGCGGGATGCGGAACGCATTCTTTCCCGCGGCAAGAGGCGCGGCGCCATGGTGGTGCTGGACTGCGTGACGGGGGAAATACTGGTGATGGCCTCCACGCCTTCCTACGACCCGAACCTGTTTATCCCGAACATTTCCCAAAAGGATTACGATGCCCTGCGCAATGACCCCGCCGGTCCGCTGGGCGCCCGTGCGTTCCAGGGGCGCTATCCCCCTGCTTCCACGTTCAAGGTGATGACCGTTGCCAGCGCGCTCAAAAACAGGAAAATTACGGAGGATTCCGTGATTGACTGCCCCGCTTCCATCCCGATCGGCAACCACGTGTTCAAGAACTGGAGCAAGGTGCCTCTGGGGCCCGCCAATTGTGTCCGCGCCCTGGCGATGTCCAACAATCCGTTCATGTACCAGATGGGACTGAGGCTGGGAGCGGAAGCGCTGATGGATACCGCACGGGCTTTCGGTCTGGGCGAGCGCACGGGGCTTCCTCTTCCGGATGATCCCGGCCTTGTTCCTACCAGCGAGTACATGATCCGCAATTACAAGCGCGATTTCATGCCGGGGGATGCCGCCAACCTGTCCATAGGCCAGGGTCCCCTGCTGGCGACGCCTCTCCAGGTGGCCCACATGATGGCGGGCGTGGCCAACGGCTATCTCCCCAGGCTTCAATTGATCAAGCAGATCCAGGACGGCAATTCCAATGTGGTTTACGCCCCCAGGCCCCAGGAGGTGCAGCGGCCGCTGCCCGACTATGAAAAAGCCCTGGCCAGCGTGCGCAAGGGGATGAAGGCCGTCATTGAAGGCGGTACGGGCGGTCGAGCCCGCCTCTCCTATTCCAGCATTGCGGGCAAGTCCGGAACGGCCCAGTGGGGGCCGGAGCGGGAAGACAAGCGCCTGGCTTGGTTTGCCGGGTTCATGCCCTATGAAAATCCCCGTTTTGCGTATGTGGTGCTGCACGAAGGGCGGCCGCATGAAACCCTGGGCGGAGGCGCTGTTGCCGCGCCCATCGTGAAAGAGTTTTTTGAACTGGAGAAGAAGGATATCAAGGCCATCATCGACCCGCCCAAGGATGACATTCCCGTAGCGGAACCGGTAGAGGAAACTTCCGCTACGGAAGCGGCCGCCATCCGTGAGCAGGGCCGCGTTCCCGCCGTAGTCCCGGACAACCTGCCTCCCGGCCTGTATGATCCGGAAGGAATGGAGCCTATCAAGGTTCATGAAATTCCCGCTGATCTGGACGATTCTTCCGATGCCGAAATCAAGGCGACTCCCGTGGGCGGCGTTCAGCGGAGTGCCCGGCGGACGGCTCCTCCGCTTTCGGAGGATCCTTCTGCGGCTCCGCTGGCTCCGCGGCGCGGGGATTCCGACTACATACCGGGTTTGCCCCGCCAGATTCCGCGTCATCTTAATCATACCGTTCCCGTGACGTCTCCCGCTCCGCGAGCGCCTATGCCGGCGGATGATATACCGATGGCGGAACCTCTTTAGGAATAACTGGCTGTGGCTGGAGTGCATCGGATTTCCCTGTCCGGAAGGGAAGAATATGCCGTTTGCCGCGGCTGTGGATGGGAGGAAGAGGGGAGAGGCTTATCCCGTGGCGGCAGGGGTGACGCGGCCCGTTGATGCCGCTGCTATTCCTCATTATGCTTGCGTCACACGGCGGGAATGCCTATATACTGTCAGTGTTGCATGTCGATAAGGCTGTTGTGTCCGGATCTCCGGACGCCCTGAGAGGTGCATTAAGACCCCATGTTTCAAGACAATGAAAACCCATTATCTTTACTCCATACCCTGTGTGGCGCTGACTTGCGCCCTTGCCGGATGTTCCGACGACAATAAGAATTCTTCCGGCAAGCCGGACCAGGATGCCGCGGCGTCCACTCCGGCCGCCGCGATTGACCAGAGCAAGCCGGTCACTGCCGATCTGGTGGCGAAACGCGCCGAACGCCTGGGCATAGCCGCGCTGTTCCCCAGGGAAATGAGCATGGTGGCAGGCGTCTATGATATTCCCGGCATGATCAAGGGCTTCCAGAGCTTGAACATGTTCAAGACATGGGGGGCGTGCGAAGTGGATGTGGAAGAGGAGGATGAAAGCATCGCCATTCCCGGAGAGGATGGCGGCGAGGTTGTCGTGAATGAGGATCTTTCCGAAATTACCGTCAAGAAGGTGGACAGTCCGGTTATTGACGCCATGGTCGGCTTCGGACCCGGATGGGCGGCCTGGCTGGACAGCGCTCAGGGAGCCTTTTGCAGTATGGGGCAGAACCAGATGGAGTCGATGCTGGACATGTACACCCTCTTTTCCTCCGCCAGTTCCGGAGCGCAAGGAACTCCTGAGGCTCTGTCCGCCAGAACTTCGGTAATGATGAACAGGACTTTCAAAACGCTCGCTCAATGGGCTGCTCTGGTCGATCTGCGGCCTTCACAGGACAAGACGGCTCCGGTGATGGTCGCCGCCAAGCTGACTCCCGATGCCCTGGCCCAGGTCCAGTCTGTCCTGAAGGATGCCAATCTGCCGGAAGACATGGAGCTACACGGCATTGTGTCTCTGTATGACAAGACATACAACGGCCTTGCGTGCAAGGTGGCGGAAGTGGACTGCAAGAAATTGCGCGCCAAGATAGAAGAACACCTGAAGGATGTTTACTCAGAGAATTCCATTACTCCCGAAACCAGGGAGCAGATCAACGAGGCATTGAAGCGCCTTGATGATTCCAAGCTGTACGCGGTCGTCGGTTTCGTCAATGACACGCTTGTAGGCTTTGTGACCACGAATCCTGAGTTGCAGGTGCATGTGGCCGCGTCCCCGAAGGATTCCGTCGTTGCCCGTCCGGATTTCAACATGGCGGACGGCCAGCTTCAGTATCCCGCCTACGGATTGTGCTTTGCGGACAAGGCTTTGATGCAGGCCGCGCTGAAGTCCGATATAGCCATGTACAAGGGCTATCTGACCGGCTTGAAGCAGGTGATGGAATTCCTCGGCAAGGAATGGAAGGTGGCGGATATGGCTCCGGCCCTGTCCTCTCTGGATTCCATTCAGGGAAATGTTCTCGGCTTCTATGATAAGATGGCGCGCAACGCCACGCCCGTTTCCTGGTATTCCTGGCAGAACCAGGGGGTTCATCTGGAAATAGCCATGTACCCGATGGACTGCTACAAGCTGGATGCCCCCACGGCCATGAATTCCGTGCGTCCCGGCGCGGACACCGTTCTTTACTGGTCCGGCGCCGTCAACCATGAGACGGTGGACATGTATTATTCCCTGATTGGGGATGTTTCCCAGATTGTGTGGGACTACGGCAACGCCTACATTGCCGATCCCAAGAACAAGGTGAGCGACCAGGTGAGCATGGCGGCTCCCATGATCCAGATGGCCCGGCCCACCATTGAAGAACTCTGGAAGGCTCAGAAACTGGCCTGGAACGGCATGACCGGCGCAGGCGCTTATGTGGTGGACATGAAGGGAGCCCCCAATCCCATGCTCCAGAATGTTCCGTCTCCGCGCTTCTCCCTGGTTTATGAGATCAAGGACCGCGCCGCCCTGGGCCAGGCCTGGCAAAAGGTGATCGACGCTTCCAAGACGATTGTTCCGCTGGTCAGCCAGGGCAAGATGAAGGAACTGCCCGCTCCCAAGGCCACTACGGAAGGGGATGTTACCACTTACGATTATCAATGCCCGCTGGGCCCGGATCTGAATCCCGTGGTGAGCGTGTCCGATTCCCGCTGGGCCCTCAGCATGCCCAAGGCGTTCGGTGACGAAGTCCTCAAGGAGTCCATGAAGGCTCCCGGCCAGGTGGCCCCGATGGAGTTCCAGCTGAACCTGGTTCCGGTCCGGGACGCCCTGAAGAGCGCCGCTGACGGAAACAAGGATATCCGGAAAGCCGCCAAGGCCCTGGACGTGATCACCTCCGACGTTACGGGCATTCATGCCACGGGCCGCAAGGCTGGTGACGGCAGGGACGTGTACCACATCCATATTCTTTCCGCCGGCAAGTAAACCTGCCAGGACGTTTTGACGGAGGCCGCTTCACCATGCGTGGAGCGGCCTTCCTTTTTATCCGAAGCGGGAGAAAGATCCACTTGTGCGGGAAGTCCCGGGGTACTCCGGACTTTCCTTTCTTTATTTATGGCGGATGGATTGCAGGAACAGGGCGGCTTTCCTGCGGAGCGTGAGATTATGAACAAATGTATACATTTTATCCGCGTGCCGAGTTTTGGACTTGCCAAGGGTAGGGCGAAAGTCCACAATTACCATTGTCAAATAAAGGAGATGCCTTTTATTTGCCGGAATGGACACAAGCAATGGCTAGAGAGAAACGATGAGCAGATTTTTCCAGTTCCTGTGGTTGGCGGCGGCAATGGTGTCCGGCATGCTGGGCGGCACTGCCCAGGCGGCGGAGGAAAGCGGAGGCCATGGGCTGGACCAGGCGGCCCCCCAACTGTTTTCCCTCCCTCTTCCCGGAGGAATCGAACTGCCGGTTTCCAATTCCATGCTGATGCTTTTCCTGGCCGTTCTCTTCATCAGCTTGGTGGTATGGCTGGCTACGCGCGCCATGAAGATTCTTCCCTCCAGGTTCCAGAACATGGTGGAGTATTTTTTTGAGACCCTGTACAATTTTGTGGAGTCCCTTCTGGGGCCGCGGCTCACCCGCAAGTATTTCTGGTACTTCGGCACCATTTTCACCATCATCCTGGTCAGCAATTACATGGGGCTTTTGCCCGGCGTCGGCACCATTACCTATCATGGGGTTCCCCTTTTCCGCGGGGCGAACGCCGACCTGAACGTGACCATGTTCCTGGGACTGTTTTATGCCGTGATGTGGCTGTACTGGAGCATTCGGGAGCAGGGGCTGAAGCATTTCTTCCTCCATCTGTTCGGTCCCAAGGGGGGGATGAAGGGGTTCATGGGGGCGGTGCTGGTGCCCATTTTCATTTTCGTGGGGATTGTGGAGTGCCTCAGCATTGCCATCCGGCCCATTGCGCTGGCCGCCCGTTTGTTCGGAAACATTTACGCCGGTGAGACGATCATTGAAACGATGTCCCACATGTTCGGCCCCCTGGGAAGCGCCTTGTGCGTACTTCCGTTCCTGGCCATTGAACTGCTGGTCGGCTTTATCCAGGCACTCGTATTCCTTCTCCTTACCGCCATTTTCCTGAAGCTCCAGATAGGCGATGAAGATTCCCAGAGGCACGACACTCCTCCGGAATCCCTGCCGGAACCCGGAGCCGGGAACAAGCCCTGAACCGGGTGCAGAATTTCCGTTTCCGACCATGGGCAAACCGTGGGGGAACGTTCCAACAACAAAAAACATAACCAACAGACAATATGATTGATCCTACCGCAATGGCTTCCCTTGCCGAACTGTCCGGCAATGTGGGGTTCGGCCTCGTTACCATCGGCGCCGGCCTGGGCATTGGCATGATTGGCGCGAAGGCCGCCGAATCCACCGGGCGCAATCCCGGCGCTTCCTCCTCCATCATGGTGATTGCCATCACGCTGGCGGCCCTGATTGAAGGGGTGGCCCTGATTTCCATTTTCATGTAGTCATGAATTTGCTCCGTTCCCGGGCGGCGTGGCCCGGCCGGGAACGGCCTTCCCCTTTTCCGGAGTATTTTCTCCGGCATGTTCCAACCAATTCATTTTTATGCTGCAAATCATAGCCGACCAGTCCTGGAACCCTTTCGCGCCCTTTGGCGTGACAAGCTGGGAGCCGTTTCTAGCCAACCTGATCGCCTTCATCCTGATGGTGGTGATTCTGCGTTACGTGGCATTCAAGCCCATCCAGAATATTCTGGAAAAAAGGCGCCAGCGCATTGAGGAAGGCGAGGAAATGCGGGAGGAAAGCGAACGCCAATTGGCGACTGTGAAGGAACAGACGCGGGAGATGCTGGTGGAAGCGGGTGAAAAGGGGCAGGAGAAGATAGACGCCGCCAAGGCCGCGGCCGCCCGCCTGCTGGAAGAGCAGGAAGCCGCCGCTTCCGAGAAGGCGGCGGAAATCATCAAGAAGGCGCATGAGCTTTCCGCCCTGGAACAGCAGAAGGAGCGCGACGCCCTGAAGGAGCAGTTCGGCCAGCTGGTGGCGCTTGCTACGGCCCAGGTCACCGGCAAGGTGCTGACGGAGGAAGACCAGCGCCGCATCAACCGGGAGGCCATTGACAGCCTGGATTCCTGAATGTTTTTATGAAGATCGGCAAGGACACGCAAAACGCCGCGCGCAGGCTTTTCCGGCTCTGCATGGACGGCAATTCCGTGGTGGAAGACCGGGTGCGCCTGGTTGCCCGGAAAATCGTGGAACGCGAGCCCCGCAATTATGAGGCCCTGCTGACCGCTTTTTCCCGCATGGTGGAATACGCCGTGAAGAGCCGGACCGCCATCATCCGGAGCGCCGTGCCCCTGACGGACGAGGAACGCTCCCAAATCCAGCAGAAGCTGGCCGCGAAATACGGCGAGGGCCTTTATTACCACTGGGAGGTTGCCCCGGAATTGCTGGGCGGCATCCGCATCCAGGTGGGCGACGATGTGCGCGACGGTTCCGTTCGCTCCAAAATAGACCGGCTGGCCGATCTGGCCCGCTCCCTTTCCAATTAACCAATGAACCATTTTTCCCATGAGCAACATACTTCAAGAACTCGAAGCAGAAATTAAGAAAGCCACGGCTGCCGTCAGCCAGGAAAACGTGGGCGTCATTCGTTCCGTGGGGGACGGCGTCGCCAAGATCGAAGGGCTGAGCGGCGTGATGCTCAATGAAATGCTTGAATTCCCCGGCGGCGTAATGGGCCTGGCGATGAACCTGGAAGAGCACGAAGTGGGCGCCGTCATCCTGGGTGACGATTCCGACCTGAAGGAAGGGGACATCGTCAAATGCACGGGCCGTCTTCTTTCCGTTCCCGTGGGCCGCGCCCTGCTTGGCCGCGTGGTGAATACGCTGGGCGAACCGATTGACGGCAAGGGGCCGATTGAAGCGGAAGCCTATTATCCCGTGGAGAAGATCGCCTCCGGCATCATTTCCCGCCAGTCCGTTTCCGTTCCGGTGCAGACGGGCATTCTCCCCATTGACGCGATGATTCCCATTGGCCGCGGCCAGCGCGAGCTGATCATCGGCGACCGCGCCACGGGCAAGACGGCCATTGCGGTGGACACGATGATCGCCCAGGCGGAACAGAACCGCCTGGCGGAGGAAGGCAAGCTGCCCGATCACCAGCCCCTGTACAATATTTATGTGGCCATCGGCCAGAAGCGTTCCAACATCAGCCGCCTGGTGGCCAAGCTGGAGGAAACCGGGACCATGAAATATTCCATCGTGGTGGCCGCTTCCGCGTCCGATCCCGCCGCCATGCTGTATCTGGCGCCGTACGCCGGGTGCGCGATGGGTGAATATTTCATGGACAAGGGGGAAGACGCCCTGATCGTGTACGACGACCTTTCCAAACACGCCGTGGCCTACCGCCAGATTTCCCTGATCCTGCGCCGCCCATCCGGGCGGGAAGCATATCCCGGCGACGTGTTTTACCTGCACAGCCGCCTTCTGGAGCGCGCCGCCCGCATCAACAAGGAGCACGGCGGCGGTTCCCTGACGGCTCTCCCCATCATCGAGACGCAGGCGGGCGACGTTTCCGCGTATATTCCCACGAACGTCATTTCCATCACGGACGGCCAGATATTCCTGGAGACGGATTTGTTCTACCAGGGGGTGCGGCCTGCCATCAACGTGGGTATTTCCGTATCCCGCGTGGGTTCCTCCGCCCAGACGAAGATCATCAAGAAGCTGGCCGGCTCCGTGAAGCTGGATCTGGCCCAGTTTACGGAATTGCAGGCCTTCGCCCAGTTCGGTTCCGATCTGGACGCGAACACCAAGGCCAAGCTGGCGCGCGGCCAGCGCATCGTGGAACTGTTCAAGCAGAACCAGTACGAACCCAAGTCCCTGGGGCTGGAGGCCGCCGACCTGTACGCGATGCAGAAGGGATATTTTGACGACGTGCCGGTGGACCGCATCAAGCAATGCCAGAACGCCTGGGAGGCCTACCTGCAGGACCAGCATCCGGATTTGCTGGAAAGCATTCTGCAGGTGAAGGACCTGACCCCTGAGATAGACGCCGGGCTCAAGGCCGCCATCGAATCCTTCAAGCTCAGCTGGAATTAACGATTACCGGAGCACTGAAACATGGGCAACCTGAGAGACATCAGACGCCGGATCAAGTCCGTCAAAAACACGTCCCAGATCACCAGGGCGATGCAGATGGTGGCTTCCGCCAAGATGCGCCGCGCCCAGGAGCAGGCCGTGAAGGGCCGCGCCTACATCCGCGCCCTGGCGGAAGTGCTCTACCATCTCCAGGATGAAATAGATACCAATTCCAGCCCCCTGATGCAGAGCCACGGAGGCGTGGACCTGGTGCTTCTGGTGAACACGGACCGCGGCCTGTGCGGCGGCCTGAACGCCAACCTCATCAAGATGACGCGGGAGGCCGCGCCGGAAGGCGCCCATTACGTCACCATCGGCCGCAAGCTGAATGCCACGCTGGCCAGGCTGGGGGATCAATTGGACGCCACCTGGAGTCTGACGGACCCTCTTTCCCTGTTGGAACTGAAGCCCATTTTCGATTTCCTGCTGAAGAAATTCAAGGAGGGGGAATACAGCCGCGTATTTGTGGCCTTCTCCGGCTTTGTGAATACGATGGTGCAGAAGCCCCTTTTCCGCCAGTTGCTGCCTATTGAGCAGGACCCCCTGATGAAGATGGCCAAGGCCGGGGGCGCCTCCCTGGACGGGGCGGAGGCCCACAAGCAGTTCCTGCTGGAGCCGAGCCCCACGGACTTGCTGAATACAATTCTGCCGCTGTACGTCTTCCACGGGCTGGTGCAGATCGTGCTGGAGGCCCGCGCTTCCGAGCATTCCGCCCGCATGGTCGCCATGAAGGGCGCCACGGAAAACGCCAAAAACATCATCAACGGACTTACGCTGGATTACAACAAGGCGCGCCAGACGCAGATCACCAACGAATTGCTGGAAATCACCACCGCCATGCGCGCCATGGAATAAGGACACCGACGGCTTTCACCCATCCCGCAAGCAACTTTTCCCTTCATCATATTTCAATATTAACATTTTCTCATTATGAATAACACAGGCACTCTCGTTCAAATCATCGGCGCCGTGGTCGATGCCGATTTTTCCCGGTCCGAAACGCTTCCCGCCCTGCTCAATGCCCTGGAAGTGGATTATGAGATCAACGGGCAGCGCAAGACCCTGGTGCTGGAAGTCCAGCAGCACATCGGCGACGGCTGGGTGCGCGCCGTGGCCATGAGCTCCACGGACGGCCTGCGCCGCGGCATGCCCGTGCGCGATCTGGGACATCCCATCGAAGTGCCGGTGGGACCGTGCGTTCTGGGCCGCATCTTCAATGTTCTGGGTGAGTCCGTGGACGAGCGGGGCAAGCCTGACTGCGCCGGGGTGAGAAGCATTCACCGCAGCGCTCCTCCCCTGGACGAACAGTCCACCAGTACGGAGGTACTGGAAACGGGCATCAAGGTGATCGACTTGATCTGCCCCTTCCTGAAAGGCGGCAAGGTCGGCGCGTTCGGCGGCGCCGGCGTGGGCAAGACCGTACTCATCATGGAGCTGATCAACAACATCGCCAAGGCGCGTAGCGGCCTTTCCGTTTTTGCCGGGGTGGGGGAACGTACCCGCGAAGGGAACGACCTGTACAATGAAATGATTGAATCCGGCGTGATCAATCTGGAAAAGCCGGAGGAGTCCAAGGTGGCCCTGGTGTACGGCCAGATGAACGAGCCGCCGGGAGCGCGTCTGCGCGTGGCCCTTTCCGCCCTGACCATGGCGGAATATTTCCGTGATGAAGAGCACAAGGACGTGCTCCTGTTCATCGACAACATTTTCCGTTTCTCCCAGGCGGGGTCGGAAGTGTCCGCCCTGCTGGGTCGCACCCCGTCCGCCGTGGGCTACCAGCCGAATCTGGCGGAGGAAATGGCGGACCTTCAGGAACGCATCACATCCACCCGGAATGGCTCCATCACATCCATGCAGGCTGTTTATGTCCCTGCGGACGACTTGACGGACCCCGCTCCCGCCACCACTTTCGCCCACCTGGATTCCACGGTGGTGCTGGAACGTGCGCTGGCCGCCCAGGGCCTGTTCCCCGCGGTGGATCCGCTGTCCTCCACCTCCAAGGCGCTGGCCCCGGAAACCGTGGGCGAGGAGCACTACCAGGTGGCGCGTGGCGTGCAGATGGTCCTGCAGCGCTACAAGGACCTTCAGGACATGATCGCCATTCTGGGCATGGACGAGCTTTCCGAAGAAGACAAGCTCATCGTCAGCCGGGCCCGCAAGATCCAGCGCTTCCTGACCCAGCCCTTCCATGTGGCGGAAGTCTTCTCCAGCATTCCCGGAGCCTATGTGCCCGTGTCCGAAACGGTCCGCGGGTTCAAGGAGATTCTGGAAGGCAAGCTGGACATGGTCTCGGAAGACGCCTTCTTCATGCGCGGCAGCATAGAAGACGTTCTCAAGGAGGCCAAATAACCCTTTTCCCGATCGTTCCGTACCATGAGCATGGAGTTCAAAGTCATTACCCCGGATGAAGTGGTGGTCTCCGCCAATGTGGAGTATGTGTACCTGCCCGGCAGCCTTGGTGAAATGGGGGTGCTGGACCACCACACGGCCATGATCACTTCCCTGGAACCGGGGGAACTCCGCTACAAGCCTGTGGACGGACCGGAGGAAAGCATGGTGGTGGGAACCGGATTTGTGCAGATCAACGACGACCATGTACTCATGGTGACGGACCTGGCTCTGGACTCCTCCCAGATTGATGAAAGCAGCGTGGAGCGCGCCATTGAGGAGGCGCAGGAAGTACTGAAGGCCCGTTCTGAAATGTCCCGCGAGGAACAGGCGCGGTTTGAGGCCAGCCTGACCAAGCAGATCATGATGCTGAATTTCAAACGCAAGCACAGAACCCCCGGACGGTGATGGAGGAAGATTGGAACGATACGTTTTACGACCTTTTCCGCGAAGCGGTGGGGCGCTACCATGAAGGCCACCGGAATGTGGACGGCTTCTTCACGGACCAGGAAATCATGTTTCTGTCTTCCATCGGCTGCCGCACGAGGGAATTGTTTGACTTTGTGGAATCCTATGCCCGCACGGGAGCTCCGTCTCCTACGACGGTACTGTTGATAGCCGCGGCGCGCCGGGATTTTTTCCTGATTATCCAGCATGGCCAGTTTTACCAGGGAAAACCCGTGATCGGGTATGATCTGCCCGGATTTGGAGATGAGCTCAGCGGCCTTCCCTACCTGCCGCGCCTGATTGCCAAGGCGAGAGCCAAGCTGGCCGGGTCCATGGGAGACGATATCATTTACTGCTGTGAAAACGACCGCCGTTTTTTCCGGGACCACGGCCACATTCATCCCGCCGATTTCCTGCGCGTAGTCTGGGCCGCGGGAGATAGCGACCCAAAGATTTATGATTATGTCCGCCAGTGCGCCCTGAACTCTTCGGCAAAGCCCGTGGAGGAAGAGTAGCGGAGGCAGGTATTCCCTGATTTCTCTTTTTCAGGAATCGGATTTTTTAAATGGAAAAAATTCCTGTTCTGGTAATCGACTGTAATTAAGGCGGTGATTCCAACGTAATTTTTATTTTAATTTCGGTATTTCTAGAAAATTTATTGGAAGGAATAAGTTCTTTTTTCTGAGTATTGCCTTCCATTTCAAAAATGAAATGAGTTCTTAACGTATCAGGCGTCTTTCATTTGGGCGACCGGTAGTTCTACATTGTCTGCAAATCACTTAACAATCCTGATTTACAAGACAATGAATAATACCCAAATTACCCTGGAACCTCGTTATCCCTTCGTTCCCATGTTCGCCAACGGCCTCCCGCAGGCCGACTTCTACGTCAACGGCATCACCGCCCCGTTCTCATCTCCCCTCGCTCCGCTTCCGATGACACTCGCCATGAATGGACCGGGTACCTCAAGATCATGAAACGCGGTACCTATTTCCTCTCCCTGGACGCCGATTCCTCTCCATCTCCCTCTCCATTCCCTTCAAGAATGTGGAACTGACCAGCGAAGCAAAGGACCTTTCCGTGAAGCCGGAGAGCGTCGTGCTCGAACAGGGGTATTACTGGTGCCAAATCGTCCATGAATACCACCCCGCCCTGGGCTCCGGACAGGAGTTCTGCATTGCCGTTCTTTCCGACAAGGCGGAGGTGCCCGATATCAATTCCTACCTCAATCCCAATGTAACTCCTCCGGACAAGGAAGGGGAGGAAGTTATCACCCTGGTCAATCTTTATCGGGATGAAGAGGATGAGGGTACTTCAAGCAGTTCTTCGGAAGGAGGAGGGTTTGATTTTGAGTTTGATCCCAAGTCAAGCAGTTCCAGCTCCAGCTCCAGTTCCAGCTCCAGCTCCAGTTCCAGTTCCAGTTCCAGTTCCAGTTCCAGTTCCAGTTCCAGCTCCAGCAGCAATTCCTCTTCCTCTTCCAGCGGACCGGAAGAAGAAGGCTGCCCGTGCCCCTGTTCCTGCAAATGCGAGGAAGAAAGCGCTCAATCCGAGTGTGACAAGAATGGAGGACCCAACTCTGCCGGAGGCCACTCCTTCGGCGGCAACCCGGATGATGCCGACGACTGTGAAGGCATGCTGGAAGTCGGCGGAGGAAACTCCGGAGGTGGGGGAGAAGGAGGCGGTGCTGCTACCTTTGCCACCTTCAGTTTCCGGGCCAATCCTCAATGCTCCATTGGACTGCGCTACAAGCATCCCCTCGAATGGACCTGCTCCTGGGACTCCGCTTCCCGCCAGGCAACTGTCAAGCGCCCCACCGGCAGCTCCATCTCTTTCCATGCCGCCGCCGGAAGCGCCGACGCTCCCGTTTCCGGAGGTTCTCGCAAGCTCAACTACAGGGTCCGGCTGCTCAACCAGGACAAGTCTCCCTGTACGGACGGAAATCCCATTTATCTGGACATGGTCCAGAGCAATGGAAGCACCCTGCGCTTCTCGGCTTCCACCGGCAAGGTTGTTTCCCTGATTTCTTCTTCCGGGGTGGAAACCACGGCGGAAGCCTATGCTGCCAAACTCCAGGTCAACCGCCATCCCTCCACCGGCGCCATCCAGAGCATCTGGTCCCAGTCGCAGGGTCTTCTCCAGGCAGTGCCTGAGGGCAACAAGCTCACCCTGGAGTGGTACTCCCCCTCCCAGGTGAACAAAACCGCCCGGAGCGTAACTGCTTCCGGGACTCCCTACAAGACGGTCAGCTATGAAAATACTCTCAAGGATGGAGCACCCGTGATGCTCATCACCGAGCAGAGGCAGGGCATGGCCGCCTTCCATACAGAACGGAAAGTGGAAGGCAACAATGTAACCATCACCCAGGGTGAAGGGGACGAGCGCATCGTACGGCGGATTGAGCGCAATTTCCTGCCCGGGGGCAAGTGGGAGATGATTGAGAGCTACCGCAAGATCAACGAGGAAACACCCGTATCCTGCGTCCGCACCGTCCAGAAGAGCACGGACGGCGGCTGGCTGACCATCAGCAGGACGGAAGGCTACAATACTCCCCTGGCCCAAACGACACTCTACACGTATAACGACCAGTTCCGGGTATCTCTGGAAATCCAGCCCGACGGAGGCTACACGCGCTACGAGTACGACGACCAGGGACGCGTCATTCTGCAAGCAACGCCGTGGGCAGGCGGAGGGGAGAAAGGAACACGTACCACCTACGCCGACCTGCGCTTCAATGATTTCAGGCCGGCAACGGAAAGAGAGGTAATCATTGCTGAGGATGGGACGGAAACCGTCCTGAGGACAAAAGTCTACACGTATGAAGACACTCCTCAGGTGAACCAAACGACAATAACAGAAACGGCTTTGGGCTCCGACCAGGTTCACACAAGCGTCTCGGAAACTTATGGGGAAGCAGCTCAGTATCCCTATGCCCGGGGGAGACAGAAGATGAGCCAGGGCATCAACGGCGTTCAGACCATTTATACCTATGAAGCCTCTTCAGAATACGGAGCCATCCACAAGGTAACGACAACCGTCCAGGCAAACGGGAGCATTGTTCCCGGTCAAAGTACCCGGAGTGTTGAGTACATTGCTGAGAACGGTACAATTACCAGACAAGAACAGTATGTTCATACAGGTGAAAATTGGTCTCTGATTTCTTCCGAAGACTACCAATACGATGCCGAGCTCAAACTTGCCAAAACTACAAGAGGTAATGGCAGAACCAGCACGACGGAGTGGATGTGCTGTGGGCCTCTGAGGGAAACCGATGAAGACGGAGTGGTTACCAGCTACGGTTACAACTCGGCCAAACAACTGGTGGAAACTATTCGTTCCGCCACGGAAACCACTCCCGAAACTATCACCAGCTACATTTATGATGCCGCAGGAAGGATTATTTCCACACGAAAGGATGTCGGCGCTCTGACGACGGTTGAAAGTACCCAATACGATAACGTGGGAAGAACCATTTCTACCACGGATATTCTTGGACGTGTGACCAGGACCCAATACAGTGACAATCAGCTTACCACCACTGTAATCACTCCTTCAGGAGCTACCTTGATTACCAAAACTTATTATGATGGCACCATTCTCCTCCAGACGGGAACCGGACAGCGGGAAATGGAAACCCAGCTTGAGTTGACACAGGAGGGCATTCTTACCACCACCCTGTCCCAGGGAGTGGTTCTGTTACGCTACCTGGAAAACGGTTTCGGTCAAACTATCCGACAGGAACAACCCAATACTTTGGAAGGTTTCATTGCCACCCGAAACACCTACAACGATAAGGGACAGCTTGTCCGCTCTCAAGCAGAAGACATGGCTCCCACAGCAACCGACTACAGTGAATTGGGCAGCATCGTGAGGCAAACCGTCCTTCTGGACGAGCTTCATCCCGAAGATGCCGCTAAAAACAGGATATCGGAAAGCTCCACATGCTACCAGATACGGGAGGATGGCATTTATCAGGTACAAACCTCTACAACCTACAATACCGAAGGACTGCCTCTCACACAGACTACCGAAACCATGGTTTCTCAGCTGGACCCTGTACTGGAAAGCAAAACCATTGCCACTGACGTTTACAGCCAGCAAAGCATCCAGTGGACGGAATACACGGCTCCCTCCAAGCGTACCCAGCTCAGTCGCATTCCCACTTCGGATATCGTCGCCGAATCCCTTGTAGTGGATGGATTTACCATAAGCCAAACCAATTATGCAGGAATCCACTCTTCACAGGAACGGTCCTATGCCTCCACAGGAATAATCCTGAAGCGAACCGATGCTCGCAAAAATATCACTACCACCGAAAGCGACTTGGCCGGACGCTCCATCAAAGTCACCGATCCAGCGGGCAACACCACCACCACCGTCTATCTTCCTTGCTGTGATGCGCCAGCCTGTATCACGGATGCTTTGGGAGGCACCACCTGCTATTCCTACGATATCCGCGGCCGGAAAACAGCTGAATACGGCACTGCCATTCAGCCTGCTTGCTTCGCTTATGATGAGAGTAATCACATGATTGCTCTGACCACGTTCAGGGTGGATGAAAAAGACATCACCACCGATCCTACAAGTCGTACCGATGGAGATACCACCGCGTGGCTTTACGATGATGCTACAGGACTGGAACTTAAAAAGACCTATTCCGACGGCTCCTGCATCTCCAGAACCTACGACAAGCTCAACCGTCTAAAGACTCTCACTAAGGCTCGCGGTATTACTACCAATTATACCTATGTCCCCCTTACCGGAGAGCTTGTTTCGGTCACTCATAGTGATAGTACTCCGGATTGGAATTTTACCTACAACCATTTGGGAGAAATGGTTGCTGTCTCGGATGCCTCCGGTCGTAGGGAGCTCATTTATGATATTTATGGTAAGATGATTCAGGATACATCTTTTGGGATCGTAGAAAGCTGTCTCCAGCCAGGGTACGACTCCTTCGGGCGTCCCTGCGGATACCGTCTTATGCTGGGCACGCGTACCGTGCAGCACTCTCATCTTGACTATGGCCATCAAGGTGCCATGATGGGGATGAATATGGAAGGCTTGGATACTCCTTTTACGTGGGAGTATGACGAAACCAACGGCTTCCTCAAGCAATTATCCTATCCCAACGGCATGGTCCGCAAGAATACTTACCATTCCAGGCTCAACCTCCTGGCCTCCATCAGCTATGAGGATGCCGGGACTGGCAACATGTTGGCCGGAGATGCCTATCAATACGATAACCTGATGCGCCCCACCCAGCGCCGGGATTCCTGGGATACCGCTACACCGACAATAACAAGGTACTTCACTTATAATAGTAGAAGTGAACTTATCAATGATGAGCTCCAGCAAAGAGGCAACTTTGCCTACCAGTACGACAACATCGGCAACCGCAAAAATGCCCAGGAACTGGAAGAGGAAATATTTTACGGAACCAATCAGCTCAACCAGTATACGAACATCGTCAGAGCAGGAACTCCCTTCCAGCCTGTCTATGATGCAGACGGTAATCAGACCAGGATTAAAACCTCTACAGGAATCTGGAATGTTTGTTATGATGCCAATGACAGGCCTGTCTCTTTCACCAGTGAAGACGGCTGTAGTGCTGTCGTTTGTGACTATGACTACATGGGACGACGCTTTCGAAAGAAGGTGCTCGTCAATGGGAAGGCTGTCAGACACTCTTATTATCTCTACGACAGCTACTTGGAAGTGGCTGAACTGGACCTGATGCATCCCCGGCCTGTTCTGGTAAAGAGCTATCTTTGGGATCCAACGGAACCGGAGGCTACACGCATCTTGATGATGACATTCTGGAAGGAAAGCGCAACGGAAATGGGAGAACATTTCTACTTCACGCATGATGGGCTGAAAAACGTCACTTCCATTTTTGACGAACAGCAGACACAGAGGGCTCGCTATGAGTATGCCCCCTTCGGAGAACTCTTGGCAATGGAAGGGGATATGGCCCAGAACAGTAAGTTCCGGTTTTCCTCCGAGTACATGGACGATGAGTTGGGGCTTATCTACTACACTTACCGGCATTTCAATCCCCATGACGGAAGATGGATCAATAGAGACCCGATTTCTGAATTAGAAGGATGGAATTTGTATAGCTTTGTGAAGAATAACTTAAATTTTTCATTTGATCAATTGGGGCTTGCTGCGTCTAAATTTTCATATGAAGTCTTTATCAAAAGTGAAGCATATGGAACTTATTTGACAGTAAGTCGAGTGGATGATGCTGTAAAAACAGCAAAAAAATATACAAAGGGAAGTATTAGTAAAATATTAAGTTTATATGATTTTTTAAAGCATACGGCAAAACTTATGAGTACCATGGGACTTCCTGCCGGAGATCAAATTAGAATTTTTGTTTCATTATCATGTAAATGCGATGATGGTTTTTTGGGATTTTTTTGCAGTGAAAAAGAAATGCGGACCAGGAGTTTCATAATTCTTCCTAAACATGTTCCTGAGTATGATGGGAAACATTCTTTTGGATTTCTCGGACCTGCAAAAAATCCTGAAAAATTTATTAAAGGTCTTGAAAAATATATTGATCAAGAAGTGGTTAAAATAGTAAATCCTAGAAAAAAAGAATGTGATGATTTCTGTAAAACTAAATAAATTTATGAGAGTAAATATTTTTAAAAAAATTATTATTATTTTGTTGATTCCAATAATCTTTTGTTTGATTTTTTGTATTGGATATATTTTTGGAGAAAAAAATATAGAAAAAAAGTATGAATATCTGGATGTAATAGAAGATAATTCTAGTAGCCTATCTAATTTTAATGCAAGTCTATGGAGAGAAGCTGCATTAACTGCTTTAATACAAATGACGCCAGGCAGTAAAAATAGAGTGGAACCATATATATCAAAAAAATATTTAGATGAGAATGTTTTGGACAAAAAACATTTAATTGATACTTACAAAATGGCTTTATTTTCAGATGCCTTCTGTTATAAAATGGATCCTACTTTTCCAATTGATTATTCTCGCACAACAATTTTTTGGATGAAAAAGTTAGGTTATTTTTTAGAACGCGAAGATTTTGACGTGTGTCCCAACATGTCGGAAATAGTTAAACTTCTGGAAAATGGAGATGTGAAACTTGAGCATGTAACTCCGTTTACAGCTAATCGATCTTGGTTCTATCCTGGGAATTATGAAAAAATACTAAAATTTGCAGAAAAAGAACTGTCCAAAAGATCTGATTTAGAAAATTTTATTGAACGAACTTGGGATGATGAATCGAAAAATTAATAAATTCTGCAAAGGGTTATTGCGATAATATTTTGATATTTAAAAATCTATCCAATAAATTCAAATTTGTAACAATTTCTACTTCTTTACGTATTTTTTCTTTTCTATAAATATTCAAACTCCCTCCATTTATTATCTTTTTTATATTCAACAATTCTTTTGTTTGGAAAGAGTCTGTCATGATGTAATTGTGTTCTGCGCGGAATTTTCGGGAGGGTAACATAGTCAACCCTTTGCCGAACAATGAAAAGAAATTGGAAATTTGTCTTTCTTGCCTCTGTATCAGCTGTCTTTTTTACAGGGGAGATGGCTTCTCCATTGGAAAAGAATAGTAAAGTTGATAAGGATTGGTGGGAACTTCTGAAAGCTCCCTCAGTTCTCAGGCCTGCCGGGCGAGAAGTGCAACGAATGACGGAAATGTTGTCTGAAATTACCGGGCTGGAAGAAGACGACTTTATCTGGCTGCAAGTGCCTGAGGATGTCTGCGACGGAGGAATAAGGATGTGGGCCATCAACAGGGAGAATGTCTTGAAGGCGGCCCAACCTGTTTACTTTCCTGAAGTTTACAGGTTTTTTACCGGATATGGGGAAAGTCCGTCTTTCAAGAATCTTGATCTCAGGTTGTTGAATTCATGGAGGGGGATGGAATTCCGCCATGTTCCTTTGGAGAGGGAGTTGAGTGCGGTTGTTGAGTCGTTGTACAAGGCTCTCGGCCGGTTTTATGATCAACCCGGTCTTGACGCTTCATGGAGCATATGCGCCGCGTGCAATCCGCAATATGACAATGATATGATGGGGCAGGATGTCCTTGTGGCGGCCGGCAGGCTTGGAGGAGAATTCCACGGATTCAATACCGGCATGTGCAGTATGACCGTTGTCCAGGCGTGGGAGTATTTATGCCTGCTGCTGCATGATTCAGCCCTTTTTGGAGTGCTTGGCCAGGATGAACAGTTATGGCTGGCAATGCAGGGGGAAAGGCTGCTGGAGCTGATTGAGCGGATTGAGAAGGGGCCGAAGCCAGAAAAATGGAAGGGTGTTGTGGAGAAGGAGTCTTTTGGAATGGAATATCTGACATTGCCGGGAACTCTGAAGAATGAGGATATCTGGCTCCTGCTGTTTCCGGAAGGCGGAAGCGGTCTGAGCAGGATGTGGGTGGAGGAGAGAAAGGCGGCCAAAGGAGGAAACGGCCGGATGACGGTGGATGCCCAGGGCCTCAACATGACGGAGTCCAGAGTCGATTTTGCTTCCGTGAATTGGAAGGTATCCGGAGGAGAGGAGAGTACGAGTGCGCCGCATTTTGCCTACGTTTGTTTGCATAATATGTTGCCGGAAAAAAGCTGGAAAGAGTCCGTGGCGGATTATAACAGGATGAGGAGAAAGAAGGGATGGAAGGATATGGACGCAGAGGCTGTAGCCGTCATGGTCTTCCGTCTGGGGTATATCAGCAGGGCCCGGGTCAAGTTGTCTGAAGAGGAATGGAAGAGCCTGGCAACGAAGAAGGATGCCTGGGCATTGCGCTGGCATGGGCCGGGTAACGGAAAGGAAGACAAAGCTTTTGCGGAGCAATGGAAGAACGGATGCGGGGATTTCATTCGTCTTTCAGCGTCCTCTTCCTGGCGGAATGCGAATCGGGTGGATTCCGATTTGGAAGAGGTCCTTTATTATTTTATGAAGCTGGGTAAAAACCGGGGGATGGAGAGCAGAGTAGGGAAGGATAAGAAGAAAAGGGTTATGGAGATTTTGAAAAAATGAAGTTGAAAGAAAATTGGATGAATAGCGGAAGTGGGCATGTGAATGAATGCCGCATCTGAAGAGCATGCAGCCTTTTAACATCAGGATGATTCTGCCATATATACCCCCTGTTTTATGCGCCGTTGCGACATGCCACGGAGAGGCTGTGGCCCGTGATCAAGAGGATGTGACAAGGAACGGTATTCTTGTATTGCAGGCATGCACGGATGAGAAGACTACGGCGGAGCATTCCAGGGAAATTTCCCTGATGTTCAAAGGCGTTCTGCTTAATGAAACGATTCAGGCATTGTTCAAGGCCGACAGGAACCATTTATACCATGCGGTTCTCTTGGCTGAAGTGGAAAGAATGAATCATCATGAATGGTTTGGTCTTCCTTGCATGCAGGATTATTCTAAAAAGATACGGAATGATCGTTTTCCGCTGACGGCAGCCATCAACCCCAATGCCGTCCTTGTTATCAGGGAGGTAATCATTAAAGAAGTGGGGAATCTGCAAAGCCGGAACCCCCAGGCGAATATACCCGGCTTGAGGCCTTTTATCCCCTGGCTGGGCTTACTCGTTTTCATAAGGTTCCAAAGCCAGTTGCCCCAGCGTTTCCGGGCGGTTTTTCAGCGCCAGGCGCTTGAGGTGTTTGGCGAAGGCGGGGCGGCGATGGTATTTGGCCACGATTTCTCCCGTTGTTTTCAGACGAAGAATGTATTTGTACGTAGTGACGCGGATGGCGTCCTGTCTGGCCGCGGCGCGCGGAACGGCTCCTATTTCCCGGCAGATGCGTTTCCACAACGGGCCATGGGTCCGTTCCCCATGGCGGACCCACGCCAGGGCATGGGCTATTTCATGCAGGACGGTGTCCTGGATTTCATGAGGCGCCTCCAGGTTGGCACGGACGAAATGGATGGAAAGAGTAATGCTTTTTTCCTGAAGGCGGCATACGCCCAGCCTCCTCCGTGCTCGGTCCCACCCGAATTGCCAGTCATGCAGCCCGTATTCATCCAGTTTCAAACGGGCATAGGCTTCTATCTCCCGGAAACAGGATGGTCCGCCGGCTTGTTCATTCCCCATGGTCATGTGTGATTTATTGTACCACGTTTGTTTCCGGAAAGGATACGTGCAAGGAGATCATGACGGAGTTGGTCGGCTTCCGCGGAAAACGGGAAAAGAGAAAGCCGTTTTTTCTTTCCGGAAGAGGGAAAGATTGGACGCCCGATTTCCGTATTGGGAATATTGCCATGGATTCAGCACCTGATACCCGGCCGCAGAGGATCGCCGCCATTGATGCACTGCGAGGTTTCGACATGTTTTTTTTAACCGGGGGGCTGGCTCTTGTCGTCGCCGGCATCAACCTGTTTTATGAGAAGAGCCCCGCATGGCTACTGAAACATGCCGCGCACGTCCAGTGGGAGGGGTTTGCGGCCTGGGACCTGGTGATGCCGCTTTTCCTGTTCATTGTGGGTACGGCCATGCCGTTTTCCTTTGGCCGGCGCATCGGTTCGGAACCCGTATGGAAGATTTATTTCAAGGTAATTAAACGGGTGGTGGCGCTGTTTTTGCTGGGAATGGTGGTGCAGGGCAACCTGCTGAGTTTTGAGCCGGACAAGATGTCCCTGTACTGCAATACTCTTCAGGCCATTGGTTCAGGCTATCTGATTGCGGCCATCTGCCTGCTGAATTTGTCC
This sequence comes from Akkermansia biwaensis, assembly GCF_026072915.1. Lineage (NCBI taxonomy): Bacteria > Pseudomonadati > Verrucomicrobiota > Verrucomicrobiia > Verrucomicrobiales > Akkermansiaceae > Akkermansia > Akkermansia biwaensis. The sequence continues at coordinate 1,701,082 of NZ_AP025943.1, forward strand.
ATACGCTGGCAGGTGGCGGCCACGGCCATTCTGCTGGCCGCCTACTGGCTGGTGATGAAGTTTGTTCCTTTCTCCGATCCTGCCGTTGGGTCGTGCGCGGCGGGAGTTCTGGAACCCGACAGGAATGTAGCCCTGCTGGTGGACAAGTACCTGATGGGCTCCTGGCAGGACGGCACGAATTACGCGTGGATTCTGGGGCAGTTCGGTTTTGGGGCCATGACCATGCTCGGATTGCTGGGCGGCCAGATGTTAAAGCTCGTCCAGGGGCACGGAAAAAAGCTGCTCTGTCTGGCTGCCGCCGGGCTGGGTTGTCTGGCGCTGGGGTATTTCTGGAGCCTTGATTTCCCCATGATCAAGAAGTTGTTCACCAGTTCCATGGTTTTGTGGGCCGCCGGCTGGTGCTATCTGCTTCTGGCCCTGTTTTACGTGCTGACGGATGTTCTGAGGCTTAACTGGCTGACGTTCTTTTTCTCCGTTATAGGGAGCAATGCCATTTTCGTGTACATGTGGACGGAGGTGTGCCCGCCCACGCGCAATTTTTCGCGTGTGCTTTTTACCGGATTCAGCGAGTGTTTCGGCGACGGGCGGCAGTTCGTTTTTTATTTGTGCAATTACGGCCTGATCTGGAGCGTCCTGTATTATCTGTATAAAAACCGGACGTTCATCAAGGTATAGGCTTGTTTTCAGTCCTTCATCCATAGTAGGGTCTGCTTCATGCGGACGGAGCCGTCCGTCCTGGGGTTGAGATGCCCGCATGGGCGGCCTGCCCGCAGGTTTCTTTTGGAGCCATGAATATTCCTTTCAACCAACCTCATGAGCACGGTCCCGAGCTGGATTATATTCGGGACGCCATTCATTGCGCCCATTTGTCCGGAGACGGCAAATACACCCGGAAGTGCCATGAGTTACTCGTAGAGCGCACAGGCGCCAAAAAAGCGCTTCTCGTCCATTCCGGAACCGCCGCCCTGGAAATGGCCGCCCTGTTGATTGACTGCAGACCCGGAGACGAGATCATCATGCCCTCCTATACATTTGTGTCCACCGCAAACGCCTTCGTTCTGCGCGGCGCGGTGCCGGTGTTCGTGGATATCAGGCCGGATACCCAGAATATTGACGAGACGCTGATTGAAGCGGCCATTACGGAGCGGACGCGGGCCATTTGCGTGGTTCACTACGCGGGCGTGGCGTGCGAGATGGATACCATCATGAATATCGCTCGCAGGTATCATCTGTACGTGATTGAAGATGCGGCCCAGGGCGTGGGCTCCTCCTACAAGGGGCGCAAGCTGGGGTCTATCGGGCATTTGGGGTGCTACAGTTTCCACGAGACCAAAAACGTCATTTGCGGCGAGGGGGGAGCCCTGCTGGTGAATGATCCCGCATTCATGGAGCGTGCGGAGATTATCCGGGAGAAGGGAACGAACCGTTCCAAGTTTTTCCGGGGGCAGGTGGACAAGTACACCTGGGTGGACGTAGGGTCCTCCTATCTTCCCGGAGAGATGACGGCCGCCTATTTATATGCCCAGCTGGAACATGGGAAGGAGATCAACGGAGAGCGGCGGAAATGGTGGAACATGTACCATCAGGCCCTGGAGCCTCTGGAGAAGGCCGGTGTGCTGAAACGCCCCTGCGTTCCGGCGGATTGCGTGCATAACGCCCATATGTATTACGTTCTGCTCAATTCCCTGGAGGAGCGCACCAGTCTGATCGGCAAACTGGCGGAGGAGGGCATCAAGGCCGTGTTCCACTATATTCCGCTTCATTCCGCTCCGGCAGGCGTGAAATTCGGGCGTACCGCCGGCAGCATGGCCTGCACGGACCGCACCAGCGATACCCTGCTCAGGCTGCCTTTGTATTATGATTTGGGCGCGGAGGGCTGCCGTCGCGTGCTGAAAGCCGGTTTTGGCGTGGAAGGAGCGGCGGAATCATGAGACTGCGTTTGGTTAACGTGTCCGATGTGGACGAAGCCATGCGCGCACAACTCCGCGTATGGCGCAATTCCGATATGGTCAGCCCCTTTTTTCTGCTGGACCAGGTAACGGAAGAACAGCACAGCGCATGGCTGGAGAAAAACGTCCGCGGCGAGAATGCCTGCGCCTGCGTGATTTATGCGCACCAGGTTCCGCTCGGCCTGGTGTATCTGCCGTGGTTTGACCGGGAGTCCCGCCAGGGCGAGATCGGTATTTATATTTACAACCGGGATTTTCAGGAATTGCGGCCCGCTTCCTTTGCCTATGAAGGGATGATGGATGTTGCCGCAAAAGATCTGGGTTTGAAACGCCTGTGCGCCAGGATTCTGGAGGATAACGCCAAGTCCGTCCATTTTCATGAACGCATGAGGTTTAAGTTCTCCCCGGAAGATACGGGGGAATGCGTCAAGAATGGGGAAAGAAAACGTGTTCTGATGTACGTGAAAGATTTATGACTGATCCGCAGATTCAATTGTCCATTGCGGCTACGGTGTATTGCACGGGGGGGTACTTGGCGGAGTTCTGCTCCCGCTGTTTTTCCGCTGCCTGTGCGGCTGGTTACGATCCGGACCGGACGGAAGTGGTGCTGGTGAACGACGGCTGCCCCAGGGACGGGCTGGAACGGGCTCTGGCGGAGCGGGAGAAGGACCGGAGGGTGCGCGTGGTGGATTTGTCCCGCAACTTCGGGCATCATCTGGCCATGTACGTGGCCTGCGAGGAAGCGCGCGGGGAGAGGGTATTTCTGATTGACAGCGATCTGGAGGAGTCGCCCGAATGGCTGGAGGATTTTTCCAGGAAGATGGACGATACTGGGGCGGATGTGGTGTATGGCGTGCAGGAGAGAAGGAAAGGCGGCTTTTTTGAGGCCGTGTCCGGCGAGTTGTTTTATACCCTGTTCAACCTGCTTTCCGACCAGCAGATCACAAAGAATATGGTAACCGCGCGCCTGATGAGCGCGCAGTTTGTGCGTGAGATGCTGAAGTTCCAAGACAGGGAACCCTTCTTTTTCGGCCTGTGCGTTGCCACCGGATTCCGGCAGGTGCCGTGCACGGTGAAGAAGGCTTCCTCCTCCCCTACGACTTATACGTTTCGCAAGAAGATGGCGCTGGCAGTGAATTCCGTGGTTTCCTACAGTGCCAAGCCCCTGGTGTATATTTCCTATTTCGGGTTGGCGGTGACTTTGGTCGCCATGCTGTATGTGGCATGGATTCTGGGGCGGCAGCTCCTGTACAACGTGGCGCCGACGGGCTGGGCGTCTTCCGTGGCCTCTGTCTGGCTGGTCGGCGGCTTTATTCTGATGAGCCTGGGCGTCATCGGCATCTATATTTCCAAAATTTACAAGGAGACCAAGCACAGGCCTTCCGTGATCGTGGCCCGGCGTTACGAGTAACTTCCCGGCCGTTTCCTTTTTCTCTCTTTCATGATTAATTATCTGGTTTTACATCTTCTTTTCATTGTCTATGCCTTCAACACGATGATGGGGCGTATGGCCGCTCCCTATGGCTGGATGGACTGGCACAGGTATGTCCTGCTGTGCGGCGTGCTGCTGCTGCTGGGCATTTACGCCATAGGATGGCAAGTCATGCTGAAGAGGTTTAATCTGGGCGTGGCGTACGCCAACCGCTCCTCAGTCGTGATCTGGGGCATTCTGCTGGCATGGCTGTGTCTGGGGGAAGCCCTTTCCTGGACGCTGGCTCTGGGCGCGGCCATGATCATCGGTGGAATTATTCTGGTATCCACGGAGGAGGACGCATCATGAATGAGGGATTTTATATCGGCCTGACCCTGTTTTCCGTCTTTATGGCGTCCTGTTCCCAGGTGATTTTAAAGAAGTCCGCCATGAATGACCGGTTGTCCGGCCTTTCTTATTTCGTAAACCGGGCTACCGTGTCTGCGTATGCCATTTTTTTTGGGTGCAGCCTGCTTACGTTTTACTGCCTTTCCCATTTGCCGATGGTGACGGTGAACGTGTTGGAGTGTTCCGCCTACGTGTATATTCTTTTTTTTGACCGCTTTTTTTTCGGAAAGCCGGTGACGCTGCGCAAAGTGGCCGGAAACCTGCTGATCATTATCGGCATTATTGTGTGCCTGAACCGTTGAAGCGCCGGGGGACATTTATGGCCGGAAGGCCGGGAATGAAATGGATACAGCTCTTGACTTTCGTTTTTCCCGTTTCTAGTATGCGTGCCCCGGCCGGGAACCATGGCCGGGCAGTCAGGGAATTTGCTTATGATGAAACAGGTCTGGAGATGGATATCGCTTTTGCCCCTGCTTCATCCGGTATGGTTCAATATTATCCTGCTGGTTCTTGCCTGGAGTATTGTCGGCGTTGCCTACCAGTCCAATGACGATTTGGTGATCGCCTCCGTACTGGATGGCTGGGGCGATCCTTCCTATGCCGATGCGCACGTCATTTTCGTCAATCCCCTGCTGACGAGGTTTCTTCTAATGATCGCCCCCGTTCTGGGCGGATTGTCCGTCTGGCCGGTGTTTCTGGCCGTTGCTACGCTGTCCAGCGGAGCCGCCATTTTCACGATGCTTACGGCGCATGCCCGCAAGGCGCGCAGCTATGATTTCACGACGCTTGTGCTGCTGCTGGTATGGCTATTGATTATGCCTGGCTTTTATGCCGCCCTTCAGTTCAGCCATGCTGCGTTTCTCGTGGGTTTTACCGGGGTGCTTACCTGCCTGAAGCATGGTTCTTCATCCTGGTGGAAGCTGGTTGCGGGCGTCTTTTTATGTGTTTTGGGGAGCATGATCCGGCTGGATGCCGCCCTGGTGTGCGATGCCTTTTTCGGGGCGGTGTTGGCAGCGGGGAGCATGGACGGGTTCCGGCCCTCCTGGGAAAAGCTTCGTTCCCGGGGACGCCTCTGGGGAGCCCTGGCATGCGTGTTTGCCTTTTCCTACGGCTTGAACGGATACAACAGGCATGCCCACCGCAGCGTGTTTGAGGGATGTGACGTGGCTGCCTGGAACGAGGCCCGCGCCTTGTTGTCCGATACGTCTCCCATCCGTTCGGAGGACGAGTACGAATGTGCTTCCTACGGGGTGTTTGCCAACGACATCAAGATGGTGCAGATGTTCACGAATTGCGATATGGAGGTGTTCAACACCGACTATTTGAGAAGACTCAGGCTGGCGCGGGACGGGAACGATTTCTGGCCCAGAATGTGGATTCGCGGAGAGAAGGCCCTGCATTTGTTTTCCTGGGATTCCATCGTGGACCTTCTGCCCTGCTGGATTTTGTTTGGACTGGCCTGCCGCGCCTCCTTTCGCCGCGGGGATTCTCCGGCGCTCCTGTGTTGTGTGGGCGGCCTTTTGGTGCTGGTTTTGTTGTACATGGCCAGCATAGACCGCCTGTATTTCCGGGTGGTGTATCCCACATTCCTGATTGCCGGGTTATGCCTGCTCAGGCCGGAGTATTTCCAGGCCGTCCACGTCAAATGGACGGGGAAGGGGGCTTTGACGGGCAGCTTGCCCATGTTCTGCGCGTTTGCCGTCTCTCTTTCCCAGGCGTGCGCCGCCGTTTGGGAGGCCAATATGGAGTCGTTTTCCCCGGAGGCGGGGCGCCTGCTGTGCGAACGGGTGGACCGGGAGCCGGATTCCCTGTTTTGTGTGCAGATGTCCGGCGGCACTATTGATGACCTGGCTCCCGGGCAGTCCGTTTTCCGCAAGGCGTGGAGCTGTTCCCGGAAAAACGTGGTGACGCTGGGCGGATGGAATTTTCCGCTGAAGCCCGTGCAGAAGAAGTTGCAGGAAATGGGCTGGAATGGACAGACCGCCCTGAATCTTTGCCGGGACAACGTTTATATCGTCTGCCTGACGCCCCAGGGAGACCTTTCCGATATGGACAGGAAGTTTTTTACGATGCTTTGCCGCCACATATGGGAACACCACGGCATCCGCACGGCGTGGCACCTGGATGAAAATATTGAAGGAGTGCGCATTTACCGCCTGCGCAAGACCTGGTTCCAGCCTGGCAGGGACGGCAGGGAACGGCCTCCGGTTTTATAGGGAGGAGCTCGGTCCGGATAACAAAAATCCCCCGGTTGACGGACCGGGGGATGAAAAAAGGGTAACCTGCAAGGCTCCTTTAAAAGCGCGGCGGACCTCCCGGCTGCCGGCGGGCGGTGCGGTCTTCACGGAGTTTTTCCTTCTCCGCCGGGCTCAGGAGCAGGTATTCCAGGTCCCGGATGGCCCGTTGCTTGTCGTTGGGGTCCTTGATGCCGGGAAGCAGGCTCTTCATCTTGTCCAGAGAAGCAACCTGGTCGCCGAGTTCAAAGCAGGCTTTTTCCCGTTCCCACTGCCTTTTAAGCAGGAAGTTGGCTTTTTCCACTTCAGCCGTTTTCTTGTCGCTGGCGGTGTTGTTCATCAGCAGAGCCAGTTCCAGGCCGATGCGCTTGTTCCAGAGCTTGCGGAAGTTTTCCACATCCTTGTTTTCCTTGTAGGGAACCAGAAGCACGCGGTCGAAGATGCCGTTGAGGTCCATCAGGTTGTCCGGCAGGGTTTCCGACCGGTAGTCGCTGATGTTCAGGTAGGTCCGGATGACGTCGCTGGCTCCGCCCACCATGGCGAGCTGTTCGCCCACATCCTTGGCGTTGGCGGCTACTTCATCCAGCATGGACAGCACGCTGGGGGAAATGTTGATTTCGCGCTCGTTTTTTTCCGCCTCCGCTTTTTTCAGGCAGAGCAGCATCCATTTGCACTGGAGCTGCAGGGCCTTTTTAAAGCCGGGAGCCACATTGTTGCCCGTGTTCTGCTTGCGCCAGTTGGAGAAGGCGGAGCTGGGGCTTTCATTCTGGCTGCTGCCGTTGCGGCCATTGCTGCCGCCTCTACCGCCGTTCATGGCGGGCATGCGCATCATCCGGTAACCGCCGCCGCCGCGGTTCAGCATGCGGGACATCATGCTGGTGGGATTCAAGAATCGGTCTTTCATGGCGTCCACGTAGAGTTTCATGGCGGCGTTTTCCGTGGCGATGGCCGTCGTCAGGGCAGCCACGGCTTTTTGAAGACGGGCCGAACTGGTGTTCAGGTGCCCGGTTTTGACTTCCTTGAGCCATTCCGCCGCTTCTTTTCTGGCGGAATCGGAAAGCAGTTCCTGGGCCTGGCAAAAGCCGGAACCCATGACAAGGAGGATGAGCGCGGAAAGCGCCGGACGTTTATACAGGGGGGTGAAGTGTATCATGACGGTGTGGAGGGTTTACAGGTTATTTTAACAAACACCGTGCGTGAAAAAAAGTTTCATCTTTCCTTCAAAAAAAATGACGGGTATATTGTTTTACTGCGGAAAATGTTTATCCCAGCACTTTCCGGATGCAGCCGACGCAGATGGAAACAGCCTCCTGCATCTCTTCCGGAGAGATAACGAGGGGCGGGTTGAAGTACAGCACGTCGCCCAGCGGGCGGAGCAGCAGTCCCTGTTTGAGGGCTTCCTTGTAAATTTGGTAGCCCAGGCGGCGTTCGGAGGGGAAGCTTTTCCTGCTTTCCCGGTCTTCCACCAGTTCAATGGCGTTGACGAGTCCCAGATGGCGGATTTCCCCCACATGGGGATGATCTCCCAAGGCATCCACGATCAATTGATGGAAGAAGGGGGCCTTTTCCCGTGCACGGGGAATGATTTGTTCTTCATCCAGCACTTTCAGAACGGCCAGAGCGGCGGAACAGCCCAGAGGGTTGCCGGCATAAGTGTGGCTGTGCATGAAGGCTTTCCCCTCCCGGTAGTCCGCATAAAAGGCATCGTAGATTTTTTGCGTAGTGATGGCGATGGACATGGGCATGTAACCGCCCGTCAGCCCCTTGGAGATGCACATGATGTCCGGAGTGATTCCCGCCTGGTCGCACGCGAACATGCTGCCCGTACGGCCAAATCCCGTGGCGATTTCATCCGCAATGAGATGGACGTCGTAGGAATCACACAGGGTGCGGAGTTTGGCAAGATAGGAAGGCGGGTACATTCTCATGCCGGCCGATCCCTGGAGCAGGGGTTCCACCAGCAGGGCGGCGCATTCCTCACCGTGGCGGGCGAATACTTCCCGCGCCGCATCAATGCATTCCGCCTGGCAGCATTCCCGTTTTTTTCCTTTGGGACAGCGGTAGCAGTCCGGGGCGGGAATGCGCACGATGTCCAGCAGAAGAGGCTTGTAGAGTTCCGAGTACAGGTCCAGGCCGCCGACAGACAGGGCGCCCAGAGTTTCCCCGTGGTAGCCGTCGCTCAGCGACATGAAGCGCACTTTCCGGCGGTTGCCCGTCTGATAATGGTATTGGAAGCTCATCTTCATGGCGGATTCGATGGAAGCCGAGCCGTTGTCGGAAAAATTGAATTTGCAGAGTCCCACCGGAATTTTTTTCATTAATTCCTCGCACAGGGTGATGGCGGGCTTGTGCGAGAAGTTGGCGAAGATGACGTGCTCCAGGGAATCAAGCTGGTTCTTGACGGCCTGGCTGATTTTGGGATGGCAATGGCCCAGCAGGTTGCACCACCAGGAACTGACGACGTCCATGTAGCGCTTGCCGTCCACGTCGTACAGGCTGATCCCCCGGCCGTGGTCGATAACGATGGGGGGCAGCGTTTCATAATCCTTCATCTGGGAACAGGGGTGCCAGATGTATTCCAGATCTTTTTTTGACCAGTCAGCGTGATTCATGATGAAGGGGAAGGGATGGCAAGCCGGGGAAAGCTTATTTCATGCGGACTTCATAGCCCAGTTCCGCGAGCATGGCCAGATCCTCCCTGATCGTTACTCCGGAGGTGGTGAGCATGTCTCCGGAGATGGCGGCGTTGGCCCCGGACATGAAGATTTTCCGGCCGTGGTCCCGCATGGTGTTCCGTCCCGCGGCAATGCGGACGAATCCGTCCGGCATGATGAAGCGCACCAGCGCCACGATGCGCAATTGCTCTTCTTCCCCCAGCGGTGTCATGTCCGCATAGGGGGTGCCGGGAATGGGGGTCAGGAAGTTGACGGGAACGGATTTGATACCCAGGGAGGCAATGTCCATGTACATGTCAATCCTGTCTTCCCATGTTTCTCCCAGCCCCATGATGCCGCCGCTGCATACTTCCAGCCCGGCTTCCATGGCCCATTTGATCGTCTGGATCTTGTCGTCGTACGTGTGGGTGGTGCAGATGTTCGGGAAGTTGCGGCGGGAGGTTTCCAGATTGTTGTGGTAACGGGTGACGCCCGCCGCCTTCAACTGCTCGCAATGCTTTTTGGAGAGAAGACCGTGAGAGGCGCACAGGGAGATGCCGCATTGGGCGGAAATGTTTCTGTAGCTGGCGCAGAGCTGTTCCACGTCCGCATCCGTCAGCCTTTTGCCGGAAGTGACAATGGAGTAGCGCAGGATTCCCTTGTTTTCATTGTATCTGGCTCCCGCCAGCAGCGCTTCGTCGCTCAGCAGGGGGTATTCCTCCACAGCCGTGGAGTAGTGCGCGGACTGGGCGCAGTATTTGCAGTTCTCCGAGCATCTGCCGCTGCGTCCGTTGATGATGGTGCAAAGGTCGAAGACGTTTCCGCAGAAATGTTTGCGGATGGCATTGGCTGCCCGGCACAATTCTTCCAGCGGCTCCCGGCGCAGGGCCAGTAGTTCTTCTCTGGTGCATGTTCCGCCCTGGAGCACCCTGGAAAGAAGGGAAGAAGTAAGATTCATGCGGGAAAGATTACCTCCGGGGCGTGGTACGTCAAGGGTAGAGTTGAAGGGGGCCGGGGATGGAAGCTCCCGTTTTTGCCCGCGTTATTTGTCCGTTTGTTCTGGAGTCCTGTAGCACAGAACCGGGAGAGGGTTTGTACTCCTTGCTCGGAACGGAGACGGCCACCTGGCCTCCGTAGCCGTCGCCGGTCCAGACCAGGGGGGCTCCGGTCTTTCAGAACCGTTTTTTTGTCGAGCAGGACGGAGGAAAGGTCTATTCCGAGTGGGGAACCTGTATCCGCTCCCGCCAGGGCGCACAGCGTAGGCATCACATCGGCATGGAATGACGGCTAGGTGATGATTCTGTCGGGAGAGATTTTTCCGGGCCAGCGGATGGTGTCGGGGACCCTGATTCCCCCTTCGTAAAGCTGGCCTTTCAGTCCTTTCAGACTGTCCACGGAGTTGAAGAATTCATGGTCCACGCCGCCTACATCATGCGTCGTGCCATTGTCACTGGTGAAGATGACGATGGCGTTTTTCTCAAGGCCGCATGTTTCCAGCGTTTACAGCAGGCGGCCCACATTGTGGTCCATCTGGGAGATCATGCCGGCATAGGCCGCCCTGGGACGGGGATGGGGCAAATAGCCGTTTTCTCCCCGGTAGGGGCGCTTGTCCCAGCCGCGCGGGTAACGGTCAATCCATTCCTGCAGGGGCTGCATGGTCACGTGGGGTTCCAGCGGGGCGTAATACAGGAAGAAGGGCGTTTTTCCGTGTGTCTGCCGTCTGATGAATTCCAGTATTTTATCTGCAATCAGATTGGAACTGTGTTTTTCCGCGCGGTAGGCGTTCGTCAGCACTTTCCTCTGCGGCTGGGAGCCGTGCTTGATGGTGACAGCGGCAGGGAGGTGTTGGGTATTTTCTTTTTCCCGTCATTCCGAAGATAGGGAGGATAGTAGGTGTGGCAGGATTTCTGGTCCGTATAACCATAGAATCTGTCCACGCCGTGCTTGTCCGGGGCGCTCGTGGTCCCAAAGTCGCCTATGCCCCATTTGCCGAATACTGCGGTGGTGTAGCCGGCTTTTTTCAGGGCTTCCGGGAGCGTATAGGTTTTCGTTCTGATGGGCCAGTCTCCCTTGAGGTCCCGCCAGTTTTCGCGGGCATCCACGCGTTTCAGGTCCTGAACGTCGCAGTTGTCCGTGTGTTTTCCGGTCAGCAGGACGTTGCGGGAGGGGGAGCAGACCGGAGCGCTGGAGTAGAAGTATACCCATCGCTGGCTTTCGGAAGCCAGTTTGTCGAGATTCAGGGTCTTGATTTTCTTCTGCACGTAGCACCCCACTTCCGCCCAGCCCAAATTGTCTGCGTTAATGAGCACGATATTGGGGCGTTCCGCTCCGGCCGCATGGATGGAGAGAAGGAATATGCCAGGTAACAGAAACGGAGAAAATACATGCTGCAGGATATACAGTCCCGGAAAGCATGAGATTTCATGCAACAGGAGCAGCCCGGAACGGAGGCCGCATTCCGGAATAAACGGCGGAGCCGTGTTTCTGCCGGCGGAAAAACCGTTGATGGCCGCCGGAGGGCGGTCCGGGACGTATCTGGAGAAACGGAGATCAGGACAGGACAATGTTTTCCACCGCGGTGCGGATGGCTTCATCGCTGAATTGGTCCAGGGCATGCTTCAGGAAGCCCCGTGCAATCATGCTGCGGGCCGTTTGCTCCGGAATACCACGCGAAAGAAGGTAGAAGATTTCTTCCGGGGAGATGGACGATGTGGCGGAACCGTGGGAGCACTGCACCCGGTCCGCAAGGATTTCCAGACCCGGAATGGAGTTGGTTTCCGCCTGCGGACTGAGGATCAGGTTGCGGTTGCTCTGGTAGGCGCTGGTGTCGTGCGCTCCCTCCTCCACCAGGATCATGCCGCTGAAAACACTGGCGGAGTCGTCGTCCAGCACGCTGGCGTAAAACAGATTGCTGGAGGCTCCGCGGTAGCGGTGCCTCTGGTAGGTCCGCTGGTCCAGCTGCTTGCGTTCTTTCAGATGATTGGCGGAGAGCAGGCGTACATGGGCTCCGTCTCCCGTCAGGACGCAGACCGTTTCCTGCCTGGACCATGCCGCGCCCGGATGGCTGGCCAGGTGTTCCATTTCCGCGGAATCGTCCGCCGTGATGTGGGTGAGCTCCACGGCACGGGACCGGATGTTGAGTTCCTGCACCAGGGCGTATTTGATGGAGGAAGCGGAAGAAAGATGGTGCTGTTGCATGGCTCCGCAGAATTGCATGCCATGGTCCGCACTGATGTGGCGCTCCAGGATACGGAGACGGCCTCTGTTTTCCGTGATGACCAACGTGTAAGGGAAGACGGCTACATTGTCTCCGGAGATGAAGTGGAAGATTTCCAGAGGCCGGGAGATTTCCCTGTCCGCCAGGATGACCAGTCCGTTCTGCTGAAGGGCCGCGTTCAGCGCGGCCAGACGTTCGGAGCCCAGCATTTCAGGCATGTTTTCCAGATGTTTCCGCGCCAGGTCCGGGTATTGGAGAACGAAGTCTTCCAAATCCATGACGGAGAGCCCTTCCGGGAGTTTCTCCGGCATGGAGACGGGCAGTCCGTTGGCATACACTACCCGGAGGGCGTCCGGCATGGAGGCATGGTCCCGGATGATGGCTGCCAGGGTTTCCGGGGCCAGGGGGGATGCCGCTTCAAATCCTTCCAGGGATTCGTTGGCGGGAGCTCCGAACCGCCATGATTCCATGTGACGGGAAGGTTCGGGAAGCTGTACTGCCCGTTCCTTCATCTGCCTGTGCCGCGCTTCAAACCATTCGGGGAGGAAGCCTGCCGGAAACCGTTCGTCGTTGAGCAATTGATTCATCATTTCCTTCCTTTATCCGATGCTGTCTTCCATTTCCAAGTCAATGAGCCTGCGCAGCTCCACGGAATATTCCATCGGGAATTCCTGTACGAGATCGTTGATGAAGCCGTTGACCGCCAGGGACATGGCCGCCGCTTTCGGAATGCCGCGCTGCTGCATGTAAAAGAGCATTTCCTCCGAGACCTGAGAGACGGACGCTTCATGCTGCACCATGTTCCGGTCTCCCTTCACCGTGATGGCGGGGTAGGTATCCGTGCGGCTGTTGGACGCCAGCAGCAGAGCGTCGCATTCCGTATTGTTCTTGCAGCCCTTGAACCCCTTGCCCATGACGACTTGGCCGCGGTAGCTGGCGCGGCCTTCTCCGATGCTGATGGATTTGGAGACAATGTTGGACGTAGTGTCGTCCGCCGCGTGGATCATTTTGGCGCCGGTGTCCTGGTGCTGGCCCGTATTGGCCAGTGCGATGGAGATGACTTCCCCCCTGGCCCTTTTGCCCTTGAGGACCACGGCGGGGTATTTCATGGTAAGGCCGGAGCCGATGTTGCAGTCAATCCAGCGGATTTCCGCGTCTTCCATGGCAAGGCCGCGCTTGGTGACCATGTTGAATACGTTGGAGGACCAGTTCTGCACGGTGACGTACTGGATTTTCGCTCCTTTCAAGGCCACCAGTTCCACGACGGCGGAGTGGAGGGTGGACGTTTCAAACTGGGGCGCCGTGCAGCCTTCCATGTACATGAGTTCCGCGCCTTCGTCCGCGATGATGAGGGTACGCTCGAACTGGCCGAAGTTTTCCGAGTTGATGCGGAAGTATGCCTGAAGCGGGTGCTTGAGTTTAACCCCCTTGGGCACGTAGATGAAGGAGCCGCCGGAGAAAACCGCACTGTTCAGGGCGGAGAATTTGTTGTCACCCGTAGGGATGACTTTCCCGAACCACGGACGGAAGATTTCTTCATGGTTTTTGAGGCCTTCCGTCGAGTTGACGAAGATGACGCCCTGGCTCCGCAGTTCCTCCTTCATGTTGGAGTAGGCGGATTCGGAGTCGTACTGGGCTTCCACGCCTGCCAGGAATTGCCGCTCCTGTTCCGGCACGCCCAGGCGCTCAAAGGTGCGCTTGACATCTTCCGGCACGTCTTCCCAGCTTCTTTTGGGCCGCTCTCCGTCGGAAAGGTAGTAGCGTATCTGGGAGAAGTCTATTTTTTCAATTTCCGGGGAGGCCCAATGCGTGGGCATGGGCTTGCTTTCAAAGACGGCCAGGGCGTTTTTGCGGAAACGGCGTATCCAGTCCGGCTCGTCCTTGACGTCGCAGATGTAGTCGATGGTGGCCTCCGTAAGGCCGTAGCCGGCGTCGAATTTGTGGCGTTCCGGGAAGGAGAAGTTTCCCTTGCTCCGGTCGAAGTCAAACAGGTTTTGCGCGCTGTCGTTCGCAGGCGTGTCAGGTGTTTCGCTCATGATGACTGCCGGATTGCCGGGTTATGCGTTGGTCGCTCCTTCGGTTTCCTTCAGGAATTCATATCCCCTGCTTTCCAGTTCGTCCACCAGTTCTCCGCCCCCGGTGCGGACAATTCGTCCGCCGGCCAGCACGTGGACCACGTCCGGCTTGATGTAGTCCAGCAGGCGTTTGTAGTGGGTGATCACCAGGAAGCTGCGGAAGGGGGAGCGCATGGAGTTGACCCCTTCGGAGACGATGCGGAGGGCGTCGATGTCCAGGCCGGAGTCCGTTTCGTCCAGAATGGCGTAAAGGGGGTCCAGTAGGAGCATCTGGAGGACTTCGTTGCGTTTTTTCTCCCCGCCGGAAAAGCCTTCATTCACGGCGCGGGAGGTGAATTGGCGGGACATGCCGAGCTGGTCCATTTTCGCGTAAAGCATCTTGTAGAACGTGACGGCGTCAAGTTCCTCCCCCTGGGGCATGCGCGCCTGCATGGCCGCACGCAGGAAGTTGGCGTTTGACACGCCGGGAACTTCCATGGGGTATTGGAAGGCCAGAAAAAGGCCGGCACGGCTGCGTTCGTCAATGCTCATGTCCAGCAGATTTTGTCCGTCCAGCCAGACTTCCCCGTCCGTCACCTCGTAGTCCGGATGGCCGCAGAGGACTTTGGAGAGCGTGCTTTTCCCGGAGCCGTTCGGCCCCATGATGGCGTGCACTTCCCCCTTGGGGATTTCAAGATTGATGCCTTTAAGAATTTCCGTGCCTTGCACGCTGGCGTGCAAATTTTTAATGACCAAGCTCATGATGTAAAAGAAGGAATTAACCCTGCGGTGTAATGATGGAACCCCTCAAGGTGATTTGGGCCTCTTCCACGCATACGTCGTCGGGCAGATTGATGAATTCCCTCAGGTCCACGCCTTCCTTGATGGTAATGTCGTAAATCCGGCCGGTCCGGGTGTCCTGGAAGTGGCCGTGATCGACGAGGTTGGGACAAAAGCGGGAGGAACTGCGTTCAAAGTTGACCTGATTGACAAGGCCATGGTTTACCAAAGCCTCCAAGCAGTTGTAAACCGTCGCCAGGGAGATGCTGGGGAGTTTTTTGCGGACCCGGTGGTAGACTTCATTGGCTGTGGGGTGGTCGCGCTGTTCCAGAAGGACCTGGTATACTTCCTGCCGTTGCTTGGTGAGTCTCAAGCCGGAAATGACTGGAAGGGTAGAAGCCGTTTTTACGGCGTCTGAGGTATCTGTTTTGGAACTCGTTTTATATTTCATGCTCTGCGGGAATAGTGGAGAAGGCACTATCATTTTGCAAGAACAATTCCTGTTCTTTGTTTTGAGTGGCCGGGGCGGGAAGGAAGGGGAAAAAGAAGGGCGGTCACCCTGTGGATGGCCGCCCTTGCAGGGAAATAGCTGTGAACCGCAACGGTTAGTTGGCGGACTCGGTTTCCGGAGCTACATTGACGCGGCGGCCTTCACGGTCGAAGAACACGCGGCCGTCCACCAGGGAGAAGATGGTGTAGTCACGGCCCATGCCCACTCCCTTGCCGGGGTGCCACTTGGTGCCGCGCTGGCGGATGATGATGTTGCCCGCGATTACTTCCTGGCCGCCGAATTTTTTCACGCCGAGGCGCTTGCTGCGGGAGTCGCGACCGTTCTTGACAGAACCCTGACCTTTCTTGTGAGCCATAAGATTAAGATGAAATTAGAGGTTGAAATTAGGCTTTGATGTCGGTGATTTCCAGCTTCGTCATGGCGCGGCGGGAACCTTTTTTCTTGTGGAAGCCCTTGCGGCGCTTGAATTTGAAGGCGATAATCTTTTTGCCGCGGAATTGGCTGACTACCTTGGCGGAGACGGTGGCGCCTTCCACCGTCGGGGAGCCGAGGATCACGTTTCCGTCATTTTCCACCATAAGCACCTGATCGAAGCTTGCTTCGGCACCCTCTTCAAGGGTATTGATGCATTCAACGTCGATCACGTCGCCCTTCTGGACGCGGTACTGCTTGCCACCTGTTTTGAAAATTGCGTATGCCATTACTATCACTGTTAAGGTTCGCCCGCGGTTGCGGGAGCCGCACTAAACCATATCACTTTTCTTTAGACAAGTAAAATTTCATAAAAAAATGAGCGAGTGGCATAAATTTTTTAAAAACGGGGCTGTTTTAATGCGTTCTCCGGAAGAAATGCGGGCTCTCGGGCGGGAAATAGGTAAAATTTTAATGCCTGGAGAGGTGCTGGGCGTGGTAGGAGAGCTGGGGGCGGGGAAAACGCATCTGACTCAGGGGATTATGGAGGGGCTGGGGAGCACGGATGCCGCCGCCAGCCCCACGTTTTCCCTGGTGCATGAACACCGGGGCGGACGGCTGGGGGCCTGCCATTTTGATTTTTACCGGCTGCGGGACGAGTCCGAGCTTTTCGGGATAGGCTGGGACGAGTATCTGGACGGAGACGCCGTACTGGTCGTGGAATGGGCCAACCTGTTTCCGGATGCGTTGCCGGAGGACGCCTCCTGGCTGCTGCTGGAGCATGCGGGAGAATGTTTGCGCAGGGTTTCCCTGGCTTCCCGTTCGTAATCCGGTTCAGTAACCGATGCTTTTGGCGAATGCCCTGTCAAATCCTGGGCTGTGCCAGATGGTGTTGTGCATAGCCCCAGGGAATTCCTGATAGTTGACGGGAGTGGAGAAGCAGTCGCGCAGCCGCTTGGCATGAGCCGGAGGAATGACTTCATCCGATCCCGCCGCCAGGATGCTGACGGGGCAGGAGACTTTGGGAGCCGCCAGGTCGGAACGGAAGTGGTCGGGCAGAATGAGCTTGACGGGCAGGTAGGGGAAGAGGTCCCTGGCGGTCTCCAGCAGGCTGTCAAAGGGAACCAGAAGTACCAGTTTTTTTACATTCCGGACGGAGGCGATCTGGGTGGCTACCCCGGAGCCGAGGCTCTGGCCTACCAGAATGACGTCGTCCGGGGTTCTTCCCGTTTCCTTCAGCACGTCGTCCAGGATGGCCAGGGAATCTCCCATGATGGCCTGTTCCGTGGGACTGCCGGTACTGAGGCCGTAGCCGCGATAGTTGACAAGAAGCTTGGCGTGGGGGAATTGATCCAGATAGGGCAGCATCATGGAGATGTCCATGGCGTTGCCTCCGTAGTAAACAAGAAGGGGCTGTCCTTTTTTTTCAATGAGCCATCCGCTGAGACTGGCTCCTTCCCGGTGGAAGGTGCGCCTGTGGGGTTCCCACTCGGCGCGTTTTTGCAGATAGGCGGTCTTGTCCTTGGGCTGGGGAGGCAGATAGACCAGGGAACGGACGGAACAATGGGTGCACGCCAGCACCATGCCAGCAATCAGCAGAACCGTTGTCCAGATTTTCCATCCTTTCCGTTTCATCAGGGGCATGTCTGGCTACCGGGGTGAGTTGTCCGTGATGGCAAGGGAGCCGGCCGCTCCGGTGCGGTATCTCGCACCGGGCTGTTCCTGATAAGTCCAGCCGGACAGCCGTGCCGCGTTTCCATCCGCGGATGAGAGGCGGACTTCATGGAGGCTGATTTCCCGCGAGGGTGTTTTAAAATGAAAGGTGGCGCTGACGTTCGCCTCCTGACGGCGGACAGTGGCTGTTTCCGGTGAATTTCCGTTGACACTGAGCACCCCCTGACCGTCCCCGTGGGACGTATAAAGCAGAGTGAGTGCGGCGGGGGCGTTCCGGGCCGCTTTATCGGTGCCCGGTTCTGTTTCATTCTCCAGAATAATGGCTGTTCTGCTGCCTTTGGGGAACCATTCCGCCTGTACATTGTCCGTCTCCAGGGTAGCTCCCCCACGGCCGCAGGCTGAGAGAGTGAGAAGGACGCCCGGCAAGATGATGAATCCTAGTCTCATGAAGACAGTGTCCATCAATTCCGGCGGAAAGGCAATCTCCGTTTTCAGGAGGTTCATTCGTACCGGATTCGTTTTCCAAAAAAATGTTTGATAGGACAGGTGCGCTTCGGCAGTATGATAACCGTCATGTCTTACAGAATGTTCTCCTGGTGTTTTGCGGCGGCCTGCATGACCGGCATGTCTTTTGAGACGTGCCGGAGTGCTGAAGAAGTCCCCCCTCCTGCTCGGATGGCCGTGGAAGTGCCTGCCGCCAGCCTGCTGATGGCGCGGCAAGAGACTGGGCAGACCAGGCTGGACAGGTCTTTTAAAGATGCCGAACTGAGCATAGGCGGCAAGAAGTATGCAAGGGGCATTGGCACGCATGCCACTTCCATGATTCCCCTTCCGGTGCCGAGTATTCAGGGAGGAAGAGTGGTGAGCTTTGAAGGCGCGTGCGGCGTGGATGACGGTACTGACGGGGAGGGAAGCGTTGAGTTCCGCGTCATGAGCGGCTCGGAGGTACTGTGGAGTTCCGGAGTCATGAAACGGGGCATGCCTGCCAAGAAGTTTTCCGTGAAAGTGGCCGCCAACGGCCTGAAAAACCTGTATTTGATGGCGGACAGGGTGGAGAATAATTCTTATGATCACGCGGACTGGGTGGATCTGGCCTGGAGGATCGGAAAGGAAGGAGGAACCATGCAGGCGGCCGTAATGAACGTAGCCAAGTTCGGAATGATTCCCGGTGTCAGGAAGGACCAGGGACCGGCTTTGCGCGCCGCCATTTCCGCCCTGAGAAGAAGGGGCGGAGGCGTTTTGAGCATTCCCAGAGGGGTGTATCATTTTTATCCGGATGGAGCACTGGACATGAGTTTTTACATTTCCAATCACGACCAGCCCCTCGTTCATCCGGTGTGCGTGCCTTTGACGGACCTGAACGATGTCCGGGTTGAAGGGAATGGTTCCCTGTTCCTGTTTCACGGGAAGGTGATTCCGCTGCTGATCATGGATAGCGAGAACGTCACTGTGGAGCGCCTGGCAGTCGATTATGAACGCCCCTATTATTCCGAAGGAAGCGTGACCAGTGTGGATGACCAATTCACGGAAGTGGAGATAGACAAGAAAACCTACCCGTACGAAATCAAGAACAACAAATTTGTCTTTATCGGGGAGGGCTGGAGGGAAGGCATGGCCAGCTGCATGGCTTTTGAGAAGGGAACGGGGCATATCATCGCCAATACGGCGGACATCGGATGGAACGGCCATGTGGAGCCCGTGGGAGGAAACCGCCTCAAGCTGAAATGGGACCTCAAGAAAAGAGGGATCAAGCCCGGCGATACGCTGGTATTCCGGAATTACAACCGCCCCCATCCGGGATGCGTGATTTACCGGGCGCGGAAGACGCGTCTGAATAACGTAGCCCTGCATCAAAGCACCGGCATGGCGCTGCTGGCGCAGCGATCGGAGGATATCAGCATCAAGGGAGGGGGAGTTTTCATCAGAAAGGGGACGAAGCGCGTACACACGTCCGGAGCGGACGCTACGCATTTTTCCAATACCCGTGGTGAAATTATTGTGGAAAAAGCTTTGTTTGAAGGAATGATGGATGACGCCATCAATGTCCATTCCACCTGCCTGGGAATTCAGGAGGTGGTGGACAGCCACACTCTGAGATGCAGGTATATGCACCGCCAGGCCGTAGGCTTTGAAGTATTCCTTCCCGGTGAAAAAATCCGTTTTATCAACGGTCCCACCTTGGAACCGCGAGAAACGGGGACCGTAAAATCAGCCGTCAAAACGAATGAAAAGGAATTGCTGATCACACTGGAGGAACCTCTCCCCGGCGGGGTAAAGGCGGGCGATGCCGTTGAAAATGCTGATTTTTATCCGTCTGTCGTGTTCCGGAACAATATTGTCCGCAACAACCGGGCGCGGGGCACCCTGTTTACCACTCCTGAAAAGGTGCTGGTGGAAGGCAATCTGTTTGACCATTCCTCCGGCGCTGCCATCCTGCTGGCCGGAGATGCCCAGGGCTGGTATGAAAGCGGCGCCTGCCACGAGGTGGTGATCCGCAGGAATACGTTCATCAACAACCTGACCTCCCGCTACCAGTTCACCAACGCGATCATTTCCATTTATCCGGAGGTCAAGCAGCTGAACAACCAGAAGGACTATTACCACCGCAACATTCTTATTGAGGACAATGTGTTTAAAACCTTCGATGTTCCCTTGCTGTTTGCCATTTCCGCGGAAAATATCAAGTTCATCAACAACAGGATTATTTACAACAACGATTACAAGGGGTGGGGACAGAAGCCCTTCCAGTTCAGAAGATGCGCCAATATCCGGATCAAGGGCAACCGGGTGGAACCGCCGCGCACGTGGACCATAGCCGACTGCAAACTGGAGAATACGCCGGCAAGCCAGGTGCACATGGATGAGTGATATTCTTTTGCCTGTTTTTACAATACATATTGGTTTTTTCGGATGGCTGATTCCGGATGTCATGCGTGCGGGGGCTTGTCATGGAGAGGCACCGCAAATGGACGCAAGCAGGGAAGGATTGCGGAGCTGGTCGGAAAGGGACTGAAAAGATTTTCATTACTGTTGCCATTCCGGTTGTTGTTGGTTCTCTCTAAATTATTTTGTTTAGTTTGACACCCATTTGGCAATCTACTATGTTCCTTGTGCAATGCACAAGGAACATAGCGGCTGGTGGGCAAAGTACAATTGGCTGGTTTTGTCTTTTCTGTCGTGCTGTTTTTCATTTCATGACCAGAGTTTTTGGATTGATGAATGCTGTACCGCATCGTGTGCTGTCCAGCCGAGCCTGGAAGAATGCTGGCGGCAAATTTGCCGGATTGGCGGGAGCGACGCCCAGATTGCTTTTTATTACTATCTTTTGTTTTTGTGGCATCAGGTGACGGGAGCCGAATCCGAGCTGGCTCTTCGTCTGTTCAATGGGGTCTGGGTTTTTCTGGCAGGCTGGTTTTTCAGAAAGGAGCCAAAAGCTCTGGTCATCCTGTTGCTTTCCCCGTTTTTTATCTATTATACCGAAGAACTGCGCCCTTATATTTTACAAATTGCGGCTTCCTGCGGGGTGACCATGCTGCTTTATCAAGCCAGCAGAGGGCATCCGCCAAGGTTTCATGCGCTTTTTGGTGCCTTGTTTTTCCTGTGTCTGACAAGCCTGACAGGGGTTGTTTGGGGCTTCGGCTTTATAGTTGCTTTTTTCATCTTGTCATTCCGGCAGTTCAGAGGGCGGAGTTTTTGGAAGGCCGTGTTTTGCTGGATTTTCCCTTTTGCAGGACTGGCTGCGTATTATGCCTATACCCTTTCCCTCGGGGCTCGTTCCGTGGTGATATCTTCCAGCTGGGTTGTTAATGTGGCCGCGTCCTTGTATGAGTTAATGGGACTGGCCGGGCTGGGGCCTCCGCGTGCCGAGTTGAGGTTGTGTACGACCCTGGATTCCTTATGGAAGATGGAAGGGTTGGTTTTGGGGGGCGTTGTCGCCTTGGTCATGGGCGGTGCCCTGGTTTATGGAGTTGTGTTATGGAGCAGGCAATCCTCCAGATCATTGCCATGGGCGCTCCTCGCTCTTGTGTTGATTCCCGGCATGGTGTTTCTTTATGGAACGGAAGCCATGGATTTCCGGTTTTCCGGCAGGCATTGCGCTCCTCTGCTGCCTGTATTGTGCCTGATTTGGTCCAAGGTATGGCCCCAGAACTGGAAGTCTTCCGACCGGTGCCGGGTTGTTCTGTTTATCCTGATGATGATTGTCTGGCTGGCAAGCGATTTCCGTCTTCGTTTTTGCAGTATTTATAGCCGGGAAAATTACCGGGAGGCTGTTTTCTATTGCAAATCATTGGAGGAGAAAGGAATGAAGGTTCTTCTGCTTTGCAATGAGTTTGGCGGGAAATTTTATGGATGGCATTTTCAGCCTCCGGCGAATTATTGGTCAGATTATGATGCCATTGTCGTTTCCCGCCCGGGCCGGTATGCTCCCGTATTAAAAGCGATGGAGGATTCGGGCTTGTATCAACGCTCCGCCCTGTGCCAGGGATTTACCGTTTATTTCAATGGAAAGGTTTTGCCGCCGGCAAGGAAGGATTGACGCTTTCCCCGATTGTTTCAACGTCTTGCGTCAGAGAGATGTCTTACAAGGATTATGGAAATTCCTTCCCATTTGATCAAACGCTGCAAGAAGTTCATTGAGCCTTACCGTGTGACGGACGGCAAAGGATTTAAATTGTCCCATCATGATCCGGGGGATCTGGGCAAGCTGGACAAGGACAGCAAGAAGGAAGCCGTTGAGAAGCTTGAAAAAGGCATCGAATTGCTGGGACAGTTGCAGGAGGTGCTTTACGCCAGCGAGTCCTATGCCCTGCTGGTAATTTTGCAGGCAATGGACAGTGCCGGCAAGGACGGGATTGTCAAGCATGTGATGGGAGGAATCAATCCCCAGGGATGTGTGGTGAGCAGTTTCAAGTATCCTTCCACTGTGGAACGGAGCCACGATTTTTTGTGGAGGTGCGTGATGCGCCTGCCGCAGAGAGGCATGATCGGCATTTTCAACCGTTCCTATTACGAGGAGGTGCTGAGCGTGCGCGTGCATCCGGAATACCTTGCGGGGGAAGGATTTGATCCGGGCCAGGCAGGCAAGGCTTTCTGGAAGGAGAGATACAGGTCCATCAATAACCTGGAACGCCATTTGCATGCCAATAAAACGCGGTTTGTGAAAATCTTTCTCCATCTTTCCTATGAGGAGCAGAGGAAGCGCCTTCTGGCGCGCCTGGATACTCCCGACAAGAATTGGAAGTTTTCAGAAGGGGATATCCATGAGCGCGAATATTGGGACGGCTACCAGAAGGCTTTTGAAGAGATGATACGGAATACGGCCACTCCGGATGCTCCCTGGTATGTGGTTCCGGCGGACAACAAGTGGTATTCCCGGCTGGTCTGCCTGTGTGCGATTGCAGGCGCCCTGACGGATATGAAGCTGAAATATCCGCAAGTGTCCGGGGAGTTGAAGTCTTTCTTCCCCAGATTCCGGGAGGAACTGGAATATCCGCCGGACAGGGATAAGAAGTGAATGGCGCGTGCCCGGTCCTGTTCCGGAATAACCACCGTGCCCGGAGAGAGGATAACGGAGATGCGCCCGGAATGGGGGCATGTAAGCTCAGCTTCTGCGGAAGGGGGAACGCCTTGTAATCAGCGCCTGCGTTCCCAGGATTTCACCTTGCCGTTGATGAATAGAACGTATCCCGTATTTACCGGAACGTAGGTGACGTCGTTGTAATAGGGATAATACGGGCTATAGAAGCCCGGTCCCCCCCAATAAGGGCCGCCCCAGTACGGGCCGTACCAGAAGGAGGGCGGCGGCGTGTAAACGGGCTGCAGGGAAGAGTAGATCCAGCGGGTGGCCTGCTTTCCGTTGAGGTTGCCTTCCGCCACGGCGGAGGGGTCTCCCCATGCCAGGAATACGGCGGGCGGAGACATGCCTTCCGCAATTTGGCCGGTTTCCACCAGCGCCTTTTGAGCGGGGGGAAGCGAATTGAATAAAGCGGGGTTTTTCTGAATACGGGAGGCGGGGGAGGACACGCAGGAAGCAAGGCTCAAAGCGGCGGCCATGGTGGTGAAAAGTAACTTCCAGTTCATGATATGCATACGGATAACACTCACTTTGACTCTTGCCAAGGGTCTTTTGTTGAGTAAAATGAACCGACAAGTTATGAAAGCGTTCCGCAATCTGGCCTTATTACTGATGGTCCCGGCTCTGGTTTCCTCCCTGTCTGCAGCAGGAAAACCGGAAATTATCAATGATTATCTTCCGGTCGGGAAGATGGTGGAAGGCTCTGCCGTGAGCGTTTTGCTTGACGAAGGCCTTCAGCCATTCATGGAAAAGATTGACGGCGTTTTCAGCTCCCTGCCTGAAAAAGACAAGAAGGAGCTGGTTTCCCAGATTGTCCCCGGACAGCCTGTTCCGTATGACGAACGCCTGGGCTGGACCAAGGAAGATTATGCCAAATATCTGGAGTGCTGGAAAAAGAAGCAGATCCAGGAAGTGGCTCCCGTAGCGATGGGGATTTTCCCGAACGGCGAGCAGGGCATCTGGAATCTGGCAACAGTGGTTCAGCAGGGCCCCCTGCCGATGAGCACGCTCAAGTATGATTCCAATACCAAGTCATGGATTTCCCCCAACGGCTCCCTGGCTTTGAAGGGCGACGTGTCCTATGACGATATGAATGTGTATGGGGCGTGGAGCGGCAAGGAATGGACGCTGGAGAAAAAGACGATCCTTTCCACGCTGACGGAAACTGTCATCCTCGGCAAGACGAAGGATGGAAAGTATGTTTATTTTGTGTACAACATGTCCGAGAAGAATCCGGACAATTTCGTTATTGCCAATCAGTCCATCGTGCTGCGCGTTCCCATGACCAGCATTGTGGGAGATCCCCTTCTGGAGAAGGCCAAGGCCCGCGCCCGCCAGTAACGGCTGATGTTTTTTCTTACTTCCGGTTATAAAAGATGCGTATTATCAGTGGATTAGCCGGTGGAATATCCTTGTCCGTTCCCAAGGGGGAGGTTCGCCCCACCACAGACCGGGTGAGGGAAGCCCTTTTTTCCATCCTGCATCCTCTGATCAAGCATGCCGACGTCCTGGACCTGTTCACCGGATCGGGGGCGTTCGGGCTGGAAGCCCTGAGCCGCGGGGCAAGAACCGCCCGCATGGTGGATGCTTCCCGGGCTTCCTGCACTACCGCCAAGGCCAATTTGTCCAAGACCGGGCTTGAGGGCGGCACGGTGATCCAGGGGGACGCCGTCCAGTTCGTGAAGAGGGAATTGACCGCAGGTAGAAAGTATGATGTGGTGTTTGCCGACCCTCCCTATTGCAAGGGGCCGCTGGACAGGGATTTTGTCGTGGAACTGGTGGAAGCCGGTGTGGCCGGGCTGCTGAAGGATGACGGCGTGTTCATTGCGGAGGTCCAGGAAGGCTGGGGGACCGGGAGTGAAGATTCCGCCGGTTTTGACGGACTGCGCCTGGTAGATACCCGCCGGTACGGGAAAAATATGCTGCTGTTCTATCGATTGCCTAAGGAGTAAGATGAAAGCCCTTTTATTGTCATGTTGTTATAATATCCTGTACACCATCGGCTGGCTGGTGACTCTGCCTTCCTATTTGCTCAAGCAGAAGCGCCGGGGGGGATTCGGCACGGGGCTGATGGAGCGTTTTGGCCTGTACCGCGTTTCCTACAACAGGGAACCGAAGGGCGTGCTGTATGTACATGCCGTGAGCGTGGGGGAAGTAGTGATAGCCCTCAAGTTCCTGCGTGCGTGGCTCTGGGAGCGCGGCGGTTCCGCCGTGCTAGCCACCAGTACGGCTACGGGGCATGCCACGGCCATGAATGCCCAGGTGCCCGGCGTGCGCGTAATTTACTCCCCTTTCGACTTGCTGGGGCTTCCCGGCAGGTGCTTTGACCGCTTTGAACCGGAAGCCATTGTGCTGGTGGAGGCGGAGCTGTGGCCCAATTTTGCGCGCGCGGCCAAGGTGCGCGGCATTCCCATGGCGATGATTAATGCCCGCATGTCCGCCAGATCGGAAAGCCGGTACCGCGCGTTCAAGTGGCTTTCCAAGTATTATTTTTCTTTTCTGGACACCATGGGCGTGCAGGACAAGGGGGATGTGCAGCGGTTTGAGTCCGTGGGGGTCTCTCCGGCCGTCATCCATGTGACCGGAAGCATCAAGTTTGACCAGCAGACGGCGGACCGCCGTGATGGGAATCCCGAGTTTTCCGCCATTCTGGAGAAGTTGAAGCGTGGCAAGCCCGTGGTGCTGGCCGCCAGCACGCATGACGGGGAGGAAGTCCTGATTGCGGAGGCTGCCAGGAAGGCCGGCGGTTTTCCCCTGATTGTTCCTCGGCATGCGGAACGCCGCCATACCGTGGTGAAGGATTTGTCCGCCCGCGGCTGGCAGTGCATTTTGCGGACTGAAGGAGAAATTCCTGAAACCCTCAAGGAGAACGTCTGCTATGTTGTGGATACGACCGGGGAGCTGAAGGATTGGACGGCCTTGGCCGACGTGGCCGTGATCGGCAAGAGTTTCCTGGCGGACGGCGGACAGAATCCGGCAGAAGCCGTTGCCTGCGGCGTGCCCGTGCTGACGGGGCCGCATATGGAGAATTTTGATGCTCTTGTCCAGCTTCTGGAAGGAGTGGACGGCATCACCAGATGCGGGGAGGAACAGTTGCCGGACGTTCTCAAGGAAATGCTGGACAACCCGTTGCTGGCGCATGCGCAGGCTTCGCGCGCCCAAGTGGCTCTGAAAGCCCATTATGGAGCTACGGCCCGCACCATCCGCATGATCTGCATCATGCTCAAGATTCCCGTTTGAGCGGAGGGGCATCCGTCGTTTTTTCGCTGTCCTCTGTAGTTGAATGGAGAGGCAGGGCATAGACTTCCCCCTGCGGCGCGTCCACAATGATGTCAAAGTGCCGGAGGGTATCCACGCCGATTTGGTGTCTGCCGCCGGTTCCCGTCACGACGAATGAAAGGCCTTCCATTTGGAAGTCCGGTCCCATGTGGAGCGTGGAAGGAACACCCAGCTTCATGACGGAATGGCTGCCGCTGCTTCCGTTGATGTCTGACGCCATGACTTTGACATGACTACCGTCCGGGTCCGCCGGCCATTGCTCCACAGGGGCCAGAGAGAGTGTGGAGCCGGAGTCGAGAGCCAGGAGAAACGGCGCGCCGTCCCTGACGCACCGGATGTAGA
The DNA here is from genome assembly GCF_026072915.1 of Akkermansia biwaensis. NCBI lineage: Bacteria > Pseudomonadati > Verrucomicrobiota > Verrucomicrobiia > Verrucomicrobiales > Akkermansiaceae > Akkermansia > Akkermansia biwaensis. The sequence continues at coordinate 1,727,581 of NZ_AP025943.1, forward strand.
GGATGCCGGAGTCATGGCGTTCAACGTCCAGCGGTTTCATGTCTTTAAGGGGGAAACGGGAGCGTTCGAGGAATTGCAGGGTGGCGTCCCTGACGGAGAGCAGGAAGGGGCAGAAGCTCAGATAGTTGATGCCCAGGATGCCGTCCACGCGAATTCGGGTGCTTTTTTGAAGAGGGTCCAGGTCCATGGTGCACCCGTAGAAGTTTTTGATCAGAAGGCCGCCGATGGAGAAGGATTCCATGGAAAATACCCGGGGTGCGGTGTGGACATTGGAGCCGGGGGCAATCTGAACTTCCTGCAGAGCCAGATCCGGGAAGTGCTTTTTGATGAATTTGACGTCGAACGTGGTGTGGGAGGCGGCCGTATCCACGATGAGGTTGCACGGGATGCCGTTGATGCGGCATTCCGCAATAAGCAGTTTGCTGTTGGGGTCCCTTGCCAGTTTGACCGGCTCCATGTCAGTCAGGGATGCGGTGGCCCTGTCCGGAAGGGGAGCGGCTTCTTCCGCGAAGGAGAGAGGGAGCAGGGACAGCATCAGGAGGCCTGCGGCGGCAAGTGGCAAGCTGCGTACGGGGAGCATCCCTTACAGGTAAGCGAACACCCGCGGCCTGGCAAGTCAATTTGACGGAGAATCAGTCATGAGCCCGGTGGTTGGGTCTGTGGCGGCGTTCCAGCTCCACGCGGTCTTCGTAGTTGCGGGCCTGGACTTTCCTATCCCTTTTTCCGGCCCTTTCCACGTTCATCTGCCGTTTTTTCTGGCGCTTGGCAAGCTGGGAAATTTCGTTTTCCAGATTCAGGAAGTTCAGGTAGCGTTCCTTGTCCAGGCGCCCCTCTTCCACGGCTTTTCTGATGGCGCATCCGGCGTCCTTGCCGTGGCTACAGTCCGCAAACCTGCATTCATGGGCCAGTTCCGTGAGGTCCGCAAAACTTTCCCGGAGCGTGTGTTCGTCCGTCCACATCTGGATTTCCCTGATGCCCGGATTGTCGATCAGCAGGCCGCCATGCTTGAGAAGTACCAGTTCCCGCGCCACCGTGGTATGGCGTCCTTTGCCGGTGACTTCATTCACTTCCCCCGTCCAGAGCCATTCGTCCCCCAGCAGGGTGTTGACCAGCGTGGATTTTCCCACGCCCGAGGAACCTACGATGGAGATTGTTTTTCCCCGTTCCAGACATTTGCGGAAGTCCTTGATGCCCTTGTTGCGGAGGGCGCTGATGCAGATAATGCCGCATTCCGGGCAGAGTTCCCGGAGGATGTGCGTGGCTTCCTCCACTTCTTTCCTGGAGAAGAGGTCCACTTTGTTGAGCAGGATGAGGGGCATGGCCCCGCTGCGCCGGATGAGCGTGAAGTAGCGCTCCATGCGTCTGGGGTTGAAGTCAGTTCCCGGTTCCGTGACGACGGCCACGATATCCACATTGGCGCCCAGCACCTGTTCCGCACTGCTTTTTCCCGGCGCCTTGCGGGAAAAACAGGTCCGGCGGGGAAGAATGACGCGTATGACGGCTTCATCCTCCGCTTCTCCGGGATCAATCGCCACCCAGTCTCCGACGGCGGGAAGTTCCGCATCCGTGGCGGCGTCATGCCAGAGTTTTCCGCTCACGACCACGTCCATGTCCTCTCCTCCGTCCAGCAGGGCGGTGAAGTTGATTTTCGTTTCCCGGATCAGGCGCCCCGGAATCCAGCCGGGTTTGGCAATGGCGTCAAAGGCGTCTTGAAAGTGGTCGTTCCAGCCTAGGTCCTGAAGAGTAACGGGCATGATGGAGCAGAGGGTTGTTTGAGAGAAGCGGTACGCTGCGGCTGATCGTTTATGATGGCTTAATTCCGGCCGGGTTCAAGCCCGGAAAAGGTATGCCGGTCAGGATGACAGGCCTTTCCCGCGTACAAGGCGGCACGCGCGTTCCACGATCTGGTGGGCGATGTGCGTTTTGGCGGCTTTTTCCAGCAGGTCCGTCCGGTCCGGGTAGATGAGCAGCACTTCGTTTTCCGACGCGTCGAAGCCGATGTCCCGGCGGGAAACGTCATTGGCCACGATCATATCGCATTGCTTGCGCTCCAGCTTGCCGCGCGCATAGGATTCCACGTCGTGGGTTTCCGCCGCAAAGCCGACCAGAATGCCGCGGAAGCCGAATTCCATGCGCATGGAGCCCAGAATGTCTTTGGTGCGCTCCAGCTCCAGAATCATGCGCTCCCCTGTTTTTTTGATCTTGCGGTCCGGTACGGAAACCGGCCTGTAGTCCGCAACGGCGGCGCTGAGGATGGCTATGTCCGCATAGGGTGCTTGGTTCTGTACGGCGTCATACATTTCTTGGGCGGTTTCCACGGGAAGGAAGTCAACGCCGTGCGGAACGTCCAGGGAAGTGGGGCCGGAGATGAGCAGGACGCGGTGGCCGTCGTGGGCCGCCGCCTCCGCCAGACTGTATCCCATTTTGCCGGAAGAACGGTTGGTGATGTATCTTACGGGGTCAATGGCCTCTTTGGTAGGACCGGCCGTGATGAGGAAACGCATGGACGGCATTATGCGGAATCGTAGGGAAAAGTGAAGAGTGATCTTGTTCAGCCGGGCATTATGTTCCGGCTTGACTCCTGTCCGGGATTGGGCGAGTTATGAAGGCGTGATTTATTGGGACAATAACGCCACCACCCCCCTTCTTCCGGAAGTTTACGCCGCCATGGAACCGTTCCTGAAAGAACGGTTTTTCAACCCTTCCGCGGGGTATGCAGAAGCCAGGCGCGTACGGGAGGCGGTGGAGGAAGCCCGCGCCGGAGTGGCGGCCCTGCTGGGAGCGTCTCCGGAGGAAATCGTGTTTACTTCCGGAGGAACGGAGGCCACGAATGCCGCCTTCCGGCAGATGGCCCGTGAAGGAAAGGGCGTGACCGTACTGTCCACGGATCACGATGCTTCCCTGAAAACATCCGTTGCCCTGGGGAACGGGCGCATGTGTTCCGTGGACAGTGAAGGAAGGGCCGTACCGGAAGAATGGGAAGCCCTGTGTGCTGGGGAGGCGGGCGGCGTTTCCTTTGCCTGGGCTAATAACGAGACGGGCGTGCTTCAGGATGCGGCGGCTTTGTGCGCCGGCGCCCGGCGGCATGGTTTGCCCGTGCATCTGGATGCGGTGCAGTGTGCCGGAAAGATTCCCGTGTGCCTGCATGGGATGGATGTGGATTATGCGTCCGTTTCCGCCCATAAATTGCATGGTCCGAAGGGTATAGGATGTCTGTACAGGCGCTCCGGCGTTCCTCTGGAGCCTGCCTTGTTCGGTGGCGGCCAGGAGTACGGGCTGAGGTCCGGCACGGAGAATGTGCCGGGAATCATCGGTTTTGGGGCTGCGGCCCGCGTGGCCCTCCGGCATGTGGAGGAAGCGGGGCGCGTGAGGCGTCTGCGGGACAGTTTTGAGTTTTCCCTAGCGCAGGCCGTGGACGGAGTGACGGTGCATTCCGGTGCCGCGGAGAGGATTCCGAATACGTCCAATCTGGCTTTTTCCGGATGCACGGCCGAGGCCCTGATGCTTTTGCTGGAACCTGCCGGGCTGCTGTGTTCCGCCGGGTCCGCCTGCCATACCGTGCAGCCCATGCCGTCCCATGTGCTGGCGGCCATGGGGCTGTCCGACGGGGAGGTGCGTTCCTCCCTGCGTTTTTCCCTGTCTTTTACCACCACGGAGGAAGAGGTGCGGGAGGCCGTGCGGCTGGTGACGGAGGCTGTCGGGAAGGTGCGCCGCGTCCAGTCTTCCCGCACCGGTCCCGTGTTTGTTTACAGGCCGTGAGCGGGAGAGACAGCCTGATGGGCTTTTATGGCGGCGGATTGGCCGTAAAGGAACAGGGAGCGGCGCTTTGGGCGGATTGTGCGCTTTTCTTTCTTTCTTGCCGCCGTGCACGGTTCGTGCTAGGGTTTACAGACTATGGGAAACAGCAGTTTTCCAGTAGATGCCTATGAATATAGAACATTATCAGAGCAAGGATGAGGAGGCGGTCCTGAATATTTGGCTGAAGGCGTCCGAACAGGCCCATGCGTTTGCCGGGGTGGGTTTCTGGTGCGGTCTGGTGGAAGATATGAGGCAGGTGTATTTGCCGAAGGCGCGGACCTGGATATGCCGTGACGGTGACCGCGTGATGGGGTTTGCCTGCCTGGTGGGAGAGGGGGAGCTGGCCGCCCTGTTTGTGGATCCGGAACGCCAGTGCGAGGGTATAGGGACGGCATTGCTGAATTGGGTCAAGGATCACAGCAAGGGGGTGCTGACCGTAGGCGTTTATGAGGAGAATCCGCGTGCATGGCAGTTTTACAAGCGCAGCGGGTTTGAAGAGATCGGCTCCCGGGAGGATGAACTTACCGGCAGCCGGGAGTACCGTCTGGAGTGGAAGAGGCCCCGCCCGTCATAAGAAAGGGCGGAGGCTCTTGAAGAACCTCCGCCCGAGTTGATTTTTAGGATGCCGGCAGCCGTGTTAGGCGATTTCCACCTTGACGCCGCTCTTTTCAATTTCTTCCACCATTTCCGGAGCAATGGCTTCGTCCGTGATGAGCATGCTCACCAGGTTGGGAGCGACCGTGTAGAATGCCGGGCTGTTTGCGATGCTTGTGGAAGGCATGGCGATGATTACCTTGGCATCCTGGGGGATGACGCTTCTGATGAATTCGGATTGAAGCATGTTTTTGTACCCGGCGCCATGCTTGGGGGAGTAGCAGTCCGGGGTGAGTACCACGAGTTCAATGTTCAGGGATCCGGCCGCATGGGCCGCGTCCTGGCCCACGTAAACCTGGGCTTCACGGTCGAAACGGCCGCCCGTGCAGTAGAAGCTGAGGCTCGGGATGCCTTCCAGCCTGGTCAGAAGGGTGGGGTTGTTGGAGACAATATGCGTGTCTCTGGAGTTGACATGGTTGCAGATCTGGTAACCCATGGTGCTACTGTCAATGAACATGACGACGGAGGTCGGGATGTTCTGAACGGTTTTTTTGGCAATCTGGATGGAGACATGGTCCTGAGTGACAATGTCTTCATGAAGGGATTTGTGAGTGAGCGCCAGTGCGCCGCCGTGAACGCGCTTGAGGAATCCCCTTTTTTCAAGGTTAATTAAATCGTTACGGACCGTTTCATCCGTGACCTTCATCTGCTTGGCCAGGGCAATTGTCCTTGCGGCTCCATGCTCGGCCAGGGTTTTCAGAATAAACTCTTTACGTTGGGATGCTAAGTACATTGGGTTCTGTTTTTCTATATAGAATGTTTACACGTTCTACGTGTTAAGTTGTTTTCTAACAATTTTTCACGGTCTCAGTCAAGCGTTAGAAACATTAACTTTTGACTGTTACTGTGAATAATGCCGATTTTGTAATACTGAGACAGCGTGATAACGATAAATGTACAAAAATATTTACTCAATGCACAAATTAGTTATTATTATGACAGAGATTTGTTAATCGGGTATGGAAATGGAGGCCGGATCGAAGTTGGGGGTGGGAAAGGCAAGCTGGAGATGCCGGAGCTTTTCCACGATCAGGCGTGCAACGACAAGGTTTCTGTACCATTTCCGGTCCCCGGGGATAATGTACCAGGGGGCTTCCGGAGTGGATGTTTTTTCAATGAGGTCCTGGTAGGCGGTTTGGAATTCATCCCAGCGGTTGCGGTCATCAAGGTCATCCATGCAGAATTTCCAAAGCTTGTCCGGATCCTGAAGCCGTGATTCCAGACGCTTTTTCTGTTCCTCTTTGGAGATATTCAGGAAGAGTTTGATAATGGTAGTGCCTTCTTCCGCGAGCATGGACTCAAAGTCCAGCACGTGCTTGTAGCGGCGCTTCCAGACGGGGTCCGGGAAGATTTTTTTTACACGCACGGCGATGATGTCTTCATAATGGGAGCGGTTGAAGATGGCAATCTGGCCTTTGGTCGGAACTTCCTTGTGCACGCGCCAGAGGAAGTCATGGTCCAGTTCCTCCGGAGTGGGTTTTTTAAAGGGCACGACATGGAGCCCCTGCGGGTCCACGCGGGAGAAGACGTGCTTGACGCAGCCGTCCTTGCCGCCGGCGTCCATGGCCTGGAGAATGACGAGTATTTTGTGCTTGTGCTGGGCAAAGAGTTTTTTCTGCAGTTCCTGCAGTTCTTCCCTCAGCTTGTCGAATTCGACCAGGGATTCTTCCTTGGTTCCGGAGAAGAGGGATTTGTCATCCGTGGGGTAGTCCTTTAAACGCAGTTTTTTGCCCGGAGGCACCAGGTAACGGTTCATCGTATAAGAAGTTAGTGTTGAAGAGTGAGCGGCCCGTACGACGCGCTTTTCCGCAGAGGGGCGGTTGGCGGCTGGGGGCTTTCCGAAGAATTGAGTGAGGGCGTCCTTAATGACTTTTCTTTTGAATTTGGGGAACATTTCCAGCTTGATGTCCTGGAGAAGCACCCATTTTGTTTTTGCGAATTCCGGGCTGCGGTGCAGGTCCGTTTTGGGGCGGCTCGTTTTGCAGCGCACCAGGAAGTAGGTTTGTTCCTGCCCAACCCAGCGGGTGATTTTACGGTGGTTGGCAGGGTATTTGTACCGCAGCCCGGGGAGGCGCGCCACAATGTTGTAGTCCGAGGGGCGCAGCCCCACTTCCTCCCAGACTTCCCGCGCCAGGGCACGTTCAATGCTTTCATTTTTGATGACGCCCCCCTGGGGAAAATGCCAGTAGGGATTGCGGCCGTGGTCTTTGCCCAGCAGGATGTATCCGTCGGCATCCATGATGATGGCTGCCGCGTTGATTCTCCATGCTCTGGCTGGTGAAGGAGTGTCCATGACCGGGCAAAACTGCTTACTGGGGGGCTTGTTCCGGGGCGGCCTGCATTTCCGGCGGCTGTTCCGTTTCAGCCGGGTCTTCCTGCCAGATGAAGTGCTCCAGCTGGATGCGGCGCGCATAGGCTGCCGCTTCCCTGGCTCTGGGGCCGGAGGTTTGCGCCAGCTTTCTGGCCAGGGCCAGGGCGCCGTCCCAGTTTTGTGCCTGTCCCATGAGGCGGATGGAGGCAAATCCCGCGTTGTAGAACCAGTGCCAGTCCCGGCGCTTGTTGGCGGAACTGCCGCTGGGCGTATGGACCAGAACGGAAGCATAGTCATCCAGGGCTTTTTCCTGGTCGTTCAGCCTTTCGTAGAATTGGGCCCGCTGGGTAAGGGTTTTGAATTTCCATGCCAGTCCCAGATTGGGAGTGTTCAGGATTTCCGTGCATAGGTTGATGGCTTTGCGGAGGGTGTCTGAGTGGGTGTCTTCCTTGGTTACCCACGCATCCGCCTGGATGGAGAGGGCCAGCAGCCGCATGTAGCGCGGCAGTGGCTTGGAAAGCAGTTCGTCAAGTACGGCGATGCACTGGTCCGCTTTTCCCATGCGCAGCAGGACGGAGGCTTCTTCTATTTTGGCGGCTTGGGCAAATTGCGTTGTTCCCGCCCCCAGAGTCTGGAAGATGGTGAGGGCCGCTTCCAGCGTGTTGACGGTGTTGCTTTGCTGTGCCGCCTTTCCTGCCAGGAAGAGGGCCGCCGCTTTCAGGGGGCTGTCCGGGTATTTGGAGGGGAAGGGCTGGAGCACCAGCTGGGCTTCATGGAAGTCGCCGTTTTTGTACAGGAGTTCTCCAAGTTTGAGGTACAGGGCATCGGCTTGCTTTCCATCCTTGTCCAGAACAATGGTTTGCCGGCATGCCTGGATGGCCTCCGTCCATTCCTGGAGGTTTTCCGCCAGCAGGATTTTCAAGCGGCCGAGCTGCATGGCCTGGTCCGGGGTGAGCTGTTCTTTTTCCAGCAGCGGGAGGGTGGATTGCACAGTCTGGATGTCCGGAGGATTGAGATTCAGAGCCACTTCCGCCTGGTCCAGGCGCGCCTGGGTTTTCAGAGCGGGGTCTTCCGCCACGGCCACGAAGCCAGCCAGAAGTTCCGTGGCTTCCGGGTTCATTCTTTTGGCCGCATAGTGAGCCTGTTCAAAGAGGATGTGTTCCCGCAGCTTTGCAGAGCCTGCGGCTTCCCGGACCAAGGCGGCCGCGCCTTTCGCGTCGTTGGCATGCAGGGCAGACAGGTTTTCATTGAAGAGCGCGGTTTCCGCCGTTTTTTCCGTGCCGCGCCGGGACGCTTCACGGAATAGTTTTTGAGCCAGGGGGTAATCCCCCTTTTGGAAGGCCAGGGCGCCCTGCTGGAAGATGATGCCGGCAGATGTGCCCGGGTATTTGGATATGAGGCGTTCCGCATCTTCCGTGCGTCCTTTTTCAAGGAGGGCCGTGATGATGTTCAGACAGAGAGTCTGGACGGGAACGTTCTGCGGATATTTGGCAAGGCCGTCTCCGGCAAGCTTGATGGCTCCCGCCAGGTCTCCCTTTTCCAGAAGAAGGCTGCCCATGGCGTACATGGCCGCAGGCTGCCGTGTGGCGTCTTTGGAGTTCACCCAGCCTGTGAGTTTTTCCAGTGCCTGAGGGTCGGTACGGAAGGTGTTTTCTCTCAGAAGGATGTTGAAGGCGTCCATCAGCAGAGGGGAGTCCGCCTTTCCGCCGATGAAGGTGATGAGCCGGTCTTCTCCCGTTCCGGCGGTGTGGATGTTTTCCTCTTCCGGCTGCTGCGCGCGCGCTTCTTCCTCCGCCTGCCCCGGATTGCGTTTTTCCCGGAGAATTTCCCCTTCCGCCAGTGCCACCCGTGCCAGATCACGGATTTTTGCAGGGTAGGAGGTGTTGTCCGCAATGGAAGCAAATGTTTTAATGGCCTGATCTACATTGCCCTGGATGACCGATATTTTTCCGTCCACCAGTTCTGCATAGGGAAGCAGGATGGGCGGCTTTTCCGTGCCGGACAGACTGTTTTTTACCTGTTCGAGGATGGCTTGCGCCTCCGTATAGTTCTGCATGCCGGCCAGGGTGTCCGCCAGCAGGATGTTGGCGGTGTGTGAAACGGAGGGAGAGTCCGTGCGGCCCAGCCTGATCAGGGATTCCACGAGAAGCTGCTGGTCTCCGAGCTGCCGGGCCAGCTGGGCTTTCAACTGGAAGGCGTAAACGGAGAGGGGATCGGAGTCCGGGATGGAGGAGAGTTTTTCCAGAGCCCTGGTGAAGTATCCCTTGTTGAACAGGCCCATGGCCGTCCAATAGGATTTCAGAACGGAGTCCGGCAGTTGTTCCCACAGGGAGAGGCCTTCATCCGTCTTGTGGGCGCGGATCAGGGCTTCCGCAAGGAACGGCCTGATGATGGCCTTTTGAGATTCCGAGAGGTTTTTCGTTTTCAGGCTTTCCTGAAAGTTTTTGCTGGCTTCCAGCGGGAGGTGTGCAGCCAGGTCCTTCAGGCCCTGCTGGTATTTTTTGTTTTTCAATAGCGCTTGTTCGTCCTGCGACAGGGCGGAAGCGGGGGGAGGAGTGTTGCCTGACGCCGCAGAGGAGAGGCCCCCCAGGGACAGCAGGAACGCGGCGCATGCCGCCATGGCGGCGGGGATGGTGTGGTGCCTGGTGGAGGGTATTTGCATGATCAATAAAGGGCTTATGGTTCCGTTCCCATGAAAATGAGCCGGATGTAGCGTTTTCCGGAAGCCGTCAGCCTGGGTTCCTTGCTGGAACCGGAAACGCGGTTGCAGGTTCTGTACAGTTGGGAGAAGGGATGGGGAACAGCCCGGATGACGGCAGGTTCACTGCAGGGTTCCGCAGAAGGAGTGACGGAGGTGGGAACTCCGGGTCCGGTGAAACTGATTTCCCAGGATTTGGGCTGTGACGGACCCGGTTTCAGCAGGAAGGGATAGTTTTTGACCAGGCTGGGTATTTTTCCGGTGGAGGGAACGCGCACTACGTATTGCACCGGGAGGGAAGAGATATGGCGGGACAGGGAGAATTCCTCCCCGTCCTTGCAGTGGATGAGGACAGGCGCCGCATCAAAGCCCGCCAGGTTCAGGCCGTTGTAATTGCCGTGGCGGTTGGGCGTGCCCATTTTCAGGCTGTCATACCAGGGTTGAAAGTTGTCCTGGAGCTTGAGACAGAGCTCCAGATGCAGGTGGGCCCGTGTTTTGTTCAGCCCTGCGCCGGAATAGCCCAGGCGTCCGATGACGTTTCCGGTGCCTACCTGGTCCCCCTCCCGGCAGTTGACGGAGGCGAGGTGGGCGTAAAGGCTATAGAGCGGTCCGTCTTTCAGCCAGTGTTCAATGACGACGTAGCGGCCGTAGTTGCTGTGCGCAGGGTTTGCGGAAGCATGGACCACGATGCCGCCAGCCACCGGGTGGACATCGTCCAGGGGGACGCCTGCGGCATCCCTTTTGAGGGGCTTGATGTCAATGCCTTCATGAAATTTGGTGGCTACCGGGCCTGCCTGGGTTCTGACCAGGGTGCGGGTAAAGCCGTAGGCACCGGCCTGCCAGGGCTGGGATTTCTGCCCCTCGAAGTTCCGGTCCACGTACATGTAAAAGTCCTGCGGACGGTCGTTCAGAAGGGCCGTGTTTGAGGTGGGGAAGCGCACGGCAATGTCCGCCGCCAGATAAGAGGCGCTCCACAGGAACAGGAAGCATCCGGACAGGAACAGGAGGAACTTGCTGTGCATGTTCATAAAACGTGCGGGATCAGATCCGTCCGCGGCGGGTGCTGATCACGGTGCGGTCTTTGTGGTCTTCAGGGTCCTTGGCTTCTTTCTTTTCCTTGGTGGGGTCTATTGCAGGAAGCAGAGGCTTGGTGACGGGAGCGAGCTTGTTAATGGCTTCTTCCCTTTTAGGGTCCGCCGGAGGGATGAATTCCGCCATGGCGGCAAGGTCCGCCGGGGAGAAGCCCCCCAGAACGGCCAGTTTGCCTCCCTTGATGGGGTTGTTGTAGAGACGCATGGGCTGCATGCGGTGGCCGTTGACGATGGGCAGTATCTGTTTGCCGAGATTTAATGCGGTTACCCCTTCCACCCTGCTGTGCAGGCCTTTTTTAATGTTGAATACGGCTCCGTAAGTATTGTCCGCCGCCCGGAAGGAGTAGTAGGAGTCAATGTCATTCTGGGAGATGAAGGGTACTTTGGAGTAGTAGTAACCGTCATCTTCATTCCGGAAGGAGAATTTCTGACTGTCGGAGGCGCCTGTCTGCATATGGAAACTGACGGGATATTTGTCAGACCCGCAGGAACAAAGCAACAGGGTTCCAAGGAAAAGCGTGAGCAGCTTCATAGTGGGGATGATAAAAGATTTATCCCTCCGGGGGCAAACCAATAAAAAGGCATGGGGTGATTTTTACACAGCCTTTACTGCAGAAGGGAAAGCGTTTTTTCCACAATCAGTTCCACGGGCATCAGCTTGCCGGCTCCGGCCGCTCCGCACGCAAGGATGCCGGCCTCGGCAGGGCCGAAGATGTGGTGACGTTTCCGCTGTTTCAGGATTTCCGCGTTTTTCCGGGTGGCGGGATGCTCCCACATGTGGACGTTCATGGCGGGGCAAATTAACACGGGGGCCTTGCAGGCCAGGTAGAGGGAACTGAGCATGTCCGGCGCCATGCCGTGGGCAAAGTTTGCCATGGTGTTTGCCGTGGCGGGCGCCACAACCAGGAGGTCGGCGTTTTGAGCCAGCTGGATATGGGGGGGAACCCATTCCCCTTTTTCATCGTCAAAGGAGGAGAAAACGGGGTTGCGGGAGATGGTGTGGAGAGTGAGGGGCGTGACGAATTCCAAGGCCTTGGCCGTGCAGACGCAGTGCACGTCATGTCCGTGCTTGACGAGGGCGGAAGCGATGTCCGCCGCCTTGTACGCGGCAATGGAGCCGGTGACGCCTAGGATGATGCAGGCCATGGAAAGGGGAGTTCAGGCTTTGGAGGAGTTTTTGCCTTCGTCAATCAGCTTCCAGAAGTGCTTGGACTGGCTGAGGATTTCATCTTCCCCCGCCGTGGGAGAGATGTTCGTGCGGAATAAAAAGTCGTTCAGGCTGTTGGCATGCAGCACGCGGTGAACGACTACCTTGCCGTCAATGACTTCAAAGTAGATGCGGTAGTCCTTGGCCACGTAGCGGTAAAGAGTTTTGCCGTCTTTTTCCATTTTGCCGAAGCGGGCGTCATCCAACGTTTGAAGCATGGATTCGGAAACCTGGAATTCTCCCAGCAGGTCCAGTTGTTCCAGCGTAGGAATGCGGGATATTTCCGCAGCACTGATTTTATTGAAGACGATTTGAAGCACGCCCCTTTTTAAGTGGGGCGGCAGTCAAGTTCAAGCCTGAAACAAGGCAAGGTCCCGATTTTGAGGAGGGAAGGGGCGCTTCTTTCATTCCTCCGAGTGCGGGGTCCGCATCAGCGGGAATCCTGCGTGGGGATAATGCCTTTGCTTTCCACGATCTGGGTCCCGCGGATGACCTGGATGGTCAGGGGCTTTTCTCCTGTGAGGTAGTAGGTGGCATCCAGCATGTCCCCGTAGTTGCGAATGGGGACGTCGTTGATGCTCATGAGAATGTCTCCGGTCTGGATGCCGCTGCGCGCCAGCGGGCCGCCGTTGATGATTCCTTCCACGACGGGCGTGGATGAGTTGATGTCCAGCAGGCAGCCCAGCCTCACCCGTTTGGCTTTGGGGTTTTCTGCCAGGAAAGAGATGGCCTGGGCCGGGAGAAGATGGCAGGTGCCCTTGCGGGAAACGCCCAGAACGATGCCGACGAGACGGTTGTCCGCATCATAGCACGGCTGGCCGATCGGGGGTGCAGCCAGTTTGGGGAATTGAGCGCGGATGAGACGCAACGGAAAGCTGATGTCCCCTATGGAGTGTTCCATGCCCACGTAAATGCCCAGTGTGGGTTCATTTTCGCTGTTGGTGAAGGCAAGCCTGGCGCCCCGTCTGAGGGTAGTACTTGCGGCGATGGCAGGGGAGGTGCCGGAGAGAAGCGCGGGATTTACCTTGAACAGCGTCAGTCCCGTAAGCTTTTCCTGCGCCCATACCTGGAGGGGCGGTGTTTCCTTGCCGCCCAGGTGGTAGGTTACGGCTCCGTTTTTAAAAACCCTGTAAGGGATCAGGGCGGCAATAAAGTCTTTGCCCATCCGGGCGGCCAGGGTCGTGTATGATTCTCCGTTTGCCTGTTGAGGAACAGCCGTTACCTTAAAAGGAGCAGGCACGGCCGCCGCTTGCTGAATAATGCCTGCGACGGCTATGCCTGCCAATATGGGAACCACCAAGTTCATAATGAGCATTTACATCTCAATGAGAACTCGGGATACCGGTTTGTCATCGGTATTGGAATCAGTCTGTAGCTGATTTTCTTTGATCGATGTTTCGTTAGACGGGGCATCCGTGGTGAGCGTAGTTGTCGCTCCGGCCGCGCCGTCAGTTGAGGTTATTTCTACTTCTTCGTCGCTAACGGGTTGAAGTTTCCCGTCAGGGATACGGGGGGCAGATACGTAAGCGTCCGCCGGTTCCATGTCCCCAGACGCTATGATAACGCCTACGGCAGCCAATGTCACGATGGACATGGACGCGTATATCCACTGCCAACCTCTAAAGTTCTGCAGATAGTTGTCCAGGCGTTCGAGCAACAATTTCCAAGTAGATTGAGTAGCCTGATCGGTTTCCTTTCTCAGATGAAAATTGCGGAGGAAATCTTCTTCAAAATTGTCATGATAACAGGCTTCCTTACGGAAGGACGCCAGCATGGCAACCAGAGTTTCCTCTTTTTGTTCTGTGGATTGTTTATCCATCGTCGTTGATTTTGTGTATAATATGGGTTAGGGTGTTTGGCCCTGATTCCAGGACTAAGCGTTTGACAGGCCAGCAGGATACAGTGTTCAATATTTTTTAATGCATTAGCTAAGATATTCCGCCAGCAATCCCTGGAGTTCCTTGTGGGCATAATGCAATCGGGATCTGAGCGTTCCTTCCGAGATGCCGAGAAGGGCGGAAATCTCCGTATGATTAAGCCCTTTGACATCGTGCAGAACCACAACTTCACGGTGTTTTGTGGAGAGCTTTTTGAGCGCTTCGTTGATCTTGAGCTGAAGTTCGTTTAAATGAGTGCGGCGTTCGGGATCCGCCCCGTCCGTTTCATCCGCCATGTTCATGTCCTTTTCCGTATGGTCGCCGTATTCGTCGTCGTCCAGGCTGTAGGTCATTCTGCGGTTGCGCTTTTTCAGGAAGTTCCTGGCATGGTTGACGGCAATGGAGTGAAGCCATGTGTAAAATGCGCTTTGACCGTTGAAGTAGCGCAAGGCCCTGTAGGCTTTGGAAAACGCTTCTTGGGCGATGTCATAGGCATCGTCGTAGTTGTCCGTCATTTGGTACAGCGTGGCATGGAGCTTACGGCTGTGGCGGATCACCAGCTCGTCAAAAGCACGGGAATCTCCTTCCCGAGCTCTGGCGACCAGTTCAGTGTCTTCCAGGGTCGTATAATCAATGGGGCCCGACATATTAGGCGTAGATTACCTAAAAATCGGGGGGGCCTACAAGGGCAAATCGTATGCACGGCCCCCTTTACCCTCAAACCAGCGCATGTATGCCACATTAACTGTGGTGTAGCCGCCCGGCGTGGGATAGTCGCCCGTAAAATACCAGTCCCCGCAGGGTCCTTCAATGGAGGCGTGGAGGTTTTCGATGGTCTGGAAGATGACTTCCACCGGGCACGGTGCGTCGTGCGGAGTGACCAGGCGGGTGATTTCCCGTGAGATTTCCGCATCCGTCAGGCCGTTGTAAATGGCTTTGACGCAGTTGCGGCGTTCTTCCCTGGGTTTGGCCAGTTCCGCCTTGCACGCCTGGAAGACTTCTTCCAGCAGGCGGCCTTTCCCGTGCTGCTTGATCAGGGAGACTGCGGCCTGGAAGGCGATGAAGTTGCCCAGTTCGGACATGTCGATTCCATAGCAGTCCGGATACCGGATTTGCGGAGCGGTGGAAGCGACGACGATTTTCCGGGGATTGGTGCGTCCCAGGATGCGCAGAATGGATTTTTTCAGCGTGGTGCCGCGGACGATGGAGTCGTCAATGGCGACGAGGACGTCTTCCGGCCCCACGGCTCCGTATGTAAGATCATATACGTGGGAGACGAGCTGGGCGCGGCTTTTTTCCTGCGTGATGAAGGTGCGCATCTTGATGTCCTTGTGCGCGATTTTTTCACCGCGCGGCCAGCGTTTCAGAATGGCGCTGTCCAGCATTTTTTCATCCAGCGTTCCGTTCCGGAGGGCTTCCAGAAGCTGGGCATGGACGCGTTTGCGGCGGTATACCCTCAGTCCTTCCAGGAGTCCGTAATAGGCGGTTTCCGCCGTGTTGGGAATGTAGGTGATGGCGGATTTGTCAAAACGGTCTTCCAGGGAGTCCACGATTTGAGGCGTCAGGGCCGCGCCGAGAGCCTTGCGTTCCCGGTAGACGATGGGGTCGTTGCCGCGGGAGAAGTAGATTTTTTCAAAGGAGCAGGGAGTGGGTTTCAGCGGGGTGGTGAATTCCGTGATGGCGTGCGTGCCGTCCGCCTTGATGGAAAGCATGTTGGCGGGGGGAAGCTCGTACACCTGTTCGCTTTCCACTTCAAATACGGTCATCAGGGGGACGCGTTCGGAGGCCACCGCGATGAATTCGTCCGTAATCAGGTAGTGGCAGGGGCGGATGCCGTGGGGGTCGCGCAGGCAGAAGTAGTCTCCGTTGCCGATGGCCCCCATGATGGCGTAGCCGCCGTCCCAGCGCTGGGCGGAGTTGTGGATGATTTCCTGAATGTTGAGCTGGGAGGAGATGGCGTGGGGAATTTCCGGACCGGGCATACCGCTGTCCCGCAGGGCACGGTAAAGGTCCGTATGGGCTTCGTCCAGATGGTAGCCGATTTCTTCCAGGACGGTCTGCGTGTCCGTGCCGAAGACGGGATGCTGGCCGCGTTCAATCATGCGCTGGTTGAGTTCCGGCGTGTTGGTCATGTTGAAGTTGCCCAGCACCATCAGCGTGCGCGTGGGCCAGTTGGTGCGGCGCAGGTAGGGATGGCAGGAGCCTTCGTCAAAGAGGCCGGAGGTGCCGTAGCGCAGATGCCCCATCAGGATTTCACCGCCGTAGTCGAAGTTGTTCTTGATGTCTTCCGCATCTTTCAGGTTGACCTGGCCGCGGCGGATTTTCTTGTTGAGCTTTTTGATCTGGCCGTTGAAGATGGTGGTAAGGGCGTCCTTGCTGGCGTCCCTGGTGCGGAACAGGTAGGGTTGCCCCAAAGGCATATTGAGCTTCACACAGCCGATGCCCGCGCCGTCCTGGCCGCGGTTGTGCTGCTTTTCCATCAGGATGAGCAGCTTGTTGAATGCCCAGAGGGTACTGCCGTATTTGTCCTGAAAATAAGAGAGAGGCTTAAGCAGGCGAATGGCGGCTACGCCGCACTCGTGTTTAAGAAAATCGCTCATGGGATTGATATGAAAGGATTGTCCTGCAAGTGTGGTGTAACCGACGCGGTAAAATGATGTTCTTTATTCGCCCTCTACTTTTACATGAATGCCGCGGCCTTCTCTGAGTGTGCCGATCACTACGCCGCCCGGGCCTGCCTTGAGCGCGGCCTCCACGTCTTCCGGTTTGACGATAGCCACCCAGCCGATGCCCATGTTGAACGTGTTGAAGCGGTCTCCGGCGTCCACGTGCTTCAGTATTTTCTGGGCCGCTTCATTGTCCCAGTACGGAATGGTCAGGTCCGCGCCATAGTCTCCCAGGAAGCGTTCCAGGTTTTCCGGGAGGCCGCCTCCGGTGATGTGGGCGTATGCTTTGGGAATGACGTTGGAGCGGCGCATGTCTTCCACCACGTCGTGGTACAGGCGGGTGGGCTGCAGCAGGGAGCGGAGTTCCTCTTCGTTGACGACGTCCGGGTTTTCTTCCAGAACGCGGCGGATGAGGCTCCAGCCGTTGGCGTGGAAGCTGTCGGATTTGTAGCCTATGAAGATGTCTCCGGGGCGTACGGTCGCAGGATCGATCAGCTTGCTTTTTTCACAACACCCGATGCAGAAGCCGGAAAGCTCCACGATGGATTCCGGAACGACCCCGGGCATTTCAGCCGTTTCTCCGCCGGCGAGGATGCAGTTGCAGGATTCCAGATAGTCGCACATGCCGGCCACCAGGCGCGTAATGCGCGTGCGTTCCGTTTCCAGATTGGAGATGCCCAGATAGTCCAGGAAGAGAAGGGGATCACCTCCGGTGGTAAGGATGTCGTTGACGTTCATGGCCACGAGGTCCTTGCCGGCGGTTTCCACCATGTCCAGTTCAAAGAGGATTTCCGTCTTGGTGCCTACGCCGTCGCATCCGGTGACGATGACGGGTTCCTGATAGGAACTCAGGTCATAAGCGGCGGCAAAGAGACCGAAAGCCTGGTGCAGAGAGCGCTTTTTCTGTGTTCTTTTAACGTGAGAACTGATGTCGGATACAAAAGCTGCCGCTTCCTTGGTATCGACCCCCGATTGCTTATAGGTTAACTTGCCGGACATTGAACGGATGGACTGGGTGTGGCCACATCCTAAAGGAAGGCCCCTGCCGCGGCGAGTGAAAAAAGAAGTATTTTTGCCATGAGGCGTCGCGGGCCGGGGTCTTTTACGAGGCGCTTATTCCACCTCTATTTTGCAGTCCCGCCGGAGCCACCATGCATCCACGGAGAATTTGCCGGGCCCCGTGTAAAAGAGGGTCAGGTAAATCAGGAGGTAGATGGCCGCCAGTTCCTGGGCACCCCAGCCGGACAGGCCAAGGTAAAGGAACAGGGCCACGCACATGTTGATGATGAGGATCAGGGAGGCCAGGCGCGTCAGGAAACCGAAAAACAGAAGAACGGAACATCCCACTTCCGCTCCTACGCAGAGCAGCAGCGAAAGGAAGGAACCGATACCCAGCGGGTCTTCAAACATGGCCCAGTTTCCGCTGAGGAGCATGTTCAGCTTCGGGATGCCGTGCACCAGCATCATCGCGCCCACGCCCAGGCGCAACAGCAGAACGCCGAAGTCCATGCTGGTATTTGTGGCAAGTGATCCCAGCAGGCAGCATGCGGAAGATTTGCATTTATTCTGTTCCATGCACTGTATGACCTCGCCGGAAGCAAAAATGCTCAAATAAAACGCAATATAATTTCCATTGAGTCCTTTCCTTTGACGGCCAGTGCTGTCTGACAAATATCCCGTAAAGAAAAAGGGCCGTTCCCTCGTGAGAACGGCCCTGGAAAAAGAGGATGAAAGGCGTTATTTTCTTGGCGGCAGCAATTTGAACGCGGAAGGGGATTTGGCGGATTTGATTGCCAGGGGCTTCGTCGGGTCCGTTTGCGTTTCCGTTCCGATGCTGATGATGATCCTGTCTCCGGGGTGAACAACCGTGGCGTTTTCAAAGACCAGCGTTCCGGTTCCGTCCGTGAGCCTCCAGCCGTCCAGCAGGATGCCGGAGTTTCCCTTGTTGTTGATAATAAGGCTATCCGTGCCTGTTTCCAGCTGGGGAGCCGGCTGTTTGATTTTCATGTTTTTCACCAGTTTGGCGAAGGTGATTTCCGCAATGCGCCTGGCGCCTTCCGCCGTAGGGTGCAGGCCGTCCACATACCATTCCGGATGGTCGGAAAGGGGGGTGAGGGCGTCAAAGAGTGCGGCTTTGTGCCTGCGTGCTACGGAGGCAATCAGTTTTTCCGCTTCCGGCCGATTGGCGGCGGAACCGTTGTCCGATAAGGCGTATTTGCGTACGTCCGGATAGCAGTTGCCGGGGAAGGCTTTTTTGCCGAGCGGTCCGCGGTAGTCCGGTCCCAGCATGCCCCAGGCAAAGAATCTGGCTTTCGGGCTGGCGGTTTTCCATGCCTTGAACAGGTCGTCGTAGCCCTTGACGAACAGGTCGGGATTCCACCAGCGCCCCGTGTCGTTGATGCCCAGGTTGCTGATATAGATGTCCGCCTTGAAGTCCAGGGCCTGCTTGTGCTGGGGGGTGCTTCCGAACCAGCGGCCTGCCTGTCCCGGATAGTTTCCCGCCGTTTTTCCAGGGTTGCCGAATCCCTTGACGTCATAGTCCGGCCCCATCAGGGTGGCGAGCACCTGGGGGTAGCGGGCATCTCCCGGCTTGAGCCCGGAGCCGAACGTGATGCTGTCTCCTACGCAGGCTACCTTGACGGGGGCCGCATGAAGACTACCGATGAAGAGAGCGGACAGGACGGATGCGATGATGGCCTTTTTCATTTGTTTGATTTTGTTAGCGTTGGGCAGGTTTCACGGAGGAATTCGTGCGGAATGCCCTGGCGGGCAGTCCTGCTCCGTTGACCAGGTTGGGCGTGACGAAGGGGGCCCAGCAGTATCGCGCTTCCTTGGGGCTTTTCACGTCCGGGGAGGTGAGCTGGATGACGGCGTTGTCCCGTGCGGAGATGATTTTTGCTTCCGCCGGGTGGTAAACGCCGTCCGCCCCGGCAATTTCAAAATGGGCCGGAGGCTGCCCGTCCCTGGTCGTCAGTCCCGCAGCGTGGCCCATCTGGATCAGGAGTTTGTTGCCTTGAGCTTTGGCGGCCTTGAATGACGGACCTTCACAGGGAGTTTTCCTGCCGTATATTTTGTTCAGGGCCGTGTCCGCCAGACGTTCTCCCACAGGCTGCTTGTCAGGAGGATGCACGTCGGAGTTGACGGATCCCAGATCGATGGTGTTGACGCTGTATACCTTGGGAAGAGTGTTTGCGATTCGGTCCTGAACTTCCCGGAATTCCGGCCATCCGGCCCGCAGGGCGGATTTGTCGTTGATGCGGGGGAGCTGAACCATCAGGAAGGGCAGGGACGGGTTGGAAAAGGCCTTCCGCCAGGAAGAGATAAGCGTACCGAGAAGCATGGCGTTTTGCTCGTTGTCAATGATTTCCGCATCGGATTCCCCCTGGTACCAGATGATGCCGCTGATGGGGAACCCGGTTATCCAGGAGATTCCGGATTCATAGAGGAAGGCGGGTTTGAAGGGGTGGTTCGGGCTCCCGTCCTTGAGTCTTGGCGCAATGTTCTGCCTGGCGCGGCCGCGCACCCAGGCGGAGACGAGAGGGGATTGCAGCCAGTCGTTGCCCCGCAGGCTGCGCAGACTGCCGTTGGAG
Organism: Akkermansia biwaensis; assembly: GCF_026072915.1. NCBI lineage: Bacteria > Pseudomonadati > Verrucomicrobiota > Verrucomicrobiia > Verrucomicrobiales > Akkermansiaceae > Akkermansia > Akkermansia biwaensis. Next base: position 1,747,473 of record NZ_AP025943.1, read on the forward strand.
TTAATGACGGATTGGGGAATCCAGGCGGCCATTTCGGAACCGCCCAGGGAGGAATGGATGATGCCTACCGGGATTCCCAGTTCCTGGCGGAGCTTTTTGGCAAAGTAGTAGGCTACGGCGGAGGTGGGGGCGGAGGATTGCGGGGAACTGACCGCCCATGACCCCTTGTAGAAGCTGTCCGTTGTGAGAGAGTCAAAGTCCTTGTCCGTGTATGCTTTTCCCGCCGTGTGCGCCTGCGGAACGTTGTTGAAGATGCGCAATTCCGGATCGGCTGAAGCGGCGATATCCTGCTGCCTGCCCGTGGGGGTCTGGTCCAGGCGGAAGAGCATGTTGGACTGGCCGGAGGCCAGCCAGACTTCCCCTACCAGTACGTCTTTCAGCGTGGCGGTCTTTCCGTTCTGGGAGGCTGTGAGCGTTTGTCCGGCAGCATTGGGCTGCATGGGTGGCAGGGTGACGGTCCAGTTGCCTTTGGAGTCCGCTTTCGTTTTCAGCGTGGCGCCGCCGAAGGTAACGGATATTTCCTTGTTGGGTTCCGCCGTTCCGGAGACCGGAACGTTTTTCCCGTGGGGCAGGACCATGTGGGAACCGAATACCCGGTTGAATTGCGGTGCGGCCGCCCATGCCGCATTGAGTGCGGCCGCCGCCAGGATGAATGCAATGTAGTGACGCATGATGAGGTTTATTTGAGAAGGATTTCATCCCGCGTGAGCCCGGTCAGTTTCCCAAGGCGCCTGATCAGGTTGATCATGATGAAGATGAGGGCCGCCAGGATGGGAACGCCGATGATGAGGAATCCCCACCAGGTGATGCTGCCGATGGCTACGTTGTAGGCTACCTGCTGTTCTTCCGCAGGCAGGCGCATGACGGAGGACATGAAGGAGAGGCTCAGGAAGAAGTTGCCTATGGAGGACGCCACGAGCGTTCCTGCCAGAATCCATGACGAGCTGGCCAGCAGGCGCTGGTAGTCCCGTTCCCTGCCGCCGGATGCCACCGCCTGCTCTATTCTGCGGACGTCGAATAGTTCCGGTGTATAAATGAACATGTTGAGCAGGGGAGCGCTTGTGGAGCGGGAGACGATGACGGCAGCAGCCAGAATGAGGGGAATCAGCGCTTCCTTGCCGGCAAAGAGCCAGGGAGTGGCGCCGTGGATGCGGCCGCCCGGACCGATGACGAAGATGCTGATGATGCCGGTGAGCAGCACGCCGGCCATGCCCACGCCGGACATGAGGTCGAATTTTTTGGTGACGACGAGGGAACGGATTCCGTACACCAGCGGAAGGGACAGGGCGATTACCAGGGCCCAGACGGGGCCGATGTGCCAGAAGCTTTCTCCGGAAGGTCGTTCCAGCGGGTTGGCGGGACCTGCGCTGCAATAGTCCAGGATCAACACCGGCAGAAGGATGTTGATGAAGATGCCGAGGAGAGAGGAACGGGAGCCGGATTGCGTTTTATCCATGAATTGAATGATGTGAGTTCGTAACATACGTACAGGTTTCCCCGCAAGTTGCAAGCCCGTGTGCGAACGTAAAGACCAGAAGGGGCGGAAGCGGCCTTTTTCCGGGAGAATGGACGCCCTGCGGAAATCGTGGCATGTGGCTGCATGTTTCGTTCTTTTGGCTGGACACGGCGGGCAATAATGTTCAGCTTCTCCCGTGGCTCTGACCGAGCCTTTTTCCCCATGACTCAGACATCTTCATTTTCGACGCTTGGCATTTCACCGGAAGTTCTGGAGGCCATCGAGGTTCTCGGCTTCGACACCCCGTCCGCCATCCAGGAACAAGCCATTCCCGCGGCCATCGGAGGGTCTGATATTGTGGGGCTTTCCCATACCGGTTCCGGCAAAACGCTTGCGTTTGCCATTCCGGCCCTGGAGTGCATTGATCCGGATGAGCGCGCCGTCCAGGTGCTGGCCCTGTGTCCCACGCGGGAACTGGCCGTGCAGATTTGCCGGGAGGTGGACAAGCTGGCCCTGTTCATGGACGGCGTTTCCGCGGTGCCCATTTATGGCGGTTCCTCCTTCCGCCCCCAGTTGGATGCGCTGCGCCGCGGCGTGCAGTTCGTGGTAGGTACCCCGGGCCGCGTGATGGACCTGATGGAGTCCGGAGCCCTGCGCCTGGACCATCTCCGCATGCTGATTCTGGATGAAGCGGACGAGATGCTGGACATGGGATTCCTGGAAGATATCGAACGCATCGCGGAGGCCATGCCGGAAACGAAGCAGACCCTGTTTTTCTCCGCCACCATGTCTCCGGAGATCAACCGGCTGGTGAGCCGTTTTATGAAGGATCCCGTTCAGATTACGATTGAACGGCCTACGCTGACGGTACCCACGATTGAGCAGCTTTATTACGAGGTGGTGTTTTCTTCCAGGATTGAGGTACTCAGCCGCCTGCTGGATACGGGAAAGATCAAGATGGGGCTGGTGTTCGCCAATACCAAGAAAGTGGTGGATGACATCGTGGACGGCCTGACGGCCCGGGGGTATGCCGTTGACCGTCTTCACGGTGACATGCCCCAGATCATGCGGGAGCGTGTGATGGACTCTTTCCGCAAGGGGAGCCTCCGCCTGCTGGTAGCTACGGATATTGCCGCCCGGGGCCTGGACGTGGACGATGTGGATGCCGTGGTGAATTTTGAATTGCCGCGCGATCCTGAGGATTACGTGCACCGCATCGGCCGCACTGCGCGCGCCGGGCGCAAGGGAAAAGCCATTACGTTTGTAGGGCGCCGCGATTTTTCGCTGATGAGCCGGATTGAGCGCTTTATCGGCGTCAAGCTGACTCCAGAACCGGTGATGACCGCCGTCCAGGTGGACCAGCTGCGGACGGAATCCCTGGTGGATGATATTCTGGAACGCCTGAAACCGGATGCTATTCTCCCGGAAGAATTGAAGGATGTGGAAGCGGCCCCGGAATCCCTGGCGGCGGCCTTGTTTGATTTGCTCAGGGAGCGTACCCACCGGGAAGTGCAGCCTATTCCGGAAGATAAGCCCGCTCGCCGGCCGCGCCATACGCAGCAGTCCGGAGAGGATGGGGAAAGCCCACAGAAAGGGGATTCTTGGATGAACAAGGATGATACGGTTACGCTGTTCATGAATGGCGGCCGTATGATTGGCCTGCGGCCCAAGGATATTGCCGGGCTGTTTTACAATACGGTGGAGATGGAGAAAGGCGCCGTGGGCGATATACGAATTTTTGCCAAGCATTCCCTGATTGAAGTGGACGCCTCCGTGGCTCCCCAGCTTCTGAACACTCTGGCGAACGCTACGATTTGCGGCTATGAGGTCAATGTTCGCGAGGACAAGGGCACGCCGGGATATTCCGATGGTCCGCGTCCCCCGCGCAGAAACGGCGGGTTCCGCGGCGGCTACCGTGGTGACCGGGACCGCAATGACCGCGGGGGCTTCAGGGGAAACCGCGGCGGGTTCCGCAGTGACCGGGAAGAGCGCTGGGGCGACCGGCCCCGCAAGGATGACAGGAAGAAGAGGTTCTGACGCCTGTTCCCTTTCTGCAAGGAGGAGTGTTTTCTCCTTCACGGTCACCATGGGCTGTCTTTGCCTGGCGGTTAAATCCTCCGTTTTTCCGGCGCGGAAAATTTCGGTGTTTATACAACATGAGGCGGCCTTTCCTTTCAAGAGAAAACATCATCCCTCACGCCGTATCTGAAAAAAATCCGGGGTTGTCCCGCGCCTGGCGGGACAACCCCTTCAGTTCCCATTGAAGCCTGAAGAAAACAAAGGGCCGTCAATGGGAAATTTTTCTGCTCCTCCTCCACAGCAGGGCGGCCAGTCCCAGCAGGCTGAGGGTTGCGGTTCCCGGTTCCGGAACCTGGGCGAAGATCATGGCGGTGTTGGCCTGGGGGTCCGTCGTCATCTGCGCGTCATAGAGGACGCCGTTGCTCAGGAATTTGATATTGTCCAGATTGGCGGGAATTTCCGTCAGGGAAAGCGTGTAGTTGCTTGTTCCGGTGATGTCCACGATGACGGAACCCGCGGTAAGCGCCTGAAGCGTCAGGGCCGCGTTTTCCCCCAGCACCAGGGATGTCAGGTCCGAAGCTCCGGCCAGCGTCAGGGCGCTCCCGGATTCAATGGTCAGGGTGAGGGCGCCGCCCAGGGAATCCAGCGTGGTATTGGTGCGGTTGACCACGGAGACGTGGGTAAAATCGCTCAGGGAGGCCTGGAAGCTGTTCACGGTTACGTGGTCCAGAATCAGGGTCCGGTTGCCGCTGACATTCGTGCCGCCGCTGATGGCTCCCGCGTATTTGTCGAACCCGTAGGCCGCCGTGCCGGAAGCGAGGTCCTTGATGCGAACCTCGGAATTTCCGCTGACGGTGCCTCCGGAGCCTCCCCCTGAGATGCCGCCCCAGGAAGAACCGTTGTGAAGCACGGCGGAGTTACCCGTCACGGTGACGGACGTATTGCCCCGGACGGAGCCGCTGGTTCCTCCCGCGTAAACGTTCCCCTTGACGAGGCCGCCCGTCACGTTCACGGAACTTCCCTGCATGATGCTGTCCCCCTTTCCCGCCCCGTACACGGAGCCGGAGATGACGCCGCCCGTAACCGTGGCGTTCGTGCCGCCGTCAATGGTCCCGGTCAGGCCGCCGCCCATCACGTCCCCGTTCACGCTGCCGCCGTTGACGTAGACGTGCGTGCCCCCGCCGATGGTTTTATCGTTTCCGGAGAAAATGCCGCCCATGACCTGGTTGGAAAACGTGCCTGAATTGATCACGATGTCCACATTTCCCCCAATGTTGGATTCGAAGGAACCTACCACGGAGGAAGCGTCGGTGTTTGTGAAGGTGCCGAAGGATGCTTTTTCCGCGGAGAATTCCAGATAAACGTTTCCGGTCACCTGGGTGGAGTTCACGGCGCCGAAGACAGTGCTTCCTCCCTCGGCGGAATCCGTGAAACGCAGATAGGCGCTGCCGTCGAGCGTGCCACCGTTTTGATAGGCTCCGGCTCCGTGGGCTCCGTACCAGTTAGAAGCACTCCCTTCCTTGGAGATGGTCAGCCAGACGTCGCCCGTGTAGTTCCCGCTATTGCCGTAAATATGGGTGGCGCTGCCGGAAGTGATGGTCGCGGAGACGGAGTTTCCCGTCTTCCCGGTGGAAGAATCCGCCATGGAGCGCGCGTTGAAGTCCCCGGAGCAGGCCAGGCCGTCCCTGACGTGCGTGAAGCCCTTTTCCGGCCAGACGATGTTTCCCTGCGGGGCGCCTCCCCCCGCGTTGCCGGAACCGGAGGAGATGAACGCGTTGTCCTTGTTGACCAGTCCGGAGGTGGTGGGGGCGTAGGAGCCGGTCCCGTCCAGGGCCAGGTCTTTGATGATGGCGTTCCCCTTGCCGTCATACTGGATGATGACGCCGTTGATGGCGGAACCGGAGGTGACGGAAAGGGCCTCCCCGATCAGCATGTCCCCAAGCCAGATGTAATAGCCTCCCTTCAGGCCTTCCTGTTCATTGCCGTTCACATAGGCCATGCGCAGGCTGTCCGTGTTGGCGGACATGTCCATGGAATACAGGATGGTGTCCCCCCATTTGATGTAGGCCTCGCAAATATTGAGCGTTCCGTAAAAGGAGCCGTTGCCCAGGCTGACGCTGAACTGGTCGGAGACGTTCCAGCCGCTGGCCGCTCCGTCTCCCAGGCTCAGCGTGAAGTCAAAGGTGAATCCGCCGGACAGGTCGGTCCCTTCCGTCCATGTATGGCTAATCATGCTGCTACCGGGCTGTCCCAGGCTGATGCCGGCGGAAGACACCGTGACGTTGGACACGGCAAAGCCGACATCCGTCAGATCCTGCACCCCGGTCCATGCGGGGGCCTGGCCTCCCTGGTGGAAATTGACGGCCAGATCGGAGACGGCTTTTCTCTGTTGTCCCGCGGAACGCCCTGCGTAGCCCATGGCCTTGGCGATGTTGCCCGCCATGATGAGGTCTCCCTGCGCGTTGGGGTGCAGGCCGTCTTTTCCAGGGGCGTTGAACATGGAGCCGACGCCGTAGAACGGGGTTTTGGAAGCCACGTCGATCATCCCCTTGTTGACGTCGATGACGGAGACTCCCTGCTTGTTCTGTCCCCAGGATTTCAGGGAATCATTATAGGTGTTTACGGCCGCGTGGGTGGCGTCGGAGTTGGCATTGCCGTGTGTCGTCCAGCAGGGAAGAGTCATCACGATGACGTTCGCACTGCTGTTGGCAGTGAGCATGCTGTTCACGATGGAATCCATGTTGCCCAGCAATGCGTTCGTGGCGTTCTCGATGCGGTCGCCCAGGGTTGCGTTGTTCCCGTCGGACAAAAGGTCATTGGTGCCGATCATCAGGAAAAAAGTGTCCGGCGTGTCGGCTCCGGTAAAAGTCGGCCCCGTATAGGCGGCTCCGTTTGTCTTGGTGCCGGAATGGCCCAGCCAGTTGTCGATGTTGGAGCCGTTAAAGCGGCCTCCGTATCTTTGTCCTGAAATTTCCCATGCCCTGGCGCTGGACTGGGAGGAGTGCTTGTTGTTGAAAACCTGACCCCCATAGGAAGTTCCAGCCGTGACGCCGCCGGAGTTGTTGCCGGTGTTCACGCCTTCCGCGTTGCAGGAAATGCCATTGTCCGCAAAGATCTTGTGCAAGGCCCAGCGGTAGGACCCGCTATTGACGCCGTGGGTGATGGAATCCCCCACGAACATGACATTGCCCAAATCCGTTCCCGAGGCGATGGTGGTTGAGGGGACGGCGACCGCCAGCAGCGCGGCGAGCAGGGAAAGGGGAAGCCTGGTTTTCATGGAAATGGAGAAGAGAATGAAACGGGTATTTGAATTTCAGGTAAAGAACGGCCATCCGGGGCGGGCCGGATGGCCGTGAAAGGTTGTCAGGGATGAATTCCGGTCAGGATCTGCGGCGGCGCAGCATCAGCACGCTCAAGCCCAGCAGGCTAAGGGATGCCGTGGCCGGTTCGGGTACCAGCTGGTTATAGTAACTCTTGAAGGCATTCTCATCCATGACTCCTCCCGTTACAATTTGCATGCCTTCGAGAGTCAGGTCGCTGGAGGTAGTGAAGCTGTTGGTGATGCTTCCGCTGTCGGTTGTTCCTTTGCCTCCTACGAAAAGATGTTCCAATTGTTTGCTGAAGTTGATTCCTCCGCCATTGGATGTGATGCTTCCAATTTTACTACTGTCCAGATAGACATCCAGATTGACATTGTTATCAGAGGTTTTTGTCCATACAACAGACAGATTGCCTGTATTTCCTGTTACGGAGACGGTGGGATCTGTTGTCCCGTATTTCCCGTTGGTTTGGCTGGTACCCCAATAGCCGAAATGAACTCCCCCTTCCTTGTACTGGGCTCCGAAAAGGCCGGCGTAGGCACCAGTTCCAAATTGGGCGGAAAACAGCGTGGAGTCTGTTGCAGCGTTAAGAGTGGAGAGATCGAAGGTCAGGGCTACGCTGAAAGACTGGTTTGCACTAATATTCGGGCGATTCGTTGCTCCGGTCATGGTAAAGTCCAGGGAACCGTTGTTCAGGGAAAGGCCTCCGGTACCTGTTGCGGTGGCATTTATTCCGATCAGGGAAATGCCGTCCTGCGAGGTTCCGCCGAGAAGGCCGGAAAAATCCGTAATGGTGGTGGTTGCACCAAGGGAGACGGAACATCCCAGGGCGGCAAGCAGGGCGGATATAGATTTAATCTTCATGCAGTATAATATGTGAGGGTTGGAAAGGCTGTACGAACAGCGACGTAGGTTCTTTACCGGATTAGAAATCCGCGCTTACTCTCCTCTTTTTTATATGATCGGATAACTGATTCATAGTCAGCTGGAAAAACCTTCCAGCGAAAGACCAGAGCAAACATAGTTTTCTAAAAAAGAATAACTTGAGGTCAATTAAGGATTTGCTCTCCAATATTCGGCATTGTTTGCGGATTTCTAATCCGCCGCAGGGCCGTGCACAAACATGATTTTTGCTTCTTTTTTCTACGCAATGTTCTCCAAATGAAGAAAATATCCATTTATTACTTCTGTCACGCCAATTTCTTTCCGATGGACCGGAAGAGAAGCCCTGACGGGGCGGAGGGTGGGCTGCGGCGCACCGGAACGATCGGTACGGGGTGATCTTTTGCGGTACCGCAGCCGGTACTGGCCTTTCCGTCCGTCGGTTCTCCTCTTCCTCAAGGAGGTGAAAGAAAACAATTGTTTTTCCGAATATATCGGGGGCTGTCCTGAATCAGCAGGATAAAATGGTTCTTCAAGTGTTCTTTGACGCTTTCACATGCAAACATGTTTTCGGAGTACCGTATTGTCCAGGATTTTAGGGATTCCTCTTGTATGTGATAAAGAAGGGCTGAACGGAGGAGGAGAATGCAAATAAGAACAAGGATGAGGTTTCATGACACTCTCCACAATAATTCGTGTGGCTCCATGGTCAATTCGGCGGCGCTGTTTAATTTGCTTGAGGGGAGTCAGGTTTTCTGTAAGATTGGTCGTCCCTGCAACGTTTACATGTTAATCACATTTCCATTTTCAAGATGAAATTGCTGCCCTTCCTGACCGTTTTGCTAACTGCCGCCATTCCCTGCATGGCCGTTCCGGGAAACGCCGTGAACCCTTCCGCCAAACCGGGAAAAACTGCGCGGCCCAATATTATTTTCATCCTTGTGGATGATATGGGTTGGGGCGATCTGGATTCCAACTGGAGCCAGGAGAATTTGAATGGACGCACGGTGGGCAGGAAGAACGAGTTTAAAACTCCGGCCTTGTCAGCCATGGCCCGTGAAGGGATTCAACTGCGCCGCCATTATTCCGCCGCGCCCGTGTGTGCTCCGGCACGCGCTTCCCTGTTGCTGGGCGTACACCAGGGAACTTCCCGCGTGGTGAGGAATAACCGCTTTGACCATCCCATTGAAGATTCCCATACTCTGGGTTCCGTCTTGAAGGAAGCCGGGTATGATACCGCCGCCATCGGCAAATGGGGCGTAGGCGGGGGCGGCCAGAGCAATGGCCCGGTGACGGGCGGCCCCCATCAGCGCGGATTCAATTATTTTTACGGCATTCTGGACCATTTGGCCGGACATTTCCACTATCCTTCCGAGTCCCGAGATATTTTTGAATACAACGGTTATGCCCCGAATCCGGAGTGGAAGAATATCAAGGAGCAGGTTCCCCTGACCGCTTATTCCACGGATTTGTTTGGCGCCCGCGCCAAGCAGTGGATCATGGACCAGCGCAAGTCCGCCCGCAAGACCGGCAAGCCGTTTTTCCTGTATCTGGCTTTTCCGGCTCCTCACGGGAGCCTGACGGTTCCCGGTACGCCCTATCCTTCCGGCGGCGGTGTGAAAGGCGGTCTGCAATGGGTAAAGAAGAACGGCACGGAATCCGCCAATACGGCTTTTGACCCCAAGGCGGAGAAGGATAAGGATACTTATATTTATCCGGACAATTCCCGTTTTCCGAATGAGGTGGCCAAGCGCCATTCCACCATGATCCGTCGTGTGGATGATGTGGTGGCGGATTTGATTCACTTGCTGAAGGATTTGAAGATAGACAACAATACGATGATCGTCTTCACGTCCGACAATGGCCCCCACAATGAAGGGGGCGCCGATATGAAGCATCAGCACGGAGCGCAGAATCCGCAGTTTTTCAAGAGTTACGGGATGATGGACGGCATCAAGCGGGATTGCTGGGAAGGCGGCATGCGCGTTCCCACGCTGGTGCGCTGGCCGGCCCGCATTCCCAAGGGACAGGTCAGCCTTCAGCCCGGACAATTCCATGACTGGCTGGCTACCCTGGCGGATGCCGCCGGCGTGCCTGTTCCGGCCCGTAGCGACGGTGTTTCCCTGATGCCGACGCTGACAGGGCACGCGGACAAGCAGAAGCCCGGCATTGTTTATACCGAGTACAACCACGGAGGCAAAACCCCGGGTTACAAGGATTTCCTGGGTGAGCACAAGGGAGCCCAGCGCGGCCAGCAGCAGATCGTTTTTGTGGACGGCTTGAAGGGGCTGCGCATGGGGGTGAAGGATGCGGACAAGGATTTCATGATTTTCGATACCTTGAAGGACCCGCAGGAAAGCAAGGACCTGGCCGCCTCCAAGCCGGAGCTGCAGGCCCGCATGAAGGCTGCCTCTCTGTCCAACCGCCGGGCGTCCCATCCTTCGAAGACGGTGTTTGATACGGCTCTGGTGCCTGCCGTGGAAGCGAAGGGAGTTCCCGGTCTGAAGTGGTCCCTGTATGAAGGGGAATTCCCCTGGGTACCCGATTTCCGCCAGATGAAGACTCCGGCGGTTTCCCAAGGCGTGACGCAGGCCCCGTCCGTCAAGATGAACGGTCCCAGGAAGCGCGGCGTGGAGCTGACGGGTTACGTGAATGTTCCCGAAGACGGCGCCTACACTTTTTATCTGACTACGGACGCCAACAAGGGGAGCAAGGCTTTTGTCCGCCTGCACGGCATGGAATTGATTGATGCGGACAAGGTGTATCATCCCGGAACGGAAGTGTCCTCCGATTTGGGGAAAGAAAGCAATCCCGTGTATTTGAAGGCGGGCCTGCACCCCATCCGAATTGGTTATGTGGGAACGGCCGGTTCCGGTTCTACACTGACTCTGAAGTGGAAAGGCCCCAATCTGCCCAAGCAGGAAATTCCCGTTTCGGCGTTCAGCCATTCTCCGGATGGCAAGTAAAGCCAATCCATGAGCGATCTTTACGAGTACCAGGCAATTGACGGTTCTTCCAAAGGACCGATTGCCCTGGTGCTTTTGTTGCAGGCCCGGAACCAGGGGCGGTTGTCCAACCAGGCTCTGGTGAAAAAGTTGCCCGACGGGGCTTGGAGGCCTTTGTCTTCCTATATTCCGCCCATGACTGTTTTGGACGAGGATAGAGACAGGGCGGCGGAAGGAGAGGCGAATTGTAGCCGGAGAGTTCTTGTTCCCCATTGGTCACGGAAGAAGCATTGGCGCAGGGTGATCAGGGAGTGGTGCAGTTTCCGGGGGCGTGCAGGCAAGGGTGAGATGCGGGAGGTATATGCCACTCTGGGGCCGGTGTGGCTGGCTGCGGCCTGTCTTCCGGCCCTGGAAAAGTACGATTTTTTCTCCTATCCGGCACCGTGGATGGAAAGCGTCTTTCTGGGGCTGTTTTATATGGTTCTGTCTGTTCTGACCATTCCTCTGGCGGCTACCATGGTACGCCGTCTGCATGATGTGGGGAGAAGCGGTATTTGGCTGGTGTGCCTGGGGCTGCCCGCGCTGGGATGGCTGCTGCTGTGGTATTTGTCTTACGGGGAGAGCCAGCTGGGGGAGAACAGGTACGGGGATCCCCCGTGGAATTGATGTGTTCCAGGGTTATAGGCGCTTGCCCATGGGAGAAGCCTTCTGGTTCAGGAACGGATTCTCCGGAGAGGTGGATACAAGGTGCTGGCGGGAATGGTTCCGATTTGTTCCAGGTAAAGTTTATTTATGGAAAATCGGAGCATGGAAGGCTCCTTCCCTTCGGAGACAACTTACTTTTGCAAGTACAGAGAAGAGGATTTTTTAAGGCCGGAGAGAGAGTTTTTCTACTTTCCCCTTTTATTCCCGCGTCACTTTCAGACGCAGGAAACGACGTTCCGGCGCGTTGTGATTAATCGCTACCCGATCCTGGTACTCGCCGCGGGATGCCGTCGGAGTTACCGTACCCTCGTCATCCCATTTTTTCAGGTCTGCCGAGCTTTCCACAGTGAAGACGACATCCGTGGCATCCGGATTTACCGGCCATTCCAGCACCAGATGCGGAGTGCCATCCACTTCCCTGACCGTCAGCGTGGTGACGCTGCCGCAGGGCTGAAGGGGCGGCAGCCCCGTGGCGTATTTCATCAGGTTGGTGATACCGTCCCCGGCAGGAATGGCGTCCGGAGCGGTTTGGTCTTCCGGAGTGTCGTCTGTAAAATGGTCATTCTTCCATTTTTCATAGGGAGAAGGAATGGGAGTCCAGCTTAAGACCAGAGCGCTTTTTCCTATTGTTTCCTCCCGGTGCAGGGAGAAGCTGCCCGCCTGCTGCCACGGAGCGGCTGTTGCCGGATCATAGGAGACGGAGGGCTGGCCCGTCATGGACAGGGCACTGCCTTCCACGAGTTTCCAGGTTTTGCCTTGTTTTGTGTCCGTCATTTCCGGCAGGGTCACGTGGAGTTCCGCAGCGCCATTCAGGTTAACCGGTCCTTGAGCGCTCCATTTGGCATTTGCCGACGGTTCTGCGGGCAGCGTGAAGCCCAGACGGGTTCCTCCGGCTATGTCCAGTTCCGTCATCCCCTGCAGGGAAGCTGTCGCACCCAGATTCACCGTGCCGGCTTCCACGCTTACCGGAAAATGGCATCGGGAAATGCCTCCACCGAATCCGAGGGTACCGGGCCCCGTTTTCCGCAGGCTTGAGGTGGCGGAGTATCCTGCAAAGGAGTAGATGGGGTCCTCCATGCTGATCAGGCAGTTTTGTTCCGCCTGCATGACCATGCTGACGTTGCCCATGACCGTGATGGAGTTGGCGCCTCCGCCCGAAGAGGTTCCGACGGTCCTTCCGCGGTAGTTGCCGCTGAAGGAGATGGGGCGGGAGGAGTCTGCGGAGTGGAGCGTCAGTTCCGTTTGGCAGGCGGCGTCTTTGCCGGCTGCATAGATGGCTCCTCCCAGCTTGCCCGCGCTGTTGTTCGTGAAGGTGCTGCCGCTTTCAATGTCTGCGGTGCGGGGGGCTTCCCCGTCATTGGCATCCAGGCACAGGGCGCCTCCGTTGTGGGATGCCATGTTGCCGGAAAAAGAAGAGCCTGCCGCGATTTTTACGTTTCCGCGGCAGTAGAGCGCGCCGCCGCTGCCGGATTCCGCCCGGTTGCCGGAGAAGGAGACAGCCTCATTCTGGATGACGGAGCCGGCGTAAACCGCACCGCCCTGGGAAAATCCGCTGACCGTGTTGTTTTCATAGACGGCCGTTCCGGAAATGGTGACTTGGCCGTAGTCCAGCGTGCCTCCCCCGTTGCCCGTTTTTTTTGCATTACTGACGCCTCCTCCGGCATTGATGACGGTGTCGCCCATGAGGAGAGCCCCTGAAAGGAACATTCCAGTGCAGATGACCAGCCTGCCAAGCCGCATGCGGGCAGGAACGGCGGAATAATGGCGTGGTTGCTTCATGATTCTTGTCCTGTTGGTCGGAGTGTTTATTCCTGAAGGGGCACGACGGACGAAGGATCGTCCGGGTCCGTTTCCCCGGGATCGATGAGGCCGTTTCCATTGGCGTCTTCAATCAGGTCCGGTACGCCGTCCCCGTCGGAGTCCACATCCGGCAGGTCCGGCATGCGGATATAGGCCGTGGCGATGATTTTTCCATCTTTTTTGAGGACGGGGTATTGTGCGTCCACCTGGTTGAGTTCCCGGATGAGGGCGCGCGCCATGCGCATCAGGCGTACCTGGTGGGCGGGGTCCTGAGCCAGGTCGTTGCTTTCGCTGATGTCGTCCTTCAAGTTGAAGAGCTGCCACGGGAAGCGGCCCGCAGTTTTGTAGCCGTTGCTGGTCCAGAGGTCCGTATTGGCGTACTGGTCAATATAGTTGTAGATGACTTTCCAGTCTCCTTGCCGGTAGGTGGAGTAGAAGTTGGCGTAGGCATGGTGGTGCGGGTAGTGATGGTAGATTTTCTGGGTGCGGTGGAAGGAGGCGTCTCCCTTGAAGTAGGGGCTGATGTCTTCCCCGTCCACCTTTTGTTCCACAGGCACCTTGAGCTTGAGCATGCTCAGGATGGTGGGATAGATGTCCCACATGGCCACGATGTCATGGTTCACGGCATTTTGAGGAATAGGATATTCCTGCTGGATGGGGCTTTCCGGGGCTACTTCCGCCCATCCCACGATCATCGGAACACGGGTTCCCCCCTCGTACCGGCTACACTTGCGCCCTCTCAGGGGAGCGACTGCGCTGACCTTTTCAATCATGGGAATATTTTGGCTGTAGTTTTGCTGGATGGGGGCGTCTCCCCCGTTGTCGGACAAGAAGATGACCAGTGTCTTGTCGGCCACGCCCAGCTCTTTCAGATAGTCCATCAGATCGCCCAGGGATTTGTCCATGCCTTCAATCAGAGTGGCAAAGGTGCGGAGGCTGGCGTTCACCTGTACTCCGGATTCAAAGGCCGAGCCGTTGGGAACGGTGTATGTATCATAATCCCCGTTGGGGTCCGGATTGCCGTGCGGCTGGTGGACGGCATAGTGAGTCATGTACGCGAAGAAGGGTACATGGTCATCCACAGCCCGCTTGATCTGCTTTTTCATTTCCTGCGTCAGGGCATTCGTCAGGAAGTTCTGCTTTTGCTTTTCATTCGTGGGGGAGGTGCCCTGGGTATGGTATTCTTCCAAGTCCGGGACGTGGTAGGTTCCGGAACCGAAGTTGTCCTGGGAACGGTAGGAGCCCGGCTGGCCAATGGAGCTGCCGGCAATGTTGACGTCGAAGCCCAGGTGGATGGGGTTGGAAAAGAGCCTGGAAGGAGGAGCGAAGTGTGCCTTGCCCACCGTGATGGTCCGGTAACCCGCATTCTGGAGGACGCGGGGAAGGGGAATTTCCGTTTCATCCATGCCTCCCATGTTCCATTGGGGCGCCTGGATATGGGGCAGGGCGCCCCCCGATTCATTGAGTGTGGCGGAGGTGGCGTTGGTCCAGTTGGTGACGCGGTGACGGGCGGAGTTTTTGCCGGTCATCAGGGAGGTGCGGCCGGGGGAGCAGACCGGGCAGGAATAGGCATTCGTGAATTTCAGGCCCTGTGCCGCCAGCCTTTCCATGGAGGGTGTTTTGTAGAAGTTGTTCAGTGCCGTTTTAACGGGCTGGCCGTTTTGATAATAGAAAGGAACGGAGGTGTCCTGCCAGCCCATGTCGTCCACCAGAAAGACCAGGACATTGGGCGTATTTTCCGCCAGAACGGAGATGATGAGAGATTTGCTTTTTTGTGTTCCATCGCCGGCGGTCAGCGTCAATGTGTAGAGAGTTGTTTCCGTCGGTTTGACCCGGAGAGTGCCGGCTCCGTTTTCACTGGTGATGGCGATGTTTTTTCCGTTGGCCGTCAGTTCCAGGTTTTGCGCTTTGACGGTGCTCCAGGTCAAGGTGGCCTCCTCATCCGCTCCGGGAACTACCCTTTTTTTATCCGACTCAAATACAAGGATTTCCGGTTCCTGTTTCTTGAAGGTTACCGTTACTTCCGCCGTGGATTTCGTTCCGTCCTCTCCCCGCGCGTTCAGCACATAGGTAGTCGTTTGTTCAGGGTTGACCGTGATCGCTCCCGTGCCGTTTTCCGTGGTGACGGGAATGTTTTCACCGTCTTTTGTGTTTAAGGTGACTTCTCCGCATTTCCAGGTTTTCCAGCTTAGTTCCGCGCCCGCGGCGCTTCCTTCCATGATTTCAGGCGGTGTAGCGGTGAAGGAGATGATGCCGGGAGCAGGGGAGATCAGGCGCACGGCGTTGATGGCGGAGCGGGTGGAGTCCGCTCCGTTGCCCGTGATGGTGATGACGCCGTTAACAACAGGAACATACCGCAGGGTGACCTTGTTGGCTCCTTCGTTAAATGTGCCGGAGAAGTTTTCCCTGTCCTGGATGGTTTTCACCATGCCGTTGACCGTATAGAGCATGTCGCGGTCTGTGGTGTTGCAATCCCCGTAGATTTCCACATGGCAGTATTCCGCCATGGAGTCGGGGAGCTGGGAGATGACTACATTTTCCGTGCCCCGGATTCCGGCCCAGGAGTCCATGAGCAGGTAGTCACGGTTTTTGTCGGCGGCAAACGTGCCGTTGCTGAAGCAGTAGCCGGGATTGTTGAAGGATATGGAGGCCTGTGTGGCTGTTCCACGAACAGTTTTCAGGCCTGTTGCCGAGGTTTTGGCCGCCGCCGTCGGAGTGATGAAGTTCCATGTTTCCCCTTCCTGCGCCAGTGTTCCGGGCTGGGCATTCAGAAACGCCGCTTCCGTAGCCACGGTTCCGTTCAGGACGCCGATACCTATTTCTTCCGCATTCAGGGAGCCCGTACCGGCCAGGAATAGAAGGAGAGTTGTCGATATGCCGCGGAGGAATTTCATGAGATTCAAGGAGCGCCTGCGTTCCATATTCCTTATTCTAACAAAAAAATGTATATTCTCAATGGGGAATCCCTCCGACCGGATGATTCCGTAAAAAGAAATCAATGGAGACCGTCATTGTTGCGGCCTCCATTGATGAGAGAGCTTGAGTCGCATTAAGCCCGGCGGCGGCGCATCGCCAGGACTGCGAGACCCAGCAAGCCGAGAGAGGCCGTGGCGGGTTCCGGGATGCTGGATAATGCAAGAGCGTTGATGTTGCCGGTACCGTTTGAGGTCAGACTCAGCGTGGTGTTGTCCTTCGTGACCGTAAAGGTGTATTCCACCAGAGCCCATTCTCCTGCTCCAGATTCCGAGAATAACGTCGTGCCGGAAAGTGAGGCATTGGAACCGGCCGAATAGTCAAGCAGGGTGGCGGAGAGACCTTCTATATTCCCGGTCAAATCATAGGTTGAAGAGGCGGTTCCAAAAGAGTTGCCGCGTCCTACAAGCATGGTCAGCGTATAGATTCCGGCGGAGAGTCCCCGCATCTGCATGGTGTAAGAGCCGGAATTTTTATTGATGCATCCTCCGTTGTTGCCCGTTGTGATGTCGGAACCGAATGTGTCAAAAAACTTGCTGGAGTTGTCAGGATTATGGGAACTTTGAATATTGTCTGCTGTCAGGACGCCTTGGCCACCGCAGGCCCCTGCTCCTGTTACCAGAGTGATACCCGTAGATGAACCATCGAAGTTTTTGAGGGCGCCGCTTGTATAACTGCCCCCTGAACTTCCGGTTTTGATCAGATTTACTTTGCCCTGTTCTCCAAGATAGGTGCCATCCATGGAGGATGTACCTTGAGCCAGGGAGTTTACGCCGAATGTTATCACCACCGTGGCCGCTTGAACCGCGATGGAGGAGAGTGTGATGAGGGCCGCCAGGAATAATGTTTTCTTCATAGACAGACTAAAATATGTGGTTAATGGTGGCGAGTTGACCGCCACTCCATTTGTCAATAGCGGATTAGAAATTCGCTGAAAATCCGATGAATCCATTTTAATGTAAAAAAATCATATATCTTTTATAATCAATCATTTCATTTTTTATATAACATCTACAGCACTTGAGAAGCAGCAGTAATAGACTGGTCCTCCTTTCTTGGCAGGCTATAAATAATGCATTGGAAATGAACATGAGAAAAAGAAAATTCTGGCTTTTTATATTGACTTCGAATTTCTAATCCGATTCACAGGGAAGAAGTAATATATTCATTAGATTAATCGTTTTTCTGTGGAAAGCAGGTTTCATGCGATCAATAACAGCATGAGCCGGAAAAAGTGCTTATTCCAGCCGTGGGAGCAATTTGAAGGAACCCCGGATGGTTCCTTTGTGGGCTGATATCCCATGAAGGGAGATGCTGCCTGATCGAATTCATTCTGACGGAGAAGAATAAAAAAGCCGTCCCGGATCAGGGGACGGCTTTTCACGGTTAAGGTTGTATTTGCTTTATGCTTCCACAGCCTTGGAGAATTCCTCCACCGTGTCACAGGTGCAGATCAGGTTGCGGTCTCCATACACGTTGTCCACGCGGCCAATGTATGGCCAGAATTTGTGGACGCGCAGTCCGGGCACCGGATAGGCCGCCTGGCTGCGGGAGTAGGGGTGCTTCCATTCGTCGGCTGAGACCATTTCCGCCGTGTGCGGGGCATTTTTAAGAACGTTGTCTTCCTTGTCCGCTCCTCCGTTGATAACGGCCATGATTTCCGCATGAATATGCTCCATGGCTTGAATGAAGCGGTCCAGTTCTTCCCTGGGTTCCGATTCGGTGGGTTCCACCATCAAGGTGCCGGGCACGGGGAAGGACATGGTGGGGCCGTGGAATCCGTAGTCCATGAGCCGTTTGGCGATGTCGTCCACGGTGAGGCCGGCGTCGTGGGTGAGCCGGCGCGGGTCCAGGATGCATTCATGAGCTACCAGACCCTTGTTGCCGGAGTAGAGGACCGGGAACAGGCCGCCGAGTTTTTTGGCGATGTAGTTGGCGTTCAGGATGGCAACTTCCGTTGCCTCCTTGAGGCCGTCCGGACCCATCATGGACAGGTACATCCAGCAGATGGCGGCAATGGAGGCGCTGCCCCATGCCGCGGAGGCCACGGCTCCTTCCTCATTGTCCAGGCTGAGATGGCCGGGCAGGAAGGGCACAAGATGTTCCGCCACGCCAATGGGGCCGATGCCGGGACCGCCCCCGCCATGAGGCATGGCAAAGGTTTTATGGAGATTCAGATGGCAGACGTCTGCGCCGATGCCGCCGGGGCAGGTGAGGCCCACCTGGGCATTCATGTTGGCTCCGTCCATGTACACCTGGCCGCCGTTGGCATGGACGATGTCGCAGAGCTCTCTGATGGTTTGTTCATAGACGCCGTGCGTGGAGGGGTAGGTGACCATGATGCAGGAGAGGCTGTCCCGGTGGGCTTCTGCCTGGGCTTTGAGGTCGTCCATGTCGATGTTGCCCGCTTCGTCGCATTTGACGGGGACCACCTTGAGACCGGCCATGGCGGAGGAAGCGGGGTTCGTGCCGTGGGCGGAGGTGGGGATGAGGCAGACGTTCCGGTGGCCTTCTCCCGCATGCTGCTGGTAGCGGCGGATAGCCAGAAGCCCCGCATATTCCCCTGCCGCGCCCGCGTTGGGCTGGAGGGAAACGGCGGCAAAGCCCGTGATTTTCGCCAGACGGTCCGCCAGGGTGGCGAGCATTTCCCGGATGCCTTCCGATTGGTCTGCAGGGACGAAGGGATGCAGGGAGCTGGTTTCCGGCCATGTGATGGGGATCATTTCGGAGGCGGCGTTGAGCTTCATCGTGCAGGAGCCCAGCGGGATCATGGCTTCGTTGAGGGCCAGGTCGCGGGATTCCAGGCGGCGGATGTAGCGCATCATTTCCGTTTCCGAGTGGTAGGAGTTGAAGGCCGTTTCCGTGCAGAAGGGAGTTTGGCGCGTATGGATAGGCGCCCATGCCGGGGATTCACAGCAGCAGGGGGCGGAAGTTTCCGTACCTGTGAGGGCGGAGGCCAGGGTGGCCACGTCCGTGCAGGAAGCTGTTTCATCCAGAGAGATGGCGACATGGTCGGCATCCACCTTGCGGATGTTGTATCCCGCATCCAGAGCCTGTTTCACGAGGGCGTCCGCCCGGCCCGGAACCGTCAGGAGCAGGGTGTCGAAGAAGTCCTTGTTTTCTATGGAGATGCCGGCTTTCGTGAGAGCCTTGTACAGGCTTTTCGTTTTCCGGTGGATTTCCGTGCCGATGCGCTTGAGGCCTTCCTGCCCGTGGTAAACAGCGTAGAAGGCGGCCATGACGGCCAGGAGGACCTGGGCGGTGCAGATGTTGGAAGTGGCCTTGTCCCGGCGGATGTGCTGTTCCCGCGTCTGGAGAGCCAGGCGGTAGGCCGGGCGTCCCTGCGGGTCTATGGACATGCCGATGAGGCGTCCGGGCATGCGGCGCTTTAGGGCGTCCGTGCAGGACATGTAGGCTGCGTGCGGTCCCCCGAAGCCCATCGGGACCCCGAAGCGCTGCGTGTTGCCCACGCAGATATCCGCTCCGAAGGAGCCGGGTTCTCTGATGACGGTGAGCGCCATCAGGTCGGCTGCCACGACGCAGAGGGCTCCGGCGGCGTGTACGCGGGAGAAGAAGTCCGTGTAGTCGCTGATGCGGCCCAGGGTGTCCGGATACTGGACCAGGACGCCGGCAAGGTCCGCACCGACGGAAGCAGGATCAAAAGCGGTCCAGTCCCCTATTACGATGTTGACGCCCTGCCATGCGGCACGGGTGCGGATGACACTGATGGTCTGGGGATGGCAGGTGTCCGCCACAAAGAAGGTGTTGGCCTTGGGACGGGTGTTCCGGCACATGGAGACGGCTTC
Organism: Akkermansia biwaensis; assembly: GCF_026072915.1. Lineage (NCBI taxonomy): Bacteria > Pseudomonadati > Verrucomicrobiota > Verrucomicrobiia > Verrucomicrobiales > Akkermansiaceae > Akkermansia > Akkermansia biwaensis. The sequence continues at coordinate 1,767,379 of NZ_AP025943.1, forward strand.
CGCCGCGGCCGTTCCTTCATCCAGCAGGGAGGCATTGGCGACCGGCAGCCCCGTCAGGGAGGCCACCATGGTCTGGAAGTTCATGAGCATTTCCAGCCGTCCCTGGGCGATTTCCGGCTGATAGGGCGTATAGGCCGTGTACCAGCCTGGGTTTTCCAGAATGTTGCGCAGGATGACGGACGGAGTAATGGCGCCGTAGTATCCCTGGCCGATGAAGGATTTCAGGAGCTTGTTTTTTCCAAGGATGGAACGGAGTTCCTCCAGGGCTTCCGGTTCCGATTTGGCGGCGGGAAGGTCCAGAGGGGCTTTCATGCGGATGTCAGCGGGGACGATGTCCGCGATGAGTTCTTCAAGCGTTTCATAGCCGAGGCTTTTGAGCATTTCCCGGCGTTTTTCCCCCTGGGGGCCGATATGCCGGCTGGCAAAGTCTGAGTGGGTGTTCATGTGGTGTTTGGCAGTGTGGCGTCCGGTCCGGAGGGGCCGGGCTAAAGCAAAAAGCCCCGGGACGGAATCGCCGGGGCGGAAGAGGAGGAACTGTTCAGGAGCAGTATTCCTCGTAGTCGGTTGCGTTCATCATGTCTTCCGTTTCCGTGGGAACGTCCAGGCGGATCTTGTAGAGCCAGCCCGCGCCGTAGGGATCGGAGTTGATGAGGGAGGGATCATTGGAAAGTTCCTCATTGATTTCCAGGATTTCACCGGAGACGGGAGTGTACACGTCGCTGGCGGCCTTGACGGATTCAACGACGGCCACGGGGTCCCCGGCGGCGACCGTGGCTCCTACTTCGGGGAGGTCTACAAAGACTACATCGGAGAGCTCCGCCTGGGCATGGTCGGAAATACCGATGGTGCCGATGTCTCCGTCAATTTCGATCCATTCATGATCTTTGGAATACAGCAGATTTTCTGGTACGTCGTGCATAAGATTTGGTTGTATGAGGTAAGAGTGTAGTAATTTACAGGATTTGTCAGTTTATTTTTGCGTTGTAGTGTCAGCCTTTTTTATAAAAGGGTTTTTTGACCACAAGGGCGGGGAATTTTTTCCCCCTGACATCTATTTCCAGCTCTGTGCCGACCTTGGCATGGGCGGCAGGAAGGTACGCCAGAGCGATGCCTGTCATCAGGGAGGGCGAGAGGACGCCGCTGGTGAGTTCCCCGATGGCTTCGCCGCCGGGAAGGTGAACTTTGTAATGGGCGCGGGGAGGGGCTCCCTTGCCGGTGTATTCAATGGCCGCCAGACGCTGGGTGAGGCCGCTGGCTTTTTGTTCACGGAGAATGCCGGAGCCGATGAATTCCGTGTCCAGCGCGCAGAAGAAGCCCAGTCCGGCTTCCAGCGGAGTTTTGTCCGGCGCCAGGTCGGAACCGTTCAGCGGATAGCACATTTCCAGGCGCAGGCTGTCACGGGCGCCGAGGCCGCAGGGCTTGGCTCCGGCGGACAGGAAGGCTTCAAACCATTTGACGCCTTCCGCGGCAGGGCAGAAGAATTCAAAGCCGTCTTCCCCGGTGTAGCCGGTACGGCAGACGATGAGGTCCGCGCCGTCCACCGTGATGCGGGCGATGCCGTTGCGGGGCGGGAGTTCCACTCCGGGAATGACTTTGGCGAAGATTGCCCCGCAAAGAGGTCCCTGAACGGCCAGGCCCACGTATTCGTCGGAGTGGTTTTCCAACGTTACGTCTGCGGGTTTGTGAGCGGAGAGCCAGGCGAAGTCTTCATCAATCCTGGAGGCGTTTACCACCACGAAGAAGGTTTCCGGTTCCATGCGGTACAGGATCAGGTCGTCGATGACGCCGGCTTGTTCGTTAAGCATGATGGAGTATTGGCCCTGGCCGATGTCCAGCTTGTTGATGTCGTTGGTGAGCATGGAGTTCAGCCATGCCGCCGCGTTCGGGCCGGATACCGTGAATTGGCCCATGTGGGAGATGTCAAAGATGCCGCAGGCCTCGCGCACCGCTTTGTGTTCGTCCAGAATGCCGGTGTACTGCACGGGCATGTTCCAGCCGGAGAAGGGAACCATTCTGGCTCCCAGTTCAATGTGTTTGGCTGCCAGGGGGGTGGATTTGACGTCGGAATCAGACATAAGGTGGTGTGAAGTTATGAGCAATCTGCTCTCTGCGTTCTGAAAAGTCAATGGAATTCCGGGGGAGTTCCGGGCTAGACGTTAAAGCGGAATTCGATGACGTCCCCATCCTTCACGATGTATTCCTTGCCTTCAATGCGCAGCTTTCCGTGTTCGCGCGCTCCGGCCTTGCTGCCGCACGTAACGAGATCGTCATAATGGACGACTTCCGCGGCAATGAATCCGCGCTCAAAGTCCGTATGGATGACGCCCGCCGCCTGGGGGGCCTTGGCTCCGTCCGGGATGGTCCAGGCGCGTGTTTCCTTGACGCCGGTGGTCAGGTAGGTGCGCAGGCCCAGCAGATGGTACACGGCGCGGATGAGGTCGGAGACGCCGGAGTCCTGCACGCCGAGGGATTCCAGGAATTCGGCGGCTTCCTCTTCCGATACGTCGATGAGTTCCTCCTCAATTCTGGCGGAGATGACAATGGCTTCCGCATTGTGGTGTTCCGCCACGTATTTTCTTACCTGGGAGACGTAAGGATGGGAATCCGGGTCATTGATGGCGGCCGCCAGTTCGTCTTCATTGACGTTGCAGGCGAAGATGCTTTTTTTGTCTGAAAGGAGCTGGAAGGAACGGAGCAGTTTGCGTTCGTCGTCATCCAGCTTTTCTTCAAAGGTGATGGCGGGGAGTCCCTCGTTCAGGTGGGGAAGGAGTTTGGTGATGAGGGCTACTTCCGCCTTGGCTTCCTTGTCTCCGCTGCGGGCCTTGCGCTCCCGGGAGGAAAGCCGCTTGTCCATGGTGGCTATGTCCGCCAGGATGAGTTCCGAGTTGATGATTTCAATGTCGCGCAGAGGATCCACGGAACCCAGTTCATGGATGATGTCGTCATTGTCAAAGCAGCGCACCACCTGGACGATGGCATCCACTTCACGGATGTTCGCCAGGAATTGGTTGCCCAGTCCGGCTCCTTCCGAGGCTCCCTTGACCAGTCCGGCGATGTCCACGAATTCAATGAGCGTAGGGATAATTTTTTCAGAGCCGGAGATGTTGGAGAGTACCTGCAGGCGCGGGTCCGGCACGGTGACCATACCCACGTTGGGGTCAATGGTGCAGAAGGGGTAGTTGGCCGCCTGGGCCTTGCGGGTCCTGGTGACCGCGTTGAAGAGGGTGGATTTGCCCACGTTGGGGAGACCTACAATACCTGCCTGTAACATAGGCAGGACTGATAGCGGGTCAGGCCGGGAAAGTCAAACCCCAATTCCGGGGAAGTTTCAGGCCGCTCCGCCCAGAGCCCATTTGAGCAGATTTTCCGATTCCGCCCATATGCGGGATGGATGGCAGCCGAGTACGACCACGATGACGTGGCGTCCATTGAATCCGGCGGAAGAGACCAGGCAGCGCCCGGCGGCGTTCGTATAGCCGGTTTTCATGCCGGTGACCCAGGAGTGCTGTTCCAGCAGTTTGTTCGTGTTCCGCAGGAGAAGCGTCTTGCCGTTGGCGCGGGTGAAGGCGTACTGCTGCTTGCAGATGATGTTGCGCAGTTCCGGGTTCCGGTAAACGTAATAGGCGCAGCGCGCCATGTCAATGGCCGTGGAGTACTGGTCCGCAGGCAGTCCGTTGGGATTGACGAAACGGGAGTTGTACATGCCCATTTGGCGGGCCTTGGCATTCATCATCTGGGCGAATCTGGGCACGGACCCCGCCGTGTCCCGTGCCAGGGCGAGGGCCACGTCATTGAAACTGCGTATCATCAGGGCATTGAGCAGTTCGCGGCGGGAGTAGACTTCCCCGGAGCGGAAGCCCAGCTTGGTAGGATCCGCCTTGGTGTCGGACGGCTGGATGACTACCTTCCTGTCCAGGCTGCCGTGGTCAAGCACGACCATGGCCGTGACAAGCTTCTGGGTGCTGGCCACTTGGCGGCGCTGCATGCCGTTGTGCGAGAAGAGGACTTTTCCCGTAAGAGCGTCCATGACGCAGGCGCTGGCACAGCGCGGGGTGCGCGGAGCGCTCGGCGGGATGGCGACGGGGCGGGTGGGAAAGTTGGCCGGGCGGGGAAGAGCGTTGGAGACGGGCTGGGAGATTTGGGGAGGAACGGGCGTCGCCATGGGGATGTAATCGTTCGAGTCTCCGTATGACTGGCAGCTTGTGGAGCTCAGGCAAAGGGCAATTCCTGCGAGAATGGCGAACAAACGCATGTCTTTTGCTACAGTAAGTTGTTTATTTCATCAAGCCCAAACTCAGCGTTGGGCAGGGAGTTGGACAAAAAAAGGCCGCGGGGATGGCTGTCCGCGGCCTTTTTTCTCTATTAACTACCTATGGAACCAGAACCACCCTTGGCGGTTTTGAAGATATTTTCTTCATGCGCCGGATAGATCTCGTGCAGGTGTGACTTTATCCCGGAAGAAGTCGTTCAAAGTATGTCCAAGAATAAACCTTTTTAAATGATTTTTTAAATGGTTTCATTTATTTATCCGATCAGGAAGGAATGTATTTCCCTTTATGTTTTTTATCCGGCCGGGTTCGGGAAATGCCGCCGTTCGGACGGAATGGACGTATTCTGGTTCATGGGGCTGGACATTCTGACGTGCGGAAATTTGTTAGATGAGCTGTTTGGAATGTTTATGGTGGTTGATAGTGTTTCTTTTGTGTCGGAAATAAAGGATTTTCAAAGGAAAGAGAAGGCGCAGGAAAAGAAAAAAAGTCATTGCAGCGGATAGGTCGGTATGGTTTTTTATAATAAATTTGCCACATGATGAAGATTTCTGTTTTATTTCTGTCTCTGGCGGCTGCATGCATGGCGTGTGCCGAGGTTCTTCCGTTCAAAACGCCGTGTTTCGACACCAAGAGAGGTGCGGACAAGGCGAAGTCTTCCCTTTCCATGGAGCAGAAGGAGGCGTGCGTGGGTGTGAAGCTGGAGGACGGCGAGGAGAAGATGGAGATAAGCATCCCTTTCCGCGACAGGAACAATTACAGCAATCTTGCCGTTTTTGAAAAGGCGTTTGCCAGGGAGAATGTTTCCAAGAAGCTGGAGGCTCTGAAAAAGGCGGAACCCAGGCTTGTCAAGTGCATCATCCGCGGCAAGGAAGCGGTTTGCCCCATCGTGCCCCTTGGTGTGCTGAAAGGGGAAGACGGTATGGTCCTGAATTTGTCCCTGGCCTCTTACGAAAAGATTGATTTCAAGGCGCAAAAGGAAGGGCGCTTCCAGAAGAAGAGGGATCCGAACGATATCAAGTTTGTGTATGGCGTGATTTTCGAGATTTCTGATCCCGTATCCAAGAAGAAACTTGCTTCTCCGGTAAAGTGGGAGCAGACGGAAACCATTTCCGCCTGGATTGACGCCTTGCGCAAGGAAGTTAAACAATAGGTCCGCAACCTTTGTTTTCAGGGCGGCTGGAAAATGTCTGCTGCCGGTTGAAACAGCGGCCGGGTTTTGCCGTTGGGGGGCTTTTGCAGGGATCAGTTGATGGAGAAGTAGCCTCCGGAGTCCGGGGTGACCCTGCCGGCGATTTGCAGCCTGGCCAGGCTGCCCGTGACGGCGTGTGCCGGCTGGCCCAGAGAGGAGCAGAGGGAGTCAATGGTGTTGAATCCCTGCCTGATGGCGTGCAGGACTTCTTCTTCCTCCCGGGTGATGGGGACGTTGTCCGCAGCGGTGGAGCCGGAGGATGGCGAGAAGAGGGGAAGCCCCGCTTCAGGCGCTTGCCATTTCATGTCCTGCAAGATGTCTGCGGCACTGGTGGCTAGTATGGCTCCGTCCCGGATGAGGGCATGGCAGCCGTCGGAAGAATGCCTGTTGACCGGTCCCGGCACACAGAAAACGTCCCGTCCCTGTTCTCCCGCCATGCGGGCCGTGATGAGGGCTCCGCTGCGCGCGGGGGCTTCCACGACGAGCGTGGCGCGGCTCCAGCCGCTGACAATGCGGTTGCGCATGGGAAAGGTGGTGCGGGACGGGGGCATGTCCATCGGAAGTTCTGAAACCACGGCGCCGTGTCCGTCTGCAATGCGGCGGGCAAGTCCACTGTTTTCCCGGGGATAGAGTTTGTTGAGGCCGGCTCCGATGACCGCAATGGTGCGCCCGCCCGCATCCAGCGCGCCTGTATGGGCTTCCGTGTCCACGCCGCGCGCCAGGCCGGAGATGACGGTGACGCCCGTTTCCGCCAGGTCATGGGATATGGTTTTTGCGCAGAACCTGCCGTAATGGGTGGCCATGCGCGAACCCACCACGGCGATGGAACGCTCCGAGTCCGCTGGGGTCCAGCTTCCCCGGGAATAAAGAACCACGGGCGGGTCCGGCAGTTCCCGCAGGGATTCCGGGTAATTCCCGTCAAACAGAGTGGTTACGGAAACGCCCGCCCCGGCCGCCAGTTCGAGTTCCCGGTGCGGGTTGACGATGCTTTTCCAGGAAGAGATGCACCGGGCCAGTTCCGGTCCGATGCCCGGCACGGCCGCCAGCATGGCGGCGGGGGCTTCCAGAACAAGTTCCGGAGAGGCGAAGGCGCGCATCAGGCGCATGATCCTGACAGGGCCGAGTCCCGGTATCAGGTTCAGGGTGACGGCGGTTTCCTGCGGTGTCATGGCGAAGGACTGATTTCCCGGTATACGTCCAGGTGGGCCTGGATCATGTCGCTCATTTTATAAGGGGAGGGGAGTTGCCGGGGAACGGGGGGAGGCTGGGCATGCCAGCGGGCGAGCAGGGCGGTCATGGCGGCGGTGTCTCCGACGGGGATGTTTCCTTCCGGCAGGAAGATGTCCAGCTGTTCCTTGACCCCGCCATGGGCGTATCCGGCTACGGGTTTTCCCAGGGCCAGGGCTTCCAGCGTGGATTTTCCGAAGGCTTCCGGGCTTTGAGTCAGGGAGAGCGTGACGGAACAGGCGGAGAGGATTTCCCGGAGGTCCTTGCGGTGGCCCGTCCACGTGAAGGCGTGGGCAAGGCCGGCCTGTTCGATTTCCCGGAGAATTTCATTTTTATATTCCTCCTTGCCCTTTTTCGCTTCTCCTACAATGACGGCGCGGGCCGGGATTCCCTGGGCCAGGAGGTCCCGGATAATGGGTATCATGTCCAGCTGGCCTTTCAGGCGCGTGATGCGGCCCGGCAGGCAGAGGGTGAATTTGTCCCTGAGTTCCGGATAGGCCATGTACCAGCCCGTGAGCCATTCGCGGGACGGAGAGTATCCGGAATGGTGCAGTTCCGGGGAAATGGCGTTGGGAATGATCCTGATATGTTCCTCCGGCGTGGAGGGATAATGCCGGAGGATGTAGTCCCGGATGCAGTTGGAGACGGCGATGATCCGCTCACCCCTGCACATGATGGCGGAGTACCAGTTGACGGAGTAGAAGCCGTGCACGCTGGTGACCAGGCCGGGCCTGTCTTCCGGCGGCAGTTTTTTCCAGGCCAGGTAGCCGGCCCAGGCCGGCACGCGGGAATGGAGGTGGAGGATGTCCGGCCTGATGGCTTGCAGAAGAGCGCGGAGCGCCCCTACGCGAAAGAAGGTGGAGAGGCTTTTTTTGCCGATCGGCATCAGGATATGGCGGGAACCTTCCTTTTCCAGTTGTTCTACCATGCGTCCTCCGCCGGAAATGACGATGTTTTCCACACCCTGGGCGGAGAATCCCCTGCCGAGTTCCAGAACGACTTGTTCCACGCCTCCGGATTCCATGGAGGGGACGAGATGCACTATTTTCATAAGGTTGCAAGCTGGGGGAAGAGTCTTGAGAGGATGTGATCCGCGGCGCGGTCCGCCTCAAGGAGAGGAGTACCGGGGGCGGTGAGGCGGAAGCCCTGTTTTTTCCATTCCCGGTAGCCGGTGACGAGTCCGTCCCGCTCCAGCATTTCCAGACCGGACAGGATGCGGGATTTTCTGCCATTGCGGCGGCGGGGGACGGTGATGATGCCTACGGGTGCGCCCGACCCCAGCGCTTCATATACCATGGAGACGCTGTCCTGGCTTACCCATGCGCCGGAGGCGTGCGCCAGATGTCGGGCTACCCAGCCGGGTTCCGTTTCCTCCACGGGAACGACGATGATTTCCGGTACGGCTTTTCTGATTTTTTCCGCAAAGCCCTGAGGCGTACGGCGCGACGTGGTCAGGACGACGTCGCCGGGCGTGTGGATGCTGATGTCCGAGAGCTGGTTGAGCATGGTTTCGTCATCCCAGTCGAAGTCCTTGCTGGGGCCGCCGATGAGGATGAGGGTGATGTCCTTGGGCATGGAGAAGTCCGGCCTCATGGGATGAAGGGCGCCCTGGGTCGGGAAGATGTTGGTGTCCGCGTAGTCGCGGTCCGCGCGGAGGTCGTGGCGCGGAATGAGGCAGAGGTCGAAAAAGGAGCAGGGGAGGGTGGGCTTCATGCACAGCACGGTTTTTGTTTTGAAGTGCTGGCGTGCGCAGATGAGCGGAATGTGCGTGGCGTGGCCGGCGGCAATGAACAGGTCGGGCCGCGGCTTGTCGTTCCCGGAGACGACCTTGCGGATTTTGCCGAGGGTGGAAAGCCCCTGCAGCTCCACAATTTCCACGGCGCCTCCCGCCTTGGCGACCAGGGCCTGCGCCAGCCCCAGGGACTGGTTGAGGTGGCCCTGCTTGCCGTCGCTCAGAATCCGGATGTTCATATATGTCTATTATGGGACGGCAAGGATGTGCAGGCAATCCAATTTCCGCGGGAGCGAAGAAAATTCTTGGTGCCGGGAGCGCTCTTCGCCATGATGGCGGCGTGCCGAAGCCGGATTCCTTCCTTATTAAAGATTCCCTGCACTCCGTTTCCCGGAGTTTGGGCTTTTCCGACTGCAGGGTGGCCCGTGCCGGGAGGGCCCTTCATGCGGAGGAGTTGTTTCTTTGGCTGGAGAGAGGCTGGCATGCGGGCATGGAATGGATGGCCCGTTCTCTGGAACGCCGGGTGAATCCGGCCGAGGTACTCCCCGGATGCCGTTCCGTGATCTGCCTGTCCTATGATTATGACAGTTCCGTGAGCCGTCCTTCCGGGAGCGGTTCCATCTGCTTGTACGCCCACGGCAGGGATTATCACGGCATTTTGGAAGAGAAGCTGGCTGATCTTTCAGAATTGCTTTCCATCTACGGGGGGGAGCAGAAGGGGTATGTGGACGCCGGTCCGGTCATGGAGAGGGATCATGCGGAGGCGTGCGGCCTGGGATGGCGCGGCCGCAGCGGCCTGATCGTACGCCGCAGGGGAGGTTCCCGTTTTTTTATTGCCACGCTGCTGACGACGCTGGAGCTGGAACCGGACGCTCCGGCTTCCGGTACGTGCGGAAGCTGCCGCCGCTGTGTGGAGGCATGCCCGGCAGGGGCCATTATGGAGAATGGCCTGGTGGATGCCAACCGGTGCCTTTCCTATTGGACGATTGAACATCGGGGCGCCATTCCGGAGGATATCCGCCCCCTGATCGGCACGCGCTTGTACGGGTGCGACACCTGCGTGACCGCATGCCCCTGGAATAAAAAGCCTCTGCCGGACGCGGACGAACGCTTCCGCATGCCTTTCCGGCTCGCTTCCATTTCCTTGCGGGACCTTCTTTCCCTGGATGATGCCGGTTTTACCGCCATGTTCCGGAATTCCCCGTTGAAAAGAATCAGGAGGGAGGGCCTTTTACGCAATGGATGCATTGTGCTTGGGAATGCCGGAACACCGGATGATTTTGATTTGCTGAAGAGACTTTGCGGGGAGTCCCCGCTGGTAGCGGAGCACGCGGAATGGGCCATGGAGCGTATTCTGCACAGGCACGCGGCAGGGGGATGCCCCGGTGGCGCGGAAGATGAAAAATAGAAAAAATGAAGTTTTGGTCTTGTCAAAACCTCAATTTATGGTATCCATCTTGCCCCAAGCAATAGCTCTGCGCGAGGCAGAGAAAAATAACAGCTAGCAAATCCAATCCATTATGGCACGCCTTTTCGGTACAGAAATACCCAACGAGAAGCGCATCGAGGCTTCCCTTCCGTATATTTACGGAATCGGCCACTCGACTTCTAAGAGAATCCTGGAACAAGCAGGCATCAATCCCGACATCCGTACGGGACAGCTTACCGACGAACAACTGACGAAGATTGTTCAAGTAATCACCACCGACGGCATTTTGATCGAAGGTGACCTTCGTCGTGAAAAGCAATCCATTCTCAAGCGTCTGACCTCCATCAACTGCTATCGTGGTCAGCGCCACCGCCGCGGCCTTCCCGTCCGCGGTCAGCGTACCCGCACGAATGCCCGCACCCGTAAAGGCAAGAAGAAGACTGTTGGCGCACAGGCCAAGAAGAAGTAATCCGCCAATCTGAACTTATTATATAGCTTTATTATGGCTAGCGAAGAAATTACCAACGAAACCGCTGAACAGCCCGTGGAAGCCGTCGCTCCTGCTCCCGCTGCTGAAGCTCCGGTCGCCGCTGCACCTGCTCCTGAAGAAACCAAGAAGCACGAACCCCGCAAGGATATCTTCGCGGAACTCGGCCTGGGCGGTGATGACGATAAGCCCAAAATCCTGAAGGCCAAGGGCAGCAAGAACGTTTCCTCTGGCGTGGTTCATGTTTCCTCCACGTTCAACAACACCGTTGTGACTGTGACGGATCAGCGCGGCAACGTGATCGGCTGGTCTTCCGCCGGCAAGATGGGCTTCAAGGGCTCCCGCAAGAGTACCGCATACGCCGGCCAGGTGGTATGCCAGGACGCCTGCCGCCAGGCCATGGGCCACGGCTTGCGTGAAGTGGAAGTACGCGTGAAAGGTCCGGGTTCCGGTCGTGAATCCGCCGTCCGTGCCGTGCAGTCGATCGGTATTGAAATCACCTCCATCAAGGATGTGACCCCCATTCCCCACAACGGCTGCCGTCCTCCGAAGGCCCGCCGCGTCTAATTGAACTTTTTTACCTATAGATCTAATATATCATGGCTCGTTATACCGGTCCCCGCGATAAAGTGTCCCGCCGTTTCGGCGTTGCTCTTTTCGGTTCCACCAAGGCTCTTGAAAAGCGCCCCTTCCCTCCCGGCCAGCACGGGATGCGTGCAGGCCGCAAAAAGAAGTCCGACTATGGCGTGATGCTTGCTGAAAAGCAGAAGCTGCGCTTCCAGTACGGCGTGCTTGAAGGCCAGTTCCGCAAGTATTATGCAGAAGCAGCCCGCCGCCGCGGCATTACCGGCGACATCCTGCTTCAGCTCCTTGAACTCCGTTTGGATAATGTCGTGTACCGTCTCGGGTTCAGCAATACCCGCGCCGGCGCCCGCCAGCTCGTTTCCCACGGTCATATTACCGTGAACGGCAAGAAGACCAATATTGCGTCCTTCTCCTGCCGCCCCGGAGACGTGGTTGCCGTAGGTGCCAAACCCTCCTCCCAGCAGCTTGTTACCCGCTCCCTTGACCTGACCCAGGCTACGGTGGTGCCGGACTGGCTTGAAGGTGACCGCGACAAGCTCACGGGCAAGATTGCCCGCGTGCCTTCCAAGGAAGAGATTGCTCCCATCGTTAACGAGCAGCTCATCGTGGAATTCTATTCCCGTTAATCCCGCCTCTTCTGGATTTGCTTTAAAACCCCGGTTGCCTTCAGGTGGCCGGGGTTTTGGGCGTTCAGGGAAGGAGGGTGAGTTGAGAGTTGAGAGTTGAGAGTTGAGAGTTGAGAGTATAGGATGGCGGCATGACGGATGAAAGGAAGGAAGGGGGGCTGGCCCTGTTTGACATGGATGGCACGCTTCTGCCGTGGGATACGCAGTATGTGTTTTCCTGCTTTGTGGTTCAGCGGCATCCCTGGAGGCGGCTGCTGCTGCTGTTTTATCTGGCCTGCCTTCCGCTGTTTTTTCTGGGGATATGGGATGAAACCCGGATGAAGAGGGCCTTCCTTTGTTATTTGTGGAGGCTGCCCCCGGAAACGGTTCTTCAATACGGACGGGAATTCGCGGAGCTGGCGGATGCATGGGTTTATCCCGAATTGCGTGAACGGCTCCAAAGGCATCGGAATAGCGGAGATGCATGCATCATGGTATCCGCCTCTCCATCCTTTTACGCGGAGCCCCTGGGGATGCTGCTGGGTTTTGATGCCGTTCTGGGGACGGATGTGGCGCTTGACGGCCGCATGCCCCTGATGCCGGAACTTCCCTTGGGAAACAACAAGGGGAAGGTTAAGGTGGAGCGTTTGCGGAACATGGGTGTTTTGCCGGAGAGTGGCATCCGGGAGGGTTCCATCGCCTACAGCGACAGTGCTGCGGATGTTCCCATGCTGCTTGCCTGCGGACGCCAGGTTCTGGTCAATCCGTCCCGGAAATTGAAAGAGAACGCCCGGCTGGACGGCGCCGAGTGCCTGTATCCTCCCACGCCCTGGAAAAATTCGCTGGGAAAAAAATGGAAAATTGCTTTATTTGTCATCGGGATGATTAGTATAAGTGGTAAATAATCAGTATGTAATGGTGGTTTTGGGAGAAAAGTCTTTACTTTTGTGACGAAAATATTTCACTAAACCTAACAAGGGGGAAAAGAATACTTTAAACCTTTGTTAGCAAATCAACAATTAATACCCTAACCAAATAATAGTCATGCAAACCAAGAACATCATCAGTGTTGCAGCGGCTGTGGCATCCTTTGCCGGCGCCGCTTTTGCGGGAACCCCCGTCAAGGTTGTTGCTCCGGCACCGGTACCGCCCGTGCCGACTGTCAGCCCATGGTCCGGCGACCTTTACGCCGGCTATGCCTCCAATTACACCTGCCGCGGCATCGTGGCATCCCACGCCTTGGTGGGAGGGGATAACGTCATCCCTGCCGGTGTTAATTTGAATTACAAGCTGAACGACGCCAACTCCATTGTCGGCGCCGCTTCCTACACGTCCCTGACTTCCGGTCATGAGTTGCTTGGTGAGAAGGATATCTCCTTCCATAATGAAACCAACTTCAACCTCGGCTGGAAAAACCAGGACGGCCTTCTGAAGAACCTGTCCACCACCGTCGGTTGGAATCTGATTCACGGCGGCCTGCTCGGCAACTTCGCCAAGTATGATTACAGCGGTGTTTTCACCAATGGTTTCGTCGGGAAGCGTCATGCTCATTCCGTAGCCCAGGAATTCTATGTGAACCTGAACTACGACGTGTGCAAGAATTGGTTCGCGGGCGTTACCACGAGCTATGGCTTTCAGGGAATGACCGGATGGTGGTTCCAGCCGTATGTCGGCTACAAGGCCACCATCTGCCCCGCTACGGACATTGTGCTTACAGCCGGTATGTCCGCCACTGCTGGGTACTTCGACAGCAAGTCCGCTTTCATGGCCAACGGCTCCCAGGCGTGGTGGGTGAAGGTTGAACTGCCGATCAAGGTGGGCGTGGAAAATCTCGCCGTGGTGCCTTTCGTCAGCTTCAACTGGGCCGGCAATGGCGCTCTGAAGGCCAACAAGCAGTTCGTGGAAGGCTGGAAGCCCTACAAGAACTTCGGCGTGGTAGCCGGGGCCAACCTTGTTTATTCCTTCTAAGCCTGACGGCTTGAGATCGAATCATGTTTTCAGTGCGGCGGAGGAATCCGCCGCACTTTTTTGTTTGTTGCCAGTGTGGATGTTTTGATTCAGAATGAACCGCACATAAATTCCCTGTCCATGAATTATTCCTTTCTTTTTGCCCCCGTGGCGGCTCTGGCTGTTTCCTTTTCCGTTTCACTGGCTGAGTCCCGCATTCCGGACCACCCTGCCGATCCTCTCCTCAGGCCGGCAAGCGGCAGTTTGAAAGCGGGATATTCCACCCGTTACGAGTTCCGGGGCCTGATTCCCGCCGGCTGCAACCAGACGGCTCCCGTGAGCCTGGATTGGAGAAGCGATCTGAATGAGCATTATTCTTTTATCCTGGCATTGAAGGAAGAGTTGTTTCCGGGGCGTCCGGCCATTGATTTGGATGATGAAACGGTGGTGGACCTGGGGTTTCAGCGGAAATTGGGGAAGGCCGCGTACGCCGCATTTTCCCTGCGGGCCAATGACGGCGGCCTAGCGGGCCTTGCTTCGGAACGTCTGTTCGGCAACAGTAGCACGACTTACGAGGCTTCTCTTGTCCTGCGCCGGGACCTGGATTTTCTTCCCGGATTTTATGTGCAGGGCAGCTCCGCCTATTCTTTTTACGGCATTACCGGGTGGTGGTTTGACATGTGTACAGGGTCCGATTCAAGGCTGACGGAGAATTTGTATATGGGGTTCAAGTTCGGAGCCGTGCTGAGTTCCTCCTACTGGCCGTCCGGCGGCAACGGCTGGCAGGCCCTGTATTTCAGGGTAACGGCCAGTTACCGCCTGTTCGGGGATGTGTTTGTGGAGCCCTTTGCGGGATTGCACTGGCTGGGCAGGGGTGGGCATGGATTGAACCGAACGTATGGAGAAACGCTGGTGAAGGGGAACCGCTGGGTGACCGGAGTCAGCCTGGTTTATTCATTCTAATCCACCGCGAGGATGTCCGCACGCATGCGGATCATGTCAATGCACTGGACGCCATTGTCCCATACCGGTTCCGGGTAGTTGTCCAGAAAGTGGTTTCTGATGGTGCCAGTTACGTAAAAACCGCAGTTGCGGTACAAGGCCATCGGGCCGGGAGAAGCGTCCGACGTTCCCAGTTCCGCATATCGCGCACCCTTGCCGCCGATGACGTCCAGCGCGTGCCGGACCAGGGCCGTTCCACATCCCTGGCGCCTGTGGTCCGGGGCCACGGAGCAGTTCATGATTTCCCAGGTGTCCACCGTCTTCCGGCAGATGACGACAACTCCCACAGGAATTCCATTCCTGCGGACTACATGGAGTTCCCCATGCGCCAGGTGGGCGGCCACCTGGCGTTCGTCCGGGTCAGCGTCCAGCAACAGAGTGAGAATGGATGGGGGCGGAGGATAGTCCGCCGCTTCCCGTGATATCTGGAAAGTGCCGAGGCTCATTCGGTACGCATGAAGATGATGGAGTCTGCCAGAAGTTCTCCCTGAAGGCTGTCCCCCTGGATGATGACAGGCTGCCCGGAGGTGACCAGCCCTTTTTCCTTCAGCAGGTCCAGAGCCGTGGATATCATGCGCGCCGGGTCTTTGAGGAAGGGGGATTCAAAGGCAGTGACATCACGGGCCAGCGCAAGCTGGCGGACGACGACGGGATCATTGCTGAAAGCGTAGATGGGGGCCCGCTCCGGACGGAGCACGGCCGCCTGCGTGGCTGCCAGTCCGCGGCGTGTGAAGACGATGAGGCAGGCGTTTTCCACGGAGTCCGCTAGGGAGATGGCCGCTTTCGTGGCTTTCTGACGGTCTCCGTTCAGGATGGCCGCTGCCGCGAAGTTGAGGTTTCCGGAGCGTTCCATGCGCTGGGCGATGGAGTCCAGGACTTCCACGCAGCGCACGGGGTAGTGGCCTACGGAGGTTTCTCCGGAGAGCATGACGGCGTCCGCCTGTTCAAAGATGGCGTTGGATACGTCCGTGACTTCCGCACGGGTGGGAGTGGGCTGGGTGATCATGGATTCCAGCATGTGCGTGGCGACGATGCAGCGGCGCCCCAGCCTGTGGCAGTGGCGGATGATGCGGCGCTGGATGATGGGCAGTTCCTCGATGCTGACTTCGATGCCCAGGTCGCCGCGGGCCACCATGATGACGTCTGCCGCCAGAATGATGTCGTCGATATGGCGGATGGCCTGCTGGTCTTCAATTTTGGCGATGATCTGGGCACGTCCTCCCAGATTGTCTATATGTTCCCTCAATTCCGCAATGTGGGCGGCGTCACGGACGAAGGACATGGCGACGTAGTCCGTTTCACATTCCACGGCCACTTCCAAGTCCTTCAGGTCTTTTTCCGTCAGGGCCGGGAGCCGCAGGGCCACGCCCGGCAGGTTGATGTGGCGGCGCGAGCCGAACACGCCTTCCGTGAGGACCTTGCAGATGAGCCGGTCCGGGCGCACTTCCTCAATGCGCATCAGAATGCCGCCATTGTCCACGACCATGGTATGGCCTGCCTGGACGTCCTGAAGAAGGCCGTCATAGTTGACGGTGGTGGAGAAGGGCAGCTCCGGTTCCGCCGTGCTGAGGCGGATTTCCATGATGTCCCCGGCCTTCAGGTTATAGGGTTCCGGAAGGTCTCCGGTGCGGATGGACGGCCCCTGGAGGTCGAAGAGAACGGCTACGTTTGCCTGGAGTTCCGCGGCCTTCCGGCGGATGCGGAAGACGACTTCCCGGACCCAGTCGTGCTTGGAATGGCTCATGTTGAGCCGGAAGACGTTGGCTCCGGCCTGGATAAGGCTGCCCAGCATGTCGGAGGTATCCGTTGCCGGTCCAATGGTGCAGATGATTTTTGTGGCGCGAAGTCTGGAGGGCATACTCATGGTCTATGTCAGTGCCCCTACTTTATCCTACGGGGAGTTCAAATGAAGTTTTTTGTAGTACATGGCAGGATTGCTGCATGCCAGAGTGAAGGGAGGGGAGCATAATGGAGGCATGAAGAATGTGAGGGTTGAGCTGATCAACACCGGTACGGAGATTCTGCTGGGAAGCATTGTGAATACGAATGCGGCATGGCTGGGGAACAGGCTGTTTGAAGCGGGGTTCCGCGTGGAGAGGGAGACCGTGGTTCCCGACGGTTATGCCATTAGCGAGGCGATGAGGGAGAGTGCCCGCAGGGCGGATGTCGTGATTGTGAGCGGGGGGCTGGGACCGACGAGCGACGATGTGACCAGGGAGGCCCTGTGCGATGTCTGCGGTGTGGACATGCACCGTGACGAGCATGTAGCGGAGGGATTGAGGAATTATTTCAAGCGGAGGGGCATTTCCATTGCGGAGTGCAATTTCAAGCAGGCCATGGTGCCTGACGGCGCCGCCGTACTGGAGAATCCCAACGGCACGGCTCCGGGACTGGTGATGCCTGCCTCCGAACGCCTGCCCATGTTTATTCTTCTGCCCGGGCCTCCTTCGGAATTGAAGCCGATGGTGGAGAGGTCCGTGATGCCTCTGCTGGAGTCCATGGTGGACGGCGATATTCCCCGTTTGCGCGTGTTTCGCCTGGTGGGGATTGGAGAGAGCGATCTTCAGGATCTGGTGGACGATTCCCTGCACCAGGTGCAGGGATTGGAAGTGGCTTATTGCGCCCGCATCGGAGAGGTGGATGTGAGGCTGGTTGGCAATGAAGTGGCGCTGAAGCAGGGAGAGGCGCGCCTGCTGACCCTGGCCGGAGCGTATGTGCTGAGGCCCCTGGGGGCTACTTTGGAACGGGCCGTGGTGCTTTATCTGAAAGGGCTCGGATTGAAGGCGGCTACGGCGGAGAGCTGTACGGGCGGACTGATTGCCAAGAGGATTACGGATGTTCCCGGTTCTTCCGGGGTGTTTGAATTCGGCTGGGTGACTTATGCGGACCGGGCGAAGACGGAGATGCTGGGCGTTCCGGCAGAGGTGCTGGAAGAGCACGGAGCGGTGAGCGAACCCGTGGTGAAGGCCATGGCGGAAGGTGCGCTGGAACGTTCCGGCGCGGATGTCGCTGTCGCTGTCAGCGGATTTGCCGGACCGGACGGCGGTACGCCGGAGAAGCCCGCGGGTACCGTGTGGTTTGCCTGGGCGTTCAGGAACGGAGGAACGGTTACGGAGATGATGTTTTATCCCAGGGACCGGGAGTCTTTCCGGCAGATGGTTTCCCAGAAAGCCTTGATCGGGATGCTGGCTGCCAGGAAGCCGCAGGCGGTCACGGAATGAAGAACCATACGGGGAGGATTCCCGCATCATGCAGCCCGCTGATGAATTCAAAGATACCGATGAACCAGATGAACCACAGGGCATCAAAGATGTTGTGCGTGAATGTGGCCGGATTGACTGAGTAGGTGGCGGGCGGCGGTTTCAGCAGGGAAAGGGAGGGGGTGAAGGAAGGTTCCGTCCGGCAGTAGTCCCGGTAGGCGTTTCCGAATAGGGAGATGAGCGTGCGCAGACGTTCATTGAGTGATTTGGCATGGGGATTCATAAGCTGGATGAATGGAGATAGGGAAGATGCTATATTTGCATGGAAATGTGGAAAAGCCTTTTCTGTAACGTTTTCGTCACAAAGAAATATCGCGGATATTGAAAAGGGCTGCACGCGTGTGCGCGCAGCCCGTGAGATTTGCTGTTTTTCTTTGATTTCACGTACACCGCCAGAGGTGGAGAGGCGCAGGCTGGCAATTCCGGCCTGTGGCATGGCCCGGGGAGAGGGCGGCGGCAGGGCCTCTATTCGTTTTCCTGGTCGTGTTCGTCGGCTTCCCGTGTGGAGAAGCGCATGAGTTCCGCTTCAAAGTGGAGCGGAACGTCGCCTGTGGGGCCGTTGCGGTTTTTTGCCAGATGGAGGTTGGCCCTGCCGGCCATCTGCTGCCGTTTTTCCTCGTCTTCCGCATAGTAGGCAGAGCGGTAAAGCAGGCCGATCATGTCCGCATCCTGTTCAATGGAACCGGATTCGCGCAAGTCGGAGATGCGGGGAACGCCCAGGCTGGCCCCCGTGCGGCTTTCCGGGCCGCGGTTGAGCTGAGCGAGGACGATGACGGGCACCTTGAGTTCCTTGGCAAGCGCCTTGAGGCCGGCGGAGATTTCCGCTACTTCTCGTTCGCGGCTGTTGGCCGCCTGCTTGGAGTGGGAGCGCATCAGCTGGAGGTAGTCCACGCCGATGGCGGCCAGGGCACCCAGGTCCCGCATGACGCGGCGGGCCTTGGCCCGGAGCTCGTTGATGGAGATGGCCGCCGTGTCATCAATGACGAGCTGTGATTCCCCCACTTCTTTTACGGCCTGTTTGAAGTGCTTCATTTCCAATTGGGTGAGGTTGCCGCGCTTGATGATTTCCGCACGGCGCACGCCGGAACGGGCAAAGAGGAGGCGTTCCGCGATCTGGACGGCGGGCATTTCACAGGAGAAGAGCAGGGTGGGCTTTTTCTCGTTGATGGAGATGTGCTCAATGATGTTGAGCAGGAAGGAGGTTTTCCCCATGGAGGGACGCGCCGCAATGATGAACATGTCCCCGGGCTTGAGGCCGTTGCTTTTTTTGTCCAGCTCCTCGAATCCCGTGGTCAGCCCCTGGATTTGTCCCTTGCTGGCGATGAATTTTTCAAAGTTGGTGACGGCCTGCTTGAGGATGCTTGCCAGGCTTTGTTCGTCCTTGGCGCTGTTGTAGCGTTCCCGTATCTGGAAGATGTGTGTTTCCACGGAGTCCAGAAGCTCCGCGACGTCGTCGGGATTATCGAAGGCCTGCGTGGTGGATTGGTTGGCAATGTCAATGATGGAGCGCAGGATGAATTTGTCCTTCAGGATGTTGAGGTAGTGCTCAAAGTAGGCTCCCGTGGTGGTGAAGGTGTAGATTTCCGCCAGCCCGGCGCTCCCGCCTACCGCTTCCAGCTGGTGCATGTCTTCCAGCGCCTGGGTGATGGAGACGATGTCGATGGGTTCGTTTTTGTTGTAGCGGGTCTGGAAGAGACGCCAGAGCAGCTTGTGGGCCGGAAGATAGAAGTAGTCTTCCGTCATGCCCAGGGTAACGCATTGGCCCACATAGGTGGCGGGGTCCATGGCCATGAGGGCCAGTACGCCTTTTTCCGGGCCCGGAGCCTGGGGAATGTCCCGGACGTCCAGAACCGGAGCTTTCCGGGGTGCCTTGGTAAGTTCCAGAGTGGCAGCGGCGTTGTTGGTTTCCGTAGTGTCCATGATGATGCTGGCGGATGGCGTCATCCGGCTGGAAAGGAATAGCACAACGAGAGCTTCCGGGCAAAATAATTACTGCAATTTTGCAGTAATTTTAGTAACGATTCAGTTCGTCAGAGGGAAGTTCCGCCGCTGTCTTCCCGTTCCTTTCTGAGCCTCAACTGGCCGCAGGCGGCATTGATGTCATGGCCTTTTTCATACCGCATGGTGACGGGGATGCGGGCCTTGCGGACGGCGTCGCGGAAGGTGTAGCAACGCTCTTCCGAGGGGCGTTCCCAGGGAAGCCCCTCCACGGTGTTGTACGGGATGAGGTTGACTTTGGCGTGCAGGCGCTTGGCGATCTGCACGAGATGGGATGCATCTCTCAGGGAGTCGTTTACGTCCCGGATGAGGATGTATTCCAGCGTGGGCATCTGGTTCCGGTCCTTTCCCCATTCCTCCAGAGCAGGGATGAGCTGGGAAAGAGGCCATTTTTTGTTGACCGGCATGATTTGGCTGCGTACCTCGTCCGTGGCTCCGTGCAGGGAGACAGCCAGCCGTATCTGCCTGGGGTAGGCGGCCAGTTTTTTCAGGCCCGGCACGAATCCGGAGGTGGAGATAGTGATATGGCGCGCGCCTATTTCCAGCCCGCGGTGGGAGGTGATGATTTCCAGAGCATCATGCAGGTTGTCAAAGTTGGCGAGGGGTTCCCCCATTCCCATGAAGACGAGGTTGTTGATCCTTTTTCCGGCAATGGATTCCGCGGAGAGTATCTGTCCGGTGATTTCCCCCGCGGAGAGGTTGCGCCTGAGCCCCAGCAGGCCGGAAGCGCAGAATTTGCAGCCGAAGGCGCAGCCCACCTGGGAGGAGACGCAGAGGGTGGTCCGGTCCGCCTTTTCTCCGTCCTCCGCAACGGCGGCGGGGATGATGACGGATTCTACCAAACTGCCGTCTTCCATCCGGGTGAGGAATTTGCGCGTGGAACCCGGAGTTCCGCTGATTTCCACAATTTCCGGCGTGTGGAAGCGGAAGTTTTCCGCCAGCAGGCTTCTGAGCGCCGGGGAGAGGTTGGTCATGGCGTCAAAGGAGGCGACGCGCTTGCGCCAGACCCAGTCCATGATTTGCTGGACGCGGAATTTGGTGTGGCCGCTCTCCGTGAGGAAGGCCAGCAGCTTTTCCTCCGTTTGCGCGGTGATCAGGGGGGGCGGGTTCATGGCAGGGGAGTTCCCGTTAGAGAAGGGAGTCCACGTAGCGGTCCCGGTTGAAGGTTTCAAAGTCGTCCGCCTGTTCCCCTGTTCCCAGGAAGGCGGGGGAGATTTGCATTTCATCCATGATGGCTACGGCTACGCCGCCTTTGCCGGAGCCGTCCATTTTAGTGATGATGACGGCGTCCAGAGGGGTGGCCTTGTGGAATTCCCTGGCCTGTGCCAGGGCGTTCGCTCCGGTGGTGGCGTCCACCACCAGCATGGTGTAATGGGGGGCGGAGGCGTCCTGCTTGGCGAGGGTCCGGCGGATTTTGGAGAGTTCCTCCATAAGGTTGTGGCGGGTATGGAGCCGTCCGGCGGTGTCGCAGATGAGGTATTGGCAGCCTTCCCGGATGGCCTGGGCATGGGCTTCATAGCAAACGGAGGCGGGGTCCTGGCCGGGCGCTCCCTTGTAAAGAGGCAGGCTCAGTTTTTCCGCCCAGCTTTGGAGCTGTTCCACGGCGGCGGCCCGGAAGGTATCCGCGGCGGCCAGAAGCACCTTGCCGCCCTGTTTTTGCAGCAGATGGCCCAGTTTGGCGGCGGAGGTGGTTTTTCCGGTGCCGTTGACGCCCACCACGAGGATGACAAGGGGATAACCCTCCGGAGGAGCCGGCAGGGAGGGCGGAGTGGCCGGGAAGGCCTGGCGGATGACTTCACGGGTGGATTCCACCAGGTTTTCCGCATCCAGCCCCCTGCTTTCCCGGAGCTGGTCAACGATGTTCATGGCGCGCCTGATGCCGATGTCCGCGGTCACCAGGTCCGCTTCCAGTTCATCCCAGTCTATCCGGGTGCCGCGGGAGAATTTGGTGAGGAGCTTTTTGAAAAATCCGGCCATGAGTCTGGAGGGAATATGGGTTAGGAGGGACGCGCCGTTTTGGCGATGCCGGCAAGCACGCCGTTGACAAACCGGGGGGAATCCGCGGAGGAGAAGCGTTCCGCCAGCCGGATGGCTTCCGAAATGACGACAGGAGCGGGAAGGTTTTTCCGATGGAGCAGTTCGCAGGCGCCCAGGCGCAGGATGGCGCGGTCCATGGTGCTGACGCGTTCCGGGGAGTAGTTTTCCAGGATGCCGTTGATGACGGAGTCCAGTTCTTCCCGGCGGCGCAGTGTTTCTTCTCCCAGTGTTTTCGCTTCCCGGTAGAGTTCTTCCGCGTCCTGGCCCGCTTCCACCACTTTTTTTACTTCCGCCAGGGAGGGGCGGCCGTCCTGGTGGATGATGCAGTTGATGCGGTCGTTGATTTCCTGAAGTTTGCCGCAGGCGGATATGAGGGGGGACCAGATGCTGTTGTAGACCGGGAAGTCCCTGAGCGAGTCCAGAAGGCGGCCACGCATCTGCATGAGGGCCGTGTTGAGTTCCTGCACGGCGTCACATGCGGCGGAGAGGGTTTTCCTGTCGTTGGCGGGGTCGTCGTGCAGGGCTTTTTTCAGTTGAAGCAGGGCTGCGTTGAATTCCCCTTCCTTGTTCAGCAGGTCGTGGAGCTGGTCGCGGACGGGCAGCGTGAGGGGGTCATGCTGCAGTTTTTCCGCCGTTTCCCTGGCGCGGGTGACAAAGAGGCGCAGCTTGTCCGGGTAGTCACGCGTAAGGTGGCCGGAAACGGCTTTCGCCCGGAGCTTGCAGTAGTCCGCCCGGAAGGGTTCCATCAGGATGTCCCAGATGCCTTCTTCCTGTTCTCCGGTGATTTCCGGGGATTGGGAGGCGCCGTAGAGGTATTGAAGGGCTGTTTGTCTGATTTGGTTGCGTGAGAGCATGACGGTGGGAGGAAGATAGGTCGGGAGGGTGTGGCTTATTGCCGGGAGAGGGAGTTGATGAAGAGTTCCGCCATGCGTGCGGCGGTGCGCGCCGCTTCCCGTCCGCGGTTGAGCTGGGAGGCGATGCAGCGGGCGAATGCCTGTTTTTCATCATTCAGAAGCAGTACTTCATGGATGACGGGAGTGGTGAATTCCAGCGCCAATTGCATCAGGGCCTGCGTGATGGTGGAGCCGATGAGGTCCGCGTGGTCCGTGCTGCCGCGCAGGATGACGCCCAGCGCCACGACGGCGTCCGGCCGTTTTTCCGGGGAGCGGGACAGGATGGATTTGATGGTGACCGGGATTTCAAAGGCGCCCGGAACGCGGACTACTTCCAGCCGGGCGGACGGAAGCACGGCGGCTAGTTCTTCCGAGCAGTTGTCCACCAGGGCCTGGGTGTATTGCTCATTGTATTCCGAAGCGACGATGCAGATTTTGGCGCGCGTTCCCGTAGGGCGCTGGCGGCGGGGGAGTTCCGTGGACATGGATGATGGAGGGGCGGGTTATAGGGTGTGGCCCAGCTTGCATTTTTTGGTAGCCAGGTATTTGCTGTTTTGTTCGTTGGGCGGGATGACGATGGGTACCTGCTCCGTGATTTTAAGGCCGAAGCCTTCCAGCCCCACGATTTTGCGCGGGTTGTTGGTGAGCAGGCGGAGCTGGTCCGCCCCCAGGTCATGCAGGATTTGGGCGCCGATGCCGTAGTCCCGCAAGTCGTCCGGGTAGCCCAGCTTGAGGTTGGCTTCCACGGTGTCCAGCCCCTGTTCCTGGAGCTTGTAGGCCTGGAGCTTTGCCGCAAGGCCGATGCCGCGGCCTTCCTGGCGCAGATAGAGGAGCACGCCGTCTTCCTGCGCAATGCGGCGCATGGCGGTGTGGAGCTGGCTGCCGCAGTCGCAGCGGCGGGAGCCGAAGACGTCTCCCGTGAGGCATTCACTGTGCACGCGGACCAGTGTGGGCTTGTCCGGGGAGATTTCTCCGTGGACGAGCGCCAGATGCAGGGCTCCGTCCAGATGGGATTCGTAAAGGTGGCAGGTGAAGTCTCCGTAGTCGGTCGGCATCTTGACGGTTTCCACCAGGCGGATTTGTTTTTCCTGGGCGCGGCGGTGTTCAATGAGCTGGGCCACCGTGCAGGCTTTCAGGCCGTATTTTTTCTGGAAGGGCCCCAGATCGCCAATGCGGGCCATGGTGCCGTCGTCCTTCATGATTTCACAGCAGACTCCGGCGGGCTGGAGTCCCGCCATGCGCACGAGGTCGATGGTGGCTTCCGTATGGCCGGCGCGGCGGAGCACCCCGCCGGGAACGGCGCGGAGCGGGAAGACGTGGCCGGGCTGCACGAAGTCGTTGACGGTGGCCTTAGGGTCCGCCAGGGTGCGTATGGTCAGGGAGCGTTCCCCGGCGCTGATGCCGGTGGTGATGTCATGGGCCGCATCCACGGAGACGGTGAAGGCGGTGGACATGTTTTCCCGGTTGACGGAGGTCATGAGCGGGAGCTGGAGAGTGTCCGCCCGTTCCGGGGAAAGGGGGGCGCAGATGAGGCCCCTGGCGTGGGTGGCCATGAAGTTGATGGCTTCCGGCGTGGCGAATTCGGCGGCGATGATGAGGTCCGCTTCATTTTCACGGCCGGGGTCGTCCGTAACGATGATCATCCGTCCCTGCCGTATTTCTTCCACGGCTTCCTCGACGGAGCAGAATTGGAGTTGATCGTCCATAAGTATGGGGTTGATGAAAGAGGAATTTATTTTTGCTTTTTGGCCCAGGAGTCCTTGAGGGCTACCGTGCGGTTGAAGACAGGGCGCTGTCCGGGCACATGGTCCCTGCGGTCCGCCACAAAGTAGCCCAGGCGCTCAAACTGGCAGTTGAATTCGGGTTCCACCCCGGCCAGGGCGGGTTCCAGCTTGGCTCCGGTGATGACGGTCAGGGAGCCGGGATTCATGACGGAGAGGAATCCGTTTTCTGCCGCGTCCGGGTTTTCCTCCGTGAACAGGCGGTCGTAGATGCGGATTTCCCCGTCCACGGCGTGGCGGGTGCTGACCCAGTGGATGGCGGCGCGGCACTGGATGCCTTCCGGAGGGTTGGAGCCGATAGTGCCCGGAATGTGCTCGCAGAAGATTTCCGTGATGTTGCTGTCTGCGTCCTGCCTGTAGTCGGTGCAGGTGACGCAGTAGCCGCCGCGCAGGCGCACCGTGCGGCCGGGGGCCAGGCGGAAGTATTTTTTGGGAGGGTCCAGCATGAAGTCGTCCCGTTCAATCCAGATTTCCCTGGTGAGCGGCACCTGGCGGAAGCCTTCCTCCGGTTTTTCCGGGTTGTTCTGTACTTCCACCATTTCTTCCGCGTCTTCCGGAAGGGTAGTGATGGTGAGCTTGAGGGGATTGAGGACGGCCATGCGGCGCGGGGCGTTGGCGTTGAGGTCTTCCCTGACGCTGTATTCCAGCAGGGCCACGTCCGTGAATCCGTTGAATTTGGTAATGCCGATGGTCTGGCAGAAGTTGCGGATGGCCGTCGGCGTGTAGCCGCGGCGGCGCATGCCGGAGACCGTGGGCATGCGGGGGTCGTCCCAGCCGGTGACGTGCCCTTCCTGGACAAGCTGGAGCAGCTTGCGCTTGCTCATCACGGTGTACGTCAGGTTGAGCCGGGCGAATTCCGTCTGCCGCGGACGGGACGGGACGGGACAGTGTTCAATGACCCAGTCGTACAGGGGGCGGTGGTTTTCAAATTCCAGCGTGCAGAGGGAGTGCGTGATGTGTTCGTAGGCGTCTTCCAGCGGATGGGCGAAGTCGTACATGGGGTAGATGCACCATTTGTTGCCCGTGTTGTGGTGTTCCGCGAACATGATGCGGTACAGCACCGGGTCACGCATGTTCATGTTGCTGGAGGCCATATCTATTTTGGCGCGCAGAATGGCCTTTCCTTCCGGGATTTCCCCGTTTTTCATGGCCTGGAAGCGCTTCAGGTTTTCTTCCGCGGAGCGGTTGCGGTAGGGGGATTCCTGGCCGGGCACGTTTACGTTGCCGCGCTGGGCGCGTATTTCCTCCACGGTTTGTTCGTCCACGTAGGCCAGCCCCTGGTTGATGAGGGAGACGGCACATTCGTAGAAGAAGTCGAACATGTCGCTGGCGAAGAAGAGGTTGTCCCCCCAGTCGAATCCCAGCCAGTGGATATCCTCCTGGATGCTGTCCACGTATTCCTGGTCTTCCTTGCTGGGGTTGGTGTCATCAAAGCGCAGATGGCAGCGCGCGCCGGGGAATTCCTGGGCTATACCGAAGTTGAGGCAAATGGATTTGGCGTGTCCGATATGGAGATAACCGTTGGGTTCCGGGGGGAAGCGGGTGACCGGAGCCTGATGCTTGCCGGAGGCAAGGTCATCAGAAATCATATCGCGGATGAAATCTCGGCGTTCGGCAGACTGCAATGACATGGCGAAAATTCTACTACCAAACCTTCCGTTCTGCAAGCGTGTTCACTCGGAATGACGTGGGGTGAGGCATTTGCCGCGTGCGACATTTTTTGTCTTTTATCTATGTTGCAGATATAAATATTTAAATAGTTATTATATAGGGTTCTTTGGGAATACCTATTTTCATGTTTTAAAGCCGGGAAGACGGCAAATTTTTCTCCCAGGAACTGGGGTGTGGAGGGATGCATGCGTGTCTGTGCCTGTACCATCTTCCCGGTTTTTAAATGATATGTTATCAATAAAGATATGGTTCATGTTTTCCAGAGAAGGAATGACCATGTTTTTGTCCGGGAAGAAGTTTTCTCCGGCGGATGGCATCAACAGGGAACTTTGTTTAATATTCATGTCCGGAAAACCGTGAAGAAAAGATTGCGACACGGGTATTGCAAAAGAATCAAAAATATCATATTAAAGGGGAGTGAATCTGAACTGTCCCAACTGTAAACAGCATATCAATATCCCCTCTTCCGAGGAGGGGTCCATGGTGAGTTGCAGCAAGTGCGGGCATGAGTTTCTTTGCGACAGGGGAAAGTTGATGTCTAAAAAGCCTTTTGCCAGGGCGAGGGGGATCTCCGATGACAATTTCGGGAAGGACCGCGGGGCTGTTTTTCAGAGCTCCGTGATGGAAACGGGGCTGATTCAAGTGGTGTGCCTGGGTGCTTCCCTGCTTATAGGAGCCGGTTGCGTATGGATTTTTTACAATGCTTCTACGGAGATGGATGGAACCTCCTTCCTTTCCCTGCTGCTTCAGCCGCAACAGAAGGCTTTCGCTTTGTTTTTCGCCTGTCTTGCCGGGACGCTGATGGCTTTTTCAGGGCGCCGGCACAAGGGGGTGTTTATTGTCCTGGGGCTTTTGCTTGCCGGCGGCATCGCCTCACTGCCCTATGTGTATCCCGTCAAGGTGAATCCCTCCCTGCTTGGCGGGAGCGGCTCCGGGCAGGCTCCGGAGGATGAAGCTCCTCAAGACAACGCCGGCAGCATGGTCCTGCCTCCCGATACTATACAGAAAGCGTCCGTTCAGAATTACGGGGAAGGAGACCTGAGGCCCCTGTTTTCCGCCATTGCCCGCAAGCAGGACCAGGGTGTTCTGGGGTTGTGGGTGGTAGGCGTCAACGCAGCCAACCGGGACATGGTGAAGAGTTATCTGAAACGGATGACCCAGTCCGGAGACG
This sequence comes from Akkermansia biwaensis, assembly GCF_026072915.1. Lineage (NCBI taxonomy): Bacteria > Pseudomonadati > Verrucomicrobiota > Verrucomicrobiia > Verrucomicrobiales > Akkermansiaceae > Akkermansia > Akkermansia biwaensis. The sequence goes on from NZ_AP025943.1 coordinate 1,794,664, forward strand.
AACCGATGTTTTACGATCGGAAGGGTACGGGAGGCGGTCTGTTCGTCATCACACCCACGCCGATTACGTTCAAGGAGTTTGTAGATGTCGTCTCCAGGCTGGGAGAGGTGACGCTGGAGGACAAGGAACGGTCTTTTGTGGAAGTGATCCTGAACCGGGACAAGTTTGAGGCCCGCCCGGCTTCCGCCGCTCTTCAGGATGAACGTCACCAGTATTTCGTGCTGGCGAATTTGAAGGAGCTGTCTTCCCTGGATATCCGGCGCATTATTGCGGCGGCAAAGCGGCTTGCCGCCGTGAAGCCCGACAAGCTGCGCCATGAAGTTTCCTCCAGGCTGGTGGAATTGCTCAAGGAACCGTGGGGGCGCGATGCCGAGTATGTGACTGCCCTGGCTTCCGCCCTGGTCGTATGGGCGGAGGAACAGGATGCGGAGGCCCAGCGCGTGGTGTATTATGTTACGGAAGAGTTGAAGAAGGCTGATTGCGAGGTTCCTTCCTCCCTGTTGAGATTTTTGCTGCGCGGTCCGGAAAAGGAGAGCGCATTCGGAATGCTTTTGAGCGAGTGGAAGAAAGATCCCCAGAGGTGGGAGGAGGAATGCAAGGCCATCGGCCCTACGGGAGAGGCCGCTGTCATCCAGGTGCTGAATGAGGCGGATGATTTTGTGCTGAAACGTTCCGCCGCGCGTATTCTGGGGGAAATTGGGACGGAACCGTCTCTCGCCGCGCTCAAGGAGCTCATCCATGATGCCGACAATGAATTGCGGCTGTGCGCGGAATTATCCGTGAGCCTGATTGAAAAACGGCTGGGGAAGGGAGCTTCTCCCGCCGTGCAGTAACCATGCGGCCAGGGATCGTCCGGGAGGGACACTTCCCAGAAGACGTATTTTTCCGTAACCATGGCCCTGTGGCAGGGGGAGAGAGCGGGCTGTCCATCACACGGAAAGCACCGGGAGCCAGTTTTTTGTGGGAATGGCCTCTTTTTGGTTGCGGAGCAAAGTCATTTTACTAGAATGCAACGACCATGACAGACCAAGAAAACATGAAGGCCGCCGTCCCGGATGCGGCCAAGCGGTACATGCGCTACCTCCTCATCATGGCCGGTTTGGGCGGCCTTCTCTACGGTGTGGATGTCGGCGTCATTGCTGCTGCGCTCCCTTACATTGAGCAGACGGCCGGGTTTAATCCCTCCCAGCTTTCCCAGGTGGTGGCCGCCGTGCTTTTCGGCAGCGTGCTTTCCTCCCTGTTTGCGGGCTATCTGGCCGACAAGATGGGGCGCAAGGCTTTGATTACGATTGCCGCCGCCCTATTTACGCTGAGTATTCCCGTGATCTGCCTGTCTCAGGAAGTGTTCGGCATCATGCTGCTGGGCCGCATTCTGCAGGGCGCCAGCGCCGGTATCGTCGGCGTGGTGGTTCCGCTGTATCTGGCGGAATGTCTGAGTGCGGAGTCCCGGGGCAAGGGCACGGGGATGTTCCAGTTCCTGCTGACGGTTGGCCTGGTGTTTGCCGCTGTGATAGGTCTGTTTGCCGCCAAATACGTGGGCGGCGTGGAAGATTCCGGCGTGAGCGAAGAAGAACTGGCTTCCGCAAAGGTGTTTGCCTGGCAGGCCATTTTCTGGGTGTGCGCCATTCCCGGCCTGTTCCTGTTTTTCGGTTCCTTCCGTTTGAGCGAATCCCCCCGTTATTTGTTCCGCCGCGGACGCAAGGATGAGGCCATGGCCGTGCTCGTCCGCAGTTATGGGGAAGTGCGCGCCCAGGAGGTGTTTGATGAAATGGTTCATATTGAGGAGGAAGAGAAGCTGAAGGCGGAAGAGCTGAAAAAGCAGAGTTCCTCCGGCGAATCCCTTCTTCAGCGCAAGTATGTATATCCCTTTATTCTGGCGGTTCTTGTGCTGGCATTCACGCAGGCTACGGGTATCAATTCCGTGCTGAACTATTCCGTGAAGGTGTTCCAGCAGGCTGGTCTGGAAGGCACGACTGCCAACTGGGCGGATTTCACCATCAAGGTGGTAAACTGCCTGATGACCATCGTCGCCATGATGCTGGTGGACCGCAAGGGCCGCAAGTTCCTGCTCAAGATCGGCACGGCCGGTATTGTGGTGGGCCTGCTTGGTACCGGTTTCCTGTTCAATAATGTGGAAAAGGCCCGCAAGGACGTGACTTCCGACGTGGCGGCTCTGCTGGCGCAGCAGAGTCCCGCCGTCCAGAAGCAGTTTGAAGAAGGCAAGGAAGTGGACAGCATCCGTACGCTGCAGCTGGAACGCACGCCTGATTCCACATTCGTCAAGGACCTGCTTTCCAAGAATGGCATGACGGACAAGGATATCAACAGGATGCAGCTGATCATCACTTACGACCAGCCGGAAGCCAATCCCGCATGGTATCAGTTCCTGATGGGTTCTTCCACGCAGCTTTCCGTCGTGGAGTTTTCCGAATTGACGAAGGATCCCAAGGATATCAAGAAGGAAGAGGACAAAGCCTCCCTGGCCGTCATCAAGGCGGTGCCGGATTCCACCAACAAGATGGTCGTAGCCGGCAAGGACGGCTATGCCATGAAGCCCGTTTCCATCCTGAAGGCGGAGTTGGGTGAAAAGCCGGATTCCTCGGTGGGCTGGGGCGTCACTGCCTTCTTCATCATCTTCATCGCCTTTTATGCGACGGGCCCGGGCGTTTGTGTCTGGCTGGCCCTGTCCGAGCTGATGCCTGCCCGCATCCGTTCCAATGGCATGGCCATTGCCCTGCTGATCAACCAGCTTGTGTCCACGGTGATTGCCGGTTCCTTCCTCCCGTGGGTGGGAAGCTGCGGCTATTCCGGCGTGTTCTTTACGCTGGGCGGCATTACGGTGCTGTACTTCATCACGGTGGCCTTCTTCCTGCCTGAAACCAAGGGCCGTTCTCTTGAAGAAATTGAAGGCTACTTTGCTACAGGCAAGATGCCGGAAGATCTCAAGATGATCGGTGAAGGCATTGAAGCGGAAGAATAAGTAAGCCGCTTTTCCATGTTTAAAGCCGCCTTCCTTCGGGGAGGCGGCTTTTTTGGGCCGTTCAAGCAGCCGTCCGCCGGGGCATCATGGGCATCATGGACATTGTGGACATTGTGGACATTGTGGACATTGTGGACATTGTGGACATTGTGGACATTGTGGATGGGGCCGTTATATGTTTTCTTAAATTTTGCGGGAAACATTTGAATTTTCCGGAAAGTTGCTTCAAGGATTGCCCTGTTTGCAGCCAAGTCCGCATGGGGATGGGTATTTGTCCTGTCCTTGGATGGTTCCCTGTAAACGGGAGGGAAGAAGGACAGGCGGTTTGAATGTTGTCCGCGGGCGCTTTTTCCGTTTGGGAGATTATGGCTTCATTTTCTGCGGGATGAGCGAATGAGCGCGAAATGCCGTGTTTTACTGGTCCCGTGCAGTTTTTTTCTGTGCCGACTGCCATTTTTTGATGGCTTCCGCAATTTCCCGATACCCGTTTTTCATGTGGAAGTCATAGGCCGTCTGGCCGTCTTCGTTGCGGAGGGAGGGGTTGGCGCCGTTGTTCATGAGGCAGAGGGCTATTTCCGGGGAATTGCAGGCCATCAGCGGCGTCAGGCCGTCCACATCCAGTTGGTTGGGGTCCGCTCCTGCCTTGATGAGGAGTTCAATGAGCGGAATCACTCGCTCCGGCGGTTCTTCTCTGGTGCAGAGCAAGTGGAGGGGCGATTGTTTGCTGACAAAAAAACGTTCGTTTACATCGCAGCCTGCCTCGATCAACCGTTTGAGAATAGCCGTGGAAAGGCTGGAGAATCCTGTTCCGCGCGCATGGGCGTTCAGTCTGCGCTTGAGATCCGGGTTGCCGGCGTCCAGCAGGGCCAGCGCGATTTTTTCCTGTTCCGGGTCAGAGTTGTTGAGGACGGCGGCCCACATGAAGGGGGTAATGCCTCCCGTCCCCGGCAGATCGGGGTCCGCCCCGTGGCTGAGCAGGGCTTGTACCACGGGGAGCCTGTCCGCTGCCGCCGAGTCCTGGTAAATGCCCGCCGAACATGCCCAGATGAGGGGCGTGTCTCCAGGGTCCTTTATGCCGTCATGCAGGAAAACGGTTTGGGCGTTGACGGGGGCTCCCGCTTCTATCATCCGGACAGCCAGCTTGTTCAGGCCCATGGCGATGCAGAGGTGCAGGGGCGTGTTGCGGCCCGGAGTCTGAAGAAGGAGCCTGCCCGTTTCCCGGAATTGCTCCATCATTTGGTAGCATTGCAGGATGGAGTTGAATTCCTCCTGCATTTTACCGGGGGACATGATATCCAGAGGCCAGGAGTCATACAGGAAGCGGAACGTGAGGGGCAGCAGACGTTCGTTCGCCTCCCTGAGTTCCTGTTTTTCCTCTTCTGTAAGTCGGATCGTTCTCTCCTCCGCGTCTGCCAGCGGAACTGCCATGAGGGCCGCCACGGACGCGAGCAGAACAGAACCTGCCATCTGTCTCATGCCATTCTTATAAGGGAAGGGGCACCATCTGTCACTCCAATTCGTGGACTGCGGCCGCCGGAGGTCGGCGTATTCCACGGGCAATGAAACGGTTGTGACGCGTTAGCCGAGCCTGGAGAGGCTGGCATGCACGGCTTCCACCGTGCGGTCAATGTCTTCTTCCGTATGGGCCAGGGAGATGAATCCCGTTTCATAGGGGGAAGGGGCAAAGTAAACACCCTGTTCCAGCATGTTCCAGAAGAAGGGTTTGAAGAGGGCCTTGGAGGCTTTCTGGGCTGTGTCCAGGTCATAGACTTCCTCTTCCGTGAAGAAGAGGCAGAACATGGAGCCTGCGCGGTGGAAGGTGTAGTTCCTGCCGTGTTTCCGGATGGCTTCCCGGATGCCTGCCTCCAGCCGTGCCCCCAGTTGCTCCAGGCGGTCATAGGCGTTTCCTTCCAGCAGTTCCCGGAGCTGCGCCAGTCCCGCCGCCATGGCCACGGGGTTTCCGGAGAGGGTCCCAGCCTGGTACACGGAGCCCAGCGGGGAAAGGCAGTCCATGATTTCAGCCCGGCCTCCGAAGGCGCCCACGGGAAGGCCGCCGCCGATGACCTTGCCCATGCAGGTGAGGTCCGGCGTGATGCCGTGAAGCTGCTGGACGCCGCCGGGGGCGACGCGGAAGCCCGTCATGACTTCGTCAAAGATGAGCAGGGAGTCATACTGGCGGGTGATTTTCCTCAGGAAGTGGAGGAAGCCGTTTTGAGGGAAGTAGAGGCCGGCGTTGGCGGGGAAGGGTTCCAGGATGACGGCGGCAATGTCCCGGCCATGGAGTTCAAAGGCTTTTTTGACGGCTTCCCGGTCGTTGTACGGTACGGTGATGGTGAGCTGCGTCATTTCCCGGGGAACGCCCGCGCTGTCCGGTTCCCCGAAGGTAAGCGCGCCGGAACCCGCCGCGACGAGCAGGGAGTCCACGTGCCCGTGGTAGCAGCCGATGAATTTGATGATTTTACGGCGTCCGGTATAGCCGCGGGCCAGCCTGATGGCGGACATGGTGGCTTCCGTGCCGGAGTTGACCATGCGCACTTTTTCCACGGAGGGCACCATGCGGACAATCATTTCCGCCATGTCCACCTCCGACGGCGCGGGGATTCCATAGCCCAGTCCCCGGTTTACGGCGGCATGTACGGCGTTCAGGACGGGTTCCGGGGCGTGTCCCAGGATGGCGGGGCCCCACGTGCCGATGTAGTCGATGAGCTGGCGGCCGTCCGCATCCGTGATGTAGGCGCCTTTGGCGGATTGGACGAAGAAGGGATCGCCGTCCACGTTGCGGAAGGCCCTGACGGGGGAGTTGACGCCGCCCGGTATGACGGCGCGCGCGCGGGAGAAGAGCTGGGCGGATTGATTCATGTTGCTGAGGTAAGCAAAAAGGGCAAACCTTGGAGAAGGGTTGCCCTTATTGAAAGAGGTTCTATTCCCGAACCAATGGAGATTTAAGCTTCAGGAGCGGAAACGGGAGCGGCTTCGGCGGTTTCGACGGCGGCTTCTTCGCTCTTGTTGTTGAAGCGCCATTTCACTTTGTTGCGCTTGCTGGCGGAACGGGCCTTGCGGCGGCGTTCGTCCATCGGGGTTTCAAAGGCACGGCGGCGGCGCATTTCGTCAAGAATGCCTTCGACGTCCAGCTTGGTTTTGAGGCGCTTGAGAGCGCGATCGATAGGTTCACCTTTTCTTACGGTAACTTCACGCATGATTTATTTTCCTTTTTCTATTCGTCCGGGAACGGGAGACAATAGGTAGTGCTTTCCCGCCTGGAGGTCAAGATTTTTATCGTGACTGACCCATTTTTTGCGGTCCGGAGGGGGCAGGGAGATGCCGCAGGCAGTCCGGGGAGACGGGGATTTTGCCTTTTTCCCGGTTTCCCGCCGGTTTTCAACTGTCCTTGCCTTATCAGGCGGGGCATGGTAGAAAGAAACGTCTCCATGAACCGGCTGCATACATTGATTGATGGATTTCCCCAGGTGCGCATTCTCTGCATCGGGGACGTGATGCTGGACAAGTTTCTGTACGGCAGCGTCACCCGGATTTCTCCGGAGGCACCCGTTCCCATCATGAGGATGGACAGGGAGACGCGCATGCTGGGCGGCGCGGGGAACGTGGTGTCCAATTTGTGCGCTCTGGGGTGCCGGACCACTTTTGTCAGCGTGGTGGGAGACGATGCGAATGGACGGCAGGTGAAGGCTTTTCTGGAAGATACGTGCTGCACCCCTGAGTTGGTGGAGTGCCGGGATTACGAGACGACGGTGAAGATCCGTTTTGTGGCGGGAAAACATCATTTGCTGAGGGCGGACCAGGAGCAGGAGTTGAAGATGGCGCCGGAACTGGCCGCCAGGTTCCTGGAACGGGTTGACGCCTGCCTGCCGGACGCCGATCTGGTGCTTTTGTCCGATTATGGCAAGGGCCTGTTTGACGGGGAAACCGCTCCCGCCGTGATTGCCCGGTGCCGTGCGGCCGGAAAGCCCGTCATCGTGGATCCCAAGGGAGCGGATTATTCCCGTTACGGCGGGGCTACTTTGGTGAAGCCGAATATGAAGGAGTTCCAGGAGGCCACGGGGGTTTGTTTGAATCCCTCCGCTCCGGGGTGGGAGAAGGCTACCCTGGAAGGCGCCGCGAGGTTGTTTGACGAGTTCGGCATTGAGAATTTGCTCGTGACTTTGAGCGAGCACGGCATGATTTTCATTCCCTCCTCTAATCCCGCCGATTTTGTGTGCATTCCCACGGAGGCACGCGAGGTGTTTGACGTATCCGGGGCAGGAGATACCTCCCTGGCCAGCCTGGGAGCGGCCCTGGCGGCGGGTGCCACGGTGCCGGAGGCGCTGGTCGTGTCCAATGTGGCCGCCGGAATAGTGGTGGGCAAGTTCGGCACGGCAAGCGTGACCGGGGGGGAGTTGAAAGAAGCGCTGGAGGAGAAAGCCCGCAAGGTTTCCTCCTGGCATCACCGGAACAATATCCTGACGGCGGAAGCCGCTGCGGAACTGGCGGAGCGCTTCCGGAAGGAAAAGAAGGTGGTGGGGTTTACGAACGGTTGTTTTGATCTTCTGCATCTGGGCCACCTGCATTCCTTCATGAAGGCGCGCGAGGCCTGCGACGTGCTTTTTGTGGGACTGAATACGGATGCTTCCATCAAACGACTGAAGGGAGAGAACCGGCCCGTTAATAACGAGGAACTCCGCTCCCTGTTGCTGGCGTCTCTGGATTTCATTGATTACGTGGTTCTTTTCGACGAGGATACCGCGCTTCCGCTGATCGAGAAGCTACGTCCGGACGTGATTGCCAAGGAGGGGTACCCTCTGGAACGCTGGCCGGAAGGGCAGTATGTGGTGTCCTATGGGGGCAGGGCCGTTGAGTTGCCCCGGCTGGAGGGTTTTTCCTCCACCGATATTATCAACCGCATGAAGAAGAGACCGGAATGAGCGATTACATCAGGGAACAGATTTTAGGGATAGCGGACAATTTCAGGGCACTGGCCGCTTTGTCCGGGGATATTGAAACGGTGGCGCGCGTCTGCACGGATACCCTTCGGGCCGGGAACAAGATCATGTTCTGCGGCAATGGCGGATCCGCCGCGGATTCCCAGCACCTGGCTGCGGAATTGGTGGGGCGCTACAAGTTGAACCGTCCGGCCATGAACGCCCTGGCCCTGACGGTGGATACGTCCATTCTGACCGCCGTAGGGAATGATTACGGGTATGATACCGTGTTTGCCCGGCAGCTTGAAGGCGTGGGGCGTGCAGGAGACCTGCTGGTGGGGCTTTCCACCAGTGGCAACAGCCGGAATATCGTGCTGGCGATGGAGCTGGCGCGGAGCATGGGCATCCGAACCGTAGCCCTTACGGGGCGGGGCGGAGGCGCCATGAAGGAGCAGGCGGATTTCTGCATTGCCGTTCCTTCCGATGCCACGAATAATATTCAGGAGATGCATATTGCCGTGGGCCATCTGGTCTGCGAGCTGGTTGAGCAGGAGATGTATGGACGGTAAAGCCCTGTTTCTGGACCGGGACGGTGTGGTGAATGTGGACGGGGGGTATGTGCATCGCATTGAGGATTTTCAACTGGTGCCGGGAATTCTGGAGCTTTGCCGCCGGGCGAAGGAGAAGGGGTATTTGGTGATCGTGGTGACCAACCAGTCCGGCATAGGCCGCGGCATGTTTACGGAAGAGGATTTTTTACGGCTGACGGATTACATGAAGGAGGTGTTCCGCAACGCCGGGGCGGAGATTGCGGACGTGTTCCACTGCCCCAGCGTGGATGACGGCCATCCCGACCGGAAGCCGAATCCGGGCCTGTTTTTGAAAGCCTGTACCGCACACGGCCTGGATATGGCATCCTGCGTGTCCGTCGGCGACCGGGAACGGGATATTCGGGCAGCCCTTTCCGCCGGCGTGGGACGGAATTTTCTGTTTTCCTCCGGAAATGGGCCGACTTGCGCCACGGCCCGTGTCGGGACTTTAAACGAAGTGGCGGCGCGGTTGTAGGTCAGGAATGGTTCCGCAGGTGAAAGGAGGCAGGGATTTGTTGCTATGTTTTCCCGTATGCCGTTTCCTGATGCGGCCATGCGGATGTTCTTGTCTTAAAAAACTTTACATGGGAATGAGCGCTTCTTATATCTCATAGAGTATGAAAACCTTGCTGCCCGTTTTATTTCTTGCGCTGGTCCCCGGCCTGTGCGCCGTTGCCGAAACCGAAGATCCAGCTATGCCCGCGAAGGTAGGGAAAAAAGAGGCAGCCTCTCGTATTACTTATAAAGGCGGAGACGGTTCCAGCTTTGAAAAGGCCGTCGTGATCGTTGGCGCAACAAGTTCGATGGATGGTGTCCCTGCCGAAGGGAAATGGCTTAAGAAGAAATACGGGAGTTATGAAAAGCTCCAGCAGGGGCTTGTCCAGCATGAAGGGAAGTTCTATGATGTGATTACGATCAGGACGAAAAAAGGCAAGGAAGTGGTCGTCTATTTCGATATTTCCGGATTTTTCCCTGCCAGGGGTTGAAGAAGAACAATTTCTGAGTTCATTTTCAGTATTCCTTTCCGGGGCGTCCGCCTGCCCGGTTCGTTGCTCTCGAATGTGTTTTCGTTTTTTCCGCTTCGGGAATTGACTCCTTCTGCGGCGCGTATGGCGGTACAGACCGGAGTACGCATGGAGGGGACGGGGGCCGCAGGAGCGATGCCCGCAGGAATGGGTTCAGTTTTCATGACACAGTCGTTACGATGGGCAGCTTTCCGTACCGGGGCGAAGTAATTTGACATGCAGGGGCCATCCTGCTAGAAGTGAGGCGATTGGTCCGTATTTACGTGGACTTGTCCCGTACAGGCTTTTATTTTACACTTATGAACTTGATTCCCTTCCGATCCATGATGGCGGTCACGGCGCTCGGAGCCGGGCTTGCCCTGCCTCTGTTTGCCCAGTCTTCCGCCCCCTCCACTTCATCCGCGGCCGCATCCGGTCACGCGAAAAAAGCGTCCAGGATGCCGGTGTACCCCATTCCCCAGAAGATGACCAGGAGCGGCGGTTCCGTAACGGTCCCCGCGCTGAAGCTGATCGGCGCCAAGGATGCCCCCACCATGAACGCGTTGAAGAGCATGTTCGCGCTGTCTCCGAACGGGCTGCCCGTTCAGATGTCCATCATCAAGGGAAGCAAGAAGCCTGCCGGGAATATTCCGCAGAAGGCGGGCGCCTATTCCCTGAGCGTGACACCGCAGGGAATCCGGATGACGGGGTATGACGACGAGGGTCTGTTTTACGCGGCCCAGACCCTGCTTCAACTGGCGGAGAAGACGCCCTCCGGCGTGACGATTCCGCAGGTGGAGGTTCTGGACTGGCCGGATGTTCCGTTCCGCGGCACTATTGAAGGTTTTTACGGGCTGCCGTGGGGGCAGGAAGGCCGCATCAGCCAGTTCAAGTTTTACGGGAAGTACAAGATGAATACCTACATCTACGGCCCGAAGGACGACGTGTTTCACGGTTTTTCCAAGAGGTGGCGGGAACCTTATCCGGCGGATATGGCCAAGGATTTGAAGGAGCTGGTGAAGATCGCGAAGGAAAACAAGGTGAATTTCGTCTGGGCCGTGCACCCCGGTGCGGATATTCACTGGGGAGAGGCGGACCGGAAGGCGGCCGTGAAGAAGTTTGAGATGATGTATGATCTGGGGTTCCGCTCCTTTGCCGTGTTTTTTGACGACATTGGCGGGGAGGGTGCCAAGCCTGAAGGCCAGGTGGAGTTCCTGAATTACCTGAACAAGGAGTTTATCCACAAGAAGCCGGACGTAACCCCGCTGATCGTGTGCCCCACGGCGTATTCCGGCGGCGGAGGCCGTTATCACGAGGTGATGGGAGAACATTTGGACAAGGATATCGGCATCATGTGGACGGGGTCCGGCATCGTGAGCGATATCCGCACCCCGGCCCTGAAGGGAATCAACAAGTTTTTGCAGAGACCCGCTTTCATCTGGTGGAATTTCCCGGTAACGGATTACGTCCGCCATGCCCTGTTCCTGGGACGCACTTACGGCGTGGATGCGGATGCCATGCCGTACATGCAGGGGTTTGCCTCCAATCCGATGGACAAGCCGGAGGCCTCCAAGATTTCCCTGTTCAGCGTGGCGAACATGACCTGGAACGCCAAAGCGTATGATTCCGACAAGACGTGGAAGGACAGCATCCGCATTTTGTTCCCCGGTTGCGCCTCCGCGATGCAGACGTTTGCCAACCACAATAGCGACGGCGGTCCGAGCGGGCACAATTACCGCAAGGAGGAGTCCGTGGAGATCGCCCCCGTGGTGGAACAGGTGCTGGACCAGTGCCGCCGCGGCGCTAAGGTGGCGGACAGCAAGGCGTTTGAACGCCTGAAGGCCGAGTTTTCCAAGATGGCCCAGGCTCCGGACGTAATCCGGGCCAAGTCGAACAATCCCGCCTTTGTCGCGGAAGTAGAGCCCTGGCTGATCCAGTTTGAATCCCTCGGCAAGGCGGGGTTGAACAGCATGCAGATGCTGGAGGCCACGGAGGCGGGGAATTCCTCCGCGGCATTGAATTACGCCATGGAGGCCGCCTGCCTGCTGGCGGAGATGCAGCGCTACAGCAAGGAGATCAGCAAGGCCATCAACAAGCACGTGACGGAGGTGACCAAGAAGAATTCCCCGTGGCAGACGGCCGTCAAGCCGTCCGAACTGGTGATGGCCCCCGCCGTGCGCGAGTTGCTGGACCTGGGGTCCACTCCCGTGCTTTCCCGTGTGAGCGGTCAGGCCGTGGGGCGGGTGAAGCCCTACGTTTCCACCAAGCTGAAGAACGGCATTGAAAAGATGCTGGATGACGATCCCGAATCCTATTTTTACTGCAAGGAAGTGCAGAAGAAGGGCGACTTTTTCGGCGTGGACCTGGGCGTTCCCCGCGAGATACGCACCGTTTCCATCGTGATGGGCCGGAATGATTCTGACAAGGATGCCGTAAACAAGGGACAACTGGAAGTATCCATGGACGGACAGTCATGGTCGCCCCTGATGCCGGAAACGAGCGGCGTGCGCGTGGAATACCAGGGTAGTGGGAAAAAAGGCCGCTTTGTGCGCTACCGTGCCACGGTGCAGGGCGTTCCCGGCGGCAAGTCTGACGTGTGGACGGCCATCCGCGATTTTAAGGTGAACGCCCCCGCCGCTCCTTCCGTGCTGACGGACGCTCCCGCTTTCAAGAGCGCCGTGGCTGAGACCGGGGACAGGGATATTTCCCTGAAGCGCATCATGGAGGTGCACCCGCTGTCTCCCAGGAAGTCTCTGGGGCTTCAAATTCCTGCCGGAGCGGCTGTGGAGTCCGCGTCCATCAATCTGAAGACGCCGGATATGAAGTGGGCCAAACTGTTTATTTCCATGGACGGGAAGGGGTGGACGGAAGTGCCGCTGAAAGCGGACGGCTCCGCAGAGATCGGCGGAGTGGTGAAAGGAGTCAAGCTGGTGAATGCCGGTTCATCCCCGCAGGAGGTGACGCTGGAAGAGTTCAAGCTCAATCTTGCCAACAAGGGCAAGAAGGACGGCAACAGCGGCGCGGCCGGCGATTTCAACCTGGCTACGTTCCTGCCCGTGGAGTTGTCCCCGGAGCGGGTGGAGATTCCCTGCACTTCTCCGCGGGCGAATTCGGCCATCGTCCTGTCGGACGGCAGGGAAGCTACCGTTCAGGCTTGCGGCGCGGATGGCCGCTGGGTTCCCGTGGGCAGTCTGGGCAAGGGGAAAAAAGTGACCACCTTGAATTTGAAGTCCGTCAAGAAGCCGGTCAAGGCTATCGGCCTTACGGGCAAGAAGGATACTTCCGTGAATATTTTTGAGGTGATCTGGAAGTAGAGGATGCTTGGAATGAACTTGGAAAAGGGCTGTTTCACCGGGTGTGGAACAGCCCTTTGACATTGAGCCGTCCGCGCCATGTCCGGTTCCGCGGCAGAGGAATGGCGATGGAAACAGTATTCTCCTTTGCCGGACTGCGGGAGAGTTTTTCAACCGGGAAGGCTGGATTTTTCCCCATTGCGCAGGAACGGGAAGATGGTCTTTGCCTTTCCGGCAGGAACGGCATGCCGTGTCAGGCGTTGCGTTTGTCCGCCAGGTGCATGCAAGCCAGAATGGCGGCGATGATAACCAGGGGGCCCAGCAAGTCCGCGTATCCCATTATTCCAGTATTGATGGGGGCCAGGCATAGCAGGAACCACCAGACGAGCGCCAGCAGGCGCAGGATGGGAGAGGTTCCGGCGCTGGAAAGGGATACATAGATGAGCAGGCTCCAGAAGGAGGAGAAGCGGGGGAGCGTAATGAGCCATTCGCGGTGGCCGTCTGCGGGCCAGGCAAGCGTGCCGTAGGGACCCGCCAGGGGAAGGTCTCCCCACGAGCCGTGCGAAGGAAGCGACAGATTCAGCAACAGGCACAGCGCCAGTCCCGCATACGCGGCAATCATCAGGGCCCTCCATTGGGACCCCGTACGGGGGACGAGGCACAGGAATGCCGGAACAAGGATGAAGGGGGTAAGCTCTAGAGCCGCTATCCAGGGAGAGAAGGAGGGGCCAACTTCCATCACATTGTTTCCTGCCTGCGGCACAGCGGACAGAATACCCCAGTAAAGGAGCAGCAGAAGGGTGCATCTGTATTTGACGGCAGGGCCCACCCGTTCGTCCCCGGGCGGAGGCAGGTTGAGCCATGTTCCGAAATGCGGCTGGTGCGTTTTGTTCGGCATAGAGGGGCAAATAGCGCTTTTTTGTAGCGGGAACGCACGTCCTTGTCAATAGACCGGATTTTGCGGGTTGCAGAATGGGGGAGTTTTTCAACAGAATCGGCAATCCGGCTGTCCATTGTGAAAAAGTCGTCACATGCGGAAACTTGCCTCAGATGTCTTTTTCTGCTAGTCGGAGCCTGAAAGGGTGCGGCCAAGATGCCGTGAGCCTACAACCATTTTTCTGATACCTCATGCTTTTTTCAAGATTCCCCCTGTTGTTCCTGGCCGCCTCCCTCTGCCTGCCTCTCGTTTCCTGCCGGGACGGGAAGAAAGAGGATACGAATGTGATTGAATTGAATTTCGGCCATTTTCCGAATGTGACGCATGTGCAGGGCCTGGTGGCCCACCATTTTTCCCGGCAGGGGAACGGGTGGTTTGAAGAGCGCGTGAAGAAGGCCACCGGGAAGGATGTCAAGATCAACTGGTATGTGTACAACGCGGGGCCCAGCGCGATGGAGGCGATATTTGCCCGGTCCATTGAATTGACGTATGTGGGCCCCAGTCCCGCCATCAACGCGTTTGTCCGTTCCCGCGGCCATGATATCAGGATGATCGCCGGAGCCGTGGAAGGGGGCGCTTCCCTGGTGGTGCCGCAGGATTCCGCCCTGAAGGAACCGCAGGATTTCCGCGGCAAGGTGATAGCCACGCCCCAGCTTGGCAATACGCAGGATGTTTCCGCCCGTGCCTGGTTTTCCCGCGGCGGCCTGCATGTGACGCAGCGCGGCGGGGACGTGAAGATTCTTCCTACGCCCAATCCGGAGCAGTTGAGCCTGTTCCGCCAGGGGAAGCTGGACGGTGTCTGGACGGTGGAGCCCTGGGTGAGCCGCCTGGTGATGATGGCCAAAGGGAAGGTGCTGGTGGACGAAAAGGAGTCCATAGCCACGGTACTGGTGTGCGGGTCTGAATTTTTAAAGGAGAAGCCCGAAGTGGCGCAGGCCGTCGTGAAGGCGCATGAAGAGTTGAACCAGTGGATACGGGAGAATCCGAAGGAGGCCCAGGCCATCGTGGTGAAGGAGCTGGAGGAGCTTACCCATTCCAGGATTGAACCGGAATTGATTGCCCGGGCATGGAAGAGCATTCACATGAAGGACAAGATTTCCATCCCCAAGTTGCAGCAGTTTGTGCAGGACGCCTATCATGCCGGATTCATGAAGGAGGTTCCCGACGTTTCCGGCTTGGTGACACCGGAGGCGGTAGAGGAGAAACAGTTGGCCATGAAGGAGGAAACGCAGGGATGATTATGGGAGAAGAGCATTGCGGGCCGGGCGGATGCAAGCTGCGCATCGCCGGAGTGTCCAAGGTGTTTGAAGGACGGCGAGGGAAGGTGGAGGCCCTGGAGGGCATCAACCTGAATATCAAGGCCGGGGAGTTCGTTTGCCTGGTAGGCCCCAGCGGCTGCGGAAAGACTACTTTGCTGAATATTATCGCCGGGCTTGAGTTCCCCTCTTCCGGCACGGTGGAACTGGACGGTGTTCCCGTGAGCGGGCCGGGCCGGGACCGTACCGTGATGTTTCAGGAGTCCGCCCTGTTTCCGTGGCTGGACGTGCTGGGGAATGTGATGTTCGGCCTGAAGTTGGTACCCGGTCTAACGCGCAGCGCGCGCATGGCCATTGCAGAGAAGAATCTGGAGCTGGTGGGGCTTCAGGATTGCATGCACGCCCACATTCACGAGCTTTCCGGGGGAATGAAGCAGCGCGTGGCCCTGGCCCGCGCGCTGGCGACGAATCCCCGCATTTTGCTGATGGATGAACCGTTCGGCGCGTTGGACGCCATGACCCGGGAGCAGCTTTATCAGGATATTCAGGATATCCACCTCAGGTGGGGCATGACGATTATTTTTGTTACCCACAATATGCGGGAAGCCGTGTGCCTGGGGGACCGCGTGATTTTGTTCACTCCGCATCCGGGACGAATTTGCGAGGAGTATTCCGTGGATTTGCCCCATCCCAGGGATATCAACAGCCAGGAGCTGGCTCTGTTGTCGTCCCGCATCACCCGTGATTTGAAAGGAGCTGCGAAATGAACAGGAACAGATGGTCCAAATGGGGAGCCCACGCGTGTTCGCTCGTGTTTTTCATTGTCGTCATCTGGGTATGGCAGTATTTGAGCGATGAGAAGGTCTGGAAGCCTTATTTGTTCCCCTCTCCGCTGGAGGTTTGGGAATACCTGCGCTCATCCTTTGCGGACGGCGCTTTGGAGGAAGCTTCCTGGATTACGGTGAAGAGGCTGGGGCTGGGTTACGGCATCGGCCTGGTGATGGGGATTCCCCTCGGCATGCTGTGTTCCCGGTTGCAGTTGATGCAGAATACGCTGGGCCTGGTTTCCCTAGGGTTCCAGGCTCTGCCCAGCGTGTGCTGGGTTCCTCTGGCCACCCTGTGGTTCGGGCAGACAGAGTCCGCCATGCTGTTTGTGGTGATCATGGGTACCCTGTGGTCCGTCATCCTGGCTACGGCCAACGGCATGCGGAACGTGCCGCCCATTTATGCCAGGGCCGCCCGCACGATGGGTGCCGGGCCCATTTACTGCCTGATCCACGTTACCTTGCCCGCTTCCGCCCCGTTTGTGGTGAGCGGCATGAAACAGGGCTGGGCTTTCGCATGGCGCTCCCTGATGGCGGCGGAGATTTTCGTGCCCATTCTGACCGGGTTCGGCCTGGGGCAGCTTCTGCACTATGGGCGTGAGCTGAACGCGATGGAGCAGGTGGTGGGCATCATGTTCGTGATCGTGGTGATCGGGCTCCTGTCGGACAAGATTCTGTTTTCACCTTTGGAACGGTTCCTTCACCGCCGCTGGGGAACGGGGCAGGCCTGAACAGTGTTTACAGAGGGATGGAGCTTGTGCGGCTCCGTCCCCGGCTGCTTTGTTCCTGCCTAGTTTCCGGATGAATCCAGCTTCCTTTTGAAGGAATGGACTTCCTTGATGAGGGCCGGAAGTTTCCTGAGGGCCGCAAATTGGCGGCAGGCATCCTTGAAGGGTGAGGCGGGAGTGCCCCAGTAGGCTGCGTTTTCCGGAATGTCCGCGGTAACGCCCGTTTGTGCCGCCAGCGTGGATTTTGAACCAATTTTGAGATGGCCGGCAATGCCTACCTGGGCCGCGATGGTGACGTAGTCCCCCACATGGGTGCTGCCGGCAATTCCGGACAGTGCGACAATGATGCAGTGCTTGCCCACCACAACGTTGTGCCCGATTTGGACGAGGTTGTCTATCTTGGTTCCTTCCCCGATGACGGTGCGGCCGAACCGGGCGCGGTCAATCGTCGTGTTGGCGCCTACGTCCACATCGTCTCCCAGTTCCACGATGCCTACCTGGTCGATGCCTACATAGCGTCCATTGTCCCCCATCAGGAAGCCGAAGCCGTCGGAGCCGATGACGGCGCCGGGCTGGATGGTGACGCGGCTGCCGAGCTTGCAGCGCTCGCGGATGGTGACGTTGGCGTGCAGGCGGCAGTTTTCCCCCATTGTGACGCTGTCGCCGATCTGGCAGGCATTGCCTATGTCCGTGCCGTCGCCTATTTCGCAGTGCGCGCCAATGCAGGTATAGGCTCCCACCCGGACCCTATCCGGATTGATTTTCGCCGAAGGGTCGATGATGGCCGTGGGATGAATACCGGGCACGAACTTATAGGAGGAAGCCTTGAAGTATTTGACCAGGGCATTGAAGGCCATGGACGGGTTGGCTACTTCTACGAAGGCGACGTTTTCCGGATATTTGGGCAGTCCCGGAGGCACCAGGACAATTCCCGCGGAAGTGTGCAGGAAGTCTTCAAAGTATTTCTCGTTGCCCAGGAAGGAGGCTTCCTCCGGGGTGGCATCGAGAAGAGAAGCGACCCCGAACACGTTCAGTTCGGGGTCGCCGGAGAGGATTGTTCCCCCGGTGAGGGCGGCCACGGCTTCAAGTGAAAGCTTCATGGGGATATGATTCCGCCTTCCCGGGGGGAATGTCAAGGGTTACTTGGCCGGGGCTGCAGGCGCGGCGGGAACGGCCGGGGTCTTTTTCTTGGTGGGATCAAAGCCCGCGGGCGCGTCCTTGTTGAGTTCCTTCATCACGGTGGGGGTGATGTCCATGCTGGGCTTGGTGTAAACGAAGACGTTGTTGGAACGGAGAGCCTGGGCGCTCTTGTCCAGAACAAGGTCGTAGTTGCTCTTGGTGGCGATGCCTTCCGCAACCTTGGTGATTTCACCCATGATGTTGGTGGAACGCAGTTTCATTTGTTCCTGAAGGGATTTGAGCTGGCGTTCCACATAAGTGCGGCGTTCCTGTTCCAGGGCAATCGCCTGCTGGCGCGTGATCTGGGCTTTCTGTTCCAGGTCTTTCTTGTCCTTTTCATTCAGTGAAGGGTCCTGGAGCTTTTTGACCATTTCGGTGAAATCGGCTTCCATCTTCTTGATGCTTTCCGCACGGGTGTTGTTGTCCTGCTGGACTGCCTGCGCCGCCTTGTCCACTTCCGCCTGGGCTTCATGCGTTTTGTAGTAGTCGGCAAAGAGTTTCTGCACGTCCACTGTAGCTACTTTCAGTTCGGCGTTGGCAGTGGCGCTGAATGCCATTGCAGCGGATACACATAATGCTGTTTTGAAGAATCTCATAATTTTTAGCGTCTTCTGACTTTGCCAGTTTACATGTGGAATGGCATGCGTCAATCTTCTAGCCATATTTCAGGATTGAACTTTTGTCATCATGAGGCCACTTTATGCGCATGCAAACTTTTTCGACCAAGGCTCAGTTGAAGGGAGCCCTGTCCAAACACCATCGGCAGAATGATCCCGTTATTCTCGTTCCCACGATGGGGGCTCTCCACAGCGGCCACCGTTCCCTGCTGGAGCAGGCCAGAAAGTTGGCCGGGGAGGACGGCGTGGTGGTGGCCAGCATTTTCGTCAACCCCATCCAGTTCAACAATACTTCCGACTTGCAGACCTACCCCCGCACTCCGGAGAAGGACTTGGAGCTGTGCGAAGCCGCCGGAGTGGATTACGTGTTTTCCCCGGCTCCGGAAGAGATGTATGCCGGAGAGCGCAGCATCAGCGTGGAGGAAGATTTTTTGTCCACTACACTGTGCGGGGCGTCACGGCCGGGACATTTTTCCGGGGTTTGCACGGTTTTGGCCAAACTTTTCAATCTGGTGCAGCCTACGGACGCCATCTTCGGGAAGAAGGATTACCAGCAACTGGCGATTATCCGCCGCATGGTGCGCGACCTGGATATTCCGGTGCGCATCCACGGTGCGGAGATCGTGCGGCATGAGAACGGCCTTGCCTATTCTTCCCGGAATGCCCGGCTGTCTCCGGAGCAGAAGGAACAGGCTGTCGTGATACGGAAGGCCATGCTCCAGGCCAGGGACGAGTTCAGGTCCGGGACGGGAGTCCGGGAAGTGAAGGATCATGCCGCCGCGATGATTGAAGCCGTTCCCGGCACGCGGATTGACTACCTAGAGATTGTGGACGCGGAGACCATGCAGCCCCTGGAGGGGAACCGGGAGCCGGCCCTAATGGCCGCCGCCGTGTATTTCGGCGACGTGCGTCTTATCGACAATATAGAACTTTAATCCGGCGGCCATTCCGCTATATTGATTCCGTGATTACCGCCGCCAACCTCCACCGCAGCTATTCCATCGGCAAGAAGTCCATTGAGATTCTGCACGGGGTGAACCTGCATATTGCCGCCGGGGAGAAGGTGTTCCTGTGCGGCCCCAGCGGCGCCGGAAAGACGACTCTGATGTACACGCTCGCCGGACTGGAAACGCCCCAGGAGGGGAAAGTGACGATCAACGGCACGGATATTTATTCCCTGTCCGCCACGGGGCGCTCCATTTTCCGCAACAGGAACATGGGGTTCATTTTCCAGAATTATCTGCTGATGCCGGAATTGACGGCCCTGGAGAATGCCTGCCTGGCTTCGTCCATCGGCAAAAGGCCGCGCGTGGAGTACGTCACGGAATTGCTGGACCGCGTGGGCTTGTCCCACCGCCTGAACCATCTGCCGGGCGAATTGAGCGGCGGGGAACAGCAGCGCGTGGCCATTGCACGTGCTCTGGCGAACGACGCCCCCATTATTTTTGCGGATGAGCCTACGGGGAATCTGGACAGGAAGAATGGTGCGGAAGTGCTGGACCTGCTGTTCGGCCTGGCGGACGAGTCCCGCAAGACGCTGGTGATCGTGACTCATGACGAACACCTGGCCCGGCGGGGCGACCGCATCATCACGATCATGGACGGCCACGCCGTTTGACGCCGAGTACAGCGCGGGGGACTTTATTTTTCTTCCGCCGCCAGATGCAGAACGGCTTGGTGGACGCCGCGAACCACTTGGGCCATGCGGCGGTAGTCCAGCGTTTCCGGAAGGTCTCCGGGCTGGTGGTAGTTCGGATTGCGGAAGAAGGACGTGTCCGTGATCATCACGGCAGGCATGTCTTTAGCCCAGAAGTTGCGGTGGTCGGAGAAGTCCATGCACATGCCCTTGATCTGCGGCAGGTTGAGGCGGACGGTGGGAAGAAAGGGACGCATGCTTTTCTGAATGTCGCGGCTTAGCCTGACGCTGTTCCAGTTGCCTACGATGGCGATGAAGTTTCCCTTGTCCGGATACAGCGTCCCCATGCCGGGCCCCGGATAGGTCTGGCTGTTTTCCTTGTCGGAGAAGTAGCCGATCATTTCCAGGCAGATCATGGCCTTGACGCCTATTTGTTCCGTGTAAAGTTTCTGGGCGTGCTGTGCGCTTCCCATGTGTTCCGTGGCGAAGTACGGTGGTTCCTCGTTGGCGTAGGCGATGAGTTCAATGGTGTATTGGGGGGAGATGCCTTTGAGCATGCGGCCCAGTGCCAGCAGGCCGGCGACTCCGCTGGCGTTGTCGTCCGCGCCGGGCGTGTCTCCGCAGGTATCGTAGTGCGCCCCTACGATGACTCTTTTGGCTGATTTTCCGGGGAAGACGGCGCTGACGTTGACGAAGGTGCGCTTGTCTGCGGTGAAGGGCTGACAGGTGACTTTGGCTCCGGTGTCCGCCAGGGAGCGGGCAATGTATTCCACGGCTTTGGCCTGGTTCTTTTCATAGCCTGCCGGACGGGGGTGGCAGGTTTTTGCCAGATAGCGGACGTCTTTTTTCAATTCTCCTTCCAGCCCTGGCCGCACGGCGGAGGCGGGCGCTGTTCCGTCTCCGGGCGTGGTGCAGTGGGAGATGATGCAGCCCGTGGAAATGGAGAGGATGAGCGCGGCGGATAGCAGAGAGAGAAATACCCGGCATTTCATGGTGTGCTTATAGCAGTTCCCATCCCGCGTGGCAACAGGGAAGGAAAGGATCGGTGTTGCAATCGTCGGGGTTGTTGTGTAGCTTGTGCCCATGTGGGACTGGATTGTGATCAAGGATGCGCTCAGGGCGATCGTTGAAATTTTCATCCTGTGGGTGTTCCTGTACCAGATTTACCGCGCTTTCCATGCGACGCGCGGTGCCCGCATCATGGTAGGGCTGTTCGCCTGTTTCCTGGCCCTGGTGGTACTGGCCTTTTTCTTCCAGTTGAACGTAATTTCCTGGATACTGACGCGCATCTTCGCCCCCGGCCTGGCGCTGGCGCTGGTGGTGATTTTCCAGCCGGAGCTGCGCGTGGGGCTGGCTAAGCTGGGCAGCCATCCGTTTTTCTCCTCCTTCGCCAAGCTTCAGCGGGTGGATTTCCTGGATAATTTCTGCAAGGCGGTGAGCAAGCTTTCCAACCAGCGGTTCGGAGCCCTGTTCGCTTTTGAACGGAGCATCAGCATGAAGCCGATCGAGGATTCCGGCGTGAAGCTGGACGCCATTTTTTCCCCGGAACTGGCCCTGACCATTTTTCATACGAAGACCGCTCTTCACGACGGGGGAGTGGTCATTTCCGGCGACCGGATTTCCGCGGCCGCCTGCGTGTTCCCTGTTTCCCAGAAGGAAATGAGCGACCGTACCCTGGGACTGCGGCACCGGGCCGGCGTGGGCATGTCCGAGGAGAGTGATTGTGTGGTGGTGGTGGTGTCCGAAGAAACGGGGGCCATTGCCCTGGCCGTGGGCGGCAAGCTGGAGCGCAACCTGACTCCGGAACAGTTGAAGGCCCGTCTTGAAGAGCTACTGAATATTTCTCCTTCCAATGAAAAAACTGCTATTGCTTAACTGGCCTGCCAAGTTGTTCTGCCTGGTGCTGGCCGTCATCATCTGGTCTTTCATCAACCACTGGGTGACTACGAATGATGCCGCGCCGTCCCGCGCGCAACTGGAGGAGATCAGAAGGTCCCATCCCTGAAGTTTACTGTCATGAGGAATTTTATCGTTACCGGAACTGATACGGAAGCAGGCAAAACTTATGTGAGCTGTCTGATTGTGAAGGCCCTGAGGGAACGGGGCGTGAACGCCGCGGGATTCAAGCCCGTGGCCTGCGGAGACAGGCAGGATGCGCGGCTTCTGCGGGAGGCGGGGCCGGAAGGCCTGACGCTGGATGAGCTGAACCCCGTGTTTTTGAAGAATGCCACCTGTCCCTATGTAGCCGCCAAGCTGGAGAATACACAGGTGGATGAAGACGCCATCCGCCGCGCCTATGAGGCTTTGGCCGCTACGCATGACTGCGTATTGGTGGAAGGCGTGGGCGGCTGGGAGGTGCCGATTGCGGCAGGGCGGAGGTTCAGCGATATGGCCGCGGATTTCCACCTTCCCATTCTTCTGGTGATCGGCAACAAGCTGGGAGCCATCAATCACGCGCTGCTGACGCTTGACGCCATCAAGGCGCGCGGATTGGAGTGCCTGGGCATTATTTTCAATAATGTGAAGGATGAATGGGATACGGCCTGCGTGACGAACCGGAGCATGATTGAGGAGTTTTCCGACGTGCCCGTGCTAGGTGAATTGATTCACGGGCAGGATTCCCTGGACGTGGACGCCCTGATGGACCGCCTGGGCTGACGGGTTGAGGCACCCGGAATGAAAGCGGTCCGGGCAGAAGTCCTGAGTTTTTCCCCGTGGAAGCGCGCCTTCCTCCGGCTGTTTTCTTTTTATTTCATTGGCAGCCGGAGGCGAAGGCCGCCAAAATGGCTTCATGTACGTCCCGCGGAGAATGGACCTCCGGGAGGCCGGCAGGACCGATGAAGACGGGCTGCTGGGAGTCCGGTACGTTGTCCCGGCCGTGGGAGCCTTTCACCTGGTCTCCGTTGAGAGGGATGACTTTCATCAGGGCGCGGAAGCCGAGTTTCTTTTTCAGCAGGAACAGGGCCGCATGGAGCATGGGGAAGGAGAGGGCCGGGTCAAAGAACATTTCCGCAGGGTCGTAGCCCGGTTTGCGGTGAATGTCCACGCAGCGGGCGAAGTCCGGCGCCTTGGCGTCGTCCGTCCAGTAGTAGTAGGTAAACCATGTGTCCGGGGCCGCCACGGCGGTGAAGTCCGGCAGACGCTCGCAGGCGGCCGGATTCAGGCCGGAAAAGTCCGTCTCTCGGATTTCCTCCACGCCGGGGGTGGTGGAGAGCAGGGCTTTTACTTCTTCCCGTACGGAGGGATCGTTGACGTAAATCTGGGCCACTTGGTGGTCGGCCACGGCAAAGGCCTTGGAGGCTCCGCCGTCCAGCATTTCCGTTCCCAGTTCCGGCTTGACGGTGATCCAGCCGCGTTCCCGGAAGAGGCGGTTCAGGGCTACCGTGCGCGAGACGTCGGAAATGCCGTATTCGCTCACGACAATCGGCGTGACTCCCTCCCGTTCCAGGAAGTCGATCAGATCGCAAAGAAGATCGTCCATGGTCCGGGCCGCCTTGGCCGCCTCTCCGGAGGAGGGACCGAATTTCTGGAGGTCGTAGTCCAGGTAGGGCAGATAGACCAGGTTGAGATTGGGACGGTATTTTTGTTCAATCCACCGGACGGAGTCCACAATCCATTGCGTGGCGCCGATGCCGGCCATGGGGCCCCAGAACGTGGGGAAGGGGAATTCACCCAGGTCCCGCTTGATGGTTTCCCGCAGGTCCATGGGCTGCGTATAGATGTCAAAGATTTTGCGGCCGTCCGCCGGGTACATGGGGCGCGGCGTGATGCTCCAGTCCGCGGTGGAGTACATGTTGTACCACCAGAAGAGCTTGGCGCAGGTGAAGGAGGGACCGTACAGGTTTTTCAGCTTCTCCCAGATGCGCGGCCCCTGCACCAGTTTGTTGGATTGCTTCCAGAACTGAACCTCACTCATGTTCCTGTTGTACCAGCCGTTGCCTGGGATGGCGTGCTCCTCCGGGGAGAGCCCGGTGATGTAGGAGCTCTGCGCCGTGCAGGTGACCGCCGGAAAGGCCGGAGGGAAGGAGGAAATGCGCTGGCGCTCCGCCCAGGCGGAAAGCCTGGGCATATGTTCCATCATCTGGCGGGAAAGGGCTACTGCATCAAGAACGGCTACACGGGTGGCGGGAAGTTTCATGGGAGAAATATTACCGGTTCGGCGGAGGAAATCCATCTTTCCATTTGAAAAAACGCTCCGCATCCGTCATGATTCCCCGCATGGAACGTCAGGATAAACGACTTGTGGACCAGTTGCGCCCGATCAGCTTTGAAACGGGCATCGCTCCGAACGCCACGGCCTCCGTGCTGGTGACTTTCGGACGGACGAAGGTGATTTGCGCCGTCACGATTGAAGAGGATGTGCCGCGCTGGATGAAGGTGCAGCGCGTGGAGGGCGGCTGGCTGACGGCGGAGTATTCCATGCTCCCTTATTCCACGCTGGACCGCAAGCGCCGCGACATCACGGCGGGCAAGCTGGACGGACGTTCCAGCGAGATTCAGCGGCTGATTGGCCGTTCCCTGCGGGCCGCCGTGGACCTGGGCAAGATCGGCGCGCGCACCATCTGGGTGGACTGCGATGTTCTCCAGGCTGACGGCGGAACGCGGACCGCTTCCATAACCGGGGCTTCCGTGGCTCTGGCGATTGCCGTGAACAAGCTGGTGGCTGCGGGCAAGCTGGCGGAATCCCCCCTCAAGAGGCTCGTTTCCGCCGTGTCCGTAGGCATGCTGGAAGGGGAAGCCCTGCTGGACCTTTGCTACGTGGAAGACAAGGACGCGGAAGTGGACATGAACCTGGTGATGACCGACCGGGGCGAGTTCGTGGAAGTGCAGGGTTCCGGAGAGGAGGCCGTCTTTACCGCAGACCAGATGAACAGGATGCTGGAGCTGGGACGCAAGGGGCTGGACGAGATCGCTGAACTTCAGCGCCGCGTTATTGCGGAGGCGGACAAGCCGGACGCCGGAGCCCTGGAAGATTTGAGCGCCTTTTTCGGCCGGGGCAAGTAAAGACGTTTTCCATATTTCTCCGGGCAGGGAAACGTCTTGTATTTCCAGGAAACCGGAACCGCCTTTCCAGGCCCGAGAATTTTGTGAGAATATGCTTGTCCTGACTAGGAAATGACGTTAATAGTAGAAACGAACATAGATAACCACATGCGGTTTTCTTAAACTGTAAACATTCCATTAGATTCAACAATGAAAGTATCTTTTGCAACACGCCAGTTACACCGGGGTTTCACCCTGATCGAACTTTTGGTCGTTATCGCCATTATCGCGCTGCTCGCGTCCGTGGCGTATGGTCCCATTATCAACCAGATCAACAAGGGAGACCAGATGCAGGCCCTGACCAACATGAAGAACGTGGGCGTGGCGATGAACGAATTCAAGTCCAACAGCAAGCTGGGCAATTTCCCGGACGACATCACCGCTGACCGTGTGGTGGCCCAGCATAGCTACATGGCTGGCCTGGGGCCGTTGCAGGGCGACACCTCCAATGACTATTTCCGCCAGCTTCTGGCCAATGAGTCCGTGTCTGAAAGCAACTTCTACGCCAAGGTCCAGACTGCTTCCGGCGGTTCTACCGTCACTCCCGACGGTGAAATCTATGACGGCAAGGCCCTGACTCCCGGTGAAGTGGGCATTTCCTACGTGATGCGCAAGGGTGAGAACAACAAGAAGGTGGGTATCGGTAGCTCCGTTGGCGAATATCCCCTGATGGTTACCTCCGTGCTTCCCGGCGATGACGGCTCCACAGTGGTTGCCGGCAATGCTGTCCGCTTTGACCCGGAAAGTTTCCGCGGCAAGGTACTGATCTTCACGACCGCCCAGAGTGCCAAAACATTGGAACTGAACGACAACGACGACCTTCAGGATACCTTCATTCCCAAGAGAAGGGGCAAGGACATCAGCGACCAGTTCCTGATCCTTACTCCTGATTTCAGCGGCCAGGAATAAGTCTTTTCCCAAGTCGACATGATTTTGTGTGGTGCGTCCTTCGGGACGCGCCTTTTTTGTATGCGCGTATTGCGGGAGAAAGGCCTCTACTCAGACGGGTAGAAAGCGAGTGGGAGACTGGAAAACAGCTTCGGAATGGCAGGATGGGAAAGATGATAACGCCAGGTAATTTCATCTGGAAAAGGTTTCTTGGGCGTTCCTTCCTTTCCGATGGAACTTGGCGGGATTCTTCCATCTGGCCCGCTGAGAGAGGCCTTGGAGAATGCGAAGGATTCAATTCGGTGGTTTCGGAACGTGCCTGTTCTCTGGTGGACTCTTCCGGTTCGGGCTCCCTCCTGATGCGCCTCAGAAGAAGGATGAAGAACGCATTAAGGTGATAGAATCAGGGTGGGAGCCGTCCATTATTCCGGAACTCTTTTTTCAAGGAGCCATAGCGTTGCCTGAAAGCCGTGAAACAGAGAAATTCCTTTCCAGCGGATAAATGCGCCTGTTCTTTTTCATGGGCATAAAAAACGTCCCGGCCCGAAAGGACCGGGACGTTCAAACAAGCGGCGCTGTATTCGCTAGCCCTGGGCGGGAGTGCCGAAGACATTGATTTCCGCGGCGGAAGCTCCGCTGCCGTCCAGCGCATTTGTTCCGGTAAAGCGGAAGTAGCGCACGGGCTCGTCGACATTCTTTAGGTTGACGTTTTGTTCGATGGGATTGGCGCGGAGATTGGAGAATTCCCCCTCTGCCGCCTTTTTCCAGGTTTTGCCGTCCGCGCTTACTTCAAACTGGTACTTGTCCGTCATGCCTTCCGTCTTTCCATCCTGGCGCGGCAGGTAGGAGAAGCTGGTGGCCCGGTAAGGCTTGCCCATGTCCACCACGAAGGACTGGGGAACGCCGGCAGTGGCGGTCCATGAGGTTTCCGGGTTGTCGTCAATGGCGGCGGCCGCATTGCCGGAGGTGGCGCTTTTCACTTTCCATCCGGTTTTGCTGATGCCGAATTTTGCCTGGCTGACGGGGCCGAGCTTGCCGTTGGCAAACTGGCAGCGTGCCTTGACAACTCCGCTTTCGCTGAATTTGGCTCCCTGCGAATAGACGGGGGACCCGGCCTTGGGTTCGCTTCCGTCCGTCGTGTAGAGGATTTTGTTCTTGCCGTCCGCCAGGATGACCAGGTTGTCGCCGCGGCGGAAGATGGACGGGCGGACGGCTCCCGCAGGTTGGCGGAACAGGGCGAATTCAGAGATGCAGGGCGTTGCCTGGCTGCCCGTGATGCGCAGGCGCAGCTTCTGGGCGGTGATGGGGCGGTCAAGCCGGCGCATGACCTGGTTGCCGATGGTTTTTCCTCCGTTGTCGATGCAGACCCATTTGCCCTTGATGAAAGCGTCGATGTTGAAGGAGTCCACACGCTGGCCCAGGCGGATTTGTTCGCGCAGTCGGATGACGTCAAAGGTGGCGGGCTTGGGCAGCGTGATGACGGCGGAGGGCGTCAGATTGTCGTCCTCCACGGCCCAGTAGGTGTCCATGTTGCCGTCCGTCATGTTGGAAGGAGAGAATTTCTTGTCGTTGCCGCGGGTTTGGCTGGCCGTGGCCGTGGCCCCCAGAGCGAAGTTCTTGGCATACAGTTTGTCGCGCAATTCCTTGAATTCCATCAGGGACTTGACGTCGGCGGGGTCCAGTTTGCCGGTCTTGTCAGCGGCCACGTTCAGGATGAGATTGGCTCCGCGGCCTACGGAGTCAAACCAGACCTGCATGAGTTCTTCCGGGGATTTGACGCGGGAGGCCTGGCCCTGGTGCCAGAACCAGCCGGAATGGTTGATGGTGGTGTCTCCTTCCGCGGGCACCCAGCGTTCGCCGCCGCGCTTGCCGGTTCCGCCACCGCCGCCGTTCAGGCCCACGGTGCTCCAGTGGGGATAATTGACATGTCCCTTTTCAGAGCCGCCCCAGCGGGCGTCTCCATAATGGCCGGCGCCCCAGATGATGCAGTTGGGCTGGATGGAGCGGATCATTTCCACGATCTTTTCAAAGTTGTAGTATTTCTCCGCATTGCCGATGTTACGTTTTTCACGGGCTCCGCCATAGTAGCCGTCGCCGCCGTTGGCACCGTCAAACCAGATTTCAAACACGGGGCCGTAGTTGCTCAGAAGTTCCCGGATTTGCTGGTAATAGGCTTTCAGGTAGCCTTCCTTGCCGTATTCGGCGTGGTTGCGGTCCCACGGGCTGAGGTAGGTGCCGAATTTGATGCCGTGCTTCTTGCAGGCCAGGGCGAATTCCTTGACCACATCCCCCTTGCCGTTTTTCCACGGGGTTTTCGTGATGTTGTGCTCCGTGGACTTGGTGGGCCAGGCGCAGAAGCCGTCGTGGTGCTTGGCCGTGTAAATCATGCCCTTCATGCCGCCTTTCTTGAAGGTTTCCACGATCTCGGAGGCGTTGAAGTCCGTGGGGTTGAAAATTTGCGGGTTTTCGTCTCCGTATCCCCATTCCCTGCCGGTAAAGGTGTTCAGGCCAAAGTGGATGAATCCGTAAAATTCCATGCGCTGCCAGTTCACCTGCTGGGGAGTAGGCACGGCGCCGTAAGGTTTGGGAGGGTCTGCGGCCTGTCCGGGCAGCATGAGAGAGGAAAGAGCGGTTCCAACAAAGAGGGGCGCAAGCTTGTTCATGGAGAATAGATGTGTTGCAGAAATACGCAGAATGCTCCTTCCTTCTTTCATAGAGGGGCTTTGCTGTCAAGTTGAAAGGGAAACGGTGCATTCCGGACGGGGGAACGGCTTGGGTATTTTAACTGGGACATACTGAGAATTCCGCTTGATACGGGCATGAGCGCTGTCTAGCATATGGAAACTTTTTTCCCCTATGTTCTACTTCCGTTTTTTACTGCTGGCCCTGTTTTTTCTGATCGGGACGGCCTTTATCAGCGAGAGCGCCCCCGTTTACATGGCCAAGCGGGACAGCAAATTTGCGCTCGTCCCCCTGTGCGACGGCTTTGACTTTCCGGTGGGCAAGCCGGACGGCAAGGGCTATTACCGTTCCCGCGGCCTGCGCCTGAAGAGCCCCCGCCACATGGGCGAGGACTGGAACGGAAACGGCGGCGGCAATACCGACCTGGGAGACCCAGTCTATTCCGTGGGCCACGGCGTCGTCACGTATGCCGCAGACGCACGGGGCGCCTGGGGAAAGGTGGTGATTGTCCGCCACGCCTTCCGGGAGCCCAAGTCCGGCAAGGTCCTCTGCTGCCAGACGCTTTATTCCCATTTGAATGACATCAACGTGGTGCTGGGGCAGCTGGTGCTGCGCGGCACCCAGGTAGGCACCATCGGCACGAACCGCGGCATGTATCCGGCCCATCTTCATGTGGAGCTGCATTACAATCCGGACGTGAACTGCGGCCATCAGGGGATTCCCAAGACGGAACGCAATTACGGCCGCCTGACGGATTTCATCAACCGGTTCCGGCGCCTGCCGCTGGAAAAGAGGATGGTGCGCGTTCCCATCGGCGGGTTCCTTCCCTACAAGGGTACGGAGGGACTCTGATTTCCTGCCTTCATGGAGGTGACGGACAGTGAAGTTGTGCATTTTCGGCGGTTCGTTTGATCCCGTGCACGAAGGCCATGTGCGCGTGGCTTCCCGTGCCAGGGAGTGCTGTGGCCTGGATCGCGTACTGTTCATGCCCTGTTCCCTTTCCCCGCTGAAGGAACAGGCCCCTTCCGTTTCGGATGCCCGGCGCTGCCGGATGATTGAACTGGCCCTGAAAGGGCTGGACTGGGCCGTATTGGACCGTACGGACTTGAATTTGCCCCCGCCTTCCTGGTCATGGAGGGTAGCGGAAAGCGTGGCTGCCTGCCATCCGGGAGCGGAATTGTTCTGGCTGATGGGCAAGGACCAGTGGGATTCCCTGGAGAAATGGGGCCGCTGGAGGCATCTGGCTGACATGGCGACGTTCATCGTGTACCACCGGGGCGGCGCTCCGGCTTCCAGGGAGGGAGTTCGGGCCGTTTTTATTGAAGGGGATGAACCTGCATCTTCCACCGGCATCCGGGAAGCCCTGCGCGCGGGCGTCTGCCCCGTGCCTCATTTGAATCCGGAAGTGGAAAGTTTCATCAGAAGGGAAGGGCTGTACGGCATTCCGCGTGGAATGGCGGAAAAGTAACCGCCGGAGGCCGTTTTTTATTGCTCCGGCCTGTTTTTCGGAACGCAATCCGGGTAATGCACCTGCATCAGGGTAAGGCCGTCCGGCGGCGCGCAGAACGGGCTTTTGTCATCCGGGCGCGGGGAACGGATGAGGCGGTTTAATTCCTCCAGCGTGATTTTCCCCCGTGCCGCCTCATGGGCCGCGCCCGCCATGAGGCGCACCATTTTATAAAGGAAGCCCGTGCCCGTGAATGTCATGAAGGTGCGGTTCCCTTCCCGCCTCACGTCCGCACGGGTAATGGTGCGCCGGAAGTAGTCTTCCGGGATGGGGCGGGGCTCGTTGCCCCTCAGGGCGGCAAAGGCCGTAAAGTCGTGTTCCCCCAGAAAGAGCCCGGCGGCTTCCTCCAGGGCGTCCAGGCTCCAGGCCAGCGGACGGTGCCAGACCAGGCCCGCGTCAAACGGGTTCAGGATGGGTTCGCTGGAAATGCAGTAACGGTACGTTTTCCCCGTGGCGCTGAAGCGGGCGTGAAAGCCGGGGTCCGTGTACTCCGCATGGATGACCCGGATGGTGCGGGGCAGGCGGGTATTGATGGCCGCAGGCCATTTGTCTGCGGGAATGCGGTGGGTGTCCGGCGCATCCACGTGGAAGACCTGCCCCAGGGCGTGCACTCCGGCGTCCGTCCTGCCGGACCCGTGGATGCGGACGGCTTCCCCGAAAAGGATTGAAAAGGCGCGTTCCAGCTTATCCTGCACGGTACGGCCTCCCGGCTGGCTTTGCCAGCCCAGATAGGGGCGGCCGTCGTAGGCGGTGGTGAAACGGATGCGGGGCATGCAGGGGATTGTGTTGTAATGCCTCCGTTTTGGCAAGAGGCAAGTAAGGGAGACAGTGACGGTTTGGAATGGATGACCGGTGTTCCGTCCGCTCCCTAGCTTGAAAGCCATTAGAACATGGCTATACGAATACAGGATTTTGGAATGTCGCGCATGGGGCCGGATCTGTCCGGAATGATCCCGCTGGATGCGCTGGAAGCCCAGGCCGCAGGCGTTCGCCGCCTGTCCGCCGGGGTGGCGGATTTGGCGGGAACGGCAGAGAACATGCTGGCCGGGATGCAGGAGGTGAGGGACGCCGGACAATGGGCCGAGGCCCGGGACGGCCTCTACCGCTTTGAACAGGACGTGATGCGGGAGTTGGATTCCGCTGGCGCCGCGGACGATTTGCAAGCTAGGTGGAAGAAGGCCCTGGCGGACAGGCTGCCTTCCTACCTGCCGGAAAAAATGTCCGGTCGGGTGAAGGGGCGCGTGGAGGCGGCGCGGGAAAATCTGGCCGCCGCCGGAAGCATTTACCTGGAAAAGATGTCCCGTCTTGGCCAGGTGGAGCAGGCGCGCCGTTCCTGGTCCGGAAGCGTGGAGTCTGCCGTGGAGCAGGGGGATGCCGGACTGGCGGAACGCAGGATTGAAGAGGGGATGGGCGTATTTGTGACCGGTGAGGAAGCCGGGCGCATGGCGGAGGAGGCGCGCGACCGGGTTGCTTTGAACCGGGCTGTGGAAGAGGTGCGCCGGGACCCGGCTGTCGCTCTGCCCGTCGTCCGGGCGGAACAGGAGGGAGCCCCCTTGAATGAAATGGAAAGGAAGGTGGCCCGGGAAGCTGAAGCGGCCTACGGGGAATTGAAGCGGCGGTATGCGGATTCCATCTTCCGCACCGTGGCCGGCGGCGGCATGCTGCGCGACGAAGGGCTGGCGAATGCGGAAAAGTACGGTTTGGTCAGTCCCGGCCAGTTGAGGCGTTATGTGGATGCCCGCGACCGCATGCGGGAGGCGGAGCTTTCCGGCATCAGCTTCCCGGCGGACGAGGGGCTGCTGTGT
The DNA here is from genome assembly GCF_026072915.1 of Akkermansia biwaensis. Lineage (NCBI taxonomy): Bacteria > Pseudomonadati > Verrucomicrobiota > Verrucomicrobiia > Verrucomicrobiales > Akkermansiaceae > Akkermansia > Akkermansia biwaensis. Next base: position 1,826,549 of record NZ_AP025943.1, read on the forward strand.
CGGATGACCCGCCTGATTGACGAGGACTGCGGCGGTGACGGGGATACGGACGCTGTGATTGAGGTGGCCACTTCCGGACTTCCCGCCGGACAGGTGAAGATGCTGGCCGAGAGGCGGGAGGCGATGAAGCTGGTGCCGCAGGAGGTGCGCCGGGCGGCTTCCCGCCGCTTGTCCTCCATGTTCCGGAACGGGGCCTGGGGACCGGTGACGGATGCGCGGGCCGTGGAGGAATGGAAGCGGGTGCAGTGGGCCCTGCTGGATGCCGTGAAGAAGAATCCGGCGAATGCCGCCGCGGAGATGGAGCGGGTTTTTGAAGAGGAAAACCGGATGCAGGATGCCGGGTGGGTCGGCTTCCGGGACATGAAAAACAGGAAGGAGAAACAGTAACATGAAGGCGGAATGGGAAGAAGGGCAGAGCGGCTCGCTCCTGCAGGAAGAGGCTCCGGCGGAGGAAACCAGGAAGACGGAGGCGGTTTCGGCACAGGCTGCGCCTGCCGCAATCGTGGAGGATTCGGGACGCGAGGCGGCGGAGCGGGAAGAGTACTGGAACAGTGTGCTGACGGGGGATGTGGCGACCATCCCCCGGGAGGTGCGGCGTGAGGCGGAGGCCATGTACGCCCCCGGCATGGCGGATGGCGAGCGGGTGGCCGCCTGCGTGATGCAGTCCTGGGTGGCGGACACCGGAGGGATTCCGCGCGAACTCATCCGGAAGGACTGGGGGCAGATAAGGGAACAGGTGGCGCGCCAGTACGGGGCTTCCGGAAAGTCTGACAACGAGTTGTTCGTAGCGGTCTCCCAGCACAACCAGGTGCGCCTTTCCCAGCGGGAGACGCTGTTTGAACTATACCAGGAGGCTTATGACCGGGCCCTGGCGGGGACTTCGGAAGAGCCGGACGAACGGCGACTGGAGGCCGTTTCCCGCTGGCCGGAGGATTTGCGGTTCGTGGCGGAGAAGATGAGGAGCAGGGCCGTCTCCGACGCGCTGGATGACCGGAACCGCCTGTCGGAAGCCGCAGACGTGATACGGAAGGGGCTGGAAGGCCTGGTGGCCAATGAAACGCCGCCGGAAGGCGGCTTCCCTGCCGTGCAGGTGAATTGGAAGCCGGTGAAAGGCATTCCGGACGTCGTGCGCGCCGTGGACTGTCTGGCGGGGCTGGGCGGCGACGATCGGCAGAAGGTGTTTCGCATGATGGCTCCGTACATGCGTTCCCGGCCCGGTTTCAGGACGGCCCTGGAGTCCGCGCTGAAACGCGGGGCTGCGGAGACGGCGGAAAATGTCGGCCAGTTTGCCGTGAACGGTGCGGCCTGGGTCATGCCGGACGGAAAAACGAAGGAGGCCCTGGACCGGTATTCCCGGAGTTTTGAGGAGCTGAGGAATTTTGCGCGGATGGAATTCGCCCCTTTGCGCGGGGGCAAGGATGCACCGTGGTTCCGTGAAATGATGGTGGACATGGCCCAGCAGGGCGCATCCACGGCGCTGGCGTTTGCCGGGCCTGCGGGGCTTGGCGTGCTGATGGCCGGGGAGACGGGACGGCACATGGCGGATGCGCGGCGCATGAATCCGGACGGCGACTTTGACGCCCAGATGGACGGGGCCGTTCTGTCCGGCGGCGCCAACACCCTCCTTTCCTTCGGAATGACGAAGCTGGGCCGGAAAATGCTGGGGCAGGGCATGCGCTCCTTCCAGTCCATGCGTGCCGCGGGAAGTGCCGGGGCCGCCGCCGGAGCGGTTCTTTCCGGAACGGGCGCCCTTGCCGCGGATGCCGTGAAGATGGCCGCGGAGAACAAGATGATGGAACTGACCCCCATGCTGGCTCAGGAAGGGGTCGGCTTGGCCACCGGAAAGGAATCCGGCGTGGACTGGGAAGGGTGGAAGCAGAGGCAGCTTTCCCCGGAAGACCAGTTGAGGGAGGCCGGCATGATGATGCCTTTCCTGCTGATCGGGGCGGGGAAGGCGGCCCTGCATCACTTCCGCCATCCGTCCTCCCTTCTGGGGGATGGGACTCCTCTCAAGGTGTTCGGCATTCCGGACGGTGAAGCGGCCCGCATTCTGCGGGAAAAGGACGTGTACCGGGCCGGGGAGCTTTTGCAGGAATCCCTGCGTAATTCCCCGCTGTGGGGCTCCCTGTACATTTCCGGGAAGGCGTTGGAATGGTCCCGCGCCCTCGGCGAGGGCGGAGAACCGTTTTTAAGGACGGAACGGGAGGTGCGGGACTTTCTGGAGCTGCCTTCCCCCGTGCGTTCCAAACCGTGGAACATGGCTGACTTCCCGGAATCCGCGGAAGCGTTGAGGAAGCTTTCCCTGCATCCGGACCATGCGGAGGTGCGTTCCCGGTGGCTGCTCCGCGCCGGGCTGCCCCGCGTGGGAGAATCGCTGGACGCGGAGGGAAGGACGGCGTACGGCATGGACCCCGCCCCGGGTTCTCCGCTCAAGCGCGTTTCCGGAAAGTCTTCCGCGGAGGAGGCCCTTTCCTCCTGGTATGAATTCCTGTGCCGGAAGGAGGCGGAGGACCTGGGCCTGATCCGCAACAGGAACGGACTGGAAATTCCGTGGCGTCTGCGCAATGAGACGGATTACGACATGCGGGCGGAAGACGTGCGCCGCTCCTTTGTGGCGGAAAGGCTGAAACAGGGCGCCGCCCGTCCTTACAAAATGCTTCTGCTGGCTTATCCGGAGGAAGCGGGCGCTGCGGTGAAGTTTTCCCGGCAGGACTGGGACGCCGTGACGCGGGAAATGGACGGAAGAGCCCGTGCGAATGTATATGAGGGCGTCATGGAGCGCGTGCACGGCGCTTCCCAGGAAGAAGTGGCCGGCCACGTGGCCGGAAGGCTGTGGCAGTCCTTTTGCCGGGATGAATACAGTTCCGGCAGGGCGCGCCTCTGGCTGGAGGAGGGGAGCTCCCTGCTGAACGCTCCGGAGCTGCTGGAAAATTCCTCCACTCCGGAGGGGCTCGTCTCCTCCCTGTCCCGGATGAGCGCGATGATGTCCCGGGTGGGAGACAGGGAGCGCCAGTCCGTCAGCCCCGAATTGCAGGAGATGAACCGCTGCGTATGGGGAGCCCAGGCGGACGTGAACAGCCTGTTCCACGTGCTGCCGAACATGGCGGATTTTGACGTCTGCGTGGGGCGCGGCTATACGCCGGTGGAAAGTTACTCCCGCCTGCTGTCCCGCTATCTGGAAACTTCTCCCGGACGGACGGCGGAATTTGCCTCCGTGCTGGATGCGGACCGGCTGTCCGCCGGGCCGGAAGAGCCTGCCCCCCGTATCTATCCCGGTACGGAGAAGGCCGTGGAAAACCTGTCCTGCCTGACGCCCCGCCTGTTCCAGTCCTCGGGCGCCCGCGGGAACGGATTGTGGAGAGTCCGCTATCCCTCGGGAACATGGTCGGCGTGGCATTCCTCGCGGGAGGGAGCCGCAGCGGACCTGATGGCGAATGTCTCCATGATGTTTTCCCCGGCCTGCATTGCCAAGAAAGATTTGATCCGCGGGTGGCGGTGGCATGCCGTCAACGGACATCCGGAATGGGACCCCACGCATTTGAGGTTGTCCGGCGGTCTGGAAAATGCTCGCGGCGAGCGTCTCCCCTGCCTGTATGACGGTCTGACGGCCATGGCCGTCTCCGACATGCTGAGGGCGGGCTACGGCTTCCGCGGAGCCTCCGGGTCCGGAGACCTGCTGGAAGTGACGGGCGCAGGCCGCGTGGCCGCGGAAAAGCTGATGAGCCCTGATGCCCTGCGGGAGCGCATGGACATCCACGGCAAATACGTGGGCGGCGTGCAAAGTCTGGGCGTGGATGCGGACAACCAGCCCGTGCCCACTGCCAGAGGATTGGTCATGCACCGCCTGCGCCTGCATAACACGGCCAATCCGCTGGCCCTGATTGAGGACAAGGCGGAAGTCGTCTGGGACCGTTTGATGCGCACGGAGCAGCTTTCCCCGGAAGCGGCCTGGGAAATGCTCAAGCGCATGGGCCGTGTCCCGCGCCGCAAAGCGTTCCCCGGAGAAACGGAGCTGATCGAGGAGCTGTCCCAGCTTTCCAAAGAATATTTCTTTGCCAGTCTGGACCATGAAGCCGTGCCGGAAACGGTGGCCGCATGGGCGCGTTACGGCGCGGCCAGTCCGGAAAGGGCCCCGCAGCCCCTCGCGGAACTGAGCCGCCGCGCGGCTGCATTGAACGGGATGCTGAAAGATGGAAAGGGTGCGGGCGCCGGATTTCTGGACATGCTGCGGGAAACCGTGGGAATGAACGGGCGGATACGGGCGGAACGCGCCTGGAGCGGGAACGGGAGTGCGGAAGTCCGCCTTCCGATGATGGAACGGTACGCCCACAGCCTGATGGCGGGGCATGTTCTGTCCTCCGTGCCCGTCCATGTGCGGACGGACCTGGAAAGGGCTCTGGCTTCCCTGGACGGTTATGAAGGCAGTTCCCTTCGCCGGGCGGGGCGTCTGGCGGCGGCGCGCATGGCGGAACTGGCCGGGGTCTTGCGGGAATTCCCGGATTTGAACTCATGGCGTCCGGACCCGGACCGTCCCGGCCTGTACCTGCATTTGGTGCGCAAACCGTTCAGAGGCGCGAAAAACGCCTTTCCGCGGACGGTGGACGGTTCTCTGCCCGCTCCCGTTCTGGAGGCTCCCTCCTACGTGGAGGATGACTTTTCCGTACGGCGCGGCGTCTCCGCCCCCGCCGCCTGGCGCGGCCGTCCGTACGTGGCCAGGGCGGTACAGACGCTGGAGGCGGTGAGGCGTGACTTTGCCGGCCGTCCGGAAGCGGCGGAATCCGGCATCGTCTGGCAGGGAAGGAAATACCGCGTGGACTCGGAAGCGGCTCCGGAGGGAGTGACGTCCGCCTGGACGCGCGAGGTGCCGCTGGATGAAGCGGCAGTACTGATTGACATGCTGGACCGGAGGCAGCAGGAAGTACGTGGAGGCATGCTCCCCTTCCTGCCTGACCCGGAAGAGGCGCGTGCGATGTACGCTACTTGTGTTCTTTACCGTGATCCGGATGATCCGGGGCATACCGTGCGCCTGATGCCGGGCGTTCCGGAAAGCCCCGTGAAGGAGGCGCGTGCGCCGTACGTGGTGCATGCCTGGAACGGAGTCTATCTGGACGGGAACGGCCGCCCCGCCGTCTCTGAACGGGAATCCTACATTCCGCTGGAATGCTTTACGGGGGCGGGTGAAGAACCTTCCGCCGCCGTGGCGCGGGAAAGCCGCGGCCGTTTCCTGGGCCGGATTCTGGAGACCTTCAGTGATACCGGCGCACAGGAACGGTACTGGTGGAATGCGGACCAGGCCGTGGGGTGCTTCATGGAAGACGTGATCAGGCTGTATGAGGAACAGGGCGTGAGGGAAAACTATCTGCGCGGCAGGCTGGATCTGTTCCATCCCGTGATGGTGCAGGGGCTGCGCTTCGTTTCCCACGTGCTGAATGACCCCCTGGCATTCCGGCTGCCGCTGGACAGGGGAACGGATGCCCTGAGGGCGATGACCCGGGAGGGCGTGTTATTGAAGGAATTGATGCAGGAATATGAAAAACCATGAACATTTGACGGAATCGTGGAGTCTGCCGTGGCAGTCTGTCCTGTCCAGCCAGCTCTGGCGGCTGGAACACCTGTACTGGATAGAAAACAAGGCGGGCCAGCTCCAGCGCTTCTCCATGAACAAGGCCCAGAGGCGGCTGCATGAAGGGCTGTGGTACCGGAACGACATTCTGAAGGCGCGCCAGCTCGGCATCTCCACGTATGTGGCCCTGCTGATGCTGGACATGAGCCTGTTCCGTTCCAACTTCCACTGCGGCATTATTGATAAAAGCCTGCCTGACGCCCAGGCAAAGCTGGCCAAGCTCCACTTCGCGTGGGACCATCTGGACTACCTGCCGCCGGAACCATCCGCCATGGATGTAGCGCTGGCGCGCCTGGGGGAAAGAATCAAGCGCATGTCCGGCGTGGAAAAAAAGGGGGAATGGCGTCCCTGTACGGCGGCTCTCACCCGGCTGGCTTTCTCCAACGGCAGCGATGTCCGGGTGGGCACCAACCTGCGCGGCGGCACGATGCAGTTCCTGCATGTTTCCGAGCTGGCTCACGTCTCCGTGCATGCCCCGTGGCGTGCTCGGGAAATCCGCTCCGGCGCCATCAATACCGTGCCGCCTGGCGGCTTTATCCTGAAGGAAAGCACCCATGAAGGCGGCCGCTACGGCGTGAACTACGAACTGACGCGGCAGGCCATGGAAAACATGGGCAAGAGCGAGCTGTCCCCGCTGGACTTCCGGTTCTTCTTCTTCAGCTGGTTTGACCAGGAGGAATACTCCCTGCCGGGGCGCGGCAGGTGGAGCAGGGAACTGGATGCCTACTTCCTCTCCCTGGAGCGGGAAACGGGCGTGAAGCTGGACGCGGGGCAGAAGCGGTGGTATGCCCGCATGGCGCGCGTGATGGGCGCGGCCATGAAGCAGGAATATCCGGGAACTCCCCAGGAGGCGTTCTCCACCGGCGAGGAGGGAAGCATTTACGGCAGCCGCATCATGGCCCTGCGGGAGCGGGGACGCGTGGGGATGGAATTCCCAGCGGATCCGGAGGCTCCCACATTCACGGCGTGGGACCTGGGCCTGAGCGACCATACGGCTATCTGGCTGGTCCAGGTCATGGGGGACAGCATCCACTGGCTGGACCATTACGCCGCCAACCAGCAGCCCTTGGCCCACTATGTGGAAAAAATAAGGGAATGGGAAAAGGAATACGGCCTGACGGCAACAGCTCACCTGCTGCCCCATGACGCCGCACGCCGGGACGCCCACGGCGTTTCCTACGTGGAAAACATGGCGAGGCTGGGGCTGGCCAACGTGCGCGTGGTGCCCCGGACAACGGATGTATGGCGCGGCATCAACACGCTCCGGGAACTGCTGGAGCGCAGTTTCTTCCATGTCCGCACCCAGGAGCGGGCGCGCAATCTGCGCGGGGAGGAGGAGCCGGGAGGCGTGGAGCATCTGGAATTGTACCGGTCCAGACTGCCCGGAACGGGCGGTTCCCTGGCGGAAAGTCCCGTGCATGACGCCCATTCTCACACGGCGGACGCCGCCCGCACCTTTGCGGAAGCCTGGTCCCACGGACTGCTCCACGGACCCGGAGACGAGCGGCCGCGCCGCAGGAGGGCTAAAATGTGGTGAAGGGAAGGAAAAGAACCGTTTTTTTGATTGATGGTTGACAGTTTCGTCAAAAAACGGTTCTTTTTTCCGGCGTTCCGTTGTCTAACGGAGTGATGCTGCCGCACGAGATAATGAAATTGCCCCGTTTTTCCCTGCCTGCCCTGTTGTTCTGTATCCCGGTTTTGGTAACTTCCTGCGGTACTGGCGGGCGGAATGCCCCTCTTCCTCCGGCTTCCTCCACACCTGTGGAGGAACTGACCGGGTATTTTGAGGGGAAGGGAACCATCCCCGGCCATCTGCTCAAGTGGGAGGATGATCCTTCCCTGCCCGGAAAGCTTCTGATCGTGGTGGACAAGAAAAAGCAGATGATGTACGTTTACCGTGGCACGCACCGCATAGCCTATGCTCCCATCAGCTCCGGAAAAAGCCACGGCATGACGCCGGACGGCTATTTCCGCATCTCCTCCAAGGACAGGGACCATCATTCCTATTACGGGACCTTTGTATCGAGTGACGGAAGCCAGCGGGACGGCGACATCAGAAAGGAATCCCCGAGGGCGGGAGAAAGGTTTGAGCCTGCCAAAATGCCCTACTTCATGAGGGTGAACGGGGCGGTAGGCATTCATGAAGGGTATCTGCCCGGGCATCCTTCCTCGCACGGGTGCATACGCATTCCCCATCTGATTGCCGCAAATCTCTTTGAGGTTGCCCCGGTGGGGACGCGCGTCATTGTCAAATACGGCAGCTGGAACGTTCATGACCTGCAGAAGAAACCGGATTCCCATTTCAAAACGGTGCACAGGCCCTCTCCGGGCAAGTCGGGAGGAACCGCGGTGGCCGGGACTGGCGGGAATTCTTCTTCCCCCGGCCTGGAAGTTCCTTTAAAATCGGGACAATCCGCGGGAAAAAATGAAGAGGCTTCCGCGTCTTCGGGCGCTTCGCCCGTGGCGGAATCCGCCCTCCCTTCCTTTTCTCCGGCGGAGGCGGCATCCCCCTCTTCCGGCCATGGACTCAAACCAGTTGAATAATATGCTTTCCGGACGTCTGTACGACGCCCGCGATCCGGAACTGGCCGTGCGGCGCCTCAGGGCCCGCAGGCTGACGGCCCGTTATAACGGTGCGGACCCGGAGGATGATGAATTGCGCCGGGAAACGGCCCGCGAGCTTCTGGGAAGCGTTGGGGAGGGGTGCTATCTGGAGCCCCCGTTCAGGTGCGACTACGGTTCCAACATCAGCCTGGGGGACCGCGTTTACGCCAATTTCAATCTGGTCATTCTGGATTGCGCCCGGGTGGAAATTGGAAACGACGTGCTGATAGGCCCGAATGTAGGCATTTATACCGCGGGCCATCCTGTGGACCCCGGCCTCAGGCAGGAATGCCTGGAATTCGCACTGCCGATCACCATTGAAGACGGCGTCTGGATAGGCGGCCACGTGGCGGTGGCTCCCGGCGTGCGCATCGGCAGGAACTCCGTGATAGGAGCCGGAAGCGTGGTGACCCGGGACATTCCCCCCGGCGTGGTGGCCGCGGGCAATCCCTGCCGCGTTCTGCGGTCCATTGAGGAAAGAGACCGCGAATTTTATGCCGGAAACAGGCGCGTGGACGGCCGGGCGGAGACAAATTCCCGGATGCCGTGAAATTTGAATTGCCTTTAAAGGGTGATCGTGCATAGTTGACGCCCTCACAGTGTCGATTAGCCGCTGCCACGAGCTAAACACATTCAAGAAAAACACTCATGAGTAACGAAATCAATCTGCAGGAATTCAAGATGCATGAAAAGGACTCCGGTAGCTCCAGCTTCCAGATCGCCCTTCTGACCAAGCGCATCGCCCACCTGACCGCCCACCTGGGAGAAAACAAGCACGACGTTTCCTCCCGCCGCGGGCTGCTGAAAATGGTGGCTCTGCGCCGCAAGCTTCTTGACTACGTCAAGCGTGAAGATCTGGCCCAGTATCAGAGCCTGATTCAGCGTCTTGGACTGCGCCGCTAAGCGGAGGAGCATATTCCCGTTTGATACGGCCGTTGCGTTTTTCGCGGCGGCCGTTTTTTGTGGCCCGGTGTACGGGTTTTCCTGCCTCCGCCCGGAGGGGAAGGAAGGCTTGACTGGCTGAAAATGTCTGTTAGCCTGACAGACATCTATGGAACAGATGACAAGAATCCAGCAAAATACGCTGCGGAGGATTGTGGAGGCGGCCATTGAATTGATGAGCGAGCGGGGATTTCACCGGGTCAGCGTGCAGGAGGTCGGGAAAAAGGCAGGCATTTGTGAAAAAACCGTATTCCGCTACTTTGCGACGAAAAAATCCCTGCTGGATGAAATCATCCGGTACAGGGCGTACGCCAGCGAACTGAAAAGGGAATTTGAAAACGGCAGGACCTGGAATCTGGATCATGACCTGAAACTGGCGGCGCGGCTCTACTTTCAGGAAACGAAGGCCAAGAGGAACGCGTTCCGGGCCTATCTGAGCGCCCTGGATTCCGTGGACACGAACGGGGAGGACTTTCTGCGTGATCCGCGGGAGCTTCACGCCTTCCTGTGCGACTACATGACCGCCATGCAGAAAAAGGGGAAGGTCAGGGCGGGGGATGTGCGCCTCATGGTGCGAGCCTTCGTCAACACGCTGCACGGGTACATGCTCATGTACTGCCTGAATGACGACGGCAAATCATGGGGGAACAAGGTGGCTTCCATGAAACTGACCATAGACCTGTTCATTCAGGGATTCTCTCAAACCGGCAATTCCGTCACTGCATGAGCAAGCATCTGAAGGCCGTTTCCCTGGGAAGCATGGCTCTGGCGGCTGCGGGCGGCATCATCTGGGGAGTCTGGCACATCCGGGAAAGTCGTTCCATGAATACGGACGACTGCCGCGTGGAGGCGAGCATCGTGTCCGTGGGCACCAAGCTGGCGGAACGGGTGGTTGCCGTGGATGTGGAGGAAGGAGACACGGTGAAGAAGGGACAGACGCTCGCCCATCTGGACGGCCGGGCCGTCCAGGCGCGCCTGCTGGCCGCGCGTTCCAGAGTCAAGCTCATGCAGGCCAGGTATGATGAAATGCTGGCGGGATTCCGCCCTCAGGAAATCGAATCCCAGCGGGCCAAAACCGCCCAGGCTGCCGCCAATCTGGAACACGCGCGGCGTGATTACGAGCGCATTGAAAAACTAGTGCGCGACCAGGCGGGTATCAGCTCCGCGGACCGCGATGCCGTCCGGGCCTCCTATTTGGCGGCTCAGGCCGTGGAAAAGGCGGAACGGGAAAATCTGGCCCTGCGCCTGGAAGGCTACCGCGAAGAGGAAAAAAGGTCGGCCCAGGCCCAGCTGGAGGCGGCCAGGGCGGAGCAGGATGAACTGGAAGTGCTGTGCGAGGAATGCGTGATCAAGTCCCCTGTGGACGGAATCATTGCCCGCAAGCTGGTGAATGGCGGAGAAATGGTCAGCGCCGGGCAGAAACTCTTCTCCATCGTGGACAGCCATGACATCTGGCTCAATGTCCGGGTGGAGGAGACGAAAATAGGCCGCATCAGGACGGGACAGGAAGTGCGGTTCACGCTGGACGGCTATGACGGCCGGGTGTTTTACGGAAAGGTGTATGAAATAGGCGCGGCCTCCTGCTCCATGTTCTCCCTCATCTCCACGGAAAACGTCAGCGGTTACTTCACCAAGGTCATGCAGCGCTTCCCCATCAAGGTAAGCCTGCCGGAAAGCGGGGACGGCGTGGTATTCCGGCCCGGCATGCAGGGCACGGTTTCCATCGGTTTCTGATCAGGGGCGTTATGGGCGGAAATGCGGATGAAAAGGAAATGTCCGGAGCGCGGCGGTGGCTGCTGCTGGGGATGGCTTGTGCCTGCACCATGCTCCCGTTCCTGAACATGGGGTGCATCACGGCTGCCACGCCCGACCTCTCCGGCACCTTTGTCGTGGGTACCCTGGACGTTTCCTGGTCCGGAGCGGCGTGTCCGCTGGGAACGGCCCTGTCCTTCACCGTGGCGGCGTACTTGTGGGCGCGCCTCGGATTGAGAAGATCGCTGCGGACGGCACTGCTGCTGATGCTGGCCGGGACGCTGGCTGGACTGGCGGCGGACCATTTCTTCATCATGGTTCTGGCCCGTTTCCTTCAGGGGACGGGAGGCGGTCTGGCCCTGGTTTACGGCACGGGCCTGGTCAATGCCGCGCTGCCGCCGGAGCGCCGCAGCCCGGCGATGGGAGTGAAACTGTGTTCCATCGGGCTGGCTTCCTGTGCAAGCCCGGTGGCTGGATGCCTGCTGGTCCAGTACTGGCACTGGAAGGGGCTGTTTGTGATCGTGGGCGCGGCGGCCGCCCTGCTGGCGGTTTTGACGACCTTGTATGTCCCCAACACGAAGATTCCCAAAAACGGGAAATTTGACTGGTTCTCCTTCCTGACGCTGGCGGCGGGGTGCGTGTGCATCCTGATGGTGCTCATTTACGGAGAAACGGACGGCTGGACGGCTCCCGGAGTCCTGTGCTGGATGTACGGCGGATTCTGCTCCTTCGTGCTGGCCGCCATCTCCTGTATGACCCACCGGACGCCTCTGCTGGACGTCCGTGTGCTGGGAAACTGGCGGTTTCTGTTCGGGCTGCTGGCCTCCCTGTGCAACATCTTTTGCATTTGCTGGGTGCGCGTGGGAACGGTGCAGTTCATGCGCAACGTCATGAACTACGAGCCCGCGGGAATCGCATGGGTATTCCTGGTGCTGGTGGCGGGGTTCTGCGCCGGTGCGGCTATCGTCCTGCCGCTGATGCAGAAAGGCAGGCTGGCCCTGAGGGTTGGTATGATGGCGGGACTGCTGGGGCTGGGTTCCTCCGCCTTCTTTCTGTCCCGGCTGGACGCCGGCTGCTCCTGGCTGGACGTGGCGTGGCCCCTGGGCCTTTTCGGTGTCGGGTACGCCTTCTGCCTGAATGTCGCCACGCCGCTCGCGCTGCGGGGGGTGGAGGCTAAATCCGCCGCGGCCTCCTCCCGGACGCTGAACACGGTGCGTTACGTCTTCATTTCCATGTATGTCGGTAGCGTGAGCACCGTGCTGGCCCACATGAAGACGGGGTACCGCTTCGACATGGCGGAACAGGTCCGGGACGACTCTCCCGGCACGGTGCAGACGCTCGACATGTGGCAGCGGCATTTCTCGGAAACGGGTGGGACGGCGGCGGACATCCATGCCTCCGTGAACGCCATGCTGAACCATGCCGTAGCCTTGCAGAGCCAGGTATTTTCCGTGGATGCCTTTTACCTTTGCACCGTGATCGTGGGGGCCGCCGGAGTCCTCTTTGCGCTGCTTTGCCTGAAATCTGGAAAGGAACGAAACACAGCTTCATGAATACTCTGATCTCCCTTGTTTCCGTATCGGCGGCCGCGGTCCTTTTGCTGGCGGCATGCGGCGGCCCGGCTGCATTTGAAAGGCCCGCGATGGACATTCCGGACGGAACGGCTCGGTCTTCCCCCGTGGGAAAAAACTGGTGGTTCGTTTTCCATGACGGAGCCCTGAACCGGCTGGAGGAAAAAGCCGTGGAACACAACCGCGATCTTGTGCGCGCTTCTGCGCTGGTGGATCGTGCCGCGGCCATGGCGGACGAGGCGGGTGCCTCCCTGATGCCGCAGGCCGGATTTCAGGCGGAGGGGAAAAGGCAGGAGCTGTCCGAGGGTGAGCGCTACATGAACAATTTGCCGGACCGCGCTAGGGATCTGTGGGGCATGTCCGGGGTGCTCTCCTACGAAGTTGACCTGTGGGGAAGGCTGAGAGCCCTCACGGAAGAGGCCCGTGCGGACCTGCTGGCCTCCTCCGCGGCGCGGGATGCCGTTTATCTGAGACTCACCGCGGAAGTGGCCTCCGCCTACATCAGTGTTCGGACGTGGGAGGAAAAATGCCTCATCATCCGGCATGTCCACGCCTCCTACGAACAGACGTGCTCCATGTATGAAAAGCGGTTTGTTCAGGGACAGTATCCGGAACTTGCGTTGCGGCGCGTTCAGGCGGAGCGGGCCAAAACCCTGGCCCAGCTGAAGCTGGCGGAAAACGAGCTGTCCCGCGCGGAAAGCGCTCTGGCCGTGCTGGTGGGGGACAGCCCCCGGCAGATCATGGCGGGAAGACGCCTTACCGGGGGCCGGGAGGATCTGCTGGCGTCCCCTCCTTCCATTCCGGCAGGAATACCGGGGGATATGATCGAACGGCGTCCGGACATCTGTGAACTGGAAGCCCGGTTGAAGGCGGCCTTTTACGGAAAGGAGGCGGCGCGTGCGGACAGGCTCCCTTCCCTGGTGCTGACGGGCAGGCTGGGGCAGGTCAGCTCCCGGCTGGAAGACCTGCTGTCGCGCCCGTCCAGGAACTATGATATGGGCGCGGGCATCCTGCAAACCTTGTTTGACGGAGGCAGAAAGCGCGCCGCGGTGCGGGCCGCCTCCGCCGAATGCACGGCTGTGCAGGCCGCCTATGAACAGGCCGTGCTGAACGCCTTCCGGGAAATACGGGATGCCCTGGTGGAGCGCCGGAAAAGCGCGGAAGCCTACGAGGCTTCCCGGGACGAGGTAACCTGCCTGCGCCGGAGCTGGGACATTGCCTCCAAGCAATATGAAGCCGGGTACCTGGGGCTGATGGACGCCCTGGACACGCACCGGAACCTGCTGAGCGGGGAGCTGGACATGGCGGACGCCGCGCAGATGCGTTTGAATGCCATTGTCAAATTCTGCAAGGCTCTGGGCGGCGGATGGCAAAGGGGGCCGGATTCCGCATGAGGGAAAACTGCGGAAAGGCGCGTTATCGAACTATTTGCTTGCATTATCCTTGACAGGGACTATGCTGGCATCCGACGTTCGGGGACTGTGTTCCCGCTCGTTTTTTATCGGGCATGCCTTGAGAAATTTTCGGATTTTCACGGGCTGTCAGGCCGGTAAGACTGGCATGGAACGCTTGATCCGCATGGGATGTGCGTCCTGCCGCGCGAGTCCTTTTTCCATTCCGGGAAGCGAGGGCCGCGAATAAGTTCTTCCTGAGGCACTGCCCGTACCTAACGTCATTCAGGTTTTCCGCCCGGAGCCGGCCTGGATGAGCAGATGAGGCTGCGGGTGATTGAAAGACAATAATATAATGAGCATACATTCAGTTGAATGCAACGTTGGTACAAATCCCGTTACGATTGAAACCGGTAAAATGGCACGTCTTGCGGACGGCGCCGTGACAGTGCGTTGCGGAGACACCGTGGTTCTGGTCACGGCTGTCAGCGCCACCAAGGTGAAGGAAGGCCAGACCTTCTTCCCCCTGTCCGTGGAATACAAGGAAAAAGCCGCTGCGGCGGGCATGTTCCCCGGCGGCTACTTCAAGCGCGAAGGCCGTCCCACGGAAAAGGAAATCCTGACCTGTCGCATGACGGACCGTCCGCTGCGCCCCCTTTTCCCCAAAGGCTATCTTTACGATACCCAGGTGATCGCCATCCTGCTCTCCGCAGACGGTGAAAACGATTCCGACATTCTCAGCATCAACGGCGCTTCTGCCGCCCTCTGCGTGTCCGACATTCCTTTCCAGGGCCCCGTGGGCGCCGTGCGCGTCGGTAAAATCGATGGCCAGTTCGTCATCAACCCCACCAATACCCAGCGCAAGGAAAGCACCCTGGACTTGGTGTACGTGGGCAACAAGAAAGACGTGATCATGATTGAAGGCTCCGCGAATGAGCTGCCGGAAGAAGAATTCGTGCAGGCTCTCCGCTTTGCCCAGGAAAACGTTACCAAGCTTTGCGAAGCGCAGGAAGAACTGGCCCGCGTGGCCGGCAAGCCCAAGCGCTCCTATGAACTGATTGTCGCCAAGCCGGAACTGCTGGAAATCGGCTATGAAATCGCCGGAGACCGCATTGAAGACGCCATTTACGCCGACAGCAAGGTGGAACGCCAGAAGAAGGTGGGTGCCCTGCGCGACGAAGTGGAAGCCGCCATCAAGGAACGCCATCCGGAAGCCACGGACTTTGACGTGGAGCAGGTATTTGAATACATCCAGAAAAAGGCCTTCCGCATTTCCATCATGGAAAAGAACAAGCGTGCCGACGGCCGCGAACTCAAGCAGCTGCGTCCCCTGACGGCGGAAATCAACTGCCTGCCTTCCGTCGTTCACGGTTCCGCCCTCTTCGCCCGCGGCGAAACCATGGCCATGGCCCTTGCCACGCTGGCTCCGCTGGAAGAAAGACAGTACTTTGACTCCTACACCGGCGGTGAAGACACCAAGCGCTTCATTCTGCACTACAACTTCCCGCCCTTTTCCGTGGGCGATACGGGCCGTTTCGGCGGCCAGAACCGCCGTGAAATTGGCCATGGCGCCCTTGCGGAACGTTCCATCGCTCCCGTCATTCCGGCGGATGCGGACTTCCCCTATGCCATCCGCGTTTCCTCGGAAGTCATGGAATCCAACGGCTCCACCTCCATGGCCACCGTCTGCGCGGGCACCATGTCCCTGCTGGCCGCCGGGGTTCCGCTGATCCGTCCGGTAGCCGGCATCTCCGTAGGCCTGGTGACCGAATTCAACGGCGATCAGATGGAACGCTACGTGACCCTTCTGGACATCATCGGTTCCGAAGACTTCTACGGCGACATGGACTTCAAGCTTTGCGGCACGGATGCGGGCGTCACCGGCTACCAGCTGGACCTCAAGCTCCCCGGCATCCCGCTGGACATTTTGGAAGAAGCCATCTATGTGGCCAAGAAGGGCCGTTCCGACGTGCTGAACGTGATGCATGAAGCCATTGCCGCCCCGGCGGAAATGAGCCCGAACGCTCCCCGCATTGAATCCACCAAGATTCCCGCCGACCGCATTGGCGAACTGATTGGCCCCGGCGGCAAGAACATCAAGGCCATCCAGGCGGAATCCGGCGCTGACATCAACATTGAGGAAGACGGCACCGTGCACATCTACGCCTCCAAGCAGGAAGGCTTGGACCGCGCCATGGAACTGGTCACCCGCATGTTCAAGACCATTGAAATCGGTGAGCTGTACACCGGCAAGATCGTTTCCACGACCACCTTCGGGGCGTTCATGGAAGTGCTGCCCGGCAAGGACGGCCTCATTCACATCTCCGAACTGGCCGAAGGCCGCACGGTGAAGACGGAAGACGTCGTCAGTGTGGGGGACGTGGTGACCGCCAAATGCATCGGCATCGACGACAAGGGCCGCGTGAAAATGTCCATCCGTGCCGCTCTGCGCGACGCCAAGGCTGCCGAAGCCGAAGCCGCTGGCATCACGGAATAACGGTTCTCCATTGAGCCTGTAACATAGGGGCCGCCTCTTCCGGGGTACTTCAACCGGGGAAGGCGGCCTCTTTTTTGTCTGGGGGTTGCCGTTGTGGAAGCTGGTTCCCTTTGATTCCCGTCAGACTGGCGCGGATTGCAGCATTTTAATATCCGTGCGGGGCGGATTTCCGAACATGCGCTTGTATTCCCGGTTGAATTGGGTAGGGCTTTCATAGCCCACGCGGAAGGCGGCATTCCCCGCATCCATGTTTTCCAGAAGCATGAGGCGTCTGGCCTCATTCAGACGGATTCTCTTTTGAAATTGTAACGGGCTGATGGCCGTCAGGGCGCGGAAATGCTGATGAAAGCCGGAAGGGCTCATTCCTGCGTGTTTCGCCAGTTCGCTGATATGCAGGGGCTGGTCGAAATGCCGTTTCATCCAGTCAATGGCCCGTGCGATCTGGTTGCTGCGGCTCTCCGCCATGATGATCTGCCTCAACCGGGTTCCCTGGCCTTCGTCCATCAGCAGGCGATAGTAAATTTCCTGTTCCACCAGGCGCTGGAAAACGGGAATTTCCTCCGGAGTATCCAGCAATGCCAGCAGGCGTTCCACGGCGTTGAGCAGGGGCGGCGTCAGCTTGCTGACGCCTATTCCCCGGTCCGTCGGGCTGGAACTGGCCGGGGGGAGGCTGCTGTGGAGCATGAGCCGGGATATCTCCTTCAAATCGAGTTCCAGCGTCAACCCCAGGTAGGGCTTTTCCGGAGTGGCTTCCAGAATGTGGGAAACGATCGGGAGTTCTACGGAAGAAACCACGAACGTCTGCGCGTCATAGACATAGGCCTCATCCCCCAGCAGGATGCGCTTGACCCCTTGTGCGATCAGGCAAAGATGGGGGGCGAACATGTAGCTGCTCGGCTCCGTGGGCGACGACCAGCGGTGAAGCACCAGTCCGGGAATAGCCGTCTCTGTCCGGTGCTTCCCTTCCGTCCATTTGGCGATCATACCGGCAAGTCGTAACGGTTCATGTACGGCGGAGAAGGAAGGAGCTCCGGAACCTTTCTTCTTCATTTCATTCGTCAATTTCATGATGTACCCATTGTATTCAAGGAATGGCTGGGAGCAATCCCATTCATCTCCATTTTGCAGGATTGGGCAATAATGCAAAAGTATCGGGCTAACTGATTTCCGGATCTTCTGTTATATTGCCATTATCCGGTTGGAAGACCGGACAGGACCGTAAAGGGAAAAGGTGGAAGAGGCGAGGCACAGCCCGTTTTCCGTCATCCCCCGGCGGCCTGGGGCAAGGAAGCTGCGCTGAAACATGCCGGAAACCCCTCATGCGCCCATGAAAAAACCTCAATCAAGCAAACAGAAAGAAACAGGCAATGAACTCGAAATCCATCATCAACCGCAAGGTAAAAAAACTCACGGCAACGGCCTTGGGCGCGCTCGTCATGTCCGGCGGCATCGCCTGCGCGGCGGACAAGCCCGCGGACGCGCACAACTTCTACAAGAGCGGCAAGGTCGCCTCTCAGAAAGTTGAATTCAACAACCAGTATAAAATGAAGATGGCGGGAAACCTGTTCCTGCCCGGAGACATGGACAAGGATGCGAAATACCCAGCCATCGTCGTGGGGCATCCCATGGGCGCCGTCAAGGAACAAAGTGCGAACCTGTACGCCGTGAAAATGGCTGAACGGGGATTCGTGACGCTGGCCATTGATCTCCCCTTCTGGGGTGAAAGTGCGGGAGAACCCCGCAACGCCGTATCTCCGGACATGTATGCCGAAGCTTTCAGCGCGGCCGTGGACTTTCTGGGCACGCGCCCGTTTGTCGACCGCGGCTGCATCGGGGCCATCGGGATTTGCGGCAGCGGAAGCTTTGCCGTCAGCGCCGCCAAAATCGACCCGCGGCTGAAAGCCGTCGCCACCGTCAGCATGTATGACATGGGTGCGGCCAGCCGCAACGGACTCCGGAAATCGCAAACTCTTGAACAGAGGAAGAAGATTCTCGCGGAAGCGGCGGAACAGCGTTATGTGGAATTCTCCGGAGGGGCAGCCAAATACACCAGCGGCACGGTGCATGAACTCAACGAAAATTCCCACCCCATTGAAAGGGAATTCTATGAATTCTACCGCACTCCGAGAGGCGAATTCACCCCCAGAGGCCAGTCGCCGGAACTGACCACGCATCCCACACTGACCAGCAACGTAAAATTCATGAACTTCCATCCCTTTGCGGACATTGAAACCATCTCCCCCCGCGCCCTGCTGTTCATCGCGGGCGAGGAGGCACATTCACGGGAATTCAGCGAAGACGCGTACCGGAGGGCGGCCGAACCCAAGGAACTGTACTGGGTGCCCAAGGCCGGACATGTGGACCTCTATGACCGGGTAAACCTGATTCCGTTTGACAAGCTGACGGACTTCTTCACTAAAAACCTGAAATAATCCTCCCGCGTTAAAAGAACGGGCCGGGAGCA
This sequence comes from Akkermansia biwaensis, assembly GCF_026072915.1. Taxonomy (NCBI): domain Bacteria; kingdom Pseudomonadati; phylum Verrucomicrobiota; class Verrucomicrobiia; order Verrucomicrobiales; family Akkermansiaceae; genus Akkermansia; species Akkermansia biwaensis. Next base: position 1,845,393 of record NZ_AP025943.1, read on the forward strand.
TTGGTCACGGACCTTCCCGCGGCGATGCTCCCGGCGGTTCACGAACAAAACAGGGACAAACAGGAAAACCTGCATGGCTTTCTCCTGATAAGTCCTCCGCGGAAATCGACACCGGAACATGACGACAATGACGGAAAGCACGACAAAAAAAGAACCGGGACGCCTGGCCGTTATTCTTGCGTATTTTCTGATCTACGTCGTTTGGGGGTCCACTTACTATTTCATTGGCGTGGCCCTCAGGGGATTTCCACCCTTCCTACTGGGAGGCCTGCGTTTCAGTGCGGCGGGAATACTGCTGCTGACCTTTAGCCGCATCCGGAGGGAGGGCATCTTCCGGGGCGGCCTGATCCGGAAATCCGCCGTCAGTGGAATTATCCTGCTTTTCATTGACATGGCGGTCATCATGCTCGCCCAGCAATACTTGAGCAGCAGCCTGGTGGCCATCCTTGCATCGTCAACCGTCATCTGGATCATGGCTCTGGACATCCCCATGTGGAAAACAAATTTCAGGCTTCCTGCCGTTTCCATAGGCATTGTCACGGGATTCCTGGGGGTGGGGCTTCTGTTTCTGGAACAGCTCTTCCACGGCGGGAAAAACGTCCATCACGAATATGGCGTGGTTCTCCTGGTCGTAGGCTGCATCTCCTGGGCTCTCGGAACACTGTATGCAAAATACAAATCGTCTTCCGAAGAGGAAGTGAACGATTTTGCCGGTGCGGCGTGGCAAATGCTTTTTGCCGGCGGCATGTTCTGGGTCTGTTCGTTCCTGGGCCGTGAAACGGATGCCGTCAGTTGGGAAGCGATTCCGTCCGCCGCGTGGCTTTCCCTGGTCTATTTGATCCTATTCGGTTCCATCCTTGCTTACACCAGCTACATCTGGCTCCTCAAGGTGCGCCCGGCAACGGAAGTAGGCACCCATGCCTACGCAAACCCGCTTGTGGCGGTGGTTCTGGGTACGATGCTGGGCGGTGAGGCGATAAGCTGGATTCAAATAATGGGTCTCTGCATCATCCTTTTCAGCATCTCCCTGATCAGAAAACCTTCCGGCAGCCACATCCGGAAAGGAATTCCATGACTACCCCTTCCCCTAATCTTTTCCTACCTTATTGTATTAACAACGTTTAATAGATGTTTTCTGTCGGAGCTTCCTTGAGCCAACACCAATCAGCCTGCCGCCGGAAACAATCCTTCATACCGCTGCGGAAAAACGATCCGTTCTTATTACAGTTATTCTAACTTTAACCCTGAATACAAACAGCAAAAATTACAAACCCTGAAGAACAGGCGCATCACAAGCGTCCTTTCAAAAAATCTCCTGCTCCGGCAGACATTTACAATACTTTCAACAACACACATCATCATGAAAAAAGAATACATCAGCAACGCATCGTACGGAGGCGAACGCCCCCTCTTTGCCATCCGCAACCTGAGACTCCGCAACGTAACGATCCTCCCCGGAGAATCGGCCTTGAAGGAATGCTTCGGAATTGAAGCCGTTCAATGTGAATTCACGGGGAAATACCCCTTCTGGCACAATGAAGACCTTCTCGTCAGGAACTGCATCTTCCGGGAAGGGGCCCGGGCCGCCATCTGGTATTGCAGGAATTTGCGCATGGTGGACACCCTTGTTGAAGCCCCGAAAATGTTCCGCGACATGGACGGGCTGAAGCTGGAGCGCGTCCGGCTGCCCAATGCCCAGGAAACCCTCTGGCATTGCCGCCATGCGGAACTGGACCAAGTGGCGGCGGGCAAGGGCGACTACATATTCATGCACGGTTCCGATATACGGATCAATCAATTCCGGCTTCAGGGGAACTATTCCTTCCAGTACTGTAAAAACGTGGAAATACGCAATGCGGAAATCCATTCCAAGGATGCCTTCTGGAACACGGAAAACGTAACGGTATATGATTCCGTGCTGGACGGCGAATATCTGGGCTGGCACTCGAAGAACCTGCGCCTGGTCAATTGCCGGATTTCAGGTACCCAGCCCCTGTGCTACGCCACGGATCTGGTCATGGAAAACTGCTCCATGGCGGAGGATGCCGATCTGGCCTTTGAGTACGCCAGCGTGCAGGCGGAAATCAGCGGAACGGTCCGTAGCGTCAAAAATCCGCGCAGTGGCCGCATGGTGGCGGACGGGTACGGGGAAATTATTCTGGACAGCCACTGCAAGGCGCCGGGTGACTGTTCCGTGGAAACCCGTGGGGCGGAATCCGGACAGGCTGCATGGCACCCGGCATCTGCCGGCAAGAGAATCTCTGAAAGGCAGTACACGGAATAAAAACGGAAAAGGGGACCGAACACGATTAAACAATGAAACGGGAAAACAACCAGCATGCGGGAAATGCGGGCGGTCTGCTTGTCTTTATCCTTACTGCCGGCGTATTCGGGATCATTAATACGGAAATGGGAGTCGTGGGGATTCTTCCCCAGATAGCGGAGACATTTCGGATCAGCGTGCCGGATGCGGGCTGGACGGTCGGCCTGTTTGCGCTGATTGTGGCCTTGTCCGCTCCCGTCATGCCGATGTTGTTTTCCAGGGTCAACCGCAGGACGGTCATGCTGCTGGCCCTGGGAACCTTCACGCTGAGCAATCTTGTTTCAGCATTTACCGACAGTTTTACAGTCGTGTTGATAGCCCGGGCCATTCCCGCCTTCCTTCACCCGGTTTACGTTTCCATGGCCTTCACGGTGGCTGCGGCGTCGGCAGGAAAGGCGGGAGCCCCCAGGGCGGTTGCCAGGGTCTTCATCGGTGTATCGGCCGGAATGGTTCTGGGTGTTCCGGTCACCAGCTTCATCGCAAGTATGGCGTCGTTCTCCATGGCCATGCTGTTCTTTGCCGCCGTGAATGCCGTGGTGCTTGTGGCTACGCTGCTCTTTGTTCCCTCTCTGCCCGTCCGGGAGCGACTTTCCTATGGAACTCAGCTGGGCGTACTGAAAAAGGCAGTTACCTGGCAGGCCATTCTGGCCGTTACAATGATCAACGCGGCCATGTTCGGCTTTTTCAGCTACATGTCGGACTATCTGAAAACGATAACGGAAATATCCTACACGCTCATTGGCACGGTATTGCTAGTGTACGGACTGGCCAATATCGTCGGCAACGTCCTGGCGGGCAGGCTGCTTTCCATGAATGCCGCACGGTGTGTAACCCTTATCCCGTTTGTCCTCTTTGCGGTTTACGCGTCCTTGTTCCTGCTGGGTGGCTGGCTTGTCCCGGTAATAGCCATCATCTTTGTTCTGGGAATTCTGGCGGGCATTGCCAGCAACAACATGCAATACATCATCACGGATGCCGCGCCGGAAGCTCCCGATTTTGCCAATGGCCTGTTTCTGGCGTCCGCCAACCTTGGAACGACAGTGGGGACGGCCGTTTGCGGATTGTTCATCACCTTCTTCAATACGCGTTATTCCGTATTGGGGGCGCTCCTGTTTCTCGTGGCGGGCATCGTCTTCATCTTCCTCAGGAATCGTTCCTCAAATCCTCTCTCATCTTCTCAAATCTTGAAAAACAACCATGAAAAACCATCCTTCAGAACACATTGACCCGGTCCGTTCGAAAGAACGCCATATCATCCTTGATGCCTTAAGGGGACTGGCGCTCTTCGGAATCTGTCTGGCCAACTTCCCGGAATTCTCCCTCTATACCTTTCTGAAAAGCGACGCCGTGTCGGCAATGCCTACGGCTGGAATCGACAGGATCATCAAATACATCCAGTACATCCTGATAGACGGAAAATTCTACACCATGTTTTCACTCCTCTTCGGGATAGGATTTTCTATCATCATCTCTAACGCCATGCGGAAGCATGCGGACGGCTTCCGCATCTTCTACCGGAGGATGGGAATCCTGCTGGTCATTGGCTTCCTGCACCTGATGTCCCTTTGGAGCGGTGACATCCTGATGCTTTATGCCCTGCTGGGCCTGCTTCTGCCCCTCTTCCGGAATGTATCCAACAAGGGGCTGCTCCTTGCTTCCGCCTTCCTGCTGCTGGTTCCCATAGCGGCGGATGCCGCGAGAGCCGTTTCCGGCATGGACCCGTCCGCCCCGGTCGTCCGCATGCAGCAGTACTTTTGTGCAAAATACGGCATTACGGAAGACAACTTCGCCTTCTGGCTGAGGGATGCCGCCAGCTACACGGACGTTTTCAAATTCCTGGTGCAGGGGGCCTTTGTCAGAATGCAGGAATTCATTGACGGCAACCGTTTCTTTAAGGTGATGGGATTGTTCCTGCTGGGATTCTACATTGGCAGAAACCGCCTGTATGCCAATCTGGAAGGCAACAAAAAGCTCTTGAAAAAAGTATCCATGTACGGCTTCGCGATCGGACTTCCCGTCTCCGTATTCTATGCGTGGAGCTCCATGAACGGCCATCCGTGGGGGATGACGGCCCATTCGGCCCTGTACGCGTTTGGCGTTTTCCCTGTGGGGCTGGCGTATATGGCGTCCGTCAGCCTGTGGTACCTTCACCGCAGGGAATGCCGGATATTCAAAATACTGGCGGCTCCGGGGCAAATGGCTCTGACCAATTACATCGGGCAGTCCGTGCTGGGCATGATTATTTTTTATGGCATCGGCTTCGGCTTTGGTGCGGATACTGGTCTTGTTGCCGTCATGCTGGTGGCGGCCGGTGTCTATCTCGTTGAGGCGGCATTCAGCCGCATCTGGTTGCATTATTGCCTGTTCGGCCCCCTGGAATGGATATGGCGCATGCTGACTTACGGAAAATGGCTTCCACTCTTTAAATAAATCATGACGAAGATGAAAAAAATGCACTTCTCCCGCAAAGCGTCAGGAACAATAATCTTCTCTCCTGCTTTGGCGCTCCTGCTCTGCATGACTTCATGCGATGCGGACGGAACCGCCGGACATTCCGGGGCCGATGCTTCCCACGGAGATATGGCTGCCGGTCATCACCCGCAAAAAAACAACGCCATGAACAACATGATCAAAATAACCGTCGGCTCCTCAACATTCACGGCCACCCTTTCAAATAACGCGGCTGCGGCTGCATTCCGGGCACTGCTGCCTTTGACGCTCAAGATGGAGGACGTCAACGGGAATGAAAAATTTTATCGCCTCTCCAGGCACTTGCCCGTTGCCGCTGCCAACCCGGGAACCGTGCGTGAAGGGGATTTGATGTTGTGGGGCACCGGGGGACTGGTTCTCTTCTACAAGACTTTTTCCACATCCTACAGCTATACGCGGCTGGGGCGCGTTGACAATGCCGCCGGGCTTGCGAAGACCCTTGGCTCCGGGGACGTGGAAGTCACTTTTGAACTGAACCAGGAATAACGGAATAACGCGGAAAACGGGAAACATTGCAGTGGAGATGTGACTATCCGCAGCAAATGGCGGAACCTTGAACGGCAGGGAAGGGGAGGTTTTTCCATGGCATAAAATTATGCAGGGAAATCTTGACAGGGCTTTTGCGGTTTCTATGATGCGGATGCCCGTTGCGTTTTACGGACACCCCAGGAATTCATGATTCTTTTCATCATTTTCGTTATTCTCCTTTTGATTCTGGTCAACGCCTTTTACGTTGCCGCAGAGTTCGCCGCCGTGAGCGTGCGCCGCAACATGATCCGTGAAATGGCGGAGGGCGGCAGCAAGGTGGCCGTTCATTTGCTGAAAATCCTGGAGAACACCCGCGAGCTTGACCGCTACATTGCGGCCTGCCAGTTCGGAATTACCATTTCCAGCCTGATTCTGGGTGCGTACGGGCAGGTGCAGTTGTCTTCCTACCTGCTTCCGCTGTTTGAACGGTTCGGCGGGATGGACTCCGTGATGGCCGCCTCCGTTTCCGCCCTGGTTGTTCTGGTGGGGTTGACGGTCTTCCAGGTGATTCTGGGGGAACTGATGCCCAAGTCGCTGGCTCTCCAATTTCCGCGGCAGGCGGCCCTGTACACGTATTACCCCATGCGCTGGACGCTCACTTTCTTCGCGTGGTTCATTGACTTCCTGAACGGGAGCGGCCTGCTGCTGCTCAAGCTCTTCAGATTGCCGCCGGGCGGCCACCAGCACATCCACTCCCAGCAGGAAATCAACATGCTGCTGGATGAAAGCCATGAGGGCGGCCTGCTGGAAGAGGACGAGCACGAGCGGCTGCACAGCGCGCTCTCTCTGGCGGAACGCACCGTGGAACAAATCATGATTCCCCGCTTCCAGCTGGTCTGCCTGGATGTGGACGCCACGCAGGAGGATATTCTGGACATGATCTCCGGCAGGCCCCACACCCATATCCCCATTTATGAGGGCAACCGCGAATCCGTGATCGGCATGCTGCACATCAAGGACATGGTGGCCGCTTACACGGAAAAAGGCGTTCTTCCCCCTTTGCGCTCCATGCTGCGCCAGGTGCCGTGCGTGATGGAAATGCAGACGGTGGAAATGCTCATGTCCCAGTTGCGCGAGGAAAAGGCCAAGGAAGCCTTCGTACTGAATGAATACGGAAAATTCGTGGGGCTGGTGACGCTGGAACGCCTGCTGGGTGAAATGGTGGGGGACATCGACGATGAATTCATCCGCTCCGGAGAAAAGGTGGAATACCTGCCTGACGGCTCCGTCAGAATTCCCGGAATGATGCGCGCCCACAAGGCGGAATGCCTGGTTCCCTTCCTGATGAACGGAGCCACGACGGTGGGCGGCTGCGTGATCAAGCACATGTCCTGCATTCCGAAGGAGGGGGACCGGCTGATCATCGCTGGGCGCGTGCTGGTGGTGGAAAAAATGGATCACAACCGTGTATCCTCCGTCCTGCTGCTTCCTCCTGAAAAAAAGGCGGAAGGTAAACCTGCCGTGGAAAGCGGGGTGGATATATGATGACGGTTCTCATTATTCTGCTGCTGATCGTTCTCAACGGGCTGTTTGTGGCTGCGGAATTCGCTCTGCTCGGCGCTCCCCGCGCGGCCCTGGAGCAGATGGCGGCCTCCGGAAACATGGTGGCGCGCCACATCACCCAGGTGCTGAAAACTCCCAGGCTCCAGGACCGCTACATTGCCACGGCCCAGCTCGGCATCACGTTTGCCAGCCTGGGGCTGGGCATGTACGGGGAGCATACCATGGCCGTATGGATTCAGGAATGGCTGGGCCGGTACGGGTGGGCTTCCTGGCTGGTGGCGCACGGTGCGGCCAGCGTCCTGTCCGTGGGCTTGCTGACGTATCTCCACATCGTTCTGGGGGAAATGGTGCCCAAGGCCCTGGCTCTTCAATACGCCACGAAGCTCTGCCTCATCATCACCATGCCCATGTACGTCATCCAGCTCTGCCTGTATCCTCTCGTGGTGGGCATGAACACGCTGGGCAACTTCTTCCTGGGACTTTTGGGGGTGGACAGGAATGAATCCAAATCTCACTACCATTCCGCGGAGGAACTCCAGTACATCATTGAGGAAAGTCATGAAAACGGCGCTCTGCCGGAAGAATCGGGCCGCATCATGGACTGCCTGTTTGACCTGGATGACTTGTATGTTCACCAGGTAATGACGCCGCGTGTCCGGATAGATGCCATTCCGGAAGGGGCGGACCATGAGCAAATCCGGGAAATCGTGCGCCGCACCCGCCGCACGCGCTACCCCGTTTACCGCGGGGACCTGGACCATGTGGTCGGGATGGTTCATGCCCGCGACCTGTTCCGGATCATGCTCCGGGGGGAATCTCTGGGGACCCAATACATTCATTCCATTCCGAAGGTCCCCAAAACCGTCAAATTTGACAATGTGGTGGAAATCATGCGGAGGGACAACGTGCGGCTGGCCATTATCCTGGACGAACACGGCGGCACTTCCGGCCTGCTCACCCTGACGGACGTATTTTCCGAGGTAATGGGCTGGGACCGCGGCCGCATCCGCGTTCTGACGGACCTGCCGCCGGACGCCGTGGGATTTTCCTGCGACGTGTCCGGCCTGGCCCGCATCGGCGAACTGGGGGAAGCCTTGGACATGGACTTGCAGAATGAGGAAATAGACACCGTGGGCGGTCTGGTCCTCAACCTGCTCCAGGCTCCGGCGCGGGAAGGCGATATTGTCGGCTACCTCGGTTTGGAATTCAAGGTGACCCGGACGGACAACGGAGGGGTGGAGCGGTGCGTCGTCACCCGGATTACCCCGCTGATGCGGGAAGAGGCGCTGGAAGGCGAGGAATAACTGTTCTTCGCCACTTTCTCTGCGTTTCCGGGGGATTTGCGTAAAAGTTCCTTGGTGGAGCGTCTATAATGTGGCAAGATATTCCCCGCCATGTCTGAAACTGAACCTTCCCGCGTTTCCAGCAAAAAGCCATCCGTGAAAAAATGGGTGGTTCTTATTGTCGTGCTGGGGGCGCTCGTGGGACTGGGAACCATGATGAAGGCATGGATGGAAAGACGGGCGGGAACAGGCGTCCAGCCGGCCGTATTTACGGGCGGCAGCGAGCACTGGGACCAGAATGAAGTTCCCGTTTCCATGCAGTGCGGCGCCTGCCATGAAAAGGAATTCAGGCAGTGGGCCGGTTCCGACCACGCCTGGGCGTTCCGCAAGCTGGGGGACCAGTGGGAATCCGAGGCTTTCCACAACATGAAGCTGAGCGCCCACGGCAGCGTTCTCCAATTTTCCACGGACGGGCAGGGACGTACCGTTCACGACGGACAGGCCAATACCTCGTGGCGGGCGGAATGGGCCACGGGACGCATCCCTCTGGTGCAGTACCTAGTCCCCGCGAAGGATGGCGGCTACCATACCCTCAGCGCCGCATGGGACGTGAACCGCAAGGAATGGTTCGATATCTTCGGCAAGGAAGTCCGCCAGCCCGGCGACTGGGGCCACTGGACGGGCCGCGGCATGAACTGGAACACCCAGTGCGCCTGGTGCCACATGTCCCTGTTCCATAAAAACTATGATCCCGTCAAGGACCGCTACGCCTCCACCTGGAAGGAACCCGGCGTCACCTGCATCCAGTGTCACGGCCCCCTGCTGGACAAGCCGGAGGCGGGAACGGGATGCATGATCTCCACCAAGAACAAGCTGACGCCTCAGCAGATTCACGACAACTGCGCTTCCTGCCATGCCCGGCGCGATGAATTCGACCATGATTTTGCCGTGGGGGACCGCTTTGACGACCATTTCCAGCTGGTGCTTCCCGTTCAGCCCGGCGTATTCTGGCCCAACGGCATGCAGAGGGACGAGGACTACTGTGAAACGGGGCTGCGCCTGAGCCGCATGGGCAAGGCGGGCGTCACCTGCCTGGACTGCCATGATCCGCATACCGGCACGCTCAAGCTTCCCCAGGAGGACAACACGCTCTGCATGAGGTGCCACGGTACGGGAGAGGCTGTCAACGGAGTGAAAGCCCCCGTCATTGACATCTCCAAACATACTCCGTGCCCGCAGTCCAGCATGGGCGCGCGGTGCGTGGAGTGCCACATGCCGGAAAGCCTGTACATGGCGCGCGACCCGCGCCGCGACCATTCGTTCAATTCCCCGGATCCGCTGCTGAGCGTGGAACTGGGCATCCCGAACGCCTGCACCATGTGCCACCGGGACAAGAGCAATGAATGGGCCGCGGAAGCGGTGAAAAAATATTACGGGCCGGACCCCAAAATGGCGAAATACAGGGATCGTACCAGGGCCGTGCAGCATGCGTATGAAGGCAAGGAGGATGTTCTGCCCCTGTTGATGGAATGCTTCAGGAAGGAGGAAGTGGGGGCATGGCGCGCCACGCTGCTGGACCTGATGGACTCCTGGGCTCATGAACCCGCCGTGCAGGAACTGGCTGCCGGAGCGGTGAATGATCCGGATGCCCTGACCCGTGCCGCCGCCGCCAAGGTAATGGGCCGCGCGAACAATCCTTCCGCCGGAAAACTTCTCAATGACCCTCTCAAGGTCGTGCGCCTGCAGGCGGAATGGGCCCTGCGGGATTCCCTGCCGCCGGACAGCCCCGGCATGAAGGAACTGACGGCGGCCGCACTGCACCAGGCGGACCAGCCCTCCGGGGCCATGAAGCTGGCGCAGATCGCCATCAGCCGGAAAGACGCCAGAGCGGCGGAACAATGGTTTGCCAAGGCATTGAAGTGGGATGCCACCTCCTCTGTCGTGCACCGGGACTACGCCGTATTCCTGGCATCCCAGGGCCGCAGCGGGGAAGCCGTGGAACAGATGAGGGAGGCGGTGCGGCTGGCTCCCCGGGACGCCAACCTGTGGTACCTGCTGGGCCTGGGCCAGATTGAAAACAATGACGAGCCGGGGGCGCTCCAATCCTTTGACGAGGCGCTCAAAATAGAACCCGCCTTCATCCGCGCCCTGTTCAACCGCGCCCTCCTCAATGAAAAGGTGGGACGTCTGGAACAGGCGATTCAGGATCTGGAAAACTGTTCCTCCCTGGACAAGGAAAACCCGGATATTCCCTTCACCCTGGCGGTCATGCTGTACCGCAACGGCCATTACCGGGATGCCGCCGCCGCCGCCGCGGAAACCCTGCGCCGGGAGCCGAGGCACGCACAGGCCAGACAAATTCTGGAATCAGCTTCTCGACACGGAAAATAAGATGTAGTATATCAATGTCATGTGTTTGAATTTTCCTTCTATTCGGACTCTGTTGGCGGGAGCGTTCCTGCTGGGCACTTCCCTCGGCTTTGCGGAATCTCAGGACTCTGCGGCGGACCCCTCCCTCCGCACCTGGACGAACAAGACTACGGGCACCACGGTGGAAGCGCGTCCCATAGCCCTGAACATGAAAACCGTCAAACTGGTGACCACGGCCAAAAAGCCCATCACTATGCCGTTGGAAAAACTTTCTGATGAAGACCGCACATGGCTGGAGGAGCACAAGGACGTTATCGGCAAGCCCCTTTCCGAATGGTCTTCCACACCGTCCGGACCGCTGGCCGAGGAAATGAAGGGGCAGACCTACATGCTGGAGGACGGCAAGCTCAAGAAAAAGGACGGCAAGCTGAACGCCAAATATTTCATTCTCTATTTCAGTGCAAGCTGGTGCGGCCCGTGCTGCCGTAATGCCCCGCACAGCGTGGAATCCTACAACAAGGTGGTGAAGGAAAACCCGGATGTGGAAGTCATCATGTGCAATCTGGACCAGAATCTGGAAGCTGCCCAGAAATGGGCCGCGGCCAACAACATGCCCTGGCCTGTCCTGCTGCGGAAGGACCTGACGGAAATGGCTAAAAAGGTCGCTCCGCGCGGTATTCCTACGATGGTTTTGATGGACAAGGACGGAAAAGCACTCCAGTCCTCCCAGAATATGGAACAGTTGGTGAAGGCGGCCGGTTCCTCCCGACCATCACGCTAGGCGCAAAAACTTTCCCGCCTTTTTGAAACGATGCCCGCAGTCCGTAAATCCCAGGCCGACCGTTCCGCGGAAACCAGCGGCAAAATTCTCCGCGCCGCACAAAAGCTTTTTGCCCGCAGCGGCTTTGACGGCGTGACCATGCGCGCCATCGCCTCGGAGGCCGGGGTGAACCTGGCTTCCATCGTTTATTACTTTGAAAACAAGGAAGGGCTTTATCTCTCCGTCTTCCGCCATTATGCGGAACCTCTGATGGAAGAACGCATGAAACTGCTGAAGGAGGCGGACAGGGAACCGTCCCTCAGGGCGTACGCCCGCGCATTCATTGAGCCTGCCTTCCGCATACTTCTGGACGAAAGCCTGGGCGGCCCGGACCATATGCGCCTGCTGTGGCGCCTGCCGCAGGAACCGGAATGCCTCGTTGAGAAAATCTATGACGAATTCTACGCCCCTGTCATCCGGGAAATGACGGAAAGGGTTCGCCAGATCTGTCCGTGGGGAGATGAACTTTCCCTGTCCTGGCATGTTCATATCATGAGCTCCATCTTTCATGCCACGCTGGGTAAATACGCCACGCGCCCCGACCTTCACGACAAGGAACCCTGGATGAAGGACCAGGACCGCATCCTGAAAATGATCGTGGACACGGCCGTGCTGCTCATTTCCCGTCCGGCTCTTTCTCCGGATAAAGAAGGGAACGCATAAAACCCTTTCTAGGCCTCTCCGAGCCGCCTCCTTACCGCCTCAACGGTTCCCGTGATGTCGGGATGCGTGAGCAGCCAGGAAACGATCACGGCCCTTGTCGCCCCGGCATCCAGAACGGCGGGAAGGGTGGCCTTATTGATGCCGCCGATGCAGAAGACGGGGAAATCCTCCGGAAGCTGCGCCTGCACGCCCGCAATGTGCTCCAGGCCGATCGCCTGCCTTCCCGGCTTGGTGCCTGTGGGAAACAGGGGGCCGAATCCTATGTAGTCCGCCCCCTCCCGGAAGCCGCCCAGCGCCTGTTCCGGGCTGTGGGTGGAGCGGCCTATGAGGGCGTCCGGCCCCAGCAGGCTCCGCGCGGCCTCCAGCTTCCCGTCTTCCTGCCCCAGATGCACCCCGTCTGCGCCGATGCTCCGGGCGACTTCCGGGTAGTCGTTGATGATGAAAAGACAGCCGTATTCCCGGCACAGGGGGGCAAGTTGGCGGCCCATGCGCTCTATATGCTCCGGGGCGTGGTTCTTCGCCCTGAGCTGAAGAATGCCCAGCCCTCCCGCCAGCAGTTTTTTTGAGACAGGTATCAGTTGATCTTCAGGTATGTATCCCAAATCCACAATGCCGTACAGGCGGCAGGCGGTGAGGCGTTCCATCCGGTTCATGCACGGGAATTGTACCGGATAAAATCATCCGGGCAAGACGCTTCCCAATCTTGACCGTAAAGGGCTGTGTGGTACACTCCCCCCATCGTGTCCCCCGCATTATATTCTGCTGCCAAAAGTTTGTTGTTCCAGTTGAATCCGGAAACTGCCCACAACCTGACGCTGTTCGGGTTGCGCATGGCTGAAAGGATGCGCGTTCTCCCCCTCCTGATGGGTGGCGTACCTTCCGATCCGGTGGAAATCCTGGGCATGAAATTCCCCAACAGGGTGGGCCTTGCCGCCGGGATGGACAAGGAGGCGGATACGGTCAGCGCCTTCGGCCAGGTGGGATTCGGCTTTGTGGAGGTGGGAACGCTGACGCCGCGCCCCCAGCCCGGCAACGACAAGCCCCGCCTGTTCCGCCTCATTCCCCAGCGTGCCATCATCAATAGAATGGGCTTCAACAATCACGGCATTGCCGCCGGCGTGGAAAACATCCGGGAGGCCACCCGCTTCAACGGGGTGCTTGGTGTCAACATCGGCAAAAACAAGGTGACGCCGAACGAAGATGCCGCCCAGGACTACCTGGCCTGCCTGAGAGCGGCGTGGCCCGTGGCGGACTACATTGCCATTAACTTCTCCTCCCCCAATACGCCGGGTCTGCGCGACCTCCAGGCGGCTGAGCCCGCCGCGCGCCTGCTGGCTTCCCTGAAATCGGAACAGGCGAACATGGCGGCGGAAACCGGGCGGCAGGTTCCCATCTTCATGAAAGTGGCTCCGGACGTCACGGACGAACAAATCACGGAACTCAGCCGGGTCTTTCTGGATGAAGGGCTGGACGGCCTGATCGCCACGAACACTACGCTTTCCCGCACCGGCGCGGAAAACAGTCCGCGCAGGGAGGAAGCGGGCGGCCTCTCCGGTGCACCCCTCACGGCACGTTCCACGGAAGTAATCGGGGCCTTTGCCTCGGAATTGAAAGGCCGCATCCCGATCATCGGCGTAGGCGGCATCATGAGCGGGGCGGATGCCGTCGCCAAAATCAAGGCCGGCGCCAGTCTGGTCCAACTGTATACGGGCTTCATCTACCGGGGCCCCAACCTGATCCGGGAATGTGTGGAAGCCATGAAGGCGGAATGCCCCGTAAACTCCTGAACCCCTCACCCTGCACAGACCCTGATTCATGGCGGACACCTTCGTACACCTCCACAACCACACGGAATACTCCCTTCTGGACGGCGCCGTCCACATCAAGGACCTCATTGCGGAATGCTCCCGCATGGGAATGCCCGCCGTCGCCGTCACGGATCACGGCAACCTCTTTGGAGCCATTGAGCTGGTCATGGAGACCAACAGCCTCAACAAATCCGCGGAAGCCTGGAACAAGGAACACCCGGAAGGCCCATGGAAACAGCCCGTGAAGCCTATCTTCGGCTGTGAAGTGTACCTCTCCCCCACGCCCATCGGCGTGAAAAAGCAGCTTCCCGGCCGGCGCAAATACACACACCTTCTTCTTCTGGCGGAAAATGAAACGGGCTGGCAGAACCTGGTCAAGATGGTCTCCCGCTCCCATCTGGAAGGCTTCTACTACAAGCCGCGCGTGGACATGGAAACCCTGCGGGAATTCCATGAGGGCCTCATCTGCTGCACGGCGTGCCTTGCCGGGCCCCTCAATGAATGGCTGCTCAACGACCAGCCGGAAAAGGCGGAAGAAGCCCTGCTGGCCCTGAAAGATGTCTTCGGGGAGAACAACATCTTTGTGGAATTGCAGGACCACGGCATGGAGGAACAGAAAAAGTGCCTTCCGGAACTGGTGCGCATCGCCCGCAAAACCGGAACGCCCATCCTGGCCACCAATGACGTTCATTTCCTGAAAAGGGAGGACCATGACATGCACGATGCGCTCATCTGCATAGGCACCAACGAAAAACTGGCCTCCCCCAAGCGCATGCGCTACTCCACGGAAGTTTACCTCAAATCCCCGGAGGAAATGAGGGAAGTATTCAAGGACTATCCGGACGCGCTGGAAAACACGCTGAAAATCGCGGAGCGCTGCAATGTCACGATCAAGCTGGACTCCACCAGCACGGAAAAATACCCCGAATTCGGCACGCCGGACGGCTCCACACGCGAGGAATACCTGCGCAAGGTGTGCTACAAGGGACTGGAAGAACGGTACGGCAAGGAGCGCGTGGCCGCGGACAAGGAACTGTGCGCCCGCCTGGACTATGAACTGGGTATCATCAACCAGTTGAAGTTCGCTTCCTACTTCCTGATTACGGCGGACTTCATCAACTGGGCGAAGGACCACGATATTCCCGTGGGGCCCGGCCGCGGTTCCGCCGCCGGCTCTCTGGTGGCGTACGCCATGAAAATCACGAACATCGACCCGTTGCGCTTCGGCCTCATCTTTGAACGCTTCTTGAATCCGGAGCGCGTGAGCCCGCCGGATATCGACATTGACTTCTGCCAGACGCGCCGTCCGGAGGTGATTGACTACGTACGGCAGAAATACGGGGAGCGCGCCGTGTCCCATATCATCACGTACGGCACCATGGGCGCCAAATCCGTTCTCAGGGACGTGGCGCGCGTGATGGACATGTCTTATGCCGACGGCGACCGCATCTCCAAGCTGATTGAAACGGGGCCCAAGGTGACGCTGCAATCCAGCTATAAAAGCAATGAGGAACTGCGCGACCTTATTGCGTCCGATGAAGCGTACACGGAACTCTGGGGGTACGCGACCCGCCTGGAGGGCCTGATACGCAACGTGGGCGTGCACGCCGCAGGCGTCGTTATCGGTGACCGTCCCCTGGACGAACACGTGGCCCTGACCCGTGACGACCTTTCCGATCCCCACGCCGCCGTCGTCGCCCAGTGCGACATGAGCGCCATTTATGAAGTGGGGCTGTTGAAAATGGACTTTCTGGGGCTGAAAACCCTCACCGTCATGCACGACGCGGAGGAATACGCCCGCTGGCGCGTTCCGGAATTCAGACTGGACGACGTGCCCCTGGACGACCGTGAAACACTGGACCTGCTCAACAGGGGGGACACGATGGGTGTGTTCCAGTTGGAATCCGGCGGCATGGTGGATACCTGCCGGAGGTATGGCATCCAGAAAATTGAAGACATCATTGACTTGCTGGCCCTGTACCGTCCGGGAGCCATGCAGTTCATGGATGAAATGATCGAGGTCAAGAAGGGCATCCGGAAGGTGGAATATGAACACCCCCTGCTGGAGCAGGTCAGCGGAGAAACTTACGGCGTGATGATCTACCAGGAACAGGTGCAGGCCGCGGCCAAGCTGCTGGCGGGCTACACGCTCGGCGGCGCCGACCTTCTGCGGCGCGCCATGGGTAAGAAAGACCCCGCGAAAATGGCCAAGGAAAAGGCCCACTTTGTGGAAGGATGCTGGAAAACCAACCAGATTGACGAAAAAACGGCCACGGCCATCTTTGACAAAATTGAAAAATTCGCCGGGTACGGGTTCAACAAATCCCACTCCGCCTGCTACGGCCACATCTCCTACTGGACGGCCTATCTCAAGGCCCACTTCCCCGTGGAATTCCTCTGCGGCCTGATGTCCAATGAAGTGAATAACGACAAAATCGGCGTGTTCATCCAGGAGGCCAACCGCATGGGCATTGAAATCCTGCCGCCCAACGTGAACAAATCCATGCTCAAATTCACTCCTGAAGAAACGCCTTCCGGCAAGCTGGCCGTGCGCTACGGCCTGGCCGCCATCAAGAACGTGGGTGAAGGCGCCATGCAGATTCTTCTGGAAGAGCGGAACAGGAACGGGGAATTCACCAGCATGGAGGACATCTGTAACAGGCTGGACTCCAAATCCGTCAACAAGAAAATTCTGGAATCCCTGATTCGCGCTGGTGCGCTGGACTGGACGCTGGAACCGCGTTCCGTCATGTTCGAGCGCGTGGACCTGGCCCTCAGCGGCGCCTCCCAGGTGCACAAGGACAAGGCGCTGGGGCAGGGCTCCCTATTTGACATGACCTTTGAGGCCCCCAGGGTAAAAGATGAGCCTCCCGTTCCGGAATGGCCCAAGGAACAGCGCATGACTGATGAAAAAGACTTGCTGGGCGCCTACTTCTGCGGGCACCCCTTGGATTCCATGCGCGGTGTCATTGATGCGGAAAAATACACGCGCATCGGCCTCATAGACTCCCTGGAATCCCACGAACTCAAGCAGAAGCACCAGATTGCCGGCATGGTGCGCTCTGTCATTCCCAAAATCAGCAAGGCGGGAAGGAAATTCGCCATCCTGACCCTGGAAGACTTTACCGGAAGCGTGGAAGTGCTTCTGTGGTCGGACGTCTATGAAAAAGCCCTGGAAATGGAAGGCGGCCTGGAACCCGGCGTCTTCGTGGCCGTGCGCGCCAACATCCGGGAGGACGACCGCACCTCCTCCAAGAGCGTGGCCGCCCAGGGCATTGACCCGCTGGGCGGGAAAAAGCGCAGAACCAAATCCGGAGACCAGGGGCCGCTGAACATCATTGTCAGTCCCCTGCGCCACACCAGGGAAAACTTGGAACATATCCGGAACATCCTGAAAAAATATCCTGGCCGCGGCAAGGTCAACCTCACCATCAAGGACAGCCTGGGGCACAGCCGGATTCTGGAGCTGGACGAGCAATTCCGCGTCAACCGCTGTGCCGCGCTGGAAACGGAACTCTCCATGTACAACTGAAAAACCTGAATTCGTGAAAAAGGAACCGCATGTATTTCCGGAATCGGCCCGTTTGAAATTCCGGGCGTGGGAGGAAGCGGACTGGCCCTTTTTTGCGGCCATGAACGCCAGCCCCCTGGTGATGCGCTTCTTCCCTTCCGTGTTGACGGAGGAGGAATCCCGCTCCATGTGGGACCGCATGCGGGCAGAGCTGGATGAAAAGGGCTATGGCCTGTATGCCGTGGAGCTTAAATCCTCCGGCGCCCTCATCGGCCTTCTGGGCTTCCATTGGGTGGAATTTGAGGCGGAATTCACCCCCTGCGTGGAAATAGGCTGGCGGCTGGTGCCGGAAGCCTGGGGGTATGGTTATGCCACGGAAGGAGCCGTGGCGTGCCTGGAATACGGATTTTCCCGCCTGGGATTTGACCGGGTGTACTCCTTCGCCGCCTGTGTGAACCATCCTTCACAAGCCGTGATGCGGCGCGCCGGAATGAAAAAAACGGCGGAATTCAACCATCCGAAAGTGTCTGCGTCCTCTCCTCTCCATCCGCACGTTTTATACATGCTGGAAGCTCCATGCAAATAATGGGGAAAGACGGTTTATTCCCGGGGAAGACCCTTCGGAAATAAAAAAGGCAGCCGTGGGGGCATGGCGGCCATCCGAGTGCAAGAGGACCTCCGGTGGCTTTGACTTCCCAGTCTGCCGGGCGTGAACGGAGCATTCCTCCATGTGAAAAAGACGGATTCCCTTTTCGCGTTTCTTCCGGCCATTCCCTCCGGAGGAATGAAAACTCCACCGTTTTTCAGAGCAAACCTGTTAAACCAATCTCATGTATAAAACAGGGTACGGATTACCTTGTTCGTCGTGATCCGTTCTTTTGTAAACCTGGAATCCCATGTGTTCGTAAAATCCCTTGGCCTGCGGATTTTGTTCGTTGACTCCCAGTGTATTGATAGCGAAATTCTGCATACCGTACTGAAGCAGCTTCCTTCCCAATCCCCGCCCCGTTTCTTCCGGAGAAATAAACAGCATTTCCAGCTTTTGCCCCTCTATCCCCATGAACGCTGCGGGAACGCCCTGGCCATTCTCTGCGACAATCAAATGAGAAATATCTCTCAATGCTTGAGGAACATATTTTTTGATATCTTCCATATCCGCTTCTGCCAGAAAAAAATGCGTTGCCCTGACCGAGTTTTCCCAGACGTTCAGGAGCTGTTCCAGCAACAGGGAATCCCTGTCTTCCATGTCGGCTATCCTTATATTCATACCGCGTCCAATTTTGATTAATTAAGTACTCCTCATTTGCCAAAGGCGCAACTGCTGAATTTTCCACCATTCTAATTTCCGCATATAACCATGTCAAACGGACCCTGCCGCGCCATGGTTTCATGCCGCTATTCATAAACGTTCTGACAGTATTTGTGGAACTGGCGGTTTTGCTTGCGGGGGCGCATGGAAAATCAAACGGGATGCAGTTCCATAGGAGCTGCATCCCGGTGATTCGGGGTTGGGGCTGTGGGCCTGGGAGGAAGCACTCTCCCAGCCCCGTTGTTTGCGACTTAGAAGGCGTAGCTTACCCCGGCGTTGACCCGGTGGTAGGTTGACTTGCTTCTGCCTTCAAATTCATAACCGCCGTAGGCCGTCCACCGC
The DNA here is from genome assembly GCF_026072915.1 of Akkermansia biwaensis. Classification (NCBI taxonomy): domain Bacteria; kingdom Pseudomonadati; phylum Verrucomicrobiota; class Verrucomicrobiia; order Verrucomicrobiales; family Akkermansiaceae; genus Akkermansia; species Akkermansia biwaensis. The sequence goes on from NZ_AP025943.1 coordinate 1,864,343, forward strand.
GGATTGATGACCACAGTGCTGTTGTAATTGACGCGCACGGCGTTGCGGTCCGGGCGGGACCCCCTGGCAGTCCAGGAAAAATCGTTCATCAGGCGTCTGGCGCGGGTTTCCGGATTGTCGCGGACCACGTCGGGAACGTAGCTCACGGCCAGGCTGTTCACCCACAGGACTCCGTTGCTGAATTGCAGGGACTTGCTGATTCCCACACCCACGGGGAGGCTCAGGTTCTTCAGGTCTCCCCTGTCGAAATGGCGGGGATCATATCCCGTTTCCGTGAAGGAATTCTGATTCACCTGGGTGTACTCGATTCCCAGGAACGGGGACAGCGTCCATCCCTTGTTCAGCTTGTGGTCCCAGGTGGCCTGCAGGGTGGCGAAGCCCATCCTGTTTTCCCATTTGCCGTTGGACGAGCCGCCGGAATAGTAGGAATCCAGTTTGTTGCGGGTCCAGCCGTAGCCCAGGGTTCCTTGGATATTCAGCATGTTGCCGGGAGATATCTGCCTTCTCCATGCTCCGTAGAGCAGGGCCACGTAGGACGTCTGGTCCACTTCGCTGATCCACGTGCGGCTCTTGTTCTTGCCGTACAGGTTGCCGAAGGCGGCGCCCAGGATAGTGTTCGGCGTGAACCTGCGGTCGGCGCCCACGGCGTAGCCACCGCCGTTGTAATCGTAGCCGTCAATGCCGTTTCTGGTGGCATGATAGGTGAAATCGCCCAGACCGTTGACCCAGAAATTATTCTTGGGTCCCAGCAGGAAGCGGGTGATCCCCACTTTGCCCAGGGCGGCGTTGGAAACGGACTTCATGTTGGAAGCGGAGCTCCACATGGAATTGCCTATGTCCGCGCCGGCCAGCTCCGGCAGAATATCTTCAATGCCGCCGGTGGGGTTCCAGACCGCGTACAGTTGGTCGCCAATGCCATCGCCGTCCGTGTCTTCCCATTCCTTGGTCCAGTAGCCTTCATACGTGTAGGAGGATTCGACTACATTCGTTCCTGTAGTGGTAGAATAAATGTCGTCGAAATCGTTCGTTCTGTTGCCTTCCGTGCCATCGGTGTAGGAAAGTGCCAGGAATCTCTGCTTGGTTGCCCAGCGCTCGTGAGCGTAGTCGTCCAGAGTGTCGGCCACGCCCATCAAGCCGCCGAGCGTGTGGGAATTGGCCTGTTCAATGCTCAGACCGGAGCTGTAATCGTCCATGAAGGGGCGCAGGTCGAAGATGACGCCCTTGCTGAAATCGATTGTGTCACCGCGGAAGACCGCACCGCGGCCAGCCCTCAGGGTAGCTCCCTTTGCAAAGGCGATGGCTTTGCTGTTCACGGAGCTGTTGCCCGTGATTTCCAGAACGCCCTTGTTGATGGTGAAGGAGGAATTCTTGGCCAAATCGCTGTTGCCGTATGTGACGCCGTTTTCCAGGATCAGGGTGCCGTCGTACAGCGTCGTTTTTCCGGAAACATTGAAGTACTTAGATTCCGCCAGGCGATTCTGCCACTCTTCCTCAGATTCTCCTGCGGCCTGGGTGATCAGCTTGTCCGCCTCCTCCCCCGAAAAGCGGATGGTTCCGCTGAATTCAGGAGCCGTTCCCTCATAGGGAGCGGTATCCACGTCTTCGGACTTGTTGAAGTCATAGACGATGTTGTCATATTCCGCTCCGTCGCCTTTATTGCGGAAGGGGTCATAAAAAGTGACTGTCCTTCCTTCCTGGGCACGGAGTACCACGCTGTCCATGGAAATGCTTCCGTTGGTTCCGAATACAAGAGAGTTCAGAATAGGGTTGTTCCCTCCGCGTTTTTCCGTGTTGCCTTTCACGATGATATCTCCCTGGTCTGCGGAGAAGACGGCATCCTTGTAATAAAGGAGCATGGCCCCTGCAGCACCGTCAACGGAGTTGTTCTCAATGAGTACGCCGCCGCGGTTGTTGATGAATTCCAGCCCGTTGGCTGTCTGAAGCGCGCCTACGTCCCACTTGGCCGAGTTTCCCGAGATGGTGACCTTTCCTGTATTGACGAAGGACGTTCGTCCGTCCACTAGCAGGGCTCCGTAGCCGTAATCCGTGGACTTGTTTCCGGAAATGGAGATGTCTCCCGTATTGGAAAAGACAAGGTTTCCGTGGAACTGCCCCACGCCGTAATGATAACCTGCCGTATTATGATCCAGGTTAATGTTTCCGGTTCGGGTGAAGGACGCATCGCCATTCACCTCGATGGCTCCATTGTAGTTGCCCGCGCTGTTTCCGGAAATGGAAATATTTCCTGCATCCGTAACGCTGAACGTTCCGTAAAGGCGGAGCGCTCCGTTGGAGCCGGCGGTGGTGTTGTTTTCCACGGTGATGTCGCCGTTGTTGGAAAACGTGGTGTTGCCGAAGACGGCCACGCCGCCCATTTGCACGCCTGAACTATTTCCGGAAATAGTGATATCTCCCGTATTGGTGACGTTCCAGTTTTCGTCAATCATGCCAACGGCATAGCTCTTTTCCGCGTGGTTGCCGATGAAGGTGATGGAGCCTACATTGTCGAGGTTGAAGCTTCCGCTGACGCGGAATGCTCCGGCGCTGTTGCTGGCGTGATTGCCTTCAAAGCGCAGGTCTCCTTGCACGTTGAAGATGTCCATGTCCTGGCCGCTGTAAATGGCTCCGAAATTGCCGTTGTAATCGGAGGCCTTGTCACCGGCGTCCGCCCGGTTGTTCCTGAAAATAACGTCTCCTGTGACGCCGTTTATCGTCATGCCGCCTCCGGTCCCTTCCTGGCCGTCCACGGTGCCCGCATAGGCATAAATGGCTCCGGCCATCCACGCGGAATTGTCTTCAAAGATAATGTCTCCGCCAATACCCCGGAAGGTAATGGCATCTTCACCTTCGGGAATGTAAGTCTTCATGTTGGAGGAGGAGGAATCATTGGCTCCGGCATAGATAGCCCCTCCTATGTTGGCGTGTGCGCTTGTCGGAGAATGCCCGGTGGTATTCCCGCTGAACAGAATGGACTTGGTATTCTCGAAAGTGATTGTACCCTTCACAAACAGGGCACCCCCCAGGGCCTGCCCCTGTGCGGCGCTGTCTCCCAGCTCATTGTTGGTGAAGGAGATGTTGCCCATGTTGGAAAAGGTGGCATCTCCGCGCACGTTCACGGCTCCACCGGCGTTGGTGTCGGCATTCACGATGGACTTGCTGCCGTTGAAGGAAAGATCCCCCATGTCCGTGAAGACGAGCATTTCCGCGCGGATCGCGCCCCCTCCTTCATTATCGTTGGTCCAGCGGTCGCTGTGGACGGAGGAACAATTTTCAAAACTCATGGACATTCCCGTGCCGCCAAACGTCATGACGGACGTATTGGGGGCCGTAGCAGGATCCGTGGTTTGGTTGAAGAAAACGCTGCCTGCGTAAACGCCGTCGTTTGTCTGGAAGTTTTCAAAAGACAGGTTTTCCTTCAAATTGTAGGTAATATTTCCGTCTGTTTCCTGCCGGGCAGTGACGGTGCCCTGGTAAAGGTCTTCACTCTGCTGGGCCGTCCCCGTTTGCATCAGGGAAGAGGCCATGAGGAACAGGATGGCGGATACTGCTAATTTTGGTTTCATGAATATGCGGTATAAGGTTCTTTGTTTGATGTCCAGATTGGCACGGGATCACGTGCGCCCGGGTGGGTGGGCTTTTTGCGTGATAGATCCGGCGTCTGGAATGGTAGGAGTCTTTACACCATGAATTTTCTCACGCAATGACGCGTGATTCCGGAAGGAAAACCGCCATCCATTTCCGGTTGGCCGTTGAAATTGAAAATGTCGCGACACATTTTTTGTTAGATAAAAGTTTGTGTCATACATAGAGTGCAATTAGAATTTATATAATAAATAATAATAAAATTGTAATTATATGATTTTTAATAATAAATGATAAATAAATGAATTCTTGTTCATGTATTCTGATTGAAAAGTTATGACAAGGGGAATGACAATGGAAATATGAACGCTTCCCGGCTTGCGGGCTTCTATCCATGTATGTGGGAAGCCTGACCGGGCTTTCCCGTAAATGAAAAAATACATACCGTCATGTTTGCTCCAAATCAGAAACCCGATACCGCTCGTGCCGAGAACTCCATTTTCGGTTCTCCGGAGGCGGACAATATTTTGCCCAAGACTCAATTTCCCGACTATGCCATGCGTCCAGAGGATGCCTACCAGCTCGTGTCCGATGAATTGATGCTGGACGGCAACGCCCGCCAGAACCTGGCAACCTTCTGCCAGACCTGGGATGAAAAGCAGGTGAGGATGCTGATGAACATCAGCATCAACAAAAACATGATTGACAAGGATGAATATCCGCAGACGGCGGCCATTGAAATGCGCTGCGCCGCCATTCTTGCCAATCTGTGGAATGTAAATCAGGATGAAAAGCCCATCGGCTGCTCCACCATCGGTTCCAGTGAAGCGTGCATGCTCGGCGGCATGGCTGCCCTGTGGAGATGGCGCGCCCGCCGCAAGGCTGCCGGCAAGCCGATCGACAAGCCCAACCTCGTATGCGGCCCCGTGCAGATCTGCTGGCACAAATTCTGCCGCTACTGGGACATTGAAATGCGTGAAATCCCCATGGCCCCCGGCAAATGGAAAATGGACGTTGAACGTATGCTGGAACAGGTAGACGAAAACACCATCGTGGTGGTGCCCACCTTTGGCGTGACCTACACGGGCGCTTATGAATTCCCGGCGGACATCGCCAAGGCCCTGGATGACTATGAAGCCAAGACCGGCATTAACATTGACATCCATGTGGACGGCGCCAGCGGCGCGTTCCTGGCTCCCTTCTGCGCTCCGGACATTGCCTTTGACTTCCGCGTCCCCCGCGTGAAATCCATCAGCACGTCCGGCCACAAATACGGCTTGGCCCCCCTCGGCTGCGGCTGGGTGGTGTGGAGAGACACTTCCGAACTGCCGGAAGGATTGATCTTCAACGTGAACTATCTTGGCGGGGAAATCCCCAACTTCGCCATCAACTTCTCCCGCCCTGCCGGCCAGATCATCTGCCAGTATTACGACTTCATTCGCCTAGGCAAGGAAGGATATACCAATATCCATACCCAGGCATATGACGTGGCGCAGTACATTTCATCGGAAATAGCCAAGCTGGGACCGTACGAATTCATTTGCACGGGCGATCCCAAGGAAGGCATCCCCGCCGCCTGTTTCTTCATCAAGGACGGGCAAAAGACGAATTACACCCTCTTCGACCTTTCCGACAAGCTCAGGACGCGTGGCTGGCAGGTGCCTGCCTTCACGCTGCCTGCGGATTGCCAGAATACGGTCGTGATGCGCGTGATGGTTCGCCAGGGCTTCTCCAAGGACTTGGCAGACCTCTTCCTGGAAGACTACAAGCGCATGATCGATTTCTTCGAGAAACACCCGGTCACCTCGCCGATGACTGCGGAAGAAGGCACCTCCTTCCACCATTCCTGATGGAGGAGGCCTCATAAGGCTTTTTGTTGGATGAATAAGTGTGTGTAAGCACGGCTCCGCAGTTGTCAAGGTTTGTGCGTGGACCTGGCGGCTGCGGAGCCTTTTTATACCCGGACGGCGCGGGTATTCTGCGGAAGTACCCGCCGTTTTTTCAGAGGCCGTTCCGTTGATGAGCTGCACTTGAACCTGCGGAATCCGGTCTGTTCCGCGCTGGATGGCCGTTCCGGTTTTTCGCTGAGCCGCCTTCTCCGGAGACCGGGCACAGCAGAAAAAAAGGATGCGGCCCGTTCAGGCCCCCTTCATATGCTCCAGCAGGGAGCAGACGCAGCAGGAATGCCGGAAACACAGGTCTTCATGAATTTGGAGAAGAGCCTGGTGATGCCATGCCCTCTTCAGGAATGCGGCCGCATCTTTTCTCTTTCCCAGAAGGCGCTGGTGGATGGAAAGAACTCTGGCCCCCGCCTGGGGACCTGGGCGCGTCAGATACAGTTTCCACGCTCGTTCGGAGCCTTCCCCCGGCAGAATATGGTTGATAATGAATTCCTGAATGCGGTCGCGGCCCATCAGGGCCATGGGACTTTTGGAAGGAGCGGAAGGCAGCGTGACATGGCTGCTCCAGTACGGATGTTTCAGGGAGGAGAGATAATCCGCCAGGTCATCCAGATGGTCGGGAGTGCAAAGCCGCTGGAAGGCGGAAAAATCGGCGGCGATAGTTGCCAGGGCGCCGATGCGCCGCTGGGGATGATTGGCTGGCCTGCTGCCCGACAGCGTCCAGGGGAACATGCGTTCCGGCGCCAGTTCAAAATGCTCGCGCAGGGGCCACCATTGCTCCCACAGCCTTTTATGATGGGCTATGGCTTCCGGCGTGCAGGAATCGGAAAGAACGGGAACCAGGAAGCCCGCGGTGCCGAAGAGCAGGGCTTCGGGACAATCCCGGAGCGCATGCAGGGGCGCCCGCTGCGCCAGGTGACGCATGGCGTTTTTATTGGCGTGGTAGCCCAGCGTCTCCGCCAGGTTTTCGTATAAAAGCTGCGAGGGCGCTGCCAGTCCGCCCCGTTGCGTGTGCCGGCGGTGCTTGAGCTGGAAGCGGTAGGCCGCCGCGGATTGCAGCAGGATTTCCAACTGTTCGGCAGGCATCGTTTCCAGAACCTCCGCATGGCGGCAGGAACGGTCCGGAGCGGCGGCTGGTAAGGCTTCCGTGCCATTCAGCATGGATGCCGGAATGACGGCCAGAGGGATGCGTTCATGCCGGGAATTGCGGGTGAACCATTCCTTGCGGCTCGGGGTGCAGGCAAGGTGCAGGATGACGCCGTCGAATGCGGAGTTGGAGCCGTGGTTGTGGCGTTCCCAGTCTTCCGGAGCGGAATCCAGTTCCATGTCTCCCGTGTACGGAACACCGTCCAGTTGAATGCGGGCATTCAGAAAATCCGGTCCGGCGGACTTGTTCCAGTCCCCGCAGTCCAGAATACGGACGGATCTTCCGAGATCGTCCGTGAAGGAAAAACCGAACCTGCCTTCCAGCAGCAGGAGCTGAAGCGTGCGTTCATCCGGCAATGCGGAATGCCGCGAACCGGCCCGTTCCCGGACGGAATCTGTTTCACTGGCGGACAGGGCGCTCCTGTACAGGGAGGCCAGGGAACTCATATCCATATCCGGAGAGGAGGATTTACTGGTCTTTCTGCCTCTTCAGCTCGTCCTTGAGGCAGTCGGTCACATTGCGGAATTTTTCTTCGTTCTCTTCGCTCAGCTCGCTCAGAGTCAGGTGGGAGTCGAGAACGTGGAGGGTTTGGTCCCTGGCGTCCAGATGAACGGCGGGGGTTGTCTCCGTACCGAGGTTGGCGCGTATTTGCTCCACTTTGCCCCGCCAGGGGGCGGTGGGCGGTTCAATGCTCAGCAGGGCGTCCAGTCCCAGACTTTCCAAAGCGGAAAGGCAGCGTTCGCTTGGGGAGGCTATTTGCACGGCTCCGTCAATGGGCATCAGCCTGCGGGCCAGCCCCGCCAGGGTTCCCATGAAGGTGGAATCAATGCCGGAACATGTTTCCAGATCAATCACAATCAGGCGTCCTCCGGAGGCGATGTATTCGTCCCCCAGCGACTTCACCGTGGGGCTGTTGGAAAAACTGCCGCGGCCGGAGCACCGAATCCACAGGAACTCGTCAAAACGGCCGAAAAGGATGGAAGAATTGTTATTCACGTTATTGGATAATGGAAACCGTATGAATAACAAGAGAAGCAGCGCCGGTCAAGTCAGGATTTAAGATGCATGGGGGTATAGGCGGGCCTGTCCGCAGGAAGGGGCGATAATTGACGGACCGTCACAAAACCGGACGGTTGAAGGCCATTCCGGCCCCTTCTCCAGTACCCGGCAGGAACCTGTAATAAACCTCCAGCATCAGCGTGGCCAGGCATTGGCGGTAAATCCTGTCGTTGGCATGGCGGTTCTGGCTTGTTTGAACGTTGCCGCCGGGGCCTCCGAACCCGTTGGGGGCAAAGCTGCCGTCGGAAGCCTGCGCTCCCAGGGTGGCGTCGCGGAAAGCCCTGTTGTAAGCCGTCCACACGTCCCCGCCGCGGTTCATGGCCGCCTGTACGCCGTAGTAATGCTGGTAGAGGTTGGAGGTGGTGTTGTTCGCCTTCCAGTTGAAAGGCTTGTTGGTGCTCTTGAGCATCCAGTCCAGTCCCTTGCGCGCGGCGCTGTCGGAGCCGCTGCCGCACATCTGGAGGGACAGCACCCCCACACCCACCAGGGACGGACGGGGTTCCTTGCCGTTTTCCTGGTAGGAAAACAGGCCGTCTGGCATCGCAGTCTTGCGGCAGTACATGGCGGCCTTGCGCAAGGCGGTGCGGATCTCGCCCTTGGTGGGCTTGATGCCGCCGTGTTGCGCGGCCTTCAGGGCCTGCACGTTCCATCCGGTGACGGAAAGGTCCGTGTGCGCTCCGGCTCTGGTGTTGTAATTGTAGGCCCAGCCGCCGTTATTGTTCTGTCCGTCCAGAATTCTGTCCACGGCCTTCACGGTGACCCGTTCCAGATTGGAGATGGAGGGAATGTCCATCTGCTTGCAGAAAGCATACGCCTCGCAAAGGGCATAAGTGGCGATGGCATGGTCGTAGCTGACCTCGTTCATCTGGGGAACCAGGGAAAGGACGGGAGCCTTCATGCCCTGGTCCACGAGGAAGGAAATGCCCTTGAGCACGCTGTCTCCAAACTCTTCGGAAAGCGGGGTTTCACAGTGGGCCAGGTAGGCCAGCAGGGCGAGCCCCGTCATGGAACACTTGTAATTCTGTCCTCCTCCGCCCCAGGAACCGTCCTTGTTCTGCTGCTTCTGGAGCCAGCGGAGGGACTTGACGACGGCTTCCTCGCACTGCGGGGTGCCTCCGTTCTCCGTGATGCGCTTCATGCGGTCGTTCAAATCGCAGCGTTTGGAAAGAGTAATGTCGTCCGGCTCGTATCCGCCGGGGCCCTTTCCGTTGTTAAAGCCGATATTGTCCCCGAATTCCAGGCCTTCGGAAAAGGTATCGGAGGGAATTTCCACGTCAATTTCCGGATTGTTGATCGGGACGTCCGTAGTGGCGGTGGAGACGACGATTCTTACTTCCGATTTCTGGTGGGGGCTGCTGGGACGCTGTGGCCGGGTTATTTCCGGTTTGATGGGGTCCTCGCCTCTTCTTTCCTCCATCGGGTACACGGTGACGGCAGGTTCTTCCGGAATGGCGGTGATGATATTCACCAGATAGAGCAGGAGCCCCATCAGGGCAACGCCGAGAAAGGAGACGGAGATGGCGGCAGCCAGGGATTTGGCGCGCTGCCTTTTTAATTCTGCCAGGACTTCTTCTGTACTTTCAATATGCAGGCTCATGAATAGATGGGTTGGTTATTGATCCCACCATCTCTCCAAAATATTTCATGAGCAAGATTAAAATTTATAATTAGCTTGTAATAAGAGTGTTGTTACTAAATTGTTACTTATGCGGAGGATATGTTCCACGCCTGCATGGCTCCGGGGACGGCTTCCGGAAGAGGCCGGAGGCAAAGAAAAAGCCGCCTTTCCCGGAGGAAAGGCGGCTGTGGGAAAACTGATGAATCCCGTCAGGAATTCTTGGTTCCTTCACCCGTCCCGGGAAGGAAGCGGTAGTAGGTTTCCAGCATCAATGTGGCCAGGCACTGGCGGTAGATATTCTTGGACTTTCCGCTCAGGCATTCGGCATAGCCCGTATCGTTGTTGCTGAAGCTGCCGTCCGGCTTCTGGCCGCCGAGAACGGCATCGCGGAAAGCCTTGTTGTAGGAGGCCCATACATCCCCGCCGCGGTTCATGGCCGCCTGCACGCAGTAATAGTGCATGTAAAGGTTGCTCTTGACGTTCTCCGTACCGGAACCCTTGCCCCATTCCAGGGTCTTGACGTTGTTCTTAATCCAGTCCAGTCCCTTGCGCGCAGCGCTGTCGGAACCGTTGCCGGTCATTTGCAGGGAGAGCACGCCCACGCCCACCAGGGAGGAACGGGGATTTTCTCCGTTTTCCTTGTAGGAGAATTTCCCGTCGGGCATGACGTTCTTGCGGCAGTACATGGCGGCCTTGCGCAGGGCGGTGCGGATCTCGCCCTTGGTGGGCTTGATGCCGCCGTGTTCCGCGGCCTTCAAGGCCTGCACGTTCCATCCGGTGACGGAAAGGTCGATGTTCGGATTGATTCTGTATAGCTGTAGGCCCATCCTCCGTTGGGGCACTGGGCGTCCAGAATCCTGTCCACGGCCTTCACGACGACTCGTTCCAGATTGGAAATGGAGGGAATGTCCATCTGCTTGCAGAAGGTGTACGCTTCACAGAGCGCGTAAGTGGCCACGGCATGGTCATAGCAGACTTCCTTCAGGCCGGGCTGTTCGGAAATAACCGGGTTTTTCATCCCCAGATCGACAAGGAAGGAAATGCCCTTGAGCACGTTCTCTCCGAACTCCTCGGAAAGCGGGGTTTCACAGTGCGCCAGATAGGCCAGCAGGGTAATTCCGGTCATGGACGCCTTGAACTGTCCGTCGCCCCAGGAACCGTTGCCGTTCTGCTGCTTTTTGAGCCAGCGGAGGGACTTGACGACGGCTTCCTCGCACTGCGGGGTGCCCCCGTTCTCCGTGATGCGCTTCATGCGGTCGTTCAGGTCGCAGCGCTTGGAAAGGATGCCGGGAATGCCTCCGCCGTCCCCGTCTCCGGTCCCGATGCCGAAACCGTCGCCGATGTCGATGCCCGTGGAAAGTTCTTCAGAGGGGACTTCCACTTCAATATCCGGGTTGACCACGGCCACGTCCGCGGAAGCTACGGCGGCAATGACCTTCACCTGGGCCGCGGCGGAGGAACTGCTGGGCCGCTGGGTGGTCTGGGTAACCTCCGGAGTGTCGATGTCCGGATTGTCGCCCTCCTGGGTGGCGTAGGCGACCATGGGGGGATCTTCCGGAATGGCGGCGATGATGTGCACCAGGTAGAGCAGAAGGCCCATCAGGGCGACGCCGAGGAAGGAAACGGAAATAGCGGCGGCCAGGGTTTTGGTGCGCTGCTTTTTCAGTTCCTCAAGGGCTTCGTCGGTACTTTCAATATGAAGGCTCATGGAGAGACGTGTCTGGTTGATGCTACGGCAAACTCCTTTTCATCCTTGAAAAACGGAGAGTTGCCGACATGCAAAAGTGTGCTGCAAGCCTTGCTGTTCACAAGGCTGGCAACATACTAAAACCAGACACGGCGGTCTGTCAATCAGATTAGGAATTTCTGGTCCCTTCTCCCGTACCCGGCAGGAACCTGTAATAAACCTCCAGCATCAGCGTGGCCAGGCACTGGCGGTAAATCTTGTCGTTGATGGTGCCCCCGTTGCTGTTCACCAGGCCGCCGGGACCGGGGAACCCGTTGGGGGCAAAGCTGCCGTCGGAAGCCTGCGCTCCCAGGGTGGCGTCGCGGAAAGCCCTGTTGTAAGCCGTCCACACGTCCCCGCCGCGGTTCATGGCCGCCTGCACGCCGTAGTAATGCTGGTAGAGATTGGAAGAGGTGTTGTTCGCCCTCCAGTTGAAAGGCTTGTTGGTATTCTTGAGCATCCAGTCCAGTCCCTTGCGTGCGGCGCTGTCGGAGCCGCTGCCGCACATTTGGAGGGACAGCACCCCTACACCCACCAGGGACGGACGGGCAGTCGCGTCTTCCCTGCCTTCCTGCATGTAGGTGAACAGGCCGTCCGGCTTGCTGCACTTGCGGCAGTACATGGCGGCCTTGCGCAGGGCGGTGCGGATTTCGCCCTTGGTGGGCTTGATGCCGCCGTGTTCTGCGGCTTTCAGAGCCTGTACGTTCCATCCGGTGACGGAAAGGTCCGTGTGGGCTCCGGCCCTGGTATTGTAATTGTAGGCCCAGCCGCCGTCCACATTCTGGTTATCCAGAATCTTGTCCACGGCCTTCACGACGACCTTTTCCAGATTGGAGATGGAGGGAATGTCCATCTGCTTGCAGAAGGTGTACGCTTCACAGAGCGCGTAGGTGGCCACGGCATGGTCGTAGCTGACCTCGTTTCTCTGCGGGACGAGAGAAAGAACGGGAGCCTTCATGCCTTGGTCCACAAGGAAGGAAATGCCCTTGAGCACGCTTTCTCCGAACTCCTCGGAAAGCGGTGTTTCACAGTGGGCCAGATAGGCCAGCAGGGCGAGCCCCGTCATGGAACACTTGTAATTATGGGGAGTGCCGCCCCAGGAACCGTCCTTGTTCTGCTGCTTCTGGAGCCAGCGGAGGGATTTGACGACGGCTTCCTCGCACTGCGGGGTGCCCCCGTTCTCCGTGATGCGCTTCATGCGGTCGTTCAGGTCGCAGCGCTTGGACACGATGCCGGGAATGCCTCCGCCGTCCCCGTCTCCGGTCCCGATGCCGAAACCGTCGCCGATGTCGATGCCCGTGGAAAGTTCCTCGGTGGGGATTTCTACGTCAATGTCCGGATTCACCACGGCTACGTCCGCGGAAGCCACGGCGGCAATAACCTTCACCTGGGCCGCGGCGGAGGAACTGCTGGGCCGCTGGGTGGTCTGGGTAACCTCCGGAGTGTCGATGTCCGGATTGTCGCCTTCCTGGGTGGCGTAGGCGACCATGGGAGGATCTTCCGGAATGGCGGCGATGATGTGCACCAGGTAGAGCAGAAGGCACATCAGGGCGACGCCGAGGAAGGAAACGGAAATGGCGGCGGCCAGGGTCTTGGTGCGCTGCTTTTTCAGTTCCTCAAGGGCTTCGTCGGTACTTTCAATGTGGAGGCTCATTCAGTGGAAAACTATTCGCCCGAAGTATAACGAATATCCCCCGCCGGGGCCGAGCTTAAAAAGCCTGGTTTTGTCATGGTTCGCATGATGACCAGATGTGCATGAAAAGCGTCCTTGTAATAAATGCATTGCGCTTCCCGGCTTCTTCCCGGAGAAAGCTTTTCCGCCTTTCCGGTGCTGCGGTTGTTCCGAATGGCTGCGTTTCGCAGAACGGGCCTGCGTATGAATCATCGGGCGTTTTTCATCCGGAATATCTGCAGGCGCCGTTATTCACGGGTTTTTGAGGTCGCCGAAATAAATGATGAGTATCACGGGAATGACGACATAGATGAACGCCATGATGAGGAAAGCGCCCAGCGCTGCCTTCCACATCTCCCTGCTGCGTTGTCTTTCCAGTTCCTTCAGCGCGTTTTCAGTGCTTCCCATGTGCAGGCTCATATGAAATCCCTTCTTTGGGCATTTTCCGTAAGGATAATGGTTTTTTCCCGGTGGCGGCAAACAAAAAATCCCCGCCATGAAGTCCAGGGCGGGGAGGGAAAAGAATGATATCCACGGAGAATTAAATCAATAATGGCCGCCGTGCGGACCGGTCATCCACTTCCAGGCCGTTTCCACGATTTTGTTCGCGTCCTTGCACTGGGCTTCCCAGCCGAGGATTTCCTTGGCTTTTGCAGGATTGGCGATCAGGCGGGGTGGATCTCCTTCCCGGCGGGGGCCGTAGCGGACGGGAATCTTCTTCCCGGTGACTTTTTCAGCGGTTTCCAGAATTTCCCGGACGGAAAGCCCCAGGCCGGTGCCCAGGTTGAAACACTCCGTAGAGCCCCCCTTCATCAGGTAGTCCACGGCTTTCAGGTGGGCGTCCGCCAAGTCGTCCACGTGGATGTAGTCCCGGATGCAGGTGCCGTCCGGAGTATCATAATCCGTCCCGAAAACTTCAATGTATTCCTTCTCCCCGGTCAGCGTCAGCAGAATGTTGGGAATGAGGTGGGTTTCCGGTTCATGGTCTTCCCCGATGAGACCGTCCACACTGCATCCGGAGGCGTTGAAATAGCGCAGGAAAACACTCTTGAGGCCCCAGGCGCGGTCGCAGTCCTTGCATACCTTTTCCAGCATGTACTTGGAGCTTCCGTAGGGATTGATGGGATCCTGCTTTTCCGTTTCCGGAATCGGAATCTGGGTGGGAACCCCGTACGTGGCGCAGGTGGAGGAAAAGACGAAGCGCTTGACGCCAGCCGCCTGCATGGCGCCCAGAAGGACGAGCGGGCGCGCGATATTGTTCATATAGTACTTGAGCGGATTCTGGACGGATTCTCCCACGTTGATGTAGGCGGCGAAGTGGATCACGGCATCAAAATTGCCTGTCATCAGGAGCGGATACACCACGGAAGCATCGCCCAGGTCCCCTTTGACCAGCTTCACTTCCGGATCCACGATGGCTCCGATATGTCCATATACCATGTTGTCTAGGACGGTTACGTCAGCGCCCGTCTTCACGAGCTGGCGTACCGTGTGGGAGCCAATATATCCGGCGCCGCCGGTTACAAGTACTTTCATGATCTTATCAATGCTGTTAAGCCGGGTTGTCCCTGCCTCCGGCCAGGGCGTCCGCACATTCCAGGGCCTGAAGGACCACCTGGTCCATATTCAGGTAACGGTATTGTGCCAGACGCCCGATAAAAGTGACATGTTTCTCCCGTTTTGTCAATTTGCGATATGCCTCCGCCAATTGTTCCGAAACCCCGGAAGGGATCGGATAATAAGGTTCTTTTTCAGTTGTCCAGGCATCCGGATATTCCCGGATGACGGTACTCCCTTCCACCTGCTGGCCCGTGGCGTGCTTGAGTTCCACGATTCTGGTCCAAGGAACGGCCGGGTCCGGGTAATTCACCTGCATTTCCGGCTGCCAGAACCCTTCCTTGCCGGAGACGGGAAGACGTTCCTCCAACTGGTCTGCGGAGAAATGCTCCCTCTCGAACCGGAGGCTGCGGTAGGGAAGGCGGCCCAGGGAATAATTGAAATAGGCGTCCAGCGGGCCGGTATAGATGAGATGGTCCCAGGTGATGCGCTTCTTCACTTCTTCAAAGGAGGTGGAAGTGAGAATCCTGATCAGGGGGGAAGAGGACATGCGCCGGAACATGGCGGCATACCCGTCCTGGGGCAGGGCCTGGAAAGACTCTTTCAGGTAGGAATCATCCCTGTTGGTGCGGATTGGAATGCGTCCGCAGACGGAAGGGGCCAGCTCCGTGGCGGGAACGCCCCACTGCTTGAGCGTATAGGGAGCAAAAAACAGGCGGTACAGGGTCTTTCCCGCGGTACGGAGCATGAGTTCCTCCGAATTGGCGGGCGGTCCGTCTTCCGGCGCCCGCTCCCGGTCCAGCCATGCGCGGAACTCCTCCTCCGTGCATTCGCGGCCCATCAGTTGTTCAAAAGTGCGCAAATTGACGGGGAAGGACCAGTAACGGCCCTTCGTGCAGCTTTGCACTCTGTAGCGGACGGGATGCCAGTCCGTGAAACGGCTCAGGTAGTTGACAACACGTTCGCTGTCCGTCCTGAAATAATGGGGGCCGTAGGGGTGAACCAGCACTCCGTGTTCGTCCTGCATATCGTGGCAGTTGC
This sequence comes from Akkermansia biwaensis, assembly GCF_026072915.1. Taxonomy (NCBI): domain Bacteria; kingdom Pseudomonadati; phylum Verrucomicrobiota; class Verrucomicrobiia; order Verrucomicrobiales; family Akkermansiaceae; genus Akkermansia; species Akkermansia biwaensis. The sequence continues at coordinate 1,879,646 of NZ_AP025943.1, forward strand.
CGCCGATGTGGTCCCGGCGGTCGATGACCAGGCAGTCCTTCCCCAGCCGGGCGGCGATCTGCTCTGCGGCGGTCAATCCGGCCAGCCCGGCTCCCACGACTAGAAAGGATGCATGCATGGAGGCAGTATAACCCATATGCCAAAATGCGGACCAGTCTTTTTCCCTGATATTCCGCTGTTTTCCGGAAGGCCCCTTTTCATGCCGGAAACTGCCCCGCTTTTTACTGGTCCCGGATGTATGTTTTTGAGAACATTGCCGCATGAAGCCGGTTGAGATCAGGAATGTTCTGGAAGAACACGACGTGCGGCCCAGCAAATCGCTCGGGCAGAACTTCCTGACGGACGAAAACGTGGCCCGCTGGATTGTGGACCAGCTGGAAATCCAGCCGGAAGACTGTGTGGTGGAAGTGGGGCCGGGAACCGGGGCCTTGACCGAACATGCTGCACCGCTCTGCCGCAGGATGGTCCTGGTGGAATTTGACGCCCGCCTGGCGGAATACCAGAAAAACCGCTGGGCCGGAGATCCCCATGTGGAGGTGTACCATGCGGACGGCGCTTCCTGGGACCCCCGCGGACTCTTTGCGGAAGCTCCTGTCAAATTCCTGGGCAACCTGCCGTATTCCGCCGGAGGGGCCATTCTGCAAAACTTTCTCTCCCGGCCCAGTCCCGTGGAACGGGCCGTCGTGATGCTCCAGAAGGAATTCATCGACCGCATTCTGGCAACTCCGGAGGACGACGCCTTCGGTCTCCTTTCCCTGCGCATCCAGAAAAACTGGATTCCCCGCGCTCTCAAGACCATTCCGCCGGAAGCGTTCCATCCCCGCCCCCGGATTGACTCCACCGTCATGCTCCTGACGCCCCGTCCGGTGCGCGAATTGCCGCCGTATGACGACCGCCTGATGGACGAGCTGATGAGAAAAGCCTTTTCCCAGAGGCGCAAACAATTGAAAAAGCAGCTTCCGCCTTCCCCTCCGTGGGACGAAGTAGCCGCTTCTCTGGGAATCTCTCCGTCCGCCAGGCCGGAGGAACTGAATCTGGCGCAATGGGTGGACCTGGCGCGGGCTTATGACTCCAACCCTCTCAAGGACGTGGCGCAGAGCGGAGACGAACTGTTCGACGTGGTGGACGAACTCAACCAGATGACCGGAACGGGAACGCGCCGGGAAATTCATGAAATGGACCTGCGCCACCGTGCCGTGCACATGTTCCTGGTAAACAAGCATGGAGCCGTGCTGCTCCAGAAAAGGTCCATGCGGAAGGACAGGCAGCCGGGCAGGTGGGACTCTTCCGCCGCCGGTCATCTGGACGCCGGAGAAGATTATGATCAAGCGGCCGTCCGGGAACTGGAAGAGGAACTGGGCGTGACTGGCTGCGAATTACGGCGAATTGCGGACTTTGACGCCGGAGAAAACAACGGCTGGGAATTCGTCGCCCTCTATGAAGGCCGCTATACGGGCAGGGTGCGCTTCCCCGCCGCGGAAGTGGACAGCGTGCAATGGTTCACCCCGGAGCAAATCCAAGCATGGGTGGAACGCCGCCCGCAGGACTTTTCACCCGCATTCATTCCATGCTGGAATGCATGGCTGGCCGCGAACAAAAAAGCATTATCCTGACTCAAACACATATCATGATTAACCCTGATCAATTATCTCCGGAACAGGTCCAGTCCATCAGGGACTGGGCGGAAGAAGGCCTTGACCTGAACGCCATTCAGAAAAATCTGCATGAAAAACTGGGGCTGAAGCTTACATTCATGGATACCCGTTTCCTGCTTCAGGACCTGGACATCCACCTCAGGCAGCCGGAACCCGCCCCCCAGCCGGAACAATCCGGAATGGAAGCCGCCCCGGCTCCTTCTCCCCTGCTGGGCAAAACCCAGGTGAGCGTGGATGAGGTGACGCCGCCCCATGCCCTGATAGCGGGCAAGGTACTGTTCAAGAGCGGCGCCCAGGGCGTATGGGACATTGACCGGACGGGCCGCATCAACTGGGACGCCACGCTGGGAGAACCCACGGCGGATGACCTGCGCGAATTTGAAACGGAACTCCAGTCCGTCATCCGCAGCCGCATGGGCGCCATGTAACAACGCACCGGAAGCGGGAACGATGGAAATACCGGATGAAATGATTGAAGACCTGCTGCCCGCCGTACAGGAGCAGCTCTCTGCACCGGAAACGGCGTATGTTAAAGGCTGCCTGGAACGGCTTACGGGAAAGGAAAAGCTGGAGGAACAGGAAGCGCTGGAACTGATAGCGCAGGCACTGGCAGTCGTCATCAATGAGATGGTGGTGGGCGGCCGTCCTTTTGACTCGGAGAAATACAGGAGCCTTCTGAAAGATTTGCCGCTTCTTCCGGATGAGTCTCCGTGATAAATCTCGACAATCTCCGGGATTAATTCATAATCCGTCCTTTCACTTGAAATTTTATGGCTAAAAAACCATCAGAAACAAGTGCTCCGGAAGCGTCCGCCGCCCAAAAGCCGGCTACCCGGAAAACTGCCGCCAGAAAGGCGGCGGCTCCGGCTAAAAAGACTGCCGCCAAGGCTGAAGAAAAGCCAGCTGACGCCGCTTCCGTAGAAGCACCCAAAACCAAAATCAAAACGGTCAAATCCGCTGCGAAAACCGCAGCCAGGACGAAAACCGTGAAAGCCGCCAAAAAGACGGCTGTCAAGGAGTCCCCGGCTGCTGAAGCGGCCCCCGCTCCCGCCAAAACCCAGGAATCCGCCTCCCCCTCTTCTCCCCAGATTGAGAAAAATGCAGTTTCCGAACCGGTAAAACAGCCCGAATCCGGTTCTCCGGTCAAGGTCAAGCGCGAATCCTACCGCCCGAACCGCAATCAGGACCAGCAGGAACGCCATGAACAGCACGGAAACGAACCCTTCGCCCAGCCGGAAACCGTGGGAGGAGGCTCCGATACTCCTTTCAACAAGCGCAAGCGCCGCCGCCGCAACAAAAAAGGCAATGGCGGTGCCGACGACCGCCAGCCCGCCATGCAGGATACGGCGTCCCTGAAAAACCTGGACGGCAAGAAAGTCGCCGCCCGTGCGTGGAAAATGTTCCTGGCTGAAGTCTCCGAAGAAGGCCTTGCCCTGATGGACGACCAGACTGCCCGCGAAGCCGCCCGCCGCGCCTTCCGCTGCGCCGAATTCTTCATGATGGAGGAATCCCGCCGCAAGCAGAGCCTGAAAGCCGTTTCCCAGCAGGGAAGAAACGCTTCCCAGGAAGAAGACCGGGACGCCGAAGAGGCAACCGGGGAGGAATAAAAATCTCCTGCTTATGTTTTCGCCCTGCGGCTGCGGCCGCGGGGCTTTTTTGTGCGAAAATCCGCAATAGGGCGGGATTTTGCAATGGCCGGATAGGGCTATTCTCGGCTGCGTCTTTTCCGGAAGCTCCTGCCGTAAGGCCATTCATAAAAAGAAGGCCTCTGTTTTACGTAGAAGGGAAAAGTCCGTTGAGGGATTCACGATCATTCAGGCGGGAAAAATGGCGGGAAGATCTGCCAAAATCTCCTGGGCGCAACAGGGATAAAGCGGGATGATTCATCATGATGCTGGTCATAAAAACGCATTTGGAGCAGAAACAAATATTTTCCTCCATCCTCATTGACGGAGGCCACGATGTTTTTCGTTCCGAGCACATATCCGCATCAACGCAGCTGTTCGTGCCGCACATAATAACGGACTCCCTCACAAGAGCTTTTGTATTTGAATCCGTAAGTCCGCAGTTCTTCCTCTGCCGGAAAAACGTCCTCCCCACCGGGAACGGCGGCTCCCAGGAATATTCGTAATGGTTCCGGATAAGATCGGCGGCAGCATACGCCTTCACCTAAATGCCACAAGGAATGTACGCTAGATAGAACAAAACCTGGGAAAATGCACCCTTCCAGCTCGGCTTTCTTGCCAGGCTCATGTACACGAGTCCGACAAACAGTACTCCTGTGCATGCCAGAAATGCCTGCAATACAATTTTCCCAAACGTGTAAACATTCACGTAGCGCCTCCTTCCTTAAAGGGGCCAGAAAACCATCATAGGACAGCCGAATGACCGCCTCCGTCGGCAAACTCCACTCCTTGCATTCGGCCGCCAAATCATCAATGAACACATTGATGCGTCATAAACAGGTAGAATTATCTGTTGCCCGAAATGCGTATGACTCCTGGTTTCCGGAACACAGGGAGGCCCAGGAATTCCCATGGCCGTCCGGCGGTTCGTGCTACGTTAAATCCGGATGTGACTCGGTGCATGCCGCTCCGGGACCATCGTAATCCGGGTCATGAGCCTGCCGGTACGGCAAGTAAATGCTGCTCAAAAGCACAAGGACAGCAAACAGGGGCCCGACGCCTTGTTGCAGCCGTTTGAACATGGGGTATCCCTTTCATCGTTTTCCGGGAAGCGGAGGGATGCCGTTGCCATCAAACCTTCTTGCCGCGCCATCTGCCGCTCTTGAGGTACCACCATGTCAGGGAAATGAGGACGAGCCCGTAAATATGTTCGGAAAACCAGCAGAGAGCCACGTCCGGCTTGAGCACGATGACGCCGTAGTAAACGGCGACCGTATAAACGGCGAGCGTGATCATCTCCATCACGAATCCCGCCCTGGTGTTTCCCGTGCCGGAAACGGCATTGAACAGGATGAAGGCGGGTGCCGAAATCAAGGTGGAAGTAGCCATGACGTAAACGGAAGGAATGCTGGCCGCAATGAGGGAGGGATTGTCGGTGAAAATCCTGAGAATGGGTTCCGGGAACAGGCACAGGATAATCAGAAGCGGAATCAGCAGTGCATAGGTAAGATTCAGCGTCATCCCGCAGGTCTTGAACAGGAAGCGCTGTTCTCCGGCGCCGATCTGGTTGCTGATCAAAGCCCCCGCCGTGGTGGCGAATGCACTCATGACCATGATAAGCATGGCTGCCATGTTGCGCACGATATTGGTGACAGCCAGGGGGCGTTCCCCCAGGTGCTCAATAGCCAGGAAAAAAATGAACCAGACGGAAACGGAAATGAAGGACTGCACCATCGTCCACCCGGAAATGGACAGCATGCCCTTCAGCAACTGGGGGCGGAACGTGAACGCCTTGCGGAAGCCGTACTTCCTCTTGTCCGCCGTGATACCCGTGTAAATGATGAAAAAGGCCAGGGAAACGGCTTCCGCCACGCTGGAGGCTATGGCCGCTCCCGCCACGCCCATCGCCGGAAAGCCGCCCTTGCCGAAAATGAGGCAGTAATTCAGCACGACGTTGCTTAACAGCATCACGATGGAATTGACCGTCAGGATCTTCGTCTGGGTAATCCCCACGTAGTAGGAGCGGAACATCACGCACAGGAAGGAGAAGAAAACGCCGTAAGTACGCCAGTGCAGGTACTCCATGGTAGCTCCGAACACCTGCGGGGATTCAATGGCATGGCGCAGGATGGACGGGGAAAGGTACCGGGAGGTGAAGAAAAGCAGGAGCGCCAGGGCAAGCATGAAATAACAGCCCTGGATCATTGTGGGTGCGATGCGGTTGTACCTGCGCTCCCCGTTGCGACGCGCAATGATGATTTGAGCCCCGAATCCGAATCCGAACGCCAGCATGAACATGGCCATGTAATAAACCCCGCCGAGGGCGCAGGCCCCCAGGGCCACGTCCCCCACGCGTCCCAGGAAGACGGCGTCCGTCAATCCGATCATGTGTTCAATAATCAGGCTGATCATGAGAGGATAGGACATGAGCCAGATTTTGCGGTAGGAGACGGTGGAAGGATTATTCATAACAAGAAGGCCTGCCGTTATTGCTGTTTGCCGGGCCAGGCGCAGAGAGTCCGGCATTGTTGATGCAAACTGGGTGTTTTCAAGAGGGAACTGCGTTTGTCATCCGTGTATGACACGGTAAACGGATGTTTGACGGCGCGTCAACTCAGGGGAAGCCTGGTTTCCGGATAGCGGATGGGCGACTTGGAGGGCTGCTTCATGAAAGCCAGCACGAAGGCGACCATGCCTACGCGTCCCACGATCATGTTGAACACGATAATCCACTTGCCCAAATCACTGAGTTCCGGAGTGACATTCCAGGAAAAGCCGACCGTGGCGAAGGAGCTGACCACCTCGAAAAACAGGCGTTCCAGGGACAGGCCCGGCTCCGCGAAGCACATGACCATCGTCATCATGCCCACCCACGCCCCGGCCAGGATAACGGTGATGACGGCGCGTTCCACCACGCTGCGGGCAATGCGCCGCCTGTGCATCACGACGTCCTGTTTCCCTTGCAGGATGCGCGCCACCTCTCCGCAGGAAACGGCAAAGGCGGTCGTGTGCACACCTCCCGTTGTGGAACCGGGATTTCCGCCGATGAACATAAGGGCGGAAAGAAACAGGGCATAAGGCACGCTGTTGAGCGCCATGTCGGAAATGTTGAACCCGGCGGTGCGCGCCGTGGCGTTGAACAGGCTTTCCCAGAGAATCCAGTACCAGGGGTCGGACGAATTAAACAGGCTCCCGTCGATCATCTTGATCAGAAACAGGACGAGGCCGCCGCCCAGCACCAGCGCCGTCGTCATGCGCACCACCAGCCAGCTGTACGTGGACCAGTGGCGGCTGACCGTATCCCGGCGGTCCCAGCCCAGGGCCACCCTGGCCCTGCGGACAATCTCCAGATACATGGCAAAGCCCAGGCTGCCGCACAGCACCATCACCATGATGGTGATCTGGCCGCCCATGTTGTAGGCCACGTTCGGCGTAGCCAGATTGTCGGCAAACAGGCTGAACCCTGCGTTGCAAAAGCCGGAAACGGAATGGAACACGGCATACCACCACAGCGTATCTCCTTCCAGCCCGGGAATGCCGCGCCAGGAAAAATAAAGAGCCACGGCCCCCAGTGCTTCCACACCGAATGTGACGGCAATAATATTCTTGATAAACCGGTCCACCTGGGTGATGCCCTCCTCGTCCAGAAGATTGCTGATGGTCACCTTGGAACGGAGGGTCAACCCCTGGCCCACCATCAGGGAGACGAAATAGGTGAATGTCATGATCCCGAACGCGCCGATCTGGAACAAGGCCAGAAGAATAGTCTGGCCGTAATTGGTAAAATGCTCGTGAACGTTCAGAGGAACCAGGCCGGTCACGCACACGGCGCTGGTGCTGATGAAATAGGCGTCCGTAGGGGACAGGGAAATGCCCTCCTTCGTGGCGCCCGGAGACATCAGCAGGGTCCCCCCCAGCGTAATGAAAGCGATCAGCGTAATCAGAAAAAGCAGGGCAGGGCGGATGCGCGGCATGCGGAATCCCCTCTTTCTGCGGGCAATGCGGAAAAAATACTCCTTCAGGTTCAGCAGCGGAGCCGCTCCGTAGCAAAGGCACAGCGCACGGAAAATATTCTGAAGCTCTATCCTGGAAAAAAAGGCGGAATTCGAATAATTCCCGATCAGCATGACGAGAATGAGAAGCCCCATGCCAAGTTCCACCCAGCGCGGGTTCCGGATGGCCTTGGCGAGCCATTTTTCACGGAGAATCCCGATCGCTCCCGCCAGCTGTCCGAGGACCAGCAGGGAAAGAATCTCCCGGAAATAGCGCAGGGAAACCTGGTCTTCGTGAATCGCGTCAAACCCGTTCAGCCACAGAAGCCACATCAGGGCGCCCAGCGTGCACATGCCGAACGCCAGTTCCATGATCTCGAAACGGTTTAAAACCGGTTTTTCCCTGTTCTCATTCACAAATCTGAAAATGGTGTCCTCTGAATGCCGTCGGAAGCCTACTGCATACGGAAGGATTTGAGAAGCCCTTATATCGTTTTCCGGGCGGCATGGAAAGGAACGGAAAAAGACGTCCGTAAAAATATTTTTCCGAATACACGCGAAAATGGTTGCAAAGGAGCCCCTCCTGTGCATAATAACTCCCGTTCTTACCAAACCATGTGCGCTCGTGGCGGAATTGGTAGACGCGCTAGATTCAGGTTCTAGTGGAGGCAACTCTGTGAAGGTTCGAGTCCTTTCGGGCGCACCATATAACCCCTTTTAAGTTAACAGCTTGGAAGGGGTTACTTGTTTTTAGGAGAGAGAAGCCAAAAATCTTATTTTTTGACGAACTGGGGGACATTCAGGGGACATCCTTGTTATCGAAAAGCATTGTAAAATAAGAAGAAAATGCTCTTTCTTCTAGATGGAAGTCTACACTAATGTAGCCCTCTCGAACATATGACATACCCCGGGTATCCATGTGGCTTGGACACTCGGGAACCAACATGACGGAAAAGCACTACCGGGAAGGCATTCGTGCTGCCGAAGGCGAAGCATGGTTCCATGTATTTCCGGAACAAAAGACGAAATCAATCCGTGCTTTAATGCAGGAATAACCCGCAAAACCGGGCGATGAGGATGCCGCCTTCGAGAACTCGATAACATTGTCTGGTTGTTGCTCCTTCTGAACCTGCTGTGCCTTCCATTCCTCGTACGGAACAAGCTTGCCTGTCTGCGGATCGCGCTTGAACGAATTGGCTCGTACGTTCTTCCGGGCCTGGAGGCGTACGCCCCGGTTGAGGCCTTCGATGAGGGTGGGGCTCATTCCGGGCATGTCGATGGGCAGTTCGACCTCTGCGGCCGTGTTCGGGTCTTTCCTGGAGCCGGGCAGCTTGAGCTTGATTTTGCCCATCTCGGACTTCGGATCTTTGCGGGTGAGGTATTTGGCGGTGGCAACGGCTCCCGTTGCGAGGGCGCCGGCTCCCAGCAGGCCAAGCAAGATGTTGAGATTTCTGGAGTTGGAGACTACGGTTGAGTTGGCCTTATCTATAGAAGTGACCCGAGTAGTGCGCTGTATCATAACGCTACGCGTATGATACAGCGCACTACTCGGTAAGGGGAGAAAAATTATTTTGGATTGGAATGAACCCTATATTTCTCATAATGACTCATATATAATACATACTTCTTGATTTTGCTTACTATATGATACATATTTCTCTCGTGAAAACCACATCCCCATTGCCGGGCCCGGTGAAAGCGGCACTCAAGAAATTGGGGGCGGACATCAGCGATGCCCGTAAGAGGCGGCGTATCCCTACGACACTGATGGCTGAACGGGCATTCATTTCTCGTTCAACACTGGGGCGTGTCGAAAAGGGCGACCCCGGCGTATCCCTGGGCAACTATGCCGCCGTCCTGTTCGTCCTGGGGCTGACCGATCAGCTCAAAAATCTTGTCGATGCCAACAATGATCCCGTAGGCCGAGCTCTTGAAGAAGAGCGCCTGCCCAAACGCATCCACCGTCCCAAATCCCATGAATGATATTCCCATCGACGTCTTCATTGACCTGCCTCCCTCTCCGGAGCCAGTACAAGCAGGCAGGTTGTGGTCGCACTTTCGCAAGGGCCGGGAATCAGCCTCTTTCGAGTACAACAGGGAATGGCTCGCAAATCCGTACAGATTTGCGCTGGAACCACTCCTTCCTCTGGCAGACGGTACCTTTCATACCACTCCCGGTCAAAGCGTATTCGGAGCGATTGGCGACTCCACGCCTGACAGGTGGGGGCGCATTCTGATGCGGCGGGCTGAATTGGCTCGGGCACGAGCAGCCAATGAAAGCCCCCGTACACTCTCCGAACTGGACTACCTGCTCAGGGTGAATGACGAGGCAAGGCAGGGAGCGCTGCGCTTTTCACAGGATGGGGGACAATCGTTCTGCGCCCCTCCGGGTGCGACGCCAATTCCGCCTCTGGTCAACCTGTCCCGTCTGCTGCATGCCGCTGATCATTTCTGCCGGGACGATGAAAATGCCGAAGACCTGCGGTTGCTCCTCGCTCCCGGTTCTTCCCTCGGTGGAGCTCGTCCGAAGGCATCGGTAAAAGATAAGAAGGGGAACCTCTGCATTGCCAAGTTTCCCCGGCACGATGATGAATACAACGTCGTTGCATGGGAAGCCGTCGCCCTGACTCTCGCCTCCAAAGCCGGGCTCCAAGTCCCGCGCTTCGAACTGGAAAAAATAACCGACAAGGATGTTCTGATCGTCTGGCGTTTTGATCGCACCCGGGAACAGCGACGAATCTCCTACCTGTCGGCCATGAGCATGTTGGGAGCCAGGGATAACGAGCAACACAGTTATCTTGAAATCGTGGATGCCATACGCCAGTACGGCGCTGCGCCCAGGCAAGACTTGCGCCAATTATGGCAGCGGATCGCCTTCAGCATCATGATTTCCAACACGGATGACCATCTTCGGAATCACGGATTCCTTCAGACCGGGGGAACAGGGTGGTCTCTATCGCCACTGTTTGACGTAAACCCGACTCCTGAAGATATACGCCCTCGTTACCTCAATACGGCTATCGACTGGGAAGATACATCCGCATCTCTGGATGTCCTTCTCAGCATCGCTCCCGAATGCGGGATCAAGACCTCTGAAACGAATGATCTGTTGAAGCCGATCGCCCGGGCTGTCAGTCAGTGGCGGCAGGCGGCAGAATCATTCGGCATCAGCAAACAGGAACAGGAGCGCATGGCATCTGCCTTTGAGCACAAAGATGGGTATATGGCAGCAGTCTTGACATAAGAGAGGGATTGAACTCAAGCTTGTTTGCCCAATCCTCGGAACGTTCAACCCTGTGATGATCATTTAGAATCCAGGAGTCCCCGGAGATGGCCAAGGCCGATTGACTAGGATATATATTGTAAACAATAGTAATCATGAATAACGACTGGACGGATGAAGAGTTAAGGGCAGCAGTAGACGTTTATGTTGAGATGCTTCAAAAACACCACTCCAATAAGCCTTTTACAAAAAAGCATTATTATGAAGAGCTTCATCGTAAATATGGACGCACGGAGAAATCTTTTGAGTATAGGATGCAGAATATATCCTATGTCCTGTCATTAATGGGTCGAAACTGGTTGCCAGGATTAAAGCCAGCTAAAAATATTGGAGCCAAGAATGCGGCGAAAATTGAAAAGATGCTTGCTGAAGCGGAAGGAGTATCCTTTATTCCCGTTGCGAATTTTGAAACTGCTGTGCGTGAAGAATTGGACAAACCATTACTTCATGAACCAATAGGGAATGTAACTCCAAAAATCATACAAACTAAGATCTCGGCTTACCAACGTGACGCGAAGGTAAAAGCATGGGTATTGAAAGTAGCTAACGGAATTTGTGAAGGATGTGGAAACGTCGCCCCTTTTTATGGCACGGATGGTATCCCATACCTAGAAGTTCATCATATTAGACAGCTTGCTGATGGTGGTTCCGACACGATAACGAATGCAGTTGCGTTATGTCCAAACTGCCATCGAGAAATGCACTACGGCATAGATAGAGATAGGTTGATTTCAAAACTTTATAGCAAAGTGCCTCGATTAATTCGGGAATAATCTCATGAACGATTTACCCATGCGGATCCTTTTCACGAATGCCTTTCCGATCTGTAAGATTGCTTCCGGGGCGCTACGGAAGTAGTTTACGAGGAGAGGCACCAAAGGGACTTTCCCTTTACCGGAACCTCCCTGCGACAGCTAAAAAACAGCTCGACTTCATGATGAAGAAGAGCTGCTGAATGTCGGCCTTATCCGTCCCTGGCTTCCAGCGTCCTGACGATCTCCTCTGCTCCACGCTTGTACACGGTTACGGCCAACAGCTCTCCGTCGCGGAAGACAGCCCAGAAGCGGGTGCCCTTGTACTTCTCAATCGTCAGCATCAGGCAACACCTCCTTTCCGGGATGATGGCGGGACTTGAGCAGATGTCTCAGTACGGCTCCGATATTGACTTCATACATGTCCCGTGTGTGCCTGTTGCAGGCTATGACATACAGGTACCGGGCATCAAGGATGTCGATGCCTTCACCACAGAGCCGGATGCAGCTTTCCAGTGTATCCAGTTCCGTCTTCGGAATCGGCGAATCCAGCAGGATGCTTTCGTCCTCGTTCAGAGACTTCTGCTGTTCTTCCGTCAGTTCCGGGAGATTCGCCAGAGCCGTCATGGACGGCCCGTGAATCGTCAGCTTGCTCAACCCCAGCGAAGGATCGTTCTGATGACTGCTGTAAAGCGACACCGCCTTCTCGATCCGGGCCAGTAGCTCCGCATCCAATTCCAGATACACGTACGGAGCGTCCGTATCGTATCCGCTCGTGGAACGCAGTTGCGCGATGATGGGCATCGTCTTCATGTCTCGTTCTCTTCCTTTCCTGTCGGAGTTACTTGCGGAAGAAGGCGATGGTGCCCAGGATCAACAGCACGGCGAGCAGGTACGGAGCTACGGCTACCAGAGCCGACAGGATTCCGACTACGACAGGCCCCAACAGACACAGCAGTACGAGCACTACCAGGGCGATGAGGAGGTCTTTCATGTTCATGACCGTACCTCATGCGGTAACCCTTGTCCGGGATGATCGACGAGCCGGAGCGGCAGAGGACACCCATTGCCTGAGCGCCTGCCGTCCGGCATAGGTAATCAGCCAGCAGTCGGGACGGAGCAGGAATTCCTCTTCCTTCGTACGGATGATGAATTCTCGCCCTGCCAGACCACGGACGGCATGCCTGACGCTCTCCTGCTCGATGCCATGGCATTCCGCCATGATCTCCTCGTCACTGCGTTCAAAGTCGCCGTGAAGGTACAGAAGAATGGACAGTTCCAGACCCGTCAGGGATGGAGTCCGCCCCATAGGCTTCACCCTCGGATGATGTTTTCTTCTCATAGTCCTCTCAGGTCAATTGTTCAGGGTGTAGCTTTCGGCCAGATCCCAGAGTTCCCGGTTCAAGCGTGTGTTGCCATCAATACCGTTGAGCGCCCGCAGGGAACGACGGCGGTAGACGACGTCCTTCTGTGGCTTCAAGGGAACTCCTCCCCGGATCAGGTTTTCCTGAACCCGGTTGAAGCACTGCCAGACAGTAGCCTGACCTCCCGCCGTAAATCCAATGTCGTTCCAGCGCCGGGGCGACAGAAGAGCTTCGGGACGTATCCTGTCTTCATAGTCGTTTCCCAGGCGCAGCCGGGCCGCTTCATGAACGAAGTCCACTTGTCGCTTATAAGGGAGTTCAACTCCCTGCATGAGACGAATGTCGTCCATGATCCGGGGCGTTTCTTCGGCTAGCCGGAGACTTGCGGCAATCACCTCTTCTCCGGTATGGCCCATGTGACGGATGTTGATGGCGGCAATGCGCGCCCCGACAATCAGACCGTTGGTACACACCAGCCGGAAGATCCCGGCCATGAGCTGGTAGGAGCAGCTGCCGTTGTGGCTGTTGATCATGACCACTTCGATGCGCTGGTCACGGTTGTGTTCCAGCACATCCCGGTGAGCGAAGCGAATCAGGTGCTTACGGGTAGGAGTACCGTCCGGTTTCCGGGTACATTGTTCCTGAGCTCCGACGACGAGGAACCCGGCTTCTTCCATCTGGTCGAGCAGGGAGTCGGAGGAAACGAAGCGGTATTTCTTCGAACGGCTGTCATCTTCGCGGTCGGCGAAGACGGAGGGTGCGACACGCCGGACCTGGTTTCTATCCAGCGGGCTGTTATCTCGGTTGCGATAGAGTTCGCGTGTGGATGTGTGAGTATTCATGTTCATTGATGGTTGGTTTGTTGCAACAACAAGCCCGCCTCCCGGAACAAGGCCGGGAGGCGGGCACAGGCAGGAGGCAGAGAAGCTGCTTCCTCATGAATATATGACGTGGAGGGATAGAGATTTTTCAAAGTGATCGGTTCAGCAGAAATTGATCCTTTATTTTATTTCATGTTGATTTACTGATCAATTTTCGCTAAATCTATCATACGCATTACGCATGTCTGCTCCGCTTATCAAACAATTTGGAACTGTTCCCATTCATACACATATCCTCAAGTCAGTTCTCGAGGACTACAAGGCTCCTATGGCCAGGATTGCAAGACTACAAAAAAAGGGACAGCTTCTTAATCTACGTAGAGATTTGTATATATGCCTTCCTGAAGAAGGTTCTCCCTCTCGGGAGTTGATCGCCAACCATCTACTTCACCCCTCTTATGTTTCATATGAAACTGTCTTGTCGGCGAAAGGAGTCATTCCTGAACGGGTACATACCACCAAGTCCGCATGTATGAAGAGAAACAAGGTATTTGAGAATGCTACTGGACGCTACGAATACCTTCATGTGTCTGATGCCTATTTCCCCATTGGCCTAATCAAGCAAACGACTAATGAGGGATATTGTTATACATCAGCTTCAACGGAAAAAGCGTTGTGCGATCTGATTATTTCTTTTCCAAACCTCCGTATCCAATCAGTAAAAGCTATGCGCTTCTATTTAGAAAATTATCTAAAGACAGATTGGAATATCATCTCAAATATGGACACCAGTATTATCCGTGCATGTGCTGAAACAACAAACAAGAAAAAAAATGAACTGAAGCTATTGGAAAAGGCTATTTGTTATGAACGTGGTTGATGAAATTTTAACCTCCTATAAGGTAATGCAACAGATTGCGTTTCGTGTCCTTTACAACAAGGAAGCAAATCAAAATAGGACCAGGAGTCATCAGTAATGTCTGAGAATAAACAGGAGCTGGCATATTCCGTGGTTTCGTACTTTTGCGGATGTGGTGGTCTCGATTTGGGCTTTCGCGGTGACTTCAGATACCATGATGAAGACTACAAGCGATTACCATTCGTAATCCGAGCGGCATACGATTATGAGCCGCTTTGTGTCGAGACTTATAACGGTTATTTCGGAGAAGGACATGCTTTCGTCAAAGATCTTTCCACGGTTGATGTGAATTCTGTTCCGAAAGCGGAGGTACTTATTGGTGGTTTTCCTTGTCAGGAGTTTTCTTCTTGTGGCCCTTTGGGAGGTCTACAGTCTGAGCGAGGGAGACTGTATCAGACGCTTATTACATATATGAATAAGCATAAGCCCATGGTTGTTGTGGGTGAAAACGTCATTAACCTTGAGCGTATGGAAAATGGAGAGGTATTGAAGACCATTAAGACCGATCTCACTAACGCTGGGTATAAAGTCGAGGTTTGGAAGATGTTCGCTCCTGACTATGGAGTTCCACAGCGTAGGGCGAGATTATTCTTTATCTGTGTAAGGAATGACATTCACGAAGTAAATGGATTTCCTGAAATTCCAAAGCCTAGATTTGAAGGGAAGCACAGGAGCATTGAGTGGGCTATAGGTGATTTGGTCAACGTAACAGATGAAAGTGTACCAAACCAGAGCCAATATTTCGGTGCTTCCCGCGCGAAAAAGGGCAATGGGCAAGGCGACGAGAGCAACAAAAAAGATTTGCCTGCCTATACAATTCGGGCAAATCCAAAGTCGAGAGTTCAGTTCCACTACTCGTTGGACCGAAGGCTGACCGTTCGTGAGTGTGCGAGGATTCAAACGTTCCCCGATAATTTTAAGTTTATTCATGCCAAGACAACAAGCATCTCTCAAATAGGGAATGCGGTACCACCAATGCTTGCGTATATAGTGGCAAAGACCATAGTGAATTATCTGAAAACTGTGAAAGAAGAAAGAAATGTGTAATATGAACACACTCGATATAACACCGACTCCGAGAATCTTGCGGACATTGGGTGAAATACCGTTTCAGACGTGGCAATGTGTCGCTGAACTGATTGACAACTCTATCGATGCGTTCCTTTCTGATAAAACCGCAATACCGGAAGAAGACGAGCGGAAGATTGTCGTGACGTGGGCTTCCGACTCAGTCGCTACGGATGACCGCGCTATCGAGGTCACAGACAACGCTTGCGGTATGTCGATAGAACAGCTACAAAATGCTGTTCGCGCGGGATATTCAAGCAACGATCCCGTTGGTAATTTGGGGCTTTTCGGTATGGGATTCAACATCTCGACCGCGCGCTTGGGTGAAGTCACAACCATTATGACTACAAGGAGAGGGGACTCCGATTGGGTCGGTATCAAGATTGACTTCCAAAAGTTAATCGATACCAGGCGTTTTGATGCTCCTATCATCCACATGGCGAAAAGTAACCCCGCTGAACATGGTACAAAGATAACCATCTCGCGACTTCGTCATGGCATACTTACTGAGTTGCCGAATAAAGAGAATGAAATTCGACAACGACTAGAGGCGATTTATGCATCACTTCTAAATAATCAGGAAATCGCTATATACGTCAAAGGCAGACAGTTGCGCCCGCGAAACCATTGCGTTTGGTCTGAGTCTCGCTATGTGCGCTACAGCGACCAGAATGTATCAGCCCGCATGATGATAGATCGAAATCTTGGCGACGCTCTCTTCGACTTGAGCCGGAACTGCTATTTGACTGCCGATGAAGCGGAACAATACTATGTTGACCAGCAAGAGGGACGTGACTTACCGGCCCATATCATAGAGCGAGGTAAGAGGTTAACTGGCTGGCTTGGAATTCAACGGTACGCCGACCCAAACGATTTCGGCATCGATTTCATACGGAATGGGCGAAAAATTCTCATATCCGATAAGTCACTGTTCCAATACGAAAACCCCATCACCGGTCAAAAAGAACTTCAGTATCCCTTGGAATTGGGTACTTCGGTAGGTGGTCGTATTGTTGGCGAGTTGCACGTTGACTACCTGTTGCCGACATACCAAAAAAACGACTTTGACCGTTCTGATAACTCTTGGGCTCAGACAGTAGAGGCGATTTGTGGTGTGGGTCCTTTCTTACCTAAATCAAGAAAGGCTTTGGGATTTTCCGAACAGAATCCCTCTCCTCTCTGTGTTTTAGTCAACGCCTTCCGTAGGGTTGACAAAGGCACAAAGTGTCTCTTTGCTCCTAACGATGTGGCGAAAAGATATGCCGCCGAGTTTAGAAAAGGGATACGCGACTACCTAGACGACATTTTGTGGTGGAAAGCCGCTCAAGAGGAAGACCAAAAGCAGAGCACCGGGGGTGCGAGGGCGACTACCTCAGTCAATACGGGAGAAACTCCGTCTGACGATATTAGCGCATACATTAGTGGGACGGTAATATCGCCGCCACAGGTAATCGTTCGTGGTAACCCAACAGACGACTCGCAACCGAGCTCGCTGCCGGTGACTACTCCCCAACCCGTTCCCTCGCCGGAAACGTCTAAGTTGGATGAGTTAATTCAAAGGGCTATTTCCGTAAGCCAGTTGAGTGGGCGTAACTATAAGTTTGGTAACACCGGCTCGTTAAATGTGAGGGTGTATGAGTTAAGCCGTGGCTCAATATTTTATCGCGGTGAGAAAAAGCCATGCTTCTTTCAGTCTGACGGCATAGACTGTGACTTTGTCTATGACCCGTCGCATCCGTTGCTCGCTCAGTACCCAATAACCGCGAAGATGCTCCTATTGCAATATCTGTCGGAGAAACTGAAAGCTCGTGATAGTCTGCCTGATTTGGTATCGGTATACGCCGAACTAGTGGAAACGACGATGCAAGAAGCCAAAATAGATCGTCAATCGCTTCAAGATAGAGCAAGTAGCGCGTTTGACCTTCTGAGAGAAAAGCTAGCGGTTGCTCTCAGAGACCGCGCTGCTGACGTGGTTAATTGTGTCCATGAATCGGCGGGAGAGGTCGAGGAAACTGTTACGAACCTAATTCAGTCAAACACTGCCTTGCTCACAGCTTTCCAGTCTGGAATAGAAGAAGGATATGATGCTATTGATTATGTACCGCCTAAGACGTTGTATAGACTGATTGAACGATTCCCAGAGGATGTGTTTGATGGAAAAGTGCTTCAAACTCCCTATATAACAATCAATTTGCAAGATGAAAAAGCGACCCTCCGTGCTCGAGATGAGTCCAAAGACCGTGCCCTATCATTTATCAAGGACGCTCTTAGGGTAATTTCCGGCTATAGCCAGCGTGTTCAAAAGAACGAACTCGCACGCGCGTCGTTGAGCGTGGACTTCTTGCTTAAGGAGCTGAACGCATGAATTTTTACACGGATGACATATCTAACGGGTATAACTGGAAAGGCCTTGAACGGGTAATTGCCCGATTAATGGAACATTTGGGTTGGAATGACACCACTGTTATCGGTGGAGCAGGCGACAAAGGGTGTGACATCCTCGCCACACGACCAGAAGGTCACCAGATTAGGTCTTGGGTTGTTCAGGCTAAGGCTGTTTCTGGCGACCGCTATATAGGACCTCAAGCTTTGAAAGAGGCTATTGACGCTTTGTCATTCTATGACGCTAACATTGCCGCTGTTGCCACTAACGGGGAGTTTACCAAAACCGCTCGTCAACGTCAGAAGCAGCTTGAGAAGAACGGATACACCCTAAAACTTTGGAATGGCGCGTTTATCCAAGCCCTTATAAACCAGATGCCCGTCGACCATGCTAGTCGGCGAGGATTGAGGCGGTACCAAGACAAGATTGTCCAAAAGGTACTTGCGGCATTTGAAAGAGGAGACAAGCGAGCGTTTTACATTGTCGCCACGGGACTTGGCAAAACGGTTATCGCCGCGACTATTGCCCGTGAACTTTGGGAAAAGGGATGTCGGCGCATTCTCGTACTGTGCCATGCCACTGACTTGGCTCTTCAGTTGGAACAGGGCTTTTGGTCACAAATAAAAAAGGAGGTGCCAACTTCGGTATTCTTCGATGGTTTGCCGCCACGCGACACGGAAGGTATCTCCTTTGGGCTTTATCAAAGCCTGTATGGTTATCTTCCGGGAATTGAGCCAGACCAGTTTGATGTCGTGATAGTTGACGAAGCGCATCACGCACTCGCGCACGGTTTCAGAACTTGCCTGGAACATCTAAAACCAAAGTTCTTGATCGGCATGACAGCTACTCCTTGGCGCGGTGACGGGCAAAGCCTTACAACTGTTTTCGGAGAGGCTTTGGAAAAGGTATCGCTTGTTGATGGTATGGCGATGGGTTATCTCTCCAAAGTGGATTACCGAATTTTGTGCGACAACGTAGACTGGGATAATATGGAGCGGATAAGTAAACAGAATCTCTCAATCCGCGATCTGAATAAACGTCTATTTCTGCCTCAACGTGACGAGGCCGTCATTTCGGAGATTAGGAAAGTTGTCAAGGATATTCCTAATCCAAAGATAGCTATATTCTCGCCTTCCATTGAACATAGTAATCGTTTCGCTGATATGCTTTCAGCGGCGGGAATTCCCTGTGCCGCTCTGTCGAGGATTGATAAAGCGGAACGGAGGCGGAGGCTTTTGGCGTTCGCAGCGGGAACTTATCAAGCGGTTAGCGCGGTAGATGTCATGAACGAGGGGATCGACATACCCGACGTCAATATCCTCTTATTCTTGCGGGCTACGCACTCACGTCGGATATTCGTTCAGCAGCTTGGGCGAGGGTTACGCTTGTCGGACGGCAAAGAGAAAGTCATCGTATTGGACTTTGTATCGGATATTCGTCGTATGGCCGATATCATTGAAATGAACAGAGAGGGAAAAGTCAAAGGAGCCGAAAATGAGGTCATTTACCTTCAGGAAGGATTTGTATCTTTCTCTGACGCGAGAATGGAGAGTTTCGTAAACATGTGGCTTGAAGATATAGCGGATTTGGGTGGCTCTGACGACGAGACTAATCTGAAATTTCCAGAGGGATTTTGATATGACACAAAAACTGCCAAACAAGAAGAGAAACCAAATCGAGACACTCATATACGCTAGAGCAGATGAGATGAACTACAGGACTTTAAGCCGTCCTGAGAGTTCTCTATTTTTGGACTCTCTTGTTGAGGATTCCGCTGTTGGTGGCGTGTTGCGGGAATACTACCCAAAGGAAAAAGTTCGCACATACATCAAAGATGGAATTCTCAATGCCTACATGAAACGGTTTACGAAATGCGCTCTCAATGGGGTGTCTCCGACTGACACCATTCAGCGAATATACGGAGTACCATCGTTTGTTATTCAACAATGCACAGGAAAAGACTCACGGGTATCGGTTTCTCGCTCTGATGACGGTCGTATTTTTGTCATCAGTGGTGGAACCGTTCTAAAATGGGAAACTGCGCTGAGGAAAGCTCTAGAACTAATAGCGAGAGAAGCAGGACTATCAGTAGATGGGAAAACGCCTGAAATATGCCTTCATCTTGTTGCCACGAATAACAGTCTCACTGTGGCAGATAAGAAACATATTAAAACCGCGCTCGGAGCCGTTGGAGTAGCGGCGGTATTCTGTAACGATTGACTTTGTGGCTTAGGAGATGCATATGTCTAGGACTTTAGAAATGACCCATAAGATTATGTCTGCGGTGAAGTCCAAAAATACGAGACCAGAACTCGCGCTTCGCCACGCTCTTTGGGCACGCGGTTTGCGTTATCGAGTAAACGTAAAATCTCTCAAAGGCAAACCGGATGTGGTTTTTACGAGGGCGAAAATTGTGGTTTTTTGTGACGGTGACTTCTGGCACGGACATAACTGGGCAATCCGAGGCTTATCGTCGTTAGAGGAAGAACTGGATAAATATACGCAGTTTTGGCGGGATAAAATTCTCGGTAATATCCAACGAGATAAGGAGCAGACCGTTCATTTGGAAAATGAGGGGTGGAACGTGATAAGAATTTGGGAGAGCGATATAAAAAAAGACGTCGCAAAGTGTGCGGATATTATTGAAGAGGCGTATCAAAAGGCCATATCAAAGTAAGAAATTCTCAATGAGAAAGAAACTGTTCCCAAGTACTGCCTCCATTCGAGAAGGCTAAAAAGAAGCCTACCGTATGGTTGGCTTCTGAATGGATCTCATTCCTTTACTGCCTGTACCATCCGGAGCATTCCTTCATGTACTGACACCACGAGCATTGCATCCCGGGCTGTGGATGGAAACGTTCGGTAGTGATGCCTTCGTAGGCAATCCTGTACAGGTCGGTGATGCGCTGCTTGCGCTGTTCGTTGGCTGGTGGGGTCTTGACGCGGATCACCTGGGGAGTCTTTGTCTTGACCAGGTAGATCAGATCCAGTGACGGAGGCGTGTCTCCCGTGGCTTCTTCGATCATCATCTGGTAGGTGACCAGCTGAAGTTCGTGATCGAAGGCGGCATGCCCGGCGTCCGGTTTGGCGGCAGCGGATTTGTAATCTACTGCCGTCAGGTCGTGCTGGACGAGGTCGATGACGCCTCGCACGGGAACCGGCAGGCCGGGGATGATAGCCGACAGTCCTACTTCCACTCCCAGGGGCATCTGTGAAACAACCTCGTTGGAGGCCATGTAGGCCTTGACCGTGTTCCAAGCGCAGGAACGGACTTTTTGTCTCGTTTCTTCGTCGGCGTAGTCCACAGGGCCTTCCGCCTTCTCCAGCTCCAGAAAGTGGGCGGAGAAGGCTTCTTCCATGGCCGTCTCACTGCTGTCCTCTCCCCGCCACCGGGCGATGTTGAAGGACTGGAGTGTGGCGTGGATGGCCTTGCCGACATGTAGAGCGACCGTCGTCGGCTTCCGTATTTGTGCCACTTTCTCGAAGAAGAAACGAAGGGAACACGACAGGTACGATTTGGCCGAGGAGGGAGACAGGTAGTCCGGGCGTATGGCAGAAGTAGGAGAAGCTTCCGAAGGAAACTTCTTCACCAATGCGATAGCTGGGGGCAGGGAGGATGAACGTATGGGACAGGTTACGGGAGCGATCATGGTCAGTACGGGTTGGAGTTGCCGGCATAGGTCGTAGCGGGACGGCGGGTGTAGTTGTTCCTGCCTGATGCCGAGCGTTTGGATGTCGCACCGGAGCGGTTCATCAGCTCGTCGATCAGCCCGGAAGCTTCCATGCGGTTGAGCATGGCAACGACCTTGTTGAATCTACGGGTAGCCAGTTCGTTCAGGGCAGTGCCATCCAGCCCGACTTTCCCGGCCAGTTCCAGGATGAGCGACTGTTGCTTTTCCGAGCACTTCCATGCGGGAACGGTTGCAACAGAGGTCTCGGGAGCTCCTGCAGG
Source organism: Akkermansia biwaensis (assembly GCF_026072915.1). Taxonomy (NCBI): domain Bacteria; kingdom Pseudomonadati; phylum Verrucomicrobiota; class Verrucomicrobiia; order Verrucomicrobiales; family Akkermansiaceae; genus Akkermansia; species Akkermansia biwaensis. Next base: position 1,901,460 of record NZ_AP025943.1, read on the forward strand.
TGGCGTTTGTCTCACAGATGATGCAGGTGTCGTCTGCGAGCAGGAAGCCCCGGGAACTGGCCTTTGTGTAGCCTGTGTGCCGTAATGTTCGTCTGGGACGAATCCGACTTGCTGGATTTGAGCATCGACGGCAGCCTGAAGGGAGCCGTAGAGGCGTTCGGTTTCTGAAGCCAGTTCGGATGTGTGGGGGATTTCGGTTTCGATGGAGACTTCGAACTGGTGGGAAGAATACCCTGGCAGTCCGAGGCGTTTGCTGTAGTTGGCGATGAGCTTGATAGCCATGATGGTTGTTCTTTCGTTGTTGATGGGTGGATACGGTAAAGCCGCCATGCCCGGTATGGGAACATGGCGGCTTTTGTGAATAATGACAGGCAGGTAAGTTCCTGTGTCTGGTATATATGACGGTGAGGGAGGTGTTATTTCAGAAAAGAAGAATCTTCACATCCCGTTGCCCCGGGAAAGTGGACATGAACTTGTCGTACCCGGCTCCATAAATCGTGGAGGCGCTTTTTTCCCTCTGTGCTGATAGCTGTAAACGTTCGTAATACATTGATACGCACATTATCGTGTCTGACAGCTAAAAAAGCAATACCTTGCCGTTCCGTGCCAGGAACGGCAAGGTATTGCTTTAGGTTATTCGGATAGAAGAGGGAAGCAAAACTTAAATGCTTTCCTCTCACTCTCCCATTGGGCTGCAGTGAATACATCCGGGCTTATTTCCAGGAACTCGAACGGTATGTCCAGTTTCTCTCCATTAGCCCCTAGCATATAACCTTCCTTTCTGTTGATACCAAGCTTCACGTCATTTTCTGCATCAAACTTGGAATAATCCTCTATTACTTTATAACCTGATAGTTCTCGCTCAAGGTTGCAGAGATAGTCATAAGCTACTATTCGGAATGACATATGCCATACGAAGGAAAGTGCAAGCACTACTCCCAATACCCACACAGTGATTTTCGCACTCCGGGGCCAAGGTTGTTTGGTTGATTTGTCTTTCATGATGTTTTCCTTTCGTTGAGTTGTTCAGAAAACACTCAATTATTGTAGCCTACTATACAGCAGTGTGTTGTGTATCTATACCATGTGATCTTGATGCTTCCCATCAAGAGATCTCAAACTCCTGATAAATAGGATCATTTTTTTCAATATCTTCAAGATCAGGCATAATGATAGGAACATCCTCCTCCGTTGGCACTAAGGCGGGAGTCTCCATGGGAATGTCTTCAATATCAGATGGGTCTTGCTCCTCTGTATGTATTACATCCGGGATATAGACAACAGGAGGATCAGGAATGAGGATATATGCAAGCGGCAACACAATAGCTAACAGTACCACCAGCACCCACACCGTCACCTTGGCGCTCCGAGGCCACGGTTGTTTAATTGATTTGTCTTTCATGATAAGAATCCCTTTCTTTTCATTACCACTTCATCGGGGCTGGTATGGTTTCATTGTGCTTTCTATGATAAGCGACCGGGTTTGCCAGCCACCATATGCCTTGAATGAGAGCAAGGATGAATTCGGAAATCCATAAAATCCCAAGCGCCGGATTAGGATTAATGAATGCAGCAACAATGATCACAATATATATGATCCCCCATCCCCAGCTTCCATTGTAGAATTTATGAGCTCCAACGGGCCACAGAAAAATAGCCAGCAAACCTGCAATGATACTGCTTTTATGTCGCCCATGAGCATGGACGGACCGAACGGGTGCAGCCTGTGTTTCTCCTCCTTTCGCTCTGGAATGCTTCCGGAACGATCCAAAGCCTTTGAATATAAGAATAGCACCTATTAATATCAGAAAGCGCCAGAATCTCACTTGAGGCCATAAATTGATGCAGATCACAAAAACCACAATTAAACCGGCTCCTATTGCCATATGTAACCATGCATCCTGAAGGAAGGGAGAGGTTTTCCTTTCCTGGCCATTGTTCAGTGCAACGGGCAATGGTGGTAGTGTTGCAGTTGTTGGTGGAGACGGTGGAGCTACATACCAGGAGAACGCATCTTCACAAGCTTTCCATGTTGCCCAACTGGGAGTCCATACCAGGGAATTCGGCGGAAGCTTTCTATCCTGATATAGCTTCTTCAGTTCTTCTTCCGAGAACGGTCCTTCCTGAGTACCATTGGGGCGTGTTATATGATAATCGTTCATGATTTTGTCAGAGTTTATCAGTCGCTTCCCTGATAAGAACCGTCATTGAAACATACTGAATTTCAGATTGTATGCATATACTTATGCACTTTCGCATTATGAGAGAAGCATGCGATATTACTTTATCGTACTATTGTCTTTTTGCATTGAAGACTCCGTATTGCTGTTCCATCCCAATAGAGATTCCATGCAAGGATGGATTTACCAAATAGGTTCCATTTATTTCTTCCCCGGTAATAACTCCTTCCCATTGGATACCTGTCATGGTGTCGTTATCGCCGGGAGAGGTGAATGTAATAGAATTCCCATTGGTCATGCCACTTATTTCACCACTACCTCCCAATTCATTACCTTTAATCGAAATATAACCGGTAATTATATTATCATTTTGTTGTATACTTATTTCTATTGGAGCACTGCCCCCATATGTTGTATTTATACATACTCCTTCCCATATACCCGAAACTACACCCCCAGTATTGGACTGCTCCATAAGATTTTCATTAATAACGGCTATGTAATCAGCTGGTATTGGTGGTGGTGCTATCGATATTGGCAAGGGAGGAGGTACTGCATACCAGGAGAACGTATCTTGACAAATTTTCCATGTATCCCAGCCGGGAGTCCATACCAGAGAGTCTTGCGGAAGCTTCCTGTTCCGGTAGAGTTCTTTTAATTCTTCCTCCGAGAACGGTCCTTCCTGCGTACCATCGGGGCGTGTTATATGATAATCGTTCATGATTTTGTCAGAGTTTACCAGCCGCTTCCCTGATAAGTGCCGTCATTGAAACGTCCCGAATTCCGGGATCGTGGTACTTCACCAGCTCCGCCACATTGCGGGCAAGGCATGCGGTATTGATTTGATTCCGTTCGATTCCAGAGAGCCCTTCCGCTGCCCGGCGTTACAACTCCGCTTCCTCCGCATTTTTTGCAGATCTCCATGGCATTGTTTTCGTAAAAGTTATTGGCCGCACGAATCATTTGTTGCAACTGATAGTCCGAATTGTCGCCCCCACCCATACTGTTCTGTATCCACGCATTTGATTCATACTGGGGAACAGCGGGCTTCTTCGCACCAACCGAAAGGATGATGATCACCAGCATCAGTCCAATAACACAGACAGTATAATGGTTTATTCCGTACGTTTGCCCTTTTACCTGTAATGCCCGCAATCCCCATCGATGGATCTGATTCAGAATTTCATGGTTCTGCATCCAATCTGACAAGGACCTGTATTCCTTTGCCGTCGATGCCTTCATTTCATCTGGAGAAAAGGATTTCTCATGTTGTTCCGCATGAGCAGACGATGTGTTCGAATGGGATGCCGTACCTTCTGAACCGGGATGTGGAGGAAGAGGCGGCAGCTTGGCGCTGGAAATAAACCATTCAAAGGCGTCTTCACAGGGACGCCATTGATCCCATCCTTCTGTCCAGACGTAAGACCCGGGGGGAAGAGTCCGCTGATGATAGAACCCTTTTAGCTCGTCTTCGGAAAAAGGTCCTTCCTGTGTGCTGCCCGGTCGAGCAAGGTAATAGGAAATCATAAGCATCAAAGTGTAGATTCATGAACTGAACGAGAGAAAGCGCATCAGAAGAATAATGGCAACAGTCCTCCCAGAATGAGTATTGAAACAAGCATGAGGCCCAGGATGGCAAAGGAACGTTTCCATGAGCATTGGAAATTCCGGGCGACTACAAGGATGACCAGGATTTCAACGAAGAGAAAGAGCCATGACTGATTCACCCAGTTGCCAAGCATATCGAAGATGGCCAGACCAACGCACCACGGGATCAATGTTTTCCGGTTTATTGTAGCATCCTTGGGAGAAAGCAGCACAATATACCCGTACAACAATAGACCGGAGATGATGCTGATGAGGAATGGAAACGCCTCCCCAGGAGAAGAACCTTCCACGGTTTTCATGAATGCGTAGTATTCATCCAGTTCTCTCTGTGCTCTCGTATCCCCGACATTAGCTTTCTGCTGTAAATGACCTATCGACCATTCATTGTTGCTCTGAGCCCTAGCAAGCTGCTGGCGCAACGCATTAGCCTGGGCCGTATCTCCTTTTCCCTCAGCTTCAGCAATAGCATTTTCCATCCGTAGGACTCCTATAGCACATTCCTTGGCTGTAGTGGCTCCTCCCATGTACTGCTGGTAAAGCTGCTGTCCATATCTCTGATTAGCCTGCGCAATACCTTTCTCCATATCTTCAGCCAAACCAGACTTTTTCGGAGGAGAACCGGGCTCATCTTGAGAAAACGCCTCAGGAGTATAAAAAAGGAAGCAAAACCCCATCAGCAGAGCAGTAAGAATGCTCCTTTTTATCCCAAGTCTTTGTCTTTGGCGTACTGTATTCATTGTTATGTTTGTATTTGTGTTAATTGCCTCCCGGCAGGATTTTGCCTGCATGATAAGATGTGAAAAGAGTTAGAGCCAAAATACTGAAAAGAGTAACGTAAGAACGTCCCCAAGACCATTTAAAGTCGCAAGCAGTCCGAATTTCGACCAGAATTCCAAGGCTTATCATTAAGAATGAATACCACACTCCCCAAGGGAAATTGAGTGATCTGTCAAGGATTCCCCAGAACCTGAATTCATGGATAAAATACGGTATCCAGCCACCAAATGTTAAATTGCAGCACATGTCAGCTACTGCTATCCCGGCACTCCATAGAATAAGTCTTTTGTATCCACCATTTTTCCCGACAGCTGAAAACACGGCAATAACTACAAACATTACCACTCCCAGAATTATGCTGTACAAAAGGCTTATCCATAGCCAGTCTCCTCTGGCGCCTGCTCTTTTCAATATCTTCACGATATTATCGTGATCTTTATCCAAAGCCAATTTGAGGGCAGTCTTGCCAAATTCATTTTGTGCTTCTAGATGAGCTCCCGCATCAATCAGTATTCGGACTACTTGTTCATGGTCGTTGGCCGAAGCTATCATCAGGGGAGTTGTTTCTTCGAATCCTTTGACATTAATGTCGGCTCCTGCATGAATAAGCATCTTTACAATTTCAGCATGACCTTTGGCCGAAGCTGCCAGAAGAGAAGTGATTTCATGTCCGCTACTTGTTGCGTTAACATCTGCCCCTGCCAGAATCAACATCTGAACGATGGTATCATATCCCCATGTGGCGGCCAGCATGAGAGCTGTTGTACCTTTTGCATCTTTCGCATGAACATCTGCCCCGGCATCAATCAGTATCCTGGCAATTCTATCATGTCCTCCCATCGAAGCCCATATAAGGAATGTTCTGCCTCCCTGGTCTCTGGCGTTAATATCAGCGCCTTCCTGTATCAGTCTTAGAACCTCTTTGTCCTGGCCTTTCGATACAGCAAGATACATGAACCTGGACAATTCATCGATCGTGTAGTGAGGGCCCAAAGTGTCTCCCCATCCTTCATTAACTCTTATATCCCCGCCTCCGCTGTATATCTGTGAGGAAGCATTGTAGGTACTGCAGAGACACAACAAGGCTGCCATCAGAATAATGACCCGGGGAAGCCGAATTTTTCGTCTGTGGACTCCTGTTCCCATTATCCTTTATCGCGTTTATATCTCTACACCCAAAATCACTGCTGCCAGAATTCCCCCGACAAGAGAAATTCCCATACTGATGCCTAATACCCCGAATGATTTACCCAGTGTGAAATTCAGAACTTTATGAGCAACCAGGACAATGGCCGCCAATTCCAGCAAAGCAAGAAAACCGGAGTCTATCACGGCAAGGATGAGATCGACCACGGCGAATACAATGGCAATCGTCTTGAAGTCCTTGATTGCAGCCGGTTCTTTATGCTCGGACAACCAGTAGAGCGCCAGGAAGATCGAATAACCAAACAATCCGGAGCAAATCAACGTAAACAGAATCTCCCTGCCTGGTTCAGTTTTGCTAAGCTCCCGAGCGCTCTTCCCGACAAGGATGGCGCAGGAGGACAATAGGGAGGTGGTCACAATGGCCAGTCCAGTCGCTAACCCGATTTTATATATTTCATTTCTCTTCATGTGATCACATGTCGTTGGTTATTGATTGCAGAACATGTCTTTTGACCCGCTTCCAGTTGCGGCAGGCCAACGTTCGAATACCGGAATCCGACTGGCTGATCAGGATGCCATGCGCTGCCCGTTCACGTTCCAGAACGGTGCGGCGTTCCTTCTCGGTGAGAGTACCGGGATGAACGACCTCGACGATCACAGGCGTCATCTTCCCGTCGGGGAAACAAACCATGCACCGGTGTTCTACCGTTTCCATCCCGTCCGGCCAGGTAATGACTCCGGCGCTTTGCACCTCCTTCAGGGAATGCCATTGAAACCCTTCCGATGAATCATTCCCATGGCAATCCGGATGACGGCAGTCCGCGCAGCGGTACCCCAGCGGCTCTCCGCATAAATCGTCCACCAGAACCTTGTGTCCGACAGCCAGCCCTCCCTGACGATCGGCCTCCAGACTCTGGACGACATAACGGTGCATGGCCCGTTCGACGAGCATCAGTTGATGGCCTCCGCACTGGGGACAGGTGAACTGGATGATACTTTTCATTGCCGGCATCTCGTTTACATTGCCTGTATATCTCCTTTTTACGATTTTAGTCAACCTGAAAATCTCATTTTAATCTCAAAAATAGGGATGCTATATAACCGTATTGCCATTCCTGAGCGATAGTGCTACATTCCGAAACATGGCGGGAGTGAATCAGGATGAGCTGAAAATGAATGTCAAGCTGTGGCTCAAGGCCAACGGTTTCGACTACGCATGGCTCGCCGAACGATGTTTCGTTACGGAAGCGACCGTCCGCAACTGGATGGCGAAAAAGCCCATTCCCGCCGCCAAGGAACACATCATCCGGGAACTCATCAAGCAGCTCCCGCTGACTCTCCCGAGCCGGGTGCAGGTGGAAGAGGAGACGCTGATTACCCTGAAGCTCGACCCGGATACCCGCAAGGTTCTTGAGAAAAAAGCCTTCTCCCAGGGCAAGACCCTGAAGGAGTTCCTGGCCGACGAAGTGCCGAGGCTCGGCAATCCCCCGCTTGCCTGATTGTATGGACGCCTCCGGATTCGCATTGCCTCCGGGATCTCTGCTGGGCAATTACAAGTTGCTCAAGGCGCTGGCCCAGGGAGGCTTCGGCATCACCTACATCGCCTGGGACAGCCAGCTCAGGCGCAACATTGTTCTCAAGGAATGTTTCCCCCTGGGGTTGTGCAGCCGGGATTCGGATACGGGAGAGATCATCCCGTTGCCTCATACGTCCCGGCAGGCTTACCGGACGGCTATGGATTCACTCCGCAAGGAAGCGCAAACGCTGGCTTCCCTGAACCATGAACGCATCGTCCGGGTCTACGACGTCTTCGAGTCCCATGGCAGCATCTTCTATGTGATGCCGTGGCTGGAAGGCGGTTCGCTACGGGAACGCATGGACGAAGCCGCTTCCGGGAAGAGCACTATAACCCCGGAGCAAGCCGCCGAGTGGCTTTTGCTCCTGCTGGGTGGCCTGGACTATCTGCATGGCAAGGGCATTTACCACCGCGACATCAAACCCGGCAACATCCTCTTTGACGAACGGGGGCTGCCGGTGCTGATCGACTTCGGGGCGGCGCTCAACAAGCCGGAAGTGACCTGTACGATTACTCAGGGAGAGTTCTCGTATGCCTATGCCTCCCCGGAACAAATCACCGGGAAAGGAGCAATCGGCCCATGGACGGATTTCTATGCGTTGGCCGCGACCTGGTACGAGTTGATCTCGGGAATTTCCGTCGAACCGGCCGACAGGAGGCTGATGCGGGATGATGTCGCCCCGCTCTCGGGCATGGCTCTTTCCCAGCCATGGCCCCGGGAACTGCTGGCATCCATTGACCGGAACCTGCGGCTCAGGCCTGAAGAGCGTTGCCAGACAGCCGGACAGTGGAAGGAATGGCTGCAACAGGGGAAACCCGGAGGATTACGGGAAACGGGAGCTTCCGGAAAATCCGTTTCCTACGCAGTCACTGTTGCCGTCATCATTCTTGTACTTGCCGGCGTATGGCTATGGCAACAATCGTCCCAGACTGACGTCCCTTCTTCTGCATCCCATCCGTCCGAACAATGGGCAGCCAGGACATCTCAGGAATTCAAGGACGCCCTGTACAGAAAAATCCGTGCCTACTACAAACTGGATGACTACCTTGGCAAGGCGAAGGAATACGAACGAAAAGTCGAGACAGTGCAACGCCAGTGCCTCAAGGAGATGGATGAATTGAAACAGGAGATGGAAAAGGAGATTCTGTCCCTTGCGACCTACAATGACGCCATGGATTACCTCGACATCATCGGGAAGAGACATGATGCATTGATGAAAAAATGGGGGGCAACCTGTGATGAACTGAATAAGGGGTATCTCAACGAAGTCATCTTGCCCCTGTCAAATATCACTGATAATGTCATTGCCACCTATCCGGCTGAAACCAGGGAGGAAGAACTATTGCTTCCTGCCATGGAAGACAGGATTCAGAAAGAATGCAATGATGCGCTAGTGGCAGAATTTTTCTGGAAATTGAATGATGTTATCAGTAAGGACTCCACGGATCAAATGAGCTTCCTGATGAACATGGCCCAGAAACGGGCACAGGAATTACCTGTTTCTCAAGAATGACGATACGTCAACAACCCATTGTCAATAATGGGTGTCAGAAAATCAAAAAGTGCGGGGGAACAGAATACTGCTGCTTTCTTCAAAGAAAATACATCACCATATACCGAAGCGTTTAACGGCCTGAGACTGAAAATTACTTGCGGCTCTTCCTGTTCTCCAGCTTTTTGATATCTCGCTCCAGTTCTTTCACATAGTCCTGTTCCGCCTGGTGTTCAGCCTCCAGCCTGCGGCGCTCCTCATAAAGCCGGTATTGCCCCCGGACATGCGCCTGGGCCTGCTTCTTTGACCGCTGCCCCTTGCCTTTCAGTACACGCCTTCCCATGAGACGAAGCAGTTCGTTAAGCTCGTCTTCCCATTCATGCAGGAATATCTCACGGCGTTTTTTTGCCTGATCCTCGACAAAGTCCAGGCACAGGGAGGTCAAACGATTGAAATCGCTGATTTCTTCCTCCTTTGCGACCGTAACATCGCTGACATGGATTCGGTCTCCGGCCCAGCTGGTCAACCCCATGTTGGGCGCTGATGCGTCTGCCCGCATCATCATCAATTCCGCAGCACTGTGTCCGGTAATGGCATAGTGCAGTTTGTTCTGAATTGAGCTGAAAAACTCCGTCGTTTCCTTTCCGGACGGCACATAGTCAGCCGCCATGGCAAAAACATCCTTGATGCGCAGGTACATGCCCGTTCGCTGGCACGAATGTCCCGAATACGCTCGAGCAATTCATCAAAGTGGGCCGTCAACGGTGTCGTTCCGGGAATCGGCGGGTTCTTCAAACGTTCGTCATCAATGGCAACCCCCTTGATCATGTATTCCTTCAGGCGCTGGGTCGCCCATATGCGAAATTGAGTGCCCCGTATGCTATTCACCCGGTAACCGACGGAAATGATCATGTCTAGGTTGTAGAAGATGACAGAACGTTTCACCTGTCGTTCTCCTTCCAATCGAACTGTAAAGAATTTCTTTACAGTTCCATCCTCTTGAAGCTCACCTTCTTGCAGGATATTCGCAATATGTTGTCCGATGTTCTGTTTACTTGTCTGAAACAGTTCGGCCATCATCTGCTGGGTCATCCACAAGGTCTCATCATGAATGCGAAGATCCAGACGGATGTTGCCATCCGGAGAAGTATACAATAACAGCTCTCCGGGAACCGGGGTTTCGTCTTCTGTCGGCAGATGGGTCATACCTTGTCTTCTTTTCGATCAATCCATATGGCAACCCGAATAACGGCAGTCATTCTGGAATAATGAGCCCAATGAAGCATAGCAAAACCGGCATGCATGCAAAGCTCACATCGTCCGACGACTTTCATCAAAAGGTATCGCTCCCATAGGAACATTTCTTGAAATAACAATTCTCGCTATTTCAAGAAAACACATAAACTTGAAATAGTGGGAGCAACCTCATTCATGTTATGGACTATCTAAAAGAAAGCCCCTGTAACAAGGAGCTTTCCGATAGTTGCGGCGTTACACCCGCCACACATCCTCCGGGGGTGGAGTCAGCTATACCCCGTCACCCGGCATGGACATGCTGACCATGCGGGCGCTACGGCTCAGCCATGCGAACAGTTCCGGGAACATCTGATCGTTGATCTGCATGGGAGGGCGCCCCGGGCTGATGCAGGAAAGCTCCGACAGATCGGCACGACCGATACCGAAGACGAACACACTGAGCTTGCGGTCAGCCGTCAGTACCTTCAATCGTCCCTCCAGCTCCCGGTGCCGGGCGCTGGTCGGAACCCCGTCCGTCATCACGACGAGCCAGGGCTGGTAGTATTCCACTCCGTGTTTCCGATAGGTACGTTTACGGCTGTCGAGTTCTGCTAGAGCCAATTCGACGGCTTTACCCAAGAGCGTTTCATTCTCCTGTGACGTGGAGATCTTCAGACCTGCGTCAGATTCCCGGATCGGACCGAACTCCTTTACTGTTGCTACCGTCTGGGCGAAAGTCATCACTGCTACATCAACGGCCAGTTTTGCCAGAGGATCAGCCAGAATGTCGCTGATGAACCTTTGAAGGCCGGCATTAAGTTCATCCATCCGGGTGATGAGATTGTCTCCCGTGACGATATTCCAGTTGATTCCGTCAGCGTACTCCTGACGGAGGACTTGTTGATGGTCGCCCCGGACGATTCCGTTCATACTGCTGCTGGCATCCAGCAGGAAGAGAACGGGAAGCCGGGCGTTGGTGTTGTTGCCGAACGCGCGCATAGCGGCGAGCTGTTCCTGTTTGGTTGAGTGTGTTGTTGATGTGGACATCATGATTCGATTTAATGGTTGGTGGTTGGATTCCGGGATGCCTGATTCAGTGCGCTACGACGCCTGATGCAGAGCCTGCACAAGGGACGGGCATGAGATTGTCGTAAACGCCGTGCGGCATCGTCAGGAGCCTCCCGGAAGCGAATCCCGCAGTCTGTACAGATGTTAGGTATCATCTGCTCCATCAGATTGCGGGGCGGACAGGAACGGTCATGCAGAAGATCCCGGTACATGGGATGGTTCCTTCTGCCTCCCGGTTCCATATCCCTGAGGTATTGATGGAAACAACGCGTCAGATACCCCGGGGAGACGCGTGGACGCAAATCGCGACGCTGGACACAGGTAAGATTGTGACCGAGAGCGTCGCGGAGTTTGCGGGGGAGATATGACCAGACATAGCGCCCGGGCGTATCGGGCGGGTAGAATCCCGCCGGAGGCTTGTACGAAGCAAACGAGTACGGCAGTATGCCCTTTCCGGCGGCTTCCCGCATGTCTCCTTCTCCTCCTTGCCGGGCAAAGGGAGACAGGCCGAGAGCCAATGTCATGAAGAGCAGGACGGACAGAGCGTAGGCATCGTGGCTGCGGGCACGGAGGAAGTCTCCGTAGTTACCTCTAAGTTCCGGTGCCCGGAACCGTTCCGTGCCGACGGAACAGGGATAGTCCTCGATCTGAAAACTGGCGGCATCCACCCAGCAGATGGAGCCATCAGGAGAAACCAGCACATTGCCGGGATGCAGATCGCCCAGGACGACACCGCAACGGTGCAGAGCATGGACTGATTCCGACAGGTTCAGGCATAGCCTGGTCAGATCGTAACGGGTCCATGAGGGGAACTGTTTCTTCAGCAGTTCCGCATGAAACGCGAACGCCCCGAGCGGAACACCGTCCGCCCGGGGCATCAGTATGCCAACAAAGCGCCGCAGTTCGTCGTACAGAATCTCACGCGGCCACGCCACGTACGGAGAACGAATGGGGCGGGAACACATCAGCCGAAGCTTCTGCTCGCGCCAACACATCCGTTGGTTCGGATAGTAGAGCTTGGCAACGAGTGGCGATCCTAATGCCGAATGGGCAACAAAGACCGATCCTTCACCGCCTTCCGCAATGTATTGTCCGAGAATGATTCGCTTCCTTCTGTCTGAGAACAGAACATCTCCGGTCGAGTACTTCCCGCCATTTCCGCAAAGTGTTTCATCCTGCCGCCTTACCTGATGGGAAAGAGTGTAGATGGACATAAATTAACACAATATACTAATATTGTATCAATTATATATAACGCGCAGGATTTCCGTTTTACAAAGCGGTCAATTGGGCCGTCTATTGTGTGATCCGTATGACAGAAATACCTTGTCAAATAAGGCTAAAAACACTCTCAAAGTGTACACTCTTTGTACACAGATTGGGGTCGTTTCATGAAATTGACCACTTCTCTATCAACAACAATAACCCTCTTCAAGTTGTTCACTTAAAGAGTGTTATTGTTGGCGTACATGAAAGAATTCGAATCTGTTCGCCTTACGGCGCCAGAGTTTACTTGGTAGATTTCCGAATTGACCCTATCTGCGATATGAAGCTGCAGGGGAAACGAATTAAAGAGTATCGCCGAACGCTTCTCTGAAATTTGTTTTCACAGGAGCCTTGATTCCTCCCGGTTTTGGTTGGGCAATCTGGTTGTTGGATGGTGGGGCATAAGTACCTGTATGTTGGGCAATCATATTCTTCAATGTCTTATTCACAGAATGCTGTGAAGCAGCACTCAGTAATGAAAAATCCGGAGTCCATGTGTCGTCAGATTGTCGGGTAAAATGGCCGCGAACAAGGATGCCTCTCCCCACAAGACGAGAATCAAGCATAATGGTTTGAGCGATATCAGCTTCATGTACGATATCCACAAGGCGTTTTTCAGGAATAATTCCGATTTTACCGGGAAGGCCAATGGGATTGACTGTATAGCCTTTGAGTCTGGAGGAAGATATGTGTCTTAGCACATATTGAACAGTGGCTCCTCCCAGGGAATGCCCGACAAGGACAAAATGGTGTTTGGGGTATTTTCCCAAAAGTTCGCGAGTAACTCGTAAGGCTACAGTAAAGCGCCCCATGTGTTCCAGCTTCTCATCAGAAAAAATCATTTGCCCATCGTCAAGGGCGTCGGCAAGAGTCATGCTGCCTCTGAAGAGAATATAGACCGTATTCTCTATTTCAAGGTTACCGGGATTGGGGGAATTCAGAGAACTATTCGCCCTAGCCATCAAGGCATAGGTCAACCCTCCATCGTTCAGGTTCGGTTTTTCCAGAAGGAAATATCCCTTGTCTTGCAGACGAATTAAGTCATTGCCCCAGGCATTCGTATCCAGATAGACAAAGGAAGCCATTTCCGTCATATCGATCAATTCCTGCCGCTCCTTGTAAGGAAGAGTATGAAAGAGGGTCATGGAGTTCCAGGGAGATTTGTCTACCACTTCCTGTTCAAAAAGTTTGATAAAAACTCCAAAGACGATCAACATCATAGGAATGTACAGAAAAAATGCGACAAACGGTCCGAAGATCTTTGATATGATCTGGTAAGGCAGTTTTAAGAGCGTGAATGCGGTTGACCCGAAAAATTTGATTAATCGGGCAAATACAGCAAAAATACCCATAGCGTTCAATTATCTACTTCGTCCCTCTTGTTCCCGGCTAAGTTCCTTCTTTTCGAAACGTTCCTGCTTTTCTTCACAAAAGCGATCTTGTTGAAACCGTTCACGTTCCTTTTGGCGTTCCTTCTCAGCTTCCTCATGTTGTCTGGCTCTCTCTTTTTCACGGCATTCCTCCTGCCACTGACGATATTGCTCTTCCTTTGCCTCCTGAGTCTTACGTTGTTCCTCCTCCCATCTCTGTTGTTCCGTGTGGTCGTCTTCCCGGCCCTGGTTCATTTCCTTTCGATTTTCTATGCTCTCTTGCCGGGCTTTTTGCTCCATGGCTTTGGCACGATCCAGTTCCATTTGAGCTTCGTGTTCCTCCTGTTTGGCCTTTTCCACCTCATTATTCAGTTCTTCAAGCTTTTTCTGATGTTCTTCGAGGCGTTCGTTGAAGGGACGTCCATCATCCGGAAAATTATCCTGATGTGCATTGCGTTCAGATTCGAGATTTTTGCGTTTTTCTTCGCATTCACGTAAACGATCTTCTGCCTGTTCTCTCATTTTCATGGCGTCTGTTTATTTTCTTGTGAGATTGTTGCTAAAATAGGGGTTGGAGGAAGCTTTTCCAGAGAACATGTGATCGCTGTAATAAGTAAGGCGTTCCGCCAGAATGGGAGGAATACCCTGGACGAAAGTGAGCACAGCTTCGCGATTCAGGCGACGAACTTCGTCCGGATTGAGAAGGTTTCGTGTAATTTCCGAAAAGGATTCGCTTTCACTCTTATTTTTGACAAATTCCGTAAACTTGCCGCTTTGACTGTGAGAAACAGATTTGCTGGTTATGGTGGCCGCCCCCAGCATTTCGGAGATGTACTTGGCCGTTTCGTGATCGTTAATACCGAAAAACTGCTGAATCTTGGCATTTGCCAGAAAGGTAGGCCAGTCGTGTTCATACAGGGCTTTAAGCTGGGAAAGATCCTGCCATACCATCCAGATGCTCATGCCGTATCCGGCCAGCAGACTCACCGCCTGCTTCATCATGGGCAAAGAACCCAGCTGGGCCATTTCGTCCAGCATGAAGAGCACAGGACATCCGTCTGCCGGTTTCCGGCTGCTCCTGGTCATGGCGGACATGGCCATCGTGATCCACAGACGGATAAGGCGCGAGTAGCGTACCAGATACTGCGGAGGAATAATCATATAAATGGAAACTCCGCCTATGCTTTTGAGATCGGCCAGATCGTACGTTCCAATACCACCATCATTCATATCCCCCAGAGATTTGCAGGCCAGCCCCGAGTCCAGGAATTCCGTGTGCTTGAGGGCATTGGATATGATGCTCTTTAATTCTTCATTACCGGTAGAGAGAATTTCATTACCCGCACGACTCAGCAACCCTCCTACAGCAACCTTGTCCTGACACATGGAATCCAGAATGAAATTCCCAATGACGTGGAAAGGTTGAGCCAGTAACTCCCGTACTTCGGACAGATGACGCAAGCGGTGCGGGCCTTTACCGCAGATAACAGCAAGAATAAGTCCTCTGAGCAGGGTGCGAGCCTTGTCATCCCAGTGCGGATCCTTGGCGCCGGCATCGCGCACAATCATGGCATCGGCAATATTGGCGGCGATATCGCCCAATTCCGGATTTTGGGTGAGATAGGTAGACGTTGGTTTCCGATAGTCGACAAGGCTGTCAAGCGGGTTAATGCTGTCCGTTTCTTCCGTCATCACATGGAAAGGATCCAGACAAATGATTTCCTGACGGAACATTTTGCGGCGGAAGTCAGCCGTAATGGCGTAATTTTCCCCTTTCGGGTCAATGACCAGCACAGAGCCGGGATAGTGCAACAGATTCGGAACTACCAGACCTACGCCTTTGCCGGAACGCGTGGGGGCTACTGTAATGATATGACCATCTCCTGACCAACCCAAAAGCTGATTTTCATGTCCATTGCTGATCAGGCTGAACAAACCGGACATCAGTGACCCCATGGAAGCCTCATAGCCCTGACGTATGCCGGATACCAGTTTTTCAGGATTGACCAAACGTCCCAGCACCATACAACGATTGGCTGGTTCCCGTTCCACAAAGTCCCGTCGAATTCGGCTGTTGATAAAACAATCCGGCGAGTGTTGGAAATTGGGGAAAGTAAACAGGCCTTCCTCTGCCAAATCGTGGGCGCTCGCCCATCGGGCACTCCCGTAACAGTCTGTATTTTTATTGGCCATACATGTATTATTTGCTTTCCGTCACTCTCTTCTATGAAAGAATCCACAGAAGAGGATCTTCTACGCGCAAAGCCGGCTCCTTTGTGCTGATGCCGAAGAAAAGCTTTCGAGTGAATGCTTTGCAGGCTTCCATAATGTTCACATCAGCCGCTGCCACCCAACTTTCCATTTCACAACTCACCGTTTCCATTTCTTCCTGATCAAGCGAGCCCCGGTACGAACTATCGCGGCATACCAGACGTTCGGTTGTTTTCAGTCTCCAACGACCTGTGTAATTGATGTCCGGGCATGCTAATGCATCAAGTTTGGAAACGGCAACAGCCAGTGGTACTGCAGGACATGCACGCCCCAGCTTCAAGAGGAGACGATGGGGTTCCGTTCCGTTCAGAGGCGGCAAAACGATGTCGGTTGTTCCCAGTTCATTCCGCAGCGCTTCAACCTGCAAAGGATCCACAAGACAAACAATACCCGAAAGTGCTGTCATGAGGGCGGGAGAAAGCTTTTCTTCTGTGACTTCGGCAAATACGATCAGGCGTCCCTTGTCTGACTTTCCTTTACGAATCAGATACATGGAATTTTTGCTTGAGCCAGCATCTTGTTCCATAATCGTCCAGCCACATATCTCACTAAGCTTGCGAAGTTGATTGACCACAACGCGGATATAACTGCTTTTTCCTGAACCGGCTGTACCGGTAATGGCTATGATGAGCGGCTTGCCCTCTCTGTTAGCCGATATGCCCCCCTTACAAATCGGGCACGCACGGAATGACAGGATACGGTCGCAGATCTTGCAGGTACTTTTGTTATTTCTGGTGCATGAAATGCTTGAAGGCGTACCGCCAATTCCCAGATTTTGCAAAACGGAAGGGGCGGGAGGAGGCAATTTATCTCCGCAAGAAGGTTTGAAAAACAACAACTCCTTGTCGTTGATTTGCTTGTAACAATGTGGGCAATATAATTCGCCAGCCATATGTTTATTCCATGGAAAGAGATTTGCGATTGAAAATCAAATCGTAGTGAGAGTCTCCAGATACAAAGGGCATGAAGCAATTACCAGCTGCAACCATGTTATCCGGAATAGGGACTGATACCCGGGATTGTCCGGAGGCCTCAACTGCCAGAGCTTTCTTCCCATCCTGTCTGGAAAGAGGAAATACGCGACGAGCGCACCGTATCTCCATGGCAGGAATGCCTTTTTTGCTTTTTACTTCAAATACCCACCCTTGACCACGTTTAGCTATTCGGCAGTTCACCCTGTTCCCTCCGCCCGGAGCGGGAGAATACACGTTGCGCGGGGCAGACCAGCTTGAAGAGGACATACTCCCCACTTGCATGAAAACGGAAAAATAATAATCCTTGTCTTCCATGACGGGAATAATGAGCTCATGTGCCTGTTCGAAGCCGTTGCGTTTGCAAGTACGTATCTCATTGACATTCAAATCATCCGGATTCTCCGCGAATGATTTGTTTCCATAGGCCACGGTCACTTCGCTGCAGCCTTCCGGCCAGGTCCATTGGAGGTATATTCGGCCTGGATTTCTGCGCAGGCGAAGATTTTGCAATCCGCCGTGCCGACCTGTGCATATGAGAGCGGTATCGCCCTTGATTACCAGAGGAATGAGGAACTTTCCGCAGAGATTGATTTCGCGAAGTATGGTAACCTGGGCACCCTTGTCGGTTTCTCCGACTGTTTTGAAACGATTGGCTGTTACTATGCTGCCTGGGGCAATCGGCATTTTGTCGGAGATCATCCAGCGCACTTCATCAGCGCCGGAAGGCAGTTCCCAATGAATATGGATATCCGTTCCCAAACATTTGTAATTCCACTGGTCAGGCTCCAGTATCGGCGGGGGAAGTTGAGGCGTGCCGGAAGCACGGGCGGTTAATTCATGTCCGCTGCCACGCAATACCAGCAGATATCCGTACTGCCGGCCATTGGTCAATCCGGTATCATGAAAACTGTTACTGCCTCCATCGACCGGCAGGCGTGTGCCATCATTGATGGATTCAGGTTCTCCCCCTTCTTTTCGGATGAGAGCGGCAGACCATCCTGCCGGTAATGCGCACCATGTGAGCCGGGCTCTGCCATCCCCCATGGAAACATGAAAATCCGCCTCCGGCAGCACCATGCCCTTGCCGCCCGCGAGGCCCTTCAGAATGCGCTTGTTCACTACGGCAAAAACGGCATAGCCATATTCCACGCCAGGTTTTGCCAGCTTGTCCGTACAAGGGGAGGCCGCGCTGCCGCCAAGCGCTTCCCCATCATCCGGACCAACGGGAATCCCATTGCGTTTGCGACGCAGCATGTAATTGATCGGAGTACCGTTGGCATCCGGCAGGCGGTCAAGTTCATTTCCTTGATGGCGAGCCTTGATCCAGACGATTTCCAGCGCTTTTCCTGATGCCCGCACACTCTTGATGGACGGAGGTTCCAGCGTATCCAGCAATTTGACTGTTTTGGCTTTTCCCAGTTCATCCAGAAGCTTGCGGGCCGGCACATAATCCGGGAAGGAACGCAGAATCCCTTGTATTTCTTTCTGAGCCGTATCCAGTTCTTTACTGCTTCCCCTGAGACTATTCCCGCATTTTTCCAGACTTTCATACACTTTCCGGGCAGCATCAAAGCGGGTACCGCAATGACATTTCGAGCTTGATGCCTGAATGAACTTTCCGCATTTCGGGCACATGATACGAAATAATTCACCGCATTGAGAACATCGGCTGCTGTTGGCTTCATTTCTGGACTTGCACTTCGGGCACTCCGTGAATTGTTCCTGCCACGGGAAAGGAACCTTGTCCTTGCCCTGACAGCACCGGCGGTATACCAGCCACTGCGCGTCTGTGGAATCCAGCCCCTCGGCGCATAGGGTATCGTATAACCTGGTGTAGTATATGGGTGATATGGTACCGGGTGAACCCTCCACATAGTTTGGAAAGGCAGCAAACACACGTTCGCAAATTTCCTGCCCCCGCCATGCGTAATCGTAACGTTTCTTTGATTCTTCGTTCTTGAAGTATTTGGCGCCAATAGTCGTAATCTCTACCTTAATGGTATTGACCGGATTATTGGCGGATCCGCCCTTGTTGGGTTCTCTACTCTTATCCGAATTGATTTTGAGCAGTTGCTCGGGCGAAAGAGAATTCTTGCAATTCAGATACTCATAAATACTGGCTTTTCCCGCAGCTTCCAGGCAACATTTCAATTTCTGAATATCGCGAGACGCAGAAATCAGGTATACGGGATGGCCATTTGCCGGTTGGGGAGGGACACTGAGAGCTTTACATGATTTGTCAACCGCCTGACTGCTGATGACAATGCCCTGTTCATCGGCAAGAGAGGAAACCGAATCTATTTCCAGCTGTACATTATTGCAGATGTTCCGGAAGATTGCCCTGGAAATCTGACCGTCGACAGCGGCGTTTTGCAGGAAATTTCTGACTCGTTTTTGTTCATTCTTCAGGGCTTCCTCTGCCTGCTTTTGAAGAGATTGAGGATTTGAAAGAGCCTTTTCCATCTCGGGAACGGCTTCCATCCATGTCTTCCTCAAAACATCATCCTGAGGGGCGCTGCTCCACTCGGCAGTGCATTGCTTGAGCCTGGCCAATGCGTTGTCAACATTGGTCTCCAGAGGATCGAGGGATAAATTCAGGATTTCAAAGTAATTTCTTTTTTTCATACCCGTTTCAACAGAAAATAAAGTGAGTGGGAAACTCTCAAGAGAGAAGTTATTCGATGGTAGCTCGCTCCAACTCTTTCCTCATGGCGTTCAGCTGTTCCGCCGGAATTGTACAGGCCGTCTGAACTTCTCCTTTGATTTCCTGACCGGAGGCTGGATCCCGTGAGAAGATAGTGAGTAGCCCGCTTTCATCCAGCTTGAAAACGGTTTCTATGGGAGACTCAGCCGGGAGTCCCGGTTGAATAGGCAGATTTCCTTCCCAGATGAGACGAGCGTCGTTGGGATCGATTCCTTCTCTATCGAGTATTCTCTCTTCTTCGGGTGTGGCTGGATATTCCACCAGATTATCCACTACTTGTATATGTACGGTATTTTGATTGTCTTCAACAGTATAACTGGGCATGTTTGCTTCGACCGGCAGGTTGGTATTGCGGTAAATGAGATTATAAATACGCGACACCCTATCGGAGTGACGGAGCAAAATTTGACCGAAGCTGCGACTGCATACGTTGGAACATGGGGTTAGTATGTTGCTGACCGCTTCCAGGGTAAATCCGCTGTCATCCGCCAACTCCTGAAGCTTCCCTTCCGTTTCCAGCGTAAATTCACCGGTATCGTCTGTTTCCAGAGTGAATCCATCTCCAATCTGTTCGCGCATCAGATGGGCCAGTGCGGAGATAGCTGCTCCCTTGGCTACCGATTCGTCCGGATCATAGGAAATGGGAGTAATCCCCAATTCTCTTTCAACTGCAGCGGAAACCTGAGGCATGTAGGTACTGCCTCCCACCAGAATGATTTCATCGATTCTGTTTACTCCCTTTCCCCGGGCAATATCCAGAGCGCGTTTCGTTCCTCTGATTGTACTTTGAAGAAGGGATTCCGTCTCTGAATCAAATTCTTCACGTGTGATGTGGGCGTATAGTTTTTCGCCTTCGAATTTATAGGAAACCTGTGCCTCTGTACGAGATGTAAGTGTTTTCTTAGCCTTTTCAGCTAATAACTGCATATCCTGACTGGCGGCAGGGTCAGACAAGAGGTCGATTGCGCTTTCCGACGACATCTGCAAACGGTCCACCAGCATTCCTTGCATGACTTCATCCCAGTTTTTTCCACCCAAGAGATGATTGCCATCGGTACAGACTACATTCAGTCCCTTGGGGGAAACATTAATAATGGTCACGTCGAAGGTTCCTCCACCCAAATCGTAGACCAGGATATTGCGTTCTTCGGCATGGTGATTTTGGGTGAGTCCATAGGCCATGGCGGCGGCAGTGGGCTCATTGAGTATTTCCAGAACATTGAGGCCGGCAATCTCCCCGGCCGCCTTGGTGGCTTCGCGCTCCTGATGGGAAAAGTAGGCCGGACAGGTAATAACCACATCCTGAATTTCCTGCCCCAGACGCTCGGATGCATCATTCACCAGTTTACGCAGAATGCAGGCCGAGACCTGCTCCGGCCTGTACGAACCCTTTGAACAGGAAAAGCGGTAGTTCTCCGAACCCATTTCGCGTTTAATGAAGGTACACACTTCGCCGGGACTCATGGAAGCCTCCTGCTTGGCTTCATCGCCTACGACAATTCGATCATCATCGAACCAGACAACGGAAGGCGTCGTGCGTTCACCTTCACTGTTCAGCAAAACCTGGGGACGGCCATCCCTGCCTACATATGCCACACAGCTGTATGTTGTGCCCAGATCAATTCCCACGGCTATCCTGTTCATGATTTATGTTGGTTAATCGGCCATCTCCAGATCGGCTACAACTTCCTCCAGCTTTTTCCGTTCTTCTTCACTGAGGACTCCTTCTACCTGGAAGGGCACAACAATTTTTTTGTCATTGGTAACATCCCGGGCAGTCAATTCGAGCCGGCCTTCAGGATCCAGCGCGAATGTTACTTCAATAGGAGCTCCTGCGGGCAAGCCGGGAGTCAATTCCATGGTTGCTTTGCCAAGTTCCAGGCAACAGTCCAGATCCGCTTGTTTTCCCACAATGTTATTGGAATAGACGATGAGAGGCAGAGTGGCTGCATTAGCGGCAGAAACAGGGAAAGTTTGAGTATTGTTGCAAGGAACTTCATTCTGTTTTTCGATCAGGTTGTAACAGACAAATATACCTTCCTTGTTCTTCACCCGAATACCGATACTTTTGGAAGCCACCGTAATCATCTCGGTGTTAACCGCAGTATCAATCGTTTCAGGTGCCAACGAAAATTCGTCTGCAACTTTCTTATTTGCCTCGTCTTCGAGTTTTCCTGTCGGGGTATCGGGATTTGCTTCTTTCAGATCTTTAAGAACCTTTTCATAAAGATCCCTGATAGCTTTATTATTCCCATAGAGGGCAGCGCCCTTGGAAACAGCATGATTGGGCTCATACAGTTTGGGCTCTACCCTCAACGTGTCCTTGTAGCGGCTATTAACCATCTCCATCACCTGCGGCATATAAGTAGAACCTCCGACCAGCAGGAATTCATCTATTTTTTCCACACCTGTTTTTTCACGAGCCATGGCAATCATGGCATCCGTGAATTCTATCGTACGGTTAAGCAGAGGCTGAGTCGCTTCATTGAATTCCTCCCGAGTCACACTCACCTTGCTCTTGCTGCCGTCGCAGCAGGTAATGCGGGCGGTAGCTGTTTCTTTCTGGCTGAGACTCATTTTTGTCTTTTCCACTGTCGTGATCAAGGCAGCCCTGGTTTCCGAGTCGGCCATCAGGTCGCCTGCTTCGGGGTTTTCAATGAGAAGTTTTTCGAGCAACAGGTCACGCAGAGCGGCATCCCAGTCAGCCCCCCCCAGCTTGTGATCTCCATCGGAGCAAATGACCTTTACTCCCCTGGGAGAAATCTCCACGACGGTCACGTCGAACGTACCGCCGCCCAAGTCATAGACGATGATCTGCCTTGTCTCCAGTGTTTCTCCCTGATCGTTTCCGGCTATCCCCATTCCGTAGGAAATAGCTGCGGCAATGGGCTCGTCCACAACGGCCAGTACATTGAGTTTTGCCAGTTCGCCGGCTGCTTTCGTGGCCATGCGTTCGGCTTCATTGAAATAGGCAGGGCACGTGATGACGACATCCTTTACTTCATGGCCGCTCATCTCGGCTCCTTTCACCATGTATTTAAGAATGAGGGAAGAAATGGATTCGGGAGAATGTTCCTTATCCAGGAAAGTTTTACGCCAGGTTGTTCCCATTTCACGCTTGATCAAGTGGACAAAGTTATCCGGATCGGTATAGGCGGATTCCTTGGCCCCTTCCCCGACAACAATACCGCCATCTTCAAAGAAGACGGCGGAAGCTGTAATGGAACCGCCGTCCGGGTTATTGATGATTTCAACATTGCCGCTGTCGCCCACATGGGAAATGGCGGAATACGTGGTACCCAGATCGATACCGTATACTTTGATTTTAGTGTTTTCGCTCATAATGAAAATATGTGTGATGTCATGGAATGGATGGTAGAGGAAAAAGTAATTATTCCGTTGCCAGTACGTAGACGGCTACTTTTTCGGGGCGGATGACTTTTCCGTCTTTTTCGAATCCCCAGCGCAAAGAGGCCTGAATGGTTTTGGCCAGGGAAGGATCGTCGGTTGCAACGGTCTTGAGTACGCTGTGGCGTTTATGATTGAAAGCGGCCCCTGCTTCGGTGCGAAAGGAATCGATGTCGTTGTTTTCGAGCAGATCGCGCAGGTCTTCGGCATGGGCCAGGACCAGTTTCTGGAGTTTGGCATAGTTTTCCGGGGTGGCTTCCAGAGCTCTGTAATGTTCGGCGCTTCGTTCCGCACCGTCGATCTCAGCAATAAGATCCATCACGATAGCCTTGTTGAGTTTTTCATGTATTTCACGGTGGTAGGCATCGAGTTCCTGATATTGCCTGTCAATGATTTCTTTTTTGGAGGCGTCATAGCGCATTTTGCTGTTGAACTCTTCCCGGAGACTGGATATTTGCGTTTGCAGGGTAGTCAGGACATTCAGTATCGGAGTCAGGTCAGCTGTCGCCTGGTGAGAAGTCGGCTCTTCAATGACGGACTGAGGAGAAGAATCCGGGGCAGCTTTCGGAGAGGATTCCAATTCAGGGCTTGTCTCCGAATGAATATCTGACGCAATTTCCTCCGGCACGGCTACAGGAGCAGACTCCGGTGAGGATTCCACTTCAACATCTGATCCGGTTTTGCTCTCCGGTGTGAATTTCTGCCGCAGCTCGACTTCGGAGACGGGGCCTTCTTCCGGCTCCATTTCCTGTGGAGATTCCGGTTGATTCTCCTGCTCCGGAGCGGTTTCCGAAACGGAAGAACCTTCCATACCGGAATTTTCTATTATGATATTTTCTTCAGCTGATTCAAATATGCATTCGCTGATGCAGTCTTCTGGATTATTCTGGTTAGTCATGATGGTGGTGTGTGTGAATTGAGGGAGAGGGAAAGATAAGTGCGGGATCAGGCGGGAATATTTTGTAACAGCCATTTGGCGAGAGCGTAAACGCCGGGACATTCGTTCAATTCCTGGTCGCTGGAGGAGATGGAAAAAAATGCCGTATTTCGGAAAAGATCGGCTTTTCCGAGAACATCAGCCCATTGGAGGTCATGAAGGAAATGACGGCAGGCGGCTTGATCCGCACCGGCATCAAGCTCACATGCTTCATCAAAGGGCAGAATCTTGTCATTCGACCGGATGACCACGGCGCATTTAAGCTTTTGCAATCTTGTTTTGTAGGCCGTGCTCATCAGTTCATGCCACTTGTCGAAGGCTTGTGCAAATGAGGCACTGCCAGCCGTTTCTTCCACCACAAAAACGGCGCCTTGCAAAAGAGAGTAGAAGGGCATGGCATCTAACGAATTAATAGAGGCCGCATCGCTTCCTTCGAAATCGCAAATTTGCAGGCAAAGTGTAGGTTGTTTGTCGTTTCTCTTGCGGCTGAGCAACAATTCGATGTAGTTGTATCTGGGTTGAGTGCGTGTGGTATTGATGCGAGGAGTATCGTACGTGTACCACCGGGGTACGGATACGTTTCCCAAGGCTGAAACAAGGGCTCGCAAAAGAGAAGTCCTTGTTGTATCCGAACCGGCTACACAGGCGACAGGCAGCATGCGGACCCCATTTTCATTCGTTTCTTCGCTGGAAAAACGGGAAGTTTGCAGTTTAAAGAAAGATAGAGGAAGAATGAAGAGTGCGGACAGGAGAGCATATGCTGCCAGAACAGCCAGAGAAACGATCGGGCGCATGATGTAGACTTCCACCATGGATACCAGCCTGACCAACAGGTTTCCCTGACCAGATAGCTCCCGGTAAACCTTGACAGGGGCAACGATGCTGGCTTTACCGGCCCCCAGAAGTGTTTGCGACCAGATTTGCAGAGCAGTGTTCAGTCCCTTGCTTCTGGCATATTTTCGGCGTGTAATACGGTTGATCGAGAGAATATTGGACAGAACCATTCCCAGTACCCACAGACTGTATCCTGCGTAGAAACCGTACTCGATCGAGATATCTGCCACTCTGCGCGTCTCCTCCTCCAGATAACCGGAGATGATAAAACTATACAGCAACGAACCACCGATAAGAAGAACAAAGGCGAGACGGCCAAAGTTGATGTTGGACGGTTTATTCATGTACCGTTATCACGTAGGAGACAAACGCAATGAGGAAGCTGGCTACATATTTCCCAGTTCAGCCTCAATATCTTTGATTGCCGCGTTGATCGATTCCTTATCCTGCAGTGAGGAAGAGGCTTCCTTGCGGGCTTGCAACTCGTTACGTTTTTTCAGAAGATCGTCTCGGGTATTAGCGTAACTACTTGTCGTCTTTTTTATCTTATTGTATGTCGCTTGTTTGACCGACTGTTCCGACAGTAGACTTTGACGGCGCTCCATGGCCTTATCGGGAGACCAGAAAATACCTCCTTGGGTGGGATCTCCGGTAGTGCTGCAGGAGGAGAGCAAGGTACAAGAGACAACAAAAACGCTTGTTAGACAGAGGTGATTGTTCGTATTCATAAGAAAGGCAGGTTCATTAGATGGGGAATTTTTCGGAAATATAAGATCCGTGTCTTTACCGGGCCTGGTGGAGTCAAGCCCGGTAAATAATTTTTGACTTTTATGCAGAAAGGGTAGAAAGGGCTTTCTTGTGTTTTGCCAGAGAATTGATTTCATGACTGAGCGTGCTGATCTTGCCTCGCAGAGCGATTTTCTGATTGCCGGAAGCATTATCGGCTGCTTTTCGCGCCAGGGTTACTTCTTCATTGAGAATAGAAATGCGCTTATCGACTTCCCTCGTCATTTTTTGTGATTTTGTTTTGACGTCGGAAGAGGCGAGATTCCTTTTTTCTTTTTTCAGATTGGCAATAGACTGAGCCAATTCCGCGTTTCTGGATTTCGTCTGTGCAATGAGCTTGTCCATAACCTGATTGCTGTGTCTGATCTGTTCTTCTACACTGGCGTATTCTTTTTTCTGCTGGACAACGTAATCCCCCCAGAACCAGCCGGCGATTGCGCCAATGCTCCCCCCAATGGCAGCTCCGATAACAGTAGATTTAGTATCACCTCCTATAGCCTGACCCGCCAGAGCTCCCACACCAGCTCCACCAGCTGCTCCTATTCCCGTAGCCTGAGCATACGTCTTTGTTGTATCTGACATGTTGGCACAGGAACCCAGACCGAAGGTTAGTACGCCGGCTTCCATGAGTAATACGAATGCGTTCTTGAAGTAATGTTTGTTATTCATGTTTATTGGTTGTTGCTGATAGTTTTCTGTCGAGAGTATTCAATGGGGGTGAAACCTTTGCTTAGTTCGGCAGGAGTATCCTGAATGTCATCAGACAATCCTGTGATTTGACCCTCCGCATCCAGCATGACAACGGTCTTGCCATATACATCCAGCCGCATTCCTTCTGCATCCAGAAAGATTCGTCTGGTATTTATTTCTAACATCCGGTCTTTTCTTCCTAAGGAGGTTAGCCTGACAACGCGTACGGGAAATCTGGCAAGGAACCTGTTCATACTTTCCAGAATATCGTCACGGGATGTTTTGATATCCAATGACATATTAAGAATTTCTTCCGAAAACATGGTAGAAATGGATTCTCCCTCAGGATATCTACCGACCAGAAGGTACAGCATATGATAGGCCTTCTTTTCGAGTAATTCGGGGGTTAGTGGTTTCAGGTCTGCTTTCAGGTCTGCTTTCAGGTCTGCTTTCAGGTCTGCTTTCAGGTCTGCTTTCAGGTCTGCTTTCAGGTCTGCTTTCAGGTCTGCTTTCAGGTCTGCTTTCAGGTCTGCTTTCAGGTCTGCTTTCAGGTCTGCTTTCAGGTCTGCTTTCAGGTCTGCTTTCAGGTCTGCTTTCGGATCTGCTTCAGAGGAAAGTGGAGTTTCCGGGCTAAGAATTATGGGAATGAACTCCTGAGTTTCCTCGATCTGCCCGTTCAGTCGATCTGCAATATTGTAGTGGTTAAAACAGAAGACAGCAGCCATGCCGGCCAGAATGAAAAACGGCAGCAGAGGACCGGTTAGTGAGAGATAACGAGCTGTAGAATGGGGCAAACCGCAATGGCTGCACACATCGCCTCCATGCGTTTGATTGCAAATACATTTAACCAGTTGACCCGATCCCATAAATTTTCTTACTGAAGAACACGATACAGCATTCATAATGCTGATTCCGTGTTTGTGCTTCGATAACCAAACATTAACAGGAATAATCCATGACAATTTCATCCATAATTCATGGAAGAATCAGAAAAAAAATTCCCTTAAATCCTTCCCAATTATTTCAAAAATATCATTTTGATTTTTTTTTTTGACATCAGCATTATGAATGAAGAACTCACTGAAAATCTCATTGCAAAAGAATTACTGAAGAAGGTTGACCTTACACAGTGCGATTTGGCTCGTCTTATACTAGAAGCTATTGAAAATCTCGGTAATTTGGCTCGGGGGCTCAACCGGGTAGAACTGATTGTTCTTCTGCGCAACACGTTGCAAAAAGGAGTGTCCGTTGTAAAATCTGCCTCTCATACAGTCACTTTGGAAGTAGCAGCCTGGGCAAGTGTCGATGCCCGGAAGGATCTGAGACCGTCATCGAAAAGAGATTTGCGCCATTTCATTCGTCGGATTCTACGTGTCGAGGGCGTTGCCCAATTGCCTTTGCGTTCCATGACTCCTGTTCAATGCAAGAAGATTTTAGAGAAGGCATTCGGTTCAAGTCCAAGCAGTTATACGAAGGGGCGCGTTATTCTTCACAGCATATTTACTTACGGCATTCGCCAGGAATGGTGTGATGTAAACCCGGTAGTCCGCATTGAAGTGCCCAAGATAAAAGAAAGATACATTAAGCCGCTTTCCCTGGAGGATGTGGAAAAACTGAAGGAAGCTGCTACACACCCCGAATTCAGGAATATGCGTTTTTCCTTGAATTTGATGCTTTACGCCGGAATCAGACCGACTGAGGTAAGCCGTTTGCAGAAAACTGACTTCCAGTGGGATGAGCGTCTGGTAATCGTGCGGTCTACCATCAGTAAGACTGGCGGCGGCAGAGCCGTATCTCTAAGAGGGATTCACAATATCAGGAAGAAAGACCGTTATATTCCTCGAAATTGGAAACACAAATGGAAAGCTTTGCGCAGAGCTGCCGGTTTCCAGAGTAACTGGGTGCCCGATATTTGTCGCCACACGTTTGCGAGTTATCATGCTGCTTATTTCCGAAACCTGTCGGAGTTACAAATGGAAATGGGACACCGTGACACCTCATTACTGAGGAGCCGCTATATGGCTCCTGTTCTGCGAAAAGATGCTGCTGCGTTCTGGCGAGAAGCTAAATAGTAAGGCAAGAGACTTGGTATGCGAAACCAGAACGCAAGTGCTTTTCCTGGTGCCTTACCTGATGGTGGAGTGTGTATAATGGAGTCATGAGAATATGACGGCAGGTAATAAACCGTCACATATAGATGACGCGAATGGAATAGATTTTTCAATTATGATTGATAAAATTGTTCGGCTGATATATTTATCAATCGTAAGAAGAAAAAATGACGACTCTTATTCCGCGCCCCCACTATACCGAACGCATTGCTCCGTTTATCGGCAAGAACATCATCAAGGTTCTTACCGGGCAGCGTCGTATCGGCAAGAGCTTTATCCTGCGTCAGGTGATGGAGGAAATTCGCAGGAAGGAGCCGGAGGCGCACATCATTTCCATCAACAAGGAGCTGGAGCAATTCCGGGATATCCGTACCCATGAGGATTTGTCACATTATCTGGAACCTTTGCTGAGTAAGCCGGGACCCCATTACCTGTTCATCGATGAGGTACAGGAGATCGAGGATTTCCAGTTCTGCCTGCGCAGCCTGCTGGCCGAGGAGAAGTGCGATATTTTCTGCACCGGCAGCAATGCCCAAATGCTTTCGGGGGAACTAGCGACTCATCTGGCCGGGCGTTCCGTAAGTTTCGATGTTCACAGCTTGAGTTACCGGGAGTTCCTGACCTTCCATCGTCTGGAAGCCGGACAGGAGAACCTGAAGAAGTATCTGACGTTTGGCGGTATGCCCTATCTGGCTCATATCGGGCTGGAAGCCGATGTTCCTTTCGAGTATTTGCGTTCCGTCTATTCCACCATTCTGTTGAAGGATACGGTGGCCCGGGAGAAAATACGCAATGTGCATTTCTTGGAAGATCTCGTGGCCTATCTGGCCGACAATATCGGCAATCTGTTTTCAGCCAATAACATCAGCAAGTTTCTGAAGTCGCAGAGGGTGGATCTGTCTCCCCAGGTGACGCTGAATTACCTGCGGGCCTTGAGCAATGCCTATTTGATTCACCGGGTTTCCCGCGCCGAAGTGGGCGGCATGAAGATTTTCGAAACAGGAGAGAAGTTTTACTTCGAGGATATCGGCATCAGCCATGCCATTCGAGGCTTCAATTTCCGACGGGATGTTCACAAGGTGATGGAGAATGCGGTTTACCTGCATCTGATTCAGCAGGGGTATTCCGTTCATGTCGGACAGCTGAAGGAGCAGGAGATTGATTTTGTCGCCGACAAATCGGGAGACAAGCTCTATGTCCAGATGAGTCTCAGTGTCACCGACGAGAAGACAGCCGCCCGGGAGTTCGGGAATCTGCTGGCCGTTCAGGACAATTATCCCAAGTATGTGGTGACGCTCAACGATATGATTCTGGGCGATAATCAGGAGGGCATCCGCCACATGAATCTGGAAGAATTTCTGTTGAAGGAATTATAGAGACAGTCATCAGCTGGCAGTCAAGGCCGGCAAAACACCGCAGTTCATCATACAGGATTTCGTGCGGCCACGCCACGCACGGGAAACACACAGGACGAGAGCGCATCAGTCGAAGCTTCTGCTCGCGCCAGCGTATTCGTTGAGCCGGGTGGTAGAGCTTCGCAACGAGTGGTGATTCCGATGCTGCTAGGGCAGCGAAAACGGAACCTTCGCCGCCTTTCGCAATAGATTCTCCCAGAATGATTCGTTTTCCCCGCCCTGAGAATAGAACATCTCCGGTCAAATACTTCCTGCCATTCCCGCAGAGCGTTTCATCCAGCTGCCGCACTTGATGGTGAAGAGTGTAGATAGACATAAATTAACACAATAGACTGATATTATATCAATTATATATAGATCGCAAGATTTCCGTTTTACAAAGCGGCCAAATGAGCCGTTCATTGTGTGATATGTATGACAGAAATGCCTTATGGAATAAGGCTAAAAATAGCCTGAAAGTGTACACACTTTGTACTCAGATTGGGGCCGTTTCATGAAATTTGCACGAACTCCTCCTGAAACAAGTAACCCCTTCCAAGCTGTTAACTTAAAAGGGGTTATATGGTGCGCCCGAAAGGACTCGAACCTTCACAGAGTTGCCTCCACTAGAACCTGAATCTAAACACTTTTATTCATTGTAAACAATTTACGAACATGTCCCCCAGTTTGTCCCCTAATTCGTCTTGAAGCTTTTTCTGTAAACCATTACTCTCGTTACATGAAGAGGAAGCATGCCAAAGGCCGATATGGCAGCAAAGTCAAACTCACTGAAGTGAAGAAGAAAGGCCGCCCTTCAGTCTGGCGGCTCCGCTTTGTTGACAAGGACACGGGAGAATGGAAAGAGCGCACCTTTCGCGATTACGACGAAGCCCGGGCTCTCTACGATATGTATGACAAGGGTCATATCGACGATGCCCTGGCAATATTCAATATGGTTGCAGAGGGAGAATCCGTGGTCGAAATGTTCGCTATCCGCTTGTGGAGAAAATTTGGAAAGAACAACAACCTTCTGCAACATACGCTTCAATATTTGTACCAGCATGAAGATCCTGAAGAGGTAAAGGCATTTGCAACTGATCTCCTTTCGTGGTGGAAAGATGCTCTCACGGATACCAAAGAGCAGGAAATCAAGGATTTACTCGGATCACAATTAAGCGTCATTGCTGATCATGTTGACATTACTGCCCCGAAACCACCCCCGGCGGGTATATCTCTGGATGACGCCATGGCTCAGTATCGAAAGGAGAGGCAGCTGATGCTGGATCGGGGCCAATGCCAGCCGGCCCACCATAAGAACGTGCTTCATGAACTTGATAAATGGGAGCAAGGCTGGAGCAACCGGGAGTTGTCATCAATCACCGCCGCCGAAATCAATGACAAACTGGATTCGTTCCGGTATCAGGGAAAGCCCCTCTCGAATACCAGCAAATACAGGTACCGCGGTACGCTGAATGCCTTTTTCCTCTGGGCCATTCAGCACGATCTGATTCAGAAAAACCCGGTCTCCTTGACCGTCGCTCCTTCCAGGGATCACATCTCTATCGGGATTCTTACCCCGGACGAATTCCGGAAATTGCTTGAGGCGGCATTAAAATATGACCGCCCCATGCTTTCCCGTATTGTCCTACAGGGATTGTGCGGGCTAAGACGTTCAGAGGTTGTTCAATACAAGGACAAACCGGATGGACATGACGATATCTTTGTTTCGCGTGAGATCGCGAAGGGACCCAAGGGGAAAACGAAGGATCGTTACATACCCATCTCCCCGCAAATCAAGGCATGGCTGGCCGCAGGCGAATGGGAGCCAATGACCCGGAATGACGAACTCAGATATGGCTATCGCCTGGACCAGCTGGCAGCCAAAGCCGGCATCACGATACCAAAGAATGCGTTGCGACACTCATTCGCTTCCTATCAGGCAGCTCTCCATCCCTTGCCGGATGTTGCCCGCTGGATGGGACATAGTGGAACGCAGATGACCGAATCCCACTACAGGCAGGGTGTTTCCCGTAAGGATGCTGAAGCATACTTTTCTATCATTCCCGAAGCGGTTAGTTGATCTTTACTTCAGTCATTTTAGTCAGATAAACAATACTTTTTAATCATGAAGGGTAGCATCAGGAGCCAGCTGAGGGAAAAAATATTTTCCGAGAAGGCAAAAGGAGAGGTTATTACCTCTTCCGATTTTCTTGCGTTCTGGCCCAGGACAGCAGTAGATCAAGCGCTTTCTCGCATGGCAAGGGATGGCGAGCTCAAGCGTATCCTTCCAGGTATCTATGAGATACCGGCGACCAACAAGAGATTTAATTTGCCTGTACCAACTGACCAGGAACAGGTAGCGAAAGCCTGGGCAAGGAAAAATGAAGCTCGTCTTTTACCTAATGGAATCTATGCCGCTAACGCCTTGTGGCTTTCCGACCAAATGGCCGGGCGGTACGAGTATTTGACGGATCGACCTTCTGCAACGGTTCACGTAGGTGGATGGAAACTCCGCTTCAAGAAGACATCTCCGAAACTGATGCGCCTGTCGGGGAGTATTACGGGATTGGTCGTTCAAGCGTTGCGCTCGCTGGGCAGGAAGTCGATAGATCGTGATTTTGTTGTCACTCAATTAACCAAGCGGCTTTCCGATACGGAAAAGGAACAATTATCTCGTGATATGGAACTTGTTCCTGTATGGATGCGCCCCATTCTACAACAAGTCATAGCGCCCCCTGTCTCTCATGAGTGATTTCCTCAGTCTCCCATCCGAAGATCGAATATTCCTGTGCCGCTACATTGGCGAGCAGCTGGGTATCATTCCTTCTATTGTTGAAAAGGATTTCTGGGTATGCCGGGCTCTGAATATTCTTTTTCAGGAAGACTCCTTGAATCCTTATCTATGCTTCAGAGGCGGAACGTCCCTCTCCAAAGCGTACAGGATCATACGCCGTTTCTCTGAGGATATCGATGTTGCGTTATCTCCTTGTTTCTTCGCTGAACTGGGTGAAGAAGATAAGCCGACAGCGTTTCAATCCGCCAGCCAGAGGGATGCTACATTGCGTAAGATTCGCCCCCACTACCGGAGGATGATGGAGCATGTTCTCCAGCCTCTCATGGAGGAGAGGATGAAAGAAATGGGAATCAAGAATGTGCATATCGAGTTGGAAGATCTGTCCACGGCCCGTGATCCATTTGTCCTCTTAATCCATTATCCATCTTTGTTCGAACAGAATGAAAGCCTCTACATTCGTCCTTTTGTCAAAATCGAATTGAGCGGGAGAGCTCAGACGGAACCATCCGAAGCCAGGATGGTCGATTCTTACATTGGGGAAGGATTTCCGGAGTTTTCAGATTCGACTGAAGTACGAACGATTAGCCCTTTCCGAACATTCTGGGAGAAGTGTTTCATTTCCATGAGAATAATACCCGTCCGCATGAAGGATGGAATATCAAGACCAGGCTGGCACGCCACTATTATGATGTGGCAGCCCTTATCCGAGCGGGATATGTTGATAAGGAGCTATTCTTCGATGTAAGGGACAAACGCAAGCTCTACCATTGGCAGACATGGGTCGATTACGATACATTGCTTCCCTCGGATTTGAAACTGATCCCGGATGCTCTTGAATTGCGAGAAAAATGGCAAAGGGACTACGAACAGACTTCAGCCATGCTCTTTGATGAACCGGAGCCTTTTGATTCATTGATGAGCACGATCAATGGCATCATGAATCAAGACATAGGATGAATGTCCTAATATGATTGATAAAATGTTTCCATATCCATTTTTTATCAATCATAATTGAAAAATTTATTCCCTCCGCGTCATCTATATGTGACGGTTTCATTACCTGCCGTCATGTTTCCATGACTCCATTCTATGCACTCCGCCATCAGGTGAGGCGGCTGGATGAAGAACTCTGCGGCAATAGCAGGAAGTACTCGGCCGGGGATGTTCTGTTTTCAGGTGAGGGGAAACGAATCGTTCTGGGAAAACTCATTGCGGAAGGCGGTGAAGGATCGGTCCTTGTTGCCCATTCGGCATTAGGATCTCCACTCGTTGCCAAGCTCTACCATCCAACGAAACGGATGCGTTGGCGCGAGCAGAAGCTTCGTCTGATGTGTTCCCGCCCCATTTGTTCCCCGTGCGTGGCGTGGCCACGTGAGATCCTGTACGACGAACTGAAACGCTTTATCGGCGTACTGATGCCCCGGGTGGACAGTGTTCCGCTCGGGGCTTTTGCGTTTCATGCGGAGCTACTGAAGAAACAGTTCCCCTCATGGACTCGTTACGATCTGACCAGACTATGCCTGAACCTGTCGGAATCCGTCCATACTCTGCACCGTTACGGTGTCGTTCTGGGAGATCTGCATCCCGGTAATGTGATGGTTTCTCCCTATGGTTCCGTCTGCTGGGTTGATGCCGACAGTTTCCAAATCGAAGACTATCCCTGTTCTGTCGGTACGGAACGTTTCCGGGAACCGGAGCTTCACGGCAACTTCGGAGACTTTCTCCGTACCCGAAGCCACGATGCCTACGCCTTGTCCGTCCTGCTCTTCATGACGCTGACGCTCGGCCTGTCTCCCTTTGCCCGGCAAGGGGGAGAAGGAGACATGCGGGAAGCCGCCGGAAAGGGCGTGCTGCCGTACCCGTTTGCTTCGTACAAGCCTCCGGCGGGATTCTACCCGCCCAATACGCCCGGGCGCTATGTCTGGTCGTATCTCCCCCGCAAGCTCCGCGACGCTCTCGGTCACAATCTTACCTGTGTCCAGCGTCGCGATTTGCGTCCACGCGCCATACCGGGGTATCTGGCGCGTTGTTTGCTGCAATACCTCAGGGATATGGAGCCGGGAGGCGGAAAGGATCATCCCATGTACCGGGATCTTCTGTACGACCGTCCCTGCCCACCCCGAAGTCTGCTGGTACAGATGACATCCAACATCTGTGCGGACTGCGGGATTCTCTTCCGGGAGGCTCCTGACGATGTCGCACGGCGTTTACGGCAATCTCATGCCAAATCTTTATGCAGGCTCTGCATACGGCGTCGTAGCGCATTGAATCAGGCAACCCGGAATCCAACCACCAACAATTAACTTGAATAAACCATGTCTATATCATCATCGACACAACCAAACAAACAGAAACAACTCGCCGCGATGCGCGAGTTCAGCAACAACACCAACGCCCGCCTTCCCGTTCTCTTCCTGCTGGATGCCAGCAGCAGTATGAACGGTATTGTCCGGGGCGGCAACCAACACATCCTCCGTCAGGAATATTCTGACGGGATCAACTGGAATATCGTCACGGGAGACAATCTCGTCACCCGGATGGACGAACTCAATACCGGGCTTCAGCGGTTCGTCAGCGACATTCTGGCCGATCCTCTGGCAAAACTGGCCGCCGATGTAGCGGTGATCACATTCGCCCGGACGGTAGCAACAGTAAAGGAGTTCGGTCCGATCCGGGAATCTGACACAGTCCTGAAGATATCCACGTCACAGGAGAATGAAACGCTCCTTGGTGAAGCCGTCGAATTGGCTCTAGCTGAACTCGACAGCCGCAAGCGTACCTATCGGAAACACGGAGTGGAATACTACCAGCCCTGGCTCGTCGTGATGACGGACGGGGTTCCGACCAGCGCCCGACACCGGGAGCTGGAGGGACGATTGAAGGAACTGACGGCTGCCCGCAAGCTCAGTGTGTTCGTTTTCGGTATCGGCCGTGCCGATCTGTCGGAGCTTTCCTGCATCAGCCCGGGGCGCCCTCCCATGCAGATCAACGATCAGATGTTCCCGGAACTGTTCGCATGGCTGAGCCGTAGCGTCCGCATGGTCAGCATGTCCGTACCGGGCGACGGAGTGTCTCTAACTCCTCTCCCGGAGGATGTGTGGCAGGTGTAGGACTGGCAACATCAGGAAGTCTCTCTCATGGGGGGCTTTCTTTTAGATAGCCCACAACATGAATGGTGCTATCTCCACTATTTCAAGTTTATGCGTTTTCCTAAAATAGCGGCTGTAGTTATTTCGAGAAATGTTCCCATGGGAGCGACGCCTTTTGATGAAAGTCGTCGGATGATGTGAGCTTTGAGCTTTGCATGCATGCCGGTTTTGCTATGCTTCATTGGGCTCATTATTCCAGAATGACTGCCGTTATTCGGGTTGCCATATGGATTGATCGAAAAGAAGACAA
This sequence comes from Akkermansia biwaensis, assembly GCF_026072915.1. Classification (NCBI taxonomy): domain Bacteria; kingdom Pseudomonadati; phylum Verrucomicrobiota; class Verrucomicrobiia; order Verrucomicrobiales; family Akkermansiaceae; genus Akkermansia; species Akkermansia biwaensis. Next base: position 1,937,482 of record NZ_AP025943.1, read on the forward strand.
GGTATGACCCATCTGCCGACAGAAGACGAAACCCCGGTTCCCGGAGAGCTGTTATTGTATACTTCTCCGGATGGCAACATCCGTCTGGATCTTCGCATCCATGATGAGACATTGTGGATGACCCAGCAGATGATGGCCGAACTGTTCCAGACATCCGTGCAAAACATCATCATGCATGTGAAGAATATCTACGAAGAGACTGAGCTTGAAAGGGAAGGAACTTGTAAGGATTTCTTACAAGTTCGTCAGGAGGGTATGCGTCAGGTTAGACGTTCCATCACGTTTTACAACCTCGATATGATCATTTCCGTCGGTTACCGGGTGAATAGCATACGGGGCACTCAATTTCGCATATGGGCGACCCAGAGCCTGAAGGAATACATGATCAAGGGGGTTGCCATTGATGACGAACGTTTGAAGAACCCGCCGATTCCCGGAACGACACCGTTGACGGCCCACTTTGATGAATTGCTCGAGCGTATTCGGGACATTCGTGCCAGCGAACGGGCATGTACCTGCGCATCAAGGATGTTTTTGCCATGGCGGCTGACTATGTGCCGTCCGGAAAGGAAACGACGGAGTTTTTCAGCTCAATTCAGAACAAACTGTACTATGCCATTACCGGACACAGTGCTGCGGAATTGATGATGATGCGGGCAGACGCATCAGCGCCCAACATGGGGTTGACCAGCTGGGCCGGAGACCGAATCCATGTCAGCGATGTTACGGTCGCAAAGGAGGAAGAAATCAGCGATTTCAATCGTTTGACCTCCCTGTGCCTGGACTTTGTCGAGGATCAGGCAAAAAAACGCCGTGAGATATTCCTGCATGAATGGGAAGACGAGCTTAACGAACTGCTTCGTCTCATGGGAAGGCGTGTACTGAAAGGCAAGGGGCAGCGGTCAAAGAAGCAGGCCCAGGCGCATGTCCGGGGGCAATACCGGCTTTATGAGGAGCGCCGCAGGCTGGAGGCTGAACATCAGCTCGGAAATCCGGGAAGGTGAAACTTTTGTCACTCTGGAAACCATCGTTACCTACACGCGCGACGCCGCCGGGCGCCCCTTGCGGACGCGCCGCGATACCGGAGCCATGACGACTGCGGAATCGATCGTCTGCGACCAACTGGGGCGTCCCGTCGTTCAGACCGATCTTCTGGGCCGCGTCACTACTACGGCCTACAGCGAAGACGGGCTAACGACCACTGTCACGACACCCGCCGGGGCTACTCTTGTCACCGAACTTCACGCCGACGGCAGCATCATGCACGAGTACGGCACGGGACAGCGCGAAATCCACCACTCCTACGATCTCGATGGCAATTGTCTGAGGGAAACCGTCTATTTGGCTGACCGCTCGACGATTCTCTCCCAGACCCTGACCAACGGTTTCGGGCAAATCGTTGCCCAGGTGACTCCCTCCACTTCCAGCTTTATCTATGACCGCAGTGAATACAATGCGGAAGGTCAGATCGTGCGCACCGGGCGCGACACGGGTTCCGGCGCCGACGCCGTTTCCATGGCTCCTACGCTCTATGAATACGACGCTTTCGGCAACCTTGTGAAGCAAACCCTGGCCTGCGATGACGAGCCTTCCGTCTTGAATTCGCCTGTCCGGGAATACGCCTATGGTGTTGAAAATACCGAAGACGGTGTCTATACGGTTACGATGCAAACCCGGTACAATGCCGAGGGCCAGCCTCTTGTCTCCCTCCAAAAACAACTCGTTTCCGAACTTTCATCCACGCTGGAATCAAAGTCGGTCAACATCGACGAACGCGGCTTGACTTCCATGGAATGGATAGAGTATGCTGAGAATTCAAAGAAAATCCAAAAGAATGTAATTCCTTCCTCAAGTGTGACGGCACAAGTTGTCAGCATCGACGGGTTTGTGCCTTCTCAAACCGATTACACAGGCATTGCCATAATGAAAAACCGCTCTTTTACGGCAACCGGCATGACGTTGACGACTACGGATGGGCGCGGTAACACGACCACGGCGCAAACCGATATTGCCGGGCGCACCGTTCGTCTCATCGATGCGGCGGGTCACGCAACGACAACGGAATACGATGACGCCTCCGGCCAGCCTCCGTCGTTACCGACGCCCTAGGCAACACAGTGTACTACCGCTATGACCTTTTCGGCCGCAAAATAGCGGAATGGGGAACGGCGATCCAGCCAGCCTCGTTCGCCTACGACAACGCCGGCCGTATGATGGCGCTCACCACCTACCGTACCTCCGACGGGGATATCTCTACGGATCCGGCGGACCGTACCGATGGCGATACGACGACGTGGTCCTATCACGACGCTACTGGCCTCGAAACGCTTAAAACCTTCGCCGACGGTTCGCATATCGACAAGTCCTACAATGCTTTCAACCAGGCCTCTACTGAGACCAACGCCCGAGGCATCGTCAAAACCTGCACATACGATATCAAACGGGGCCTGTTGACGGGCGTTTCCTTCTCCGACGGCACGCCGGGGCAAACAATCGTCTACAATCATTTGGGCCAGATCACCCGGCTCGTCGATGCCTCCGGTATGCGCTTGATGACATATAATATATACGGAGAGCTCGAATCTGAAAGCCTGACAACGGACGGCTCGACCTATCGAATGGGCGAACATATCGATTCCTGCGGACGCAGAGCCGGTTATCGGCTGGCAAATGATGCCCAGGATATTCAGAATACGCAAATTGCCTACGATGATTGCGGCCGCATCGCTTCCCTGAGTCTGGATGGGGCCGCGGCGCCGTTTACCTGGTCCTATGCTGCTGCCAGCGGATTTGTGGAAGGGCTTGACTACCCCAACGGGATGAGCCGTAAGAACACGTATGACGATAAACGCAACCTCGTTGCCATCATTGATTACCAGCGACCGGACAGTGTCTATTCGCCAGCCTGTCACGAATACGAGCACGATGCGCTGGGGCGCCGATGCAACGCAAAGACATGGAGAACACTGCAGCACCCAAAACGACGCGCTTCTTCACCTACAACAGCCGCAGTGAACTGATTGGCGACCAGCTTCGTCCCGGTGGCCGATTCGGCTATCAATACGACAACATTGGGAACCGCAAGACCTCCTTCGAATTCGGCGATACTACGGATTATACGACCAATGATCTCAACCAATACGCTGGTATCGTTAAGAATGGCGACGAATCCTTCATTCCTTCCTACGACGAGGACGGCAACCAGACGAAGGTGAAAACCTCTACCGGCATCTGGAACGTCTTCTACAACGCCGAAAACAGGCCTGTGAAGTTCGAAAATGGAGAAGGTACTACTATGTACCTAAATTTAGTAAAAGTGTCCCGCTAGGTCCTATGGGAGATGGCCGATTCTCTTTTGGAGGAAGATTGAATTTTAGCATGAATCTCATTTTCGCACCTAATACGTCAAAGTTTAATGTTGATGTAAATGGCGAATATGATATAGAAAATAGTGTTTTCAGTATAGATAAACAAATTAATATCGGAGGTATGGAAGCTAGTTTGAGAGCAGGTGCTACTGTAGGAGATACTGCTAAAATCGGTATTGATGGATCTGCTGATATAGCTAAATGCCCTAAACGTTCTATTACGGGACGAGTGTACATTACAGGAAGTATGGAATCTTATATTATTTTAGGGGCCAAAGCTTCCCTAAAAGATAGTTGATTTGACATTTCTGTTGGTGCCGAAGTTAAGGAATCCATTAAATTATCGTATAAGCAATGTCGGATTTTTCAAGGAGGAAAATCTACATTCTAGACAGCAGAAATAACTTTATCGGTAAGTGCTAATGTTTATATATATTCGCTGATTCTTTAAATGTTAATTTAGAGGAAAATTCTTTTAAATTTACTAATTTCTGGGAATCTCAAATTTTATAAAATTATTATTAAGGGTATGAGTATTTTCAGCTGCGTATTTCAAGATCAAAAAAATGAATTTGTACTTGGTAAAAGAACGCTCAATGGATCATTATTGAAAATGGACGGGTCTGTTTGTGGTCATTATTCCGTAGAAGCATTTCCTCAGAGGTGCCGTGTGCATATATCTATAGAATCTTCGGAGCTTCAAGTTGATATACGGAAATCAATGAGTGATTCCATCCAATGGGTAAATAAGCTCTTTATGCCATGGGGCAAAGGGAATATTATTCTCAACGGGAAAAATATTGCACAATATATTTCTTATGGGGAAATTAAATTTGAAGATCCCAAATTGGGGTTTTTAAAGATCATACAGGATGATAGTGCTCGTAGATTTTTGTGGGCCAGAGCTCAAGGATGTTCTTATGATGATGCAAATAAATTTAGGAATTACCGGGAAACATTACTTGTAAGCAATGACGCTGTGTTTGCCTCCTTTTGCGGGTATTACAGACGTTCTCGTCTTTTAAATGAAAATGATGAAAATATAATTGTTAACATGCCTTTAGAAAAACAATGGTGTATTTTTACTTTATGTCTGATATGGAATGCAATGAGACCAATTGAAGGTTTTTTGCAAAATGAAATGACTCCTTCTCATAATTGCATTGGGGATCCTATTCCGGACATTCCTTCGTTTGTATTATTAGAGAAAGACGGAGAAACAATACTTTCCACTGATCCTGAAGATGTTAACGGGAGAATACTGAAACGTGACCAATTTTTTCAATTTATTGCTCGTAATTGCCAATGGTATCTTGGTATTCCTCTTATTCTATTGCTGTATGCCTTCTTAAAAGATTGTTATGGTTTTTTTCTTTTGAAAATGAATGATATTCCTGTCGGAAGGCTTTGGATAACAGGTTTGTTGTGTCTTTCAGTTGCTATTCTGTATTGGAAAGTTGCTTTCAGGCATGACGCTGCGAAATATTATCGGTTTCCTTTAAAAAACGAGGCCTGTACAATGGAGCAAATACCGCAGGACGATAGTTTCTCATCTTAATGAAAATCGTAATAAGTTTTATCATGGTATTTTTTCTAAATCTTTCCTTGTGAAACCCGATTCTGTGATGGAGGTTCAACGGCAGGAGTTCAAGAACAGGTAATAGGGAGGCGGCCAAGATTTCGTTACAGGAAAGTGTTGCATGAGGTGCCTGTGTCATGTAGGACTCCTATATCACAGATTTATGTAAGAAGGTGGAAACTGTAATTGCCCTGGAAAAAATCTGGGGACATTATTCTATCTTGTCCTACTAAAAATACCGTAAATCACCGTATTCTTTATTAATATGAAATTGGCATGACACGAAGACTTGGTTTGGATAAATGTCTTTCCACTCGTGGAAGCTACTCGCTTTCCTTTTCGTTGGATGGTGGAATTCTAACGGTTGAGAGGTTGTCATATGAACCTTGGTGGAGGAAAATCCTTCTAACAGGATTGTTTTTCATTCCTTTTCTCGGTTTTTTATTGTCAACATTATACTGTATTTACGCAATTTTTGCAGGTTTGGAGTATGCTGCCAATTGCCTGGAGGTTCTTCCTTTGATGATTCTTATAAGTGTCATCTGTTTTACAGGGATTCCTTCTATAAATACTTTGTATTCAAGCAAAGTCATTTTTGGAAGCGGTCAATTCTCATTTATTGGTGCCTTTATCTCCAGGAAAAGTCGGTTAGCAAATAAAAAAGCAGGACTTGTCTTGGAAATATATGATTCACCCAGAGGAAGTCTCCTGAAAGGTGAAATCATCATACGCCGGAAAGGGAAATTTCCTCCTTGGAATATTCATGTCCCGTTGTTCCAGACGATTACATATCCCTCAAAAGAAATCGCTAACAAGAATGCTTGTATGATAAAAGAATTTATTTCTGAAAACGCTCATTTACTTTTTTCAGAAATAATAATAGAACAATAGAGAAGGTTAAATTTTCTCTTCCTGGAAATTTTAAAAGTCGTATTGATGATAACGACTTTCATGATGACTATTTGATCCCGAATATTTCTGGGCAGGAATCCTCTTTGTTAATAGGAAACCGTCCCATGCGGTCAGGAATCCCGGCCATATTTTTATCCGTCTGTGAAACATGGTTCGTATTCAGCGGTTAAATGGTTGTCTTCCGCATTTTTTGAGTGGAAGGAGACTTGTACTTTTCTCTTTCCGGGAGGTTGATTTTTGAGTACATGTGTGACTATGCATTCGGCAAAGGGACAGAATGGGATGGTGCGCGCTCTGCGGCTGCGGCGGCTGGTGAATGCCGTGATGGTGGCGGAGGCCTTGTGCATTCCCTGTTTTGTGGCCGGAGCGGTGCTGGGACTCGTCTGGTATGGAGGGCGCCGGATGGGGATGGAGTTGCCGTGGCTGTTGGGGGTGTCCGTTTTAGCGGCTTTGATGTTTCTGGTGTTTTGGAGCTGGCGGGTTCTCCGGGGCCGCATGTTCAGCCTGCGGGATGCGGCTGCGTTGATGGATGACCAGCTTGAACTGAATGCGGCGTTGAGTGCCGGGGTGCAATGGGGGGATGAGGGAATGCCTGCCTGTACCATGCGGCAGGGCGGCCCCGTGGTGCGGGTGCGTTCCTGGAGTCCGCTGGCGTGGATGGCCGCGGGGCTGGCCCTGGCTTGGTGCGGGGCGTTTCTTCCTTTGCCGCGGGTGGAGATCAGGCCCGTTCTTCCCGATGTCCCGCCGGCTCTTGTTCAGGCCGAGGCCGCGTTGAATGAAGTAGAGAAGATGGAGGAGGTGGAAAGAACGTCTGTGGAGCCGTTCCGTGAGCAGTTGGAGGCTTTAAAGCAGATGTCCCGGGAAGAGATGTATTCCCACGCGGGGCTTGAGGCATTGGATGCCTTGAGGAACAAAATCGGAACGGCCATGCAGGAACTGGGCGGCCGTTTGCAGCAGACGAATGAGGCGCTGGCGATGTCCGGCAGCCCCAACGCGCAGAACCAGGAGGGCATGCAGGAGGGCATGCAGGAGGCTGTGCAGGCGTTGCGTGCCGCCATGGAAGCCCTGGATCATTCCGGCTTGCGGATGGATAGTACAATGGAAGCTCGGTTGAATGAGCTGGCTTCCGCTTCTTCCCGCCGGATTGATCCGGAAACTCTGCGCCGGCTGCAGGAAAGATTGAAGCATGCTTCCTCCCGGTTGAAGGAGATGTGTGAGGAGTGCGGCATGGCGTCCGTGGCGTCTCCGGATGATGATTTGGTGTGTCGGAATGCGGGGGAAGGGGATTTGCCCGGACAGATGGGGATTTCCCGCGGCCGTAGTGATGCGCCCCTGGCTTTTCAGCCGGAAGAGCGGGAGAAGCTGGCGACCCGGAGACACCAGGTGAGTAACGAAGACCTGGAACATGCCGCCCTGGGCTCTGTGGCGGGAGTAGAAGTTTCCGCCCCCTCTCCGGAAGAAGGCGGCAGCGGCATGGAGAGCGGCGGCCGTGCCGCGCAGCCCGCCCGCGGCGGGGATGCGGTCTGGTCGGAGAATCTGACGCCCCGGGAACAGTCCGCGTTGAAAGGAATTTTCAAGTGACGGGCTTGCGGCCTGGTGTTATTCCGCGGATTCCCGCCCGGCGCGTTTTGTCCCCGGCAAAAGCCCCGTCCGCGTGAGCAGGGCGTCCGTGACAAGCAGGATCAGGAGCCCCCACAGGAGGAAGGGCTGAAGGTCAAGGCGGGAGGTGGGCCGCGGTTCGTTCAGGATGGAGGCCAGGTCCAGCCTTTCCCGGCCGCCTGACCTTTGCACCATGTCCAGAAAGGCCTGCCGGGCCGGGCGTGACATGGCCCATTCCGGGTCCAGACTCTGGTTGACGGGGCCGAAAGGCATTGCGTTGCCCCCTATGCGGACGGCGCCGCGCGCCGTGGTTCCGGGAGGCAGGGGGAAGCTGCACCGGAAGGCTCCCGGCTGAAGATGCTCCCAGATTCCCTGAATGGTGCGGGTACCGTCCCGGCCGGCCAGTTCCACGGTGATTTCCGGCATTTGGCGCGCCATCTGCGGGATGTTTTCTTCGCTGTAGTAGAGGTGGACGAAGAGGCGGTCTCCCGCGGTTTCCGTGCGTACGGAGTAGCCCGGTGGCGCGTCCTGCCTGTTGAGCCAGCGGGAGAGGGTCTGGACCAGGTCTCCGTATCCCTCCCAGTTCTGCACGGACTGCCCGAAGGGGCCGCCCAGCGCCAAGGTGACGGCGGCTACGCGTCCCGCCCCCCGGTTCCAGAAGGAAATCAGGGGCGCCTGGTAGCTGTCGGCGGAGATGCAGGCGGCAGTGGCTTCATCCCTCAGGTAGCAGAGGTTGTACCCGTCTATCGTCCGGGGCCAGTCCGGCTGTGCCGCGGCAATCTGGTTCCATCCGGCCGTGCCGTGCAGGGGCGTCTGTTCTTCCAGAAAGGCGGCCCGGGCCACGGAGATGGTTTCCTGCGTGAAGATATCGGGAATATCCCCGGGGCGGTCGCAGAAGAAGATGCGGCCTTGGCCCAGTTCTGCTATTTCCTTGAGCAGGTCGGCGTCTTGGCTTTTTTCCGTTCCCAGGGCAATGACGCTGACGGTGGCGCCTGCCCGGGTCATTTCGCTCAGCGTGGTTTTATAATCGTCCGGTTCTTCGGAGTCGTCGGCATCGGAAAAAAGGATCAGGTGCCTGGTTCCCGCCTGTGTTTTTTGCAGTTCCGCCCATCCGGCCCTGAGCCCTTCCCCCACGAAGATGCCGCCGCCCATGGACTGGATGCGGGAGACGCTGCGGAGCATTTGGTCCCGGTTGGGGCCTATCCGGCTCATGTCCACAATGGCGTGGGGAGAGCTGTCCACGGCGAGGACGGAGATAAAATCTTCATCAGCAAGGTTCAGGATGGTCTGGCAGGCGCCGGCATTCGCCAGGTCCATCTTGGTTTTGCCTCCGGAAGCTGACATGGACATGGACCCCGAACGGTCCAGGACAATGCTCATGGAAGTGAGAAGGCCGGCCCGGTCCTTTTTCAGTTCCATGGAGACGGGGAGCAGTTCGTCCACGGGGGAGGAGAAGTAGCCTCCGGAACCGAAGCTTTGCCTGCCTCCGGCCATGAGCAGGCCGCCGCCCTGTTCCCGCACATAGTAGTTCAGGGCATGGAGGAATTTCCGGGAGACGGCGGAGGCCCTGAGGTTGTTGATGATCACCAGGCCGGCTCCCGACAGGTGGCCGGAGTCCAGCTGCAGGGGATCCGCCGGGCGCTGGACGTCGAATCCCTGTGCGGCAAGGAAGGGGACAAGCGGGTCCCGGTCATAGCCGGAAAGGAGCAGTACCTTGCTGCCTCCCGTTACTTCCACAAGCTGTTCCGCCCGGTTGTTGCCCGTCACGGGATCGCCGGGAGGGGAGATGAATGCTTCATAAGCTGCGCATCCGGGAGTGGAAAGGCGGTCTGTCAGCCGTACGACGGCTTTTCCGTCAACCAGAACCGCCTGTCCCGTCAGGGGTGTTCCGCCGTTTCTGCTTATCTGCCAGGGGACCACGGCCCCGGAACCGGGCGGCCCGGTGATGGCGACCTCCAGCAGAAAGGCTTCCCCCGGACGGATGCGCGCGGGGGCCTTGATATGATCGATGCGGATGTCCGCCTCCCGGTTGACGGAGATCATGCGGTAGTCCACGGGAACCCCGGCGCGGAGGAGCTGTTCCGGCGTGTTGTCCAGAGGGGTGGTGGGCCAGCCGTCCGTGACCATCAGGATGCGGTTGACGCGGTCCGGCTCCATTTGTGCAAGGGTATAGGCCAGGGCTTCCGCCATGCATGTGTTGGAGGGGCCCCCATTGAAAACAGGGTCCCCCTGTCCCCGGAGCACAGCTTCACGGGCGAAGTCCACCAGCCGGATGCGGTCGCCCGGCCGCTTGCTGCGTTCCAGGATGGACTGGATTTCCGGAGCGTCCGCGGCGGCGGCCCCGTCCGTGGAGCCGGACTGGTCGATCAGCACCCACAGGTCCATGTCGCTTCCGCCCCTGGTGATTACGGGCTGGGCCAGCGCCAGAACCAGCACGGCCTGGATCAGCAGGCGCACCGGGGAAGCCAGGCGCAGCCGCTTGTATTTCCAGCCTGCCAGAACCAGCAGGGGAACCAGGAAGAACCATTCCGGAGAGAGAAATTGAATCATGGGCGCCGGAGGGTGTTGGGGGTTGACGGTATCCAGGAGGCCATCAGGGCCAGTCCGGCCAGGGCCAGCCACAGTGGGGCAAGAGGGTCGGGCGCGAGATGCCGCCGCGTTTCCTGTTTCAGGTCCTGTAGTCCGCTGTCAAAAGTGGAGCAGTGGGAGAAGTCGCCCATGCGGGCGTCGGAGAACCAGACGGCTCCGTGGAAGAGGGGAGTCGTTTCTGCAGGCGTCCCGGTAATGTCGATGAAGCCGGGTTCTTCCGGCAGGCGCCCGGAGAAGGACGCTTCTTTCCGCTCCCCGTCCGGCGCCGTGTGGATGATCCGGGAGCCTCCGGGGAGACGGAGGCGCGTTCCTCCGGGAAGGTTGCCCGTGGTGACGCCGGGCACGCGGGCCTGGACGGCTTCCATGAAACGGCGCACCATCAGCACGGTGGCCGGCAGACGGTCCGCGTTGGAGTCTTCCCATGACCAGTTGAGGAAGAGAGCGCCTTCTTCCAGCCACGCCAGCGGGGTATTTTCCCGCCAGAGCAGCATCGTAGCGTTTTCCCCCGGAGCCATGCTTCCGGTGCCGGGCACAAGCAGCCCGCTCCAGTTCAGGCCGTCCGTCAGGGGATGCCGTTCCGCCGTCACAGTACGTATTCCTGAGGATTTTTCCGCCAGGCGCCCCAGAATGATGGCCGCGCCGTGAGGCCGGTGGGCGTCTGCCTTGTCTTCAACAAGGATGCGGAGCGCGGCCGTGGAGTCCGTGGAAGGGCTGGAGGAGAAGCCGGGTAGGCCGGAGTAGATTTTCCGGAAAACATCGGCCGTTTTTTCCGGAACCTGCATTTCCACGGCGACCGGTTTGGGGGTGGGGCGTACCAGAGGCAGAACGTCGTCCAGCGGGAAGGCATCGGGCGCAAGACGGAGCACGGCCGTGCCGCAGCCGGGCGGCAGGGTATATTCAAATTCCGCGACGGCGCCGGGATGGAGCGTCAGTGATTGTTCCTGAGCCACATCTCCCGCGCGGATGGAGACGCTTTTCTGGACAGGGGCGGCAGAGTTGTTTTTTACGGCGATTCTCCAGCGCGGCTCTCCCGGCCCTTCCATACGTGTGATGCCCGCAAATCCGGCGTTGTCAAGCGGCTTGCCCACGCCGCGGGCCGGCTGGCCGGCAGGGACCCGTTCCGGGGTGCAGGTGACCAGGCGTGTGAGCCCGCCGGCTCCGGCCATGGAGGCCGCCGTACGCAGGGATTCGGAGAGGTCGTGGGTGGCGGCGTCCGGCATCCACCGGGAAAGGGACTGGAGGGCGGCGTTCCTGTTGTTTCCGCGGTAGAAGGGCAGGCGCGCCGGGCGGCTTCCCATCAGAACCCAGGTGGTGGGGATGCCCTGTTTTCCGATGTTTTCCATGTCTTCGGCCACGGCCTGAACGGCTTCTTCACGGAAAGGGTACATGTTGGCGGAGTCATCCATGATGAAGACGACCGTCTGCTCCGCGTCCTGCCGGACCCAGCACGGCGCGGCAAGCACCCATGCCAGCAGCAGAACCGCGAGCAGTTGAAGCCACAGGGCGCGGGAGGAGCGCAGCCTGTCCCAGTTCCTTCCCGTGGCTGCCTCCGGGGCCAGGGATTCCAGCAGAAACATGGTGGCCGTAAGGCGTACCCGCGTTCTGTGCTGAAGGAAGTGGATGGCAAGGATGAGGGGTATTCCCAGGAGCGCCCACAGGCCGGCCGTGTTGGTGAGATGAGGGAGCATGGGGAGAAAGAAGGCGGATGTTGATAATCAGGCGAGTTCCACGGCCCCGCCGCTGAAAGCTTCCGCCGCCAGGGCTTTCGTCAGAGGCAGGTTGCAGGGAATGCGGGAGAAGAGGGCCTGGTGCCGCCGGCAGGCCGCGGCCCATAGTTCAAAGTGGACGGCATAGGCACGGACATAACGCCTGGACAGGCCGGAGGATAGGTACTGGTTGCGGGTGGCGCCGGATTCACAATTCTTCAGGCGGACGTTGCCGGTTTCAGGGAGTGTAGCTTCTTCCGGCAGAGTGGGGGCCAGGATCAGGGACAGGCCGCCCCGGGAGGTCATCGGAGCCAGCAGGGCGGAGGGTTCCCCCGGATAGAGAAGGTCGGAGATGAATATTTTCAGGCCGTTGGCGCGCCAGAAGGCGGGAACGGGCATGGTTTCATCCGCGGGCAGCTCCGGCAGTCCGGCGCGCCAGCGGCCCGAGTGGACGTCTTCCATTTCCAGCGGAATGCCGTGTCGTCCCTTGACGGCGTGCATCCGCACCTGCGCGCCCGCCTGCAGGGAGGAAAGCATGCAGAATTGCAGCAGGGCCTCCGTTGCCGCGGCCCGTTCTTCGCAAAGAAACATGGATTCGGAAACATCCACGGCAATGTCCACCAGGGGGGACAGTTCCGCCTGGTAAACCTTCATGGTGAGCTGGCCGGTCCGGGCGTAGGCCGCCCAGTGGATGCCGCGCGGATCGTCGCCCCACTGGTAGGCGCGGTGGTCCTGAAAGTCTATGGAGTTGCCGGTTTCCCGTCCCGTCCAGCCGCCCTGCACCCCTTTCCACGCCTGGCGGGAAAAAGGCAGGCGGAAGCGCCGGGCCGCCTGCTCGGCTTCCTGCCGGATGCCTGTGGAGGAAGGAGATGCGTTTTCCATGAACATGGCGGGGAAAAATTTCGGCGTGGTCGCGGCTCAGGCGGCTTTTGTCAGGGCTGTTCCGCTCCGTCTTCCTGTTTTTCTCCGCCCTGGCGGGAATTCAAGGATTTTTTCAGGGTGGCAAACCATTCTCCGTTGCTCAGTCCCATCATCAGGAAAGCCGCCATCACTTCCAGCAGGGCAAAGAAGATGAAGAAGCCGGAAGTGTCGAATGTGGCTATTTCCTCCTTGCTGAGGAGGGCGAAGAAGGTGCTGCCGGGCAGGAGGGGCAGATAACCTTCCATGGATATCAGAAGAACCAGGAAGAAGGAGGAAATGCTCCAGAAAAGGATATAGACGAGCAGGGTATTGTTTTTCAGCCTTTTCCAGGCCGGTTTCAACACAAGGGCCGGCATGACGACGGCATACCACCCGAAGATGGTCAGGCAGATCATGAACAGAATGGACTGGATTCCGTTTCCAGAGCTTGTGGAATGTTCCATGAGATGGAAGAGATAGCCGGAAATGCCAATGAGAAAAGCTGTCAGGATGGAGAAGAAGAAGCCTCCGGGCATCCCCGGCAGGAAGAACAGGCGCTGGAACCATCCCGTCTGCTTTTCATTCGTCTGCTGCACATGGATGGGGAGCAGGGTGGAAGGAGTCGTCAGTTCGATGACGATCAGGAAGATGCTGTAGAACCACAGGAAAATGAGGTGGACGGTAACGAGGGATTTCACCACGGAAGGAGAGTCCAGGATGAAGAGCATGAATACGATGGTGGAAATATAGACGGGCAGGAGCGCCTTGCGCAGGGGGGCGAAGGTGTTTTCCGCAATGGGAGCGAACCAGCGCTGGGCCAGGATGAGCAGGGTGCGGATGACCAGGAATACGTCCGTCAGGATGACGGCTGTCCGCAGCAGCCCCATTCCGAATCCGTCCTTGAACAGATTGATTTCCAGGCCGGAGCTGAACAGGGAGAGGCTCGTGCTGCAAATGAGGAACAGCGCGCCCATGGTGGCCAGGCGCAGGAGCAGCGGCAGTGCGGACGCCCACAGGCAGAAGGCCGTCAGAATGCCGCAGGCCAGATAGATGAAGGAGATGGCCGTCAGGTCCTGCACCAGGTTGATTTGTCCGTAATAGTACCTGATGAAGGCGAAGGGCAGGCAGATGAACATGATGAGCAGGGCCTGCGCCATGAAGGAGGCCCACTTGCCCATGATGATGCGTCCCGAGGTCTGCCTGGTAAGGAGCAGGAGTTCGCTGTTGCGGGATTCCAGCTCCTCCCTGATGGAGAAGAGTGCCCGGAAGGGAATGGCTCCCGCTACGGCGAATATCAGGAAGGTCCAGAAGATGCTGTTGCAGACGCCCGAACTGACAAGGGTCCCGCTGCCAGTGGGGTCCGGAATAAAGCTGAACAGGAAGAACAGGGCCAGCGCTGCCGGGAACAGGCTGAGGAGCAGAATGAAGGAAAGCGTGCGCAGTCCCTGCCGCAATTCCTTGACCAGGGCGGAGGGAAACCATGACGGAAAGTCCGGGGAGGGGGTGGTGGGCGTGCTCATGAGGCGGATGAGGAGGGGGAGACGGTTTGTCCGGACGCGGAGGCCGGCTTTTTATCTTTGTGAAGCAGGATATCGACGAAGGCTTCTTCCAGCCGGCGTTCGCTGCGGTGGAACTCGATGACGGGCAGGTCTGCGGAGAGCTGCCTGAGTTCCCTGGCGACCAGCTCCGGTTCACAGGAAGAGAAGGTGGCCGTAACGCCGTTTTCCTGCACGGAACGCACTTTCCAGCCGGGATGAATGGCCATCCATTCTTCCAGAAGATCGGTGTTTTCTCCGGCGATTTTCACTTCAAAGGGCCAGCCGGTTTCCTCCTGGCGGTGCAGCAGGGAGCTTTTGTCGCCGTCATGGACGATGGAACCTCCATCCATGAAAATCAGGGAATCGCACATTTCCCCCAGTTCGGAGAGAATGTGGGAGCTGATGAGCAGGGTTTTCCCCCTGGCCTTGAGCAGATGCACCAGGTTCTTGAATTCCATGCGCGCCTTGGGGTCCAGACCGGCGGCGGGTTCGTCCAGAATGAGGAGCTCGGGATCGCTGATCAGGGCGCGCGCCAGGCACAGGCGCTGGGTCTGCCCCTTGGAAAGCTTGTTGATGAGCCGCGTTTGCAGCTCTCCCAGCTCCGTGAAGTCCAGCACTTCGTTCACGGCGGAGAGCAGGCGGCTGCCCGGAATATCGTATGCCCTGGCGAAGAAATCCAGATATTCCCGGACGCTGGTGTTTTTGTAGGGGTGGAAGTAGTCCGGCATCCAGCCGATCAGGGGGCGCACCTCATGGGGATGGTCCACGGTGTTGATGCCGTTGATCAGGATGCTTCCGGAGTCGGCGAGTTCCAGCGTGGCGAGCATGCGCATGGTGGTCGTCTTTCCGGCTCCGTTGGCGCCGATCAGGCCGACCACCTGTCCTTTCCCGATTTGGAAGGAGACGCCGCTGACGGCTTTAACCTGGTCAAAGGATTTGGACAGTCCGGAAACTTCAAGCAAAATGGGCTCTGTCATGGCTGTTGGGGGAGGGGCTGGTTTCCGGCGGCGGGGCCGGAGACGGTGATGCGGGTGTTTTCCCACTTGATGGAGTCCAGGGTGGGAATGGGGCCCAATTCTCCTTCCGCGGATATCATTTCCGCGTGAAAATGGCCCGGAGGCGGTGTTTCAGAAGGTATTTTTTCACTCCGGACGGCTGTCTTCCTTTCTCCGGGAGGCAGGTTGGGAATGCGCCAATACGTTCCGGAGGCGTCGCGGTAAATGAGGTTGGACAGAGCGCCCGGGAAGGTGCTCTGCAAGACCGGCGCTCCGTCCGGCTGCGGCATGGGAATAACGGTAACGGACGCCCTGGTGGTGATGGGGCGCACCAGTTTGTGCTCAAGGGTGGACCGGCTGGTGAACCAGCCGCCGCTGCACAAGTTCCCCTCCCGCAAGTAGTTTTCCAGTTTCTCCCGGACGTATCCGTCTTCATGGAAGGTTTGGAATTTTTCCTCTTCCAGCCGGCAGCCCTGGAGGTGGACGTCTTCCGGGAGCGTGAATTCGTTGTTCGTCAGAATAAGGGTTTGGCAGACCTGGCTCTGGGTGATCAGTCCCGTATGGTCCTGCGGATTGACCAGGATGTGCACGGCACGGCTGCCGCGCCCCCCCGTGCCGTCCCCGATCAGGATGACGGCCGCCAAAAGAATGGAAACACCCAGGGAAATGGCGGGAATCAGGATGAACAGGCGCTGCCGTTTGCCGACGGGCGCCCACCGCAGCAGGCAGACCGGACCCACCAATACGGCAAAGGCCACTAGGATGAGGCCGAGCAGGAAAGACGGCGTGGTGAAAAAGTAGGGAGAGGCGTCCGGCACCTTCGGATGAAGGCGCGTCTGGTAATATCCGTCAACCTTTACGGGAAAAATATCCTTGGTTTCAGTTTTCAGCTTGAGGAGTGCCGCTTCCTTTTCCTTGTCTGTCAGGCCTTCCAGGGAAGGGACGTGAAGAATAAGACCGCGGCCCAGAGGGACGGCGGTGATGTTCCTCCCCCGGTCCCCGATGAGCCAGAGGCTTCCTCCCCCCAGCACCCACTGGCGGAGGGCTTTCCTGTGGGGCTCGTCCAGGTAAGACTCGTATAGCTTTTCAGGAATGATGATGCAGTTCTGGGCTGCATACATGCGGTAGTCCGCCGGCCAGTCCATCAGGTCAAAGGTATTCACCTGCGCGTTGAAGGGACTGTCGGACAACATATTCCATTCGGACGGCGTTTTTTCCTGAAGAACGGCGAAGAAGGGCGCGTCTTCACTGGCGGCGAACAGGCTGATGGATTCATCCGCGGAATTCCGGTATAAGAGCTGGCTGTCCGTCATGGACGGATAGATGACGGCCTGCCGCGTTTGTCCCGGAGGAACGGAGAAGGAATACCTCTGCCTGCTGTTGTCATTCCATAAAGTCTGGAATTCAAGGGTATGGGTATCTTTCCCGTTCGGGACGTTTTCTATCAGGACGCGGGCCGGGGAGATGGAATTGCGCGGGAATTTGTCGCAGGGGGAGCTTACTTCAATTCGGGGGGCTTTTTCCGCGCTTCCCGCAGGGACCGCAAGGGCGGACGGCGGAAGCAGAAGAAAGGCGAAGAGCAGTCCACGGCGTTTCAGCAACTGGCGGAACATGGTTGAACAGGGGGTGGGATTAATGGATTTTAGCTGCGGCAAGGGAGTGTGGCAGGGGCTTGTCCTGGGCTGGAATTTCTGTCAGGAGCCGTTCCACGACGTCTCCGGGAGTCGCTCCTTCCAGCTTCGCCATGTGGTCCAGCAGGATGCGGTGTTCCAGCACGGGACGGATGACGGCCTGCACGTCTTCAAAGGAGCAGAAGGGGCGTCCCTGGCGCAGGGCGCGCGCCTTGGCGGCGGCGGCCAGTCCCAGGGCGGCGCGGGGGCTGGCCCCGTATTTGACACCGCGGGCCGCTTCCGATTCGCCGGGATGGGTGGCGTTGACGAGCCTCCCGATGTATCCGGCCACGGCATCCGGGATGGCGATCCGCCGGGCAAGTCCCATCAGGCGGAGAAGCTCCTCCGCGTCCAGCACGCGGGGAACGGCGGGTTCCACGCCCATTTCACGGTTGAGGACGATGCGGGTCAGCACCTCCGCGGGATTTCTGCCTACGTTGATCTTGAACAGGAAGCGGTCAAGCTGGGCTTCCGGCAGGGGGTAGGTGCCTTCCAGTTCAATGGGGTTCTGGGTAGCCAGCACGAAGAAGGGCTCCGGAAGAGAATGGGACTGGCCCATGACGGTGACCTTCCTTTCCTGCATGGCTTCCAGCAGGGCGGACTGGGTTTTGGGGGAGGCCCGGTTGATTTCGTCCGCCAGCATGATGTTGGCGAATACGGGGCCTTCCTGGAAGACGAAGGATTTTCTCCCGTCCGTCTCCTGCAGGACGGGGGTGCCCGTGATGTCTCCGGGCAGCAGGTCCGGAGTGAACTGCACACGCCTTGCCGTAATGTCCAGCGCCTTGGAAAGCCCCTTGACCAGTTCCGTTTTGCCCAGTCCGGGCAGGCCCTCCAGCAGGATATGGCCGCGGGCCAGCACGCCGGTGAGGATAAGTTCAATGAGATCTTCCTTGCCGAACAGAACCTGGTTCATGGCGGAGGCCAGGGCGTCAAGCTTCTGCACGGCAGTGCGGAGCTCTTCCGGGGAGAGAGAGAAGTGGGTATTCATGGGGAACTGCCGGATGGCCCCGGCTTCTTGAAAGAAAGGCAGGGGGAATTGTTAGAGTTCTGGATAATTTTATGCCATTCCCCCCGGCGTTCTGCAAGCAGAAAGAGGGCGGGACCTTTTAATTTTCAGGAATATGGTGGAAGGGCCCCGTTCCGGTCGTGGTAGTTTTCCGGCAGTGAAGGAAGGAAATTTTTCCAAAAACATGCCTCTCCGGCATTTTTGGCTGTAAATGGCTCCGCCATCATGTATACACGGTCTCTGTGGAATTTTTGCCCTCTCCGGACAGCAAACGTATTTATGTGGTGGACGCCTTGCGCGGCTTTGCCGTGATGGCGATCATGCTGCTGCATTTTTTGGAGCATTTCATTTATAATTCCTATCCCGTGGCCTCTTCTGTGGCGATGGAGGCAGCCAACCAGGAGTTCAAGGAAGCTTTTTTCTTCCTGTTCGCCGGGAAGTCCTATACCATTTTCGCCCTGTTGTTCGGGTTCACCTTTGCCATCCAGTACCGCAACCAGGCCCGGGAGGGCCGGGACTTTGCGGGCAGGTTTGTCTGGCGCATGTGCCTGCTGGCCGTGTTCGCCTGCATGAATGCGGTGTTTTTTCCGGGAGGCGACGTGCTGTTGACTTTCTCCATCGCAGGGCTTCTGCTGGTGCCGTGCCGCCGTTTGAAAACCTCCACGCTGGTCATATTATCCCTGATTTTCCTGGCACAGCCCCTGGAGTGGGCTTATGTGGCGGCGCAGTGGGTGAGTCCCGGCTGGGCGCCGCCCTCCCTGTCCGTCGCGGAATCGTACGCTTCCCTGAAAACGGCCGTGGATACGGGCAATTTCTGGCTGATGGCCTGGGAGAATCTGACGGTGGGGCAGTGGGCCAGTCTGGCCTGGGGTATTGAGGCCGGGCGCCTGATGCAGGCGCCGGGGCTGTTTTTACTGGGTTTCGTGCTGGGGCGGCAGGAATTCTTTTTGCAGAATGACCGGAACGCCGTGTTCTGGACCCGCGCCATTCTTCTTTCCCTGGCGGGGACCGTGACGTTTTATGTGGTGATGGACCTTCCGGGCTTGTCTGGCCCCCTGCACACTATCTTTACCATGTGGCACAACGTCTGCTTTACCGGCGTATGGGTGGCAGCCTTCGTTCTGCTGTACCGGCTGGAATATTTCAGGAAAGTAACGGTTCCCTTGCTGACTTACGGGCGCATGAGCCTGACCAACTACGTTTCCCAGTCCATGATCGGTTCCCTGATCTTTTTCCCATATGCTCTGGGACTGGCTCCCTATTGCGGGTATCTGGCCAGTTTTGCAATCGGTTGCGTCGCCATGGTCGGGCAGATATGGTTCTGCCGCTGGTGGCTGGAACGCCACCGCTATGGAGTGCTGGAAGGGCTGTGGCACCGGGCGACCTGGATGCACGCCGGAAAGGCGTCCGCGCCGGAAGCCCGGTAGAGGCGGGGATTTTCTCCGGTGCGGTCTTTATTCCGCCTGCACCCGGTCGTAAAAGACGATGGAGGCTTTTTGCAGGGTGTGCTGCCAGAGCTGGAACCCTACCTGGGCGGCCGGGGTGTCTTCCGCCACGGGCAGGAAATCCGTGTCCAGCGCGTACACCGTGACCAGGTACAGGTGCCATCCGTGGCCCGCGGGCGGGAAGCTGCCGCTGTACCCTGCAAAACCCGCGTCGTTGCGTATCTGGACGGCCTGTTCCGGCATCAGGCCCAGGGCGGGATCACCCGCGCCGGAGGGCAGTTCCCGGACGGAGGAAGGCAGGTTGACGGCCAGCCAGTGCCAGAAGCCGCTGCCCGTGGGCGCGTCCGGGTCATGAATGGTGACGGCGAAGCTTTTTGTCCCTTCCGGAGGATTGGTCCAGGAAAGCTGCGGGGACCGGTTGCCGCCGCCCACGCTGAAATGCCGCTGGGGCTGCCGGACTACGCCGCCGAGGTCGTTGCTGTGAAGAGTGAATGTTGATGGCATGGGGGTGATGATCTTCTCTGTGGATGATTCGTTCAAAATGCGGCGGCCCTTTCAGGGGACGCCGTTTCCGGGGGATTGCCCCCGCAGTGTGGATTCGGTTTTGCCGCGCATGGACCGTATCCACTCCTTCCTGATCTTGCCTTCCCGGTCATGTCCGGTCAAGCCGGTAATCCCGGAGGCGCCTCCCTCCTTTTCAAAGTCCGCAAGCGGGACCAGAGTATTTTCCGGTTCTTTTTCTTTCACCGTGATTGAGGGGGGCGGTCCGGTCACCGTTGACGGCTGCCGGGGGCTGTGAAGTTTTTCCGGAGCTTTCTTTTCGGGATAACATATGGTATGGTTTGGTGTGCATGGAAAAGAGCACGGGCATAGGCGGGTTTTTCGGGCTGGAATTGCCGGAATACGGCAATTTCCCGCAATGGCATGCGGGGCGCAGCGTGGCCGTGAATTCCGGGAGGCGGGCTCTGGAATACATTCTGCGCTGTCTGGGCGGCGTGCGCCGCGTCTATGTTCCCTGGTACACATGTGCTACAATTCTGGAACCGATGGAACTGCTCCGGATTCCGTGTTCCTTTTACCGCATTGACGAAAGGCTGGAACCGGAAAGCCTGCCCGTTCTGGAGGAGGGGGAGTATTTCCTGTACGCCAATTACTTCGGCATCAAGGAGGCATGCGTGGATATGCTGGCGGAGCAGTACGGGGGAAGGCTGATTGTGGACAATGCGCTGGCATTATATTCTCCGCCGCGCTCCGGAACGGCGGCCCTGTACAGCCCGCGCAAATTTTCCGGCCTGCCGGACGGCGGCGTGGCCGTGATGGACTGCCCCTGCCTGGAACTGGAAGAGCGGGACGAGTCCCTGCCGCATGCCGCTTTTCTGCTGGAATGCGCGGCCTGCGGGCCGGAAGCGGCCTCGGGCGCATGTGAACGAAGTGAACGCCGTCTGAAGTCCGTTCCCCTGCGCCGCATGTCCCGTTTGACGGAACGCCTGATCAACGGTATTGATTATGAAAGCGCGCGGCACAGGAGAATGGAAAATTTCCTGTTCCTCCATGAATGGCTGGGGCATTTGAACAGACTGTCTCCGGATGTAAACGCCATGTCCGCTCCGTACTGCTATCCGTTCCGGACGGGATTGCCGGAATTGCGGGATGCGCTGATAGACGCGCATGTTTTGATTCCCCTGCTGTGGCCGGAGGTTCTGGAATGGGCTCCGTTTGACGGAGTGGAACGGAAGCTGGCGCTGAACCTGCTGCCCCTGCCGATAGATCAGCGCTGCGGCAGGGAGGAGATGGAACGGATTGCCCGGGCAGTGGAGGATTTTTATTCCTGACGGAGTATCGTGAATTTGTTGGGAAATGGCTAATAATGCGTTGACGATGCGGAGGGAGTGTTCTAACATTTTTTATATGTCCAACTACCTTTCCTCTCTGGGCTATCCTTTCCGGGAACGGCCCATGGTTTTTGTTTTCAGCGTGCTGATTGTCTGGGCGATGTACCTGGCCCTGTGGGCTCCCGTGCTCGGCTGGATTGCCAATTTCTGTTTTCTGGGGCCCTTTATGTGCGCCTTCTGCATGAAAATGGTGAGGCAGTCCGCCATGGGCGATGAGGGCATCTGCCATTTTCCCGAGCTGGAGGGCTGGTTTGAGTCCCTTTTTCTGCCTTATGTGCGGACTCTGGTGTGTGCCGTCATTGCCTTTCTCCCGCTCTCCATTTACCTGAATGTGGTTGACTGGGAGCCGGACGCCCTTCCGGGGTGGTTTTTCATGATCGCGGGAATTATCTATTTTCCGGGAATATTCATGAGAACGGCTCTCATGGACAGTTTTGACGGCCTTTCCCCCTCCGGCTGGTGGGATCTCGTCAGGAAGGCACCCATGACTTATCTGGGTCTGGTTCTCGGTGTTTTGGCGGGGGCGGTGATTGTGGCGTACCTTCCTTCCGGAATATTGATGACTTTCTTCTCGCTGGCCGTGATGCTTTACATCACCTGTGTGCTGATGAACGCTTTCGGCCTGTTTCTGCTGAAGCATGAATTTGCGGAAGAGGAAGACGATGACGGCTTTTCCATTTCCAGTATGGATTGATGCCGGGGTTTCAGATGGGAAGAAAATCCTGGAAATCCCTGGGCATAAGAGCCTTTCTTTTTAAAGTTGCCGTTCCTCGGAAGGAATCCCCATGGTTCCGTCCGGGAGGATTTGCCGGGCACGCATGCAGCCACGGGAACGGTCCGCAGGCCCGGACCCGTTTTTAACATGGATTTACGGTTAAAACGGAGTACAGTGCTGAACATTCATGAGTGCTTATTTTATAGTCATGATTTCCATGGACGAAGCGGTGGACCGTGCGCCGTACGACTCCTACATCGCCCTGGTGAAGCCGATTGTCGAACGTTTCGGCGGAGAATATCTGGTACGCACGGAGGTGATTGATTCGCTTTCGCCCGGAGACAGGCCGGACCGGATGATCATCATCCGTTTTCCCGACCGGGAGAGGCTGAATGCATGCTTTGCCAGCGAAGAATACCGCCGGATCATGGCGCTGCGCGTGGAAACGGTGAGAACAAAGGCGTTTATTGCCGAAGGCCTTTGAAGAGCTCTCTCAGACTCATTGCCTGAGGTGCGGTTGCTGGGAGGGGGAGGAAATCTGCCGGTTCATCCATGTTTTTCTGATCCGGGGAAAGAACAGATATCCGCAGGGATGCCCGTTCAACAGGACCGGGACTTTTTTCCAGTGGAGACAGTCAGGTATGTGCCGGGGATGCGGGGGATTTTTCCAATGCGTCGTATAGGAATTCCGTGTTTTTTGTTTTTCCGACGGTCCTATGGAGCAGGGCGGGAATTTCTTTTTCCTCGTATCCTGCATTCCGTATGTATCGCTTTACCGCGGCAGGCTGTTCTGGACAGCATTGGAGCAGAAGGGTCAGCCATATTATTCTTTCCAGCGAGTTTTGAAGAGTCTGCTGCACCTTGTTGTTTCTTATTTCGTGAATAATAATTTTGTTTTCAAAATTGATTCTTTTGTCCACTAGCGTATTGAAGAGGGAAGATTCTTCTTTCTCTGCGTATTCTTCTTTCAGGACAGCTTCCTTTTGATCGTATTCCATGACCATCAGCCTGTGTTTTTCCTTTAAATCCTTGTTATAGTCCTTGCGAAACGCCAGGACGACGGCGGAGGAATATTGGGCCAGCAGCGCAGCCGCGCTTTTCTTGTCAATAGGGTGCCTGGCGGAAACCGATTCCGGGCTGCGGGAGAGTTTTTCCATGTCATATTGGATGTTGAGCTTTACCTCATAGTCCATACTTTCATCAAAGGTGTTCTCCGTATGTTCATCATAGTCCAGGTGGAAGGTTGGAGCAGAGGCTACATGGTAAAACACCCAGAAAAGCCGTTTCAGTTCAGATAACCGCAAATCCTCCCCTTTCAGCGTGTCAATATTGTCCAGCATGGTATCCGCCTTGGAGTAAAATTGTTCCAGTTTCGATTGCTGAAGGAGTTTCCCCAGGGCAATACATTCCTCGTCCTCCGGCTGCAGCAGGGCTATGGTCCCGGGGCTTGGGAGGTTTCCGCCTGCCGTGTCGGCTTGAGCCCCTTCAATTCCCGCATGGAAAAGCATCCAGACAAGGAGCATGGAAAAGAGTCCGGATGTCATGCTTGTGATATTTGCGTTGGAGAAAAATGTTTTCATGATTTTTCCTGCATTTTGCCGCCTTTTCAGATGGCGGAAGAGCGAATGATGGCGTTCCGTTTAATGAACGGGGCTGTTCCGGACCTGCACGCAGCATGGTAATCAATGTTCTGGGCCGCATGAAGTTTTTTATTAAAGGAAATGCGGGCATCCTTCATGCGGCAGCGTCATTAGTTGCGTTCTCTGCTGAACGGAGGACGGGAAGGGATATGTCTCATCAGCCAGCGGACGCCCGTTTCCGGCAGCGTTTCCGCCGGCGGAGTAACCGGAGGGAAAATGTGCGGGTATGGTGTCCTTATCCGGTAAAAAGTCATGAAAGTCGCCATCACGGGGTCCAGCGGATTCATCGGCAGCCATTTGTCCGAGCGCCTGGAGGTGCTGGGACATGAGGCGGTGCCGTTGTGGCGCTATTTGTTCACGCAGGACAGCCCGGATTGTCTGGTGCAGTCGCTGGCGGGATGTTCCGCCGTGGTCAATCTGGCGGGCGCTCCCCTGGACCGCCGCTGGACGGATGCCTACAAGCTGGAGCTGATGGACAGCCGGATCATGACCACGCGCAAGCTGGTGGAGGCAGTGAATCTTCTGCACGAACCACCGGGAGTGATGATTTCCACGTCTGCCGTGGGGTATTACAGTCCGGACGGCTGCCACGGCGAGCACGACGATCCGGCGGAGGGCTCTTTTCTGGCGGAGTTGTGCGAGGCCTGGGAAGCGGAGGCGGAACGCGTGAACGATCACGTGCGCCTGGTCCGCACGCGGTTTGGCGTGGTGCTTTCCCCGGACGGCGGCGCGCTTCCCAAGATGATCATGCCGACCCGCTTCGGGGTGACGGTTTCCGTAGGGAAGCCGGATCACGCCTTTTCTTGGGTGGCCCTGGACGATCTGGTGAACGCGCTGGCGTTTATCCTGGAGCACGGGGATGTTTCCGGTCCGGTCAATGTGACGGCCCCCGAACGCACCACCAATGAGGAGTTTTACAAGGCCGTGGCGGAACATTTCCATACCAGGGCGTCCGTCCGGATTCCGGATGCCGCCGTACGGCTGGTGATGGGGGAGGCGTCCCAGGTGGTTACCAGCGGCCAGTGCGCCGAGCCGGAGACCCTCCTGCGCGAAGGTTTTGAATTTCAATATCCCGATATCAGTACATTTTTCCATCAAGCATTTCCCGTCAAGTCATGAGTGTGTTGCAGACCATCGTTACGTCCCTGTTCCACGGACATTCCGTGAAAACCCCCGCCATGCCGGATTTCAATCTGGAACGTTATCTGGGAGAATGGCATGAGATCGCCCGTCTGGAGAATTGGTTTGAGAGCGGCTTGCGCAAGGTGTACGCCCGTTACGACCATGGAGAAGACGGTACCGTTTCCGTGACTAACGGCGGTTATGACGCCCGGACCGGAGAACGGCGCGAGGTGCATGCCCGCGCCAGGGTGGCGGATGCCCCGAACCATTTGAAGGTGTACTTCGTGCCGGTCGTGTACGGACGGTATGAGGTGGCTTTTGTGGATGAGGATTACACCCGCGCCGTGGTGTCCGGCGGTTCCCTGAATTATTTGTGGCTGCTGGCCCGGAATCCCGATGTGGAAGAGGACCATTTGGAAGAGATGCTGCGTTGTGCGCGGGACCTGGGGTATGATACGTCCCGGTTGATTTATTCCCATGCCTTTTGTCCGGCGGAGGCCGGAGTAGGCCAGTGCCGTTAACGGGGTTTCCGGGACCGTGGCGGTTTTCTTTGACAGGCGTTTTCCCGTCTTTCCGGGTGGTTCGGAAACAGCGGCATGTTCCCTTTGCTCCGCTTTGGCGTGCAATCCTGGGGATGAAAGCCGGGAATTTTAATTGCCGGAGGATGGTGCGGCAGGTTTGCGGCAAGGCAATATTTCCGCCGTATTCCTTCATAACCGGGATGCGCTTGGTATCGGAAGCTTTTGTCCCTGAAAGCGGAGTTTCCGTAAGGGAGATATTTTACTGGCGTTAGGGGGAGAAGAATTCCTTTCTTCGCCTTTCGTGAGGTTTTGCCGGCCGGGGGACGCCGGATGCACAGGTTGAACGTGCCCGGAAAAGAGGCGGTTTTCAGGTTCAAGGGCATTTCCCTGTTTGAATTTTTGGCCTGTAACGCCCGTGACCGGAGGGCGGAGTTGCAGGCGGACGGCGCCTTGACGGGGAAGAGTCTGTAACATAAAAACGAAAAAATGCGCCAAATGCGCTTGCAATCGGAGCGGAGAAGCTTATGTTGTTATTCATCCAAACATTGGATGTTTGGATGAATGACCTAAAGAAGGAGTAACAATGGATATTATTCATGACAACGCCGCTGATCTCAGCGCATTGAACGGCAAGACCGTTGCCGTTATCGGATATGGCGCGCAGGGCCGCGCCCAGGCACTTTGCATGCGTGACTCCGGTGTGAACGTGATTATCGGCGTTCGCCCCGGCAAGTCTTTTGACGCCGCCACCCAGGAAGGCTTCCAGGTGATGAGCGTGGCTGAAGCCGCCGAAAAGGCGGACATCATCCACATTCTTCTTCCGGATGAAAGCCACGGTTCCGTGTACGAAGCTGAAATCAAGCCCCACCTGAAGGCCGGCAAGACGCTTTGCTGCTCCCACGGCTTCGCCTACGTGTTCAACACCATCGTTCCCCCCGCAGACGTGGACGTGATCATGGTGGCCCCCAAGGGACCGGGCACGGAAGTGCGCCGCGTGTTTGAAGAAGGCTTCGGTTGCCCCGGCCTCATCGCCGTGCACCAGAATCCCTCCGGCAAGGCCCGCGACGTGGCCCTTGCGATGGCGAAGGCGGAAGGCCTGACCCGCGGCGGCGTGCTGGAATGCACGATGGCCCAGGAAACGTATGAAGACCTGTTCGGCGAACAGAACGTTCTTTGCGGCGGTCTGGTGGACCTGATGAAGTACGGCTTTGAAACGCTGACGGAAGCCGGTTATCCCCCGGAAATGGCCTATTTTGAATGCGTGCATGAAGCCAAGCTGATCGTGGACCTGATCTACAACGGCGGCATCCAGAAGATGAATTCCGTGATTTCCAACACCGCCGAGTTCGGCGAATACTACAACGGTCCGCAGATTCTGCCCGCCGACGTGAAGGAACGCATGAAGGAATCCCTGAAGCGCATTGAATCCGGCAAGTTCGCCAAGGATTGGCTGGAAGAAGCCGCGAAGGGCGCTCCCAACCTCAAGGCGAAGCGCGAAGCCCTGGGCCAGCACCCGGTGGAAATCGTGGGCGCCAAGATCCGCAGCCTGTTTGAAAGGAACTGAGGCTTCCTTTGATTTTTTCCACGGGCCGCTCCTCCGCACGGACGGAGCGGCCCGGACAATCATCGGGCTTCCCCGCGGAAGCCCTTCTTTTTCTGGATATGGACAATTTTCTGCCGGCCGTCAATGTGGAAAACGCCAGGGTGTACCTGGGCGGCCAGGAAATCCTGCACAATATTTCCTGGCAGGTGCGGCGCGGAGAGCGCTGTTTTATTCTGGGCGCGAACGGAGCCGGAAAGACTACGCTGGTGAAGCTGCTGATGGGGTTTGCGTGGCCCCTGTTCGGCGCGAAGGTGCAGGTGCTCGGCAAGACATTCGGGCACGTGAACCTGCTGGAGCTGCGCAAATCCATTGCGTGGGTGAGCCCGTTCATGCACAAGTGGCTGGAGGACGGGGCCTGGAACGGTCGCGACATGGTGCTTTCCGGACCGGACGGAACGATCGGCCTCCTGCGCGAACCGACGCCGGAAGAGGAGAAGAAGGCCGCCGGGATCATGAAGTCCCTGAAGGCGGAGCATTTGATGGACAGGCCCGTGGTGGCCATGTCTTCCGGAGAGCAGGTGAAAGTGCTCATCGCCCGTGCGCTGATGACGAATCCGGAGTTGATGATTCTGGACGAGCCGAGCGTTTACCTGGACCTGGCCGGACGCGAGTTTTTATTGAAAACCATTGAAGAATTGGCGGCCACGCGGCCGGACCTGACCATGATTTTCATCACCCAGCGCATTGAAGACATTCTGCCGGTGTTTGATTGCGGGATGATTCTGAAGTCCGGCCAGATCGTGGCGAGCGGCAGCAGGGACGAGGTGCTGACGGAGGAGAATTTAAAGAACGCCTTTGACCTGGACATTCAGTTGATCAGGACGGACAAGGGGCGTCTCTGGACGGTGATTCGCTGAGATTCCCATGAAAAAAGGAAAACAGATGGATTTGAAGAAACCCGTGAGGCTGTCCCTTTCCCGGCAGGTCCTCAATGCCATGGAGTCCATGATACGGTCCGGCCAATGGAAGGTGGGAGACCGCATTCCGGCGGAGCCGGAGCTGGCCCGCGCCTTTTCCGTGAGCCACAACACCATCCGGGAAGCCCTGCAATCCCTGATCCACATGGGAATGCTGGAAGCCCGGCCCGGGGACGGCACTTACGTGATGGCCTCCGACCGTTTTGCCGTGGCGGTCAGCAACCGGCTCCGGGAGTCGGAGCTGCCCCAGATTCTGGAAGCGCGTCTGGCGCTGGAAAAGGAGATTGCGCGCCTGGCCGCCGTGAAGAGGACGGAAGAGGACCTGGAGATTCTGGAGGCTGCCTTGAAGGACTGCCATGCCAGGGTCAGGCCGGGCATTGAAGACGACATGCTGTTCCATGCCGCCGTGGCCCGGGCCACGCACAACCCGGTGCTTGCGGAATTGTACAATGTGATCATCCGCAACGTGCAGGAGAATCTGGAAAACCTGCTTGAGGAGAAGCAGTACGATCCCGGAGCGATGAAGCTCCATGACGACCTTCTGGACGCCATCCGCGGCCGGAAGGCGGACGCCGCGGAGAACATTATTGTAAAAATCGTGGAGTTTGATACGGTCAGCATCAGCGGAGAGCCGCCGGAATAGGCCGTCCCGTTTCAGGCTGTGTTTTCGATCAAGTGTGCCGCGTTCCTGCCGATGAATGGTTCCATCAATGAGTATTACTGTCCCTGGTGCGGCTCCGTGCTGCCGGGGGAGGACGTCAATTTGCGAACCGGGCTTGCCCTGTGCCGCTCCTGCGGTTATACGGGAAAGGCGGATGATGTGAAGAGGGCCGGTTTCCGCGTGGAAAAGCCGTCGTGCATCACGCTGGACAAGTGCAGCATGAACGGGAGAAGGCTGGTTTACCGCCGCTTCGGCTGGGAGGGGCTTGCCCTGATGGTCTTTGCCGTCGTATGGGATTCGGCGCTGGTTTCTTTCTTGTCCAATATTTTTTCTTCCTCCATCGGCAATATGCATGCAGCGGTGCTGCTGTTGTTTCTGCTTCCGTTCGTGCTGGCCGGCATAGTTGTTCCCGCCATGGGTCTGCTGCTGTTGTTCGGCAGGATGGTGGTGGAGGTGGGCCGTGGGCACGGTACCGTATTCCGGGGCATAGGCCCGGTGGGGTGGAGCTGGCGTTTTTCTTTTTCCGGGAAGGAGACGGCGCGGGTTGTGGAAGTGAAGTCATCCAAGGGAACCGTTCTCCAGCTTGTTGCCGTTCCGCAGCCGGGCGGGAAGGATTTCCGTTTCGGCTGGGGGAACCAGGATGTGCAAGTGGCCGAATACATTTGTGCGTGGCTGAACCGGAAATCCGTTTAGGAATGCCGTCATTACGGATTGGCGGTTCCGGTTGTTTCCGGTCGCGCGCTGTTGATGTGAAGCACCCGCAAAGGAGGAGAGGTTGTGCGGGATATGGAAATCGGATTGTTTGAGGGTTAAGGTATATTATACTTTCCAGAGCCGGGAAATATGTTAGATTAACCGTCAATGACTGCCCCGGTTGAATTGAGATGCCCGCAGTGCGGCGCCCCGCTGGCGATGGAAGATGTGAATGTGGCTGCGGATGTCATCCTGTGCCGCTCCTGCAATTGCACAGGCAAATTTTCCGATCTGGTCCGGGAGAAGAATGATGAGGAAATTCTGGAGACCCTTCCATGCCGCATGAAAGTGATGAAAACGCCGCGCGGCCTGGAGGTGACGTACAGGAAATCAAAGGCCATCGGATTTTTCTTTTTGTTTTTTGCCCTGTTCTGGAACGGCTTTTTGTGTGTTTTTCTGTTCAGTTCTTCCGGAAAGGAAAGAGCCGGAAGTTTGATTGAACAGTTGTTTTTCATTCCTTTTATCCTGGTGGGGATTGGGGTACTGGCCGGCGCCGTTTATGCGTTGTTCGGCCGCATGACGCTGACGTTGAATCCCGGCCGTGGCGAATTGTTCCGCGGGGTGGGGGATATGGGCCGCCGCCAGAAGTTTCTTCTGGCCAAGGATGCCCGCATTACCATTGAAGACAGCAGCATGCGGCAGAATGACAGGGTGCTGCACAAGATCGTGGTGGAGCAGCCGGGCGGCAAGCCGTTCCAGTTTGGCACGGGAATTGCGGAAGATGAGGCCCAGCAGTATGTGGCGGCCCTGCTGCGTCAGATGAGGGACTAGTCTGCGGGACTCCGGTGCAGGGCCTGATGATTAGGAATATCATGAAACGACTTTCATGGCTGCTCTTTTTCAAGTGAATTGTCCGAAGTGCGGAGCACCCCTGCTGCCGGAGAATGTGAATGTAGCCGGGGACGTGTTCCTGTGCCGCGCCTGTTCCCGCATGGGAAAATTTCGGAACTGATGCAGACGGAGGAAGAAGAGGGGATTTCGGAAGTCGTGCCGAGCGGAGTTTCGGTTGCCAAGGACATGCATGGCGTCGTGCTGCGCTTCGGAAAGATGAAGAAGGAAGGTTTTTTCCTGCTGCTGTTTTCCCTGGTGTGGAATACGATGATTTCCGCTTTCCTGTATGTCATGGCTTCCGGAAAGCCTTACACCTTGAACGGCGTGGAGAAGACCGGCCTGGATGAAGCTGCGTTGCTGTTTACCGTTCCTTTTGTGGTGGTGGGAGCCGCGGTCCTGTTTGGAGCCGTGTTCCTCCTGTTCGGTACTGCAAAACTGGCGTTGAGGCCTGGCCGGGGAGAATTGTTCCGGGGAGTTTGGGGCATGGGGAGAAGGCAGGGTTTTCGCCTGGCGAAAGGAGCCCGCATCTCCCTGGAAGATGGGACTGGCGGGAAAGTGCTTGTTTCCGTGGAACAGCCGTCCGGCAGACCGTTCGTCTTCGGCATGACAACCGTGGACAGGGAAGCGGGAAAGTACCTGGCCGCAGTCCTCAGGCAGTGGAGGGAATAAGATTCTTTTTGATTGATCCGCCCCTGGCGGTACGTATATTGGCGGAATGATGAGGAACTTATACGCGGTGCTGGTCTTGGCAGGGTTTTTTTGTTCCGTGGCCGCGGCGGAAATTCGTGAGACAGTCCGCCCGAACATGATCGTCATTCTGGCGGATGATTTGGGATACGGGGATTTGGGATGCACGGGCTCCAAGCAGATTCCGACCCCTTCCATAGACAGGCTGGCGAAAGAAGGCGTGTTCTGTTCCCGCGCCTATGTGACGGCCCCCATGTGCGCCCCCTCCCGCATGGGGCTGCTGACCGGACGGTTCCCGAAGCGCTACGGCATCACCACCAATCCCAATTCCAAAGTCGATTATTTGCCGGACTCCCATTACGGGCTGCCCCTGACGGAGAAGCTGATTCCCGAATATTTGGAGCCTTTCGGCTACCGGAGCGCCGTGTTCGGCAAATGGCATCTGGGCCATACGAAGGGGTTTACCCCTCCGGAACGGGGATTTACCCATTGGTGGGGATTCCTGGGCGGCTCCCGCGATTATTTCCCCCGGAAAAAGGAGATAGAGGGCTTGAATCCTTCCGCCATTGAGTCCAATTTCACGGATAAGACGGGCATTACCTACCTGACGGACGACATCACGGACAGGGCCGTGGAGTTTCTGAATGAAGCGAAGCAGGACAAGAAGCCGTTTTTCATGTTCGTCTCCTACAATGCGCCGCACTGGCCCATGCAGGCCAAGCCGGAGGACATAGCCCTGTTCAAGAATGTCCAGAACCGGGAGCGCAGATTGTATTGCGCCATGGTGTACGCCATGGACAAGGGCATAGGGCGCATTCTGGACACTCTGAAAAAAGACGGCCTGGACGGAAATACCATGGTGGTTTTCCTTTCTGACAACGGCGGAGCGCCGGAGGCCCCGTCCTGCAACGCTCCTTTCCGCGGCCACAAGAGGCTGCATTTTGAGGGCGGCGTGCGCGTGCCGTTCATCATCAAATATCCGGCGGACAAGAGGCTTGTGCCCGGAAGCGTGTGCAAGCAGCCCGTGTCCACGGTGGACCTGCTTCCGGCCCTGCTGAAAGCCAACGGCGCGGAGATTCCCAAAAAGCTGGACGGGATGGATATCCTGTCCCTGGTGGGAAACCGGACGGGCGAGGTGCCGCGCACGATGTTCTGGTGCACGGATTACACTTCCGCCGTGATGGACGGAGACTTGAAGTACCTGCTGGTGCCGGACCGCGCCCCGCAATGCTACCGCGTCAGCAGCGACTATCAGGAGCAGAAGGACCTTTATTTCCAGAATCCGGCGCTTGCGGAACCTCTGGCGCGGAAACTGGGTTCCTATCTGACGGAAACACCCGCCTGCCGCTATCCCGACACCATCCAGTGGTCCTCCAAGCTGCTGAAGGAATATTCCCAGGCGACCAGGCCGGAAGTGCAGCCGGGCAAGTAAGCCGAACTATACCGGATGTGCAAGTTTTTTCCTCCGGTTTTTTCTCCATGTTTTCCGGCCCCATGGTTGCGGAAGGCATGGAGGCTTGCCGCCAAAAGTTGCGGAAAATATGACAGGGGAGGGATATGGCAGCGTTAAAAAATAAATATTCGTGGAAAGGATGCTGTTGATTGAAACACGGATTTCCGTTTATTCACAATTATGGATAAAGATATTCTGTCGCATCAATATTTCATGAATATCATGGAGGAGATGTATCCTGCGCTCCCACTGCCGAGCGATGAACAATTTAAAATATGTCTCCATTCTCTGGATGGTGAATCTTTCGCGCTCCCTGTCATTGAATTTTGTGAGTATGCACATGCCGGGAAAATGAACTGGATTGAATGTTCATGGGAGAACGATCTGCTGCCTCTGGAATATGATACCACGATTTTGCCATCTTATATTTTTTCAACATCGTTTCTCAAATATTATTTCCCGGCATGTTTAAATTTGACCGTCAACTATTTTCTGGGTGAGTATCATGGAGAGAAGATGGGTAATATCGACTCTTTTGTACAACATGCCCTTGATAGTATTAGGAAGCATTACGATGCATTAAACGCCAAGGAGAAGAAGTTGATATGGGAGATATCGGAACTGATAGAGAATAACGCATGGTATGATTATAAAAACGAATGTATTGAATTGAAAAAAATAATGATGGGTGGCTGACGAGCGGCGGAGAAAGAAACATAAGAGAAGAGACCATGAACGGTTTTTCGGCAGGCAAGGAGAATAGATAAGGAAAATGTTGAAATAGACCGATTCCATATAATCCCCGTATAATTTATGAAAACTATTTCGGAAAAATTAAACGGAAAATGGAATATCCATTGTCTCTTGCGGGGGCCGGAGGCTTCCATGGAAAGTTGGCGGGAGGTGTTCGGCACGATTGCGGAGTTGCCGGAATGAGCCTGCCTGTTTATTCCTTGAGCTCCCTTTTTCTGCCGGGGTCTTGTCTCCGGCCTGCCGGCTCCTGTTTCCGTTTTTATCGGGAAAGGGAGGATTCCGCCAAAGGATGCTGCCTTATTTCAGGCGCTTGGGTTCCGCAAAGCGGAGGATATGTTCGCCGGGAAGGGCCAGGTTGCCCTTGTCCCGCGCGATCATTTCAAAGTAGTGGGGGTCCTGCGAGATCCAGATGAATTCGTTTTTGGACTGTTCCATCTGTTCCCGCGCCTTTTCCAGGCGCGCCTGAAGAAAGGAACGCTCATGCTCCAGAGAGCGCAGGTCCTTCCACGGCTTGAAGCAGACCAGGGAGAGCAGCATGGTCAGGCACAGGACCAGCACCATGGCGAAGAGCCGCAGAGCCCTCTGAACGATGAGGGCACGTTTTTCCCGGCGGATTTCAAGTTCCGCCAAGGTAAAACGATGGTAATAGCGGCGTCTCCAGAGCATTTTACTAAGTCAAACAAGGCATTTTTGATCACAAGATATGAATTTTACCACCAAAAATTGCGTCATCTTCCAGTTCCTCTTCAATTCTGAGCAGTTGATTGTATTTTGCCATGCGGTCGGAACGGCTGAGGGAGCCGGTTTTGATTTGTCCGGCGTTGGTCGCTACAGCGATGTCCGCAATGGTGGAGTCTTCCGTTTCCCCGGAGCGGTGGGAAATAATGGCGGAGTATTTGTTGTCCTTGGCCAGCTCCACCGTGTCCAGCGTTTCCGTCAGGGAGCCGATCTGGTTGACCTTGACCAGCACGGCGTTCGCCACATGGCGGGAGATGCCCAGGTTGAGGAATTCCACGTTGGTAACGAAGAGGTCGTCTCCGACGAGCTGGGTGTTGTCGCCCATGGCTTTGGTGAGTTGTTCCCAGCCCTGCCAGTCGTTTTCCGCACAGCCGTCTTCAATGGAGATGATGGGGTATTTTTTCTGAAGCTCCTGGTAGTAGGCTGTGAGTTCTTCCGCCGTCCTGCCGCGTCCGTCCGATTTTTTGAATACGTACAGGTTTTGGGAGGGGTCGTAGAATTCGGAGGAGGCCACGTCCAGGGCAATGAAGATGTCCGTGCCCAGCGTGTAGCCTGCGCGTTCCACGGCGCGGGCGATGCATTCCAGGGCGTCGTCCGCGGATTTCAGGGCCGGGGCGAAGCCGCCTTCATCCCCCACGGCTGTGGACAGGCCGCGGTCATGCAGGACGTCCTTCAGCGCATGGAAGACTTCCGCGCCGTAGCGCAGGGCTTCCCGGAAGGTGGGGGCGCCCTTGGGCACGATCATGAATTCCTGAAAGTCGATGGGGGAGTCCGAATGGGCGCCGCCGTTGATGATGTTCATCATGGGGACGGGAAGCACCTTGGCGTTCGGGCCGCCCAGGTATTTGAAGAGGGGCAGGTCCAGCTGGACGGCGGCGGCTTTGGCCACGGCCAGGGAGACGCCCAGAATGGCGTTGGCGCCCAGGCGGGATTTGTTGGGTGTGCCGTCCAGGTCGATCATGATTTTATCGATGGCGGGCTGGAGGGTGGCGTCGTGTCCCGCGACTTCCGGAGCAATGATTTTGTTGATGTTTTCCACAGCCTTGAGCACGCCCTTGCCTCCGTAGCGCTTGGAGTCTCCGTCGCGCAGCTCCCAGGCTTCATGCTCTCCGGTGGAGGCGCCGCTGGGGACGGATGCGCGGCCGATGGCGCCGCCTGCCAGAGCCACGTCCACTTCCACGGTGGGGTTGCCCCGTGAGTCGATGATTTCACGGCCGCATACGTCAATAATTTCAAGTTCGTTGGTTATCATGGAATTTTTTATTGTGCCAGTTGGACAATAAAAGGGAGCTCTCCGTTTCCGGAGAGCATGTCATGAGCCGGAAATGAGCCGGAAAAGTGCGGCTTCAGGCCCGGAAACGGCGCAGAACGAGGGCGATGTATTCCAGGACGTCCGGTTCTGAAATTCCTCCGGAGAAGTAGAAGGGCCTGCCGGAGGGCTGGGGAATGGAGATGCGGCGGTATTTGTCCCCATCCCCTCCCGGACGTTCCACGGCCACATCGGCCTGCATGGGCAGCAGGAAGGTCCATGTGGAGCCCAGCGGCCCGATGCCGCGGAAGAGGGCGCCGCGGCCCGGTTCCGCGCGGACCACGACCTTGCCCAGGAGCATGTCCACGCAGATGAAGATGATGAATGCCTCGCTCACGGCAAAGAAGGTGGTGAAGACGGGCAGGGCGAAGTCCGTTTTTGCCGGTCCCAGGGACAGACGGAGAAGGAACAGGGTGATGAGGCCCCAGACGAGGGCGAAGCCCAGG
The DNA here is from genome assembly GCF_026072915.1 of Akkermansia biwaensis. NCBI lineage: Bacteria > Pseudomonadati > Verrucomicrobiota > Verrucomicrobiia > Verrucomicrobiales > Akkermansiaceae > Akkermansia > Akkermansia biwaensis. Next base: position 1,972,830 of record NZ_AP025943.1, read on the forward strand.
GATAGCAGGACTTTGAAGCGGGAATGCCTGTAGGTGAGCGTGATTTTGCCGTCTTCCTTCTGCACGGTCAGATGTCTGGGAGGCGTGGGCAGGGGGGCGGGGGATTCGTTTTCCCGGACCAGGGAGTTCCAGGGAACGGCGTGGCCGCAGCTTCCGCAGGTGACGGTATTCTGGGCGGCGTCCACGTCCGCGGCGGAAAAGGGCGCGCCGCATTGGGGGCAGTTGAATTGGCCGGGCTGTTTCATGAGGGGCAGGGGGACAGGTAGCGTTCTGCCTCTACGCTACTATAACGGTCTGCCGGTTGCCATTTCTTTTTCTCCCTTGTCCTTCATTCCCTCCTTTTATAGGATGCCGCGCATGATTGAGAGAAGACGCAGGCTCCGGGAGAAGGTGGAGGCTCTGGCGGAGCCGGAGTTCCAGAAATTTTCCGCTTCCCTGATTCCCGGCGTCACGCGCCTGCTGGGGGTGAGGCTTCCCGTTTTGCGTAATCTGGCGCGGGAAGAGGCGCGGGGGGATTGGAGGGAACTGCTGGAGCACCCGGCGCAGGAACCTTATGCGGAAGAGGTGATGCTGGACGGCATGCTGACCGGACTGGCGCGGATGGAGCCGGAGGAGCGCCTGGAGTGGGTGCGGCGTTTTGTCCCCCGCATGGATAACTGGGCCGTATGCGATACGTTCTGCGCCGGGTTGAAGTTCAGCAAAAGGCATCCGGAAATGGTCTGGGATTTCATTCAACCGTATTTGGGGCATCCTGATGCGTGGCACGTGCGCTTTGCCGTGGTGATGATGCTGGACCATTTCATCACGGAGGATTACGTGGAGCGCGTGCTGGAGCTGCTGGACGGCGTGCGGCATGGGGATTATTACGTGTCCATGGCCGTAGCCTGGGCCGTTTCCGTCTGCTACGTGAAGTTCCCGGCGCTGACGCTGAGGTACCTGCGGCGTTCCTCCCTGCCTGATTTCCCTTACAACAAGGCTCTTCAAAAGATTATCGAGTCCCTGAGGGTAAGCCCGGAAGACAAGGAGCTGATGAGGAGCATGAAACGGCGCTGAATTTTCCGGAACGCCTCTTTCCGGAGGATGCCATTGCGGGAGCGGGAAGATTTTTCCCCTGAAGGGGCGGGGATGCCGGACCCCGGTCTTGATTCCTTCCTGTGTACGGTATGGAATGAATCCACTTACTACTACAACCATGGCTATTATCAACGACCATTTCCTCAAGCTGCAGGCGGGATATTTGTTCCCGGAGATCAACCGCCGTGTGAACGCGTTCATCCAGGCTCATCCGGAAGCCGCCCCCCGGCTGATCCGCTGCGGCATAGGAGACGTGACGGAACCGCTGCCCCAGGCCGCCATTGAGGCCATGCACGAGGCGGTTGACGATCTTGCCACGCATGAACGCTTTCACGGCTACGGCCCGGAGCAGGGCTATTTCTGGCTGAGGGAGGCGATTGCCAAGAAGGCCTACCAGGTCCACGGAATTCATGTGGAGGTGGACGAGATTTTCGTGTCCGACGGCGCGAAGTGCGACACGGGGAACATTCTGGATATTTTCGGCAGAGGGAACAGGATTGCCGTGCCGGACCCGGTTTATCCCGTTTACGTGGATACAAACGTGATGGCCGGCAATACGGGGGAAGCCCGTGAGGACGGCTCCTACGAGGGGCTGGTGTATCTGCCCTGCACGCCGGAGAATAATTTTGTGCCCGATCTGCCGCAGGAACATGTGGATTTGATTTACCTGTGCTTCCCGAATAATCCGACCGGGGCGGTGGCCTCCCGCATGGAATTGCTGAAATGGGTGGAGTACGCCCGCGCTAACCATGCGATTATCCTGTATGATTCCGCCTATGAGGCGTTCATTCAGGATCCGGATGTTCCCAGGTCCATTTTTGAGATTCCCGGCGCGCGCGACTGCGCCATTGAGTTCCGTTCCTTTTCCAAGCAGGGCGGCTTTACGGGCGTGCGCTGCGGTTACGTGGTGATTCCGAAGGAGCTGAACGGCCATGACGCCGACGGGAACAAGGTGCCTATCTCCCGGTTGTGGAGCCGCCGCACCAGCACGAAGTTCAACGGGGCCTCCTACATTGTCCAGCGCGGTGCGGCGGCCCTGTTCACGCTGGAAGGGATGGCGCAGACCGACGTTTTGATCAGCCATTATCTGGGGAATGCCGCCCTTCTGCTGAATGCGTGCCGCCAGGCGGGCATGCGCGTGTGGGGCGGGGAAAACGCGCCCTATGTGTGGGCGGCCTGTCCGGACGGCCTGGACAGCTGGGGATTGTTTGACAAGATGCTGACCGAGGCGAATGTCGTCATCACGCCGGGTTCCGGCTTCGGTTCCAAGGGGGAAGGCTTCTTCCGCATTTCCGCGTTCAACTCACGGGAGAACGTGGAGGAGGTGTGCCGCCGTATTCACGCCCTGTTTGCCCAATGAACTGATTTTGCAGTATATTAAACGAAAACAGGCCGTGGTGTTTGATACCGCGGCCTGTTGTTTTGAACGGCTGTCCGGGGAATTAGAAAGCCGCCCGGAATTGGAGGCTTCCGCTCACCCCCTCGCGTTTGCCCGCGTATCCTTTCACTCCAAGATCAACGAACATGGGTTTGCCGGCTACGGGCTGGAAGATCACGCCCAGTTCCGCCATGCCCGTGCCGCCGCGCAAGGTGGGCGCGGCGATGTCCTGGCCGTAGGTGGAGGCGCGGGCCGTTCCATTGCATTGCCATTCATACGCTGCTCCCGCGTACGGGCGGATGGTTTGCGTCATCTCATAGTGGAAGCGCGCACCGCCCTGGAGCCAGCTGGAGTTCATGTCCCGGAACCGGATATGGTCACCGGAGACCGTGGCGTGGTCGCCGTCCTGGCGCGTCCACAGGAAGCGCCCGTAGGCCTCCATGTTCATTTTCCGGTCCAGCTCCCTTGTCAACGCCGCGCCAGCGTGGCCGCCGTAGTAAGGAGAGGAAAGGTTGTAGGCGGAGGGGTTCCCCGCCCCGTCCACCAGGTCTCCGCTGCGGTAGTCCGAGTCCAGCCGTCCCGCGCGGAAGGAAGCCTCCAGCGCGATTCCTCTGAGGCCGTTATCCGTGAGGTCCCAGCGGGCCAGAAGGCCGCCGCCGTAATAGGAAGTGTCCCCGGAAGCCCGTACAAAGGGGGCGTCTGCAAAGGCGTTGTGAGCCGTGTAGCTGCCCCAGCCGCTTTCCATGAAACCGCCCAGCACTACAGAACGGTTTTTGGAAAATCCGGCGGAAACGCCTGCCAGAACGGCGTAGCCGTCCTGTTCCACACGGGAGCCGGTGGCGTAGTTGGAATGGGAGCCTTCCATGGCGAGGAATGTTTCCATGCCGGAGGGGGAGCCTCCCTGCATGGCGGCCATGGCGGCGCGGCTGATTCCCAGCCCGGCGGCAAGGTCCGCGCCCTGGTTGTTCAGGGCCATGGCGGCGGCGCGGCCTTCGGAAAGGGATTTCAACTGGGGATTCAGGCGGCTGGAAGTGACGGTAGCGTCAATGCTGGTGTTTCCCACGGAGACGGTGGCGTCATAGAGCATGGCGATGCCGCGTTTGAAGGAGACGAAAGGGGTTTTCAGGATCACGCCGTTGGTGATGAGCCCCATGTTGTTGCGGATGAGGGAAATGGTGTCTCCCACAGCAGGGCCGGGGCTTCCCGGAGAAACACCGGTGATTTCCACCCGGATGGTGGAGCCGGAAAGGTCCGTAGCCGAGGGAGCGGTGGAAGAAGTTCCGTTGGAGATGGTGAGCATGGGACCGCCGTTTTCGTTCCAGGACGACAGGCGGAAAACGTAGTGCTCAAAATTGCCCACATTCGTTGCGCTTCCCTGAAAGTTTTCCAGAATGAGCACGTTGCCCGTTGTTACATCCATAGCCGTGGCTCCTGGACTGGAGGCATAGGCGTCCCATCCGCCGAAAACACCGTTAAGGTTGAAGTTGCCTTCCAGAATAACGGTATTGTTGCTGGCCGTTCCTTTGTCCGCTCTGCCTCCGTAGATATATCCCCCTACCGTGCCTCCACGGATTTCCACCACATTGCCGCTGGAAGATCCCTGGAAACTCATTCCACCCGTGACGGAGCCGTCAATGTTTCCTCCCAGAATAAGAACATGGTTGCCGGAAGCGGCCCCTCCGTTGGAGGAGGTCCCCCCATCAATGAATCCTGTATGACCACCGAGGAAGATTACCCGGTTGCCGGAGGCGTTCCCTTCACTGGCCCTCCCTCCCATGATTCCATGGCCTACGCCGGGTATTTCTCCGTTGAGCCCCACTTCTCCCCCATACATGATGAACAGGTTGTTGCAGGCGTTTCCCGTGCCGGATTCCACAAAACCTCCGAAGGCATTGTTGTTGACGCCGCCGCTGGTGATGATTACCCGATTGCCGGAGGCATTCCCTGTAGAGGAATAGCCGCCGTTGAGCCAAGTTGCCGTGGCATTGCCAAGCCGCACGCTGTTGGAGATAGCGTCTCCGCCGGCTGTTTGGCCTCCGTTGACGCCGCCGCTTAACGTACCGCCGGAAATAAGGACTTCGTTCCCCGTGACGTTGCCGGAATTACTGTAGGCCCCCTGCAACCATTGAGCGCTTCCCCCCGTCATTGTGATGGAATTATATTGAGCGTTTCCGCTGCCGCTTTCTCCGCCATAAACGTTGCGGGCGACCGTCCCGCCCCCAAGAATGACGGAATTATATTCCACGGTTCCCGTCGCGGAATAAGCTCCGAGAAGATGGAGGACAGAACCTCCGGTCATGGAAATCCGGTTACGGATAGTGTCTCCGTCTGTTGTTTTAGCTCCATAGGCGTTTCCGGGGATAGAGCCTCCCGTGATGGAGACCGTGTTGTCCGACAGGCTGCCCTGCGGGAACAGGAGGCCGTTTTCGTCCAGTGGGGCTCCGGGATAGGTGAGTTCGACACCCGCAGCTTCTGCCAGAGAACTTCCGGCCACTGTAATGCCGGCGATGCAAAAGAGTCGGGATATTACTGGTTTAAATGGCAATATCGTTTTCATTCTCATGATAATTGCGGATTATCAATCCGGTATGCATTAAAACAGCACATAAATACCTGCCGCTGCAAGGAGCGTCGTGGCACCTGAATATGGAACTGAGCGGCAGCGAACTGTATTCTCGGAAAGGCAGTACGTCCTGACGGACACATCTAGTGCAGACGCCGCATGGGCATGCGGCGCTCCCGGAGCGTGTGGGCGAATCCGGGGAAGTTAATGCGGGGGAATGCTTCATGATACAGTAGCTGTTCCGCACAAATTCCTGACACTTAGAATTCGCTCTTGACTCCGGATTGATAATCCGGAGAGCTCTGAAAAAAGTTGTATGAATATTTTAGGATCAATGGCTGGGGAAAACCTGTTTCCAGGTTTTCCCTTCATCCGTGCTTTCATAGATGCCTTTTTCCGCGTACAGGGTGATGTGCTTGTTGTTGGCTGTGTCAATCAGCAGGTTGAAGGCGGCTCCCCAGTCTTCCTTGTCCGACCGCTTCTGCCAGTTTCTGGCGTTGCGTTCGCTGGAATACACGCCCTTGCCGTCCAGCGGGACGGCGAGCATGAAAGTATCGTCCAGGCGGCGCCTGTCGATCGCCAGTGTGGGCTGTGTGACGGGCAGGCCCTGAAGCACGCGGTTCATGGTGCGGCAGTCATTGAAGGAGGTGTACACGCCCTGGGTGGAGAAGACATAGAGCTGGTCTGCGGCGCGGGTGTCGTAAACCAGCCTCAGGAAGCCCGACCCCTGAACTTCATTTTTCTGGGTCCATTTCTTCCCGTTGTTGGTGGATATGAAGACTTTGCTGGTGTTGGTCTTGCGGTCCGCCGTCACGGCTCCAATCCGGCCCTGCGCGGTGGTATGGAAACCGACGTTGGTGACGGGTTCTCCCACCAGGCCCGCGTTGGTCCAGGTTTCTCCGCCATCCGTGCTCATGAACAGCCCTGCGCGGTCCGAGCCCACGATGATTTCACGAGGGTTCCGGGGATTGACGGAGATGAGTTCCCCGGCAATAAAGGAGATGGGGGACGGGTCCACTTTTACGTCCGGGATGGCTACCGTCCACGTTTTACCCATCTCCTTGCTGCTGAACAGGGCTCCTCCCTGGGAAGTGGGGGCCAGCAGGAACATTTTATCCCCGGCAAGGGCCATGGAACGGATGGTTTTGACGCCCTTGGGCAGCGTAAACGGCTTGCGGACGTAGGTTCCGTTTTTGCGTTCCAGCAGGTCCGCGCCGGAACGGTAGCGCACCACGGCCAGATCCGGGGAAAGCAGGGAGTAGCCGACGATTTTTCCGGCAGGCATGGGGGCTGCTATTTTGTGCGGCTGGAGTTTGGCCGGTTTCAGGGTAACCCCGTCCACCACGGCGGAGAAGACGCCTTTTCCCTTGCCGGGAATGGTTCTGAAGGTGATGCCGGCGATGGCTTCCTCCTTCATCGGGATGATGCGCTGCATGCCTATCTCCCATTTTTTCATGTCCGGGGAGGTGAGGCAGGTGAATTCGTTGCCGCGCCGCACGATGCGCACCCAGCGGTGGTCCTTGTTCAGGCCGAAGGTGGACTGGCGTCCCGTTCCGTAGTCGCTGAAGTCCGCGCTGCATCTGAGGCCGCGGCCCACGGTATGGAAGACGGCTATTTCATCGTCGTAGTTGGTGGCTCCGGCATCCTTGCGCACCATGATGCCCACCCAGCAGTCGTCGCCCGGGTCCAGGGATTTGTCGCTGAAAGAGCTGATGTGGGCCGTCAGCATGAAGTCCCCCTTGATTTTTTTGTTCACGAGGTATTCCCCTTCCCCCACGAAGCGGAATGCATTGCCCGTGCCGCTGATGGCGTAGGGAAGGCCCGGCTCCCCGCGCAGCATGATGTCCCAGCCCGGGGCTACGCGGCTCTGGGAAGGGATGGTGAGCACCAGGGTGTCCACGGTATGGTTCCCGTTGTAGAAGACGCGTGCCCACACTTTGTTTTCTCCGTTGAAGAGCATCAGCGGGGCGGTGAACGGGGCGCTTTCCGAGGAAGAGACGAGCTTGTTGCCGTTGTAGTATTCCACCTTGTTGATCCGTCCCGAGGACAGGACCGTTTTCAGCATGCGTTCGAAGCCCTGGCCGGTCATGTCCAGCCTGGCTTCCGGGATGTCGGCCCGTTTGGGGCGCATCAGGTTGGAACTCGGAATTGCCTCCAGGGGTTGGTTGCCGTACTGCCAGCCCACCCATGCCACGGTGAATTCGTGTTCCGGTTTTTTCTTGAAGTAGGTCAGCCTGATGGGGAGCGTCCCCTTTTCCAGGAAGACGGAGGCGCGCTTTTCCGAGGTGCTGTGCAGCCCGTCGTTGTCAATGACCGTTTTCCCCCCGATGTCCAGCCGGCTTCCGTCGCAGGATTGGAGGGCGAAGGTGTAGGCTCCACTCTGGGGGACGATGAGCAGCCCCTCGTAGTCAAAGGCGAAGCGTCCTTCCCTGGCGCCGCGCAGGGCGGTGTCGAACCCGCGGGAGACTCCGGTTCGCGTTGGTTTGGAGAAGTCCAGTTCCGACAGTCTGGACCAGCCGTCCCTGCTTTCCAGGTATTTGTATTCCAGGCCGGGGGACAGGTCGTGCTTGCCAGGAAGCCCTTTCCCTTTCATGGGGGCTTCCGTTTCCGCCCTGGCCAGTTCCAGGGTCTTTTTCTGGTCAAAGATGTCCGTGATGGTGAGTTTAACAAAGCACTGGGAGATGTCCCGCGGCAGGGAAAGGGTCCTGGTGCGCACGTGGGGGATCTGCTCTTCCACAACATGAACGGGCGTACCGGAGTATTGAGGGTTGTCGAATACTTCTATCTTGTACGCGAACTGGGGGGAGGACGTGTCTTTCAGCGACCAGTCCACGATGACCTGGTCGCCGTTATGGCGCGCGCTGCCCTCCGCCATGATGGCGTCCATGACCGGGGCGTCCGGCTGCTTCAGACGGAAGGTGTGCTTGCGGCCCGGGTCCAGGTTTCTGGGGAATTGCCTGTTTTCCGTATAGGACATGGTCAGGACGGAGTCGTTTTCCGTCTGGTGGACCGTCCAGCCGCTGTATTTCATCCCTCCTTCCTTGGGGACGTTGATAGAGACGGTATCGCATTTTTCCCATGTTCCGTTGTGCCTGTAAAAGCCCTTGCCGCGCCACAGTTCCCGCTGTTTGCGCCCTCCGTGGCCGAAGTCCTCCAGGAATCCTCCGTTGCCCTTGAAACCCGTCGCCGCATAGGGAATGCGGAAGGTGGCGATGTGGTGCCACTGGTTGCCGGCCTGGTCCTTCATCCACCATCCGGCGTAGCATTCCTTTTTGGCCTCGTCCGCACCCCAGGTGCGTATGAACATGGTGTACCACTGCTTGGTCTTGATCCACGGCACGTCCCGGCCCCCGGCCTTGCCGGAGGCTCCTTCCCCCACGTATTGCTGGGCATAGACATGGGGGTTGACGTACACGTTGCGCACCTGGCGCCCTTCGTAAACCGGAGCGGGCCAGAAGGACCAGACGGTGGAGGGGCGGTAGGTTTCCAGGTTCGTGTTGTCATTGACGTTGGCCGCGACGCCCGCGTAAAAGTAGCCGCCCTTGGGGAACATGTCCAGGTTCCAGCAGGAGAAGTAGGTGGATTCCGGCCAGTAGGGATACAGAAGGTCCACCATGATGATGTCCGAATCCGCCTTGACTTCATCTCCATACCAGCTTGCGGAGACGGGAAGTGTCAGGAGAAGCCAGAGGGAACAGAGAGAAAGGATGAATTTGGACATAAGAATGAAAGGGCTGGGAACAAATTGCGCTGGAATTTGAACCGTTCCATTTATCATGAAAAGAGACCAGAGTTCCAGCCTCAAATGAGGGAATCCGCCGCATGTCTGTCAGCACGGGAGGGGAAGAGGGGGAATGGCGTGCTGGGTTCTTGCTCTTGTCCGTTTGCACGGAGTAAGTTTTGCCGGATGATCCCCCGGATGCGCATGAAGTTGTTTTTCTGGAAGGCTGCCGTGTTGGGGTGCGGCGCCTTTTTTCTGCCTGCCGCCGGTATGTCCGGCGGCACGGGGGAACTTGCGGCTGCCGTTTCCGCGCGGCTTGTTTCCTGCGAACATGCCGTGGACGGCAGGGTGACGGCAAGGGGGGCGGCCATGGGCACGGTGTTTACGGTGCGCGCCTATCCCGGCCACGGCATGGACGGAGCGCGGACGGAAGAAGCCTGCATGCGGGCGCTGGCCTGTGCCGTGTTCTGGGAGGGGGTGATGTCCGCCATGGATGCGGAAAGCCGGCTCGCCGCTCTGAATGCCGCTCCGGCAGGGGTGAAGGTTCCCGTTTCTCCGGAGTTGCGGAGGGTGTTGTCGCTGTCCCTGGAGTATGCCCGTTTGACGCGCGGAACCTTTGACCCCACGCTGGGGCCTTTCATCCGTTTGTGGAAGAAGTCCCGCCGCCTCGGGGTTCTTCCTTCCCGGGAGGACCTGGAGCGTGCGCGCCGGGCCTCCGGCTGGGAGAAGCTGTCCGTGGACGGGGAAGGGGTGATGAAGGCCGCGGAGGGGATGAGGGTGGATCTGGGAGGCATCGGCAAAGGGTTTGCCGTGGACAGGATGGCGGATATGTTGAAAGAAAGGGGAGTGGAGTCTTTCTGCATTGACAGCACCAGCGATGTTCTGGCGGGGGCTCCCCCGCCGGGAATGCAGGGCTGGAAGCTCCGGGTAGCCGTGGGGGAGGGACGGCTGGAGCAGCGGCTGATGAGCTATGCCGCCGTGTCCACTTCCGGGGATGCGCACCAGTTTGCGGAGATAGGCGGCGTGGCGTATTCCCATGTGCTGGACCCCGCCACGGGGCTGGGCGTCACGGAGGGCAGGCAGGTGAGCGTCCAGGCTCCCGCAGCCGCTTTGGCGGATGCGCTGTCCACGGCGGCCTGCGTTATGTCGGAAGAGGCGTTCCGGGCTCTTGCCGGGAAAATTCCCGGGGTTTCCGTGCTGGGGTTTTTCCGGCATCCGCCGCCGGAGAATGAACGGAGCCGTGCCTTCTCCGGGCAGAAAATTCCGTGAAAGAAGTGCGGCGGATATGACGTTTTATTGAAGTATTCCCATATTGAAAACGTTATGAGATTATGCCGTCTTTTATGTCTTGCCGCCATCGGGTCAGCCGTTCCCTCCGCGGTTTGCGCCGATTTTCCAAATCCCTATCCCGCTCCGGTTTCTGGAGTGCGCCTGACGCCGGAGACATCTCCGCTGCCGTCGATCAATGGAGCCCGCGTCCTGGGCGTCAGGCCAGGGGCTGAAGTGCTGTTCCAGGTGCCGGTTTCCGGAGAGCGTCCCATGCAGATCAGGGCGTCCGGATTGCCCGCAGGGGTGAAGATGAATTCCCGCGGCCTGATTTCCGGCAAAGCACCGATGCGGAAGGGAGAATACCGGGTGAAGCTTCAGGCGGCCAACAGACACGGAAAGGATGCCGGGGAATGGGTATTGAAGGTGGGGGACGATTTATGCCTCACTCCGCCGATGGGCTGGAGCAGCTGGTATTCCTACAGCGAGGCGGTAGGGCAGGACCAGGTGCTCAAGACCGCCCGGCTTTTTGTGGAACGCGGGCTGGTCAATCACGGCTGGACCTACATCAACATTGACGATTGCTGGCAGGGGAAACGGGGAGGGAAGAATTTTTCCATTCAGCCCAACAAGCGTTTCCCCGATATGAAGGCCATGTGCCGTGCCATTCACGCCATGGGGCTGAAGGCTGGCATTTATTCAACGCCGTGGATGGGCACGTATGCCGGTTTTATCGGCGGAAGCGCGCCGGACAAGAAGGCGGATTATGCAGGATTGAGCATCCCGGAAAAGGACCGTTTACAGGAGAATCAGATATTCGGACGCTATCCCGGCGTTCACCGCCGGCATGCCGACCGCACAGGGCCCGTATGGCTGTTTGACCGCGACGCCCGGCAGTGGGCCGAATGGGGATTCGATTACGTGAAGGTGGATTGGAAGCCCAATGACGTACCTACGACGGAACGTATCCGGAAGGCTCTGGATGAGTCCGGGCGCGATATCGTGCTGAGCTTGTCCAATGCGGCTCCGTATGAACATGTGGAAGAATTGTCCAGGCTGGCCAATTTGTGGAGGACGACGGGAGATATCGAGGACCACTGGGGCAGCGTCAGCGGCATCGGCTTTTCCCAGGAGCGCTGGCAGAAGCACATGAGCCCGGGGCATTGGAACGATCCGGACATTCTCCAGGTCGGCAAGCTGGGCAAGCCCAACCGGCCCAATACCGCGTTTGTCCAGACGCGGCTGTCTCCGGATGAACAATACACGCATGTGACCCTGTGGTGCCTGCTGTCCGCCCCTCTCATCATTTCCTGTGATCTGGAGAATATCGATTCGTTCACGATGGGCTTGCTGACCAATGACGAGGTGATTGCCGTGGATCAGGATCCGGCGGCCCGTCCGGCCCGCAGGGCGTGGAACCAGGGGAATTTCCAGGTATGGACGAAGGAGCTGGCGGACGGTTCCACGGCAGCGGGCTTTTTCAATACCGGCGGCTCCAGGGAGGTTCTGAAGGTAAATCTGAAAGATATCGGCCTGTCCGGTCCCTATCAGGTGCGGGACCTTTGGAAGCGTGCGGACCAGGGAACGGCGGAAGGGGACATTGCCGTGGAGCTCAACAGCCACGGTGCGGCCATGTTCCGCTTCACCAGGAAGGAGTGACGCCCGGTATGCGGGCAGGTTTCATCGGGATGGTTTCTCCCGGGGGGTGTTCCGGGATTTTCTCCTTGATTGCGGAGTTCCGGCGGACACGTGCAGGGCTGAAGCCGGAGCACCGGATTGCCTTTCCGCCCGTGTTTTCTGATTTATTTGCAGGGCGCTTCATTTACCGGTACAGGGGAAGGCTTGCGACATAGGGGAACAGCCTGGAATGAAGCTTTATTTTTCTCCTCCGTTTTTTTATTTAAGAGAATGGATACTTTAATTTTTTACTCTGAAATCAATGTATGCCCGGCAAGGAACGGGAGGGGATGCATTTGTTGTCCGGTTGCATGGGCGCAAACAAAAAGAACCGCCCCGGTAGTCCGGGACGGTTCTCAAGGTTCAAAAGTATTGAATGTGACTTTGCCTTGATTTCTATTCAGAGCGGCTTAGGCGGCGATGCCGAAGTGCTGCTGAATGGAAGCGAAAATCTTGTCGCGGCGTGCGCGGGCTTTTTCGATGTCGCGGGTTTTCAAGGAGAATCTCAGGCGTTCCGCCGTGGAGTCAGGCTTGTGAACCGTGACGTGGCACCACCAGACCCCCCTGTTGTTCCACAGGTGATGGTTGGGGTTGTCATCATTAATTCTAAGAGCGATTTTGGTTTGGGCTTTCATCTGTGTGATCTTTTCCAGTGGAGGACGTCTTATATTACGTCCGATGGTATATTAATGTTTCAATAAAACCTTCAACTTGGAGGTGCCTCACTTAAGCAGATGATCCCTTGTCTTTTGGAAATCCTTTTTGCCAGTTGCTCACCTCGTTGAAGCCTTAGAGTTCAGCCGGTAGAGCAACGTTCAAAAAAAGAATCTTTTTTTACAGGAGACCTACCTTTTTAAGAGTGTTGTACGCACCGTTCTTGTTGATTGTACGCAAGGCCTTGGCGGAAATCTTCATTTTAACGAACTGGCCCAGTTCAGGAACCCAGATACGCTTTTCCTGAAGATTGGGATAAACGGTACGATTGACAGTCTTAGTGACGTGACGACCAATACCGCCCTTTTTCTTGGCAAGACCGGAGCGATGGATACGACGACCTTTGTGAGGGATGGTACCTCGGATGATGCAAATTCGGGACATGGCAATCGAAGTTATTTGTTAATGCGAGGAAGAAAGATTACCGTATTTTTGCCCGAGGTCAAGAACAACTGATTAAAAGGCCCGGATTTTATGCCCGGCGCCGTGCGGACGGACTTCATTCCCTGTTAAAACGTAGCCTGCACTTGCACGCGGAGGGACTCCATGAGAGATTGGAAGCATGAGTGAAAATCATTATGCAGAGTTTTCCGAATGCGGCATGAAGCCCCAGGACGTGCTGGCTTATGTTTCCGGCCCCGTCCCGGTTCCGGCGGAGGGAGAGGTGCTGGTGCGGATGATGGTCGCCCCGATCAATCCGGCGGATATCAATTTCATTCAGGGCGTGTACGGCGTGAAGCCCGTGCTGCCGCATTCACGCGCCGGGCTGGAAGGCTGCGGCATGGTGGAGGAGTCCCGTGCGGACGGCTTCCGGAAAGGGGACCAGGTGATTCTTTTGCGCGGCGTGGGCTCCTGGAGCGAGCTTGTGGCGGTTCCTGCCGTCAACCTGATGAAGCTGCCCGTAGCGGTGGACCCCGTGCAGGCGGCCATGCTGAAGGTGAATCCCCTCACGGCCCTGCGCATGCTGGAAGGGTTCGTGAGTCTGAAGCCCGGCGACTGGATTGTCCAGAACGCCGCCAATTCCGGGGTGGGGCGCTGCATCATCCAGCTTGCGCGCCAGATGGGCGTCAGGACGGTGAATTTTGTGAGAAGGCCGGATGAATTGAGGGAGGAGCTGACCGCGCTGGGCGCTGATCTGGTGGTCGGTGAGAATGACGAAGATGTGGTGAAGAGTACCCTGGCCCTTCTGGACGGGAAGCGTCCCGTGCTGGCTTCCAACGCCGTAGGCGGGGAAAGCGCCCTGCGCCTGATGGACATGCTCGCCCCCGGCGGAAGCATGGTTACTTACGGAGCCATGAGCAGGAAGAGCATCAAGGTGCCGAATGGTTTCCTGATTTTCAAGGGCATCAGGCTGGAAGGCCTGTGGGTGACCCAATGGCTTAAACATGCTCCGGCGCAGGATATTGCGGCTGCCTACGACAAGCTTGCGCGGCTGATGGCGGAGGGCAGTCTGGTGCAGGCCGTGGATACGGTGTTCCCGCTGAGCGAGGTGCGCCGGGCCGTGGAGAAGGCGCAGGAAGAATTCCGCAACGGCAAGATTGTGCTGAAGATGAACGAGGCGTGAAGTACGTCAGGAGAAAAGAGAAGGAACTGTTGTTTCCGTCCCGGTCCGGAGAGTTCTGGAGAGATTTTTTCAGCGTTCCGTGGTTCGGATGGTACTGGTTGCTTGCATGGGGAATGGCGGCTCTGAGCCTTTATGCCCTGGGGAAAGCGGGCGGCATGTGCCTGGACAAGCACCGGTTTGCGCAGGAGAGCCTGTGCACGGAAGGGAGGGTGATGAGCGTCACCCAGGAGTTTTTTGGGTCGGTCCGCAGATATGGCCGCATCCCGGTATGGGCTCCGAGGGTACGGTTCCTTGAGCAGGGAGGAGGCGGGGAAGTGACGTTCCAGTCTCCGTCCTTTCTGTTTTGGTCCGACTATTCCAAGGGGGATGCCGTCCGGGTCTGCTATCTGCCCGGCAATCCGGAAAATGCCCGTGTGGCGGATGGGTTCATCTGGTGGCCGGAGTCGTCCACAGCCCTGTGGCTGGCAGCGTTTCTGATAGCAGGGGAAATAACCCTGTGCCTGAAGCGGGATGCGCGAAGCGCAGTGGGAGAATAGCCTCCGGAACGGTTGTTCCGCCGGAGGATGGTTTTGGTTCATCCCAGGGTGGAATCCAGCCAGGAGCTGAGGATTTCCACGGCGGCCACCTGGTCGATCACGGGCCGGAAGCTTTTCGCCTTTTTTCCGGCGGCATGCAGTTTTTCCTGGGCGATGACGGTTGTGAGGCATTCGTCCATGAAAATGAGGGGAAGGCCGGGCAGGGCGGCGGAGAGTTCCCTGCCGAAGGCGCGCACCTTGGCGGCCGCGCTGCCTTCCGTGCCGTCCATGCGAACGGGGAGGCCCAGCACCAAGGTGCGGATGCCCCGTTCCTGAACGATCTGCACGATGCGGGTGACGGCGTCCGTCTGCTGCCTGTGGATGGTTTCCACAGGGTGGGCCATGATGCCTACCGGATCCGTGGCCGCTATGCCTATGCGGGCTTCTCCGTAATCGATGCCCAGGGCGGGATGCTGGCTGGTCATCTGAGTTCGTCCGGGAGCTGGTTGACGATTTTCTTGATGTCGTCCGCCTTGTCCCTGTTTGCGATGAGGATGGCGTCCGCCGTTTCTACGACAATGAGGTTGTCCACTCCCAGCAGGGCCACGTGCTTGTCTCCGCCCTGGGAGAAGACGATGTTGCCGGAGGCGTCCTGCACGGTGATGTCCGTGTTGGTTTTATTGCGGTTGTGGCTTTCCAGATAGTCCGCTACGGATATCCAGGAGCCTACGTCGTCCCAGTCGAAGGTGGCTTCAAAGTTGAGCACCCGGTCGGCGTGCTCCATCAGCGCGAAGTCGATGGAAATGGGAGTGAGCGAGGGGAATTCCTCCTGAAGGATGTGATGCGGATCCGGGGCTTCCGCAATATGTTCCACAAAGGAGGCCAGTTCCGGGCAGTGCTTGTCCAGCTGCTCGCAAACGGCGGGGATGCTCCAGACGAACATGCCCGCGTTCCAGCAGAAGTTGCCCTGGGCCAGATAGGAGGCGGCCGTTTCCGTATCCGGTTTTTCCTTGAAGCGCAGGACTTCCCGGCAGGAATGGGCCGGAGAGGCGCAGGGCGTTTCCTTCCCGCGTTCAATGTAGCCGTAGGAAGGGCAGGGCCAGGTGGGTTTGATGCCTACGGTGACGAGGGCTTTTTCCTGCGCGGCGGTGTCCATGGCGGCCTGCATCAGGGTGCGGAAAGCTTCCCGGTCCTGAATGAGCTGGTCGGACGGGATGACCAGCATGACGCCGTGCGGATCCGCCGCCTTGATGAGTCCGATGCCCAGGGCGATGGCGGGAGCCGTGTCACGGCGGACGGGTTCGGATACGATGTTGTCCGCGGGGATGTCCGGCGCCTGGCGGCGCACTTCCGCCTCCTGCAAATGGTTGGTCAGGATGAAGATGTTTTGCCGGGGAACGAGGCCGTCCAGCCGGTCGATGGCCTGGCGGAGCAGGGTGTCCTCACCGATGATATTCAGGAGCTGCTTGGGGCGGTGGTCCCGGGAAAGAGGCCAGAAGCGCGTGCCGCTGCCGCCGGCCAGAATGAGAGCATATTGATTCATGGCTATTCCTTGATGAATTGGGTGCAGGAGGGAATCAGATGCCGCCGAAACGGCGCGTTCTGCGTGCGTAGTCCTTGACGGCCGCTTCCATGTCCTGTTCACTGAAGTCAGGCCACAGGGTGTCCGTCAGATAGAGCTCCGCATAGCTGATCTGCCAGAGCAGGAAGTTGGAAATCCTCATTTCTCCGGAGGTACGAATAAGCAGGTCCGGGTCCGGCATGCCGGCGGTGTCCAGATATTGGCCGAATGTTTCTTCCGTGATGGCGTCCGGACGGAGTTCCCCGGCGGAGATTTTTTGTGCGATTTTTCTGGCCGCGCCCGCGATTTCCGCCCGGCTCCCGTAGGAGAGGGCCAGCACGAGGTTGATTTTGGTGTTTCCGGCGGTTTGCTCAATGCTGCGTTCCAGCAGTTTCCTGGTGCGTTCGGGCAGGCGTCCGGTGTCGCCGATGGCGAGGAGGCGCACGCCCTTGTCTTTCATTTCCCGGAGACGCTTTTTCAGGAAGTCGTGCAGCAGGAGCATCAGGGCCCGGACTTCCGTTTTGGGACGGTTCCAGTTTTCCGAGGAGAAGGCGTAGAGAGTGAGCCAGGGAATGCCGTGGGAGATGCAGAAGTCAACGCAGCGTTCTACGGTGTCCGCCCCCGCCCGGTGTCCGGCGCGGCGCGGCAGTCCGCGGCTGTGCGCCCAGCGGCCGTTGCCGTCCATGATGCAGGCGATATGGCGCGGCAGTTTTTCCTTGGGGATGGTGTGCATAGATAGATGTCGCGCCAACAGACTAGTCCATGACGGGGTCCAGTTCAACACGCAAGTTTTCCAAGATGTATTCCTGGCGTTCCCGTGTGTTTTTGCCCATGTAGAAGGCGAGCAGTTCCTTGACCTTGTGGGAGTCTTCCAGCCGTACCCGGTCCAGGCGCATGCCTTCCCCGATGAAGGCCTTGAATTCATCCGGGGAGATTTCCCCGAGGCCCTTGAAACGGGTGATTTCCGGGTTTTTGCCCAGCAGGGCGATGGCCGCTTCCCGCTCGGAGTCCGAATAGCAGTAGATGGTCTGTTGCTTGTTGCGCACGCGGAACAGGGGCGTCTGGAGGATGAAGAGATGCCCTTCCCGGATGAGTTCCGGGAAGAACTGGATGAAGAAGGTCATCAGCAGGATGCGGATGTGCATGCCGTCGTCGTCGGCGTCCGTGGCGATGACTACTTTGTCGTACCGCAGGTCTTCCAGGCCGTTTTCAATGTTCAGGGCGTGCTGGAGGAAGTTGAATTCCTCGTTTTCGTAAACGACCTTGCGGCTCATGCCGAAGGAGTTCAGGGGCTTGCCCCGCAGGGAGAAGACCGCCTGGGTTTCCGCATCCCGCGCCGTGGTGATGGAGCCGGAGGCGGAGAGGCCTTCCGTGATGAACAGGGTGGTTTCTCCCGCGCGGGCGTGCCTGGAGTTGTAGTGCACGCGGCAGTCCCGGAGGTTTTTGTTGTGGATTTTCGCCTTCCGGGCGTTTTCCCTGGCCAGCTTCTGGATGCCGGAGAGTTCCTTGCGGTCCCGCTCCGCGTCCTTGATTTTTATTTCCAGGGCCTTGGCGGTTTCCGGATTTTTGTGCAGGTAGTTGTCCAGTTCCCGCGCGATGAAGTTGCCGACGAAGGTGCGGATGGTTTCCCCTTCCGGGCTGATGGTGTTGGACCCCAGCTTGGTCTTTGTCTGGGATTCAAAGACGGGTTCCTTCACCTTGATGGAGATGGCGGCCACCAGGGAGGAGCGGATGTCCGCCGCCTCATAGTTCTTTTTGAAGAAGTCACGGAGGGTCTTGACGATGGCTTCCCGGAAGGCCGCCTGGTGCGTTCCCCCCTGCGTGGTATGCTGGCCGTTGACAAAGGAGTAGTGCTCCTCCCCGTACTGGCTGCCGTGCGTGAAGGCTACCTCGATGTCGTGACCTTCCATGTGGATGATCGGATAAAGGGGCTCTTCACTCATGGCTTCCGTGAGCAGGTCCAGCAGACCGTTTTTGGAGACGTAGCGGCGCCCGTTGAAGTGCAGGACCAGTCCCTTGTTGAGGTAAGAGTAGTACCGGCACATTTTTTCAATGTATTCCGGCCGGAACTGGGTGTTTGCCGGGAAGATTTCCTGGTCCGCGTGGAAGGCCGTGCGGGTGCCGTTGGGCTCGTCCGTGCCGCCCTTCCGCCGCGCCTTGGGGACTTCCTCCCCCCGGCGGAACTGGTAGGAACGCGTTTCTCCGTCCCGGTAGGCCTGGATTTCAAAAAAGTCGGAAAGGGCGTTGACCGCCTTGATGCCCACGCCGTTGAGGCCCACGGATTTTTTAAAGGCGTCGCTGTCGTATTTGGCCCCGGTGTTGATCTTGGCGGCGCAGTCCAGCAGTTTTCCCAGCGGGATGCCGCGGCCGAAGTCGCGCACCTCGCACAGGCCGTCTGGGGTGACGTCGATGGTGATCTTTTTGCCGAATCCCATGACGAATTCGTCAATGGAGTTGTCGATGACTTCTTTCAGCAGGACGTAAACGCCGTCGTCCGGTGAGGTTCCGTCTCCAAGTTTGCCGATGTACATCCCCGGGCGCATGCGGATGTGTTCCCGCCAGTCCAGGGTCTTGATGCTGTTTTCGTCGTAGGCCATGTAATAGTAAGCGCGCCCATGATACGGCAACCGGAGGGTAATGACGACGAAAAAATTCCTCATACCTTCTACGCCGTGGCGGCCATTCCCGCGGAAAGCCGCCATATTGCGCGGCGGGCATGCCTTTTCAGGGCGGGAAGCTTCTCTGCGGGTTGAAATTGAAACCTTTTGCGGGCATCGGTTCCGTGTCGGCGCTTTTTGCGGTACAAGGGCTTTATCCGTTCGAATGGCCGGAGAGCGGCAACGGCCGGTTCCGCAATGGAATTTGTCATACGTAGGGGCAGGTCGGAGGAATGGAAGTGGAAAAGGCGCCGGCTTTTTCTCCTTTCAAATGGGGATAAGCCGGGTATACGGAAGTTCCTGGAGAGCGTTTTCAGGGGCTGTCCTTTTGCATGCCGCCGCACCGCGGGTTCATCATTGTTCCGCAGTCGGAAGACATTTTCATGGCAGGGGGGGAGGCGGCTAAAAGGAGAAAAGGAGGGTTTTCATGAACAGGAAGGGGAATGGTCCCGCCGGAGGGGGAACGGCATCGAGAATGAAAAACCGTGTAGTCTTCCGTTTTTTGGCATGCATGCGGCAGGGGGAGGGGCGGGAAGCACTGTAAAATTCTGCGTGAAAGGTGCTTGACCCGGCTGAAATTCCCTGCTGGAATCCGTGAGGCATGATCAGTTACAAGGCCCCGTGCAAGGTGAACGCTTCCCTCCGCGTTCTGGGAAAAAGGGAGGACGGTTTTCATGAGGTGGATACCGTGATGGTTCCGCTGGAGTTGTGCGACGAATTGGAGTTTTCCCCGGCTCCCTGTCTGGGAATGAGCTGCAACGCTCCCGGCGTGCCGGTTGATGAGAGCAATCTGGTCATGAAGGCCGGCCGTCTGATGGAACGGGAACTGGGGCGGCCCATGCCCTGGCATGTCCATCTGGTGAAGAATGTTCCCCACGGGGCCGGGCTGGGCGGCGGCAGCAGCGATGCCGCCTGCGTGCTTGAAGCCCTGAACAGCCTGGAAGGCGGAGGACTGCCGCCGGAACGGCTGGCGGAGCTGGCCGGAGAGATCGGTTCCGACGTCGGCTTTTTCATTTACGGCACCGCCTGCCGCTGTACGGGCCGGGGAGAGAAGGTGGCGCCTCTGCCGGATTGGCGGGAATGGGCGCCCCTGCTTGTTCTGCTTAAGCCGTCGTTCGGTGTTTCCACGCCGGATGCCTACCGCCGCTGGGCAGGTTCCCGCGAGCTTCCGGGCATTCCCTACGGGGAACAGGAGGTGGACGGCCATGTTCTGGTCAACGACCTGGAGCGGCCCGTGTTTGAGAAGCACCTGTTCCTGGCGGAGATGAAGCGCTGGCTGCTGGAAAGGCCGGGCGTCCGCGGAGCGATGATGTCCGGTTCCGGTTCCACCATGTTTGCCGTAATGGAGGGCGGGGACGCCGCCCGCACCCTGATGGAAGACGCCGCCCGGGAACTGGACCCCACCCTGTGGATGTGGTCCGGCCGTGTCGCGCAGCGAGGCTTTTGTAAAAACATGCCGCTGTAAGCGGCGTTGCCTTGACGGCGGGGGATGCGTGCCGTTACACTTCACGCATGTTCAAGAATTTGTTTGCAGGCCTGTTTCTTGCAGGTGCGTGCGTCCTTCAGCTCCAGGCGGGCGAGTACGGGGACAGCGCCGTTCAGGCCGCCCGCGAGCTTTCCGGTGCCGTCAAGACCGGCGACATGATGTGGATGATTGAGAAGATGTATCCGCCCATCAAGAAGCAGCTTGTGTCTTCCTTCCCGGGAGGGGAGGCAGCCTTCATGAAGGCCATGCGGGAAAAGATGCAGGCCGCCGCCGCCGTCATGAAGGAACGCGGCATGGTGGTGGAGACTTATGAAATCGGCAATCCGACGGCGGAACACCTGGTGAGGAACGGAACGGAGGCCCTCGTGGTGCTTCCCACGCGCATGGTGATTTCCATGAAGCGTCCGGACGGCGTCCCCGTCAAGACGGAGAACAACGGCGTTCTCATCCTGGTGAAGGACGTGAAGGAAAATGGACCGTGGACGTTTATCGACGCTTCCAAGATGAACGTGAACGGCCTGCGTTCCCTGTTCTACGATCTGCCCGCCCAGGTGGTTCTGCCCCCGGTTTCTTCCCGCCAGCTTCCTGTCGGCCAGTAAGGGAGGCGTTCCCGTATGAACGGCGCCGGTGCAGGTGAGGATTGCGGCGTTAGCGCCTTTGAAGCGTATGTCCGGCGGGCATTCGCGGAGGACGGCCTGTTTTCCCGCGCCAGGGATTTTGAATACCGGGCGGAACAGCAGAACATGGCCCTTGCCGTTGCACGGGCGCTCCAGGTGGACGCCCCCCTGCTGGTGGAGGCCGGAACGGGCGTGGGCAAGTCCCTGGGCTATTTGCTGCCCGCCGTGAAGTTTGCGCTGGATTTTGAGCGGAAAGCCGTCGTTTCCACGCACACGATCAATTTGCAGGAGCAGTTGTTCAACAAGGATATTCCGCTCCTGCGCGCCGCCCTGGGGATTGATTTTTCCGCCGCCCTGCTGAAAGGCAGGCAGAATTACCTGTGCCACTCCCGGCTGAGACGAGCCCTGGGGCAGATGGATTCCCTGTTTACGCAGACGGAGGCCGCGGAGTTGAAGCGCATCCAGGACTGGGCCCTTCGGACGCAGGACGGCACCCTGAGCGACATGACGTTCAGGCCCTCCCCCAAGGTGTGGGCCATGGTGTGCAGCGAGCCGCACGCGTGCAGCATGCGCAACTGCGGTCCCTCCTGTCCGTACCAGGTGGCCCGCAAGAGGGTGCTGGACGCCAAGGTGGTGGTTCTGAACCATACGCTGTTTTTCGGTCTGATGGCGCAGGCGGAGGAGTCCGAGGAGGCGGGATTCGTTTTTCCCGGGGATTTCGTGATTCTGGACGAGGCCCACATGATTGAGAACATTGCCGCTCGGCAGCTTGGTGTGCAGTTGTCGGAATCCCATTTGAATTACGAGCTGCTGAGGATGTTCAATCCGCGCACGAAGAAAGGCCTGCTGAAGCCGCTGAACAATCCCGCCCTGTTCCAGAGGGTGGAGGAGGTGCTGGACGCTTCCGGCCTGTTTTTCCAGAATGCCCGTGATGACCTGGGCTTTGCGGGGCACGGCAAGATTGTCCGCATTTTACAGCCGGAATGGTCGCAGGACATGCTTTCCCTGCCTCTGGCCGAATTGGTCGGGGAGTTGAAGCGGGAAGCCCTGAAACAGGAGGAGAATGTCTCCGTGAAGGATGAACTGGCGGACATGGCCGCCCGCATGGAGGAGACGCAGGCCTCCCTGAAAGTGCTGATGGACATGACGGAGGAGGAGCACGTGTACTGGGCGGAGAAGTCCGGACCGGAGGGCAGGAACCTGAGCGTGTGCTCCGCCCCCGTGGAAGTGGGGGAAATCCTGAGGGAGCGCCTGTTTTCCGCCGGCCGCGCCGCCATTCTGACCTCCGCCACGCTGGGGACGGGGGATGCGGACATGAGCTATTTTGCCGGGCGCGTAGGCGCGGAAAATGTCCGGAAGCTTCAGATAGGCAGTCCGTTCAATTACCGGGAGCAGATGCGCCTGATCGTGGCCCGCTCCATGCCGGAGCCGGACCAGCCGGAGTACGCGGAAGTGCTGCCCGAATGGATCAAGAGGTTTCTGGCGGAGTCCAAGGGCAGGGCTTTCGTGCTTTTCACGAGCTACCGCCTGATGGTGCAGGCGGCGGAGAAGGTGCGCCCGTTTTGCGAGGAGCAGGGATGGAATCTGTACGTTCAGGGGCAGGAGATGCAGCGGCACGCCATGCTGGAGGCGTTCAGGAAGGACGTGAACAGCGTGCTGTTCGGCACGGACAGCTTCTGGACGGGGGTGGACGTGCCGGGAGAGGCGCTTTCCAACGTGATCGTGACGCGCCTGCCGTTTGAAGTGCCCGACCATCCGCTGGTGGAGTCCCGCTTTGAGAGCATCAAGGCGCGCGGCGGGAATCCGTTTTACGAGTATTCCGTGCCCGTGGCCATTCTGAAGCTGAGGCAGGGCGTGGGGCGGCTGATACGCACGAAGAACGATTCCGGGATGGTGGTGATTCTGGATCCCCGCGTGGCCACCAAGAGGTACGGGGCGAGGTTCATCAAGTCCCTGCCGGACGCGCGGCTGGAGTTCGTGTGAGGCCGGGTGCGCTCAGTTCAGCTTCCAGTTCTGCCGTCCGAAGAAGATGCGGTAGAGTTTCCGTGTTATCCTTCTCTTCCGGCACAGGTGCCAGAGAGCCGGTTTTCTATAGGTAAGCAGGAATTCCACGTCCTTTACCCAGGGCTCCGACAGATGGCGCTGCCGGCAGAATTGGAGAAGGGTTTGGTAGGCGTGGCGCAGGGACGGCGTAGCTAGGTCAATGGAGCGGATATCCCTGGAGGATAGTTCCACGGACGGCATGCAGCCTTCCAGCAGGTGTTCCGCTCCGCAGGCCCTGAAGTTTAAGATGGTGCGTTTGCATTTTTCACAATGGCCGCAGTTTTTGCCGCCCGGCTGGGGATTTTCCCAGCATACCCGGAGGCGGGACACGCCGAAGGGCCAGCCTTTAAGTTTTTCCGCCTTTTCCGTGCGGGAAAAGCCGTGGCCGTCCGGGTAAACCCGGAATTGCCGCTGGGAAAGAAGGTGGTCCGTGATGGGCTGGCTGCCCCAGGGAATAGTCAGGGTGTCGTAGGGAGCCGAGCTTCCCGCGATGAGGTTGCGGTAGCCGGAAGGGGCCAGAAAGGAAGCCAGCCCGGCGAGAACGGCAAGATGGCTCAGTTCTCCCCACAGTGCGGAGTGCTCGAGAAAGATGTGCTGGTAATTGCAGCGGATAACGTACAGCTTGTCGATGCCGAGGTCCTTCAGCATGAGGCGTGCGTTTTCCTCCACCCCCAGCAGGACCTGTTCTTTGGTGAGCGGAACGTCCAGGCCCGCTCCCAGGAAGCCTGCCTTGATGTTCAGCGTATTTCTTCCCGCCTGGCCGGAGGTGTGCCTGTAGGCGGAGAAGGCCACATCCAGCCCTCCCGAGAAGCAGACGAGAGCGGAGTCGTCCACCGGGTCCTGGGTATCGTCAATGATCTGTTCGGGAGTCAGCGTGACGGGATGGAGCTTGTCCGGGTACCATTTGATGAATGCCTCCGTGAAGTTTTCCAGATTCCGGAGCAGGGTGAGGCTCACCGGAGCGTTGATTCTGAATTC
Organism: Akkermansia biwaensis; assembly: GCF_026072915.1. NCBI lineage: Bacteria > Pseudomonadati > Verrucomicrobiota > Verrucomicrobiia > Verrucomicrobiales > Akkermansiaceae > Akkermansia > Akkermansia biwaensis. The sequence goes on from NZ_AP025943.1 coordinate 1,996,644, forward strand.
GCCGCCGATGCGCATCATCTCAAAGATGAGCAGGCGCGTCCACGCATCTCCCCTGGCGGGCGAGTCCTCCCAGGCCCGGCAGGCCTGTTCTTCCAGTTCCGCCCAGACTTCGCGACGATCATCATCCGTTTGAAAGGTGCAGGTCAGGCGGTGCAAACCATTGGATTGCAGGTGTCCGGTTTTTGGAATATCCAGGGCTGAAGGCATGTCGGCCCACATCGTACGGATTCGGAATCCGGGGTCAATGTTCAATTTTGAATCCGAAGCTATTAGGATTAGAGATGCGCTTCCGGTTGATAAGCGGCTTTTGCGTGAAATGTGTATATTATATTTATAGTCAAATAATTATAATTGTTTATAATTAAAGCGGATTCCGAATTTGCAGGGTAAATTTCCGGGACGGGACCGGAATGGCGGCAGGCCGGAACGCAGTGTGTGGGGATATTTTCCTTTTACCTGCCGCAGTGCCTCAGACAGTAGCTGAGGGGTTGTTCCAGGCGGGCTTCCTCCAGAAGGGCACAGTCCGCAAAGATGTCCGGCACAGGAGCGTCCGCCAGGATGGAGCCGTCTTTCATGACGATGCAGCGGGTGCACAGGTCCATGACCATGTCCAGATCGTGGGTGGCGATGATTTTGGTGTGGGAGAACCGGCGCAGCAGGTTGATGAGCGTGCGGCGGGAGGCCGGGTCCAGATTGGCGCTGGGCTCGTCCAGGACGAGGATGTCCGGGCTCATGGAAAGGACGGTGGCGATGGAGACGGCGCGCTTTTCCCCCCCGGAAAGGTGATGCGTCATTTTGTCCGCCAGGGCGGCGGCATTTACATCCCGCAGGGCCTGGGCCACGCGGCGGTCTATTTCTTCCTGTGGGAGCCCCATGTTCAGAGGGCCGAACGCCACGTCTTCCCGGACCGTGGGCATGAAGAGCTGGTCGTCCGCCTGCTGGAACACCATGCCCACGCTTTCCCGGACGCGGGCGGCCGTTTTAGGCGTCACGGGGATGTCCCCCACACGCACCTGTCCGGAAGAGGGTGTCAGCAGGCCGTTGAGATGGAGCAGCAAGGTGGATTTTCCCGCTCCGTTTCCTCCGACAAGGGCGACGGATTCTCCGTGCGTGATGCGCATGGTGACGCCGTTCAGGGCCGGGGGAGAGTCCGGATAGCTGAAGCACAGGTCGATGGTTTCTACAAGATGGTGGCTCATGAGATGAGATTGCGGGTGAACTGGCCCGCCAGCATGGTGACGTTGACGCAGCGGAAAAGGATGGCGAAGAGGCAGAAAAAGAGACCGCCCATGACTCCCCGCGCCGTGATGACGCCGGGAACGGAAGAGAATTCGGGATCTTCCCCGCCCCTGCACTGCACGGCCTGGTAAATGCGTTCCGCCCGGCCGAACGCGCGCAGCAGGAGCTGTCCCGTCATGGCCCCCCATATGGACAGCGGGACGGCACCGGAGGAGCCGCGCCGGGAACGGAAGGCCAGGAGCGTGTTCTGAAATTCGTCCACCAGAATGAAGGCATACCTGTACAGGAAGGCCAGCACGGTGATCAGGATGCGCGGCACGCCGAGCTGCCGGAGGCCGCGGCACAGCGGGGCGAAGCCGGTGGAGGCCAGCAGGGTGAAGGCCGCCAGAATGGTCAGCATGCACCGCAGGATGATGGAGATGAAGGAGATCATGCCCCGCGTGACGGGAATGCCGAACCATTCCCCCGCGGGCGTCCTGTCCACCAGGGGATTGAATATCCCGATCATGACGGCGACGGGCAGGAGCCACAGGGTCCGTTTCAGCAGGTAGCCGAGGGGGAGCCCCGCCATGCGGATGACGCACACGGGGAACAGGAAGAAGGGGAGCAGCCCCGTGATTTCCTGCGGCGGCCAGGAGAGGACGCAGATTTGGAAGACGATGAAGGCTCCTATCTTGATGCGGGCGTCCAGACGGTGGAATCCGGTGTTTCCGCAGGAAAACCGGTCCATTTGGCGGAATTGCCGCGCGGCGTCCGTGAAGAGGGGCATGGAGGAATCAGCGGGGGCGGTCTTCGTGCGGTTTTCTGCCGAAGAGGAATCCGGCCAGGAAGATCAGAGCCGCGATGATGGCGCTGCCCAGGATGCCGGCCAGGCTCGTTTCAGGATTGACGAGGGAGGCGGGTTCCGTGTCCGGGACCGTTTCTTCCGCGGCGGGCAGGGCGTAGTCCGGCATGATGGCTGTGGCCGTTTGTACGGATTCCAGATTGCGGTGGATGGCGGAGGGTTCCGCCAGGCTCGTTTCCTCGGAGCCCGTGACTCCGGCCACGGACCATTCCAGGCCGTCCGGGTAGGCGGAGGCGAACCAGGAGAGGGCCGCGCCGCAGAGAAGGGCGGCCACCGCAAAGATGCCCAGGACGGTGAAGGACGCCTTTTTGGGAGTTCCGTGTTCAAGTCCGGCAGGACGCAGCAGGGAGGGCTGCGCCTTGCTGATGAAGATGACCACGGCTGCCGTGGCAAGCCCTTCCACAACGCCGATGGCCAGGTGGATGGGCAGCATCAGTTGCACGAACTGGGCGAAGGGCAGGGCGGAGATGCCGGAGGCCGTAGTTTCCAGAACGACGGAGAAGGCCCCCAGCTGAAGCCCGATGACGGCGGCCGTGATGCTTGCCAGCGTGATGCGGCCCGTGCCGGGGCTGCCGCCCGCCAGCGGCTTGTAAATGAAGGGGTAGGCCACCAGGCAGGAGAAGAAGCCCAGGTTGAAGATGTTGCAGCCCAGCGCCAGCAGGCCGCCGTCCGCGAAGAAGAGGGCCTGGACGGCCAGGATGGCCGCCATAACCAGGAAGCCTGCATAGGGGCCGAGCAGGATGGCCAGAATGAGGCCGCCGCCCAGGTGTCCGCTGGACCCGGTGCCCGGAATGGTGAAGTTCAGCATCTGGCAGGCAAAGATGAAGGCTCCCAGCACGCCCATGAGCGGGACGAGCCGAGCTTCCTTTTCCTGCTTGATCCTGCGTGCGCAGAGTACGGTGATGGCCGCCGTGGCCGCCCACATGGTGCAGCCTACCGCCGGTGAAACGAAGCCGTCCGCCATATGCATGGTTTCTGTGTCTTTCTATGGGTGGAATGGTGGTGAAATGCCCCGGATTGGGCAGATTGGCGTTACTTTAGCACAAATGCCGGAAAGCCGAAGAAGGAAGTGCGGCAACATGGGAAAGGATTATTTTTGCGCATGTGTGCGGGGGCCGGGAATTGCTGTCGCAGTTGATGATTCCGTACGGAAGGATGAGGGCCTTTCCGCATGCCGCATGGTGCCTGGTCCGGAAGTTTTTCTTTAATCCGGAAATGTTTTCAGGAGGAAGCCTGCTGGAAGTAAACGGGTTGGACTTGATGCGCCGCAGTCTTTTGTTTGTTAGACGGGGCTCATGATGAATTTTTCCTTAGCAAAGTGCCTGTTTTCAATAGGCGGCTGTACAACCATCCTCAGCAACGTTTCCGCGGACACCGCCGTTTCCTCCGCCGGAGCCATTGGCGGCCTGGGAATTTTGACGATTGCGGTGAATTATACGCTGAACCTGCTCAAGAAGAAAGACGAGCAGCTGATGGCGAAGGACGCCCGGATTGAGGCCCTGGTGGACCGGCTGATCAACAAGTGCCCGAATTGCGAACTGGCGAAGGCCGCCAACAAGTCCCTGCTGGAGGACGAGTAGCTGTTCCGCAACGCCCGTAAGGGCCGTTTTCGTATAGGACCTAGGGCTTGACGCGGATGTAGGCGTCTTTTTGGCCGCCTGCCTCCAGTTCCAGTTTTCCATCCGTCAGGCTGGTGATGACGGCCTGGGTGGTGAAAACTGAGCTGTTTTTATTGCCGATGCTTTTCCCCCGGAGAGTGAGGACGTTGCCGTTCCGGCTCCATTCCGTGTAAACCAGCGTATTCATGTTGACGGATTCCGCCCCGCCGCCGGGCAGGAGGCGGATGCCCTGCATGGCGCCGGGCTGGCCAGGAACGGGCTGAACCCAGCACCCCGTGATTTCAGCCTGGCGAGAAGCGCAGGAAGCCAGAAGGAGCACTGCTGCAGTGCAGAGAAGCTTGTTCATGGAATGGTGTTTTTAACGCTGTTCCCGGATGACTTCCGTGCCGATGCCGTCCGGAGTGAAGATTTCCAGCAGCAGGGTGTGGGGCAGGCGCCCGTCAATGAAGTGGACTTTCCGCACGCCCGCGTTGAGGGCGTCGATGGCGGAATGGATTTTCGGGATCATGCCTCCGGAAACGGTACCGTTTTCGATGAGTTCAAGAGCTTCGGTCCGTGTGACGGATTTGATGAGGGTGGAAGGATCGGAGGGGTCCTTCATGATGCCGGGGACGTCTGAAATGTAGATGAGCTTGACCGGCTTGAGTTCCCTGGCAAGAGCGGCGGCGGCCAGGTCCGCGTTCACGTTGAGCGGCTTGTGGGTGCCCAGTTCCTTGGCTAGCGGGGAGACGATGGGGGTGATTTGCAGTTCCAGAGCTTCCGTGACGCGTTCCGTGAGGCAGCCGATGACGTTGCCCACTTCCCCGATGTCCACGGGGTTGCCCTGTTCATCCTTTTCCTGAATGCGCTCTCCGACGAAGATTTCCGTTCCGGGAATGCCCACCCCTTTTCCGCCGAAGTCGCGGAACATTTGGACCAGGCCGGGGTTGATGGTGCCGGAAAGGGTGCGTTCCACAATGGATATGGCTTCCGGGGTCGTCACGCGCAGGCCGTTGATGAAGTGGGCTTCCAGACCGGCTTCCATCATGGCCTTGGAAATGGCCTTTCCGCCTCCGTGAACAATGACGGGGTTGAAGCCCAGCGCCTCCAGCAGCACGATGTCCCTCATGAGCTTTTTGACCAGGCGGGGGTCGTCCATGGCGCTGCCTCCGAATTTGATCAGGAAGGTTTTGTCCCGGTAGGCCTGGAGGTAGGGAAGCGCGCCGACGATGACGGATGCCTGTTCAATCAGGCGGGTGATTTTGGAGTCCATATCAGTAATGCAACGGTAGAGATGATTGATGCGGAAAGGGGGAAGGGGCCGGTTCAAAGCAGGCGCCTGCTCCTGAAGTAGATCAGGGGGAGAATGATGGAAACGAGCATGACCGCCAGGGAGATGTAGTAGCCGTATTCGTATTCCAGGCCGGGCATGTTGGAGAAGTTCATCCCGTAAATGCTGGCGATCAGCGTGGGGGGCATGAAGACCACGGCCGCCACGGTGAAGATTTTTACGATTTCGTTTTGCTCAATGTTGATGAGGCCCAGAACGGCGTCCAGCATGAAGTTGACGTTGCTGGACAGGAAGTTGGCGTATTCGGAAAGGGAGGTGACGTCGCGGCTCAGGGGGCGGAGCTTGATGTACAGGGTGGAGTTGGTGTCGTCCAGGGCCTCTTCATTGCTGGCGTAGGTGAGCAGGCGCAGAAGGTTGACCAGACAGTCGCGCTGGCGTGTCAGGAGGTCGCCCACCCTGCCAAGGTCCTGGAGGATGAGGCGCAGAGCGCTGGAAACGGGGGCCCTTTTGTTGGATTTGATTTCCGGTTCGTCCCTGCGGAAGATGTTTTTGGAGAGGCGGTCCAGTTCCGCGCCGAAGCGTTCCAATACGTCCGCCTGGCGGTCCACGATGGTTTCCAGCAGTCCGGTGAAGACCTGGTCGCGGCTGATCTGCTTCTGGCGCAGGAGCTGGTGGGAGAAGACCCGGAAGGAGTAGGAGTCGGAATGGCGGATGGTGATGATCTTGGCCCCCATGAGGACGAAGGTGATTTCCGAAAGGGAGGGGGATTCCGTATCCACCCGGCTGAGAACCGTGGTGGTCATGAAGCGGGCGCCGTCTTCCGTGTACAGGCGGCTGGTGGCCTCAATTTCCCGCATTTCATCGTAGGTGGGCATCTCCAGGCCGCAGAGGCGTTCCACGAATTTGATTTCCCCGGGTTCCGGCGTGAGAAGGTCAATCCAGAAGATGCTGTCAAAGTACTGTGCTTCCGCATCCACCTGGGTGGTGCGCTCAATGCCTTCCGGGGTTTGACGATAAAGTCGAATCATGCCGTTGATGTCGGTAGGGGTGGTGGAACGGTTCCGCGCATGATGTCGAGTGACACCCAACGGGCCGTATGATGCCCTGTTTTTACGGGGAAGGAAAGTAAAATAAGTGACAAAAAGGCCCGGTTCCCAAGCGGGGAACCGGGCCTTCCGGAAAAAGGAAAGGAGATGTCGCCGCTTAGGCGTTTTCCTTGACGACCACCTTCAGGGTGGCTTCCACCTGGGGATGAACCTTGATCACGACGGCGTGCTCGCCTTCGCTCTTGATCGGCTTTTCAAGTTCGATCGCGCGGCGGTCCACTTCCACGCCCTGTGCGGTGAGGGCTTCGTGAATGTTCTGGTTGGTGATGGCGCCGAACGCCTTGCCGCCCTGGCCCACTTCGAGGACGAGGTCCACGGTCAATCCGTTGATCTTAGCGGCCACTTCCTGGGCGGCGCTGAGTTCTTCCGCTTCGCGCTTGGCGCGGGCGGCTTGAAGATTGGCGATGAAACGGCGGTTGGAAGCCGTTGCTTCGTGGGCAAGACCCTGAGGGATGAGATAGTTGCGGCCATAGCCAGCCTTAACGGTCACCAGGTCGGCTTCCGCGCCGAGTCCTTCAATTTTTGTTGCGAGAATTACTTCCATCGTTGCCATGGCTAAAAAGAAATGGTTATTTGTGAGCGGTTGAATTAGTAAGTATTCGGCCCAATGTCAAGACAAGAGCGATAAAAAGGGAGTTTTTTTTCCGTTTCCGGATGAAAAATGCAGAAGGGTGTCATGATGCGTGACATTGCGCTTGCTTCACGGAGCGCTAGTATGTAGGGAAAGGAACCGCACCTGTCGCGTCCGCTCCCGTCGGGGAGAGTCCGCAGCGGTTTCATTTCAGATATTTGATCTTATGGCTATTCAGCGCGCATTGATATCCGTTTCCGACAAAACCGGCCTTGAGGAGTTTGCCAAGGGCCTGCACGAGTTTGGAGTAGAGTTGATTTCCACCGGCGGCACCGCCGCTTTCCTCAAGAGCCTGGGGCTTCCGGTGATTGAAATTTCCGATTACACCGGGGAACCGGAATTGTTTGAAGGCCGTCTCAAGACCCTGCACCCGATGGTGCACGGCGGCCTGCTGCACCGCCGCGACAATGAGGAGCACGTCCGCCAAGCGAAGGAGAACGGCATCAAGCCCATCGACCTGGTCTGCGTGAATTTGTATCCTTTTGAAGAAACCGTCGCCAGGCCGGACGTGACGCTGGAGGAAGCCATTGAAAAGATCGACATCGGCGGTCCGTCCATGCTCCGCTCCGCCGCCAAGAATTACGCGTCCGTCACGGTGGTTTCCGATCCCGCGGATTATCCCCGCATTCTGGATGAAATGCAGACCCACAAGGGGGACACCACTCTCAAGACCCGCGAGAACCTGGCGGTGAAGGTGTTCATGCGCACGTCCAATTACGACAACGCCATCACCAATTATCTGGGCCACCAGAGCGCGGAAAGCACCAAGGGGAGCTTTTGCATCTGCGCTCCCCTGTACCAGGAACTGCGCTACGGCGACAATCCCCATCAGGAAGCCAGCCTGTACGGCAGTTTCGGGGATATTTTCCACCAGCTCCAGGGCAAGGAGCTTTCCTACACGAACGTGCTGGACATCGAAGGCGCCGCCGAGCTGATCACCCAGTTCCGCCGCCCGACCGTGGGCATCCTGAAGCACACGAACCCCTGCGGCGTGGGCCAGGACGACGAGGACCTGCGCAACGCCTGGCAGAAGGCTTTTGAGACGGACACCCAGGCTCCCTTCGGCGGCGTGATCGTGATCAACCGTCCGATGACGGAAGGACTGGCCCGCGTGCTGAGCGCCATTTTCACGGACGTGATCATTGCCCCGGAATACGACGCGGAAGCCCGCGCCATTCTGCAGAAGAAGAAAAACTGCCGCATTATCCGCATGAACACGGAAGCCTGGATGAAGGCGCGGCAGGAGCCCATCATCCGCTCCGCTCCCGGCGGCTTCATGACCATGAAGCGGGATACGGACGTGATGGGTCTGGATAATCTGGAAGCCAAGGTGGTGACCAAGCGTCCGCCGACGGAAGAAGAACTGACGGCCATGCGCTTCAACTGGCGCGTCGTGAAGCAGGTGCACTCCAACGCCATCGTCTTCGGCGGCACGGACCGCACGCTGGGAATCGGCGCTGGGCAGATGAGCCGCGTGGATTCCGCCCGCATTGCCGTATGGAAGGCGGGGCAGGCCGGCCTGGACCTGAAGGGCAGCGTTGTGGCGTCCGACGCCATGTTCCCGTTTGCCGACGGACTCCAGGTGGCCATTGACGCCGGAGCCACCGCCTGCATTCAGCCCGGCGGTTCCATCCGGGACGAGGAAGTAATCGCCGCCGCGGACGACGCGGGCATCGCCATGGTGTTCACCGGGCACCGCCATTTCCTCCATTAATTTGAATGATCGGCTCCGTTCCCTTGTCTTAAGACCCATATGTTGCTAGGTGTAAATATAGACCACATTGCCACGCTGAGGCAGGCCCGCTATGCGACCATGCTTGATTCCTTCAACGTGGAACCCAGCGTTTTGGACGCCGCCTACGCGGCGCAGAGGGGCGGAGCCGATTCCATCACCATCCACGTCCGCGGCGACCGCCGCCACATGCAGGACGCAGACGCCCTGAGGGTGCGGGAGAGCGTGGCCCTTCCCCTGAATCTGGAGATGGGGAACACCCCGGAAATGGTGGATTTTGCTCTCCAACTGAAACCGGACTATATTTGCATGGTTCCGGAAAAGCGGGAGGAAATCACGACGGAAGGCGGCCTGGACGCCGTATTCCATGAAAAGGAGCTTTCTTCTACCCTGGCCAGAATGGCGGACAACGACATTCAGGTGAGCCTGTTCATTGATCCGGACCTGCCCCAGGTGGAAGCCGCCGCGCGCCTCGGCGCGCCCATGATTGAGCTGCACACCGGGTGTTTTGCCAACAACGACGGAAAAAAGCGCACCGCGGAACTGGCCCGTCTGAAACGCGCCGCGGAATTGGCGCATTCCCTGGGCATCCAGGTGAACGCCGGGCACGGCATCAATTACCAGAATCTGGAGCAGCTGATGAACGGCGTGCCTCACCTGCATGAGCTGAACATCGGCCATACGATCGTGTCCCGCGCCCTGTTTGTGGGGCTGGAACAGGCCGTGCGGGAAATGCGCCAGGCGATCGACCGCCTGAGCTGAGCTTTTTTCTTAATCCCTTCCGTTTTTAAAGGAAATGAACCGCATCGTGGGACTGGGAATGGACCTGGCGGACCTGGACCGTGTGCGCCAGGCCCTGCAGAAGAACGGAGAGGCGTTTGCTCTGCGCATCTGCACGCAGGATGAATGGGCCTACTGCCGGAAACACGCGGACCCCGTACCGCGGCTCGCCGCCCGTTTTGCGGCCAAGGAAGCCGTGGCGAAGGCCCTGGGAACGGGAATCGGGGAAAAATGCGCCTTCACGGATGTGGAAGTGGTGCGCAATGATGCGGGAGCTCCATCCATCCTCCTGCACGGCTCCGCCGGAGTGACGGCTCGGGAGCAGGGCATCACAGGCTGGCTTCTGACCATGACCCATTCCCGCCTGAGTGCCGCCGCCACTGTCATCGCTCTGGGCGAAGCCCCGGAATTTTCCTGACGCGGACAGGAGCGGCGCAAGTTTTTGCCGCACCCGGAATCATTTTACCTGGCGCCAAGCCGGCGGGAACGTATCCGGCCCTGCTTCCCGATCTGTCATGGAACCAGCTGGGCAGAGGAGTGCCGTCGGTGTCGAACGGGCCGCCTCTTCCATGGAACTGATCCGCGGCCCTGAATCTGGACCGGAGCATATGAACAGCGCTCTTTCCGGGGGCTTTGTCCAGCAGGGGCAGCGGCGGCAACCGTCTTCTCCTGCTTTCCTCCTATTTTTCAAACGGAATATAAACTGTTTTCCCTCCTGCCCGGTGAAAAATTTCCAGTCCTGCGCCTCGGAAATTTCTCCCGGATACTTTTTCAACGGCGCCGGGGAACATCAGCCGGAGAGGGAGAATGACTCCATATCCGGTATCCTTGTCAGTTGCGGAACACTTTGAGTTCCTTCCTTCCGGTTATCGTAGAACAAGACCCGTTTGATATCCTCCGCCAGGAGGAACACCATGTTCTTACAGGTTTTCAAGATACTTGTTGGTGATTTGCGTATTCAGTTCGCGCAGGCTGGCCAGAATTTCAAAACTCGGCGCTTCGGCAAAATCGGTTTCCAGCTCGTTCACTCTCTTTTCATAGTCCGCCGCATGGCCGCCGTCCTCTTTCAGGATGGAGATATTTTTCCGGGTTTCATCCGCAAGCTCTGAAAACGTCTTCCGGTCGGGGACCGGGTTCCAATTGATGGACTTCAGGAAGCTTTCCACTTCCGGAACCGTCACGTTGAAGAATTCCGGATGGACCTCTTCCGGTTTCCGGTCTTTAAAATAACTGATGGCAAAGCTGAAGCTGTCCGACTCCGGTTTCAGCTCGAATTTGATGTCATCTCCATGAATCCGGAGCTGGCGGAGGGATTCTTTTTCAAAAACGATGAAAGTGCCGAATTCCTTGTAAGCATAACGGTTGAAGTTCATCACCCCGTTTCCCCCGGTCGTTTTCGTCAGAATCCAGTCCGGCTTTCCGCATGGCTTTGCCCCGGCTTCTTCTTTCAGGGCGTATTGTGACTCCAGTTCCGGCTTTCCGTAACCGTGAACAGGCGATGCCCATACTTCACCCAGTTGTCCGGGATAAGCGACCTTGACGAACAGCCAGTCCGGACGGTCCTTGAACTGCGCTATCCTGACGTCCAGAACACTATTTTCCGGACGGAACGTGAAGACAGCCATTTCCATCCGGCCGTTTTCCACGGTGTCAATTTTTTCCGCCACTTTCCGGTCCAGCAGCGTTTTGCCGTCCCTGCCAATCACGGCAAGGAAATTGACGGGGCTCCAGCTCCCGGGAGTATTGGGGTTTCTCCAGTATTCGATGCCGAATCTGAAATCCCCCCATTCCTGCTGAACCGGCTTGTTGTCATGGAGATGGGTAACGGTTCGGTAATTGATTTTTCCGTTGCCGAGGTTTATGGTATGGCGGGTCAGGAGGAAGGCAGTTCCCTTGCGGTCAAGCTGTTCTTCTTCCTTTTCAATGGAAGGCGCTGCGTGCAGCAGTGTGGCGCACAATCCGGCCAGGGAGGTCAGGACAGTCAGGGTGATTTTCTGCATGATTATTTTACCTCGATTTCGTGTTGAGTGTTCAAGCCTGTAGCTGCATCTTCAATGGAGATGCGGTAGATGCCGGGCAGGTCGTTGAAGGCGAAATCCAGCGGGTATTCCGTCTTGCCGTAGATGGTTTTGCTGCGGTGCAGCATTTCCTTGCCGTCCGGGGCCGTTACCGTAATCCGGTACGCGCGTTCCCGGGGATTGGCCGGTCCGGAAATCTTAAGCAGGGCACGGGCGCCTTTTGCCGCCTGGGCCGGAGCGGTTACCACGGGCGGCTGCTGCTCCCGGTCAAACAGGGCAAAGCAGCGGAACGGCACTTCAGAGAATTTAAAGACAAGCCGGTCTGACTTCCCGACCAGCCCTTTGCGGCATTCATAAATGTATTTTTCTTTCGGCAACTTGGCGGTGAATGATTTACCGAGGTCCTTTTCCTGGCCGAGGGCGCCCAGAAGTTCGAATTCTCCGGCCTTCCGGGGACGGACCATCAGGGTGTCGCTGAAATCGGGAATCACGGCCGGAGGACGGATGCCCACGCTCTTTACCACCTGGTCAAGGAACGCGTTCAGAGAGGAGCCGGTCCGGAAATTATTTTCCAGAACGGAGAGCGAGGCATTCAGCAGGATGGCATTTCCTTTGCCGGCCTTGTGGAGCCGCAGGCCCGGATTGCCGTGGACTGCATGCGCCTTTTCCCCCGCCAGGGCCAGGGCACCGCTTGTGCTCTCATAGGGTTGGATTTCGAGCTCTTTCGCCTGGTCGAACGTCAGGTCTCCGAAAAGTTCGCTCAAGGGGTTACTGGGGCGTTTTTTCAGGTTTTCGTTCAAGAGCGCAATGTTGGCGTCCGCCAGTACTGTGCCGCCGGATTTGACGAAATCCAGAATGGCCGCGCACTCTTTGTCGCTCAGGGAGGATGTTCCGCAAAGGAAGAGGAGCCGGGCGTTCTTCAGGCGTTCCAGGGTGTTGGGAGAGACGAAATTGAAGCCCAGTCCGCGCTGGTAGCAATACCGGAGCAGCGGATTCATGCTGGCGTCCGGGTTGACGCAGCGGCTGTCCGCCTGGGCGGCAGATTTGGAGGAGTGGCTGTAGTAGAAGAGAATGCCGGTATCCGGAAACGGCGTTTTGATCAGCAGCTGCGCGAGGCCGTAGCTCAGGTCATCGAGGTGGGGCATGTATTGGCGCAGGTATTCCGCCTCGGAAAGATCGCCGGAATGGCTGGTTTCCCCAAGGGCGGGGTTGATTAGGAACCAGGCGTGGCCGTTGATCGCTCCCTGGAGCAGGTGTTCCCAGAGTTTGTACGGATAGGATGAACGTTCCGCGCAATAGCCGCCCCACCAGATGGTACGGACCTGGTCCGCCCCGAAGGCGCGCAACGCCTCGTTTTCCTGCATGCCACTGTAAGGGCCCCAGAAGTCCAGCCCTTTGATCATTTCTTCGAGATTGCCGGGAGGGGAGCCTTCCGCGCCGACCCGGGCTCCGGGATGAACCTTTTTGATTTCCGAAGCCAGGAAATGATGCATGTCCACGTACATTTTTTCAATGTATTCCCGGTGGTCGTTGTAGGCGACCAGGTTTCCTTCTTTTTTGGCCTCGTCCAGCCGGAGGTGGGGCACTTCACTGAAGCCGGCGTAGGAGGCGCCGTATTCGAGGTTCAGGTTTTCAATGGTCTGGTACTTCCGCCGCAGGAAATTAGCGAACGGCTGTTTATCCGACTCTCCGAATCCGGCGTCGTAGGTGTAAAAATTCTCGTCGCCCAGGTTGTACAGCACAGGGCTCAGGTCTTTCAGGTATTCTGCCTGGCGCCGCAGATCGTCGGCCCAAAGCTTCCGGACCAATGGGTGGTAGAACGATTCGTCGCCGTTCAACGTACCCAGCCGCTCCATATTTTCTTTCTGTTCGGACCATAGCTTGCGCAATATCCTGGTTTCATTGTTTGGTCCGGCTTCCATCCCGATCCGGCAAATATACGGGCACAGTTTTTCGTTCCGCAGGGTGTTTTCAATATCTCCCTTGCTGAAAAATTGCAGCGATACGTTCCAGCCGAGGCGGTCGATAATCCTCTCCCCGAAGGCGGGGTTGAAGGTGCAGCCAACCTGCCCCCAGGTAAGCTGGAGGTAATCCTCCAGAGAATAGTCCGGGAAAATCACCGGTTTTTCCGCATGCGCCGCGTGGCCCCGGGCATCGTAAACGGTACAGCGCAGATAACCGCCGATGGTCGGCATCCGGTAATTTTCAAGGTCAAATGGGAACTCTTTCTTTCCGGCCTCCAAAGGTAACGTCTTGCTGAACCATACATTGCGGTAGGGGGCGTCCATCAGCTCCACTTTGACGGAGTAACCGTTCTGCGCGGGCGAAGCCAGTTTCAGCGTGCCGGAAAAGGGGCCGCGGTTCTGCACCAGCCTGGGCGCTTCCACCGATACGGCCCCGAAAGCGGATTCCACCGTAAAGGGAAAGGCGCCGAAGTTGACCAGCGCGCCATTCCGGCGGACCAATACGTCCGCGGTATATTTTCCCGCCGGAAGGTTCGTGAAATCAAGGCTGTTCCGGATGACGGAATTATCCGTCTGCCGGATACGGCCCTCGACGGTGGTTTTCTCCGGAGAGGCCACGACAAATTTGCCGCTGTCCTGCCGTACTGAAAATGCCGGCAGTTCTACTCCGCTGGCGTAATAGAGCACCTGGGCCAGAAAAGCCTGCGACGTTTCATAGAGAAAGAGCCAGTCCGTGGTGTAGTCGAAGTACGGCGTCAGCCCCACTCCTGCCCGGTAGCCCGCGCCATAATCGACTTCGACGATCCGGCCATGGCCGAACTGCCAGGCGTTGAAAATACGCGATTCAAAATTTTCCGGCCTGCTTCCGGGCAGGCCGTTGCTTCCGGCAACCCATTCAGGCCGGGGCAACGGTTTGGCGTACGGTTTTTTATAAGGCAGTTTCTTAAGTTCGGACCAAGGTTCACTGGATTGAATCCGGACCAGGCCGGTTCCGTTCCGCACCATCGACATCAGGCGGAATTTCTGCTCATCCGGCAGGATCGCAAAATCGACGTTTGCCACGACCACCAGATCATAATCCTTTGCCAGTTTGTCGGCCAGTTCCTGATGTTTGTCGGCGGTGCTCAGCCCCGCAATCGGATTGCTGTAAATATCGTCCGCTCCGATGCTATGTTCATTGGCTGTGAGAACCACTTCATATTCAAAGCCAGGGAAGCGCTGAACCAGCTCAATGATCTCGCGCGAGGCCGTCTGCTGCATGATAAAAAGTATTTTCTTATGGGGAAGCTCGCCTTTTTCATCCCATGCGGCATGGGGCGTTTTCAGGGTCATTCCGGCCTCATTCATGTAAGTGCCGTCCAGTTTGCCGAATACAGGAGTAACAAGTCCCGTCAGCAGGATGCAGAGCAGCAGTGGTAATCGTTTCATCAATTGATGGTCTTTCTTTTTCGAATTAATTCAGGCTTTCTTCCAGGGCAATTTTCCATTTGAGCGCCGGCAGCGTTCTTTCAGGACGTAAAAGCGCCTTAATCCGCTGACCGTGGTTTTTTCTTTCTCCGGGACGTTGCATTCAGATACCGGACATTTCCGCTTTGGCGGACAGGCCGCCGGCTATTTGTATTGTTATCCATCTTAAGCCAGGCATTACTCAAGCCGTCCCAGATAAATTCGGAGTTGATAAGTGAGCGCAGCATCATACCGGGAATGGCTTCCCAACATATGCCGCGGCTATAAAAAACCATGAAACACACGGCTGAACCTATTCCCTACTATACCCGTTTTCCCATTTCTTTCTTTCAGAAAACCCTAAATAAACATAATGTTTCAAGTTAAAATAGAGCTGCAAACCCAAAAAATGCTGAATATTATATTCAGGCGGAAAACGATTTTATTTTTTCTATTCATATCATCTCATTGCAGCTCTTTACGCCTTTTCATTCGCCCCGCCCCGATAGATGGAAAGACATGGCTACCTGCTATCTTTTAATGGGAAGCCGATAACGGGCAGAGATTTTTGACCATGCCGTGTGAGCGGGCCTGCCGCGGTCCCTAAGTGCATGTTGAGAAGATGGAGGGGAATGAAAAAGAGGCTGTCCCGTTCATGGGACAGCCTCTGCTGTTGAGTTGACGCTCAGTCAGGAGTTTCTCTGCTTAGGAGAAGCTCTTGATGAGGATCTGGCGCTGTTCTTCCAGTTCGGCCGGGAGCTTCTTGCCCACTTTGTCGAACAGTTCGGTCTGGCTTTCCAGTTCAGCCTTCCATTCGCTCGGGTTGAGAGCCATGTTGGCGTTGAACTGTTCTTCGCTGTAGTCTAGGCCGGTCTTGTCCAGCTCGTCATAGGTCGGGGAGACGCCCAGCACGGTCTTCTGGCCTTCCGCCTTGCCCTTGGAGCGGCGGAGGATCCAGTCGAGGACGCGCATGTTGTCGCCGAAGCCCGGCCAGATGAAGTTGCCGTCCTTGTCCTTGCGGAACCAGTTCACGTTGAAGATCAGCGGAGGATTGGCAACGGTCTTGCCCATGTCCAGCCAGTGCTGCCAGTAGTCGCCTACGTTGTAGCCGATGAAGGGAAGCATGGCCATCGGGTCGCGGCGGACCTGGCCGATAGCGCCAAAGGCGGCGGCGGTCATTTCAGAGCCCATCGTGGCGCCCACGTATACGCCGTGCGTCCAGTCGCGGGACTGGAATACGAGGGGCATCGTGGTGGCGCGGCGGCCGCCGAACAGGATCGCGGAGAGGGACACGCCTTCCGGGTTCTGCCATTCGGGGTCGATCGTCGGGCACTGGGAGGCGGGAGCGGTGAAGCGTGCGTTCGGGTGAGCGCACTTGCGGCCGCAGTCCGGGGTCCAGTCGTTGCCCTGCCAGTCGATGGCGTGGGCGGGGGCGGGGCCGTCCATGCCTTCCCACCAGACGTCGCCGTCGTCGGTCAGGCCGACGTTGGTGAAGATGACGTTTTTCTTGATGGTGTCCATGGCGATCGGGTTGGTCTTGTAGGACGTGCCGGGAGCCACGCCGAAGTAGCCGTTTTCCGGGTTGATGGCGTGGAAGGTGCCGTCTTCGTGCGGCCAGATCCAGGCGATGTCGTCACCGATGATGGAGGTCTTCCAGCCGGCTTCACGGTAGGAGGCGGGGGGAACGAGCATGGCCAGGTTGGTCTTGCCGCAGGCTGACGGGAATGCGCCGCCCACATAGGCCTTCGTGCCGTCCGGAGATTCAATGCCCAGGAGGAGCATGTGTTCAGCCATCCACTTGTTCTTGCGGGCGATGGCGGAGGCGATGCGCAGGGCCAGGCACTTCTTGCCGAGCAGGGCATTGCCGCCGTAACCGGAGCCGAAGGACCAGATTTCTTCCGTTTCCGGGAAGTGGCAGATGTATTTTTCTTCATTGCAGGGCCACGGCACGTCGATCTGGCCGTCTGCGAGGGGAGCGCCCACGGTGTGGAGGCAGGGAACGAAGGTTCCGTAGCCGTCGCGCTTCGGGTTGCCGCCGCCCTTGACTTCGTCTTCCAGGCGCTTGAGAACTTCCGCACCCATCTTGGTCATGATGCGCATGTTGACCACGACGTAGGGGGAGTCCGTGATTTCAATGCCGATCTTGGCCAGCGGGGAGTCCAGGGGACCCATGCAGAAGGGAATGACGTACATGGTACGGCCCTTCATGCAGCCCTGGAAAAGGCCCTTCAGCTTGGCCTTCATTTCAGCGGGGTCCGCCCAGTGGTTGGTCGGGCCGGCGTCTTCTTCCTTCTCGCTGCAAATGAACGTGCGGTCTTCTACACGGGCCACGTCCGAGGGAGTGGAGCGGGCGAGGAAGCATCCGGGACGCTTCTCGGGGTTCAGTTTGATAAAGGTGCCCTTTTCTACCATCATGTTGCAAAGCTCATCATTTTCTTCCTGAGAGCCGTTGCACCAATAGATGGAGTCGGGTTGGCAAAGCTGGGCGATTTCTTCGACCCACTTCTTAGCTGCTTCGTGAGTGGTACTCATGGTGAGAATAGTGTATGCACGGAAATGGCTGTTGGCAAGTCTCCCGTGCGGCTTTTTACGGGTCTGCCTGTTGATGATTCAATGTCTCCGGGAAAATGTTTCGGTCCATGATTGCGGATGGCCGCATCATGGCATGAACGTCTTCAAGAGGGATTTTTCCAGTTCCGGAGTTTATCGCGTTACATGGATCTGGGCACCCATCTGGTGACTTCCTTTCCGGCAAGTTTTGAACTGATGACGTAGGAGCCGGTCCGGATATAGTTTTTCATCAATTCCTTGTTGAATATCTCCTGTGTTTCCAGTAGGGAAATGGCATCCGTATAGATAACCTTGTACTTTTTCCTGTTAAGGTCTTCAATGAGCTGCTTCTGGAATTGTTCATTTTGGGCGTTTACTCCGCCAAGAAGTTCCCGGAAGGACCCCGGAGAGGTGTTCAGGGTATGGTAGTATTCTAGCTGTCCCGGATCAGAGGCCTGGCGGAACAGGGAGATTTCCAGAAATGAGGTCATGGGGCACCCCAGCACGTACTGGCGTCCGTGTTCCTGCATCTCCTTTTGGATCATGGCGATGTTATCCCAATGATGTTTCTTTTTCGTCCTGTTGATGTCGGCGGTGGTTTGGATAGCAACGAGGGCGAGAAGCGCTATGGCAATCGTAAATAGACCGTTTTTCTGGTTTTTAGCCAGGAGGATGGAACCGCACAGGCAGGCTGGGGTCAACAGAATGTGAACATAATACATGAGTCCGATCGCGCCCCCATGGCCGCCTACTTTTACGATGGCGAGAAAAGCCAGGATGAAAGCGCTTATAATAAACAGGAAATACGGAGATGGCTTGGCCGTTTTTTCCTGTTCAGGTTTGGTGGAGTCAATGATGGCCTGTTTGTAAAAGATCCAGAAAAGAGGGATGAGAAGGATCACAAACTGGCTTAATTTGATCCAGAAAAGAGGCAGAGTTTTCCGGAATGGCTGCTGAGCTACAAAGTGATGGAGGATGGCGTAACGGGTTTCATCCAGCAGGAAACAAAGCGAAACCAGTGCTACTGATGCGACCATGAAGAAAGAAAGTTTGAGCCATTTATGTTTGTTTTCTAGGAAGATGAAGGCAAGCGCTCCATAGACAAGGGAGAACAGGAAATACTGTTTCGTCAGGAATGAGGCAGCCACCAGCACGGCCAGAAGAAGTGTCTTGCCCCTGAATGAATACAGGGAAAGAAGCAGGATGGCGTTGGTTAAGGCCATTCCGAGGAAGTTGGGCGGTCCCATGTTGGAGGGTGCTATGCTCAACAGGCAGTTCAAATAGATGAGTCCGGTGGCCAGGAGCGTTTTTCCAGCAGCCGGAATGTTCAGCAGGAGGAAAAGCCTTTTCTGGATGATGATAAAGAGAATAAAGGCTATGACCATGAATGAATAGGATGCTACTCTGTTGAGAAATATGGGGTCCCATGAATCAGGGAGGAAGGAAAGCAGCCATGGCTGCAGTAAACCGTACAGGTAAATACTGCCGGGGAAATGGGACATGTCAAAGAGTGCCCCGCTTCTGATATTTAGAATGGCGGCGACGTTTGCCATTTCCCGGTATTCGTTCAGAGGGGATGAAAAGACGGTTTGAGTGACTTTGATCAGGGAAATAACGATGGCGATGAAGGAGATGATGAATAAGGCGGTGGTGATCTTTTTTTTGTTTCCCAATCCCTGAAGGTCGTCGTTGCCGAACATGATGTTTCTTATCAGGCGATAATAGTGTGCAAGGGTGTTCATGTTTTTGAGTCGGGATGCGGGTGAAAACTAGTGAATTGATTTTTAGTCGTCAAGGTAATAGCGGCGTCTTTGTTTCTTCATCAAAAATGTTTTAACATGGGAAAGGCGGTGGAAAAGGGAGGGAATGAATCGAATTTGCCGATGAAGATAATTGAATTTCTGTCAATGCCTGCCGGATTGGACATTCCGGGATGTAATGAAGGAGTGATTTGACAGGGAAATTGCTTGCCAGTTTGCATTGGATAGTCTAGGGAAGAATCATGAATGTTAGAAAGTTGATGGCAAAAGCGGCGTTTCTGGCGCTTCCCGCTCTGTTTGCGGCGTGTTCGGATACTTCCCGGCCTCCCGCCATCAGCTTCAGGATCAGTAATGCTCCCCCCGTGCCGCGCACCATGTCCCAGATGGCCGGGGAAGTGCGCATTGAGCGGGATTTCATGTCCCCGCGCTCCCGCGCGCGCCGCGCGGCCCGTTCCATGAAGCCGCGCTTCATCACCATCCACAGCACGGCCAATCCCACCGGGGACGCCGCCGCCCATTCCCGTGCCCTGAAAAGGGGGGCGATGGGTTCCCTGAACTGGCATTTCACCGTGGACCAGTACCACGCCATCCAGCACATCCCCCTGAATGAAACGGGGCGGCACGCGGACCGCGGCGGCCCGGGTGACATGTATTCCATCGGCATTGAGATGGGGGAGGTCCGGTCCCACAATCCCATCGTGACCTGGAACCGTTCCGCCAAGCTGACGGCGGTGCTGATGAAGCAGTACAATATTCCCCTTCGCAATGTGGTGCCCCATTATTACTGGACAGGCAAGAATTGTCCCGCCCCCCTGCTGACCAACGGCAGGCCCGGGTACAAATGGAGCTGGTTTGTGTCCCGCGTGGATTATTACAGGCGCTGCCTGGAAACGAAGCCCGCTCCGGCGGCGCACTGATGCGGGCCGCCTGGTGCATGAGTTGTGAGGAAAGCGCCTGGAACAATGGCCGGCAATCTGCTTCTGACATCCCCCCTGGAGGCCTGCTCCTTCATTCGTCCCAAGGAACTGGCGGCGATGCAGGCGGCCGGAATGGCCGCTGTACGGGACCTGCTGTTCATGCTGCCCCGCAGGTATGAGGACCGCCGGATGTTCGACCGCTATGATTCCCTGTCCTCCGGCGCGCCCGTCTGCCTCCGCGGCCGGGTGGTGGACGTAGGCTGGAAAGGCTGGGGAGGGAAGGGCGGCAAGGGGCGCGGCAGGTACGTGGAAGCCGTCCTGGAGGATGAACAGTCCCTGGGGAATGCCCGTTTTTCCTGCCTGTGGTTCAGCATGCCGGGGATTGCCCGGATGCTGTGCGCCGGGCAGGAGATGATCGTGTACGGGCGCATGAAGCCCTACGGGAAGAAGTTGAGCATGGTTCATCCGGATTTCGAGTTGATCCGGGAGGGGGAGGACAATTCCATCCACCTGAACCGCATCGTGCCCGTGTACAGCGGCAGGATGGGCATTCCCGTGCGCAGGCTGCGGGAGATCGTCTGGGAGGCGTTGGAGCAGTTGTCTCCGGAACCGGAACCTGAGATTTATGAATTTGTGCCCGGCGTTCCGTGCAAGACGGCGCTGCGCGACCTGCATTTTCCCGGTTCCGCGGAAGCGCGGGACAAGACGAGGCGGCGCTTTGCGCTGGAGGAGTGCCTGGCCCAGCAGTTGAACGTGGCCTACAGGCGCCGCCGTGCGGAGGCGGTTCCCGGCATGCAGACGGCCGGTTCCAGCCTCCTGGTCCGGGATTTGGCGGCGTCCCTGCCTTTTGAATTGACGGAAGCCCAGAAGCGCTGCGTGCGGGAGATTTACCGGGACATGAAGGCCCCCCGTTCCATGAACAGGCTGCTCCAGGGGGATGTGGGGTCCGGGAAGACGCTTGTGGCGCTGTGCGCGATGCTGCTGGCCGTGGAACACGGGTATTCCGCCGTGATGATGGCTCCCACCCAGATTCTGGCGGAACAGCACTACCTGAAGTTCAGGCAGATGCTGGACAAGCTGGATGTTCCCGTTTCCCTGGTGACGGCGGAGAGGAAGGAGGAATCCCACATTTCATTCGGCGGTCAGGGCGGCATTGTGGTGGGAACGCACGCCCTCCTTTATGGGAAGAACGTGCCGGAACGTCTGGGCCTTGTCGTGATTGACGAACAGCACAAGTTCGGCGTGAATCAGCGGGAAAAGCTGATTGCGCGGGAGGAGAGGCCGGACGTGCTGGTGATGACGGCCACCCCCATTCCCCGGACGCTGACCCTGACTTTTTACGGGGATTTGGACGTTTCCATCCTGGACGGCATGCCGGGGGGCCGGGGAAAGGTGGTGACGGCCATCCGCACCGCGAAGGACAGGGAGAAGGTGGTCAAGTTCGTCAGGGACCAGTTGGAGGAAGGAAGGCAGATTTACGTGGTTTCCCCGCTGATTGACGGGGAGGAGTCCCGGAAGGGAAAGGCCGTGACGAAGGAGCTGGACGAATGGAAGGCCCTCTTGCCCCATGTGGACGTGGGGCTGCTGCACGGCAGGATGCCTGCGGAGGAAAAGGAGGCCGTTATGAAGGATTTCCGGGACAACCGGACCAGTGTGCTGGTTTCCACCACGGTGGTGGAGGTGGGCGT
Source organism: Akkermansia biwaensis (assembly GCF_026072915.1). Classification (NCBI taxonomy): domain Bacteria; kingdom Pseudomonadati; phylum Verrucomicrobiota; class Verrucomicrobiia; order Verrucomicrobiales; family Akkermansiaceae; genus Akkermansia; species Akkermansia biwaensis. The sequence goes on from NZ_AP025943.1 coordinate 2,018,208, forward strand.
GGACGTGCCCAACGCTACGGTGATGATTATCAATAATGCCGAAAATTTCGGCCTCTCCCAGCTTCACCAGCTCCGCGGGCGCATTGGCCGCGGAGCGTACAAGTCCTACTGCATTCTGATGACGGAAGCCCAGCCCGGAGATGAACAGTGGGAAAAGCTGCACATTGTGGAAACCACGTCCAACGGGTTTGACCTGGCGGAGCAGGATTTGAAACTCCGGGGGCCGGGAGACGTGCTGGGAACTTCCCAGAGCGGCCTGAAGGGAGTGCGGTTTGAGGAATGGCTTTTGGACGTCCGGCTGATCCACCGCGGCAGGGAGCTTGCGGAAGCTATTCTGACGGAAGATCCAGACTTGAAATCCGCCAAATACCGCCCTCTCCGCTTTTTGTTAGAAAGCGGTGAAATGAAGCGGGTCGCCAATTAATATTATCATCTGCAATCCTTTTGCCGCCAGCTGGTAAGGAGTGTATGACAAATACGTTTTGCAACGGTTTGTGTATTGGAATGAATCTAAAGATGCAAAGAGGAACACCTCTTCTTTTAACCCGAACAACCGATAAAACAATGATTCAAACGTATCAAATACTCCCCGTGGTGGCGATCGTATGCTCCGCCTCCGCCATGGCCCAGAATGCGGTCGATCCCGTAGAGCTGGCTAAGCAGAATGTCGACCTGATTTCGTCCGCCAACAAGGTTCTGGACGACGTGAAGGACAATACGGCGGTCGCTATCGCCATCAAGCAGCTCGATGCTCTGACTCAGAAGGCCAAGCAATTGGACAAGTCCATGGAAAATGTGAAGCTCACTTCCCAACAGGCTATCCGGATTACCAAACTTAATGGAGATGTCCAGGATACCATCGTGGACCTGCTGGAAAATTGCCAACGCATTCAGAAGGACAAGCTCATGACGCCCGCCCTGCTCAAGGCGGTGAACAACTTTGCCGCTGCCGCCAATATTGAAGTGGTGGAAACGATTACGACCGTTGAGCAAATCGTGGAAGACTAGCCTGTAAATATTTATAAAGACCTTCAACTGGCAGGGCCGCTTCCTTGACGGGGAGCGGCCTTAGCATGTTCATGGAGGAGGATGAAAGTTCTTTTCCGCTTTTCCCGTAGAAGCCATTATGTTAAATCATTTTTTGCTTCTTTTGGTATCGTTCGGCTTATGCTACGCTGCTCTTGGAGAAAGCCTGCCTTCTTCACTAAAGGCGGAACCCCAGTACAGGAATGCCGCTTCCTACAGCTGGCAGGACAGGCATGAAGCTGTTGTCCGGCGCAACAGGGAGATTTGTCCGGAGTATGTTATCATTGGCGATTCCATTACCCATAAATGGGGTGGTGAACCGTCGGACAAGGTTTCCGGCCAGGGATATGATTCCTGGCGCTCACTTTTCGGAAGGTACAGAACCACTAATATGGGTTTTGGCTTCGATTATATTGATAATGCCTATTATCGTGTTTCTCATGGAGAACTTGATGGCCTTTCTCCGCGCGTGATCATTATGTTGCTTGGCACAAACAACATTGGGCACCGAAGGGATACGGCCCGGATATGCGCCGCCAACATGAAAGCCCTTGTAGAACTGGTAAAAAAGAAATGCCCCAATTCCAAGATTTTGCTGCTTGGCGTTCTCCCGCGCCAGGATATGGATTTTTGCATTCCGGTCATCAAGGAAACGAATAAGTTTTACAAACAGCTGGCTGACGGAAAAACCGTTTTTTTCGCCAATCCGGGAGATCTTTTGCAGGACGATCGTTCAGGGAGGGCCAACAAGAAATATATGTCTGATGGGGTTCATCTCAACGCCGCCGGATACAAAATACTTGGAGTAGAATTGCAAAAGATTTTGGCAGAGCTGGATCCCCTTTATACTCCAGAAGGAAGAACGGATCTGGTCTACATAGGAGATTCTATTACGAACAATTACTGCAAAAAGGAACCGCCGTTGCAGGATTTTCTCCCTATCTGGGAGGAATTTTATGGGCGCTATCATGCAAAAAACCTGGGTGTCAGCGGCAACCTGACCGGAGATGTTCTGGCGCGCATAGATAAGGGGATTCTGGACCACGTCAATCCCAAGGTTGCCATCATCATGATTGGTACCAACGACACGGGAAGAATGAAAACGGAGAAGGAAACTTTGGAGGGTATCCGGAAAGTAGTTTCTTCCGTACAGGCAAAGTTACCCGAAACTCATGTGATGCTTCTTGGTATTCTTCCCAGCGATATACGCAACTGGCATGTGCCGGGAGCCTCGGATCCCGGGGGAAAGTTTAAGAAGGACATGAGTATCAACAAACAACTGGCGGAACTGTACCGCGGCAGCCGGGATGTCACCTTTTTGGATATTAGCGGAAAATTCCTGAAGGAAGACGGGAGTGTTAATGAAGACCTCTTTTATGATCCTCAGATTGTAGTCATTAATGGAAAGAAGGCGGGTCCCCTTCATCCCAATACGAAAGGGCAGAGGCTGATGGCGGAGACCATCAAGCCTGTCTTGGACAAGATCATGGCGCGCTCTGTGCGTTGATTCGCCATTTAAATCCGGAAGGCGCTGGACAGAATGCCCAAGAGGATGAAGATGAGTTTCCCCCTTCCTTTACTCCATGCGGGGATTGGGATTGCGTGCAGGGACTAGGTATCCGGTGCCCGATTCCGTTCCCAGAGAAGGGAGCAGATTCATATGGCGCGGCAGGGATTTGGCCTGGAAAACGGTCGATGACGGGTCCAACATGTTGCCGAAGGTGATTGCCCCCATGGGGCAGGCAAGCTGGCAGGCAGTCTGAGCCGCTCCGTCCGGCAGAAGGAGGTCTTTGTCCGTGATGCGGATGGAGGTGGAGGGCTCCCCGGGATGTTCCTTCATCAGACGGGATTTGTGCCGGATTTTGGCGCGCTCCACCATCTGGACGCAATAGGTGCATTTCTCCATGACGCCGCGGGAGCGGACCGTCACATTCGGGTTGCGCTGAAGGTGCGTGGCTTCGTCCGATGCCTTGGCGTAGTCGAAGAAGTTGAAGCGACGCGCCTTGTACGGGCAGTTGGTGGCGCAGTACCGCGTGCCCCAGCATCGTGCGTACACCATGGCATTAAGCCCTTCCGTGGTGTGGACGGTGGCGTTGACCGGGCAGACGGATTCGCACGGCGCCTTGCCGCATTGCTGGCAGGCCACGGGAATGGCGGTCATGGCTCCCGTGTCCGTGAAGTACCTGTCGATGCGTATCCAGTCCAGGGCCCGCCCTTTCGCCATCTGGTCGCGGCCTACTACGGGAATGTTGTTTTCCGCCCGGCAGGCGACCATGCACGCGTTGCAGCCGATGCACCGTGACGTGTCAATGGCCATTTTCCATTGGTAAACGGTGTCCGCTCCGGGGGAGGTAAAAGGAGGGGAGAGGGAGCCGGCGGAGATTTGCGCGAACGGGGTGGGCTGGACGACCGGGCTTTGAACGGCTTCTGTCCGTTCCGGCAAGGGGCTCAGGCTTATCTGAGACAGGGAGATTCCGTAGCCGGAAAGGATAGGCGTTTCTTCAGATATGGTGTTTCCGTTTTCAGGTTTGGCGGCAATGGGGGGCAGATAGTAAGCGGTGCGATTCCTCAGGGCGTATCCGTCGGAATGTTCCTGCCCATCTGCGGAAGGGTTTAGGCCGCCGTACCCCAGCGGGAAGACGATCAGGCCGTCCGCCACGCCGGGAATGGGGCACAGAAGGGCTTCCGTCCGTCCCTGCGGGGAGTGGAGGACGCAGCGGGCTGGAGAGGAGTCTTTGCCGCCCAGCTTGCGGAAGGTGGAGGGAGAGACCTGTGCGGACGCCGCCCAGCTTGCGCCCGTGACGGGGTCCGGGCATTCCTGCATCCAGGCGTTGCGTTTCCAGCGGCCGTCCCCGATGCAGTAGTCCGGAAGGAATTGCAGTTCCAGCATGTCCTTTTCCTGAAGAAATTTTCCATAGTCGGACGCGTCCGGCAGAGAGGCCGCGGCCAGGGCCTTTGCCTGCCGTGCTTCCTCCTGCGGCGGCAGGGAGGCGTAGGCGGTTTCTTCCGAGTAGCCGCGCTGCAGGGCTTGCGTCCATGCGGCGGTCTTGTCCTCCGGATTGACGGCGCGTTCAAAGCACTTGCGCGCCCGGTGGTAAACAGGGGAAAGGTGGGAGGGGGAGTTGTCCGCCGTGATGAGGTGCCCTTTGGTGGAGAGCAGGCCGGAGAGGATTTCTTCCGTGGAGATGCCGCCGTACAGGGGCAGGATGACGGGCTGGCGGTAGCAGAACCTTCCGCGGCAGTCCCGTTCAATTCCCCATGATTCCAGGGGATGGGCCGCGGGCAGGTGCCAGCGGCAGGCCTGTGAGGTTTCGTCTTCGTACAGGCCCAGGTGGATGCTTTCCATCCGGCTCAGGGCGGCGGCCAGGGCGGTCCCTTCTCTGGCGTCCAGCACGGGATTTCCGGCGTCCAGCAGCAGGGCGATGTCCACGTTTTTCCGTTTCACGTCACGGAGGAAGTCGTCCAGGGTTCCGGGGGCTGGTGCGGCGGGTGCGTCCAGAAGCTGGATGCACGGGCCGATGGCTCCGAGAAGTTCGTTGATTTGCCAGACGCGGAGCGCCAGTTCCGGGCGGGATTCTCCCAGAAGGACCACGCTTTCCCCCGGATGGCTGCACAAGTCCTCCGCACAGTGCTTCAGCCATTCCTGTTCCCGGTTTGTCAGGGGAAGGGCGGAAATGCGAGTTTTTCCGGCAACAGGGTTGGAGGATTTTTTTTGGCGGATGTAAAAGTCCAGTTCTTCCAGAAAGACGCCCAGGCGTGCCGGAGATATGGGAAGGCGGTGGTCGGCATGGGCTCCCGTGAGGGAAACGCGGCCTTCCGCCGCGTAAAGACGCGTGCGGTTCCGGTTGTCTTCCTTGTAGTTCAGCCCTTCCGGAGAGCGGGCCGCGATGAATTCCCGCGTGTTGCCGTACGGGTTTTCATGCAGGAAGTCGCAGTCCAGAGCCAAGATGCGTCTGGCGCGCGCGAAGCGGATGCGGAAGCGGATGCCGTCCGGCAGGACCGCCTGCATGGCGTCGCCGGGGGCGGGAACGGGGGAGTACGCGTAGGTACGGACATGGGGGTTCTTCCTCCTGATTTCCTCCAGCATGGAGTGCAGCAGCGGAGAGTCCGAGGGAGGCAGAAGGATGCCGATGCGGCCGCCATCCCTCAAATTGCGTGACCATGAGGAAAAAGCCCCGCGGAATTCGTCTTCCGACGCCTGTTTCCCGTTGAAGAGAATGTGCCTGCTGCGTCCGGGATCGTAAAGGTCCAGAATGGAGGCCTGCACCGCGGCCGGCAGGCCGGGGCCTTCCGGGTATTGCAGGGAGGGCAGCAGCTTGACGGGCCTGCCTTCATAACATGCCGCCAGGACGGGCCGGGCGCTTCCCCCCAGGGACAGGCAAGTGGCGTAGGCCGTTTCCACGCCGGGAACGGACCATTCCGGCCCTTCGTTGTAGGGCACCAGGTATTTTTCCACGCGGCGGCAGGCGGGCAGCGCCAGGCCCATCAGGGCCGCTCCGGCCCCCATCCATTTCATGAAGGAACGGCGGGACATTTCCCGTTCTTCTTCCGGAAGAAAGGCGGGATGGTCATGCGGAACATCGTTCCGGAGGAATGGCGGCTGCGGAGTCAAATTGTGGTAGGCGTGGATGATTGATGAATGGGAACGGCTTTTTTTAGGAAATCCGGGGGGCGAAATCAAGCGGTGAATGCCGCCTGTTTTCGTCGTCCGGAGTTATGAAGGGAAAGTTCAGGGGCTGCAATCCTCTCGCTGGCGGTATTCGATGAAGTTGATCACGGCCTCAAGCTGCCGGTCATTCAGCAGGACGGCCTGGGATTCGTAAATGCCGCAGTTTTCCGGAAGCAGGGGCAAGTAGTCCAGGGCATCAAAATCTCCAAGCTGGCCGCGGAGGTCCAGCGTCAGCCATGCGGGCAGGAGAAAGCGGTATCCCTTGGGATCGGTAAAAATCAGGGCGTCCCAGCATGCCCGGACCATGGCGGGCGTGATGCGGCGCCAGTCGCTGCGTTCTTCACAGGGGGCGACGGCAGCACATACTTCTCTGGGGGCGTACATGTCCAGGAGCTGCGTGGTCATGAGCCCGATGCCGTCTTCCAGCGTGACGCCGTCAAAGGCGGCGTCAATTTGTTCCATCAGGGCTTTTTCGTCGCGTAAAAGGGATTTGGGCGGGGGAAGGGGCTTGGCGAATTCCTGCCGGAAATACGCCAGAACATGCGCCGCCGCCTGTTCCGGTTCGCTGTCGTAAATGATGTCCAGGGATAGTTCCATGGGGGCATGATACAGGAACGGTGCGGTGTTCCGCCATAGCGGAGAAGGAAGGGTACGTGACTGGAAAGTCATGTTTCCGGGCGTTCCCCAGGAGACGGCGGTCAATGGTGGCATGTGGAGCAGTCCGTTTTTGGCTGGATTTTCCATTGCCGTTTCAGGTATTCGCCAAGCTGGTGCTGCGTGCCGATGCGGCGGCCTTCCTCGTCATGGACGGAGTGGGTGCGGAGATAGTCCGCGGCGGAATAGTGGGAACTGGCCGCTTCCTCCAGCGGGCGCAGGTGGGGAACGGGGTTGCGGTGGCAGTCCAGACACCAGCGCATGCGGGCGTCACGGGGCGCCTTCATCACTTCCATTCCTGCCGCATCCTCATGGCAGGATGTGCAGCCGATGCCGCGGTTCAGGTGGGCCATGTGGTTGAAATAGGCGTGGCCGGAAAGGCGGTTGACCATGACCCAGCGTACCGGCTCTCCCGTATAGCCGGGGAATTGCGGATCAGCCGCCGCGCGCAGGGGGGCGATGAGCGGGCTGTTCGGCAGGATGTGCTGATGGCAGCCCAGGCAGGATTTGGTGTCAGGAATGCCGGCCCGCGGGGAACGCAACGCGGCGGCGTGGCAGGACGTGCACCCCATCTTCAGGTCCCCGGCGTGCAATTTGTGGGAAAAGCGCACGGGCTGCACAGGGGTATGCTCCTTTACGTAAAAGTTGAGATAATACACCCCTCCCAGAATCAGGGCGAGAACGAGCATGCCCAGCGCGATGATGCCGTAAAACCGTCTGTTGGCATGGGGTGGAAAGATGTTGGCCATGGTGCGTAGAGAGGGGGGCGGCGGAGGTCAGGCCGTTCTTCCCGGCCGCGGGATGCGGGCGGGCGGCAATGGCGTGTCCATCGTCAGGTCTTCCGGCACCAGCCTAGCGGTGTTCTTTTTGATCTGTTCCCAGGTGATGCGCTGCCCGGTGTGGGCCGCTTCCCGCCCCAGGATGGCCACCAGCGTTTTGTTGGCCGCGCTTTCCAGCGTTTGCGTCCAGGTGCCGGAGCGCAGAAAGCGGTAAAAGGCCACGTGGGTGTCCGCGTACATGTTGCCCCGTTCTCCGCGGAAGCGCCAGCGCTTGTCCGCCTGGATGTGCGGGCGGTAGGGCGTGACCAGCATGCCTTTTTCACAGACCGTCCGGTCCGTGATCTCTCCGTGGCAGCCGACCCACTGCCGGCATGAAATGTGGCCCACCACGTTGTGGTCGTATTCGAAATAAACGTCGTAATGGTCCCAGACGTCACCGTCGTCCCGGCGCTGGGCGCGGCCTCCGGAGCCGAAGGCGGCCAGCGGAAGCTGTTCGTTCATGGACCAGACCATGCCGTCGATGGTATGGACGATTTGCTCCACGAACTGGCCTCCGCTCAGCCAGTTCCAGGCGGTCCAGTTGCGGAGGGCCCAGGCCACGTCCGTGTCGGTGGCGGGGCGGGAATCCAGCGCCAGCGGGGACTTGGGAGGAGTAGTATAATACAATCCGTCAAAGGAAAGCACCCGGCCGAGTTCTCCGGAGGCCAGCTTGCGGTGGGCTTCCTCGTTCGCCTTGTCGTAACGCCAGCAGAAGCCGTCCAGAATGACCAGGTTTTTAAGTTTGGCGAGGCGGGCGGATTCCAGCACGGAAAGTACGCCGGGTACGTCCACGGCCACAGGTTTTTCCGCGTAAATGTGCTTGTTGGCGTCAATAGCCGCGGCCAGATGTTCCGGACGGAAGGCGGGAGGGGTGCAGAGGAGGACCACGTCAATGTCCGTCTGGAGGAGTTTTCTGTAGCCGTCCAGGCCGTGGAACATGCGGCTCTTGTCCGCCTGCATGCGGGGGCCGTATTGTTCCGTGAGCAGCCTGGCGCCGAAGACGGTCCGTTCCTCGAATACGTCCGCCAGGGCCCATACCACCGTGCCCGGATCGGCGTCCAGCGCGTTTTTCATGGCTCCCAGCCCACGGCCGCCGCAGCCCACCAGCCCCACTTTCAGGGGCCTGGCGTCTGTGAAAGGTTCGGCGGCGTTTACATACGGCGCGGCCATCAGGAATCCTGCGGTTCCTGCGGCAGTCTTCAGAAAATTGCGTCTGTTCCAGATCGGGGCGCCCATCTCAATCAGATTATACGGAGACGTTTGACGGAATCAAACGCTGTATTCAAACGGTGACGCAAAAAGTAGACGCAACCTCCGCCGGCGGAAATTGCGTCTACTACAGGAAACCAATGAATGCACTATTCTGGCTATTGGGTTGAACGGGACACTCTCCCGTTCATCAGGCTAAGCGCGCATGGCGGAAAATTTTGTCTAAAAAACATTCCCGGGGAATGAAAAACTGGTTTGACTCCTGAATCCGCTTTGCCCATGATGACCTCCAATGAGGCCTCCGGCTTCTCCATCAAAAATAGTCTATGAAACAGCTTCTCATTCCTTCTGCATTATTTCTGGCGGCGCTGGCCCTCGTTTCCTGCGACGGCGGGAAAAAACAGGAACAGGCCCCTGAAGCCTCCTCCCAGGAACAAGCCGTTCCCAGGACGCCCGGCGAGGAAATGCTGGCGGTGATGCTGGTGGTCAAGGACCAGGCGACGGCGAATGCCAATGCCGGAAAAATTAGGGAATTGGCCGCCAGGTTGCCCAAGGATATGCCGCATGAGGAAAGCGTAAGCATCATGAATGAAATGCTCCGCTTTGCCAGCCGGGAATGCTACGGCTCTCTGGATCTGGAAGACGCGCTGAAGACGATCAAGTTTGACACCGGGGAATATACGGGCAGCGTTCCGCTGGATGTGGACGGCTTTGAACCCACTCCGGACGAACCGGGGAAATAGGGGGGGGAGACGCCGTGGAAAACGCCTTTCCCCTTTTCATGGGCAGGTCGCGCCGGAATACCGGAAAAGTGCGGATATGCCGCCGTTCGGCAGCGGAGAGAGAACTCATTAGGTCAGGGGGCGGCGCAGTTCTTCAATGGCTTCCGCCATGTCTTCCCGCGTGATTTTTTTGGAAATGCCGGCTTCCCCCGCCTTCGTGAGCAGGACGAAGCGGATGGCTCCGGCACGGAATTTCTTGTCGGAGGCTGTTTTGTCGAGCACCAGTTCCGTATCCATTCCTTCCGGAAGGGTCAGGGGCAGGTCCAGCGCCTGAAGGGCGGAGAGTATTTTCTTGGCGTCCGACGCGCTTAGTCCCGCTTTCCGCTCGCTCAGGAACAGGGCCGCACGCATGCCCAGCGCGACGGCTTCCCCGTGCAGGATGGTTCCGTAGGGAACGGCCGCCTCAATGCCGTGGCCGATCGTGTGGCCGAAGTTGAGCAGGGCGCGGATGCCCTGGGTTTCCAGTTCGTCATGTTCCACGATGCGGGCCTTGATGGCCACATTCCGCGCAATCAGGTCCGGCAGCCTGGCAATGGTATCCAGGGAAAAACCGATGGAAAGTTCCGGTCCCAGGCGTTTCAGGTCATGGAGCATGGAGGCGTCCCTGATGGCGGCATGCTTGACGGCTTCCGCCAGTCCTTCCGCCAGGGTGCGGCGGTCCAGCGTCACCAGGGTGGTGGGATCAATGACGACGACGGACGGCTGGTGAAAGGCCCCGACCAGATTTTTGCCTTCCGGAATGTTGACGGCGGTTTTGCCGCCCACGGAACTGTCCACCTGCGCGACGATCGTCGTGGGAATCTGCATGAAGGGAATGCCCCGGTAATGAATGGCGGCCACGAATCCGGCCAGGTCCCCGACCACCCCCCCGCCCAGTGCGGCTATGCAGCCGGTGCGGTCAATGCCTGCCCGCACCAGTTCGGAACACAACTCTTCCGCCTGCTGCATGCTTTTGGACGCTTCTCCCGCATCCACGACGTGCAGGCTGGGCATGAAGCCCGCGCTTTCCAGGGATTTCCTCACGCGCTCCGCGTACAGAGGGGCCACGTTCGTGTCCGTGACAATCGCTATTTTGCCGTCCAGCCCCGCACGGTAGGCAAACTCCCCTACGCGGTCCAGAGCGCCGTTTTCCACATGAATATCATAAGAACGCTCTCCAAGAGCTAGCGAAATGGTAGGCATGCGGCCAGTATGGAGCATTCCGGATGGAAGCACAAACGGAAAGTGAAGATGAAACGAAGAAGACACCTCTTCCGCGTTCCCCAAATTCCTGGCAGGTTCTTCCGGAATGGTCTGCAAAGAAATGAACGGCGGCGCAAACTTCCCGTGCGGAACGCCGGCAAATGGAGTAATCCGCGCCGTTCAGGGACGGAGAGCCGGAACGCAGGAGGAGGGACTTCCGTTCCCTAATGCGTTTTTGTCTTTGGCGCCAGCGGGGAAAGCGTGTCCAGAATCACCTGTAAATGTTCGGCACGGGTGGGATTGAACGTCCCGTCGTCTTTCCAGATGATATTGCCGTTGCCGTCCAGCAGGACGATGGCCGTTTCCGCCTTTTTGTGGAGGGAAAGCCTTCTGCGGACAAAAGCCTGGTCGTAATAGGAGATCAGGGAATTGGTCTTCATGTAAAAATCGGGAATATCGCCCAGGGCCTGGGTGAAGGCCGGAACGTCCCCTTCTATGGGAGGAGGCTGGAGAACCAGCAAAATCCTGTATTCCACCGGAGTGGGCGTGTGCTTGTACTGCTTGTGCAGGTCTTCGCAGAAGGGAAGCCATGTTTTCATGCTGTACAGCGCTTCCGGATGAAAGACGGTGAGCATGATATGAAAGCTCTTGGGCATGATGGGCGGCAGGGAAACATTGTCTCCCAGCAGGTTCATGCCGTTGATATCCGGAAAGCGGTAACGTCCGTCCCCGGCATAGGGATGCTCCGGGTCGGGCGTTGGCAAGTGGATTTCCTGATGCTTCATGCGCGATTAGACAAGAAACGGAGGGTGAATGTTCATGCCACGGGCTTTTGAAGAGATGGCAAATTCACCCCCGGCAGTCATTTTGTCAGCTTGCACGCAGGTCGGTTGAAAAAACGTTCAAAAAAATTGAAAAATTATTTTATTCATAATCAGTGTATTATGAAAATGTTGACAGGAAGTATGAAAAAACGGTTCAAAATATATTGACAAATAAGTATGTTTTGGTAGACTTCTCGGCACGCCAACACGGCGGCAGTACGAAAGGCCAACGGCCCTGAGGGACCCGGAGAGGGGATCGATGGGAAGGGAAGCCGGCCGTCTGCAGGAAGCTTTTTTAGATAGAGAGCGCCGATAAGAAGATTTTCAAGGGAATGACTACCGAACCCTACGCAGGGCCGTCCTTTGAGCGATGAGAATCGCCCGGAGGAGTACCGGCTTGAAGGAGCGACCTAGCTCTGAGAGGGTAGGGTTGGTAGAAGCAAGGGAAGGAAAAAAGGTCGTGACGCGCGCCGTGCTGGTATAAGCGAAGAGGCATGAGGGAGACAAACCCGAGTGAAGAGCTTGCGAAGCATGGCGCAAATGAAATCGAGAGATTCCATTTGGTCCAGCAATTTCAAAAATTATATTTGATGGAGAGTTTGATTCTGGCTCAGAACGAACGCTGGCGGCGTGGATAAGACATGCAAGTCGAACGGGAGAATTGCTAGCTTGCTAATAATTCTCTAGTGGCGCACGGGTGAGTAACACGTGAGTAACCTGCCTCTTAGTGGGGGATAGCCCTGGGAAACCGGGATTAATACCGCATACGATTGAAAGATCAAAGCAGCAATGCGCTAGGAGATGGGCTCGCGGCCTATTAGTTAGTTGGTGAGGTAACGGCTCACCAAGGCGATGACGGGTAGCCGGTCTGAGAGGATGTCCGGCCACACTGGAACTGAGACACGGTCCAGACACCTACGGGTGGCAGCAGTCGAGAATCATTCACAATGGGGGCAACCCTGATGGTGCGACGCCGCGTGGGGGAATGAAGGTCTTCGGATTGTAAACCCCTGTCATGTGGGAGCAAATTAAAAAGATAGTACCACAAGAGGAAGAGACGGCTAACTCTGTGCCAGCAGCCGCGGTAATACAGAGGTCTCAAGCGTTGTTCGGAATCACTGGGCGTAAAGCGTGCGTAGGCTGTTTCGTAAGTCGTGTGTGAAAGGCAGGGGCTCAACCCCTGGATTGCACATGATACTGCGAGACTAGAGTAATGGAGGGGGAACCGGAATTCTCGGTGTAGCAGTGAAATGCGTAGATATCGAGAGGAACACTCGTGGCGAAGGCGGGTTCCTGGACATTAACTGACGCTGAGGCACGAAGGCCAGGGGAGCGAAAGGGATTAGATACCCCTGTAGTCCTGGCAGTAAACGGTGCACGCTTGGTGTGCGGGGAATCGACCCCCTGCGTGCCGGAGCTAACGCGTTAAGCGTGCCGCCTGGGGAGTACGGTCGCAAGATTAAAACTCAAAGAAATTGACGGGGACCCGCACAAGCGGTGGAGTATGTGGCTTAATTCGATGCAACGCGAAGAACCTTACCTGGGCTTGACATGTAATGAACAACATGTGAAAGCATGCGACTCTTCGGAGGCGTTACACAGGTGCTGCATGGCCGTCGTCAGCTCGTGTCGTGAGATGTTTGGTTAAGTCCAGCAACGAGCGCAACCCCTGTTGCCAGTTACCATCGAGTAATGTCGGGGACTCTGGCGAGACTGCCCAGATCAACTGGGAGGAAGGTGGGGACGACGTCAGGTCAGTATGGCCCTTATGCCCAGGGCTGCACACGTACTACAATGCCCAGTACAGAGGGGGCCGAAGCCGCGAGGCGGAGGAAATCCTGAAAACTGGGCCCAGTTCGGACTGTAGGCTGCAACCCGCCTACACGAAGCCGGAATCGCTAGTAATGGCGCATCAGCTACGGCGCCGTGAATACGTTCCCGGGTCTTGTACACACCGCCCGTCACATCATGGAAGCCGGTCGCACCCGAAGTATCTGAAGCCAACCGCAAGGAGGCAGGGTCCTAAGGTGAGACTGGTAACTGGGATGAAGTCGTAACAAGGTAGCCGTAGGGGAACCTGCGGCTGGATCACCTCCTTTCTATGGAGTAAGTGCAGCATTGACTGCATAGGTCGGCTCTCGTCCCGAGGGATGAGAAAGCGTATCTCGCGAGGGAGCGCAACGAACTACAACAAGATGTGTAAAGCAGGCTCGCCTTTGAGCGGAGCCGGTACGACGTGCGTCACGGCCTTTTTTTCAGAAAGAACCGCAACTGGGGGTATAGCTCAGTTGGTAGAGCGCCAGCTTTGCAAGCTGGATGTCCGGGGTTCGAGTCCCCGTGCCTCCACCAGTTTCGGTAAGCGGGTTGAAAGAGGAAAAGAACTGTTAACTATTAACCATTACTTGTTAACTATTAACTGTTACCTATTCCCTATCAACTGCAAGAGACCCAAGCCGGGCCTGTAGCTCAGTTGGTTAGAGCACGCGCTTGATAAGCGCGGGGTCACAGGTTCAAGTCCTGTCAGGCCCACCAAGAAATTGCTTATTGGAAGGAAGACGAAAATTGACATCTGCGTGGCAAAGAAAACGATTGCTGAGAAGCAATCGCTTTCCAACAAGTGGGTAGTTGAATAACAACAACTACAACAACACAAAAACATGCATACCAAGATAAAAAGACAATACAGTAAGTCACGAAAGGGCTTTGTGGTATTGTAGGAGTGGTAAAAAACTTTTGCAATATGATGAAGTAAGTAAGGGCGTACGGTGAATGCCTTGGTGCCAACAGGCGAAGAAGGACGCGGCAAGCTGCGAAAAACCTCGGGAAGCTGCAAGCAAGCGATGATCCGGGGGTGTCCGAATGGGGTAACCTGACTGGGGTAATACCTGGTCGTTCATACCTGAATACATAGGGTATGAAACGCAATACCCGCTGAAGTGAAACATCTCAGTAAGCGGAGGAAAAGAAAGAGAAATCGATTCCGTAAGTAGTGGCGAGCGAAAGCGGATGGAGCCCAAACCGAAGGTACTCCTTCGGGGTTGTAGGACCACGACATATTCGACCATAGTGGATAGTAGAACAGTCTGGAAAGGCTGGCCATAGAAGGTGAAAGCCCTGTAGACGAAATCCAGAGTGGGAATTAGTGGTATCCTGAGTAATACATCACACGTGGAACGATGTATGAATCAGCGCGGACCACCGCGCAAGGCTAAATACTAGTTGGCGACCGATAGTGAACAAGTACCGCGAGGGAAAGGTGAAAAGAACCGCTGTGAGCGGAGTGAAATAGAACCTGAAACCGTATGTCTACAAAGTGTCAGAGCAGAGCAATCTGCGATGGCGTGCCTTTTGTTTAATGAGTCTGCGAGTCAGTGTTTGTGGCAAGACTAAGGGCTTCCGGCCCGGAGTCGCAGCGAAAGCAAGTCCGAATAGGGCGCATTAAGTCGCAGGTACTGGACCCGAAGCGGAGGTGACCTACCCTTGGCCAGGTTGAAGCATGGGTAAAACCATGTGGAGGACCGAACAGGTGAACGTTGAAAAGTTCTCTGATGAGCTGAGGGTAGGAGTGAAAGGCTAATCAAACCCCGTGATAGCTGGTTCTCTTCGAAATGCATTTAGGTGCAGCGTCACGTGCTGATGCGCGGGGGTAGAGCACTGACAAGGCTAGGGGGCACACCCGCTTACCAAACCTTATCAAACTCCGAATACCGTGCAATGGAACGTGGCAGTGAGACAGTGGGGGATAAGCTTCATTGTCGAGAGGGAAACAACCCAGACCAGCAGCTAAGGTGCCTAAATAACGCTGAGTGGAAAGGATGTGGGATTACACAGACAGTGAGGATGTTGGCTTAGAAGCAGCCACCATTTAAAAAATGCGTAATAGCTTACTCATCGAGTGATCCTGCGCCGAAAATGATTGGCGATCAAGCGTTATACCGAAGCTCTGGACTTTGCCGCAAGGCAGAGTGGTAGAAGAGCGTTGCATGCGCATTGAAGGGTGATGGCGACTGACCCTGGAGCGCATGCAAGTGAGTATGCAGACATGAGTAACGTAAAGCCGGGTGAAATCCCCGGCCGCCGTAAACCCGAGGTTTCCAGGGCAACGTGTTTCGTCCCTGGGTTAGCCGGGACCTAAGCCGAGGCCGAGAGGCGTAGGCGATGGATATCAGGTTAATAATCCTGAGCTCGCGACCCTTAAACTGGGGGGACGCATGAGAAGAGATGACCAGGTTATTGAATTCCGAGCTGGGTCCACGGACCCAGCGCATCATCAAATCGAGTGCCAAGAAAAGCCCCAGCGTATGCTAAGCGACCCGTACCGCAAACCGACACAGGTGGGTGGGTAGAATATACCAAGGCGTAAGAGTGAAACCTGGTTAAGGAACTCGGCAAATTAGCCCCGTAACTTCGGAAGAAGGGGTGCCTGCAGCGATGCAGGCCGCAGAGAAATGGCCCAACCGACTGTTTATCAAAAACACAGCACTCTGCAAAGACGCAAGTCGAAGTATAGGGTGTGACACGTGACCAATGCCGAAAGATTAAGGCAAGGGGTTAGCCGCAAGGCGAAGCTCTGAACCCAAGTCCCGGTGAATGTCGGCCGTAACTATAACGGTCCTAAGGTAGCGAAATTCCTTGTCGGGTAAGTTCCGACCTGCACGAATCGTGAAACGAGTTGGGCACTGTCTCAACCAGGCGCTCAGTGAAATTGTAGTGGCGGTGAAGATGCCGCCTACCCGCAGAAGGACGGAAAGACCCTATAGACCTTAACTGTAAGCTGTCATTGTTTCTTCGGTTTTAATGCTCAGAGTAAGTGGGAGACGCTGAAGATGCCCTTTAGGGGGCATCCGAGTCATCAATGAGACACCACCCTTTGAAACTGGAGGATCTAACCCTGAGCCGTGAATCCGGCCAGAGGACCGTGTCAGCCGGTCAGTTTTACTGGGGCGGTATCCTCCCAAAGAGTAACGGAGGAGCGCGAAGGTGGGCTCAGCCCGGTTGGCAACCGGGTGTCGAGTGCATGGGCATAAGCCCGCCTAACTGTGAGACCAACAAGTCGAGCAGATGCGAAAGCAGGCCCAAGTGATCCGGCGGTAGAAAGTGGAATTGCCGTCGCTCAACGGATAAAAGGTACCTTAGGGATAACAGGCTGATCACGCCCAAGAGTTCATATCGACGGCGTGGTTTGGCACCTCGATGTCGGCTCGTCGCATCCTGGGGCTGGAGAAGGTCCCAAGGGTCCGGCTGTTCGCCGGTTAAAGCGGCACGCGAGCTGGGTTCAGAACGTCGCGAGACAGTTCGGTCCTCTATCCTCTGTGGGCGTTGGAAAATTGAGGGGTTCAGACCTTAGTACGAGAGGACCGGGTCTGACGCACCACTGGTGCATCGGTTGTACTGTCAAGTGCATGGCCGAGTAGCTAAGTGCGGAAGGGATAAGCGCTGAAAGCATCTAAGCGCCAAGCCCATCCCAAGATGAGTTTTCCCTATAGGTTCGTGGAAGACCACCACGTCGATAGGTCGCAGGTGTAAGTGCAGCAATGTATTGAGCCAAGCGATACTAATCACCGATAGACTTCATCATATTACATCACACTCCCAATCGTGAATACAACTTACCAAATGTCCTATTCACCATATGCATGAAATAACACCACCAGCCACGCAGATGTCAGTTTACGCTGACCCCCTTCCCAATAACACATTCACCTTAAACAGGAAGAAAATCTCCTTGCCACACAACAAACACTAAAAAAATCCCCCCCAAAAAAGCACCCCTAACAAGGGCGCCGGGCAGGCAGGATGAAGCCCCTCCCAACAGAGAAGCTCCCCCCTGAAGCCCGGTGGCCAGAGCGCAGTGGTCCCACCCGGTCCCGTTCCGAACCCGGAAGTGAAACGCTGCCGCGCCAATGGTAGTCGGACGATAGGTCCCGCAAGAGTAGGTCGCCGCCGGGATTTTTTACCATCAAGCCCCTGGAGTTTAAACAACTCCAGGGGCTTGTTCTTTTTCTTGAAAACAACCCATTTAAACATGCCATTAAGATATTAATGGACTCAATGGACCTAAGGGACACGGTAAACTTAATGGACAGAGGGGGCTCCGGAAACTTAAGGGACAAAGAGAGTTTGATGTCGGCACCATTACGGCCAATATGTCCATTAAAGTTCTTTAAAGAATTGTAAACCAGATAACCAGCTCTGCATGCAGCATCCTCTCTGCAAGAAAACACCTGGCGTAATGTTTTCTTAACTCTTCACTTTTCTTTCTTAACGCTTTAAGTAGGGGGCAGATATTGACGCAAGCCGTGCCTTCTCCAAAATAGCGGTGTATGAAATCCCATATTATTCAGAAACCTGTTGCCGTCATTTTGGGAAACTCCGGCAATATAGGATGCTTGGCCGCCAGGGCGTTTGCCTGCCAGGGAACTGCGGTTGCCATGATGCATGAGGCCGGTGAACGGTCTTCCCGGGTGGTTGACTGCCTTCCGGGGGATAATCACTTTGCCATGTCGGGATGTTTGAGCCGTTCTTCCGATCTGGCTTCCTTTGCGGGGCTGGTGCATACCCTGTATGGGCGTGTCGATTATTTGATCAATTGTGAAGATGCTGCGGTTGCAGTCCGGGGACTGCATTGTTCCGCACGCGCCCGCCTGTCCGTTTTGCTGGAGCATGCTTTCGTTTCCGGCGCCGTGATCGTCAATATGGTTTCCTGTTCCGGAAGAAAAATGAAACGGCGGTGGAGGGAAGATGCTTCCCGGATGGAGGATGACTTGGCCCGGAGAGATGTCAGGATGAACCAGGTGGTGATTCACCGACCTGTTTTTCAGCGTTTCTCCCATGCCCGACTGGCTTCTTCCGCCTGTGCGGCCGCTTTGTTTCTGTGCGGGAGTGAAGGCAGGCATATTGACCGGGAGTACATTGTCGTCAATGAAAGAAGGGCTGTCCGGAGACCCGGCGTATGCCCGGAAACGCCCCTCTTTTTTCTCAAGTCCTACCTGGAATTTTGTTCTGTCTGCTCCCGGACGGTGTTTCTGGATGCCTGACACGCATGCCATATTTCTGTATTCTGTCGTGACAAAAAGTGTCTGTTAGGATAGTATGTTTCCAAGTAAGGTTATGAAGTTTCAAGGTCTTTATACAGCAATTGTGACTCCGTTTGCCGGAGCCCGCGTCGATGAAGAGGCTTTCAGGATGCTTGTGGAAGAGCAGGTGGCCGCCGGCGTTGCCGGGATTGTGGCCGTAGGTACTACGGGAGAATCCCCTACGTTGACTGTGAAAGAGCATTTGAGGGTGATTGAACTGGCTGTGGAATGTGCGGCCGGCCGTATTCAGGTGGTTGCCGGCACGGGAGCCAATTCCACGGCGGAGGCCATCCACATGACGCAGGAGGCGGAAAAGATGGGCGTGGACGGAACGCTTCAGGTATGCCCGTATTACAACAAGCCTTCCCAGGAAGGCGTTTATGCGCATTTCAAGGCCATTGCGGACGCCACAAGGCTCCCGATCATGCTGTACAGTATTCCCGGCCGTTGCGGCATTGAAATTTCCGTGGAAACGGTGGGACGCCTTGCGAAGGATTGCCCGCATATCATCTGCGTGAAGGAAGCCGGCGGGAACGTCGACCGCGTGAGCCAGCTGATGCAGGTGGTTCCGGAAGATTTCACCATTTTGTGCGGTGATGACGGCCTGACGGTGCCTTTCATGGCCTGCGGGGCCAGCGGTCTTGTTTCCGTTTCTTCCAATTTGATTCCCGGCATCATGAATTCCATCGTGAAAGCAGGCCTGGATAAGAACATGGCGGAGATGCTTTCCCTGCAAAAGACGTTTTACCCGCTCATGAAGGGGATCATGACGCTGGATACCAATCCCGTCCCCATCAAGGGCGCCATGGCGTTAAGAGGGGATATTCAGCCGGGCGTGCGTCTTCCCCTGGTGCCTTTGTCGGAGGAGAAGGCGGCGCAGCTTTCCGCCCTTCTTCAACGTTTTAACATTCTTTAATATCTTACCTTTATGATTTCCATTCTTGTTACAGGCAGTTCAGGCCGCATGGGGCAGGCCGTCCAGGAGGCGGTCACGCAGAATCCGGAAACGTGTGTGGGAGCCACGCATGACCAGGGTCAGGAGCTGTATCCCGCCCTGGCAAAGTGCGATGTGGTCATTGATTTTTCCCATCATGGCTTTACCAGCACTCTGCTGGCGGAGGCTGTGGCCAACAACAAGCCTGTGGTGATTGGAACTACGGGCCATACGGACCTGGAACGGCAGGAGATCATGGATGCCGCCGCTTCCATTCCGATCGTGTTTGCCTCCAATTA
Source organism: Akkermansia biwaensis (assembly GCF_026072915.1). Taxonomy (NCBI): domain Bacteria; kingdom Pseudomonadati; phylum Verrucomicrobiota; class Verrucomicrobiia; order Verrucomicrobiales; family Akkermansiaceae; genus Akkermansia; species Akkermansia biwaensis. The sequence continues at coordinate 2,037,681 of NZ_AP025943.1, forward strand.
TTCCGTCGGCGTGAATACCCTGTTCTGGCTGACGCGCAAGGCAGCGCAGATTCTGGGCGGCAGCTGCGACATGGAGGTGATGGAGATGCACCACCGTCACAAGATTGACGCCCCTTCCGGCACGGCCCGTACGCTGGCGGAAATTTTGTCCGGCGCCATTGACCGGAATTATGAAGACAGCGTCGTTTTCGGCCGCAGCGGTTTGGTCGGGCCCCGGCCCGACAACGAAATCGGCATGCATTCCCTCCGGGGAGGAGACGTGGTGGGAGACCACACCGTGGTGTTTGCTTCCGACGGCGAACGCCTGGAACTTACACACAAGGCTTCCAGCCGCATGACGTTTGCCTCCGGCGCAGTGCGCGCCGCCCTCTGGCTTCAGGGAAAAGAGCCGAGACTGTATAACATGGAAGACGTCCTGGGCTTGTCCAAACTGTAATTTTCCGGCATTCCGGCCGTCCCTTTATCTGGACTGCCGGAGTGCCTTGTTACCTATGAAAAGAGCCGGTATTGCGCTGGGATCAAACCTCGGAGACAAGAACAGCCTGATTGTGAAGGCGCGGGACCATCTGGCACAGATGGCCTTGTCCGACGATCCCTTTTTGCAGTCCTCCCTGTACGCAACAAGCCCTTTGGGATGCCCCCATGGCTCCGATGATTACTTGAATGCCGTGGTGGAGTTTACCTGGGCCGGAACGGTGGAAGAACTGCTGGTGCATTGCCAGGGGATAGAACGCGCCCTGGGCCGCGTGCGCTCCGGCATCAGATGCGAACCCCGCACGGCGGATGTGGATATTATTTACGTAGGCGGCCTGGTGATTAATGATCCCCCCCGCCTGATCCTGCCCCATCCGCGAGCCCATTTGAGGAAGTTTGTACTGAAGCCGCTTTCCGACATCAGGCCGGATCTGGTCCTGCCGCTCCAGAAAAAAACGGTTTCCCGCCTGCTGGCAGAGCTTGTGACGGAGGAGACGGAGCCGCTTCTTGTTGCGGAAAAGTGGTAAAAAACATTTTTATTAATGCCATGAATCAATCTGTTGAAAAGGCGGAACGCATCCGCGCCTGCAAGGGCACGCGGCATGTGACGCTGGTTACCGCTTATGATTATCCCACGGGACGCCTGCTGGATGAGGCCGGCGTGGATGTCGTCCTGGTGGGGGATTCCGTAGGAATGGTCCAGCTGGGCTTTCCGGATACCACCCACGTGACGCTGGACCATATGGTCCACCATGTGGAGGCCACGGCGCGCGGCGTAAAAAACGCCCTGCTGGTGGGGGATATGCCCATCCATACTTATGAGACGGTGGAGGACGCCGTGCGTACCGCGGGAAAACTGTTCCGGGCCGGAGCGGATGCCGTCAAGCTGGAAGGCGGCGCCTCCCAGGCGGAAAAGATACGCGCCATTGTGAAGGCGGGGATTCCCGTGATGGGCCATATCGGTCTGCTGCCTCAAAAAGTTCTGGAAGAGGGGGGATACAGGATCAAGGGGAAATCCGCTGCTGAGGCGGACGCCCTGGTGAAGGATGTTCAGGCCGTGGCGGAGGCCGGAGCCTGCTCCGTGGTGGTGGAAGGCGTTACGCCCTCCGTGGCGCGCCGTATTACGGCTCATTCTCCCGTTCCTACTTTGGGCATCGGTTCCGGAGCGCATACCTGTGACGGGGATGTGGTGGTGATCCATGACCTGGTGGGGGCGTTTCCGTGGTTTGTCCCGGCCTTTGTGAAGCCCCGCGCCGACGTGGCCGGAAGTATGACGACGGCGGTGAAGGAGTGGATGAAGGACGTGTACACGGAACCCGGAACTGCGGGCTCCTAGCCCTGGACGATTTTTATGCTGGTTTTTTCTACATGCTGGAATTCCCACCGCCATCAGGACGGGGAGGAGATGATTGATGAGATCCTTTCCCTGGGGTTTGACCATGTGGAACTTTCCCACGGCATCAAGCTTTCTCTTTTGCCGGGCATCATGAGAGCCGTGGAAGCGGGCAAGGTGCGCGTTGCCGGCGTTCACAATTATTTTCCCGCTCCGATTGACGAGGTGGGGGATGCCCCGGACAGCAGGCCGTTTACGGCGGATTTGCCCCAGGTCCGCAGCAAGGCGATTGAGCTGACGAAGAAGTCCATTGAACAGGGCGCCTCCCTGGGCGCCGGATACATTGTTTTGCACATGGGGACGGTGGAACCGCTGGTGAAGCGTACGGATACGACCCGGCTGCAGACCATGGCCAGGGAAGGGCTGGTGGGCACGGAGGAGTTTGCCCGGACCAAGGGGGAATTCGTCAGGCGCCGCAACCGTCTCGCTCCCGTTTATGTAGAGCGCGCCCGCGAGGCCATCCGCCAGTTATTGCCCCATGCCTCGGAGTTCGGAGTGAAACTGGGCATCGAAGGCCGCAGCCATTATGAACAGATTCCCAGTGAGGATGAAATGGCGGACCTGATGCGGGAGTTTGCAGAAGAGCCGTTTGTCGGTTACTGGCATGATTTCGGGCATATTCAGCGGAAGCACAATTTGCTCTTATTGAATCATGAACAATTCATCCGCAGTATATCTCCCCATTTGATCGGCGGGCACGTGAATGACGTCAAATGGCCGGCCCGCGACCACCAGGTGCCCTTGATAGGGGGCGGGGTGCCTTTTGAACGCCTTTTGCCCTTTTTCCCCGCAGGCGTGCCGCTTGTCTGGGAACTTTCGGGGAGAGCCGCCGCGGAGGACATTCTGACCGCGCGGGAATTGTGGGAAAGCAGGTTTCCGCAGACGTTGCAGTAACCATCTTGTGATTGTCAACGCGGTGCATTGCATATAGAGTGGGAACAATGATTGACAAGACGACATCCCGCGTCATTGTGGGCCTGCTGGTGACGGCCGGGGTGATGGTTGCAGCGTTTGCCTGGTACAAGGCCCGCGACGCCGCCAGTCCGGATGCGGGCGCGTACAAGAATATTTATGACGTGGATGTTCCGCAGTCCGCTCCCATTCCCGTGGATTACAGGCTGATTCTGCTGACCCCCCAGGAACTGGCCAAGGCCCCTCTGGCGGATGTGTTTGTGTCCCCGCTGGGGGATGACAACGGAGCGTTTACGTATTCCGCCCAGGGATTCGGAGCCATGAATGCCGCGCGCGGCGGCAGGCATACCGGACAGGATTTGAACGGGATTGGCGGAGAGAATACGGATGAGGGGCTTCCGGTGCGCGCCGCGGGGCGCGGGCTGCTGATTTATGCCGGGGAGCCGTCTCCGGACTGGGGAAACGTCGTGGTTCTGCTGCATCGGCTTCCGGACGGCCGTTTTGTGCAGAGCCTGTATGCGCATCTTAAAACCATCAGCGACATTCCTCTGGGAACCATCGTGGGCCGCGGGGAGCAGATCGGCACCGTGGGCACGGCGCACGGCAATTATCTGGCTCATCTGCATTTTGAAATGATTGAGTCCATCGCCCATGAGGCGGGAATGCCGGGGTATGGCAAGACGACGTTCAACCGGATCAACCCGGACGAGGTGCTGGAAAAGTACGCTCCCGACCCCGCGATGATGATTCCGGACCCCGTGATTGCCCTGAAGGATGTTCAGCAGGCTGCCGGCTGGGAGAAACTGCTGGAAAACCTTTACCGGGACAACAGCATGGAGGCGCTGGACAAGATTCTGCCGAAGGAACAGCAGGAAGGCGCCCTGGAACCCTCTCCGTAACCGGAAAGGCCGTTTACGGAAGCTTGTCCGCCTGCCTGGAGGCCAGTTCCCGTTGCATCCTGCTGATTTGGAGAACGGATATCAGCCACAGGGTGCTGGCCGCGGTTATCAGGGAACCGATCAGGAAGAAGGCAACCAGATAATGTTCCACTCCGAAAGGGAAAAGCAGGGACAGCGTGAGGGCGGTTGCCGCGGTTAAGTACAGCCGAACGGCCAGGGAGGGGGATTGCAGCATCCATTCTTCCGGATTTTTTGAGGCTCTGTACAGTTCCTGGATGATCAGGGCATTGAGCACCATGCCGACGAGGGGCATGCAGCTGAGGATAACGCTGACCAGGGGGGTGAACCGCAACCCTGAAACCCGGAATTGCTGCACGTTGGCGCAGGCCCGGTAAAGCCAGACCAGCTGGACGGCCAGGGAGGGGATGCACAGAAGGCTGAACAGGAAAATGAGGGGGAGCACGTAGGAGGGAAGCTGATCTACGACCTGCCGGAGGGTGGTTTGAACCTCCGCATAGTCCACGATATGATGGAAACAGACGATCCACAGGGTCCACAGGGAGCAGGCCAGAAGAATGAAACAGGCCGGAAAGGCTAATCTGGAGAGCTCGAAGAGGGAGTACCGCAAACGGTACGTGGGGGGCGGGGGGGAGATATCCGGCTTTTCCTTCCGGAAGGGGAGGGTTTCCGGCTCTTTTTCCGGCAAAACCTGCCCGACCGGCTGCCATCCGTCCATGCCCGGCTTCCAGGTGAGCGTTTCCGAGTCAATGACGCCCTGGCCCAGAAATTCCCGGACTTCGTATTCGGAGTAGGACCTCGGCTGTGAATCGCCGGGAAGCTTCAGGAAGTATTCACTCATCGCCCGCATGTTAAGAGAAGAGGCGTAGCGGGAGCAATGTGAAATTGAGGGATGACTGATAAAATGCCGTTTGCCGGAAGTGGTTTTTTCTGGATTATTGTTACTATGGGGCAAGGGAATTCCTAGTGACGGAACCGGCATGGATGCTTTTTCTCATGAAGGGGTATCAAAAGCAGTTGTTGATGGAATCCCTGAATTTCTTTTCGCAGTCCTTCCAGAGAAAATCAAGGGTATGAACGCCATGGTTCCATGGCTTGGAACTTCCCGGATAATGGACGATGGCATAGTTTTTTTCCGCCGTCATGCGTTCCATTTCTTGCCGGATTTCCGGAGAGGCCAAGTGCTTGGGATAGTTTTCATAGTAAAAGTTGTATTTTTGGGGAAGACGGAAGAATTGGCCGCGCGCTGAAATGTTCAGGGCATCCTGATCGTCACACCTGAACCGGTGTTTCATGGCCAGAGTTGCCGCATGGAAAAAGAGGTGGTTGTTTTTCAGGAGGGGGATATTCATCAAAAGGACCCCGGCATTGAAGTAGTCATATGTTGAGACGGGAAAACCGAAGTTATTCAGAGATGCCCAAAATGGATCTCCGTGGAAGTAGGGGATTTCCACGGCTCCAAGATCAAGACCTTTCATGTCCATCTCAAACAGAGGGCTTAAATCCTGGCAGACAATGGTATCGGAATCCAGGTAAAGGACTCTTTCTTCTGATGCCATCTGAGGAATAAGTAGCCGGGCATATGTTGTTGATGTGAGTCTGTTTTCTCCTGTTTGATTGCCAACCAGCTTTCCGGATAATTCACTTTCCAGCAGGCGGTATGTCACCGTTGCCCCGGGAAAGGAAGATACGGCTTTTTTCAACACCTGCCTGTTTTTTTCCTTTAGAGGCTTATAACTCAGGATGTTTAAATGGGCCTTGTCCTCTTCTCTTTTATGCAGAAGAAGGGAAAAGACGGAAATGGAGGTCTGATAAAAGTACCGCTCATCCGTGCACCAATAGATATTCAATTTCATGTGGTTGGAAGGTTATGGGAGATGCTAGAAAGGACATAGAGATTGGCAATGAAAAACTTCCGTATTTTTACAACAATTTAAGCGTGCGGTTTTTTATTAAAAATAGATGCCATTCCATTTCTTGACTGAATGGTGAAGCGGCAGTATTTTTTAAGCAGAGAGTTGTTTTTGCTTTATGATGTTAAGTGCTGCTTGATACTTCCTCCATTTAACAATCCTATGGCAATAGCGAACAGGCCGGGTAACAAGCCTGAACGATGCTGCTGCTCATGTTATTGAATTGGCGGAAGCTCATGAATAGAACAACGTGTCCAGGGAACTGATGTGTCTTAAGTTGTTTCCAGGAGAAGAATACAGACTTGACATTCGTTTCAATATTCGCCCATTTTTTAAATTGAGGGAATGATAAACTGAAGAACTGGAAGCGCTTTCCTGCAACTGGCATGGAGCAGTCTGTTTCCATCGAGTTCCGGAAACAACCGTGTCCGTACTTTTATGAAAAAACTTTTTCTTCCTCCCAAGTCAGCGTGGAAAAATGAATTAACCGCGCTCATAAAACAAAACGTGAGCGGATTTTTTGCGGGAGAAGGAGCTCATTCTCTGTTCCTGGATTCTGGATATCGTGAAGTTTCCCCGGTCCGTATTGATTTTGGACTCCATGGAATTAAAAGATTTGGGGAGGCCACGGCATTTGTTTTCAAGAGTTTCGCCTGCTCATTCCATGCCATTTTGAAGCCTGTTTTGTAAAAATAAGTCACAACAAAATAGCCGCCCGAAGGCGGCTATTAAAAAGTGGTCGAGCTGACAGGATTCGAACCTGCGACCTCTTCGTCTCGAATGAAGGGAATTCAGTTTTTGGCTATTGATAATCAATGGTTATAATTTTGTACCCCTTTCATACCCTTTATTTTCCGCTTGATTATTGTGTCGTTTTAACCTTCCCCTACGTGGCGAATAAGGGGTGAACTACGCGTTAAACGTGTTGATATGTTCAATGGGACATCGGCAGGATACTGGAAGACTGAGGATTCAGTCTTTCCAAAAAATAAACAGCAAACAATAGCAATGAATAATTACATACCAATCAACAAGGCAGTTAATCCCGTCTGCATTTATCAAGGGTATGAGCCTCTTATCAGCAAGACGCTCGGTGTTGATGAAATGATATATGGCTTTGACGGAACTCCCTCGGATTATGCCACCTGTGCCGGAGCTCCCGAAATGTTCATCAAGGTGGAGCGTGACGGCTTGTACTATTTCGGTGTAGAAGCCGACGATGAGGGGTACCTCAGCCTTGCAGGAGAGCTTCTCTGCGGAAAAAAAGGAGATCCGCCCAATGGGAAGTTGTCTCTGGAAACAGGTTCAAGGTATCTGAAAGCCGGGTACTACAAGGTTTCTTTGATATACAGCAATCACGCTTACAATCCCGTCAGCAACAATGCCATTGCATTCAACGTTACCATGGATACCAAACCTATTACGGAAGGGAAGTACCAGGGAAACTCCACCATGAACCGTGAATTTTCAGAGTCTCCCAAAATCAAGCTTTGGACGATTGAAAGGGAGGCTTCCATTACATGTGAGCCTTCTCAACAAGTCGAAATCCAATGGGACCACCCGGAATTCACGATTGACAACAGTCTGGATAGAAGTGAAACAACGGGCACGCCTCCAAATTTCTATGTTACCGCCTGCAAGGATGAGGCCGCCAATGTATGGAGGTTGCGTCTTCAGCTCGTTACTTGTGGTTCCAAAATTTCTTTGAAAACTGACTCTTACAGAGATGCCCTGGCCAATCCTCCCGTTTCCGAGGCAGAGGCCATCGAAGCGGTTGACTGCATGAACGGCTATCAATCTCGTCCGGGAGTGTGGAAGTGGCATACTCAGGCCGCTTCGCTCGCGCACGAACAACACCACCGCCGGCAATGGGAAGATGCTTACAAATACTATTGGAAGGAATTAAAAATACAGGAAGAATTGGAAAAACAGAGTGTTTCCTGCACTGAAAAGACGGAGATGGATGACGCCATAGAAGCTATGAATAAGGCTGTCCAAACATGGAAAGATATTTTATGGCTCGAAGTTAAAGATTATGTGAAGCGTTTGCCGGACGGCGCCAACGACCGCCCCTATTGTGCCGGACAACAAGTCCTGAATAATGCTACCCTTCAGGTTATAGAACAGGCGTTAACCAATGGATGGAACGTTTCTGCGGATATTACTCAACCGGGCACGATCGAGCCTCCTTGCTTCCTGCCGCCGGTCAACGAAGGGAAAACACGGAGCAGGGCAGTTGCGGAGGAATCAACATCCCTGAAGCTCTCCATTGCTGACACATCCAGGTTCATGCAGGGAGAAATTACAGTCTGTTTCCGCAACGAGGGAAGTCTGCCTGTCCGGATTCTGGACGAAATCGACGACGAAACGTCCGATTTCTTCTTCATGACGATTCTGAGAACCGAACGGGGAGACGTTCGTGTTCTTGATCGTAAGATGGGAACAATGACGTTTCATCGTGCATTGAACTACCGGGAGCTTGCACCCGGCCAGGAATACAGTGTCACGATTCCGCTCTGTCTGGATGAAGTCGATCTGGCGGGTTGGAAACAATGTTCTTGTGAACTCGAAACGCGCTACTATAATCAGCAGGGTAAGGATTGTTTCCTGGGGACTCTCCGTGGGACTTCCCGAATCGTGCTGTAATGAAAAAAATATTTCAGATGTTAGGACTTCTGGTCATCCTGTCCCTCCATGCCCCCGCATGGGGGGACAAGGCCGACAACGGAATTGAATGTTCCGTGGTGATGGAAAAGACCTCGTTCGATCCAAGAGCAGCTTTTCCGGATTTCAAGCTGGTGTTTGCCAACAAGGGAAAAAAGGCTGTGCGTCTTTTTGACGACTTCTATCCCAGCAAAGGAAAAGGTCCGAATATCTCCATAAAAATATGGAGCAAGGGAAACAGAAAAAAGGAGGACAGGCCCCTGGCATGGTATCTTCCCTCGTATCAAGTTGAGCGTGTGGTACATCTTATGAACTACATTACGCTGAAACCCGGAGAGAAGCATGAAGTGCCCGTCAAGGATGCGTACCTGCTGCTGACCTATTTACAACCTCTGGCCAGTGGAAAAATATACGAACTGGAAGTACGTTTCCGGGACGGACATGGAGATCCGGGTACCCGGAGGGAGTATGTGGGGAAAAAGGATTTTATCGTCATTGATCAAACCCCCAGGTGAATTTGAAAAATTGGTGCCGCCCCGTTCATGAAGATGAGCGGGGCTTTTTATTGCGGATTTTCAACTTGGTGCCTTTTCACGTCTTCAATTAAAGTCCCTTGGAAAGATGGCTCTGTGCTTGTTGTTGCTTTTTCGTCAAGGAAAGTATCTTTATCGTAGTCATAGACGACAACGGCGTAGTTGATTACCTTATTGCCAAGAGCATTTTTTCCTCGAAATGCTTCTTGAAGTATGATTTGTCCAAGGTCTGTTTTTTTCTTACCCTTTTTGAATTTACAGGTTAATGAAACGTGCTCAAATGAGGCTGGATCGTGCAGGGTAGGTTTAATGAGGGATTCTAGGAGAGGGAACCTGTAAGTTCCTTCTCCGGACATGATGTTCAGAAACCTTTTTTTAAAAACAAAGAATGCTTGCTCTCTTTGCGAGAACGCGGCAAGGCAACTTTTCTCTCAGCAGGATTTGTTCTTCTTCAGCCTCAGCTCTTGTTTTGTAGTGCAAGTCGGTTTTTTCCCCTGATGCTGCAAATCTGGCCGGTATTCTGATCCTGTAGAGAATTTTGCCTCCACGCTGCATCTTGAAGATGGTAAATCTGAGAGGTTTGCTCATATGATTTTGTACCCTTTAAGGGGTCAAATTCAATCAGTATGACACCATTTATTCACCTTAGTGAACGATATTCACATTAGTGCAGGATAACGGCAAAACGGAATTTTTAATGTGGAAAATTGATTGATATCCAATATTTAGCCAATAAAAAAGCCGCCCGAAGGCGGCTATTAAATTGGTCGAGCTGACAGGATTCGAACCTGCGACCTCTTCGTCCCGAACGAAGCGCGCTACCAGCCTGCGCTACAGCTCGTTGATGTGGTGCGGCGCAGTCTAAGGGCGGAAAGGCGGTTTGTCCAGTTTTTTTTGTTCGCGGCGGAACTTAATTGTGGTACGGTTCAGGGGCTATGATGGATATGCTGGTGCGGCTGTATGATTTGCCCGATATTGATGATGAAGTGCAGGTCTTGAAGGAGCGGGGCATCCTGATACGGCGCCCCGGCGCTTATGAACGGCATCTGGTTGCGGATTGGGTGGGGCGCCATTTTTCCCCCAAGTGGGTGAGTGAGACGAAGACGGCTTTTGCACGGCAGCCCATTTCCTGCTTTATTGCTACGAGGGAGAAGCAGATGATCGGGTTTGCCTGTTACGACGTGACGGCCCGGGGTTTCCTGGGGCCGATGGGCGTCGGGGAAGAGGCCCGGAAGAGCGGTGTGGGGCGGGTGTTGCTGGTTTCCGCCCTGCGCGGTTTGAGGAACATGGGGCACGCGTACGGGATTATCGGCGGTGTGGGGCCTGCTGACTTTTATGCCCGGACGGTGGGCGCTGTTCCCATTGAAGGGAGTTCCCCCGGCATTTACGTGGATATTTTGCCGGAACCGCAGGCGTGAGGTTTTGATCTGCGCATCGTTTACGTTTTGTTTTTTTGAATGGCTTCGGAATCGCCTGCCATCCGGAAAGGAAAAAGAAAGGTGCGGGGAGCGGGCGGAAGAGTGGAGGCGTTTCCATCAGGTTGAAAGCAGGGGTAGGGAACGGATTCAGGAGAATCCTGCACCGGAGGGTGTTGGGCCGGCCCGGAGGGAGTAGAGATATGCATCATGTGCATAAAAAACACCCCGCCATTTTCATTTGCGGGGTGTCTGGCTGAATGCCGGGAGGGCATTCCATGTGCACGCCTTTTGGGACAGGCTGTTATTTGTCCTGTTGATAGCCTACCGGGTGGCAGAGCATGACGGTTTGCGGGGCTTTGAGTTTCAGCGCCGCTTGCAGAGCGTTCTTGTCCATGCTGCCTTTCGGGTAGGTCGCCAGGCCCGTGCCGGAGCAGAAGAGGGAGATGTTCTGGGAGACGATTCCCGCATCCATCGCCGCCCAGGGTTCGGCCGTGTCCGTTACTAGGATGAGGCAGACGGGCGCATCGGCCGGCCGGGCGTCTCCGTCGCTGACGGGAACCAGGGCATGCGCCTTGTGGTCGTACAGATAGGAGGCGTCCTTGGTGCATACATAGATTTTGACGTCCTGCCGGTTCATGGCGGATGGAGCCGTGCGCTTTCCGGAGTCGGCCCGGTTGATGCCGTTGGCCGCCCAGACGAGGTCGGAGAGGTCTTTCTGAGAGAGCATTTTATCCGAACAGCTGCGGATGGATTGCCTGTCCGACAGGGCTTTCATGACTGCGGAGCCGCGCGTCAGGTCCGGCTGGTCCAGCTTGATGGTTTCCGCCGCCTGGAGCAGGGCGGTTCCGGCCAGTCCCAGGGAAACAATAAGAGGAAGGAGGTGTTTTTTCATGTTACGGAAGTGCAGGGGTTATGGAATGGAGGGGAAGGATTCCCTCATTGCGAGAATTTAACATGGGAACGTGCCCTCTCAAGGCTTTTCTGCGCCCTGTTTTTCAGGAGCGTTTCCACGGGGGAGAGAACGGGGCGGGAAAGTCTTCATGCCAGCGGAGAGTTTTTTCAAGAAAAGCCTTGAGTTTTTATAGAGAACTGCTATTGAAAGCGACCGATTTTTCGCCCGGCGGGGGAAGGCGCCCCGATTGCCCGCCGGCCAACCAGGGGCCATGAGAAAAATCGCCAATACTAACTCATCAACCATTTAAATGAGCACAACTGAACTGGCGGAGCTGATTGACAGCAAGTTCCGCGAATTACGAGAAGGTTCCATCGTTACCGGAACCATCCAGGAAATCCGTCCCCAAGTCGTTTTGGTGGACATCGGCTACAAGTCCGAAGGCGCTATTTCCATTTCCGAGTTTGAAGACGAGGAGATCGAAGTAGGGGACCAGATCGAGGTCCTTCTTGAACGCCTCGAAAACGACGAAGGTATCGTCGTCCTTTCCAAGGAAAAAGCCGCCCATAAGCAGAATTGGGACAAGATCGTGGGCGTGTACCGCGACGGCGGCCTGGTCAAGGGCAAAGTGAAGAGCGTCGTCAAGGGCGGCCTGATGGTCAACGTTGGCGTGGAAGCCTTCCTGCCCGGTTCCCAGGTGGATATCATTCCCCCGCGCGACCTGAACGAGTATGTCGGCAAGGTTTACGAGTTCAAGATCGTCAAGGTGAACGACGACCGCAAGAATATCGTTCTTTCCCGCCGCGAAGTGATCGAAGCCGAACGCGCCGACCAGCGCCAGCGCTTCCTTGAAACCGTCAAGGAAGGCGACAAGGTGGAAGGCCTCGTGAAGAATATTACGGACTTCGGCGCTTTCGTGGACCTCCGCGGCATGGACGGCCTGCTCCACATTACGGACATGAGCTGGGGCCGCGTGAACCATCCGAGCGAAATGCTCCACATCGGCCAGTCCCTGGAAGTCGTGATTCTGGAAGTGGACCGCGACAAGGAACGCGTTTCCCTGGGCCTGAAGCAGATGACGGACAATCCCTGGGCGGACATCGAACGCAAGTACCCGATCAATTCCCAGGTCAAGGGCCGCGTGACGAAGCTCCTGCCTTACGGCGCCTTCGTGGAGCTGGAAAAAGGCGTGGAAGGCCTCGTTCACGTTTCCGAACTGTCCTGGGTCAAGAGAATCACCCGTCCGAGCGACGTGCTGAAACTGGACCAGGAGATCGAAGCCGTTGTGCTTTCCATTTCCGTCAAGGAACAGAAGATTTCCCTCGGCGTCCGCCAGCTGGAAGACAATCCCTGGGCGGATATCGAATCCCGCTTCCCGATCGGTACCGTTATCAAGGGCCAGGTCCGCAACCTTACTCCCTACGGCGCCTTTGTGGGCCTGGAAGAAGGCATCGACGGCATGATCCACGTGTCCGACATGAGCTGGACCCGCAAGATCAACCACCCCTCCGAAGTGCTCAAGAAGGGCGACGAAGTGGAAGCCATCGTTCTGGAAATCAAGAAGGAAGACCAGCGTGTCTCCCTTGGCATCAAGCAGCTTGAGTCCGATCCGTGGGAATCCATCAACGACCGCTTCAAGGTGGGCGACATGGTGAGCGGCCAGGTGGCCAAGATCGCCAGCTTCGGCGCCTTTGTGAATCTGGACGGCGACATCGACGGCCTGATCCACATTTCCCAGCTGAGCGAAGACCATGTGGAACGCGTGAAGGACGTGATCAAGGTGGGTGATGAAATCACCGCCCGCGTGATCAAGGTGGACAGCATCGAACGCCGTATCGGCCTTTCCATCAAGGCCGTCAATTACGACACCGAACAGCTCCGCCGTGAAACCGCTTCCTTTGAAGCCCTCCGCCCGAGCAGCGACATGGTCGGCCTGGAACACGCCTTCAATCTGGCTACCCGTGAAAACGAAGAATGGAGCCCCTCTGAAGAGAAGTAAGCTTCACTCCGTTTTACACTGATTGATTTGGCCGCCGCGGATGTTCTGTCCGCGGCGGCTTTTTTTTCTAATTCTAAATAAGGCTGGAAAAAATCTTGAGTTAGTTCCGCCTAAGGGGTTAACTAATCTCTCACACCATGCTGGAACTTACCAAGAGCAATGAAGATTACCTGGAGGCCATCGGTCTGCTGTCTGAGAAGAGCGGCACAGCCCAGGTGCGGGATATTGCGGAAATGCTCAAGGTGAAGATGCCTTCCGTGACTTCCGCCGTGAAGCAGCTGGCGGACATGGGCCTGGTGGAATACACGCAGTATGCCCCCGTCAAGCTGACTCCACAGGGGCGCAGAATCGCGGGCAAGATCATCGTCAGCCACGGCATTTTGTTTGATTTCCTGCGTGAAGAACTCGCCCTGTCGGAGGAACGGGCCAATGAGGTTGCCTGCCAGATTGAGCACATCATGACTTTTGAGGAGATTGAACGGCTCAAGTCCTGCCGTATTCGCCCGTTTGCGGGCGGTGTGGAAAACGGAGGCAGATAGGGTGTCTTGATCCGGGGGTGGAACTGCAAGGTTCGCGTCCTTGTAAAGGAGACTGGGAATTCCGTTTTTGTGGAGGGGGATTGAGGTTTTACGGGCGAAAGAGGCTTTCCGCAGGACATTTTCAGATTGAAATAGGGAAAGAGGGGAAGAGGAGGATTCCTGTTTTCCATGGCAGGATTTTACGAGTTACGGAAGGCGGGCAAGAAAATTTTCTTCTCCCGGGTTTCAGGGGAGTTTTTTCGCCATGAAAGTCCGGAGCTTTTCCGTCCCGGGTTCCGGGAGTGCGGGAATGGAAGGAAGTATTGGAGGGGCAGGGCTGGTTCTCGTATGGCCATTTGCCGGCTCATGGCGCGGGATGACTTGAAGGCACGGCATTTTGCCCTTTTCCGCTTGTCTGATTCATGGTAGGTTCCCGCGCATGGATCCCCATATCGCTGCAGATCTCTCGGCGCTCGACACGGCTGCCTTGCACAGCCGTCTTTCCGAGCTCGGGAGCTATCTTTGACTTGGACGGCATACAAAAACGAGTAGCCGAGTTGGACGAACGCATGAGCGCCCCGGATTTTTGGGATGACCAGAACGCCGCGCGGGCGCTGATGGCGGAAGTGAATCCCCTGAAGCACAGGATGGAGGCGTTTTCCTCCCTGAAGTCCCGCCTGGAAGATATAGACGCCACAATTGAACTGGCCCAGGAGGCGGATGACGACGACCTGGGACGCGAGGCTGTGGAAGAGTTCGGCAAATGGGAGAAGTCCCTCGCCGATTTTGAGCTGCTGACCCTGCTGAACGCTCCGCAGGACCAGGCTTCCTGTTATTTGACGATTCACGCCGGAGCCGGCGGCACGGAGGCCTGCGACTGGGCATCCATGCTGCTGCGCATGTATATGCGCTGGTGCGAACGCCGCGGCTTTACGGTGACTTATCTGGAAAGTACGGACGGCGACGATGCCGGCATCCGTTCCGTGACCGTGAAGGTGGACGGGGAGTATGCCTACGGTTATTTGAAGAACGAACGCGGCATTCACCGCCTGGTGCGCATTTCCCCCTTTGATTCCGCCGGAAAGAGGCACACTTCCTTTGCGTCCCTGGACGCCACGCCGGAGGTTTCCGATTCCATCAACATCGAGATTCTGGACAAGGATTTGAAGGTGGATACCTACCGTTCCGGCGGCAAGGGCGGCCAGAACGTGAACAAGGTGGAAACCGCCGTGCGCATCACGCACATTCCTTCCGGAGTGATCGTGGCCTGCCAGAACGAACGCAGCCAGCTGCGCAACAAGGAAGAGGCCATGAACATGTTGCGCGCCAAGCTGTACCAGATTGAGGAAGACAAGAAGCAGGCTGAGGCGGACCGCCAGTACAGCGAGAAAGGAGACATCGGCTGGGGCAACCAGATCCGGTCCTATGTGTTCCAGCCTTATCAAATGGTGAAGGACCTGCGCACGGGCGTGGAGTCCGGCAACATTCAGGACGTGATGGACGGCAACCTGGACCCCTTTATTGAGGCCATGCTGCGCGGCCACAAGCGCGACCGCTGACGTTTTCCCTTTATGTCTGCCGCTCTGACCATAGACGTTCTTTCCCTGTTTCCGGAGATGGTGGAAGCCCCCCTGGCGGGGAGCATCCTCGGCAAGGCCCGTGAAAAGGGCCTTGTGGAGGTGCGCTGCCACAATATCAGGGATTGGACGAAGGACAGGCACCGCAAGACGGACGATTATCTTTGCGGAGGCGGACAGGGGATGCTGCTGAAGCCGGAACCTATTTTCGCCGCCGTGGAGGAACTCAGGCGCCCGGAAACGCGGGTGGTGCTGATGACTCCGCAGGGGAGGACGTTCAACCAGGACCTGGCCGGGGAGCTGGCCGCTTCCGGCGGCCATCTCATCATTCTTTGCGGCCATTACGAGGGGGTGGATCACCGCGTGGTGGAGGAACTGGTGGACGTGGAATTGTCCATCGGGGACTACATCCTGACCAACGGAGCCATAGCCGCCGTCGTGGTCATTGACGCCGTGGCGCGGCTGATTCCCGGGGTCCTGGGGGATGAACGTTCTTCCGTGGAGGAGTCTTTTTCCAACGGTTTGCTGGAGGCTCCCGCCTACACCAAGCCGAATGAGTTCCGCGGCCTGTCCGTTCCGGAAATCCTGCTGAGCGGCAACCATCCCGCCATTGAGAGATGGAAGCATGAACGGTCCCTGGAACGTACGCGCCTGAACCGTCCGGATTTATGGCGGGCATGGGTGGAGGCGCATCCGGAGGACGGCGCCAGGTGAGATATTTGGCCGTCGCGTCAAATTTCTCTTGCCAAGAGGGGGGGCTTCCGTTATAAGACCTCGCCTGCCACCGTGAGGGTGGTGTAAAGCACCTTTCTGAACCTTTTACGAAATCACAAGATCATGTCCAAGCATTCCAGCCTCAAAGCAACCGGTACCGTAGGCGGCAAGCGTTCCGTCCTGAAGCGTTTCGAACGCGTCAAGCTCCTCAAGGAACGCGGTGAATGGAAGAAGGGCCAAAGCCCCCTCGGCCTGCCGAAGACCAAGCATGAAGCTTAAGCCTGACAGTGTTTCCGCCGGGATTTTCCCTCTGCGGGGCTGTTATGGCGCATCATTTTCCTAATACAGGAAGCCTCTCGGATGTCTATAAACCGGGAGGCTTTTTTCTTCTGGCGGAACTTTTTCCCTTGGAAAACGTGTTCTGCCGGCAAAACAAACAAATAAAAAACATCCGCTGAGATAGCGGACATTACATCGATATGAGTGAAGAACAACATGGCTCCGAAGAAAACGGAGGTATCCGCATTAATAAATTCCTGGCATCCTGCGGCATTGATTCCCGCCGGGTGGCTGACAGATTGATTGAGGAAGGACGTGTGGAGGTGAACGGGAAAGTTATTGATACTCCCGGAATGAAAGTAACCGATAAGGATTTCGTGAAGGTGGACGGCCGCCACATGACTCCCATGGAGGAAGTCGTAGTGCTGCTGAACAAGCCCCGCGGCTATGTGTGCAGCCGTGAGGCCCAGGGCGCGATCGGCACTGTTTACGACTTGCTGCCGCCCCGTTTGCGCCATTTGAATTACGTGGGCCGCCTGGATGCCGATTCCGAGGGCCTGCTGATCATGACCAACAAGGGAGAGCTGACTCAGACCCTTTCCCATCCCACCGGAGGCATTGAGAAGGAGTACTGGGTGACGGTGGATCAGAATTTTGACAATTCCGTGCTGATGCAGTTTCTGCGCGGAGTCCGCATTCCGGAAGGCAACGCTAAGGCCAAATATGTCTGCCGCGCTTCCGCGCGCCGCGCCTGCATCGTGCTGGAGCAGGGCTTGAAACGGCAGGTCCGCCAGATGTTCCAGTGCCTGGGCCTGCGCGTGCGTAAGCTGGTGCGCGTGCGCATCGGTTCCTTGTGGGGCGGTGATTTGGACCCAGGAAGCTGGAGGTTCATGGATGATGCCGATGTGGCTCTTCTTCTGAAGAATCCGCCCCGCCAGCGCAAGTACCTGGGTGCGGCCCAGCTTGTTACCGGGACTTCCGCTAAAACGGAACAATCCGGCAGCGCTTCTGACTCCGATGAGGGTTATGTATTTAATCCGGACGATTTTGAAGCGGGAGAATCTTATGAGCCTTCTCCCGAGATGAAGACCCGTTTTGCAGATACGGACGAACAGGATGAGGTCGCGGAAGGTGATGTGATGCGGGACGATTCTTTCCGTTCCCGTGACCGCCGGAATGACCGGAGCGACGATTTCCGAGGTCGCCGCGAAGGTGGTTTTCAGCGCCGTGAAGGCGGTTTTGGAGGCGACCGCCGTGAGGGAGGATTCCAGCGTCGTGAAGGCGGTTTCAATAGGGATCGTCGCGAGGGAGGTTTCCAACGCCGTGAAGGTGGTTTTGGGGGTGACCGTCACGAGGGAGGTTTCCAACGCCGTGAAGGTGGTTTTGGGGGTGACCGTCACGAGGGAGGTTTCCAGCGTCGTGAAGGTGGTTTTAGAGGAGATCGTCGCGAGGGAGGTTTCCAACGCCGTGAAGGTGGTTTTAGAGGAGATCGTCGCGAGGGAGGTTTCCAACGCCGTGAAGGTGGTTTTGGGGGTGACCGTCGCGAGGGAGGTTTCCAGCGTCGTGAAGGCGGTTTTGGAGGAAATCGTCGCGAGGGAGGTTTCCAGCGTCGTGAAGGCGGTTTCGGAGGTGACCGTCGTGAAGGAGGTTTCCAGCGTCGTGAAGGCGGTTTTGGAGGAAATCGTCGTGAGGGAGGTTTCCAGCGTCGTGAAGGCGGCTTTGGAGGTGACCGTCGTGAAGGAGGTTTCCAGCGTCGTGAAGGCGGCTTTGGAGGCAACCGTCGTGAGGGAGGCTTCCAGCGTCGTGAAGGTGGTTTTGGAGGCGAACGCCGTGAAGGTGGCTTCCAGCGCCGCGAAGGAGGATTCCGCAAGCCCGGCTTCGGAGGCAGATTCTCCGGCGGTTTTTCCCGCGGAGGCAGAGGACGTTAATCATTTACTTGTGCCGGTATGAAGAGACATTGCAGATGGTGGTTCCTTGCCGGATTATGCGCGCTGTGCCTGGCACAGCCTTCTCTTCAGGCATCTCCTGTCCCTCCTTCTCCGGTTTCCGCCGGAGAAGGAGATTTTGACTCCTATCTGGCCGGGCTCAGGGAGAAAGCCCTGAACGGAGACGCAGATGCGGCCAAACAACTGGTCGTGCATTATGAGGTGTCCGGCAATGTGCCGGAAACTTCCCGATGGATGAATCAGTACGTTTCCCTGACGGAGAAGGCGGCCGATGCCGGGAACGTGTCTGCCATGCTGGACCTGGGCAAGCTGTTTTACACCGGCAGCCGTCTTTATCCCAAGAATATGGAGAAGGCCCGGTTCTGGTTTACCCGCGCCGCAGACAGCGGCAATGCGGATGCCCAGTATCAGACGGCGGCGATGATTTCCAAGGGCATGGGAGGGCTCCGGGACGAGGCCCTGGCCACCAGCTATTATGAAAAGGCCCTCCATTCCTGGCAGAAGGAGGCGGAAGCGGGCGATCCCAAGGCCGCCCTGTGGGTGGGCCTTCTTTATGAAAGGAAGCTAGTACCCGGCAGTTCCCCGGAGAAGTCCGTTCCCTGGCTGACACGTGCGGCTGAGCACGGCAACCTGACAGCCCAGGGTCTGCTTGGCTTCAAGTACCGGGACGGCCTCGGCGTGCCCCGGGATGCGAATTGGGCCGTGCAATGGTTTGAAAAGGCCGCGCAGCAAAAGGATTTGGGAGCTGTCATGGAACTGGGCATCATGTACCGGGACGGCAAGTATGTGCCCCGGGACATGGAGAAGGCCCGCAAATGGTTTGAGAAGGGGGCGGAGTGGAAGGACCCGTACAGCATGGCCGCCCTGGCGGATATGCTCATGGAAGATTCCCCGTCCGGGGAGCATGCCGCCCGTGCTTTAGCTTTGTACCGGGAGGCCGCCGCCATCGGCTATGCTCCCGCGGCCCTGAAGGCGGCGGAACTGCTTCAGAACGGCAAGGGCGGGGAATTGGATGCTGATGAAGCGTACAGGCTTCTGCGCCGTGTCGTGGATGCTACGGGAAATCCCAAGGGCATGTACATGCTGGCCCAGCTTTATTACGCCAGGGGGGATGAGGCCCAGGGAGATTCCCTGATGAAAGCTTCCGCCCAGGCGGCCTATCTGCCTGCCATGAATCGCATGGCGCGCCTGCATCTGCTCCCGGACAGTTCCCTGGCCTGGAATCCTGTACTGTCTTATTATTATTGGAGCCAGGCCGGAGAATTGGGCGACGAAGGGGCGGCATCCGCCGCATCCTGGCTTCTGTGGGGCAGTTTGGCGGTGCTTTCCCTGGTGATTTTCCTCGTGGTCTGGCGTTTTCACCGTTTTGCCGTCAGGAGGCTTGCAGAACAGCAAAAGCAGGAACAGGCTGGGAGCGATGACGCATGAAGCGTATTATGAAGTTCCACATTGAAATAAATCTGTTAAAAATATTGTATCTTCCATGATGAATACACTAGCTATTTTCGGTCTGGGAACTCCGGAGATCATCGCCATTCTGGTGATCGTCTTTCTGCTGTTCGGAGCCAAGAAACTTCCGGAATTCGCCCGTGGACTGGGCAAGAGCCTGGGAGAGTTCAAGAAGGCCAAATCCGAGTTTGAGGAGGAGTTGTTGAAGACGGAAAAGGAAGCCATGTCCGATTCCTCCGCTTCCAAGCCGGAATCCAGGCCTTCTCCGGAACTTTCCCAGCCCATTGATGTGGAAGCGGAAAAACCGGAGGAAACCAATCAGGAAGGGAAGTAGATTTTCATTCAGTAGAAAATTTGAGCAGGCGGGATTTTTTCCCGCCTTTTTTGTCGGCCTTTCCCATGCCTTTCCATAGCTAGCAGACTGTACCGATTTCGATATTCCGCGATTGAGTCCAGGGAGTATCCTTTGCAGCATGTTCTGCTTGATCAGGGGCAACCTTTTAAAAATGAAATCTATGAGCAGGAAACCGGACCCTGTATGTCTGGCAACATGGTGTCCTGTGAAATTGATGTAAACTCATTTGTAGGGAGCCGACGATTATCTGAAGAAGGTGAGAACGCAGAGGGTATTCTTTATCATTGTTTAAAAGCATCTCCATAAAGATGAAGGTGAAATCATACTATCCCGTGCTGGCTTCATGGATCATTACATTGCTTTTCTGTGGAACAAACATGGGAGTCCGTTTTTATGGTTTTCCGAAATGGATGGACTTAAGCAACTTGTCTGAATTGGCCACGGTGTTTTTTGGGTTAATAATACTGGGAGGACCTATTCTTAGTTTGTTGTGGGGAGTAGGCGGACTCATTGAAAATAAAGAGAAAAAAGATTTCATCATAGCTCTGGTTTTGTCTGTTTTATGGTTTCTTCCATTTTTGATTGTCTTTGCTCTTGGACTTTCATGAGGAGCCAACAGCATTGTTGCCAGGCTGTTCTCTTATTTCTGTGAGAACAGTTTTTGTTTTTCCTTAGTCTGGGATTATCCTATGGGTATGAGATTTTTTTTGAGGAACATGCCGTGTACGCATGAAGAATTGTGCTGGATGAAAATCGATGCGGGAAACTTGAAATTGTGCGCATGAACAGATGAAATTCATTATCCCGGAAGGCATTGATTTCTTGCGTTGGACGGGGGCTTGTTGTACACATGTTTTAATGAAAATTCATTTTTGCGGCGCGGCAGGTACGACGACGGGGTCCCAGCATTTGCTGGAGGTGAACGGGAGCAGAATTCTTCTGGATTGCGGCATGTATCAGGGCAGGCGCGAGGAAGCGTGGCACATCAACAAGGATTTTCCGTATTTTTCTCCGGCAGATGTGGACGTGGTGATTCTTTCCCATGCGCACATCGACCATTCCGGGAACCTTCCCAATCTGGTGAAGAAGGGGTTCCAGGGGAATGTGTACAGCACGTACGCCACGCGCGACCTTTGCCAGATCATGCTGGCGGACGCCGCCCGCATCCAGGAGCACGACTGCGCCTTTATCAACAAGATGAACAAGCGCCGCGGCATTGACCAGCCGGAGGTGTACCCCACGTATTCCGAGCAGGATGCGGAGCGCTGCATGCGCCTGTTCGTGAACATCGGCTATGAACGGCCCATTCCGGTGGCTCCGGGGGTGACGCTGACGTTTTACGACGCAGGGCACATTCTGGGAGCCGCCCAGGTATGCCTGGATATTGAAGACCGCGACGACGGTAAGAAGAAGCGTTTCCTGTTTTCCGGGGACGTGGGGAGGGGAGACAACGAGCTCCTGCGTGATCCCGTGCCTGTGCCGGATGTAGATATTCTGCTGATGGAAAGCACCTACGGCGGTCGTTTCCATGAAGCCCCCTCCCGGGATGACGAGACGTTCTGCCAGGCGATCAGGGAGGCCCTGGAACTGGGAGGCCGCATTTACATTCCCTCCTTTGCGGTGGAGCGCACCCAGCAGCTCCTTTACCTGCTGAACAGGGCCTACCATGAAGGCCATCTTCCCCTGCTGCCCGTGTACGTGGACAGCCCCATGGCCGTGAGCGCCACGGGAATTTTCAGCATCCATCCGGAGTGTTTCAACAAGGAAGTGTATGATTTCCTGTTCCGGGAACAGGACCCGTTTTCTTTTGAGCAGCTGCGATTGATCCGCTCTGTGGGAGAGTCCCAGGCATTGAACAGGATGGACGGCCAGGCCATCATCATTTCCGCTTCCGGCATGTGCGAGGCCGGACGCATCCTGCACCATTTGGCAAACAACATCGGCAATCCGAAGAATACCGTCCTTTTTGTAGGGTATTGCGCGGAACATACCCTGGGACGTAAGATCATCGACGGATGGAAGGAGGTCCCGATCCTGGGCAAGCAATACCGCGTGCGCGCCAGAATCCGGGAGATGGATTCCTTCTCCGGCCATGCAGACCACGGCGAGCTGCTGGAGTATTTTGACAGGACCGGCGGTCCCAAGAGCAATATCATTCTGGTGCACGGGGAGGAACAGGCGTCTCTCGCGCTGGCGAATGCCCTGGAGGAACGGCAGGCCAATCCGGTGTCCATAGCGCAGCTTGGCAGCGTCATGGTGCTTTGAGCGGAATGCCGGAGCTGAATGGCGCTTTTTCCGCGGGTCCTTGTCCATGTGTGGAATCATTCCAATCAAGTCATGACGGCATGATGGCTGTGCTGGCCGCTTGACCCGGAGTTTATGCGGGGCTAGCGTGAGGATATGTCTTGCCTGTTTATCGAATATCCCAAGTGCACGACCTGCCAGAAAGCCAAGAAATGGCTTGATGAACAAGGTGTTTCCTATGAAGACCGCCACATCGTGGAACAGAATCCCACGAAGGAGGAACTTCTCGCATGGATCCGGGACAGCGGGCTGCCATCCAGGAAGTTTTTCAATACCAGCGGCCTGATGTACAAGAATCTGGGGCTGAAGGACAAGCTTCCCTGCATGAGCCTGGAGGAGCAAGCGGCTCTGCTGGCGACCAACGGCATGCTGGTGAAGCGGCCCATTTTAATTGTCAACGGGCGTATCTGCGTCGGCTTCAAGGCCGATGAGTGGAAAGCCGCCCTCCATCCCTGAATACTCCCATGCCCCTGATTACCCGCACGAAGGAAGGCGCAGCCAATTTCGGCCCCTGGGAGAATGTCGTCCGGGTGCTGATCCTGGTCTGGTTTGTCCTGTACACGTTGAATGCCATTCCGGACGTTCATCCCATGGTGGGGAGGATTGCCGGCAAGGTGAATAATTGGATCAGCTATTTCTTCGTTTTTGAATACATTCTGCGGGTATTGTGCGCCAAGCCGCGCAGGATGTATGTGTTCAGCGGCATGGGGATTCTGGATTTCATTGTCTGCCTGCCGTTCCTGAGCATGTTTTTCGGGGCGGACTGGCAGGTGCTGTATTCCCTCCGGCTTGTCCGGGTACTGGCCATTTTCAAGCTGGCGCGCTTTAATAAAACCGCCGCCAGTTTCAAGAGGGCCTTTTACCTGATCCGGGACGAGTTTTTCCTGTTCTTTTCCGTCATCCTGTTCATGCTGTATGTGACCTCCCTGGGGATTTACATTGCGGAGCACGAGGCCCAGCCGGAAAAGTTCAGATCGTTTTTCGACGCCCTCTGGTTTGCCGTGGAAACCCTGAGTACGGTGGGATACGGAGACTTGGTGCCGATTACGGCGATGGGGCGCATTTTTACCGGGGTGATCATGTTCATCGCCGTGTCCATCATTGCCATTTCAACGGGCCTGATTACTTCCGCCTTTTCCCGCGTCTGGCAGGAGGAGAATATTTTCCCGCGCCATCGCAGGAGTGCCGCAACCAAAGCGCCGGCTACCGCGGAGAGTGACAAGCCGGAAACGGGGAATTAGGGTGGCTCGGCCTTCCTCTGCCTGAAGACAGGCTTTTTGGTTACGATGGGGAGGCAGGGGGGACCGCGGCGTGTTTCCCATGCCTGGAGGAAATGCCTTGATGTTGCCGCGGGGAGGTTTTTTCATTCCGCAGGAGGGAAGAGCCTGCCCTGTATGGGTTCCGGAGGCTCCATGCCGCCGTGGATCGGCATGTTTCCTGTGGTTCCATTCCCGATCGCCTTCCTTTCATGGAAGAAACATTTCCCGCCTGTGTGAAGGAATATTTTTTGCGGAAGGCGGTGAGGGCGTTTTCGAGTTTTTAATTATTCCCGGAGGGATGTGCCGGTGGAAGCCGGAAGGGGGAGTTTGATTTATTTTCCTCCAGCTCAAAAAAGGCTGCCCCACGGAAAGCGGGGCAGCCTGTCAATATTGTCCGGCAACCGGGAGGAATGGCTCCTAGCTGTTGTACATCTTGGTGTAGTATTCGTCCGCCATGCGGTCGGAGTCGAACTCGGGATAGATGTCCGTCATTGCATTGAAGACGATGTCCATCCACTTGTCGTTGTGATCGTAGTAGAGCGGGAGAATCTTGTCGTCCAGAATGTTGTAGAAGTTGTCGCGGTCGGAGCGGTCGCGGGCTTCCGGGGACAGTCGGGGAGAGGCCTCCGGAATAACGAAGCAGTTTTCCCCGTCCTTGGCAAATTCGCAGATCCAGCCGTCGTTGGTGGAGACGGAGATGGAGCCGTTCATGGCCGCGGACATGCCGGAGGTGCCGGACGCTTCCCGGGTGACCACGGGGTTGTTCAGCCAGACGTCCGAGCCATTCTTGAGGTAGCGGCTCAGGCCCAGTTCATAGCCGGTGAGTACGGCGGAACGGGGGTATTTGGCGGTCATGTCGTTCAGGCGGTTGAAGATTTCAATGGCGCCGTGGTCCATCGGGTAAGGTTTGCCCGCCCAGATGAATTGCACCGGATAGTTGGTGCGCTGGAGCATGCGCTCAAACATGGTGGGATTCCCCGTGACCAGATCCGGACGCTTGTAGGCCGCAAAGCGGCGCGCCCAGACGATGGTGAGGCAGTTGGGATCAAAGACGCGGCCGGTCTGTTCCCCCACGATGCGGAAAAGGGCTTTTTTCAGGGCGCGCTTGCGGCGGATGAAGGCTTCCTTGTTCCGGGCATGGAAGGCTTCCGCCAGTTCCGGGTCCTGCCAGTATTTCTGATTCTGGGCGTTGGTGATGTGGGTGATGGGGCAGATGCCCTCATAGTCTTTCCACATCTGGCGGGAGACTTCCCCGTGAAGCTTGGAAACGCCGTTGGCGATGTGGGAGAGGCGCAGGGCGGCCAGCGTGTAGTTGAAGGTGTTGTCCGTCAGGCCTACGGCGGCGCGGACCTGTTCCATGGAGAGGCCGTCGAAGAAAGAGAACGTGTTCATCGTGTTCACGTCCATCTTTTCATTGCCTGCTTCTTCCGGCGTGTGGGTAGTGAAGACGAAGCGCTTGCGCACTTCCTCCACGCTGCCCGTCTTGGCCAGCACGTGGAAGGCGGCGGCAAGGCCGTGGGCTTCATTGAGATGGTAGATTTCCGGCTCAATGCCCAGTTCGTCAAAGAGGCGCGCTCCCCCCTTGCCGAGCAGCACGTACTGGGCGATGCGGGTGAAGCCGTTGGCATCGTACAGGCGTCGGGAGATGTTGCGGCTTTCTTCGTCGTTTTCCTCCAGGTCCGTGGAAAGGAAGAACATGGGGGCGGTGCCGAATGTTTCCGGATTCAGGAAGTAGGCCTTTACCCACACGGGGGAGCCGCAGACATGGATGAGGAATTTGATGTTGTGGTCTTCCAGGAACGGGTAGTTTTTACGCATGTACTGCGTAGCCATGGAGCCGTCTTCCGCTCGAATCTGGTTGTAGTAGCCGTAGCTCCACAGAATGCCGACGCCGACCAGGTTCTGGCGAAGGTCATAGGCGCTGCGCATATGGGAACCGGCCAGATAGCCTAGGCCGCCGGAGTAAATCTTGAAGGAGTTGTCGATAGCATATTCCATGCAGAAATACGCTACGCTTTTTCCGTATTTGGGATCGATTTCATACGGATGTTCGAAAATGGTGGGTAAAAATGATTTCGCCATGGCTCTGTAAGTATGGAGTAAGATGTTCAGCAGATGAACCGTGTAGCTTGGTAGCACGATTCGCTATTATTGGAAAGTGCAAAGTGCGTGTGTGTCGGAATTGACTATTGAACAGGAAAGCTTTTCCGTAAAGGCGGATAAACGGTTTTTTCCCGCCTTCACGGCATGGTGCGTAACTGCGTTTTCTAGGGGCGCGCAAGTGATTTTGAGCTTGCCGCCGGGGAGGAAAAAGAGCATGAATGGGGCGCATGAAAGCTCTTGTAAAAACGCAGGCAGGTCCCGGTTTGGAATTGATGGATGTTCCCATGCCGGAAGTCGGCCCGAACGATGTTCTGATTAAGATTCACAAGACGGCCATTTGCGGCACGGACCTCCATATCTGGAACTGGGACAAATGGGCCCAGCAGACCATTCCCGTGGGCATGCATGTGGGGCACGAGTTTTGCGGCGTGATTGAGTCCGTGGGTTCCTCCGTGACCGAGTACAAGCCCGGGGAGATCGTTTCCGGAGAAGGGCACATCGTCTGCGGCCACTGCCGCAGCTGCCGCTCCGGCCAGAAGCACCTGTGCCCGAATACGCAGGGCGTGGGAGTGAACAGGCCCGGATGCTTTGCGGAATACCTTTCCATTCCCCAGGACAATGTGGTGCGCATTCACAAGAATATTCCGATGGAAATCGCCTCCATTTTCGACCCGCTGGGCAATGCCGTCCATACGGCCCTTTCCTGGGACCTGGTGGGTGAAGACGTCCTGATTACGGGCGCCGGCGTCATCGGCTGCATGGCCGCCGCCGTGTGCAAGAAGGCCGGGGCCAAAACCGTGGTGATTACGGACATCAACGATTTCCGCCTGGGTCTGGCCAGGACCCTGGGAGCGGACCGCACGGTGAATGTGACCCGTGAAAAACTTTCCGACGTGATGAAGGAACTGGAAATGACGGAAGGGTTTGACGTGTGCCTGGAAATGAGCGGCGCTCCCTCCTGCCTGAAAGACATCATCGATAATTCCCGCAACGGCGCGAGCATTTCCCTGCTGGGAATTCAGCCGGACGGCTCCAGCATCGAATGGAACAAGTTCATCTGGAAGGGATTGAAGATGAAAGGCATTTATGGACGTGAGATTTTTGAAACATGGCACAAGATGGATTCCATGATCCGCAGCGGCCTGGACATCGCCCCGATCATCACGCACCGCCTGCCTTATACGGAGTTCAGGGAAGGCTTTGAGGCCATGAATTCCGGCAAGTCCGGCAAGGTGGTGCTGGACTGGGTCAACTGATCCGGCCTGCCGCCAGTCGCATTTGCCCCGGCTTTCATTGAAAGGGAAGCCGGGGCTTTTTTTTGCAGAAGGGTCAGGCGGTTTTCCGGGATGCGTCCGGAGTCTGTGCGGCCTGGGCCAGTTTCCGGCGTTCCTCCTTCATGCGGCGCGCGTAGCTGTCATCGTCTTCCTCAAAGGCATCCGGATGCGTCAGTCTCAGGCGCCGGATGACTTTTTCATGGTCCTGCGGAGAAACGATGTCCGTGAACAGGCTGCCGTGAAGGTGGTCCACTTCGTGCTGCAGGCAGCGCGCCAGAAGGCCGTTGCACTTGATGGCAACGGTCTTTCCGTTCATCAGGGTGAGCGTGGCTTTTACGCAGGAACGCCGCATGACGTCCGCATATACTTTGGAAATGCTGAGGCATCCTTCCCGGTACGGTACTTTTTTGCCGAAGAGATGCAGGACCGGGTTGATGAAGTTCAGCGGCATAAGCTGCGCCAGCGTGGCGGGGCTGCCGTCCACTTCCAGCCACGTGGTGGAAGTGTCCGTGAGGGGGATGTTGATGGTGACCATCTGGATGGGGCGGCCCACCTGCGGCGCCGCCAGTCCTATGCCTGCCTGCGCCAGCGTCTCCTGCATGTCTTTCAGGAAGTTAAGAATATCGGAATTGATATGGACGATGGGACTGCATTTCTCCCGCAGGGCGGGATGCCCGTATTGCAGAATGTCAAGAATCACGGCAGGTATGGTGTTGAACAGGTAATAAGGTGCGACTGTCCGGAAGGCGGAAGCGTTCATTTTTTCTATAATGGATGGGGTGTGGAAATCCAGCGGAATAACTCTGACAGCAAGATATGCCTCAGCAAGTTTTTTGCGGATGGAATGAAAAGGCCTTGAACTTTGTGCCGTCTTTTTTACGGTAACCATGCAGCCCGATGCTGCCGGGGCTTGTCCTCGTCAACGTTCCTCCCTCATGAAGCACAGATCCCATCTCTTTTTATTGTTGAAATTTTCCTTGCTGGGGGGCGTATGCGCCCTGGTGCTGTGTTCCTGCGGGGACAGGAAGGACGGCCCCGCCCAGGCTGAGGAAGACGGATCCGGGGAGCTTTCCCCGGTGGAATCCTATGAGGAGCTGCTTTCCCTGCGGCTGAGGGATGTGGAGCAGATGGCGGATTTGATTGTCTCCGTACAGGACCGCGACAGGGGGGAAGGCGTGATGGAGGAACTGGGACGGCTGGCGGAACGGCAGAAGCAGTATGAAGTAAATTGCCGGCAGCTTCTTACCCTGAATCCGGACATTCAGGAGCTGTCCAGGGAGAAGCATCCCGTTTTTCACGCCATTCTCCGGGAACGTGTGGTGAAGGCGCACTCCCAGGTGATGGAGCAGCTGCTAAGGATTCATGACGTCAAGTATTACGGTTCCGCCGTGATCAAGGATGATTTGGAAAAGTACGGCCTGAAGCTGACCAATAAGAGAATGGCCCAGTACCTGAACAGCAGGATGCTCCCTTCCATGGAGGCCTATCTGGCCCAGTATTCCTCCATGGTGGATATGCTGGAGGGCATTGACTGCAAGGTGGCCGCGGATGCGTATGCCGTGTCCCTGGCTCTTCAGTGCCGCATGGTGCAGGAGCAGGCCGTCAATGTGTTGCGTATGGAGCATACTTACCAGGCATGGCTGCCCGGATTTGAGAACTATTACCCTAAAGGGCTGGCGAAGCTGAGGGTAAAGGCTGACGCGGAGTGCAAGCGCTGCTTCCGCGCCCTGTTGAAACTGGCGACTGCCAGGATGTATGATTCCCCCCTGCTGGCCAAGACGGTTGCGGGAATATGGGTGGACCATCCCCTGATGATTGATTCCCCCGAATTTTGGAACGATCCCATGATGACCATGGAGGAATTCTGCCTGTCCCTGGAACGCATCAACCTTCTTTTGCAGGATGTGAAGGACCCGGAGACGGCGGACAAGAGGGCCATTGAGTTGGTGGAGGTTGTTTCCCGCCTGAAAAGGCTGCGCGGCCATATAAACCGGTTCCAGGAGTCCGGAAAAATGGAGACGGTAAAGGCAAATGACCTGGAACGCGTGAGCCGCCGGGCGGAAGATGCGGAAATGACCGTTTCCGGGGCCATGGCCCGCCTTATTGTGGAAACGGACGTTGTTACCCGTTCCCCGCTTCTTTCCCATGCCCTGGGCTTTTACAGGTATGTGATGTACGCACGTTAGGGCGGTGGACGGGGAACTTGTTGACTTCTCCCGGTGAAGAGTGACAATCAGACCATGATGGATTCTGATTTTTCCGGCAAGGTTGTCGTGGTGACGGGAGGCGCTTCCGGCATTGGTCGGGCCATTGCAGAGGCTTTTGCCGCGGCGGGAGCTCTGCTGGCTGTGATGGACGTTGACCATGAGCAGACGGCCGGACTTCTGGATGTTCTGGAGGGAGAGGGCCATATCTGCGTGACGGGTGATGCGGGTGTGGAGGAGGACCTTCGCTTTTTTGCGGAAAAGGTGCTTGAGCATTTCGGCCGCGTGGATGTGCTGGTGAATAATGCGTGCATCAGCCGCCGGGGCATTCTCTCCGGTTGTTCCTATGAGGATTTCAATGAGGTTCTGCGCGTAGGGGTTTCCGCCCCTTATCTGCTGTCCAGCTTGTTTCTGGAACATTTTCCCCGCGGGGCTTCCATCGTCAATATAGCTTCCAGCCGCGCGTTCATGTCCCAGAAGGACACGGAGAGCTACAGCGCCGCGAAAGGCGGGATCATCGCGCTGACGCACGCTCTCGCCATGAGCCTGGCGCCGCGGGGCGTGCGCGTGAACAGCATTAGCCCCGGCTGGATTGATACGGGAAAGTTCGGCACACTAACGCGGGAGGATGCCCGGCAGCATCCCGCAGGGCGCGCGGGCGTTCCCGCGGACATTGTGAAAGGGGTGTTCTTCCTGTGCCTTTCCGGATTCGTCACTGCGGAAAACCTGGTCATTGACGGCGGCATGACCCGCATGATGGTGTACCACGGGGAAGAGGGGTGGACATATAATCCGGAAGCGCGGGAAACGGAGCCTTCCTGACGGACGGCTTCCTTCTGCTTTTTCTGCCGTTTCACGGCTGCGGTTCCGGCAGGGCTTCCACCACGATCACCTCGAATGGTTCCAGCTCCATTCGGACGATTTCTCCGGCGCGGAATCCGGAGAAGGGGAGCCGCTTTCCATTGGGCGAAGTGGCGGAATAGCTGCGCGGTGCTTCCGGGGGCAGTTCAAAGACGGCACCGGGATCAAAGCTCCAGGTGCGCCGTTCCGAGGAAGGGTTGCGGATGGTGAGAAGCCCCTTGACCGGAGACCATGCGGCCCAGCCGTACACCTGTAATTCCATGGGACTGCCGCCCACCCAGTGTACGTCCACCAGCGTTTCATTGTTCTCCCTGGCCCAGATGGCCGCCCTGGCCAGGGTATCCCACTGGGACGGCTCAAGCAGCTGCGGTGTCATGTAAATCTCCTGCATTTGTGTGCCGGAACCGAAGGCTGACCAGATTTCATCCTCCAGGTCTGTTCCTTCCACAGTATCCAGGCCGCGGGCCTTCCGCGTGTAAATGATGCCGTGGTTCATCAGGGAATTGATGGGGAACAGCGGGGAAACGGCCACATTGTTGTTGAAAATGCGGGAATCCCGGAACGTCATCCACTTCTGCCTCATGGTTCCTTCACCAATAAACTCATGGTCCCAGCCCCCGCGCCACACGGAATCCGCAATGCCGAACCAGAAGGGGGAAGCCCACGTACCCGTGGTCAGATTGATGAACAGGTCCGGCCGTTCGTCGCGCAGTTCCCCCAGCAGATGGATAACGGCCTCGAAATCGCTGGCAAACCGGCTTCCGGGAAGCTGCGTTTCCTCCCCGGAAGTGCCGTCCAGCTTGAAATGGTTGATGCCGTTGTCCCGGATCATGTGCAGGCACATCTCCTTGAAATAGTCGTAGTACCTTGGACCGCTCAAGGCAAAGCCGCGTTCGTTTGTTTCAAAACAGTCTCCGGCGGCATTCAGCCGGTTCTGCTTGGGCTTGCCGTAGCCTCCCCAGGGAGAGAACCACACGCCGGGACCGGCTCCGTAGGAGGCGGCAAGTTTGTTGATATTGCGGAACTCGTGTTTGAACCCTTCGTTGAACTCCCAGAGCGTTTCCGGATTGTCCCACCCGTCGTCAAAAAGGATGGAATCCAGCACGGCCCCGCGCTTGCGGACCAGCTCTTCACCGTACAGGCGCACGGCCTCCGTGGCAAAAGCTTCGTCATAGCGGTCGAACAGGGTGTCGTACCACGTGTTGTAATTCAGAAAGGCTCCGTAGGGCCGCGCACGCTCTTCGTTCAGGTATTGCAGCTGGAAGGTTCGGCGCAGCTGGCCGGGAGCGGCTACCCCCAGCACGGCGGAAACATTTAAATGCGTGCGGGAGGGAATATCCGTCTTGCGGGAAATTTGGGCCACCAGTTTTCCTTCCTCCTCCCCGTTGAAGGAAAGGGGACTTTCCACGCCGGCAAACAGCCTGCCGCCGAACGCCGTGGCCGGAACACCCTTCACGCTGCCCCTTTGCTGGATATCCGGAGCGGACAGTTCCAGCACGCGCACCATGCGGATGGGGCAGGCCCACTGCATCGGGCAAATGTCCAGCAGAATACGGACGTAGGGGGATCCTTCCCTCAGTTCCGCAGTCCAGGTGACGGCCAGGCCTTCCGTCTCCCAGGCAAAGGGGACTGTTATCTTGACGCCGGAACGGCGGTCCGCCAGCCTGCGGCCCTGGGGATTGCCCGGGATTTCCTCTCCGGCGGGCGTTTCCGCCATCAGGCTGGCCGCGGAAATTTTGCGCGGGCGGGGGCGCGGAGCATCGTCCGTGACGCCGTCTTCCTTGATCCCGTAATCCAGATGGATGCTGAAAATATCATCCCCGAAGCGGTAGGCGCAGCCATTGAGCTTGTCCGTAAACGTCACTCCGGCGAGCCTTCTTCCCGCCGTGTGTACCTTGATTTCAATCCAATCGTTGGCGGCCGTCAACACGCCGGGAATATCCAGGGAAAGGGAACATGCGCTCATGAAAAAAAGCTATGACCGCATCCGCTGGAAGTAAAGCCGGGAGTGTGCGGCATTCCCGGCTTACTCCGGAAAAGACTGTTGCGGACCGGGTATAAGATGCCGGAGGACCTGCGTGGAGGAAGGCCGTTTTTCCGGAATAAAAGATATTTCCCCCTTTCATCAAAAAAGGGCTGCCCGGCCTTGTAACGGCGGACAACCCTTTGAAAAGCTGAAAAAATAAGAAGGGGAAAATTTATCGGATGGTGACGCGGGGGTCATTGGCCAGGACATCTGCCAGTTCATCCCAGCCGTCTTCCGTCTGGAGCTGGAACATCTGCAGGTAAACGGAAGCCACGCCGGGGGAGTATTTTTCAAACAGTTCGTCCACGGCCTTGGAAAGCTTTTCCTTGTCCAGCGTTTCCGGCAGCTCGTTCACGATGCCGTTGCCGTCGTGCGGGATGCCCAGCGTATTCAGGAAGGTAATGAGCATGTCCTGATGCTTGCGGAGCAGCCAGACCTGAAGCAGGTGGTCGCCGATCTCGTTGCTGGGCTTCCATCCCAGCATTTTCTTGATGAAGGAGAACTGTTCCTGCAGGGGCTTGCGCTGGATAAACTCCGGACGGAGTTTTTTCAGGGCTCCAAGTTCACGTACGGCGGCGCGGTAAATAGCGCGTTCCTGGTTGCGCATCCAGTCCAGAATGTCGCTGATGGTCTGTTCGTCTGCTTGCTGAAAAATGTAATATGCCTTCATGATAAGTAGGGAAAAGAAAAGCTCCTTGAGGACATGAACTCCACCATGTTTCCCCCTCTGATGCAAGCTCTTCTACTGTCACCTGCCGCACTTGTCTTTTATTCCGTATTCAAGGCGTAAAAAAACGGTCTTACTGCAAAAAAGACTTGCTAAAAGGGGTGGCATGTGATTACTTGCTTGCGCGCTTCTCGCGACGCCACTGTAGCTCAGGGGTAGAGCAACGCATTCGTAATGCGTGGGTCGTCGGTTCAATTCCGACCAGTGGCTCCATCTTCCGTGATGGAACCAGCCGCGTGAACAGCCGGATACATGCCTCGTTAGCTCAGTTGGTAGAGCAGCTGACTCTTAATCAGTTTGTCCACGGTTCGAGCCCGTGACGGGGTACCATCCGGTTGTTCTCATGGGGGAACGCACATCCTCAAACGCCTCGTTAGCTCAGTTGGTAGAGCAGCTGACTCTTAATCAGTTTGTCCACGGTTCGAGCCCGTGACGGGGTACCATTTTTTTAAGTCCGGCTTTGCCATCAGCAAGCCGGACTTTTGTTTGTCGCCGCCTGGGTGTGGCTTGCAGCACCACCCCGCCCTGTCCGTCGTACTTATAACACAGTAAACTCCGGCAGGGCGGATCTCCAGAGCCCCCCTGGAATTGATTATTATAGTTGCAAGCGCCGTCTATTTATCAGGAACATTTCATCATCGGGCGCTTTCGATAGTCGGTCAATCATACTTGAGGGCAATTTTTCACTGTGTGAATACGAAAGAAAAGCATTTCTCGCTAATGTATTTTCCGGCTTCAATGCACTCTCTCATTGAATGCCGGAAGCGTTCCGCGTTCAACAGGACACGATGTTCATTATTGAGAGTGAACTCTTGTGAAGAGTTGCACCGGAAACTTATTTACAGGTATTTCCTGTTGAAGGATTTGATCCAGCAGATGGAGTGTATAAAATTTCTTTAACGTTATGGGAAGGAATAATCAGATTCAATATCAAATAACATATCGTTACTGAACCAAATGCTACTCCTCCTATTACGGCTCCTTTTCCAGGGACAAAAATACCTGCAAGAAGGCATACGGTAATAATGAGCCAGCAAAAGGGATGGCCGGTTGCCATAAACTCACCAAACCAACGGGAAGCATTATTCCTGACGGATATCTTCTTCGGATCCAGTGTCAGGTAAGATTGACCTCCCTTGTCTATTCTGACGCAGGAAGATACGTTCGGACAGGCATGCCCTAAACCTATCCAGGAGGGGGACCGGGTCATTCCAGGGTAAACACTGCAAAGGCGGCGCAAGACAACAAAAAGGATCGTCAACTGTTCCTGTGGCGGCAAGGCCCGTACTATCTGGGCATCATCTTCATTAAAGGGATTGCTTGAAGCTCCATATTGCCAGCCAAAATTGGGATTGATGACGGAAGCCAGAGCATAATTTTTTCCAATCAGCAGATAACCCCATGAAGCATATTGCCACGCTTGCTTCCAGGAAACTCCGTTGCGATACGCCCATTTAAAACGACGTTTCCAATCGTCAATCTTAAGCTGTACAATGGTTATTCGGCGCATGTCGTTAATTGAGAATATTCCCGGTATTTTTCCGAACCAGTTTCCAATCTGTTTCCCGTTATAGAATATAGGGCCTCCTCCATCAAAAAAACTTCCCTGGGTGATATTGACCCGCAATTCATTTGAATGAAGCCGAATGAGAAGTTCGGAAGACGGCTTTTCAGAATAAGACGCCATGCCGCATGCCCTGTCTTCGTCAGAGAGAAGCGTAGCACTCCATTTGGAATAACCACCTTGTAAATTTTGAATTTTCATAGCAAATAATCATGGAAATTTTGTTTTTCTGGAGTCAATCCAATGAAATGTTTTTGGCAAGTGTATAGAGAGAAGCGTCAATTTTACCAGAGATATAGACTGAAAAATAATTTCATTTACAATTTCCTTTGTTGGCATGTGTAATATTTTTATCCTCAGCCAACAATAGATACTCCTCAAAGAATGCCTGCACTAACACCAGATACAGAGAGGTTCAAAGCAGAAACTGCTCCAACTTCGACGAATATTTTATCGGAAAGACTACGTAAAGCTCTCCCTCTGTGGAGGATTTGGAAGTTTCTTTTTTAAGAGTACAATGAACTGGGAGAGCCACGAAATTCAATTCCGGTAGGGCAATCATGGGATTTGGAGATGAATAGAAGCTATTCTTGTGACTCATGCCGATGCCGTCAGGATAGAAGGTTGCTTGAAGAAACCGCTGATATCATCATACGCCAAACAAAAGAAGTCCCCAGCTTCCCTGTCTCGTACTAACAATAGCGTCTTTCCGCTCATAGACAAAATAGGGCACTGTACGGAAAAGGCTCCAGCCGTCGGGCGATAGTCAGCTGGAGAGCGGAGGGAAACGGAATCCTCCCAAAGACGCTTTCCACTTGTTCAAGGGAAGTATTCCGGATCATACGAAAGTAGTCAGTGAGGTTATGTCTTCTGCCTCATCGTAGGCGAAACATGCAGGCTGAATGATGGTGCCGTATTCAGCTGTCTTTCTTCCTCGGAATGGGCATAGCGGATGGCATTTCCCAAAGCATCGGGATGCAGGCGTAGGCGTCACAGCAGGGCAGGTAGGTGAGAGTGATTATAGGTGGCGCGTTATCCGTGGTCTTGACAGTATGTCCTGAAAGGTCCCTTTCTGTGGTGGTGGCATTGCTTTTAGTATCGGTCTGATGCAGGAGCATGCCTGTGGGATATAGGAATGTATAGGAACAGGGCTGGGAGAAACGAATTCCTACGTGGTCGATCTTGCCTACTTCAGATTCCTTTCATACTCGAGACGAAGAATAAAATTATTGCAGCAGGATCTTGGAGAAATTCTTATGATATACTATTAACTTAATTTCACTTTAGTGATTGAGTATATGTTTTGCGTTATTCTGTTTTTAAATTTTATCATGGGTATTAAAGGAGTTTTTAATCCGATTCTTTTTAAAATATAATTTATGGTTTTGTTGTATTTTGGTTTGTAGTATTGGGAACCGTGAAGTTTTGAAGGATATATAACGCGATTAAAAAATGATGGATTGAATTCCAATTCTATTTTAATTTTTTCTCCATAAAATTTACTTATCTCTGACAGTTTTTTATTAATATCACCTAAATTTGCTTTTGTTACTAAAATATCATTTTTCTTTTTTTGAAAGACAAATAATATGTGTTGATTTCCGTCTATGTCCAAGCAATCGTCTTCCCACCATTCAACTACATATTTTAAATTTTTGATATCAAAATTTAACATTTTAAAATAATGTTGTTATAACTAAACGGAATTATCTACTGCAGTCTTGTTTGGGTCAATCTTTCTGGTTCTTTCATCTATGTGTTCTTCTGTCGTTTCTTGTCATTTTGCCGTGTACGTTTTACTCGTTTTTGTCTAGCCTCTTACAGAGGGAGAGGGCCCTTGGAGTATTTAAGAAAGTATTACCACATTCCCCAGCCTTGGCTTCATGAATGAATCGCTTTTTTCCGTCGTCCCTCTTCAGGTAACGGACTTCTATTGATTTTGGGATTTTGCCTGATCAATCATCCGGAGCAGTTTTTCATTTTTTTCAGCATCCTTGCCTTGTTGAATGTCATGCCGGAGAATCGTTTTCACCTCTTCAAGGGCAGTCTGTTCCGCGGGGCTTCCTTCACCGGGTATATGCCGCAAATTCTCCATAGCTCTTGGAAGTCCCTGTTGAGCCGCCTTGAATATCCACATGACCCCTTGACGTTCATCTTTTTCCACGCCCGTTCCCAGCAGATAAAAAATCCCCAAATTGAATTGTGCTTTGGCAAATCCCTGTTCCGCTGCTTTTCGGAACCAAGCGGCCGCCTGCTGCAGATCTTGGTCCGTACCCTTTCCTTTTTCGTGCAAAACGCCCAGATTGTATTGAGCTGTTGAATTTCCTTGCCGAGCTGCCTTATGCAGCCATACCAAGGCTTCCTTTTCATCTTTGCGGACTCCCAGTCCTTCCAGATAACATATTCCCAACTTGTCCTGCGCGGCCGGAAATCCTTGTTCAGCCGCCTTCCGGTACCAGATGGCCGCCTGCTGCGCATTTTTCTCTACCCCTTCTCCTTGCTCATATAAAAAGCCCAAGTTGTATTGGGCTGCTGGCGCTCCTTGCTCGGCGCCCTTGGCAAGCCATTCCTTTGCCTTGTCGAGGTTTCGATCGGTTCCTATACCCCGGTAATAGAGTTCTCCAAGTGCAGCCATTCCCTGCGGGCTTCCCTGATGAGCCGCCCGGGATGCCCACGAAAAGGCTTTCTGTTTATTCCTGCCGACATACATGTAAACCAGTTTGTATTGCGCTTCTGCGTCTCCTTTTTTAGCAGCCTCTTCCAAGGAGGCCAGTTCCGAAAGTTTCTGTTTATTCTCCGATTCCGATTTTACGATCATCTGAAGCATTTCTTCATTTTTCCCGGCATCTTTGCCTTGTTGAATGTCATGTCGGAGAATTGTTTTCACATCCTCAAGGGCAACCTGTCCCGCAGGGTTACCCTCTCCGGGTATGTTGAGCAAGATTTCCAGAGAGGCGTGGAATCCCTGCCGGGCCGCCTTGAATATCCACATGACCCCTTGACGTGCATCTTTTTTCACTCCCTTGCCATGCAGATAACATAACCCCAGGTTGTTTTGAGCTGGCGGGAAGCCTTGTTCCGCCGCCTTCCGGTACCAGACGGCGGCTTGTTGCAGGTTCTTCGCCATTCCTTCTCCCTGCTCAGACAGGATTCCCAGATTGAATTGCGCTTCCGGATGCCCTTTTTCTGCTGATTTTAAAAGCCATTTTCTCGTTTGGACAATGTCTTGGGATATCCCTGTTCCCTGATAATAACAATTGGCGAGCAGAAGCATTCCCTCCGGATTGCCCGACTGGGCAGCCCGGGATGCCCAGGCAAAGGCTTTCCGTTCATCTTTAGGGATTTTTTCTCCACGGGCATAGATAACCACGAGGCGGCATTGGGCTTGCACGTCTCCCTGTTCCGCCGCCTGTTCCAGAGCGGCTATTTCCGTCTGCTTCCCTGCTTCCAGAATCCCGCAGGAAGGAATGTCCGAAACAGTTGGCTGGTTTTCTTCTCCATAACCAGCGCTGAACAGGCATGACAGACATCCGTATGTAATAAGAATCGTGCGCATCATTTTTTTGTAAAAATTATCAGTATATTACCATGTTCTGCGATAACCCACAACCCCTGCGGCTCCGGTATCTCCGGAAAAAGTGGCGCCTGCATGAAAATTCCCGTATTCAACGCCCAATGTTGCCTTGTAGGTTGTATCTTTTGGAGTTTTCTTTGCTTCAATGCCCGCCATGCACTTCCATCCTCCAGAGCATAATACATTGATACTGGTCCCAATAGCCATTGCTTCGTTTGAGTATTTTGCTTCAAATAGAATTTTTGCATCTTCAACAGTAAGATTGACTCCCGTACCCCACAATGGTGGTTGGGGGTTCCCGGGATTTGTCAGTCTGCTTACAAAAATTGAAGTATCCTCCGTACATTTCCACGTAGCCTTGGTCAAGCTTGCAAGTACAGTATTGGGGCCTGTCTTGGTAAGCGACAGGGAACTGGTATAATCAATTTCTCCAAATAGGGTTTGGGCTTCAGTATACGTGAACCCTAAGGAATCAGCACCTAAAGATGCTTTGACCGTTTCCAGAGTCTGGGTTGTATCCTCCGTGCAAATCAAGGAGAACGACTGCTGGATTTTGTTTTCCGTTTCTGTAATTGTGAAGGTTCTTGTGGTAGGTCCGAACGGGTTCCAATCAAACAGTCCCAGATAATCGAATCGAACAGGCGTTGCATTGTCAACAAATCTGTAGAGATGAATCCCATTATTTTCTTCTCCCGGATCGCGATTAATCCACCTGCCGTCCCAGGGATTGAGATGGCGGTAATTGTAGTAGATGAGCCCCGATTCTTCATCCATGTATTCGCTGGAGAAACGGATTTTGTTGGCCTCGGCCATGTCTCCCTGGATTGTGAGGGGCGTGCCGAAGGAGGCGTAGTCGTAAAGGGCTCTTCTTTCCTGCTGGCTGCCGAAGATAGAAGTAACATTCTTCAGCAAGTCATGCATGCAGTAGAAATGTTCATCCATCTCCATTCCATTGTTCTTCCAACATGTTGTCATCAGGAGGCGCGTGGCTCTCGGTTCCGTTGGATCCCACAAATGGCTCTTCACTAGCACGGGTTCGGGATGCATCATATCCAGTTCGGCTACCTGCAGATAGCCCCGGTACAAATAGCAGGTATGGCTGCGGGGGGTTCCGTCAACGGTGACTTTTTTCTCAAAGCGGCGTCCCTGAGCGTCATAACCGCAGGCAATGATTGTTCGTCCGTCTTTGCTTGCCAGGGTAATGGGGCGGTCGTTGGCGTCATAGGTTACATCCCAGATTCCCTTGGATGTCTGGACCCTAGTCTGGTTGCCGTCTGCATCGTAAGTGGGCGTGAACGGGTCGCCGTTTCTGCCCACCTCCGTGTACTGGTTGAGCCGGTTAGCTTCGTACGAGAGTTCCTCTGCCAGTTCCCGGGCGGTCTTGCGATTGCCGATGTTGTCGTACTGGTACGTGAAGCTCCCATCCTGACCGATCCGGTCTTCTACCAGTTCACTGCGGCTGTTGTAAAAAAAGTCCCTCGTTGTTGCGGGCGTACCCCCATCCCGGGAATCCTGTCTTTGCACCGGACGCATCAGCTCGTCGTAGCGGTAGGCGTAGTCAGCCAAGGCATCGCCATTCCTGGAGTCTTCGTAACCGATGGAGGCCAGGAGGTTGAGCGTGGGATGGTAGGTATTCTTGCGGACCATGCCGTTGGGATAGGAAAGTTGTTTTACGAATCCGCTTGTTTCTTCGTATTCCCATGTAAAGGGAATGTCCAAATCTTCCAGATTCATTCTAATAATGACTCCTTTCCGGTCATAGTCAAGATGAGAGTGCTGCACAGTGCTCGTGCCGATCATCAGACGGTACCCACAGGGACGTCCGAAGGCGTCAAAATCTTCTTGGATACAGCTTTCCACGCTACCAAACGAGACATCCTGCTGTAATCTGCCATAAGCGTCGTAGGAGGCTTCCCTGAACCCCGAAGCATCGGTGATTGAGGTCATCTGCCCCAGATGATTATAAGTGAAGTTCCATCCCGGCGTATGATCACTGTGGCTGACTGAAAGAAGTTCCCCGGTAAGAGGAGCATAGGTGTACGTTGTGACGATACCTCGTGCCTTGGCGAGCGTTTCCGGACGGTTGAACCGGTCATAGGTTTTGAGAACGCAGGATCCGTCAGCATACGTTTTTTTTAATTCCATTCCCGTGGCTACGTCATACATCCATGTGGTGGTGTCTCCGTCAGTACGGTTGGAAGGATCGGTCGTGATGTTCTCCTCATTCGCCCGGAAGGTGGTCAGGGCAATCAGATGGTCGCTGTCGTCATAAGCAAAGCAGGATGGCCGGATGGCATCGCCGTATTCCGCCGTTTTTCGTCCGCGAATGTCATAGGAATAGCAAGTGACTCCCCCCAATGCGTCAGTAATGCAGGCGGGAGCATCACAGCAGGGATGGTAACTGGTTCTGGTAACATTGCCGGCAGCATCAGTGACTTTGACCGGACGCTGGGCAAGATCCGTCTCCGTAATGGTGGTGTTGCCGCGTCCGTCGGTTTTTTTCAGAATAGTACCCGTGGTGGTATAGGAACGCTGTTGTGAGGAACGGATGTTGGCGTAATCGGTTTGGCTTATTGTAAATCCGTCTACGACGACAGCGGTGGCTGTAATGTTTGAGGTTGGTATTTGACTGTACTGGGTTCGCTTGGAGGGAGCGGTGTACTCCACCCACTGGATACTTTGTTGTCCGTATACGTCAGTGAAAATCTTCTTGCTTTCCAATACGGGGTCCAGTCTGGAAACCATGGTTTCTGTAGTCTGGATAAGGGGTAACCCCTGGGCATTGTAGAAGGTGGAGGATTCAACCTCGTAGATTCCCTCTTCCCGGATGCGGTAGCAGGAAGAACTTTCCGATATCCTATTCTTTGCGGGGGATTCCGGATGAAGCTCGTCTAGCAGGACGATCTGTTTCATCGTATGGCCCAGGGCATCATAGACGGTGATTACGGGCGCCATGTCTTCCTTTTGGGTGCGGATGAGTTGACCCCTGTCATTATAGAAGTGGAACGTGGTTGTAAAGCCTCCCTTGGCATGGGGCTGTTCCTGCCTGATAGTTTCTCCAAAGCCATTTTGCAGAACTCGGGAAAGAACTGCTCCTTGAGACAGTGTTGTGGTAAGGATGCCTTCTTGCGTCAACTCAAGCTGGGTTTCGATTTCCCTCTGGCCGGTTCCACCCTGCCAGAGAGTAAAACCATCGTAATACTTTTTAGTTGTCAAAGTAGCGCCGGAAGGTCGTGTTTCTATTGTAATGAGCTGGTTTTGGTTATATCCGGTTCGTGTTATGCGGCCTAAGTTATCCGTTCGGGAAACAACTCTTCCCAGATCATCGTATTCGGTGCTTTCAATTGTTGCCAGGGCACCGACATCAGAGCGCGTGGAAATGATTTTTCCATCGGCATCTCTCGTGTAGGATACAATCGTTTCGGGTGTGGTTTCTGTTGCCGAGCGGATGGTTTCCACGAGTTGTTTAGCCGAGTTGTAGCCATAGGTGGTCACTACTCCATCCTCGTCGGTTTCCGTCAAGGGACCGCAGCACATCCATTCCGTCGTGCTGAAGCGGCCGTTGCCCTTCGTCGTTTTGATTCGCTTGAGCTCGGCATCGTATTCATAGTCCTCCGTGGAAATCAATGACCAGTCTTCTCCCGTGTGGACATACTGCTCTTTTCTTGTGGTCGTGCCGTTTTCGGCAATGTATTGCACACTTTTGGTACTTTGGCCGGGAACAATGCTTCCATTAGCTTGCACAGTTTCTATCACTTTGTGAACGGCTCCATGGTCGGAGGCGGCTTCATAGGTATAGACGGTTTGCACTCCGTCAATACCCTGCCTCATCTTCTGTCTCCCCCGGGCATAAGGGTACTGCGCTGCTTCTCCGTAGGTTTCCGAGACGCTTGTGTGAACCTGGTCGGAACCCAAAGCTGTTTCGGTCACTGTCGTGCGGTTGACTTCGGGGCTGTCTTCATAAGTGTAGCTCCTTTGGTTCAGAACGGTTTCCGTGCCGTCCGGAGCGATAATCACTTCTTTTTCCATTGCCGGCCTGAAATCATTGAAGCGCAGATCGGCGTAGGTGGTACGTGTTCCTCGCTCTCCTCCTCCAGCCCACGGCGTTGCTTGCAAAACTACCCGGCCCTGGTCGTCGTATTCATAACGCGTGTAGCCTCCGTTGGGCTTGATTTCCAAAGACACGCGGAACTGGTCGTTGTACGTGTAGAGGGTGGTCTGTTCACTGGAAGTATTGTATCCTTCCGTGCTGCTGATGGTCAGCCATCCCCCGTCGGTATACTTCTTCACTGTGCGTGTACTGCGGGAAGGCTGGGAATCATTGATGCCCCTGATAGTTTCAATGCGCTCCCACTTGGAGCCGGGCAGGGCGTTACGTTCAATCGTGCGCACGATGCGCTCATCCCCCTCTCCCTTGATGATGCTTACCTTGTTGCCTTCTTCCCGCCGTTCGATGAAGTGCGGTTCCTGCCCGACCCGTTGATTGGTGATGTAAGTCACTTTTACCCCATTCTCCATGGAAGTCTCATAAAGGGCCGTCTTGTAGGGCTCTCCGGTAACCACAAATTCCCCATCATGGGATGCAGAGACATTCCCGGGAGCGTACCACTCCAGGGCAAGGCTGTTGTTTCCGGGAATGCTTCGCATCAGCCCCTGAGCCCGGGAATAGACGCTGCTGAGAGAGCCGTCCGGGTTGTAGGCCACTTGGACCTTGCGGGCATACTCCTCGGCAGACATAGTGTTGCCCGAGGAGCTGGTGACGGAGACAACCTCTCCGGTGGCTGCTGAGAAGCGCAGGCTCATGCCGGAAGGAAGCACCATGTCCATGTAGGCGGGAGTACCCTGGGTATTGGGAGTGAGGTCTTGGTTGAGCAGACGTACGCGATAGCTCAGTTTCCTGGAGCTGCCGACGGGAGAAGCCTCGGAACTTCCCATTTCTGCCTTGAAATAGATATGGCTTCCGGAGGGACGCTTGACGGTGACGCGCCGTTCGTCTTGGGAGAAGGAGGCGCTCCATGCCATGGGGTGGTTGTAGCGCAGGGCAGGCCCGCTGTTGGAGCTGGGGGTAAGGGGAGTGGAAGATCGCGCCATGCGCATGAACCTGGCCGGAGCGGGGGGTGTGGGTCCTGTTGGAGAGGAAGGATTGATGCATGCATTTCCCTGGCAGTCCTGTTCATCGTCGGGGTCGCCCGGAGTGGGCTGCTGCTGGACGCAGTTTTCGTCTCCTTCCTCATCACAGGAGCAGGGACAGGGGCATGGTTCCTCTTCAGTGGGCGGTTCGCTGGAGGAAGAAGACAGGGAGCTGGAACTGGAACTGGAGCTGGAACTGGAACTGGAACTGGAACTGGAGCTGGAGCTGGAGCTGGAGCTGGAACTGGAGCTGGAGCTGGAGCTGGAACTGGAGCTGGAACTGGAACTGGAACTGGAACTGGAGCTAGAACTGGAGCTAGAACTGGAGCTAGAACTGGAGCTGGAACTGGAGCTGGAACTGGAACTGGAACTGGAACTGGAACTGGAACTGGAACTGGAGCTGGAACTGGAGCTGGAACTGGAGCTGGAACTGGAACTGGAACTGGAACTGGAACTGGAACTGGAACTGGAACTGGAACTGGAACTGGAACTGGAACTGCTTGACTTGGGATCAAACCCAAAATCAAACCCTCCCCCTTCCGAAGAGCTGCTTGAAGTACCCTCATCCTCTTCATCCCGATAAAGATTGACCAGGGTGATAACTTCCTCCCCTTCCTTGTCTGGAGGAGTTACATTGGGGTCGAGGTAGGAATTGATATCGGGCGCCTC
This sequence comes from Akkermansia biwaensis, assembly GCF_026072915.1. Classification (NCBI taxonomy): domain Bacteria; kingdom Pseudomonadati; phylum Verrucomicrobiota; class Verrucomicrobiia; order Verrucomicrobiales; family Akkermansiaceae; genus Akkermansia; species Akkermansia biwaensis. The sequence goes on from NZ_AP025943.1 coordinate 2,081,329, forward strand.
CGCCTTGTCGGAAAGAACGGCAATGCAGAACTCCTGTCCGGAGCCCAGGGCGGGGTGGTATTCATGGACGATTTGGCACCAGTAATACCCCTGTTCCAGCACGACGCTCTCCGGCTTCACGGAAAGGTCCTTTGCTTCGCTGGTCAGTTCCACATTCTTGAAGGGAATGGACAGGGAGATGGAGGAATCGGCATCCAGGGAGAGGAAATAGGTACCGCGTTTCATGATCTTGAGGTACCCGGTCCATTCATGGCGAGTGTCATCGGAAGCGGAGCGAGGGGAGATGAGAACGGGAGCGGTGATGCCGTTGACGTAGAAGTCGGCCTGCGGGAGGCCATTGGCGAACATGGGAACAAAGGGATAGCGGGGTTCCAGGGTGTTGTCGGTATTGTTCATTGTCTTGTAAATCAGGATTGTTAAGTGATTTGCAGACAATGTAGAACTATCGGCTATTCCAATGAAAGACTCCTAACACGTGATTCCGAAAGAAAGAACTTTGTTTTCTAAATCCTGAATGTGGGGCCGGCTGAAATCCCGGCGGGGCGCGTCAATGAATAAGATGCCTGCGGGATGTCGCCAAGTGAAGCAGCCTTCCTCTTTTGATTGCCTGGAGAACCGGAGTAATGTACGAATACGGGAGTGAAGGAAGGCTGCGTTCAGGATTGCTTTATGGCCGGGTGTCCGGTTCCGGGACGCGGGGCGGGATGGAAGGCCGGAACGTGGCTTGTGTTCAAGCGGGCGCTGATGAGGCGTTTGCTGGGGCAGGGGGGCCAGGATGATTTTTCTTTTCCGGAAGGGTTTCCGTTTTCCCTGCGGGAAGGTGATGAGGACTGTGCCGTTACTCCGTCCGTTCTGGGGGATTTGCTGGAGCGCAGCATGACGGATGCACGTGGAACCGGGACGGTCTATACGCCCAGGTTCCTGGTGCGTTGGATGGCGCGGGAGGCGGTTTCCCGCTGGGTGGATTCCGCTTTGTCCGCCAGCCATGAAAAAGGCAGGGAGGCGGAAAGAGCCCTGTTGAAGAGGATCCGGGTGCTGGATTTGTCCGCGGGTTCCGGGGCGTTCACCATGGGGATTCTTCATGAACTTGTCCGCCGTAGAAAGATTTTGGAACCGGAGTGTTCGGAAGCCGCCCTGGTGCGCGCGGCCGTAGAAGATCATATTTACGGGGTGGATGTCTGCGCAGAGGCGTTGGACGTGGCACGCTTCCGTTTCCGCTGCGCCTTGCTTGCCGCGGGTGATGACGCCCCTTTCCGCGATCATTTAATCTGCGGGGACAGCCTGGACCTGTTCGGTGCCGGAGTGTGGCGGAACGTGTTGGCCCGCGTCATGAAGGAAAGAGGGTTCGACCTGGTTATAGGCAATCCTCCTTTTATTGGGGAAAAGGGGAACAAGGAGCTTTTTGACAGGCTGAAGGCTTCCCGCATGTCCGCTTATTGTTCTTCCCGCATGGATTACTGGTACGTGTTCGCCTGCCTGGGCATGGATGTTCTGAAACCCGGCGGGGTGATGCACCTGGTGGTGCCCAACAAATGGATGGCCAATGCCGGAGCGGTGCCACTGCGGCGGAAATTGTTGGAGGAATGTGGAGCGCTGCGCTTGTCCGACTTCGGAGCCTGCCGGGTGTTTGAGTCCGCCCGGGTTCACACCATGGCGCTTCTGGCGGAAAGGAAAAAAACCGGGGATGAAGCTCTTGTCCCTGAATACCGCCGTTTTTCCGGAGAGTCGGAACATGTGGAAGAGTTTCTGGAAAACACCCCTTACCAGTGCTTCCAGTTGCCGGAAGACCGGTCCGGTTGTGTGCAGCAGGGCCTGTTTTTCTGTTCCGCCGCGGAAAAGGTGGTTTTGGAGAAGATGGAGGTCCTCAGGAATTTTGAGCTGAACCCATTGCACGAAATGGCGCAGGGGATCGTGCCGAACCCGGACGTGGTTTCCTCCCGCGCCCTGGGAAGTCTGCCCCCGGAAATAGTGCGGAGTTCCGGCATCCGGCGCGGGGAAGGCGTGTTCGTGGTGCCGCGGGAGTTTTTCACCCGTTTGCCGGAACGGGAGCGGTGTTTTCTCAAACCCCTTTATGAACCCGTGCTGGCGGAGCGGTATGGCTTGAAAGAGCCGGAAAAGGTTCTTTTGTACCTGACGCCGGAGAACGGCTCCGAGCGGGCACGGACGCTTATCCGGCATCTGGAAAAGTTCCGCCCCCTGATGGAGTCCAGGCGGGAGACCCGCATGGGGCGCATGAAGTATTACCACGTGCACTGGCCCAGAAAGGAGGCGTTTTTTCTGCCGGGTCCCAAGATACTGGCTGCCCGCAAGTGCGCGCGGCCCACGTTCACCTATACGGAACGGGAGGCCTATGTGATGATGTCATTCAATGTGATACGCACGGAGCGCCTGAGCATGAAGTATCTTGCCGCCCTGTTCAATTCACGGTTGATGCATTTCTGGTTCCGCCTGCGCGGCAAGATGCAGGGGGATTTTTTCCAGATGGATACGGCCCCCATCCTGAGCGCGCCCGTCCATGTGCCTTCCGCCTCCGCGGTTGCGGAAGTGGAGAGGCTTTCCGATGCCCTTGCCGGGCATTATTGCCCGGAGTGGGATGAACGTATGAATGAGCTTATTGAAAGGATTTACGGTATTTCCGCCGAAGAAAGGGAGGTCATTGTTCAGGCAGTTTCTCCGGCTCCGGGCGGGAAGGGAAACAGGCCAGAATGACGATCAGCAGGAACCAGACATTTCCCACGACGGCCAGAAACAGGGTGGTCGTGTCCATGCTGCCGTCCATACTGTACCGGAAGCGGTCGAAAACCATCCATTTGATGAGGCCGGCGATTCCCAGCGCCATGTAGCCGTACCCCCATGCCGTATGGAATCCGGCGTCGCGGAGCCTTCTGATGATGGCGCTCCAGAAGGGGAGGTAAATAGCTAGGAATACGACCTGCATGGTGATGATGAAGTACATGAAGTGTTCCTGGGCTATGGCGTGGAATACTTCCTGGTTGTCCGTGGCAAGAAGTTCCTTCCACGGCAGGGACGCGAGGGTCAATATGGTTCCCGCGAAGGAGAAAAACAAGGCGCCGAGAAACAGGAACAGATTGAATCCCCAGAATTCGCGGCGGGAGGACTTGCCGGAGAAGTCGGCATATTTTTTCGTCAGGCACAGGATGAAGTTTTGCCAGAGGGAGGGGCGGGTTGGAGCGTTCATCATTTTCCCATTCATAGCACATGTCATGGGGAGGCGGCAATGGCAAACGGAAGATCGGGACTTGATTTTCAAAAGCATCCCCGTATGGTGTGCGTCCTGCAACCCTGAGTTGATCCGATCATGATGCCTGTTTGCCTGAGGAATTGCCTGTTCGGCGCGTGCTGGTACGCGGCTTTGAGTGCGGCGGATGCCGGTATTCCGGCCATGCAGGGGCGGGAATCCCCTTCTCCCCCGTGGTGCGGAGCTCTCGCCCGCGGACCCGTTCTGTACCGGGATGATTCCTCCTGGATCCGGAAGGTGAAGCTGACCCTGATCGGCCAGTATCAGACGGCGGCCGTCAGCCCCAACGGTTCCAACAGGTTTTGTCCGGATTCCGGGGGCCATAACAGCGAATGGCGGCGCGCCTATCTGGGGGCGGACATCCTGCTGGGCGACGGCTCCTGGCGCCTGTCGAACCTGACGAACGTGGGGGACCTGGAAGGCCGCCACCGTGAAGTGCGCGGAGAGTGGACGGGAAGCCATACGGAATGGTCCCTGTATGAACTTTATCTGGAAAAGACGCTGCCCGGAGTCAAGCTGCGGGCCGGCAAGCTGACCCCGCACCTGACTTCGGAGTATTGCCTTCCTTCCTCCCGGATCAAGACGGTGGAGAGGTCCGCCATCTGCAATGAACTGATTCCCATTTCCAATTGGGGATTTGAAGCCAATTTCCAGAGGAATCCTAAAAGCCTGTATCATTCCTACGGCGTGTACCTGAATGCGAACGGAACGGATTTGACGGATGAAATCCAGTTCCATTCCGACGATAACGTGTTCGCTTTGGTCGCCATGAAGTGGAATGTGGCTTCCCCCATGTGGGATTCCCAGAGCCTGGGATACCAGTACGCCCATAATTTTACGGAATGGCGCGGCAGGAAGATTGCCTCCGGTTCCGATTACCAGGGGCCCGGTGCGCAGGATGTGTTTTCTCTGAGCTGGGACGCAAAGCGCGGTAATCTGGCCGTGATGGCCAATTTGCTGGCCGGGGTGGGAATCGTGGGACAACCGGGAGCCAAGAATGTGTACGGACTCGTTTTACAGCCGGTTTACCGGATTTCTCCGCATTTCGAAGGCGTTTTTCAGTATCAATGTTCCTTTGGGGACGGCTCCGTGCGGCTGAACAGCCGTTATGTCCCTTCCGTGACGCGCTATCCCGCATGGGTGGACAGCATGAATTCCTTTTACCTGGGCCTGAATTGTTATCTGTGCCCGGAGTCCATTGATACGGTAAAGCTGATGCTGGGGCTGGAATACGTCACCAGTCATACGGATTCCGCTACGGCCAAGGCTTTTAACGGATGGTCCCTTTACGGGGCCATGCGGTTCAAGTTCTGAAGACCCGGGAGAAACGCCCTTTTCAGTTTTTAAAGGCAGTGGGCTGGTAGGCGGGCAGTGCGGGAATGGGAACGTACCCGGGGGGAAGATCATCCCATACGGGATGGAGCGGTTTGGGTTCCGTTTCAAAAACCTCTCCGTTGAAGGATTTGATGATGGTTCGGAAGGAACCCTGCGGCGACGGACGGATCACAAAAGGGCGAGGGGGCGATTCCGGAAGATTCATGCTTAAATTTACTTCTTCTTCATTCCAGGCCGGCCAAACGTCCGCCGGAGCCGATATTTCCCGGATTTCCGTATTGGTTGCGGAACGGGGCGTGTGGAAGAAGGGGCTGTCCGGGTCTCCGTCATTCAGCCAGGCTTCCTCGTCCGGCGTCTCCGTCGTGATGATCATGCCTTCCTGGGTGTTTGAATGGTTGAATTCGTACCCCGTCAGTCCGCCGCCATCCGCATCATCCCTGTCGCTGTTCATATGAATGTTGATGGAAACCTTGTTTTCCGGCGCTTCCTGCTCCTCCGGCGTCTGGAAAATGGCCGCCTGCCGCTTCAGCGCCTCCGGGGAGGTGCCGCGCGCATATTTTGGGAAGAAAACGCTTTTGGTGTCTATTTTCCCCGGCCGGACTTTCACGGGTTCGTCGGACAGCTCAAAGATGTATTTCACAGGCCGTTCTTCTGCGTAGGCCCGGTGAAAGGCGCATTCCAGGAACGCCATGGCCAGACATGTCAGAAGATACAGGCATGGAGAAGCTTTCATGATAGGTGAACGACTCTGTTAGAACAGAAAGAAGACAAATATTCAATGCTAAAAAGCAAGAAACTCAGCGCGCTTTCCGGGTGCTGGCTCTTTATTTGCTATACTACGAGGCCAAAACGGCGTTTCTGTCGTTTCTCTGCTTGGCAGCTGTGGGCGGCTGCCTTATGGTGAACGCATGATGAAGAAGATTTTCCCCTGTCTGCTGACCTTCCTGACTGTTTTCTGGTGCGGCTGCGAAAATAAGCCGTCCGGAGGAGAAAAGGAACCGGTGCGTTCTGAAAAGAACGGGGAAAAACAGGCTGAATCTTCCGCAGACACGGGAAAGTCCGGAATCTGGAAAAACCGTCTTCAGGCGGCTTCCGCAGAGGCCGAACGCGCCAGGGGAGACGATAAAAAACACGTGGAGGCCCTGAACGAACTTGCCTCCCTGTATGCGGAAGGCCTGCAAAACGGCTGGGTTCATCCGCTGGATGTCCGGTCCTGGTGCGAGTCCGTGGCGGAGTCCGGAGCCGGTTATTCCGGGGAGACGGTCATCGGAGCCCTTTTTCTTTACGGTACCGGAGTAACGCGTGATCCGGCCGCAGCCAGGGAATGGTTTGAATATGGCCTGGCCCGGCCCGGCAGCCAGCGCGGAAATGCCCTGTACATGCTGGGCATGATGTATTCCAAAGGGGACGGCGTCAATCAGGACCAGAACAAGGCCCTGGAACTGTGGCACAAGGCGGCGGATGAAAATCATCCGGGCGCGCTGTCCCTGCTGGGGCGCGCATCCATGGAGGGGAAGCTGGGCTTGGACAAGGATGCGGCATCAGGGCTGGCCTTTCTGGAAAGGGCCGCCAACGGCGGGGATGTGGCGGCGTCCATGTATCTGGGGCGCATCTACGCCAAGGGGGAGGGAGTGGCGCAGGATATGGAGCGCGCCTTGAAATGGTACCAGCAGGCCGCTTCCGCCGGGGATCCCCATGCCCAGTATATCGTGGGGCTGGCTTATCTGGACGGTTCCGGCGTTCCCGTGGATGAGGGGAAGGCGTTCAACTGGCTCCGTCTGGCGGCGGGGCAGGAACACGTGAACGCCATGCTGATGCTTTCCGTCTGCTACAGCACGGGCAAAGGCACCCGGCAGGATGCGAACATGGCGGAAGTCTGGAAAAAGAAGGCTCTTGAGCTGAATAGCCGGAGGCAGACGCCGCAGGAAGGGCACCAGCCTTCCTCCGCCCCATGAGGAAGAGTCAGTTTTCCTGAATTTCCTGATGCAGGAATTTCAGGGCTTCCTTCCGTTCCAGAATGGCGAATCCCCGCTCGTCGGGGATGACGAGCAGCCCGTTCCGGTTTTCCAGAATGGCGTGAATCATGGCAAAGACATGCCCCGTGGCGCATTCGTCTTCCAGAATGAAGCGCAGCATTTTGATGCGGTCTCCTATTTTTTTCAGGGCGCCAGGGTCGCGTTTGAAGGCTTTGCGCGCGTCTTCCGTCTCCATGACCCAGAACACGTCCAGTTGGGGTTCCCCTTCTTCATCCAGGTAGCTGCCTTCCAGCACATGGTCCGGGGATTCTTCCGGAGCTCCGGAGAGGTTCAGTTGAAAACAGGGGTCCAGGCGGAACATGGCCTGCTGGAGTTCTTCCCCGGAAGGCAGCGGGGCGTTCTGGACGAAAAGCCAGAATTCCTGGTCGTCCCCGGATGAGGCGGCGTGGGTCATGGGCCGGATTGTGGCATTCCTGTGCCATTTTCCCACAGGGATTTGTGACAGTCGGGAGCCGCTGGTTGATTTTTGAATGTTCAACGTCTTCCCGCACGATTAAAAACAGGGGCATGAGCGAGATTCCCGTAATGATGACCATCGCCGGTTCCGACTGTTCCGCCGGGGCCGGCCTCCAGGCGGACCTGAAGGCGGCGCACGCCATGGGTGCTTTCGCGCTGACGGCGGTCACCTGCATCGTCTCGGAAGTGCCCGGACTCGTGCGCGGCATCCAGGAAGTGGAGCCGGAACTGGTGGCTGACCAGGTCAGAATCAATCTGGAACATTTTCCCGTTGCCGCCGTGAAGGCGGGCATGCTGTATTCTCCTTCCATCGTCCGCGCCGTGCACGGGGTGCTGAAGGATGCGGATATTCCCCTGGTGGTGGATCCCGTCATGATCGCGACGGCCGGCGACCGCCTGATGCGGGAAGAGGCCGTGGCCGTTTATGAGGAACTGCTCCTGCCGCGTGCCGCTCTGCTGACCCCCAATCTGGACGAAGCCGCCGTGCTGCTCCGTTCCTCCTCCAATCCGGAGCGGGATGAATTGCCGGAAGCCGCCGCCAGGCTGGCCCTGCGGTACGGGTGCCCCGTGCTGCTGAAAGGCGGCCATCTGGCCGGGGATTGCCGCGACGTGCTTGCGGGGCCGGACGGCCGCATGCTGGGGGAATGGACGCGTCCGCGCGTGCGGGATGTCAGCACGCACGGAACGGGGTGCTCCCTGTCCGCCGCCATTGCCGCGCGTTTGGCGGCGGGGGACGGACTCGTGACTGCGGTGGAACGCGGGCTGGAATTCATCGCCGCCGCCATCCGCGACCATGTGCGCTGGGTGCGTCCCGCGCGCGTGGATGCGCTGAAGCTGTGGTGACCTTTTTCCCGTACGGCCTTTGCGGCAATGGCGCCGTGATGCGGGGAAACCCGCTGAAGAGCGGATCGGAGAGCCGCCTTTCTGTGCCCTAATAACGCTTTGTGCTTGCGTATCGGATGCCGGATTGGTAGTCCTATCTGCGCCCATGTATGGCATGGAGCTTTTCAAAAATTAGTAATTATCATAGCAATATCACTATGGGACAGCAAATCCGCAAAGTCACCAAGCGCCGCAGACGTGCCGATTACCTTAAGCGTAAGAAGGAACAGGCCAAGTTGAATTCCAATACGCCTATCCGCCTGGCTACTCCCGTTGCCAAGGAAGCAAAGCCGGCCGCCAAGGAAGTTCCCGCCAAAAAGACCGCGGCCAAGGCTCCTGCCAAGAAGGCTGACGCGAAGAAAACGGAAACCAAGAAAGCGGAACCCAAGGCCGCTGCCGCCAAGAAGGCTCCTGCCAAAAAGCCGGCTGCCAAGAAGGAAGCCGCCGAACCCGCGGCTGAATAATTGTCCGTACGGGAGGGATTGCCTCCGTGCGTCCATCAAACGGTTTAACAAGCCGCCCCGCCTGATGCGCGGCGGCTTTTTGCGTGCCGCGGCATCTTCCGCATCCGGGCATATTCGCGCCACCGGGCGCAATTGTCCGGAAAATGTATTGACGCTTCACCCTTCGCGGCCCTACATAGAGGGGAATATCATTCCGTTTTTCCGCCATGCGCCACGATACGACAGACAAACCCAAGGGACACCGCAATTACATCATCATTGCCTGTGATGCCCTTCTTTTCCTGGCCATGCTCAAGTGGCTTCCCGTGGAGCCTCAGGTAGCCAAGGGCCTTGCCGTGCTGACGTTCATCGGCATCCTGTGGCTGACGGAGGCTTTGCATGTGACCGTGACTGCCCTGCTGGTGCCTGTTCTGGCCATGTTCATGGGCATTCTGCCGGGCGCCAGGGCGCTGGCCGGATTTGCGGACCCCACCATTTTCCTGTTTTTCGGCGGTTTTGCGATAGCGGGGGCTCTACATGAGCAGAAGATAGATTCATGGCTGGCCGGAAAGATACTGACCGTGGCGCGGGGAAGCCTGGGCATGGCCCTGGTTCTGATTTTCCTGGCGACGGCATTTCTTTCCATGTGGATGTCCAATACGGCCACCGCGGCCATGATGCTGCCGCTGGTGATCGGCCTGCTGGACCGCATTCCGAAAGAGAAAATCAAGACCACGGCTCCGTTCGCCGTACTGGGTGTGGCCTACAGCGCATCCATCGGCGGCATGGGCACGCTGGTGGGCTCTCCTCCCAATGCGATTGCGGCCCATGAGCTTGCCATGGGATTTGCGGAATGGTTCCGTATTGCGATGCCGATTGTGGCCGTGTTCGGAGTGTTGGTGTTCTCCCTGATGTACCTGTTTTTCAAGCCCAACCTGAAGCTGCACGTGGATATGGCGCCCGCCACGGACGAGGAACGGCCTTCCGGCCTGGACGGAAAGCAGATCCGCGTTTTGATCCTGTTTGCTGTGATTGCGGGGTGCTGGATGGGCAGCGGTTTTCTTTCCTCCCTGCTGGGCGGTATTCCTTCCATGGATACGCTGATTGCCCTGTGCGCCGTGGTGCTGCTGCCCCTGTGCGGCGTCATCAACTGGAGCGGCATTGCCAAAAATACGGACTGGGGCGTGCTGCTCCTGTTTGGCGGGGGCATTACTCTCAGCACGGTTCTCGTTCAGACGGACGCGGCCAAATTCCTGGCAAACCAGGTTTCCGACCTGGCGATGGGGCAGAATCCTCTGATCATTCTGCTGATCATCAGCGTTTTTATCACGTCCCTGACGGAGTTTTGTTCCAATACGGCCAGCGCCGCCCTGGTGGCTCCGCTGATGGTGACGGTGGCTTCCGCCATGGGAATGTCCGCCACGCCGCTGGTGCTTCTGGTAGGCATCGGCGCTTCCTGCGCGTTCATGCTCCCCGTATCCACGCCGCCCAACGCGCTGGCCTTCGCCACAGGGAGAGTCCCCCAGATGTCCATGATCAAGGTCGGCCTTCTGATCAATGTGGTGCTCGTGTTCGTCAAGGCGTTCTGGGCCTGGATATTCTGGATGTAACGCCGCCGGAAGGGGAATATGGCCGGTTTCATGGGACCTTCCGTTTTACACGGGAGTGGTTGCCTACAGCCTTTTCATGAGGCCTTTTCCTGCCGTTCCAGGGCGGCTTTCTTGTCCAGTTTGGCCAGTTTGGCGATCAGGTAGAAGAAGGAGGGAATGAAGAAAACGCCGATAAAGACGGCCGTAATCATCCCCCCGATCACGCCGATGCCCACCACCTGCCGCGCCGCCGCTCCCGCGCCCGTGGCCAGAGCCAGAGGAAGACAGCCCATGATGAAGGCGATGCTGGTCATCAGGATGGGCCGCAAACGGATTCTGGCCGCATCTAGGGTGGAGGTGAGCAGGTCTTTCCCCTGTTTGAGTTCCAGCACGGCGAATTCCACGATGAGGATGGCGTTTTTCGCCGCCAGGGCAATCAGCACGATGAGCCCGATTTCCGAGTAAATGTTCAATTGCTGGCCGAAAATCCACAGCGCCGCGAAAGCGCCCAGAATGGCGATGGGAACGGTCATGAAGACGGCGACGGGGAGCGACCAGCTTTCATACAGGGAGGCCAGGATCAGGAAAACGAATATGGCGGAGGCCGCGAAAATCATGCCGATGGTGATGCCGTGCTGCGCCTGTTTTTCCTGATAGCTCATGCCGGAATAGCCGTAGCCCATGCCCGCGGGCATCGTCTGGGCAAATACCTCTTCCAGGGCGTTCATGACCTGTCCGGAGGAATAGCCTTCCGCCGGCGTGATGTTGAGCTGGGAACTGTTGAACATATTCTGGCGGATCAGGAATTCCGGGGCCCATCCGTGCGTGACGTTGATGACGGAGTCCAGAGGAACCGGGTCTCCGTTGTTGTTGCGCACGTAGAACATGGAAAGCTTGTCGATGCTGTCCCGGTAGGGGGCGTCCGCCTGCATGTACACCTGCCATTCCTGGCCGTAGATGTTGAAGTTGTTCAGGAAGGTACTCCCCATGTACGCCTGGATGGTGGCATAAATCTCATCCACGTTCATGTTCTGGAGGGTGGCCTGTTCCGTATTGACATTCAGATTGTATTGAAGGTTGGACGGAGACATGAAGTTGCTGATGCCCGCAATTTCCGGTCTTTTCCCGGCCGCCTCGATGAATTTGGACGTATTGGAGGCTAGGAATTCCTCGCCTATGCCCTGGCGGTCTTCCAGCAGGAAGGTGACGTCCCCGGACGTGCCCACTCCCGGGAGGGGGGGGGGAGGAACCACGTAGGCCATGCCGGAGGAAATTGACGCGTTCAGCTTGCTCTTCAGCCTGGCGGCGATGGCGTCCGCCGTCATGTCCGGTCCCTTTCGTTCGGACCAGGGCTTCAGGGAAATGAAGAAGAAGGAATTGGAGGAGCTCTGGACGCTGCTGATCAGGTTGAAGCCGTTGACGGTGGTGACCACTTCCACGCCGGGGTCTTCCCGGATGATCCGTTCAATCTGCGCGGAGGTTTTTTCCGTGACATTCAGGGAAGTATTGTCCGGCAGTTCCGCGCCGCCGAACAGGTAGCCCTGGTCTTCATTGGGAAGGAAGCCGGAGGGAATGAGCCTGGCCATCGGAAAGAGCAGGGCGGTCATGGCGGCCAGCAGCAGAATGGACAGCCACATGCGGCGGATCAGCCAGGAGCAGGCGTTGACGTACCAGTCCCGCGCCTTGTTGAATCCCTTGTTGAACATGTTGAAAAAGGGGCCCAGCAGCCAGATGGTGTCCGAATTGCCGCCTTTCAGCAGCCGGGAGGACAGCGCCGGACTGAGGGACAGCGCGCAGAAGGCGGAAATGATGATGGACATGCCGATGGTCACGGCGAACTGCTCAAACAGCTTTCCCGATACACCGGGGAGCAGCAGTGTGGGGACGAACACGCAGGAAATCACCAGGGCCGTACTGACAATGGGGCCGGATACTTCCCGCATGGCCGTGATGGTTGCCGGCAAGGGCTTTTCTCCGTTGGAAATGTGGTTTTTCACCGCTTCCACCACCACGATGGCGTCATCCACCACCAGGCCGATGGCCAGCACCAGCCCCATCAGGCAGATGGTATTGATGGAAAAGCCGAAGAACGGGAAGGCGATGAAGGCCCCGACGATGGAGACCGGAACGGCAAATGCCGGGATGAGTGTTCCGCGCCACCCCTGCAGGAAGATGAATACGACCAGGACCACGAGCCCCAGCGCGATGAGCAGGGTGCTGACAATGTCTTCAATCCCGGCGCGTACGGCCAGGGTGGAATCCAGGGAAACCAGGTAATCCATGTCCGGCGGCAGGTTGCTTTCCGCCAGAAGGGCCTTGATGTTGTCCACCAGCTGAATGGCGTTTCCGCCCGGCGCTTCGTAAATGCCCAGGGAGGCGGCCGGCATGCCGTTGACGGTGGAGCTGAGGCTGTAGGTTTCCGAACCCAGTTCCACGCGGGCGACGTCGCTCACCCGCACGATGGAGCTGCCCTGGCCGCGCACCACGATGTTTTCAAACTCCTCCACGGTCGTCAGGCGTCCGGGAGCCTTGACGGTAAAGGAAAGCTGCTGGTCCGGCGGAGCGGGCTGGGCGCCTATCTTCCCCGCCGGATTTACGGCGTTCTGGGCCTGGACGGCCAGCATGACGTCCCTGGCCGTGATGTTCAGGGCCGCCATTTTTTCCGGATTCAGCCAGATGCGCATGGCGTAGCGGCCGGAGCCGAAGACCTGGACATCCCCCACGCCGGGGACGCGCTTGATGGCATCCACCATATTGATGTAGGCGTAGTTGGCCAGCCACAGGCCGTCATAGGTTCCGTTGGGGGAATAAAAGCTGATGACCAGGGCGGGCAGCCCGCTGGTTTTCCGCAGGGAGATGCCCAGTTCGCTGACTTCCGGCGGAAGCTGGGAGGTGGCCTGTCCGTAGCGCAGGTAGGAGAGCACCTGGTCCATGTTCGCCTCCGTGCCTGTCTCGAACAGGATCATCATGCTCATCTGCCCGTTGTTGGTGTTGACGGAGGTCATGTAGGACATGCCGTCCACGCCGGACATTTGCTGTTCGATGGGGGAGGCGATGGATTTGACCACCGTCTCGCAGTCGGCCCCGGGATAGGTGGCCGTCACCTGGATGGAGGGGGGGATGATGTCCGGGTATTCGGAAACGGGAAGGCGCAGAATGGAGAAGGCCCCCAGCAGGACGATGATGATGGAGAGGCAGAAGGAAAGAATGGGGCGCTTGATGAAGAAGTCGGCCATGGTGAAAAAGGGCTTATTGGTTGGAGGCAGGGACCGCTTTCAGGCGCGCATCCGGATTCCGGGTGGCCGCCTCCGCCTGGAGAAGGCCGTCCACGACTACTTTGCTCTGCGGAGTGAGGGAGTCCGGCTTCAAGGGAGTGACCTGCTGCCGCTCCCCGATCTGCGTCCCGGCCTGCACGGGGACGATGGAGGGGTGGTTGTTTTCATCCAGCGTGACCACAAAAAAGCGGCCTTGTGTGGAAAGAATGGCCTTGGCGGGCACCGTCAGCGCATTTTTAACGGTGGCGAGCTGCGCCGTGGCGATGATAAACATGCCGGGCCTCAGCAGGTAGTCCCTGTTGGGAAGGTTGGCTTGCACGCGGATCGTTCCCGTCTGGGGGTTGAATGCCCGGTCAATGGCCACGACGGTGGCTTGTTCCGGATAGGTGCTGCCGTCCTTGAGCGTGATGTCCAGCTTGCTGTCCGTGCGGATGCCTTCGTCCCCGTTTTTTCCCGCCTGCTGAATCCATTCCTGCTGGGTGACGGCAAAGTTGACGCGGATGGGGTCCACGGAGGAGACGATGGCCAGGGCGCCGCTTTCCGGACTGACCAGGTCGCCTATGTTCGTCTTGGAGATGCCGGCGATTCCGTCAAAGGGGGCGTACAGGATGGTGTAGGAAAGGTTCCTTTTGGCCAGTTCCAGCGCGGCCGTGGCCTCCCTCACCTGGGCTTCCGCAGCGATGGCGGACAGGCGCGTGTCTTCATATTTTTGTTTGGAGATGGCGTTCTCCGCCGCCAGCGGCTTGTAAATCTGCAAGTCGTAATTCAACTGCTGCAACTGGGCCTGCGACTGTTCCAGTGTGGCCTGGGCCTTGGTTACCTGGTCCTTGAAAACGGTATCGTCAATCCGGAAGAGGACTTCCCCCTTTTTCACGACGGCGCCGTTGGAATAGTTCTGCGTTTGCAGGTAGCCCGTCACCTGCGGCACGATGGAGGCGTTGTCCACCCCGTCCAGATGGCCCACCCAGCTTCCCTTGACGGGAATGTCCATCGCGACCGGGTGTTCATACGTAAGCGTGGGCATTTCAGGCGCCTGCCGTTCCGCTTTTTTACAGCCGGGAAAGAGCAGGCAGGTCAGGGAGAGAAAGGCGGCAAAAACGGAAATAGAGCCCGTCAGGCGTGTCAAGTCCATGCTGTGAATGACATGTCCGGGTGTCCCTTTGTTGAAAGAAGGCTTTCCGGGCGGCAGCGCCGTCCGTGTCATGCAGGGGTGATTTCGGCCGCATCATGCGGCCGGATAGATCACGGACGCCGGAGAGAAGGAGCTGGGGAGGAAGGCCCCCGCCAGCTTCCCAAACCACAGGATGGCGGGGTGCCTGCAACGATGAGGCTCACGTTTATCCGGCCATGTTGAATATCTTGCCGTGGAAGATGCTGCTGTTTGATTCTGACCTATTTGTATAAAAAGGCGGTTTTCGGCGTACGGCCTGCCGTGCGGTCAAGCAGCGGTGGGATTTCCTTGTTTAAGTATCCGGCCTGTTTCAGGTACTTTTTAATTTTGGCCGCATTGCCGGGAAAAGAGCGGAGCAGCATGGCAATGAAATCTTCTTCCAACAGTTGAATATTGTTTTTGACCATGTCGTTCCTTTTGGAGGCCGTACTCAGCTTGTACTGGAACAGGCGTTCCCTCCGCTGCAGTTGCAGAAAATCCAATTTCTTTTTGTTCATCAGATTCCGGGAGTCTGCCATGAATTCTTCCCCCTTTTTCTGTTGTTTTTTCTCTGACTCGGGATCGTAGGAGAGACGCATGTCTTTAATAATCAGGGCACAATACTCGGCGCGCAGGGTAGTTGGAATGACCGTATCTCCGTTTATCGCGTCGTTGCGGAAATAAGCCATATAGCGGACTGCACTGATTTTGGTCAGATAATCCAGTAATCTTGAATGAGACCAGGAAATCATTTCATCCGGTTTTTCCTCCATTTGAAAAAACGGAGCTGCCGCGACGTAGTAAAAAAACCATAAACGGGATTGGATACGCTCCATGTCTTGATCCTGTTCACCTTCATCATCTATCTTTGCCAGTTCCCGGGATGCGGACTGATAGAACTCCTCCAGCTTTCCTTCCTCAAGCAATGTGTTTAGTTGAAAAGCTATATTCTTCGGAGACTTGAGAATCCGGGGATAGGGAGGAGAAGGCACATCAGGAGTCAGCTTTACCGGTGTACTGAGAACTAAACCGGCACCTGCCAAACAGGAAAAAAAGATGATGATGAGTCGGGTCATAAAAATTGTGTCAGTGTTTCCGGTTTGCGTGACGGCTTGTAATAGGGGAGCTTGATTGCCGTCCTTTGGACACCACGGCCGAATTTTGTTACTCTAATGGTAACGCCTTCTTCATTGGAGGCAGGCCAGTCGAAGCGGAAATATTGTTTTTGCGTGGTGATGTCTACGATTGGATCTGAAAATTGGCTGGTACTGAACTTGTTGACCCACCTCCATTCCTGAGGCAAATCCTTGCAACGGTTCATGGTTTTAGGGGATCCGATGTTATCAATAAAAACGTTTCTCCTGTTTACATCAGCAGCTATGACCAACGGTTTGTGTTCATCCGCCATTTCGGGAAGTGGATCGGGAATGTTCTTCAAATGGGTTTCCTTGACTTCCACGTGCTTGAAACTTACATCGGTAGGATGGAGGGTAATTTCAAGTTTCGCATAACATCCTGTTTCCGTAGGGAAAGCTTCGAAATTCCATTCGTCGTAACCGCGTTTTCCTGTCTTCGGATTTTTTGCATGCTGTACCGTTACCTGCTGCTGGCCATTTTTATCCTGCTTTGGCAGAAAGACTTGAAATTCTATAGTTTTTTCAGGTTTGCGGATGTTTTAACCTGGATGGTGAGATTTCCTCCCTCCTTGACATAGGGACTGACTTGGAATTTGACCTTTTTTACACCTTTTCGCTTTCCTATGAAATGAACAATATCCTTATTGGAAATGACTTCCCATTCCAGTTTTTCTACATCTCCTATGAGAGAAGGTTTTCCTGTCAGGGAGAGTATCACAAATTCCCCAATTCCCAGGTTTGTACGTTTTTTGTCCTCAGCTTCGCTTCTGGGCGGTTCTTTCCCTTCTTCTTTTGTAATATGAATATCAGCGGATAATTCATCCGGAACAGATTCAATTTGCAAAGTGCCGGTATCTTCCTCCTCGGCGTTTGCGACAGATAGAAAAATTCCTCCTGAAACTAGCCATGCGGATAATTTTGTGATGTGGGCAACATGGAGCATAAGAAGAGATTGGAGATTGAATTAAAATGCAATCAACTTCTCTAAAAAAGAAAATATTTTCCGTAATTGTCCATGATTTTTTTATTGGATTCAAGATGGCCTGATCCGTGTTTTATCCATTTTTACGAGATAAAAATATATCAGGATTTGTGGTTAGGGCTCCCCAGCATTCGGATAAATTCTCCGATCCACAGGACGATGGAAGTTCCTGCCAAGATAAGGCCCCAGTCCGTCCAGCTTAGCGGAACCACGTTAAACATCTTGCCGCCGAAGGTGACAATGAGGTACTGCCCGGCCAGGATGAGCAGGGCCACCAGGCCGAAGCCTCCGATGCTGGCGCCCATGCGTGCGAAGGCGCTCCTGTGCGTATTGAATGCCTTGGCGTTGAACATGTTCCAGAACTGGAGAAGAACGAAGACGGTGAAGAACAGGGACAGTTCGTAAGGTGTCAGTGCATGTTCCGGGGATGAAAAGTCCAGGTAGCTTCCCAGATAGCCGGAGACGCTGAACTGGGTGAGGCTGGTGATGTCCGCATGCTTGAAGTACTGGAGCAGTCCAAACAGGAAGGCCACGAACAGAATGCCCACGCCCAGGATGTCCCGGCCCATGGGGCGGGTGATGATATGGTCCGTGGTTTTGCGCGGCGGGTCCCGCATCACGCGTTCGTCCGGCGGCAGGGAAGCCAGGGCCAGGGCGGCGAAGGTGTCCATGATCAGGTTCACCCACAGCATTTGCGTGACGGTGAGGGGGGATTCCGTTCCCAGAAAGGCGCCGATGAGCACGATGAGGCAGGCCGCCACGTTGATGGTCATCTGGAACACGATGAACCGCTGGATGTTCCGGTACAGGGAACGGCCCCACATGACGGCACGGGAAATGCTCATGAAGGAGTTGTCCAGAATGGTGATGGCACTGGCCTCCTTGGCGACGGTGGTGCCGTCCCCCATGGAAAGCCCCACCTGGGCGGCGTTCAGCGCAGGGGCGTCATTGGTGCCGTCCCCGGTGACGGCCACCACCTGGCCTTTCCGCTGGAGCAGCTTTACCAGGCGTTCCTTGTCCATGGGCCTGGCGCGGCACATGATTTTGAGGTCCATTACGCGGTCCAGCAATTCCCCGTCCGGCGTCCGTTCAAATTCCACACCCGTCATCAGGCGGTCCGGCGTGTCCGCTTCCGTCCACAGGCCGATCTGGCGGCCGATTTCCCGTGCGGTGCCCGGCGTGTCTCCCGTGACGATCTTGATGCTGATTCCGGCATCCATGCAGTCTTTCACGGCCTGGGGAACATCGTCCCTGACGGGGTCGGAAATGGCGGTGATGCCCAGGTAAACCAGATCGTGCCGTGCCAGTTTTCCATCCTGGAACACGGGGGCGTCATCATCCAGAATACGGTAGGCGAAGCCCAGCGTGCGCATGGCCTGGTTCTGGTAAGCCAGCAGTTGTTCCTCAATGGCGGGGCGCATGGCGGCGGCGTCCGTTTCGCCGTTCGGCGTGCGCACCGTGGCGCAGTTGCCCAGCACGATTTCCGGCGCGCCCTTCACGTACAGGACTTTTTTACCCAGCAGGGGGGAGTCCACGACGGTGGCCATGTATTTGCGTTCCGTGGAGAAGGTCAGCTGTTCCAGCACGCGAGCGTTTTCCCGCAGGTCCAGGTAGTTTACTCCCTGGCCGTGCAGCCAGAGCAGCAGGGCGCCTTCCGTCGGATTGCCCAGCGCCTTGATGTGTTCGGGATCGGCATAATCCAGGAAAGCGGTGGAATTAACGGCAATGCCTTCCCGGATCAGGTTCCCCAGTTCGTCATCTGCAGGGAGGGCGTCGCCAAGGCCGTAGAAATTCGCCTTGTACACGTTCATCTGGTTGCGCGTCAGGGTGCCCGTCTTGTCCGTGCAGATGACGGTGGCGGCCCCCATGGTCTCGCAGGCGTGCATCTTGCGCACCAGATTGTTGGCTTTCAGCATGCTTTTCATGCTGAGGGCCAGGCTCAGGGTGACGCTCATGGGCAGCCCCTCCGGCACCGTTACCACGATGACCGTGACGGCGATCATGATGGTGTTCAGGATGTAGCTGCCCGCGGCCAGCCAGTCCACCGCGCCTTCCAGACGGGTGAAGTACAGGGTAAGGCGGCCAATGATGATCAGGGCGGCAATGGCGTAGCTGGCCCAGGTAATCAGGTCCCCCAGCCGGGAAAGCTGGCGGTTCAGGGGCGTTTCCACCTTGTTGTCTATCTGGGAGCCTTCGTAAACCTTGCCGTATTCCGTCTTGTCCCCCACGGCCTTCACTTCCATGACGCCGTGGCCGTCCACCACGGTGGTTCCCTTCAGGACATGGTTGGAGGGATAGGTGGCGTCCGGCTTGAATTCGGCTTCCACCGTGGTTTTGCTGATGAGGGGTTCCCCGGTCAGCGTGGATTCGTTGACCTGGAGGGAAACGGCGTCCAGCAGAACGCCGTCCGCGGGGATTTCTTCTCCGGTGTTCAGGACGACCACGTCTCCGACCACCACGTCGCGGCGGGGAATTTCACAGATATTGCCGCCGCGGATGACCTGCACCATCGTGTCGTCGTTGACCTGGTTCAGGATTTCAAATTTTTTATTGGCACTCACCTCAAAGGCGAAGCCTACGCAGGTGGCCAGCAGAATGGCCACTAGGATGCCGACGGGTTCCAGAAAGACGCTTGCCGGTTCCGCCCCGGAGAAGAATTGGTAGCAGGCCACGCCGACGGACAGGACTAAGGCCACGAGAAGTATCTTGATGATGGGGTCGGAGAATTTTTCCAGAAACTGTTTCCACAAAGGCTCTTTTTCAGGGGGAGTCAGGATATTGACGCCGTATTTGTCACGGTTTTCCAGAACCTGCTTTTCCGTGAGTCCCTGGTAATGTGCTGTATTCTTCATGTCCGGAACGCCTATTTACCTGATTCGGTCCGGGGATGGAAGCCCATAGGGCGCTTTGAAGGAACGATGACGGGAGTTTTTGCGGCGCAGCCCCCCCATCCGGGCATATCCGGAATTGCAGACTTGACTTTGAACGTGTTCCGGCGATTCTGGTGGACCTATGTGGAACGATCTCTGCCATGGCCTTTCCATTCTTTCCGCCGCTTTTGCGATCGCCTGCCGATCGTGGGGCTTCTGGATGTCCGTGGGCGGCGTGGCGGGGCTGGCTGCGGTTTACGTGTGGTGGAGGCGGCGGATGGTGCTGTGGGCTTTTTTCCTGGCGCTCCTGTTCCCCCTGGCCGTAGTGGGGATTGTCTGCTACAAGCTGATGGACAGGGATAGTTTTTTGTGCGTGGCGCAGCCGGAGGCCAAATCCCTGGCGGGCGTGTATGCCGTGGAATCCACTCCCCGCGAGCGGTGGTTTTCCCGCCCGGCGGAGCTGAACCGTTTTTTCCAGGTCAGTTCATCCACCATCCAGCTTTATGAAGACGGAAGCTGCGAGGTTTCCTCCTTCCCTCGCCGGGAGTCCTGGGGATGGTGGATATCACAAGCGGAGAACAGGGACGACTTGTCCGTGCTGGAGGAAGATCTTGTCTCCACCTACCGGGGCACCTGGTCCCTGACGCAGAACGGGGGGTATTATGCCGTATCCATTTCCTGCCCTTCCGGTAACGGCTATACCCTTTATCTGGGCGGCGAGAATGCGCAATGCCTGGTGATGCCCGTCAATCCGTCCAATCCCATGGAGGCGGTGACGTTTGAGAAGGTAGGGCGGTGAAGGGCGGCCGGGGATGAAAAAGGGGAGCCGGTTGGGAGGAGGCTCGGCATCGCGTCCGTTTTTTCCCGTTTGACGGCTTTTTACGGACGGGAAGCGGACGCCTCTTTTAGGGGGGCAGGGGAGGAGCCTCTTGTTAAGATGACATTCCCCGTTTAATATTCGTAAGAGTTGCGGAGAATGGCGGCTTCCGTACCCGTGAATGAGGTTCGGTTTGTTTCGCCTGCCCTGCGGGTTCTGAGCCGCACACTTGGTACGGGCCATCAATATCCGGTTTCCCTGCCTTGACGGCTAAAAAAGTCTTTGCGGCGTCGCGGACAGAAATGAGTTGGCAGTTGTTCTGCGGTTCCGGATATCCGGAGGCTATTTGACTTTTCCTCCTTCATAGACGAATACCTCGAAGGGTTTCAGCGTGAAGGTGAGTTCCTTGTCAATGTCCACAGTCTTTCCGGTGAAGCCGTCCAGGGGGCGCTGGTCGTCAAAGGAGTCCTTGAAGGTGATGCCGCCCCTGACGTTGGCGGGAATGTCCAGGATGCTGCGGAGAGTGGCGGTCAGGCTTTTTTCCCGGTCGGAAGAGTTGCGGAGGGCCAGTGTGGCCTTGTCTTTGTTCCAGGCGGCCCAGCCGTAAACGGAGCCTTCCCTGCTTTCCTTGTCCCACGGGTTGCCGCCCACCCAGTGCACGTCGTCCAGCACGTCCGCATTGCGGCGTATCCACTTGATGCCTTTGGCAAGTTCGTCCCACAGCACGCCGCCATGGGCGTTCATCAGGTCGCGATCCAGATAGAGCTCCTGGAGAGAGGTTCCGCACGCCACGGCGCAGCGGAGTTCCTTTTTCACGTTTTCCGGTTCCTTGGGCATGCAGCCGGGAGGGCCGTGCCTGGTGACTATCAGTCCGTGCGTCATCATGGAGTTGATGGGCATGAGCGGAGAGCCCTGGACGAATACCTCATGCACCAGGCGGTCGCGGTAGGTGATCCATTTGTCGCGGTTGTCGCCCACGCCGATGGTGCCGAAGTCGTTTTCCTGCCTCCAGACCGAGTCTGCGTAACGGAACCAGAAGGGGGAGGCCCAGGTGCCTACGGTACAGTTGATGTACAGGTCGCCCTTCTTTTTGCGAAGCGCCTCCACCACGCGGATGATGCCTTCCGCGTCTTCCTCGTTTCCGGGGCCTTTGGCGTGGAAATGGGTGCTGATGCCGTCGAATTTGAAGTATTTCATGTTGTAGTCCTTCACCATCTGGGAGCAGCGGCCCACGAAGGCGTCGAAGTATTCCTTGTTGGAAAGCTGGAAGTTGCCGATTTTGTTGTCCGGATGCTTGACGTTCCAGTGGGCGAGGCGCTTGCCCTTGGAGGCTCCGTAGCCGCCCACCGGGCCCAGCCATGCGCCGATACCCGCCTTCTGTTTGGCGGCGGCGGCATTAACGCGCCTGAAGCCCTGGGGGAACATCTTGTGGAAGTCCCACAGGCTGTTGAATTCGTCCCAGCCGTCATCCCAGACGAAGGCGTCAATGGCCGTGCCGCTCTTCTGGAAAAATTGTTCCTGCCAGTCTTTCAGCACGGCCAGGCATTGCTCTTCCGTCATGCGTTTGGCGGGGTCGGAATCGTTGTTGCGGTTGATGTTCAGCTCATACCAGGAGTTGTAATGGATGAAGGGGCGGTAGGGCATGGCGCGCTCCCGTTCCATGTACGCGAGGAAGGACCTGCGCTGCTGCCCGGGGGCGAAGAGACCGATAACGGAGGATACGTTCCAGATTTCCCTGGGCTGGAGGGTTGTCTTGCGGCTCCAGACGCCTTGCGCCATTCGGGAGTCCGCCGGCAGGGCGTCTTCCTTCTCCGCGGTGGTTACGGGCAGGGAGAAAGTGATTTCCCCCTTGCTGGCGATCGGCTCCGTCTTTGTTTCCGCCCAGTAGCGCAACATGTAGCCGCCCCTGGCGGGAACCTTGACCTTGTAGGTATTGCTGGTGCTGGAGTCTCCCGTAGCGCCGGGATGGAAATCGGAATCAAGGACGGCTCCCTGCGCGGACAGGAGCTGCACCCCGGCGAGGTTCAGCTTGTTGTTTCCCCCGTCGCCTCCTGTGTACCGGAACGTAATCGTGAGATTGCCCTTGCCGCCGATGGAGACGGGTCCTTCCGCGGAGGCAAGATGGTCCCCGTACTGTTTTTTCAGTTCCCGGGGGATGTTGAAATTGCCCGTCCAGGAGTTTTTCACCCATTTGTCCGCTTTCCAGTCCGTGCTGCCGTCCCCGGCATTTCCCGCGTTTCCCGCGTTTCCCGCGGTATTGATGCCCATGGGTGTTTCCAGCGCGGCGAATGCCAGGTCATTGACAACGAGCGCTCCCCTGGCGTTGCCGGAAATGCGTGGTTCCCCGGCCTTCCCGCCGATGAGGTCATATTGCATGGCCACGATGTTTTTCATCTGAACGGGCTGGGTGCTCACCAGCCGCAGTTCCTGGCGCAGGTAGTGGGAATTGTCCCGCAGTACGGCGCGCCAGGAAATGCGCAGCGTGCCGTTCAGCGCCTGAAAGGTGGCCGTCAGGGCTTTGCCCGGGTAGCGTTCCGCGAGTCTGAACGCCTTGGGATCGGGCGGCAGGTTGGCAATTTTGACGTTGGACGCCTTCAATTCGGAAGATTTGATGCTCCGTCCGTCTGCCAGGTTGACGATGAACAGTTCTCCCCCCGCCTTGGCGACGGGGCCCAGTTTGGACGTGAGACCGCCAAAGGAAATGCTGCCGTTTTTATCCAGGAATTTGGCTGTCAGGATGCTGTTGGAAAGAGTATAGGCGGAGCCGGACTGTACTGCTCCGGCGGCTCCGGGAGGCGGTCCCGGGAAGACGACAGCCGCCGTGGCTGCGGACAACATGGCCGGTACGGCGGCCAGTAGAAGAATTCTGTTGAGGAATTTCATGGAGCACAATGAATGGAATTGCAGGAAATCGTAAAGTCTGACGCTGTTTCTTCAAGGAAAAACGCTCCGAATAGCTGGCGGCTTCCGGATGTTTTTCAATGCTTTCCGGATACGGGGGAAAACGGGCCTTTTTGACGCGGCATGACACGAAAGCATTGATTTTTTGTCCTACGCCCTGGGTCTAATCTGCATGTACAGGGTAGCTGATCAGATCGTTGAAATCTTGGAAAGGGCAGGCGTCAAGCGCATTTACGGCATTGTAGGGGACAGCCTGAACCCTATCACGGATGCGCTGCGGAAGAAAAAGACCATTGAATGGATCCATGTGCGGCATGAAGAGGCGGCAGCCTTTGCCGCGAGCGCGGAAGCCCAGTTGAGCGGGAACCTGGCCGTCTGCTGCGGCAGCAGCGGTCCCGGCAACCTCCATTTGATCAACGGCCTGTTTGACGCCCACAGGAGCCACGCTCCCGTGCTGGCCATCGCCTCCGACATTCCGCAGAGCCAGATAGGCCTGGAATATTTCCAGGCCACGCATCCGGAACAGCTTTTCAGGGAATGCAGTTCTTACGCTGAACTGATTTCCGAAGGGTCCCAGGCTCCCCGCATCCTGATGTCCGCCATCCAGCATGCGTGGGCCAGGCGCGACGTGGGCGTCGTCGTCCTGCCCGGAGACATCGCGGACGCTCCTGCGGAAATGGAGGACCTGGTGCATCTCCCCTCTTATACCCGTGAGCACGTCGTTCCGGAACACGAGTCCCTTTCCCTTCTGGCGCGGATGTTTGACGAGCACCGCCGCATCACCTTTTTCTGCGGCGCCGGATGCGCCGGAGCGCAGGACAAGGTTGTCCGGCTCGCCCACCGCCTGAAGGCCCCGATCGCTTACACGTGGCGCGGGAAGGATTATTTTGAGCATGACAATCCCCTGGGCATCGGGATGACGGGGCTCCTCGGCTGGGGAGACGCTTACAAGGCCATGCACGAAAGCGACATGATCGTGCTGTGGGGGACGGATTTCCCCTATTTCAATTTTATTCCCACCAAGCCGAAGATTGTGCAGATCGACAGGCGCGGGGAAGTTCTGGGACGCCGCTCCCGCCTGGACCTGGGCATTTGCGGGGACGTATCCGTTACGGCGGAAGCGCTGCTGAACATGGTTCAGGAGAAAACGGATTCAGAGCATCTGGAGGCCTCCCTGAAGCGCCACGCCAAGGACGTAAAGGACATGAACGCGTACATGGAAGGCAACGACAAGGAGTCTCCCATCCGTCCGGAGCAGCTCACCACCGCCCTGAACAAGTATGCCGCTTCCGACGCCGTGTTTACGGTGGATACGGGCACCCCGTGCATCTGGAGCGCCCGCTTCCTTTGCGCGACGATGGGCCGGAGCATGATTGCCTCCTTCAACCACGGTTCCATGGCCAACGCCATGCCGATGGCCATGGGCGCGCAGAAGGAATATCCGGACCGCCAAGTGATTGCCCTCTGCGGGGACGGCGGCCTGTCCATGCTGCTGGGGGATCTCATCACGATCGCACAGTACAAGCTGCCGGTCAAAATCGTGGTGTATAACAATGGCTGCCTGGATTTCATCCAGCTGGAAATGCAGGCCGCGGGCCTGATTCCGTGGCAAATCGACCTGCACAACCCGTCTTTTTCCGCCGTGGCGGACGCCGTGGGCATCAAGGGGTTCCTGCTGGACAAGTCCAGCCAGGTGGACCAGATGGTACAGACGTTCCTGAATTATCCGGGGCCGGCCCTGCTGGACGCCCATGTGGACCGGGATGCCCTGGCTCTCCCGCCCTATATCAGCGTGGGACAGGCCGCGGATTTCTCCCTTTCCATGATGAAGCAGACTTTCACCGGAGAGATCAAGCAGGTCTGGAATACGCTGGCGGGCAACAGGAAGCT
This sequence comes from Akkermansia biwaensis, assembly GCF_026072915.1. Lineage (NCBI taxonomy): Bacteria > Pseudomonadati > Verrucomicrobiota > Verrucomicrobiia > Verrucomicrobiales > Akkermansiaceae > Akkermansia > Akkermansia biwaensis. The sequence goes on from NZ_AP025943.1 coordinate 2,106,350, forward strand.
GTTCAAGCCGTGATGTGCTGCGGACAATGGGCAGATGCCGGAGATTAAAGATGAAGTTGTTTTTCCTGTCTTTAATCCTTTGTCCTGGGTCACTCCATTGAAAGGGCTTTTTTCAGCGCTTCCGTCACCATTTTCGGGTTGGCCTTGCCCCTGGCGGTTTTCATGACCTGGCCGGTGAGCCAGTTGAGGAGCTTGTCGTTGCCGCCCAGGATTTCCTGAACCTTGTCCGGGTTGGCGGCGATGACTTCCGCCACGATGCCGTCCAGGAAGGAGGAGTCCGCCTTTTCAAAGCCGAGCAGTTTGGCGGCTTCCGCCGCGGAGAGGGCCGGCTCCTCCCACATTTTGTTGAAGACTTCCCGGGCCTGGTTATTGGAGACCGTGCCGTCGTCAATGATGGCGATCAGCCCGCGGATGGCTTCCGGTTTCACCGGACATTCGGACGGGCGCATGCCTTTTTCGTTCAGGACGGAGGAAATGTTGTTGATTACCCAGTTGGCCACTTTCTTGCCGCTGGCGGCTCCCTGCGCGGCTTCTTCAAAGAAGCGGGCCAGCTCCAGGTCTCCTACCAGCACGTTGGCGTCGTATTCGCTCAGGCCGTATTCTTCCATGAAGCGTTTCTGCCGCTCCTGCGGGAGTTCCGGAATCATGCCGCGCACCTTGTCCAGAAGCGGGTCCGTGCGCACGGGCACCAGGTCAGGGCAGGGGAAGTAGCGGTAGTCGTGCGCGTCTTCCTTCGTGCGCATCACGGAGCTTTCCCCCCGTTCGTCGTCCCAGCGGCGCGTGGACTGAACCTGGGGAATGCCCATGTCCAGTTCTTCCGCCTGGCGCCGGATTTCGTAATGCAGGGCGCGGCGCACCGCGGACATGGAGTTGAGGTTTTTCATTTCCACCTTGGCGCCCAGCTCCTTCTGGCCTTTTGGCCGCAGGGAGATGTTCACGTCGCAACGCATCTGGCCCTTTTCCATGTCGGCGTCGGAAATGTCGCCGTAGTTCAGGATTTGCTGAAGGGATTTGAGGTAGGCGTAAGCTTCTTCAGGAGTGTCGATGTCCGGGTCGGAGACGATTTCCATCAGCGCGGACCCGGCGCGGTTGTAGTCGATCAGGGAATAGGTGGCGTGGTGGGTGATTTTGGCGGCGTCTTCCTCCAGATGGATGCGCGTAAGCTTGACCGTGCGGAACGGGGGCACTCCGGCCTTGATTACGTCGTTGGGATAGGACCACGGGTACAGAGGCACTTCGCCGCCCAGGCACAGGGGCAGGTCAAGCTGGGAGGTCTGGTAGTTCTTCGCCATGTCCGGATAGAAATAGTTTTTGCGGTCCCACTGGGATATTTCCGGGCTGGAGCAGCCCAGCATCAGCCCGGTCAGCAGGGTGCGTTCAATCGCGAATTCGTTCAGGACAGGCAGGGCGCCGGGCAATCCCAGGCAGGTGGGGCAGACACGCGTATTGGGTTCAAAGCCAAAGCCGGTCTCGCAGGAGCAGAACATTTTGCTCTTTGTCTTGATCTGGCAGTGGACTTCCAGGCCAATGGTCACGATGTAATCTGAAATTGCCATAAAATTCGGAACGCTTGAGTATCGCGGAAACTGTACGGGACCGTCTCCGGCCTGTCCAGTAAAAAGCCCTTTCCGCCGGGCGCAGGCGGGAGGGTGCGGAGTCAGGGATAAAGCGGACGACAAAGAGCCGGGCGAATGGACCGGGAATTGTCCGGGAACCGTTGTTGCGGCCTCCGGGAACGACCGTTTGAGTTTTTTCCTTCCCGGTATCTGCCGGCATTCATTTTTTCCGCCGGGAAAGAAGCGTGTTTGAGCAAATCCGGTACAGGGAAGGGCCGGGCATCCTTTCCATGCCCTTAACCCTTAGATTTGGGAAGGAGCCTTCTTTTTGCCGCGGGCGCATGCCGTCTCCCCCTCGGCCCCGATGCCTGAGCCGCTTTTCAGATTTGCGCGGAAAGGGTGCCTTCCTTTTCTCGCCGTACGGGCATGGGGACCGGCTGTCACCCGGGCGGCCAGTTTCCGGCTTTTGTTTTTTGCGGCGCTTTCCGGGGCGCCCCTTTCTTCGTTCTGGACGTTCAGTCCTGTAAAATGCCCAGTTCCTTGAGCTGCTGGATGGGGCGTTCCGGCCAGAGCTTGTTGGCGACGGGGCTGGCGGGGCTCGGATGGAGCAGGGTGCCGATGGTGAACGATTTGTCCGGCAGGAGCGCGGCGGCAGCTCGGAGCTTTTGCGTGGCGTACGCCCCCACGCCCACGAGGGTATGCGGATTCAGGATGGTGATGAGGGCTACCAGATGCCGCATGCACACGGCGTCCACAGCGGCGCGCTGTTCTGCGGGCAGCTTGTCCGGAGTGATGTTGGCGCCTGTGGCGCTCATCCAAACAAGGGGGCAATAGTTGGCCACGTAGTTGTGGCGGAAGAAGTTTTCCGCCGTGCCGAAGGTTTCCGCAAACAGTCCCCACAGGCGGCGGCCGCTCACTTCCGAACGCGGGCAGTCAAACCCCTCCACGGGGCGTTTGGGGTGGGTGTGTTCCGGCCTGCCCACTTCTTCGCGGATGTGCATCCAGTTGACGACGGCGTCCACTTCTCCGAAGGGTACGCCCGTTTGGGCCATGCCGAAGGGGCCGGGATTCATGCCCAGGAAAAGATGCCTTTTTTCACCGTTTCCGTATTTCAGGACGTATTGTTCGTGCGGAGCCCATGCGTAGGAAAGCGGATTGTAGGTGAAGTGTACTGGCTCCCCGAACCGGAGCCGGGCTGTTCCGTCCCGGAGGTCGGCCGTGGCGTTCAGAATGGCGGATGCGGTGGCGTTCATGCCTCCTTATCATGGGGCCTTTTCGTTTATTGCGCCAGCAAAAACTCCGCGCTTGCATTATTTGTCCGGCACGGTAACATTTCCCCCCGGACAAGTTAACCTTATTACTTATGAGTGGAATAGCCATTATGACATCGGGCGGTGACGCCGCCGGCATGAATCCGGCGATCAAGTCTGCCGTGGATCATGCCCGCCAGCTTGGAATGAATCCCTACGTTGTCTATGACGGTCTGGAAGGGCTGATCGATGGAAAGATCAAGGAGGCTACCCGGGAACTGACCAGTGACATGATTTACCGTGGCGGAACTCTCCTCCGCTCCTCCCGCTCCAAGCGCTTTTTCGACTACGAATTCCGCAAGCAGGCCTACGAACATCTGAAGGCGCGCGACATCAACAAGCTCATCATTATGGGCGGCGACGGCTCCTTCCGCGCCCTGAACGACTTTTTCAACGATTTTGAAGTGCCCTTCGCCGGCATTCCGGCCACGATCGACAACGACATCGCCGGGACGGACTACTGCCTGGGCGTGGATACGGCCCAGAACGTCATTCTGGACTGCATCGATTCCGTGCGCGATACCGCCCGCTCCCATCACCGTGCGTTCGTGATTGAGACCATGGGCCGAGATTGCGGCTACCTGGCGATGACCACCGCCCTGTGCAGCGCGGCGGACATTTGTATCGTCCCCGAAATTCCCTACGATCTGGAATCCATTTACAAGCGCCTCCAGCCCGCCATCAACGAGGAAGGGAGCTGCATCATCGCCGTGGTGGCGGAAGGCACCCGCGTGGCCCAGTACCTCACCCGCTGGCTGACGGAACGCGCCGGCATGGATACCCGCCTGACCGTTCTGGGCCATGTACAGCGCGGCGGCTCTCCTTCCGCCCGCGACCGCCTGATGGGCACCCGCTTTGCCACGCGCGCCGTGGAAGCCCTGCACAAGGGGGACATCAACCAGATCATGGTGTACCACGACGGACAGTACGGCTATGCCTCCCTGGATGCCGTGGCCGGCCAGCAGTATTCCGTCAATCCGGACATCATCAACCTTTGCCGCGAACTGAGCTGCTGATTCGTTCCGCGCCGGACGCATCTTTTTTCCGCCCATGCGCTTCTTTCTGGAAGCATGGGCGGATTTGTTTTGAAAAGCCGCATCCGTCCTAGTATCATAAAAGCGGAAATTTTCCTGAAAACAGTATGATGAGAGTTATCGTTACGGGCGGAGCCGGATTCATCGGCTCCAATCTGGTCAGGCTGCTGCTGGAGCGCGGCTGTGAAGTCCTGAACATTGACGCCCTGACTTATGCGGGCAACATTCATTCCCTGGATGACGTGGCAGACCTGCCCGCGTACCGTTTTCTGCATGCGGACGTGCGGGATGCCGAACTGATGCGGCGCACCATGAAGGAGTATTCCCCGGACTGGGTGATGCACCTGGCGGCGGAATCCCATGTGGACCGCTCCATTGACGATCCGGGCGATTTCATTACCACGAACGTGATGGGGACTTTTTCCATGCTTCAGGCCTCCCTGGATTACTACCGCTCCCTGGAGGGGGAAAGGAAGCAGCGTTTCCGCTTCCATCACATTTCCACCGACGAAGTGTACGGTACTTTGGGCCGGGACGGCCTGTTTACGGAAGCCACGCCGTACAGCCCCCATTCCCCGTATTCCTCCAGCAAGGCGGCCAGCGACCATCTGGTGCGCGCCTGGCACGATACGTACGGCCTGCCCGTACTGGTCACGAACTGCTCCAATAATTACGGCCCCTACCAGTTTCCCGAGAAGCTGATTCCCGTGGTGATCCTGAAGGCCCTGGCCGGGGAGCCCATCCCCGTGTACGGCAAGGGGGAGAACGTGCGGGACTGGCTGTATGTGCTGGACCATTGCGAAGCGCTGTTCACCGTTGTTTCTTCCGGGAAACCCGGGGAAACGTACAATATAGGCGGCAATAACGAAAAAACGAATCTGGAACTGGTGGAGCTGCTGTGCTCCCATCTGGACGAATTGCGGCCGCGCGCGGACGGCGGAAGCTACCGGGACCAGATTACGTTTGTCCGGGACAGGCCGGGGCATGACCTGCGCTACGCGATCGACGCTTCCAAGATACGCCGGGAGCTGGGCTGGGAGCCCAAGCAGGACCATTCCTCCGGATTCAGGAAGACCATCGAATGGTATTTGACCCATGAAGAGTGGTGGCGGCGCATCCTTTCCGGGGACTACCGTTTGGAGCGTTTGGGTATTAATGGATAGGAGATTGATATGAAAGGTATTGTTCTGGCCGGAGGGAGCGGCACCCGCCTGCATCCCGTGACGCTTTCCGTCAGCAAGCAGCTGCTGCCCATTTACGACAAGCCGATGGTGTATTATCCCATTTCCGTGCTGATGCTGGCCGGAATACGGGAGATTCTCGTCATTTCCTCCCCGGAGGCCTTGCCGCTGTACCGCGAGCTGCTGGGTGACGGAAGCAGGTTCGGCGTGACTTTCGATTTCAAGGTCCAACCCAGGCCGGAAGGGCTGGCCCAGGCGTTTACCATTGGGAAGGAGTTCATCGGCGGAGATTCGGTGGCCCTGGTGCTGGGGGACAATATTTTTTACGGCCGCGGCCTGACGGAGAAGTTGAGAAGGGCCGCCGCCCTGGAAAGCGGGGCAACCGTTTTCGGCTACCAGGTGCATGATCCGCAGCGTTTCGGCGTGGTGGAGTTTGACGAGGAGGGAAAGGCGGTCTCCATTGAGGAAAAGCCCGCCAATCCTAAGTCGGACATGGCCGTGACGGGGCTGTATTTTTACGACAACCAGGTGGTGGACATCGCCGGGCAGATTCCCAAATCCGCCCGCGGGGAACTGGAAATCACGTCCGTGAACCAGGAGTACCTGAAGCAGGGGCTGCTGCGCGTGGAAAAACTGGCCCGCGGCTATACCTGGCTGGATACCGGAACGCATGATACGCTGTTGGAGGCGTCCATGTTTGTCCGCACGCTGGAACACCACCAGGGGTTCAAGGTGGCGTGCCTGGAAGAAATCGCCTTCAACAACGGCTGGATTTCCGCGGAAGTTCTGCAGAAACAGGCGGAAACCATGCGCAACAACAGCTACGGCCAGTATCTGCTGGATTTGCTTCCTTGAGAGAAGAAGGGGATTTCCTTCCTTCTCCGCGAATTCCATGCTCCGGCCAGAGAGAAGCCGGGGGAGGGATGCCACCCCATTTGGAGATTCCCGCCGTCAGGGAAAGTGGATAGTCTTATGGCGGCCCGGTCTGTGTTGCTTCCCCCGGAATTCCAGGGAGCATCCTTTATTCTGCCTGAGATCTGCGGCAGCTTGTTCCAGTGTGGAGGGTGTGCAACCCGTCAAAGGAATCCGGAACGGGAATGGGATGTCGTGCGCCGGCGGCGGCTGCGACAGCGTGGAAAGTACATGCCTGGAACATTTTTCCCGGTCTCTTTTAACGGCTGTTCCGGCTGATTCACTTTTCTTCTTCAGGAAAGCGGGGATCGTTCTTTTCAGGCATGGAGACGATCCGGGGCACGCGACGGAACAATGCCCACGCCAGAAGGACGGAAAAAAGGCACAGGGCCAGTTCCAGCGCGCAGGAGAGCGCCATGAGTATTTCCGGCAGGAACTGCGTAGGCTTGGCCGCCAGGTTCATCCAGAGTGACATGGCCAGAACGATCAGGGCTCCTTGGAGGGCATAGCATGCCGCGAGAACGGCCCAGGCCAGGAAACGCTTCCTCCAGGCGGCCGGATAGCCTTTTATGTACGGCAGGGAAAAAAAGGCGGTGGCGGCTGCCAGCAGGAATGTTGTTTCCAGAACCGTGTCTGCCGCCATGAGCCTGACGGCGGCAGGGCTGGCGGAGAGAAGAAGGAGGGCTGCATACAGGGCGGGGAAAACCATCAGGAAACTCAGTGTGCGGGTGACATAGCTGCCGCGCGATGCCAGCAGGGCGCGGGCGCCCCACGCAACAAGCACGGACAGGGAAATGATGGTGACAATTTCCGCCAGGAGCGCCGCGGGCACGCTCCATGCCGCGCTGTCCGGGAGATGAAAGAGTACGGGCATCAGCAGATGGTGCAGGACGGTCAGGACGATTCCGGCGCAGAACGCAAGCGCGCAGATGCGGACGGCCTGCCTGACGCCCGGATAAATCATCCAGTCTTCGGGGCGGGGGGAAGGGGAGTCGTTCGGCATGGCAGCGGCGGAGTCATGAAAAAGGGCCGCTTCCGGCGAGGAAGCGGCCCTGCAAGTTTAACGCGGAGACGCGAATGGTCAATGCGGATCAGGCGGAAAAGTCGGCGTTTCTCATGTCGCCGGTTTCCTGGAACTTGGTGTGCATTTCAAAGGCTTTGGCCAGGCAGTGGGGCGTATGGCCCTGGGGCGTGAGCGCGATGTACTGGCGCAGTTTTTCCTGATAGTCCGGATGGACGCACTTGGTGATGATTTCCTCCGCGCGGTCGCGGGGGCATTTGCCGCGCAGGTCGGCCACACCGTATTCCGTGACAATGATGTCCACGTCGTGTTCCGTGTGGTCGTGGTGGGAAACCATCGGCACGATGGAGGAGATGGCTCCGCCCTTGGCCGTGGAGGGGCAGGTGAAGATGGTGAGGTAGCCGTTGCGGGCGAAGTCCCCGGAACCGCCGATGCCGTTCATCATTTGCTTGCCAAAGAAGTGCGTGGAGTTCACCTGGCCGAAGAGGTCCACTTCAATGGCCGTGTTGATGCAGATGAGGCCCAGGCGGCGCACGATTTCAGCGTTGTTGGAGATTTCCTGCGGGCGCAGAATCACCTTGGATTTGTAGAAGTCCAGATCCTTGTACATTTCCGCCAGCATGGCGTCGGAGACGGTCAGGGAACAGCCGCCAGCGAAGGTGCAGCGTCCTTCCTTCATCAGCGTGATGACGGAGTCCTGAATTACTTCCGTGTACATCTGGAAGTTCGGAATTTTCTTGTTGCGGCCCAGGGCGCCCAGGACGGCGTTGGCAATGTTGCCTACGCCGGACTGGATAGGCAGGAAGGAGGCGGGAATACGCCCGGCTTCCAGTTCTTCTTCCAGGAATTTGGCGACGTTTTCCCCGATTTTGTCCGTGATGGGGTCTCCGGGCTTGAAGGCGCCGATGCCGTCCGGTTCATTGGTGCGGACGATGCCGACGACCTTGGAGGGGTCGATTTTCCAGGTCAGGGAACCGACGCGTTCGGAAGGCTTGGTGAGGGGGATGGGCTGGCGGTTGGGCGGGTCCAGCGGCATCATCAGGTCGTGCATGCCCTTGAGTTCCTTCGGATGGTAGGCGTTCACCTCCACGATGATACGTTCCGCGAGCTCGCAGTAGGTGGGGGTGTTGCCCGCACCGGTGGTCAGCGTGATTTCCCCTTCCGGAGTGATGTCCGCCACTTCAATGATGGCGGTTTTTACGGCGGGGATGTGGCCGTAGCGCATGTACATGGCCGTATGGGACAGGTGCATGTCGTTGTAGCGGGTGCGGCCGCTGTTGATGTTTTTGCGCAGGGCGGGGGAGGACTGGTAGGGCGTGCGGCAGTCCACGGCGTCCGCTTCCGCCAGGGCGCCGTCCGCGGAGGCGCTGGTGGAGGCTCCCGTAAAGATGTTTACCTTGAAGGGACGGCCCGCTTCATGTTCCGCGATTGCCCTGGCGGCAATGGCGCGGGGGACCGCCTTGGGTACTCCGGCGGCGGTGAAACCGCTGAAGCCGATATTTTCACCATGTTCAATGAGAGCTGCTGCTTCTTCTGGTGTCAATTCCTTGTAACTCATGTCAGTTGATTTTTGTTGAATGAAAATGAAAGAATCCTCCGTATTTATGGGAAAGGGAGGGATAGGCTCATTCTTCCTTGAGCCTGTTGACCAGGTGTGCCGGAATGGTTCTGGCGCGGCCGGCCGGAAGGGATAACACAGGATTGCCCTGATCGTCAATCCCTGTAAATATTCCCTGGACGGTTTCGTCATCCGTGAAGACGGTCACGGGCCGGGGTTCCGCCCAGGCTAGGGCCAGGGAATCCCGCAGGGCGGAGATGCCTCCGCGTGAAAATGCGGTGAAAACCCGGTCCAGATGGGAGGCCAGAGCGGCCATGACGCCGTGAACGGAAGGACAGTCCGGCAGCAAGTCCGAGAGACGTGCGGGCGGGTCCTGCACCATGCCGGCGATTCCGGCCACGTCATTGAAGACGTTGACGCCGATGCCGATGACCGCCATATGGTCCGAAGGACGTTCCACCAGGATGCCCGCCAGCTTGGAGCGGCCCACCAGCAAATCGTTCGGCCAGCGCAGGCGGGTGTTCCGTATGCCCATGTCCCGCAGCATGTCCAGCAGCGCAACCCCTGCGACGAGGGGCAGATGCCCCCAGCAGATTTCCGAGGAAGCTTCATGCGGCGTGTCCAGGGGAACGGTGAAGGAGGCCCACAGGCCGCCTTTCTCCCCTATCCATTGGCGGTTGAATCTGCCCCGGCCTCCGGTCTGCACCCGGCAGACGGCGATATGCCGCGGGGGGAGCGTGCGGGCCAGGTCGTTGGTGGAAAAAGCCTCGGCCCATTCATGATAGGTCCAGTCGCCGCATGGTCCTTCCTCCTCTGCAGGAGTGGGGCATGGGGGTGTGGAGTTCATGGGATGGGCCGAGGCCTGGGATGATGTTTATTCAGGTTATCTCGCCAGTGTGGCGATGTAGTAGCCCGCGATGACGGCGGTGCCGATGACGCCCGCAACGTTCGGTCCCATGGCGTGCATGAGAAGGTAGTTGGAGGGATCGTATTTCTGGCCCACGTTGTGGGAGACGCGCGCCGCCATGGGAACGGCGGAGACGCCCGCGGAACCGATCAGGGGGTTGACCGGGTTCTTGCGCCAGATGAGGTTCATCAGCTTGGCGGCGATGACGCCGCCGGCAGTCGCTACACCGAAGGCTACGATGCCCAGAAGGATGATTAGCAGCGTTTCCGGCTGCAGGAAGCGGTCCCCCTGCATCGTCAGGCCCACGGAGGTGCCCAGGAAGATGGTGACGATGTTGATGATTTCATTCTGGGAGGCCTGCACCAGGCGTTCCGTAACCTTGCATTCGCGCATGAAGTTGCCCAGCATCAGCATGCCGATGAGCGGAGCGGCGTCCGGAATCAGCAGGATGGTGACGATGGTGACCAGCACGGCGAAGAAGAGTTTTTCTCCCTTGCTGACCTGCCGCAGGGATTTCATGCGGATGACGCGTTCCTTCTTGGTGGTCAGCAGCGCCATGATGGGCGGCTGTATCAGCGGAACCAGAGCCATGTACGTGTACGCGGCCACGGCCACGGCGCCGAGGAGGTGCGGGGCCAGCTTCATGGTCAGGAAGATGGAGGTGGGGCCGTCCGCACCGCCAATGATGCCGATGGAAGCGGCTTCTTCCGGAGAGAAGCGCATAAACAGGGCCATGAAGAAGGTGGCCGCCACGCCGACCTGGGCCGCAGCACCCAGAAGAAGGGTGCGCGGAGCGGCCAGCAGCGGGCCGAAGTCCGTCAGGGCGCCCACGCCCAGGAAGATGATGGGCGGGAAGATTTCCGCCTTGATGCCCAGGCCGATCCAGTCATACAGGCCGCCGTGGATGGAGGTGATCATGAATTCCCGGGTTTGCTGGCCTACGGCCACGTATTTGCCCGCGGCGGAAACCACCAGGGGTTCCAGCCTGTCGGTTTTCAGGTCCACCGGAATCCGGCTGCCGCTGGTGTCAAAGTAGTCCATCCCCTGCTGGCGGACGACGATGGTGCCGGCTTCCCGCGTGAGCAGGAAAACGGGATCATTGCCGTTGTCCTCGCTGACATTGGAGAAGTCCTTCAGGTTGGGATCAACTACCAGGCTGTCGTCACCCAGCGCCGCGGCATCCGCCTTGGCCCTTTCCTGGGATTCACGCACGGTTTTGATCTGGGAGACGGTCAGCTGCTTGCCGGGATAAACCTGCATGGGCTGGTGCATGCGTTCCAGATACTGGGCGCGCGCTTCAGGCGTGGTGAGGTTGTCCGGCACCTTGACGGGCGCCTCCTGGAGCGGAGCTACATGAACGCGCAGGTACCCCACGTTGTTCAGGGACGTGGCCGTGACCTGTCCCTTTTCATTGGAGGAGATGACCTGCTGGTTCATCTGGGAGATGAGCATTCCGTTGTCCGGAATGTTGGCGATGAGGGCGCCGAAGGCAATCGGAACCATCAGAAGCGGTTCGTATTGCTTGGCCACACCCAGATACAGGAGCAGAACGGCAATCCCCCACATTCCTACCATTTGCCATGATAGGGAGAAGATGCCCATCCCCTGTAAAAAGGTGATTAATGAATCTAAAAGACCCATATGGAATATTCGTTATAACAGGTTGTAGTCTGAATCAGGTTCCGGAACCGCTGGCGGTTCCGGACGATTGCGGCCGGAGTTAACCGATTTTGGCCAGGGGCTGCCCTTCCTGCACCGTGTCGCCTGCGTTCACGCAGAAGGAGGTAATCGTGCCGGCGGAGGGAGCGTAGATGATGGTGTTCATCTTCATGGCTTCCAGGGTCATGATTTGGTCGCCGGCCTTGACGGCGGTACCGGGGGCTACATCCAGGGAGACGACCTTGCCGGCAAGCGGGCTGGGGATGTCTCCGGCGCCGGCGGCGGCAGGAGCGGGTGCGGGAGCCGGAGCAGGGGCCGCAACGGGAGCGGAAGCTGCGGGGGCGGAAGCTGCTGCGGGAACGGGAGCCGCCGTCGTGGAGGAGACCTGGTCCAGGAGTTCTACGGATACGTCAAATACCTTGCCGTCAACGGTGATGCGAAGTTTCTTCATAATAATGTATTGGTATGGAATGTTAAGTTAGATGCTGTCCGCCTGCAGGCGGGACTGTGGTGTAAGGTGAATAATGGATGGATCAGCGGGAGGGCCGGATGCGGTGGGAGGCGAAGATTTCCGCCCTGCCCGCGGCCGCATAGCCGGAACCCGGGGATTGCTTGATTTCCACGATGCGGTGGCTCATGCCGTCCAGGCCCGCATCCACGGCTGCGGAGATGACGGCCACCATTTCCGGCGTGAGCTCCGTCATGGCGGAGTCCACGGCTGCGGAGAGGAGGGCGAGCATTTCCGGAGTCATGCCCTGCTTGCCTGCGGCCGCGGTAGCGGCTGCAGGCACGGAGGCGGGGATAGCGGCCTTGGCTTTGGCCCTGTTCTGAATGGCGGCGGCTATGGAACCGCTGACAGTCAGAATGATGGCCAGGCCACCCAGGCACAGCATGACTACCATGATGCCTACAATCTGGTAGTTCAGATTGTTCATGACGTTGGCCATGCCCTGTGCGAAGGCGAGTGTTGTAAGTAGCATATGAATCCGTGAAGATGGATGTTAAAGCGGCATGTTGCCGTGCTTCTTGGCCGGGCGCACTTCCTTCTTGTTCAGCAGGGTGCGCAGGGCGAAGGCAATCTTGGCGCGGGTTTCTTCCGGGTTGATGACTTCCGTGATCTGGCCCATGCCGGCGGCTACGTAGGGATTGTAGAAGGCTTCGCGGTATTCTTCCAGAAGCTCTCCCTGGCGCTTGGCCTTTTCCGCAGGGTCTTCCACGGCCTTGAGCTCGCGGCCGTAAAGCACCGGAACGGCGCCTTCCGCACCCATCACGGCGATTTCCGCGCCGGGCCATGCGAAGACGGCGTCAGCGCCGAGGTCCTTGCAGCACATGGCGATGTACGCGCCGCCGTAGGCCTTGCGCATGATCAGGGTAACCTTGGGCACTGTAGACTGGGAATAGGCGAAGATGAGCTTGGCGCCGTGGCGGATGATGCCGCCGCGTTCCTGGTTTTTGCCGGGCAGGAAGCCGGGCACGTCCACCAGGTTGACCAGGGGGGTGTTGAACGCGTTGCAGAAACGGATGAAGCGGGCGGCCTTGTCGGAGGAGTCGATGTCCAGGCAGCCGGCTTTCACGTTGGGCTGGTTGGCGATGATGCCTACCACCACACCGCAGATGCGGCCGAAGCCGACGACAATGTTTTTGGCGAAGTCCTTCTGCACTTCCAGGAAGTCTCCGTTATCCACCAGGCGGCTGATGATGGGCTGCACGTCCAGGGGCGTGCGGTTGTCGCCGGGGATCAGGTCGTTCATGCCGCCGTCCATGCTCAGGTCCAGCGGGGTGTCCAACTTGTGGGGAGGTTCTTCCGTGTTGTTGGCGGGCAGGAAGGACAGGAGGCGCTTCAGGATGTCCAGCGCGTGGGCGTCGCTGTCCGCGACGAAGTGGACGTTCCCGGAAACGGAAGCGTGGATGGCCGCGGAGCCGATGTCATCCATCGTGCACTTTTCATACGTCACCTGTTCGATCACCTTGGGTCCGGTGATGTACATGCCGGCGTTGCCGGAGTTGCGCATGATAATGAAGTCCGTCAGGGCCGGGGAGTAGGCCGCGCCGCCCGCGCAGGGGCCCAGGATCATGGATATCTGCGGAACCACGCCGGAGGCCAGCACGTTGTTGTAGAATACCTGCGCGTAGCCGGACAGGGCCGCCACGCCTTCCTGCAGGCGCGCGCCGCCGGAGTCGTTCACCGTCACCATCGGGATGCCGGCTTTCAGGGAGTATTTCTGCGCGTCTGCGATTTTCATGGCGTGCATGTAGCCGAGGGAACCGCCCTGGGCAAGGAAGTCGGAAGCGGCGCAGGCGACGGGGCGTCCGTTCACCAGGCCGAAGCCGGAGACGACGCCGTCGCCGGGGATTTCCTTCTTTTCCATGCCGAAGTTGTGGCAGTTGTGGCGCACGTGCATGCCTATTTCAGAGAAGGTGCCTTCTTCAAAAAGGTACCCCATGCGGTCGCGGGCGGTCATTTCGCCCTTTTCATGCCTCTTGTCGATCTTTTCCTGGCCGCCGCTGAGGATTACCTTCTTGCGGCGGCTGTTGAGATCGTCAATCAATTTGGGATCAATAGCCATTTGTATAGTGTTATGTGGTATATTCAGGAAATATGTTTAGTGTCCGCATCCGCAGCCGCCGGGATGCTGGCAGAATTCGGTGAGCACGCCGAAGGTGCACTTGGGATGCAGGAAGGTGACCTGGGTATTGTGGGCGCCGGGCACGGGCGGATCATTCAGCACGATGAGGCCGGCATCCTTTGCCTGGGAGATGTTCCCGGCGATGTCGTTGGTCTTGAAAGCGATGTGGTGGATGCCTTCGCCCTTTTTCTCGATGGCCTTGGCAATGGCGCTTTCCGGAGAGGTGGGTTCAAGCAGTTCAATGTGGACTCCGGCAACGTCGAACATGGCGACGCGCACCTTTTGTGTGGGAACTTCCTCGATGTGGGGTTCTCCGAGGCCAAGTGCGTCACGATAATAGGGAACGGTAGCGTCAAGACTCTTGACGGCGATGCCGATATGGTCAATTTGCTGAATCATATGCGTATGGTGTTTATGAATGCAGGCATCAGCCTGCAATGCATCACGAGCCATTAAAGCGGATTTTTTTTAGAAGTGAAGCGAAAAGCGGAAAAATGGCGAAATCGCATCCGGGCTGTTTCACCTGCTTGATTGCTTCCGCCGATCAGGTAGGATAGGGGCATGTTCAAGAGGGGATTAGCCGTATTGCTGTTTCTGGCGGCGTGGTTTTCCGCCGCCGCAGCCTATGAGCTCCAGCCGTCGCACGTGGCTGTGGTTTACAATGGGAAGTCAACCCTGAGCCGCCGCATGGCCGTGGAGTACGCGCGGGTGCGCGGCGTGCCGGAACGGAACCTCATTGCCTTGGATTGTCCGCGCGCGAACGAGATATCCAGAAAGGAGTTTGACGACCTGATCCGACTTCCGCTGCTGAAGGCCGCGCGGGAGCAGAAGTGGTGGGTGCCTTCCGGCATTTTCTCTTCCCCCATGATGGACCGGAAGATTTTCGTGCTTCTCCTGATGTCCGACCTGCCGATGAAGATACGGCACGAACAGCCCGTGCCGCCGCCCGGAAAGGATATCAACCAGATGAAGACGGACCGTGCCTCCGTGGATTCCGAACTGGCCCTGCTGGCGTTTGACGGCTATGAAAGGCAATCCTGGCTGGCAAATCCCTATTTCAATAAAAGGGAGGATTTTGTGGGCTCCGGGCTGCCTACGTTCCTGGTGTGCCGCATGGACGGCCTGACGGCTGCCACCTGCATGCGTCTGGTGACGGAACCTGCGGCCGTGGAAAAGAAGGGGCTGTGGGGGTGGGCCGTGGTGGACCGGGGCGGTCCCCATGCGGAGGGGGACAAATGGATGGATGCCGTGTTCAGGTGCGTCCGGGAGGCCGGGATTCCCGTGTATCTGGACGACTGGCCCCAGACGCTGCCCGCCAAATTTCCGCTGAGCCGGGACGTGGCCCTGTATTGCGGATGGTACGCGCCGGATGCGAATGGTCCGTTTGCCGATCCTTCCTTCCGCTTCCGGCCAGGGGCGGTAGCCATGCATCTTCATTCGTTCAGCGCGTCCGAGTTCAGGACGCCGGGCAGGGGATGGAGCTCCGCCCTGCTGGAGAAAGGGGCCGACGTGACGGTGGGGAATGTATATGAGCCTTTCCTGGGCGCGAGCCACCGCTTTGACGTGTTTGTGGACCGCCTGCTGGACGGTTATACCGTGGCGGAAGCTTCCTGGATGAGCATGTCCGTGGTTTCCTGGCAGGGTGTGGTATTTGGGGACCCTCTGTACCGTCCCTACGCCCGTATGAAAAGCATGGATGTGCAGCCTTCGGAAGAGGACCGCTATTTCCAGGGATGGTGGGCTTCCCGGCTCCAGTTCGGGGACCGCTGGCGGGAACGGGCGGAGCGCCTGCTGGAATCCGCGCGGAAGGCCCCGTCCTCCTTTCTTTATGAAGCGCTGGCCCTGGAATACCTGTACAGGAAGGAATATGTTCAGGCCGGGAACATGGTTTCCACCGCGCTAAGTTCCGCCCCCGATGCCCGGGACCATTCCCGCCTTCTGCTGGAGTCTCTGCTGGTGGACCGTGCCCGGGGAGGGAACAAGGCCTGCCTGCTCCAGATGGACAGCGTCCAGGCCCGGATGCCTTCCGCGGACTTTCTGCCCGCGCTTGAGGAATGGCGCAGGAGGGTGACTCCCCCGCCGCCCGCCCCCGTTAAAAAATAAAATTGCGCCCGCATGTCAAATTTGGATTGCCTTTTAGGGGATTATGGACCATATTCTGCGTCCCGTAAGTTTTCCTTTTACTGATATTCACCAGCAACAGATAACACAAGATGAACATTATCAACAAAATCGAGCAAGAGCAACTCAAGGCGGATGTGACCCCATTTAACGTAGGTGATACCATCAAGGTTCACACTCGTGTTATTGAAGGCGGCAAGGAACGTATCCAGATTTTCCAGGGCATCGTGATCGCCAAGCGCGGTTCCGGCATCAATGAGGCGTTTACCGTCCGTAAAATTTCCTATGGCGAAGGCGTGGAACGCGTGTTCCCCCTGCACACCCCCCGCATTGCCAAGATTGAAGTGGTGAACCGCGGCAAGGTCCGCCGTGCCAAGCTTCACTATCTGCGCGGCCGCATCGGCAAGGACGCCATGATCGTCAAGTCTGCCACCCGGTAATTGGAAGGACTGTTATATTTTGCTGGCCCGGTTCGTCGTGAGACGGACCGGGCTTTTTGCGTTTTTGTCGTTTGTTCCGTTGTGGTTCCTGGGGGGAATAGGGGGAATAGGGGGAATAGGGGGAATAGGGGGAATAGGGGGAATAGGGGGAATAGGGGGAATAGGGGGAATAGGGGGAATAGGGGGAATAGGGGGAATAGGGGGAATAGGGGGAATAGGGGGAATAGGGGATGCCGCGTGGTATTCTTCAAGGGAGAGAGATATATGAAGGGAAGGGAGGGGGGGCCCTCTGTACCCGGCACGGGCTATGGATGATTTATTCAGTTGCAGGGCGGCTGCATCCGGCGGCTGCGGGCGTCCAGATAATAGATCATCAGGTTGGAAGCCAGCAGGCTTAGCATGAATACGATGCCGTTATAAAACAGAACAGGCCCCAGCATGGCGCTGAAGAGGGACTGTATGTCTTGAACGACCGGTTCCATGGGGAAGGAATCCGCTTCTTCCTGCCACCCTCCGAATGTCTCCATGAACGTGATGAATGGGTGGATCAAGGTATAAAGGAGTGTCAGGAACGTGACGGGTACGCTGAGGGCCCAGGCTGTCCAGATGAGCACTTTTCCGGAAGTTTGGCTTGTCGGGGACAGAATGCTGTTGATGTTTAGCAGGGCTTTCACGGGCATCCACAGGTTGCCGACGGGAAGAATGAAGCAAAGAACGCATTTGGCAGGGCTGGGCTGCATGAGGTTTCCTGCGGTGCGCCGGGCATCCCATGCCAGGCGGTAGATGAGCAGGAGCCAGCAGGCGAAGCAGGCCAGGGAAACCGGGAACATGATGACTCCGATTTCCGAGCCGGGATATGTGATTTCCATGCCGGAGGGAAGCTTATGAAGCGTTACCAGTTCGGACACTGTTTGTCCGATCATTTTCCGGACGGTTTCCTGGATCCAGGGGAGCTGAACAAAGATGATGAAACACGTTCCAGCGATCAGGAACAGGGAAAGCGTTCCCAGCAGGAAAGGCAGCCATCTTCCCGCCCGGAAAAGAAGTGGATGAGGTCCGGGGGAGGAAGAGTTCATGGAGGTTATTCTACTTCTTCCGGGGCCGGAGCGGTTTCCGGTTCAGCTTTTTCTTCCGGTCCGAATACTTCTACTTCCGTCAGGGCCAGCGGCCGGGCGGGGCTGGTGGATTCAATGCGCAGTGCGCGCGCCTTGACCGCAGAGTTCAGCTTCCATGTGCTGATGTTGGTGGATTTTTCCGAAGGCGTGGTGGTGAAGGTTTTTTCCGCAAGCACGTTTTTTTCGTTGTCGTACAGCATCACCTTGAATTCCTCCATGGTTCCCAGCAGGGTCAGGTTGGCGGGCGTGTAAATGACGATTTTTTCCACGGGACGGTTGGTTTCCGCCCCGAAGTCGATGCCGAACCAGGCATTTTTTCCTTCCACGACGCCGGTGGCACTGATGGAAACGTCGGAAAGCTCGGAACTGGTGTTTCCGTCAACGGCTTTTTCGGGGCCGTAGGCCGCCAGCATGTTGCGGGTGGAACTTTGGCGGACTTTCACGCCGGGCTGCACGCTCCAGTTGATTTCACCGGGTTCGGCGGGGACGTGGGGAGCTGATTTTTCAGGGGCAGCCGGCTGGGGCGCCGGAATTGGAGGTTGCGGAACGGAGGCTGCCGGGGCGGGAACGGCAGGGACTGCGGGCGCATGGTGGCGCGCTTCCTTGGCCGCCTTGTTGGCTTTCCGCACGACGTCGGCTTTCGCCTCGTTTGCCTTTTGCACCTGTTCGTTGTAGTCGCTGCGCATTTTCGCCACATCCTTTTTGTACAGGATGCAGGTGTACGTCAGCACGATGCCCACGATCAGGGCCGGAATGAGGTAATAATAAACATTTGACTGCCCTTTCCGCGGCCCGTTCAGGACCATCGCGGGCTGTACGGACGGCGTTGCCGGGGCTACGGAGATTCCTCCCGCGGGGCGGGCAATGGCCTTGTCCAGGTCAGTGATGAATTCCCCCATGTCCCGGTAGCGTTCCCTGGGGGACGGATTGATGGCGCGGGAGACTACGGCATCCACTTCATCACTGCACCGGATCAGGGAGGAAGGCATGGCGAATTGCGCCTCCAGGGGAGTGGTGCGGGTGAGCAGGATGTAAAGCGTCAGTCCCAGGGCGTAGATATCCATGCCCGGCGTGAATGCGGGTTCCGCTCCGGTGACCCATTCCGGGGAGGCGAAGTCCCCCATGTCCACAGGAGGCTGGGCGGGGTAAATGTTGATGGGAAGCAGCAGTGCGTCTCCGCCGTCGGGACGTATGGTGATTTGCTTGGGCGTGATGCCTCCATGAAAGATTCCCTTCCGGTGCAGAGTCAGCAGGCCTTCCGCCAGGTTGCGGACGATGGTGAGCGCCGCCTGGGGCTTGATTTGCGGAATTTTTTCCATATCCGCCAGGCGCGGATATGGTGAATGGGCGGAGATAATGAAGGTGAAGGGGCCGGCCTGTCCCACTTCGTAAACGCGGAGAAGACCCTGGTGGGACTGCTCCACGATGGCGCGGGAACGGATGACGAATTCGGGCGTCCAGCCGAAGACGTCCGCTTCCTCAGTAGGAACCAGCCGCAGGATAACGGGGGCGAAGTTGGATTTGAGCGTGGCGGAAAAGATTTGCTGGGGGCCTTTTGTTCCAATAAGCTGGATGTTTTCCAACTGGGGAAAGAGATGGGAAATCTGGTCCAGGGAAAGGGAGTCGTCGGCAGGCATGGAAGAGGGGAATTGTATTGGCAAATATACTACCTTAAAAATACACGGGGAGGCAACTCCATAAGCAGGCATTTATGGCCCTTACGGTCTTTTCAGGATGACGGGCCGGGCTGGGTTGGTCTGCCAGACGGGAACGGCGGCGTTGGCTTCCGTTTCTTCCAGCACTTTTTTCCCTTTGACGTTGACCAGGTGCTCCCGCAGGATTCTCCGCAATTCCACCGCGGCGGCGGGATCGTCCTGAACGCTGTGTCCGGATGGGACGATTTTTTCGCTGACGCTCCAATCCAGGTGGGAGGAGCTGTATTTGACGATGCCGTCGGATGAATAGGGCGTGTTGTTTTTCCCCCTGTCCCCGATGATGGAATGGACCGGGACGGACGGGGCGCAGCGCAGCTCGGACATGTGTTTGACCAGTGAGGAGTGCGGGGAAAGCTGGCGGATGCTGGTGAGTTCGTCCTTCAGTTGCAGGGGATTGAGCAGAAACATGCCCCTGCTGAGGGTGGCGATGCGGGTGGCTTCCTCAAGTACGTCCGAGGGGAGGTCGATCAAGCGCTGCCCCAGGCGTCCTATCCAGTTGTCCGCAAAGGTGGAGCCGCGGTGGGGAGTGGCCATGTACACGATGCGGGTGACTCCCCTGGCCGGGTTGAAAATGAAGTTGTTATGGAGCTGTTCCAGCGTGTGGTCGTCGCAATGCAGCGGAGTGAGCGCTTCCTTCCAGTTGGACGCAGTCATGCTTTCAAAGGTTTCCGGGGGGAGCTCAAACAATCCTTTCATGAGGATCCACGGCTTGGTGGATGTGTTGAAGCGGGTGATGAGGCCGCCCATGGAATGCCCCACCATGACGATGTTGTTCATTTCCCTGGAAACTCCGCCGGGGTTGTATTCCTGCATGAGCTCCGCCAGGGCCGCCCGCTGCCGGCCGGCCGGGATGGTCCAGGCCAGTCCGGAAGGATAGCCGAAGAACCAGAACTGGTAGTTTTCCCGGATGACGGGGTCCACCAGAAGCCGGTTGGTCAGGTTGGCGAAGGTGGCGGGGCCGGACATCAGACCGTGGGTGAAGAGGACGGGAATTTTTTTCGGGTCGTAGGGCTCGGAGAAATAAAGCCCCATGGTGCTGATGGCTTTTTTGGGACGGAAGGCTCCCAGCAGTTCCGTGCCGTCCGCGTCAGAGAGTTTCCAGAAAAGGGCGATCGGGACGGAGAAGTTGGCTGCCAGGGGTTGGCGCACCTTGTGGCGGCCGATGAAGATGTGTTCGTTCATCAGGCGCGGGAGGGTGCGGAGGGTGGGTTTCCCGTCCACCATGCGGTCAAAGTCCAGAATGGCCGTCAGCGTGTGTACGTTGCCGTTGTCCCTGAGCATGTTCGCGTGGGGGCGGGAGATACCTTCCGGAGCCAGCCCCGCCAGAGGGATTCCCATTCCTTCCACGGTGACGGTTTCCCGCAGGCGGTAGGTGGAGTCCACCTCGTCGGACATGAAGATGGCCTCGTAATGCCAGGGGTTGCTGTCCCTGGCGTAGGGAGATTTTTCAATAACGAAGGGGAGACTTTGGAGCATGGCTTCGTCCATGCCGCCGTTGCGGTTGGCCTGCTTGAGATGGGAAGCCAGTTTGCGGATGCAGGCATTGTATTTTTTTCTGGCTTCCGGCCATTCCCGGCTGCGCTTAGGCGATGAAAGAACGAGCCATGCCTCCCGGGCCTCCTGAATAGCCAGAGCATCGTCCTGATAATGGGTGTAGGGGGCTTTCTGCAGCTGGCTGTGCACGGAACAGCCGGAGAGTCCCAGCATGAGGCCGAGAAGAATGACGAGAGGGGCCGTATTCATGGCGGGATGGAGAGAAGGGGAGAAGGGGAGAAGGGGAGAAGAAGGGATCAGGAAAGCATTTCCAGCGCCCTGTTCATGGAGCGGAGGAAAGTTTTCACTTCCTCTTCCGTGTTGTACAGGGCGAATGAGGCGCGGGTGGTTCCCGTGGTTCCCAATGCGCACATGAGGGGCTGGCAGCAGTGGTGCCCGGTGCGGACGGCAATTCCCATCTGGTCCAGAAGGGTTCCCAGGTCGTAGTGATGGATGCCCTCCGCCAGTACGGAAACGACGGCGCTGTGCGGCACATCCGGGGCCAGCACGGTCAGCCGCGGCATGGCCTTGAGCCCTTCCACGGCCATGTCCGTGAGCTTTTGTTCATGCGCGGCGATGTTGTGCAGCCCCAGTCCGGAGACATAGTCCATGGCGGCGGCCATGGCGACGGCCCCTTCAATGTTGGGGGTACCTGCCTCGTATTTGAAAGGAATGTCGTTGTAAACGGTTTTTTCAAAGGTGACTTCCTTGATCATTTCCCCTCCGCCCATCCACGGCGGGAGCTGTTCCAGCAGTTCCCTTTTTCCCCACAGGGCGCCGATACCCGTGGGGGCGTACAGCTTGTGGCCGGAGAAGGCGTAAAAGTCGCAGCCCAGTTCCTGAACGTCGACTTTCATGTGGGAGACGGCCTGCGCACCGTCCACCAGGACGATGGTGTCCGGCCTGTTTTGTCTGGCCAGCGCCGTGATTTCCCGAACGGGGTTGACTGTTCCCAGCGTGTTGGAGACATGCCCGATGGCCACAATGCGGGTACGGGGGGAAAGCAGGTTTTGATAGGCTTCCATGTCCAGCGTCTGGCCCGGCGTCAGGGGAATGACGCGGAGGACCGCGCCCGTGCGTTCGCAGAGCATCTGCCACGGGACGATGTTGGAATGGTGTTCCGCCGCGGACAAGATGATTTCCTCCCCGGGCCTGATCATTCCGGATTTGGCAATCGTGTCCGCCGCCAGGTTGATGCCCATGGTACAGCCGGAGGTGAACAGGAGTTCCGCCGTTTCCGGAGCGTTGATGAATCCGGCGGCTGTTTCCCGCGCCTGTTCGTGCGCTTCCGTGGCCAGCTGGCTCAGGTAATGGGAGCCGCGGTGGACGTTGGCGTTCTGCGTTTCATAATAGCGCCGGGAGGCGTCCAGGACGGCCAGCGGCTTTTGAGTGGTGGCCGCGTTATCCAGGTAAATAAGCGGTTTGCCGTGCACCTGGGTTTTCAGAATCGGAAACTGGGCGCGGATGGTTGCTGTATCAAGCATGGTTATTGTACAAGTGAAGGTTCTTTGCGCAGTTCGTCCCAGCCGCCTTCCAGAATGAAGACGGGCGCCCGGATGCCGTATTCCGGCTTTTTAAGTTCGTTGGCTACGGCCGTGCTGGAATTGCAGTCCCTGCTGCAGAAGATGACGATGCAGTACCCCTTGTCCTCCGCCGTCATCAGGGCCTCCATGGCACCGGCAAGCAGTTCCTGGTAATTGTCGTCAGCCGGACGCACGGGATAGACGGGGGCCTGCGTGATGGTGTGGCGTTCGAAGTCGTCCTGATTTCTGGCGTCTATCCAGACGATTTTTCCCGGCCAGTCCTTCAGGACCTGGGAAAGACAGACATGCCCTTCCTCCAGCAATTCCGGGTTGCAGGGAGGTGTGCGCAGCGGCTGGATGACGCGCAGATCCAGCACGGCTATCCCTACGGCCAGCAGCAGTATGACCAGCAGGAGTTTCAGGGCTGTGGAAAGGGCGTCTCTCATGGCGGGGTATGAAGGGGATTCAGTCTTCCTTGATGGTCAGGAATCCCATTTGCCGTTTGTAACGCGGAACGGTGGAATCCGTCCGGACCCAGATGGTGTTGAAAGCCGGCTTGTCCGTGGATTTTGGGGTGACGATGATTTTGTATTCCTTCCCTTTTTGAACGGTGACAGGCTCGTAGTCAAAAGCGTCCCCCGTCAGGTCCACCGTTGTCAGGTTGACGGGCAGTTCCTTGGAGATGGTGATGTGGATGGTCTTGGGGGTAGCGGGAGCCCCCTTCGTCCATTCCAGCTTGCGGGGCTCCATGCGGATAATGTCCGGAATCTGTGCCCGGATGACCAGCTTGTAGGCGGAGCCGTTGGCGTGTACGGTCATGTCTTTGTCCACCGTACCGGAAAAATTGCCGGTTTTCATCACGGCTGTCACGGTTCCGGATTCCCCTGGAGCGTAGGTCAGCTTGTTGTCCCTGACTCCGGCGGTGGTGCAGTCGCAGGAGACGCTGATTTTGCTGATGGTGACGGGAACGCCGGAAGTGTTGGTGAAGGGGAACGCCGCCGTGATGCTGTCCTGGGCCGGGGCCACCTTGACGGGGACGACCGTTTCCTTGAAGGACAGTTCATCCTTGCCGGAAGCGGCGCTTCCGCACAACAACAGGCCTGACAGGATGAAAGTCCGCACGGTCATGATCGTTTCAGGATGGAGTTTCCTCTTTGCTGCGGGAAGAGAAGATGCTGGCGATGAAGAAGATGATCGCCGCCACGAAGATGCAGGAATCCGCCACGTTGAAGGCTGGCCAGCGGTAGTTGATTACGGGAAGGGTGACGTCGATGAAGTCCACCACATAGCCGTTCAGCAGCTTGGTGAAAAAGCCGTGCGGCTGTTCGTAGGGAAGCAGGAAGCCCTGCACGAGGCGGTCCGTCAGATTGCCGGCCACGCCCGCCAGCAGGAGCACGTAGGCAAGCTTGAGCCATACCGTATGGAAAAAGTTTTTCCGGTATAATACGATGAGGGCGATGATCGCCAGCACGGGGATGCCCAAAAAGACGTAGCTGGACCAGGCCGTTCCGTTCCCCAGGCCGAAGGCCACTCCCGTATTGTGCACCCTGGTGATGTTCACCATCCCGTCAAGGAAGGTGATGGGTTCCAGATCCCGGAGGCGGTTCAGCGCGTTCACTGAATTCTGGTTCAGGTCGGTGTATCGTGCCATGTCCTCAGCAGGTATGGGACCGTTGGTGAAGAAATCGATGATGCCGCCGGCATGAATGTGCTGAAACCCCGGAAAGCCGGGTATATGAGCATACTTGTGGGTATGCTCGTCCACATAGTTCAGCGGAAAGCGGTGGATGATCCACAGCTTGCTGACCTGGTCCAAAATGTACAGCCCCACGCCCAGCAGGCTCCACCAGAGCCAGCCGAGGCTTTTCTTTGTGCGGGGGGCGGAATCCGTTTCCGTCTGGTTGTCCATGAGTCAGGGAAGAATTGTTTACGGTTCAGGAAAGTACTTCCGAGCAGCGTTCGCAGACGTCTGCACCTTCTTCTTCAGGTTCGTACCGGCGGCATCTCGGGCACATGGCGTGTTCCGTCCTGAGGGCAGTAGCGGCCAGTTCCGGCCCGGTCTGGACACTCAAGTCCGCAATGATGAAGAATTCCGTGCAGAAGGCACGGTCTTCCAGCAGGGCCACCACGTCCTCGCTTTCATTGGAGGGGACGGTAAGCCGGATGTCCGCTTCATTATTTTTGGAGAAGGTTTTGGCCTTTACCTGCTCTTCGATCGCCACCTGGATGACGGATTTGATTTCCAGCAAGCGGGAGACGACGGAGGAGGCTTCCTGCGTATCGTATTCCGGCATGGGGGCGGGAAAGTCCTGCTCATGCACACTGCCTTCGTAACCGGCGTATTCCCAGGCTTCGTCCGCCGTAAAGGCCAGGATGGGGGCCAGCAGGCGGCACAGGGCCTTGAAGATGATGGTCATGGCCGTCAGCGTGGCGCGGCGGCGCACGGAAGTGACGGAGTCGCAGTAAAGGCGGTCCTTCGTGGTGTCCACATACAGCGCGGACAGGTCGCTCGTGCAGAATTGGTTGATGACGCTGAACGCCTTGCGGAAGTCATAGGCTTCATACGCCTTGAGCGTTTCACGGATGACGGCGTTGAGGCGTTCCAGAATCCAGCGGTCCAGGATGGGCATGTGTTCCGGGGAGACGGCCTGCGTGGCAAAGTCGAACCTGTTGATGTTGCCCAGCAGGATGCGCAGGGTGTTGCGCAGGCGGCGGTAGGGTTCCGTGACCTGCTTGAAGAGGTCTTCCCCGAAGGGGACTTCATTCTGCCAGTCCACGGAAGCAGCCCACAGGCGCACGATGTCCGCGCCGTATTTGTCGTAATAATAGGCGGCGTCGATGGGTTTGCCGCTTTTCGCGTCGGATTTGGAAGTCTTTTTCCCGGTATCCTTGTCCACCACGAATCCGTGGGTCATCACGGCCTTGTACGGGGCTGTGCCGCGCCAGGCGACGGAAAGCATCAGGGAACTTTGGAACCAGCCGCGGTGCTGGTCCGTAGCTTCCAGGTACAGGTCCGCCGGGGCGTCCAGGCCGGGGCGGGAATCCATGACGGCCATGTGGGAGCTGCCGGAATCAATCCAGACATCCAGCGTATCCTTGCCCTTTTTCCAGGTTTTGGGAAGGCCCAGGCGCTCGCACAGGGCTTCGTCGGAAAGTTCAAACCAGATGTTGGAGCCGTGGGCTTCCACCATGTCCGCGATTTTGCGCACTAGCGCGGCGTCCAGAACGGCCTTGCCGTCCTCGTCAAAAAAGACGGGGAGCGGGACGCCCCAGGTGCGCTGGCGGGAGATGCACCAGTCCGGCCGGGCTTCCACCGTGCCGTAAATGCGGTTGCGGCCCCAGGCGGGCAGCCACTGCACCTTGTCAATCTGTTCCAGCGCTTGCGGGCGCAATTTGTCCATGGAGATGAAGAATTGTTCCACCGCGCGGAAGATGATGGGGGTCTTGGAACGCCAGCAGTGCGGGTACTGGTGGCGGTATTCCTCCACGCCGAAGAGGTTGTTGTCCTTTTCCAGCATGGCGATGATGTCCTTGTTGGCGTCAAATACGTGTTTCCCTGTCAGGGCGGGAACACCCACTTCTTCCGTATATTTGCCGTCGTCGTCCACCGGGGAAAGGACGGGCAGCTCGTACTGGCGGCCTACGTTGTAGTCGTCCGCACCGTGGCCGGGAGCGATGTGGACGGCGCCGGTGCCGGTATCCGTCGTGACGAAGTCCGCCAGAATGATTCTGGATGTGCGGGAAAGGAAGGGATGTTGCGCTTCGCAGTTTTCCAGTTCCGCTCCCTGGAATTCACGGATGGTTTCCGCCAGGGCCCAGCCTGTCTTCTGCGCGAACGCGTCCAGAAGCTCTTTCACGATGACGAGGGTTTCCGTCTGGCCGTCCTTCATGAATTTTCCGGCCACATACGTGAAGCGCGGATGAAGGGCGATGCCGACGTTGGCGGGCAGCGTCCAGGGCGTGGTGGTCCAGATGACCATGGAGGCTTTCAGCCCCAGGGGATTGTCCAGCAGGGGAAAGCGGACGAACACGGAAGAGCTGACCTTTTCCTTGTAGTCGATTTCCGCTTCCGCCAGCGCGGTGTAGGCCCCGTAGGACCACTGGACGGGTTTGCGGCTCTGGTACACGGCTCCGTCTTCCACCAGTTTGGCGAAGACGCGCAGAATGTTGGCTTCATAGGCCGGGTCCATCGTCAGGTAGGGGTGCTCCCAGTCGCCGAAAACGCCCAGGCGGCGGAAGGAAGTCCGTTGAATGTCGATGAAGCCCCTGGCAAATTCCACGCAGCGGCGGCGGATTTCCGCCGCGTCCAGGTCGCGGGCCTTTTGAACCACCTTGAATTCGATGGGGAGGCCGTGGCAGTCCCAGCCGGGAACGTACGGCGCGGCGTAACCGGCCATGGTTTTGGACTTGAGGATCAGGTCCTTCAGAATCTTGTTCAGGGCCGTTCCCATGTGCACGTCGCCATTGGCGAAGGGGGGGCCGTCGTGAAGGAGGAAACGGGGTGCGCCCTGTTCTATCCTGCGGGACAAAATTCGTTCGTACAGCCCGGTGTCTTCCCACTTTTTCAGGCGTACGGGTTCGTTTTTCGTCAAGTCTCCCCTCATCGGGAAGCCGGTCTCCGGCAACAGGATGGTGTCTTTATAATTCTTTTCGGGCGCACTCATGCCCGGAAAAAGTATCACCCGGTCCGTTTCCGGTCAACCCTCCGCTGTGGCACGGTCCGGGCCTATGCCGTTCATTCCTCCCGCTTTCCGGATGAATCCGCCGCTGCGGCATTCTCCGTTCCGCGGCGCTGTGCGGCGACAGGAAGGATTTCCCGTTCGAAAAGCCATTTTTCGGCGTCTTCCGGCCATTGGTCGGTCGGATTGCCGCGCTTCTCCATGCCGTAGCCGTGACCTCCCCTGGAGTAAAGGCGCAGGGTTACGGGAACGCCTTTGTCCCGGCAGGCTTTTTCCATGAGCTTGCTGTTGGCGGAGGCTACGCCGTCGTCCTGGGCGTGAACGAGGAAGACGGGCGGCGTGTTTGGTGTCACCTGCCGTTCGGCGGAGCACAATTCTTCCAAAGACGGGTCGGGCTTTGAGCCGATGATTTTGTTGCGCGTGCCTGGATGAGTATCTTTTGGGACCATCGTAATAACGGGATAAATCAGCATGGCAAAATCCGGACGGGCCGAGACGGATCTGAGGGGATTGTCCGCTTCTTCCGGAAGTGACTTGGTCCACAATGTAGCGGCCATGGCGGCCAGATGGCCTCCTGCGGAAAAGCCCATGACGCCGATTTTTCCGGGATCGACGCCGAGTTCCCCGGCATGCTTGCGCGTCAGGCGCAGGGCCTGCCGGGCATCCAGCAGGGGACCGGGAAATTTGCCTATGGCATTGTTTTTCTGGGAAACGCGGTATTTGACGACGACACCCACCATGCCATGCTCCGCCGCCCACCGGGCGATATGCACGCCTTCTTTGTCAATGGCCATGAGGGCGTAGCCTCCGCCCGGAAAGATGCACAGGGCCGGTCGTTTGTCCCGGGAACGCCACCCGGCGGGAAAATAAAACTGCATTTGCGCTTTTCCCACGTCCGTGACCCTGGTGGAATCAATGTATTTTTCCTGCATGTCCGCCTCCTTGAGCTCCAGAGGAATCCAGTTGGAGACAAAGGAGGATTTCCCGGATTCCGCGGGCAGTTTTTTGAGAGTGGCGGAAAAGGAATCCGCACCGAATGAGGCGGGAACAAAAATCAGCGAGACGGCACAAAAAAGGGATGGAATGTTCATGGTTTGCTGGCAATAGAAATAATGAGTCCGGCGAGACCCTGAACGACTTCCGCAAACTGGGGATAGTCCAGTTTCTCGGCTGTGTCGCTGGTTTCATGGTAGTCGTCACAGCGAAGGAAGGCCGTATCCGTAACGGCGAAGGAGGGAATGTCCTCCTTCATGTAGCCCCAGTCGTCGGACCAGGAAACGCCCTTCATGTAATAGGGAAAGGCGACGGAACGGACCGGGAACCGGCTCAGGGCGGCAAACTCGTCGGCACAGGAACGGGCGAAGTTTTTCCCCGTATTGGTGGACAGGAAAGCCACGTAGTCGCAACGGTCCGGCAGTCCCGCTAGTCCGGCGACCACGGCCGACTTGCGTTTCTTGTTCACCCGCGGAGAATAGCAGCCCAGCGTCTCCAGGGCGATCATGCCGATGACCTTGTCCTTTCCCGGCCGGGCGGCGATGGATTTGGCGTGCACGACGCTACCCATGGCGGGGGTTTGGTAAAAGGGCGGTTCTTCGTTGGCGTACGCTGCCAGACAGACGTCGTGAAGAGTGGGGGGCCCTGCCAGAATCCGGGCCACCTCCAGCAGGGCGGCTACCCCGGAAGCGTTGTCATTGGCTCCGGGAGTACCTGTGCGGGAAGGTCTTGCGGGGCCGTGGTCGTGCCAGTTGTCCATGCCCACCTTGGTATCGTAATGCGCACCGATGATGAGCGTCTTCGCGCGGGGAGAAGTGCCTTTTTTCGTGGCGAGAATGTTGTACACGGTCCTGTCCCGTACGGCTCCGTATTCACCGGAGCGGGGAATATGAACGGCCTGGCGCGTGACGGCATAACCCATTCCGGCCAGGGCCTGTTCAATGTATTGGGCGGAGCGTTCCATGGTTCCTGCCTTGTAGGCGTTGCGTTCCCCGATGGTGTCCGCCAGTTGGAACACATGCGTTCTCAAACGCTCTTCCGTTTGTTCCGTGTTCGGAATATTGCCGGAGCCGCAGGGCTGGAACAGCCGGGTGCAACAGGGGAGGGACAGGAGGAGGGCCATGACGGCCAGGACCGGAAGAAGGCACAGAGAGAGAAGAAGGGGCCGGTTCATAAGGGCGGAAGCGATTGAAACCATGCTAGCCCTGCGGGCGTCTGCTGTCAATGAACATGTTCCGCCGTCCGGAGGCTGGAGGTTATTTCCTGAACCTGTTCCCGGTACTGGCGTAAATGACGGCGAATGTAATAGCGGCGACAAAAAGAAACACGGCGATGGAAAGAAGTACGGGACTTTCCAGAATGGTACTGATGATGCTGAGCAGCATGCAGAAAGCCAGGAAAAACATCAACTTGCCGGCGAAGCGGCACAGGGCGCGTTCATCGTACCGTTCTTTTTTCTCTCGGCTCATCAGATTATAACCAGCAATCAGAAAGGAGCATTTCTCCATGGAAAGAATGATTCCGAGGAAGATGAAAACTCCCATGAGCAAAATGGGTACCAGAAGGGGGGAAAGCTGGGCGGTCATATAAATGAAAAGAATGCTGATGGAAATCCGTCGCGATAGGGATATTACTGCGGAAAGTAAAGCGGTAGATTAATTTTGAAGGGAAAATGTTCGGAAAAAATGTAGAAAATGGATGATTGTTTTGATGATTCTTCGTCAAATCTACAGCCAGTTTCTGACATAATAATTCTTAGGCCCCATCAATCAGTAGGCTTTAACCCATTCGAATTTCAAAAACAATAAGTTAAAAATGTGATGATTCATAATATTCTTCCCGGCAACAGGATTCAAAGGAATCAAAAACTCTTGAACAAGTTTCCGGAGTCATATTTACGGTATTTAGCCAGGTTGTGTTGACGTCTGCCTTCTTCTCAACGAGGCATCCCCACAAATAACAGTGATTTGCCTTTTTTCTTTAGTGGAGGAAACGGGTTCATCTTTAAGACAGGGGTGCTGAAAGGCGTGTGTTTGATATCAGGCAGAATATTTGTAGGGATATTCACAGTATCTATCATTTCTCCGAAGGCAGTTTTAGGTCTGCCTCCAGGGAAGTGCCCTGAATCTTCTGGCCACAGGCGTTACTTGATCAAGAATCGGATTTTTCCCGGTTTTCTGTCTCAATTATTCGGAGCAGCTGTTTATTTCCTCAACATTTTTACTGTCTTGAATGTCATTTCGGAGAATTGCTTTCACCTTTTCCAGAGCATCTTTTTCTTTTTGTGTTCCTTCTCTTGGTGTTCTGTGCAAGTAACATATCCCTAAAATGAACTAAGCTTTCGGGAACCTTTGTTGTGCCGTTTTCCGATACTACATGAAGGCTTGCCTCGCGTTTTTCTCTACACCTTTTTCCAAAGCTATTCTCGGACTTCCCTGATGGTCTGCTTGGACAGGCTATTATTGTTTGCGGATACGATTAATAACCATGTAATCACCCTGTTGTGAATGAACTACCGTAGCATAAAAATAATAACCATTTGTTTCCCAATTGCTATAGAATGCATATTGTGCTTTTGAAATTTTTGTTTTATTTTTATACATACTATTTTCGATGTATTTTACAGTATCTTTTAAGGGGGGATCTCCAGCATGCTTTATTATCGAAGGCATGTTGACTGAAACAGGCGAAAACAAAGTCCAAGTATAGGCCTCATACTTTACGTCGCGTTCTTTTCCTCCGCCATCAGTTGCAGAGAGAATTATCGTAGTGTCAGGGAAAGAAATCCCAGTATGTTTGTTTAGTTCATGGATATCCCATGAATCTTGTTCAGAGTCACATGCTGCTATTAAAATAATATAGAAAGCAGATAAGAGTTTGTATAAAATTTTTATGCCTTTTTTCATCGTCCTGATTGTTCTGATTCCCATCCGTTAGTTATTTGAGAAACTTGTCCTTTTTTCCATTTTACAGTTTTTTCACTGAACCACGCATGTCAAACTCACGTGCAAGACCTTGTCTATGAAATTCTCCCATAAATTCATCAGTCACAACATGACCCAAAATAGTTACTTGTTTGCCTCCATCCCAATTATAGCGGTCATAAAATTTATATTCAAATTCTAGAGTATATTCATCTTTACAGACTACCACTGTTCCTTTTCCCCATGCTTTATAGCCTCCAACAGCATAGAACCAATTTAAATTTTCTTTTTTTAAATTGTATCCGGTAGATACACTTCCTGATGTAACATTATATTTTCCATCAGAAAGAGTTTCAATAAATATTTGAGCAGCATGGAGCTCTTTTTCGTAGAGGCTTTTTGCAGGATATTGAGGGCTTCAACACGGTTATATGGGACTTGTGTTCCTTGTAAATAGATGCCGGCCAAGGCACGAGCCGCACAATCGTTTCCTGTTTTCTCCAGAGATTGGAGGTTTTCTACAATTTTATTTACAGGAATATTTGAGTTGTCGAGGAGGCTATAGACATTACTTTCTTTTTCGGCGGGGTTGAAAAAATCATTTTTCCAATCGTAGAAATCGTCGAGAACCAGTCTGAAAGGTTGTGAATTTTCTTCTTCACGAATTTGTATATCACCTAATGTATTGAGTTCTGCAGTCCCTATTGAGCATATGAAGAAATAGAAAAGATATAATATATATTTAATCATATTTTGATGAAGTTTAAATTTTGTATATATTATATTATAATCTGATATTCAAAGTAATAACGTTGGTGTTGAATCAAATATTTAGAAACTCTATCACGCCTGTTTTTTTGTTGCCTGTTGGGCCATGGAGATCACGACCGGCATTTTGGATTCGTGAATTTCACTGTCATGCATCTATAATTCTTGCAAAGGATTTAGCTTTAACAGGACTAGAATCTTGTTTCAATCTTTTTTCTGCTACTTCACGTGTTTTTTTACTAATATGCATACATCTAATCTAGAATTATTAGATATTTGGTTCCCAAAGGAAGTGTCCTAGATCATTTTTCCATAGGCGTCATAGGAGAATTCTCGAATTCCTGAGGTATCACAAACCAGGGAAGATAGGCGGTGGTGGTGCCCGCCGGATCGATGGCTTTGACGGAGTACCATCCGGTTGCTCTCATAGAGAACGCACATCATCAAACGCCTCGTTAGCTCAGTTGGTAGAATAGTTGAGTTGACTCTTAATCAATTTGTCCACGGTTCCAGCCTGTGACGGAGTACCAAATTTTTAAAGAGATGCCCGGCCAATCTGGCAGGACATCTCTTTTTTATTTGAGTAAAATAATTAGTTAATTCTTTGCTTAATTCGTTATTTCAACTGGCTTTAAGATTTATTTTTTAAGTTTTTCTTATCTGACAATATTTTGTCAATTTTATTTACTTTAAATGGAATTCCTTGGTATATTAACATGTCCGCTCCTTCTTTATCATCAGAGTGTCCATACCAATACAATTGGCATTTACCAATATATAAAACAGCACTAGGTGCTAGAGTAAGCTCTGTTCTAAAACTATCAATTTTTCCTTTCTTCATATACATTGTGGCCTGTTTTTTTAATGCATTGATAATTAGATTTTTTTCTACTGGTGTAAAATGAAAGGTATCTTCTTTCTTTCCGGAGAAAAAGAACCCAGATATTCTCTGGTCTTTTTCATGGAGTGCATCGTATAATGCTTCGTTAAGTTGGATAATATCCTCAAGGTTATTTTCTGAATAACCCACGTGACAAATAAAACAACTAAAAATGATAGATATAATTTTTTTCATAAAGATTAAGATTGAGGTTTAAATTCTGAAAATGATAACTCTGAACCAATTCCTTGCGGTAATAAAGAGGTTGGATCACCAATATTGACACTTTTTCCATTTATTATTTTGGTAATTTTTTTTGTAAAAACCTTTGAATGTAGCGGATTGTCGTCTTCTCCAATAGCAGCATAACCATTTGGAGCGTAAACAGTGCACTTACTTTCATTAGCTATTTTTTGAGGTAATACTCCCAATCCCACCTCGCAAGATA
The DNA here is from genome assembly GCF_026072915.1 of Akkermansia biwaensis. Classification (NCBI taxonomy): domain Bacteria; kingdom Pseudomonadati; phylum Verrucomicrobiota; class Verrucomicrobiia; order Verrucomicrobiales; family Akkermansiaceae; genus Akkermansia; species Akkermansia biwaensis. The sequence continues at coordinate 2,139,254 of NZ_AP025943.1, forward strand.
CTAAATAGATAAAACATTTACTGCAGAACGTCTCTTCATTTTTAAGAGCTTTTACCATTTCAGTAACATTTCCTTCATAAATTCTATTAGCTTTTTTTGGATCTGTACTGTTATTCCAAATTATCGTTTCTCCTGGTTTTGGAACAATTACCATTTCACCAGGGTTTCCGTGCATAATAAGAGTAAGATTTTCGATGCAGCAAAAACAATTTACTTCATCATCAATTTCATTAATGATACCTTTAAAAGTGTATTCTTTAATTGTTCTTTCAGCATCTGATTTTGATTTTAGATCAGGTGTGGCATTGATAACAACATCTTTGCCAAAAAATATTTTTCCTGTTATTTCAATATTTATCAAAGAATTATTTCCAAGGAACCCATATAAATGCTGTCCTCCCTGTTCCTGAATAGGGTCTCGATTGATCCATCTGCCGTCGGTGGGGTTGAGGTGGCGGTAGTTGTAATAAACCAGTCCCAGCTCGTCGTCCGTGTACTCACAGGAAAATCGGAATTTATTGGTATGGACCACGTCTCCTTCTGCCGTAAGCATGCCTCCGAAGGGAGAGTATTCGTAGCGCGCCTTTCGTTCATGCTGTTCCCCGAAGACACAAGTGACGTTTTTCAATGCATCATGCATGAAGTAGAGGTTCTCTTTTACTTCTATCCCTTTCTCTTTCCAGCATGTCATCATCAGGAGGCGCGTGGCTATCGTCTCTGTGGGGTCCCATACGTAGTCCTTTACCAGCACTGGCTGTGGATGCATCAAATCCAGTTCGGCCACCTGCAGGTAACCCCGGTATAGGTAATAAGCGTGGCTGATGGTTGTCCCATTGACAAGTACCTTCTTCTCAAAGCGGCGTCCTTGATAGTCATAGCCGCAGGACACGACAGTGCGGCCATCTTCGCTGGTAAAGGAAACAGGCCTGTCATTGCCATCGTAGCAAACATTCCAGATACCTGTGGAGGTTTTTATTCTGATCTGGTTGCCGTCCGCATCATAGACGGGGTCAAAGGAAGCATCCGCCTGAATTATGTTTGTGTACTGGTTGAGCCTGTTAGTTCCGTAGGATGTTTCTTCTTCCAGCTCCCGGACGATCTTGCGGTTGCCGATGTTGTCGTACTGGTAGGCAAAGTTGCCTCTTTGCTGGAGCTCATCATTGACAAGTTCACTTCTACTGTTGTAGGTGAAGTCTCTGGTGGTCGCCATTGTAGAAGTATCCCAGGAGTCCCGGCGCTGGATCGGGCGCATCAAGTGGTCGTACTGGTAGACATGTCCGGCCAACATGTCGCCAGTCCCGGCATCCTCATAACCGATGGAGGCCAGGAGATTGATCCTGGGATGGTAAGTATTCCTGCGGACCATGCCGTTGGGATAGGATAATTTGTTGAGGAAGCCGCTGGTTTCATCATACTCCCACGTAAAAGGAGTACCCAAGCCTTCCATATTCATACTCATCATGTCACCTTTATGGTCATAGTCAAGAGAGGAGTACTGCACGGTGCGGGTACCGATCATCAGGCGGTATCCGCAGGAACGGCCGAAGGCGTCATACTCTTCCTGGATGCAGCTTTCCGCAGTTCCAAAGGAAGTCTCCTGGATCATTCTCCCATAGACGTCATAAGAGATTTCTCTGGTTCCTGAGATATCGCAAACGGAAACCATTTGACCAAGGTGGTTGTAGGCAAAATCCCATTCTGGAGTACTATCACTATGAGTGACTGAGACAAGTTCCCCGGTGAATGGGGCATAGGTATAACTGGTAATGATGCCTCGGGCCTTGGTGAGTGTTTCCAAACGGTTGAGCCTGTCGTAGGTTTTGGAAACACAGGAGCCGTCGGCATAGGTTTTCTTGAGTTCCAGTCCCGTGGCCGTGTCGTAGAGCCAGGTGGTGGTATCTCCATCGGTACGACTTGTAGGATCGGTGGTGATGTCTTTTTCATCCACCCTGAACGTGGTCAGAGCAATCATGTGATTACTCTCATCATAAGCGAAGCAGGAGGGCTGGACGGCTGTACCGTACTCGGCAATCTTTCTGCCCCGGATATCGTAGGAATAGCAGGTGGCGCCTCCCAGAGCGTTGGTGATGCAGGCAGGGGCGTCACAGCAGGGGGAGTAGGCAGTGGAAGTGATATTGCCTTGTGCGTCGGTTGTCCTGATGGCGCGTTCGGCCAGGTCGGTTTCGATGGCAGTAACATTGCCTCTGGCATCGGTTTGCTTCAGCATCATTCCTGTGGAGGCATAGGACCGTTCCTGTGAAGAGTGGATTCCTGCATAATTGGTTTGGCTTATGGTAAATCCATCCACTACAAGGGATTCAGCCACGATATCCGAAGTGGGAATGCGACTGAGCTGGGTACGCTTGGAGGGAGCGGTGTATTCCGTCCACTGAACACTCCGCTGACCGTACACGTCGAAGGAAAGAGCCTTGCTTTCCACTACAGGGTCCAGTTGAGAGACCATGGTTTCGGTAGTCTGTGTGAGAGGCAGCCCCTCGGCATTATAAGTTATGGAGGTTTGTACCTGATAAATACCGTCTTTCCGTATCTGGTAGCAGGAGGAACTTTCCGATATCCTGTTTTTAGCGGGATCACCCGGATGCAATTGATCCAGAAGAACAGTCTGTTTTACAGTTTGGCCCAGTTCATTGTATTCCGTTAAGGTGGGAGCCATCTCTTCTGTCTGGGTACGTATGCGCTGCCCTTTGCTATTATAAGTGTTACTGGTGACAATGAAACCTTCCAAAGTATTGGGCTGTTCCTGTCGGATAGTTTGACCGAATCCATTTTGAAGAGTTTGGGAAAGAACGACTCCCTGGGACAGGGTGGTGGTAAGAATCCCTTCTTGCGTCAACTCAAGCTGGGTTTCCATTTCCCGCTGTCCGGTTCCTGTCTGCAGAATGGTAGTGCCGTCATAATAAGTTTTGGTAATCAAGGTAGCACCTGAAGGAGTGGTTACAGTAGTGGTGAGTAGATCCTCGTTGTATTGAGTACTGGTCACACGTCCAAGGATATCGGTTGTGGAAACAACCCTTCCCAAGTCGTCGTATTGGGTACTTTCAACCGTCGTCAGAGCGCCGACATCCTTTCGTGTGGAAATAATCCTGCCATCTGCATCCCTGATATAGGAAATGATAGTTTCAGGAGTGGTTTCCGTGGCCGAGCGGATGGTCTCCACCAGTTGCTTGGCTGAGTTGTAGCCGTAGCTGATGACCACTCCGTCTTCATCGATTTCCCTCAGAGGCCCACAGCACATCCACTCCGTCGTGCTGGTTCTGCCATTACCTCTTGTAGTTTTGGCAAGTTTGAGCTCGGCATCGTATTGGTAGTCTTCGGAAGAAATCAGAGACCAATTTTCACCTGTATGAACATACTGTTCTTGTCTGGTAATTGTACCGTTCTCAGCAATGTACTCAACACTCCGGGTACTTTGGCCGGGAACAATGCTCCCGTTTGCCTGGACGGTTGTCGTTACCTTGTGGATGGCTCCGTATTCTGAAGAGGCTTCATAGGTATAGACGGTCTGAACGCCGTTGATGCCCTGGCTCATCTTCTGTCTCCCCCGGGCATAAGGGTACTGCGCTGCTTCTCCGTAGGTTTCCGAGACGCTTGTGTGAACCTGGTCGGAACCCAAAGCCGTTTCTGTCACTGTGGTCCGGTTGATTTCAACGCTATCTTCATAGGTATAGCTCCTTTGGCTTAGAACGGTTTCGGTTCCGTCCTGGGCAATGATAATTTCCCTTTCCGTTGCCGGCCTGAAATCGTTGAAACGCAGGTCGGCATACGTGGTGCGCGTCCCTTTTTCTCCCCCTCCGGCCCACGGTGTTGCTTGCAGAATGACGCGTCCCTGGTCGTCGTACTCGTAGCGCGTGTAGCCTCCGTCGGGCTGGATTTCCAGAGATACCCGGAACTGGTCGTTATACGTGTAGAGTGTCGTTTGGGCCAGGGGAGTATTGTAGCCTTCCGTCCTGCTGATGGTCAGCCAGCCGCCGTCCGTGCTCTTCTGGACGGTGCGGACGCAGGATACGGGTGTTTCCTCGTTGATCTTGCGGTAGCTCTCAATCATCTCCCACTTGCCCCCGGGCAGCGAGTTGCGCTCAATCCGCCGTACGATGCGCTCGTCCCCTTCACCCTGGGTGATGGTTACATTGTTGCCTTCCACTTTCCGTTCTGTATGGAAGGCGGCCATGCCCTGCCTCTGCTCGGTGATGAGCATCACGGGTGCTCCATCCTTGAGAGTATTTTCATAGCTGACCGTCTTGTAGGGAGTCCCGGAAGCAGTTACGCTCCGGGCGGTTTTGTTCACCTGGGAGGGGGAGTACCACTCCAGGGTGAGTTTGTTGCCCTCAGGCACTGCCTGGAGAAGACCCTGCGACTGGGACCAGATGCTCTGGATGGCGCCGGTGGAGGGATGGCGGTTGACCTGGAGTTTGGCAGCATAGGCTTCCGCCGTGGTTTCCACCCCGGAAGAAGAAATCAGGGAAACAACCTTGCCGGTGGAAGCCGAGAAGCGCAGGGTGCTTCCATTGCTCTGGACCATGTCCAGATAAATGGGATTTCCGTCCGTACAGGGAGACTTGTCCTGGTTGAGCAGCCGGACCCTGTAGTTGAGCTTGCGAGAACCTCCGGAAACGGGAGCGTCGGCGCTTCCGGCGGCGGCGCGGAAAGAGATGGAGCTGCCGGTGGGGCGCTTGACAGTTGCCTGGCGGGAAGCGGAGTCCCAGGAGCAGGTCCATTCGAGGGGATGCTTGTAGCGCAGTCCAATGGAGCATTGAGGATTGGCCCGGAAACTGAAGGAAGCTGCGCCGCCTCCTTCACCCCCGCCTCCGGAGTTTTCCCCGCCGACTTCCAGCATGCCTTCACAGTCGTCGGCATCATCCGGGTTGCCGCCGAAGGAGTGGCCTCCGGCAGAGTTGGGTCCTCCATTCTTGTCACACTCGGATTGAGCGCTTTCCTCCTCGCATTTGCAGGAACAGGGGCACGGGCAGCCTTCTTCTTCGGGTCCGCTGGAGGAAGAAGAGAGGGAACTGGAGCTGGAACTGGAGCTGGAGCTGGAACTGGAACTGGAACTGGAACTGGAACTGGAGCTGGAACTGGAGCTGGAACTGGAACTGGAACTGGAACTGGAACTGGAACTGGAACTGGAACTGGAGCTGGAGCTGGAGCTGGAGCTGGAGCTGGAACTGGAACTGGAACTGGAACTGGAACTGGAACTGGAACTGGAGCTGGAACTGGAACTGGAACTGGAACTGGAACTGGAACTGGAACTGGAACTGGAACTGGAACTGGAACTGGAACTGGAACTGGAACTGGAACTGGAACTGGAACTGGAACTGGAACTGGAACTGGAACTGGAACTGGAACTGGAACTGGAGCTGCTTGACTTGGGATCAAACTCAAAATCAAACCCTCCTCCTTCCGAAGAACTGCTTGAAGTACCCTCATCCTCTTCATCCCGATAAAGATTGACCAGGGTGATGACTTCCTCCCCTTCCTTGTCCGGAGGAGTCGCATTGGGATTGAGGTAGGAATTGATATCGGGCGCCTCCGCCTTGTCGGAAAGAACGGCGATGCAGAACTCCTGTCCGGAGCCCAGGGCGGGGTGGTATTCATGGACGATTTGGCACCAGTAATACCCCTGTTCCAGCACGACGCTCTCCGGCTTCACGGAAAGGTCCTTTGCTTCGCTGGTCAGTTCCACATTCTTGAAGGGAATGGACAGGGAGATGGAGGAATCGGCGTCCAGGGAGAGGAAATAGGTACCGCGTTTCATGATCTTGAGGTACCCGGTCCATTCATGGCGAGTGTCATCGGAAGCGGAGCGAGGGGAGATGAGAACGGGAGCGGTGATGCCGTTGACGTAGAAGTCGGCCTGTGGGAGGCCGTTGGCGAACATGGGAACGAAGGGATAACGGGGTTCCTGGGTAATTTGGGTATTATTCATTGTCTTGTAAATCAGGATTGTTAAGTGATTTGCAGACAATGTAGAACTACCGGTCGCCCAAATGAAAGACGCCTGATACGTTAAGAACTCATTTCATTTTTGAAATGGAAGGCAATACTCAGAAAAAAGAACTTATTCCTTCCAAGAAATTTTCTAGAAATACCGAAATTAAAATAAAAATTACGTTGGAATCACCGCCTTAATTACAGTCGATTACCAGAACAGGAATTTATTCCATTTAAAAAATCCTTCTCCTGATTACGTTAAAGTTTTAACTTTTAATGACAGGGATGGGAGTGGCCTACCTGGTTCAGAACAGGAAATAGCAGGAGCAGAACCAGGCGATAATCAGCAGGCCGCACGTGAATTCAAGCAGAAGCCCCGTAAGCATCCCCAGGGCGGCGCCTGACCCGGCCTTGAATGCGGCGGCAATGTCCTTGCGGGCGAAAATAAGTTCGGCCAGGAGCGCCCCCAGAAACGGCATGACCAGAAGGCCGACAATAGGGGGGAACAGGATGGCGCCCACAATGGCTCCGATGATGGCGCCCCAGATTCCTGCCGAGGTACTGCCGAATTTTTTGGCTCCCATGCCGCCGGAAATCTTGTCAATGACGAGTCCTCCCGCGACCAGAAGCGCCAGCACGGTCCACTCCCACCACGCCAGGGAGTGGCTGCCCATGATTCCCTGCCAGATGCAGCCGGCCGCAATGATGATGATGCCGGGCAGCATGGGAATAAGTGTGCCGATCAACCCCATACCGAACAGGAGCAGGGTGACGCACCAGATGAGGGTTTCAGAAAGTACCGGGGGCATGCTTTCGTTCTTAGCAGGAAGCGGGAGATGTGGCAAGGATTCTGCCCGGCTTGCGGCATGACGGAAAAACACTGTCCGCCTGATGAATTGCTGTTGCAGTTTCCATAGGCTGGGTATACAATGGCCGCCTATGTTTTTTCCCGGTTCTTTTTTACGGAACGGAGTCCTGTGCTCCTGCGCTCTGCTTATGGGAACGTTTTCTTTTTCCGCCGCGGTTCCGGGAGGAGATTCCGCCGCCATCCGGGAAATTGTCCGTCCGTTGAAAGCGAAGGTGGGCGTTTCCGCCGTCATGTTGGACACGGGCGAATCCGTCTCTGTGGGGGACGAAGCTTTTTACCCCATGCAGAGCGTTTATAAATTTCCGCTGGCCCTGTCCGTGCTGAAGCGGGTGGATCAGGAAGTTCTGAATCTGGACCAGAAGGTGCACGTGACCAGGGACCAGCTGCCGGAAAAAACATGGAGTCCTTTGAGGGACCGCTTTCCGCAGGGCGGAGAATTCCCGTTAAAGGAATTGTTGCGTTTTTCCGTGCAGGAAAGCGACAATAATGCCTGTGACATCCTGTTTTCCCTGATAGGAGGCCCCGCAGCCGTTCAAAAGGATTTGAAGGAATGGGGGGTGGAAAACATGAATGTTAAGTACACGGAAGCGGACACACACCGGAATCATGAATGGCAGTATTCCAATTCCGCCCGTCCCTCCGCCGTGACCTTCCTGTTCCGGATGTTTGACGAGGGGAAGATATTGAAAAAGGATACACAGCTTTTCCTGTGGGATATGATGGCTTCCTGCGCTACAGGGGCGGAGCGGTTGAAGGGCCTGCTGCCGAAGGAATACGTGGTGGCGCACAAGACCGGAACGGGAGGAGCGTTGCCGGACGGCGCCGTTTCCGCCATCAATGACGCCGGGATCATTGTACTGCCCGGCGGCAGGAGAATGGCCGTGACTGTTTTCGTGATGAATTCCAAGGATTCTCCCGCCGTCTGCGAGGGGACGATCGCTTCCGTAGCCCGCTGGCTGTGTACGGAATGGGAAGCCGCCGGAGGCGTTAAGAAGTGAACGTCCGGGCCGGGACATGTTTTAAGCTTGGAAAGGCCGCGTGCATCAGGCAAGGTGTGCCGCGTTATTCATGAAGAACCTATTGAGCCGGTACATCAGTCTGAGTCTGGCGCTGCGGTATTTGAATCCGCTGCGCACGTTCTTTTCCATCATCACCCTGATCTGCCTGCTGGGCGTTTCCCTGGGGGTGATGGTGCTCATTGTCGTGTTGTCCGTCATGGGCGGTCTTCAGAAGGAAATTCAGGGCAACCTGTTCGCGCATTCCCCCCACGTGCAGGTATGCTACAGAAATGACTTCGGCGTCCGTGAAGTGATTCCGGACTGGGTGGAGCTGAGTGACAAGCTCAGGCACGTTCCCGGCGTCCAGTCCACGTATGCCCTGATTGAGGATTATGCGCTGGTGGACGTTCAGGGGAAGCAGAGGCCCTGCTTTTTCCGCGCCATTGATACGGAAAATGCGGCACAGCTTGAGGATTTGAAGCATTTGATCGTTTCCGGAAACGCCGATTTGGACATGGGGGAAAAGGCGGTCATTTCTTCCATCGTGGCGGAGAACATGGGCCTGAATGTGGGCGATACCGTGCGCGTGTACACCACCCGGAATTTTCAGGAAATTTCACACGCCTACCAGCAGACGGAACTGCCTCTGCTGGCGGAAAAAAACGCCGCGGAGCTGAATGATCTGAAGAAATGGGGAAAATCCCTGAAAGCGGAGCAGGGGCGTGAAGAGGCGTCCCAGGCGTCCGTGGACCAGGCGTTCGCCACTTTGAACAACCTGTTGGCCGTCCCCCGCCGGGATACGGAACGCTCCAGTCTGCTGGATATGATCGGCCTGCTCAATGAAGGGGAGGCCCTGGAGGGAGGCAAGGTGGCTTTTCCGGAAGGTACGGGCAAGGAATGGGAAGCCGTTTTGGCCGAATTCTCCGCCGAACAGCGCAATGAGGCGGACATGGAATGCTTCCGAAAAATCAAGGAGCTGGTGATGCCCAAGGATTTGGAAGTCATCGGCATTTACCGCGCCTCCCAGCACACGCCCAGCCCGGATTTGTTCATTCCTCTGGTCATTGGCCAGGAATTGCTGGGGTATGAGGACGATGTGGTACAGGCCGTGGCCCTGCGCGTGGATGATCCCTACCATGTGGAGACCATGCTGGCGCCCGTGATGCAGGCTCTGGAAAAGGAGAAGCCCGCTTCCTCCTGGGTGCTGGAAACCTGGCACGACCGGTTCAATTCATGGTTTGAACTGATGCAGAAGGAACGCATGATGATGAGTTTCGTGCTGTCGTTTATTTCCCTGATATCCGCGTTTTGCATCATGGCGGTGATGTTCACCGTCTCCATCCAGCGCAAACGGGAGATTGCCGTCATGAAGGCTTTGGGCGCCACGCCGTTCCAGGTGGTGCGCGTGTTTCTGTGGCAGGGTGTGATCATCGGTTTTATAGGGGCCCTTCTGGGCGTCGGTCTGGGGCTGCTGGTGCTGGAGTACCGCATGCAGATTCAGATGTTCCTGGCGGGCATCGGCTTTGATCCGTTCCCCGTGGCTTTCCATGGAACGGCAAACATTCCGGTAGTGATTGACTGGACGGAGATCGCCTGGCAGGGGGTGAAAGCCTTTGTGATGGTCGTCGTGGCCTCCATCATTCCCGCCCTTATCACGGCGCGCCAGGACCCGGCCCGTTCCCTCCGCAGCATGTAAACGGAAGCGACTCATGGATATTTACTGGATTCAGGATCACGAAAAAAAGGGGCCTTTGCCGGAGGTGGAAGTCATTTCCATGCTGGAGGCGGGCCTGATCCCGGAAACCGTCCGCGCCTGGCATGTCGGGTGTGACGAATGGGTGCAAATACGTGAACTGCCCGTGATGAAGGAAATGTTTGACCGAAAAGATGAAGAGAAACGCCGAACCATGCGGGAAAGCGCTCCGGGAGAGGATGGGGAGCTCCCCGGGCCGGAGGAGCCCGGCGATGAACGTTCCATGGCGGAGACCGGAGAAGGATCTCCGGAGGCGGAGGCCGGGGTGGTTTTGGTCGTTCCTTACCCTTACGTCCGTTTTCTGGGAAGGATGGCGGACGTGATGATGCACATGACGGTGTATCTGGCGTTGCTGAGGCTGTTAGGCGTGGGATTCCAGCCCGGACTGCTGCCGGGCACGTATGAAGCCCTTCTTTACATCTGCCTGCCGATGACGCTTATTGAGGGCCTGTTCCTGAGCACGCTGGGTACGACGCCTGGAAAATCCATGCTGGGTGTTTCCGTGCGTGACTATTTGGGAAACCGGCTGTCTTTCTCCACGGCGTTCAGGCGCGCCCTGTTCGTGATGGTGTTGGGTCTGGGGTGTTTCGCCCCTACCTTGACGATGCTGGCCCTGTTCTTTTCCTGGTGGTGGGTACGCCGTTTCGGCTTTACTCCGTGGGACAGAAGGCTGGGGACGACGGACGTGTTGAACGAGCCTCTTTCCTTCCGCAAGGTGGCCATGACCGTGGCCCTGATCATCCTGTGTTTGCAAATCATGTACTTCCTGGTTCTCCCCTGGCTTCCGGACATGGAGGCCTATGTGCAGGCGTCTTCCCAAATGTGACAAAAAGGCCGTTTTTGCGGGATTTAGTCTTTTCATCACCTGAAATTGTCTCATACTTGTGGCGCCATGCCAGAAATACACCCAACGGCAGTAGTGCATCCTACTGCGGAAATTGCGGATGATGTTAAAATAGGCCCTTTTTGCGTTGTCGGGGAGCAGGTGAAGCTGGGGCCCGGATGCGTGCTTCACAGCCACGTGGTCATTGACGGCCCGTCCTCCTTCGGCAGCGGCAATGAATTTTTTCCGTTCTCCGTAATCGGCCTGAAGAGCCAGGATTTGAAGTACCGGGGCGAACCTACTTATCTGGAAGTGGGGGACAACAACGTTTTCCGGGAAAACGCCACCATCAACCGGGCTACGGATATTGGCGGCAGAACGCGGATTGGGAACAACAACCTGTTTCTGGTATCCTGCCATGCCGGCCATGACTGCCAGATCGGCAACCACGTCATCTTCTCCGGCTTTGCCACGGCTGCCGGGCATGTAACGGTGGGGGACTACGCCATTCTGGCGGGTTGCTGCGCCGTGCACCAGTTTGTCCGGATTGGGGAACACGCCATGGTGGGCGCCGTGGCCCGCGTGGCCCAGGACGTGCTGCCCTATACCATTGTGGAAGGCCATCCCGCCGTTACGCGCGCCGTCAATTCCATAGGCATGCAGCGGCGCGGTTTTTCAGAGGAAGACCTGCGGGCCGTGCGCATGTGCTATAAGAAGCTTTTCGTCAACAAAAAACTGACGGTGCATGAGGCCATCGAGGAACTGTTGCAATCTCCTTACGGGGAAAATCCCTGCCTGCAGCGCATCATTGAATTCGCGCAGACGTCGGAACGCGGATTCTGCCACTGAGGCCATGAAAACGGGTTTTGTCTTTGACCTGGACGGAACGCTTGTGGACTCCATTCCCGGCATTGCCCGCGGATTGAACCTGGCTCTGGAGTCCCTGGGATACCCGGAACATTCCGTAGAAGCGATTCGCGGAATGGTTGGGCGGGGCGCCCGGGAGCTGTGCCTGGCCGCCTTGCGTGGATATTTTAACGGACCCGTTCCGGAATCCGCCTTTGAAGCCTTGCATGCGGGTTTTATGCGGGAATACCGACATACCTGGGAAAACGGAACGGTTCCTTATGCGGGCATTTGTGAGATGCTCCTGCAACTGGCGGAAGAAGGCCATCCCCTCGGCGTTCTGTCCAACAAGCCGCACGTGGTGACCGTGCCTCTGGTGCATCACGTCTTTCCGGATGTGCCTTTCCGGACTGTAATGGGTTTTTCCGAGCGTTTTCCCCGCAAGCCGGAACCGGATTCCCTGCTGTCCATCGTCCATGAATGGGGCAGGAAACCGGAGAAGGCATGCATGGTGGGAGATTCCGCCCACGACGGCAATACGGCCGTGAATGCCGGTACCCGGCTGGTCCTGGTAGGGTGGGGGTACAGTACCCGTGCCGCCCTCGACGCTTTCCATGTGCCTGTGTGCGGTTCCGTGCAGGAGCTGTCCTTTTGCCTGGAACATGAAGAAAACCTGCCATTTCCGGTTCTGAAACAGGGGGACGAGGTTTCCGAATAGGCCGGAGGCCTGGTGCAGAAGCTTTGCGCAAAGCTTCTTTTTGTCCGTTTTCACTCTTCTTCCTGAACGTCTGTGCCCTTTGCCCGGAGGGTGATGTCTTCCAGGCTGGAAGGCAGGTCCTTGGAGGACGTGACGCCCAGATTCTTCAATTTCTGGGCCCGCGGAATGAACCGGTGCTCAAAGGAGGAAACGGTCTTGTTGTACTGGTTGACCGCCTGGTTCAGGCTTTTGCCCAGGGAGGAAAAATGCCCGGTGAGGATGGCACAGGTATCGAACAGGTCCGTTCCCGCCTCGGAAATCTTTTTGGCGTTGTCCGCCAGTTGTTCCTGTTTCCAGCCGTAGGCGACGGTTTTCAGCAGTGCGATCAATGTGGAGGGTGTGGACAGGATAACCCTGTTTTCCGCGCCGAATTCGATCAGGGACGGGTCCGCTTCCAGAGCTGCCTGGAAAAAAGCTTCTCCCGGCAGGAACATGATGACGAATTCAGGGCACGGCGAAAACTGGGCGAAGTAGTTTTTGGCGCTCAATTGTTGCAAATGCTTTTTCACGTCCGCCGCGTGGCGGCTCATCCACTGGCTCCGTTCTTCCTGCCTGTCCGTCTCTCCGGCATGGAGGTAGGCCGTCATGGGCGCCTTGGCGTCAATGATGATGGAGCGCCCTCCCGGAAGATGGATGACCATGTCCGGGCGGATTCTATCCTCCTCCCGGGAACGGGTCTGCTGCGTGGTGAAATCGCAGTATTCCACCATGCCCGCCAGTTCCACCACGCGGCGAAGCTGGAGTTCTCCCCACTGGCCGCGGGCGTTGTTATGGTGCAGGGCCTGGGAAAGTCTGGCTGTTTCGTTCTTCAGGGCCTCATTGCCGGAAAGGATGTAGCGTATCTGGGTTTTCAGGTCCGCATAAGCGCCCACGCGCTCCTTTTCTATTTCTCCCAGGCGGGACTGGACCAACTTGAGGGAGTCACTCACCGGCTTGAGCAGGGACTCAATGGCCTGCTTTCGGGATTCCAGATCATGCCTAGCCTGCTGGTGCTGGTTCTGGAGACGCGTTTCCGCCAGGTTGAGGAATTGTTTTTCCGAGTTGCGAAGGACTTCCGCACTGATGCCGGCAAAGGAATTCCTGAGCACTTCTTCCGCGGTGCGGAGCATCTGCGTCCTGTCCTCCGCCCGCTCCCGCCAGGAGAGGGATTCCGCCTCCAGGCGGACGGAACGGTCCCGGTAGCGCAGCAGGGCGACCAGAAGCGCCAGGCAGGCAAGCAGGAGCAGGGCGGCCAGAAGCCAGGGAATGAAGGGGGGAATCATGGAAGATGGTGGATCAGATGGGGGTGGCGTAGGGAATGCCGTCCGTTTCATCTACGGGTTCGGCCAGCGGAATGTTGTCATCGGAACTGTCGAGCGGCTCTGCATAGGGAATGTCTTCTTCCGTGCCCGGCTCCGCAAGGGGAATATGCTTTTCACACATTTTGGCAGGGGCCTCGTAGCCTACCGTTGTTTCATAATAGGCCGTTTTGGCGTATTGGCAGCCGGAATGGGCCAGCTGGTTGGATTCCCGGCATACGAGAACGGCCTGGCCTTCCGAGGCTGCCCTGGTGCGGATCGCGTTGAAGGGATAGCCTTCCTTTTGGGAGGCCAGCATGATATCCGTCCAGATGGGAAGAGCCAGCGTGCCGCCGTACCCTTTTTCCAGAATTTTGGTGGCGGTGTCAAATCCCACCCAGACGCTGCATGTCAGGTTGGAGGTGTAGCCTGCAAACCAGGCGTTCGTGTAATTGTTCGTAGTGCCTGTCTTGCCTCCGCACGGCGCCTTGAACCCCAGGGCGGTGATTCTGCCCGCAGTGCCTCCGGGCTTGCAGACCTGCTGGAGAATGGAGGAGGTGATATTGGCCGCGCGCTGGGAATAAACGGCGCGCCTGCTCTTGGTAATGGCAAAGCGTGGCTGTCCTTTGGAATCCGTAATGTGGTCGATGATGTATGGCGTGGGGCGCACGCCGCCGTTGGCAAACACACTATAGGCGCTCGCCACGTCCAGGGGGGAGGCTTCCCAGGTGCCCAGGAACAGGGCCGGAGTCTTGGAGACGTTTCCATGGAACCCGGCCAGCTCGGCGGACTGGATGACGTTGCCCAGCCCGGCCCGGTTGCCGATGCGCACGGACATGGTGTTGCGGGAAAGAATGAGGCCGAAGGAGGCGGGTTTCATGCCGCGGTAGGTGCCGTCCGAGTTGCGGGGGGACCAGTTGGCTGCGCCGCGTATTTCCCCATGGGCGATGCGGTCGTCGGAAATGCGGGTATCCGCGGAATTGCCCTGCTGAAAGAAAGTGGCGTAAACGAACGGCTTGAACAGGGAGCCCGTCTGCCGCCGGGACTGGATGGCGCGGTTCAGCTTGGATTCCTCCGCGTCCCGTCCGCCGACAACGGCCAGAAGCGCTCCCGTGGCATTGTCCATCACCACGGCCGCGGACTGGATGTAATTGGGCATGGGGGGCTGGGTCTTTTCCCTCTGTTCCGCGGGAATTGCCTTGTAGGCGGCCAGGGCCGCCTCATATTCCGCCTTGGTGGTCAGCTTGTTTTTAACGATGCCGCGCTTCTCTCTTCTGGCCTGGAGGGAGGCTAGGTGCTTTTTGAAATCCTTCCGGCTTTCCAGAGCCGTCATGTGCTTGTTGATGATGTCCAGCGTGGCGTTCTGCAGGTCCAGGTCCAGCGTGGTATGGACCACGAGGCCTCCCAGGCGGATGTCTTCCTCTTCCAGAATGGCGTCCAGCTCCCGGCGCACGAGGTCCATGGCGTAGTTTTCCTCGGACCTGGACTGCGGCGGATGCGTCACGATGGGTTCCGCGAGAGCGGCGGCGTATTGCACCTCCGTGATCTTGCCGGCGTCTTTCAGCAGCCCGAGCACGATGTCCCGGACTTTTCTGGCTTCTTCCGGGTGCTTGAGGGGGGAAAAATCATTCGGGCCGTAGATGATGCCTGCCAGCGTGGCGCATTCCGAAAGGGAGAGGTCGCGGGGCTCCTTGTCGTAATAGCCGCGAGACGCGGCGGCTATTCCCAGGAAGGTGTGGCCCCAGAAAATGCGGTTGATGTAGGTTTCCAGAATTTCGTCCTTGCTGTAGGTTGCCTCAATGCGTTTGGCCAGGGCTACTTCCGTCAGCTTGCTGTGCAGGTTGCGTTCCTGGTGGTTATACGTGATTTTGGCAAGCTGCATGGTCAGGGTGGAGGCGCCCTGCGTGGCTCTTTTATGCTTGATGACCTGGGCGACGGCGCGGCCCACGCCGATCCAGTCCACGCCGCCGTGGTCGTAAAAGCGATTGTCTTCACGGAGCAGCAGTGCATCTATAAAAATGGGAGGAACTTCCTGAAGGGGAACGCGTCTGCGGTTCTCTCCGTGCAGGGTGCCGATGGTCCGGTTTTTGCGGTCGAGAATAACCGTGCGTTCCGGAATGTTGCTTTTCACTTCCGAAATGTCGTAGCGGTTGGAAATGGTGCCGTACAGGAAAACGAGAATGGCACCGACGACGATGCCTACAAAGGAAACGCTCAACAGGATGCGGAGGGGCCAGCTGATGAACCAGCGGATATTGCGGGTCAGGGCGCCGATGAAGCGGAACGGCATTGTCAGAACGAACCACAGGGCTCCGAAGATGGTGAAGCCCGGTTTGCGCCGCTTTCCGGAAGGCCGGGAACTCCTTTCCGGAGTGGCTTTTTCTTCATCATACTCAACCTGGGGTGCGGAACGGGGTGCTTTCCGTGGCCGTGGGGAGGGCGCGCCATACGGAGAGGATGAATCGCGCGGGCCTGCCGTTCTGCGGGTGGGGCCCGGAATCACGGCCGGCCGTGGCTCTTCTCCCGGCAGACCGGGATAGGAAGGGCGGGGTGGCTGCCTCTTTCTGCGGGCGGACTTGGCGCGGGAAACCGGCTGGGCGTCCGGGATGCGTTCCCTCCAGGAGCTGGCGTTTCCTTTCCGTGATTTGTCGTCTGCACCCATCCGTAGAAAAATTTTATCATAAATATTTCGGATGGTCTAAGCAAAAGATAGTGTGCCATGTCGCAAATCCATAGACAAATCCTGTCCGTATTGAACGTTCTTGTAGTAGGATATGTCAAACCACCCGATTATCGATAATTTCATGATATCAAAACGTAGAATGGCGAGTTTTTATTACTTGGTCGTTGGAGGACTTTTGTCCCTGTTATTCGTGGGGAGCGGCATCGCGGAGACTGTGCCGGCCATGGCAAACTTGCAAAAACAAATTCAACAGGTAGCTCAATCTGCCACCGCCGCTACGGTAGCCCTGGTTTCCGATGGAGGAGAAACGGGCAGCGGTGTCATCGTAAGTCCCCAGGGGCTCATTCTGACGGCGGCCCACGTGGTGGGCGGCGACGAGATGATGCGCGTGGTGTTTTCAGACGGGCGCGTGATGAAAGGCCGCGTTCTGGGAGCCAATTTTACCCGTGACGCCGCCATGGTGCAGATTCTTGGCGAAGGCACTTATCCTCATGTGGAACTGGGCGAGTCCGACGCGTTGCACGTAGGAGACTTCGTGGTGGCCCTGGGGCATTCCAAGGGATTTGACCCGGAACGACGTGCACCCATCCGCATGGGAAGGCTCTGCACGGACGGAAAGCAGCGGTTCCTGATCTCCGAATGCACGTTGATAGGCGGCGATTCCGGGGGCCCCCTCTTCGATCTGTCCGGAAAGCTGGTGGGCATCCATTCCTCCATTGGGCCGATGCTGAAAATCAACAACCATGTTCCCGTTTCCGTCTTCCGCCATGATTGGGAGAAACTGCTCTCCGGCCGCCAGTGGGGCCAGTTGGGACTGCATCCCATGGCTGATCCGGACTCTCCCGTTCTCGGCTTTGCCATGATGGATGTGATGGGCGTGGACGGTGTCGTGGTGGAGGATGTGGTCGTGGACTCTCCTGCGGATGAGGCGGGAATCAGGCCCGGAGACGTCATTACGTACATGGACAGCCGCGGCCTGCGCTCCGTGCGCGACATGCTCCGGGAGCTGGGGCGTCACAGGCCGGGAGAAACGGTGCCTTTGGTCGTTCTCCGGAAAGGAACTGCCTATAAGGCCGACCTTACCTTCGGCAGGCGCGGTGACCTGATGTCCGGACTGAAACAAATGGAACAACCTCAGGGATGATGATAAGATACCTATTGACAGTGTTGGCTGCGGGTGCCGTGTGTGGACAGGAAATAGCTTCCCCCCTGCCCGCGGACCAGATGATTGCTCCGGAGGACAAGGCGGTGCTGGATGCCCAGGCCCGCCAGATCTTCCGGGATTGGGACAAGGTAGCCGTTCCCATCGGCAAATCCGTGGTGGCGCTTGTGGCCGGCAACCGTCAGGTGGCGCTGGGTACCGTGGTAGGCAAGGGAAAAGTACTCACCAAGTTGAGCGACTTGCAGAAGGAAAGGCGCCCGGTCATGCTGGTGGACGCCTCCGGAAAAGTTTATGATGCCAAGGTTCTATTTGCTCTTCCGGAACACGACCTGCTGATGATGGATGTGCCGGGGCTGCCCTCACCGCCCATTGACCTGGACTCCTATGTGCAGGCCAAGGAAGGGGATATCATTGCCGCGGTATCTCCCACGGGACATGTCAGCGACTTCGGCGTGGTGTCCGTAGCCCAGCGCAGCCTGAGAGCGGACGACCAGCCTTATCTGGGCATCGTCTCCGATCCCCGCTGGGATGGTGAGGGCGTGATGATTGGCGGCGTGGAAGCCGGGAGCGGTGCCCACCGCAGCGGCCTTCAGGCCGGGGATGTGCTCATGAAGCTCAATGGAAAGCCTGTGGACGGGATGTATTCCATACGTGCGGCCATGGTGGGCGTACGGCCCGGGGAAACCGTTCCTGTGGAAGTGGTGCGCCAAAACCGGAAGGTTGAGGGGCAGCTTCTCACCGGGGCCAGGCCAAAAGTGATGAAATTCCCTCAGAAACGGCTGGACATGATGAATTCCATGGGCAACCGCATGAGTCTGAAGCGTGACGAATTCCCGCTGGTCATCCAGTCGGACATGACTTTGTTTCCGGAACGGGCAGGATGTCCGGTCATTGACGTCAACGGCAAATTCGTGGGACTGGCCCTGAGCCGTGCCGGACGGACGGAAACGTACATTCTCCCTTCCTGGATATGCCGGGAGCTGGTGGAGGGCGTGCTTCCGAAAGTGCAGCAATATCAGGCAAGCCGTGATGAAAATATCCCGGAAGCACAGCCGGTGGACGATGCTTATGACGCGCGCCGTCTGGAGGAAAACCGCCGGAAAGTGGAAGACAAGATGAGCCGCCAGGGCCTGGTGCCGAAGGTGTATTAAGGTGGGCGGAGGAATGGAAATCCTGTGGACGGGGCCAGGGAGCCTTCCATGGTTGCTCATGCATGATGGCTTCGGAACGGAACGTCGTATATCTCCTCGGCGGAAAGTCCCTTCGGAAAGAACTCTTCGTGGTTTCCCGTTCTTTA
Source organism: Akkermansia biwaensis (assembly GCF_026072915.1). NCBI lineage: Bacteria > Pseudomonadati > Verrucomicrobiota > Verrucomicrobiia > Verrucomicrobiales > Akkermansiaceae > Akkermansia > Akkermansia biwaensis. The sequence continues at coordinate 2,157,667 of NZ_AP025943.1, forward strand.
AGGCATTTCCTGAAAAAGTTCTGTTTTCTGTGCGGCGTATAAAGGTAATGGGTTACATTACCGGCTACCGGAGAAGTGGAAGCAACGGACGAGGAGCGCTCCGTTTCCTGGAAATATGCGGAGCATCATCATTTTCCAGTTTCTTCATGTTAACCTGCATGCGGGAAGGAACCTTGTGTTGAATGAAACCCTCCCTGTCCGTATATTCAAACTCCACTTTCTCCGCATGGTCCGGTTCTTTCGGATACTGCCGGCTAATATTCGCGGAAAGACTGTCAATTCCGGTCCGGAAATGTTCGGAGCAAGGGAATCAAGTGCCACTGCCGTTCATTCGGCATCCTGTTTTCTCCCAGAGATTTCATGCAAAGGAAGTTTTCTACGCCGTCAGATAGGCAGCGGACTTTCTTGAGCTTGTCCTTGATCCTGCCTGAATGCCGGTGAATTCCTTACGGATGTTTGCATCAGCCATCTAGTTTTCTTCATAAGAATCCCTTGAATAGTCGTATTTATCAAGGTGATTACATAGGTTGAATTCTTATCATTCCAAGAGCTAATTGAATGGCGGTCTCCGGGACGTTCGCATGCCCCTGCCGGGAAAGAATGGAATGGAGACGTTTGAATTTCATTCCTCTCGGAAATAACCGGAGGACTCTCTGCATGGACTTTTCTGGAAGGAAGCTGAAAGGTTTCCCGCAGGAAGGACGGTATCCGTTATCGTGCCGGAGACGTGGCAACCGTTTTTTCCTTGAAAATCATCAGCTCTGAAAGAACGACGGTGCGTCCGGAAGCATCCGGAGAAATGATCATGACGACCTTGCGTCCGGGATAAGTGGTCAGCATCATGCCGCGTTCCTTGACCTTGACGACTTTTCCGTCTTTAAGGCGTGCCATGTACGTCAAATTGGCGGGAGTGGAGCGGGCCGCGCCGGCTCCTGCCACATCCTTCCCAAAGACGTAGGTCGCCATGCTGGGGAGCTCAATGGCGCTTTTTTCTCCCATAGGAGGATTGGGTAGCTCCAGGGTGAACGTGCGTCCGGTGAGGTTCTGGATGTAGATGCAGTTCATCGGCAGTTCCGCTTCATTGATGAAATCCAGCGTGAACTCTCCCTTGCTGTTCTTGCCTACCAGGGCCAGCGTTTTGGGACCGAGATTATCAGGGAGCGGTTTGGAAACCAGCTTGTTCGTCGGCATGCCTTTTTGGTCCAACCCTCCGAAAAGGGTAATGATCTTGCTCCGGGGATAAACGCTGCGGCGTCCTGGCAGCGCGGCGCGAAGTTCCACTTTTTCCAGTCTTTTGCCGTCAATGGGCATGTAAATGACTTCCGGGAGGGTCATCGGGGTTTTCAGCACGAAGCGAATGCCGTTGACGGAAGCAGGGGAAAGAGACTTGTCCACCGTGTCTCCGGCGGGGGAATTTCTAGCCGGTTCAGGCGTTCTGGGCGCCGCAGGCTGGCGGGACTGCCCATGTACGAGGGACATGCCTCCAAGGAAGCAGGCAACGGTCAGGATGAATGGGATGCGCATATGTTCGGAGAAATATGAAGTGTGGAAAGAGAACCCGGTACCAGTTGTTTGACCGGAGCATTTAACCGACACGGGAGCGGTTGGAAAACGAATGCTGCGGAAACGACGGCAGACCAATGAAGCATTGTTGGAAATGCCAGTCTGAACTGGGTCTTATATCCCTTGTGAAGTACATGAATGGGAAAGGCCGTGCAAGCTTAAAATAGGGATGTGGAGCATTATGTAACAAGAAAAATCCGAAGCACGGGGAGAGGGGGATCGGGAAAAACCGCCGACTTCCGCGGGAGGGAAGGCGGCGGCTGTCAATGATTGCCGAATGCTGAAAGGGCAGAGGCCGGTATAAAAGGGGAAGAAAGGAAGCTCCTGGACTGAAAGCTCTTCAAGCCATGTTTAAATCATACTTCTTCAGGGGAGAGCCAGCGGAAGGAAACAATGTTGAACCGGCGGCCAAACGCCTTGTTCACCGCACTCAAATCCGTACCTTCCAGCGCTCCGGTCTTCATGTTCACCTTCGTCGCCGCCGTCTCCGGACTGTTCACCGGGTCCACATAGTTGATCCCACGCTGCACCACCGCCTCGCACCACGCACGGGAAAGCACCACTCCCTCCCGGCTCGTCACTTCCCCGTAGGCGCGGATTGTAAACGTGTCGTCGCGCGTGGTGAGAATGTTGCCCAGCACCGCAAGCACGTCCGACTGGATCAGGTAGCCGGGTGCCGCCGTAAAGACCGAGCCCTTGGCCGCATCCGCGTTCGGGTAGCCAACCTTGGGCGTGATGACCATGTCCGTGAGTTCGTCAAAGGTCCTGTTGATCGAGCTTTCGTCGATGGCCGCCTGGAGCGCCCCCTTCACCCCCATCTCTCCGCTCTGCAGGCGGCGGTTGATGAAGTCGGACATGTTCAGGAAGGGGCCCCTCTTCTTGACTTCCTTGACCATGTTGTCGGCAAGTGCGCGGATTTGCGTGTCGCTGAGCGTGCGCAGGTCAGACCAGGCCATGGCGTCTCCGTCCGGGATGCCGTTGGTGATGCCAATAGAGCCGTAGTCGTCCACGTGGGACTTGTTGCTGCTGGCTACCCCGAAGCGGGAGAAATTGGCCTGGTTGCTATTCAGCACGGAGGGCCTGCCGTTGGAAGAGTAGAGGAGCTTGCGGTTCTTGAGGCCCATGAGCATGGCCTCCCAGGCTCTCCGGGAGGTGGAGTTGACGTTGAAGCCTCCGGCGATGGGCAGGTACTTGGCGGAGAGCTTGTAGCCCTCGTCGGTTTTGGCCAGTTCGTCGATGACCGCTTCGGCGGGCTTGCCCTGGAGGTCCGGGGAGAGGCGCCTGTTGGCAATGCCTGCGGCCTTGTTGGAGGAAGTGTCCGTGGAGAATGCTTCCTTGAGCACGGACTTGAGGTCCTCTTTGGCGGAGCCGCCGATGCTGCGGGGCCGTGCGGCCAGGGAGGAGGTGAACCAGGAGTCCCAGAGGGCGTCGTTGATCATCAGGCCGTGGTCCCAGAAGTCGCCCAGGGAGGCGTCGCCCATGATTTCATTGTGTGAGAAAACCTTGTCGGGCGGGAGCATTGGGTCGGCAAAGGAGTTTCCGATGCCCACGCCTGGAACGCCTGACTGGTAGGCGAAGCGTTTGGCGATGGCGGCTTTGGAGTCGGTCTTGTACCAACCAGGGGTGAGCCTGAATCCTGCGAATCCGGCGAGGCTGGAGGGCTGCTGGAATGGGAGTTCGGCGGCCACAATCTTGTTGACCTGTTCGGCGCCGGGTCCGCCGAATGGGGAGAGCCGGGTGCCGTCGTTGGAGAGGATGTTGGAGATGGTGATGGGGAAGAAGTCGCTGTTGGCGTTCTTGACTTCAAACTGGTAGGGGCTATAGGATCGTCCGAGTTCGGATGCGGTGGGCATCTGGCTGCCCCAGAAGAGGGGGCTGGAGTGCTGCCAAGTCTTGGCACGGTAGTCCTTGCCTTCCGGGTAGGCGCCGATGACGGGAGGCTTGCCCCATTTCACGGAAACCCCATAATAGGCCACGAATGTGGAGTCCTCAGCCGCAGTACCGTAAAAGCCCCTGCGTTTTCTGTTGTCGTCCGGTCCTTCATTGTCCAGGAACATGTCAGCCGGGAGCTTGACTTGATCAAGCAGGGGTTTTTCCCAGGCACCCCAGTTGAGATTCAGGATGCCAGGCATGGCTTTATCAAATACGGCAGGATCACTGCCATCTGACAATGAACCGGATTGGCCTAGCTGTCTGGGATTCATGATCCCGGAAACCATGACAAGAGTACCGAGCTTTTTGGATTGAGAGGAAAATTCATCCGTGTACTTCGTGCAGAGGACAATGTTGTGCGGCGTATAATTGAGGTCGTTCAGATCTTCCGCAAATTTAATAGACATCATGGCAGTGCCTCTGTCTTCATAGCCGCTTCCGGATAAATATTGATATTGAATGCCGTCAGCCTGGTTGATGGCATAGGAACTGACCTGCCCCGGATCCTGAGTCCAGCCTTCCTTGAAGGCGAAGTTGTCCACGCGGATGTCATTTTTGTTGGCTTTGGACTGGGTGACCGCGTTGCCATGTTCAATTTTGGCTACGACAGGATGTGCAAAAATGACGATTTCCCCGGCTTTAAGTACGGAAGGTTCTCCCGCCTTGCCTACGCCGCCTGAAAGCAATTCCGAAGTTTTACGGAACGACGCTCCGAAGTCGGCAATCTGCCTGTTGTTGTAACCGTCATTGGGAGAATAGGGAGAGAATGGAGATTCGGAATAAGTCGCTGAAGAGGGATCCCAATTCTCAATTAGGTTGGCCTGCATGCGTGAATAGTTGTTCGTCTGCATGATCGGCATGTATCGGTGTTCTCCGAAGTAAGAGCCCCAGGGGCCGCCGTCCGCCCCGGTGAACGTCATGTCCACATTGTACGGGTTCCACCACACGTACACCGGGATGACGGAGACGCGCACGTCAATGTGGCCGCCGCGGGCGCCGTGCTGGGCGGTGCGCTTGACGTAGTTGATCCCCACGAAGGAATAGAAGCGCAGCAGGATAGGATGGCGCATGTAGGTGTAGCGGTTGTCCATCATTTCCATGTTGGCGGAGGCGTCCGCGGCTACCAGCGTGCTGGGCGTCTGCCCATTCCATTGCAGTGTGGCGGAGGCATCCTGGCCGTCCCTTTTGGTTGAAGAGTCCCACACATTGGCCCACAGGTGGAGCTGGTTCCAGGAGCTTATCGGGCGGTTCTGTTCCGTCGGAGTTCCGTCCTCTGTGGCGTAGGGACGCAGGCCGATGTCCGCCGTGTCTCCCCGGAACTCCTCAGGCAGTTTTTCCTGGGAAAGAAGAATGTTCAAGTCCTTCTTCAAGCCACCGAATTTGGAATCCGTCTGGAGGCTGGAAGAAACCAGGGTGATGTCATGGTAAAGCTCTCCCAGGTCTTTCAGACGGCCGTTTTTGCTGTTGGCAAGAAGCGTATCCCGGGAGATTAGTTTCCTAGCTGCAGATGAATCATCGCTGGAGCTTTCCGACATCAATGAGGTCATATTGAGGGTGTCCAGATCTGGGCCGGGAGTATCCCAGGTGGAGCGCAGAACGGTCAGTGCGTCAGTGCTTTCCTGGGAGGCATGGGTCATCAGGTTGATGCGCGCCTTCTGGTTTTCCGGCGTAATCCACCAGGCAATGTACTTGCGCGTGTTGGCATTCTTTTTCAGCCCCGTATTCTTTGAAGAATCATCCACGCGTACAGGGCGGGCATGAATTTCCTTTTTATCCTGGTTGCGGGCTCCCACCGGAGTTCCTACGGTGCCGGGGCCCAGCAGGCAGACACTGCGGGAACTGCGGTTGGAACGGGTCCTTTGCCCCAGAAGGTTTTTTCCGGCTTCCAGGGTACTGAGCCTGCGCAGGTCGGGGTCGGAAATCAGCCAGCGGCGGAACATGGAGCTTCTGCCCGTATCGTAGGTGGAAGCAATGCTCATGCCCGAGGAATTGTTCCTGTTGAGCCAGGTGTCCCAACTGTTCCAGGAGCCCAGGATGTAAGGAGAGCTTCCTTCGCTGGTGCCGGAAGAAAGAATGCCGGAGTTGGCGGAAACGCGCTGGTCGGGTCCCAGCTCGCACTGGAGCTGTCCCAGGGAAACTTCCAGGGAGAATCTGGCCAGGGACTTGGCCTCAGCAGCGAAGAGCTGTTTCTCGGAGATGCGCACCTGTGATGATGCGATGGTAAGCAGACCGACGCTCAGGAGGGCCAGGAGCATCATCAAGGTGATGGTGGCAATGAGCGCGAAACCCTTGCTGACGTGTTTAATAGGGCGTTTTTTGGAAGGTTTGATCTTCATGAAAAGCTATGATTTTTAGCGAGACGCCTTCCTATTAGTTTGGAGTTGCCGAGCCATCCACTAATATGGAAAGGCGAAAAGCCAATTCTTATCTCTGAACCTTATAAAAAGCGGAGGGTGCATGCAAGCCTAAAATTGGTTGAAAAAGGATGCTGAAACCTTGTTTTCCGAACCGGAATTTTTTCCTTATTTGAGCTCTGAGATGAATTGGAATAATATTTTATTCATTTAAAATCAAATGTTTTAGTGATGTTATAAAGATAAATAAGGATTCCAAATTCGGTGGCTTGAAGAAGGACTTGAACATTCTTCTTTCCCAGGAAAAACTGCCTGAGGAGTTCCGGGGAGACACGGCGGACATCGGCCTGCGTCCCTACGCCACAGAGGACGGAACTCCGACGGAACAGAACCGCCCGATAAGCTCCTGGAACCAGCTCCACCTGTGGGCCAATGTGTGGGACTCTTCAACCAAAAGGGACGGCCAGGATGCCTCCGCCACACTGCAATGGAATGGGCAGACGCCCAGCACGCTGGTAGCCGCGGACGCCTCCGCCAACATGGAAATGATGGACAACCGCTACACCTACATGCGCCATCCTATCCTGCTGCGCTTCTATTCCTTCGTGGGGATCAACTACGTCAAGCGCACCGCCCAGCACGGCGCCCGCGGCGGCCACATTGACGTGCGCGTCTCCGTCATCCCGGTGTACGTGTGGTGGAACCCGTACAATGTGGACATGACGTTCACCGGGGCGGACGGCGGCCCCTGGGGCTCTTACTTCGGAGAACACCGATACATGCCGATCATGCAGACGAACAACTATTCACGCATGCAGGCCAACCTAATTGAGAATTGGGATCCCTCTTCAGCGACTTATTCCGAATCTCCATTCTCTCCCTATTCTCCCAATGACGGTTACAACAACAGGCAGATTGCCGACTTCGGAGCGTCGTTCCGTAAAACTTCGGAATTGCTTTCAGGCGGCGTAGGCAAGGCGGGAGAACCTTCCGTACTTAAAGCCGGGGAAATCGTCATTTTTGCACATCCTGTCGTAGCCAAAATTGAACATGGCAACGCGGTCACCCAGTCCAAAGCCAACAAAAATGACATCCGCGTGGACAACTTCGCCTTCAAGGAAGGCTGGACTCAGGATCCGGGGCAGGTCAGTTCCTATGCCATCAACCAGGCTGACGGCATTCAATATCAATATTTATCCGGAAGCGGCTATGAAGACAGAGGCACTGCCATGATGTCTATTAAATTTGCGGAAGATCTGAACGACCTCAATTATACGCCGCACAACATTGTCCTCTGCACGAAGTACACGGATGAATTTTCCTCTCAATCCAAAAAGCTCGGTACTCTTGTCATGGTTTCCGGGATCATGAATCCCAGACAGCTAGGCCAATCCGGTTCATTGTCAGATGGCAGTGATCCTGCCGTATTTGATAAAGCCATGCCTGGCATCCTGAATCTCAACTGGGGTGCCTGGGAAAAACCCCTGCTTGATCAAGTCAAGCTCCCGGCTGACATGTTCCTGGACAATGAAGGACCGGACGACAACAGAAAACGCAGGGGCTTTTACGGTACTGCGGCTGAGGACTCCACATTCGTGGCCTATTATGGGGTTTCCGTGAAATGGGGCAAGCCTCCCGTCATCGGCGCCTACCCGGAAGGCAAGGACTACCGTGCCAAGACTTGGCAGCACTCCAGCCCCCTCTTCTGGGGCAGCCAGATGCCCACCGCATCCGAACTCGGACGATCCTATAGCCCCTACCAGTTTGAAGTCAAGAACGCCAACAGCGACTTCTTCCCCATCACCATCTCCAACATCCTCTCCAACGACGGCACCCGGCTCTCCCCATTCGGCGGACCCGGCGCCGAACAGGTCAACAAGATTGTGGCCGCCGAACTCCCATTCCAGCAGCCCTCCAGCCTCGCCGGATTCGCAGGATTCAGGCTCACCCCTGGTTGGTACAAGACCGACTCCAAAGCCGCCATCGCCAAACGCTTCGCCTACCAGTCAGGCGTTCCAGGCGTGGGCATCGGAAACTCCTTTGCCGACCCAATGCTCCCGCCCGACAAGGTTTTCTCACACAATGAAATCATGGGCGACGCCTCCCTGGGCGACTTCTGGGACCACGGCCTGATGATCAACGACGCCCTCTGGGACTCCTGGTTCACCTCCTCCCTGGCCGCACGGCCCCGCAGCATCGGCGGCTCCGCCAAAGAGGACCTCAAGTCCGTGCTCAAGGAAGCATTCTCCACGGACACTTCCTCCAACAAGGCCGCAGGCATTGCCAACAGGCGCCTCTCCCCGGACCTCCAGGGCAAGCCCGCCGAAGCGGTCATCGACGAACTGGCCAAAACCGACGAGGGCTACAAGCTCTCCGCCAAGTACCTGCCCATCGCCGGAGGCTTCAACGTCAACTCCACCTCCCGGAGAGCCTGGGAGGCCATGCTCATGGGCCTCAAGAACCGCAAGCTCCTCTACTCTTCCAACGGCAGGCCCTCCGTGCTGAATAGCAACCAGGCCAATTTCTCCCGCTTCGGGGTAGCCAGCAGCAACAAGTCCCACGTGGACGACTACGGCTCTATTGGCATCACCAACGGCATCCCGGACGGAGACGCCATGGCCTGGTCTGACCTGCGCACGCTCAGCGACACGCAAATCCGCGCACTTGCCGACAACATGGTCAAGGAAGTCAAGAAGAGGGGCCCCTTCCTGAACATGTCCGACTTCATCAACCGCCGCCTGCAGAGCGGAGAGATGGGGGTGAAGGGGGCGCTCCAGGCGGCCATCGACGAAAGCTCGATCAACAGGACCTTTGACGAACTCACGGACATGGTCATCACGCCCAAGGTTGGCTACCCGAACGCGGATGCGGCCAAGGGCTCGGTCTTTACGGCGGCACCCGGCTACCTGATCCAGTCGGACGTGCTTGCGGTGCTGGGCAACATTCTCACCACGCGCGACGACACGTTTACAATCCGCGCCTACGGGGAAGTGACGAGCCGGGAGGGAGTGGTGCTTTCCCGTGCGTGGTGCGAGGCGGTGGTGCAGCGTGGGATCAACTATGTGGACCCGGTGAACAGTCCGGAGACGGCGGCGACGAAGGTGAACATGAAGACCGGAGCGCTGGAAGGTACGGATTTGAGTGCGGTGAACAAGGCGTTTGGCCGCCGGTTCAACATTGTTTCCTTCCGCTGGCTCTCCCCTGAAGAAGTATGACGGATGGAGTAAAGGGGGGTGAAGGGGAAAAGCCTCTGTCGGGAGGGAGCCCGCTACATGCGCCGAGTTCCTGCACGTTCCCAGGTTCCTTTTGTTTGTAACTTGTTATCCCGGACAGGAATAACGCCCGTTTAACGGGGAAGTACGTGACGGCTGCGGAAGCACAGTCCGACGAAGAACGTTGCCAGGGTGCCGATGGTGACGCGCCAGGGGAAGGCTATTTCCGGGATATGCTGTTCCCAGGAAGCCGGGAGAGGAATGAGGCCGGTCAGAACGGCTATGACGATGAAGCCTGCCGCCATGGCAAGGATGTTGCCGGTGTCGTTGCCCCTGGTGCGGGTCAGCATTCCCAGCAGGAAGATGCCAAGCAGGGATCCGTACGTGTAGCCGAAGATGCCGAGAGCAATTTGGATGATGCGCACTTCCGGATGATGCACTACGTACCAGGCCGTGACGGAGCCCACCATAATGAGCAGCAGGGAAAATCCCACCGTGCCCCACCGCACGCACTGGAGCAGCTGGCGTTCCGTGGCGTCCGGCTTGAAGATGCCCTGGTACCAGTCCTTCGTGGCGGTGGTTGCCAGGGAGTTGAGCGCTGTGGACAGGGAGCCCATGGCGGTTGCAAGCAACCCGGCAATAAGCAGCCCGCGGACTCCGCCGGGGAGTTCATGAATGATGAAGTAGGGGAATACGTGCAATTTGGGCGTGTCTGCGGGCAGGGCTGCCGGATTGTACTGGTAAAAGACGTACAGGAGAATGCCCGTGAACAGGAAGAGTATGACGATGGGGAAGTCCATCAGTCCGGATACGATGACTGCGCGTGTTCCGGCCTTGCTGTTTTTTGCAGCCAGCATGCGCTGGACCATGTCCTGGTCCGTCCCGTGTGTAGCCATCGTGATGAACGTAGCGCCCAGAAACGCTGCCCATACCGTATATTCCTGTCCCAGAATGTGGGAACACTGTTCCAGGAAGCTGAATCCTTTTTCCGTTCCCCAGGAAAAGAATTTCCAGTCATCCCCTCCGTTCATGACGGCGGAAATGGAGTCCCAGCCGCCGGGAATGTGGGAGAACAGTATCCAAAGGGCGGAGAGCATGGAGACGCCGAGTACCGCCGCCTGCAACACGTCCGTCCAGACGACGGCTTTCAGACCGCCTATGGCCGTATAAATGGTGGTGGCCATGCTGATGATGACCAGCGCGGCGATGTAAAGCAGGACTATCTGTTCGGAATCTGCCGGAGTATTGGTGATAAACTGATAAGCAATGACAAGCAGAATGCCTGCAAAGTAGAGCCTGGTTCCGCTGGCCAGAACCCGGCTGATCAGGAAAACCATGGAGGCAGTGCGCCGGGTCAGCAGTCCGAACCGTTTTTCCAGATATTCATAAATGGAGACTACCTTATAGTCGTAATAAGGTTTGAGGAAGAGCTTGCCGACGATAATGCGGCCCAGAATCGTGCCTATGCATAGCTGGGCATAGGTAAAGTTGCGGGTATGGTAGCCTTCCCCCGGCGCTCCCAGGAAGGTGGCCGCGCTGATTTCCGCAGCCAGGATGGATGCCAGGATGGCCCACCAGGGCAGGGAACGGTTTCCCAGCGCATAATCTGTCAGGGTGTTTTGTTTGCGGCCCGCGTAGATGCCAATACCGAAGATCGCCAGAAAGTAGATGGCTATGACGAGGGAGTCCGTAAACATGCCGGGAGAGGGAGAACTTTTCCGGTATTTCAGCTCCGGAAAAGTCCTTGCGGTCAGAGATGGGATCAGGAGCGGCTTTTATATTCCAGCGCCGCAGAGACCAGACCGGAGAAGAGCGGATGGGCCCGGTTGGGCGCTGACTGGAATTCCGGATGATACTGGCAGGCGATGAAGAAGGGATGAGTGGGGAGTTCCACTACCTCCACCAGTCCATGCTCATCGTTGATGGCGCTGATGACCAGGCCGGCTTTTTCCAGGTCTTCACGGTAGGCGGGGTTGAATTCGTAACGGTGGCGGTGGCGTTCATTGACGTTGTCCTTGCCGTAAAGCTTGTGGGCCAGGGTTCCCGGCGTAATCAGCGCCTTGTAGGCGCCCAGGCGCATGGTGGCTCCCATGTTTTCAATGCCTTTCTGTTCTTCCTGGAGGCAGATGACAGGGTGGGACGTAGCTTTGTCGAATTCCGTGGAGTTGGCGTCGTCCATGCCGCAGATGTGGCGCGCATATTCGATGACGGCTACCTGCATGCCCAGGCAGATGCCCATGAAGGGAATGCCCTTGGTGCGCGCATATTGTACGGCTTGTATTTTTCCTTCAATACCCCGGTCGCCGAAGCCGCCGGGCACCAAAAGGCCATCCACGGAACCGATCAGGGCTTCCGCTCCCTTTTCTTCCAGTTCTTCCGCATCCACCCGCAGGATTTCCACGCGGGCGTCATTTTCCGCGCCGGCATGGGTAAAGGATTCATAAATGGACTTATAGGCATCCTGAAGGGCGATGTATTTGCCGACAACGGCGATTCTTACGGAATGGCTGGGGCTGACGACCCTGCCTACGTAGCGCTGCCAGTCTGCCAGATTCGGGGGAGGGACGTCCAGTCCCAGGCGTTTTGTCACGATGCGGTCGATTTTGTCCTGGCTGAGGTCCAGGGGGCATTCGTAAATGGTGTTTTTCACGTCACGGAACGCAATGACATTTTTGGCCTCTACGTTGCAGAACATGGCGATTTTGCGGCGTTCGTCCTCGCTCATGTCGTATTCCGTCCGGCAGATGATGACGTCGGGCTGAATGCCGATTTCCCGGAGTTTTGCAACGGATTGCTGCGTAGGCTTGGTTTTCATCTCCCCGGCCGCCTTGATGTAGGGGAGCAGGGTGACGTGGATGAAACAGACGTTGTCCCGGCCCACTTCCAGGGCAAATTGGCGGAGGGCTTCCAGGAAGATGTGGCCTTCCATGTCTCCTACTGTGCCTCCGATTTCCGTGATGATGATGTCCACGTCGGATTTTTCCGTCACTTCATAGAGCCTGTTCTTGATTTCATCCGTAACGTGGGGGATGTATTGGACCGTCTTGCCCAGGTAGTCGCCGCGGCGTTCCTTTCTCAATACGTTTTCAAAGACTTGCCCGGAGGTAAGGTTGTTGAGGCGGGAAAGGCTGCAATGGACGAAGCGTTCATAGTGCCCCAGGTCCAGGTCCGTTTCCGCACCGTCATTCAGAACGTACACTTCTCCATGCTGGAACGGGCTCATGGTGCCTGGGTCCACGTTGAGGTAGGGATCGAATTTCTGCAGGGTCACTTTCAGTCCGCAACGTTCCAGCAGAGTGCCGATGGATGCGGCTGCCAAGCCCTTGCCCAGAGATGATACGACGCCGCCTGTGACGAAGATGTATTTCATGATAATGTCTGTTCCTAGTGTGTGTTTAATAAAATCTGTTCGACCTGGGCTGCCTGTTCCGGCGTATCCACTCCCACGCTGACATGGTCCGTCAGGATGACTCTGATTTTGGCCCCGTTTTCCAGTGCGCGCAATTGTTCCAGGGATTCCGTGAGTTCCAGGGGGGTAGGTTTCCAGCGGACATAGTTTTCAAGGAAGTCCCGGCGGTAGGCATAAATGCCAAGATGCCTGAGGGGCGAGGAAATACGTGAATTGCGGGCGAAGGGGATGACGGACCGGGAAAAATAAAGCGCATCTCCGCTGCCGGCAAGAACCACTTTTACAATATTGGGATTGTCCAGGTCTTCTTCTCTGTCAATGAGGCAGGCGACAGTGGCCATGGGAAGGGCGGGATCTGCCGCCAGCACACCGGCCAGACGGTCAATCAGGGCCGGATCGATGAGAGGCTCATCCCCCTGGATGTTGACGATATGGGTGGCGGAGGGAAATGCCTGGACAGCTTCCGCCAAGCGGTCGCTACCGCTGGGATGGTCCGGAGAAGTCATGATGGCTTTTGCCCCGAACGCCAGCGCGGCCTCAAGAATGCGTTCGTCATCCGTGGCGATAGCCATATCGTCCAGCCGGCTGCACTGGGAGACCCGCTCCCATACGTGTTGGACAAGTGGTTTTCCGGCAATGGGATGAAGGGGTTTGCCCGGGAATCTGGAGGACCCCCAGCGCGCAGGGATAAGGCCAATGATATGGTGGAGAGGGGCGGAAGCCATGGAGAGGTTAAACGTTTCGGGACCTTATCAATTCCCCTCCGAATAGTCCAGCCTCAAGCAATGGAAGAAGACGGTTTTTCCGAAAAGTGCATCGGAATATTCAGCAGGGAACCCCGGAAGAGCTGGGAAGTCCAGGTTTTTCTTCCTTCTGCTGTATCATGAGAGGAACATATTCCCTGCGCATATGGATAGAAACGTACAATCCCTCCCTTTTGGCACAGCAGAACAAGACCTTGATGATTCCCAGTGAAATAATGTCCTCAGCAATGTAAGTATTTTCCCCGTAAAGGAAAAAGAAACCCAGAGGACGGATGAAGTAAAGGGTTGTAATAAATAGAATACCCAGGCTGTATTTGCTGTAGCGATAAATGCGGCCGACCTGCCATGCATAGACCATGCCGATGACGGATATGATGGAATATAGTGTAAGACCTACATATCCAATTGCCTGAATAGTAGATATCGGACCGCTATGCCATAATCCGTTCCAGGCGAAAGATATCTGGTTGGTATTAGTGAGATGGTATGCTTCTTCGTAAATGTTTGCTTTGAGGATATTGATGTCGCGGGCGAATCCATCGCCGAATATTTTATCTTGAATGAATATTTCCCTGTCATCCAAGGCCCATTTCCACATTTCCACTCTCCATTGGATGGAAGCCATCGCATCCTCCCTGGCCTGGGAGCTGACTTCGAGAAATGGGAGGACGGATAATATTCGTTGTACCCCAAAAGGAAGTTCAAGCAAGGTTTTTGATGAGGAAAGAAGCATAAGCATGGCTAACCCGAGAATGGGGGCTACAATGCTGACAAACCATCGTTTGTAAAGTAAGGAGACGATAAAGAAGAGCAACAGGATAATGGCAATGGAGGAACGGAATCCACTAATTAAAATTCCTGCGCATGCCGAGGCCGCCAACAACCCCCACCAGGGACGTTTGATCATCTGCCATACGGAGTATTTTAAAATAAGCACTTGAAGTACCAGTATGGAGATGGCGAGGTAAGAGAAGTTTCGTGTATCTCCGTCCGTCCCTGCTTCTGCTCCTGCAGACTCGGGAGAGAGTAATGTCCTTGCCGTTTGGGCCAGTGTAAAGAGAAGAATCAGGGCAATAGACCATTGGAGCACCTTTCCTAACTCCTGGCTGGTTGTTTTTAATGAAGACAGACATAAATAGGCCAGCAACGCCTGCAGGAACATGATATATCCCTTGCCTCCATAATAATCTTCCAGAATGTTTATTCCCAGCCCAAAGGGATGAGTCAGAAAAACATAGGCAACATGGATGAAAAGAAGGAAAATAAAGGTATCCAGCAGAGGAATGGAATTCCAGGTCAAGCTGGAGCGCCTGAGCATGACATTCCACAAATAAAAGGGCAGCACGACGGAATAGGCAAATAAGGGAGCATAGGAATTAATTGAAAAAGGAATGAAGAGAGGAGGAATGAGTATCCAGAGATACCATACCTTTTCCTTCATCATGTATAGTCCTGCCAGGGCGAACGGGGCTATGGCAACGGCAATGGAAACTGGATCACCGTCTGCAGATATGAGGCCTCCGATGATGGCGAGGAGAATGGCAATAACTGAAATCAGTGTAATCTTGAATAAGTCGCCATTCATAACGCGGTCTGAAATTCTGTACGGAACAAACCGGTAACAGAAAAGAAGGATGGATGGTGGAGTATAGGGGATTCGAACCCCTGACCTTCTCATTGCGAACGAGACGCTCTACCAACTGAGCTAATACCCCTTTAGGAATTACCGGAGGTAAGCTACTCGACATCCTTGTGGAGATCAAGCATAATTGAATAAAGGAGGATAATTTTTTCACGATGTCTCTTCTGAAAGGATTGTGCAGAATTTTTTAATGTAATATCGGAGATAGAGCCTGAAATGTCAGTTCCTTTAATAGGTCTCGGTATGAATTCTATCAGTCGACATTCGTGGGTTTACTGAGGAAGTTTCTTATTCATAAATAATAGTTTCATATTGATGATAAATGTTTTTAGGTGTGTCATGCCTGTAAAATGCGTGTTCAAAAGAGGGATGATATCCTCCCATTATAAGCTTGACTTGAGAGTTTAAAAATTGAAGCATCCTTGACGGATGATGCAAGTTACGTGAAAGAATCCTTAATTAGAATAATTTGATTTTTATTTGGGAAATTAATATTTTTTCTAAAATGGATATTCTGTGCATAAAACAAGAATATTGCGTTTTTCTTCTGTAATGCAATTGTTTGTATTATTACGGAGAGGCTTTCAAATAATTTTGGACTCTCAATTCATGATCGTTTTAAATATATTACTCATAACTCTGCTATGAAGGCACCGATGATTGACTCCAAAGATCACCATGAAGGCTTTTCAATGGGAAATTATCTTGGGCGGGAGAAATGGCTTGATATTGCCAAGCTTCTGGCGGCCATACTTATAGTATTCTAGCATGTCCCGAATTTTACAATCAACAGCATCAGCCATTCTCTAACGGGAGGGAGCAATGTAGCGTTTTTCATGATCCTCTCCGAGTATTTCATGGGAAAGAACATTTCCTGGGACAGGTGTTTGTCGCGGTTTATTTCTCTGCTGGTTCCATTTCTCTTTTGGAACTTTATCGTTTCATTTGAATACGACAGTGTTCCTTATATGCATGTTTCCGAGTATTTATGCCGCTTGGTGGGTTATCAGAGTTTGTTTGTTCCTGATTTCAATCCTTTGGGAGTCCAGGTCAGTATCGGACAGCCTTTTTCTACGCCCACCTGGTTTTTGAGAGATTTATTGCTTTGTTTTCTTGCTACCCCCATCTTGATCAAATTCAGGACATTTTTAATTCCTTTCATCGTGTTGGCCTTTTGCATGAACTGGCCAATAGTGATCAATTCCATCAACGCGACATTATCCCCATTTGTATTAGCTGAGTTTTCACTTGGCCTCTACTTGAGCAGATATGACATTGGAAAAGTTAAAGAATTTTTTGAAAGAAATGAAAAATCACTCATACAAATCTGGCTTTTGCTTACAGGATTATTCTTTGCCACCGGCCTTAATAATTACTTTTTTTGTGTTCAATCCCATACAGATTGGTCCATTTTTCAGCGATGGAGCGATCTGGGCGTTTTTAAAATAGACTGGTATTTTATAGGTTATACTCCGGCGTTGCTGCTGGCAGGATCATTTTTTATTTTATTCATGGGTTTTCTATTGAACAAATACTGCAACAAGAGTGGTTTTCTGACCAAATTGTCTGGAGCCTCATTTTTAATATTTATTCTGCATTATCCCATATTTAATCTCACTCCAGATTGGATTTGGAAAAAATCGTTCATATTGTGCATTGTGGGAATAATAGCCGTCATTGGAGTAATTTCATGCTTCTATCTTCTCATCTCCAAATATGCTCCGCGGTTGTTGCCTTATTTGGCCAATGTCCGGAACTTCCCTAAAAGACAGTCATGACGATCATAAAAAAAATTGCCCTTTGTCTGTTGATAGGAGTGGTTTGCGTAGTGTGCGCATATCTTACCCTTTTTGCAAGGCGTGCAGAAATCGTATTTTTGGAAGAGGAGTATCCGGAAATGGGAGCGAAACGACTTGAGAAGCATGCAAGAGACAAACACATACTGGATGAATCGCCTGATGGAGCGATTATTGTGTGTGGTGACTCCCTGATGAATTTCTGGCTAAAAGATTCACCAGAGTCCTGGAAGCGTTTTATGGAACCTCTGGGATGCATCAATGTTGCGACGGCAGGGGATACCATTGGAAATTTGCGATGGCGTATTCATGATGGATTGTTTGATCTTGCCAGGCCTTCCGTAATTGTTCTTTGCATCGGCACCAACAATATTTCCATCAATACTCCGGATTGGCTGGTAATGAGAGGACTCAGAAGCCTTGTGCATGAATTGAAAGAGAAGTACGACGAGTCTATCCGTCTTGTTCTGATACCCCCTCTCAATGCCAAGGAAGAAACCTCGATGTGGAGGTTCCGGGAAAAAATGTTAAGCGAACCATGGGGGAGGAATATTTATGTTTGTCCCTTGTTCAAGGAATTGCAGGAGCCTGGGCAAACAAGAGCTGCAGATAGGTACATGGCCGACAATGTCCACTTGTCTCCTGCCGGTTATGAGCGTATTGCCGCTCCTTTATCACGGTTTGTCGAAAGTGTGAAAAAATCAGGAGAACCCTAAGTAAAGTGTTGCTCTTCTTCCCCTGTGGATGGCATGCAGATAAAAGCTGAAGCTCATAAGTCAGAGAATCTTTTATTTCAAGCATCTACCAGTTTTTTCCTCCTCTGTATTAGGAAAACTTGATAATAGAAACGAGAATACTTTTCAGGAAGACCATCCTTCTTCTCATTTTGCCGGGGAGAGTTTCTCCATGCTGAGAGGATCATGCCGGCAATGGATGCAACAGGAAAATAACGCCTCCTTCCAAATGGAAAAGAGGAAAGACGGCGTGGCGGAATCATCCGGTTTTTCCGGAATTCCGGCGTGGCTTTAATGCCTCTGCTTGTTTTTAATGCGGTTTTTAAGGTGGGCTTCTTCAAAAAGGCCGTCCATGTACAATCCTGTGGCTTGCGCCTTTCTGAGACTTTGGGCTGCATTTCTCAAAGAAGGCAGCGCCTCCTCATAGGATGGAACGCGTCCTTTCTTCAAGGGGGAGGCTTCCATGACGTGCCATCCCCATTTGCTTTTGACGAGCACAGGCGTGTTGTCAGGCAGGGAGGCAATGTCCAGATCCAAGGTTTCCGCAGTACGGGCCGGGTTGATCCAGCCCAGAGAGCCTCCGGCGGAAGCCGTCCGTTCATCTTCGCTGGTACTTTTGGCAAGCCGTTCGAAGGATTCTCCGGCCCGCAGGCGCGCCAACAGGGCTTCCGCCGCCTGCTTGACCTGATTGTCGTCCTTGTGCAGGGTGGAGAGGAAAATGTGCCTGGCCTGCCGCAAATCCGGCGTTTTAAGCCTGTCCTTGACCAGATTGTAGTAGATTTTCAGTTCTTCGTCGGTAGGGTCCGCAACCTTGATGGTTGCGCGGTAAAGCTGTTCCGTCTGCTTGAGGCGGGCGGCAATTTTCTGCCGGAGCTGCTCTTCGGTGAGTTTCTGGCCGTGGAGCATTTCCAGATATTTCTCCCTGTCGCCGTCAAAACGGGACTGGATTTGCTTTTCCGCCTGGGCGGCTTCCGCATTGCGGTTGGGGAGCTGCAAATCGTTGACCCGGGTTTTCAGGCGCAGGAGGGAGGAGCTGATGAGGTCATATCTGGCACGGGGGGCCAGCTCCTTCTGCACATCCAGTTCATGGGTGAGCGTCATGCCGTCTCCCATGTCCAGCACGGCGGGCTGGCGCAGAATGCCCAGCTCCGCAATTCTCCTGTTTAGCTGGTTGGCGGTAAGCGGTTCTCCGTAAACTTCCGCGATGCGTTCGGAATTGTCTCCGGGCGGTCCCGGCATGGGTTTCAGGTAGGCATCCATCCTGCCCGCCAGGAAGCCGTGCCAAATGAACAAGTCCCCCACCAGATAGAGCAGGAACGCTCCATAGATCACGAGCTTGAACGTGAATTTTCCGGTGGGGGACATAAGGGGCAAGGTACGACGGAGGATTAGTTTCCACCACCGGAATCCGCCAGACGGGCCGACTCGGGGGGCAGGAAGTTGCGGAACCTCTTCTTTTCAATGCTCTTCATGTAAGCTTCTTCCGGGGAAACGATGCCCTGCTGGAGCTTTTGCCAGATGGCGTCGTCCATGAATTGCATCCCCATGGATTTGCCGCCCACGATGACATCCGGAATCTTTTGCGTAGCGCCTTCGCGGATGATGGCGCCCACGGCGGGAGTGGCAAAGAGGATTTCATTGACGGCCACGCGTCCCGGCTTGTCACAGCGCTTCATCAGGAGCTGGGCCACGACGCCGCGGAGGGAACCCGCGAGCATGGTGCGCACCTGTGACTGCTGGTCGGAGGGGAAGACATCAATAATACGGTCAATGGTTTTACTGGCATTGTTGGTGTGCAGGGTTCCGAAGACCAGAAGGCCGGTTTCCGCGGCGGTGAGAGCCAGGGAGATGGTTTCCAGGTCGCGCATTTCACCCACGAGCACGATGTCGGAGTCTTCGCGGAGGGAAGCCCGCAAGCCGTCCGCGAAGGAAGGCGTCTGCAGGGGAACTTCCCTCTGGGTGACGATGGATTTTTTATTGGGGTGGACGAATTCGATAGGTTCCTCCACCGTGATGATATGCCGTGCCTGGTTGCTGTTGATGTAGTCGATGATGGCGGCCAGCGTGGTGGATTTACCGGAACCGGTGGGGCCGGTAACCAGCACCAGGCCGGACCTCATGTGGGCGAATTCCTTGACCACCGTCGGAACGCCCAGCTCTTCCAGCGTAGCGATTTTTGTGGGAATGAGACGGAAGACGGCGCCCAGTCCATGCTGCTGCTTGAAGTAGTTGCAGCGGAAGCGGGAAGTTTCGTCCATTTCATAGGCAAAGTCCAGATCGCCTTCTTCCAGGTATTTCTGGAATGCCTGCGGGTCGCAGATTTCCGAGAGCAGGGTCTTGAATGCCTGACCCTCTAGATTTTCGTCAGAAATGGCGGAAATGGTACCGTTGACACGGATTTTTGGGGGCTGGCCTTCGCTGAGGTGAAGGTCGGAGCCTCCGGATTCTACGAGATATTTGAAGTATTGGTCGATAACAGCCATAACAGGAATGTGTCAAAGTTAAAGGTTACTTGATGCCTAGGAAGGCTTTCATGATGGTTTTGTCTTCCGAGCGGAAGAGACAGTCGTCTGCGGTGATGAGCCCCGCCTGGTAAAGGGCCCTGAGTGAGTCGTCCATCAGAATCATGCCCTGGGCCTTTCCTGTCTGGATGCAGCCGGGAATCATGAAGGTCTTGCCTTCGCGGATGCAGTTGGCAATGGCGGGCGTGTTGACGAGCATTTCAATGGCGAGGGCGCGGCCGTTGCCGTCCGCCCTGGGAACGAGCTGCTGGGAAATGATGCCGCGCAGGGATTCACTGACCATGATGCGGATCTGGTCGCGCTGTTCCACCGGGAAGACGTCCAGCACACGGTCCACCGTGCGGGCTGCGGACCCCGTGTGCAGCGTGCCGAGCACCAGGTGGCCCGTTTCTGCGGCGGTGAGGGCCAGGGAAATGGTTTCCAGGTCGCGCATTTCACCCACCATGATGACGTCCGGGTCTTCACGGAGCGCGCCGCGCAGAGCCCGTGCGAAGGATTCCGTGTGTTTGTGCACTTCACGCTGGTTGACGTGGCAATTTTTGGAGGGAATGATGTATTCGATGGGGTCTTCAAGCGTGATGATGTGGTCGTGGCGGTCCTGGTTGATGAAGTCCACGATGGAGGCCAGCGTTGTTGATTTACCGGAACCCACGGAGCCCGTCACCAGAATGAGGCCGTTGGTGTAGCGGGTCAGAGGCACCACATAGTCCGTCGGCAGCCCGATTTCCTCCATGGTGCGGACTTTCGTGTTGATGATACGGAAGCAGATGTCGTAACCCAGGCGCTGCTTGACGACGGAGGCGCGGTAGCGGCCGAAGTCGTTGGCATAGGCAAAGTCCACGTCGCCGCGCTGCTGAAGGCGGTTCCATTCAGGCTCCTCCAGGAATCCCCGGGCCAGGATTTCCGTGTCCTTGGGAGTGAGGTTGGGGGCTTCTTCCCAGATGGGCAGAAGCTGGCCGAACCGGCGCCATGTGGGGCGGCTGTTGACGGCAAGGTGGATATCGGAACAGTCAAAGTCCTGTCCAAGCTTAAGATATCCGTCGACGTGGGGCAAAATGTATTCGCTCATGTTTTGAATGCAGCAAACTGATAAAGCTACATACTAGCGGAAAGGGGCCTTTTTTGACCAGCAAAAAATAAAAAGTCCTCCACTTTCGGAACCGCCGTAAAAATGGCGTTTTTCCTTTGCCGGGCAGGGAGCCGTCAATGGCTCCGGAATTTGAACAGGCTGAGGATTTTTTTGTTGGCCAGGTCAAACCCCAGCTTTTTCAGGGAGGGGAAGGCCAGGGTAATCAGGATTTCAATCATGAACCTGAATATGGAGGAATTGACCAGTCCTCCGGGCAGTCCGGACAGGCGCGGACGCGCCGGGGCCGGATGGCTCTTTTTTCCCATGAGCATTTTGATGAGCAGAATGCCTCCCACTGTGCCGACGATGGAGCCGATCACAGGAATGGACATGGCTCTTTTTTTCAGCTGCCGGAGATGGTCCGCCTGATGCTGCACCTTCTGGGTGAAAGCGTCGGTCTCATTGACGATATCCAGCCGGGAAGTGGCTACCTGCATCAGGAGTTCGAGCTTTTTTTGAGAGCCATTTGCAGACATGATAAATCCGTTTTAAGTTCTTCCGCCGTAGCGGGGGCGATGGGAGTAACGCGAATGCGGCTGAACATGGCCAGAGCAATGGCGGCAACCAAAATGTGGAACCCGGCCGTCACGGCAAGCCCTGCGATGATGTTCCAATAATAGGCCATGATCATGGTCAGCAGGCACCATACGAAGAGGTAGCCGAAGAAGGCCATGAAGGCGGCCAGCAGGAGCAGGGCCATTTTTTGGCCCAGCCGTTTGGACGCTTCTTCCAGCTCCAGCTTGAGCAGGCCGTACAAGGCTTCCAAATGGGAGAGTGCGGCCGCACCGGCTTCCCGGAGAGAACGCGCCATAGCCATCCCTTCCTCTTTTTCCTCCATGACCGGGGTGACGAAGGTGCGTTTGAATTTGTCGATCAGACCCATGGCACGAATTGGACGGAAGGGGAGGCGCCATGCGAGCGGGACGCATGGCGCGGGACAGATTAACGGCGGCGGATGAGGAGGCCGATCAGGAGACCCACGCCCATGGCGATGAGCATGGACTGGGTGGGCTTTTCCTTCACGTATTCTTCACTGGCTTCATGAAGATGCTTGGCCTTGTCGCGGATGACCACTCCCTTTTCCTGGGCGTAATCGCGGATGGTGCCCGCCTGTTCCGTGGCTGCCTTGCGTATTTGGTTTACTTTGGCCGCAGCGAAAGCCCGGGCCTGGTGAAATCTGGTAACGGCCATGTCGCGGGCGGAGGGGCAGGAGCAGCTGGCATCCGTTGCTGTTACGGTCGGTTCAAGTTCGGTTTGATTGTCTTGCATGATTGATTAGAGTGTTAAGGTTGAATTCCTGTTGAAAACATGTCGGCTTACATGTGTTCGCCTCTCACATTAGGGATTTTTAGCATTCTTCCCACTAATGGCAAGTGTGTAAAACGGCTTCATGCCGAATTGTGGGC
This sequence comes from Akkermansia biwaensis, assembly GCF_026072915.1. Lineage (NCBI taxonomy): Bacteria > Pseudomonadati > Verrucomicrobiota > Verrucomicrobiia > Verrucomicrobiales > Akkermansiaceae > Akkermansia > Akkermansia biwaensis. Next base: position 2,180,130 of record NZ_AP025943.1, read on the forward strand.
CGTCGTCAGCGTCGGCTGCCGGAAAAACCTCCGCGCGGATCGGCCTTGATCTGTGGCTCATTCGGATTCCGGTAGCGGAGAATGCCGTAATCTCTCAGGTTGCGGATGAATTCCTGGGCGTTGGCGCGGAAGCGGGCGTCATAAAGCAGCAGGCCCAGGAAGCCCTGGTTCTTGCGTGCATCCGCCGTAACGGAGGCAATGTGGTCGGAAGCCTTGCGCAGGGCGGTGAGCGTGGAGGGAATTTCCTTGATGGCCGGGTCCAGTCCCTCCAGCCTGCTTTCCACTCCGTCAATGATCTTGCGGGCGTTCCGGATGGTTTCCTTCATGGCAGCCACAGATGTTCTGGTTTCTTCCATCAGGCCGGGGAGTTCCTTCCCTGTCTTGTCCATGTTCATCAGTACGCCCTTGACGTATTGAAGGTTTTCCTTGTCCAGAAGGCTTTCATTGATGATCTTGGTGGTCTGCGACAGGCCCTTGGCCGCCTCGCTGATGTTGAGAAGGGCTTCGTCAATATTGCCGGAATTCTTTTCTATCCGTTTCAGGATGGCCAGGATTTCTTCGCTGGCCACCACGGCATTGTTCTTGAGCTTGCTGATGTCGCTCTCTGCCTGCCCCATGATGGTTTCATGAGGCTGGATGTACTGGTCCGTGGGTGGGGAAGGGGGAACGATTTCAATGTACTTGTCTCCCAGAATATTCTGCATGTCTATGCGGAAGACGGAACCCACCTGGATTTTTACGCCGCGCTGGATGCTGGCTTCCAGCATCACTTCATTGCCGGAAGGCAGAAGTTCCGGAGCCTTGGTGACTTTTCCCACGGAAACGCCGCCCAGCCGTATCTGGGAGTCTTTGATGAGACCCGCCGAATCCTTGAAAATGATGTTGATGGGGTAAGTTTGTTCCTTGGTGGTTTTCAACCCTCCAAAGCCCAGAATGACCCCCAGGATCATGAGTATTCCGGCAATCAGGAAAATGCCTACCCATGTTTCCGGTTTAAGTTTTTGCTTCATGTTGTGATGGCGGTTTTTCTATTGGTTTCTTTCCCGTTCCGCGCGTTCCAGCAGAACCCGTTGAAAATTTTCATGCATTCCCGCCAGGGAGGCCCAGTCTTCCCCGGAATCCCCGTACAGGAACTTTTTCAGGACTGGATCTTCGGAATGCAGCAGTTCCTCCGGCGTGCCTGTCCAGTAAACTGTTCCCTCCCGGAGATAGACGATTTTGTCCGCAATGCGGATCACGCTGGGCATGTCATGGGAGACGATGACGGTGGTAATGCCCTTGTCCTTGCAGATCTGGCGGATCAGGAAGCTGATGCTGTCCGTGACGATGGGGTCCAGACCTGCCGTAGGTTCGTCATACAGGAGGCATTCCGGCGTCATGACGATGGCCCTGGCTACAGCCACGCGCTTGATCATGCCTCCGGAAAGGTTCGCGGGCATTTTTTCTTCCTGTCCTGAGAGTCCGACGGATTCAAGCGCCGCAGAAATCCGGGAATCCAGCTCTTCTTCATTTTTCAGCCCTGCTTCCTGCAGGGGAAAAGCTACGTTTTCCCCCACGCTGAGGGAGTCGAACAGGGCCCCCTGCTGGAACATGAATCCAATCTTGCTCCGGATTTCCCTTTTTACTTTTTCCGGAACATTGCTGATGCGCCTTCCGTCTATGTCCACATAGCCGTCCAGAGGGTCTATCAGGCCGTCCAAATGCTTTAAAATGACACTTTTCCCGGCGCCGGAACCGCCGATCAGCGCCAGAAGCTCTCCCTTGTCCACGTCAAAGCTCACGCCTTTCAGCACCTCCTGGGCGCCGAAGCTTTGTTTGAGCTGGCTTACGCGGATGAACGGCTGCATGGCTTTGGAATAAGGGTTATCTCATGAATCCCATGGGGAAGATGGAGTTGAGAATCATGGTCAGGATGAAGTTGGCAATGAGGAGCGCCACGGAGGCATACACCATGGCCTGCATGGTGGACTTGCCCACTCCCACGGCCCCGTTTCTGGTATTCAGGCCCTCCCGGCAGGAAATGAGGGAAATGATGAGCCCGAAGACCAGCGCCTTGACCAGCGCCACGATGATGTCCCCCATGGCTACGAATTTGCTCATGAAGTGCATCCAGTACGCCTGGTCCACGTTGAAGGCCGTAATGCTGACGATGAAGGCGGAGACGATGCCGACCAGCACGGCTTCCATCATCAGGATGGGCATGGAAATGAGCATGGCCTGGATGCGGGGCTTCACCAGGTAATCCACGGGGTCCACGTTCATGGACTTAAGGGCGTCCACCTGTTCCGTCACTTTCATGGTGCCGATTTCCGCGGCCATGGCGGATCCTACGCGTCCCGCAAGCATCAGCCCGGTGATGACGGGCCCCAGCTCCCGGAACATGCCCACCGCGACGACGGCTCCCCCCATGGTTTCCATCCTCACCGTCTGAAGCTGGAACAGGGTCTGCGCCTCCAGCACGGCACCCGTGAAGGCTCCGGTAATGATAACGACGGGCTGGGACTGCACGCCTATTTTTGCAATTTGTTCCACAAGGACGCGCATCCGGAACTTTCCGGTCCACATGCAGGCGCACACCTGGTACAGCAGCAGTCCGATTGATCCCAGACGATCAATCAGGCCAATGGCGGTGCGGCCAACCATGGTGGCTACATAGAACTGCATGGACCCTACTAATCACTTATTCCGTGCGAAGAGCAAGCGCAATGTACGCCACAGGGTTAAAAGGGAATAGGCGTGTCCTAGTCCGCCATCTGATGGATTGCAGGTACTTCCGGCGTGCCGGGAATGGAGCGCAGAAAGAGCCCGGGCGGCAGTTTTCTCCGGTCCCATTCCGTAGTACGGGCCAGCCTCTGCAACCTGCGTATTTCCAGTTCCCGGTCCGGCATGAGAGCCGCCAGGTGCGTGGCGGACACATGCTCCCTGTGCAGGCGCATGAGCAGGCCGTCGCGGAGGACCGCCTCCGGTGATGCGGTGGCGAATTCAGGGAACAGGGCAGCCAGTTCGGATTCATACAGGTCTTTCAGCGGCATGAAATCCGCCGTACAGGCCGCCCGGATGGCGCGGAGGTCCGTCGTGATGTCCGTTCCGTTCAGGGATGAGAGCAGAAGCGCCCCCTCTTCATCCGCCAGAGCGCGGATGCGGCACGCGGAAAGACAGCCTTCTTCTGCGGAACCGGGCTGCACTTCACTCATGGGCGGCAGGCTGATGGGGCGGATTCCCAGTCCGGCGGCCAGATGTTCCGCACGGGCAATGTCCTTTTCCGGTGTGCCGGACAAGCGGGGGATGAATCCCGTGACGGGGAGATCGGGGAGTGATTTTTTCAACACATGGGCCAGCAGGCTTGAAAAAGCGCTCTCCAGCAGGTTCAGGCATGCGGAACCGCAGCCCGTCTTCAGGATGAAATCCGCCGTTCCCTTGCGGAGCACATGCCGGGTTTGCCAGTCCGGGGCAGGGAGCGGTCCCGTTTCGTCCGCTGGTATTTCTCCCGGGATGACTGCCGCGTCCCGTTCAAAGAGCCGCAGCCTGGCGGCCAGCTCTCCCGTGCCGGACCACAGGGATGAAGCTCCGGGTAGCATAAACGGACCTTCCCCTCCCGCCAGGCGGACGGTTGCTACCGGGAGGGCTGTTTCCAGCGCCAGACGGCGGCTTTCCTCTTCGTCCTGCTCCAGTTGTCCCTCATGCCAGGGAGCCGCAGGCATGCGCAGAAGCAGGCACGGCTTGAAAGATGGACGTTCATTTTGTTCCCCCACGGGACGGACAGTAAATTCCCCGGATTCCTTTCCCCGGAACAGGCCTACGGCCGGAGCTGAGTTTTTCTCCTGGCATTCACCCGGGATGACGGCTTTCTGGGGAAGGAGACGGCCTAAGCGGAGCAGATAAAGGCGGATTCCTCCGGCATCCGGAGCGCCAAGCAGAAGGGGAACTTCCGCTATTTCACGGGCCAGATATTCAAGGGCGGCCTGGTGCTGCGCCCGGAAGCCGCTGCGCAGGGCCAGTTCCCCCGTGTTCATGCCCCCCAGGGCCAGAGGCGGGCAAATGACGATTTCCGCTCCCCGGTCCAGGCAGGTCCGGTACAGTTCCACGATGGCCCGGAGATTTCTGGGAAATTGGCCGGGAATGGTTTCCGGCTGGATCAGTCCTGTTCGCAACATGGTCCGGCAAGCTAGCCCATTCCGCGGTTCCGGACAAGCCGGGATGCCGTGAATTCCCCATAAAGGGGAATATTCCTGTGGAGTTTTTACAGCAAGGAGCTTGTCATGTCCGCGCTTCATGGTATGATCCGTCCCGATTGCCTGCCGTCCGTTGGCGGGGGCATCAGTCGCAACTATTTATGAGGGAACAGTCAACACAGGGGCAGGAACCCGCTGCGCAGAACATCGTGCATTTATGGCGCGAATACCTTCGCCCTTACAAGTTAACCCTGGCGGGAGCCGTGCTCGGGGGCGTTATCGCCGCCCTTTCCAGCGGCTTCGGCATTCCGGCGATCCTGCAGTCGGTATTCTCCGTGATCTTTGACGGGGAACCGCTCCCCATCTATGCGGAACGCATCATGCTGTTGTTCGTGCGGCCTGAGGAACTGCCGTGGCTGACCGTCTGGGTGGCGGCAGCCCTGCTGCCCCTTGTCGTGGTGGTCCGCGGCCTGTCTTCCTTCGTCAATGTCTATTTGTTGTCCAAAATAGGGCTGGGCGTGCTGGAAACCATCCGGCTCAAGGTGTACAGGAAATTTCAGGACCTCTCCCTTTCCTTCCATGACCGTTGCCAGCGGGGGGACCTGCTGAGCCGTCTGATGCAGGATACCCAGTTTCTCCAGGGCGGCCTGGTCCAGATTGCCAATGATCTGATCATCCAGCCCCTCACCCTGTTGGGTGCTCTGGGATTTCTGGTTTACAAGGCGTCCGTCAGCCAGCAGTTTCTGATTCTGCTGGCCAACATGCTTCTGGTGGGGGCCTGCGTGATCCCCATCCGCTATATCGGCAAAAAGATGCTTGTCCGCGCACGTACGGTGCAGGCCAGCCAGGGGGATCTTTCCTCCACGCTCCAGGAAAATTTTTCTTCCCAGCGGGACATCCGCGCCTTTGAACTGGAACAGCAGCAGACCAACCTCTTTAAAAACAGGATACGCCGTTATATCCAGGCTTCCATCAGTGTGGTCCGGTGGCAGAGCCTGCTGACGCCCCTGATTGAATTCGTCAGCGCCGTTGCCATGGCCGCCACCCTCTTTGTCGCCAACATGAACGGGATGAGCATGGGGGACTTCGCCTCCCTGGCTACGGCCATGTACCTTTGCTATGAGCCGGTCAAAAGGCTGGGAGCGGTCCACAACAAGGCGGAAACCCTCAAAGCCGGGCTGGAGCGCATTAATGAAGTGCTGCATGCCGCGGACGACGTTCCCGAACCGCAAAACCCGAAGAGTCCGGAAGAATGGAAGGGGGAAGTCGAATTCAACAACGTCTGTTTCAGTTATCAGGAAGATGCCCCGGTCATGCGGAATATTGACGTCCGCATTCCGGCGGGGCAGGTGGTTGCCCTCGTCGGCCCCAGCGGGGCGGGGAAAACGACTTTCATCAACTTGCTGTGCCGTTTTTACGACGTGCTCTCCGGTAGCGTGAAGGTGGATGGAGTGGACGTGCGGGAAATGAGCAAAAGGGACTTGCTGTCCCACATTGCGCTGGTGTCCCAGTATCCCGTCCTGTTCCGTGGGTCCGTGGCGGACAACATCCGCATAGGCCGCCCGGAAGCTTCGGACAAAGAAGTGGAACAGGCAGGGAGGATGTCCGCCGTGGACAGTTTTGTGAATGAGACTGGGGAAGGCTACGGCCGCCTGATCGGCGAGATGGGGGAAGGGCTCTCCGGCGGACAGCGTCAACGCGTGTCCCTGGCCAGGGCGTTTCTGAAAGACGCTCCCATTCTGGTGCTGGATGAAGCCACGGCGTCCCTGGACATGAAGAGCGAGGAACTGATCCAGAAAGAAATCGAGAAGCTGGCTTCAGGAAGGACCACCTTCATCATCGCCCACCGGTTCAGCACCATCCGCATGGCGGACCGCATTCTGGTTCTGGAAGGAGGGCGCATTGCCGCGGACGGCACGCATGAGGAACTCATGGAAAAATCTCCCCTGTACCGGGATCTTTACACCAAGCAGCAAATGATTGCGGAAGAGGAAGGAGGCACGTCATGTTAAGGCAGTTTTTCGAGTACGCGCGGTATTTGAAGCCGGTGGTGAAGCTGTTCATCGCCGCACTGGCCGCCGGAGCCCTTGCCGCCGCCGCCAGCGGCTTCGGCTTCCCCGTGATGATTGCCAAGGTATTTCCCGTGGTATTCGACAATACGCAAATTCCGCCGGAAATACATGACATCATTGCCCGGACGGTAGCTCCGGAACACATGCACGTCGCCGTGCTTGTCGCGGTGTGTTCCCTGCTTCCGCTGATATTTGCCATCAGGGGAATAGGCTCCTTCTTCAACGTGTACTGGATCAGCATCGTCAGCATGAAGGTGCTGGAGGAAATCCGGCTGGACGCCTTTTCCAGGCTGCAAACCCTTCCCCTGTCGTTCATCGACCGCCAGAAGCGCGGAGACCTCATCAGCCGCCTGCTGAATGACGCCGCCGGCGTGCAGAGCGGCCTGGTTGTGGCGGCCAATGACATCATCAAGCAGCCCCTTACGCTGCTGGCCGCGCTGGGATTTCTCGTTTACCAGGTCTTTGTCAATCCGCATACGGCCATCGTGCTGCTGAATCTCGGGCTGATTGCCCTGGCGGTGTGGCCCATCCGCTTTTTCGGCCGCCGCATCATGAAGAAAGCCAAGCTGGCGCAGGAGGAACTGGGGAACATCACCGCCGCCGCGCAGGAAAACCTGGCGGCGCAGCGTGAAATCCGCTCCTACGGCATGCAGGAACAGCAGGTGGGATTATTCCTGGGGCTGATCCAGCGGTTCTTTCAAATCAACCTCAGGACGGTAAAATACAGGCATTTCCTGGTGCCGGTCCTGGAAATCGTGACGGCTCTGGGCCTGGGCATCCTGCTGGTGAAGGGAAATGAAATGGGCATGACCAAAGCCGAATTTACGGCCCTGGCCGCGGCTCTGTTCATGTGCTATGACCCGCTCAAGCGCCTGGGCGTCACCCTCACCAACCTGAAAAGCGCGTACGCCTCCCTGGAGCGCATCAACTACATTCTGAAAGAGCCGGACACCATGCCGGAGCCTTCCGACCCCGTTCCGCTGGGGCGTGCGTCGGGCAGGCTGGACTACGATCATGTTTCCTTCTCCTACGACGGGACCCGCCATGTGCTGAACGGCATTGATATCCACATCCGCCCCGGTGAGGTGGTGGGGCTCGTGGGGCCCAGCGGAGCGGGGAAAACCACCTTCGCCAGCCTTCTGCCCAGGTTTTACGACGTCAGTTCCGGCGCCGTGCTTGTGGATGGCGTGGACGTGAGGGCCGCAACCCTGCACGATGTGCGCAAAAACATCGCCTTCGTCTCCCAGCATCCCGTGCTGTTCCACGGCACCATCATGGAAAATATCCGGCTGGGGCGTCAGGACGCCACGGATGAGGAAGTCATCGCTTCCGCCCGTTCCGCTTCCGCGGACGAGTTCATCATGGGCATGCCGGAGGGCTACCAGACCGTGCTTGGCGACGGCGGAAGCGGCCTGTCCGGAGGCCAGCGCCAGCGCGTGGCGATTGCCCGCGCGTTTTTGAAAGACGCCCCCATCCTGATTCTTGACGAAGCCACCGCCTCCCTTGATGCGGAAAGCGAGGCCCAGATCCAGCATGAACTGGACCGGCTGGTGGAAGGCAGAACAGCGCTGATTGTGGCCCACCGCTTCAGCTCCATCCGGGTGGCGACGCGCATTCTGGTATTTGAGGATGGCCGTATCGTAGGGGACGGCACCCATGAGCAATTGTATGCCTCCTGCCCCCTGTACCGGGAGTTGTACGACCGCCAGTCCCTGTAAAAGGGCTGCGGCGGAAGGGCCGGTTTTTCGGGAAGAAAGGGCCGAGATTCCCTCCCGGTGGCCGGCCGGAGGAAAGATGGCTGTTTTTTCTCAAGGCATGGAGGAAAGAGCTATTGTCAAACAGGATGCATGATGTAGTATTCCGCCAGCATGAATACATTGGACGAATCCCTGACGAATGCCGTGAAAGAGGGTAGGCTTTTGGAATCTTCCCTGACCAACATCCGCCTTCTTCTGGCGGGAACGAAATCTCCCGTGGCGCGCCAGGCCGTGGAGGAACTGGCCGCCGCCGGACAATGGCAGGAACTGAATGACCGTTTTTACAAAACCCTGGCTTTCGGCACGGGGGGGCTCCGCGGACGCACCATCGGCAATGTGGTCACGGCTGCGGAAGAAGGAAAGGGCGGCGTCAACGGCCGTCCGGAATATCCCTGCGTGGGAACGGCCTGCATGAATTACTTCAACGTGGGGCGTGCGATGCGCGGCCTGATCATCTATGTGAAAAAACACGTGGAGGCCACAGACCCGGGAAGAAAGCCCCGGCTGGTCATCGGGCACGATACGCGCCATTTCTCCCGTGACTTTGCCGAATTCTGTGCCGGAATCGGCACGGACCTGGGCTGCGACGTCTATCTGTTCGACAGCCCCCGCGCCACGCCGGAAATCTCCTTTGCCATCCGTGAATTGAATGCGGACTCCGGCGTTGTGCTGACCGCCAGCCACAACCCCTCCCACGACAACGGCTTCAAGGCCTATTTCAGCGACGGCGCCCAGCTTGTTCCCCCGCATGACAAGGCGGTGATTGCGGAAGTGAACGCCCTGACCTCAGAAGAATACGAACCCCTGCCGGAAAACCGGAGGGGAAAACTCCACGTGCTGGACTCCTCCTTCGACCGCATTTACATGGACAGGCTGAAATCCGTGCTTCTGCGTCCGGAACTCTTCTCCAAAGGAGGCGCCAAAATCGTTTACTCCAACCTGCACGGCACGGGCGGCCACATCATCGTTCCGCTGCTGAAAGAACTGGGCTGCAACGTGCAGACCGTGGCGGCGCAGGACGTGCAGGACGGCCGCTTCCCGACCGTGGCTTCCCCGAACCCGGAAAATCCGCCGGCACTGGCCATGGCCATTGAACAGGCGGACGCTTCCGGAGCGGACATCGTCATCGCCACGGACCCGGATGCGGACCGCATGGGAGTGGCCGTGCGTGGGGAAGACGGAAAAATGTACCTTTTGACGGGCAACCAGATCGGCTCCCTGCTGGCGTGGTACCGCTGCATGAGCATGTCGGAACTCGGCATCATCAATGACTCCAACCGTTCCCGCGCCGTCATGGTGAAAACATTCGTCACCACCGGGCTGCAGGACGCCATCGGCCACCACTTCGGGTATGAAGTGGTCAACGTGCTCACGGGGTTCAAATACATTGCCCAGAAGCTCGGAAAATATGAGGAAGCCATCCCGGCGGAAAAACGCAGGGACTACCGCAGGATGAGCGAGGAGCAGACGCGGGCCCTGCGCCTGCAATACAGCCGCTACTTCGTATTCGGCGGGGAGGAAAGCTACGGCTACCTGGCCCAGGACTTCGTGCGCGACAAGGATGCCAACTCCGCCGCCATCATCTTTGCGGAACTGGCCGCTTATGCGGAAAGCGCCGGAAAAAGCCTGCTGGAACTCCTGCATGAGCTCTTTGAAAAATTCGGCGTCTATCTGGAAATGGGCAAATCCCTGGTCATGGAAGGTGCGGACGGCGCCGCCAAAATTGCGGCCCTCTCCGCGTCCTACTCCGCCAATCCTCCCGCGGAACTGGACGGCGTCCCCGTCAGCGGCATCCGCGACTTTTCCAAGGGGGACATGGTAGACGTGGAAGGCGATCCCATCCCCGCGGAAAAGATGATCTTTGTGGACCTGGCGGACGGCCGCAGCTTTGCGGTGCGCCCCTCCGGCACGGAACCCAAGATCAAATACTACCTCTTCGGCCACGGGAAGCCGGGCGAGCCCGTGAAGGAGGCGCTGCCCAAGGTCCAGGCCTCTCTGGACTCCCTGTGGGCAGCCGTGGAAAAGGATGCCCGCACCCGTTCCGACAGCTAAATATTGTTAACAAATTCGCCCCGGCCACTACGCAATGTGGACGGGGCGAATTTATTTTCTTGCCAAAGAAGGCGGATTTGAGCAGTTTATAGTCCTTATGACATTTGCGGTTCAAAAACCCCTCTGCCTGGTTTCCGCTCTGTTTGCCGGGCTTATACTCTCCTCCTGCTCCTCCTCCCAACGCCAAGTCGAAGCCCCTGCGCGCCTCCCCGCCTACAGCTTCGTTCCCGGGAAGACGGCCGTTCTCCACAACGGGAAAGCCATTCCTCCCAGGAATGCTCCCGTCCAGGTAAAACGGGCCATCGCAGCCGCCAATTCCCTGGTCAACAAACCCTACCGGATGGGCGGCGGCCACAGGAAGCACTATGATACTCATTACGACTGTTCCGGAAGCACCTCTTTTGTCCTGAAGGAAGCCGGCCTCCTGACTTCCACCCGCCATTCCAAGCTGTTCCTGAATTACGGGCAGAAAGGGACCGGGGACTGGATCTCCGTTTATGCCAAGGACGGGCACGTTTTCCTGGTCATCTGCGGCCTCCGGTTTGACACTTCCGGCAGCGGCAGGCGTGGCGAAGGCCCCCGCTGGAGGGTGGACGGCCGGAACACCAGGAACTTCCTGGTGCGCCATCCCACTGGGCTTTAACCCGTCCTCTGCGGTTTCAGGCCGTGTTTTTTGTGTATGTTCGCACGGGCTTTCTTGATCAATGAAGCCTGATGTGCTATCAGGTGTGAGGACGTTGATAGTTCCTTGACTTTCATGGCTAAGACAAAAATTCACGTAGGGCTTGAAATAGGCACGAGCAAAACCTGCATGGTCGTGGGCGAAGTGAAGCCGGACGCGACCGTGACGATCATCGGCGTGGGTGAAGTTCCTAGCGAGGGGGTGGTGCGCGGAGAAATAGAAGACACCTCCAAGGTCATCCAGTGCGTTTACGACGCCTGGAACATGGCCCAGGACCATGCGGACGTGGACATCATGACCGTTTACCTTTCTGTGACGGGCGCCCACATCGTGGGACAGAACAACCGCGGCACCTTCCGCCTGCCTCCGGATGAGAGCATCATCTCCCAGGAGCACATGGACGAGGTGACGGAAATCGCCCGCGACGTAGCCCTGGGACCGGAACAATTCGTCCTGCACCGCGTGCCGGGCCTCTTCTCCGTGGACGGGCAGGAAAACCTGACCAATCCCGCCGGGCTGACCGGAAGGACGCTGGACATTGACTGCCACATCATCCACGGCATCAAATCCCGCATCACCAACTCCTTCCGCTGCGTCAGGGAAGTTCCCCTGGACATTGCGGACGTGGTCTTTGCGCCCATCGCTACGGCCCAGTTCGTGCTCAACAGGCAGGTGAAGCAGGCGGGCGCGCTCCTGATAGACATGGGGGCGGGCACCACGGACTATGTGCTGTATCTGGACGGCCAGCTCGTGGCCTCCGGCTGCGTGCCGCTGGGCGGGGACCATATCTCCAACGACATCACCCTGATGACCGGCATCCCCCTGCCGCAGGCGGAACTGCTGAAAAAAACGGAGGGTGACGCCAACAGCTTCTCCGGGAAAACCAATGAAATGGTGCGCGTGCGCGGGGAAGGCGGCATGAAGGACGCCGCGGTTGAACGCAACGTGCTCAATGAAATCATCCGTTCCCGCCTGCTGGAAATCTTCAATCTGGTCAAATCCTCCCTGCCCAAGGACACCTTCAAGGGCAACCGCTGCCACGGAGTCTATCTGTGCGGAGGCGCCAGCCTCATGCGCGGCGTAGGGGAACTCGCCTCCCACGTATTCGGCGTGGCGATCAGCCGTCCCACGCTGTCCAAAAACGGAGCCCCCTCCTACCTGGACGATCCGCGGTACTGCACGGCCATCGGCCTGATCCGCTACGCCCAGATTCTGGACGCGGAACTGCCGCCGCAGCGGAGCTGGCTGGGCCGCCTCTTCGGCCTCTTCTCCAAGGAACGTTCCTGACACCCCCCACCCCTATCACCATGCTGGACTTTTCTACACGGGAACCGACCGCGCGGTCCGGAAAAACCTGCCTCTTCGGCGCAGGTTCCGCAGGCACCAAGGTCATGGAGGAAGTGCTGGCCCTGGCGCCGCAGACCTCCTCCGTATGCGCCATGAATCTGGACGCACGCCTGCTGAACGCCTCCTCCGTCCCCTGCAAGATTCATCTGGGCGCCAGAATCACCCGGGGGCTGGGATCGGGCGGGGACGCCTCCGTGGGCGCCCAGGCGGCGCGGGAAAGTGAATCCGCCATCCTGCGGGCCCTGGAAGGCTGCGACCTGGCCGTCATCGCCGCCGGGCTTGGCGGCGGTACGGGGTCCGGCGTGGCTCCGGAAGTCGCGCGGCTTGCCAAGGAACAGGGCGCCTATGTCGTCAGCGTCGTTATCCGTCCTTTCGGCTTTGAGGGGGAACGCCGTTCCGCCCTTGCGGATGAAGCGCTGGCCCGGCTGGCCCTGTACTCGGACATGGTGCTGCGCTTTGACAACGACGCCATGGAAAGCCTGATTGATTCCGACAAGGGAGTGCTGGAAGCCTTCTCCGTCGTCAACGCCCTCATGGCGCGCGCCGTGCTGATCGTACCCTCCCTTCTCGACTCCTCCGGGAGCCTGCTCCAGGTCGGTCTGGACGACCTGCTGTGCGTGGCCGGAGCGGGGAAAGGCATCTGCTCCTTCGGTGTGGGGGAATCTTCCGTGAACGCCCCTGTGGAGGAAATACTGGCGCAGGTGAAAAATTCCCCCCTCTTTCTGGAAAAGCGCCTGAGTGCGGTGGACGATGTTCTGGTGCTGGTCCGCGGCGGAGCTTCCCTGACCCTCCAGCGTCTGGAAATGCTGGTGAACGGCATGGCGGAAATGCTGGGCGGTTCCGTGCGCCTCCATATCGGCGCGAGCGTGGCGGACGGCATGGATGACCGTCTGGCATTGACCGTACTGGGTGTTGTGCCGGCGGAAAAAACGGCGTCCCGCCCCGTTCCGCCCCTGAAGCCGGAAACGGCGGCGCCTGTGGAACCGGAATTGGTTCCGGAGGAAAGTCTTTTTGCCGGGGCCGGGAAAACCATCCAGCCTTCTTTTCCCGCGGCGATGCCGGAACCCGAACCGGAGCGGCCCATTCCCTCCGTCAAGAGCAATGAGCACGAACTGGAAGAAGAACTGGTGCCGGTAAGGCCGGTCCTCCCGGCGCCGGGTGCCGTCCCGCCGCCGGAAAGCACCCTGGCGGAGGAAAAAGGCGGGACGGATGAAAAGCCGGAGGAAGAACCGGAACCCGCTCCCGACATCAAGGGGCTGGAGGAAGGCGCTTCCCCCGCGGAGGGCGAGGAAGAACGCGCCGGGCACGGCTTGTTCGCCCGCGTGCGCCCCCTCATTCTGGACGGGGAAGACCTGGACCTTCCCCCGGCGCTGAGAAAAAGGAAACCGGATCAGAACTGATGCCTTCTCCCCGTGCGTCCAGGCTGTGGTTTTGGGCGATAATTCTCGCCTCCCTCCTGTATGTGGCTCTGCTCAGTTGGTGGAGCCCGTTCACGTCCGATACGTACCACCATGCCCTCACGGGGATGGAACACCGTTTTTCCTTCACTCTGGTTTGGGAACGCTGTGTGGACTCATACATGACCTGGAATCCCCGGATAGGGGAATATCTGGCATTTGCGGTGGCGACGGCCGGCAAATGGCTCTTTATCTTGCTCAATCCCCTGGTGCAGGTCGGTCTGGCGCTGATGATGTTCTACCTGGCCGCCGGGCGGAGGGTGAATCCCCGCTTCTCGCCGGACGTGCGGCTGTTCGGACTGGGCCTACTCCTGCTGTTCACCTGTACGGCCCGTCCCGGCGTTACCATTTACTGGCTCTCCGGGGCAACCAACTATTCCTGGGCCGCCGCCCTGTGGCTGGGATTCCTGTGCCTGTACCGCGGTCTGGCGGAAACGGAAAACCAAGCGCCGTCCGGCTGGCGCAGGTGGGCGGCCGTGCTGGTTCTGGGATTCCTGGCGGGCATGACCAATGAAAACAACATCCCCGGGACGTGGCTCCTGCTGGGAATCTTGTTCCTCTTCGTCCGCGTGGTCCGGAGGAAAAAACTGCCGCTGTGGTTTTATGGAGGACTTGCGGCGCACGTGGCGGGTTCGTGCTGCATACTGTTCGCCCCCGGAGTCTCGGCCCGGATGAACTCCGCCGCGCCCGGCTGCGCCGTGCCTCTCTCCGGCATTCCGGACAGGCTGGAATCCGTTCCCGTCCTGCTTGCCAGAATGCATGAATACCTGGCGCTTCCCCTCTTGCTGGGCCTGGCTGCGGCCTGGGTACTGTGGAAACATTCCGGCAGGGACCGGAAGGCATTTCTTCCGTGGAGAACGGAAATGGGAACGGCAGCGGCCTGTATAATGACGGCATATGCCATGGCGCTCTCCTTCTGTGCCGCCGTGATTCCGGCGGACCATGCCATGTTCTCTGCAACCGTGTTGTTCGGTACGGGCGTCATGGCACTGATCCATGTCTGGTACGGCCTTCCCGGCGCTGTTCCCCGTCCGCGGATATTCATTGTCTTCTTTCTGGTCTTCTCCAGCGCATGCGTTGCCTCCACGCTGTACGACCACCTGCTGATGTATCGCCAGCACCGGGAACGCGTCAACATGATTCTGGAACAAAAAAAAGCTGGAATCCGGGACCTTTCCGTTCCTCCCTTCGTCCGTCCATCGCCCTGGTGTTCCTTCATCTTCTGGGTGGACTTGTCCGAATCGCCGGAGGACTATGTTAACCGTGGCGCGGCCTCCTACTATGGAATCCGGAGTATCAGGACAAAATAAAAGGGGAATAACTTCCTGCTTGTCCTCCTTTCTTCCGGTTGTTTTTCCCTGCGGCAGGGTACGGGTTGTGGAGCGTGGAAATGCGTGGGCCGCCCGGATGGAAACGGCCTGAAACTGGGAGGAAAAGAAAAAATGAAATACGGAAGCTGAATGGAAAATATCCCGTTGGGGGAAGCGCGGATGTGGAAAAAGTCAAATTGAGAGGCTGGTGGAGAGGCAAGGAAAGGCGGATTTACATCCGGCAGGAAAAAAGACTTTATGGAAACGGCATTGCTTTTTGGCGGGAAACAGGTAGGCCGTGGAAGAACAAAACCTTCAGCCGGAATTCGGCCATGAGGAAACAAACGGTTGAATGGACTGGACAGCAAGGCGGAATACTTGGACGGAATCTTTGTGCAGAAACTATCGCGAACATAATCACGTCAGGGAAATGCGGTTTTCTTCTTTCTGCTGTCCGCTCTGATGGATATTCCAACGCTTGCCCAAACGGTTTAGTCGCACCTCATGTGAGGTGCGACCAACAGCTTTTGGGTAAACCATTTTCCGTGGATGGTTTCAATCCACGCACCTCGTGTGAGGTGCGACCGTCGTGTCGGCAGCCCTGTACCCGTCAGCCTCAGTTTCAATCCACGCACCTCGTGTGAGGTGCGACCCCAGGCGTCAAACAAACGCTTCTCCTTCCTGCTGTTTCAATCCACGCACCTCGTGTGAGGTGCGACCCAGCAACACCCCTCCATTCTTCGCAATCTCCACGTTTCAATCCACGCACCTCGTGTGAGGTGCGACGCAACACGGCTCTCCAGGTAGCGTCCGGGTCCTCGTTTCAATCCACGCACCTCGTGTGAGGTGCGACGAACTTCTCGCGGGTCTTCTCGCTCATGTCCGACAGTTTCAATCCACGCACCTCGTGTGAGGTGCGACTGCCAAGGTGTACGGTGATGCCAAGGTGTCCGGGTTTCAATCCACGCACCTCGTGTGAGGTGCGACGCATCCAGGAGGGCCGCCACGTCCTCCGGATTATGTTTCAATCCACGCACCTCGTGTGAGGTGCGACGGCAGGGGAGGTATCCGGCTGATGTTCAGGTGGGCAGAGGATGTTTTGCGCCAACCTGTTTATCAGTGGGATATTTCCAACCCGCCGTTTATTGTTTCCATGATGTCAATATGCAGTCCTCAATAACTTGCAGCAATCGCCGGTGTCCCGGGAATTTTCTGTGAGCTTGAGGTTGGCGCTGTCCGGCAGAAGGGAGGTGAGCATGTTCCTTCTTTCTGCCCTGGCATTCCAAGGTGGAAGGGAGTTTATCCGGAAAGCTCAAGCGCGTCCAGTTTCCTTTCCGGTGAACAGGGAAGGAATGTTCTTTCCTTTAATCCATCGGGATCTGGTAGGAAGGGAGTTTCTTGAATTCGTCGCTTTGCGGGCCCTTGTCCGTGGTGCCGTTGTTGGGGGCGGCGTAGGTGTCCAGCGTCATGGAGTCCGGATGGATGGTCAGGATGTAGTAGGCCGTGATGCCGGAACGGTACTGGAGGGTCTTGACCCGGGATTTTGTGGGCAGCAGCAGCGGCAGAGGCAGCACCTTGTTCCCGGCGGGGGCGCAGATGAGGGAGGTCAGCCTGTGCTTCCTGTCCGGGGAGGTGATCGTGTAGAGGTCGTGGGCGTGCAGGTGTCCCGTGACGACAAAGCGCACGCCGGCTTCCCGGAGGTTGCGGTAAAAGATGTTCTGCTGTTCGGTGGCGCTGTCGTTGTAGCGGCCCCACAGGCATTCCCGGAATTGCATGGGCGTTTGCAGGGTCCGGTGAGTGAACACCAGGCAATGGCGGGGGACGGAGTTCGCCTTGCTCCTGTTTCTCTTGATCCACGCGCTGAAGTCTACAAGCTGGGCTGGAGTCAGGTCGATGTCCATGAAGTACAGGGAGGCATTCTTGTGGCGGATGCCGTAGTTGAGCTTTCTGGTCGCCAGTCCTTTGGCCCCCTGTTTGCGGGTGGGCATGAAGAGTTCGCGAAATTGAACGGCGCGCCCGGGAATGGCTTCGTGGTTGCCGCGCAGGGCGTAGAAGGGAATGCCTTTTTCCTCCAACATTTTGTTGAGTTCCTTGCGTTTGGCAAGTCCCTTGACGGGCGCGCTTCCCTGAACGTCCGCCATGTCGCCCACCTGGATGACCATGTCCACCTGGTGCTTCAGGATTTCTCCGTAGAGGGTCTTGATGAAGTTGACGGCCACGCCTTCGCTTCCTTCCATGCGCGGGGGCGCGTCGTGCGTATCTCCGATGATGGCGATTTTCCAAGGTTCTTCCGCCCACGCAATTTGAAGCAGAAAGATGAAGAACAGGGCAATGAATCTCATGGCTTCCCCATTATTGACAGGGATCTTCCTTCATGCCAGAAAAAAATCCCGGATGCGTCCTGCGGGTTCCATTCCCGTTCCTTTTGGAAAAGGAGGCGGCAAATCCCGTTTTCTTCCCTATCCGGCATGGGAAAAGGGAAGGGGGGCCGCATCCGGATATCATCCTGTGGAGCGCCTCGGCTATGAACTGGGCTGAAAAAACAATGGACGTCGCGGTTCCTCTGTCTGCACCAGTCGTCATATTGGGGGCCACGGTCCCCAGGAGCCGGGGCAGGCGCGGCGGGTTCCGGGAGAGGGCAGGAAGCCCGGTCTTTTTCCCGGCTCGGAATGAAGTCCCAGGCAGCATTGCAAAGACTCGGTCACGAAAACAGTACGTCATGGAAAAGGGAATAAAAAGGACCGTCCCTGCCGTGAGGCGGAACGGTCCTGAAAAGAGGAAGAAACCGGGAGACGGAGGGAGTTACTGGACTTGCAGGTTTTTCGCCTGTTCTTCCGTGAGTTCGATGCAGTGCCAGGGCAGGCCGCGCTTGTTGAGCTCCTCCATGAACGGATCCGGATCGTTCTGCTCCATGTTGAAGACTCCGGCACCGGACCATTTGCCTGTGAGGATCATTTCCGCGCCGATCATGGCGGGAACTCCCGTGGTGTAGGAGATGGCCTGGGAGCCTACTTCCTCAAAGCATTTTTCGTGGTCGCAAATGTTGTAGATGTACACGGCCTTGAATTTGCCGTCCTTGACGCCGGTGATGACGTTGCCGATGCAGGTTTTTCCCTTGGTCGTCTTGCCAAGGTCTCCGGGGTCCGGCAGCACGGCTTTCAGGAATTGCAGCGGAATGATTTCCACGCCGTTGTACGTGACCGGGTCAATGCGGGTCATGCCCACGTTCTGCAGCACTTCCAGGTGCTTGAGGTAGTTCGGGGAGAAGGACATCCAGAATTGCGCCCGGCGGATGGTCGGGATGTGCTTGACCAGGCTTTCCATTTCTTCATGGTACATGCGGTAGATTTCATAGGTGCCCACTTCCTGCGGGCAGTTGAAGCTCTGGTGCATGCTCATGGCGGGCGTTTCCCGGAAGGCTCCGTTTTCCCAGTGGCGGCAGGGGGCCGTCACTTCGCGGATGTTGATTTCCGGGTTGAAATTGGTGGCGAAGGCTTTGCCGTGGTCGCCTCCGTTGACGTCGATGATGTCCAGCGTGTGGATCTCATCAAAATGGTGTTTGAGCGCCCAGGCCGTGAAGACGTTGGTCACGCCCGGATCAAATCCGGAGCCGAGCAGGGCGAAGAGCCCGGCCTTGCGGAATTTGTCCTGATAGGCCCACTGCCAGGAGTATTCGAACTTGGCGACGTCCCGGGGCTCGTAATTGGCGGTGTCCAGATAGTTGACGCCCGTTTCCAGGCAGGCGTCCATCAGCGCCAGGTCCTGGTAGGGAAGCGCCACATTGATGAGCAATTGCGGTTTTACCTCGCGGATCAGGGCCGCGGTGGCGTCCACGTCGTCGGCATTCACGGCGTGCGTGGTGATGCTGATGCCCGTTCTGGCGCGCACATCTTCCGCAATGGCGTCGCATTTGCTTTTCGTACGGGATGCCAGATGAATGTTTTGAAAGATGTCCGGCAGTTGCGCGCATTTATTGGCTACCACATGGCCTACGCCGCCTGCTCCGATGATTAAAACCGTATTCATAACAGGTCCAGTACATAAGGGAAAAGAGGCCGAAAGGCAATCCCGGAATTGGTGCAATAGTGTCACTCCTTCCATGTTGCCGGGAGAGCCGGTTCCAATGAAAGCCGTCTTTTGCCTTACAAGGTGGCGGATGTGGCATTTTGGATATTTTCCAAAAATGATTGGTATGAAGATTGACAGACGGCAGGCGCCGTCTTAATGTGAAATCCTGGCCATGATCAGACAAATTCTGCCGATAATTGCCGCCGCCTGCATGGCGCCCTGCCTTGCCGCAGAGGGGTGGCTGACCGATATGGACGCCGCCAGGAAGGAAGCCGCCGAACGGAAGAAGAATCTGATGATCGAGTTCACCGGCTCCGACTGGTGCGCTCCCTGCATGCAGCTCCGAGCCAATGTACTCACCAAGCCGGATTTCCAGCAAGAGGCCAGGAAAAACTTCGTGCTGCTGGAGCTGGATTATCCGCGCAGGAAGAAACAGTCCGCTGAAGTGAAGGCGGCCAACCGGAAGCTTGCCGAACAGTACGGCGTGACGAGTTTCCCGACCATAGTGTTTGCGGATGCTTCCGGCAAGCCCTTCGGCGGCTTTGTGGGCGGAAGGCCCAGGGAAGACGTGATGAAAGCCATGCAGGACGCCTTGAAGAACAAGGAGGCTCTCCAGATGGTGGAAGCTGAGGTTGCGAAGGCTTCCACGGATGAAGCCAGGGCCGTGGCCCTGATGGAAGTGTTCAAGCTGGCTCCCAGGGATTATGTGGACAATTTCTACGGTGACGTGAAAGCGGAAATCAAGAAGCTGGACAAGGACGACAAGTCCGGTCTGAAGGCTGCGGACATCCGTGCCGCCCGGCTCCAGAAGGAACGGAAGGACGTGCAGGATTACCTGACCGGCAAGATGACGGCCAAGACTCCCTCCGCTGAGTCTCTCCAAGCGATCAGGGCTTATCCCGACCGTACAAGCTTCTTCCGGAACCCCGGCAGGATTTAATGATGGAGGAGTTCCGCGCCTACCTGGATTCCACCGGTGACGTGGACGGCGCCGTATTGATGTTGGACAAGGTGGTGGAGCTGGCTCCCGATACGGAAACCGGACGGTACGCTTCTCTCTTCAAAATTGGAATCCTTGCCAACAAGGACCGTGTCAAGGCCCGGGTTGACGCGGACAGAAAGAAGCAGGACAAATAATTGTTTTCTTTTCCCGCTCCGGAAGATTGCCCCGCAACGTCCGCGTTCCTGCGGGTTTTTGCTATGGGGTGCGGTGTGCATGCCTCCCGATTCTTTCTTGCGGAAAATGAAGGAAATAGCCTGTGGATGGGGGCCTGGATTGTCCTGAAAACAGGAGATACGCCGGAAAGGTATGGCATTGGATTGCCGCAGGGGCTGTTCCGGAGGAAAGAGAAGGATGGCGTTTGATGGCCGTATTTGGCCCGTCTGTCATTTTAACCGGATATGATGCGCCATTTTGGATGTTTTCTAAAAATGATTGAACGGGAGATTGACGGCGCGTGTCCGACCCTTCAATATTAATTGTAGCTATGATTAGACAAATTCTGCCAATAGTTGTTGCCGCCTGCATCGCACCCTGCTTTGCCGCGGAGGGGTGGCTGACCGATATGGACGCCGCCAAGAAGGAAGCTGCCGAACAGAAGAAGGACCTGATGATCGAGTTCACCGGCTCCGACTGGTGCCCGCCCTGCATGCAGCTCCGCGCCAATGTGTTCAGCAAGCCTGATTTCCAGAAGGAGGCCCAGAAGAACTTTGTGCTGCTGGAGCTGGATTATCCGCGCAGCAAGGAACAGTCCGCTGAAGTGAAGGCGGCCAACCAGAAGCTTGCCGAACAGTACGGCGTGACGGGTTTCCCGACCGTGGTGTTTGCGGATGCTTCCGGCAAGCCCTTCGGCGGCTTTGTGGGCGGAAGGCCCAGGGAAGACGTGATGAAAGCCATGCAGGACGCCCTGAAGAACAAGGAAGCCCTTCAGGCGGCGGAAGCCAACGTTGCGAAGGCTTCCACGGATGAAGCCAAGGTTGCCGCGCTGATGGAAGTGCTCAAGCTGGCTCCCAAGGATTATGTGGATAATTTCTACGGTGACGTGAAGGCGGAAATCAAGAAGCTGGACAAGGACGACAAGTCCGGCCTGAAGGCTGCGGACGCCCACGCCGACCAGCTCAAGAAAGAACAGAAGGAAGTGCAGGATTACCTGGCCGGCAAGATGACGGCCAATACCACGCCCGCCGAAGCCCTTCAGGTGGTCAAGTCCTATCCCAACCGTGACAAGCTCCTTCCGGAAACCCAGCAGGAATTGCTGATGATGGAATTCGGCACTTTCCTGAATTCCACCGGTGATGTGGACGGCGCCGTGCTGATCCTGGACAAGGTCGCGGAATTGAAGCCGGGTACGGAAGCGGGCCAGCAGGCTCCCCGCATCAAGGCCGGAATTCTTGCCAACAAGGACCGGATCAAGGCCCAGATTGAAGCTGCCAAAAAGGCTCAGAACAAGTA
The DNA here is from genome assembly GCF_026072915.1 of Akkermansia biwaensis. NCBI lineage: Bacteria > Pseudomonadati > Verrucomicrobiota > Verrucomicrobiia > Verrucomicrobiales > Akkermansiaceae > Akkermansia > Akkermansia biwaensis. The sequence goes on from NZ_AP025943.1 coordinate 2,201,499, forward strand.
AGCTGACACTGCTTTTTCCCTCCTGATACGGAGGACTGCCCCGCAACGGCCCGCATGGCCCTTGCGGGGTTTTTCATGCCTGCAGAAGCCGCTTTGCGGGAACAAGGCGGAAGAAACCGGTCATGTTGCGGGAATATTGCCCCTTCCGTTGCTTTGACCGTTCCTCGCAGGAGATGGAAAGCGGGACGGAAGGCGCCCCCATGAGTCTCCGGGAAGAATAAAAGCCGGCCCCGGATGATACCGGGACCGGCCTGCTGCCTTGTCTGTTTTCTGATGAAAAAGAGCGGTTATTGAAGCTTGATGACGGTATCCCACTTGTCCCAGGACATGCCTGCGGGGAGCGTGATTTTGTACTGGCCGTCTTCTTTTTCCAGCTTGGCTTCCTTTCCGTTGAACGTCCCGTCCGCGATTACGGTCGCCTTGGTAAATTTCTCGCCGATATCCTTGATGAGCAGAGGTTCGGAACCTTTCAGCTCTTTTCCTTTCTGCGCAATCAGGGGACTGACGTGAAGGTAAACGGTTTTTTTGCCGTTGCGGTTTGTTTTGTAGCAGCTTCCGCCCCAGGGCATGTTTTTGTAGGGGCCGCCGCGCGTGCCGTAGATAGCCTCACGGTAGGGGGCGATCCACTTGCCCATGGCCAGGAAGGTGTTCGCCTGTTCGGGGACGAAGGTGCCCAGCGGCGTCGGCCCGATGTTGTAGAGCAGGTTTCCGTCCTTGACTGTGTTGTTGATGAGGAATTTGATGGATTCTTCCACGGGCTTGACTTTGGCCTTGGAGGTGTAGGACCAGTTGCCCGTCCAGCGGGTGCCGGGAATGTCGGCCACGGTCATGCAGCTCTCCCATGGGGTTTTGTCGTTGAACGGCCCCAGCTTGCATTCCGGAGTCAGGAAATCGCCTTTCAGGTCTTCCGCCAGGGGGCCCTTGTTGCCGCCCCTGGTGCCGTTCATGCGGTTGTTGATCAGAATGTCGGGCTGGTATTGCTTGATGCGGCGGATCATGGTGCGGGGGTCCCACTGATTGAGGGAGCTGCTGCCCAGGCTGTCGAACCAGAGGATGTCCACCTGCCCGTAGCGGGTGAGCAGTTCGCTGATTTGGCCGAAGTAATATTCCAGATAGCGGTAGTGCTGGTTGGTCAGGTAGTAGGGATTGTACCAGTCCCGCCCGGAGTAGTAGAAGCCCAGTTTAAGTCCGGCCGCGTGCACCGCCGCCGCAAACTGTCCCACGATGTCCTTGCCGTAGGGGGTATTGGCGATGGTGAACGTATCGTAGGCGGAGGGGAAGTTGCTGAAACTGTCGTGGTGCTTGCTCGTCAGCACTGCATATTTCATGCCGCTTTTCCTGGCGACGGACATCCATTTTTTGGGGTCGTACTGTTTGGGGTTGAAACGGCGGTAGGTGGAATCGTATTCGAAGTCCATGACGTTCTTCTTGCCGCTGTTGCTGTCAAAGGGGCGGGCGGCATTGCGTTCCCAGCTGATTTCCCGTTCCAGCAGGGAGGAAGGGTTCCAGTGGATGAACATGCCGAATTTGGCGTCGCGGAACCACTGAATCTGTTCGTCATTGGCCTTGAAGTCGAAGAGTCGGTTAATGGCTTCATTGACCAGGTCGCGGTCCCTGACCGGGGAGAAGATGTCCTTCTCCGGAGTGAAGATCACCAGGCCCTCGGCCATGGGTTGAAGCCGGAAATTGGGCACGGGGGCTTTTTCCTTGTCTCCCTGCCAGAGGTTGAGTTTCAGCGCCCTGGCTGCGTTGCCTATTTCGTAGGCTTTCTGGCCTCCCGCTTCCTCCATGATTTCGTCCGGAAGTTCCTTCTTGAAAACGGCTTGAACAAAAGGCTGGTTTATATAGATTTTCCCGTTTTCCCGGAAGGGCCGGATATCTTCCGGGAGGGGTACCCGTTCGTTGTTGACCATGGCGTAGGGGGAGCCGTGGAGCTTGCCGGTTTCCACGGTGAAATAGACGGCATCCCTGAGTTTTTCCGACAGTTCCTTCTGAAGGGCGTCCACGTTTTCCTGGTAGGTATTGGCGGGATCGAAGCGGTTATTAATGCTTTCCGCCTGCTTTTCCGTGATCACCGGGCCTATCCACGGACTGGCAATGGCGTCTTTCGTGCCGCTGCCCACGATGATGCGGAAGTACTGGCCCGCGTCCTTGTCCGTCAGCGTGTAGGATTCCTTGTCCTTTCCCTGCTGGACAAGAACGGGTTTGCCGTTTCTCGAATCGCTTTTTTCCCAGCGGATGACGGGGCTGGCAGGTTCGTCGTCCAGGGTGCTGTAGCGGCTTTCCAGCGTGGTTCCCGTTATTTCTTCCCCATCGATCCAGGCCCTGAGCCAGGGAGCCGTGTCCGCCGCCGCCGCCATGGAGGCGCCTGCAAGCAGGGCCAGGAGGCAAAACAGATGATGTTTGAATTGAAACATGGAAAAATGGTAGGGAAGTATTCGGGGGAAAGCCAGTTTGGAGTGCTGGCGACCAGGAAAAGACCAGAATCACGGCAGTCCGCAAAGTGAATTTCTTTCAGGTGAAATCTTGCGCGGAAAGCGGAAACCTGACAGAATCCGGCCATGCGCCTGTTCATGATTTTCTGCGTGGTGTTCCTGCTTGCAGGGTGCGACACGCGTACCAGCGTGGAACGGGCGCAGGAAGACGGAATCCTGATTGTGGGCAATAACACGGAGCCCCAGAGTTTTGACCCGCACGTAGCCACCTCCGTTTCCGACTTCAAGATCATCAATGCCGTGATGGAGGGGCTGCTGCGCGGGGATTCCCGGAAGGATTCCGTTTTTCATCCCGCCGTGGCGGAATCATGGATGCACAATCCGGGAGCGGACGTATGGCGGTTTTCCCTGCGGAAGGATGCCGTGTGGAGCGACGGGACTCCGCTGACGGCCCATGACTTCGTGTATGCCTACCACCGCCTGCTGCATCCGGAGTTCGGAGGCAGGTATGCGGACATGCTTTATCCCCTGAAGAATGCGGAGGCGTACAACAGGAATTTCCGCAGTCTGATTTTATGCGGTCCCGGCTCCGCGTTTGCCGCGGAATACGGGCTGGATGCGGCCCTGCTGGACCGCGTGGACTGGAAGAAGCTGGACGGCATGGATGCCCCGGAACTGAAAGAACTGGCCCGGGAGCCGTCCCTGATGGAATGGCCCGCCGGAATGCCGCCGGATGCCGCAAAACGGATGGCGGCCATCGTGCTGGAAGACGTCCGTGCCGGACGCCCTGATTTGTGGTATGCCGCACATGTGGGTGCGCGCGCCGTGGACGACCATACCCTGGAGCTGGCGATGCGCTCCCCGATGCCCCAGCTTCCCCTGCTGCTTCTGCACTGCACCTGGTTTCCGGTCCCCCGCCATGCGGTGGAGGCCCATGGAGGCATGCTGAGCCGCGCGGGGGCATGGACCAGGCCCGGAGCGGCCGTGGGCAACGGCCCCTTCGTGATGGCGGAGCACCGTTTCAATGACTATGTGGAGGTGAGGCGGAATCCCCGGTACCGGAATGCCGCGGCGGTCCGCCTGAACGGAGTCCGCTTTCTTCCCACCGTGAACGGATTTACGGAAACTCGCATGTTTTTCAACGGCAAGATGCACGTGACCAACAACGTGCCGCCGGAGATGACGGCATACGCACGGGAGCGCGGCGGGGCGGACTTCTGCCAGGACGATTATTACGTGACTATTTTTTACCGGCTGAATACCGGGCACGGGCCGTTGAAGGACGCCCGCGTGCGGAAGGCCCTCTCCATGGCCGTGGACAGGGAGGCGCTGGTGCGGGACGTGGTGTGCGGGGGAGGGCAGTCGTGCTTCGGCTTCACGCCGGACGGCGCGGGGTACAGCACGCCGCACGGCGTGGAATTCAATCCGGAAAAGGCGCGCGCCCTGCTGGCGGAGGCCGGGTTTCCCGGTGGGGAGGGATTTCCCCGGCTGGAATTGATGACTACTTCCCGCGAGGTGCAGAAGACGATGGCGGAGGCCATCCAGGGCATGTGGAAAAAGTACCTGGGGATTCATGTGGAGATACGTTCCTGTGAATGGACCGCCTACAAATTCGCCCAGAATTCCATGCAGTATGATTTGAGTTCCTCCTCCTGGTCCGGGGATTACCTGGACCCGTCCAGCTTTCTGGATTTGTGGAGCGCCGCTTCCGGCAACAACAACACGGGCTGGTCACATCCGGAATATGAACGCCTGCTGGCGGAAAGCCGGGCCACGGGGGACCAGACAAAGCGCATGGCCCTGCTGGCCCGCGCGGAAGCCCTGATGCTGTCGGAATCCCCGGTGATTCCGCTGTACTGGGCCAGGCGCTCCTACCTGAAGAGGCCGGAGGTGCAGGGCTGGCATCCTCTCCTGCTGGACAACCATTTGTTTGAAGACATCAGCCTGCGCGCCTCGCAGGCCGCAGGAAAGGGGGAACAGCCGTGACCAGGATGATCCTGAAACGCATGGGGCAGGGGATTCTGGTCCTTTTTGTGCTGGAAACGGTGACGTTCTTCCTGATCCGCATGCTCCCCGGCCATCCCTTCATGGGGGAAAAGAAGCTGCCCGAACACGTTCTGCACCAGTTGCAGGCCAGTTACGGACTGGACCAGAGCGCCCTTGTCCAGTACGGGCGCTATTGGTGGAACATGCTGGCCCACGGCGATCTGGGGCCTTCCCTGGTGAAGGAGGGCATCAGCGTGGCAGACATGATCGGGCAGTCCTTCCCGGTTTCCCTCCAGCTGGGCGTCCTCGGCATGGTGATTTCCATCATGGTGGGAATTCCCGCCGGCATTCTGGGGGCTCTGTATAAAAACCGCTGGATTGACTGGTGGGTGATGCTGGTGTCCATGGCGGGCATCTGCATTCCCGCCTTCGTCGTGGCTCCGCTGCTGGGCGTGGGACTGGGCATGCACGTGCCCGGCCTGAGCGTGGCGGGGTGGGACTCCCCCGGCTGCGTGCTGCTGCCTGCCCTGACGCTGGGGCTCGTGAACGCCGCCTACCTGGCCCGGTTGACGCGCGGCGGCATGCTTGAAGTTCTGGGGCAGGATTTTGTCAGGACGGCCCGCGCCAAGGGGGCGGGGCCTTTCCGGGTGGTCTGGAAGCACGCCCTGCGCGGCGGCCTGATTCCGGCCATTTCCTACCTGGGGCCGGCTTTTGCCGCCATGATTACCGGCTCCTTCGTGGTGGAAACCTGTTTTCAGGTGCCCGGCATGGGCCAGCACTTCGTGAACGCCACCACGGACCGGGACTATTTCCTCATCCAGGGGCTGGTATTGTTTTACGGCATTCTGATCGTCGCGGCCAATCTGGCCGTGGACCTGGTGCAGATGGCCGTCAACCCGAGACTGAGAGCGGAGTCATGAAGAAAGAGAGCCTGAACGCGCCGGAGGAACAGGGTTCCTCCCTGTGGAAGGACGCTTTTCTGCGGCTTTCCCGGAACCGTGCGGCCATGTGTTCCCTGCTGGCGCTGGTCCTGATTGTGGCCTCCTGTTTTCTGGGGCCCCTGCTGCCGTGGCTGCCGCATCCCAACGTGCAGGACCTGGCGCGCATCGCGGAAGCTCCTTCCTGGGACCACTGGTTCGGCACAGACCAGCTTGGGCGGGACCTTCTGGCACGCGTGCTGTACGGCGGCCGCATTTCCCTGCTGGTGGGCGTGGTCGCTACGGGCGTGTCCCTGGTTATCGGCGTGGCGTATGGCCTGGTTTCCGGTTATGCCGGGGGCAGGCTGGATGCCCTGATGATGCGCCTGGTGGACGTTCTCTTCGCCCTGCCGTTCATTGTGCTGGTGATCATTTTCTCCCTCTCCGTGGAGGAACCTTCCCGGCAGCTCACGCAGTGGGTCTCCGGCATTACCGGGTGGTCCGTGGAAATGGTGAGCCCCATCACCGGGCTGATTCCGCTCTTCATTGCTATCGGTGCGCTGGGATGGCTTACGCTGGCGCGCATCGTGCGCACGCAGACCCTGGAATTGAAGGGGCGGGAATTCGTGGAGGCGGCCCGTTCCCTGGGCATAGGGCATGTGAAAATCCTCTTCCGCCACATAGCCCCGAACCTGTTCGGCTCCGTGATTGTGTACACGACGCTGGCCGTGCCGGGAATCATGCTGCTGGAAGCCGTCCTTTCCTTCCTGGGGCTGGGCGTAAAGGCCCCTAATTCCTCCTGGGGCACGCTCATCAAGGAGGGGGCGGACCGCATGGAAGTGAGCCCGGAACTGCTCCTGTTCCCGGCCCTGCTGTTTTCCGTGACCCTGCTGGCGCTGAATTTTCTGGGGGACGGCCTGCGGGACGCGCTGGACCCGAAGTCCTCCAAGAATTGATTTTTTAGAGAGAATGAAAGTTGCTTTGACGATTGCGATGCTGGTCGTTTCCAACGTCTTCATGACGTGGGCATGGTACGGCCATTTGAAAAAGGGTTCCCCGGTGGACGACAAGCCCCTGCTGCTCATTATTCTGATGAGCTGGGGGCTGGCGTTCTTTGAGTACTGCTTCATGATCCCCGCCAACCGTATCGGCAATGCGGGCGGCCTGAACGTGGCGCAGCTCAAAATCATGCAGGAGGTGATCACGCTGTGCGTTTTTGTGCCGTTCGCCCTGTTCTACATCGGGGAGAAATGGAAGTGGGACTACCTCTGGGCTTTCCTGTGCGTGCTGGGCGCTGTTTTTTTCGTCAACAGGGAGCGTTTGCTGGGGTGACAGACTTTTTCCCTTCGTATTTCATGTCCAAAGTGGTCTTACCCTTTGTATATGAAAATTAAAATAATAACTATTCTTGCGGCAACGGCCGCCGTCGTCCTGGCCGCGGGCTGCCACCATCATGACCGCGACTATTACCGGCCCGGTCCCTCCCACCATTACAATCACAACAACCACGACAACGGCTGGCACAATAACCAGAACAGGCCCGGTCCCAGACCGCGCCCGCATTACGCCGCCGTCCAGCGTACCACTTATCCCTACCTGTACCGCACTATCTGAGGCAGCCGCCTTTTGCCCGGAGATTCCGGAGCGCCGCATCCCGTGAACAGGGCGCCTGCCGGTCTCTCCGCAGCGGATAAGTACACGGCAATACTCTTTCGGCTGCATCCATATGGCCATCCAGGCGGACGGCAGGACGGGAGGGAACGGATTTGTTCCGGCGCATGGCTGCGGTTCCGGCCGGGCGTTTGCCGGGTCTAATGCCTCGCGCACAGGATATAAGCTTGAAAAGGCGCGGGTCCCCCGGCACTCTATGCGCCAGATCAATGACTATAGATGAGCAATTAGATATATTGATGGGCGGTACCGCCGTCGTGATCAGCCGTGAAGAGTTGAAGGAACGCCTCAAACTGGGGCGCCCCCTGCGCGTGAAGCTGGGCGTGGACCCCACTGCGCCGGACATCCACCTCGGTCATACGGTGGCCATTGAAAAGCTGCGCCAGTTCCAGGAACTGGGGCATCAGGCCGTCTTGCTCATCGGGGACTTTACCGCCACCATCGGAGACCCCAGCGGCCGTTCCGTGACGCGTCCCCCCCTGTCCCGCGAGCAGGTGCTGGAGAATGCGGAGACGTACACCAAGCAGGCTTTCAAGATTCTGGACCGGGACAAGACGGAGATCGTGTACAACGGAGACTGGTTCCGCAAGATGACCTATGAAGAGGTGCTGAAGCTCAACGCCCGCGTCACCATGCAGCAGATGCTGGCGCGCGAGGATTTCAAGGCCCGCGTGGAAAGCGGCAAGGAAGTGCGCCTGCACGAAATCCAGTACCCGATCATGCAGGGCTGGGATTCCGTGGAAATACGCGCGGACGTGGAGCTGGGAGGCACGGACCAGTTGTTCAACATTCTGGTGGGGCGCGACTTGCAGAAAGAGCAGGGCATGCTGCCCCAGATCGCCATGACGATGCCCCTGCTGGAAGGGCTGGACGGCGTGCGCAAGATGTCCAAATCCTATGGGAACTACGTGGGCGTGGACGAAGCGCCGGAAATGATGTTCGGCAAGATGATGAGCGCCAGCGACGAGCTGATGGACCGCTACTACCTCGTTCTTCTGGGGGAAAAGCGGGACATGGAACTGCACCCCATGGAAGCTAAAAAGCTGCTGGCCTGGAAGATCACGGCCCGCTACCATGACGCCGCCGCCGCGGACGCCGCGCGCGCGGACTGGGAAACCCGTTTTTCCAAAAGGGACCTAGCTGCTGCGGACCTGCCGGAAGTGGAGCTTTCCTCCCTCCCCGGCGGAATGAACGCGCTGACGCTGGTGGGCTTCATCTTTGAAACGGTATTCCAGTTGAAGAAATCCAACGGCGTGCTGCGCAAGGAGCATTTCACCCCCGGCGCCATCCAGTTGAACGACGTCAAGGTGACGGACCCCTCTTCCGCGCTTGAACTGTCGCCCGGCAGCATTCTGCGCCTGAGCAAGAAGCACGCCGTGCGTTTCAAGTAAGGAAAGGTTCCTTCATCATCCTTGATCCTCTTTTCCATGCCGGGATTCCTTTCCAAATTGGACCGTTTCACCGTCGGCCTGGTGGTCAGCGTGAGTGCGGGGATTCTGATTCCCTGTTCCGGCGTGTGGGATACCGTCTTCAGCCGCTTGAGCGATGCGGCCATCATCCTGCTCTTTTTCCTGTACGGGGCCAAGCTTTCCCGCCGCTCCGTGTGGGAGGGGCTGATGCACTGGCGGCTCCAGAGCCTGGTGGCCGCGAGTACTTTCGTCATCTTTCCTTTGCTGGGCATCCTGAGCATTCCCATGTGGAATGCCGTGCTGGGGCCCGACCTGTGCATGGGGATGCTCTACGTGTGCATGCTGCCTTCCACGGTGCAGTCCAGCATTGCGTTCACGTCCATGGCGGGCGGGAATGTGGCGGCGGCCATTTGCTCCGCTTCCGTTTCCAGCCTGCTGGGGGTGTTTCTGACTCCTCTTCTCGTGGGGCTGGTGTGGTCGCGGGGAGGGGCGGACGGCGTGGATTTCTCCACCTTCCTGAACATTTGCTACATTATCCTGGTGCCGTTCGTGGCCGGGCAGATCGCCCAGCGCTGGATAGGCAAGTGGGTGGTGGCGCACAGGAACGTCACCTCCTGGACGGACCACAGCACGATCTGGCTGGTCATTTACACGGCATTCAGCCACGCCATGGTCAACGGCGTCTGGAAGAACCTGCCCTGGCTTTCCCTGGTGGAAGTGCTGGGGTTCTGCGCTCTTCTGCTGGTCGTCGTCCTCTGGCTGACGGCTTTTCTTTCCCGCAGGCTCCGTTTTTCGCGGGAAGACCGGATTGCGATCATCTTCTGCGGTTCCAAGAAAAGCCTGGCTACCGGCATCCCGATGATGAACGTGATTTTTGCCGGTTCCCCCATCGGCCTGCTGGTCATCCCGATCATGATTTTCCACCAGCTCCAGTTGATGGTCTGTTCCATCCTGGCCCGGAGGTGGGGCAGGGACCTGGAGGAGAAGAAGGACGGTTCCCTGTAGGCATGGAGAGCCGGGTTGCTGGTTATGGGGATGCGGGAAGCCTTTTTTCAGGCAGGAAAAAGCTGTTTCAGGCTGTTTTCCGGCAACCCTGCACATGGAAATCCGCCCGGCATGATCCCTGGCTCCCGGAACATGAACGGGAAAAATCTATCTGGTCCCATATTGGCCGGGAAGCCTGCCGGAAGCGTGAACCTCCCGGTTCCCGGCATTTCCGTCCCGAGAGGGAATTTATGTCAATTCCCGGCCAGGCGAAGAATACCGTCATTCTGGATGTCCCTGCCCGGAACGATGGCGTGGCTTCCCCGTTCCGGGATTTTTGCCGTTACGGACCTGTTGCGGAATTTGTCCATGAAGCGATGGAAGGATTCCATGTCCTCCGGGACGATCCTGATTTCCGTATATGCGGGATCGGCCTGCACTTCCGTAATATCCACCCGGAAGGACCCCACTCCGTTGCCGTCCGGAGTGTAGAATTCCAGGGACCCTTCCTGGGAATGGGGGTGCATGAAGAACAGGAAGAACATGATGCCCAGCGCCATCAGGGTGACGGCGGTCACCGGAAGATTCTTTCTGAATGGTCTGATATGCATGTATTCTTCTCCTTTCTTTGGCAAGGTTATGGATTTTGAAGGGGCATGTCAACTCCTCCGGCCGGTTGTCATGACGCGGGGAGGAAGGCGCGGCTTCTTGTTCCGCCGGGCGCCGCTGCCGGAGGCGTGCCCTGAAAAAGGGTTGCGTCCGCGGGGCATTATGGTAGCGTTTGCGCATAGACGGAGTCCTATGACCTTCCCCGTAAATATATTGTCCGCATTGGCCGGACTGAGTCTCGCCGGGGGCGTTCATGCGCGCGTCTGGACGAACGACCGCGGCGCGACGGTCACAGCCGCACTGGTGGCCGTCCGTGATGCGGAGGTGGACTTGAAGCTGAATGACGGCCGGGTGGTTGCCGTGCCCAGGAACATCTTTTCCGGGGCCGACCAGGAATATATCCAGGAGTGGGTGAAGTCCGGAGGAGCCCTGCCGGATACGGATGTCGGGAACGCTCCCGAGACCGGAAAGGGGGGGATGTCCTATATGCGTCTGGAACCGAATTGGAATGCGGACTGGCCCCGGAAGGCCGGACTGGCCGGCTTTCTGCTGGTGAAAACCGTTCAAGAAACGGACGACCTGAGCATTTACGAGACGGACCATTTCATTATTGAATCCCCCGGACGGCTGGCCAAGCCGGAACAGGAGGCCCTTGCCCGGCGGTTTGAATCCATTCTGCGCACTTTGGCGGCGATTCCCCTGAATCTGACGGTGGCGCGCAAGCCGTCCCGCAAGTATCTGGTCAGGGTGTGTTTCAGCGAGGAAGAGATGGAAAAGGTCCCCGGCCTCCGGAACGGCAGGCTCAAATTCTCCCCCACCAGTTTTACGGCCCTGCTTCTGCGGGACAAAAAGGGCAATCCGGTCAAACCGGACGCGGTGGACCCCCGTTTTGCCGTTACCCACTGGGTGATGCAGTCCCTGGATGTGGAGCACTGGCTGGTGGACGGTTTTTCCGCCTATATGGCGTTTCTCCCCAGGGAAAAGGATGAAACCGTCTTCCGGAAAATTCCCGGAAGGCTGGCGGCCATGCTGCCGCGCAGCCTGCGCGCGGGCCGGGATTCCCTCCCGGCGCTGGAAGACCTGCTGGCGCGGGACTCTTCCCATTCCGCCTCCGGGCATGACCAGATTCTGAAGGGAAAAGGCACGGAATATTGGGCCGATCTGCTATGGACCGTTTACTGGTGCCATCTGGAAGGAGAGGGCAGGGCCGACCGGCTCAGGCGCTACCTCATGGCCTGGGATGCGGAAGAACAGGAAAAGGCCCGTGCCATTCTGCTGGACGGCAAAAGTCCGGCGGAGGTGCAGAAGGATATGGCGGAAGCCTGGAAGAAGTTTGGCGTGAAGTTGAAATTTGCGCCGCCGTCTCCCGGGGAGGGGAAGGCGCAGGACTCCCCGGCCCGTTGAGGCGGAGCGGGAAGAAAATACCTGCGCAAAACGGACGGGGCGCCGTTCCGCTTAAATGGTTCCGTTAAGCTTTCTGCCTATCCAGAACAGGGAGAGCAGAACGAGCAAGGCTGCCAGCGTGTAGGGATGGCACCAGATCAGGATGCGTTTTTCCATGGGAGGCGGCACGGGCAGGTCCTTGATTTCCCGGATAAGCTGCTGGATTTCCTCCGCCTTCACCATGCGTCCGCGCGTGATGGAAGTCATTTCTTCCATCAGGGCGGTGTTGATGGGCTGGCCGATTTTTTCCAGCGTTTCATTCATGGTGATGATGGGCAGGATGACGGCCTTGTCCGGCTGGTCGGATGACGAAGCCGTCAGTGTCCATTTGCCAGGACGGTTGATCTTGACGGAGGCTGTGAAGGAACCCCAGGTGTGGTCCATGTTTTCCATCTGGACCCGGCTCGTTGTGCCTTCCGGGGCGGTGATATCCAGGAACACCTCTCCGTTCTGAAGGGGTGCGCCCTGCTTGTCGGATACCATGGCGGTGACGGTCAGGGTATCTCCCAGACGCGGGCGTTCCGGGTTGGGAATCAATCTGATCCGTTCTCCGGCGGCCATGTTGCGCTGGTAGCTCATCCAGCGCGCCACCTGGCTCCAGAACCGGTAATGGTATTTGTCCTCCACCCCGCGCCGCCAGCGCCAGGCGGAATCCGTGCCCATGAACAGCACCTTCCCGTTCCCATAGGACTGGGTAACGATCAGGGGTATGCGCCCGTAGGCGTTTTTGTCCGCCGCGTGTACGGCCAGCACGGTGGTGCCCGCCTTGGGACGTTCCACAGGAGCGTACCAGTTGAAGCCCGGCAGGTTGCGCCAGACCTCCTCGTTTTCACTCTCCGTGTCTGCCAGCATGGTCAGCAGGGAGCCGCGGCCTTCCGGCGTGAGAATGAGCGGGGACGGGGCCGCCTGGGTGGTGCCTTCCGGTTTGTTGGTGAGGAAGGTGACGGGGATCAGGTCCGCCAGCTCCGATTGAAGAAGTTCCATTTGTTTGCCCTGGTATCCGGGCAGGAAAACAATGCCGCTGGCCTGCTGTTCCACCATCCCCTTGAGCAGTTTGGCCTGTTCCTGCGTCAGTCCTTTGGCCCCCATGCCCACATCGCCGATGAAGATGACGTCGTATTGGGCCAGCTCCTCCATTTTTTCCGGGAATTTGACCAGGTACCCGGGGCCTTCTCCCATCTCCTTCAGTCCGGGGTGGAACAGAAGGGTGTGGACGTCCACGCCCGGATCGCGGTACAGGGCGTTGCGGATGAAGCGGTATTCCCAGCGCGGCAGCGTGTCGATCACCAGCACCTTGATGGACTCCCTGCGTCCGGCGATGCTGAAGGAGGATGTGTTGTTGGTACGGACCCGTTCCTGCGGCTGGATGGGAAGCTTGAGTTCCAGCGTTTCGGAACCTTCCTTTTCTATCTTCCACAGCACGGCGTCGGATACTTCTCCCTGTGCCGGGATGGTGACCGTCCGGGTGACGACCTTTCCGGTGTCCTTGGAAGACAGGGTAAGAGTTGCCCTGATTTCTCTGCCCAGAGTGCTTTTAATGGTGAAGGGGATTTGCACCGTTTCCCCGATGATGCCGTAAGTGGGGGCTTTCACGTCCTGAAGGGCCAGGTCCGGCAGGGGAACGGAGCTGCCGGCGGGGATGATGAACAGGGGGATGCCGCGCGAGCGCATCCTCTGGGCTTGCGTCAGCACGGATGAGGAAGCATTGTGGCTGCCGTCCGTGAACATGACGACCGCGCGGAGATTGTCGGAAGACTGAATGGCTTCCTCCAGCGGCTTGGCCAGGTCCGTACATGCCAGCGCGTAATCCGGGGAATCCGGGGCGGGCTGGACGCTGAACGGGGCATTCTCTACCACATGGGTTTCTTTCAGGGAATCCGTGCTGTGGCCTTTGAGCAGTTCCCGGACATAGGACGCGCGGGTGACAACGTGCTGGGGAGTGATTTCCACGTCCTGGGTTTCCATGGAGCCCGAACGGTCTTCCAGGATGGAGACCTTGGGCTTTTCTTTGGGTTCTGAAATGATGACCCATTCCGGCTGGAACAGCAGGAAACATACAGATCCCAGGATGATCAGGCGCAGTATTTCCAGTTTGAACGTCAGCGGCCGGGGATTGCGCTTGCAGGAAATGCGGCTCATCCATATTCCGGCCGCCATGACCAGAACGGCCGCGGCGACGCTCAGGACGGTGGGTTGAAGGCTCAGGTTCATAGGCGGTTGGCGGGGGTGGGGCGTTTGGCCATGCGCTTGGGCAGGCAAAGGAGAGCTTCCAGAAGCAGGCACCCCAGTGCGATCAGCAGGAACAGCTTCCAGGCTTCCTGCACCAGGGAGGGGTTTTCAACGCCGCCCTGCATGGCGCTGATGGCGGCGTCCGGCAGGAGGATGTGGATTTTTTCATCCGTGAGCTGGTCGGGATTGTCTTCCGACCACGGCCGGTTGACGGCATAGGTCTGCGCACCGAGGCGGTAAACGCCGGCCGTGTCCACGGGAGAACCGGGGGGACGGGAACCCTGAGCGTCGTCCATGCGCATGGGAACGTCCGTAGCCGACTGAGGCAGGGCGTGATCGTTCACACGGAGGGAAATGGCGGAGGAAAAGCGTTCCGCGCCGCGGTCCGCCATGCGCTGGAGAAGGGGGAGCAGCAGATGGCCGTCCGCCAGGTTGGACCAGGAATATTTGGGCAGGGTAGTCAGAAACAGGGCGGAACCTGCCCCGGCCCTGACCTGGCCCAGGGCACAAGTGCCGTCATCCCAGGAGGCCAGAACGCGGTATTTGCCTGCCAGGGGTTTCCGGCGGATGGCGCGGAGGCGGTTGGCGGGGATGGGAGTCTGATCCGTGCCGTCCCGGAGGAAGCCGCGCTGGCGGTCCCAGGATTCCACGCGGAAATATTCGTCGGCCGGGGCTGTTTCCATTGCCCCCCAGGAAACTCCCAGGAACTGGCGGCGCGTGCCGTGGGCCGTATCGTCCGGAAGGAAGAGAACCAGGCCGCCTTCTTCAATGAAGGTCTTGAGCTTCTCTTCCATGTCGGCCCGCGGGGCGGGGCCGTGCCAGATCACCAGGGCCTGGGAGGAAAGGTTGAACTGTCCGGAATGCACGGTGTTCGGCATGGCAGCCTTTCTTCCGGGAAGTCCCGGAGGGGCGGCCATCAAGGAGAGGATTTTGCCCGCTTCTCCGGAAGGTCCGTTGATCAGGATGTTTGCCAGGGGCTTGGGAGCGAAGGTGAAGAAGGAAATGTCGTCCCTGGAAAAATCGTCATGGGGCAGGGAAACGTAGCCGAAGCCGGATTCCTTGTCCTGCGGCAGGGGGATTTCCTTGCGGATGGTGGTTGTTGCCCCGGCCAGCTGGAGGGTAGAGGAAGCTACAGAGTTATTTACGGAAATGTTCACTGGAACTTCCTCCGGCTGGTTGGGATCGAAACCCTGCCGTAGAATCTCCATGTCCAGCACCAGCCTGCCGTTGTTGATCTGGGCCTGCGTGATTCTGATGCTGCGGTTGGTTTCCGGTCTGTCTCTCAGCGCCATGATGCGGACGGAAGGAGGAATGGGAAGAGCCGCCAGCCTTTGGCGTACGCTGGACCATACCGGAGAATTCGGCCGCCAGGAGGACGACTGCATGTCTGAGGCAATCCAGATTTCCGTCTTTCCGGAAGCGGATTCCTCCAGGTAGGGAATGGCCTTCTGGAGCAGGGAAGGGATGTCCGCTCCGCCGTCCGTCACTTTGCTGACGGTCAGGTCCGCCAGGGCTTCCGGTGCGGGAATCTGGGTAATGGTTTCAGTGGTGGAGTCAAGGAGGGACAGGCGGCAGTTTGCCAGTTGGTCAAAGGTGGACTTCACCAGGGGCGGGATCGTGTCGCGCAGGGAATTGGTCTTGTCCGGCCGTGCGTCCATGGAGGCGGAA
This sequence comes from Akkermansia biwaensis, assembly GCF_026072915.1. Classification (NCBI taxonomy): domain Bacteria; kingdom Pseudomonadati; phylum Verrucomicrobiota; class Verrucomicrobiia; order Verrucomicrobiales; family Akkermansiaceae; genus Akkermansia; species Akkermansia biwaensis. The sequence goes on from NZ_AP025943.1 coordinate 2,216,850, forward strand.
CGGTCCAGCACGAGCAGCACTTCATTCAGTCCGGAACTTCCCCAGCCGAAGAAGCTGCCGAGCAGGGGGCGAGCAAACGCCGTCACAAGGGCCGCCACGGCCAGCACGCGCAGGGCCAGAATCAGGTAATGGAGCAGCTTCTTGGTTCCGCGGGTTTCCCTGGCCGCGCGGAGCAGGAATTCCATGGCCGCCCAGCGCACGGACCGGTGGCGCCAGCGATTGACCAGATGGATGATGATGGGGATGGAGGCTGTGAAGAGAGCCCAGAGCAGCCATGGAGAGGTAAAGGACATAGGAGGATAGGGGAGTTACGGATGGAGGGGCGGGGTTCAGGTAGAAGGAGGCGCGGGCAGCAGCTGGCGCAGGATGTGCAGCGTCATTTCTCCGGTGCTTTTGAAGGAATCCGCCCCCAGAATTTCCATGTTGTCTCTGGAGGTGTGCCACCAGTTGCCGTCCTGGAAATCGTCAATCAGGTTCAGCGTATCCATGCCCAGTTCCATGAAGGGAACGTGGTCGTCCATGATGCCGTAGGCGGAGACTCCCCATTCCGCTGGGGAATAGCCCAGTTCGCGAATGGCACGGGAATAAACCCGGTACATGGACTGGGGCGTCATGGCCGGAATCCTGATCTTTTTACCCTGCCGGCCCACCATGTCCAGGTTTACCATCCACTCCGGCAGCGGCCTCGGCAGAGAGGCCGCATAAAATTTGGAGCCGTACAGGCCGTCATCGTTGTCAATGTGCGGGGAAAAGCTTTCCTCTCCGTCGAAAAACACCAGTTCCAGCTGTCCGGCGCGTGCCGGATCCCGGGAGAGGATGCGGGCCGTTTCCAGAATGGCGGCTGCGGCGGAAGCTCCATCATTGGCTCCGGTAAAGTCGGGAATGCCCGTTTTGGTGTCAATATGGCAGGTCAGCAACCCGCGGACCGGAGTCTTGAAATCCGGATTTTTCCCGTAGCGGGCCCGCAGATTGACGAATTGGGTTTGTCCTTGCGGAGTCGGCGCTTCAAAAGCCTGTTCCTCGCATTCCCAGCCATGCTTGAAAAGCTCCCCTTTCAGGTAGTCCAGCTGCTTGCGGTAGCCGGGGGAAGACGGCCTTCTGTCGCCCATATCCGTAATCCGTGCGGCATGGTACATGCAATTGCTGCCATGGAAATCGTCTGTCTCCTGCAATTGGGCGGGTATGGTCTCCGGATGGGCTTCCCGAGTTTTTTCAGGATTGCCGCACTGCACCAACAGAGCTGTCAGGAAGAGGAGTCCAATGCGGGGCATCATGGGAGAAAAGGGGTGCGGGGTTATCAGGAATCAGACCATTCATCCTGGCCCAGAAGTTCCAGGATACGGGTAAATTCGGACTTGCTGGAAAAAGTGATCTCGATAGAGCCCTTGCCTCCCTGTTCAGAAATGCTTACCGGCGTTCCGAACTGCTTGGCCAGCACCCCGGAAATTTTCTTGTACTGTGGTGAAGAAGGCTTCCTGGGAGGGGCCGGATCAGGCGGATTGAGAAGTTTCTGAATGGCCTTTTCCGTCTGGCGGACGGTGTAGCCTTTGTTCACGATGTCGCGGCCAAGCTGGATCTGCTGGTCCTGATTCTTCAGGGAAAGAAGTACCTTGGCATGCCCCACGCTGATGAAGGAATTGCCCAGCATGTCCTGGACGGCCCGCGGCAGGTCCAGAAGGCGCATGCTGTTGGCTACGGCCGCGCGGGATTTGCCCACCCGTTTGGCGATGTCTCCTTGCTTCATCTTGAATTCCGCTTTCAGGCGCATATAGCCGGCGGCCTCTTCCAGCGGACTCAGGTTTTCGCGCTGGAGGTTTTCAATCAGCGCCAGTTCCAGCACGTCCTTGTCCGTGGCCTTCCGGATGATGGCGGGTACGGTGGAAAGCCCCAGAATGCCGGAAGCGCGCCAGCGCCGTTCCCCGGCGATCAGCTCGTACTTGTTGTCGTCCGTTTTGCGGACGATCAGGGGCTGGATGATGCCGTGTTCCTTGATGGAATCCACCAGTTCCGCCAATTGCTCTGGCGTGAAAATGGCGCGCGGCTGGAGCGAACTGGGGATGATGGAGGCATGGGACAACTGATGCACGACGTCTCCCGCCTGGGGAGTTGCCAAGGATTCACGAGACAGATTTTGATTGATGAGGGCGTCAAAGCCTTTCCCCAGAGCCGGTTTTGCCATAACTGAAAAAAGACTATCATGATCCGCCTCCGTTTTCAACAGGGGATTTGTCTTCCGTGGCAGGAAATTCGGGGAGCGGCCATCCGGTGTTCGTTTGAGTGGCAGACATTGGGAAAGTTCAGGATTCGGTAAACGGTTTGGAATGGATGAAAAGGCGAGCATTTTTCCGCTATGCCGGATGGCGTAAACCCTGAATAAAATCATGAACCAACCGAGTGAAGAACAAAAACAGGCCGCTCTGGAAGCGGGAAGGGAAGGAATGAAAAAAGCCTACGAACGCAGCCGGGGAATGTCCCATCTATCGTGGTGGGAACGTCTTCTGTGGATCATCCTGGCCGGGGCGGCCGCTGCAGCTTCCTGCCTCCTGTCCGGCTGCGGCCATTCCGTGAAACTGGGACCGGAAGGAGCGGTCATTTGCAAGGATGGAAGCTGCCTAACGATGTCCCATGGCGGTTTAACCTTTACTCAGACCGTTTACGATAAAGATATTACGCCTGTCGTGCAGGCGAAAAACAAATAAGAAAAACGGCGGTCTTGTCCGGCGCAGTATATCATGAAAAATGCCATTGAACTGGCGGAGGCCTATTATCGTGCCGCGGGCAGGACGGTCCTGCACATGGAAGAGGACGGTCTCCGCCAGGACGTCTATATCCGCATGCCCGGCCTCGTGCTCCTGGCACGCCGGGTGGATTCATCCGCTCCCGTGGCGCAAATCCTGAACCCGCATTTCCGGTTCCCGCGCCGGAGGTGCGATGCCTGGCATCTCCACTTCCTGTCGGGCGATGCGAGCCTCCTTTTGCAATATGAACGGGAAATCCTTTCCCTGCCGTGGATTCTGACCCAGCACGGAAAACGCGGGGATGGCCGCCTGGTGAAGCTGTCCTCCTCCCGCTTCTGCCGGCTTCTTAAAGCATGTGGAAATGCTGTTTGTCATTGAACAGGTTTCTTTCCGGAAGAACGTCGCAAAAGTAAAAATGGAAGAGAATATCTATATTAAATCCCGGCAAGCTGCAGCTTGCCGGGATTTCCGCGTCGAGAGAAAAGTTCCAGGTGGTCTCTCTTTCGGACTGGCCGGAGGTACAAGGTAGGATGGCGGGTTTTCAAGCCACTTTCTCCGGTTTTTTTCTTCCGGGTTTATCCATATTTAGTCCTCGTGGCGTAGTGATTGTATCAAGCAGAGCGCTGGCCATGTACGCTTCGGTAAGCAGTTCTGCTCCGGTGAGCTTGGACGTGCCTACGTTGGCAACGGCTACATTGGCGGACATGCGGTCAACATAGTCTTTCTGGTCATGCAGGCGAGTGTCAATGCCCGTGAAAAAAACCGGTTTATCCGTGCAGGGCGTATTGCCGTCAAGAAGAGCCATGCTTAGTCCCGAGGCCATCGCCAGGCCATTCAACGTCTTGTCTTCACGAGCATAGGGCACAAGAGGGCAGAGGCGTACCGCTTTGTCAAGTGCCCGTACGGCAGGAGAAGACATCAGAATACACCCTCCTCCGAAGGGACCGTCAAGGGTGCTGTGAGTGCCATAATCCACTCCTTGCAGAATCAGGGTGTTGAGAGTTGCAGGATTGAGCACCAGGGTATCCGCATCCAGCTTCAGGACATAGGGGGCTTCTGTTTGTCGGAGGCTGCGCTTGTATTCGGCCAGCAACCCCCGCAAACAGGTGCGGCCCCGCAAGTTGCCACCCCGTTCCCAATGGGTGGGGCGGTATTGAATTTGCGGATGGTTCTCCAGGTCTTGCTGCATGGAAGGAGGCACGGGGTGCCGGGCATCGTCGAGAATGGTGACTGGCGATGCGGGCCATGCCCGGCGAGCTGCGGTTACGGCATGGGGCAATGTGTGGGCATTGCCCGCATAAGTGACGATATGAATATGGAGTAAGTGAGCCATAGGGATTATTGAGTGGTGACGATTCTGTTGGAGAGCACGAGATTGCCGTCTTTTAATCCGGAAAATTTGATTGTATCCATGAATTCTACGGGTTCTGGTGATGATATGAAACAGTACGTTGTGTTGATGCGCATCTCGTGGTCTGTAATGCTTACATATGTTGTGCCCCATCGTCCATACGTCAGAGCAGGGGTTGTAATGTTCACATGCGTACCTACCTCGACCGTGCTTTCAGGAGTGGTAAGATAGAGTACCCCCACACCCGCCGTAATCCGGACGGCTGTTGCATGATTGTTGTCTTCACCAAACCAATAACCGTTTTTACTGACAAAACGGTTTGAAGCTACGCCATAATTGGGGACTTCGACATATCCGGATACGACAAGGAGCGAATTGCCGACGGAGACATCCAGCACATCGCCAACCTGAACATGTGGCCCATTATCCGTGGTGGAGACAGTAAGCACCGGATTGCCCGATTCATCGCGGATATTGACCGGTCCCCGATAATTGGAAAGATCGGCACTTCCTGACGAAGAAAGCGTATTGCCATCCATGGTAAGGTTGGAACCCAGGGAAATCATCCCTTTTGATCCTCCGATGGAACTGACGGCGTGCTGTGCAATATTGTCGGCGGTGAGGGTTGTTTTGATTTTATCTTCCAGAACGGCGACACGGGCTTTCAATGTGGAGATATCGCTCTTGTCATTCCATCTTTCTCTTTCTTCCATTGTTATATGGACTGTCGCATTTTTGGCATGGTCGTGAAGACCTTTCTGCGTTGCCATGGGAATTCCGCTGATAGTAATACTGTTGTTCATGATTTGATTTTAGTTGTGTGGAAATTGGAGAACATCAGCGCCGTCCCATTCTTGATGGCGAATGTTGCATGATCAGTATTTGAAAACATGCATTGTCCAGGGTATTTTCCATTCTTACAGGAAAGTCAGACGATATCAGTTGTCTCAGAAGAATTTTTGTTATCTTCTTTAGCGGCAATGGCTTTGTCTGGATCAATCATGTTATGTTTGAAAATTCCCGTTGTTGCCGGATGAAACGGGAGTGTCTGTTTCCATTCCGATAAAAGGTTGGAGCCATTTTGAAGAAATGTCATCCTGTCTGCAACGTTAAGGCTGTATGATATCACTGACAGGTGCTACATGGCCTTTTTTTGCAGTGTTCCGTTTGGTGTCCATGTGCAAAAACGGTGAGTTGTTACCAGCAAGAAAAATGATTCATCACTAGCCTGCAATAGTGGTGGAGAAGCATCCTGATGTGAATACATCAAGGCAGTTGAAGACGGGTTTATGACGTCTCGACGCTTTACACAGGATGATATTTCCCAGGAACAGGCAGAAACTTTCAATGAAGTGATAACACGCGTTGCGGTTTTATCCGACGAATGGAAAGCGCTTCAAGTTTGGACGCGCTTGGACTGGGTCATCCGCTCACCTGAGGGAAGGGGAAGAATCCCCGGAATTCAGGGATGCGGTCGTTTTGACCGTGGAAGCAGCCAACGCCCAAGGGGGGACGCCAGCTTTTCACCAGTCAGGATGATGCGGAGTTCATGATCATGGAGGGGTCGTCAGCGGCATTGTTTAACCACTTCATAACAAACAACAATGAATAACAATCATGAATAAAATTACTACAGTAAACGGAGTTTTGGTGGCAGCACAGAGTGACTTCGCCAGCCATGCACAGGATAAGATGATTCATCTTACAGAGGAGGAACGCATTGCCTGGAATGCCAAGGCGGATGCTTCCGCCCTTTCGGGCAAAGTAGATACAAGCACGTTCGCGGCTCACGAAACCAACACGACGGTTCATGTCAGCCAGGAAGAAAAGGAGAAATGGAATGCGCGGAATACGAAGGGTGCCGTGGTGGCCACGCAGGATGGACTGGACGCGCACACGGAGAACACGACCGCTCACATCACTGGAGAGGAACGTGCTGCGTGGAATGCTGCGAGCGCTATTCCAGGAGCATCCAATGCCTTCACGGGCGACAACACGCATGCAGGCACTGAGACGTTCAATAATATCGTTAACATTAACAATGATATAGCAATCAATGGGAAATCGCTTAATTCATTCCTTTATCAACAGGCTTTATTATCAGGAGTTTTCCAGGCAAACAAAAATACAATGCTGGAGGATGTCGGCACGATGGGAGAAGTTATACAGTATAATTGCACCGGAGACAAACCGGCTAATACAACCACAAGGGATAAGTGGAGATCAATACCTTCACAATCTGTTGTAGATACTAATGATGTATCTTTCTTCGCCTATGGATCAAGATTCTCTTGGGCAAATGGTACCATTTATAGCAATTTGTCTGTGCTACTCCAAGGAATCAACACCCCCGGCATGTTTTTGTTTTTATTGGGCGAGGGAACAGACGGCGAGGGCGTGGTAGCGGGCGTGTTAAAAAAGTATTTTGAAAACAATTTAACAATTAATGATATACCAGCGAGAGCGGCATTTATTGTCGTTACGGAGGACAGAAAACTCCGCGTCACGACAAGTGTGGAGGAGTACTATTTCCCGTCAGCGCTTTATCACTTGTTTTTCGTGTGTACCCATCATCCAAGAATAAAAATCGCTCTATCACAAATGGAGAACGACGGTTTCGGCAAAGACTACATGGAGACCTCGTCTGAATACGCAGGATTGCCGCCAAAGGTGTTCGACCTAGGGAATGGTTCGTACATATCGCGGTTTGTCGGATACGCAACCTCAGGACGAACGACCTTCGGCGGTAACCTGATTCCGCTCATTCTACCCTTAAGGATCAACAGTAGTTACCTGATCAACAATTTAATTTCCTAAAATTCATGAAAAATATATAAATTCAGAAAGCCAGAAACATATGAACATCAGTAAAGAGCAAAAGCAGGACCCTTGATGCTGGGAAGCAGGACATGAAGAATGCGTAGGAAAAAAGCAAACCCCTCAAGTTGTAAACTTGAGGGGTTTATAATGGAGCCGCTTGTCGGATTTGAACCGACGACCGTCCGCTTACAAGGCGGGTGCTCTACCACTGAGCTAAAGCGGCGCAATGAATGGATGCGCACATGTCTACAGAAGAAGCCCCTCCCTGGCAAGCCGAAAATGGGCGGCACAGGGGGCCTTCCGTATTTTTAAACGTGTCAGGCGTCAAACAGGGAACCCTGTTCCAGCGGCGGTTCTGCGGATGAATCCGGGGAAGGGGGAGCGTCATCCTGCGGTTGGGGCTTTTCTGCCGGAACGGATGCGCTTTCCGCAGATTCCGGCGCGCCGGCAAGTGCGGATGATTCCTCTTCCGTGGTTTCATTGCCGGTTTTGGCTGTAGGCATGATGCGGGAGACGCGTTCCACCGGATGCCTGGTGATGATGTTGCCCTGGGCGCCGCGGTTTTTGATCCGCAAGTCCGCGAAATGGAAGGGCCTGATCAGGTTGCGGAGTTTGAGGACGGCTTTCAGATAAACGTTCACGCTGATTTGTTCACTGTCCTGTTCCGTTTCATGCACGGAAAAGTGGAAGATGCGCGTTCCCTTCGTCCCGCGTGTCAGGGGGTATTCCTTGTCTCTGGTGAAGCCTCCTATCCGGAAGCGCTTGGCGTAAACGGGGCCGTCCTTTCCATCCCGGTAAATCAGGTTGAAGACGGGGTCGTCATCCTTCTTGATGATGGAGATATAGAGAGGGTTTTTTCCGGCGAAGAATTTGTCCTGAATGCGCACGATTTTCAGCACGCCTGCATTGTCCACGATCAGGACGTCGTCCAGCGTGGAGCACTTGCACACGGGATTTCCCTTCTTGACGCCGAAACCGGCGAAGCCTTCTTCGTCAATATAGAGGGTTTCATTGGCCACGGCTACCTGGGCCCGGTCCACGGAACCAAAGGAGGAGATTTCCGTCTTCCTGGGATAGGAAGCTCCGTATTTTTTGCGGAGGGATTCAAACCAGCGGATGGTGAATCTGGTGAGCTGGTTGAGGTTTTTCTGCGTCTGGTCGATGTCCGCCTCCAACTGCTGAATGTGCTGATCGGCCTTGAAGGCGTCGAATTTGGAAATACGCTTGATTTTGATTTCCGTCAGCCGGATCAGGTCGTCCCTGGTAATGGGGCTGCGCAGTTTCCTGGCGAAGGGCTGGAGTTCCCTGTCAATGGTCTCCAGCACTTCCTCCCATGTTTCGCAGTCTTCAATGGTCAGATAGATGCGGTTTTCAATAAAAATCTTCTCCAGGCTGGCCTGGTGCCATGCCGCATTAAGTTCCTGAAGGCGTATTTCCTGTTCCTGCCGCAACGTTTCCTTGGTGGCATCCGTGTTGTAGCGCAGGATATCGCTGATGCGCATGAACCGGGGCTTGTCTTCCACAATGACGCATGCGTTGGGGGAGACGCTGACTTCACACGCGGAGAAGGCGAATAGCGCCTTTTTGGTCTGCTCCGGATCCACTCCGGCGGGCAGGTGAACCAGAATATCCACGTGCTGGGCCGTATTGTCTTCAATGCGGGCTATCTTGATTTTCCCCTTTTCCGCGGCGGAAACGATGGTATCTATCAGGATTTCCGTGGTGACGCCGAACGGGATTTCCGTGATGCGGAGAAGTTTTTTTGATTCCGTGAGAATGCGCGCCCGTATCCGCACCCGGCCCGTGCCTCGCTCCCCGTCGCGGTAATTGGTGGCATCCATGATTCCCCCTGTGGGGAAATCCGGCAGAAGCTGGAATTCCTGCCCCCTCAGGTGGGCGATGGAAGCGTCAATCAATTCGTTGAAATTGTGGGGAAGGATTTTGCTGGAAAGACCCACGGCAATACCCTCCGCCCCCTGCGCAAGCAGAAGAGGAAATTTGACGGGCAGGCTCACGGGCTCCTTGTTCCTGCCGTCATAGGAAAGCTGCCATTCCGTGACTTTGGGGCTGAACACCACGTCGCGGGCAAAGGGCGTGAAGCGGGCTTCAATGTATCGGGAAGCCGCCGCGGGGTCTCCCGTCAGAATATTCCCCCAGTTCCCCTGGGTGTCGATGAGCAGGTTTTTCTGGCCCAGACCTACCAGGGCGTCCGCGATGGACCTGTCCCCGTGCGGATGGAATTTCATCGTATCCCCGACGATATTGGCTACTTTATTGTAGCGCCCGTCATCCAGCCGGTCCATGGCATGCAGGATGCGGCGCTGAACGGGCTTGAACCCGTCATTGATTTTCGGCACGGCCCGTTCCAGAATAACGTAGGAGGCGTAATCCAGAAAGTAGTCGGCATACATGCCTTCCACGGACTGGCTCGCGGGTGCGATGTGGGCGGGTTGAGTCACGGCCAAAAATATTAAAGGATTTGTTTCGGCGGGGCAAGTGCGATCTCCGTAAAGAAAAATAACCGGCCTTCCTGAAAGAAGGGCCGGTTATCGGTAGTATTAAATTGATGTGAAATTTCAGGCTGATTTGGATGTAATCCTGGCCCTGAGGTCGTCTGCCTCGGCGCGGAGGTTTTCAAGCTTGGCGGTTTGAGCTTCAAGCTCTGCTATTTCTTCCAGAACGGCTGCCAGGCGGCGCAAATCCGCAGGCTGTGCGGAGGCAAGGGGCTGGCTTTTGGCAACGGGGGCGTTTTTGGTACCAGGCTTGCGGCCTCTCTTGGCCTTGGAGGCTTTCATCCAGCTGGAGATAGTGACCGTGCTGATGCCGAATTGTGCAGCGGCTTCCTTCTGGGCGCCTCTTTTATTCTGCGTTTTCCGTTCGGCGATAAAATCAAGAACGGCTTGCTTTTCTTCAGGCGTATAACGCCTCCGGTTTTTTGTATCGTTGGAGTTCATGGTATGACGAGTGGCACATATTTAATAAATGCAGCCTTTGCTATCAAGGAAAAATAATATGTTTTTTGACATCATTTAAAAGACTGTTTAAAAATTTAAAGGATGATGTACTATTCAATCATACTCTTCACATTCCCAGGCTTATTTGTAATTAAAAAAAATCGGAACTATTTACTTTAGTCTTGTATCAGTCGTTTTGGCTGCCTCTCCCGCCAATTTATTACCGAATATCAGCGTTAGCAGCAATGCAATATTCCAACAAGATTATTCTACATAATTCCGAAAAAAATTAATGTTTCTTAATGTATCCATGGGGAAAAATATTGTTGCTTAAACGGTTTTTCCCGGGCGGACGTTTTTGGCCCTGTGCATGGTTTATCGGTTAGGGAGAACCTGTGGATCCATGACTTCGGGAGGCGTTTCAGCGACTGTCACAGGGGGCGCTGGTTACGGATTTTGAGATTGCAGGGCCGGGGCGAATCATGTAAATTCAATCCAATCTCTCAGTATTTCCATTCCAATTATGACTGATCAGCCAGAATCTCAGCCGTCTCCCCAGGCGCCCGCGCGCCGCCGTCTGGTGACGGCCGCCCCCGCAGCGCAACCCAAAGTGAAATTCGTATCTCCCGCAGCGGAAGGTGTGGAAGTGGCCAAGCCGCGTTTTCTTACTCCGGAATTGCAGGCCAAACTGGCCCGGGAGCAGGAAGAAGCTGCGCGCCGTGCTGCGGAGCAGGCGGAGGCGGACAGGATAGCCGCGGAAAAAGCCGCCGCTGAAGAGGAGGCTGCCCGTATTGCCACAGAAAAAGAGGCTGCCAGAATGGCAGCGGAAAAGGAAGCCGCCAGAATCAAGGCGGAGCAGGAGGCCGTGGAAGCTGCGCGCGTGGCTGCGGAAAAAGAGGCTGCCCGCATCGCGGCTGAAGAGGAACGGGCAAGGCTGGCCGCTGAACAGGCAAAACAGGAAGAAGCTTCCAGACCCCTGGCTGATTCTTCCGTGGATGCCCAGATACAGGATGCCCTTGCCAAGGTGGCGGAAGCCCAGAAGGCCCTGGCAGAAGCCCAGGCTGTGGCTTTGGCCCAGGCTGCCGGAGTGGCAAAGCCTGCCATGGAAGCTCCGGAGCCCCAGGAACCTGCCCCGGTCCCGGCAGCCGGAAGCATTCCCAAACTGAAAATTTTAAAAACGGTCTCCGCTCCCACTGAAACGGCAGAAGCGTCCGCCCCCGCCGCTCCGGATTCGGGAGCCCTTCCCAAACTGAAGGTTTTAAAATCTCCCTTGGGCTCTCCTCCGGCTCCTTCCACCGTGGCCGCTCCGTCCTCCGGGCCGGTTCCGGCGGCATCCGCGGCGCCTTCTCCCGGCACGCCTCTGGCGGGAGCGGGAGGCATCCAGCCCCCTGCCGGGGGAGAAAACGCCAGGGAAATGGCCGCTTCCGTGGACAAGTCCAAATCCCTGCTTCGCGGAATCATCTATGGTGTGTGCGCCCTGGTTCTGGTGGCCGGCGGCGTGGGGATTTACGCCTGGCAGACCAACGCCAAGAAGGATCGGGTGGAAGGTGAAAACGCCCAGTTGAATAAATTGGTGATGGAAGGAGCCAAGCTGGGGCGCAGCCGTCTGTTTGACTCCAAGAGCCTCGGGCGCGTGCCGGATGTCAAAGTCGTCCCCAATGAAGAGGATGCCGCACTGCTTCTGGATAACGTGAGAGGCGTGAAGGGGCACCGTGACAACTGGCCCGGTGCGGCGCATCTGGTGTCCATCATGGCCCAGATGGATGATAATATCGCACGGCAGGTGGTCGGGGACATGAAGAAAAACGTCCGTGACTACAGCAAAGAGAAATACGCCATGATGGTGACGCTGCTGGCCAAATCCTCCAGCCCGGTTATGCGCGAGCTGCTTAAGGATTTGTACGCCTCCATCAGCGACAGCAAAAACAAAAAGGTGCAGGACAAGCAGGCCGTGGTGCTCCAGTACATGCGCTTCTCCATGAAGCTGGACGACCTGGATGACGTCATGAAAATTCTGCAGCAGAAAAACGTTTCTTCAGACTTGGTTTCTTCCGCATTCCGCACGGCCCGCTATCTCATTGACGAGGCTCCGGAAGCCAAGCGTGTCGGGCTTTCTTCCAAGCTGCTGCAATACCAGCAGGGCATGCCGGAGGAAAATCTCAAGATACTTTACCGGCTTCTTGCCCGTACCGGAGATCCCAAGGTGCTGGACATGATGGAAAAGAGCTACAAGGAAGACCCCAAGAAAGCCCTGGTCATTGTCACGGCATGGGGGGACTGGAATACGGACGATGCCGTTCCCTATCTGTTCCGGGCATGGAAGGATGAATCCCTACACTCCCGCGTGCGCTCCCAGGCCCATGACTCCATTCTCCGTGTGCTTTCCGTGGACCGCGACCGCGACGACAACGCCACCATCAAGCTGTTTGAACCCCTGATTGCGGACGCCAAGACGAGCGACCGACGCCGTTTCCTGGTTTCCGCGTTCAAGAGGCTGAGCAACAGGCCCTATGTCATCCGCCTGCTTGGACGCATCAAGCAGGCGGCGGAAGAAAACAGCAATAAGCTGGATTCCCGGCTGCGCGCTGCGGAAGAAGCCCTGGTGAAGGCGGAAGCCAAATACAAGAACAGTCCCGACGATGCGGCGGCGAAGGCTGATTATGAAGCCAAGAATAACGCGGCTAATGATTTGGCCAATGAAAAGGCCGGTGAGGATAATGTCATTGCAGATGTGGAAAAGGCTCTGGAAAAGATCAAGAAGACGCCTGCTCCCGTCAAGCGCGCCGGAAAGGCGAAGGACGACGATGACGAGTCTTCCGTCATCAAGACAATGTAAATCCAGTTTCAGACTGGCCAGGGGAACCGGAAGGAGGAATCCTTCCGGTTCTCTTTTTTCTGTGAATTATTCCCGGAAAACCTGCATGAAACTTGGCCGTCGTGGAGCCATTACCGTCTTTCTTCCATCCGAGGCGTCCTGAAATCCGGAAGTAAAGCCTGGGCAGCGGGCGTTTTTCCTGTTCGTCCGGGATGGTGAATTCTGCTGTGGTTTGTGGTGGACAGCACTGGAAAACCAGATGTTCCGCGGAAGAAGGCGGAAGATATTTTACGGAAATACCGGAGCTTACAGAAGCAATCCTACCTGATAGACGACGGTAGCCGTCACAAAGCCCATCACAGTAAGACCTGCGAATTGCGCCAGGGCAAACCACCAGGTGCCGGCTTCGCGCTTGGCGACGGTCACTGTTCCTATGCAAGGCAGGGCGATCAGGCAGAAAATCATGATGCTGATACCCTGCAACGGAGTATAACTGGCTTTTAGCCGGGTGTTCAGGGTTTGCTGGGCTTCCGGACCGGAATCCCCGTCCTGCACGGCGTAGAGAATCCCCATTTGCGTGACGAAAATCTCCTTGGCCGCGAAGGCTCCCAAAAGCGCGGAATTCACCTTCCAGTCAAATCCCGCTACCCTGGTGACGGGTTCCATCCAGTGACCTATTTGTCCGGCGTAGGAATGCTCCATGGCCGCGGCCGCGTTCTCCGCGGTTCCTTCTTCCGGCCTGGGGTAAGTATTGAGGAACCACAGGATGATGGAAGCTCCGAGGATAAAGGTGCCCGCTTTTCTCACATACATGAAGGCGCGCGACCACATGAGCAGCCCTACTTTCCGCAGGGAAGGAATGCGCAGCCGTTTCAGGCGATGGGGCGCGTCCCGCTGCACGGTCTTGAAAAAGGTGTTTTTCAGCAGCCGGGCGCATAAAAGCGCCAGCAGGATGCCGGCGGCGTAAATTCCAAACAGAACGGTGGCTTGGAGATGGGAAGGAAACAGGGCGGAAACGAACATCATGTAGATGGGAAGCCGTCCCGCGCAGCTCATCATGGGAAGTATGGCGATGGTGACAAGGCGGTCATTGCGCCCCTCAATCCTCCTGGTGGAAAGAATGGCGGGCACTGAACAGCCGAATCCCAGTAAAAGGGGGGCAAAACTGTTGCCGTTCAGCCCCATGATTTTCATGATGCGGCTCATGAGGCGCGAGACCCTCATCATGTAGCCGCTGTTTTCCAGCACCGTGATCGCTCCGAAGAGAAGGACCACATTGGGCAGGAAGGCCAGAACGCCGCCTACACCGCCTACCACGCCCTCTCCCAGAAGAGACTGCAAGCCGGGCCACGGCTCCAGCAGGCGGCATGCCCAGATGCTGAACATTTGCGTTCCCGTCTGGATCAGTCTGACAAGAGGGTCGCCGATGGCAAAGCTCAAAAAGAAAATGAGATAAACCAGGCCCAGGAAAATGAGCGATCCCCACACCTTGTGCATCAGTATGGCGTCCAGTCTTGCTCTCCACATGTTGTCCCGGACGTCTTCCTCCCCTTCCATAAATTACGGGGGTAACTTAGAGCCTGCTAAGTTGACAGGCAAGCATAAAATCCGGAACGGGGCCGGAGAAGAGACGGCGGCAGGCAGTGCCGCAGGAATCAGCGGCGTGTGGCGGCAGCCAGGCCCTGGATGAAGAGGATGGCGGCCGTACAGCAGAAAATGATGCTGGGCAGCCATTGAAGCATGTACAGAGGGTCCGTGGAATCATTCCCGTAGGAAGGGAATATGGAGGCAAGAGTCAGGCAGGCCAGGGACAGCAGCCACGCCAGCCAGGATGCGGCCGGAACGGTTCTGTTCGTTTTTTCGGCAGGAAGCTGCTTGAGAATCTCTTCAACAAGTCTTCGTGTGTCCGGATGCCGTTCGGAAACGGCCGGAATATTTTTCCTTTTGACGGGAGGCAGCGGGGCCGTCTTTTTTGCCGGAGATTCCGGCCCCGGCAGGGAACCGGAAGTGGGGGCTTCCCCGAAGGGAAGCCCCGTTTTGGCGTAAATCAATGCTCCGCATGAGGCGCAGTGCATGCCGGCTTTCACGTCCAGGTCGGCTGGGTAGGCGTATCCGTGCCCGCACAGGGCACACGTAGCGGATTCTTTCATGATTCAGCCGGAATAGGGTTTAGTCGTCCAGGGGCAGCAGGTCCACCAGGTCGGCCTTGGTTTCCGGCCTTTGGCGGATTTCTTGGAGTTTGGCCTTCAACTGTTCGCAGATGTCCGGATGCTGGGACGCCACGTTGTTGAGTTCCTTGGGGTCTTTTTCCAGGTCAAACAGACTGCCTCCTTCCGGGGACTTGCTCATTTTGGCGCTCCCTCCGTTGATGCCGTCACGGATGGCGACTCCCGCGGGGATGAACTTCCATTTGCCGTGGCGGATGGCCAGAGCCTTGCCCGTGCTGTTGATCACGTGGTAATCCCGGCCTTTGGCGGATTTGCCGAGCATGGCGGGCATCACGTTTTCAGAGTCGCGGAAGGAATTAGCCTTGCCGGGGTCCAGAAGCTGCTCCAGGGAGGCGCCAAGATCCATCTGGTTGAACAGCGCCTTGCTGGTCATGCCGGGTTTGACGACGGCGGGCCATTTGACGATGAACGGAATGCGGGAGCCGCCTTCCAGGATGCTGTACTTGCCCGCGCGGAAGGGGCCGGCGGGAGAATGGGTGGCATTGTCCCGGACGGCGAAATCCCTGTAGCCGTCATCGAGAACGGGACCGTTGTCGCTGGAGAAAATCAACAGGGTGTCTTTTTCCAGTCCGGCTTTCTGCAGGGCTTCCGTGATGCGGCGCACGCAGTAATCCAGTTCCACGGTCACGTCGCCGCGAACGCCGTGCTGGCTCTTGCCCTCAAACTCTTTTCCGGGGCAGCGGGGCACGTGAATATCATGCGTGGCGAACATGAGGAAAAACGGCTCCTTGGCCTTGGCGCTTTTGTTGATGTATTCCACGGCCTTGTCCGTGATCACTTGCGCATTTTCCTCATCCTTCCAAAGGGCGCTCTTGCCGCCCTTCATGAAACCGATGCGGCCGATGCCGTTGATGATGGCCTGGTTGTGGCCATGGCTCCACATGAGCTTGAGCTGGTCCTTGTTGTCCTTGCCGTTGGGAAGCCCCGGGAAATTGTGCTTGTAGGACACCTCAATGGGATCGTTCGGGTCCAGGTTGCGCACCTTTCCGTCTTCCAGGATGACGCAGGGAACGCGGTCCCCCGTGGCGGCAAAGATGAAGCTCTCGTCAAACCCGATCTGGTTCGGGCCGGGAGCGATTTCCTTGTTCCAGTCAATCTTCTTTCCCTTCTCGCCCAGCCCCAGGTGCCATTTGCCGACCATATAGGTCTTGTAGCCGTGGGATTTGAGCATTTTCGGCAGGGTAGGCTTCTTGGTATCGATAATCAGGGCGGCGTCTCCCGGCAGAATGCCCGTGCCTTCCTTGCGCCAGGGGTATTCTCCCGTAAACAGGGCGTACCGGGAAGGGGTGCAGACGGAGGTGGTGGAATAGGCATCCGTAAAGCGGACGCCCTGCTTGGCAAGCTTGTCTATGGAAGGGGTGGGAATTCCCTTGGCCCCGTAACAGCCTATGTCTCCATAGCCGAGGTCGTCAGCATAAATCATGACGATGGCTTTGGGCGGTTTGATCTTGGGCGCGGCTACGGCTGTGCAGGCGGTTGCCGCAGCCAGGGCCAGCATGAGGTGTATTGCAGGTTTATACATGGTTTGTTGTTGTGTGTGTTATTGGGATAATGCGGGAGATTCTTCCGTGGGAGGTGAATTGGGAGGAGGTTCCGTCATGGGGCGCATGCTGGAATTCTGCCAGATGTACCGCTTGTAGAGAACCTTGATGGCTGCCGTGAGGGGTACCGCCAGCAGGGCGCCGATCAGGCCGCCGAGAATAAGCGTCCAGATCAGCACGGAAAACATGACGGTAAGTGGATGAAGTTCCACGGAATCCCCCACGATTTTCGGCTGGATAACCCATCCGTCAAACTGGTTGACGGCCAGGAAAATGCCGGAAACGATCAGGATATGCTGAAAATCCCCCCACGTGAACCAGGCCAGCAGCACCGCAGGAATAAAGGCGCTGATGATGCCCAGATACGGGATGATGCCCAGCACGCAGACCGCCGCGCCGATGGTGACGGCATACGGCAGTCCGACCAGTTTCAGGCAGATGGCGATCAGGATGCCTTCAATGATGCTCACAAGCATCTGACCGCGGAAGAAGGAGATCAGGTAGCCGTTGATCTCCTCCATCGTGTCCACCACGTCCTTCCGGAATTTGGAGGCTTTCAGGGGAAGGATGCTGGGCCACTTTTCTTTAATTTTATCAGCTTCCAGAAGGAAATAAAAGGCAAAAATGGGTGTGATCAGAATACTCACCATGATTCCTATGGAACTGTACAGAGCGCGTCCGCCGGACGTGAGCCAGGTCATCAGTTTTTCCTGGTAGAAGGAGGAATTGATGGTCATGTAGGCCCCCAGTTTTTCGCGGGCCGTCTGGGCGTTCCTCAGCTCCTGTTCTTCCGCTTCCGCGTAATTGCCGGTATTCAACTCTCTGAGGCTGGTTTTGTAAACACTGTCTATGGTGCGGGCGATGAAGGGTATTTCAATAGTGGAATCAATCAGTTCGGAAGTTTTGTTCCAGAGTTCCATCCGGTTGTCGATCAATTCGTCCGTCTGCCGGATAAGCGGCGGCAGGATGGTGGCCCCGAATCCCACCACGACGGCAAGCGCCGCTCCCATGACCGTAATGACGGCCCAGGGCCGGGAAAACCTGCGGCGTACCAGCCAGGAGACGATGGGTTCCAGCAGATAGGCGATGACGGCCGCGATCAGGATGGGAAGAAGAACGGGCTCCAGAAAGCCCAGCACGTTCACCACCTCAAAAATGACGAAGGCGGCGATGCTCAGCATCACCAGAAAGGAGACGCCCGTCAGGGCATACCAGCAAATCCTTTTCTGGAAGGAGGAAGGAATAGTGCCGGCGGGTGGGAGATGGGTGGAATTCTGATGTTGCTTGTTCATGCCGCGTGTAGAGAGAAGGGCTGAAGGGCGTGCCATGTTATGCCGTGGAGGAATCACCGGTTTTCCCGTCTCCCGACGGAGGAGATTCGGACGGATTTACTGGTGGTACGGGGGGCGTATGCTGGGGGGCCGGCTGCCTGGATTGTTCTTGTTCTTTTTCTTCCTGCTGTTTGACGTGGGACTCGAATTCCTGCTCGGTAATCGCCTGGGGAGTGGGATGATAATCCCCGGCGGGTGGGGCGGCCGGTACTTCCCAGTGGATAAGCACCAGCTTGTTCCTGCGCTGTACGATGACGGTGGCCTGCGCCCCTCGCTGGGTCGTGACGTACTCTACGAGGTCGGGGTAGGGATTCTTTCGGCCATTGATGGAAACCAGAACGTCGCCCGTTCTCAGGCCTGCGTTCCAGGCCGGGGACCATTCGGCCACAAAAGCCTTCATCGGACCGTTCCCGTTGCGGTCCTGGATAAAAGTTCCCCCCATCAGGTTGAAGGAGGAAGGTCCCGGCATGGGGTAGCTGGTGGAGCTGAAATAGAGGGCGCATCCCGGCCCGTCCAGCCAGAACTGGCGGGAAATCAGGGCTCCATAGCCCAGGATGATGTCAATGTCGTCTGGGATGCCCATTACTTCCGGATTGGCAAAACTCTCGCATAAAAGGATATTCTTCAACTCCAGCGGGCCAAGCTGGAAGGAACTCACATGCATGCACTCGTGGGCGTAAAAGCCGCCTGCCGCCGGACTGTAGCCGGAATAAACGCTCACGAAAGCATCAGGATAGGCCAGCTTGATGGCGTTCCAGCGTTTCTTGGAAATATAGACGGCGTGGGGTGCTCCCGTATCCAGGATGATGCGGCGTCCGTGCTTGTCTGCGATTTGCGGATAATCGGACCCCGGAACCAGGGCCAGCTTGTGCCAGGACCGTATTCTGGAAGGCAGTTTATTGAAAAAGCGGTGGGACCGTTTGGGGTAATTGATGTTCCAGACATACTTCCTGATGCATTCCCATCCCAGCAGTCCGTCGTAGGGAGCCTGGTCCACCATCACCACGTCCTGTTTTCTGGACATGGGCTCTCCGTCCTGCTTCAGGGAAATGGGAACATTGGCCGTCCGCATGGCTCCACGGCCGCGCAGGCGCGCACCGATGGATTCCACCGCCGGTGAAAAAAGAAGGGAAGTCTGGACCGCTCCCGTATCCACCCCCATCATTAACTGGGTTGAGGAACTCCATGCAAGGGCTACGGGGGTGCCGTCCAGCGGGTTGGCTGCGTCGATGGGCGGTGAACTGCTGTCCTGAATGGGACGGTGCGATACGCAGGATGCGCACAGCACCGTAGCCAGCAGTACTATGGAAAAACGGAACATAAAGCTATTCACTATTAGCAGACTGTTCGGCGGCTGGCAAGGTTTCCTTCCTGCTTCATGGTGCTTTTGGCGGCATCCTCCATAAGGATCGTCAAATGGAACCGTTTTAAGAAACCGGGAATATGAGGTCCTGGTTATTGCTATCTGCTGTTTTTCTTTGCTGCGTGTCATGGAGTTGGTTGTCGCTTTCCACCGTCTTCATTTCTTCTTTTGTTGAAAGCTGTTCTTGACGGCTGCGGGAGGAAGGATTCATGCGCTTCTCTTTCACGCGGATTTTTGCCGGAATTCTCCGGGATTCCCCATAGAGCTGCAAGGACGGTTCCATCGGCAAAAATCTTGATTTTCCATGGTGGCCGTATAGGGTGGAGCGGAGCCGTTATGACCATCCCCACCTTTGAAGAGGCCGTGAGCCGCATTGTGCAGAAAGATCCGCGTTTTGCGGAAAGGGCGTATTTCTTTCTGAAGGAAGCCTTGGACTTCACCATGCAGCGTATAGAAGAACAGGAAAACGGCGCGCAGCGCCACGTCAGCGGACAGGAACTGCTGGAGGGATTCCGGGACTACGCCCTGAGCAAGTTCGGCCCCATGGCCTCTACCGTGCTTAAGGAATGGGGAATACGGAACGGCGGCCATGTAGGGGAAATGGTCTTTTTATTGATTGAAGAGGATGTCTTTTCCAAACAGCCGGAAGATTCCCTGGACGACTTCAAGGGATTCATGAGTTTCCGCAGGGCGTTTGAAGAACCTTACGAATTTCAGGAACAGTCCAACTGACATGACAAACGCCGTGACCAAGGAACCGGATGTACGCTGGCCCGCCGAATGGGAGCCGCAGGAGGCCGTCTGGCTGTCCTGGCCCCACCGCCGGGACCTCTGGCAGGGCGGGCTGGACGAATTGCAGCGGATATACGGACTTGTGGCCGCCTCCATTGCTCCGCACGCCCAGGTGCGCGTGAATGCGGCGGAGGCCCTGCATCCGGTCATCAGGCAGGTCTTGCAGGAGGCCGGAGTGGAAGAGGAACACTTCCGCCTCTTCAACCACCCTGCCAACGACGTCTGGTGCCGCGACCACGGTCCCGTCTTTGTGCAGGACGTGAGCGACGGTTCCCTGATGCTGGCCGACTGGCAGTTCAATGCGTGGGGCGGCAAATTCGCTCCCTGGGATCTGGACGATGGCATTCCCTCCCTGATCGGCTCTTCCCTGGGGCTGCCCGTGCGCAGTTCCCGGATGATTCTGGAAGGGGGAGCCATTGAAGGGAATGGAGACGGCCTGCTGGTCACCACGGAAGCCGTCCTGTTGAATCCCAACCGCAATCCGGACTGGAGCCGCGCGGAGATTGAGGCGGAACTGCGGCGCATGCTGGGTGTGCACACGATATTCTGGCTGGGCTCCGGCATTGAAGGGGACGATACGGACGGCCATATTGACGACATGGTGCGTTTCGTCGCACGGGATGCGGCGGTATCCATCGTGGAGCCGGACTCGTCCTCCCCCCATTACCGCGCTCTGGCAGAAAATAACGAACGTTTGCAGGACCTGAGATGCTTGGACGGCAGCCGGGTGGAAATCGTTCCCCTCCCCATGCCGGATCCGCTCAGGATGGAGGATTGGCGGCTGGAACAGCTGCCTGCCAGTTATGCCAATTTCCTCATCGTCAATGATGCCGTAGTGGTGCCCGTATTCAACCAGCCCCGGAATGACGACCGTGCGCTGGGCATCCTGAGGGAATGCTTCAGCGGAAAACAGGTGGTGGGCCTGGATGCCCGCAAGCTGGTTTTGGAAGGAGGTGCTATCCACTGCATCACCCAGCAGCAGCCCAAACCGCGGAAGGAGGTCCCATGAGCGGGGAAGACGGTGTCATGGTGGATGTGATCCTGCCGATGGAAAAGGCGGGGGATGAAAAAGCGCGCCGCGCTGCCGTGGCTGCCAGGCTCGGCATTTCTCTTTCGCGCATCAGGGAACTCCGCTTGGTTAAGGAATCCATTGACTCCCGGCAGAAGAAAATTCTGTTCCAGCTCCGGCTACTGGCAGGCGTGGATGGGCCGCTGCCGCCGGAACATGTGCCTTCTCGGGATTATCCTCCCGTCAGGTCCGGCGCTCCGGCAGCTCTGATCGTGGGATTTGGGCCCGCCGGAATGTTTGCCGCCCTGCGCTGTCTGGAACTGGGCGTCAAACCCGTGGTGCTGGAGCGGGGGAAGGATGTCTCCTCCCGCCGGTTTGACCTGGCGCCCATCATGAGGCAGGGCCGGGTGATTGAGGATTCCAACTACTGCTTCGGAGAAGGGGGCGCGGGCACGTTCTCCGACGGCAAGCTGTTTACCCGTGCCACCAAGCGCGGTCCCGTGCGGGATGTTTATGAGACATTTGTAGCTCATGGCGCTCCGCGGGAAATCCTGACGGACGCCCATCCCCACATAGGCTCCAACCTGCTGCCCAATGTCGTCAAGGCCATCCGGGAATCCATTCTCAAGGCGGGCGGGGAAATCCACTTCAACGCCAGGGTGGAGCATTTGCTCCGTTCCGCGGACGGCCGCCGCGTGCGCGGAGTCGCTTGTGCGGACGGCCGGGAATTTGAAGCAAACGCCGTTCTGCTGGCTACCGGGCACAGTGCCCGCGACGTGTACCGCATGCTTCTGGCGGACGGGCTTGTCCTGGAGCAGAAACCCTTTGCCGTGGGCGTACGCATTGAGCATCCGCAGGCATTTGTGGATGCCAGGCAGTACCATTTGAACCCGGGCCAAAAGCGGCCGGACCAGCTCCCGGCGGCGCGCTACTCCGTTACCGCCACCATTCGGGACCGGGGAGTCCACTCCTTTTGCATGTGCCCCGGAGGATTCATCGTTCCGGCTGCCACGGAAAATGATGAAGTGGTGGTCAACGGCATGTCCCTGGCCCGGCGGGACTCTCCCTTTGCCAACTCCGGATTTGTCGTGAGCGTGCATCCGGAAGATACGGAGTCCTTCCGCAGAAAGCACGGCGTGCTGGCGGGCGTGGCCTACCAGAAAGCCCTGGAGACGGCCGCCTGCCGCGCCGGAGGAGGCATGCAGAAGGCTCCCGCCCAGAAAGTGCCTGATTTTCTGAAAGGGCGCGTGTCCTCCTCCCTTCTTCCAACCAGCTACCACCCGGGCATTGTACCTCATCCCCTTCATGAACTGCTCCCGGCGGAAATCGTCTGGCGCATGAGGGAAGGGATGAGGATGTTTGATCATAAATGGCGCGGATTTGCCGGAGAATCGGCCCAGCTGATAGGCTGTGAAACACGTACCAGTTCTCCCGTGCGCATCCCCCGTGATGAACGTACGCTGGAACATCCCGGACTGGAAGGGCTGTATCCGTGCGGGGAAGGCGCCGGCTATGCCGGAGGCATCGTCTCCGCCGCTCTGGACGGCCGCCGTTGTGCGGAAGCCCTGGCAGAGCAGATGCAGGCCTGAATTATTCCTGAGGAAAGTATGGCCGGGGGATGCGGAAAAAGCATGTTTTCTATTCTAATCCTGGTGTAATGAACATCTTCTGCGGCGTGTTCCGTATCTGCTTTCCCGCAACGGCCTGCGGATGGCATTCGGTCCTTCCGGAAATACGGGATGCCATGGGGAAAAACCTCTTCGAAGGCAGCTTGCCGGAAGATGGTTCTTTTTAAAAAAATCCCGGAGACGGATCTTTAGAAACGTAAAATAAAAAAGAAAAAGGTAAGGTGGCAGGTTTCCGAACGATTGGATCGTTACGGTGTCCAAGTATGAATCATGAAGACATTCCCAACTCCCCTGCTATTGTGCTGTGTGCTGGCGTCGTTGCCCTGCATGTCTCAGGATGTGGCGGCTCTGGCGATGCCTAACGTGGATTTGGAAACGCAGGAAGGAAGAAAAATGGAGGGTGAACGGGCGGCCATACGCAAATTCTTCGTGCTCTTCTATCTGTCCGCCATTATTCCCGTGATGGAAAATCAGGGGAGAATCGGGAAGGAAGAGGACATCTATCCGCTCATGCTGAAGGTTTTCCCGGAAAAGGAACTGAAATTGTGCCCTGAAAAACTCCAGAAGCTGATGAACGACAAAATACAGGGAGTGAAGGACATGCTGGCGGGCAAAAAGCAGATGAAGCCGGAACCATTTGATCCGGAAGAACCTGAAATAGTAGCTTTTCTGGCCGCATACGGCATGGAAGACCTGGACCAGCAGATCATGAACTGGATGGGGAGGCAGATAGGCTCCGAAAGTGACGGAAAGCTGGAATCCGTCATCCAGGCATTCCGGCACTTGAAAGCCGGGGTGGAATCCGGGAAAATAGTGATGCCGGAAAAAGTGGAGGAATGAACATGGGCCCCAAATCGGGAAACGGCATCAGAATCGGTGCATCTTCCTGTTAAAACGCGGCGCAGGGGGGAGCTGCCTTCAGGCAAACCGGAAGGAGGGGGAGGAATCCTGTTGCCCGCGGGCAGGGAGGCGTGTATTGTAGCCTTATGAAAATGTTCCGGTGGTGGCTTTTTCCCGCGTTGCTGGTTGCGCCGCCTTGCATGTCCCAGGATATTGCTCTTTCGAAAATGCCGAATGTGGATATGCGTAGGGAGGAACTCGGAAACTCAAGAAAAGAGGAAGGGAGCATTTGGAATTTTTATTTTCTGCTGTGTCTGGAGCAAAAAATATTTTTTGCGGAATTGGAGGATGGAAAAGCCGCGGATGCGTCAATGCAGTTAAAACATGTACTGGCAACCTTTCCCGAGAAGGTTCTTGCCGAATGCCCGGAGTATTTCAGACGGGCAGCTCGGAAGTGGAAGGCGGATTGTGAAAGGGAACTCTGGGAAACGGGGGAAGTATCTGACGAATTATACTGCCACAATGAACAGGAAATGAGGCTCTTGTTGAGTAAGTACCTGCTGAAGGAAGCCGTTCAGTCATCCTTTCAATGGCTGATCACGGAAAAGGAGGCCAGGGACTATTCATCCGTTCTTTGGCTGTTGACTCCATGTGGCGGGGGCAAAAAGGAGATGCTGGACTATTTCAGGGAGTTGAAAAGGGGAATAGAAGAGGGACGGAGCGTTATGGCGCCAGTCGAAGCAGAAGATGAGATTTAAAATTAAAAAATTAATGAATTACATGCGTGGAAAATGGGCTGTGACATCGTGTTTGTTATGGCATTTCACCGGATTGCCGGTTTTTCCTCTTTCCGTAGCTCAGGACGTGGCATCTCCGGAGATGCCGAATGTGGATGTGGAGACTGAGGCGGGCAGGCATATGGAAAGGGACCGGGCTGCCATATGCAGGTTTTTTATGCTCATGTTTCTGGAGAGAAACATTCAGATGGCCGAGGTGGAGGATGACCATGCCGTGGATTTGCAAACCAGGCTGAAGCATGAGCTGAACGCCATTCCAGGCAAGGCGCTTGCCGAATGCCCGGAAGACTTCCGGCTGGCGATGGAAAAATGGAAAGATGCCTGTGAGAAGGAACTCGCGGAATCGGGATCGGTTTCTGACGAATTGCGGTATATGATGGCGGAAAGCATGAAGCTGTTGATGGGAAAATACATGGTAGATGAGGCCCTGAATACATCCATTCCCCGATTGCTGTTCCCCTTTAATGGAGAAGGGCAACCCGATAAAAAGGAACTGTTGGAATATTATAAGGATTTGAAGGAAAAAATAGAATCTGGCAAGGTTGTTATACCGGTAGAAACGGAAAGGGACGAAAATAGATAGAACCAGGTGAATGTCATGTCTGGAAACCTAGCTTCCATGTTGCGTTTATTGTTGTGGTGTAGCCTCGGCTTGCCGGGGCTGCCTGCCTCTGTTGCTCAGGATGTCGTTGTCTCCGGTGAACCGAATGTTGACCTGGACGGCCTGTCCGATGAGGAAAGGAGGAAAATGATTCTGGCCATTTCCAGGATGGAAATACTGGAGCGGCTCATGCAGGAGATTTTTTTCCTGGAAACCGAAAAAACCGGAGCGGGAGCTAGATTGTTTGGTCTGCTGAAGTTCAAGCTTGCCTCTGTTTCCGGCAAGGTTTTGGAAGCGTGTCCCGACGATTACCGGCAGGCATTTCAGGCCTGCATGGAAGCTGGCCGTGACTTTGTGCGGCAATTTGAAGGAGTGGAAATGGAGGAGCCGCAATTTCACAGGGAATATTCCCGGTACCAGGGCAAATGCCGTGCCATCATGCAGCCTGTCAAGTCCAAGTACAGGCTGGAGGAAGCCCTGGCTGACCCCATCATATTCCTCCGCCGGGAGATAGACCCTTTCAGGAAGGACAAGGCGAAATTGCTGGAGCGCTTCAAGGTTTTGAAAAGACAGGTGGAGCAGGAAACGTTCACATTCCCGGAAATAACGGAACAGGAAAGGGAAAAATTTGGAATGAGAATGATTCTTTATTGATTTTTAAGGGTATATTTGAAACATGTAGGGACCATGAATGTTATAAAACTTGTTTTGTTGGCAGGGACGGCTGCCTCCTGTCCGTTGGGTTCGGCGGGAAACAGGGATATCATGGAACCGGATATGGCCAATGTGGATGGGGAGATGGAGGGGTTCCGGAAATCGCGCATGGCCATCGTGAGGTATCATGTGCTGCTTGAATTGTGCTGTAGGATCGTTTCACTGGAATGGAAGGAACATCCGCGGCTGCCTGATGGGAAAATCAAGTACAGGAAAATGTGTGACCTGATTCCTCAATCGATTCTGGCACAATGTCCCGCAGATTTTCGGCAATCTTATGTGGAGGTCTTTGAAGGTATAGAAAAAAATCTGAGTGATAATATTTCATGGGGGGGAACTCCGGAAGGCAAGGAAATGTTCTCCAGGCTGGAAGAGGCCAGGAAACGGTTTAGTGACCAGTATGATCTGGAACCTTTAATGCGTCCTTTGATTGATTGGCTGGACGGTCAGGAAACTCGCCGGGAAGGAGAAAGCCCTCAGGAATATCTGAAACGTCTCTACCAATTAAAAAGTGATCTTGAATCCGGGAAATGGGTTATTCCAGAAGGTTTGCCGGGAGAAAAGCCGGGACCGGAGTGCATGATTCCGGTCGTCGGACAGTGATTGCCCGGGAAACGGCTGATGCTTGAAAGGCGTGAAGCATGCGGGGAAAAAGAAAATGCGGGGACATAGTGACGGTCCGGGAATTGGATTGGCGGCGGAAAATGGGGGCAATCCCGGATTGGCATTTCTCTTGATGGATGTTAAAATAAAAACAGTGATGAATTTATGGAAATGGATTCCCGTGGCGGTGGTGTCGTGCTGTTGCAGTTTTGATACAGGATATGGCCAGGACATCGCGGCGCCGGATATGCCTGATGTGGATGAGTACCGGAAAACGCCGGAATTTGAGAAAGATCGCCTGGCTATAGCCAGGCAGGCGATCATAGGGAAATTATGCCTGGAGATTGCGGGAATGGAATTGGACATGCAGCAGAAGGCCTTGGATGAGCGCCTCCTATTGCAGACGATGATGGAACTGTGGCCTGAGAAAACGTTGGACGACTGCCCGCAGGACTTTCGTGAAGCATGGTTGCAGAGCAGGAAAGTATTTAAAATGTGGTTGAAGGATGACAACGCATGGGAGGAAACGGAAGAAGGCAGGGACATGGTGCAGCAGCTGCAAGACTCCATGAAAAGGGTTGAGGAAAAATATGGTTGCCAGGTTTTGGATCAAGCCGCCGACAAATGGCTGAAGACCCATGGTCCGGTAAAAAAGGAGGGAGAATCGCCGAAAGAGTACCTAAAACGTCTGAATCAGTTGAAAGAGGATATTTATTCCGGGAAATTGGCTGTTTCTCCTGAATTGTTGCATCAAGAAGACGAGTGGAAAGATGAGGAAGAGTAAAAAGCGGACATCTGTCCTTATATTTGTCAGGTCAAATAAGCCATGAAGCTGGTAAAATGGTTTCTTGCGGCAGGATGGGCATGGTGCTGCGTTGTCAGTCCTGTCCTGGGACGGGATGTAGGGGGGCTGAGAAGATGAATCCGGATGTTCCGGACAATCTGGACCGGCGGCAAATGAAGGATCGGGAAGCCATACAGCGGTTCATGATCGCACTGATGCTGGAGCATATGGTTCTCAAATGGAGCCGGAAAGATGCTGAGCATGACGTTGAGGCCATGAGGCGTGAAATGGCTTCTTTTCCGGTCAAAGCCCTGGACAGGTGTCCGGAAGATTTCAAGGAGATATGGAGGGATATTCTGTTTACAAGCATCAGGGAAAAGGTTCCTCTGAAGAAACTGCCCGCGGACGATCTGAAAAAGCTGAAATTTCAGATGAGGGCGTACATGGATAAATACAATCTTCAGCGGTTTGCGTCTTCTCCCGCCTTGTTGAACTTCGTGCTCCTCACCTTGAATCCGCGGAACATTGGTAATCCTGACAAAAAGGACTGGAGCAGGCGTACGGCCGGTCTCCGGGGGCGCCTTGAAACCGGGAATCCTCCGCTGCCTTCCGTTGAAGAAATGATGGAATGGTCCGGGAATTGGGAGAGGAAACATGGATTCGGCGGAGAGGACCCCTGGGAGGATGACGGGGAAAACGGTTATAATACGCTGCTGTGGTATGTTTTCGGATTATATGGAGATGAAGATGAGGAGTAGGACGATCCTTTCTCCTGATTCCCGTGATCTATCATGATCCCCTGCCGGAATGGAATCTCCATCCGCGGAGCCGTTTTTTTCAGGTTAAGTCTTGCCAGGGCAGGGGGCTTGGGGCCATAATCCGAAAGTTTCACAACCGCACGCACAGCCATGAAAGTAATCGTCATCTACGGCAGCCCGAATGATAAGCCCTTTATGGAACCCGCCCGCGAATATTTCGCACAGGAAGGGGTCCCTTATGAAGAAACGGTTTTGTCCGCCCACCGCGACCTTCCGGAACTCATCAAATTCCTGGGGGACCTGGAAGCCAGCGGGGAAAAGGCCGTTATCCTGGCTGTAGCCGGCCTTTCCGCCGCCCTTCCCGGAGTAGTGGTCATGAGCTGCTCCCTGCCGGTCATCGGCGTACCGGTTCCCGGAGGCCCTCTGAACGGTATTGACGCCCTGCTGGCCATCGCCCAGTGTCCGGGCGGAGTGCCCTGCACAACGGTAGGTCTGCACAAGAAAACCCCCGTGAACGCCGCCATGGCCGCCCACCGTATCCTGAAGCTGGCGGGCCTGTAAGTATCCACTTTTTCCCATTCCGGCTGATGACTCCTCCTCCGTCACAGGAAATCGTGTTGGACGAGCAGGAAATTTCCCGCGCGCTGGAGCGGATGGCCCACGGCATCGTGGCCCGCTGCGCCGGGGAACCGCTCGCCATTGTCGGCCTCCTCAGCCAGGGGGACATCATCGCCCGGCGGCTGGTGGACAAGGTCAAGGAACTGGGCGTGGACGCCCAGTACGGCGCCATTGACATCTCCCTGTACCGGGATGACATCTTCAAGCTGGAGGCCCGCCCCTCCCTCCGCTCCTCCAACCTGCCCTTTTCTACGGACGACATGAGGGTGGTGCTGGTGGACGACGTGCTGTACACGGGCCGCACCGTTCGGGCGGCCCTGAACGCCCTGTTCGACTACGGGCGTCCGGCACGCATTGAACTGGCCTGCCTGATTGACCGCGGCGGCCGGGAAGTCCCCATCCAGCCTGACTACACGGGCCATGTGCTGGACCACGCCGGAGCCAAGGTCGTCGTCAGCATGAAGGAGGCCGACGGTGTGGACCGGGTGGTCATCTCCGGCAAATAGACAGTTTCAACCCATTCCCTGACTTTCATGAATCCCCGCAAGGACCTACTCAACATCTCCTCGTTGACCGACGAGGAAATCCATACGCTGCTGGATTCGGCCGGACCGATGAAAGAGCTCTTCACCAAAAGCGTCAAAAAGGTGCCTGCCCTGAAAGGGAAGTCCGTTTTGACGCTTTTTTATGAACCCAGCACCCGCACCCGTTCCTCCTTTGAGGTGGCGGCGGAACGCCTGTCTGCGGACGTGACCAACTTCACCGTATCTACCTCCTCCGTGGTGAAAGGGGAATCCGTCCAGGACACGATCGCCACGCTCCAGGCCATGAAGGTGGATTACGTCATCGTGCGTCACTACAACAGCGGCCTTCCGAACGTGATCGCCCGCCATACGAACGCCAGCGTGATCAATGCCGGGGACGGGGCGCATGCCCATCCTTCCCAGGCCTTGCTGGACTCCTTCACCATCCGGGAAATGTTTCCAGACATCCGGGGCAGGCGGGTGCTGATCGTCGGGGATATCCTGCATTCCCGCGTGGCGCGTTCCACCTCCATCCTGATGAAAAGGCTGGGGATGGAAGTGGCCTACCTGGGACCGGGCTCCCTGGTGCCGCGCACGGAATATTCCGGCATTCCCCGCTTTTCCGATTTCAACGAGGCTTTTGCCTGGAAGCCGGACGTCATCTATCTGCTTCGGGTTCAGAAAGAGCGGCAGGACGCCCCCTTCTTCCCCAGCGCGCGCGAGTACAACAAAATATACGGTGTCACGGAGGAGCGGCTGAAACGCATCTCCGATGAAGGGCTGTACATCATGCATCCCGGCCCGGTTAACCGCGGTGTGGAAATCTGCGACTTGGCAATGGACTATGAGCGCTGTCTGATCAACCGCCAGGTGGAAAACGGAATCGCCTGCCGCATGTCCATTCTGTACCATCTCACTCCCCAAACCCAACATTGATCCTTCATGAAAACTTCCGTACTTATTCGCAATGCCCGGATGGCGTCCGGCTCTTGCCCGGCGGATATTCTGGTTTCCGGCGGAGTGATTTCCGGGAAGGCCCCTGCCGGAACTCTTTCCGCAGACTCTGCTGA
Organism: Akkermansia biwaensis; assembly: GCF_026072915.1. Classification (NCBI taxonomy): domain Bacteria; kingdom Pseudomonadati; phylum Verrucomicrobiota; class Verrucomicrobiia; order Verrucomicrobiales; family Akkermansiaceae; genus Akkermansia; species Akkermansia biwaensis. The sequence goes on from NZ_AP025943.1 coordinate 2,246,729, forward strand.
AACAGTCATTGACGCTTCCGGCAAATTGCTTCTTCCCGGCCTGTTTGACATTCACGCCCACCTGTGCCAGCCCGGACGGGAAGACAAGGAACGCATTGCCACGGCAACGGCGGCGGCCCTCCACGGCGGCGTGACCGGACTGATGGCCATGCCGGATACCGCCCCCGTGATGGACAATGCCGCGCAAATCACCACCTTCATGGAAATCTGTCGCACGGACGCTTTGGTGGACGTCATTCCCTCCGGTTGCCTGACCAAGGGGGACGGCGGTGAAGAGCAGGCCTCCTACGACTCCCTGCGGGCGAAAGGAGTGCGCTTCATCACGGACGGCGACCGCGCGCCGGACAACATGTTGCTGCTGTACCGCGCCATGCAGTACGCCAGCAACCTGAACCTCACCTTTGCCCTGCGCGGGGACGTCCCGGCCCTGACGGCCAGGGCCGCCATGCATCCCGGCACCACTTCCTACCGCCTGGGGCTGGCGGGCTCCCCGTCCTGCGCGGAGGAAATCGGTCTGGAAACGATCATCCGCCTCTCCGTGGACACGGGCAACTCCCTGCACGTGCAGACCGTCTCCACCGCCGGAAGCGCGGACATCCTGCGCCGCTGCAAGCCGGAAACGACCGGATTGAGCGCGGAAGTGGCCCTGCATCATCTCCTATTCACGCATGAAGACGTGGGCTGTTACGACACCAACTATAAGACCCTTCCGCCCCTGCGCGACCGGAAGGACGTGGACGCCCTGATTGAGGCCGTGAATGACGGCACCATCGACTGCATCGTCTCCGACCATACCCCCTGCACGCCGTTCTCCAAGCTTCAGGACTTCGTGGTAGCCCCGCAGGGCATGATTTCCCTGGATACCTTCCTGCCCGCCATCTACCAGTATCTGGTGCAGACCGGCAGGATGTCCTGGGAAACGGTTGTTCGCGCTTGCAGCGACGCCCCCCGCAGGCTCATGGGCCTTTCCCCCGTTTCCCTGGAGGAAGGAGCCCCTGCCAATCTGGTGGTATTTGATCCGGAAGGCGAGACGCCCGTCACGGACGAAACGCTGCGCAGTCGCGCCCGCAACACCCCCTTCCTGGGCAAAACGCTCCAGGGAAAAGTGGACGCCGTAATCTTCGGAGAGCAAACCTACCTCTTTTAAAGGGGAAACGGAGAATTTTTACCATCTATCAACTATTAACTTTTAATTATTAACTATTAACTTCCCTTGCAGCCCATCGCCCGCGTCAGCACCTGTTATCCGGAAAAATTCGGCGTTCCGCGCCAGAGCGGACTGGTGCCCGGCGCCCGCGCACGGCTGGTGTTTGAGCCGCAGTTCCGGAACCCTGAATCCGTGCGGGGACTGGACGGTTTCTCCCATCTGTGGCTGCTCTGGATATTCAGTGAAAATCTGAGGGAAGGCTGGAGCCCGACGGTTCGGCCTCCCCGCCTGGGCGGCAATGTGCGCATGGGGGTCTTCGCCACGCGCGCCCCGTACCGCCCCAATCCCATAGGGCTGTCTGCCGTCAGGCTGGACAGGGTGGAAATGCACCCCCGGGATGGTCCCGTGCTGCACCTCTCCGGGGTGGACCTGGTAGATGGCACGCCCATTCTGGATATCAAGCCCTATGTGCCGCAGGCGGACTGCATCCCGGAGGCTTCCGGAGGATTCACGTCCTCACCCTTTCAGCGGCTGAAAGTGGAAATTCCGCTGGAGCTGGCCGCCTCCGTTCCTCCGGAGGAACTGGCGGTGCTGAAGGATACGCTCTCCCTTGACCCGCGCCCGCAGTACCAGGACGACCCGGAACGAGTGTACGGCCTTTCCTTTTCCGGTTGGGAAGTCAAATTCAGGGTGGAAGGCACCCGGCTGCACGTACTTGCGCTGAGTTGAAAGTGGTAGTTAATAGTTAATAATTAAAAGTTAATAGTTGGCAAAAACTCTCCGCTTCCCTTTTAAAAAAGGTAGGCCGTTCCGATATAAGTCGCCGTTCTTTCCGGAGATTTTTCCTTTCGGAACGGGTTTCTGTTTTCCCTCCCGCCTTCTTATGGCATTGGACGCTTTCCGTAATCCCTGACTTCGTGTTCTTTCATGGAATGCCGGGAAGTGGCGCCTGCCGGGCAGAGGACTAGTCGCATATGCATTATAGTTGTCGTCCTTGTGGTGCTCCTTGTGTACATCTTCCTATAGAACCGGCGCGCCACGCTTATTCCTCCGATTGCCGTTCTTGTCGTTCTCATCTCCACCTTATGCCGGTTTCCTGTGCCGGAGTTCACGCCGGACACCATCTCTAGGTTGAGCCTGGAGATGGCACCCTATGCACAGTTTGGCCTGGGGATGCTGGCGGAGTGGGCGGCCAAAATGCCATCCTGATCGTGGAATTTGCCAATCTGGAAATGCAGCGCGACAAAGGCCTGATGGAAGTCCCTCCGGCGATCGCCCTTCTGAGCCTGAGGCCCATTCTGATGGCTTCCCTGGTTTCCATTCCGGGCCGCATTTCGCTGATGATCTCCTCCGGTTACGGAGCGCTGACATGGAAACGCCAACGGTACAGTGGTCGTCATCGGCATGGGGGTACAGGTGGGCCTTTTGCTGATCTCGTGTTTTTATGTATTCGTCATGAATCTGTTCCGTATCAACTTCTCCCTGAATGAATTGAAGGAGGATCGGATGAAACGGGAACGCGGGAATACTTGGCTGCGCACAAAAAGTGATATTCCCTAAAGCTGACGGTGAAAACGGCATTGTGCCCTGTTCCCTCCCGGGAAGAGGAGGAAATAAGGCCTCTTTCCTTCCGGCGGGCAGCCCGGGGGAATTTTCATGAATAATCCTGCGGACGGCGTGAAGGCGGCGCATGGGATATGAACCGTGCCGGACTTGCCTTCCCGGACAGCGGAGAGTAAACTTTCCTCTAAAGGCGGGGAAGTTGTTCCTGCCGGTTAAGAGGGATGAAAGGCGCGCGGCACATAATTGAAGCATTTGAAAAAAACTTCCGTGATTACGGGGAACTGGGTGCATCCGTTTCCGTCTGGAAAGAGGGGCGGGAAATTGTTTCCCTGCACTCCGGATTTGCCGTGGCGGATGAAACGCGTCCGTGGACGGAACGTTCCCTGGTGCCCGTTTACTCCGCTACCAAGGGCCCCGCTTCCGCAGCTCTGCTGCTGGCTCTGCATCGGCAGGGAGCATCCCCGGAGATGAGCATGGGGGAACTGTGGCCGGAATTCCCGCTGCCGTATGCTACGATTGCCCAGATGATGTCCCACCAGTGCGGTTTGGCCGCTTTCTCCCGCCAGGCCGATGTATTCGACCATGAAGACTGCGTGCGCGCCCTGGAGGAAACCGTTCCCGCGTGGCAGCCTCCCGAACACGGCTACCATCCGCATACCTACGGCGTCATGCTGGACGAACTCATGATCCGCCTGACCGGGGAGCGTCTTTGGGCATATTGGGATGAATACATCCGCCGCCCCTTGAATCTGGACTTCTTCATCAGGCTGCCGGAATCAGAATTCAGCCGGGTGGCTGTCCTTTACCCCGGCAAAATGGACATGTCCAACATGGGAACCCCGTTCTATCTGGAATACATGAAAAAAGGCACGCCCGTGAACCGTGCGTTTAACACCCTGATTGGCCTGAACAGCGTGCGCCAGATGAACACTCCCGCAGCGTGGACTTCCGGGATGCCTGCCTTCGGCGGGGTGGCTTCCGCCCGTGGCATGGCTCAATTTTACCAGGCCTGCCTGGGCCTGGATGAACTGGAGGTATTCCCGGAAACCGTGCGCGGCTGGATGAGAGACGTGGTGGTTGACGGGCCGGACCTGACCCTGAAAACGCCCACCGCCTTTTCCTGCGGATTCATGCACGACCCCGTGGACCTTTCCACAGGCCGCAAGCGGCGCCATCTATTCGGTTTCGGCGGCTTCGGCCATGCGGGGGCGGGCGGCTCCCATGCCTATGCCGACCCGGAATACGGCCTGTCCTTCGGCTACGCCATGAACCGCATGGACCTGAACGTGCTGCCCGGCGTGAAAACCCGGAACCTCATCAATGCGGCAATGAAGGAAATCCATGAAGATGGGGGCGGTTTTGACACCTGATTTTTCAGGCAGGAAGAAGGCTCTTCTTTCTACTTTGCGGTTGCTCCGCTATCTGCCTTGTTGAGTTTCTGTTTGGCCTCTTCATGGCCCTGTTCGGCAGCTTTGAGGTACCATGTCAACGCTTCCTTCCGGTCCGGTTCGATTCCATGGCCTCCTTGATCATAGATCAATCCTAAAGAGTATTGGGCGTCCGCATCTCCCTGCCGGGCTGCCTGGAGGAACCATTTGGCCGCCTCCCGATAATCTTTTTGGACGGAGTCTCCATTAAAATACAGTGCGCCTAAATTTTTTTGAGCATCAGCCTCATTCAACAAAGCGCTTTTAATCCACCATTCCCGTGCTTTTTCAAAATCCTGTTGGAGATTGTTTCCTCCCAGGACATATAAATTGCCTAAATTGAGAAAGTTGGATGTATCTCCCTGTTCAGCCCGGATAGTCAGGTATTTGGCTGCTTTTCCGTAATCCTTCTCAAGTCCGGGGCCGCCAAACATGTACAATTGTCCCAAAAGATCAAGGGATTCCCGGTCTCCTTCGTCTGCCAGCGGCTGTATCCATTTGGCCGCTTCTCCATAATTTTTTTCGAGCCCCGGCCCTCCCGTCATATACAGATACCGCAAAAAGGGAATTGCTTTTTTATTTCCATGCCTGGCGCTGAGTTGGAACCATTTTTCCGCTTCCTTCCAGTTCTTTTCCAATCCCGGCGTTCCATTCATGTACAATTCTCCCAGGATGCACATGGAATCCGGGTTTTTCTGTTCAGCACTGAGTAGGAAGTATTTAAGAGCCTTCTTTTCATCTTTTTCCATACCCGGTCCCCCCGTCAGGTATAGTTGTCCCAGAAGGAACAAAGCTTCCTGTTGGCCTTGCTGTGCACTTAACTGGTACCATTTGGACGCTTCCTTGTAATTTTTTTCTACGCCCAGTCCCTGCATGTAAAGGCCCGCGAGATTATACTGGGCAAGGGGATGGTTCTGCATGGCGCTTGCTTTCCAATGTTCGAACGCTGCGTGCTCATTGCGTTCCACGCCTTCCCCTTGGATGTAGAGAAGCCCCAATTCGTTTTGAGCTCCGGCATGGTGTTGGGCAGCGCTTTTCCGTAGCCAGCGAACGGCCTGCTCCACGTCTTTTTTGACGCTATTGCCGGATTCATATGCTTTGCCGAGTAAATACTGGGCTTCCGGAGAATCCAGATTCGCAGCTTCAAGGATAAAGCGGTATCCTTCCTTTTTATCCAGAGGAGCTCCTTCAATGCCGTGAATATAGAGTTGTCCAAGCCTTAACAGTGCATCCCTGTCTCCCGGCTGCATCTGCTGCTTCAATTGGCTGGCGTCAGTCCGTAATTGCTGTATCTGCGCGTATTTCTTTGCAGCTTGAACATTTCCCATTTTGGCTGCCTGGCTGAAGCATTGTTCGGCTTTCTCCATGCTTGCCAGAGGATTGTCTTTTTTGCATAATAAGAGATAGAAGTTCCCCATCTCCGTGTAGTATTCAGGATCGTTTGATTCCTTGGCCGCCTGCTCCAGATATTTCAAAGCAAGAGGGACATTCCTTTCCACTCCTTCTCCGTTGATATAAGCCAGAGATAAGAATTTCAGGGCGTCTGCATGGCCTTGCCGGGAAGATTGGCGGGCCAGTTCAAGAGCCTTTTCCATATCTTTTTTGATTCCCAATTTTCCATGATAGGTAAAATAGGCCAGGTTGTACTGACAATTTGCATCTCCTAATAAAGCTCCTTTTTCCAGGGCCTCGATGGCTTTTTGCATGTCCTTTTGGCAACCGAATCCTTGATAATAGCAAGTAAAAAGAGTGAAATAAGCATGAGGGTCATTTTGTTGAGCCGCTTTTTCAGCCCAGAAGAACGCTTTATCATAATCCTTGGGGATGCCATTTCCTCTCCCATAGCAGGTGGCTAGAGAAGATTGGGCAGACGGGTCTCCTTGTGCTGCCTTTATTTCCAATTGTCGGATATGTTCTGGGGAATAGGCAGGCTTTTCCGATTGAGCCTTCTTGGGAGGGATTTCTCGGACTTTTACGTGTACAGGCTGTGCGGCCAGAGAAAATTGGCTCATACAAAATGAGATTGCCAATAAGATCATGATAGATGCTTTCATACAGTGATATTCTGGAAATTAAAAATCAATACGTACTCCTGCAGAAAATACCCCGTCGGAGTCTTTTTCTGTTATTTTTTCTTCTCCCTTCAAGTAAAAAGATACGTTGTCATATGGTTTATATTCTATGCCTCCTTCCATTTTTATGGAGACAGGGGGTACTTTTGGTCCGATATCCTGATTTACGCTTAATAAGGCATGGTAACGTATTTTACCGTCTTGGCTAGAACCAGATGATTTAAGTGAAGCTAAACAGGTAGCTTTAAGAGGATTGGCTGAAAGATCTTGTAATGTAACAGACGCGTCAAAGCTTAAACTTTGAGCGATCTTGGTTGTATAATTCAAGCCTACAGATGGAACATACCGCTCCTGGCTGAAGCCATCTTCCCAGTTGCCGCTGAACGTCCCATTTAGAGTCAATCCCTTCAGTATTTCCCCCGACTTTATATGAAGTGAGCCCTTGCATTTATCATCTTCCTGCTGTTTCCATTCACCCGATGCAGAAAGGGTGAAAAAAGGTACTTTCAATATCGTCAGTTTTGAAAAACCGACACTGAACGTAGGAATATCATCTCCTGGTGTTAATGTAACTCCTAACCGGGAAGCCCGCAGGATGACAGCAAGGGCGTTCCAAATCCAAATATTTTAGAATGCTGTTGTTGTCTATATGATATTTCCGGTCTGAAACCGGCTTCCTACTGAAAATTGAAGATATGAATTGTTTTTTTCCCGCTTTCCCACAATGCGACTTTGCTTTTATCATTTGAAAAGCAAAAGGTAAATTGATGTGCTCCCGATAAAACGCGGGTACCTGTTACTTTCCTGTTTGCCGTATCTATGAAAGCAATGGCCGTCTTAAAGTTCCATGGAGCGACAAATCTTCCTGTATACGTGAATCCAACCACCAGCAACGCTCCATCATCAGACATTGACGGGGTGGATTTCGTCCAACTCTTTTTTTCCAATCCAAGAGATTCTGGTGTGATTTCCATCACTTTTGTTTGTCCTTCATAGAAGGAGAAACTTGCAACAGCAGGATAGGATATGCACGCTTTGGTCATATCCGATGACAACATGCTCTCAAAAGCATTACCTCCTTTAGAACTTTTAAATGGAGAAACTGCTTGCTCCAAAAATATAATCGGTTTAAAATCTATGGAGCCTAAAAGAAATGGTCTTCCATGAGGAGCTATTTTATATCCTCCCAGTATAATGATGGAAAGAGCTTCCTTTTGTAACAAAAAATCATATCTTTTCATTAATTTTTTATTTTCATCAATATATGATTTAAGTTTCCCGAAATTTTCAGGGAATATTGATGAAGAACAAAGTAATGGCATGTATTTTGCTGCCGGACCAGTCAAGGATATATTCCCTGTGGTATGTGTGATAACTTTTTCAGAACGGCCTCTCTGATAAAATTTTCTCCATGGAGAATTTTCTACTAAAAAAAGTTGTTGTATCGGTTTAGCATCCTTGAAGCCTAAATCATAAATCTCTGCATATTCATCATTCCAAACGGCGAAATGTTTCCCGTCATCTGAAAATGACATTCCCGAATGTAGCCCCGAAGTCTGAATGTGATTACCCGGAAAACTGGCAATATTTACTTCTGATATCACTTGATTTTCAGGAAAGATATGATGATTGCCAAAGGAGGGGGATAGCATGATAAAAATGGATCCTGACAAGATGTGATGTAAAAAGGCGTTAATAGTTTTCATTGACAGTTTCCTCCATGTTGATTGATTTCTTTTCGGTAAAAATGACATTTGCATTTTGTAAACCAGGATTTTAAAAATGTATCAGAATGCAATTTTGTATATGACTTTGCCTGCCCTTTTCTGACATCGGAATCATCAGCTCTATCGCCAGGCTCTACTCTGGAAAAAGGATTGATAAGTCTCCAAAATCCACCATGTCCTCCTTTGAATCCCATAGAACCAAAAGAAACGGGAATCATTTGAGGGGCATCCGGAGATCCTTTAATCTTTCCTATAATAGATTTCTTTGTATCGTCCGCTTCTACACCATGGGCATAATAATCCTGCCACATGTGATTCAAGTGACCAAGATTTTTTAAGGCCTCCTTGCAATCGCCTGATGATATTTTTTCTTTGGATATTTTTTCGTAAAATTTTTCAGATTCTTTAGAAAGTGTTTCAATATAATTTAATTTAGAGTGTTTATAAATTGTTTCTATATTCTGTTCTTTTTTATCGTTCAATCCTGTACAATAATGATAAGCTTGATTTTCTCCCATTTCCCCGGAATCCGTATCGACGTTTGCTTCAACGATAATTTCTAACAGTTCTTCTTTTATTGTAAAAGAAATCTCTGTTCCAGAGATAATAAGATAAAATTGGTATGTCGAAAGAGGGCGCCTTGTTAATCTTCTGTGCCGCCTGGACAGCCATAAACCCAGATAGTCAAAAGATATATATAACGCATTCCCACCAACACCATAAAGATTCCATCCTCCCTGCTCCTGAATAGGATCTCGGTTAATCCATTTGCCGTCCAGGGGATTGAGATGACGGTAATTGTAATAGACAAGTCCCAGTTCATCGTCCATGAACTCGCAGGAAAATCTGAATCTGTTCTGCAGGGACATGTCTCCTTCAGCGGTGAGGAGGCAGCCGAAAGGAGCATACTCATAGCGGGCTCTTCTTGTCTGCTCTCCGTCGAAGATGGAAGTGACATTTTTCAATGCGTCATGGGTGAAGAAGAGATGCTCTCCATCTGCCATTCCGTTTTCCTTCCAGCATGTCATCATCAGAATGCGCGTAGCCCGAGGATCCGTAGGATCCCACAGATAGCTTTGTACAAGTCCGGGTTCTGGCCGCATCAAATCCAGTTCAGCTACCTGCAAATAGTCCCGGTACAGGAACCAAGAGTGGCTGGAAGTGCTTCCATTGATGATCACTTTCTTTTCAAAGCGTCTTCCTTGATAGTCGTAGCCGCAGGTGACGGTGATCCGGCCGTCTTCACTGGTGAAGGAGACGGGGCGGTTGTTGGCATCATAGGAAACTTCCCAAATCCCCACTGAAGTTCTGATCCTGGTCTGGTTGCCGTCTGGGTCGAAGGAGGGTGTGAACAGTTCTGTCTCCCCAGTCACGTCCGTGTATTGGTTGAGTTGGTTGGCCTCGTAGGATACCTCTTCCTCCAGCTCCCGGGCGGACTTGCGGTTGCCGATATTGTCGTACTGATAACTGAAGCTCCCATCCTGACCGATCCGGTCTTCTACCAGTTCACTGCGGCTGTTGTAGGTGAAGTCCCTGGTGGTCACCGGAGTGGCAGCCTCCCATGAATCCCTCCGTTGAACGGGACGCATCAAGTGGTCGTATTCATACTGGTGGGCGGCAACTGTTTGCCCATTCTGAGTCTTCTCATAACCGATGGAGGCCAGGAGGTTGAGCTTGGGATGGTAGGTGTTGCTGCGGACCATGCCGTTGGGATAGGTGAATCGGTTGAGGAAGCCGCTGGTCTCATCATATTCCCAAGTAAAGGGAGATGCCAAACCTTCCAAATTCATCTCCATTATGATGCCTTTGGAGTCATAGTCAAGATGGGAGTGCTGCACGGTTCGAGTGCCGATCATCAGACGGTAGCCGGCGGGACGGCCAAAAAGGTCGAAGTCCTCTTGAAGCAAGCTTTCCACCATGCTGAAGGAAGTGTCCTGAATCATCCTTCCAAAAGCATCATAAGTCAGTTCTCTTAATCCGGATGCATCCTGAACGGAAGTCATCTGCCCGAGATGGTTGTAGGAGAACTGCCATCCCGGAGTGCCGTCATTGTGGGTAACAGAGATGAGTTCCCCGGTCAGCGGTGTGTAGGCATAGGTGGTGACGATACCTCTGGCCTTGGTAAGGGTTTTCAGACGGTTGAGATCATCGTAAGTTTTGGAAACGAAAGAATCGTCGGCATAGGTCTTTTTCAATTCCAGGCCGGTGGCCTCATCATAGAGCCACGTGGTGGTGTCCCCGTCGGTTCGACCGGAAGGGTCAGTGGTGATATCCCTTTCCCCTACCCGGAAGGTAGTCAGCGAAATCCTCTGGTCGGCTCCGTTGTAGGAAAAGCAGACCGGATGGACGGCAGTGCCGTATTCGGCCGTCTTCCTGCCACGGATGTCGTAGGAATAGCAGACCGTTCCTCCCAAAGCATCCGTGATGCAGGCTATGGAGTCACAGCAGGAACGGTAACTGGTTGTAGTGACATTTCCGGCAGCATCAGCGACTTTGACCGGACGCTGGGCAAGATCCGTCTCCGTAATGGTGGTGTTGCCGCGTCCGTCGGTTTTTTTCAGAATAGTACCCGTGGTGGTATAGGAACGTTCTTGTGAGGAATGAATCCCCATATGGTCTGTCTGGCTCAAGGTAAACCCGTCGACGACCAGGGATTGCGCCGTGATCTCCGACGTCGGAATCCGGCTGAACCGAGTGCGTTTGGTGGGAGCGGTGTATTCCGTCCATTGAACACTCTGCTGACCGTACACGTCCGTGGAAAGAGTCTTGCTTTCCAGTAGAGGATTAAACTGCGAAACCATACTCTCCGTAATCTGAGTGAGGGGGAGACCGTCGGCATTATAGGTCGTGGAAGTCTGTACCTGATAGACTCCGTCTTCACGGACCCGGTAACAGGAGAAAGTTTCCGAGATCCGGTTTCGGGAAGGATCATCCGGATGAGATTCGTCCAGCAGGACGGTCTGCTTCACGGCTTCTCCCAGTTCATGATAGACGGTGACTGTGGGGGCCATATTCTCCGTCTGGGAACGAACCGATTGTCCCTTGTCGTTGTAGAGGTTCCTCGTAACGATGAATCCCCCTTTCGTATGGGGCTGTTCCTGCCTGATGGTCTGGCCGAAGCCGTTTTCGAGGGTTCTTGAGAGAATTACTCCCTTGGACAGGGTGGTGGTCAGGATACCTTCTTCTGTCAGTTCCAGACGGGTTTCCATCTCGCGCTGACCGGTTCCTCCTTCCATGATGGTAGTACCATCGTAGTAGGTTTGCGTCACCAGAGTGGCTCCGGAAGGAGCCGTGACAGTGGTCGTGAGGCCGTCTTTGCTGTATTCCGTGCGTGTTACGCGGCCAAGGATGTCCGTACTGGACACCATTCTTCCCAGATCATCGTACTTCATGCTCTCCGTCGTCGTCATAGGACCAACATCGCGGCGCGTGGAGAGGATTCTGCCTACCGCATCACAGGTATGGCTGATAATCGTTTCAGGAGTGGTTTCTGTTGCCGAGCGGATGGTTTCCACGAGTTGTTTAGCCGAGTTGTAGCCATAGGTGGTCACTACTCCATCCTCGTCGGTTTCCGTCAAGGGACCGCAGCACATCCATTCCGTCGTGCTGAAGCGGCCGTTGCCCTTCGTCGTTTTGATTCGCTTGAGCTCGGCATCGTATTCATAGTCCTCCGTGGAAATCAATGACCAGTCTTCTCCCGTGTGGACATACTGCTCTTTTCTTGTGGTCGTGCCGTTTTCGGCAATGTATTGCACACTTTTGGTACTTTGGCCGGGAACAATGCTTCCATTAGCTTGCACAGTTTCTATCACTTTGTGAACGGCTCCATGGTCGGAGGCGGCTTCATAGGTATAGACGGTTTGCACTCCGTCAATACCCTGCCTCATCTTCTGTCTCCCCCGGGCATAAGGGTACTGCGCTGCTTCTCCGTAGGTTTCCGAGACGCTTGTGTGAACCTGGTCGGAACCCAAAGCTGTTTCGGTCACTGTCGTGCGGTTGACTTCGGGGCTGTCTTCATAAGTGTAGCTCCTTTGGTTCAGAACGGTTTCCGTGCCGTCCGGAGCGATAATCACTTCTTTTTCCATTGCCGGCCTGAAATCATTGAAGCGCAGATCGGCGTAGGTGGTACGTGTTCCTCGCTCTCCTCCTCCAGCCCACGGCGTTGCTTGCAAAACTACCCGGCCCTGGTCGTCGTATTCATAACGCGTGTAGCCTCCGTTGGGCTTGATTTCCAAAGACACGCGGAACTGGTCGTTGTACGTGTAGAGGGTGGTCTGTTCACTGGAAGTATTGTATCCTTCCGTGCTGCTGATGGTCAGCCATCCCCCGTCGGTATACTTCTTCACTGTGCGTGTACTGCGGGAAGGCTGGGAATCATTGATGCCCCTGATAGTTTCAATGCGCTCCCACTTGGAGCCGGGCAGGGCGTTACGTTCAATCGTGCGCACGATGCGCTCATCCCCCTCTCCCTTGATGATGCTTACCTTGTTGCCTTCTTCCCGCCGTTCGATGAAGTGCGGTTCCTGCCCGACCCGTTGATTGGTGATGTAAGTCACTTTTACCCCATTCTCCATGGAAGTCTCATAAAGGGCCGTCTTGTAGGGCTCTCCGGTAACCACAAATTCCCCATCATGGGATGCAGAGACATTCCCGGGAGCGTACCACTCCAGGGCAAGGCTGTTGTTTCCGGGAATGCTTCGCATCAGCCCCTGAGCCCGGGAATAGACGCTGCTGAGAGAGCCGTCCGGGTTGTAGGCCACTTGGACCTTGCGGGCATACTCCTCGGCAGACATAGTGTTGCCCGAGGAGCTGGTGACGGAGACAACCTCTCCGGTGGCTGCTGAGAAGCGCAGGCTCATGCCGGAAGGAAGCACCATGTCCATGTAGGCGGGAGTACCCTGGGTATTGGGAGTGAGGTCTTGGTTGAGCAGACGTACGCGATAGCTCAGTTTCCTGGAGCTGCCGACGGGAGAAGCCTCGGAACTTCCCATTTCTGCCTTGAAATAGATATGGCTTCCGGAGGGACGCTTGACGGTGACGCGCCGTTCGTCTTGGGAGAAGGAGGCGCTCCATGCCATGGGGTGGTTGTAGCGCAGGGCAGGCCCGCTGTTGGAGCTGGGGGTAAGGGGAGTGGAAGATCGCGCCATGCGCATGAACCTGGCCGGAGCGGGGGGTGTGGGTCCTGTTGGAGAGGAAGGATTGATGCATGCATTTCCCTGGCAGTCCTGTTCATCGTCGGGGTCGCCCGGAGTGGGCTGCTGCTGGACGCAGTTTTCGTCTCCTTCCTCATCACAGGAGCAGGGACAGGGGCATGGTTCCTCTTCAGTGGGCGGTTCGCTGGAGGAAGAAGACAGGGAGCTGGAACTGGAACTGGAGCTGGAACTGGAACTGGAACTGGAGCTGGAGCTGGAGCTGGAGCTGGAGCTGGAACTGGAGCTGGAGCTGGAGCTGGAACTGGAGCTGGAACTGGAACTGGAACTGGAACTGGAGCTAGAACTGGAGCTAGAACTGGAGCTAGAACTGGAGCTGGAACTGGAGCTGGAACTGGAACTGGAACTGGAACTGGAACTGGAACTGGAACTGGAACTGGAACTGGAGCTGGAACTGGAGCTGGAACTGGAGCTGGAGCTGGAGCTGGAACTGGAGCTGGAACTGGAACTGGAACTGGAACTGGAACTGGAACTGGAACTGGAACTGGAACTGGAACTGGAACTGGAACTGGAACTGGAACTGGAACTGGAACTGGAACTGGAACTGCTTGACTTGGGATCAAACCCAAAATCAAACCCTCCCCCTTCCGAAGAGCTGCTTGAAGTACCCTCATCCTCTTCATCCCGATAAAGATTGACCAGGGTGATAACTTCCTCCCCTTCCTTGTCTGGAGGAGTTACATTGGGGTCGAGGTAGGAATTGATATCGGGCGCCTCCGCCTTGTCGGAAAGAACGGCAATGCAGAACTCCTGTCCGGAGCCCAGGGCGGGGTGGTATTCATGGACGATTTGGCACCAGTAATACCCCTGTTCCAGCACGACGCTCTCCGGCTTCACGGAAAGGTCCTTTGCTTCGCTGGTCAGTTCCACATTCTTGAAGGGAATGGACAGGGAGATGGAGGAATCGGCATCCAGGGAGAGGAAATAGGTACCGCGTTTCATGATCTTGAGGTACCCGGTCCATTCATGGCGAGTGTCATCGGAAGCGGAGCGAGGGGAGATGAGAACGGGAGCGGTGATGCCGTTGACGTAGAAGTCGGCCTGCGGGAGGCCATTGGCGAACATGGGAACAAAGGGATAGCGGGGTTCCAGGGTGTTGTCGGTATTGTTCATTGTCTTGTAAATCAGGATTGTTAAGTGATTTGCAGACAATGTAGAACTATCGGCTATTCCAATGAAAGACTCCTAACACGTGATTCCGAAAGAAAGAACTTTATTTTTACACAGTGTGATACCACATATCTCTAAAAAAATCAGGTAGAAGAATCTCTTGGAATCTCCTACCTGAATCTTTGATTTAATAAATAGTATTTAACTAATATTTAATAATTAATTATTAATAACGAATTTGTGTTTTTTCTGTTGCAGCCGGGTTCCTTTATGCCAGAACATACTCTTTGGACGGAAGCTGGCCGTTGAGGCGTTTCTCCCTACCATCCGCCGCCCAGGGCGCGGGCAAGCTGGACAATGGATTTGCGGATATTCTGGCGCATGGTGACCAGGGATTCCTCCGAACTGAGCCAGGAGTTTTGTGCGGTAATTACGTTGAGGAACTCTGTTTCACCTCCCTGGTAGGATTCCATGGAAATCCTGAACGCTTCCTTGTTGGCTTCGTTTTCCTTTTGCAGGTACGGCATCTGGGAGGTGTAGTTGCCGTAGTCGATGAGCGCCTCTTCCACCTCGGAGACGGCAGTGATCAACGTCTTGCGGTAGGTTTCCGCCGCCTGTTCCGCCGCCGCCTGCTGGGCGCGTACGTTGGCGCGCAGGGCGCCCCCCTGGAACAGGGGCTGTACCAAGTTGCCTCCCAGAGACCACGCATTGTTGTTTTCCCGGAAGAGCTGGGCGAAGTCGTTGCCGCGGCCGGATACGGAACCCGTCAGGCTGAAGCGCGGGTATAAGTCTGCCACGGCGACGCCTACGTTGGCCACGGCTGTGTGCAGATCCGCTTCCGCCGCGATGACGTCGGGCCTGCGGCGCAACAGTTCCGAAGGCAGTCCTACCGGAACCACGGGCGTTTTCTCAAAGACGGTTGCCTTCGGCATGGTCAGTTCCATGCGTGAGTTGTAAGTGCCGAGCAGGACGGAAAGCTGGTTTTTTGCAGAGGCCACCTGGGCAATCAGGGCGGGGATGTGGCTTTCCGTGGCGGCGACGCTTGAAGTTGCCTGTTCCACGTCCAGCCGGGGAGCAAATCCGGCAGTGTGGCGCTTTTCCGCAATGGTGAGGGTGCCGCGCTGGATTTCCAGTTGTTCCCGGGCGATGCGGAGTTGTTCGCAGGCGGTGATCCAGTTGAAGTAGGCCGTAGCCACGTCCGCCAGCAGGGAGGTGTGTCAACTACTGCTATCTGCACTTGGATTCCTGTTATTCCGTTTCCAGTTCAATATCCAGTTTTGATAATTTGGAAAACAATTCCAGATTCAACTCAAGAATGACTTTTTTATTTTTGAAGTTGCTTACAACTAATTTATTGTCAATAATTTTCCATTCGTATACAAGATTCTCGATCCTTGGTAAACGCAGTATTTCCACAAGAGAGAATTCTTGATCCCCCTTTTTTTTGAATCCAAAGATACAAGAATGGAAGTATCTTCCGTGCGTACTTTTTTCTATATTTGACATGCACCAGAGATTGGTGCCGCGGACTTGTGAAATTACAGGATTGGGTGTCCATATTTCCGGCTGTGGATCTGATGCCCCGGCTGGGCTGAGCCAACATAAAACATATAACATTATTTTCAGTTTTCCGTACATATTGCTCTGTATCTTATTCTACTAATTCTGTTGCTCCTGAACCTTGCGGTCCTTCTTCTTTTACCCTAAATCTGGAAAATCGAAATGGATTAAAATAAATTGAACAGTTTATTTTCTCTTTTTTGATGATTTTACCTCCTTTCATTAAAATATTATACTTAAAATTAACTTTTCCAGAAGCACGATATAAAACGGCTGATTCTTTATGCTTGCCATCTCTGAAGCAACTGACCCATTTAACTGGTTTATTTATTTCTTTTAGTGATTTTTCAATTTCATCCATTTTTGTTGTAACACCTGCTAAATCAACAGACTTAGTTGGGTGCCATCCATTTGCTCCAGAATCAATATATTCACCATGAGCAACTAATCCAATGACATCATAATTTTCTTTAGCTAATTGAGAGTAATCTTTAAGTTTTTGAATGACAGGTGTTAAACCACCAGTGGAAATATTCTCGGTTTTTGATGTTTTTTCTCTTTCAACTTTTTTACGGTAATCGGCTTTTTTACCTTTAAATATTCTATTATTAAATTTTACTCTTTGCGAACTAACAGCCTTTTTAAACATTTCTTCACTAACATTATCTAAGTCAGTTAAAAAATCATCAATATTTTTTAAATCTTCTGGATTAATTTGTAGTGTTTTTCCTTTTAATATCGGATCATTTTCTGAAAACGTAGTAACTAGAAAAACCGCAAAACCTAATTTATCAATTCCGTTAATTCCATTATTTCCAGCGAAACCATATAAATTATATCCTGCCTGCTCGGCAATAGGATCTCTGTTAATCCACCTTCCGTCGGAGGGGTTGAGATGGCGGTAGTTGTAATAAACTAGTCCCAGCTCGTCGTCCGTGTACTCACAGGAAAATCGGAATTTATTGGTATGGAACGTGTCTCCTTCTGCCGTAAGCATGCCTCCGAAGGGAGCGTACTCGTAGCGGGCCCTTCTTGCCTGCTGACCGTCAAAAATGGAGGTGACATTCTTCAGGGAGTCATGCATGAAGCAGAGATGCTCTTTTACTTCCCTCCCGTTCTCCTTCCAACATGTCATCATCAGGAGGCGCGTGGCTACCGACTCCGTTGGATCCCACAGGTAACTCTTTTCCAGTACGGGCTGGGGATGCATCAGATTTAGTTCAGCCACCTGCAGGTAACCCCGATACAGGTAATAAGCATGACTGACAACTGTCCCGTTGACAACTACCTTCTTCTCAAAGCGGCGTCCTTGGGAGTCATAACCGCAGGCCACAACGCTCCGGCCATCTCCACTGGTAAAGGAGACGGGGCGGTCGTTGGCATCGTAGCAAACATTCCAAATCCCCGTTGAGGTTCTAATTCTTGTCTGGTTGCCGTCTGGGTCGAAAGATGGTTTGAAGTCCAATTCCTCCTGGATAATGTTGGTGTACTGGTTAAGTCGGTTGGCATGGTAGGATACCTCTTTCCCCAACTCACTGGCGGTTTTGCGGTTGCCGATGTTGTCGTACTGGTAGGCAAAGTTGCCTCTTTGCTGGAGCTCATCATTGATAAGTTCACTTCTACTATTATAAGTAAAGTACCTTGTTATTGTCGGTGTAGCGGTATCCCAGGAATCCCGGCGCTGGGTGGGGCGCATCAGGTTATCGTATTGATAGGCATCTCCGGCCAACATGTTGCCAGTCCCGGCATCCTCATAGCTGATGGAGGCCAGGAGGTTGAGCCTGGAATGGTAAGTATTCTTGCGGACCATGCCGTTGGGATAGGATAATTGCTTGAGGAAGCCGTTGGTTTCGTCATACTCCCACGTAAAAGGAGTATCCAAGCCTTCCATATTCATCCCCATCATGGCACCTTGATGGTCATAGTCAAGATGGGAGTGTTGCACGGTACGGGTACCGATCATCAGGCGGTATCCGCAGGAACGGCCGAAGGCGTCATACTCTTCCTGGATGCAGCTTTCCGCAGTCCCAAAGGAAGTGTCTCGGATCATTCTTCCATAGGCGTCATAGGAGAGCTCTCGAATACCTGAAGCGTCGGAAACGGAGATCATCTGCCCCAGGTGGTTGTAGGAGTAGAGCCATGGCTGGGTGTTGTCGCTGTGGGAGACAGAAAGAAGCTCTCCGGTGAATGGGGCATAGGTATAACTGGTAATGATGCCTCGGGCCTTGGTGAGTGTTTCCAAACGGTTGAGCCTGTCGTAGGTTCTGGAAACACAGGAACCGTCGGAATAGGTCTTTTTAAGTTCCAGTCCCGTGGCTGTGTCGTAGAGCCAGGTGGTGGTGTCTCCGTCGGTTCGATGGGAAGGATCGGTGGTAATGTCGCCTTGGTCTGCCCGGAAGGTGGTCAGGGCAATCATATGGTCGTTTTCGTCGTAAGCGAAGCATGCCGGCTGAATGGCGGTGCCAAACTCAGCTGTCTTCCTGCCTCGAATATCGTAGGAATAGCAGGTGGTGCCTCCCAGAGCATCCGTGATGCAGGAGGGAGCGTCACAGCAGGGGGAGTAGGCAGTGGAAGTGATATTGCCCTGTGCGTCGGTTGTCCTGATAGTGCGTTCGGCCAGGTCGGTTTCGATGGTAGTGACATTGCCGCGAGCATCGGCCTGCTGCTGGATCATGCCCTCAGAAGTGAAAGAGAGCTGCCGGGAGGAATGAATACCCGAATGGTCGCTCTGGCTTACGGTAAAACCATCCACAACAAGAGATTCGGCGACGATATCCGAAGTGGGAATGCGGCTGAACCGGGTGCGTTTGGTAGGGGCGGTGTATTCCGTCCACTGAACACTCTGCTGGCTGTAAACGTCAGTGGCAATGGTTTTGCTTTCCAGTACAGGGTCCAGCTGAGAAACCATGGTTTCGGTAGTCTGTGTGAGAGGCAGCCCCTCGGCATTATAAGTTATGGAGGTTTGTACCTGATAAATACCGTCTTTCCGTATCTGGTAGCAGGAGGAACTTTCCGATATCCTGTTTTTAGCGGGATCACCCGGATGCAATTGATCCAGAAGAACAGTCTGTTTTACAGTTTGGCCCAGTTCATTGTATTCCGTTAAGGTGGGAGCCATCTCTTCTGTCTGGGTACGTATGCGCTGCCCTTTGCTATTATAAGTGTTACTGGTGACAATGAAACCTTCCAAAGTATTGGGCTGTTCCTGTCGGATAGTTTGACCGAATCCATTTTGAAGAGTTTGGGAAAGAACGACTCCCTGGGACAGGGTGGTGGTAAGAATCCCTTCTTGCGTCAACTCAAGCTGGGTTTCCATTTCCCGCTGTCCGGTTCCTGTCTGCAGAATGGTAGTGCCGTCATAATAAGTTTTGGTAATCAAGGTAGCACCTGAAGGAGTGGTTACAGTAGTGGTGAGTAGATCCTCGTTGTATTGAGTACTGGTCACACGTCCAAGGATATCGGTTGTGGAAACAACCCTTCCCAAGTCGTCGTATTGGGTACTTTCAACCGTCGTCAGAGCGCCGACATCCTTTCGTGTGGAAATAATCCTGCCATCTGCATCCCTGATATAGGAAATGATAGTTTCAGGAGTGGTTTCCGTGGCCGAGCGGATGGTCTCCACCAGTTGCTTGGCTGAGTTGTAGCCGTAGCTGATGACCACTCCGTCTTCATCGATTTCCCTCAGAGGCCCACAGCACATCCACTCCGTCGTGCTGGTTCTGCCATTACCTCTTGTAGTTTTGGCAAGTTTGAGCTCGGCATCGTATTGGTAGTCTTCGGAAGAAATCAGAGACCAATTTTCACCTGTATGAACATACTGTTCTTGTCTGGTAATTGTACCGTTCTCAGCAATGTACTCAACACTCCGGGTACTTTGGCCGGGAACAATGCTCCCGTTTGCCTGGACGGTTGTCGTTACCTTGTGGATGGCTCCGTATTCTGAAGAGGCTTCATAGGTATAGACGGTCTGAACGCCGTTGATGCCCTGGCTCATCTTCTGTCTCCCCCGGGCATAAGGGTACTGCGCTGCTTCTCCGTAGGTTTCCGAGACGCTTGTGTGAACCTGGTCGGAACCCAAAGCCGTTTCTGTCACTGTGGTCCGGTTGATTTCAACGCTATCTTCATAGGTATAGCTCCTTTGGCTTAGAACGGTTTCGGTTCCGTCCTGGGCAATGATAATTTCCCTTTCCGTTGCCGGCCTGAAATCGTTGAAACGCAGGTCGGCATACGTGGTGCGCGTCCCTTTTTCTCCCCCTCCGGCCCACGGTGTTGCTTGCAGAATGACGCGTCCCTGGTCGTCGTACTCGTAGCGCGTGTAGCCTCCGTCGGGCTGGATTTCCAGAGATACCCGGAACTGGTCGTTATACGTGTAGAGTGTCGTTTGGGCCAGGGGAGTATTGTAGCCTTCCGTCCTGCTGATGGTCAGCCAGCCGCCGTCCGTGCTCTTCTGGACGGTGCGGACGCAGGATACGGGTGTTTCCTCGTTGATCTTGCGGTAGCTCTCAATCATCTCCCACTTGCCCCCGGGCAGCGAGTTGCGCTCAATCCGCCGTACGATGCGCTCGTCCCCTTCACCCTGGGTGATGGTTACATTGTTGCCTTCCACTTTCCGTTCTGTATGGAAGGCGGCCATGCCCTGCCTCTGCTCGGTGATGAGCATCACGGGTGCTCCATCCTTGAGAGTATTTTCATAGCTGACCGTCTTGTAGGGAGTCCCGGAAGCAGTTACGCTCCGGGCGGTTTTGTTCACCTGGGAGGGGGAGTACCACTCCAGGGTGAGTTTGTTGCCCTCAGGCACTGCCTGGAGAAGACCCTGCGACTGGGACCAGATGCTCTGGATGGCGCCGGTGGAGGGATGGCGGTTGACCTGGAGTTTGGCAGCATAGGCTTCCGCCGTGGTTTCCACCCCGGAAGAAGAAATCAGGGAAACAACCTTGCCGGTGGAAGCCGAGAAGCGCAGGGTGCTTCCATTGCTCTGGACCATGTCCAGATAAATGGGATTTCCGTCCGTACAGGGAGACTTGTCCTGGTTGAGCAGCCGGACCCTGTAGTTGAGCTTGCGAGAACCTCCGGAAACGGGAGCGTCGGCGCTTCCGGCGGCGGCGCGGAAAGAGATGGAGCTGCCGGTGGGGCGCTTGACAGTTGCCTGGCGGGAAGCGGAGTCCCAGGAGCAGGTCCATTCGAGGGGATGCTTGTAGCGCAGTCCAATGGAGCATTGAGGATTGGCCCGGAAACTGAAGGAAGCTGCGCCGCCTCCTTCACCCCCGCCTCCGGAGTTTTCCCCGCCGACTTCCAGCATGCCTTCACAGTCGTCGGCATCATCCGGGTTGCCGCCGAAGGAGTGGCCTCCGGCAGAGTTGGGTCCTCCATTCTTGTCACACTCGGATTGAGCGCTTTCCTCCTCGCATTTGCAGGAACAGGGGCACGGGCAGCCTTCTTCTTCGGGTCCGCTGGAGGAAGAAGAGAGGGAACTGGAGCTGGAACTGGAGCTGGAGCTGGAACTGGAACTGGAACTGGAACTGGAACTGGAGCTGGAACTGGAGCTGGAACTGGAACTGGAACTGGAACTGGAACTGGAACTGGAACTGGAACTGGAGCTGGAGCTGGAGCTGGAGCTGGAGCTGGAACTGGAACTGGAACTGGAACTGGAACTGGAACTGGAACTGGAGCTGGAACTGGAACTGGAACTGGAACTGGAGCTGGAACTGGAGCTGGAACTGGAGCTGGAACTGGAACTGGAACTGGAACTGGAACTGGAACTGGAGCTGGAACTGGAACTGGAACTGGAACTGGAACTGGAACTGGAACTGGAACTGGAGCTGCTTGACTTGGGATCAAACCCAAAATCAAACCCTCCCCCTTCCGAAGAGCTGCTTGAAGTACCCTCATCCTCTTCATCCCGATAAAGATTGACCAGGGTGATAACTTCCTCCCCTTCCTTGTCTGGAGGAGTTACATTGAGGTCGAGGTAGGAATTGATATCGGGCGCCTCCGCCTTGTCGGAAAGAACGGCAATGCAGAACTCCTGTCCGGAGCCCAGGGCGGGGTGGTATTCATGGACGATTTGGCACCAGTAATACCCCTGTTCCAGCACGACGCTCTCCGGCTTCACGGAAAGGTCCTTTGCTTCGCTGGTCAGTTCCACATTCTTGAAGGGAATGGACAGGGAGATGGAGGAATCGGCGTCCAGGGAGAGGAAATAGGTACCGCGTTTCATGATCTTGAGGTACCCGGTCCATTCATGGCGAGTGTCATCGGAAGCGGAGCGAGGGGAGATGAGAACGGGAGCGGTGATGCCGTTGACGTAGAAGTCGGCCTGCGGGAGGCCATTGGCGAACATGGGAACAAAGGGATAGCGGGGTTCCAGGGTGTTGTCGGTATTGTTCATTGTCTTGTAAATCAGGATTGTTAAGTGATTTGCAGACAATGTAGAACTATCGGCTATTCCAATGAAAGACTCCTAACACGTGATTCCGAAAGAAAGAACTTTATTTTTACACAGTGTGATACCACATATCTCTAAAAAAATCAGGTAGAAGAATCTCTTGGAATCTCCTACCTGAATCTTTGATTTAATAAATAGTATTTAACTAATATTTAATAATTAATTATTAATAACGAATTTGTGTTTTTTCTGTTGCAGCCGGGTTCCTTTATGCCAGAACATACTCTTTGGACGGAAGCTGGCCGTTGAGGCGTTTCTCCCTACCATCCGCCGCCCAGGGCGCGGGCAAGCTGGACAATGGATTTGCGGATATTCTGGCGCATGGTGACCAGGGATTCCTCCGAACTGAGCCAGGAGTTTTGTGCGGTAATTACGTTGAGGAACTCTGTTTCACCTCCCTGGTAGGATTCCATGGAAATCCTGAACGCTTCCTTGTTGGCTTCGTTTTCCTTTTGCAGGTACGGCATCTGGGAGGTGTAGTTGCCGTAGTCGATGAGCGCCTCTTCCACCTCGGAGACGGCAGTGATCAACGTCTTGCGGTAGGTTTCCGCCGCCTGTTCCGCCGCCGCCTGCTGGGCGCGTACGTTGGCGCGCAGGGCGCCCCCCTGGAACAGGGGCTGTACCAAGTTGCCTCCCAGAGACCACGCATTGTTGTTTTCCCGGAAGAGCTGGGCGAAGTCGTTGCCGCGGCCGGATACGGAACCCGTCAGGCTGAAGCGCGGGTATAAGTCTGCCACGGCGACGCCTACGTTGGCCACGGCTGTGTGCAGATCCGCTTCCGCCGCGATGACGTCGGGCCTGCGGCGCAACAGTTCCGAAGGCAGTCCTACCGGAACCACGGGCGTTTTCTCAAAGACGGTTGCCTTCGGCATGGTCAGTTCCATGCGTGAGTTGTAAGTGCCGAGCAGGACGGAAAGCTGGTTTTTTGCAGAGGCCACCTGGGCAATCAGGGCGGGGATGTGGCTTTCCGTGGCGGCGACGCTTGAAGTTGCCTGTTCCACGTCCAGCCGGGGAGCAAATCCGGCAGTGTGGCGCTTTTCCGCAATGGTGAGGGTGCCGCGCTGGATTTCCAGTTGTTCCCGGGCGATGCGGAGTTGTTCGCAGGCGGTGATCCAGTTGAAGTAGGCCGTAGCCACGTCCGCCAGCAGGGAGGTGCGGACAGCGCAGGCGGAAGCTTCCGTGGACATCAGGGAGGCGCGGTACGCCTCAATGGAACGCCGGTTGCCACCGAAGAGGTCCAGTTCCCAGGAGGTGGACGCTCCCAGGGTAAAATCCTGGGAGGTGGAGCTGCGGAAGCCCCGGTCCGGGGACAGACTCCAGCCGGCGCTGGCGTCTGCGGAGGGCAGAAGGGAGGCTTGCGAGATGCGGAGCCTTTCCCTGGCTTCCCGGATGCGGAGCAGGGCCACCTTCATGTCCGGATTGTTGTTGAGGGATGTGGAGACGAGGCGGTTGAGCTGGGGATCGCCGAAAATACGCCACCAGGAACGCAGGTCTTGGTCCGTACTG
Source organism: Akkermansia biwaensis (assembly GCF_026072915.1). Lineage (NCBI taxonomy): Bacteria > Pseudomonadati > Verrucomicrobiota > Verrucomicrobiia > Verrucomicrobiales > Akkermansiaceae > Akkermansia > Akkermansia biwaensis. The sequence continues at coordinate 2,270,496 of NZ_AP025943.1, forward strand.
TGGGGAGGCTTGGCCGCCGCCCAGGAAGCCGGCAGGTCGTTGGCAGGGCGCTGAAAGTCCGGCCCTACCATGCAGGAAGCCAGGCAGCATGCGGTCAGGAGTGGGATGTATTTGAACATGGGTGACATGAAAAAGGGAAGGAGTGAATGGTTATTCGTGGCGCAGGGCGTCGATGGGGTCCATCTTGGAGGCTTTCCAGGACGGGTACCAGCCGAAGACCAGCCCGATGAGGACGGAAACGCCTACCGCCAGGACCATGGCTTCCGGGGAGGAGGCGGTGGCCCAGTTCATAGTCCGGCTGACAAGGGTGGAGATGGCTTTGCCGAGCAGGATGCCCAGGGCTCCCCCGACCACGCAGAGCAGGACGGCTTCCAGCAGGAACTGGCGCATGATGTCCTGAGGACGGGCGCCCACGGCCATGCGCAGGCCGATCTCCTTGGTGCGTTCCGTGACGGAAACCAGCATGATATTCATGATGCCCACGCCGCCCACCACCAGGGAGATCATGGCTACGATCATCAGCAGGTTGGTCATCACTTCCGTGGTGCTGCTCATGGCGCGGGACATTTCAGCCATGTCCCACACGCGGAAATCGTCCAGCTGGCCGTCCTTCAGGCTGTGCTTGGCGCGGATGACTTCCGTGATCTGGTCGATGGCTTCGGAAGAGCGTTCCGGGTCCGCAATCTGGGCCATGATGAAGTCAATGTTGTTGAAGCGGCGCGGATGCGGGGAGTCGGTGTACGGCTGGTCCGTCGTCTCCGTATAGTAAGCCACGGAAGAAGAGGTATACTTGTCCGCCCGGTTGAAGGTAGCGGTGGATTTGCCGGAAGAGGCGGATGCGGAGCCACCCCCCAGGCCCTGCAGGCGGTAGCGGATGCTCGTCCAGGGCAGGATGATGGAGTCGTCCTGGTCGCGGCCCATCATGTTGGCCCCTTTTTTCTTCAGGATGCCGATCACCTTGAACATGACGTTCTTGATGCGGATATCCTTGCCCAGCGGGTCTTCATCGCCGAAAAGTTCCTTGGCAACCGTCTGACCGATGACGCAGACGCGCCTGGCCTGCTCCACGTCTTCGTCGGAGAAGGGCTGGCCGCGCTCCATGTCGTACCAGCTTTTGATTTTCAGGTATTCCACGGAGCCGCCTTCCACGGTTTCCGGACTCCAGTTTTTATTGCCGTAAATCACCTGGCCGCTGGCGCGCACCACGGGAGTGGCGCGGAGTACCATGGGGCAGTCCTTCATGATGGCCTCACAGTCCGCGTTGGTCAGGGAGGCCCTGCCGCCGGCTCCGGTGTTGACCCCGCTCTTGGAGATGGCTCCGGGGCGGATGTTCAGCGTGTCCGCCCCCATGGAGGCGATGGTGCTCTTGATCTGGAGCGTGGACCCCTGGCCGATTTCCACCATGGCGATCACCGCGGCAATGCCGATGATGATGCCCAGAATGGTGAGCGCGGCACGCATGGGATTGCGCACCAGGGCCTTGATGCAGGTCTTAAGGAGGGGAAGGAATTTCATACGTCTTCTTTACTCAGCTTGTCGGAAATCCCCTCGCAGATCAGGCCGTCTTCCATATTGATGGCCCGGTCCGTAAAGGCGGCTATTTTGGGGTCGTGCGTGACCAGGATGACCGTGATGCCCTTCTGACGGTTGAGATCCTTGAACATGTGCAGTACTTCCTTGGAGGTGGTGGAATCCAGGTTGCCCGTTGGTTCGTCCGCCAGCAGAATGCCGGGGTTGTTGATGAGGGAGCGGGCGACCGCCACGCGTTGCTGCTGGCCGCCGGAAAGCTGGGCCGGGGTGTGGTCCATGCGGTCGGACAGGCCCACCAGGTTCAGCAGTTCCGTGGCGCGTTCTCGCATGGCTTTCATGCTCAGCGCAGGGTGGGCGTAAACGGCGGGCATCATGACGTTTTCCAGGGCCGTAGTGCGGGAGAGCAGGTTGAAATTCTGGAAGACGAAGCCGATGCGCTTGTTCCGTAATATGGCCCGTTCCGCCGGGTTGAATTTGGCTACGTCTTCCCCGGCTATGTAATAATGGCCGGAAGTGGGACGGTCCAGACAGCCCAGAATATTCATCAGCGTGGACTTGCCGGAGCCGGATGCCCCGGTCAGGGAGACGAACTCCCCTTCCTTGATGTCCAGAGTGATGCCCTTGAGCACCGGAAGGTCTATTTCTCCAAGGTGGTACACCTTAGTTATGTCACGTAAGCGGATCACGTTATTGAATGCTTGAAGCGGTAAAAGGAATGGTTAGGCGGCAATGGCGCGGCTCCGGCTCAGGGACGCGGAGGCGGCCCGCCAGCCTGGCTGGTGTTGCCCGTGCTCGGCTTGCGGCGCGGCGGCATCTTGGGCGCGAAGGGGTTTTCCCCGCCCGCAGAGGCGGACGTTCCGTCGCCGGAATTGCCGGAGCGGTTCAAGACCTGGGCCGTGGATACGATTTCCATGCCCTCCCGGAGCGTCTTGCCCTGGACTGGGGTGAGCATGCCGTTGCTTTCCCCCTTGGTGACCAGGTGCGGGTAAAGGACATTGTCCCTCAGTTCCCAGATGACGGCTTTTTTCTCCTCTCCCTTCTGGACGGGAGCGGCCAGTTCCGGCAGCATCTCTTCAAAAGCGGCTTTCTGTTCGGCGGTAAGCAGTTCCGGATCCGGACGGAAGCGGAGGGCCGCATTGGAAGCCAGCAGGGAATTCTTGATGTCCTGGACAATGAATTGCACATTGGCCGTCAGGTAGGGAATGAGAAGCTTGTCCGGGTTGGGAACGTCAATGTCCACGATGTAGGTAACCACGTTGGACGTCATCGTGGCGTCCAGCCGGATCTTGTCCACCGTCCCCTTGAACTTCCTGCCGGAATGGGCGTCCACGGTGAATATCACGTCTTGGCCTTTCTTGATGCTTCCGATGTCCGCTTCATTCACGGCGGCCCATATTTTCAATTTGGAAAGGTCCGTGGCGATGTAGAACAGGCTGGAGGCGCTCATGCTGGAAACCACCGTCTGGCCGATGTTGACCAGGCGTTTGATCACCACCCCGTCCACGGGAGATGAAATAGTGGTGTATTCCATGTTCCGCATTTCCTTTTTCAGGGTGGCTTCCGCCTGCTTGAGGGAGGCTTCCGCTTCCAGCAGGGAGGCTTCCGCCACGGCCACATTGGCGCGGGCGGTCTCTTCATCTGCAATATACTGGTCGTAGCTGGACTTGGACAAGGCGTCCCCCGGTCCCAGCTTTTCCGCACGTTCCCGGTCCAGCTTGGCCTGGTGGTGCTTGGCTTTGGCCTGCTGGATGTCCGCCCTGGCACGGGCGATTCCGGCCTGGGCCTGGGCCTTGGAGGCTTCCGCCCTCTGCACGTCCAGCTGTACGGGCAGCTTGTCAATTTCCGCCAGCATCTGGCCCGCCTTGACCGGGCTGGAATAATCCACCACCTTGCCGTTCAAATCCTTGCCGAATTCCATGATGATGCCGCTCACCTGGGCGCCCACGTCCACAAGTTCGTCCGGTTCCGTGACGCCCGTGGCATCAATGGTAATCATCATATCTCCCCTCGTGAGGGGCTCTGTCTGATAATCCACCTGGAGCGGTTCGTTCCCTTTCCATTGCTCCCAGGCGAACCAGGCGCCTCCAAGGACGGCAATGACGATGATGATTTTGATGAATCCCTTCACGACTATAATATACTTCGCAATAATGAAAAAGTTGCACACATGTTAAAACTTTTTCGTAACGGAGGGTATCCTCTCATGATTTTAGGGCGGGTCAAGGATACTCTTCCGAATGTGAACAGTTATTGTGTTTTAACTAATAATATTACATTATTGTAATGCAAGGAGTCTTTCTTACAAAAATGAAAATCCATGGAAAGGTGGAATTTCTGGATTGGAATACTACCAATTATTCATAATAAAAATGTTATGGAATTTTCTGAAATTTGGCACGTTTTTTGCTGAACCAATGATAAGGGATCGCTTGATCCGGAAATAACAATCCATCCGTATGTACAAGAATGATTTAATTGATTTGTTGTCCGCACTGCTTCATTTTTTTCATCGTCCTGGCCGTATCCGTACGGCGGAGGAACGGGAACGCCGTGCGGCGGAACATCTGAAATCCATGATTCTCCATGCCCGCATGCGCTCATTCTGAAGTGAACGGAAGGCCGCTTCCGTCCACAGTCTGCAGGGGGGAATTCACCATTTCACTTGTCAGGGACCATGATGAACAACGGGGAAGCTGCTCCGGGCCAAAGGCCGTTTGAGCCTTCCCGTGCCGGAGGCATCAGTTAAGTCAAGGGCCTTCCTGCCGCATCTATTGCAATAAGGGAATATTCCGTTTCCTCTGTTAATACAATCGATTCAGGGAAAGGATGAATCTGCCGCATTCGATCGTTTCCGTTTCATGGAGATGCTTCCCTGTTGTAGGCATGTACGGGGGATGGGATTCTTCCGATGGGCCGCAGCGAGCATTGATTTGATTGCCGCGAACTGTGGAAAATAAAATACCGGCTTGAAAATTCAACTGGAGGCATGTTTCCCAGGACATGGATATATTTGGAATTCCATGAAATGTTTCCTACCGAATGGCTACGATTCCCGTTATTTCTCCGTCTGCTGAAATTCGTAGGAACCGTCATCCTGGCGGACAAAACTCTCTTCTCCCCACTTGTCCCACTTCACCACGATTTTTTCCGTAGAAAAGGAAAGAACCTCCGCCGAATCGTCATTGTCCACCCTGTTGCCGCGTGCTCCGAACACCCGGAAGGCGCCGTTCCACTGCGGATGCCGGAGATCGAGAACATACTCAAAAGCATCGGCATCATGGGAAACGTTCGTGTTGGCTTTCCTGAATTCCCCGTCCAGCATGTATCCCCGTGTGACGGAAGCATTGGCCTTCTGCACGATGATATGATGGGTGATCTTCTTCCTGGCGATAAAGGGGGCGATATTGCTGTACCCGTTTTCAAGCATCAGCTTATGGATGAAATTATCCTCACTGAAGCCGATATTTCCATGACCGGGGATATGGTACCACCGTTGCACGATGGGATGAATCATTTCGGGATGTTCCTCACAGGCCATGAGGCGTTCCATCACGGAACGGGTGAGTACCATGGATGCTCCGAAAACGTAGTAAAATTCCTTTTGCAGTGAGGAAATTCCGCCGTACTTGTAATGAACCCAGTTCCAGTCATTGAAGTAACTACAATGGTGCTGGGGGATTTCCGAATGAAACTCGTTAATGGTAAGAAGATAATCCCGTCCGTAAAAATCATCGTCGTCTATTTTCACGAACAATTCATAATCCGTTGTGTCCAGGCCGCGTATGGTGTCCGCCAAATTGGAAAGCTGGTTCTTGTTGGGAAACCATCTCAGAGTAAGGCGACCCTCGTCAATGAACTCCTGGAATTGGGGAATGAGAATGGACTGGAAGATAAAGCTGGACATCCCTTTAACGGCGACGAACAGATGAAAATTCCGGTACGACTGATGCATCATGCAGTAAATCTGCCTCTGCAAATCTTCAAACCGCTTGTAGGAAGCCAGGCAGAGCGCCATTTTCCTGTCCCTGCAGCTGTACAGGGTTGATTTGTCAAAAAGGCAGGTTCTGGGTTTTTGGTAAAAGCAATTGTGCGTTGCCACCATGATGCACAGCTCTCCGTTTCCATTGGCGGCCTCCAGGGCCATATCAATGGGAAGGCGGCAGGTATAAAAAATCCGGGCGACCTTTTCCCTCTTTGAAACGGGAATGATCAGGGCATGCGTTCCCCAGACGTAGGAGGTATCGGCAGTATGACCGGAGGTGGCGTAAGGTTCGAACTCAATTCTTTCCTCCGGAGAAAGAGGCTTGGACGGACTCTTGCTGAGCTCGTAAAAAAGACGGAAAACATCCACTTCCGGATGGCTTTTGACCATTTCCTCAAGAACGGGCCGCAGCCTTTCCGCCGGGATGACGGGGGCGGCGTCACTTTCTCCAAAGATGATGAGATCGTCCTCGTTGAACTGAGGATCCATAATCATGGAGGCAAACGAGATACGTAGCGAGCGTACATGGGGTTTGTCGCAAGCTTCTGCGTGTACCCCGAGAAAATCCGTAAACTCATCGCAGCGCGTATCCTGCAATTCTTCCACTCTTTGGGAAACAGGATAACTGGCGGCTTGGTATCCTAATTCTTTCAATTCGGCGCTTCCTTCAAGAATTTCTCCTGAAGCCTGGAGCAGTACACATTTCATAACAGGATGGCAGTCTATTAGGAATGAAAAGGCTTCATCGCTTCCACGCAGGATGTTTCCAGCTCATTGAATGCCTGCCCCAGCTGGGAGGCATGCGATTCTATGCCCTGCAAATGGGAATGCGAAGACTTGCCCAGGGAACAGATGGAAACCTCATACCCCAGGGATTTGAGAACGGCAACCATGGTGTCTATTGTCCAGATGGCTTTGTGATGGTGGTTCACAATAATATTGCGGACGGCACTTCCCGGGGAGCCGTCTCCCCACTTTTTTTTCTGCAGGAAGCTGATATATTCGGGAGTGGACTGCTTGGCGATGCGGAGCAAATCCGGGAAAGCCAGCCGCAGTACTCCTCCCGGTTTAAGGGTGCGCCATGCCTCCATGAAAAAGCCATATGCTTCCGCCGGCAGAACATGTTCGATCACGTGTTCCAGAAAATAGGCGTCCACGCACTCGTCCTCCCAGGGCAGGGGACGCGTAATGTCGTATTGGGGAAGATCCAGATTGATCCAGCCGGGGAGTATGTTGGCGCCGCAGCCCATCTGGATGAGAAGCATCCCGGAAAAAAGTTCGTTCAGATTTCCGGACTCCTGCCCCTGATATAAAACAGCTGCCAAATCAGGCTGCCCCGGCTTTCTTGACAAAGTAAGAGATAACCCTGAATAATTTTCCCCGTCGCGGACCAGGATTTCTTCCGGCCAGTCTGACCATTTAAGGGTCAATTTTTTTGAGCCATAGGCAATGTATTTCCCTGAACACCCCGTTTTTTCTCTCCGGAAAGTGCCGTCCCGGTAAAAAAGCAGGGAATCCGTCCAGTGGGCATGCCTGCCTTCATACACCGTGACGGGGAAGAAATCCCGAAAATTTTCCGTGCCTTGGAAATGTTCGGGAGGGGACCAGCGTGCGGTGACCACATCGTTGTCCTTCATCGGATACGGAGTGGTATTCATGTTCAGGCGATCGCTGGCAAGCGTCCTTGCCCCCAGCCGCTGGACCAGTTCGCCAAAAATAAGATTTTCCGCTCCGGTAGATGGAATATCGGAATAGGCGACGATGTTTTCCACCATGCTTCTGGAAAGAAAATATCCCGCTCTTCCGCTGGGGGCCCCTTTTGCCTTCAACGACGAATCGCCAATCAGATCATATTGGTCATCGGCCAATTCCGCCAGACGGTCCAGAGCGACGTAGGTATTATCATCGCACTTGAACAACCAGTCGAAATCGTAATATTCAAGGGCATACCGGAAAAAAGCCAGGACTTTTTCCGGCAGATGGTCGTCATCGTCATTCACCCAGAGAGGGATGGCGTCCTCCTCCCTCTCCAGAGCCTCCCTTCTCCCGAGAAAGAACCGGCATTCGATTCCGGCAACACTCTGTGCCATCCATGTCTTCCGGATGGTCTCCCTTTTTTTCTCCGCGTTAGCGCAAGTACAGATGCCCACGAGAATGGATACCTTTTTTTTGTTCCCGGATGAGGTTGGAACGGAGGGCCGTGGCATGTGCAAATCCAGTAATTGCCCCACAATGCTTTCCTTGTGGACGTTTTCCAGCGTGTCAGGTTCGCGCCGGAGCAGCTCGCCCCACAAATGGATGGCCCAGGAATTCCGCAAAGCGGGGCTATCGAGCTTGACGGCTCCGTTGTAGCAATTCCTCCAGACTGTGTAATGCAGAGGATAAATGCTTAAACTTGAATCGGCCATGTCTAGCAATTGGAAATAGGAAAGAGTCCGGGTAAAACCTTCCGGTCCCGCATTCCCCCACATGGCATGTTTACGGCGGAGAGCCGGATCCGGGAAATCAATTTTGAACTGCCGTTTGGCTACCAGTTCGCCGGGAGTATCCCAGGGCATGGGAGCGGCCGGATCTTCCGAGACCTCTCTCAGGCATTCCATAACGGGGTGGTGGGGAGGAAAACCGATCACTCCCACCGCAATCAGCCCGGGTTCCTGCTCTGCAAACCATGGAAGCTGTTCCGGCAGGTTTGGGGAAAGACAGGCGACGTCCAGATCTGTCCAAAACCCTCCTTTTCTCTCAAGCCACGTATTGCGGAACCAGTCTGCAAACGGTGCAAGGCTGCCGTTGTCGTGCTGGAAAACCAGTTCTTCGGGAATGACCTCCGAGGCATTCTGCACCATGGTCCCTTCGGGAATGTTTTCATAATTCCGGTAAGTGAACAGCCGGAACGGAATACCGTGGCTCAGGTAGGAACGGATGCATAATTCCGCCAGGGGCGGCAGGGTTTCACCGATCCAGAGACCGGCGACTTCTGGTTTTTGAGAACAGATGGAATTCATGATTGAGAAAATATCATTGGTTATTCAGGGAGTCTTTGATGTGGTCAAAGACGGCATTCCGGGCGGGAATCCATTGCTGAATTTTCGGTTAACTCTCTGTGAATGAGCTTCTTCATCTTTTCCCATCCCTGCCATGATACATAAGTGAGGCGCTGTCGCCCGCCTTTCGCTCCCCATGCCGGGGAGCAGGAGCGCGGTGCTTGCATGAAATCCTGTGGGGAGGGAACCGGATGACTGTGGGCCATTTCAATTCAATGGAGAGAGTTTCGGACGTTTCATCTTTGAGGTAATCAACGGCCTAGAAATAGCCTCTTTTAAAACGGGAACAATGAAATACCCGTGAAGGAACAATATGCCACCGAAAAGCGGGCGGCCATTTCTCCGGAAAAACCGGCCACGGCGGAAAATTTGTTAGACATTCCCGCAGAAGGGAAGAAGCGTGCCCGGTCGTTCAGTGTCTGGCATTGGATGAAGGACGGCTGTCCCATGTTTGGGGAATAAAAACGTCCTTATCTTCCATCCTTTTCTCCGCGAAAGCGGATTCAGGCTGCCAAGGGCTTGAAAGGAAGTGGACGCGCACTTGAAAAGCATTTCCAACATGCTTTCCGTGATGGGCCGGATATGGGGCGGAATTTTTTAAACGCCTCCTGTCCGGCGGTTTTGCGCCATTTTTAAAAAAGACACCGCTGCACCGTCTCCGGCAATGAGCCACGTTCCCGTGTCTCAATAGAGCGGGGACTTCCGTCGCTGTTTTGACTTTTCCGTATAGGACATAGTCAGCCCTGCGCCGGGGCTGCCCCCATTATGCTGTAATATCGGTTCGGGCCACTTTGCCGGGTGATGACGAGTGCAGCAGCCAATTCCCTTTATACCCCATGCGGGTTGATTATCCAAGATGTTTTTGGTTCCTTTTTCAGACATGGGCCGGATGAATGAGCCCGGCCATGCGGAGGAGGAATTGAACCTGAACAGGGTAGCGGAAATGCCGGGACTGCGGAGAAAACGGCGCGGAAACGGTGTTCGATGCCGGAGCATCAGCGGGCGTTCCGGTCTAGCCATTCCTTCAGAATGGGGAGGTCCGCCGGCGCCCAGGGCAGGGAAGGGAGGGAACGGCTGGAAAAGAATCCCAAGCTTTCGTGCTCCAGGGGAATGGGCAGGCGGCCTTTCTCCAGTTCGCACAGAAACGGGATAAGGCGTATGGTCCGGTCTTTCTCCCGGTGCAGGACGGGAGCCAGCGGACACAGCGGGCGGATGGCGCAGCCGAGTTCCTCCCGTATTTCCCTCACGATGGCATCGCGGGCGTCTTCTCCGGCTTCCAGTTTTCCGCCGGGGAATTCGTACAGCAGCCCGTTTGATTGTCCGCATGCCTTTTTAGCGGCCAGGAGCAGGGGGCCGTGCGCGGAGGACAGCGTGATCAGGGCGCAGCAAACGTTCAGGCGGGTCATGGCGTCTTGAAATCCAGCGTATGAAGATTCATGGTGCGAGAATCCGTATCCAGGATGCCGAATCCCAGGCGGCCGGTCCTGCCCTGCAATTCTCCTGGATTGGCGATCAAGCAATTTCCGGCCATTTCCTGCAGGGCCTGGTGGGTGTGGCCGTAAAGGGCGGCGTCCACATGCCCCTTGCGCACTTCCTGCCAGGCGTACCTGGGATAGTGGGAAAGGGAAAGCTTCATGCGGTACCGGGTGATGACGGCAAGTTCGGGATGCAACCGCGCCGCCGGGGATGCGGCCGCCATCTGGTGCATGGCCAGAAGGTCGTAATCGTTGTTACCCGGTACGGCGTCCAGAGGAAGCCCCTGCGCCAGCTCAAGCAGGCGCCGGAAGCTCTCCGGAGTGGTGCAGTCCCCCAGGAAAATGAAATGGCCGCAACCCAGCCGGAGCATCCGGTGCATAGCCTGCTCCAGATGGTTCGTACGGTCGTGTATGTCGGAGAATATTCCTATCTTCATGATACTTGGGAGTTCATGGTATGGATGGGCCACGCGAGCAACTCATCCGCCAGGGGGGGCAGGGGAGGCTTTTCCCCTTTCTTGTGCAGCAGGCAGGTGAAGCCTCCGGCTCCGGCGCCGTGGAAAGGCATGAGGCGGTAGCAGGCTTCCTCCGTCAGGCCGGAATGGAAAGGCTCCAATTCCGGCACGGAAACGGTCTCCAGTTCCGGATGCCTCTTCAGCAGGTACAGCACGTTGCGTTCATTCTCCTCCGGGGCGTAGGTACAGGTGGTGTACAGCAGGAAACCGCCGGGAACCAGGCATTGCAGGGCGGCCAGCAGGATGCCCCTCTGGCGCTTGGCATTCCCTCCTGTAGCGGCTGCGTGGAAACATCCGGGATTGGGGATGCCCTTGGCGAGCAGGGACTGTCCGCTGCACGGAGCGTCCGCAAGGATAAGGTCAAAACAGCCCGGAGCCTGTTCCGCCCACTGGTCCGGGCGCAGCCGCTGCGTGTACAGGTTCAGGAATCCGCAGCGCAGCAGGTTGTGCCGCAAGATGCCCAGCCGGCGGGGATGCACCTCGTTGGCGATGTGTTCCCGCGGAGCAACCCGTGCCTGTGCCAGAATGCTTTTCCCGCCCGGTGAGGCGCACATGTCCAGGCAGCGCTCCGGACGGAAGGGCAGATGCGCCAGGGGAGCGGTTTCCCAGACGGAGGAAAGGTCCAGAGGGTAATAAAATCCCTGCCCGTAATCCGGCAGGGAACCGGGTTTGGCTACCGCATCCCTCTCCGGCAGAACAATGACGCGGGGATGGCTCCAGGACCGGGGAACGGCATCGGACGGAACGGGCGGAACGTAATCTTCCGGAGCCTTCGGGGTGATGACCAGGGCGCTGCGGGAGCGGTTCCCCGCCTGCATGGCCTCCAGAAAATCCTTTTCCTGGTCCGGGGAAAGTCCCAGTTTGCCGGCAAGTTTGAGTATCTGGGAGGACACGTGATCAGACCCGGAATGTTTCGCCGAAGTGGGTATTGAGAGCCAGATGGGCGGATCCCAGAATGCCGGCTTCCGTGCCGAACTGGGCGGGAAGGATCGTCAGGCTCTCCGCCAGCGGGGCGGCAAGCTGCGTTCTCATGATCTCCTGGAGCGGCTCGAACAGCAGTGTTTTGGCCTTGGCCACCCCTCCGCCGATGATGATCGCCTCCGGATTCAGGAGATAACAGCAATTCATCAGGGCGCAGGAAAGTTTCACAGCCAAATCCCTCCATACCTGGGCGGCCACTTCGTCCCCGGCCAGCGCCGCGCGCTCCAGGGCGATGGGGTTGCAGTCCACAATGGCCTTGTCAATGCCGTGGCTGGCATACAGGGTTCTGGCATCCGCCGCAATCTCCCGGTTGCCTACGTAATCTTCCAGGGAGCCGCGGTTGCCGTAATGGCCCAGCCTGCCGCGGTAGTCGATGCTGGTCTGGCCCAGTTCCCCGGCTGAACAGGTGGCGCCGCGCAACAGGTCCCCATTCACGATCAGTCCGCTTCCAACCCCGGTTCCCAGCGTCAGACAGACAAGGTGCCTCATCCCTCTTCCTGCGCCCAGCTTCCATTCCGCATACGCCATACAGTTGGCGTCGTTCTCCACATAAACCGGCAGTCCGCAGGCAGCCTGGAGCATCTCCCTGACCGGAACGTTGTTCCAGCCGGGAACGTTGGTGAGCGTATAAACGGTGCCTTGGTAGAAATTGACGAATCCGGGCATCCCCATGCCGATGGCCTGCACTTCCGGGTGGTTCAGGCGCAGCATGTTCACAAACTGGGCTATGGCTTCAATCAGCTGGTCGGGGTTGCCGTACTCCTGGGTGGCGATGGAAGGCGCGTGGGCGATCACTTCCGTTCCCCGGACGACGCCCAGCTTGATGGAGGTGCCCCCGAAGTCGATGCCGATGGAGGGAATGGTTGAAGCTGTCATATAATAGCAATATAGAAATTGAGCGGCGCGATGAAAAGGTTAAAACAAGTACTCGCCCGTTAAAAAACGGAAGAATCCAGCCTTCCCGGCAGGGGAAAAGAATGACTTGCTTCATAGCTGAATTTTCTTGAATGAACATTTGCGGGCATGTAGTGTCTCATAGTCTAGTCAGTTGGGCGGTGCAGCCCTCTATTCGTCAAACATCATCAACCTCAGCCCATAGATACACTTCATATGCCTACTCCCAAGAAAACCGATAGCAAGACTGCCTCCAAGGAAGCTGCGGCTCCCAAGAAAAAGTGCTGCAGGAAGAAAAAGGACGCCGACCTGGAAAAGAGCGCCAAGACCGCCGCTCCCGCCGCCGTCGCGGCATCCCCCCCTAAAAAGGCTGCGAAAAAAGCTCCCGCCAAAAAGGCAGCCCCCGCTCCCGCCCCTGCCCGGAATGAATTTACGGATGAACAGACGGAAGCCATTGCCGCCGCCAAGGCGGAACTGGCGGCCAACCCCGAATGGGAACATTTTGTCAAGATGCAGCGCCAGCACCTGCTGGACCTGCGCGACAAATCGCTGGACAGCATGAACGGCGTGGCGCGGGACACCCTCCGCAACCATCCGGAAGGCAGTGAAGCCTCCGGTTCCGGAGAGCATCAGGCCGACGCTGGAAGCGACGCCTATGACCGCGACTTCGCCCTCAGCCTCCTTTCCAAGGAGCAGGACGGCCTGTATGAAATCGAGCAGGCCCTGGCCCGCATCGACAACGGTACGTACGGCATTTGTGAAATGTCATACAAGATCATCCCCATCCCCCGGCTAGAAGCCATTCCGTTCGCCCGGCTTACCGTGGAATGCCAGGCGCAGTGGGAAAAGGAAAAAGGGCAGAACGCCCGGTTCCGCCCCAGGGTGGCCCTCGGCTTTGCGGGAGGACAAAATGATGTAGATTTATCTGTTTCTCTTGACGATGATGAAGAATAGTGTATAAATCCTCCCCCGTAACACATTTTCATCATGCCTAGAGACATCATCATCCTCGAATGCACAGAGGCCAAAGCCGAAGGAAAGCCCACGTCCCGCTACGTCACCACGCGTAACAAGAAGAGCCTGCGTACTCCCGGCCGTCTGGAAAAGGTCAAGTACAACCCTTTCCTGAAGCGCCGCACGCTTCATCGTGAAATGCGCTAACCTGCCGGCTTAGTTATCTATCTCTTATTATTATGTCCACTGAACCCAAGACTGTAGAACGTCGTATTCGTTTCCGCACGTGCAATCGCCAGATGCCGCGCCGCCGTCTCGACATCCCGATGGACCAGGTCAATCTGCTCAACCCTGATTTCCTGTCCAAGTTCACCTCTGAAACCGGCAAAATCCTTCCCCGCCGCGTGACCGGGCTGTCCGCCAAAATGCACCGCAAGATCACCCGTGAAATCAAGCGGGCCCGCGCGATCAACCTTCTGCCGTAACAAGCCCAGGGGAAACCTCTTTCGGTAAGAAATTGTCTTTACAGGCGGGAGTTTGTCCAGTACCGGGCAAACTCCCGTTTCATTTCCAGCCACCATCCCTTTCCGTATGCAGGAACTGAAAGATACCCAGTCGGAGGCGGACACCCGCAACATCTCCATTGACCGCGTAGGCGTCAAAGGCTTGCGCTTCCCCATCCAGATACAGGACAAGCTCAACCGGATTCAATCCACCGTGGCGACGGTCTCCCTGGCCGTGGACCTGCCGGAAGAATTCAAGGGAACGCACATGAGCCGTTTTGTGGAAGCCCTGCACCAGCATGGCCCCCTCCTGGACGTGCATACCGCGCTCTCCATCCCCCGTGAACTGCTCGGGCGGCTTTCCGCCAGCCGTTCCCATGTGGAAATGGAATTCCCCTTCTTCCGGGCCAAGGCGGCTCCCGTCACGGGGAGGGAAGGCCTGATGGACTATGTAGTCCGTTTTGAAATGGAAGCGGAGGCGGGCGACAGGCTGGCGGACTTCAAGCTCACCGTCGTGGTGCCCGTAACGACCCTCTGCCCCTGTTCCAAGGCCATGAGCAGCTACGGCGCCCACAACCAGCGCGGCATCGTTACCTACTCCGTGCGCTTTGCCTCCCGGCCCGTCTGGATTGAAGACCTAATTGACCTGGTGGAATCTTGCGCCAGTTGCTCCCTGTTCAGCGTGCTCAAGAGGCCGGATGAAAAATGGGTGACGGAAAAGGCATACGAAAATCCCGTCTTTGTGGAAGACCTGGTGCGCAACGTAGCGCTGAAAACGCAGAGCCACTCCGCATTCAGCTGGTACCGGGTGGAAGCGGAAAACTTTGAATCCATCCACAACCACCAGGCTTATGCCGTGATTGAACGGGATCTGCGTTCCTGAGCTCTCTTCTTAACGGATATGAACGACAACTGGTGGGCTCTGGCATCCCTCGTCCTCTCCCTTGCATTCACGGGACTGGGCTGGCGCCTGCTTGCCTCCGGGCGCAGATTCATGTACGCCCACCTGTGGATGGCGTGCCTGTTGGCCCTGCAAACGGGGGCACTCTGCGTCAAGGCGTACCAGACGGGAATGTGCCCCATCCGGGGAGCGTCGGAAGTCATCTTCTTTCTTTCCTGGACCATCAACCTGTTCTACCTCCTTCTGGGCCGTGCGTACCGCATGTCCGTCCTGGGCATCTTTACGGCGCCCGCCATTGCCGTGCTGACGGCCCTCTCCCTGCTGATCGGCCTGTTCGGTCCGGATGTGCAGGGCGCGCATGACTTCTGGGTGACCGCCCATGTAGGGGTGGTCATGATGTCTTACGGAGCCGGAGGACTGGCCGCCGCCGCGGGCGTGGCCTTCTGCATGCAGGACGCCTGCTTGAAAAGAAGGCAGATCCCCGGCACCTGCCGTCTTCTGCCGCCCATCCGCACGCTGGAAACCAGCATGAAACGCCTCCTGCTGGTAGCCTTCGTCCTGCTTCTGGCAGGGGAATGGCTCGGCTGGCAGGGGAATTTGCCCATCCATACGGCAAAAACAGTTATTGTCATTTTACTGACGCTGGGTTACTCCGTGCTGTTGTGGCTCATCTATCGTCGCGGCATGCCGGGCAGGGCGCTGGCCTATTGCTGCGTGGTCCTCTTCCTGGCGTCCATGAGTATTTTTCTGGTGAGCAGATGAGAATGGTTTGTCTAGGCTTGAATCACCGGACCGCCCCCGTGGAAATAAGGGAGCGGTTCTCCGTGCCGTCCCACAGGCTCCAGAATGCGGGAAAAAGCATCCGGGAACTGCCGGGCGTGGAACAGTGCGTGGTGCTCTCCACCTGCAACCGCATGGAAATCTACTACTGGTCGGACAACCCGGAAAACGCCAGGGAGCATATCCTGTCCCACTTCCTGGGGGACGGCTGCGGCAAGGTGGACATGGCCTCCCATTTCTACTGCCACCAGGGGGCCTTTGCCCTAGAGCACCTGTGCCGCGTGCTCAGCGGGCTGGACTCCATGGTGCTGGGGGAAACGGAAATCTTCGGCCAGGTGAAAACCGCCTACCAAATGGCGCTGGATGCCGGCGTGACCGCCGCCTGCGCCAACAAAACCTTTCAGAAAGCATTCACCATAGGCAAGCGGGTCAGGACGGACAGCCAGATTCATGCGGGAGCCACATCCGTGGGCTCCGTGGCCGTGGAACTGGCGGAACAAATCTTCGGAGACCTGGGAGGCACCCGCGTTCTGATCCTGGGGGCGGGCGATATGAGCCGCGTCACCGGCCGCGCCCTGCGTGCCCGCGGCGCGGAGGGCATTTACGTAGCCAACCGCTCCTTTGACCGCGCCGTGGAACTCGCCGGAATGATCGGCGGCCAGGCCATCCGGTATGATGTCTGGGGGGAATACCTCAGGGACATTGACGTGGTGGTGGCCGCCACGGCCGCCCCCCACTGCATCATCACGCGGGAGACGCTCCTGCCCCTGCGGGCGTCCCGCAAATACCGCTCCCTGTTCCTCATCGACATCTCCGTACCTCGCAACATCTCCCCGGACGTGGCGGACATTGACGAAGTGTACCTTTACGACATCGACACCCTGACCCAGCTTGCGGATGAAGCCAAGCTCAGCCGGGAGCTGGAAATCTCCCGGTGTGAAACCATCATCCGGGACGGCATCTCCAAATACTTTCCGGACACCGCTCTCTATGACCAGTAAAAACACCCTCATCATCGGCACCCGCGGAAGCGCCCTGGCCCTGGCCCAGGCGGACATGGTCCGCGCCGCCCTGTCCGCGCTCCATCCGGGACTGGACATACGCCGGGAAATCATCCGCACCACCGGAGACCGCCGTATGGACGTGCCGCTGGCGGATGTGGCCAGGGTCTCCGGCATCGTGGACAAGGGAATCTTCATCAAGGAACTGGAAACGGCCCTGCTGGAAGGCCGCATAGATGTGGCCGTCCACAGCCTCAAGGACGTGCCAAGCGAACTTGCCCCGGAATTCCGCCTGCCTGCGGTTCTTCCCCGCGCTGCGGCGGAAGACGTGCTCATCACGAAGGAGCCGGACTGGAACGGCCGCGGAACTCTTGCCACCGGAAGCGTCCGCCGCCGCCTCATGGCGCGCACGTACTGGGGAAGGCAGCTCCGGTTTGAAGACCTGCGGGGCAATGTCCCCACCCGTCTTGAAAAGCTTGTGGAGCATCCGGAATGGGATGCCGTGATCCTGGCAAAAGCCGGGCTGGAACGCCTCGGCCTCTATGCGCCGGAAACGGTGGTGCAGGGCAGAAAACTCTACATGCGCCCTCTGCCCGTGGAAGCCTTCATTCCCGCTGTGGGGCAGGGAATCGTCGGCATGGAATGCCGTGCTTCCGACCGGAAAACGAAGGAACTGCTGGCCGGGATCAACGATGTGGAAACCTGCGCCTGCGGCGTGGCGGAACGCACCTTCCTGGTGCGCCTGGGCGCCAGCTGCTCCACCCCAGTGGGCGTGTACGCCTGCCTGGAAGGGGATGAACTGGTTCTGCGCGCGGCGTACTACGTGCCGGGAAGGGAAGAACCCTTCGCCGTCGTTGTCTGCGGGGACCGGAACGCTCCTGAAGCCCTGGGAATTCTGGCCTTTGAAAAACTGAGCCCGAACTGACGGCGGAAGCTTTTCCGCTTCATCCGGGATATGGCGGGACGGAAAAAAGGTTCCGGAGTTCATCCGGAACCTGAATCAGGCAGTAAGTACACCAGGATTAATGTTTTTCCTTGTGACTTTCCTTGGAGCTGGAGCTTCGCTTGTCGCTCATAAACTGCCCTGTTGAAGCATCACGCTTGACGTGCTGCCCGGTCTTGTGGGTAGTGGACCCGGAACGCTTTTTAGAGCTGCTCCTGTGATCGTCTCCCATATGGGAACTTGTTGCCATTGATATTCACCTCCTTTCCATTTTCTTCACCTGTTGATAAACGAGAGAAGAAAGCCGTCCTTCCATAGGCTGGTGCATACAGCGTACAGGCCTGCGATTCATGCCTGCCATAACAATAAGCGTGCTTTCATGAGGAAGCATGCTGTAAAAGGTAATCCTTCAGGGCTCCGGCTTCGTTATGCTCCGTATCCCTTGCGGCGTACAGAAGCGTCACCTTCCCCTTGCGGGCCAGTTGGCTGAGATGTGAAACAGCCTCTTTATTCCGGTCCAGTTCTTCGAAATACTTTTTCCGGAAACCGTCCCATTTGGCCGGATCATGGGCGAACCATCGGCGCAATTCCGTGGAAGGAGCGGCTTCTTTCGCCCATTCGTTCCAGGAAGCCTTCTCCTTGGAAATGCCGCGGGGCCAGATCCGGTCCACCAGAACGCGGTCTCCGTCTTCCGCCTCCTGCGGATCGTAAATGCGTTTGATTGAAATGTTCATGTTGGGGAAAATGATGTCTGTTAACGGCAATAGAGCATGTGGAATATCTTTTTGTTGAGTCCGTGCGGGACATGCCGCGCCGCGTGCACCGGGGTGGTGCCGGGAATCGGCAGGCCTGCCGCTCCGGGTTTCCGGCCGGGAAAGGAGGCAGTCCCGGAAGGGGAGGAAGAATGGAAAACAACGGGTGCCTGAACCTGTTAAATCAAAAATCCATCATCGCTCCGGTTTTGCCGCTCCGGACCGGATGTTTGTTGTCGGTTACAAGGGTATCATCCATGACAGTATTCCAGCTGCCGGTGAAGTTTTTTCTGGGAAAATACCGTTTTCATGGAGACTCCGTCACGCAATCCGTACCAAGTTTTCCTTATCTTCCTGCGCCGGAC
This sequence comes from Akkermansia biwaensis, assembly GCF_026072915.1. Taxonomy (NCBI): domain Bacteria; kingdom Pseudomonadati; phylum Verrucomicrobiota; class Verrucomicrobiia; order Verrucomicrobiales; family Akkermansiaceae; genus Akkermansia; species Akkermansia biwaensis. The sequence goes on from NZ_AP025943.1 coordinate 2,289,113, forward strand.
GGCAGACGGCAATGGTCCTTTTCCGGACCATGGGATTTTCCCGTGAAACAGCCACCGTCGGGAAAAAAGAAAAGGGAGAAGCGGGGAAAACTGCTACTCCTTCCATGAATCGTCGGGAACGGCGCCGCGGGCCTGAAGCGTCTGGATCACCATGTCCACTTCATTTCTGCGCTGGGCGTGTTCCCGCCGCATGGCGGCATCCTCTATCCGGTAATAGTTCCAGAATCTCACCTGCTTCTCCATCAGGTCTTTTACTGCAAGCGCCATGGACAGGGCCTTGTTCGGGGAATGGGGGGCGGTGGAAATGCACCAGGCGTACAGAACATTGGCATAAGTCGTAGTCCAGGCATACATGCGGTCGTCAAACCGTGAAAAAGACACATAGGGACGCAACAGCCTTTCCGCTTCCCTGTAGCGTCCCTGGTGCATGTAAAGCAGCCCCTTGGCCGCCACTAGGGCATGATTGCCCGGACTGAGCAATTCCGCCCGTTCCATCTGCCGCTCCAGTTGGCGGAGCCGTCCGGGACCGGGAGGCGGGGAGCTCCCTGCGGCATGCAGGATATTGCGCCGCACAAGGTCCGGGTCGTGGCTGGCGGCGGCCGCCTGTTCCAGCATGGGCATGCCGTCGGGAGAAGATGCGGGAACCGCCTGCCAGGATGCTTTCCAGGTCGGGAAGGCCAGGCAGGCATACCACACGGACAGCGCCGCCAGTAGAAAGGCTCCTGCTCCCAGAACCAGGCGCCCGCCGGTTCGTGAAGCCTTGATCCTGGAGAAGGACGCGGTGCAGGAAAGGCCGCAGCACAGGGCGGCGGCGCCCGCAAGCGCCGGATTGTGCCAGATAAACTCTCCGTAGGCGTGGGCGGCGGCAATGCACAGCGCGCAGAAGGCCGCCGGCCCCAGGGGATTGACTTGGGGATGTTCGGCCGCCAGCCGGAGTACGCTCCGGAAGCCCAGGGAAATGAACAGGAGCAGCAGGGCAAGCATCACGGCGAGTCCGGTGTATCCGTAATCGCAGGCGGCCTGTGCATACTCATGATGGGTGAAATTGGGAACATTGGGAAACGGGAAAAACTCCACGGCCAGATTGGTGAACATCCGGCTGCCGTGGCCGAAAAGCGGGGCCTGCTCCGTCAGGGACCACGCCAGTTTGGAAAGGGTAATCCGGTTGCCGAAAGTGAAAACATCCAGAATGGACGTCAGGCTGCCCGCTCCGCTCGTCAGGTCCAGCACGACGTAGGCCGTGCTGAAAAAAAGCAGCAGGAAAAACAGAATGGCGGCCGTATAAAACTTCCTGTTATTGCGGAAAACGCTGGAAGTATAGATAAAAAAGCAGAGCGTCACGCCAATCAGGGCATTCGGAAAAGCGGCGCGGGAATCGCAGGTGAAGGAAGCAGCCACAAGCAGAAGTCCCGCGAACAGATGGACTCCCCATTTTTTGAGGCTGGCCATGCTCCAGGCGCACAGGAAAAAACCGGTAATGGACAGGAAATGCGCGGAAAAATTCTTGTATCCGAACAACCCGGTTCCATCCGTTTCCGTCCCGAACAGGGAATAATCCGGCCTGAACCAGGAAGCTCCCGTCCCCGCCATGTTCTGGTAGGCCCAGAGTGCGGCATTCAGCAGGCCCAGGACTGCCGCCAGCGTCGGGAGGGTGCTTTTGCTCCCGTTGCCGGCTCCGGCACAGGCGCCTGCCATGAACATCACCAGCGCGGTCACGATCAGGGTCAGGTCCGCCATGCTCTCGTAAAACCAGGGGGAAAACCAGGCTCTCAGGAAAAAATAGCCTCCCCCCAGTCCCACAGCCAGCCATCCGGCAAGGCCGGGGCTGGGCACTTTATATCCCCGTATGAGGCAAAAGCAGAACACCAGCAGCGCGGCTGTCAGAAAACACGACGGAATGAACAGGGTGTGCCATTCCCCGCCTGCCGCAGTGGTGGCCAGGGCGGTATAAAACAGGGCCAGCAATGCCGTCAGTATCCTGCCGGCGGCCGTTTCTGCAATGCGCGGAGCGGAAAGTTTGCTGGACGTTGGTTCTGGCATAGGCGGACGGAAAAAGGCCCAGGCACTATAACCGCCATAAGGGTGCTTGCCAAGAGCAAGCTTCCTGCGTCCGCATGACGCGCCCCCGGGACAGGCCTTGCGGGGGATAAAGAGATTGCTTTCTCCGTTTTTGCCCTTATCCTTTTCTCGTTATCTCATGGAACGGATTTGCGCCATTTTTTCACATTACCGTAGAATCTCCCTCACGGAAATGTGCTTGCAGAAACTGGCGCAGCAGACTGTTCCGCCTCACCGCGTCGTGGTGGCGGACAACGGGGCCGGAGACGGTTCCCTGGACGGCGTGAAGGAACAGGCGGCGGCCGGAGCCTATCCGTTCATGCTGGAAATAATCGACATGCCCGGAAATACGGGAAATGCCGGCGGCATAGCCCGGGGGCTGGAACGCGCTTTTTCCTTCCCGGATGTGGATGCCGTCTGGATTTTGGATGACGACTCCTGGCCGGAGCCGGACGCCCTGGCCTGCCTTTTGTCCCATGGACCCGGAACGGACGGCATGGAATGGCCGTGCGTCAGGGGTTGCAAGGTAGTGGACCTGAAACAGGGCGGAGAACTCTCCTGGCCCATGGTGCTCCTGGACGAAAAGGACGGACGGCGCATTCATGTAACAAGAGGTGACGCCCTTCCCGAAGCCCCTTTCCTTCTGACCGGGGGCGCCTTCCTGGGAGCCCTTGTTCCCCGTGAAATCCATGACAAGGTCCGGGGGCCGACCGCCGGGCTCTTTATCCGCGGGGAAGACGAAGAATATCCATGGATCATTTCCCGCGCGGGATTCCGCACTTATCTGGTCAGCGGCTCCATTCTCCACCATCCGCGTCCCGCCACCGGGCTGGTGCGCGTGGAACTGGCGGGCAAGGCCTTTTACTATGAACCGGGGCTGGATGCGCGCCGGCTGTACTACAAGGTACGCAACTGGGCGTGGCTCCAGAGGCTCAAACATCCGGATTCCCCCCTCTTCAGATGGGCGGCGTGCGCCGGATACGCCGCCTTGTGCGGAGTGCTCATCGCAGTATATGACGCCTGGAACCCGTCCAAATTCCGGGCCGTATGCCGCGGGGTGTACCGTGGCGCCTGCGGACGCCTCGCCGGGCCGGATGAATAATCCCTTTTACTCCGTCATGCCTGCATGCCGAATTTCCGTTTGATCTCCGGAATGGAATAATTGACCAGAGTCGGCTTGCCCGCCGGGGTGCAGTACGGAACTTCGCAGGCCAGCAGCTCCTTCAGAATGGCCGGAGCGCGGTGGGGGGAAATGCGTTCCTTCCAGGCGGACTTCCTGGCAATCTCCGCAATGAACGTTTCATACGCCATGCGTTTGGCGTTGCGGCTGAACTCGGACTGGGTGAGGCGGTCCACCAGCTCCAGCAAGAACGCCTTGGCGTTGTCCAGTTCCAGCAGGGCCGGAATGGACTCTATCCTGATGGTATTCTGGCCGAAGGGCGTGACCGTCAGTCCGGCCTGGTCAAAATGGGGCGCAAACTGCTGGATGACGGCGAAATCCCGGGGGTCCAGGTCCAGCATCACCGGATCGAGCAGGTGCTGGGAAGGCATGGGGGCCTGCCTGTGGGCCCGCAGCCGTTCAAAAATGATGCGCTCCCGCGCGGCCTTGGGATGCATCAGCACCAGGCCTTCCGGCGTCTCGAACAGGGCGAACTGCTGGTGCAGAGTCCCCAGATACTTGAAATCTGCGGAAAGATCCTTTTCCACCCTCCCTTCCGTGCCTGGCGCGGCATCCGGACGGGAACACGCCTTCTCCGGAAAATCCAGCCGCCCCTGGGTGGCCGGCACCTGTTTCAGGGAAATGGGCCGGACGGGAAGGACCGGAGATGGTCCCGAAGTACCCTGGGGGCGTTCCGCGGGAGAGGGAAACACTGGAATTTTAGACGTAGGACCAAGTGAGGGAGACAGGGGGGAGGCCGTTGCCGCGGTTCCGTTTCCGGCGGCAGCGGGCGCAGGGGATGGGGCGGAAGGCTGTTCGTCCGGTGCCGGAGCGGCCGGGCGGGTTTCCTGACGGGCATGGCGCTGAAGGGTGTTGGCAATCGCCTCCACAAGGGTATTCACCACATCGGCGGCGCGCCGGAACCGCACCTCCTTCTTGGCGGGGTGGACGTTCACGTCCACCAGGGCAGGCTCCACCTCCATGTACAGGAACAGGGCCGGATGCAATCCCGTGGGGAAGCCCCCGTAACCGTCGCGGATGGCCCGGTTGATCAGTTGGTCTTCCACCGGGCGGGTGTTCATGAACACATACTGCCCTTTTCTAGTGCGCCTGGCCTCGGAAAGCGGAAGCAAGTACCCGCTGACGGAAATGCCGGGGCCGGTGGTGGCCTCTATCGGAATCAGGGCCGCCGCCGTGGCGGGGTCCGTCAGGGCGGAAATGCGCACCCGCAGGTCCGTGGTGGCCGGAAGATCGAACACCAGCTGGTCGTCCCTCCTGTAGGTAAAGCGCACCCGGGGGAATGCCAGCGCATGGAGGCGTATCTGGTGTTCCACGTGGGAAGCCTCCGTTTCCGCGGACTTCAGGAACTTGCGGCGTGCCGGAGTATTGTAAAACAGATCGGCCACCTCAATGGCGGTGCCGGGAGATACCCCGGAGCTCCGGGGTTCGTGCTCCATCCCGCCGTCAATCCGCACTTCCCAGCCTTCCAGGGCATGCTGCTGCCTGGTGCAAAGCTTGAAGCGGGAAACGCTGGCGATACTGGGGATGGCCTCTCCCCGGAAACCCAGATGGGTGATTTCAAACAGTTCCTCCAGGGAGGAAAGCTTGCTCGTGGCGTGACGCTTGGCACAGAGGCTGGCGTCTTCACGGCTCATGCCGCATCCGTCGTCCGTCACCCTGATCAGGCCCACGCCTCCGCGGCGGATTTCCACCCGCACGGACTTGGCCCCGGCGTCCAGACTGTTCTCCACCAGCTCTTTGACGACGGAGGCCGGCCGTTCCACGACTTCGCCCGCCGCCACCTGGCTGGCGAGAGTGGGAGACATGACATGGATGGTCGGCATGGGTGAAGTAAAGTAAAATATTGATGATGAAAAACTCAGCCGCCGGCAACGATGGAGACCACTTCTACCGTATCCCCCGGAACAACCGTAACACGGGAAAAATCCCGGGGCAGGAGTGCGGAACCGTTGTGTTCCACCACCACTGGATTTCCCTTCATATTCAGGAGTTCCAGAAGCCGTATGACGGAACAGGGTTCCGCCAGAAAATAGGGGACGCCGTTCAGGATAATGCTGTCTTGGGCGGTCATTGCGTTCACACTATAGCACAGCGGGCCGGAAAAGCCAGAAACATACCTTGCGAATGGCGTAAAAGTTCCTGTTCAAGGAATAAGATAAAAAGAAACTGGCATCGCGTACGGGACTCGAACCCGTGTTGCCCGCGTGAAAGGCGGGAGTCCTAGACCGCTAGACGAACGCGACTTGAACCGGTTTTTGCAGCATCTTGGAGGCGGGAGCGGGAATCGAACCCGCGAATGACGATTTTGCAGACCGTTGCCTTACCACTTGGCTACCCCGCCGCTGATGCTGTGCGCGGATACTAGGAGAAAGGTCTTCCGGTGTCAATCTTGTTTTTGGAAAAGATACCTTGTTTTTTAGCGGAAAGCTTCTGAAAAAAGCCCTTCATTTTTTCATGGGCAGCATTTTTGATTCATGGATGCCACCCAGCCCTGCGGTGAGGTCGATGGGCATCAGCCGGGCTTCCCGTTTCTGTTCGTACAGGACCTTGACGCGTACATGGCCGTAATCTTCCGGAAAAGTGCAGGTGATGGGACGGGAGATGGTGCCGGCGCTGAAAAAATAAACGGATTTATCTGTCTTTACGGGAATGGGACGGTTTTTTTCGTCGAAAAATTCCATGCAGGTATAGGGAAATTCCTCAGGATGGGACAGGATGATGGTCCACTTCCCTTTCTCCTTTTTGTGGGTCGCGGTAAGGGTTACGCGTTGCATGGATTCCATTTTCGCTATGTCGCCGTCGTCCCTAAGAAAGGGAGGAAATGACAGGAGGATGTCGCAGTATCCCCCTTCTTTCAGAGCAAGGTCTTCCGCCGGAAGGGAAGACAGGTGCGAACACATGAGCGGCACCTCTCCTTTAATGTGTATCCAGCGGGTTTTGAGAGGGAGGGGCGTTTCCAAGGAAATCCCCAGGTTGAACGTTCCGGATTCTTCCTTCCGGTTATAGGAATCCAGAGTGATATAAATGGATCTGGGGTTCAGCGGCGTTCCCGAGGAATTCCGGATGTCCAGATTTCCTCCCTGCGTGTTGATATCCGTAAGGTCCAGACTTTTTTTGGCATCCAGAACGGCCGGGGCATTTTTATAACTGATGTTTAAATTGAAAAAAACGGACTCTCGGGAGGTGTCCAACGGCGCCAGTTCCACCCCGGTTCCCTTCAGAATGGAGAGCGGTTTTCCCCATGAAAGGGAGAAAACGGAAAAAACAATCAGTGAAAACAAGAGCTTCATGGATTCATTTTCTTTAAGGGTGATGCGCTTCCGTCAAACCCGATGTTGAAGTTGACGGGGATGTCCGTTGTTCCGCTTTCATCAAAATACGAAAGCGTCACCAGGAGGGTTCTGGTATTTGGCCGGAACAAATAGATAAGACGTAGAGACTGTTCGTTTTCCTCATTTTGTCTGACAGGGATCTTAATCATTTTAGGGTGAAAAGGCGTTCCGTCGGGATACTGGAAAGTGATGGAATGCAGAATGACCGGACTATTGCTTCCGATATCGACGGAAAACAACGGGCTGTTCGCCTCCTGTCCGGCTGATGAAATCCTGAGATGGATGGGATTTCCGGTTTTGGGATGCCGAATGATGGACGGAGCTTCTTCAAATTCAATTTCCTGTGCCGGAAATTTCAGCACCTTACGGCCCATGGGGATGGAAATATTCCCTGAAATCCGTATCCACTCGGCTTGAACACTGGGAAGGGAATTCGTCTGGATGCTCAGCTCCGCTTTTCCCTCCGGCGAATGGAAGGAATCATTTTCATAGGACAATTCGGGAGTGACCTGCACGTTCCGGATGCCGAGCTTTTTTCCCGTGGAATCAACCACTGCCAGACCACGTGCATCCGGGGGCGTCAGGGGAACCCCTCCACCGGAGCAGGACAGCTTGAAGGACAGCGTCAGGGATTTGTCGTTTTTCTGATGGACAATCCTCATTTCCGAGAAGACGAGACTGTCCCGCGGCAAATCTTTTTCCCCGTCCCCGGCGGGGGACGAAAGGGAGCCGCAGAGAAAAAACAGGAGGAATGCGGTTGTTTTCATAGGATATTTTCGTAGGGAAGGGGCAGTTACCTGGCCGATGGCGCCTGTCTCTTGCTGAGAGTTCCCGCCAGGCCGACGGTCAGGTTGAATGGGAGGCTTTTATTTTTAAACTTGTCGGGATCTATGTAAAGAATTCTAGCCTGCAGACGTGAGTAGGCTCGCGGAAAAACGCATTCCATGGAATAACCGGCCCCTCCCCCTCCCGCAAAAGCGCTGCAGGGCCTTAAGGAAAAGAGGACATGGAGTCCCTGTTCATCAAGGAGTTCCAGACCGTAAAAACGGAAGGTGGCGATGGCACTCAAATGGATTTTCCATAATTGGGAATTATTTCTGTAGGTTTGCAGAAGTTTCGCTTCCAGGGTAACAGTTTCACTTTTGCATATTGCCAAGTCCGCTACCGGTCCTTCCGGAACCATTTCACAGTCTATTGCGGAAAACTCTTCCTTCATTCCGTTCCGCCAGAAAAGTCCTCTGGGAATTGAAGAGGAAAGGGAACAGCAACGAAGTGGAACATTTCCGCAGATATGTATCCATTTGGCGGTTTTGGCGGGGAGTTCCTTGAAAAAAAGAATCGCATGGAACTGGTTGTCCGGGCAATCTTCTTCATCTACTTGGAGGAAGTTTTTTCCAACTATCATCAAATTGTCGGGAAGAAGTCTTTTCCCTGTTGAATCAACGACATTCAGCAGAAGGTAGGCTTTTGGCGGGAATTCCATGATGGATTCTTTTGCCGTGTGGGTGACGCTGCATGTAATTTTCATGCAGGGAACATCATTGTCGGTAATAATTTCAAGAGATTCAAATTCCATGTGCGCTCCCTCAAGGGCGGGAGGCGGATCGCCAAAGGAGCAGGGAAAAAGGAAAGCAATCGCCAGGTACAGTAACATTTTCATGGAGGGGGCCGGTTTGTCAATGGTTCTGGAAAATTTCCCCTCCCAGGCTGACGCGGCAATGGATGGGGAGTTTTTCCGGCTGGAGGTTTCCAAAATAGGAGAGATGGAGCTGCATAGTGGTTTCCTCCTCCGGAATGTTGAAGACGAAACATTCCGGAAGTGTCTTCTCGAAAAGACGGAGGCTGTTGAATTTTTTATAGGAGGCAGGCGGTGTATTCCCTCTTTGGGGTGCAGTCAGGGAAAGGGAATGAATGGTAAAAAAATCCGGGGCGCGAATGAAAAGCTTCCATGCCAAATGGGGACCGCCCCATGATGCCGAATAATGGCGTGCCCGGATATGGACGGAGTTATCCCCAACGATCTCCTTTTTTTCCGGAAGGGAGAAATGAATCTCCTCTCCGTTTACGGTGAGACCGGAAACCGGGGCCTGGCGCACTTCCGAGGTCATCAGCAAAGGAATGTGTCCGGATATTTCCACCCAGGCGGCCTGGGCGGATGGAGGGGTATCCGTTTCAATGGAAATGGCGGCTGCCCCGTTCCAGCCCATGTTGTCTTTTCTTTCCTCCTCCGGGTCCAGGACGGGATCTACAAAAATGCGTGACACCCGCAGTCTCTTCCCCTGGGAGTCCGTGATCTTCAATCCTTCCGTAGTGGATGGCGAGAAAGGTATCCTTTTCCCGGAAAAGAACGCCAGGAAATTGAAAGTAATCTTTTGGCGGCGGCCTGCTTGTTCCAGCAGAAAGCCGCAAAACTTCACAGGCTTCCCGTCCTCCGTTTTTTCTGGAGTACCGGAGGCATGGCAGGGGAAAATACCCGCAAGAATCATGAACAGCAGGATGATGGGCTTCATAAATATTCAGTTGAAAAGATGCGGTTATGTCAGGGTTCTCTTTTTCCCTTGTTGAGTGATCCCCCTATTCCCAAACTCACGTCGACGGATACGTGTCTTGTCTCAAAATTGCGCGGATCAAGATACAGAATCCGTACCTTCATTTTTTCACGGGAGCGCGGGAGAACGAGATATTCATAGGTGGAGGTTCCTCCTCCCCCGCTGGCGCTGAACCCGCAAAGAGAGGGCGGCATACCGGCAGGGACGGCCCGTCCCTGCATGTCTTCCAGTTTCAAATCCCGGTACCGGAAATCGGTCGGGTAGGCCAGCAGGAATTCCCAGACATCGGTGCCATTCCGGCCGCCGTCCCCGTCTTTCAGCTTCTTCATGGATAATGTCAGGAACTGCATCCGGGCGGGGTCGGCAATGCCATCATCCTGCCGGCCGTTGTTTGGCGGAAGCGGTATTTTTACCTCTTCCGGGTGAAGTAGATCAACCTCTGCCGGATCCGTGGATGAATATTCCGTACAGGTGACGGGCACATCCCCCCGAATGCGTAGCCACTCCGCGTCTTCCGGGGGCCATTCGGAAAACGAGAATTGGATAATGAACTCTTTTTCCTGATTCAGTCCCTTTTCTGCCTTCATGGAAATCAGAACATTGTCCGGCGTATAGGTCTTTCCCGTGGAATCCGTAATGGAAAGGTCGGAAAATGGTTTCCCGGATGCAGGGATGATGCTGGCTTTCCCCCGGTATGTCCCGTCCAGGGTCACCATGCAGTATTTCTTCTTTTCCGTGTGGTCCGTCCCGGTCAGGAAAGATGCGAACCCCGTCCGTGAGCCTTGCAGCAGGGGTGTATTGTCAGCAGACGCGGCCACGCAGGAAAGCGGCAGAAATAGCAACAGGTATTTCATAGGGAATGGGTGTTGGATGAGAGAGTTGCAAACAAAGGAATCTGGCAGTCCTGCCTAGGGAAAAATCTGGATCATGGCATGTTCTCCGGGGTGTTGGGGGAGGGCTCTTGGTGGCAAGCCGGAGGCGGGAAGAACGTTTTTATTTAGCCGCAGGGACTTTTTCCTTGTTAAGGGGGCCTCCCATTCCCACGCTGATGTCAACAGGCACTTGCCTGATTTCAATGTAGCGGGGATCGGCATGCAAAATGCGCACTTTCAGTTGTTCATAGGGGCGGGTAAGGGTGAAATATTCGGAGCGTGTCGTTCCGCCGCCGCCGCTGCACAATCCTCCGGAAAAACGTTTGAAGGGAATGGGCCGCCCCTGCATGTCTTCCAGTTCCATGCCGCAGTAGCGGAAGCTGTCCCGGTGGCCCAGGCTGAATTTCCATTGGAAGCCTTCCTCTTCCTTACCCTCCCACTTCTCCACGAATAATATCAGGGTCTCCGTTCGTGCCGGGTCCGCAATGTCGCTCTGCGGGATGTCATTCCCCACAACGGGAATTTCCGTTTCTCCCGGGTGAATCAGATCGACCTCCACCGGATCCAGGGAGGAAGCTTTGATGCACACCACGGAGACATTCCCCCGGATGCGTAGCCATTCCGCATGTTCTGACGGCCATTCGGAAAGAGAAAAGCGCAGATGGAACTCTTCTTCCCGATTCCATTCTTTTTCCCACGCCGGCTCAATCAGAACATGATTCAATGCATAGGTTTTTCCTGTGGAGTCCGTGACGGAAAGATCGAAAGGCCTTTCCTTGGATATGGAGACCACACTGAGGTGTTCCAGAGGCCTTCCGTTCAGGGACAATATGCAATAAGGCTCCTTAGTCGTACCGTTGACTCCCAGGGAGAAGGAGTCGAATTCCAGAGGACAGAGCGGTGGCGGAGGTGCCTTGTCCGCAGCGGCGCCCAGGCAGGAGAGAGAAAGGAACAGCAGCAGGGATTTCATGGAGTGGGAGTGTTGGAAGGTGGTGATATCGGGCCTCCGAGCCCGATTGTCTGGTCCATGGGAATGTTCATGTTTTTCTTTCCGGACAGGCAGAAAATCCGGACGAGCAGGGTCTTTTCCTCTTCGGGGATGGCATGAAGCCAGTCCATTTCCCATTGATGGCCGGATTTGTTGCCAAAATGGCTGTGATGGCGGGCGTCCGGAGGGAGCTCCTTTCCCTCGTGGTCTTTCAGGGCAAGGGAATGGAAAAGAATGTCCTCATCCCCGGTAATGGTCAGCCGCCAATAGGTAAATCCTTCCACGGGAATCAGTCCTTCATGGACTTGGGCCTTGACCGTGATGCTTTTTTTCTTTCCTTCCCTGTCCCGTTCAGACAGAGGGATGGAAACGGCGTCTCCGCCCAGGGTTATTGCCTGCCAGGGAAGCGCCTGCTTTTTGTCCGCCGCCAGAACGGGAATGGCTCCTTTCAGGGAAACGGACGTGGCCCGTGCATCCGGCAGGGAATCGGATGATAAATACATGTCCACCGTATAATCTTCCGTGCCGGCGGGGTCCGGGTAATGTGAGAAATTAATGCTCAGGCAGGGAAGAGCCTTTCCGGTGCTGTCGGTAGCCGTGAATGCATCGGAGGCCAGGGGAATGAGCGGAACCTGCCCCGCTTGAGGCGTGAGCCGGAAGGAAAAGGAAATGCCCGGGCGGTTTTTTCCCTGGGAAAGGGACATTCCCGTGAAAAGGGCCTCCCATGGCCCTGTCTCCGGCTGCGCCTGCGCCGCGGGCAGGAATGCCAGGGACAGGAGAGCCGCGCGGCAAAAGTGCCATCTGCTTTTCATGCCGGGAATTAACGGTTGGAGAGCAATTCCTTCATGTCCGGCAGGCGGAAATGCAGGGGAGGAAGTTCCGTGCCGTAGGCGGTGGACTTTTCTTTCCGCAGGTTTTCCGCTCTTTCTTCCAGAGTACGTGCGGCGTTGAGAATCTTGCGCACTTCCTGGCGTCCGCGGCCTATTTTGGAAGCGGCGCGTACAGGGTCGGGCGTCAGTTCGGGGCCTCCCTTGAGGTATTTTTCAAAATACTGCTGGTAGTGTTCCGCCAGTTCTCTTCCGCGGGCAAACAGTTTCCTATCTTCCTCCACAAAGGCGACCAGGTCCGGATCCACGTCCCTGGTGCTCAGGTCTGCAAGGTCTTCGTCCCGGTCCTTCAGTATTTTTGCCGCCTGCCGGCTGCTTTCCTCCAGGCCCGGAAGAGTCGGATTCTTCTTCAGCTTGAGGAGCCGTTCCGCCAGTGCGTCGCTTTTTTCGGAATATTCCGCATTGATGTCGGCCACCTTTTTACAGTAGGAGACGGAGGGATCGCCGCAGGAAATCATCAGGAATGCCGCCAGCAGGGGAACCAGGCGGCGCATGCAGGTCAGGGGAGTCATGGTTCTCTTTTAGCATTTCCTCAAACGGAAGCAAGAAGCTTTCGTGAAAATGAACGGGCCGGAACAATTGCGGAAGGAACTGACGAACAGCGAATTCCTTTCACGGCCGCTCTTTCTCCACCGGGAGCGGCAATTCCACCACGCCGCAGCTGGAACCGGGAACCAGCAGAATTTCCACTTCCAGGGGCAGTGTGGTGTCCGCCAGGAATCCCTCCGGAATGGAAATGCCGATGGGTTTGGAACTTTGCCCGGGGGCGACTTTCTGCGGGGCGAAAATGTCCAGCACGACACGCCCGTTTTGAAGCACGTTGAGCTTGCTGAAAGAGAAGGACTGCTCCTTGCACGTATTGTGCAGGGTCACGCCTTGGAGAGCTGCGGGAGCAAAGGGGCCGGGAACCGTGAATCTCAGGGTGGTGGAACTCCCCGCTTCCACGGGAAGGGGAAGCCAGCAGGCGGCAATGGCCGACTGGAGGTTCAGGCTGGACGTCAGGTAGCCGGAGCCGTTGAGGCGTTCCATCATCAGGCGGGAGAGTTCCGTGGAAACGGGCATTCCCCAGCCCTGGGAATACATCAGGGAAAGCAGGTACGCGGCTTCCTGGTCCCTGTACTGGAGCGCCATTCTCAAAAAGCGGGCGGCCTGGGCGTAATCCCTTCTGGCCAGGGGTGGCTGTTGGGGCAGTCTGGGGAAGTAGGAGGGAATGTCCATGAGCATGACGCCCAGATCCTTCATGGCCTCATAACATCCTCCCGTGGCGGCCCGGTAAAGCCATTCCACGCCGTTTTCCGGTCTGGGTCCTCCGGGAAAGTCCGGCGCCATCAGTGCCTTGGCCAGTGCATATTGGGCGACGGGGTAGCCTTCCCTGGACAGTTGTTCTACCGCCGCCATGTTGTCCGCCGTCACTTTCAGGCGTTTCGCGGTTCTGCTGCGGCTGGACGCCGGGGAGGAAACCTGGCGCATCAGTTCCCGGTAGGCTGGGTCCTCCCGCAGGGATTCGTCCTGAATGGCCGGGGCCGCAATAATGCGGATTTTCGGGAAAGCCTCTTCCGTCCGGGCCGGGTCTCCCTTCAAACAGGCCATCTGCACGGAAACCGGCTGCTGGGCGGCCGTTTCAAAGGCGTACGTGTACGTCCGGTCCGTGTACAGCAAGGGGAGGGCCGGGAAGAAAAACGTGGTGGTGGACTGGCCGGGAACCGTGAATGAGGGAATGGGGTTGAGGGAGCGGTCCACCAGGGCGCCGTTGGAATCACGGATGGTCAGGTAGAGGTCCTCCCTGCCGTCCGGAGAAGAGGAAATCTGAAGGTAAATGCAGGAAATGCGCAGCTCTTCCGGCAGGGGGGAAGGGAGGCTGGAGCTGCTGAGCATGCTGTCGTCCAGCCGGAGCTGGAACCGGGACGTTTTCCGCTCTTCCAGGGAGGCGTCTTCCGCGATTCTCAGTTCCGGAATGCGGATGGAGGCCAGGTCCCGCGGAGGGATGGCCGGGAGTTTTTCCAGCCCGTTGGCGCCGGGTTGCTGGATGGCGTCCTTGATCGTGTTGATCGTCGTACCCATGGGGGCCTGTTTCAGGTAATCCAGCAGGTAGAACGCCGCGGCGCCCGCCAGCAATGTGCATGCGCTGCCCACCATCAGGTACATCAGCTGGCGGTTGCGCCTGATGGTGCGGGCGGAAAGCCTGCGGGCGGCGGAGGGAGTGCCCGTGCCCCTTCCGGAAGGAATGTTTTTATCTGAACTTTTTGCAGCGCCCAGGTGGAGCGCCGGCCGGGCGCTGCTGATCTCCGCGCGGGTCAGCTGGATGGTGGCGGAGGATTCCTCCCCGGAAATGGAGCAGATGTCGTTGATCCACTCCCGGGCGTCCTGGTAGCGGCAGTTGATCTGCGGGGCCAGCGCCTTGTCCAGGGAAAGCAGGAACTGGCGGGAATACAGGCGCATCAGCTGCGGATTGCTGTGCAGGGGCGGCATCGCGTCTTCCGCCAGCCGCACTTCCGCCCGTTCCGGAGGATGTCCGGTGAGCAGGGCGTAAAAGGTGGCCCCCACGGAATAAAGGTCGCTCCAGGGACCTATGTTCGTCTTGCCCAAGGCCTGTTCCGGAGAGGAGTACCCCTGGGTGGTCAGGACGGTGGCGGTGTGCAGCTTCAGGGCATGCCGCGCCGCGCCGAAGTCGATGAGAACGGGCGTTCCCTCCTCCGTCAGCAGGATATTGCCGGGCTTGATGTCCCGGTGGTAAATATGGCTGGCGTGCAGGTATTCCAGAATGCGGAGCAGGCGGGTGAGCAGGCCCTTCAGTTCGTCTTCCGTGTAACGGTGGCCGGTGGTGTGGAGCTTTTCTCCCAGATAATCCAGGGACAGGCCCGTGATGTGCTCCATGGCGAAGTAGGCCGTGCCGTTGGCCTCGAACACGGACAGGATCCTGACGATGCCCGGGTGGTTCAGTTCCGCCAGGGTCTGGGCTTCGCTCAAAAAGCTTTTCAGGGCCCAGGTGTAATTCTCCAGGTCGTGTTCGTTGTTGGGCCTGATATGGCCGGTCAGCGGGTCGCGGTAGGAGCAGCTTGCCGGGAAATTCTCCTTGATCACCACGTTCCTGTTCAGGAACAGGTCTTTGGCCAAATAGGTAATGCCGAAGCCGCCGCTGCCCAGGACGCTGAGAACTTCATACTGCTCCAGCCGCGTGCCGGGAGCCAGCTCCCGCTGATAGACGAAAAACGCGCCCTTCTCCTCCGCATGGGGAAGCGGGGGCCTGCCGGGTAGAATCTCTTCCAGGCCTGTCGCCGGAGGGGGAGGCGGCGCTTGCCCTGTCGTCCCGGGCGCGGCGTCTGTCTGGCCTTCTTTTGCTGGCATGGGAAAAATTCGGGAAACGGAAACTGCGGGCATTTTCCTATGCCGCTCCCGGCAAGTCAAGGTGAATGCCTGTTCCGCCCCCGGAAGGCTGGGCCGGTATTCAGGACTTGTGGCGCTTGACGAATTCCCGCGCCGCCTTCAGGTAGGCCTCCGCCGCCGGGCCGGAGGGGTCGTGTTCGAAAATGGTGTGGCCGAAGCTGGGCGCTTCGCCAAGCCTGATGGAACGGGGGATGACCGTCTTGTACAGCATTTTGGGGAGGTGCTGCCCCACCTGCTCGATCACCTGCCGGGAAAGGTTGGTGCGGCCGTCGTACATGGTCATCAGGACGCCTTCATGCCTGATGTGGGGATTGGCTCCGCTGGCGCAAATTTGCGCGGTCACGTGCAGAATCTTGGCAAGGCCTTCCAGCCCGAACCATTCGCACTGGAGGGGGGTGAGCACTTCGTCGCAGGCGGCCAGGGCGGAAGTCATCAGCACGCCCAGGGAGGGGGGCGTGTCCATGATGCAGTAATCGTAGGAACCGGATTTGCGCAGCGGGGCGAGCGTCTCCCGGAGCCTGGTCAGATGGTCGCCGGCCCGCGCCAGCTCTATCTCCACGCCGGCCAGGTCCATGGTGGAGGGAATAATGTCCAGCCGTTTTCTGCCGGAAGGCCGGATGCACTGTTCCGCAGGAATCTGGTGGAGCAGGGCGGGGTACAGGCTGGCCGTCTCCCGGGTGTCGATGCCCAGGCCGCTGGTGGCGTTGGCCTGCGGGTCCAGGTCAATAACGAGAATTTTCTTTTTCAGCTGGGCCAGGGCGGCGGCCAGGTTGATAGCCGTGGTGGTCTTTCCCACTCCCCCTTTCTGGTTGGCGATGGCGATGATTTTCATGAGGAAAACGGTGCAACGACACGGTAGCACAATGCGCCCCCCTTTCAAACATTTTCCTGAGCGGGAGAACCCGGAAAGCCGCGGTCCGGATGAGAGCCGTGCCGGGATGGTGCGGCCCCGCCGGGAGAAAAGGCCTTCTTCGTCAGGGAGCCGGAGGAGCGGGCGGGCGTTCCGAGGAAAGAACGAGGCGGAACCCCAGGGCATCGTCCCGCGTGTTTTCCGGCAGCGGAGTGCGGATGCTAGTGGTGAGCTGCTTGGGACGGAAGGACAGGTAGCTGCCGCCGCGGGCCACGCCGTGGCTGCGTATGGGAAGGCTTTCCGGACCTCCGTAATTATCGTCCACCCACTCCATCACGTTGCCTTCCAGGTCGTACAGGCCCAGGCGGTTGGGGGGGAATGACCTGACCGGGGCCGTGTAGGGCTGCCCGTCCTCGTAATCCACGATCACGCGGGACGAGGGAAGATAAATCAGGGCGGACTGGTCAGCGAAATTGCCCGCTCCGTTCGGCGGGGGCCAGGAAGTCCCCCACGGGAACACCTCCTTGGAATGGTCATGCGGCAACGTTTTTTCATAGGGGGAATCCCCCTTTTCCTCTCCGAGCTGCATCCAGGCGCTCCATTCCGCGTCTTTGGGCAGGCGGTAGGAATCATGCTGGTCAATCAGCCCCTGGGCACGCTCCCTGTTGGTGAGCCATCTGGCAAAGGCCCGCGCGTCCTGCCTGCTCACGTTCACCACCGGATGGTCGTCTTCCTGGGGGAATCCCGGCTTGGCCGGGGCTTTGCGGCCCGTGGCTTTCAGGAACTGCTGGAAGTCCTTGACACGCACTTCATGGGCCATTGCCAGAGTATTGTTCCCCGCAGGCACCAGGTCCATTCCCAGGCTGTTGATCCAGGGGGAGCCGAACACCACGGACTTGTCCGGTTCAAGCTGGAGGGAAAGGTACAGGTCCTGGGGATCAAGCCCCCTGCGCCGCATCGTGGCGTGCCCCGGCAGCTTGATCTCAATCACGTAAGGCACCTGGTTGACATACTCCTCAATGGGCGTCCTGCCGATGAGCCTGTTGTTGAAAAACACGCTGGCTCCCGGCGGGTTGGTCGTGACGGTGATGGGAACCTGGAAAACGCGGGTGACGTTCAGGACGTACGTGTTCCGTCCGTCCGTCCGTCCGGAACCCTGAGGCCCCGGGTCCGCGCTGATGGAGAACTCCTTGCCCAGCAGCCCCTCCCGTTCGCACTTCTTGTTCAGCCACGCCAGGTACGCCGTAATGCCGTCCTGGGTCAGCAGGGCCAGATCCTTCTCCGGGTGGTCCGGCTGCACCTGCTGCCGCTGCATTTGAAAATTGCCCTGCTGCCTGTCTTCCTTCAGGAACTTGTTGAACAGGGCGGCCGTCAGGGGCGTCTCCGCCACGTGGCGCGTCTCCGCCGGAAGATAGGTAACGCCCTCCGTATCCTTCCAGGGCTGCCCGTCCGTGGGCGGATGGTACTCTTTCAGGACTCCTCCCAATGCCAGCGTGGAGCCTCCTGCAACAGTCCCCGTCTCCTCCTTGTCCGCAAACCCCGACTTCTTGATGGTGTACACGACGGTGGTGCCGGCAGGCAATTCGATGGGGCCGTAAGGCGTTTCATCCAGATAATTCCCGTCGGCGTCATAGACGGACGCCCCCGCCGGAGAACTGGTAACCAGCACGTACCCGTTCCTGGACTCTTCCTCCGGCGCGGATTGTTGGGAATGCGCTTCCGCCGGGGTGTCCGGTTCCTGTGCGTGTTGCTGTTCGTTGAGCCAGAGTACTCCCCAATACGCCGTCAGGCCGCCGGCAATGGCGGCCCCCAGAAGCTGGAAGGTACGTTTGAACTTGCGGCGGCTTTTCTTCTGAAGCCGGAAGCGGGACGGAACTTCATACCCTCTCAGCGCGTCTATCTTTTCCGCCAGCTCCTCCGCGGAATCAATCGTGCATTCCTCCACGCGCGGTTCCGCGGCCTGGCAGATGATGGTATTGAACGCCTGCCATTTTTTCTGCACGGTGCCCGCCGGCAATTCATCCGGCAGTTCGGGAAAATCCATGCGGTCCTTCCCGGTGCTGATCTCATACAGGACTTTGGCCAGGGCATACACATCCGCCCTGCGGGTCCCGGGACCGTCCGGAGGAATGAACCCCTCCGTGCCGACAAAACTGCGCTGGTCCAGATGGGCCACCAGGCCGATGTCCGCCAGTTTGGGACGCCCATTCACGAAAATGACGTTGGCGGGCTTGATGTCCCGGTGCGTCAGGTTCTTGCTGTGCAGGTACAGCAGCGCGTGGGCAAGCTGGCTGCCCACCTCCAGGCAGTAATCCAGGGGAAGGGGCTTGTTGCCGGAAAACTTCTTGTCCGTCTGGAGCGTACGGGGAATATACTCGTCCGGGTTGATATGGACTCCCGTGCGGGCGTCGTCGCCCAGCTCCATCACGTAATAATAAAAGGGGGAGCCTTCGTCGTGGCGGCCCACATGCAGGATGTGCACCAGGCCCGGATGGTTGCGGGCGATGGGCTCGTATTGAAGAATGCCTTCAAACTCCCGGTTGAAGGTCCGTTCGTCCTCAAAATCCTCCCTCCAGACGATTTTGACGGCCCTCCATGCGCCTGTCAGGGCTTTTGCCAGCCAGACCTCTCCATACGCTCCGCTGCCGATCTGGCGAACCACTTTATGGTCCGGGATGGAAGGGGTGGGACGCACCACCCGTTTCACGGGCAGTGTCGGCAGGTTGCCGCCGGGCATGGGTGATGCGTCCGAAGTCATGAGCGGGCCGGGAAATCAGGAAATGACGCCCAGGTTTTTGCCCACCTTGCAGAAGGCTTCAATCGCCTTGTCCAGCTGTTCGCGGGTGTGGGCGGCGGAAATCTGGGTGCGGATGCGTGCCTGTCCCTTGGGCACCACGGGATAGAAGAAGCCTACGGCATACACGCCTTCGTCCAGGAGCTGTGCGGAAAACTGCTGGGACAGGACGGCATCCCCCAGCATCACCGGGGAAATCGGGTGATCCTTGCCGCCGATGGTGAAGCCGGCGCCGGTCATCGCGCCGCGGAAATATTTGGTATTGGCTTCCACGCGGTCGCGCGCTTCCGTGGAACCTTCCAGAAGGTCCAGCACCTTGATGGACGCGGCCACGATCGCCGGGGCCACGCTGTTGGAAAACAGGTAGGGGCGCGCCTTCTGGCGCAGGACGTCCACCACTTCCTTCGGGCCGGAAACGTAGCCGCCGGACGCGCCGCCCAGGGCTTTGCCGAGTGTCCCCGTCGTGATATCTATCTTGCCGAACAAGCCGCGGTACTCATGCGTCCCGCGTCCCCGCTTGCCAAGGAAGCCCGTGGCGTGGCAGTCGTCGAAATGGACGATGGCGTTGTATTTGGCCGCCAGTTCGTGAATCTTGTCAAGCTGGGCAATGATGCCGTCCATGGAAAAGACGCCGTCCGTGGAAATCAGCTTGACGCGGGCGCCGGCGGCGTCCGCCTCCTGCAGCTTGGCTTCCAGGTCCGCCATGTCGTTGTTGGCGTAGCGGAAGCGCTTGGCCTTGCAGAGGCGCACCCCGTCGATGATGGAGGCATGGTTCAGGGAATCGGAAATAATGGCGTCGTCCGCGGTCAGCAGCCCTTCGAACAGGCCGCCGTTGGCGTCAAAGCAGGAGGGGAAGAGAATCGTGTCTTCCGTGCCTAGGAACTCGGAAAGGCGTTCCTCCAGCTGGCGGTGCAGGGTCTGAGTGCCGCAGATGAACCGGACGGACGCCATGCCGAACCCCCACTGGTCAATCGCCTTCTTGGCCGCTTCCATCACTTCCGGATTATTGGCCAGGCCCAGGTAATTGTTGGCGCACATGTTGATGACGGAACGGCCGTCTTTCAGCGTTACCTGGGAATACTGCTGGGAGGCGATAAAACGTTCTTCCTTGTACAGGCCTTCTTCGCGCAGGCCGTTCAGCGTGGTCGTCAGGATATTCTTGAACTCGGGGGTATACATGTCAAATAATGGATGAATTGAAACAGTCAGCAAATAAAGGGGCAGGAGACTGCGCCATTGCTCCCGCACCCATATCACAAAAGGCCCGGAAGGAAAAGCTTAAAGAAGCGGTTCGCCGAAATGTCCGGGCAAGCGGCGGCGCGCTTGACGCATAGAGCCGTATTCCGGGCTCAACAGACTTCCCTGGAGAACATGAAAGACATGGAACTGAGGCTTCCGGGGCAGTCAGAAAGCCATTGCCGAGGTGCCTTCCGGGAAATCCCTTGCGGAAGAAAAAGCGGCGGATTTTTTCTGAAAAAAAGCAGGGATAAACAAAACCGTCATTTTACTGCGCTTTCCGGGTAGCAACCTTGGTGATTCGTCAAACCTGTTAAACAAAAACATTCATACCAGTCATGAAACAATCCTTCTTATATGCATGGTGTTTGAGCGCCGCCGGGTGTGCCTCCCTGCTGCACGCCCAGTCCGTCAGCCAATTCCCGGACAGCGGCCCTGAAACCACTCTGGATTCCCTCTGGGCGGCTACGGGCCACATGCAGGCCTTTTCTGACGCCATCGACTCCCAGATGGGCGTGCACCGTTTTCAGGACGGCAAAAAATCGCGTTTCTGGTTCAGCGGCATGGGAAGCTTCGGAAATGCCAGTGTCAGGAACGAGCATTCCGCCTTCGACTATTCGGCCGGCGGCGGAGCCTTGGGCTACGACTATTGCGCATCCGAAAGTGGAAGGGGAAGGCTGCTCGGCCTGTCCCTGGGCTTCATGTCCGGTACCCAGAACATCAAGGAAATGGCGGACCATCCCGCCGGATTTCTGGAAGGCGACAAATTTGACCAGGATACGATGATGGTCAACATTTACGGAGCCCTGTACAGGCAGACCGGAAGAAAATCCCATCTTCTTCTGTCCATGAATATGGGATTCGGCAATACCGACAACAAATGCGCCCACCACGGCATGAACTACGAAAACTCCACATGGGATACGGAAACCTGGAACGTCGCGTTGTCGGCCGCATGGCGCTACGAGGTCTCCAGATCCTTCAGTATCACGCCTTTCGCCAAGATGAGCTATGTGCATGCCTCTAACAAAGTGAAAAAGGACGACTATGATGACGAAGACTATGACTCTTCCTGGTGGTGGGATGATGATGAATACTGGAGAAGGGAATCCAGGTGGGAAAACCGCGGATCGTTCGACAATATGGCGCTTGAAGTGGGAGTGACGCTGGAACACGCCATCCGCTTCTCCAACGGCATGATGTGGACCAACGCCATTTCCGGAAGCTACTGCCCGGACATATGGCGCAACAATCCCCACCATACCTTCAACGACATCTGGTGGGACGGCGACACCGTCTATGAGTCCCGGTACAGAGGCAGAGGATACGCTCCGGCACGCCAGGCCTTCAAGGTCAAATTTCTGTCGCGCTTCGTGCGCAGTGAAAACCTCTCCATTTATGCCTCCTATCAGGCTTGTTTCCGGGAATCCTACACGGAACACCGGGCGGCCTTGGGCGTAGCCGTGGTCTTCTGATGTCTTCCGCGCCCCTCATCGTGGTGATGGAGGGGCGCGGAATGCCGGTTGCTGATGCCGGGGACTCGGCGGGAAAAGAGGGAAAAGAGGGAAAAGAGGGAAAAGAGGGAAAAGAGGGAAAAGAGGGAAAAGAGGGAAAAGAGGGAAAAGAGGGAAAAGAGGGAAAAGAGGGAAAAACGCCGGAATGCCGGGTGTGGCTCGTGAAAACCGCTTCTTCCCGCTGTGTTTCCGTGAGCGGAAAGCCGGATAATCGGGAGCGGTGGAAACAGGTATGGCTATTCCTCTTCCGTTTCCAAGGAATAATCCAGCATTCTGTCCCCCTCAAACGTGAAAAACGCCTGGAACCGTTTGCCGCGGAGCATGGCGGGAAGCCAGTACCGGTCATCCTGCCACATGAGGTCGTAGGGAATCTCCTCTACGGGAGACCAGAAGGGCTCCGCCTCCGGCGTTTCCGAGGGAGTCCCCGTGAAGGAGGAAGCCATGAACACATGGCAGCGGATTTCCGGAATGGTTCCGCAGGTAAAGGAAAAATTAAGCACGCCCATTTCCCGGGCGTCCGTTACGTCAATCCGCAGTTCCTCCCGGACTTCCCGCAGAACGCATTGAAGAGCCGTCTCCCCCGGCTCGAACTTGCCGCCGGGGCCGTTCACCTTCCCCGCTCCTATCCCCCTCTTCTTGCGTATCAGAAGAATCTTCCCCCCCTGAACCACAAACATCAGGGTAGCGAGAATATCCGGTGTCCACTCTGCGGGCCATTGAAAGCCACTGCTTCTCTCTTGCATGGGCTCATGCTACAGGATGGGAAGGCCGACATGAAGAAAAATACGGGATAAATGGCATTAATGGGCGGGGAAACGCTTCAATTGCCTGCGGCGCCAATCCCCGTATAATATCTGGAAACGCCTTTTCACCGGAGCGTCTCTGTGCCGGCGTGCGGCATCCTGTTGCCGTTCCTTTTAATCTGTTTCTTCCGGAAGATCCTGCTTTCTGACGCGGGAGCCTGCCAGGGCGTAAGCCAGCATGACCAGTTCGCAGAGGAAAACAAGCATCCATGACCAGCGCCAGCTTCCCAGCGAATCTGCCAGAACACCCTGGAGGAAAGGGAAAACGGCCCCGCCGAACACGCCCATCATGAAAATGCCGGAAGCCTTGGCGGTGTATTTTTTCAATCCCACGGTAGCGAGCGTGAAAATGCACCCCCACATCACGGAATGAAACAGCCCCACCGAAACCAGCACCCACAGGTTATGGGTGTAAATGGCAGCCAGCGTCAGGAGGGCCGCCGCGGAGGTAGCCGCCGTCAATTGGACGCGGGGGGAAATATGGCTCAGCCAGCCGGAAACAATACGCCCCGCCATCAGGCCGCCCCAGTACAGGGAGGCCAGCAGGGCGGGAATGCCCAGGTCCACTCCCCACACTACCAGATTGCTGGAGCCCAGAAACAGCAGGGGCGAATCCGAATTGCCGAGTTCCAGCGCATGCAGGTTCACGTTGATTCCCACGGAAACCTCCGCGCCCACGTAAAAGAAAATGGCGATGACGCCCAGTGTCAAATGGCGGAAGGACCAGATGCCGCGTTCCAGTTTTTCGCCTTCTCCGGCCGTCGTGTCCCGGAGGTCGGGCAGGTAAAGGCGTTTCGTCACCAGGGTGATCAAGGCGATGAGGATTCCCAGGATCAGCAGGGGCGTCATCAGCTGCCGTACATGGACATTCTCCATCGGCAGCCCGGCAAACAGGACGCCGGTCACGAAAAACGGCGCGATCGTCGTTCCGAATGAATTCACGGCGCAGACGATATTGAGGCGCTGGACCGGCTGGGTTCCCTTCAATTCATAGGAGGTCACGTAGGGATTGATGACCACCTGCAGGAGTGTGGCGGAGGTGCCCATGGCATACGAGCCCGCCAGGAAAATAAAATAGCCGTAGGGGATTTCGGCCCCGGCGATCGTCAGGTGCAGGTCCCCGTAACGGACGGTGAACCAGGCGGAGAGAAAAAACACGGCCAGTCCGAGCACCATGAACAAAAGCCCCCGTATCAGCGTTGTTTTGTAGCCGTAGCGGTTGATCCAGCGGGAACCGATATTTCCGTTCACCAGATACGCCAGGAAAAAGAAAAAGGGAATCAGCGTGATAAACGTATTCTTCAGGGTTCCGGCGTCCGACAGGAAGGCGCTTTGCAAAGGCCCCTGAAACTGACCGTTCACGGTCGTCAGGAACCCGACGAGAAAGTAAATGAATGTCAGGGCCAGGAAGGGTCCCAGGCGGGGATGCCGTGGTGTTTCCATAAAAGGGAAAAAGGCTGGGAATGGCAGGGAGGAAGAAGAGGGCGGCAGCATCTTCATGCCGCCCATACCTCAGTCCGGACGGCATAAAGTGCCGGTATGACTAGGGGAGAACCATTTTTTCCAGAACGGAAAGCACGCCGTCTTTTTCAAGCCCTTCCACCATGCTGCGGTACTGGCTGACAAACTTGTCCGCCGCTTTCAAATCCGTGCTCCGGAAAGGGGACAGTCCGAGAAAATCGACGGGATCGTCGCCGGCAATCAGCTTCCTGTCCTCCTCCGTCAGCCAGGGCTCGTTTACCTCATAGGCGCGGCCCCGGTCGTCCTTTCCGTGTTTCAGGTAATGGCGGTACGCGGCAATGAAAAAAGCCAGGCGTTCGAGATCGGCGTCATCCCTGATCATCTTCGTTAACACGGGCATCACATACACGGGAATCTTGGAAACTCCGTCAAAGCACAGGCGGCTGATCTGGTCGCTGACGGCCTTGTTGCCGAAGCGCTCCAGCAGGGTCTTCTTGTACAGCTCCAAATCCGTATTTCCCGGGGCCGGAACATAGGGGCCGGCGTCCCGGTCCATGAAAAGGCGCAGATAGCGGGCAAATCTCTCGTCCCTCACCGCCTCGTCCACCCGGCGGTAGCCGGCCAGGAAGGCGGGGTAGGACAGCAGGGAATGGGAGGCGTTCAGCAGGCTGAGCTTCATGTTCTCGTAAGCG
This sequence comes from Akkermansia biwaensis, assembly GCF_026072915.1. NCBI lineage: Bacteria > Pseudomonadati > Verrucomicrobiota > Verrucomicrobiia > Verrucomicrobiales > Akkermansiaceae > Akkermansia > Akkermansia biwaensis. The sequence goes on from NZ_AP025943.1 coordinate 2,313,713, forward strand.
GACACGTCGTCCGTGAACTCCGCTCCTGCGGCTTCCCAGTCCGGGCGGCCGGCAATGAAATCATCCTCAATCACCCACTGGATGAAATCCTCGGAATACACGGGGGCGGCATCCTCCACGCCGCTCTGTGCGTTCAGCCGTTTGACGTCGTCCGGCGTAACGGCGGGCGTGATGCGGTCCACCATGCTGTTGGGGAACGTGACGTTTTTTTTCACCCATCGGGCCAGTTCTGAGTCCTGGGCCTCGATAAAGGAAATAAACGCTTTCCGGGCCGTGTCCCCATTGTGCTGGAGGTTGTCGCAGGATAGAACCGTTACGGGGCCGGCTCCGTTTTTCCGCCTTTTCCGCAATCCTGCGGCCAGGAAGCCGAAGACCGTCCGGGGATGGCCGGGATGTTCCAGGTCATGCTTCACATCCTTGCTCCCGAGCATGAATTCCCCGGTTTCCTTGTCAATATTGTAGCCGCCTTCCATAATGGTCAGCGTGATGATTTTAATCCGTGGATCCGCGATTCTGTCAATCACGCTTTGGGGATTCTCCGGCCCCCATGCCAAATCCACCAGCGAACCTATTTCGTAAAACTCGTCCCTGCCGTCGCGCCCGCAGGCCGTCAGCGTATAAAGACCGTCCTGGCTCTTCAGCGCCTTGTAAAGGGGCTCGTCCTGCGGCAGCAGGGCCACTCCGTAAATCCCCCATTCTTCGCGGCCTCCCATGCCCAGAAGCTGGTTCGTGTAAAACTCTTCATGCGCCCGATGAAAATTGCCCACCCCTATATGGAGAATCCCCGGATGAATCTTCGTCCTGTCATAGGGGACCGGGGCTCCCGGAATCTTCGCTTTACCGTGTCTTTGCAGTTCCTTTTTCATCGTGTTGAAATGTGGTATCCTGTTTGCTGTCTCACTCTAATGGGCACTTCCCGGGAAGCGTATGTTAGGGATATGCCAGACTTTTCCGGTATTCAGCGGGTCCATAAATGTCCGCCTGGTGCCTGGAGAAGATAACTTTCCGGAATTCCTCCCGGCACGGTTTGCCGGAGGAAGGAACGCCGGGAATGAGCCCCTTTCCGGCATGACTGGAATGAGCCTCTTTTTTCTTTTCCCGCATGCGCGGGACATTCTATGCTTGCCATACTTTCCGGCTTTTATCCGTGCCGGAAAAGCCACCTTTAATACCTCAAAAACATGTACGACGTTATCGCTCTCGGAGAACTGCTGGTGGATTTTACCCCTTGCGGAACGAGCGGGCAGGGGCTGCCCGTTTACCAGGCGAATCCCGGGGGAGCGCCGTGCAATGTTTTGTCCATGCTCGCCAAACTGGGCCGCAGGACCGCTTTCATCGGCAAGGTGGGTCATGACATGTTCGGCAAAATGCTCCGGAACACCCTCCGTGAGGCGGGTATTGACGATTCGGGGCTGGTCTCTTCCCGGGAAGTCAACACGACGCTTGCTTTCGTCCAGATTGACGAACAGGGAGACCGTGACTTTTCCTTTTACCGCAATCCCGGCGCCGACATGAAACTGACTTCTGGAGAAGTGGACATGGCCCTGGTGGAAAACACGCGCATCTTCCACTTCGGAACCCTCTCCATGACGCACGACGATGTGCGGCGCGCCACCCGGCACGCTGTCAGCCGCGCGCAGGAAAAAGGTTCCCTGGTCTCCTTTGATCCCAATCTCAGGCCTCCCCTCTGGCCCAGCCTGGAACTGGCCCGGGAGCAGATGCTCTATGGCTGCGGCGTGTGCAGCGTCATGAAAATAGAAAAGGAGGAACTCCGCTTCCTCACCGGCTGCGCCTCCATGGAAGAAGGACTTGATGCACTGAAAAAAGAATTCGGCAATCTCCGCCTCATCCTTGTAACGGGGGGCAGGGAAGGAAGCTGGGCCAGCTATGGAAGTACTCTTGTACACCAGCCTACTTTTCTGAACGTCAAGACCATCGATACGACAGGGGCCGGAGACGCCTTCTTTGGCTCCTGCTTAGACTGGATTCTGAAAACGGGGCTGGAAAACCTGACGGAACGGCAGCTTGCGGACATGCTCCTATTCTCCAATGCCGCCGCCTCCATTGTCACGACGCGCAAGGGAGCCATCCGTTCCATGCCTGTCCGGGAAGAAATCGCCGTGCTGATGGCCGGAGGTATTTAAAATTCCCTTAAATTGGATTTCTTGATTCAGGCACCCTTCTTCAAGATTGGTGAATGAGCCTGCCTTTGGGATGAATATCTTTTCCCGTTTCTCCTTCGACAAGAAACCCTCTCCAAGCATTTCACTTAAAGAGGGTTATTGAATGGTGCTCGAGAGGGGACTCGAACCCCTACGTCTTATCGACACTAGATCCTTAGTCTAGCGCGTCTACCAATTCCGCCACCCGAGCATGGGCGCCTGAAGGCGGGGAGTTTTTAGCGCAGGGAGGCGAATAGATCAAGCTTTTTTCTTCTTTTTTATCCGCCTCTTCCATTTTTACGGGAATACCTTCCGTCACCGGGCCGGAACGGAAGTCAGAGGCATGATGCCCGGGCGCAGGGAGACGGTTTTTTTGTCGTATTTTTCCGACGGCTTGAAGAGCCAGCCGGGGTCCGTATTGAGCTGTTCGAATTTGGTGGGCTTGAAGATGGGGAGCTTCAGGTTGGTGTTGGGTTCGTATCCGTACTTGCCCGTGAATTTGCCGTATACCCTGTATTCGTAGTTGTTGTCAAAGGCGTAGCGGGGATTCCCGGCGTATTCCGGCAGGCGGTCCGGCGTACGGCAGGCGCTTTCATCCATGATGACGAGCTGGGCCGTTCTCCAGGTCTGGCCCGGCTGGCGCAGGTAGCCCCAGAAGCGCGTTGACGGCACATGGTAGCGGCGGCCTACGAAGTAGTTGCCCCTCGGCTCCCGGGCTATTTCCATGTTGCGGGCATTGATGGCGGCTATGTCCTTTTCCAGCGAGTTGCACTGGCTGAGCATGGGAAGGATGACGGCCCCGAGGAGGGGGAGCAGGCGTGTGTTCATGGTTGTACTGATGTTGTTTTTTTGTTCAGAAGCATTTGTATGGCGGATGATGCCGCAAAAAAGCCGAAGGTGCCGGTGATGTGCGTGATGGAGCCGAAGCCGGCGTCGCAGCCCATTTTCCCCTGAAATCTGGGATCGCGTGAGCAGGAGGTTCCTCCATCGCAGGTAGGATAGACGGGAGTTTCCTGGGAGAAGACGCAGGGGATTTTCAGCTTGCGTTTTTTTTCTCCCAGCGGGAGGCCGTAGTCTTTTTTGAGTTTGGCGCGCAGGCTGGAGAGCAGGGGGTCGCCCTTGGTCCGGGAGAGGTCGGCAATTTCTATTTTGGACGGGTCTGTCCGCCCACCGGCTCCGCCGCAGGTGATGAGAGGCTGTTTGTTGCGGTAGCAGGAGGCGATGAGGTGCGCCTTGGGGGAGAGGGAGTCAATGGCGTCAATGATGACGTCCGGCGCGGTCCCGAAGAGTTTTTTCGCATTGGCTTCCGTATAAAAGTTGTCCAGCGTGATGATTTCCGCTTCGGGGTTGATGTCCCTGATGCGGGCCGCCATGGCTTCCGTCTTGGATTGCCCGATGGTTGTTCCCAGGGCGTGGATTTGCCGGTTGGTGTTGGTAACGCAAAGGTCGTCCAGGTCCATCAGGATGATGGCGCCTGCGCCGGAACGCGCCAGCGCTTCCGCCGCCCAGGAACCTACCCCTCCAATGCCGACAACAGCCATGCGGGAGTTCCGGAGTATGTCCAGCCCTCTGGTTCCGTACAGGCGGCCTATGCCGCCGAATCTGGCTTCATAGTTCATGATAGTTCATGGGGCAGGGTAGAAGGGATGAAGACCGGTGGAGGGGTAAAACGGAGTTTTCTGCCTTTCCGGCGTCGTCGTGACTGCATGGCGCCGGAAAAGTGGTGTGGAATCATGTCTTTCCATGGAATATCCGCAGAGGACCATGGCTGGGGGCGGCGGCAGGCGGGGAGTCACGTCGTACATGGTCAGGAGGCCGGTTTTTCCACGATTTGGCTGATGCGGGTGATGTTCAGGGCTTTCCCGGTTTCCTCATCCACGCGGATGACCGCGCCGCAAAGGCGCACGGGCCAGCCGGCTACGGGGAATTTGGCAGGCATGGAGGTGCGGAACCGCTTGAGGATGGGTTCCAGCTCCCGTCCCAGCACGCCGACGGCGGGACCGCACATGCCGGCGTCCGTCAGGTAGGCCGTTCCGTGTTCCAGGATGGTTTCGTCCGCCGTCTGCACGTGGGTATGGGTTCCGATGACGGCGGAAACCAAGCCGTCCAGATTGTACCCGGTGGAGATTTTTTCACTGGTGGTTTCCGCATGCATGTCCACCAGGATTACCCGGACATGTTCTTCGTTTCTCAGCCTTTGGGCCTCTTTTTCCGAGATCAGGAAAGGGTTTTCCAGCGGCGGCTGGATGAAGGAGCGCCCCTGGACCTGCATGACCGCCACTTTTCCCTTGGGCGTTTCCTTCACGACGCTGCCGTGTCCCGGCGTGCCTTCGGGGTAGTTGACTGGGCGCAGCACGCGCGGTTCGGTGTTCAGCCACGGAGCCAGTTCCACCTGGTCCCAGACATGGTCTCCGGTGGTGATGACGTCCACTCCGGCCTGGAGCAGCTCCTGCGCCAGCCTGGGCGTGATGCCGCGCCCGGCGGCGGCGTTTTCCCCGTTGACCACGACAAAGTCCGCCCCGTGCGCTTCCCTGAGCCCGGGGAGCGCATGCTTCAAGGCGGTGCGTCCGGGTTCTCCCACCACATCGCCTATAAATAGTATGGTTATCATGAAAGGGAACGGTATCTGCCCGGTTTTTTGCGCCTAATCCTCTTCCTTGGTGACGGGAACCACCAGCACGGGCACGGGTGATTTGCGCATCACGGAACTGGCTACGCTGCCAAGGAAGACCGTGGAGAGGAAGCCGTGGTTGTGCTTGCCTACCACAATCATGTCTATGTTGTGTTTTTCGGCGTAGTTGATGACGGCCTCACTGATTTCAAATTCGTCCTCCACCGCCTGGATGATGGTGGCGTCCGTCAGCCGGGAGAGCTTTTCCGCCGTTTTCTTCAGATGGTTTTTGGCAATGGTCATGACTTCGTTTTCCTCCGTCTGGTCCATGACCGGAACGGGGACTTCATCCGGGAGAACGCCGGAGACTTCATAACAGATGCTGGGTTCCACGATGTGGAGCAGGTGGACGATGCTGTCGTTGGGACAGGCCAGTTTGCCGATCTGGTGAATGACGGCATCCGTAGCGTTGGAAAAATCGATGGCGACCAGAATATTCTTCATATACTCCTGTATAGCATTCCGTGGTTTTCCATACCACTAAAAAACGTGTTTTTCCCGGTGTTTCGCGGCATTTCCCTTCCGCCTTCAAATCAGGCCCACGGTCCGGCGCACCCGGTCCAGCACCACGGAGGCCGTTCCCCGCGCCTTCCTTGCGCCATTTTCCAGCACCTGGTGCACGTAGTCCTGGCTGGCTTCCAGCTCCGCCCGGCGTTTCCGCGCGGCGCGGAAGTATTCCCAGTAGGCGTCAAAGAGGCGTTTTTTGAAGTCGCCGTAGCCGCAGCCTCCGTTCCGGAAGTCGCGGATCATGTCTTCATAGCCTTCCGCGGAGGCGAAGAGCTTGTAGAGCTGGAGGATGATGGAGTTTTCCGTCGGCTTCGGTTCTTCCACAGGGGTGGAGTCCGTGGGAATCCTCATGATGAGCTTGCGGGTGGCTTTTTCCTCCCCGAAGATGGGGAGCGTGTTGTTGTAGCTTTTGCTCATTTTCTGACCGTCCAGCCCGGGGACGATGGCGGTGCTTTCCGCAATGAGAGCGTCCGGCAGCTTGCAGGTTCCTTCCCCGAATTGCTCGTTCATTTTGCCGGCCAGGTCGCGGGTGACTTCCAGATGCTGTTTCTGGTCCTTGCCTACGGGCACCAGGTCGGAGTCATACATCAGGATGTCCGCGGCCATCAGCACGGGATAGGTAAAGAGGGCGTTGCTGGGGGAAAAGCCTTTGGCGATCTTGTCCTTGTAGGAGTGACAGCGCTCCAGCAGTCCTACGGGGCATACGGTGCTGAGTATCCAGGCCAGTTCATTGACTTCCGGCACGGAAGATTGGCGGAAGAAGACGCATTTTTCCGGGTCCAGCCCCACCGCCAGGAAGTCCGTCGCCAGATTTTTGCAGTTTTCGCGCAGGGTGTCCGCGTCGTGTACGGTGCTCATGGCGTGGTAATCCGCCAGAAAGTAGTAGGATTCTCCGCGGTCCTGCATGCGGACGGCAGGTTCCATGGCTCCGAAGTAGTTGCCGATGTGCAGTTTGCCGCTGGGTTGAAGTCCTGTAATGATACGCATGGCGCGCAGGATTGTGCCTGTTCCCGCCGTGCAAGTCAAGAAGGGGGACAGTCAGGGATACAGACTCCGTGCATCGGACGTTGTCCGGGTTCCGTTCGGCGGAGAAACCGTGTTTTCCTGACGCGGAGAGAGTCCGCGAATGAAGCCTGACGCCTCTTTGTTTATTGGAAGCTTCTGCTCGTGAAAGGGTGCCGAATAGCTTTTTCCTTCCGGTTCCGGTGAACGGAGGAGGAAGATGAACAGGAATGGAACCAGCAGGCACCACAAGACCACCAAAATGTCTTTGATTCCGGGCACATGATTTCTGGAAGCCTGAAGAGAGGCGGCCAGGGAAAGGAGGCCCAGGGGAAGAACCAGGCTGAATACCAGGGCGCCCCCGGAAAATTCATGGATATAAACGGAGGGAATTTCCAGTTTTGAGAAGGCGCTGTCCGGCGGCGCATAGGAGGCTGTCAGTCCGGCGTAAAGGAGGAAGGAGAGCAGGCCCAGCATGAAGGCGGCTACGCAGAAGGTTGTCACGCGGGGGGAAAGGAGGGGCTGCATCCTGCGGCAGCGGCGGCAGATATGGCAACCCGCAGCAAGGAGAACAGCCAGCAGTCCGGAGGCGTACAGAGAAGGTTTGATTTCCAAAAGCCGGGAATGTACAGCCGGATGACCGTTCTGCCCGGCCAGGATTACAGCCATTCCCGTTATCCAGAGCATCAGCACGGTATGGGCCATGCCCCACGGAATGAGACGGAAGAAGCGCCGTTCATGGGGAGAATGCGGAACGGGTTCGGAAGCCGTGCTTGTGATGGTCATTTCAGGCAGTTCCTTTTTAACGGGAAAAGAGCTTTGAAGAATGTATCTTTTTTCGGAGAACAGTTCCGGAGGCTGCCGGAATGTTAAGAGGAGTATTCAATGCGTCAGGCCTGCAAAACGGCAACCAGGACAGCGGCCAACGGAAGCAGGTTTATTCTTCCAGCGCTTCCAGAACGTTGTGCACGCCGTCCGCAAAACTTGGGTAGAGCGGTTCCCAGCCCAGGGACAGAAGGCGGGCGCAGGAGACGCGCTGGCTGGTGTCTCCGCGGCGGCCTCCGGAACGCGGCGGGGACGGAGGTGGGGCCGGAATGCCGAGCAGCCCGGAGAGGTAGGCGTAGATTTCACTCAGCTGCATGGGTGTGCGGTCCGCTGCATTGTAGATGCCGCGGGGCGGGTGGCGGAGCGTGCACAGCAGGAACAGGGCGGAAACGGCGTCGTCCCTGTGGATGTAGTTCATCCATCTGTCCATGTTGCCGGGCAGCGCGGCTCCCTTGGCGCAATAGTCGGAGACCAGGATGCAGCGTCCCGGTCCGTAGAGGGCCGCCAGACGTACGACGGTTCCCTTGGCGGCCAGAACGGCCTGTTCCGCCTGGAGAAGAAGACGCCTTTTTTCCGTGGTGGGGTAGACGTTGTGCTCCTCCGTCACCCAGCGTCCGTCCGTAATGCCGTACACGGAAGTGCTTGAGCAGAAGATAACCGGTTTTCCGGGGAATGCTTCCAGCGTGTTTTCCGCCCCCCGGGTATACAGGTTGCGGTAGGCTTCCGTTCCGCCTCCCCGCGTGCTGGCGCACATGACGATGAGGCACGGTTCCGGAATCCGCGCCGCCAGCCTGTGCATGGAGGCGGAGTCCGTCATGTCCGCTTCATAGATGGCCTGCTGAGGGTCAATGTCCGCTGTGAGGGGAATGTGCCCGGCTTCCCGCAGGCGTTCGGCCAGGGCCCGGCCCAGATAACCCGTGCCCAGGATGAGGATCGTGCGCGGTTCTGTACATAGCAGGCTGGTCATGAGTCATTGCGGCGGTGTGTGAGTTCCAGCAGCATTTCAGCGTGCGAGATGTCTTCCGGCCAGGTGATTTTAGGGTTGGGCTCATGGTTGTGCACCAGGCGCGTGGGATGTCCGATGAGCTGGAGGGCAGTGACTTCGTCCGTCACCCGGATGTCCCGTTCGGAGACTTCCACATAGGCGTCCAGCAACAGGGAGTATTGGAATACCTGTGGAGTTTCCATGCACCAGAGGCCTTCCCTGTTTACCTGTTCGGGCAGCGTGAAACGTTCGGAGTCCGCTCTTTTCAGCGTGTCCGTGACGGGGCGGGCGGAGGCTGCCGCTCCACATTCCCTGGCTGTCTGGATGCAGCGGGAGATTTGCTCGACGGTGATGAGGGGGCGCGCACCGTCGTGCACGGCCACCAGCTCCGGTGTGTAAAGCAGGGCGGCCAGTCCGTTCTGCACGGATTCATGGCGTTCCGCCCCTCCGTCCACGCGGGTGATGGGAATGCCCGCTTCCAGGTCTGCGGCGTCAATGGCATGGAAGCGTTCTTCCGGGCAGACCACGACGATTTCCGAGACTTCACGGCAGTTGGCAAAGGCGCGGATGCTGCGTTCCAGTACGCGGACCCCGTGCAGTGGGGCCAGCAGCTTGTCAAATCCGGCGCGCCGGGAAGACCCGGCCGCCACAATGATGGCGGCGCAGCAGCTCATGACAGTCTGGCGGATACCATTTGGGCCAGTTCCTTGCCGTTGAACCTGCCCGCGGTACGTTCCTGCATGAGCTTCATGACCCGGCCCATGTCCTTTTTGCCGGAGGCCCCGGTTTCCTGCATAGCGGTTTCCAGGATGGCTTCCACTTCCTCCCTGCCGAGTTCCGCAGGCATGAATTGCTTGAGTACGGTGATTTCCGCTTCCTCCTTGTCGGCCAGTTCATGGCGTCCGGCGGAGCGGAACTGCTGCGCGGAGTCCTCGCGCTGCTTGATCTGCTTGCGGACTGCGGCCAGTTCCTCCGCTTCGTCCAGTTCCGTGCCCAGGCCTCCCTTGGCGATGGCGGCATTCGTCATGGCCGTCTTGAGGGCGCGCAACGTGTTGAGGGTGACGCTGTCCTTGGCTTTCATGGCGGTTTTCATGCCGTCCATGATTTGGTCTGAAATCTTGCTCATATCCCCATTACCTAAACGCATCCTCCGTTCACTTCAAGCCGTAAATTGAAAAAGCCCGCCAGCGCGGCAGATGCCACGGGCGGACTTGAAAGGCGTGGTGCAGATTGCGGCGGGGCAGTTATTTTTTCCCACCAATGGGCATGATGTGGATTTTCTTTTCAGTCATGCCCGGTGCCACGATCATGGGACCGTACAGGATGAAGTCCGCCGTCCCTTCAATGGGGCCGGTGGCTACGGGGGCGGAACGGCCCGTCTTCAGGTCCAGCCTGCGTATGGCTTCCGGCTTTTTGTCCTGGGACCAGTCGCTGTAGTAGAGCGCGCCGTCGCGGTAGGCCAGGCCGTCGTACTGTCCCCGTTCCCTGGAGAGTTCCGTTACCTCGCGGGAAATGGGGTTTACGGAAAGGAGCCTTCCGCTGGGCTTGCCTTTTTCATCTGTGGCGTATTCGCAGACGTAGATGACTTTTCTTTCCGGGTCCCAGGCCAGGCCGTTCGGCTTGTGGATGGGCTGTTTGGTCACCAGCTCCCCGTAGGATTTGGATTCCGTATCCACGTAAAATATCTGGTCCGTGTCCGTGGAGGAGACCATGAGCCTGCCGTTGATGAAGGCCAGGTCATTGAGGAATTTCATGCGGGAGGGGGACAAGTCCACGTACCCTTCTATGGCACCGGTTTTGGCGTCTATCTTGTAAACCATGCTGATGTCCGTGCAGTACAGGAAGCCGTCCTTGTACAGAAGCCCCTTGGGAGCGTTCAGGGTGTCCACGTCCGTGATCTTTTTAGGCTCCGTGGAACCGTAGGGAATGACACCCAGATAGCCGTCCTTGTCCTCTTCCGTGGGCGTAAGTTTGGCTCCGATGGAGGTGAAGTAGATGTTGCCCTGGTCGTCCGCGGCCACACTTTCGGGATGGCCGTCAATGGAGATGGTCGCTTTTTCCAGGGGCGGGAGCGGCTTGGCGGCGTCCGGCTGTTTTTTGGCGGAAGGCGCGGCCATGGCGCCGCAGGCCAGGCACAACAAGAGAAATGGTATTTTCATGGGCGTGTACAGTGTTTTCAGGGGGGCGGATGTTTATGGCATGGTAAATACCCGGAATCAAGCAAATAGCTCGTTGTCCGGGGAAGGGCGTTTCCCTCCCCGCCGCCGGGGGCAGGGGGAAGGGATCAAGGGCCGCTGGTCAGATGGCTCCCTTGTCCGCATCTGCGGGCCGGGGCATGTTTTCCATGCGAATGAAGCGGTTGACCGCATTCAGATAGGCGCGGGCGGAGGCTTCGATGACGTCCGTGGACGCACCCTTGCCCACAACGGGCTTGGGTAGGCCGAAGTCCACATGCACCGTGACTTCTCCCAGGGCGTCCTTGCCTTCGGAAGCGGCGTTGACGCTGTAGCCCTTCAGGGTGCCTTTGCGCTTGGTGATGCGCTCAATGGCCTTGATGACGGCGTCCACCGCTCCGTTACCCGTGGAGCTGTCTTCAAACTTTTTCCCTTCCTTGACCAGGCCGACCGTAGCCGTGGGGCGGGCGTGGCTGCCTGCCACGAATTGCAGGAAGTCCAGTTCCCAGAGGCCGGAGGAAGCGTGCAGGGAGTCATCCACAATCGCGGAAAGGTCGTCGTCATAGACGAATTTTTTGGAGTCGCCTACTTTTTTGAAACGCTCAAAGACGGTGTTGACTTCCTCTTCCGTCAGTACGTGGCCCAGCTGCTCCAGCCTGGCCTTGACGGCGGCGCGTCCGGAGTGCTTGGTCAGCGGAAGTTCCGTGGAACCCCAGCCGACAGCCTGCGGGTCCATGACTTCGTAGGTTTCCCGGCAGTTAAGGATGCCGTGCTGGTGGATGCCGGAGGAATGGGCGAAGGCGTTTTCCCCCACGATGGCCTTGGAGCGCTGCACCTGCATGCCGCTCATGCGCGCCACAATGCGGGAAGTGCGGACGATTTCCTTGATGTTGATGTTGTCCTTGACGCTGCCGAACTGGTCGGAACGGGTGCGCAGAGCCATGATGACTTCTTCCAGCGCCACGTTTCCGGCGCGTTCGCCAATGCCGTTGATGGTGCCTTCCACCTGCCGGGCCCCGGCGCGGATGGCGGCCAGGGAGTTGGCTACGGCCAGCCCCAGGTCGTTGTGGCAATGCACGGAAATGACGGCCTTGTCGATGTTCGGCACGTTTTCCTTCAAGTGGCGGATGATGCGGTAAAATTCGTCGGGCGTTGTGTAGCCGACGGTGTCCGGAATGTTGACGGTAGTGGCTCCGGCGTCGATGACGGTTTCCACGACCTTGGTCAGGAAGTCCAGGTCCGTGCGGGAGGCGTCTTCCGGGGAAAATTCCACGTCCTGGACGAATTGCCTGGCGCAGGACACGCCTTCCGCCGCCATGCGCAGGATTTCCGTTTCCGCCTTCTTCAGCTTGAATTGCATGTGCAGCTTGCTGGTGGCCAGGAAGATGTGGATGCGCGCGCGGTCGCCTGCCGGTTCCAGGGCTCTGGCCGCCGCTTCAATGTCCGCCTTGACGCAGCGGGCCAGCCCGGCGATGCGGCATTTCTTGATTTCCGTGGCGATGGTATGCACCGCCTCAAAGTCTCCGTCGGAGATGCAGGGAAACCCCGCTTCAATGACATCCATTCCGAGTCGTTCCATTTGACGGGCCACTTCCAATTTTTCACGGAGGTTCATGGAAGCTCCGGGGCATTGTTCTCCATCGCGAAGGGTGGTGTCAAAAAAATATACTTGGTCGGACATGATATGTATCAGTTAAGGGCAAATATGATAGTATGCCTGTTCCGTGAAAGCAAGCCCTACGCGGGTAATCTCCGGGCGCCCTCGTTTCAGGCGGATGACAGGGCGTGCCTTTGTCAGCCTGCGGTCGCCTGCTATAGTGATGAGGTGAAAATCAGGTTTTATCTTAATGACCAGGCGGAGCGAACCATGGCTCTGTGGAGCGAATCCCGTCAGGCTTATCTGGTGGCGGATTCCGTGCTGAAGGAAGTGGAAGCCTGCATTTGCGGGGATACCGATTCCACAGGGGAGGAAATGAAGCGGATAGCGGAGTTTTTGGACAATCCGGCCGCCAAGGCCGCCGACCGGGACTGGATGATTGATACGGCGCTTCCCTGTTCCCCGTCCAAGCTGGTGTGCCTGGGCAAGAGCTATGCCGACCACGCTAGGGAATTTGACGGCGCCTCCGTGGAGGAGCCCGCCATTTTCCTGAAATCCACTTCCGCCATCACTTCCTGCTGTGACGTGGTTCTGTACCCTCCCGGCTGCGACAAGCTGGATTATGAAATAGAGCTTGCCGTCGTCATCCGGGATGTGTTGAAGAACGCCACTCCGCAAGAGGCAGCCCGCGCCATCAGCGGCTATACCCTGATGTGCGATTATTCCGAGCGGGCCAACCAGCTTGAGCACGGCGGCCAGTGGACCAAGGGGAAGAGCTACGACAGCTTTGCTCCGGTGGGTCCTACCTTTATTTCCGCGGAGGAACTGGGCGACGGCTCCGGAGTACCCCTGGAATTGAAGGTAAACGGGGAAATCCGCCAGCAGGGCAATACGGACGGGCTGATCTGGCCCGTGCCGGAACTGGTCGCGTACGTCTCCCGGTTCATGACGCTGTGGCCCGGCGACGTTCTTTCCACCGGCACGCCGGGCGGCGTGGGGATGGGAATGAAGCCTCCCCGCTATTTGAAGCCGGGGGACGTAGTGGAGTGGGGCAGCCCCGCCTTCGGCTATGCGTCCCAGGCCGTGGTTATTGACGATGAAGCGTGAGGGGAACTTTTCCGCATTTCCTCGTGTTCCAATTTGACTTGATTAGTTTTCAGGCGTCAGGAAGATGAAAAGGATGAGAAACGTCGTGCCCTACGTGGTGATGGTGACCGGATTGACCGCCGTATTCGTGTGGGCCAAATGGAAGCAGGCGGAGGGACGCGAGGTCCGGGCCGTGTCCGTCGTGTCTCCCGCTCCGGCGGCGGACGGGATCATGCTGATCGATGTCCGGACTCCGGAGGAATTCCATGCCAGACACAGGGACGGCGCAGTGAATATTCCTGTGGATGAAGTAGAGACGCTGGCCCCGCAATTGGTGCCGGATAAGAATACTCTGCTTCTTTTGTACTGCCGTACGGGCAAGCGTGCGGACCGCGCCATGGAAATCCTGAAAAAGATGGGTTACAGCAGGGTGGAAAATTTGCACCGCCTGGATATGTAGGTTTCCTGTCTGAGACCGTGAAGAGGAAGTTGGAGCCTTTTCTCCTTCTCAGCCATTCTTTTTCAAAAGCTCTATTTTTCCGCGGGAATCATTCCCTCCCACGGTTCTTACTTTGGCCCTGATGAGCAGTCCGTTGTTGGCGTGGACGCCTTCAGGCAGGGAGAGTTGGTAACAATTCTCCCGGGACGGTTTTCCTGCCAGTCCGGCGTGACGGCGGCCGTCTATCATCCTGCCGTCGCCCACTAATTCCACCTGCTCTATTTCCAGGGCATGCCGTCCTGACGTGTACGTGAACCGGACGCCCCGGAGGTTTTTCAGGTCATCCGGAGAGACGGGCCAGGCCACCCATTTCCATTCCGTGGATACTTCCGCCGGAGTCCAGTTGCCGATAGCCGAGCCTGAACCGCCTCCTTTCAAGGAGAGAGGGAGCGGTTTCGCTTCCCGGACGTATTGGCGGCATGCCCGGATGATATCGCCGGGGCGGCGCGCGGGGCTCACTCCGTGGGAATGGACCCAGGCTTCTTCCCATGCCTCCATGTCCGGAGCTTTGTCCTTGAGCCTGTTTTGGAAAAAATGCTCCCAGCGCGGCAGGTAATAATCGCGTATGAGGCCGCTCCATAACTTTGCGGCATAATCGTTTACGGGCGGCCCCCAAATGGTGACCAGGCGTCTGGCGTTTTCCTCATAGGCGTCTTTTTCCTCCCCGGTTTTTCCGTGGGCCCGGGCAAAGGATATCCAGCGTGACAGCCGCCACGTAGGATGGCTTTCCAGAAGGGCGTCCGCCTGAAGGGCATATTCGCGGAAGCGTGCCATGCACTTCTCCGCATGTTCAGGGTTTTGTTCGTCCAAAGCTTCCAGGGCGGCCTGGATGGCCTCGTGCATGCGTATTCCAAGGTAGTGGACCGCCATTTCAACGGCATCCTGCCGGAACAGGGGGGAATGTTCCAGCCCCTCCGTATTGACGAACAAGGCCAGGCCCCGGAGAAAATCTTCACTGGCATCGACGGAACTGCTGCGGGCGCCGGGTTTCAACTGCCAGTTGAAACGCGGGTGGTCTTTCAGATTGGAGTAAGCCGTGCTGCGGAAGAGGCTCCAAGCTGTTTTTAACGAATCCGGGCATGCCCCGTACCTGGCCCGGCAATAGTTTTCCAGCCATTGTTCCACGTTTTCCCTGCGGTCCCGCCATGCGGCGTCCGTAACCAGTTCGTAAAGGACGTCATTGTTCTCTATTCCTTCCGGCGCCATGCCCATGCCGGCAAGCTTCCCTTTAGAGGCCGATTCCAGGGCTTCCAGATGGCCGTTGGCATAAAAATCAATCACGCCCGTCATCGCGCACTTGCCTCCCATGTTGGGAATAACGCTGTACACCCAGGGCTTGTTGAAGAAACCTTTGAATACATCCCAGTTCATCCCGTTGTGCCAGAATGTCTTGTTATAATCCGCAGCCAGGTCCAGAAGGAGCATTTGATCATCCGGAACCTTGCTGAGCAGCGCTTTCAGCGAGTCTGCGTTCCAAATGTGGCGCTGGTATCCGAACATCCATCCCTGCATGACCCAGACCGCATCCGGATTAACGGAGGAAATGGAACGGTACACCTGTTCTCCCAACGCGCTGAGCATTTGATCGCGGGTTTTCGGGTCGTCCGTATTTACGGGAAGCTCCATTTCGTTGAAGGAATCCGCCAGATAATAAGTGTTTTTTCCGAATTCCTTCTGCCATTCTTCCATGTACAGGCTCCCTATGTGGAGGAAAAGGGGATCTTCCGGAGAAAGGAAATGGGCCGCGTTTTTTTGAGGCCATCCGCCCCAGCCCAAACGGTGAAGTTTTGCCTCCGGATAAAGACGCCTGATTCCCTGGGGGACAAAGCCGGAGAATGCCGGACAAACGGGTTTCATGCCCAGGGATTTCATCCTGCGGAGGATGTTGTGCTGCATGGCGATCTGGTCCCGGTGCCAGTTGTCGTTCAGGATGCCGTCATGGTTGACAAGATTGCCCATCCTCTGCCACGGCAAATGGGCCGGACCTGTGTAAAATTCATCTATTTCCTTTTGCGTGAGGCCCAGGCGCTTCCATACGCGGACGGCAATTCCTTCCGTTGCCGCCAGGGCCAGGGGCATGTCGATGCCGTGCAGGGCCATCCAGTCGATTTCCCGCTCCCAGCGTTCCCATGTCCAGTAGGGCATGGTATAGCCGTAAGTGACGGCATTGAAGTAATAATGATGGCGGAACGGGGAGGCAACCCTGCGCCGGGGGGTATCCGGAATCCGGGCCGGCCAGCGGATGTCCTTGTTATCCCAGGCAACCATGCCCAGTCCGTTTGTTTTGAGAAAATCGTAAAATCCGCGGCAAAGGGCCGTTCCGCTGCTGCCGCGTACGGTCAGGACCCCGCCGGAGGACTCCGTCTCAAAAACATCACAGCCGTTTTCCTGTTTGACGGCTTCCAGCTTGAGTTTGCCGGGGACGGCTTTCAGGGCGGGGACGGTCCGTTCCATGACGGAACGGGCCGCCTCCCGTTCTTCCGGTGAAAGGGAGTAGCCGGCATGCATGCAGCATAAGGCCAGCAGCGTCCCGAACAAGGTACGCAAAGGAAGTGTCGCCATGGTGATGACTACGGAAGGATGAACCCTTTTCTTTTCAGAATTTTCAGCGTCTGTTCCTGATTCCCCGAAAAAGCAAAACCCCCCGCATGGGTGAATGCGGGGGGCCTGCCGGTTCCGTAGGGAAGAATTATTCCGCCTTGGGCTTGGGTTTGGGTTTGCGCGGCGCCCTCTTGCGCGGCGTTTTCACCTTTTCTGCGGGTTTGTCGGCAATGTGCAGGAAGTTGAGCGTTTCCGCCCCGTCCGTCTGCACGGCTTCGATCTTGTCTCCGGCCTTCACGTCTCCACGCAGCAGCGCTTCCGCCAGCGGGTCTTCCAGCAGGCGTTCGATCGCGCGGCGCATGGGGCGCGCTCCGTATTGCGGATCGTACCCATTCTTGATGATCAGGCTCAGGGCTTCCGGGCTCAGGGACAGGGCGATGTCCTTGGCCTTGAGGCGGGAGATGAGCTTGTCCGCCTCCAGCTGCACGATGTGTTCCAGATCGTCCCGTTCCAGCATGCGGAAGACGGAGATTTCGTCAAAGCGGTTGAGAAATTCCGGACGGAACTGCTTGCGCGCTTCCTCAAGGATTTTTTCCCTCATGGCGGCGTAGTCCGCCTTGTCGGAGGCCATGGCTCCGAAGCCCATGGTGCTCTGCCTCTTGGCGGAGGCGGCCCCCACGTTGGAGGTCAGGATGATGATGGTGTTGCGGAAGTTGATCTTGCGGCCCAGGGAATCCGTCACGCTGCCTTCCTCCAGAATCTGGAGAAGCAGGTTCATGACATCCGGGTGGGCTTTTTCCACTTCGTCAAACAGGATGACGGAGTAGGGCCTGCGGCGCACGGCTTCCGTGAGCTGGCCGCCTTCGTCATGGCCTACGTAGCCGGGAGGAGAACCGATGAGGCGGGACGTGGTGTGTTTTTCCATGTACTCGCTCATGTCCACCTGGATCAGGGCGTCCGCGGTGCCGAACATGATTTCCGCCAGGTTGCGCGCCAGGTAGGTCTTGCCTACGCCGGTGGGCCCCAGGAAAAGGAAGGAGCCGATCGGGCGGCGCGGGTCCTTGATGTCCGCGCGGCTGCGCCGCAGGGCGCGGGCGATGGCGGAGGCCGCCTCGTCCTGGCCGATGACTTTGCTTTTCAGTTCTTCCTCCATGCGGAGAAGCTTGGTGGTTTCCTTTTCCTCCATCCGGGCCAGCGGAATGCCGGTCCATTTGGCGAGAACGGCCATCACGTCTTCTTCCGTGACGGGGACATAGTTGGTTTCGTAGGACGTGCGCCAGGCGTCCAGCATGTTCTGGAGTTCCCTGCCTGCCTGCTTTTCTTCGTCGCGGATATGGGCCGCTTCTTCAAAAAGCTGGGCGCCCACGGCCTGGGTCTTGCGCTCCTTGAGTTCCTCGATGCGGGTTTCCATCTGGCTGATGTTGTCGGGCCGGGTCATCTGGGAGACGCGCTTGCGCGCACCGGCTTCGTCCAGGATGTCGATGGCCTTGTCCGGCAGGAAGCGCCCCGTCAGGTAGCGGTGGGAGAGCTTGGCCGCGGCTTCCACGGCCTCCTTCGTGTAGTGCACCTTGTGGTGTTCCTCATACTTGGGCTGGATGCCCGCGAGTATCTGGATGGTGTCCTCCACGGAGGGTTCCCCCACCTGCACCTGCTGGAAGCGGCGTTCCAGGGCGGCGTCCTTCTCAATGTGCTTTCTGTACTCATTGAGCGTGGTGGCGCCGATGGCCTGGAGCTCCCCGCGGGAAAGGGCGGGCTTGATGATGTTGGAGGCGTCCATGGAGCCTTCCGCAGAACCGGCGCCCACGATGGTGTGCAGTTCGTCGATGAAGAGAATGACGTTGCCTTCCCGGCGTATTTCGTCCATCACGGCCTTGAGCCGTTCTTCAAACTGGCCGCGGTACTTCGTGCCCGCCACCATCAGCGCCAGGTCCAGGGAGATGACCCTCTTGCTGCGCAGGAGTTCCGGAACGTGGCCCTGGGCTATTTCCTGGGCCAGTCCTTCCACGATGGCGGTTTTGCCCACCCCGGCTTCTCCCAGCAGAACAGGGTTGTTCTTGTTCCGGCGGCACAGAATCTGGATGACGCGTTCGATTTCCGAGGAGCGGCCGATGACGGGGTCCATCTTGCCGTCGCGGGCAAGATGGGTCATGTCGCGGCCGAACGCCTGGAGGGCGGGCGTCTTGGATTTCTGCTGCCTGGAATAGGCGGGGGCTGCGGGTTCGTCCGAAGGGATGGCGGAGGAGTCGTTTTCCTCTTCCTCGTCATCGTCGTCCGGAATGATGTTGTCTTCATCCGCGTCCATCTGGTATTTGGGCGTGAGTACGTCCAGCAGTTCCCGGCGGGCCTGTTCCAGATCCACGCCGAAGTGGCGCAGAATCTGTCCTGCCACGCCGTCGCCGTCCCGGATGAGGCCCAGGAGAAGGTGTTCCGTTCCCACATAGGTGTGGTTGAGTTCCTGGGCTTCCCTGTTGGCCAGGGCCAGGACCTTGCGCACCCGGGGGGTGTAGGGGATGTTGCCTTCGGCCTGGGGTTCCGTGCCCCGGCCTATCTGCTGCTCCACCTGCTGGCGCACGGCGTTGAGCTCCACCCCCAGGTTTTCCAGGATGGTGACGGCCACGCCCTTGCCCAGTTTGAGAAGGCCGAGAAGAAGGTGTTCGGTTCCTATATAGTGATGATTGAAGCGGTCCGCTTCCCGGCGCGCGTGCGCCAGTACTTGTTGCGCCCTGGGCGTAAAGTTATTCATATATGTTATGGAAAATATTTCTTGGTTGCATTAGCTTCCGGAGAGTTCCTTCCGGATGATGTCCGCGCGGATCTGGTCCCTGTCTTCCGAGCTTGTCTGCTCCGTGGTGGACAGGCGCGCCAGGTGGGCCGGCTGGATGTTGAGTATGGTTTTATTGACGTGTTTCAATGCCTGGTGGGAAAAGATGTCCAGAGACGCTCCCATGCGGAGGAAGGAGAGCAGCCCCAGCGCCTCCTGGGTGGAAAGCAGGGTGGCGTTGGTCAGCAGCCCGTAAGCGCGGGAAACGCGGTCCTTCACCTGGAGGGAGGCGGACTGGAGCAGCTTTCTGCGGGCGTTCCATTCCTGGTGCGCCAGGTCGGACGTGAACCGGGTCATGCGTTCCACGATTTGTTCCTCGCTGTCGCCCAGCGTGGACTGGTTGGAAATCTGGAACAGGTTGCCGGTGGCTTCCGTGCCTTCGCCGTACAGGCCGCGCACGGTGATGTTGAGCTGCACGGCCGCCTGGACGACCTGCTGCATCTGTTCGGAAATGACCAGGCCGGGCAGGTGCATCATCACGGAGGCCCTCATGCCCGTGCCCAGGTTGGTGGGGCAGGCGGTGAGGTAGCCCAGGCGCGTGTTGTATGCGTACGGGAGCTTGGCTTCCAGCCCGGAGTCTATCTTGGACACGGCGTTCCATGCCTTCTTGAGCTGGATGCCGGGGAGGATGTACTGCAGGCGCAGGTGGTCCTCCTCATTGAACAGGATGCTGGCATTCTGGTTGCGGGAAATGAGCACGGCGCAGCCTTCCGAACGTGCGGCCAGCTCCCGCGAGATGAGGTGGCGCTCCACCAGCAGCTGCTTCTGCTGCTGGTTCAGTTCGGAAAGTTCCGCGTAATAGCCGCCCTTCATGGCGGGGAGTTGGCGCGCCTCCGCGGAGGTAAGGGCCAGGGTGTCCGCGCGCTGCTGGCGCGTGGCCCAGCCGGGGAAGGGGGTAGCCGTCAAATTCCGGGCCAGGCGGATGCGGGAGGTGAGCACGATGTCGTGCTCGTCTTTGGATTCCACCATCCACTTGGCGGGATTGTTGAGTAAATCGTCAAAGAGCATGAATGTTAATTGGTCGGCGTACGCAGTTGTTTGATTTGATCGCGCAGCTTGGCCGCCCGTTCATAATCTTCCCTTGCTACTGCCAGAGAGAGTTGTTGTTCCAGGTCGCTGATGGTTTGGGTTTCCGTTTCACGTTTTTCCGCTCTTGCGGGCGTTTTGCCGTGGTGGTGGGAGTCCGGCTGTATCTGGGCCAGGAGGGGCAGGATTTCTTCTTCAAAGACGTTGTAGCACTCGCTGCATCCCAGGCGGCCCACGTTCTTGTAGTCCTGAAGAGTAAAGGAGCAGATCGGGCAGTTGGTCAGGGGAAGGGACTGAAGCGCCGGAATGGGCGCGGGAGAGTCCTCCCCTCCCTTTGTGCCGAATTGCCCCTGAAGGTTCGGAAACAGTTTTTCCGCCAGATCAAAGGCGTCCGGGTCCAGCAGGCCCCGCTCCTGGGCGCATTTGGCGCAGAGGCAGAATTTGGTGGACTTGCCGTTGATGATCTGTGTCAGGAACACCGTTGCCGGTGCAGAGCATATCTCACATTTTTTCACAACCCGCATTATAAGCCCGCACCCTGTTTTGGACTAGAAGACTGCGTGTCATGGATTGTCATGAAAAAGGGCCTTCTTATTGTAATGGGGATGATTTCTTTCCGCGCTGCTTGAGCAAACCGCATCTGGAAGAATACAAATACGCTATGCAGAAGATCACGCCCAGCACCAGAATGATGGTTGCCCCCAGGTGCCAGCCCAGCGGGAAAGAGAGGTAAAAGGCGAGTACGGAGCCGAGCGCCCCGATCAGTCCGCCGCCCCAGAAAAGGTGGGAAGGCTTGTTGGTGAGCATGTACACCGTGGCGGCGGGCCCCACGAGCAGCCCCAGCGTCAGAAAGGCCCCCACAGCCTGGAGGGAGGAGACCAGCACCAGGATGATGAGGGTGAAGATGCCATAGCTGATCAGCCGGGAGGGAATGCCCAGGGTGGTGGCGATGTCCGGGTCGAACAGGTAAATCAGGATGGGGCGCCGGAAAAGCAGCAGCGTCAGCACGCTGGCGGCGCTGATGGCGAAGGCGATCCACAGGTCGGAGTCCGACAGGCTCATGATGGAGCCGAACAGCCAGTCGTCTATCTTCTGCTGGAGGCCCAGCCGGACCAGGACGATGAAGCCGGCGGCAAACGCCGTGGTATGCAGGATGGACAGGGCGGTATCCTGGTTCAGCCTGGACGTGCGGGACACGAACAGTGAGCCCAGCCCCACCAGCAGGGCGGCCACCACGGCCCCCAGCAGCAGGCTCCAGCGCGTCAGGCCGAACATCAGCACGGCCACCGCGATTCCCGGCAGCAGCGCGCAGGAGAGCGTGCCGATCTGCAGCGCGGATTTTTTCAGGATCACCAGCCCGCTGACGAAGCCGTTGGCAAAGCCGATCATGAGACACGCCAGCAGGGAGCGCTGGGCGATGGGTTCCCGGAGAAATTGAAGAAAGTCATCCATAACGTGAAAAATTGTCCAGTCAGGCGTTCATTCCGTATGTTTCCCGTATCCGTTCCGGGGAAAGCACCTCCTGCGCCGGACCGAAAGCGACCAGGTCGCGGTTCATCAGCAGAACCGTATCGAAGATTTCCGCCGCCGTGTTCAAATCGTGGTGGGAGGCGATGACTAGGCGGCCCTCCCCGGCCAGGGAATCCAGCAGGCGTCCCAGGGACTGGCAAGCGGGGGCGTCCAGGCCCGTGAACGGTTCGTCCAGCAGGAGGACGTGCGCTTCCTGCGCCAGGGCGCGCGCCAGGAAGGCCCGCTGCTGCTGGCCGCCGGAAAGCTCGGAAATCTGGCGTTCCGCCAGGTGCTCCAGACCGAGCACGTGCAGGGACTTTTCCACAATCTCCCGGTCGTGCCCGGAGAATTTTTTCCACAGGCCCAGGGCCGGGTAGCGGCCCATTTCCACGAGGGCGCGCACGGTGATGGGGAAGGACCAGTCCACGTCGGAGCGCTGGGGCAGGTAGGCGATTTCCCTCGGCATGTCATGAAGGGGGTTCCCGTTCCACAGAATGTTGCCGGCATCCGGATGAATCAGCCCCGCCAGCGCCTTGATCAGGGTGGATTTTCCCGCGCCGTTGGGGCCCATCAGGGCCAGCGTGTGCCCGCAGGTTATGGAAAAGCCGATGTCGTGGAGGGCGAGCAGCCTGCCGTAATACACGGTGACGTTCTCCACATCCAGGCGGTGGCGCTCCGGATGGCTGGCATGGGCGCCCCAGCAGATGTGGTCCTGGGCGCAGTGAGGGGAGGGGGCGCTTATTTCCATGAGAAGGAGTACGTATCGTTCAATGAAGGGCCGAAAGACCACCGGGTGACGGAAGCGGCCTGCCTGCCTTCTGGTTCCAGTTCCAGCGTCACGGGAGTGTCCGGCGTGCCTTCCGGCCATTGGGCGGAAACGGTGAGCGTGGCGGAACTTCCCTTCAGGGGAAGGCGGCACTCCACTTCTTCATGCAGCCTCGGATTCTCCGCCTTCCAGAGAACGGCG
The DNA here is from genome assembly GCF_026072915.1 of Akkermansia biwaensis. NCBI lineage: Bacteria > Pseudomonadati > Verrucomicrobiota > Verrucomicrobiia > Verrucomicrobiales > Akkermansiaceae > Akkermansia > Akkermansia biwaensis. The sequence continues at coordinate 2,336,085 of NZ_AP025943.1, forward strand.
TCCCCGGAGGCTATGGAAATGTTCCTGGGCCGGTGGGCGCATTTGACCGTAATGACGGTGGGAACGCCCTGTGCGGCAGTCTCCTGGGCGGGATGCGGGACGGCCTGTTCCGCCGGAGTGCCGGAAGTCATCTTGTAAAGCGCCAATCCCAGCAGGACGGCCCCCGCCAGGGCGGGAAAAAATTGTCTCAAGGGGGAACTGGTCATGGTTTCCGGGCCGGGGAAAGGGCTTCCTTGATAATCTGGACGTTCTGTTTGAACATGCTTTCAAAGTCGTGCCCGTCCGGGGACAGGCCGTCCGTATTGACGGGCTTGGCGACGGAAATGTTCAAGGACTTGGCTATTTCATTCAGGCTCTTGGGATTGGAGGAGTATTCCGGAAAAACGGCCTTCACCTTCGCTTCCCGGAGTTTTTTCAGCGTGGCCGCCAGTTGGGCGGAATTCCCCTCGTCTTCACGGCTCACCCCCTGCATGCTGATGCTGCGGAAGCCGAATTCCCGGCAGAAATGGTTCATGGCCGCATGGCCGGTCACCAGGATGCGGTCCGCTTCCGGGATGCCGGAAAGCTCCGTTCTGGCCCAGGCGGAAAGGCGGTCCATCTTCCGGTTCCATTGGGAGAGCCCGGCTGCGTAATCCTCCTTGTGGGCCGGGTCCATGTTGGCGAGCACGGCGGCCAGGGCGCGCGCGGCCCTCTTCATGTTGGCGGGGGTGTGCCACCAGTGGGGATCGTTGGGGCCGTGGGAGCAGGAGCCGTCTTCCGCGTGGTCGTGATGGTCGTGTTCCGCGGAATCGGCGGCTACGGGCACGTCCGGGATGGATGCCCCCAGGTCCACGATCTGCGCCCGGGAGCCCAGGGCGTCTTTCAGCCGTGGAAGGTACGGCTCCAGATTCTTGCCGGAGGCCAACACCAGCCGCGCCTGTCCCGCCGCGGCAATATCCTGCGGCGCGGGCTCGAAACTGTGCAGGTTGCCGTTGGGTTTCAGCAAATCCGTGACCTGGACGTGGCTGCCGCCCAGCGCGCGCGCCATGTCCCCCAGCACGGGGTGCAGGGCCGCGATCTTCAAGGCGGGGGCCTCCTGGGCGCCCAGAGTACAGAACAGGCCCAGAAGACACAGAAAAGGAATTAAAACGCGCCGGAGCATGCCTTCCATTATGGTGCGCCCGGCAGGGGATGCAATGGTCAAATTTGTCTTCCAAAGTGAGATGACGCTAACTTTGGCGCGCCTTTCCTGCGTTCTTTCTCTTGCCCCTCATTTTCAAATTGAACTTCTGGTACAGGAAGGAGGAAACGAGCACGATGAAGGCCAGGCCCACGAGCGCGCCCACCCGGTAAAGCTGGCTGAGGCTGGAAATGTCGTAGCACACGGCCTTGAGCAGCGTGATGCCCAGCAGGGCGAGCCCCGCCATGCGCACCCTGGCGGACCTGATGTCGAACCCCGCGGCGATCAGGCACAGGGCGAACAGGCTCCAGGCCAGGGAGATGGTCAGGTCCTGCGCCAGGCTGCGGCCGAACTGGATCAGCAGCGGATGGTCCCCCGGCGCGGCAAACCCGCAGGAAATCTCCATGTTCATCCAGATGAAAAGCAGGATGGCTCCGAAGATGTTCAGGGAAGGGATGAGGAAGCGGAGTCCGGAACGGTCGCCGGTGAAGCGGGGCATTACCTTTTTCTGCATCCACCACGCGCCGGCCATGCAGCAGAAAACCAGCGTGGCGTATGTCAGGCGCAGTTCCGGCATTTGGCCCGGATCAAGCTGGGAAACCGTCTTGAACAGGCCGCTGTGGATGAACATGGCCGCCAGCAGGAAAAAGCCTGTCCAGGCCAGCTTGGCCTGGGGAAACTTTCCGCACAGCAGCAGGAGCGCGAAGCCTTCCAGGGACCAGGCCAGGGTCAGCGGCGTCCCGCTCCACTGGAAGCCGATGGCCAGGGTCAGCATGCCGATGGCCGTGCCGTAGTAAAAGGTGAGGACGGCGGACCGTTTCAGCAGTGTTTCGAAAGGAAGCCTTTGCAGGTACAGAGCCGTCAGGAAGGGGGAGACGGCGCAGAGAAGAGCGGCGGTGGAAGCCCAGAACCGGGTGGAGACGGGATGGTGGGACATTCCGTACTGAAACCAGACAAAATAGAAAAGAGGGACGCACAGGGCGGAGGCGCTCCAGGCCAGCAGTCCGTCGCGGAAGCGCCGGATCACGAACGAAGGAAGCAGGAACAGGAACGCGAAGACGAAAAACGGCACCCAGGGATGGAATTCCTGATGCCATGCCGACAGAGCAAAACCGCCTACGGCCACCATCAGGGCCTGTCCCCGGCTGTGCCGGACGGCCATCCAGCAGAAGACACCCGCGATCAGTATGGCGTAAAAGGGAAGCGGGGAATTCGGCCAGATGATCGGAAGCCACGCCAGGGCCGCCGCCGTGAAACAGGAGATTCTGATACCCGGATGCAGGTCGGCCAGGCAGGCCCCTCCGGACAGGGTGCGGGCGGACAGCACCTTGTAGGAAGCTGCGATCATGAATATGCTGAATATTCTGCGGAGAAGCTCGGAAAACCAGGGGAAATTTTCCGGTTTGGGATGTTCCGTAAAGGAGGCGCACAAGTAGCAAACGGTGAAGATGGCCACCGGCAGGAACCAAGACCAGTAGGTGCTCCTTGCCCTGGCCAGCGGAAAAAGGGCGGTCATCGGGAACATCCCGGCCAGGAGCAGAAGCGCCCGGGAGGAAGAGGAAAGGGCCAGGGGATTGCCTTCCGCCTGCATCCGGAAAGCCGTCAGGCACGCCACGGCAATCGCCCCGAAAGCCAGCAGGAATGAAGAGCTTCCCGTGCCAGGGGCCTTCTTCTCCTGCCGGATGCCGGAGTACAGGCCGCAGCCGCAGTAGAGGAACAGCGTGCAGAGGGAAAGCAGGGTGACGGCCGGAACGTGTCCGTTCGCGTTGTATTCGTCAAACCAGCCCATCAGCAGCAGCGTATAGGACGCGAGGCCGATGGCCCCCACTTTCGTCCAGCGCGTGAAGGCCAGCACGGAAACCAGTCCCGCGTTCAGAAGGGTCATGTACAGGAACAGGGAAACCGTGTGGTCCTGCCCGGTGGACAGGATGACCGGCGTAAGGAAACCGCCGATGATGCCCAGAACGGCAATGACCTGGAAGCGGAGCCGCACGGCCAGGACGAACGCAGCGGCCGTGGTGGCGGCCAGCAAAAGGGCGGAAACTGCCGTATTGAAAAAGGGCAGCGCATAAAACATGCGGCCCGCGCAGGTGGCCAGGTACAGTACCAGAATGCCGGTGGCGGTCAGGGTGCCGGAAAGGGTGGGATACCTTTTCTTCAGGCGCGAGAGGCCCGTTCCCAGCAGGGCAAAGGCCGTCAGGTAGGTGAGGATGATTCTCCATTCCGGAGAAATCAATTCATTGTCAATGCTGTATTTGACAAAGAAACCCGTTCCCAGAAACAGGATGAATCCGCCGATCCAGGAAAGCAGCTTGGCTCCTATGAAATATTCCCAGGAAAAGGCGGGGGAAACGGCTGCCGGCTGTCTGGCCTTCCGGGCTGCGGGAACGGGGGGCTCATAGGGGATGATGGCCGTGGCGGCCCGTGGCGGGGATGACACGGGGCGCGGTGTGGAGGCTCCCGGTCTTGCAGCGTTCTGGGGTGTGCTGCTCGTAACTGATTTGCCATAGCGCATATGCATGTCCATATGCGCCTTGATTTCGGCAAGTTTGTTTTCCAGCTTGCGTACCTTGTGTTCCAGGGAAACGACCTGGCAGGCCTTCACAAACGTGAAAACCATGCCGGAAAGAAGGACCAGCACAAGCAGTAAAATGAAAATTTCCATGGGGAAGGGGGTTAGGGGAATGTATTCTACATGGGAAAAACGGGACTGCAAGACGCAAAAGGGGACATGTCCGGCTCCCGTGAAGATGCGGAATGATGCCGGCCGGGGCACGGTCTGCGGATGTCTTCTGTTCCCGATGACAGGATTGATTTTTCACAATCATTTAAAAACAAAGAGCGGAGGGTTTTGTCCCCGGGAAGGATGACTCAATGCAGTTTTTTTGCTGTTGTGGGCGGATAACGGATTTGCGTACCCTGCCGTATGCATTCACGTGCAAAAAAATTATGAAAATTACGATTCCTTTTTTATTGCGCCGCGGCTTGCTTGCGGGCTTCTTCCTGTCCCTCTCCGCCTCCGCGGCGGACTATACCGTGGACGCTTCCCAAACCTCCGACCCTGGCCGGAAAGTATACCAGACGTTGGCGGAGCTGGCTTCAGCCGGAGTCCTGGCAGCGGGAGACACCGTCATTCTGAATAACGATGACTCCAGCCTCACTTCCAAGTTGCCCGTTCTCGTCAATTTCCGCTCCAATGATCCGGAAACGCCGCGTACGGTGGATCTGTCTGGATTGGGAAATACGCCTTTGTTTAGTCCGGCCACAGGCAATTACACGCTAAATATGGAATCGGTCGTTTTTTCCAATGCTCCAGCCAGAGTATTTTTCTACACCAACAGCTCCAGCTCTGCTCCCATCTCCTTAAAAATTTCCGATAACGCCTCGTTTACGGGAAATTATTGCTCTGACAGAAATTCTTTCACCGGCTACGGGTACGGAGGGGTGGTTTGCCTGCACTCATACGCGGCTACAGCCTTGACGGTGGGAAACAACGCCGTGTTCACCGACAACCATGCTATCGGCAGCGGCGGCGCGATTTGCGTACACTCATACGGCAGAGCCGCTGCGCTGACAATGGGAAACAACGCCGCATTCACCGGAAACTACGCTTCCGGCAATGACGGGGGAGCAATTCATGTGTACGGAACAGACGGTTCAACCGTCCTCATAGGAGATAACGCCATATTCACCGGCAATTATGTTTCATCAGGCTATAGCGGCTCTGGGGGAGCTATTTACGTCGTCATGCCGGACAGCACCAGATATGGAGGAAACAGTCTTGTCATGGGCTCCAATGCTGTGTTTTCCGGGAATTATGTTTCTGGCCGTTACGGCAACGGCGGAGCGATTGCGCTTTCATCAGCCTCCCGTTCGGAGACTTCCTCGCTCGTTCTTGGCCCCGACGCTGTATTCACCGGGAATTACGTTTTTTCTTCCGCCGGTCCATCCTACGAAAGCATAGGCTCCGGCGGAGCGATATACATAGCTTCATCAAGATATTCGAACATTACGGTGCAGGACGGAGCGACCTTCACCGGCAATTACGCGTGGACCAAAGGCGGGGCCATTCTTATGCAAGGCAGCTACGCAGGCAGTTCCAGCCAGTTCCTGGCTCTGACCCGTGACGTTCTTTTCAGTGGCAACATGACCGGCGGCACGTTTACCCGGCACTCTGACGGTTCCTTCTCCGTGGAAAACGGAATCGCCAACGCGATCCATATGGGAGGCGATCAGAACGTTCAGCTGGCTGCTTCCGAAGGCAGGCAGATCCGTTTCAACGACCCCGTCACCAGTTCGGCTCTGAGTTCCAGCCGGGAAAACATCGCCTTTTCCATCAACCAGTATATGGATGGCGACAATCCCCGCACCACAGGCGGCACGGTCATCTTCAGCGGGGAGCTCTACCAGGGGGAAGATTCCCATCTGGTTGCCAGCCGTTATAATGACTTCAAGGGACAAACCACTCTCTACGGGGGTACCCTTGTTTTGGAACATAACGTAGTCTTCGGTAATTCCGACCTGAGGGAGGACACTTCCATGACCCTGGAGAACGGGACCCTGGAAATCACCGGCGGCAGCACGGTCAACGCCGCCTCCTTCACCGTCTCTCATGCGGATATTGTCCTGCGTCCGGGAAGCAGCGCCTTCATCAATGCCAGGGACGTGGATATTTCCCACGGTTTCATTTTCGACATGCAGAAACAGCTTCCGTGGGCGTCTTCCCCGCAGTCCTCCCGCGGGATTTCCATCTCGGCTGCGGATTCCTTCACGCTGGGCGGTTCCGTGGGCATTCTGGACAACGGCGTATCCGCCGACTACTTTTATGCGGACAACTCCTGGGCACAGAAGCGTGTCTTCATTGTGCTTACGGACTCGGACAAGACGCATGAGGGCGACTTCTCCGGACCTTATTCTCTAGCTACTGGATCCGAAGATGTGGATAGCCCCTATGCCTACACGGGCACCTGGAGCCACCAATGGCTGGACGCGGACGGCGACGGCTTTTCCGAACAGCTCCAGCTTGTCTGGACGCCCACGCCCGGGAAAGAGGACATTCAGGAAATTCTGCCCGAGCTGGCCGGCGACATGACCTTGAACTCCATGTGGTCCTCCGCCTCCAACGCCCTCGGCATGTCGGGCGCCGCTCTCGGCAGCCTGGACGCCCTGCGCTTCCTGGCGGGGCCGGAAAACAACTACTGGGTCAAGGGCCTGGGAGATTTCCTCTTCCATGCCACCGAAGGCGGCCGGGACGGCTTCGACTACAACGGCGGCGGCTATGCCGTGGGAGCGGACCGCAGGGTGGCGAAGAATACCATCCTGGGCCTGGGATTCGGCGACCTGTACGGCAGGTTGTACAGCCGCAGCTTTGTGGGGGACATCGGCCAGCAGACCCGCATCGCCATGCTCTATGGAGGATGGTACAAGGACCTCGGCAGGAAGGACGCTCTCATGGTGACGGCCTCCGCTGGCTATGGTTGGACAGCCAACAGAATGAATTCCTTCCACACCGGCGGATGGTCTCGCGGAAAATGGACCAACCGCACCCTGGCCGCTACCCTCAACGGGAAGTGGAGCCGCCGGTTGAGCGATGTTCTGGAGGTGGATTTCAACCTCGGGCTGGAATACACGGACGTGACCCAGGGTTCGTTCACGGAAACGGGGTGGGACGCGCGCCGTTTTGAAAAAGGGCACTTGAAAAACCTGTCCCTGCCTGTGGGCGTGGGGCTGACCTGCCGCAGCGAACTGAAGGGAAGGGAATGGATCAACAGCGTGGCGGTAAGCTACCTGCCCGATGTGTACCGTGAAAACCCGAGCGCGCCTGCCCAGCGCCTGCTCAACGGTTACCGCTGGGAAGCCAGGGGAACGGCGCCCGACCGGAACGCGGTGAGGGTGAACGTGAACAGTGCGCTGCAATTGAATGCGCGCTGGAGGGCGTACGCGGGATACGAATTTGAGGGAAGAAACAAGGCTGTGGCGCACCGGTTTAACGCGGGAGTAAGTTTCGCCTATTGACGGCAGCCTGAAATGCTCTCCGGTTCCTTTTTTTCAGGGAAAAGGGCCGGATGGGGCACCCGTGATCCTGATGTTCCGGGAAGGATTCCGGAGGCATGGACGGCGTGTTCGTTCATGCCTCCGTCTTTCTTTTCGGTGACATGCCGCAGGCGGATACGGACGGTTTTTTCTTGAGATGGGCACTCTTTTCTGATTCCATTACCGAGCATTATCATGAATGGCTTTCAACTTCTTCAATGTGGCTTTGGCGTGGCGGTCCTGCTGGCGGCCCCCGTCATGGGCGCGCCCGCCGTTTATCCCGTTCCCCAGCAATCCAAACTGTCTTCCCAGACGGCGGCTTTTTCCGGGAAACCGTCCGTCGTGGTCCGTTCCGCCAGGACGCAGGGAGACAAACTGCTGGCCGGCGTGCCGGAAAAATCCGGCGCGTACAAGCTGGTGGTCTCCTCGCAGGGGAAGGTGGGCATCGGCGCCCATGACGAGCGCGGGGCGTTTTACGCCATGCAGACATTGCGCCAGCTGGGCAAAAAGACCGGCAACGGCGACGCCGTGATGCTGCCCGTGGGGGAAATCACGGACTGGCCGGACATTGAGTTCCGCGGCACGGTGGAAGGCTTCTACGGCACCCCCTGGAGCCATGAAGCCCGCCTGAGCCAGCTGCGCTTCTACGGGCAGAACAAAATGAACACCTACATTTACGGCCCCAAGGACGATCCCTACCATTCCTCCCCGCACTGGCGGGATCCCTATCCCGCGGACCAGGCCGCCCAAATCAAAGAGCTGGTGAAAGTGGCCCGGGAAAACCATGTGGACTTCGTCTGGGCCATTCACCCCGGCAAGGACATCAAGTGGACGGAGGAGGACATGAATAATGTCATCAAAAAATTTGAGATGATGTACAAGCTGGGCGTGCGCTCCTTCGCCTTATTCTTTGACGACATCTTTGGGGAAGGCACCAAGGCGGACAAGCAGGCCCTGCTACTGAACAAGATCAACAACGAATTCGTCAAGGTCAAGAAGGACGTCACTCCCCTGGTCATGTGCCCCACCCAGTACAACCGCGGCTGGGCGGACGACAAGCCGGGCACCTACCTGGACATTCTGGGCGAACAGCTTGATCCTTCCGTTCACATCATGTGGACGGGCGACTCCGTGTGCCATGACATCACGCTGGAGGGCCAGGAATGGGTGAACAAGAGAATCAAGAGGCCGTCCTACGTCTGGTGGAACTTTCCCGTTACGGACTACTGCCGCTCCAACCTGTGCATGGGCCGCGTTTACGGACTGCCTCAGGAATCCGGATCACGGGAATCCATGAGCGGGCTGGTCTCCAACCCCATGGACAAGCCGGAAGCCTCCAAGGTAACGCTCTTCGGCATTGCCGACTACGCCTGGAACATCAACGGCTTCAAGTCGGACGAAGCCTGGAAGGAGGGCATTGTGCGCCTCTATCCGCAGGCTGCGGAGGCCATGCAGGCATTTGTGGACCACAACTCCGACCAGGGCCCCAACGGGCACGGCTACCGGCGCGAGGAATCCGTGAACATAGCCCCCGTGGTCACCCGCGTGCTGGAAGCCGCCCGGGAGGGCAGGGTGGTGAAATCGGACACAGCCCTGCTCAAAAAGGAATTCTCCCGCATGGCCGCCGCCGCTCCCGTCATACGGGAAAAGGTGGACAACCCGCGCCTCATGAAGGAAATTGGCGCCTGGGTGGACGCCTTTGAACAACTGGGCATGGCCGGGCAGCACGCCGTGGCCGCCCTGGAAAACAGCAGCCCCAAGGCGGCCGTGACGGCCCTGGTGAAAGCCACGCAGGCGCTTGCGGCCATGGACCGCATCTCCCGGGAGCACAACCAGCAGGGGCAATTGTACCGTTCCGCAGTGAAAACCGGTTCCCGAGTGATGACGCCCGCCGTCAATGAACTGGCGGACATCGTTTCCAGGAAAACCTTCCCGTCTCTTTCCGGAACGCCCGCCCTCTCCCCCAGGCCTCTGGTGAAAGGCGGCAGCATGGACAAGGCGGAACTCTTCTGTGACGGGGACCGCGGCACCTTCTGGCATTCTGGAGCCTATGGACAGCCGGGGGACTGGTACGGCGTGGACTACGGCATGGCTATCCCCGTCAGGAGCGTGGAAGTGCTGATGGGCCGCAATGACAAGGACGGCGACTACGTGGCCAAAGGGCAGCTGGAAGCTACCCAGGACATGAAAACCTGGAAGCCCCTGGGACCGGAAACCTCCGGCATGCAGGTGGCGTGGCAGGCGTCCAAGCCCGTTTCCGTCCGCGCCGTGCGCTACCGCGTCATTGAACCTAAAAAGACGGACAACGGCCGTAGCGTATGGACGGCCATTCGTGAAATCTCCGTGAATGCGCCGGCCGCCGCCCGCGCTTCCTCCAATGTGGCGGGGCTGGAAGGCGTTTCCGTGCAGAAATCGGACAAAATCGTGCGGATCAACCGCGTGATGGAAACCCATAAGATGAAGCCCGGAGAATTCATCGCCCTGGACCTGGAAGGGCCCACGGACGCCACCTGGCTGGAAATCAACCTGGAACGGGATGACGTGAACTCCTGGGCGGAAGTGGTGCTGGATGTGGAAGGGGCCGCCAAGCCCGTGGTGCAGAAGCTGGACAGGCAGGGCCAAAACTTCATTGCCAAGGCCAACCAGCTTCCCAAGGGCATCAAGGGCATGAAACTGGTCAACAAGAGCGGCAAGGAACAGGACGTGGTGCTGAACATGTTCAAATTCGACGTCCCCCCCGCCGATCCCGGAGCGAATCTTGCCGCCCTGAGCGACAGGAACCTGAAAACGGTGTACCGTGCGGACAAGCCTCTGGACGTGGTGATTCCCAATCTGGACAACCCCAAGGCGACCAAACTCGTTGTGGTAGGGTCCGCGGCATACGCGGTACAGGCCCGCAGGGGTGAAGGCGCGTGGACGTCCGTAGGCAAGAAGGCCGCGGGAGCCGGAGCGGCGGAATTCGCCATTCCCGCCGGGACTACCGCCGTGCGCCTGTTTTACAACGCTCCCCAGAAGGATGCCGTGATCAATGAAGTGATTTTCTCTTCTAAAAAATAGGCGGTTTTATCCGTCTTCCGCAGGGCCGCCCGGATATTCCGGCGGCCCTGCTGCGTACTGGCATGACGGCTCCGGCAGGCGGCCGGACCGGAATGGTGAGAAAAAGACCGGGCGTGGCCGGATGCCTTTTCCATGCCTCGTAAAAACGGCCCGGAACTCTTCCGCGGAAAGGGCGCGGGGAATGGAGAGCGCATTCAAACGGCCAGCCCTGCCGGGTACATTCGGCAGCCGTCCCGGCTGAAACATTCGGAAACAACCTTGACCCTGTTGGCCGGAGGGTTAAAATATTGACATGACACCCGGCTTTCATTGGACTCTGCGCCCCTCCGTGAAGGAGGACGATCCGGCCCTGAAAGCATTCCCCGCGGCACTTCCCCTGCTGGTCAAGCAGCTCCTGCTCCAGCGCGGATTCAAGGGAGGCGCGGAAACGGAACTGTTTCTGGAACCCAGGCTCTCCCACCTGAGCGATCCTTTCCTGATGGGGGAAATGGGCGCCGCCGTGGAACGCATCTTCCGGGCCGTGGACGCGGGGGAAACCGTGTGCATCTACGGGGACTACGATGTGGACGGCGTCACCTCCGTGGCTTTGCTCAGGGCCATTCTGATGGCCTATGACCTGGACCCCCAGTACTTCATTCCCGTCCGTTCCCGCGAAGGCTACGGCCTGAGCGAAGCGGGCATGGAACGCTGCCTGTGCGAATGCTCGGACAAGCCCAGCCTGCTCATTACGGTGGACTGCGGCACTTCCTCCGTCAGGGAGGTGGACATGCTCAACAAGCGGGGGATAGACGTCATCATTCTGGACCACCATGAGGCGGGGCCGCAGGGCAGGCCGGACGCCGTGGCGGTGGTCAATGCCAAAATAGAGGAAAACAGCCCGTACACCTACCTGTGCAGCGCGGGTGTGGTCTTCAAGTTGGCGCACGCCCTGCTCAAGGTGCGGAAATTGAAAACCTTTGACCTCAAGCTCTACCTGGACCTGGTCGCTGTGGCTACCGTGGCGGACATCGTCCCCCTGGTGGATGAAAACCGGATTCTGGTGCGCCACGGCCTGGGCAGGCTGGCCCACAGCCGCCATACGGGGCTGAAAACCCTGACGGAAATAGCGGGCATCCGCCCCTCGGACGCCGCCAGCCACGCCGGATTCCTGAACGCCGCGCATGTGGGCTTCCGGATCGGGCCGCGCATCAACGCCGCCGGGCGCATGGACTCCCCCATAGATGCCCTGGAATTGCTGCTGACCATGGACAACAGGCGCGCCGTCCAGCTCGCCCAGATGCTGGACTCGCACAACCGCAAGCGGCAGGAAGAGGAGGAAGCCATCAGGACGGACGCCGTCCAAATGCTCCACAACTCCTTTGACCCGGAGCGGGACAACGTCATTGTACTAGGCTCCCGCGCGTGGCATCCCGGCGTGGTGGGCATTGTGGCTTCCCAGCTCATGCGGCGGTACCACAAGCCGACCTTCGTCATCGCCTTTGATGAAAGCGGGGTGGGCAAGGGCTCCGGGCGTTCCATCCCCGGCGTCTCCCTCGTGCAGGCCATCCATCAGTGCGCGGACACTTTGGTTTCCGGCGGCGGCCATGACATGGCGGCGGGCCTGGTGATTGAGGAATCCCGCATGGACGACTTCCGGCGGGCCTTCAACCGCTATGTTTCGGAGACCACCACGGAGGAACAGCGCTGCCCGGTGCTGAACATAGACATGGAAGTCTCCTTCCAGGCCCTGACCCTGGATCTGCTGGACAGCTATGAAAAGCTGGAACCCTTCGGCAACTCCAACCCCCAGCCCCTCTTCATGAGCTCCGACGTCTTCCCCACGGAGCCGCCCAAGCGCGTGGGAACCAACCATCTGAAGCTCTTCATGCGCCAGGGCATGGTGGAGCGTGACGCCATCTTCTTCAACGGGGCGGAACGGGAACTCCCCAATCCCCCCTGGGACATTGCCTTCACCATTGACCGGAACGTGTACCGGGGCCGCGCCTCCCTGTCCATTTCCATTCAGGAAATACGCTCCCATCAGGAGATGTAAGGGGAACCGCGAAAGAGAAGAGTCTTTTAATTTAATAAAAACGGATTATTGATTGAATATTAATAATCTGCTGAATTAATGAATAATATAGAGTTAGATTTGAGGTAGCCTTAACAGGTTGTCCTGCACTGTATCATTAGGTTCCGAACGCACATATTTTTCTCCTTCTGAACTAATGGCAGCAATAAGTTTTGGATAATGGGGGCTTATGTTTACCTGTATAATATAGCCTTGTTTAACAAGATCATACACAACTTCCTTTGCATAAAATCTCTCATTTTGGACTCCAACAAGGTAGATTGTTGAGATTTCTAATGCGGAATGCGGATAAATGCGGCCTGGTTTCAATTTGATTTTTGTTGCATAAATCATGATGTTTATGATGGTGTACCTTGTTTCCCGGATTGACATCATCACCATGAACCTTTATAAGGTGCTTGCTACAAAGCTGAACTGATATCAATCTCTCCACGAGGTTGTGTTCAACAATAGAGAGAGGAGTATTGACGTACTTCTCTCTCTTTGTTTAGAACAAGAGATATCATATCTTTGGTAGATGGGCATTACAAGAGAAAATATACCTATAAATCCAAATAAAAAATATTTTCCTGAGAGCTCCTGAGAGATTTGACAATTTTCAATTTCTTATAGATAATTCTAGCCATAGGAGCTACCTTCTCCTTATTACTCAAGAATTATTGGAACTATAATTCTTGAGGGTAGTTGCATCCTGTTTGGATGCATGGATTAAACTAGGGAGTAGTATCCTGGAATAATCATGACCGATGTCGCATCCTTAATGGGTGCGTGGATTGAAACTTATTGGGATTCATAGGTAAACGGAATTAATCAGCTACTCAGTTAGGATGTTCTAACTGAGTAGCTTTTCACTTATTCATAGGTAACGAATCAATAAAGTATTTGTTATAAATTGAATAAAGTAATATTAGTGGTATGGCCTTGACAGATTTGGGGGGAAGGTGCAACATCACTCCTGTCTCCTCTCTGTTTCAATGTGGGAGAATTAATAGTAAAAATAGGCAAGATGAACACCCTGTTCCTTCAAGGTCGTCTATTGCTGCTTCTCGGACGGTAGTCCGTGAAGATATCTTGATATGCGCCGGTGAGCCGTTCCGGCGCGAGGGAAGTAAACGGCTGGTCTTGATTGGCGCTGCCTGGCGAACCCCGGAAAACGGGAACCGGCGCGCGCTGTTTGGAAGGAATGAACTCTTACCACTTTTTTTACTGTAATGAAAAAACACATACATATTTTTGATACGACGCTGAGGGACGGGGAACAGTGCCCCGGAGCCGCCATGACCGTGGAACAGAAGGTGCGGATAGCCATGCAGCTTGAAGCCTTGGGCGTGGACGTCATTGAAGCCGGGTTTCCCGTCATTTCCGACGGCGACTTCCAGGCCGTCCGCACCGTGGCGGAGCGCACGGAGTCAAGCCGCGTCTGCGGTCTGGCCCGCTGCGTGGAAAAAGACATTCTGGCCGTTCATGAGGCCGTGTCTCCGGCCGGGGACCGGGGGCGCATCCACCTCGTTCTGGCGACTTCCCCCATTCACCGCCAGTACAAGATGAACAAGAGCCGCGCGGAAATTCTGGCGATGGCCGTCAAGGGCGTCTCCCTGGCCGCGGGGCTGTGCCGGGAAGTGCAGTTTTCCGCGGAGGACGCCTCCCGCACGGAACCCGATTTTCTGGCGGAGGTGGTGGAAGCCGTCATTGACGCGGGAACCTCCATCGTCAACATCCCGGATACGGTGGGGTACACGATGCCGGATGAATTCCACCGCCTGATCTCCTACTTGAAGTCCAACGTCCCCAACGTGGACCGCGCCGTCATTTCCGTCCACTGCCATGACGACATGGGGATGGCCGTGGCCAATTCCCTGGCGGCCATCCGGGCCGGAGCCCGGCAGGTGGAGGGGACGATCAACGGCATCGGGGAACGGGCCGGAAACACCGCGCTGGAGGAGGTCGTCATGGCGGTCCATTCCCGCCCGGACTTCTTCTCCGGCCTGGAAACCGGCATCCGGACGCGGGAGCTGGTGAAAACCAGCCGCATCGTGGCGGAGATGAGCGGCATGGCCGTTCCCCGTTCCAAGGCCGTGGTGGGGGCGAACGCCTTTTCCCACGGTTCCGGCATTCATCAGGACGGCATCCTGAAAAACCGCAGTACCTATGAAATCATGGACCCGGAGGAAATAGGCTGGGGCCCTACGGAACTGCCCCTGACCAAGCATTCCGGCAGGCACGCCGTGAAAATGCGGCTGGATGCGCTGGGCTTTTCCATTCCAGAAGAAGACATGCCGCGTTTCTTCGAACTGTTCAAGCAGCGCGGAGACCGCTGCAAATTCGTGTATGACGACGATCTGTCAGACATGGCCAGGTCCATGCTGGCCTGAATTCACGCCGTCCGGGAACCTGCCGCAAGGTTCCCGGACGGCTGTTCCGTAACCGGGGACGGCTCTGCGGCGGCGGGAGAGCAAGGTTGATGAAAAACCCCATGAATTTGCTCCGTATAGATTCCATATATGTGGCTCCCCAAACTAATCCCGTCCCTGTTCCTCTGCCTGTCCGGTCTTTTCGCGCAGTCCGCGGAGAATGTCCGCGTTCACGGCATTGCCGACCTGTCCCATGAATTCTCCTTCTATGCGGACGGCAGATTCCGCAGCCAGTATCTTCCCGACCAGGTTGTCCTGAGCAACTGGGGCAACCTCTATGATCTGGATACGGAGAATATCAACCTGATCGCCCTGCTGGGCTGTGACGGCAACGTGCGCTATAATGCCCGCGACGTCGCCTTTCTGAAGAAATTCCTGCGGCAGGGCGGCTGCGTGCTGATTGCCGGGAATGCGGGAACAAAAGGCCAGAACCTGCTGCTCTCCGAATTCGGCGCCCGGTTTGAAGGAAAAGCCGTGCCCCCCTTTTTCCTGACTTCCGCTGTGGGCGGTTCTTCCGCCGTTGCCGGAAACAACGTGAGCGTGCTGGTGCTGAAACCGGGAGGAAAGTGGGAGACCCTCGTGCAGGATTCCGCGCAGGCCACCGTGATGGCCCGCAGGAAGGAAGGAAAGGGAACATTGATTGCCGTTGCCCGCAATTTGCTGGGCAACAACCCTGACGGCAAGGATGCCCTGAACAGGGAATGGGTGACGCCCGTGCTGAAAGAGGCCGCTTCCGGCAAGGAAGTGAGCGGAGAAAAGCCGCTGCCCGCGGTAGGTTCCACCCGGATGGGAAATTCGAAAGTAGTGGATGGCGTGACGTTCCATTATTCCGATTATCTGGCGCCCTACTTCCAGGACATGATCAAGATTGAGGCCCAATGCCGCCCCGCCATGGAAAAACGCCTCGGCGTGCCTCTTTCCCAGGGAATGGGAAACCAGGTGGGGCTGTTGGCGACCGGAGGCGGGGGTTTTTCCGCCGGAGGCTATGTGGGCCTGGCCGTCTTCTGGGAGAATTTTCCGAAGGAAAAGAAGGGCATGATCGAATTCCTGTGCCATGAATTCACCCACTCCTGGGTGCTTCCCCATCCCGAGGTATGGAACGAGCCCATCGCCACCTACGTGGGGGACGTGGTCATGGGCGACCTGGGCTATCCGGAGGAAGGCAAACGCCGCATTGAAAACACGATCCGCCGCGCCAGCACCCTGGACCCGGACATGACCGTGTACGACATCTACGGCAACACGGAACGCCCCGGAGCCGTCCGGCTGGACGGAGGCAGAAAAAACGAAATACACTGGGGCAAGTCGTTCTGGGTCTTTGAACAGCTCCGCGGCATGGACCCGGAGTTCCTCTCCAAATACTTCCGGGCCAAGCGGAAATATGTTCCCGCCAGAATGGACCACCGCTATAACATGGATGACACCGTAGCCGTCATCAGCATTGCGCTGGGGAAGGACATGTTCCCGTGGTTCAATGAACACGGCATGCCCGTGGACCGGGAAAAGACCCCGTTCAGCAGGCATATCCCTTCCGGAAAATAAAGGGGAGCGCGCCGCCTTACCGGACCAGTTTCAGAATGATTCTGCGCAACCTGTAGGAGACTTTTTTCAGGAAGGTGTTCCGGCTGAGTTCCTGGTATGCCGCGGCGTGGTCGTTCCGGCGCATGGCGGAAAAGAAACCGTCGTCAACTCCGGGATGTGCTTCCAGTGCCTGGCGCCAGATGGAACTTTCGTTCAGCTTTTGCAGGGCTTCCGGCATGCGGCGCGCCGTGAGCTGGCCTGAAACGGCTAGGGTTGCCAGAAAACTGCGGACGTTGTTCAGGAACGCCCTCAATTCGCTTTTTTTCCAGTCTTCCCGGTCCGTCATGCCCATTTTGCGGGAATGCAGGCGGATCATGTCGTCAAACAGGGACAGCGTGAGATTTCCCGTCACTCCGCCGAATTTGTACACGTACACATCCTTTGCCAGCAGGGCGACTCTTTCCGCCCGGGGGAAGACCTGGAGATTGAACAACTGGTCTTCCGCATACCTCAGTCCGCTGGGTGAGGGGCGGGCGGACAACAGGAATTCCCTCCTGTAAAGCTTGATGCACATTTTCCCGTAGGTGTAGAACAGGCCGTGCCTGTCCATGCCGAAGAAGCCGGAATAATAGGACGCCCGGAATTCCTCCCTCTCCACGGTCCGGCTGTGCGTGATGCAGCCGTCCTTTCTGCGGAAGATCCCGAAGCGGTCCAGGTAGCGGACATAGTCGCCGATGACGACGTCCGCCCGTTCCCGCGCGGCCATTTGAACCATGGCTTCCACGCTGTCCGGGAACAGGGCGTCGTCCCCGTCCACGAACATCACGTATTCACCCGCTGCCGCGTCCATGCCGGCGTAGCGCGCGGCGTCTACACCCGCATTGTCCCGGGTGATGACCGTGATGTTCCGGTGAAGCGCCGCGTACGCGTTCAGGACATGGGCCGTGCGGTCCGTGGAGCCGTCATTGACCAGGATGATCTCCAGCGGTGACCAGGTCTGGCGCAGCAGGCTGTCCAGGCAGGAGGAAACGCGCGTTTCCAGATTGTATACGGGAATGATGATGCTGACGAGGGGCGCGTCCGGTGTGGCTTGAACAGGATGGTGCATGAGACCGAGGGAGCAAATGAAATCGCAAGGGCCCGCCGCCATGAACGGATGGCCTGCCTGCAGGTAGAACAGGGAACATGGCCCGGGGCGGGGAAGAGGATAGGCCATCCGGGCGCGCCGCGCAATGCCGGAAAAGTGTTTTCTGCATTGTCATCTAGTTAGCATCATTTGCTATTTTCTTCATATTCAATATATAATGATGAATGAAAAGAAAAAACGCTTTTTGAGAGCGAAATATTAAACCGGATTACCAGTCCGCTGTCAAACGAAGATTCTGACAATATAAACTTTAAGAAGTTTCTGTGTTTTTATTCTAACAAAAAAGACAGTTTTTTCTGTTTGTGTAAGAAGCTGAATTTGCCAGCTTTGCTGTGCCTGTATTCACCCTGCGGACTGGTAATCCGCTAATGTCCGGCCGCGCCCGTTTTTGCCTTGGCATGTGTTTCGATTTTATTCCCATTTCCTCATACACTGCATTGTTTAACTGGACCATCCTTTTTTTAATTCTTGGTGCGGTTTATCAGGCGGGAACGGGGGGAATTTATTCCTCTTCCACAACCAGGCTGGACAGTCTTGCCGGCTTTTTGTTCGTCGTCGCCCTGATTCTGTACATGGGGGCGCGCCCCGTCAGCCCGGAGTTTGGGGATACCATCAATTACGCCGCTGAATTCCAGCATCTTCAGCAGGAGGAAGAGGGCAACTGGAAAGCCCAGTTGACGGGCATGAAGGGGGAATGGCTGTTTGCCGTGATTCTGCATGCATGGGTGCAGCACGGCAATGTGCATGATTATTTCCTGACCTGTTCCGCGGTGTACGTAGGCGCTCTGGCTCTGGCCAGTTACAGGATATTCGGGGCCAGGTGGTTCATTCCCTTTCTGGTTGCGTGCGCCATGTTCACCTTCTGGGTATACGGGGTCAACGGCGTCCGCAACGGGATGGCCGCCTCCGTGATGATTCTGGGCCTCACCTTCCGCAATAATCTTAAGATGATGCTCCTTTGCGCCGTGCTAGCCGCCAGCCTGCACAAATCCATGATGCTGCTGGCCGCCGCGGGAGCCTGCGCCTGGTTCGTCACGGATACGCGGTATTATGTGGCGGGATGGGTGGGGAGTATTCTGGCCGTCATCTTGGCGGGACCCGCCATTGGGGAGATGATTGCCTCCTCCGGCTTTTTCGATGACCCCCGCCTCACCCTCTACATCAACCAGGCGGACGAATTGAAGGCGTCCTCCCCTCTGTTCAGCAGCGTGGGTTTCCGCTGGGATTTCCTGATTTACAGCGCGCTGCCCATTGCTACGGGCTGTTACTTCCTGTTCAGGGAGGAGTACCGGGACGTGATGTATACGTGGCTACTAAACATCTACATTGCGGCCAACGCGTTCTGGATTCTCTGCATGTATGCGGCGTTCAGCAACAGGTTCGCCCAGCTTTCCTGGTTCCTGATGGGTTTTGTGTTCATCTATCCCTTTTTCAAGCAGAGGTTCTGGGCGGACCAGGAGAAGAAACTGGCCTGCTTCATCCCGGTTATTTACGCCTTCACCTTTTACATGAATATTTACAACGCATGAAAAGGAAGCTCATCCGGGTTGCGGCTTCCCCCATCTCGCTGGACCTGTTGCTCAAGGGGCAGTTGAATTACCTAAACGGGTTTTTTGACGTTCTTGCCGTGGCTTCCCCCGGCGCGGAACATGCGCGCATCCGCCGTCGCGAAGGGGTGGAAACCGTGGAGCTTGAGATAGAGCGGTCCATTTCCCTGTGGAAGGATTTGAAAAGCCTGTGGCGCCTGTTCCTCCTGTTCCGCAGGGAGCGCCCGTGGGGAGTGCATTCCGTCACCCCCAAGGCCGGCCTGCTGAGCATGGCGGCGGCGGCGCTGGCCCGTGTTCCGGTCAGGGTCCATACCTTCACCGGCCTGATTTTTCCCTACCGGGAAGGGGCCTTCAAATTCCTGCTCAAGCAGATGGACCGCCTGACCTGCCTGTTTGCGACGCACGTCATCCCGGAGGGGGAGGGCGTCCGGCGGCAATTGCTGGCGGGAAAGATAACAGGCAAGCCCCTGGAAATCCTGGCCCACGGCAACGTCAACGGCATTGATCCGGATTATTTCCGCCGCTCCGGCTGGCGGCAGGAAATGAGGAAGAGCCTGGAACTGCCGGAGAAGGCCGTGCTGTTTGTTTTTGTGGGGCGGATTACGGAAGACAAGGGCGTCCGTGAATTGCTTGCCGCGTTTTCCGCTTTGCGCGCGGAGGCGGAAAGAGCGCCCGTTTTTCTGGCGCTGGTGGGATGGACGGAGGATTGCTCCGGGGTGGATCTGGACGTGCCCGGTGTGTTCCGTCCCGGTTTTCAGGAGGATATCCGGCCCTGGCTGGAGGCGGCGGACGTGTTCGTGCTGCCCAGCTACCGGGAGGGATTCCCCAATTCCCTCCTTCAGGCGGGGGCCATGGAACTGCCCTCCATTGCCACGGATATATGCGGGTGTAACGAGATTGTGAAGGACGGTGTGAACGGCCTGCTGGTCCCGGCGCGGGATGAAGAGGCCCTGCGGCAGGCCATGACGGCCCTCCGGGATGATCCTGAGCGGCGCAGGAGAATGGGGGTGCAGGCGGCGGAGCAGGTGAAAAGCCGCTTCAGCTGCCGGATCGTGTGGGAAGCACTGGTGCATTTTTACGGGAGGGTGTCGGCATGATTTACGGGAATTGCATCAAGAGGGTGTTGGATTTTTCCATCGCCTTGGTTGCGCTGGCCGCGCTGCTGGTCCCGTTCCTGGTGCTGGCGGTGCTTCTGGCCGCAGCCAATCGCGGCACGCCGTTTTTCCGCCAGACGCGTCCCGGCCGTCACGGCAAATTGTTCCGCATCGTCAAATTCAAGACGATGACGGATGAAAAGGATGCCCTCGGGGTGTTGCTGCCGGATGAACGGCGGCTGACGCGCGCGGGGCGTCTGGTGCGCTCCCTGTCCCTGGATGAGCTGCCCCAGTTGTTCAATGTGCTGGCGGGGCAGATGAGTTTTGTAGGCCCGCGCCCGCTGCTGCCGGAATACCTGCCCCTGTACAGTGCGGAGCAGGCGCGCCGCCATGACGTAAGGCCCGGCATTACGGGCTGGGCCCAGGTCAACGGGCGCAATTCCATCAGTTGGGAGCGCAAATTTGAACTGGACGTCTGGTATGTGGACCATCTGAGCTTTTTGCTGGATGCGCGCATCATTCTGTTAACGCTGGCAAAGGTGGTCCGGCGCCAGGGCATCAGCGCCGAAGGCAGCGCCACCATGGAAAAATTTACGGGTTCTGGAAAATGAAAAAGAATATAGCAATCGTCGGCGCCGGGGGATTCGGCAGGGAAACGGCCTGCTGCCTCCGGGTAATCAACGGGGAATCCCCCTCCTGGAATTTGATAGGTTTCTTTGATGACGGGGTCCCCGCCGGAACGGAAAATGAGTATGGCTGCGTGCTGGGCCCGGTGGAAGACCTGAATGCGTGGAAGGAACCTCTTTCCGTCGTGATCGCGATCGCTTCGCCGCGGGCTTTGGAGCGCATTTCCGGCCTGCTGGATAATCCGCTGCTGGATTTTCCCAATATCATCGCGCCGGATGTAAAGTTTTATGACCGTGACCGGATGGTCATGGGGAAGGGGAACGTCATCAGCTTCGGCCATATTTTCAGCTGCCATGTGGAAATGGGGGACTTCAACCTGTTCAGTTGCGGTTCCCTGATTGGCCATGACGTGACGCTGGAGAACTGGAACGTCGTGGCCAACGGCAGCAAGATATCCGGCGGCGTGACGCTGGGGAACGCCAACTTCCTGGGAGCGGCGTCCGTGGTGCTCCCGTGCCGCACGGTGAAGCGGAACGTCGTGCTGGGCGCCAATTCCACCCTGGTGCGGGATGCGCTGGAGGAGGGAACTTATGCGGGCTGCCCCGCCGTGCTGAACAAGAAGCCGTCCCCCGCGCCGGAAAAGAAGTCCGCCATCTGGCTCTCTCTTGCCTGCACGGGGGAGGCGGAGGAAAGGTTCGTGCGTGAAGCCTTTGAATCGAAATGGGTGACGACAGTGGGCCCGAACGTGGACGCTTTTGAACGGGAACTGGAGGAATACCTGGGGGAAACGCATGTGGTGGCCCTGGCGTCCGGCACTTCTGCCCTTCATCTGGGGCTGGTGATGCTGGGAGTGGGGCCGGGAGATGAAGTCCTCTGCCAGTCCATGACGTTTGCCGCTTCCGCCAATCCCATTATTTACCAGGGGGCTTCCCCCGTGTTTGTGGACAGTGAGGAAAAGACGTGGAACATGTCTCCGGAATGGCTGGAGGAAGCCATTAGGGACCGCATCAGGCAGACGGGCCGCGCACCCAAAGCCATGATTCCGGTGGACCTTTACGGCATGCCCGCCAGCATGGCGGAAATCATGGAAATTGCCGGGAAATACGGCATTCCCGTGCTGGAAGACGCTGCCGAGGCGCTCGGCTCCGAGTACCGGGGGCGCAAGTGCGGGACGTTCGGGACCTATGGCGCCTTCTCCTTCAACGGGAACAAGATCATCACCACCTCCGGTGGCGGCGCGCTGTGCTGCCCGGACGAGGAATCCCGGAACAGGGTCAAATTTTACGCCACCCAGGCCAGGGAGCAGGCTCCGCATTATGAGCACGCGCGCATCGGCTACAATTACCGCCTCAGCAACGTGTGCGCGGGCATAGGCCGCGGGCAGATGCTCTCCCTCCCCGCCTTCCTGGAAAAGAGGCGCGGCATTCATGAAGACTACCGCCGCCGGCTCTCCGGCGTGCCGGGGCTGTCCCTGCTGGAAAATCCGGATTCCCGCTACCATTCCAACCACTGGCTGACTTGCGTGCAGATCCATCCGGAGGAAGCCCGTTTTGACCGGGAAGAGCTGCGGCTGGCGCTCCTGAAGGCCGGCGTGGAAAGCCGCCCCCTCTGGAAGCCCATGCACTTGCAGCCCGTGTTCCGCTCCTGCCCGTTTTATGGGGCCGGCGTGTCGGACCGCCTGTTTGAACAGGGCCTGTGCCTGCCTTCGGGCGCTTCTCTCACCGGGGAGGACATGGACCGCATCATGGACGTTATGGCAACCCTTTAAATTTCATGTTCATGGAACGGACGGATCATAATCCCATCGCGCGCTTCCTCTATTACGCGAGACATTATTTATTGAACTCCAGCGAGAAATTTGTTTTCGCGCTGGATCTGGCCGTGTCATTGATGACGACGATGCTGGCCTTTTTGTACTGCCGATTCCTCTATCGGGGGAACTGGCTGGTTCCCAACCTCCCCTACATCCTCTTCATCGACATGGCGATCACCGGCGTCATTCTCTGGAACTCCGGCGTTTACAGGAGCATGATCCGATACACCACCCTGAAGGACATTCAGAGGCTAATGGGAGCCATCCTGCTGGCGTGCGTGCTCGTGAGCCTTACTTATACCTGCATCTGGCCAGGTTATTACAAGGTACACTTTGCCGGCGTGGTGTTCAACTTCATGCTGACCAGCCTGGCGCTGATTGGGGGGCGTCTGGCCTGTATCGGCGGCAGAAACTGGCTGGACCATTTCCATGCGGAGGAGTCTCTTTCCTCCATCACCACTTCCGGACGAAAGAGGGTGGCCCTTGCCGGAAAGCTGGACGCCTGCCTGCTGAAGGCCTCCCTGATCAGGAGCCTGAAGAGCGAGGAATATGAAATTGTGGGCATTCTGACGTCTGAACAGCAGGCGGACGGAAGAACGATCAGGGATATTCCCGTTCGTTTTGTGCGTGAAGCTTCCGAGGTGGAGGACGTTTTGGGCATATTCAAGGCTTCGGCCATCATTTTCGTAGGCAAGGATGACCTTCTCGAAGAAAAAAAGTTGGCTGACGTTTGCCTGGAACGGGGAATCAGCCTTCTCATTTCCCATGACCTCTTCCAGTCGTTTCATGATTATTCCGGCGTGGCCGTGGACGACGTGCAGATTGAAGATTTGATGGACCGGGAGGAAATCAACATTGACGAAGGGACGATTTCCGCAGGGATTAAGGACAGCGTGGTGATGGTGACGGGCGCCGCCGGCTCCATCGGCAGCGAGCTGGTCAGGCAGTTGTGCCGGTTTGCCCCCCGGAGGATCGTGTTGCTGGACCACGCGGAAACGCCCTTGTGGCTGATACGGAAAGAAGTGGAAAAAGACTATCCTCAGGTTTCCGTCGCCAGTAGCATCACCAGCATCTGCCACCGGCGCCAGCTGGAATACTGTATGTGGCAGTACCGTCCCGACCTGATTTTCCACGCCGCCGCCTACAAGCATGTCCCCATCATGGAGGAAGACCCCTGCACGGCCGTGATCAACAACGTCAAGGGAACCATGCACGTAGCCTCCCTGGCCGTCAAATACGGCGTCAAACGGTTTGTCATGGTCTCCACGGACAAGGCGGTGAACCCCACCAGCGTGATGGGGGCGACCAAGCGGCTGGCTGAAATGTACGTCCAGAGTTTGGGAGAATCCCTGCGGCGGGAGAACGGGGAAGGCTCCACCGTGTTTATCACCACGCGCTTCGGCAACGTGCTGGGGAGCGCCGGTTCTGTCATTCCCCTGTTCAAGGAACAGATCAAGAAAGGAGGGCCCGTCACGGTGACCCATCCTGAAATCGTCCGTTATTTCATGACCATTCCGGAAGCCTGCCGCCTGATTCTCCAGGCGAACGCCATGGGTTCCGGCGGAGAGATTTTCGTGTTCGACATGGGCGAGCAAGTGAAAATCGTTGAGCTGGCGAAGAAAATGATCCGCCTGGCGGGGCTTTCTCCGCTGAAGGATATTCGTATTGTCTTCACGGGCCTGCGCCCCGGGGAAAAACTTTATGAGGAGCTGCTGACGGATTACGAGCAGACCCGGGAAACCGCCCACAAGCGCATCCGCATTTTCGAGGCCAGAAAGTACGACATGTCCGAGCTGAAAGACGCCTTTGAAAAGTTGGTGCAGCATGCGGAATCCCGTCGTCTGGAAGATACCGTACGCGCCATGAAACAATTGATACCCGAATACAAAAGCAACAATTCCCCTTATCAGAAATACGACTACCTGGACTCAAAAAAAATCCTCACCATCTAAACTCTGCTTGATCCATCCAATGAAATACCTACATCCATTCCGCCGTCCCGCCCTCTGGAGCCGCCTTCTGGTAGCCTCTGCTCTGGTGTGCGCCCTCCCCGCCTGCGTCAAGCCGGAAGAAGTCAATTACGTCCAAAACCTGGTGCTGGACCAGAAATCCTCCATCAGGAAGGAGTATAAAATAGTCATCAAGAAGGACGACCGCCTGTTCATCTCCGTCAGCAGCAAGAATCCCACCCTCGCCCAGATGTTCAACAAGGACAGCGGGAGCGTTTCCAGCCCCAGGGACGACGAGCGCGGCTACTTCGTGAATACGGACGGCGATATCGTGTTCCCCGTGCTGGGAAGAATCAAGGCTGTGGGCAAAACCTGCACCCAGCTGGCGAACGACATTGAAAACGAGATCATCCGGGAAGGGTACATCAAGGACCCTGCCGTCAGCGTGCGCCTGATGAATTTCAAATTCTCCGTTCTCGGGGAAGTGTCCAAGCCGGGCAATTATGAAATCAAGGGAGAACGCCTGACGCTGCTGGAAGCGTTGAGCAAGGCCGGAGACCTGAACATGGACGGCAACCGCGACATTTACATCATCCGGGAATCCGGAGGAGAGCGCATCGCGTCCAAGGTGGACCTGCGCAATAGCGACCTGTTCCATTCCCCCTACTACTACATCCAGCAGAACGACGTCATTTACGTCACCCCATCGGACAGGAAGGTGAATACGCGGAGCGAACAACTCCAGATTTATCCCTACCTGATTTCCGGCACTTCCATTGCCATGGTCATTCTGGCCTTCTGCATTTAAAATCCCATGAAAGACCTTTCTCCCAAGACGGAATCCCTGGGGGCCGGCGGCGCTGCTTCGGTATCCCTGCTTCCCAGTCCCAAGGCCATCCTGGCCCGGATTGTCCGGAAATGGTACTGGTGCGTGCTTTCCCTGTGCGTCTGCCTCCCCCTGGCCTATTTGTATGCGGCGCGGCAGCCCCAGGTTTACGGAAAGGCCACCACCATCCTCATCAAGGACGACTACCCCAAGGAGTCCGTGGCCGCCACGGTGCTGGCCTCCACCAATGGAATCGTCAACACGGCCGCCACCAATCTGGATAACGAGATATTCCTGCTTTCCTCCCATTCCTTGCTGGAAACGGTAGTCCGGAAGCTGAAGCTGGACGTCACCTACTGGAAGAAGGACAAGTTCCGCAAGGTGGAAATTTATCAGGATTCCCCCATTGCGGTACAATTCACGCAGGAAGGAGAGGCGGCGGACGCCAGGTTCCGCGTGGTTCCCCTTTCGGAGACGGAATTCCGGCTGGAGAAGGATGAAAAGGACCGCCAGGGGCAGGAAACGGGAACCTTCGGCAAGGAAGTGCGCTTCGACTCCCTGACGTTCATCGTGGAGAAAACGCCTCGGTTCAGTGAAGCCGCACTGAACGTCCCCGTGATTGTCAGGAAAACCTCCGTCAGGAATGCGGCGGTGGGGCTGAGAAGCGGATTGACCGTCAAAAAGGCAAATGGAAAGAATAACCTGGTCAATATTTCCATGCGCTGCAACAATCCGGTGAAGGCGGAGAACATCCTGCACAGCATCGTCCATTTTTACAATGAGGCGTCCCTGAAGGAGAAAAACACGCGCGGCAGGAAGACGAACAAATTCATCGGGGAGCGCCTGGCTGTCATCAGCGAGGAAATGAGAAAAAATGACCTGGCCGTTGAAAAGCTGAAAAAGGAGACCGACATCCTGACGGACCTGTCCACCGCCCTCACGGAAGAATATGAGAACAGCATCAATGACAAGAAGGATTTGAGGGAGCTGGAGCTGGAGATCAAGTCCATTGAATACCTGAAGCAGTATCTGGAAGAAGAGGCGGAACACGATGCGAGGCTGGTCCCCATCAATTCGAAAATAGCGGACATGGGCATCCGGGACCAGATCGGCGTGTTCAACGACACCCTGCTGAAGAAGACCAGCCTGAAGGTGAATGCGGGGGACAACAATCCGATTGTCCGTGAGCTGGAAGCCAATTTGTCCTCCCTGAAGGATGCGTTGAAACGTTCCGTGAACAATTACTATACTTCCCTGCTGGTCAAGAAGAAGAACATCCAGGACCAGCATGAAAAGACGCGGGAGCACATCAGGAACGTCTCCAGCAGGGAACGGGACGTCAACTACATTGACCGGGAGCAGCGCGTCCGGGAGTCCCTATACGTTCTTCTGCTGAACAAGAGGGAGGAAAATTCCCTGGCCCTGGCCGCTACGGAAGACAATGCGCGGATGGTGGACGATGTGCGGGGCGGCAACGGCCCCCTGGAGCCCAACGTTCCCAAAATTCTGATGGTGGGATTCCTGGCGGGACTGGCCATTCCCGTGGTCCTGTGCGTAGTCGCCGCGATGCTGGACTCCAACGTAAAGCGCCGGAAGGAAATAGAAGCCCTGACCGCCATTCCCGTATACGGGGAACTGCCGCGCAAGCTGCGGAAGCTGAAGAACCAGGAAATCGTGGTGAATTTGGAGGAGCCTTCCGAGTTGTCCGAATGTTTCCCCCTGCTGGCGGAACGCATGGTGGCCCTTTCCGACGAGAATGCGGGAAAACCCCTCAGCGTCCTGATTACGTCCACCTGTTCCGGGGAAGGGAAGACCTATCTCTCCGTGAACCTGGCCCTTTCCCTGGCCGTGGCCGGAAAAAAGGTGCTCCTGATGGATATGGATTTAAGGAAAGGATCGCTCAGTTCCCTGCTGGGCGGAGCCGGGAAACCGGGCATAGGAGATCTGGAACAGGCCGGGGAAGGCGGCTGGCGTTCCCTGGTGGAACAGTCCCCAGTTTCCGCCCATCTGGATTATTTGTTTGCTGGAACCCTGCCGGACCATCCTTCCCGGCTGTTGCTGCATGATCGCATCAGAAAGCTTATGGAGGAATTGAAGGAACAGTATGATTTCATCTTCATGGACTGCGTTCCCTATTCCTCCCTGGCGGATGCGCACATCGTCGCCCGTCTGGCCGACGTCACGCTGTACGTCATGCGGGCCGGCTGCGTGAAGAAGCGTGATTTGGCCGGATTGCAGAAGATATGGAAAAACGGGGAGCTGAAACGCATGGGCATCGTCCTGTGCGATGTGGAGCCTCATGGCCGTTCTTCCCGCGGGTATGCCGTGTACAGGAGTCTGGATACCTCCTCTCCGTGTGCGGAAAAATAATTCATTTGAAAGTCCGTTTTATGCCGCATTCCCGTCTGAAAGTCCTGTTTCTGGTGGAATCCCTCTCCGGAGGAGGAGCTGAAAAAATCCTTTCCGGCCTGGTGCGCGGATTGGACCGGGACAAATTCGACGTGACGGTATGCGCTGTCGTGGACTGCGGGCAGTACCGGGATGAGGTCCGGAAACATGCCCGCTACCGCTTCATCGTGGGCGGCTCTGGCTGGCTTTATCGGGTGAAGTATGCGCTGGTGTATCGTTTTTTGCCCGCTAGCTGGATTTATCGGTGGCGCATTGCCGGAGATTATGATGTGGAGGCGGCTTTCACGGAAGGGCTGCCCACCCGCCTGCTGGCGGCCGCGCCGGGGGGAAAGAGCGGAAAGGCCGGGGAGACCAGGAAAATAGCCTGGGTGCATGTGGACCTGGAAGCCAGGCCCTGGACGCAGGGAGTGGTGTTCCGGTCTTTGGACGAGGAGAAAAGGGCTTATGGACGTTTTCACGCAGTAGCGCATGTGTCGCGGACGGTGAAGGAGGCTTTTGAAAGGCGTTTTGGAACGCATCCCGGGTCCGTCGTCGTGCACAACCCGGTGGATCGGGACGAGGTGCTGGCTAAATCCGCCGCCGTGGAGGGAGTTCCTGAAAAGAAGTGTTTCAGGATCATTTCCGCCGGGCGTCTGGAAGAACAGAAGGGATTTGACAGGCTTATCCGCGCTCTTGCCCGGCTGAAAGAGCGGGGCCGAACCGCAGAGTTGGTTCTTCTTGGAGAAGGACGCCTCAGAAACGATCTGGAACGGCTGGCTGCCGGGCTGGGAGTTTCAGAATCCCTGCTGATGCCCGGTTTTCTGGAAAATCCCTACCCGTGGATGGCGGGTGCGGACCTGTTCGTGTGCAGTTCCCGCAGCGAGGGAATGAGTACCGTCGTGACGGAAGCCCTCATTCTGGGTGTGCCCGTTCTGGCGGTAGAATGCTCCGGCATCAGGGAACAGCTGGGAATGGGCCGCTTTGGCCTCATGGTGGATAATGACGACGAGGCTCTGGCCCGTGCCCTGGAGGACTTCGTGTCCGGCAGGGAATCGTGTGCGGAATGGCGGGAAAAGGCGGCGTTGGGAGGCCGGCAGGTGGCCTATGCGACTGCCGTCCGGGAGGTGGAACGTTTGCTGGAGGGGGCGGGAAAATGAAAAAAAGAATCGTGTTTTTCGTCAACAGCCTGACGGGCGGCGGAGCAGAAAAAATTCTGCAAACCCTGCTGAACCGCTGGGAAGGGAGCGGATGGAATATTTCCGTATATTGCCTGAAAAAGGAGGACGTACCGTCCGGTTATCCCCGGAATATTGCCTTCCGCTTTTTGCTTGGTTCCCTGCGGCAAGGGGACGGGTTTTGGACGCGTTTGAAAATCAAGGCGGGGAACAAGTTGAAGTTGCTGGTATACAGGCATTGCCCTCCGTCGGTCTTTTACCGCATGTTTATCCGCGGAACCTATGATGTGGAAGCGGCCTTCATTGAAGGTTACGCCACCAGAATTGCCAGCGGCTCCCCCAATGCGGACAGCCGCAAGCTGGCATGGGTGCATATCGACCTTGCCGCCAATCACTGGACGCTGCCGGCGTACAGGAATGCGGAAGAGGAAAAACGGGCCTACCGGCGGTTTGATACGGTGGTTTCCGTTTCCCCGGACGTTCAGGAATCCGTGGTGGCCCTGGCCGGTCCCCTGCGCGATGCCAGGGTTCTTTACAATCCGATCGATGTGCAGGCCATCAAGGAAAAATCCGCGGAATTCGTGCCGCAGCGTCCGGAAGGAAAAACGCTTTTCTGCGCTTCCGGGCGCCTTGTCCCGCAGAAGGGATTCGACCGCCTGGTGGAAGCGTGCCACCGTCTGGCACAGGCGGGATTCTCCTTCCATCTCTGGATTCTGGGAGAAGGACCGGAGGGCCGGAAGCTGGAAGTCCTGGTCAGGGAGCGGGGCTTGCAGGACAGGATCACATTCCTGGGCCATCAGGAAAATCCGTATCCCTATATGCGGGCGGCGGACTGGATGGTGTGTTCTTCCCGCAGCGAGGGGCATTCCACGGTCATTTCGGAAAGCCTGATCCTCGGTATTCCCGTGGTCTCCACCCTGTGTTCCGGCGTTCGGGAACAGCTGGGGGACGGGGAATTCGGCCTGATTGCCGGCAATGATACGCAGGACCTGCTCCGCGCTCTGGAAGATATCCTGACGGAAAGGGCTGATCGCCGGGATTACGGCGAACGGGCTCTCCGCGGTGGCAGCCGGGTTGATTTGGACGGACGGATGAACGCCCTGGAAGGGCTTTTTGAAACAAACCATTGAATCGCATGTCTTTTGTCTCCGTTATCATTCCTGTTTTCAATGCCGGTCATTTTCTGGAAGAATGTGTGGATTCCGTCCTTCGGCAAACCCTGACGGATTTTGACGTCTGCCTGGTGGATGACGGTTCCACGGACGGGAGCGGCATCCTGTGCGATGCCCTGGCCACCCGGCATGAGAGGATCCATGCGGTTCACATGGGGAGGAACAGGGGCGTATCCGCGGCGAGGAACCGCGGCATTGAAGAAACGGAGGGCTCGTGGCTGTGCTTTGTTGACGGGGATGACCGGGTGGAGCCCGCGTGCCTGCGGACTCTGGCCGCCGCCGTGGAAGACGGGGAATGCGATCTGGCCGTCGCCGGGCTGCGTTCCGTGCGTGCCGGCGGAAAGGACGTGCTTACGGTGCCCGTGCCGGTGGAACTGGAGGCCGTCCCCGGAAGAGAGGAGGAGTGGGTGCGCCTGTTCCGCTCCTTCCTGCTCTTCGGGCCCGTTGCCAAGTTGTACCGCAGGGAGCTGGTGGACAGGTATTCCATCCGCTTTCCGGAAGGCGTCTCCTACGGGGAGGACCTGGAATTCAACATGGCCTACCTGAAGCACATCAGGCGGCTGAGGACGGTGGACAAGGCCGTTTATTTCTACCGCAGGGCGGAAAAGGGCACTCTGTCCACGCGGTTCGTTCCGGAAAAATTTGAATGGATTGCCGGACAGTTCAGGATGGTCCGGCAATATTTCCGCGACCAGGGGCTTCAGGGCGGCCTCGTGGAGAATTATCTGGCGTCCCGGTGGTGGGGAATGGTGTATGATTCCCTGTTTGAAATTTACCGTTTCAAGGAGTGCCGCGGCGTGAAGGACCGCTTCAAGGCCGTCCGCAGTATTCTGAAAGTTCCGGAAAACGCGTTGCTGCGCGCCCATCCCGGCGCATTTCCCTGTCCGGAATGGATGAAAGTCTGCCTCTTTCTTCGTCTCCCCTTCTGCCTGTTCCTGCTCCTGGAAGGGGCGTACGCCGGGAAAAAATCATCAGACGGCCATGCGTAAAATTCTTCTATATCCTCACGGCGGCAGCGGCAATCACGGGTGCGAGGCGATTGTCAGGTCCACCATGCTGTTGCTGCGTCCTGAAAAGGGCAGCCTTGTTTCCTCCGCCTGCGGGCAGGACGTCCGGTGCGGCCTGGACCGCCTGGTGCGCGTCCTGCCGGAACGGCGCCCCATCCGGAGGCTTTCCCCGGCCTGGGCTGCGGCGTGGATGCGGCTGCACGTTCTGGGGGTGAAGGATGCGTTTGACCGGATTGCCTTCGGCGGCATTGTGAAGGAAGCTGGGGATGCGGACCTGGCCCTGTGCGGCGGAGGGGACAATTACTGCTACGGGGAACCCGTCCATATCTACCTCCAGAACGAATTGCTCCGGAAGGCCGGCGTTCCTGTGGTCCTGTGGGGTTGTTCCCTGGAAAGGGAGGACATGAAGGGCAGGATGCTGGAGGACCTTGGGGCGTTTGACCTGATTGTGGCGCGGGAGTCCCTCACGTACGACGCCCTGCGGGAATGCGGCCTTTCCCGCGTGGTTCTGTATCCGGACCCGGCGTTTGCCCTGCCGGCCAACGAGGTGGAAGTACCGGAGGGCTGGAAGGAGGGGAACATGGCCGGAATCAATGTCAGCCCCATGGTGATCGGGCACGAGGCGAGGCCCGGAGCCGTGATGGAAAATTATTCCCGGCTTGTCGAATGGCTGCTGGAAAATACGGAAATGAACGTGGCGCTGATTCCCCATGTGGTGTGGGCCGGAAATGACGACCGCAGGCCTCTGGCGGAACTGCACGGGCGTTTCCGCCATACGGGCAGGGTGATCATGATTGAAGACGCCTCCTGCGGGGACTTGAAGGGGTATATTTCCCGTTGCCGGTTCCTGGTGGCCGCCCGTACGCATGCGTCCATCGCCGCTTATTCCACGGGCGTTCCCGCGCTGGTGGCGGGGTATTCCGTCAAGGCGCGCGGGATTGCCCGCGACCTGTTCGGAACGGAGGAGGGGCACGTGGTTCCGGTGCAGTCGCTGGACGGCCCGGATGAGTTGCGGAACGCCTTTGTCCGGATGATGGAAAGGGAAAAGGAAATCAAGAAGACATACGGGAAAGTGCTTCCCGCGTATCTGGAACGGCTGCGCGGCTGCCGGAAAGAACTTGAATCCCTGGTGAAACGGTCATGACTCTTTATGTTTCCATTCTTTCCGTAGCGGCGGTTGTTGCGGCAGCGGCGGCCTGCGTGGACGCGTGGCGTTTCCTGGAGACTTGGACGGGCCGTATCCGCATCGGCCGCTGGCGGGACCGCCGCGCATGGCAGGATGCCCTGGCCCGGAAAGCCTCGGCATGGATGAAGCGCATGCCCCCGGTCCCCAAAAAGGACCAGGGAAGGCTGGTCCTCTGGGACATGCTGCGGGGAGCGTATGCGGACGCCGCCATTCAGGGCTGGCAGCTTGCCGGGCTGTCCCTGGGCCTGAATGCCTATGCCGGAGACCGGAATGACGGGGATTTGAGGGAAAAACTGCGGGGCGCCCTCGGCAGTCATGAACTGGTCGTGAACTATCTGGAGCGGGAAAATCCCGGGACATGGGAAGTGGACAGGATGCTGCTGGATTATGCCGTGCTGGAAGCCGGATGCGGCGTGGAGGAGCGGCTGGTGGAAAAATCGCTGGCTTTTCTGGAATCCCTGAAGACGGAGGCGGGTACGCTGGCTTACAGGCGCGGGCAGCCCGCCGTCCGCTACGTGGACACCATAGGCCTGGCCTGCCCATTAGCGGCGGCCTGCGCGGCGCGCACGGGGCGGGAGGAAGACTGGAACCTGGCGGCAAGGCAGGTGGAGGAATACGATGCGGCCCTTCTGGCCGGGTCCTCTTTTCCGGCCCACGGGTTTGAGATGGACCGCGGCTATCCCCTGGGGCTGTACGACTGGTCGCGCGGTATCGGCTGGTATGCGCTGGGGCTGTGCGAACTGTACCGCTTGATGGAAGCCCACGGACGACCGGAGGCGGGTGCGATGGCGAAGCGCATTGTGTCCCTGTCCCGCGAACTTCTGCCCCTCCGCAAGCGGAATGGCGGATTCGGGTGGATGGTCGCCAGGCCGGAATCCGTCTTTGAATCTTCCGGAACCGCCCTGATGGGCCTGCTGATGCTGACAGCCTACCATATCTCCGGGGAGTCCTGTTTTCTGGATGCCGCCTTTGGTGCGGAAAAGGCCCTGATGGGGGTGACGCGCCGCAGCGGAGCGCTGGACATGTGCCAGGGGGATACCAAGGGAATCGGCATGTATTCGGACGTCTGGGGCCTCATGCCCTTCGCCCAGGGAATGGCTCTGCGCCTGAGCGTGGAACTCAACAAGGAGGAAGGGGAAGGATGAGAACGCTGAATTCCGGCAAAAACTTTCTGGTAACCGTCAGCCTGATGGTCACGATGACCCTGCTGGGATTCGTGACGCGCAAGCTTTTCGTCAATGAAATCGGCGTGGAATACCTGGGCCTCAACGGGCTGCTGACCAATATCCTGGCGGCGGTCACCCTGCTGGAATCCGGCTTTGGAACCAGCGTGGTGTTCCATCTTTACAAGCCTCTGGCTGAAAACGACCAGCCCCGTATTCTCGCCTTGCTTCAATTCTACCGCAAGGTGTACCGCCTCATTGCGGCGGCCGTGTTTTTCCTGTGCCTGTGCCTGTACCCCTTCCTGGGGTGCTTCATCAGGAACGGGGACCATTTGGACTACCTGACGCTGGTTTATTTCATCTTCGTCTTCAATTCCATTCTGCCGTACCTGACGGCGTACAAGAATTCACTGATCAACGCGGACCAGAAAAACTACCGGCTGGGGACCATCAATTTTGTTTACCAGGTGGGCCTGAACCTGTCCAAGCTGGGCATCCTGTACTATACGGGCAACTACATCCTGTATCTGGTGGTGGAATCCCTGTTTCTGGCGGGATTCAATGTGGCCATGGTGCGGAAGGTGGACGCGCTTTACCCCTATGTGAAAAGCCGCATGGCCCATGCGGTGGACGCCGTGACGAAGAGCCAGATCGTCGTCAACGTCAAGGCGCTTTTCCTGCACAGCGTGGGGGGCTACTTCATGCATTCCACCAGCAACATCGTCATTTCCAGCTTCGTGGGGCTGGCGGCGGTGGGCTTTTATTCCAACTACATGCTCGTGGTCGGGACGATTTCCACCTTCATCATGCAGGTGATCAACAGCATGGCGGAAAGCGTGGGCAACCTGATCGCCAGCGAGGACAGGGCGCACGTGTATGAAATCTTCAAAAGGGTTTTCCTGATCAACTTCCTGGTGTCCGGCGTGGCCTCCGTCGTCCTGCTGAACACGCTGAATCCCTTCATCGGCTGGTGGCTGGGGGACGGGTACATTCTGCCTGGGGCCGTTTCCTTCGTGATTATCCTGAATTTCTTCGTGGTGGGCATGCGCCGCTCCGCCATGGTGTTCAAGACCAAGGCGGGCATCTTCCACCAGGACCGCTACTCCCCGCTTCTCCAGGGGGTGATCAACGTCGTCCTGGCCGTGATACTGGTGCAGTGGTGGGGGATAGCGGGCGTTCTGCTGGCGGCCACGCTCAGCCTTCTTTCCATCGGCGTCTGGCAGTTCCCGCGGCTGGTGTACAGGCATGTGTTCCACCAGCCCTTGAGGAAATACTTCCTGGCGTACGGGCAATACGTGCTGCTTACGGCGGCGGGCTACGCCCTCACCTATCCCCTCTGTTCCCGGTCCTGGTTTGCTTCCCCGCTGGCCGACCTGTTCCTGTGGGGGGCCATTTCCGTCGTCGTTCCCCTGGGGCTCTGCACAGCCGTCCTGTTCAGGACGGCGCCCTTCCGGGGACTGTTGATTCACGTGCGCAGGCTGGCATGCAGATGAAGCGTATTTTCATAGCTATTCAATACATGGAACTGGGGGGCGCGGAGCGTGCCCTGCTGGGGTTGCTGGAGGCGCTGGACACTTCCCGTTTCCGGGTTGACCTGTTCGTTTACAGGCATTCCGGAGATTTGATGCCGCTGATTCCGGAAAAAGTGAACCTGCTGCCGGAGCTCCCGGCTTACCGGGCGCTGTCCCGGCCCCTGAAGGACATTCTGGCGGAAGGCAGGCTGGGAATTTTCTGCGCCCGGCTGTGGGCCAAATGGCAGTCCGCGCGGTTTGGAAAAAGGCTGAACGGGCTGGAAAATTATGCTGTGTTCGATGACGCCGTCGCGGCTGCGGCTCCTTTCCTGCCTTCCCTGAAAAAGCTGGGAATGTACGATTTGGCGGTCAGTTTCCTGACGCCCCACCGCATCGTCAGGGACAAGGTGCTGGCCCGCAGGAAAGTTGCCTGGATTCATACGGATTATTCCTCCATCGGCATCAATGCGGAGCGCGAACTCCCGGTATGGAGCAGTTACGACCGCATTGTCTCCATTTCCCCGGAGGCGGGGAAGGGTTTTCTGTCCCGGTTCCCGGAGCTGGAAGACAGGCTGCTGGCGATGGAGAACATCGTTTCCCCCCGGGCGGTGCGGGAACAGGCCGCGCTGGAAGACGTTTCCGCCGTGATGGAAGGCTCCCCGTGCCTGTGCACGGTGGGAAGGTTCTCCCATGCCAAGGGCATGGACCGCGCCGTCAGGATAGCCGCCCGCCTGGTGGAGATGGGGATGAAAGGCCTGCGGTGGTATCTGGCAGGCTACGGAGACGAGGCTTCCCTGCGGCGGGAGATTGCCGCGCATGGGATGGAGGAGCACGTTGTTATCCTGGGAAAAAAGGCCAACCCCTATCCTTATATGGCCGCCTGCGGCCTGTATGTGCAGCCGTCCCGCTATGAAGGGAAAGCCGTGGCGGTGAGGGAGGCGCAGATTTTGGGGCGTCCCGTGGCCATCACGCGTTTTCCCACGGCTTCCGGCCATCTGGAGGACGGCGTGGACGGAGTCATTGTCCCGAATGACGAAGAGGGCGCCGCGCAGGCCCTGTTCTCCCTGCTGCATGATCCCGCCCGTCTGGAAAGCCTGGCGGCGGCATGCCGCGCGCGGGACTACGGCAACCGTGATGAAATCTTGAAACTGGAGGCGCTGGTCTGAACATGGGAAGACGCATTTTATACATTGCCAACGGCATCACCGGGCCGGGAGGGCTGGAACGGGTTCTGTCCGTCCGGACGCGCCTGCTTGCGGAAGAATACGGGGACGAAATCCATATCATGACTCTGAATGAACGGGGTGCGGAGCCCTTTTACGATTTTCACCCGGGAATCCGTGTTCATCACGTTGCGATGGAGGGTAGCTCCCTGGCACGGCTGGCGGCCTGGGTACGGGGCATCCGGAAAACGGTGCGTACCGTGAATCCCGATGTGGTGGACGTGTGCGACGACGGGTTCAAGGGATTCTGGATTCCCCTTCTGCTGTCCGGGCGGCGTCCGGTCATCTATGAACGCCATGTTTCCCGGATGATCCAGACGGAGGGCAACGCCCCTTCCGTTTTCATGAAGATGGAATTTGCCGCCATGCGTTTCCTGGGGGGGCGCTTTGCCCGCTTCGTGGTGCCTGCTTCCGGAAACAGGGCGGAATGGAATATGCGCAATGTGGAGGTCATTCCCAACCCTCTTCCCTTTTATCCGTCCGTTCCGTCTTCCGGAAAGGAAAAGCGGGTGATTGCCGTGGGCAAAATCTCTCCCCAGAAAAACTATGGGGCCTTGCTGGAGGCCTGGAAAAGGGTGCACGGGAAATTTCCGGACTGGAGGCTGGACCTGTTCGGCGCGGAGCGCGACGGAGGCAGGCTGAGAACGGCGATTCGGGCGGCGGGGCTGGAAGAAAGCTTCGTGCTGCATCCGCCCACGAGGGAAATCATGGCGGCGTACCTGGGAGCCTCCATCTGTGCGATGTCTTCCAAATATGAGGGGTTCGGCATGATGATGGTGGAGGCCATGGCGTGCGGCGTGCCGTGCGTGGCCTTTGACTGCCCCTGCGGTCCCGCGGACATCATCAGCCATGAAGAAGACGGCCTGCTGGTGGAGAAAAACAATATTCCCGGGCTGGCGAATGCCCTGGAGCGCCTGATGGGGGATGAAGTGCTGCGTGGCGCCCTGGCGGCGAAGGCACGGGAACATGTGAGGCGTTACGCGGCTGAAACGGTGGCGGAGCAGTGGAACAGGCTGTACGGCCGGGTTTTGGAGGAAGGAAAGGGGGGACGGCCATGATTTCCGTCATCGTTCCCGTGTACAATGCGGAAGCTTACGTGTCCCGCTGCCTGGAAAGCATCCTGAACCAGACGTACCGGGATATCCGGGTTGTCTGCGTGAATGACGGCTCTACGGACGGCACCGGAGCCATTCTGGAAGACTTCCGCCGCAGGGACAGCCGGGTGGAGGTTCTTGCCCGTGAAAATTCCGGACTTTCCGCCTCCCGCAATGCCGGGCTGGAACGGGCGGACGGGGAATACGTGATGTTTGCGGATGCGGATGACTGGCTGGACGCACATGCGTGTGCGGACGCCGTAAAAGCCATGCGGGAACGGGATGCGGACATTGTCTTCTGGAGCTATGTGAAGGAATATGAATCGGTCTCGTCCCCGGTTTTGTTCTGGCCAGAGGAACACGTTTTTGAGGGGGAAGCCATGGCGTGGCTGAGAACCCGCCTGCTGGGTCCCGGCGGCGCGGAACTGGCCCGGCCGGAAAGGATGGATTCCTACGGAACGGCCTGGGGCAAGCTTTACAGGCGTTCCCTGTTCCGGGATGCGGAGTCCGCGTTTGTGGATACCGCGCTCATCGGTTCCGCGGAGGATGTTCTCTGCAATCTTTCCCTGTTCGGAGCGGCCCGGAGGGCCGTCTATATTCCTTCCACGTTCTACCATTACCGGAAGACGGCTTCCGGGGCGCTGACCAGAAGGTACAAGCCGGACCTGGTGGCGCAGTGGGAGGAGCTCTTCAGGCGCATGGATGTACATGTGAGGAAACATGGCGCGTGTCCGGAGGCTGAGCGGGCCCTTCGGAACCGCATGGCCCTGTCCGTCATCTTTCTGGGGCTGAACATCTGCGATGCTCCTGGGTCTCCGCTGCGGCACGCCGCCATGCTCCGGAACCTGCTGGAACGGGACTGGTGCCGTGCGGCGGTCGGAACGCTTCCCCTGAAGCCGCTCCCGCTCCATTGGAAAACGTTTTTTCTGGCGGCGAAGTCGGGATTCGTTCCCGGCCTGTACCTGCTCCTGCGAATCATCAAGCGAATCCTGGCAACATGACCCCCCAACGAGTATTAATGGTATTCACCATCATGAACCGCGGAGGCGCGGAAACGATGGTCATGAATTATTACCGCCATATCGACCGCCGCAGGCTCCAGTTCGATTTCCTGGTTCACCGGGAGACCCCCGGCATTTATGAAGAGGAAATCCGGGAACTGGGCGGCCGGATTTACAGGCTGCCGCCCATCACCCTGTCCGGTCTGGCCGCATACAGGAGGGAGGTGGCGCGCTTCTTTGACGAACACCCGGAATACAGGCTGGTTCACGGGCACTGCTCCGAGCTGGGCTACTGGGTGTACCGCGAAGCGGCCGCACGGAACATCCCTTTCATTGCGGCGCATGCGCACAGTTCCCCGCTGGGAATGGATAAAAATTCCCTGTTCCGTTTTCTGCTCAAGCATCTGATGCGCCCGTACCTGACGCACCGTTTCACGTGCAATGAATTGTGCGGCCGCTGGCTCTTTGGCCGCAAGGGAATGAAGGATGCCGTGGTGGTCCGGAACGCCATTGATGCGGGAAAATTCAGTTATTCTCCGGAAACCCGTGAGCGGGTCAGAAGGGAAATGGGCTGGGAGGGAAAACTGGTGGCAGGCCACACGGGCAACTTTTCCTGGCCCAAGAACCATGAGTTTCTGCTGCGCGTTTTTCAGGCGTTCCTGGGCCTGCACCCGGATTCCCTTCTGGTGCTGGCGGGAAGCGGCGGGGAAAAGGAGGAACAGGTCAGACAGGAGGCGGAGCGTGCGGAATGGCGGGGACGCATCCGCCTGCTGGGCGGCAGGGACGATATTCCGGATTTGCTGCAGGGAATGGACGTTTTCGTTTTCCCGTCGTGGTTTGAGGGGTTCGGCATCGCCATGCTGGAGGCCCAGGCGGCGGGGCTGCCCGTTCTGGCCTCCGACCGGGTTCCGGAAGATGCCGCGGTGGTGCCGGGCCATGTAAGCTTCCTGTCCCTCAGGGAATCCCCGGAGGTTTGGGCGCGGAAAATGGAAGAACTGGCCCGCGGATGGCGGCGGAACGATACGGCGGCGGCCATCCGGCAAGCCGGGCTGGACATTGCCGGCAATGCGCAGAAGCTTCAGGAATTCTATCTGGAACAGGGAGGTGAATCATGAAGGAAATGAAGACGTTGACCGTGTTCACGCCGACCTTCAACAGGGCGGAATGCCTGCGCCGCTGTTATGAAAGCCTGCTGAGGCAGACCTGCCGCGACTTTGTCTGGCTGGTCGTCGATGACGGATCATCGGACGGAACCGCAGACCTGGTGCGGGAATGGCAACGGGCAGGGCATCTGGAAATACGCTACCACTATCAGGAAAACGGAGGCATGCACACGGCCCATAATGCCGCGTACAGGCTCATGGACACGGAACTCAACGTCTGCCTGGATTCCGACGACCTGATGACGGAAGACGCCGTGGCCTCCATTCTGGAACTCTGGAAGCGGCGCGGCAGCGAACGGCTGGCCGGGATTGCGGGGCTGGACGCCGACGTACGGACCGGAGAACTCATCGGAACGGCTTTTGAAGAGGACGGCGGAGAGATGACGCTGACCGGATTCTATGCGGCGGGGGGCAGGGGGGACAAGAAGCTCGTGTACCGGACCGCGCTGATGAAGCGGCTGCCGCCTTATCCCGTGTTTCCCGGTGAAAAGTATGTGGGGCTGGGCTACAAGTACATGCTGGCGGACGAAGAGGCGCCCCTGCTGGCCATCAACAGGGTGCTGTGCCTGGTGGAATACCGGGAGGACGGCTCCTCGAAAAACATGTTCAGGCAGTACGTCCGGAATCCCAGGGGATTTGCCTTTCTGAGGAAGGAGGGGATGAAGCGCCAGCCTTCCGGGCGCAGGCGCTTCATGGAGGCGGTGCATTACGTGTCCGCCTCCCTGCTGGCGCGCCATGCCCGCTTTTTGCAGGAATCCCCGCATCCGTTCCTGACGCTGGCGGCCGTGCCCTTCGGAATAGCGCTGATGTGCCTGATTATCATGAAAAACAGAAACAACGGATGACCGGAATATGAAGATTGCCTACGTACTGGATGATCTGGACGCGGCGGGAGGAATTCAGGCCGTCACGCGCGCCAAGGCCGCGGCCCTGGCCGCCGTGCCGGGTAATGAAGTCGTTCTGGTGGCGGCCAACGACGCCCGCCGGACTGCGGCGGATTTGCCGCCGGGCGTCAGGGTGGTGACCCTGGGTGTGAATTATTATGAGGACGACTGGAAGGGATTCCTGTATGTGATGAAGGGCATTCTCATCAGGCGCAGGCGCCATGCGGAGGCTCTCCGGAAAACCCTTGGGGAACTGGAGCCGGATATCGTCATTTCCGTAGGACAGTCGGAAAAGTTTATGATTCCCCGGATTTCCCGCGGCAGGCCGTGGAAAACCGTGCGCGAATATCACTACTCCGGCACCTACCGGAAGGATTACGCGCGGCTTCAGGGCGGGATGAGGGCGCGGGTCATGGCCGCCGTTTCCGATTTTTATGAATTCGCGCTCCGCCAGGGCAGTTATGATGCCACGGTGGTGCTTACCCGGCAGGATATGGAGACGAACTGGAAGGGAAGGAAGGGCGTGCACGTGATTCCGAACCCGTGCATCCGCCGGACGGAACGGGCTGCCTCCCTGGACCGCCCCCGCGCGGTTGCCGTGGGACGTCTTGTTCCGGTCAAGGGATTTGACCTTCTGATCCGTGCGTGGGAAAAAGTGGCTGCCGTCCATCCCGGATGGAAACTGGAGATATGGGGGGACGGTCCGGAAAAGGAACCCCTTGAAAACCTTGTCCGGGAAAAGGGGCTGGAAAGGCAGGTGTTTCTGCGCGGGGCTACGCCCGACGTGCAGGAAAAACTGCTGCAGTCCTCCATGCTGGTGTTTTCCTCCCTTTTTGAGGGGTTCGGAATGGTTCTGGTGGAGGCGATGGCGTGCGGCGTGCCTTGCGTGGCATTTGAATGCCCGTGCGGTCCGCGGGATCTGATTGAACCGGAAAAGGACGGCCTGCTGGTTCCGCTCCGGGATACGGACCGTTTGGCGGAGGCCGTCATCCGGATGATTGAACATCCCGAACTGCGGCGCGCCATGGGAGCCGCCGCCCGGAAGAAGGCCGGACTTTATGGTCTGGATGCCATTGCCCATTCCTGGATGGACCTGTTCCATGCATTGAAGAATTCTGAAAACACAAACCTTTCCTGATGACCATGCCACTCGTTTCCATTATCATTCCGTGCTACAATGTAGCCGCATTCATGAAAAAATGCCTGGATACCGTCTGCGCCCAGACGCTCCGGGACATAGAAATCATCTGCATCAATGACGGCTCCACGGACGGAACGCCGGACATCCTGCGGGAATATGAAGCCGCGGACGAAAGAATCCGCATCATCAACCAGCCCAATGCGGGGGTGGCGGCGGCCCGGAATGCCGGGCTGGATGCCGCGTGCGGAAAGTACATCGGGTTTGCCGACCCCGACGACTATGTCTCTCCCGTCATGTTCCAGCGCCTGTATCTGGCGGCGGAACAATATGGCGCGGAACTGGTTTGCATGGGGGCCACGATTGCCGGGGACATGCCGCTCTCCGTCCGGTGGAGCATGCTCAACGGCCTGCAATGCCCGGAATGGCACTGCAGCCATTACGATTTTGCGTCCATGGGAACGTTCAGCGAATTGTGCTGGGACAAGCTTTACCGTGCGGATTTCCTGAAAAAGACGGGCCTCCGCTTCCGGGAGGGAATGAAGCAGGGGAGCGATGCCC
This sequence comes from Akkermansia biwaensis, assembly GCF_026072915.1. Lineage (NCBI taxonomy): Bacteria > Pseudomonadati > Verrucomicrobiota > Verrucomicrobiia > Verrucomicrobiales > Akkermansiaceae > Akkermansia > Akkermansia biwaensis. The sequence continues at coordinate 2,378,006 of NZ_AP025943.1, forward strand.
TGTTCAACAACCTGCTTCACCCCTATGTGCGGAATATTGTCAAAATACCGGATTGCCTGTACATTTACCGTCCTACTCGTCCGGATTCCCTGGTTAACGTGTACAAGGCCCCGGATAAAAAGGGCTCCGGGTTTTATCCGGCTCTGGAGCGCGTGGACCTGATCGCCGCTGCCTACCGGGAATTGGGCTGTCTGGAAAAAGCCAGGATAACGGTCCTGAACTGGCTGAACGGCAGTATCCAGCTTTTCTCGTCCAACCTGCTCCACCAGACGGCGGGAGAGAAAAAGGAAGCCCTGGATGCGGTCCGCGCCCTGCTGGACAAATACGGCTGGCGAGAATTTGCCCAGTCCCCGGAATCCCCTTTCCGTCTCCTGAAACACATTGCCTGCGGGCACGACTTCCGCGTGAGGTGTGCCCTGTTCGGCCTTTACCGGTTCCTGCATTCCCGCGCCGGAAACAAGCTGGTGGAGCTATGCACCCGGATCATCAACCTGCGCGGAAGCTCCCGGTAGGCGGGCATTCCGGTTCATCTTCCTGCCGTGCAGGCAGGCGCCTGGGGCACTGTCTTCCGGGGCTGGAGGAGGCAGTCGTAAAAAGGCGTGTAAAGCAGGTTGTTGGGAATCAGGTAAAGGCAGCTGTTTTGGGAGTCGTAAACGAGGTTGAAGCGCTTCAGAAGGTTGTTGCCCATGACTCCGTCCATCTCCGGCATGCTCTGGATGCCGCTGGTGACGGTGGAAAACGCTCCGGGAATGAGCGGCAATTTGCAGGCGCCGAGCTGGATGCTGTCGAAAATGACGTTCTCTAGCCTGCCCTTATTGGTATCGGAACTGGAAATGCTGGAGACGGAGAACGGAACCTGGCTGCCCAGGAGGCGGTGCTTGTTGACAAAGGGGGTATTGAGGTCCAGAACGCGGTCGGAACCCGTATCCACCGACAGGCGGAGCTGGTAAACCTTCCCGTTGACCGTTGCCTGGGCGGGAACTACGGGGATTCCCATCACGTATTCCATCTTCAGGCGGATGGCGTCCGGCGGCGGTGTGTAGGAACCGTGCGGATACAGGTAGATTTTCCGGTCCGTGTAATTGACTTCCGTGACCTGCCGCTGGATGAACCAGAGGCCAAGAACGCCGTCCCACTGGTCACGGGCGTAGGGAATGGCGATGAAGGGGACGCCGGCCAGGGACTGCTTTCCGACGGAAAATTTGTTTTCCGCGCTTTTGCGGACCTCATTGGAACCCGTGGCACCGTAATTCACAATAGTTTCATTGAACTCCATCGGGATTCCTTCCAGGGAATTGCTGTTGATGACCATGGAAGTGGCGCCGGTATCAAAAAGGAAGAGCAGGGGCCGGCTGCCGTTGACATGGCATTTCACGTAAATGCGGCTGGCGGTTCCGAGCTCGAACGGAATGCTGTCACTGGGAATGTTGGCGCTCCAGGCGCAGGGAAGGAGCCCCAGCAGAGCGGCAAAAAACGGCAGCAATCTTTTCATGCGTATCATCCCTGTAGTTTGGTTGACAAATAGTGTGTATTTTCCAGAGATGCCCGTTGAGAGAATCTCCTGGGACGGTTGCTCGTTGGCGTGCATCCTTATAACCGATCAAGGGCGGCCCAACAATGCAAAAAGGGAGCTTCAAAGATTCCAGATGATTTAAAGGTTGCAGCAAATTATCTTTTTGGAAGAGGGGAGAAAACAGGATGCAAGTAGGAAATAGGAAATTTATTATACCGCAGAGAAAAAAGATATTTTCTGAATTTCTCTCCCAGAAGATGACTCGGAAAACCCAACTCGTGATCATATGGATGCTTATGATGGAAATGAATTGGTTACATAAATATTATGATAGACACTATTATTTCCTAACATAAATACGGGAAATCCGTGTGAATTGCGTTGACATCGGATACGGACATATGGTACGAGAAGGGCGATTCTCAGGAACTACCCTCGTTTTTTTGTTAATCATTAACCCCAAACCTTGTGTATCCTATGAACCTCCGAATTTTTGAGCGGTTATTTCCGATACGACCAATCGTCCGGCTCCTTACCATACTCACCTTTACCACCTACACCATGGGCTCCTTGAAGTAAAAAATTCTGGGTTTATGTCTGAGTTATTATGGGTTCTGGTTTCATCTTTTTTGATGGGCTGGCTGATATCTAAAACTAAACAGGAAGAGAATTTTTATAAAAAAGGAAGTTTAATATATAGTTAAAAGATACAAAATAACGGCTGAGATCATGGGATCTCTGTCTTTTATTATTTGGTGTGGACTCCTTCTGGTAGCTCTATCCCAATCTGTTGGGTATGTAGCGATTGCCATATTCTTAAGTTCTTTATACACGTTGTTGATGGCTTGCATGTCTATTGCTCTATACATTTTTTGTAAATAAATAAGCATGGGAGTCCGGATGAAGCTTGCATGGCACTTGCTGCCAGCGGAAACATGTCTCCCAGACACCTGAAACAAATACAGTTTTTCTTGTGGGGATGTCTTGTTCCGGTCTTTTCTATTCACCTATTCGTTTAATACTAAATATCTAATTTATCGGACAGCATGAACAGGGCCATTTAGAGGATATACTTGCTCCCAACTCAAAAATAGTATTCGATGGCAGGTAGAAACCTTATTCAGCGGCAAGAGGGAATTATCAGTCCGGCGTACGGATGCGAATTGATAGAGTCTGGCATGAAAGCACATAATACAGAGATAAGATGCCCGCGGGAATTTTTAACAAAGCTAAAGATAAGCAAAACAAGTACGAATAGAATAAATACAAGAATTGGTATCTATCTCCCGTTCGTTTGGCAGAATATAAGAACACCTTAAAAAATTATGATGATGAAATTTATTTTATTGTTGGCGGCATTTGCCGCAGTAAATATAGAAGCTTCTCCCATATTGGTCGATACAACCAAATTCCTGGTGCTTTCAGGAAAGAGCCCCTATATATCTTTAGAAATAACAGAGATGGAAGATATGTTTGAATGTTATGTTGTTTTAAAGCCAATGAATGGTGGAGATAAAATAAATTTTCAAGTTTATCATTATAATGATGAAACTTCTGACATTAAAACGATTTTAGATGTTGCAAGCAAGCATGAGATTGAAATGTCATTTGCCATAAAAAAAGATGATCTTGAAAAATTGACATACAGTGCCGTGAACACTCCCCAAGGATGTTTCGGTGGCATGGGGTATTTTGAAAGACAGAGTAAAGAAGTATTTGTTTTTCCGGATAGTGATACAGTATATTTTATCGAAAACATCCGAGATTTTATCAAAAAGAAATAACCGTTTCCCCAAAATATATTTGAGTGATTTTCGATACCGTTGACACGCACCTTTTTTCTTACAAATCCATGAACCGGAAATTAAAAAATTCTATATTATTTTATTGATTTCTGAATGAGTATTTTTAGCTTGATACGATGTAAGGGAGAGTAATTCCCACAGGAAGAAATATTGATTGACAACAGTTTTTAGAAACGATTGTTCATGACAAAGTAATTCATCTGCATCTTTTCCAATTGAAGTTTGGGGTAATTTTACATTGAACGAACAGAAAACTATTATTAATTCTATGAATATTTGCATGAATATTTTATGTAATAGAATTTATATAATTCTGTTAATGATTATTCTCAGTGGGTGCGATAAATCTCCCCCTCAACCCGATACATGGGAAAAAATGATGGCGAATACTCTGGGTGTTCCACAAAATTCATGGAGGCTGCATACTTCAATGCGGGGGAGAATAAGAATAATTTATATTTTCCAAACTGATCAGCAATGGACGGATTGCATTCACCTGCAGGCCTTGAAATTACAAGACGGACTGGACGCAAAAGTTTCTTATTCAGGCATAAGTACAGATAATATTCTGGATATTTCAGGAGTAAAAAATGATTTTAATGAAGAAATAATAAAAAATCATGAAATCTACTCATTGATAAATGATGATTTCTTAAAAGGCGATCTTACTCCGTATAGTATGTTACACATTCGGGAAAAATTCCTGAATCAAGAAAATGGAATAGATAAACATAAATTGATGACATTTCCGTTTGGAGAGATTTTCATATTATATAAAAAAATATTTCAGGGAGATAAATATTTGGCAATAGTAGCCATTTCTCCTCATGACAGATGGTGAAAAATACATTTGATTAGTTTACAGTTAATAAAGTCGTTTTTTATCGAGTATCCCTACGGTGAGTAATCGAAAGATCATCCCGTTGATCCTTATTCGGGGATGGCCAGTTCCATTGGCTATGGGATGAAGAATGCTGACTCTAAATGGGAGTTATGGAAATAGACAAAAGTATAAAACACCAAACAGGCCCAGGGGAAATTTTAATGAAAAAGAGAATAGAATGAAGTATTCACTCATAATCATTTTTTTAATAATCCTGCAATCATGTTGCTCTTTAAATGTTAAAGAAGTTTCTCATTCTCAGCTGGTATATCCTTTAGTCACGCAAACAGCTCCTCCTTCTCTATATTACTATGGAACGCATGAAGGCTATGATTATTTTTCTATTTTGTTTACGAAGTACAAAGTTCTTGGAAGCAATATGAACGATCAATTCAGATTTGATTTCACATCCTGGAATAAAACCCACAGAATGGAAATGCATGTGCACATGCTGGAGTTAATTCCTCAGACAATTTACGAATCAGAAGTGTATCATAAAAACAGTCGACCCGTTCTTGAAGAGAAATCAAAAAAATGTAATTATTATTAAACGGACCTATATGTAGGCTTGGCGTGCGCATAGGTAAGCGTGTTTAATGGCGGGCAAGGATTCCCTTGCTCTGGACAACGCCCTTCATCATGTGATTGTCTGAAAGGAAAGGTAGAATGAGGTCCGTTCCTCTGTTGGAGAAACGTTTCTGAAATCTGCCTTTCACAAAGATAAAAAGCCAGGGGCGTAATGGTGAAAAGGCCATGGAGAGCATTGTTGTACCAGTCAGCTTGCCGGGAAAAGTCCATGTCATGGTAAAAGAATATTTGCCGTCTCAGTAGTTTTTTTAGATTTATTGAAGTTATTAAAATTATGTGACTTATGAAATAGTTTTAATTTTTATAGCTTCCAGTCAATTGTCATCTGTAACTCCGACAACTTATTTCGATGAATCGCGAGCATAAAAATTTCGCCATTACCGGATGTTTTATACAATTCACACATCCTCTGCATAGATGTTATTGTACGACTTAGTGGCCCACAAAGTCTGCAATAGTGATGAGAAGCTTTCCTGCTTTCCAGTTCTTCTGGCAGCTATTCGTAATTCTGGAAATGACTTCTCTACTCATGTGTTTTCCGCCACTGCGGCAAACATGGTAGTGCTAAAGTGGTGCCATTTTCCTCACGTTTTGGTGCGTTTTTACACGTTTTTAATAATTTTTGAGAGGAATAGAAAGAGAAAGAAAAAGCCCCACAAGTAGTTAACTTGTAAGGCTTTGTTTTGGTAGGCCCGGTAGGGTTCGAACCTACGACCAAGGGATTATGAGTCCCCTGCTCTAACCGCTGAGCTACGAGCCCGTTGAAGAACAACGTGCGAAAATATTAGCAGAATCCGGCGGGGAAGGCAAAGTTTTTATCCCGCTATGAACGTTTTGGATTTGCAGAAGATATGCCCTTAAAAATCAGGTACGGAGGATATGCGCCCATCAGAGTACCTATTTCCAGGGGAGATTGCTGCCATAAGAAAGGCTGGTGAAAGCCATTGCAGATGGATGAAATCCGCAGATGATTTTCTTTTGGAAATCGAAGCAGGGAATCTTTCCATGGAACTGGACAATTGTTTTACGTGTTCCTGATTTGCCTTTTAATAGCACGCAGGATGCAAAGTCATGTTCCTGCCTTCCGTGCCAATTGACTGTTTGTGGGGAATTTGTATAATAATTTCATCGATTTTGAACAATATTAGGATGAAGGTAAAAGTTGGTTTCATAGAGGGCGCCGAGGAATGGCAAATTAATTTTTTTCTACGGCGTTTCCAGAAGATTGATGGATCTGTTCTTGAGTTTGAAATTGATAAGGAAAGGGCTGATTTTCTTATTGCCTTCCCTTGGTTATATATGTCTTCCAGAGAGAATTATCTTCAGTTTCTGGAGGAATCCCGCGGAAAGATTGTTATCATGGATGTACTGGGAGAGGCTCTGGCTCCCAATTTGAATTTGTTTGATTACCATATCGGTTTTGACGCGCCTGATGACGATGGGCGGCTGCTTTGCATGTCCTATCTTTTTGATTTGAGGATGAAATTAAAAGATCTTCACACAATGAATCCGGACGATGCATTATGCGGGAAAGACGGATTTTGCAATTATATTTATTCCCACGGCCTGGGGCATCCGTACCGCATCCAGTTGTTTTCCGAGCTTTCCGCCTACAAGAAGGTGGATGCAATAGGAAAGCATTTAAATAATACGCCATGCCTTATTCCAAGAGAGGCGGAGGACTGGCTGGCAGGAAGCGTTTTATTGAAAAAACCCTATAAGTTTTCCATAGCGTGTGAAAATAGCTGGTACCGGAGATATACGACGGAGAAGATAATAACGAGTTTTCTGGCCTGCACCGTTCCCGTTTACTGGGGTAATCCTCTGGTTGAGGAAGAATATAATCCGAAGGCTTTTATTAATTGTCATCGTTATTCATCCTTGAAGGAAGTTGTAGCGGAGATCAAAAGAATTGATGAAGATGAAGCATTATGGAAAGCCATGATGGCTGAACCCAGGCGGCTGCCGTGGCAGATTGAGCGGGAACAGGAGAAGAAGGATAAATTTAATGCAGAGTTGATGAAAATTTTTACTTCTCCCGTTGAACATGTGAGAAAAAGGGGTGACGGCCTTTGGATGAACAATTACAGAAATTTTTTCACCGATAAGATGACTATGAAGAAGGAAGATGACCGGAAGAAATTGAAGTCTGCTCTGAAGGAGTGGAATAAAAGGCTGTTTCCCAGGTTTTAAGGAGTATGGTGATTATAGCCTGCTATTTGTTTCCTGCCTGTTGCTGTGCGGCGGGAAACCGGGCAGCCATTTTGATGGGCGGAGGAAGAAAGAAGCTGGTAGTTCTTCCTGGCAGGACTGGAGGAACAGGCTGCTTGAAGAGGTCATTCCGATAAGGTGCTGCTCCGCTTGTTGGACCGGATGGCCGTAGCCAATCAGGCCGGGGAAGAAATTGACGGGATTGGAATGGGAAGATGGTGTTTTCTCCTCAGGCTCGTTTTCCTGTCGCAAGGACGGGCACAGGAGGTTACACTTGTAGCTTCGTCCAGCTCCGTCCTTTGACGATTTTATAAAGAATTACGGATTGCACGGCCATTTCAAAGGCGAAGAGCATCCAGATGCCCCACAGGGTCATGGTTTCCGGGGCCAGCTTGAACCAGGCCCAGGTACACCCCACCCGGAAGAAGCCCATGATGCCGTAGGATACGAGCATGACCCGCCGCGTGTCTCCCGCACCGCGCAGGGACATTTTCATCACGATGCAGGCTGCAAAGAAGGGTTCCACCAGGAGCATGGTGCGCAGGACGGGGATGCCCGTGTCAATGAGCGTCATGTTTCCATTGGAGAATATCTGCATGAAGAGGGCGGGGAAGGCGCAGAAGAGCACACCCAGGCCTGTCATGAAGATGAGGGCGTACCGCATGCATTTCCAGATGGTGATGCGGGCCATCAGCGCATTCCTGGCGCCCAGGTACTGCCCCACCAGTGTGGAGGCTGCCATGCCGATGGCGAAGCCGGGCAGGAAGCTGAGGGATTCAATGCGCACGGCAATGTTGTGGACGCCCAGCACGCCCGTGATGGGAAGCTCGCTGATGATGGAGAGACAGAACATCTGGATGCCCCACATGCCGAATACTTCCACCGCCTGCGGGAGGCCGATTTTCAGGATGCGCTTCTGCATGCCCATGTCCGGCCGGAGATGGGAGAAGGAGAGGTACAGAGGCGGCGCATAGTGTTCTCCCTTTTCCCTGACCAGTTCTTCCAGGGACAGACCGGGATGTTCCGCGAAGATTTTTTTCCTGCGCCGCAGCATGATGAAGAGAAGCAGGCACATGCTGATACCGTAGCCGCAGACCGTTCCCGCCGCGATGCCGCCGATGCGCCAGCCGCCCAGCGGGGCTTCCGCAAAGACGAAGAGGACGCTGAAGATGACATTGAGGATGCCCACATTCATCATGATCCAGAAGGGCAACCGGGTATCCCCGGAACCGCGAAGCGCCGCGTTGACGGCAAAGACCACGCCGCTGAAGGGGGCCGCGAATGCGGCTACATACACGTATTGCAGGGCGTATTCCCGCGCGGCTTCATTCATGGTCAACACGTGGGTGACCAGGAATCCGCTGCATGCAAAGAGCAGCCCGCAGGAGATGATCCCGGCGAGCAGGCCGAGCATGGCGGCCTGGTGCAGCCCGTGCTGGGCCTGGGAGTAGTCCCTGGCCCCCGTCATGCGGGAAACGATGGCTGTGGCTCCCATCATGATGGAACCCTGGATCACAAAGCCGAACCACATGAGGAATACGACGGCTCCCATGCCGTCGGAGATGTTGATGGTGTCCTGGGCGTCCACCCCTATCTTGGTGGCGATGAAAAGGTCCGACGAGGTGACGAAGAAGCTCAGCAGCTGTTCCAGAAAGGGCCAGAAGGCAATGACGGCTATCTGCCGGGGCAGTGAAAGCCCGGCCAGTTTGCCGCCCAGCCGCGCACGGGAAGCCCGGCCGCGGATGATGCCTTCTCTTGCGTCTCCCGCACTCATTTCTGGGCCGTGTAAATGCTGGCGATGCCTCCGTTGAGGGGTTCCGCCGTGATATTGGTGTACCCGCAGTTCCGGAGCAGGTTTTTCATATCTTCTCCGCTGGGGAACGCTTCAATGCTGTCGGCCAGGTAGTCGTAGGCCTCGCGGTGGCCGGTCATCCATCCGGCGATGAGCGGAAGGATGCGGTGCAGGTAGAAACGGTAAGGGCGCTTCAGCAGGTTTTCAGGCAGGGAAAAGTCCAGGATGAGCAGGTGCCCTCCGGGGCGCAGCATGCGTCCCATTTCCTTCAGGGCGTCCGGATAGCTGGCCATGTTGCGCAGCCCGAAGGCTACGGTGACGGCATCGTAGGAAGCGGAGGGGAAGGGAAGGTTCATGGCATCCGCACAAACCAGATTCGTCAGTCCCCGTTCAGCGGCTACATCCAGCATGGGCTGGCAGAAGTCGGACCCCGTCAGGCGTATTTCCGGCATGGCGCGCAGGATGGCCAGGGCCAGGTCGCCCGTGCCGGTGGCCAGATCCAGCAGGCGTTTCGGCTTCCATTCCGAGACCAGCTGAACGACACGCTGCCGCCACAGCAGGTCCACCCCCATGCTCAAGACATGGTTGGTGGCTACATAACGCGTTGCAATGGCGGAGAAGGCGGCTTTGACGAATTCGGGGTTGCGCATGCGAACGGAGAGGGGGTGAAGTAAAAAAGAGCACCGGAAGTGCTCTTTTTTAGGAAAGGGATGGGGTGTCGGACGGGGCTCGAACCCGCAACAACCAGAATCACAATCTGGGGCTCTACCATTGAACTACCGACACCATGTAGTGTTGTGGTGCGGCAAACATTACCCGCGCATATTCATTTTGGCAAGAAGAAAATAAGTTTGGCGATTGTTTTTAGAGAAAAATCTTCCAAAGATGAAAATTGCTGTTTCATTGGGATAAATATTTGTTTCCCGTTTGGAAAACTATGACAGTGGGGAATGATGTTTTATTGTGCTGGCGGGGTTTTTAGGTAAACTTTTTCATTATGCTCGTTGACATGGTAAATTCCTCCTCTGGGGCCGACCCGGTACACTTTTGTGTTCCGGGCGGAGAGGAGAGATTGTGCCCGGCGCGTTCCGGGTGTCGTGTGAGCGCAGAGAGGCTCGTAATCCGGCAGGAGCGGCTTGTGGGTGCATTGGGAAAGGAGAGGAAAGACTGTCATGGCAGAGGCTGTGAACAGAAGCGGCGGTTTCATGATGACGTCAATTTCTATTTCGGGAAGCTGCTTTGTCAAGCTTCCGAATGGAAGTGAATGCTTTTGGAAAAATGGAAAGGAATTTTTATTTATTTTTTGAAAACGTTTGTTTGAATTTATTTTGTTTCCAATTATTATTACCGCTGTTCCAACGCTCTCACGTTTCTCAAAAAACTAAATTCCAATAATTATTGCCTATGAACATTCTTCCTCACATTCCTTTGCTATCTACTGTATTTATAGGAATGGGCTATTATTTGTTCCCGTTCAGCATTGTTTTATTATGGTTTTTGACTGATTCCAGAAAAACAAAATATTTGCTTCTTGTGGCCTTGGTCCTACTGAGCATGATCTGCATGTTTCTTGAAGAGGCGTGCTGCCCCAGCAGGGAGTATCCGTGGGACTGCATGGTGGAGTGCATATTCAAGGGGATATTGGTGCCTTTGCTTTGCCTGCTGGGTTATACCGTATATGTGTTTTTGTGTACTTGTCTTCCTTCCGGAAAAAATAAATGGAAAGGCGTGGGGTTTGTGGCCCTGGGCGTTATGAGTCTGGCGTTCGAGTATGTGAATGCCAGTTTTTCAATCATGCTGCTCACGGGGTATTTCCTCCTCTTCATCATGAGAAGGAAGTTTCAATCCCATGCGCCTTTGGTGAGGAAATGCAATGCCGTGCTCGCCTTGGGCGTGATTCCTGGTATTTGCGTGATCGGCGTCGTGTGCGCCGTTTTGTTTCCACCGCCCCAGGATTACCTCTGTGAAAGAATCCAGGAGGAAATGAAGCGGGATATGGCCGTGTGGAATTACCGGAACAACCTGATGCTGCTGTCCTCCCGTTTTCTGGGCATGGAACAGGGAAGCGACGGCATCACCGTGAAGTATTATTGTGAGACGAACATGGGGCCTGCCGTGTACAAGGCATTCTGCAACGGCTATGGAGGCTACAAGAGGGCTGAGTGCGTTTTACTGAAAAAATAACAGGCGGAGACGTTTGCTTCCGTCCCTGCCCGTTTCCTTGAATGGAGGTGGTTCAGACTTCAATGTCCCCTTCAAAGACAAGGTCCGCCGGCCCGGTGAGGGTGACGTTGGTGAAGTGGTCTCCCGTGCGTGTGAAGCCGACTTCCAGCGTGTCTCCACCCGCTACGTCCACTTTGATGGGGGAAGGAGCATCCGTCAGTACGGCGTGAATCAGGGCGCTGGCAGTCATGCCGGTGCCGCAGGCAAGCGTTTCGTCCTCCACTCCCCGTTCATAGGTGCGTATGGCGATGTGGCGGGGAGACAGCACTTCTGCGAAGTTGGCGTTGGTGCCCTTGGGGGAGAAAGAGTCATGGTAGCGCAGGTAGGCTCCCATGTTGACGATGTCCGCGTCTTCCAGACTGTCCAGGAAAGCCACGGCATGGGGGACGCCGGTGTTCAGGAAATGGACGTCCGTTCCGACGACGTGGTCTGCATTCAGCACAAAAAGCTGGAGGGAATGCGGTTCCGTCAGGTTGACGGTGACATTGCCGTCCTCCCTGAAGGAGGCGGTGACGATGCCCGCCATGGTTTCGAAGGGAAGGGGCTTGGTCCGGTCATGGCGGAGCAGGGCTGCGGCAAAGTTGCCGAAACAGCGCGCTCCGTTGCCGCACATTTCCGCTTCTCCGCCGTCGGAATTGTAATAGCGCATGCGCACCGCACCGCCTTTTCCCTGGGAGGACTCCACGGCAATCAGGCCGTCCGCGCCGATGCCGAAGCGGCGGTCACACAGGGCTTCTATGGTTTCCTTGTCCAGCACGGAAGAGAGGCTTTCGTCGCGGTTGTCCACCATGACAAAGTCATTGCCGGCGCCCGTCATTTTATAGAAATGAAGTAGCATAATAGTAAGTTGCGTTGTGCGGAAATCCTAGTCCCACCCCCCTGTTTTGGCAAGACAGCTTACATGAATGACATGGCGTCCACGTCAATGACGGCCGTCAGGTCGTCTCCCAGCCCGGCTTCCTGCACCAGCTTTCTGAGTGCGCGTGAGATGGCGCGCGCGGAAGGTCCCTTGACCGTGATCTGGTACCTGAACTGGCCGTGGGCACGGGGAATGGGCGCGGGCATTGGGTCCGTCATCGTCGTGTCCGGCGGCAGCATTCCGCGGAGCCTGGCTCCCAGGGTCCGGGTGGCGAATTCCGCCATGTTTTCATGCTGGGAACGGATCGTCAGCACGGCGATGTGGGTGAAGGGCGGAAGATCGAAGGCACGGCGCACTTCCAGTTCCTGAGCCGCGTAGCCGTCCGTATCATGATGCCGTGCATATTGCAGGGAGGGGGACTGCGGGGTGAACGTCTGGATAATGACTTCCCCGGACAGGTCTCCGCGGCCTGCGCGGCCCGCCACCTGCGTCAGGAGCTGGAAGGTGCGTTCGCCTGCCCGCGGGTCGGGAATGTAAAGGCCCAGGTCCGCATTGAGCACACCCACCAGTGTGACGCCCGGAAAATCCAGGCCTTTGGCGATCATCTGGGTTCCCAACAGAATGTCTATTTTACGGGCCCGGAACTGGTTCAGGATGTCTCTGACGGCGTTTTTCCTCCGCGCCACGTCTGCGTCCACGCGCGTGATGCGCGCCGCGGGAAAGGTGCGGCGCAGGATTTCCTCCACTTTCTGGGTACCGTAGCCCTGGAGAAGGATGCTGGCGGATTTGCATTCCGGGCAGGTTCTGGGCACCAGGGACTTGAAACCGCACAAATGGCACATCAGGCGGTCTTCCGTGCGGTGGTAGGTGAGGGGAAGGGAACAGTGCATGCACGTGATGACGTGCCCGCAGTCCGGGCACTGGATGGAACGTGCGAATCCGCGGCGATTGAGCAGCAGGATCACTTGCTCCCCCCTGTCCAGGCGGCGGTCGATGGACATTCTGAGGCGTTCCGAAAGCACATTGGGGCCGGCTTTGTTTTTACCCTCCGTTTTCATGTCCAGAATGCGGATCAGCGGCAGTTGCTGGCCGTCCGCACGTTCCGTCAGCCTGGCCAGGGCGTATTTTCCGGTCTGGGCGTTGTGGATGCTTTCCAGGGACGGCGTGGCGGACCCCAGGACGACGGCACAGCCTTCCAGATGGGCGCGCAGGACCGCCAGGTCGCGGCCGTGGTAGCGGGGTGAGCTTTCCTGCTTATAGGAGGCGTCGTGCTCTTCATCCACAATAATCAGGCCCAGATTCTGGAGAGGAGCGAAGACGGCGGAGCGGGGCCCGACGACGATACGCGCCTTTCCGGACCGGATAGCATGCCATTCGTCAAAGCGCTCTCCGTCGGAGAGCAGGCTGTGAAGTACGGCCACGGAAGAAGGCATGTCCGCAAAGCGGGATTTGAAACGCTGGACGGTCTGGGGCGTCAGGGAGATTTCCGGCACCATGATCAGGGCGGATTTCCCCTCCTGCACGATTTGGGAGACCGCCTGGAGATAAACTTCCGTCTTGCCGGAACCGGTAACGCCCTGAAGGAGTACCGGCCTTTTGGTTTCCGCCCGGCACATGGCCGTGACAGCTTCCAGGGCTTTTTCCTGCTGGGGATTCAGCTTCATGGACAGGCTGGGGGCGAATTGCTCCCCGGTCATAGGGTCCCGGTGGACGGATTCCTCCCGCAGGGAAATGAAGCCTTTGCCTGCCAGGCCGCGGGCGATGTTCAGGGCCCCGGGGCCGAATTCCGACAGAGGAGCCGCCTTCTGTTCCGTCGTTGAAAAATAATCCAGCATTTGAGCCTGGCGGGGAGCCTTGCGGTACAGTGCGTCCAGTTCTTCCCGGGTTGGCTGTTTTTCCAGATGCACCATTTTGCGGATTTTCTCCGACGTGTTTTCCTGCCGGACGGTTTCCGGCAGCAGGCAGCGGATCATCTGGTCCAGGGCGACGGAATAATAGTCGGCGGCCCATGCGGCCAGATCCATCATCACTGGGGAAATCAGCGGTTCCGGGTCAATCAGCTTGAGAATCGGCTTGAGCCTGTCCTGCCACGCCGGGTCGGGCTCGGAAAGGGTAAGAACGGTTCCCGTAGCCGTTCTGTTGCGCAGGGGAATCTGCACGCGGCATCCGGGCCGGACGTTTCCGGCTTCCGGAGGAATGCCGTAATCCAGCACCAGGTCGCTTTGACCGTCAACCAGGATGCGCGCCGCCAGCATGGGATGAAAAATGAAAGGGATTAACGGTAAGCGAAGGGAAAACGGGAAATGCCGCTCATGTCCTTCAGCACTTCCATGTGGTTGTAGCCGCAGCCATCCATGATCCTGGTGACGGCGGCGGCCTGGTCATGGCCTATTTCCAGGGCCACGAATCCGTTTTCCGTCAGGTAATCGCGGGCTTGGGAAAGAAAACGTTCAATGATTTCCCACCCCTGGGGGCCGCCGAACAGGGCCGTGTGCGGGTCTCTCATCACTTCCGGAGCAAGTTCCTCGCCGTCCGCAATATAGGGCAGGTTGGCCACAATGACGTCAAAGCGGGTTTCCTGCACGGTCCGGGGCTGTTCCACGGCTTCTTCCGTATGCTGTTCCGGTTCTGCCGCAGACTGCCGTTCTTCGTCGGCCGGAGTGGCAGGCAGGTTTTCAAACAGGTCCGTCTGGATGGTGGAAACCCTGGCTCCCAGCCTCATGGCGTTTTCCAGGGCCAGATCCAGCGCCTTGGGGGAAATGTCCGCCAGAACGACTTCCCGTGCGCGGTCCTTTAATTCCAGGGCCAGCGTGATGCCGATGATTCCGGACCCGGTACCCATGTCCAGAACGCGGACGGGATGGGCGGGAATCCTGTTCAGTACCATTTCCACCAGTTCTTCCGTTTCCGGCCGCGGAATCAGGGCGCGGGCGTCCGTCAGGAACTCCCGGCGGAAAAACTCCGTGGTTCCCAGCAGGTGCTGCAGCGGTTCTCCGGCGGCCTTGCGCTTCAAAAGCTGGCGGAGGGGGGCCAGTTCTTCTTCCTCAACAGGCCTGTCAAACTGAGAATAAAGAGCCGTGCGGTTGCAGTGCAGAACGTGGGCCATCAGGTGCTGCATGGTGGCGCGTGCCTCGTCGCAGCCCTGGCGTGCCAGATACTCCGTGCCGGACTGCAAAACTTCCAGTAAGGTTTTCATGAAAGGGGGAAGGGGATTAGGACATGCCGGCTTCCGCCAGGCGTTCCTGCATTTCTTCATGCTGCAGGGCCATGATCAGATCCTCCATCTGGCCCATCAGGATGCCGTCCAGATTGTGGGACGTGTAGCCGATGCGGTGGTCCGTCAGGCGATTCTGCGGGAAATTGTACGTTCTGATTTTTTCTTCACGGCCTCCGGAACCGATCAGGCTGCGCCGCGCGGCAGAGTACTTTTCCGCCTCCTCGCGCTTTTTGGCTTCAAACAGCTTGGCTCGCAGGATTTTCATGCCCTTTTCGCGGTTTTTCATCTGGCTGCGCTCTTCTTCGCACCGGACATAGACGCCCGTGGGGATGTGCCAGATCTGCACCGCGGATTCCGTCTTGTTCACGTGCTGTCCGCCTGCGCCGCCGGAGCGGCATACTTCAATGCGGAGGTCCTCCGGGCGAATTTCTATGTCCACTTCTTCCGCCTCCGGCATGACGGCCACGGTGGCGGTGGAGGTGTGGATGCGTCCCTGCGTTTCCGTAGCGGGCACGCGCTGGACCCGGTGGACGCCCCCTTCGTACTTCAGGTAGCGGAACACCTCGTCCCCGGCAATGCGGCAGACGACTTCCTTGAAGCCGCCTACGTCGGACGGGCTGCTTTCCATGTGTTCAAAGCGCCAGCCGCGTTCTTCCGCAAAACGCTGGTACATCCGGAGCAGGTCGCCCGCGAACAGGGAAGCTTCATCGCCGCCCGTGCCGGCGCGGATTTCAATGATGGCGTCGCGGTCTTCCGTGGTGTCCCGGGGCAGCAGGCTGTATTGAACGTCGCTGCGCAATTTTTCCAGCCTGGCTTCCAGCTCGGGAATCTCCAGGGCTGCAAGCTCCGCCAGTTCCGGATCATCTGTCTTCGCCAGTTCCTGGTTGTCCGCCAATTGCTGTTCCGTGCCGTTCAGCTCGTCCCAGGTTTCCAGCAGTTCCTTCAGGCGCCGGTGTTCCCTCATGATCTCCGACGCTTTTTTCTGGTCGCTGAAAAAATCCGGTTCTGCAATGACCGTTTCCAATTCTTCCAGGCGCTGGCGGCGTTTTTCAATGAGAGGCGTGTAATCCATGGCGTTTTCGTGTACGAAATACTAAAAGATAACGTGACTTTCTGAAAGTCAAATCCGGGAAGATGTAAGACATGACCGCCGTATGGCGGAACAGCTTCCCGCCTGGAATATGAAGCTCGGAACGTTCCCGGTTCCAGAAAGGCCGGAATAAAGAAAAACCGCATCTTCCCAAGATGTGGAGAAATTTTCCTGCGAGTATCAAACCCCGGGAAGGTAAGGGAGATGAAGAGACTTAAATCATTGCATATCCTGTATTATCTCCTGTCTATCAAAATACAGGACATCATTCTAGATGGGGAAGTTTCTATCATAATACAGGGAGTTATTGACAATAAAGCCCGCGAACATGACCTGTCCAGAAGAGTACTTCCTTGAAAGGTCCATGAAGCGCGGACTTTATCCATGACCACAGGAGTTATTCCTGAAGCGCTTTTCTTTTCATGGTGAGATGTGCATTCTGTGCCTAGCCTTCGCCACTGCCTGAACAAGTGATCTTGTTTGAGGCGCCTGGTGATTGAATTAATTATTTGCTGCCCGTTGATTGCAGAGGGCTAAAAGTTCCTGCGTGTGTTCGGCAAGCATGAAAAGATCAGAGATATATAACTTTTTATTGCCCATAGTTGATGACAAAAATAGCGTACCGCCTTGTATTCCTGCTTCCAGGGTTAAGGAATATCCACGGCTTCCCAGAGTAATTTTATAATCCCCGATTTGCGGGTAGCCGAACGGGCTGGGAACAATCATGCCGGAATTCCATGTTTCTTTTTCCGTTTCCGTTACATGAACCGCGGTGTCTGTTTGATGAGTGTTGAAAGTAGCTGTGTCCACTTTGGAGTCAAGATCGGCCGCATCTGCCTTTTTATTCCATGCCGTACGTTCTTCTTCTGTAATATGGGAAACCGTGTTTTCGGCGTGTTTGGATAAATCGTTCTGTGTTGCCACAAGGATTCCGTTTACTGTAATAATCTTGTTCATGTCCCTTTTTGTTGGTTGTTGTGAAGTGGTTGAGAATTCCGGTGCCTCCGCCTTAATGAATTCTGAATAGTCTTCACCAATGGGAAGTCCCCATCTTTTTTGACCGTTAACTCTTTTTACAGGCCAAAATTACTAGGTGGAGGATTTCCGTGGTTGATGTTTTTCTCCTTGGTAGGGTAAAACGGCAATCGTTCATATCACTTCACCAGAAATCTGTAACAATTTGGAATATATATCATCACGCGTAAAGCGTTGAAATTTAAAAATGCGATTCCAATAAAATAGTGCCGTACTTTTTCGCTCCCTTCCGGCAGCTTCATTCAAAATAGAAAAAGCCTGATAAAATCAGGCTTTTTTCTTTCTGCTTCTTGTGAGAAGTGGCATCGCGTACGGGACTCGAACCCGTGTTGCCCGCGTGAAAGGCGGGAGTCCTAGACCGCTAGACGAACGCGACTTTTAGGTTTGCAGGGACTGCGCGGCGAAGTAAACACCATCACTGTTCCAAAGGCAAGGATTATTTGAACATGAAGTAAAAAATTATGCTATTTGCCTTCCGGAACGTGGGATTCGTCATATTCGTCCAGCCTGTGCTGCCAGAGGTAATACCGGGTTTGCTGGACCAGCACGCCGGAAAGGGCAATCAGGGAAATGAGGTTGGGCAGGGCCATCAGGCCGTTGGCACAATCCGCAAAGACCCAGACCAGGTCTATTTTTGAGATGCAGCCCGTAAAGACGGCCGCCACCCAGATGACGCGGTAGGGTGTGACCAGTTTCAGGCCACCCAGGTATTCCAGGGCTTTTTCTCCAAAGTAGGACCAGCCGAGAATGGTGGATACGACGAAGGTAACCAGGCTGAGTGTCAGCAGGGGAGAGCCCATGTAGGGGATTTTGCTGAATGCCAGCGTGGTGAGGCGGGAGCCGTCGCTGCATGAAATGTCCGGATGGGCGATGATGCTGGTGGTGAGCACGATGCCCGTCAGGGCGCAGATGACCACCGTATCCCAGAAGGGGCCGCTGGAGGAAATGAGCGCCTGCCGGACGGGGTTGCGGTTTTGGGCCGCAGCGGAGGCTATGGCGGCGGAACCCAGTCCGGCCTCATTGGAAAACAGGCCCCGGGCCACGCCGGTCCTCATGGCAGTCATGACGGCGGCTCCCACGACGCCGCCCGCGGCGGCTTCTCCCGTGAAGGCGCAGTCCAGAATGTACCGGATGGCGGGAAGAATGTAGTCCGCCTGGACGATCAGAATGTACATGCATCCAAGAATATACAGGACTGCCATGACCGGAACGAAAAAGGCGCATACACGGGCGATCCCCCGGATGCCGCCCAGCATGACCAGGGCCGTCAGGGCCGTCAGCACCGTGGCCGTTCCCCAAGCAGGAATGGAGAAGGCGTGATAAAGCTGTTCCGCGGCCGCGTTTCCCTGAGTCAGGTTGCCGATGCCAAAGGCGGCAATGGCCGTGAAAACGGCGAAGAGTACGCCCAGCCATTTGCATTTCATGCCGCGTTCCAGCACGAACATCGGGCCGCCGCTCATGTTGCCGTCCTTGTTTTCCACACGGTACTTGATGGCAAGCAGCCCTTCCGAGTAGCGCGTGGCCATGCCCAGAACCCCCGTCAGCCAGCACCAGAAGATGGCGCCGGGTCCCCCAGCGGCAATGGCCACTCCCACACCGATGATGTTCCCCGCGCCGATGTTGGCCGCCAGGGCCACCATCAGGGAGCTGAACGGGGAAATGTCCCCCTTGTCCGTGTGGTCCTTCACAAAGTACAGTTTCAGGGCCTTGAGCAGGTAGCGCTGCGGAAAACGCAGAATGACGGTCAGGTACAGATGCGTGCCCAGCAGCAGAATGAGCAGGGGCCATCCCCACAGAAAGGAACTGAAGGCGGACAGCCGGGAGGTGAGCATGTCTCCGGTTTGGAAGAAAGCATTTTGCAGAGCGTCAAGCATACCGCAGGAACTCTAAGGAAAAACTGTCTTGTGGCAAGTTCTTTAATGGATTGACGGAGATGGGTTGAAGAAAAAGACGGCTCTGGAAAATGAAAAAACCGCAGAAGAATGTCTTCTGCGGTTTTGAAGCCTGAATGAAGATTTTATGAGCGCCGGCGCCTCAGCAGCAGTGTGCCGAAGCCCAGCACGGACAAAGCGCAGGTGGCCGGTTCCGGGACCTGTTCGAGAGCTATCCATGTCAAGGCCGCGTTGTTGGCGTTGCCGTCACGAGTTCCGTTAATTGCCAGGGTCAGGGTGCCGTCGGTCACCTGAATGTTCGTCAGGTCCATATACAAAGCCCCGGCATTGGTTGTCCCGGAAAAAGCAGGCTGCCCCACCGTCATGGAAGTCCAGTCTCCGGGGGTGTTTGCGGCCGTCCCCGTATTGGTAGCGTAGGAAGCGTTGCTGCCATATTCCACTCCTCCCGCCGTGACGGAAACAAGCATATTGGCTACGTTGTTATTGCCGCGCGCCATCAGGCTGGACAAATTGTAAACTCCATTATCCAGTCCTGTAAACGCTACTGTAATAGAGCCGTCTCTGGCATACACACTGCTAAATGCTTCAGTCACTTGCCCGTTCATCAGGGCATCTTCAGGTAGTCCGGCATTCCAGGCCGTGCCGGGTCCTCCAATAGCGAATGCACCACCAGAATTATATTGGGCAGTAACTGTTACTTTAGCGTTTTCTCCGAACATGGACAGAGCAGTTCCGGAAGAAGTGATTCCCGCAACAGTCCATTTGTCTGTATCGGCAGAGTTGTCCCACGTAATATAGGCGGTGGTTGCTCCATGGGAAAAGGAAGCCGCCGCCAAAATCAGGGCCAGTAAAGATGATTTTTTGATCATAAGTAGATTTGCTTGATGATGAATAATCCTGTTTTATCTGCACTATCAAATGCTACGAAAAATAAAACGGATTTGGAATCCGGAAGGTTTTCGTGGCAAGGGTAACCCGATTTTCCCGGCTGTTTTCATATTCCCTGTTCAGGCGGATTATTAAATTTTCCCTGCTTGGGGGTGTGGATGCAAGCTTTTCATTATGAAAGAATTCTGATATCTGCAAAATCTCGAACAATAAAAATGCTGAAAAAAATGACCTCAGTGTTCTTGTTATATCGTTAATAAGGAAGGTTGGAATATTTCCGTTTTCAGAACGGCAAGCAGGGGGGAGAGAGGCCTTGCAGTTGTATTAACCCGCTCTTTTTTTGAAATTAAAGGTTGACTACGGATTCCAAATCCGGGCCATCGGTCAAAAACCGTAAAAATAAGGAATCAATTTCCCGGAAAAGGTGAATGCCGGGATACAGTAAACCCGCGGGAATCCTTTCGGATCTTGGCTCCGCGGGTTTACCTTCTCATCCCGGAATCAACTCCGGAAAAGGTTCAAATTCAATTCCTTGATGATGGATTGAAGAGCTGCCTGCCCCCTGACGGTGTTCCCCGCCGGGTCCAGGGGCGGCGAGAAGGCCGCCAGGGCCATCTTGCCGGGGGATACGGCCACCAGGCCGCCTCCCACGCCGGATTTGGCGGGCAGTCCCGCTTTGTACATCCAGTCTCCGGTGGAGTCATAGAGGCCGGACATGCACATTTCCGCCAGAATGGGCGGAACGTTTTCTTCCTTCACAACCCGTTTTTTGCTGACCGGGTTGACGCCTCCGTTGGCGTAGCAGGAGCCCATCAGGGCCAGCTGGGCGGTGGTGATGTTGAGGGAGCACATGCGGGTGTACAGGTCCACGATCATCGGCGGCGTGTTGTAGAAGTAGCCGTAGCTGTCCAGCAGCCACGCGATGCCGCGGTTGTGCTGGTTGGTGGCGCTTTCCGATTTGTAGATTTCCTGGTTGACCGTCAGGGCCGTGTTGGCGAAACTGTTGAAGTTGTTCATCATGTTTGCCCAGATTTCATCGGCGTCCGCGCCGTTGACCAGGCTGACGGTAGCCATGGCTCCCGCATTGACCAGCGGATTGAGCGGCTTGCCGCCATGCAGTTCAATGGCCATGACGGAGTTGAACGGCTCCCCGGTGGGGTCCGCCCCGATTTTTGTCCGCAGTTGTTTCATGCCTATCAGGTCCATCACGTAGGCCAGGTTGAAGGCCTTGGAGATGGATTCAATGGCGAAGGGCCTATCCGCGGACCCCGCCGTCAGCACGTCTCCATTGACGGTGACGGCGGCAATGGCCAGCAGGTCGGAGGGGACCTGTGCCAGGGCAGGGATGTACGAAGCGTTTTTGCCGCCCTGGACGGTTTTTGCAAAGGCGTAGGCATTGTCCAGCGCCGTTTGTATTTGTTCTTTGGAAGGAATGTTGTCCATGGGAGTATCTCCTATTGGTTGTGGATGCCTAGCGGTTCGGATTCGTTTTTTCCCAGCCGAAGGGTTCAAAGGCGTCTTCCGGGTCCACGGGACGTTTCCAGGAGGGTTTGGCCATGGCATGGATCACGAACGGGATGCCCGCGAAGATGAATGCGCCTACAACCAGCAGAATGATGTACATGGCGTTGCTGCCCACGGTGATTTGGTTCGGCGGGATGAAGCTGACCAGGAAGGCCGCCAGGCTGGCCAGGAAGCCGAGGCCGCCTACAATCCACATGCCGAAGGTTTTACCGCCGGGAATGCGGAAGGTGCGGGGAGTGTTCGGTTCGCTGTAGCGGAGATAAATGCCGGAGGCGAACATCAGCATGTACATGATGAGGTACAGGATGATGGTGAGCTGGGAGATGATCTGGTAGGCGGATTGAACGGAGGGCATGATCACGAACATGATGGAAAGAAGCGTAACGATGCAGCCCTGGATGATCAGGATGCCTTCCTGCACATTATTCTTGTTCCGCTTTTGCATGACGGGCGGCAGGTTGCCGGCCAGGCCCAC